>NZ_LT907845.1:0-4238582 GCF_900215475.1 Halomonas sp. hl-4 | reverse complement strand
CAGGCGCATCATCGAAGCTCGACCCAGCATCACGCTCTCCGCCCTAGGCCGCCCACGCCCACCGAAATTACCCCCAGGGCATCGTCATCGGCGTGTGACTGTCGGTGCCTACACAGGTATCGGGAAACGCCACGCCCTGCTGGACTTGTACCACGGGGGACATCTTTTCCAGATTGATCTGGTGCATGATGCCGTTGCCCGGCGGGATTACATCGACGTTCTCGAAGGCCACTTTCGTCCAGTTGATGAAGTGAAAGCGATCATCATTACGACGATCTTCAATGACGCGGTTTTTCTCAAAGGCGCCCTCTTCTGACCCTGCGTGCTCGACCGCCAAAGAGTGATCGACAATCAGTTGGGTGGGCACCACCGGGTTGACCTTCGCCGGGTCGCCGCCTTTATCGGCAATCGCATCGCGCAGGCCCGCTAAGTCAACCAGCGCGGTTTGGCCCAGAATATCGTGGCAGACCACCCGCGCCGGATACCAAGGAAAGTCCAGGTCGCGCTTGCGCTCAATCAGTTGCTTGAGCGCGTCGGTCAGTTGCGCCGGGGCGCAGCGGCGCACCAGTTGCTCCGCCAATACCCGCGACGTAAAGGGCAGCGTAGCGTGAGCGCCGGGCTGGATATCCTCGACAGCCTGGTAGGTATCAAAATAATCGATGGCGCCACCATCGACCGTCACACCCGGTAGCGGCTTGCGATAATCAGTATTCATGGTCACTCTCACTCAGTCGCGCGCTTCAATGGCACCCCATTCGCTCTTTTCAGGGCCGGTGTAATCGGCACTGGGACGAATAATGCGGTTATTGGCACGCTGCTCAAACACGTGCGCGGCCCAGCCCGTCAAACGCGACATCACGAAAATCGGCGTAAACAGCTTGGTGGGGATATCCATGAAGTGGTAGGCGCTGGCATGGAAGAAGTCAGCGTTGCAGAACAGCTTCTTCTCGCGCCACATGACCTCTTCACAGCGCTCCGATACGGGATACAACACCGTATCGCCTACATCGTCGGCGAGTTTTTTCGACCAATGCTTGATGATCGCGTTACGCGGGTCAGACTCACGATAGATAGCGTGACCGAAGCCCATGATTTTCTCTTTGCGCTCGAGCATGCCGAGCATTTCACGCTCGGCTTCTTCCGGTGACGACCAGTTTTCAATCATCGCCATCGCCGCTTCATTGGCGCCGCCGTGCAGCGGTCCACGCAGCGTGCCAATCGCTCCGGTCACGCAGGAATGCATGTCGGAAAGGGTCGAGGCACAGACACGGGCGGTAAACGTAGAAGCGTTAAACTCGTGCTCAGCGTAAAGAATCAGCGATACGTTCATCACCCGGGCATGCAATTCAGACGCTGGTTTATCGCGCAGCATATGCAGAAAATGACCGCCCACGAGGCATCGTCAGTCTCGGTCTTGATACGCACGCCATCGTGGGTGAAACGGTACCAGTAGCAGATAATCGACGGCAGTACGGCGAGTAGTCGATCGGCAACGTCATCCTGCTCACCAAAGCTTTCCTCGGTTTCCAGATTGCCCAGCATCGAGGTGCCGGTCCGCATCACATCCATGGGATGGGCGTCTTTGGGAATCTCTTCCAGCACGGTTTTCAAGGCGCTGGGCAAACCGCGCAGGCTTTTCAGCTTGGCGATGTAGTCATCCAGCTCGGCTTGGTTGGGCAGTTTGCCCTTCAACAGCAGGTAGGCCACTTCTTCAAACTTGGCTTTCTCGGCCAGCTCTTTGATATCAAAGCCACGGTAGGTTAGCCCTGAGCCGGTTTTTCCTACGGTACACAGCGCAGTGGAACCCGCGCTCTGGCCACGGAGTCCTGCACTATTTTGCGGTTTATCAGCCATATTGTGTCTCCTGCTAGCGTGTCTTTTATAGGTTGTAAATTATTAAGTGTCTTTCTGCTCGGCAAATAGCGCATCGAGCTTTTGTTCGAAGTCGTGGTAATTCAAAAAGTCGTAAAGCTCATCACGGGTCTGCATAGTGCCCACAACGTCTTTCTGGTGGCCGTTATCCATAATGCTTTGATAGACGTGAAGCGCGGCAGCGTTCATGGCCCGGAAGGCGGATAGCGGATATAGCACCATCCGGCAGCCCACCTCACCCAGTTCCTGCTGGGTGAACAGCGGCGTGGCGCCAAACTCGGTAATATTGGCAAGAATCGGTGCATTGACACGCTCGCAAAACGCCCGGTAGTCATCCAGCGTATGCACCGCTTCGGCGAAGATGGCATCGGCACCCGCGTCCACGCAGGCATTGGCACGTTCAATCGCGGCGTCCAGCCCCTCTTTCTGGAAAGCATCGGTACGCGCAATCAGATAAAAATCCGGGTCGAGCTTGGCATCGGCGGCGGCTTTGATGCGATCGACCATTTCCTGCTGGGAGACAATGGCCTTATTGGGGCGATGTCCGCAGCGCTTCTGGGCGATCTGATCTTCCAGATGCACCGCCGCCACGCCTGCACGCTGCATTTCCTTGACGGTGCGAGCGATGTTAAAGGCGCCGCCCCAGCCGGTGTCGATATCTACCAGCAGTGGCACATCGGTAGAGCCGCAAATACGATGGGCGTCTTCCACCACGTCGTTCATGGTAGTCATGCCAAGGTCCGGCAGCCCAAAAGAGGCGTTAGCCACACCGCCACCAGACAAGTAAATTGCCTGGTGGCCTACCCGCTCGGCCATCATCGCGGTATAGGCATTAATAGTGCCAAGGATTGGCAACGGCCGATTCGCCTCCAGCGCCGCCCGAAAGCGTGCACCGGGTGTTAAACCTGACAAGGTTGCATGAGACATGGGCGTAGACTCCTGTTTAATCCGACACGGGCAAGCGGCGTTTTAATCCGCGGGTGTCGATGATTGTTGTTCAAGAATGGCGGCATAACGGTCAGCGACATTGGCGCGGGAAGCGCTCACATGGCGGCGCATTAACAATTCGGCAAGCTCAGCGTCGCCGGCTTCAATGGCATCGACAATGCGGTGATGTTCCACAAAGGCCCGCTGGGGGCGCGTGCCACTGGCGCTAAACTGGGTGCGATAAAGACGCACGAGGTAGTAAAGATCGTCGCACAGCAGGTTCATCAGCATCTTGTTATGGCTGCCCTGCACGATACAGTAGTGAAAGTCGAGATCGCCTTCGCGCTGATAATAGGCTTCGCCACGCTTTAAATCCGCCTGACCTTCATGCAGCGCCAGTACATCCCGCAAGCCTTGCACCTCTTCCGGCGACATATGCTCGGCAGCAAGACGGGCCGCCATACTTTCCAGCGCCTCACGCACGTCAAACAGCTCAATCAGCTCTTTCATTGAGAGTTTGACAACCCGCGCCCCGACATGGGGGACCCGCTCGATTAAGCGGTGGGCTTCCAAGCGGCGCATCGCTTCACGCAACGGCCCGCGTGAAATACCGTAAGTTTTTGATAAACCTGGCTCGGTAATTTTGCTGCCTGGGGCGAGCTCACCGCGAACAATGGCATCCTGGAGTTGCTGGAAAACCCGCTCCGCAAGCGTGCGCACTTCCGAAGAAGTCACCTCATGACCAGATGAATCTTTGTTTGTAGTCACAGCTGATAACGTCATGGCAAATTGTCGACAATTAAATGGTAGGCCAACTTTAGCCCTCCACAAAACCACCGTCAACCTTGCTTATCGTTCGAGCAAGTAAGTCTTTTGTCGTACGACTTAGGCCAATAACGCCTTTCAATGTCAACAATCTATCGAAAAGCGCAAAACCACCAATGGCATTTTTTTAAATCATGCTAATAACGTGAAAAAGCCGTCTAGAAGATAAACTGGTGTCCTTGTTTAACGCCCTCTAAAATACCTTGCCCCACTTGGCTAGGCGTTTGCTTCATGACATCGGCGATAACACTGACGGCACTGCCCTATCTACCCGATCCATTGACGACGTTCGCAGCACTACGCCAACGCCCTGGGGCGGTGTTGCTTGATAGCGGGCGTCCGGTGGCCAACGGCCGGTTCGATATCATGAGCAGTGACCCACTGGCGATGCTTGAGATTGATGTCAACGGTCACTCACGGGTCACGTCTGATCAATTCGATGTACCCAGCGACTGGCCAGATGCATTTGCTCCCCAGCAGTGGCTTCTTGAACAACTTCCTATTCCTTCACAGGAAATGGGAGAGCTTCCCTTTGCAGGCGGGTTGATCGGTTACTGGAGTTACGACCTGGGCCGTGAACAGCAATCCATTGCCAGCCAACAACCTTGCGTCACTACCCTGCCACAAGCCCGAATTGGCCTGTACGACTGGTGCATTACCTTCGATCATCACACCCAACAGGCGTGGCTGGTCGCAAGCGATGAGCGCCGTGCTCAGGTCATGCGTTGGCTTGGCCACTCGGTGCCAGTCGCTACGCCCTTTTGCCTGACTGCCTCTTTTCAGGCGGAACTCAGTCGCGCTGATTACCACCGACGTTTTCATGCCGTGCAAGACTATATCCGCGCGGGCGACTGTTACCAGATCAACCTGGCCCAACGCTTCTCGGCACCGTATCAAGGAGATGAGTGGCAAGCCTACCTGCGTTTGCGCCATGCAACGCCAACGCCCTTTTCAGGGTTTATGGCGTGGCATGACAAAGCCGTGCTATCACTCTCGCCCGAACGCTTTATCCGCTGCCATGAAGGGCAAGTAGAAACCCGACCTATTAAAGGAACCCGCCCCCGCGGGAAAACTCCCGAGGCGGACCGCGCGCTCGCCGAAGAGTTGCTTAACAGTCGCAAAGACCGCGCTGAAAACGTCATGATTGTGGATCTGTTACGCAATGACCTCGGCCGTATCTGTCTGCCCGGCACCATACAGGTCCCTCAGCTATGTCATTTAGAAAGCTACCCTAATGTTCACCACTTGGTGAGCGTCATCCAGGGCAAGCTTCCCGACCCACGTGCAGCACTCGCGCTGCTGGCTGCTGCGTTTCCTGGCGGTTCGATTACCGGCGCACCCAAAATTCGCGCCATGCAGATCATCGATGAGTTAGAACCCTGCCAGCGCAGTGTTTACTGCGGCAGCCTTGGCTATGTCGACGTGCGGGGAAGCATGGACACCTCTATCGCTATCCGCACCATGGTAGCGGATGCGGGCAAGCTTCACGTGTGGGGAGGAGGAGGCCTTGTAGCCGACTCCCAAGTCGACGAGGAATACACCGAAACACAGGATAAAATCCGCCATCTGATAGGCGCATTGGAATAAGAAAGGGCAATATTTAAATCAAAAAGGAATATAAAACCCAAACCAAACGGTATTGGGGCTAACCGCCTGCCTTTTGATAGCCTAGTCAAAACATTTCTTTAATGATTAAGGAGGCAGCATGTCCTCAGCGCTAGATACCATCAACCGCGACTTCGCTAACGATCCCCAAGGATTAATCGAGTGGGCGCTACGTCAGGGCGAACGGCCGATTTGCACCACCAACTTCCGCCCGTTTGAAGCGGTGATTCTACATATGGTGACCCAGGTACGCCCCGACATCCCCATTGTATGGATGGACAGCGGCTACAACACCGAGGCCACTTACCAGTTTGCCGATGAGGTCATCAAGCGACTTAATCTCAACATCGTAAGCTTCTTGCCCAAACGAACGCGCGCTCATCGCGAAGCGCTGGAAGGCCCTATGCCGGGGATTGATGATCCGCGCCACGATGCCTTTACCCAGGAGGTAAAAATCGAACCCTTCGAGCGCGCCCTGCGGGAAATGCAGCCGGACGTGTGGTTCACTGCTCTACGCGCAGAAGACACCCCAGAACGCGCTAGGATGCAGCCGGTAAGCCGTAACAGTGACGGGCTACTGAAAGTCGCCCCGCTGCTGCAGTGGAGCGCCAAGGACATGTATCAATATCTTCAAGCCCACGACCTGCCCAACAACTTCGACTACTTTGACCCCACCAAGGTCGAGGAAAAACGCGAGTGCGGGCTGCATTTACAGCACTAGACCCGCTTTTTAGCGCTTAGTAGTCCGGTAGGTCCACTTCATCAAATAGCATTTGTTCATGGCGCGGGCCTGCGGTTAGCGCCTCTTCCACCCGTTCCCGGGTGAGATGGGGCGCAAAGCGGGTTAGAAAATCGTACATATAGCCGCGCATGAAGGTACCTCGGCGTATGCCGATTTTGGTCGTTGAGCTTGCGAACAAATGCCGGGCATCCAGAGCGACCAGATCATCATCCAAGGTAGGGTCGACGGCCATATGCGCCACAATGCCCACGCCCATACCCAGCCGCACATAGGTTTTGATCACATCGGCGTCTGCCGCGGTTAACACCACATTGGGTGTTAGCCCTTTTGCTTTGAAGGCATCGTCCAACTGAGAGCGTCCGGTAAAACCAAATACGTAAGTGACTATCGGATGCTCCGCCAGCGCCTCCAGGGTTAAGGGGGCGTCAAGCTTGGCCAGCGGGTGGTCTTTGGGCACCAATACACAGCGGTTCCAGCGATAGCAAGGCAGCAAAATCAGGTCGGTAAACAGCTCAAGCGATTCAGTGGCAATGGCAAAATCTGCCTGTCCTTCGCTGACCATTTGGGCGATTTGCTTGGGCGTGCCCTGCTGCATGTGCAACGCCACATCGGGATACTTCTGAGTAAAAGCGCTGATAATCGGCGGTAGCGCGTAGCGCGCCTGGGTGTGAGTGGTCGCAATCGCCAGACTCCCCCGCCGCTCGTCGCTATGCTCTTGAGCAACGTGCTTGATGTTCTCGGTTAACCGCAACACTTGGCCGGCCAGATCAATAATCGATTGGCCTGCAGGCGTCACTCGAGTGAGATGCTTACCACTACGGGCAAAAATTTCGACGCCCAGCTCATCTTCCAATAAGCGGATTTGTTTGGAGATACCAGGTTGCGAAGTAAACAGGCTTTGCGCGGTGGCCGAAACGTTCAAGTTGTGCCGATTAACTTCCCAAATGTAGCGAAGCTGCTGCAGTTTCATAATGTCACCTAACCGGTCAATGCGCGGATGATTGCGTGGGAACGCCACTGCGCTGGCTTTGGCACCTAGCTCACACAGCCGCACGGCATTATTAGAATAAAAAAAAGTGCTATAATGCCTTTATAGTATAAAAAAACAGCTTTATCAGCACCTATTACTTTTTACTATTTTATCGATTTGGTGAAGATCGTATTTGCCACGCCCCGCTTCGCCCGCTAACATTTGCCGACTTGACGCGGTGAAATGCGCTACGCAATCGCGTAATGACCGTTGCTCCATTTGAGGCAACGAAACAGCAAGAGCAACGCAAACGGGAGAAACAAATGGCTACTAATGTTGATGTCACTAACGCCAATTTTGAGCAGGAAGTCCTCAACGCCGAACAGCCAGTCCTGCTGAAATTCTGGGCCCCCTGGTGTGGCCCCTGCAAAGTCATGGCCCCGGTGGTCGATGAAGTCGCTGCCGATCGCGGTGACAATCTTAAAGTGGTCAGTGTAAACGTTGACGACGCGCCTGAAATTGCGGCGGAGCAAGGCGTCCGCGGCGTGCCTACCGTCATGCTGTTTAAAGCGGGCACTAAGGTAGCTTCGCTAGTGGGTGCACAGTCCAAATCGCAGCTAACCCAGTTTATTGACCAGAACGCGTAAAGCAGCAAAAACCGCCGACATCAGTCGGCGGTTATTACGTTTCAATTCAGTGACGTCTTAGCCACGGTGGACGTCGTGCATCCCTGCCCTCCGTAACTCCCCCACGCCGCCGCCCAGGGCCTAGCAAATGAGCAATCCAGCGAGTTTGCGGATGGCTATCCAGAGCAATCTTAAGCGTCATGGTCAGCACAACCGAAAGCAGCATTCCCGCCGCACCGAAAATCCACCCCCATACTATCAGCGATAAAAACGCCACAAAGGTGGAAAGCCCCAGTGCCTGCCCCATCACACGCGGCTCGATCAGATTCCCAAGCACAAAGTTAATGACCAGGTAAGCCGTTGCCAGCAGTAACGCCTGCCAGGCACCGCCATCCTGGGCGACCAGCAGCAATAACACCGGCGGAACCGCGGCAATAGCGGAACCAATATTGGGAATAAAGTTGAGCGCGAAAGCCAACACCCCCCAAAGCAAGGGGAATCAACACCCACAATCAAGCATGAAAGCCAAACCAAAATACCGGTGGCTAAGCTAATCACCGTCTTAACAGCGAGATAGCGCTTCAACGTCAGGCTAAACTCACTAAAACGCATCAAGCTCGGCGCGGGATTTTCCAACGCAAGCGATACTTTATCGCGAAAATTGAGCGTTTCGAACAACAAAAAGATGACTAGCAACGCCACAACTGCGCTCTGCATAAATAAGTTACCAAGCTCACCCAACAACGGAGGTACCCAAGAGCCCTCTTCATCCATGTCCAGCATTGAGCTCAGTCGGTCGGGGTCAATCGCCAGGCCGCGCGAGGCAAGTGCGTTCAATACGTCCCAATAATGCTCGTAGAGGCGCGTTTCAATATCGGGGAGGGCCTGGATAAAGGTACTGAAGCTGTTCACTACCAGCAGGCCAATAAGCGACAAAAACACCAACATGAAAATCAAGGTGAGAAATACCGACATCCGTAAGCTCAGCCCGCAACGGTGTAGCCAGTGCACCGGCGACGTACACACCACAGCGATGAAGATGGCAAGCAGAAGCGGCACCAACAGATCAGCCCCCAGTTTCATGCCCGCCATAATAACCACCAGGGCGGCCAGCGCCAGAGTGGCATGCAATGGAATGCTACGATAATCCTCTTCCGATAACTTCGACATACCCCTCCATCCCTAAGCGATGTTATCGCCTCATTTAAGCGACAACGGTGATGTAGCACCAAGCGTGCAAACATTTAGCAATTGTTGCGTACCACAATGATACGGCTGAACTTTGTTAAGCAGGCTACATTCCAAGCAGAGTCTAGCCTTACTAGACCTACTCCGCCATGTGCCTTAGCACGAGGCTATAAAGGGATGTTTACCAATGAAACCACACTTTCTTTCTAAAGCACGACTACGCCATAGCCTCGCCGCCGGCGCTCTATTCACCCTGATTAGCATTCCGCTGGCTCAAGCCGCACCTTCCCCACCGAGCCTGCATGTACAAGCCCAATCATCGGTTGAGGTGGCACCCGACAAAGCGACTCTCAGTGCCCGCCTATGGGAAAAGACACCTGCACTGTCCAACCTCGAAGACACCGATAGTGACGAATTAACCGCTGCAAGGGAGCGTCTAGAACGCCGGGCCAGCGAGCTGATTAACAGCATGGAAGACAGCGGCCTTGAGCGTGATGCGATTAGTGCCGGTTCCTTGAACATTTACCCAGAGCAAGTACAAGCCCCCCGCTCCGACAACGGCGACGGTGAAACGCTGCAACGCACGCGACTGGAGCGCCCTGTCACTGTTGAATTGACGGACCTGGACCAGCTTGGTGACGTACTAGACGCATTGATGGGCGCAGGCGTGAACGCCCTTGACGGCGTGCAGTTCGACCTGCAAGACCGTGACGCCGCCACCGACGAAGCAATGGTCAAAGCGCTTGAAAAAGCCCGGCATAAAGCCGAGTTAATGGCTGACACGCTGGATGCCGACCTGGGCCATGTCCAGCGCATCGAAGAAACCCAGTCGCCCATCTTCCAGCCCCGCATGATGTCGATGCGTGCGGAAAGCAGCGACAGCGCCGATGCCAAAGGCCCCAGCAGCGAATACCGCCCTGGGACCATCCGCATTGAAGCGGGCGTTAACGTAGAGTGGACGCTTAAAGGGCCAACTGAGTCAGACCACCAAGATACGGACGCAGCGGCTCAGGAATAACCACCGAGCCATCCGCCTGCTGGTGATTTTCCAGCACCGCCAGCAGGCAGCGACCTACCGCCAGCCCCGAGCCGTTCAAGGTATGCAACAGCTGGGGCTTTTTTGCGTCAGGATGGCGGTAGCGCGCCTGCATACGCCGCGCTTGAAAGTCCTCGCAGTTGGAGATCGATGAAATCTCGCGGTAGGTTTCCTGACTAGGCAGCCAGACTTCCAAATCATAGGTTTTGGCCGCGCCAAAGCCCATGTCACCAGTGCATAGCGTTACTGCCCGATACGGCAGCTCAAGCGCCTGCAGGATCGCCTCGGCATGGCCGCGCATGTCCTCCAGCGCCTGGTAGCTGTGTTCTGGCTCGACGATCTGCACCATCTCAACCTTGTCGAACTGGTGCTGGCGAATCATGCCGCGGGTATCGCGCCCGTGGGAGCCTGCCTCGGAGCGGAAACACGGCGTATGGGCAGTAAGCTTCATTGGCAGCGCCGCCTGCTCGACAATCTCATCGCGCACAAAATTAGTCAGCGGCACTTCCGAGGTGGGAATCAGGTGGTACTCACGTTCATCATCCAGCTTGAACAAGTCTTCGCCAAACTTGGGTAGCTGGCCGGTGCCCATTAGCGAATCGCGGTTGACCATGTACGGCACGTAGCACTCTTCATAGCCGTGCTGCTGGGTTTGGGTATCCAGCATGAACTGCGCCAGTGCCCGGTGCAGCCGAGCAATCGGCCCGCGCATCACCGCAAAACGAGCGCCGGTCAGCTTCGAGGCCAGGTCAAAATCGAGATAGCCCGACTTCTTGCCCAGATCGACGTGATCCAGCACCTCGAAATCAAACGCGCGAGGCGTGCCCCAGCGATGTAGCTCAACGTTATCGTCTTCACTTTTACCTTCTGGCACGCTCTTATGGGGAACGTTGGGAATCCCGCTCACCGTATCATCCCAATCCTCCTGCACCTCGGCCAGCTGCTGCTTCGCGGCATCCAGCCGCTCGCCCAAATCACTGACCTCATCCAGCAGCGGCTGGATATCCTCACCGTTGGCTTTTGCCTTACCAATCGCCTTGGAGCGAGTATTACGCTCGCTCTGTAGCTGTTCGGTTTGGGTTTGCAGTTCGCGGCGGCGCGACTCTAGCGCCTGCAGCCCTTGTTTATCCAACACAAAGCCTCGGCGGGCCAGTTGTTGCGCCAGTGCATCAAGATCACCGCGCAGCAGTTTCGGATCGAGCATGAGGTATCCCTTGGCCTGAATTCAGTAAAAAACATGGCGTACAACGCCGATGACAAAGGCGTCTATTGTAGGCAAAAGCGCGGTGAGGGCTATGGGTGCCTACGAGGGGAACTTGGAAAGGGAATAGCCCGCGTCATGTCAGTTGTTTTGTGCTAACATTTGTACGCACGCAAATTAGTATAGGGATTAACCATGGATACTAGAATACAGTTTCGTATTGATGAAGAGACAAAACGCTTGAGCCAGCAAATGGCTGAGAGCCAAGGCCGTACGCTAAGTGATGCCTGCCGCGAATTCACCGAACAATTAGCTGAGCAACAACGCAAGGTGCTATCTCATGATGCATGGCTAACCAATCAAATTAATCAAGCCTTTGAGAAGCTTGATGATGGAAAGGCTTCTTTCATCAACCACGAAAACGCAAAATCACAAATGGCTGAACGCAAAGCCAAAATTCGAGGCCGAGCTAATCAATGATTTTATGGGAAGAAGAGGCTCTGAATGACCGCGAAAAAATCTTCGAGTTTCTTTACGAGGTCAATCCTGCCGCCGCTGAGAAAACCGACGAAATCATTGAGGCGAAAGCTGAAAGCCTACTTGATCAGCCATTGATGGGTGTGCAGCGGGATGCCATTCCAGGCAGATTGCTTATCATCCCGGAGATTTCGATGATTATTGCCTACTGGGTCGATCATTCCTCAATTCATATCATGCGAGTACTTCACCAAAAGCAGAAATTTCCAAGCGACTGATTTTTAACAATCCTTAGTCTGCTCTAGCCACGTTCCCCATAATCTCCCTACCTACAGAAGTTGTGATTCTCAGTGTTTCTCGGCAACCTAGGACCATATCAGTTTAACCACCCTCTTTAGCCGAGCACCTCAGCCATGACCTCCGCTTTTGAACAAACCCTAGACGCCATTGACGCGCTGCACGCACAAGACCCGCGTTCCACCTCGCTTGACGATGGCACCGCCATTCCTCAGGAGCTGGCCTACGCCCAGCGCATGAGCAAGTGGCTGGCGCACGTTTACGACTCCCCCGGCGAGCTGTTGCAACTGGCGGTGCGTGCCCAGCATTTACAGCGCTGGCAGGTGCCCCGCGAGGAATACGATAAAGGCCGGGTGGGCTATTTAACCTGGCGGCGCGACCAGGGCAAGCGTGCGGGCGAGACCACCGCCCAGTTGATGCAGGAAGCAGGCTACAGCATTGAGGAGGCCAAGCGCGTCGCGGCGATGATCGGCAAGAAAGGCCTGGGGCGCGACCCCGAAGTACAGGCGTTGGAAGACTGCGCCTGCCTGGTGTTTTTAGAAAACTACTTCGCCGATTTTTCGCGCAAGGTCGAACACGACCATATGGTGCGCATTGTGCAAATGACCTGGCGTAAAATGTCTCCGCGTGCCCACGAACTGGCGTTAACGCTGCCCATGTCGGCATCATCTGCCGCGCTGGTGAAGGAAGCGCTGGGCGAGGCATAACGCCGCCATCCAGGTGCAGGTCGTCAGTCACTGCGGTAAAGTAGCTGTCTTATTTTCTTCCGCTTTCGGCAGTGACGGCTTGCTCAATTATGATTGCATCTCTGGATTCGCGTACCGCGCCATTTGAACGTCTGGGCTTCCATTACGTGCGCTTTCTTGAGGCGCTGAAAACGCGCGGCTTCGAAGGCGAGATTGCCCCTGACTACGCCAACCGCACGGTGCTGGCCACGGATAACTCGATTTACCAGCGCCTACCCCAGGCCGCGGTCTTTCCCCGGCACGCCGAGGACCTGGAGCGGCTGGCCAAACTGGCCGGTGAAGTCCCCCATCGCGATATCGTGCTCACCCCGCGGGGCGGCGGCACCGGCACCAACGGCCAGTCGCTGACCGACGGCATTGTGGTGGATGTCTCACGCCACATGAACCGGATTATCGAGATCGACGTCGAGCATCGCCGGGTGCGCGTTCAGGCGGGCGTGGTCAAAGACCAGCTCAACGCGGCGCTCAAACCCCACGGCCTGTTTTTTGCCCCGGAGCTTTCCACCTCCAACCGCGCCACCATTGGCGGCATGATTGCCACCGACGCCAGCGGTCAGGGCAGCTGCGAGTATGGCAAAACCCGTGACCACGTGCTGGAACTGGATACGATTTTGCTGGGCGGCAAGCACTTACACAGCCGCTCGCTGTCCTCGGAAGAAGAAACCGCTGAATGCGCGAAAGACGGCATCCTTGGCCGCGTGCACACCACCGCTGCTGAAATTATCGACCAGCAGCGCGAACTGATTGAGGCGACGTTTCCACCGCTCAACCGCTGCCTGACCGGCTTTGACCTGGCCCACCTGCGCGAACAGGACGGCCAGCTCAATCTGAACAGTTTGCTATGCGGCTCGGAAGGCTCGCTTGGATTCCTTAATGAAGCGGTACTCAACGTCCTGCCGATCCCTAAGCACTCAACCTTGGTGAACGTTCGCTACCCCGGCTTCATGGAGGCCCTGCGCGATGCCAAAGCGCTAATGGCCTCCAGTGCGCGCCCCACGTCCATCGAGACCATCGACGACACCGTGCTGCAGCTGGCGATGGATGACTTCGTTTGGGACAGCGTGGCGGAGTTTTTCCCGGCCGGCGATACGCCGATCAGCGGCATCAACCTGGTTGAGTTTAACGACGACGACCCGAACGCCCTCGCCGAGCGCGTTCGGGTGTTTACCGAGCATCTAGGCCATGACGCCACGGTCGAGCGGCTTGGCTATACCCTGGCGGAAGGCCGCCCGCAGATTCAGAAAGTCTACGGCATGCGTAAGCGCTCGGTGGGGTTGCTCGGCAACGTGCAGGGCGAAAAGCGCCCGCTGCCGTTTGTCGAAGATACCGCCGTGCCTCCCGAGCACCTGGCCGATTATATTGCCGAGTTTCGCGCCGCGCTGGATACTCGCGGGCTCTCCTACGGTATGTTCGGCCACGTGGACGCAGGGGTACTCCACGTGCGCCCGGCGCTGGATATGAAAGACCCCGCCCAGGGCGCGTTACGCTTGACAGATCAAACGTCAGCACCCGCTCGTACTCGGCCGTGGTCAGGCTATCGGCCCACAAGCCAGTATGCTTGGCATAGGCTTCAACCAACGCCACCTGCTCGTCTTCGCGACCGGTGAGCTTGAGATAGTCGATGGTTTGGCTATCGATATAAAACATCGCTGCCGTGGCGCCGTACTCTGGCGTCATGTTGGAGATCGTTGCGCGGTCGCCCACGGTTAGCGCATCGGCACCTTCACCGTAAAACTCCAGGTAGGCGCCGACCACACGCTCCTTGCGTAAAAACTCGGTAATCGCCAGCACCATATCGGTACCGGTAATGCCCGGCTGTAGTTTGCCGGTAAGTTCCACGCCGACGATATCCGGCAGGCGCATCATCGAAGCTCGACCCAGCATCACGCTCTCCGCCTCTAGGCCGCCCACGCCCACCGAAATTACCCCCAGGGCATCGGTCATCGGCGTGTGACTGTCGGTGCCTACACAGGTATCGGGAAACGCCACGCCCTGCTGGACTTGTACCACGGGGGACATCTTTTCCAGATTGATCTGGTGCATGATGCCGTTGCCCGGCGGGATTACATCGACGTTCTCGAAGGCCACTTTCGTCCAGTTGATGAAGTGAAAGCGATCATCATTACGACGATCTTCAATGACGCGGTTTTTCTCAAAGGCGCCCTCTTCTGACCCTGCGTGCTCGACCGCCAAAGAGTGATCGACAATCAGTTGGGTGGGCACCACCGGGTTGACCTTCGCCGGGTCGCCGCCTTTATCGGCAATCGCATCGCGCAGGCCCGCTAAGTCAACCAGCGCGGTTTGGCCCAGAATATCGTGGCAGACCACCCGCGCCGGATACCAAGGAAAGTCCAGGTCGCGCTTGCGCTCAATCAGTTGCTTGAGCGCGTCGGTCAGTTGCGCCGGGGCGCAGCGGCGCACCAGTTGCTCCGCCAATACCCGCGACGTAAAGGGCAGCGTAGCGTGAGCGCCGGGCTGGATATCCTCGACAGCCTGGTAGGTATCAAAATAATCGATGGCGCCACCATCGACCGTCACACCCGGTAGCGGCTTGCGATAATCAGTATTCATGGTCACTCTCACTCAGTCGCGCGCTTCAATGGGCACCCATTCGCTCTTTTCAGGGCCGGTGTAATCGGCACTGGGACGAATAATGCGGTTATTGGCACGCTGCTCAAACACGTGCGCGGCCCAGCCCGTCAAACGCGACATCACGAAAATCGGCGTAAACAGCTTGGTGGGGATATCCATGAAGTGGTAGGCGCTGGCATGGAAGAAGTCAGCGTTGCAGAACAGCTTCTTCTCGCGCCACATGACCTCTTCACAGCGCTCCGATACGGGATACAACACCGTATCGCCTACATCGTCGGCGAGTTTTTTCGACCAATGCTTGATGATCGCGTTACGCGGGTCAGACTCACGATAGATAGCGTGACCGAAGCCCATGATTTTCTCTTTGCGCTCGAGCATGCCGAGCATTTCACGCTCGGCTTCTTCCGGTGACGACCAGTTTTCAATCATCGCCATCGCCGCTTCATTGGCGCCGCCGTGCAGCGGTCCACGCAGCGTGCCAATCGCTCCGGTCACGCAGGAATGCATGTCGGAAAGGGTCGAGGCACAGACACGGGCGGTAAACGTAGAAGCGTTAAACTCGTGCTCAGCGTAAAGAATCAGCGATACGTTCATCACCCGGGCATGCAATTCAGACGCTGGTTTATCGCGCAGCATATGCAGAAAATGACCGCCCACCGAGGCATCGTCAGTCTCGGTCTTGATACGCACGCCATCGTGGGTGAAACGGTACCAGTAGCAGATAATCGACGGCAGTACGGCGAGTAGTCGATCGGCAACGTCATCCTGCTCACCAAAGCTTTCCTCGGTTTCCAGATTGCCCAGCATCGAGGTGCCGGTCCGCATCACATCCATGGGATGGGCGTCTTTGGGAATCTCTTCCAGCACGGTTTTCAAGGCGCTGGGCAAACCGCGCAGGCTTTTCAGCTTGGCGATGTAGTCATCCAGCTCGGCTTGGTTGGGCAGTTTGCCCTTCAACAGCAGGTAGGCCACTTCTTCAAACTTGGCTTTCTCGGCCAGCTCTTTGATATCAAAGCCACGGTAGGTTAGCCCTGAGCCGGTTTTTCCTACGGTACACAGCGCAGTGGAACCCGCGCTCTGGCCACGGAGTCCTGCACTATTTTGCGGTTTATCAGCCATATTGTGTCTCCTGCTAGCGTGTCTTTTATAGGTTGTAAATTATTAAGTGTCTTTCTGCTCGGCAAATAGCGCATCGAGCTTTTGTTCGAAGTCGTGGTAATTCAAAAAGTCGTAAAGCTCATCACGGGTCTGCATAGTGCCCACAACGTCTTTCTGGTGGCCGTTATCCATAATGCTTTGATAGACGTGAAGCGCGGCAGCGTTCATGGCCCGGAAGGCGGATAGCGGATATAGCACCATCCGGCAGCCCACCTCACCCAGTTCCTGCTGGGTGAACAGCGGCGTGGCGCCAAACTCGGTAATATTGGCAAGAATCGGTGCATTGACACGCTCGCAAAACGCCCGGTAGTCATCCAGCGTATGCACCGCTTCGGCGAAGATGGCATCGGCACCCGCGTCCACGCAGGCATTGGCACGTTCAATCGCGGCGTCCAGCCCCTCTTTCTGGAAAGCATCGGTACGCGCAATCAGATAAAAATCCGGGTCGAGCTTGGCATCGGCGGCGGCTTTGATGCGATCGACCATTTCCTGCTGGGAGACAATGGCCTTATTGGGGCGATGTCCGCAGCGCTTCTGGGCGATCTGATCTTCCAGATGCACCGCCGCCACGCCTGCACGCTGCATTTCCTTGACGGTGCGAGCGATGTTAAAGGCGCCGCCCCAGCCGGTGTCGATATCTACCAGCAGTGGCACATCGGTAGAGCCGCAAATACGATGGGCGTCTTCCACCACGTCGTTCATGGTAGTCATGCCAAGGTCCGGCAGCCCAAAAGAGGCGTTAGCCACACCGCCACCAGACAAGTAAATTGCCTGGTGGCCTACCCGCTCGGCCATCATCGCGGTATAGGCATTAATAGTGCCAAGGATTGGCAACGGCCGATTCGCCTCCAGCGCCGCCCGAAAGCGTGCACCGGGTGTTAAACCTGACAAGGTTGCATGAGACATGGGCGTAGACTCCTGTTTAATCCGACACGGGCAAGCGGCGTTTTAATCCGCGGGTGTCGATGATTGTTGTTCAAGAATGGCGGCATAACGGTCAGCGACATTGGCGCGGGAAGCGCTCACATGGCGGCGCATTAACAATTCGGCAAGCTCAGCGTCGCCGGCTTCAATGGCATCGACAATGCGGTGATGTTCCACAAAGGCCCGCTGGGGGCGCGTGCCACTGGCGCTAAACTGGGTGCGATAAAGACGCACGAGGTAGTAAAGATCGTCGCACAGCAGGTTCATCAGCATCTTGTTATGGCTGCCCTGCACGATACAGTAGTGAAAGTCGAGATCGCCTTCGCGCTGATAATAGGCTTCGCCACGCTTTAAATCCGCCTGACCTTCATGCAGCGCCAGTACATCCCGCAAGCCTTGCACCTCTTCCGGCGACATATGCTCGGCAGCAAGACGGGCCGCCATACTTTCCAGCGCCTCACGCACGTCAAACAGCTCAATCAGCTCTTTCATTGAGAGTTTGACAACCCGCGCCCCGACATGGGGGACCCGCTCGATTAAGCGGTGGGCTTCCAAGCGGCGCATCGCTTCACGCAACGGCCCGCGTGAAATACCGTAAGTTTTTGATAAACCTGGCTCGGTAATTTTGCTGCCTGGGGCGAGCTCACCGCGAACAATGGCATCCTGGAGTTGCTGGAAAACCCGCTCCGCAAGCGTGCGCACTTCCGAAGAAGTCACCTCATGACCAGATGAATCTTTGTTTGTAGTCACAGCTGATAACGTCATGGCAAATTGTCGACAATTAAATGGTAGGCCAACTTTAGCCCTCCACAAAACCACCGTCAACCTTGCTTATCGTTCGAGCAAGTAAGTCTTTTGTCGTACGACTTAGGCCAATAACGCCTTTCAATGTCAACAATCTATCGAAAAGCGCAAAACCACCAATGGCATTTTTTTAAATCATGCTAATAACGTGAAAAAGCCGTCTAGAAGATAAACTGGTGTCCTTGTTTAACGCCCTCTAAAATACCTTGCCCCACTTGGCTAGGCGTTTGCTTCATGACATCGGCGATAACACTGACGGCACTGCCCTATCTACCCGATCCATTGACGACGTTCGCAGCACTACGCCAACGCCCTGGGGCGGTGTTGCTTGATAGCGGGCGTCCGGTGGCCAACGGCCGGTTCGATATCATGAGCAGTGACCCACTGGCGATGCTTGAGATTGATGTCAACGGTCACTCACGGGTCACGTCTGATCAATTCGATGTACCCAGCGACTGGCCAGATGCATTTGCTCCCCAGCAGTGGCTTCTTGAACAACTTCCTATTCCTTCACAGGAAATGGGAGAGCTTCCCTTTGCAGGCGGGTTGATCGGTTACTGGAGTTACGACCTGGGCCGTGAACAGCAATCCATTGCCAGCCAACAACCTTGCGTCACTACCCTGCCACAAGCCCGAATTGGCCTGTACGACTGGTGCATTACCTTCGATCATCACACCCAACAGGCGTGGCTGGTCGCAAGCGATGAGCGCCGTGCTCAGGTCATGCGTTGGCTTGGCCACTCGGTGCCAGTCGCTACGCCCTTTTGCCTGACTGCCTCTTTTCAGGCGGAACTCAGTCGCGCTGATTACCACCGACGTTTTCATGCCGTGCAAGACTATATCCGCGCGGGCGACTGTTACCAGATCAACCTGGCCCAACGCTTCTCGGCACCGTATCAAGGAGATGAGTGGCAAGCCTACCTGCGTTTGCGCCATGCAACGCCAACGCCCTTTTCAGGGTTTATGGCGTGGCATGACAAAGCCGTGCTATCACTCTCGCCCGAACGCTTTATCCGCTGCCATGAAGGGCAAGTAGAAACCCGACCTATTAAAGGAACCCGCCCCCGCGGGAAAACTCCCGAGGCGGACCGCGCGCTCGCCGAAGAGTTGCTTAACAGTCGCAAAGACCGCGCTGAAAACGTCATGATTGTGGATCTGTTACGCAATGACCTCGGCCGTATCTGTCTGCCCGGCACCATACAGGTCCCTCAGCTATGTCATTTAGAAAGCTACCCTAATGTTCACCACTTGGTGAGCGTCATCCAGGGCAAGCTTCCCGACCCACGTGCAGCACTCGCGCTGCTGGCTGCTGCGTTTCCTGGCGGTTCGATTACCGGCGCACCCAAAATTCGCGCCATGCAGATCATCGATGAGTTAGAACCCTGCCAGCGCAGTGTTTACTGCGGCAGCCTTGGCTATGTCGACGTGCGGGGAAGCATGGACACCTCTATCGCTATCCGCACCATGGTAGCGGATGCGGGCAAGCTTCACGTGTGGGGAGGAGGAGGCCTTGTAGCCGACTCCCAAGTCGACGAGGAATACACCGAAACACAGGATAAAATCCGCCATCTGATAGGCGCATTGGAATAAGAAAGGGCAATATTTAAATCAAAAAGGAATATAAAACCCAAACCAAACGGTATTGGGGCTAACCGCCTGCCTTTTGATAGCCTAGTCAAAACATTTCTTTAATGATTAAGGAGGCAGCATGTCCTCAGCGCTAGATACCATCAACCGCGACTTCGCTAACGATCCCCAAGGATTAATCGAGTGGGCGCTACGTCAGGGCGAACGGCCGATTTGCACCACCAACTTCCGCCCGTTTGAAGCGGTGATTCTACATATGGTGACCCAGGTACGCCCCGACATCCCCATTGTATGGATGGACAGCGGCTACAACACCGAGGCCACTTACCAGTTTGCCGATGAGGTCATCAAGCGACTTAATCTCAACATCGTAAGCTTCTTGCCCAAACGAACGCGCGCTCATCGCGAAGCGCTGGAAGGCCCTATGCCGGGGATTGATGATCCGCGCCACGATGCCTTTACCCAGGAGGTAAAAATCGAACCCTTCGAGCGCGCCCTGCGGGAAATGCAGCCGGACGTGTGGTTCACTGCTCTACGCGCAGAAGACACCCCAGAACGCGCTAGGATGCAGCCGGTAAGCCGTAACAGTGACGGGCTACTGAAAGTCGCCCCGCTGCTGCAGTGGAGCGCCAAGGACATGTATCAATATCTTCAAGCCCACGACCTGCCCAACAACTTCGACTACTTTGACCCCACCAAGGTCGAGGAAAAACGCGAGTGCGGGCTGCATTTACAGCACTAGACCCGCTTTTTAGCGCTTAGTAGTCCGGTAGGTCCACTTCATCAAATAGCATTTGTTCATGGCGCGGGCCTGCGGTTAGCGCCTCTTCCACCCGTTCCCGGGTGAGATGGGGCGCAAAGCGGGTTAGAAAATCGTACATATAGCCGCGCATGAAGGTACCTCGGCGTATGCCGATTTTGGTCGTTGAGCTTGCGAACAAATGCCGGGCATCCAGAGCGACCAGATCATCATCCAAGGTAGGGTCGACGGCCATATGCGCCACAATGCCCACGCCCATACCCAGCCGCACATAGGTTTTGATCACATCGGCGTCTGCCGCGGTTAACACCACATTGGGTGTTAGCCCTTTTGCTTTGAAGGCATCGTCCAACTGAGAGCGTCCGGTAAAACCAAATACGTAAGTGACTATCGGATGCTCCGCCAGCGCCTCCAGGGTTAAGGGGGCGTCAAGCTTGGCCAGCGGGTGGTCTTTGGGCACCAATACACAGCGGTTCCAGCGATAGCAAGGCAGCAAAATCAGGTCGGTAAACAGCTCAAGCGATTCAGTGGCAATGGCAAAATCTGCCTGTCCTTCGCTGACCATTTGGGCGATTTGCTTGGGCGTGCCCTGCTGCATGTGCAACGCCACATCGGGATACTTCTGAGTAAAAGCGCTGATAATCGGCGGTAGCGCGTAGCGCGCCTGGGTGTGAGTGGTCGCAATCGCCAGACTCCCCCGCCGCTCGTCGCTATGCTCTTGAGCAACGTGCTTGATGTTCTCGGTTAACCGCAACACTTGGCCGGCCAGATCAATAATCGATTGGCCTGCAGGCGTCACTCGAGTGAGATGCTTACCACTACGGGCAAAAATTTCGACGCCCAGCTCATCTTCCAATAAGCGGATTTGTTTGGAGATACCAGGTTGCGAAGTAAACAGGCTTTGCGCGGTGGCCGAAACGTTCAAGTTGTGCCGATTAACTTCCCAAATGTAGCGAAGCTGCTGCAGTTTCATAATGTCACCTAACCGGTCAATGCGCGGATGATTGCGTGGGAACGCCACTGCGCTGGCTTTGGCACCTAGCTCACACAGCCGCACGGCATTATTAGAATAAAAAAAAGTGCTATAATGCCTTTATAGTATAAAAAAACAGCTTTATCAGCACCTATTACTTTTTACTATTTTATCGATTTGGTGAAGATCGTATTTGCCACGCCCCGCTTCGCCCGCTAACATTTGCCGACTTGACGCGGTGAAATGCGCTACGCAATCGCGTAATGACCGTTGCTCCATTTGAGGCAACGAAACAGCAAGAGCAACGCAAACGGGAGAAACAAATGGCTACTAATGTTGATGTCACTAACGCCAATTTTGAGCAGGAAGTCCTCAACGCCGAACAGCCAGTCCTGCTGAAATTCTGGGCCCCCTGGTGTGGCCCCTGCAAAGTCATGGCCCCGGTGGTCGATGAAGTCGCTGCCGATCGCGGTGACAATCTTAAAGTGGTCAGTGTAAACGTTGACGACGCGCCTGAAATTGCGGCGGAGCAAGGCGTCCGCGGCGTGCCTACCGTCATGCTGTTTAAAGCGGGCACTAAGGTAGCTTCGCTAGTGGGTGCACAGTCCAAATCGCAGCTAACCCAGTTTATTGACCAGAACGCGTAAAGCAGCAAAAACCGCCGACATCAGTCGGCGGTTATTACGTTTCAATTCAGTGACGTCTTAGCCACGGTGGACGTCGTGCATCCCTGCCCTCCGTAACTCCCCCACGCCGCCGCCCAGGGCCTAGCAAATGAGCAATCCAGCGAGTTTGCGGATGGCTATCCAGAGCAATCTTAAGCGTCATGGTCAGCACAACCGAAAGCAGCATTCCCGCCGCACCGAAAATCCACCCCCATACTATCAGCGATAAAAACGCCACAAAGGTGGAAAGCCCCAGTGCCTGCCCCATCACACGCGGCTCGATCAGATTCCCAAGCACAAAGTTAATGACCAGGTAAGCCGTTGCCAGCAGTAACGCCTGCCAGGCACCGCCATCCTGGGCGACCAGCAGCAATAACACCGGCGGAACCGCGGCAATAGCGGAACCAATATTGGGAATAAAGTTGAGCGCGAAAGCCAACACCCCCCAAAGCAAGGGGAACTCAACACCCACAATCAAGCATGAAAGCCAAACCAAAATACCGGTGGCTAAGCTAATCACCGTCTTAACAGCGAGATAGCGCTTCAACGTCAGGCTAAACTCACTAAAACGCATCAAGCTCGGCGCGGGATTTTCCAACGCAAGCGATACTTTATCGCGAAAATTGAGCGTTTCGAACAACAAAAAGATGACTAGCAACGCCACAACTGCGCTCTGCATAAATAAGTTACCAAGCTCACCCAACAACGGAGGTACCCAAGAGCCCTCTTCATCCATGTCCAGCATTGAGCTCAGTCGGTCGGGGTCAATCGCCAGGCCGCGCGAGGCAAGTGCGTTCAATACGTCCCAATAATGCTCGTAGAGGCGCGTTTCAATATCGGGGAGGGCCTGGATAAAGGTACTGAAGCTGTTCACTACCAGCAGGCCAATAAGCGACAAAAACACCAACATGAAAATCAAGGTGAGAAATACCGACATCCGTAAGCTCAGCCCGCAACGGTGTAGCCAGTGCACCGGCGACGTACACACCACAGCGATGAAGATGGCAAGCAGAAGCGGCACCAACAGATCAGCCCCCAGTTTCATGCCCGCCATAATAACCACCAGGGCGGCCAGCGCCAGAGTGGCATGCAATGGAATGCTACGATAATCCTCTTCCGATAACTTCGACATACCCCTCCATCCCTAAGCGATGTTATCGCCTCATTTAAGCGACAACGGTGATGTAGCACCAAGCGTGCAAACATTTAGCAATTGTTGCGTACCACAATGATACGGCTGAACTTTGTTAAGCAGGCTACATTCCAAGCAGAGTCTAGCCTTACTAGACCTACTCCGCCATGTGCCTTAGCACGAGGCTATAAAGGGATGTTTACCAATGAAACCACACTTTCTTTCTAAAGCACGACTACGCCATAGCCTCGCCGCCGGCGCTCTATTCACCCTGATTAGCATTCCGCTGGCTCAAGCCGCACCTTCCCCACCGAGCCTGCATGTACAAGCCCAATCATCGGTTGAGGTGGCACCCGACAAAGCGACTCTCAGTGCCCGCCTATGGGAAAAGACACCTGCACTGTCCAACCTCGAAGACACCGATAGTGACGAATTAACCGCTGCAAGGGAGCGTCTAGAACGCCGGGCCAGCGAGCTGATTAACAGCATGGAAGACAGCGGCCTTGAGCGTGATGCGATTAGTGCCGGTTCCTTGAACATTTACCCAGAGCAAGTACAAGCCCCCCGCTCCGACAACGGCGACGGTGAAACGCTGCAACGCACGCGACTGGAGCGCCCTGTCACTGTTGAATTGACGGACCTGGACCAGCTTGGTGACGTACTAGACGCATTGATGGGCGCAGGCGTGAACGCCCTTGACGGCGTGCAGTTCGACCTGCAAGACCGTGACGCCGCCACCGACGAAGCAATGGTCAAAGCGCTTGAAAAAGCCCGGCATAAAGCCGAGTTAATGGCTGACACGCTGGATGCCGACCTGGGCCATGTCCAGCGCATCGAAGAAACCCAGTCGCCCATCTTCCAGCCCCGCATGATGTCGATGCGTGCGGAAAGCAGCGACAGCGCCGATGCCAAAGGCCCCAGCAGCGAATACCGCCCTGGGACCATCCGCATTGAAGCGGGCGTTAACGTAGAGTGGACGCTTAAAGGGCCAACTGAGTCAGACCACCAAGATACGGACGCAGCGGCTCAGGAATAACCACCGAGCCATCCGCCTGCTGGTGATTTTCCAGCACCGCCAGCAGGCAGCGACCTACCGCCAGCCCCGAGCCGTTCAAGGTATGCAACAGCTGGGGCTTTTTTGCGTCAGGATGGCGGTAGCGCGCCTGCATACGCCGCGCTTGAAAGTCCTCGCAGTTGGAGATCGATGAAATCTCGCGGTAGGTTTCCTGACTAGGCAGCCAGACTTCCAAATCATAGGTTTTGGCCGCGCCAAAGCCCATGTCACCAGTGCATAGCGTTACTGCCCGATACGGCAGCTCAAGCGCCTGCAGGATCGCCTCGGCATGGCCGCGCATGTCCTCCAGCGCCTGGTAGCTGTGTTCTGGCTCGACGATCTGCACCATCTCAACCTTGTCGAACTGGTGCTGGCGAATCATGCCGCGGGTATCGCGCCCGTGGGAGCCTGCCTCGGAGCGGAAACACGGCGTATGGGCAGTAAGCTTCATTGGCAGCGCCGCCTGCTCGACAATCTCATCGCGCACAAAATTAGTCAGCGGCACTTCCGAGGTGGGAATCAGGTGGTACTCACGTTCATCATCCAGCTTGAACAAGTCTTCGCCAAACTTGGGTAGCTGGCCGGTGCCCATTAGCGAATCGCGGTTGACCATGTACGGCACGTAGCACTCTTCATAGCCGTGCTGCTGGGTTTGGGTATCCAGCATGAACTGCGCCAGTGCCCGGTGCAGCCGAGCAATCGGCCCGCGCATCACCGCAAAACGAGCGCCGGTCAGCTTCGAGGCCAGGTCAAAATCGAGATAGCCCGACTTCTTGCCCAGATCGACGTGATCCAGCACCTCGAAATCAAACGCGCGAGGCGTGCCCCAGCGATGTAGCTCAACGTTATCGTCTTCACTTTTACCTTCTGGCACGCTCTTATGGGGAACGTTGGGAATCCCGCTCACCGTATCATCCCAATCCTCCTGCACCTCGGCCAGCTGCTGCTTCGCGGCATCCAGCCGCTCGCCCAAATCACTGACCTCATCCAGCAGCGGCTGGATATCCTCACCGTTGGCTTTTGCCTTACCAATCGCCTTGGAGCGAGTATTACGCTCGCTCTGTAGCTGTTCGGTTTGGGTTTGCAGTTCGCGGCGGCGCGACTCTAGCGCCTGCAGCCCTTGTTTATCCAACACAAAGCCTCGGCGGGCCAGTTGTTGCGCCAGTGCATCAAGATCACCGCGCAGCAGTTTCGGATCGAGCATGAGGTATCCCTTGGCCTGAATTCAGTAAAAACATGGCGTACAACGCCGATGACAAAGGCGTCTATTGTAGGCAAAAGCGCGGTGAGGGGCTATGGGTGCCTACGAGGGGAACTTGGAAAGGGAATAGCCCGCGTCATGTCAGTTGTTTTGTGCTAACATTTGTACGCACGCAAATTAGTATAGGGATTAACCATGGATACTAGAATACAGTTTCGTATTGATGAAGAGACAAAACGCTTGAGCCAGCAAATGGCTGAGAGCCAAGGCCGTACGCTAAGTGATGCCTGCCGCGAATTCACCGAACAATTAGCTGAGCAACAACGCAAGGTGCTATCTCATGATGCATGGCTAACCAATCAAATTAATCAAGCCTTTGAGAAGCTTGATGATGGAAAGGCTTCTTTCATCAACCACGAAAACGCAAAATCACAAATGGCTGAACGCAAAGCCAAAATTCGAGGCCGAGCTAATCAATGATTTTATGGGAAGAAGAGGCTCTGAATGACCGCGAAAAAATCTTCGAGTTTCTTTACGAGGTCAATCCTGCCGCCGCTGAGAAAACCGACGAAATCATTGAGGCGAAAGCTGAAAGCCTACTTGATCAGCCATTGATGGGTGTGCAGCGGGATGCCATTCCAGGCAGATTGCTTATCATCCCGGAGATTTCGATGATTATTGCCTACTGGGTCGATCATTCCTCAATTCATATCATGCGAGTACTTCACCAAAAGCAGAAATTTCCAAGCGACTGATTTTTAACAATCCTTAGTCTGCTCTAGCCACGTTCCCCATAATCTCCCTACCTACAGAAGTTGTGATTCTCAGTGTTTCTCGGCAACCTAGGACCATATCAGTTTAACCACCCTCTTTAGCCGAGCACCTCAGCCATGACCTCCGCTTTTGAACAAACCCTAGACGCCATTGACGCGCTGCACGCACAAGACCCGCGTTCCACCTCGCTTGACGATGGCACCGCCATTCCTCAGGAGCTGGCCTACGCCCAGCGCATGAGCAAGTGGCTGGCGCACGTTTACGACTCCCCCGGCGAGCTGTTGCAACTGGCGGTGCGTGCCCAGCATTTACAGCGCTGGCAGGTGCCCCGCGAGGAATACGATAAAGGCCGGGTGGGCTATTTAACCTGGCGGCGCGACCAGGGCAAGCGTGCGGGCGAGACCACCGCCCAGTTGATGCAGGAAGCAGGCTACAGCATTGAGGAGGCCAAGCGCGTCGCGGCGATGATCGGCAAGAAAGGCCTGGGGCGCGACCCCGAAGTACAGGCGTTGGAAGACTGCGCCTGCCTGGTGTTTTTAGAAAACTACTTCGCCGATTTTTCGCGCAAGGTCGAACACGACCATATGGTGCGCATTGTGCAAATGACCTGGCGTAAAATGTCTCCGCGTGCCCACGAACTGGCGTTAACGCTGCCCATGTCGGCATCATCTGCCGCGCTGGTGAAGGAAGCGCTGGGCGAGGCATAACGCCGCCATCCAGGTGCAGGTCGTCAGTCACTGCGGTAAAGTAGCTGTCTTATTTTCTTCCGCTTTCGGCAGTGACGGCTTGCTCAATTATGATTGCATCTCTGGATTCGCGTACCGCGCCATTTGAACGTCTGGGCTTCCATTACGTGCGCTTTCTTGAGGCGCTGAAAACGCGCGGCTTCGAAGGCGAGATTGCCCCTGACTACGCCAACCGCACGGTGCTGGCCACGGATAACTCGATTTACCAGCGCCTACCCCAGGCCGCGGTCTTTCCCCGGCACGCCGAGGACCTGGAGCGGCTGGCCAAACTGGCCGGTGAAGTCCCCCATCGCGATATCGTGCTCACCCCGCGGGGCGGCGGCACCGGCACCAACGGCCAGTCGCTGACCGACGGCATTGTGGTGGATGTCTCACGCCACATGAACCGGATTATCGAGATCGACGTCGAGCATCGCCGGGTGCGCGTTCAGGCGGGCGTGGTCAAAGACCAGCTCAACGCGGCGCTCAAACCCCACGGCCTGTTTTTTGCCCCGGAGCTTTCCACCTCCAACCGCGCCACCATTGGCGGCATGATTGCCACCGACGCCAGCGGTCAGGGCAGCTGCGAGTATGGCAAAACCCGTGACCACGTGCTGGAACTGGATACGATTTTGCTGGGCGGCAAGCACTTACACAGCCGCTCGCTGTCCTCGGAAGAAGAAACCGCTGAATGCGCGAAAGACGGCATCCTTGGCCGCGTGCACACCACCGCTGCTGAAATTATCGACCAGCAGCGCGAACTGATTGAGGCGACGTTTCCACCGCTCAACCGCTGCCTGACCGGCTTTGACCTGGCCCACCTGCGCGAACAGGACGGCCAGCTCAATCTGAACAGTTTGCTATGCGGCTCGGAAGGCTCGCTTGGATTCCTTAATGAAGCGGTACTCAACGTCCTGCCGATCCCTAAGCACTCAACCTTGGTGAACGTTCGCTACCCCGGCTTCATGGAGGCCCTGCGCGATGCCAAAGCGCTAATGGCCTCCAGTGCGCGCCCCACGTCCATCGAGACCATCGACGACACCGTGCTGCAGCTGGCGATGGATGACTTCGTTTGGGACAGCGTGGCGGAGTTTTTCCCGGCCGGCGATACGCCGATCAGCGGCATCAACCTGGTTGAGTTTAACGACGACGACCCGAACGCCCTCGCCGAGCGCGTTCGGGTGTTTACCGAGCATCTAGGCCATGACGCCACGGTCGAGCGGCTTGGCTATACCCTGGCGGAAGGCCGCCCGCAGATTCAGAAAGTCTACGGCATGCGTAAGCGCTCGGTGGGGTTGCTCGGCAACGTGCAGGGCGAAAAGCGCCCGCTGCCGTTTGTCGAAGATACCGCCGTGCCTCCCGAGCACCTGGCCGATTATATTGCCGAGTTTCGCGCCGCGCTGGATACTCGCGGGCTCTCCTACGGTATGTTCGGCCACGTGGACGCAGGGGTACTCCACGTGCGCCCGGCGCTGGATATGAAAGACCCCGCCCAGGAAGCGCTGATTCGGGAGATTTCCGACGAGGTAGTCGCCCTCACCCAGAAATACGGGGGGCTGCTGTGGGGCGAGCACGGCAAGGGGGTTCGCTCCGAGTATGGCCCCAAATTTTTCGGCAAGCTCTACCCAAGTCTGCAACGGGTAAAAGCCGCCTTTGACCCCTATAATCAGCTCAACCCCGGCAAGATAGCCTCGCCATCAGACAAGGGCGAGCTGATTGCCCGGGAGCACGACCCGGAACTGCTGGCTATCGACGAAGTGCCGATGCGCGGCCAGCTTGACCGCACCATCGACGAACGGGCCTGGCAGGCCTACGACGCGGCGGTGTACTGCAACGGTAATGGCGCCTGCTATAACTACGATGTGGACGACCCCATGTGTCCATCATGGAAGGCCACCCGCGATCGCCGCCACTCCCCCAAAGGCCGCGCCAGCCTGATCCGCGAGTGGCTGCGCCTGCAGTCCCAAGCGGGGATCGACGTGGTCGAGGAGTCACGCAAGAAAAAAGCCGAGGGCGGCTGGGGCTTTATCAAAAGCTTGCCGCTGCGGGTGGCGAATTCGCTGAGTCGCAAGCAGCACCACGACTACTCCCACGAGGTTTACGATGCCATGGCGGGCTGTCTGGCGTGCAAGTCCTGCGCGGGGCAGTGCCCGGTTAAGGTCAACGTGCCGCAGTTCCGCTCGCAGTTTCTGGAGCTCTACCACGGCCGCTACCTGCGCCCGCTGCGTGATTACCTGATCGGTGGCACCGAGTTCATGCTGCCGACCTTTGCCAGATTGGCCCCACTGTATAACGCTGTCATGGGCCAGCGCTGGGTCGAACAGCTGATGCGCAAAGGCATTGGCATTAGCGACTCGCCAGCGCTTTCCCGCGCCAACCTAAAGAAAAAGCTGCGCGCCTGGGGTGTGGCGGAGGCTACGCCGACCTCACTTGCGCTGCTTACCGAGCAGCAGCGCGCCAACAGCGTGATCATCGTCCAAGATGCGTTTACCAGCCACTTTGAAGCCAAACTGGTGATGGATATCGTCGAGCTGCTGTCGCGGCTCAACCTGCGGGTGTTCGTGATGCCTTTTTCCGCCAACGGCAAGCCACTGCACGTACAGGGCTTCCTGGGGGCGTTTGAACGCACGGCGCAGAAACAGGCCGAACGGCTGCGCACGCTGGCACACTTTGAGATCCCTCTGGTGGGTATCGACCCGGCGATGACGCTGACTTACCGCCAGGAGTACGTCAAAGCGCTGGGCAATGAGGCGGTGCCAGAGGTGCTGATGCTGCAGGAATGGCTGACGACTCGCCTTAACACCCTCGCCACCCGTCCGCTGAAGGTGAACGACCCCGGCTTCAAGCTGCTTTCCCACTGCACCGAAAGCACTAACGCGCCGGGCAGCCCCAAGGCGTGGCAACAGGTGTTCGCGGCCTTCGGGCTGGAGCTTGAGCTGGTCAGCACCGGCTGCTGCGGCATGTCCGGCACTTACGGCCATGAAACCCGTAATACCGCCACCTCCAGAACCATTTACGCTCAATCCTGGCAGCCGCAGGTGGACGCCGACGAAAACGCGGGCAAATTATTAGCCACCGGTTATTCGTGCCGCAGTCAGGTCAAGCGCTACTCCGCGCAAACCCTTGAACACCCGCTGCAAGCGCTACTAGGCGCACTCAAGCGCGGACAACGTTGATCTCACCAACGCCAATCGACCGTTCTATTATGGCATGCTGAGGCATTGCTTGAGGTGAAGGATGAGTTAACTTGCGACGTTTCCGGTCTATCGGCCGCACTTTCAGGGCGTGCACAGTGGCGCTGACCTTGCTGATGGTGACAGCGGGTACGGCCACCGCCCAGGAAACACGGGTAGAAACCCTGCTGGTTGAAGAAACCCCGCGTGTTGAGATGTTGCGCTTGAACGGCAGCGTCAGTGCACCGCGCACGTCCCAGGTCTCCAGCGCCGAGGCGGGCCAAGTCACGACGCTTGACGTCGCACTTGGCGACCGGGTAAGCCAAGGCGAACGCCTGATGGCGCTGGATAGCCGAGAAGCTGAACTGGAACGCCAGCGTGCCGAGGCCAATGTTGAACAGGCCCGTGCCGATCGCGATGACGCCCGTCAGCGGCTCAACGAAGCCAACCAGTTATCCGCACAGCAAAATATTGCCGCCAGCGAACAGCGCCAGCGGCAAAATACCCTGGCCGCCGCTGAAGCCACCCTGAATGCTCAGAAGGCGGAACAGGGTCTTTGGGAGCTGCGCGTATCACGTCACGACATCACCGCTCCCTTCAACGCTCTGATCACCCAACGGGAAAGCGACGTCGGCGAATGGGTCACACCCGGCGACACGTTAATGACGCTGGTCGATATTGACTCGTTAACGGTTGATTTCTCAGTACCCTTCTCCGCCTACTCGCAAATGGATGACGCCATCCTTGAGATACGCCAGGAAGGCGACAACCAGTGGCATAAAGCCCGTCCCCAGGCGCAGGTACCGCAAGACACCAATAGCCGCCAATTCCTGCTACGTGCCGAACCCCGCGAGTCGCTCAGTTTGCTCCCTGGCATGGCGGTTGAGGGGCGTTTGCGTATCGAGGGCGAATCAGGCCCCAGCGTTCCCCGCGATGCACTTATCCGTCGCCCGGATGGCAGCGTGAGTGTTTGGCTTGCCCGTGAGGAAGACGGCGAATGGCGGGCTTACGAGCAACGCGTCGAGATCGGCGACAGCCATGAGGGCAATGTTGCCGTCCATGATGGCATTGCGGAGGGTGATCGCGTCGTTGTGGTGGGCAACGAGCGCCTTGAGGAGGGGCAATCCTTGTCCCTAACTGACGATTAAAAGGAGCGCCCTCGCGCATGTTTGCCGCCATTATCCGTCACGGCATTTTAGTCAGCGTGGTCACTCTGATTTTAATGATTGTGGGCATTGCCGCCATCTGGCGAATTCCCGTGCAGATGATTCCCGACCTGGAAACCCGGGTGATTGGCGTCGAGACCCAGTGGGCCGGTGCTAACCCGCAGGATATTGAAAAAGATATCCTTATCGAGCAGGAAGAATATCTACGCAACGTGCCCAATCTACAGCGCATGGAGTCCACCGCCAGCAGCGGCAGCGCTGAAATCGAGCTCGAGTTTCCTTTTGGCGTCGACCTCACCGAAACGCTGATTCGGGTCAATAACGCCCTGAGCCAGGTACCCTCCTACCCTACCAATGTTGATCAGCCGCGCATTGTCGCCAACTCGTTTTCGGCCAACGCGTTCATGTATTTCAACGTCGGCCCACGCGAGGGCAACCCTCGCCAGCTCGACATGCCGGCCATGCGCGATTACCTGGAAGATAATGTGCGCCCGCGCATGGAAAGTGTCACCGGGGTGTCGGAAGTGACCGTCTCTGGCGGGGCCGAACGGCAAATGCAGTTGCTGATCAACCCCGACGCGCTGGCCGCCCGCGACCTCAGTATCAGCGACATTCAAGCTGCCCTACAGGAACGTAATCAAGACGTCTCAAGCGGTGACTTGGAAAGCGGCAAGCGGCGCTATTTGCTGCGCACCGTGGGGCGCTTTGAAGACGTAGAAAGCCTGGAAGCATTAATCCTCAGGCGCCAGGGTGACGAAGTCATTCGACTCGGTGATGTCGCTGAGGTGCAGCAGTCCTACGCCGAGCTCACCTCGCGATCGTATAACGCCGCTGGCGAGCCGGTGCTCAGCGTTCAAGTTCGCCGGGAGCCGGGGGCCAACGTGATCGACATCAAGCGTGACATGCTTGAAGAAGTTGAGGCTTTGAACGATGGCCTGCTAGCCGAACAAGGCATGCAGATCACTCTGTCAAACGACGACGTGCGCTACGTGGAATCATCGATCGCCAACGTCTGGGTAAACCTCGGTCTGGGGGCGCTGTTCGCCACGCTGGTCATGTATGCCTTTCTACGCTCAGCTCGGGCCACCTTCGCCGGCGTTATCGGTATCCCCATTTGCACCATTGCCGCGTTTCTCGGGCTAATGCTGGCCGGGCGCACGCTAAACGTGATTTCCCTGGCCGGGGTAGCCTTTGCTATCGGCATGACCATTGATAACACCATTGTCGTGCTCGAGAGTATTGAAACCCAGCGCCGCCGCGGGCTGGCACGCTTCCAGGCGGCACTTGCGGGCGTCAAGCAGGTTTGGCCAGCGGTCCTCGCGTCCACACTGACGACTATTTTAGTTTTTGTGCCGATTTTCTTTATCGAGCAGGAAGCCGGGCAGCTCTACTCCGATATTGCCGTGGCAATCTCCACCTCGATCCTGATCTCGATGGTCGTGGCGATTACCGTCATCCCCACCCTTGGCGCACACATCGATTTTCGCGGCCGCGATAATGGCAATGCCAAGCGCCCGCGCTGGATGAGCGCGTGCTTGTGGGTAGTTAATGGCATGATTAAAAGCGCCGGACGACGCCTGGCCGCGATCGTACTCGGCATCGTCGGCGGCGTGGCAATTTTTGTTTGGCTGACACCACCCGCCGAGTACCTGCCCGAAGGCGAAGAAGCCAAAACGTTTGTCAGCATGAATGCGCCCGCCAGCTACAACCTCGCCACCATGGACAAGATAGCCCAAGCACTGCAGCGTGAACTGGGGCCCCATGTGGAAGCCGACCCAGAGGCCTTTGAGCGTGGCGACACCGATGTTCCACCGATCCGTACCATGGGCATTCAAGCAGAAGCGCAGAGCCTGCGCATCATTGCCGAAACCATCGACCCCAACCACATTGAAGCGCTGATGGACGCCCTCACCGAGCGTTTTGAGGCCTATCCGGACATGCGTGCCTTTGCCGCTCGCGGCTCAATCATCTCCAGCAATGACGGCGGCACGCGCAGCATCACGTTGGATATTGCAGGCAATGACCTGGAAGCGCTCTATGCCACCGCTAATCAAATTTACGAACGCGCAGAAGACACCTTCGACAACCCGCGCATTCAATCGCGCCCTTCTGCGCTGGACCTCGGCCAGCCGCTGATTGAAGTTTACCCCGACTGGGAGCGAGCGGCTGAGCTGGGGTTTGATACCGACGCCCTGGGCACGGCAATTGCGGTGCTGACCAATGGGTCGTACCTGGATGATTTTTATCTCGACGACGAAAAAATTGACCTATATGGCTACGGTCCAGAAGCAGGCGATATCGACCTCGACCAATTGGCTAGCCTCCCCCTTCATACACCTGCCGGGTTCAATGTGCCGCTCAATGACGTAGCCGATATTGAAGAAACGGTGGGCACCGCCACCATCCGCCGGGTCGATGGTCGGCGCAGCGTTACCCTCGACGTGATTCCCCCGCGCAGCGTGGCACTTGAAGCAGGTATCGAGCGAATGCAGCGTGACGTTATCGAGCCAATGCGCGACGAAGGTGAGCTACCGGGCAGTATCGATGTCACGGTAAGCGGCGCGGGCGACCAGCTCGACGCCACTCGCCAATCGTTAACCAGCAACGGGTTGATTGCGCTGGCAATTGTGTATTTATTGCTGGTGGCGATTTTCGCCCACTGGGGCTATCCGCTGCTGATTCTGGCGACCATTCCCCTCGGCGCGGCCGGTGGCATCGTCGGGCTATGGCTGATGAACACAGTGGGGGCAGTGCTGCCACGCTTTGGCCTGAATGCCATCAGCCAGCCGTTTGACATGATCACCATGCTGGGCTTTTTGATTCTTATGGGCACCGTGGTCAACAATCCAATTTTGGTGGTTCACCAGGCCCGCGAGAATCTGCGCGAAACATCAATGGGCGTGCGCGACGCGGTCTTTAATGCGGTGGAAAGTCGCTTGCGACCCATTGCGATGACCACACTCACCACCCTATGTGGGCTATCGCCACTGGTGTTTTTACCCGGTGAAGGCACCGAGCTATACCGCGGCGTCGGTGCCATCGTGCTTTTTGGACTGCTCGGCACCGCGATTGTCACCGTTACCTTTTTGCCAGCGCTGACCGTTGCCGTGCTCAGTTGGCGGATAAAACGACCAACGGTTTAAAAGAAAAGCCGCTTAAGCGCCTCTCCGGGGTCGCTTTCGCGCATAAAGACTTCGCCCACCAGGAAGCCGTTAACCTCGTGGTCACGCATCAACTCCACATCGTCGCGGGTGTGGATACCCGATTCGGTTATTACTGTCACGCCGTCAGGAATACGCGGCAGCAATTCAAGCGTGGTGTTCAAGCTGGTCTCAAAGGTATGCAGATTGCGATTGTTGATACCCACCAACTTCAGATCCAGCGCCAGGGCACGCGCCATTTCGTCGGCATTGTGGACTTCCACCAGAACGTCCATGCCAAGAGCAATGGCTTGTTGGTTCAGGTCGTGGAGTTGGGCGTCATCCAGGGCAGCCACAATCAACAGGATGCAATCGGCCCCAATCGCCCGAGCCTCGGCCACTTGGTAGCCGTGGGTAATGAAATCTTTGCGAATCACCGGTAGCGGACAGGCATCACGCGCGGCGATCAAATAATCTTCATGGCCTTGGAAAAAATCAGCATCGGTAAGCACCGATAGGCACGCCGCGCCGCCTTGGGTATAGCTTTTGGCGATATCCGCAGGGTGAAACTCCTCGCGAATCACGCCCTTGGAGGGTGAGGCTTTTTTGACCTCGGCGATGACCGCCGGGTCACCAGCCGCAATACGCGTGTTCAGAGCCTCGATAAATCCCCGGGGGGCGCTCTGTTTTTCACCCAACGACAGTAAATCCGCTTCAGAAACAGCTTGGCGGCGCTCGGCCACTTCCTGATCCTTGCGGTCCAGGATGCGCGTTAAAATCGTGGGCGTTGCCTGTTGAGTCATGGTGATCTCTTCTTGTTTAAAACTTACTTGTTTAAAACTTACCGTGTTTAAGGACCTACTGCTTAAAAACGCTGGTGAAGTGAGACAGTTCTTTAAGTTTTTCAAGCGGTAACTTGGAGGCTTGGGCATCCTGTGCCAGCATCACTCCCTCTTTCAGGTTATCGGCCACGCCAGCGCAATAAAGCGCGGCACCGGCATTCAGCGCGACGATATCCGCCGCCGCACCTTCGCCACTTAATGCGGCTTTCACCAACCGCAAGCTGTCTTCGGCGCTGGTTGCTTTAAGGGTTGCCAAGCTTTGGCGCTCAATACCCAGGTCTTCCGGGGTAATGGTGTACTGGGTAATCTCGCCGTCCTTGAGTTCCGCCACCCGGGTCGGAGCCGCCAGGGAAATTTCGTCCAGGCCATCCTCGGAATGCACTACCAGCACATGGCGGCTGCCGAGCTTATTCAGCACCTCGGCCATTAGCGGCACCAGCGACGGCGCATACACACCAAGCACCTGATTCGGCGCGCTGGCCGGGTTGGTCAGTGGGCCAAGGATATTAAACAACGTACGCACGCCCATTTCACGGCGCGGGCCGATGGCGTAACGCATTGCCGGGTGATGGTTGGGAGCAAACATAAAGCCGACGCCCACCTGTTCGATACAGCGGGCTACCTGCTCAGGTTTAAGATCCAGGTAGATATCCGCCACATCAAAAAGATCGGCACTGCCGGAGGACGATGAAACACTGCGGTTGCCATGCTTGGCCACGTGAGCACCCGCGGCGGACGCCACAAAACTGGCCGCCGTCGACACGTTGAACAGGTTAGCCCCATCGCCACCGGTGCCGACGATGTCCACTACGTTGTCGGTATTAAGCTCAACGCGCTTCATCAGCTCGCGCATCACCTGGGCGGCAGCGCTAATCTCAACGGCGCTTTCGCCTTTCATGGCAAGTCCCACCAGCAAACCACCAATTTGGGCATCAGACGCTTCACCGGTCATGATTTGGCGCATCAGTGCGTGCATGGCATCGAAAGAGAGGTCTTCGCGGCGCATCACCGCGTTAATTGCGTCTCGCATTTGCATGAACAGAAAAGCCCCTAAAGCATGTGAAACCGGCGATCAGCCGCGTTGTAAAAAGTTGGCCAGTAGCGCATGGCCTTGACGGGTAAGGATCGATTCAGGGTGGAACTGAACGCCTTCAATATCCAATTCCCGGTGGCGCAAGCCCATGATAACCCCTGGTGTGACGTCATCATCATCGGTCCAGGCGGTGATTTCCAGGCAGTCGGGCAAGCACTGTGTATCCACCACCAGCGAGTGGTAACGGGTAACTTCCAGCGGGTTATCCAATCCTGTAAATACCCCGTGGTTATCATGCTGGACCGCCGACGTTTTACCGTGCATTACCTGCGGTGCGCGCACCACCTGGCCGCCGTAGACCTGGCCAATCGCCTGATGCCCCAGGCAGACCCCCAATATCGGCAACTGGCCTGCAAAATGCTCAATGGCCGCCAGGGAAATGCCCGCCTCGTTGGGCGTACAGGGGCCAGGCGAGATCACCAAATGTGTCAGCCCAAGCGCTTCGATCTGCCCAATGGTGATCTCGTCATTACGGTAGGTCACGACGTCAGCACCCAATTCCACCAAGTATTGGACGATGTTAAACGTGAAGCTATCATAGTTGTCGAGCATCAATACTTTTTGAGCCATAACAAATTGAAACCCCGATAAATTTCAGTGCAATGGCTCGCGTGTTACCCGGAGAGTCACCCAGGTCAGTGGTGACTTGCCATTTCCGCTAAATATGACTCGATTGTAACGCCATGCAGGTTCGTACGTCACGAACTTGTCCGGCGGCTGACTGAGAAGCCATAGGGCCGATGCTGAAGTCGGATGGTGGCGTTTAAAACCGGCATAAAGACGTGGTACCTGATGGGAAAAGACTATGCTGTTAAATTGTATCTTCCTAGCAGGATGATAACGTAGCGTTTGAAGACCGCTTCCAGCACACGGGAACTAGTAACGCGGCATTACAATCTTTATCATCGGTTGCTTTTTAAGACAGCCAGGAGCGTGGAATGCGCAAGAATGTCATCAAAGGGAGCACGCTCTTACTGGCGCTGTTAATCGCCAGCGCTCCCGCAACCGCGCAAACCCCGCTTCGGGTAGTGGCTTCGTTCTCGGTAATCGCCGATTTAGTCAAGCGTGTGGCGGGCGACGATGTGGAGGTTAATGTCATCGTCCCGGCCGACGAAGATGTCCACCGGTGGGATCTTACCCCACCCAATGTCCTGGCATTAGAAGAAACCGACCTGGTGTTTTACAACGGCTTTGAATTAGAACCGTGGCTGCGTGATGTACAGGCTATCGTTGAAGATGACTTACCCATGGTGGCACTGGCCGAGCAGGCAGATTATCCCACCCTTCCGCTTAATACTGGCCGTTATCAAGGCGATACTGACCCCCATATGTGGATGGCTCCCAAAGGGGCTGCGGCCTACGTGGACGTGATCGCTGAGACCCTGGCAGAGCATGCGCCAGATCACGCCGAGGGATTTGAACAACGCGCCGACGATCTCAAGCAAACCCTTGAGCAGCTAGACGCCGACATTGAAGAGCGCTTGGGCGGTATCCCCCAGACCAACCGGGCGTTGGTGACCAGCGAAGCTGGGTTGGCCTACTTTGCCGACGCCTATGACTTCGACTACACCGCTTTATGGGGCGTTAACCACGAAACGTTCGGCACGGCCGACGCCATGGCCCGCCTGCAGGCGCAACTCGCCGATAAGCGGCCACCCGCGCTGTTTTATGAGAGTACGACACCGAAAATCCACATGGACGCCCAGGCACGCTATGCTGACCTCCCCCTAGCGGGACCGCTCTACACCGATGCACTCAGCGGCAGCGACGGGCCGGCCTCGCACTATGTCGATATGCTGCGCCACAATGCCGAACAGCTGCATGCCACCTTAGGCGGTGCGCGCGAGGAAGACGAGTAGTCCTCTGCCGCGCCGGTTTTGGCCCGTGATCACGCGAGCAACTCGGTTAATGAACCCAAGATGGCATCGGGTGCGCTGTGGATAATCGGCTCACCGTGATTGTAGCCATACGGCAGTGCCAGGGTCGCAAAGCCCGCAGCTTTGCCCGCCGCAATATCATGGCGCGAATCACCTACCATCACACACTCGGCAGGTTGCACGCCGCAGGCGTTGGCCGCATGCAGTAACGGCACCGGAGAAGGCTTCTTCTCAGCCAGCGAGTCTCCCCCAAGGCACAGCGTAAAACACGCTCCTAAGCCGAAGTGATCTAAAATTGGCGCAATAAAGCGCTGTGGTTTGTTAGTGATTAACACCAGCGTAAAGCCTGCTTCGCACAGGTCGGCTAGCGCCTCGTGCGCGCCAGGATAGAGCGTCGTCAACTCGTTGGACGCGGCCGCGTAATGGCGCAAAAAAGCCTCGTAGCTGCGCTCAAAAAGCGCTGCCTCAGCGGGCTCACCTTGAGCCCACGTTAAGGCGCGTTCAACCAGCACCGCTGCGCCGTTACCCACCCAATCGCGTACCTTATCCGCCGTTGGCTCTGCCAATTGCTGGTCCGCCAACGCATGCGCCACTGCAGCTGCTAAGTCGGGCACAGAATCAATCAACGTGCCATCGAGATCAAAGGCAATTAAACGCTTACCGCGAAGTAGTGGGTGCACATTGTATCCTTCTGCGTAAAGATTAACTTGCTCTGAAGCTCAAGCCAGCGGGTTCTGATTGAGAGAGAGTTTAGCTATATTAACCTCGCCTCACATTCGTCACTAACGCGAGAAACCTCTATGCTGAGGATCATTTAGTCAAGGAGTAAGACATGAGCCTTCCTACCATCGTGATCGTTGGCGGCGGCGCTGGCGGCTTAGCGCTGGCGACGCAACTAGGACGTACACTTGGCAAACCTGAACGCGCCAATATCGTCTTGCTTGACCGCAACACCACCCACGTTTGGAAGCCGCTATTGCACGAATTAGCCACGGGGGTGCTGAATTCCAGCATGGACGAGGTGGATTACCGCGGTCATTCCTCGGCGCATCATTATCGCTACCAGCGTGGGTCGCTATCCGGCATTGATCGCCAAGCCAAGCAACTGCATCTAGCGCCCATTGTCGATGAAGATGGTGAGGAGGTCCTGCCCGCCAGGCAACTCGCCTACGATTACTTAGTGATGGCACTGGGTAGCGTATCCAACGACTTCGGCACGCCCGGCGTTGCCGAGCACTGCCATTTTATTGATTCACCCCAGCAGGCGAAGGCGTTTCAGCGCGATATGATCAATACTTTTTTGCGCTACACCGACCCGTCACTGCGCCAGCATACCCAGTTGACGATTGGTATTGTCGGTGGTGGTGCCACCGGCGTGGAATTGGCTGCCGAGCTATTTGACGCCTCGCGAATGCTCAATGCCTACGGGGTAACGGCCCTCGATCACCAACAGATCAGCGTGCACCTATTAGAGGCAGCGCCCCGCCTGCTTCCTGGGCTCTCCGAACGTATCAGCCAAACCGTCCAGCAGGATCTGGAAAAAATGGGCGTGACCGTCCATGTTGGCACCGCAATTAAACAAGCGCAGGCCAACTGCCTGGTTACCAACGATGGCGACGTAATCGAAACCGATCTCAACGTCTGGGCGGCAGGGATAAAAGCACCACCGTTTCTCGCAGAGTTGGGGCTTGCAACCAATAACAAGAACCAGATAAAAGTGGCGAAAACCCTGCAGTGCATCGATGATCCGGCGATTTTTGCCCTCGGTGATTGCGCTCATTGCCCCCAGGGGGAAGACAGCGCCGTTCCGCCACGGGCCCAAGCCGCCCACCAGCAGGCCAAACACCTAGCCAAGAATCTGGTGAATCAATTGGAAGGCAAGCCACTCACCGATTTTCACTATCAGGACCGCGGCTCGCTGATCTCACTGGCCCATTACGATGCAGTGGGCAGCCTGATGCGCAGCTCTGCGTCACGCGGGTTATTTCTTGAAGGTTGGCTGGCACGCCGGGCCTACGCGTCGCTTTATCGCATGCACCAGTTGACCATTCATGGCGCGCCCAAAACCGGGCTCGCCTGGCTGGTGGATAAGCTCAACCGCTACTTAAAGCCACGTATGAAGCTGCACTAGCCGCTGCTTAGCTGCTAGCCATTGCCGCGCGTAACTGTCGAATAACAGAATCGTAGCCATGAGGGTCGCTCGCGTTATGGGCATTAAAGATCGCCGATCCGGCAACGAACGTATCTGCCCCGGCCGCGGCAATCTCGCCAATGTTGTCGGCTTTCACGCCGCCGTCGACCTCCAGGCGAATCGGCAACCCCGACGCGTCGATTCGCGCACGGGCATCGCGCAGCTTATCCAGGGTGGCGGGAATAAACGACTGACCGCCAAAACCGGGGTTGACGCTCATCAACAGCACCATATCGATTTTATCCATCACGTAGTCCAGATAGGACAGCGGCGTGGCCGGGTTAAAGACCAGCCCGGCCTTGCAGCCCCCGCCGCGGATCAGCTGCAGCGAGCGGTCGATATGCTCGGAGGCTTCCGGGTGAAACGTAATGTAGCTGGCTCCCGCCTCAATAAAGTCGCTGATCATACGGTCCACCGGCTTGACCATTAAATGTACATCGATAGGTGCCGTCACGCCGTGTTGACGTAGCGCCTTACACACCATGGGGCCGATAGTGAGATTAGGCACGTAATGATTGTCCATCACATCGAAATGTACGATGTCGGCCCCCGCCGCGAGCACATTGTCCACCTCTTCGCCCAGGCGTGCGAAGTTGGCGGAAAGAATCGAGGGAGCAATCAGATAATCATGCGCAGCGGTCATATCAACATTCCTGCTTTGCCAAAGAGAGGGAACAACGGCCATTGCCGCCTTTAAAGGCGGGCATGTTAGCAGAACCTTCGCGCGGCGGTGAGAGCAGACACGTATCGTGCATAAGTTAGCCCCCATTTTTCTTAATCGTTATTCTAAAAAAGAATATAAAACACGATTGTAATTCCACAATCACAGGTTTAAGCTTGCTAACTAAATTGCCAATGCTGGCTTAGCTTTCAAGGAGCTTGTGATGTCATTACCTGTTGTTTTCCGTCGTAGCATGTTGGCTCTCGCCATTGGCGCCACGCTTTCAAGCCCTGCTATGGCTCAAGAACGCGAGCTGCTCAACTCTTCGTATGATATTGCACGTGAACTGTTTGCCGAAATTAATCCCAAATTTGAATCATGGTGGGAAGAAGAACACGACGAGGAAATCGAGGTTAGCCAGTCTCACGGTGGTTCATCTGCCCAGGCACGCGCCATCATGCAGGGGCTTCGCGCCGATGTGGTGACCTATAACCAAGTGACTGACGTCCAGGCCTTGGCTGATGCCGACCTCGTTGCTGAAGATTGGCAAGACGCCCTACCCAACAATGCCTCACCTTACTACTCCACCACAGCGTTCCTGGTGCGTAAGGACAACCCCAAAGGCATCGAAAACTGGGACGATCTGGTGGAAGAAGATATTGAGATGGTCTTCCCCAACCCGAAAACCTCGGGTAATGGCCGTTATACTTATCTCGCCGCCTGGGGCTTTGCCGACGAACAATTTGACGGTGATGAAGAGCAAATCCAGGATTTCATGCGCACCTTCCTGGGTAACGTTGAAGTATTTGATAACGGCGGCCGAGGTGCCACCACCAGCTTTATCGAGCGCGAAATTGGCGATGTGTTAATCAGCTTTGAATCCGAGGTGAATAACATTCGCAAGGAATACGGCAGCGACGACTACGAAGTCATCGTACCCCCCACCAGTATCCTGGCCGAGTTCCCCGTAGCCGTGGTGGGCCCTAATGCCGAGCGCAACGAAAACAGCGACCTGGCGCAAAGCTATCTGGAATACCTCTACCGCGAGGACACCCAGCGCTTGCTGGCCGGTTTCAATTACCGCGTCCATCATGAAGACGTGGTTGACGAATACGCCGACGAATTCCCCGATACCGACCTGCTCAAGGTCGAGGATGTATTCGGTAGCTGGGAAGAGGCTATGGAAACCCACTTCGAAGGTGGTGGCATGCTCGACCAGCTTCAGCGCCGCTAATGCGTTTCATCCGCCGGATTGAGCTATGAGCCATTTCGTTCTTCGCCAGTCCGGCAGCGCGCGGGTGCTGCCGGGGTTTGGCCTTTCCATGGGCATCAGCGTGCTGTTTATTTCGCTGGTACTGCTGCTACCCATTACCGGGCTTTTCGGCCAACTGTCCGGGCTTAGCTTTGCTGAGTACTGGACCATTATCACCGAAGGCCGTGTGGTTGCCAGCTACATGGTCACCATCGGAGCGGCGGCGGTCGCGGCGTTGATCAACGCTGTGTTTGGTTTGTTGCTGGCCTGGGTATTGGTGCGCTACACCTTCCCTGGCAAGCGACTGTTGGATGCGCTGATGGACCTGCCCTTCGCACTGCCAACCGCAGTGGCGGGCATTACGCTAGCAACGCTTTATTCAAGCAATGGCTGGATGGGCAGTTGGTTAGAAGCGCTCGACCTACCCGTTGCGCAGACCTGGGTCGGAATCGCCCTGGCCATGGCATTCACCAGTATCCCGTTTGTGGTTCGCACCGTTCAGCCGGTGTTAGAGGACATGCCCGTTGAGGTGGACGAAGCCGCCATGTCGCTGGGGGCCACCGACGGCGTTGCCTTTCGTCGCGTCATCATGCCCCACCTATGGCCAGCCCTGGTGACCGGAACGGGGCTTGCGTTTGTACGCTCGCTCGGCGAATTCGGGGCAATTATTTTTATCGCAGGCAACATGCCTTACGAAACCGAGATCACGGCACTGATGATCTTCATCAAGCTCCAGGAATACGACTACGTGGGTGCATCGGCCATTGCGTCAGTGGTGCTATTTGTCTCGCTTGCCTTGCTACTGGCGATCAATATTTGGCAAGGCCGGTTTGTGCGCCGCTTGCATGGAGGAAAAGCGTAATGCAACGGATTGGAGACGCACCGCTTGTCCGCCGCCTGTTGATTGCGATGGCCGTGGGGCTTTCAGGGCTATTTCTACTGCTCCCGCTAGTGGCTATCTTCGCCCAGGCGTTTTCCCAGGGTGTCAGCGTGTTTTGGTCCAACGTCAGTGACTTTTATACGCTACACGCCATCGGCCTAACGCTGGGCATTGCCCTGCTCACGATACCGGTTTGCCTGGTGTTCGGCGTTGCGCTTGCCTGGCTGGTGACGCGTTTCAGCTTTCCTGGCCGGCGGCTGCTACAAACGCTGATTGATATCCCCTTCGCGGTGTCTCCCGTCGTGGCCGGTCTTATTTATCTGTTGCTCTACGGACGCAATGGCTGGATCGGCGGCTGGCTGGATAGCTACGACATTCAGCTGATGTTTTCCTGGCCGGGTATTTTGATGGTGACCATCTTCGTTACCTGCCCCTTTGTGGCCCGCGAGCTGATACCGCTGATGCAGGCCCAGGGATCGCGGGAAGAAGAGGCTGCCGTTGTGCTCGGCGCATCGGGCTGGACGACGTTTCGACGCGTTACGCTGCCTAATATCCGCTGGGCGCTACTCTACGGAATTATCCTGACCAACGCCCGCGCGGTGGGCGAATTTGGCGCAGTATCCGTTGTCTCAGGGGCCATTCGCGGCCAGACCAACACGCTGCCCCTGCACTTGGAGCAGCTTTACCAGGATTACAACGCCGTGGGGGCTTTTGCCTGCGCGGCCCTACTCGCATTGATCGCCCTACTGACGCTCGCCGCCAAGGCGGGGCTGGAATGGCGCGCGTCGCGCCGGGAGGCATTTGCATGAGCATTCGCTTACAGAATATCGCCAAGCACTTTGGTGCAACTCAAGCGCTGGGGCCAATCAATCTGGATATCCAGGAAGGCGAATTGGTCGGCTTACTGGGACCCTCCGGCTCGGGTAAAACCACCTTGCTGCGGATTATTGCCGGCCTGGAAAACGCCGACCGCACACCGTCTCCCGGTAAGATTTTATTTGGCGAGCGCGACGTTACTCACGTTCACGTGCGTGACCGCCGAATTGGATTTGTGTTTCAGCATTATGCGTTATTCCGTCATATGAGCGTCTATGACAACGTCGCGTTTGGCTTGACCGTCATGCCGCGCGCGCAGCGACCCTCTGCCCAGGATATTCGCGCCCGGGTATATCGCCTGCTTGAGATGGTCAAACTTGAAGCCTTTGCCAACCGTTACCCGGCACAGCTCTCCGGCGGTCAGCAGCAGCGCGTTTCACTTGCTCGTGCGCTAGCCGTCGAGCCGGATGTACTGCTGCTTGATGAGCCATTTGGCGCGCTTGATGCCAAAGTGCGTCAGGAACTACGCCGCTGGCTGCGTCATCTGCACGAAGAGTTCAACTTCACCAGCGTGTTTGTGACCCACGACCAAGAAGAAGCCCTTGAGCTATCCGACCGCGTGGTGGTGATGAGCAATGGGCGTATCGAGCAAATTGACACCCCGGAAACGCTCTATCGCGCGCCGAAAAACCGCTTTGTGTTTGAATTTTTGGGCGACGTTAACTATCTGGAAGGCAAGGTGCAAAACGGCACGCTCACCTGCGGCGATGCACATTTGGCGGTCGACCTGGCGGATGGCGACGCAGAGTTGCTGCTGCGCCCGCATGAGGTGCGCCTGGCCGAGCAGCCCACTGCGGAGAGCCACCTGCCAGTCACCATTACGGCGATTTCCCCCGTGGGAGCGGAAGTCCGCGTGGAACTGGAAGCCGACTGGCTGGCGAAACCCTGGCTGGCGACAGTGCGCCACGCCGACTTTAACCGCCTGGTATTACGCCGCGGCCAACGGCTTTACGCCCACCCGCGCCATTGGCACCGGTTCCCAGACGTGACTGAAACAGCGATGGCGCAAACCCACGTTGCGTAGTATGGCGGCTGCCCCAAACGGGGCAGCTAGCGTTGTGGTTATATTCCCTAACTCAGAAGCGCATCTGCCTAAACGTCAGATTAACCCGCGGATCCGTCGACTTCTTGGTTTTAGGCAGGCTATGTAGCCAGTTTTTCTGTGTCCTGCCTTTCATGATCAATAAGCTGCCGTGCTCAAGACTTAACGACAAACGCTCGCCCGTTATTTTATGCTTGAAGGAAAATTTTCTAGCGCTGCCTAGCGTCAAGGACCCTATCGCCCCGTCTTCAACCAATTCTTTCTCGCCATCGCTGTGCCATCCCATACCTTCATCGCCTGAGCTATAAAAATTACACAGGCACGAATTGAAGATATCGCCGCTGCTGCTCTCCACCCGCTGTTTAATTCTGCGCAAAAAATCGGGCCACATTAACGCCGTCCTGGTATACCCGGAGTACGTATAGGAGACCGGCTTATCCGCGTACCAGGCCATCTTCCTCTGGGTCACGATCTCCTTCCCAAACATAAACGCACGATCATGTTCCCAGCTTAATTCGCTGATGCATTGATCCAGATACAGGTCAGCAGTAGCTGTTTCCAGGATGTTGCCGTGGTAATAGGCTTCCCCATCCCGCGGTAACAGATTAATCAACTTCATTTCGTCGTTTTCAAACAGATCTTAACCCATAACAATACCTTTTCTGTGCCCGCTAGGCGAAGCCGAGCCCGCTCATTGCAAAAAAATGTGCACCAGCCCATAACCCCTGATCACTTCACTGCGTTCGTAATGACAGGCCCAACAGAGCTAACCCATTCCGCGCTTACCTCTCCCCACCAGCTAAGCCAATTTATAAAAATTAAAAAGACAGCAAGAAACGGGTGTCTCCCCACACTAACGAAGGGCAATACTGAGTCCCATATGCATAAACCGAGGGCCTATAGGCCAATAGAAAACCTTAAAAAGGGGCATACAATGAGAGCAATAGACTATATACGACTACTGTCGCTAGCCGCTATCTGGGGAGCAAGTTTTCTTTTTATGCGAATAGCGGGACCGGCGATAGGAGCAATAAACACAGCCTTTTTTAGAGTTTTTTTCGGATTTATTGGCTTAGCTGTCATTATATTCTTCATACGTAAAAGTCTGAAGTTTAGAGGAAAATTAGGCAAGATTTTGATATTGGGTGCTATCAATTCAGGCATCCCTTTTCTTATGTACAGCATAGCCGCCACATTGTTACCGGCTGGCCGACGTCACCCCATCTTCAGTAGCACCCGGGTTTAGAGTCAGAAATAACTTTATCGTGTTTTACCACCAGTTGCTCGGCATAGGCTGACGGTGTCAGCCCTCCAAGACTCTTCTTCGGTCTTTCTTCGTTGTACTCCCGCCGCCATGCCTCGATGACAGCCTGGGCGTGTTGAAGGCTGGTGAACCAATGCTCATTTAGGCATTCATCTCGAAAGCGCCCATTGAACGATTCGATGTAGGCGTTTTGGTTGGGTTTTCCAGGTTCGATTAAAAACAGGGCAACGCCACGTAGATGCGCCCATGACAGCATGGCGCGCCCACAGAACTCCTTTCCATTATCCGTACGAATGGCGCTCGGTAGGCCACGTTGTAGGGCCAGGTGATCCAGAATACGTGTTAAAAACAGTCCGCTAATGGCACGTTCAGGCACGATCGCCACGGCTTCATGGGTGGCGTCATCGACAACCGTGAGGCTCTTTATCACTCGTCCGTCTGCCGTCCGGTCAAACACAAAATCCATTGACCAGACCTGATTGGCAGCCCCAGGGCGACCAAGTGGCTTTCGCTCAGACATGGGAACCTTCTTGCGCTTGCGACGCTTCACCTGCAAGCGAGCTTCCGCATACAGACGCTCAACACGCTTGTGATTGACCGGTTCTCCGGCCTGACGCAGCTTCAGGTAGATCATGCCAGCGCCATAGCGGCGATGCCGGTGTGCCAAGGCAACAATGCGTTCACGCAATGTCTCATTGCGGTCAGGGGCCGGCTGGTAGCGCAATGCACTGGCACTCATACGAATGACACGGAGCGCTCTGCGCTCACTCAGGCCACGTGACACCATAAAGCGCACCACGTCTCGGCGTGCCGGGGCGCTCACCACTTTTTTCTCAGCGCCTCGCGAGTGACCTCCATTTCCAGTAGCGACTCTGCGAGCAGCTTTTTCAAGCGTCCATTTTCGGCTTCGAGTTCTTTGAGTCGCTTGGCATCGGGGACGCTCATGCCGCCAAACTTGCTCCGCCATAGATAGTAACTGGCTTCTGAGAAACCGTGCCGACGGCATAGCTCTTTGATGGGCAGTCCCGCTTCGGCTTCGGCCAAGAAGCCAATGATCTGTTCTTCGCTGAAACGCTTCTTCATGTCCAATCTCCTTACCCATAGGATCGGACTCTAAAGTGTAGCGCTACTCAATCAGGGGGTGACGTCGTGGCTACTCAGCGATTTTAAATGCAACGACACCTTTAATGGGGGCCATGATTGGCTTTTATTTTTTTAGCGAGAGTTTATCTATAAGAAAACTGGTCGGTATAGCGCTAGGGATTGTCGGCATTACGATCATTACTACGGTGGGTGATTCGAATATCGCTGGTAACATCTATATTGGCGTTGCTGCTTGCATCATCGCCACTATTGGTTACGGCTTTGCAGGGTTTCTTACCCGAAGATGGATTACCCAGCAGGGCGGCCTGGATTCAACGCTGGTTGCGTTTGGCAGTCAAATAGGCGCAACCATTTTTCTCACCCCCTTTTTGCTTTGGAACCTTTCAACTGGCCCCAGCATTGATTGGCTGCAAGGTGATGTGTGGATCAGTCTGCTAGCCGTCGGCTTTTTATGCACTTCCCTTGCTTATATCCTTTATTTTAGATTGATCGCAGACATCGGGCCGTTACGGTCGCTTACCGTTACCTTCTTGGTGCCGCCTTTCGCTGTGTTATGGGGCTTTTTAGTCCTCAACGAAACGATTTCTAGCGGATTTTTACTTGGTTCATTAATCGTTTTACTTTCAGTATGGTTAATCGTGGGGCCCAATTCAAAAAAAGCAGCCTGAAGCACCCGTTAGCTTCACTCTTTAACCATGACGGAGGCATATAATAGCAAGGCAATAAGCCTAACCGATTACAAGGCTTACCGATAACTAGAACGCATATCATGATGAAGCCTAGGTTGCAACAAGATGACTCTTGATCAGAACCCACGCCTAGACTTAAGTAAAAAGCTTCCCCTAACTACAGGGGAAGCGAACCCTACCAACAGCATTATGAAATCGAAATAACTTCATCTACGGACGTAGCCACCCGGTAGTCCACATCATCTAACGCTTTAAAGTGGGCTTCCCCACATAAAATTTTCAGATTTTCTTCTAAACGGCGCTTATCACTATCATGAGTCGTTTTCGTTTCACGAATCAAGTAAACTTTACGATCCTCTTCTAATACGACAGCCCAATCGGGGTTGTATTCACCAACCGGTGTAGGAATTGTGAACCAACGCGGCAATTTACAGAAAAATTTGACATTCTCGGCACCGTCTAAAGCATGTGCAGTCTTCCGTTCGATTTGAGAGTCACACTCAATATAGTTATACGGTGTTTGAACTTGGCTGCCTTGATTACCATGAAGCACTTGGTAAGAGCGATCCAAGTATGTTTCCAGCTCCGGCTCGTCAAATAACTCCATTTTGTAGCGTTCACCGCCAAGCTTCTCATAGCGTATTCCATCTACCAGGAGCCCATCGAGCGCTTTCTTAATCTGTTTAGCGGACTCGGTAATAAAACCTTGAGGATTCGTTTTAAACTCCCCCAACCGCTTGCAATTACGAATAATAGTTAGCAACGTATCCCGTGTTAGATAAGTCCTCTCCTGCAAAACACCAATCAAATCCGGCAACACGTCATGGGAGCTTATATAAAGTTCTTTCGGGGTTGATATTTGCCGATCACTGCCGAAGCCAGCATTGGTCAGTTTAGTCTGAGTATGTCCTATTGTTAGCGTAACCGGCTTTACCACAGGCATATTTTTAAGTTTGTGACTGGCTAGATTAATCAGTTGTTGGGTATCAAAATGAATGGCATAGCGAGTTTTTTGGCTGATTTTATCCCACAGAGCCTTGAAATCAGGGCGGATGCAGGCTCTGAGTGCAACACCGTCAATGTGTCGATGACGGAACCTCATGGTACTTCGCCAGCTCCTCGCTCATCACCTCAATAGGGCACTTGAAGTCGAAGCGCTTTCGCGGGCGCATGTTCAGCTCAAGCGCGATCTCATCCAGTTCTTGCTGGCTATAGATCGATAGATCCGTTCCCTTGGGCAAGTACTGTCGTATGAGCCCATTGATATTTTCGTTGGCGCCCCTCTGCCATGGGCTGTGTGGGTCACAGAAGTAGATAGCGACACCAGTATTCTGGGTGACCTTGGCGTGCTGCGTCATCTCACGTCCTTGGTCATACGTCATGCTCTTCCGTGCGGCCAACGGCATGCGATTCAGCGCTGCGCTGAAGCCTTCTACAGCAGAGGTAGCAGTCGCATCGTTCATCTTCGCTAGGATCAGGTAACCGCTTTTGAGTTCGACAAGGGTGCCGACAGCCGATGCATTGTTCTTGCCCTTGATCAGGTCGCCTTCCCAGTGGCCAGGAAATTCACGTTTTTCCACCTCTGGAGGGCGGAGATGGATGCTGACCATGTCCGGGATCTGGTTGCGCCGGTCGACCTGGCCACGGCGCGGCTTACGGGTTGGCTTGCCTTGCCGCAAACAATGGATCAGCTCCTTTCTCAGTTCACCGACGGGCAACGCGTAGATGGCACTGTAGATCGTTTCTCGGCAGACGTAGGCGTCTCGAAGGTCAGGGATATTCATATGCTTGAGCTTGCCGCTGATCTGTTCGGGAGACAAGCGCCGACGCAGCATGTGCTGAATCAGGGCGAACCGAGGGCTGCCAGGAAGCAGTTTGCGCCTTGGTCGACAACCGTCTCGACGGTGATCACGGCATTGTTGCGCATGTGGCGCACGATAGCTGCCATCGGACGATCTATTGCGCCGTATTTCTCGGCTAATCGTTGCCGGGGAGCGCTCGAGCAGGGCCGCTACCTTCCTGATGCTCAAGCCTTGCGCGAAGCTGACATGGATCGTGGCACGTTCTTCAGTGCAGAGTTCAGAATATGACATGGATACAACACCCTACCGGTTTGGTCAGGTGTTGCACTCAGAATTTGCGGCCAAGCAGGGTTTAATTCTACCCGCTTATTATACTTTACGGCCGTACGCCCTCGTGCATCTTTCACCCGCCCCGCGAACATAAAGCTGCGTAGACGGTCGATAATTTCGTTTTCGAGCGATTTATAGTCGTTGGGCACTTGCAGTTCAAAATAAAGATCATCTGGTTTAAACTTAGCAGTCAAGTCTCCTTTGGCATCTAGATAGCCTTCTGTTTTTAATGCCTGCCACAGGTGTCGGGATTTTTCCTGACCTAGTGTTTCAGAGTCATTAATCGTTAAAGCCGCAAACGCAATTGTAGGCACCCGCCCAAACTTGAAGCCACCGCCAATATCTTTCTCCATCTCTGTTTGGAGATTCTTAGCGTACTCTTCAAAAGATTCACTGGCTATGACCGTAAGACGATTTATCTGAGGATCATAAACTCTGTCACCGCCGGCATTTACGGCTAGGCGAAGGCCACGGCCCAGCGTTTGACGTCGCTCCTTTTCGCTGCCGAATTCCCGCAAAGAGCATATTTGGAATACATTAGGGTTATCCCAGCCCTCTTTAAGAGCGGAGTGGCTAAAAATAAACCGCAGTGGCACGGCATCATCCAATAACCGCTCTTTATCTTTCATAATCAGTTCGTATACTTCCGCATCGCTAGCGGTGTTACCACTGGTATCCTTCAACTCAACCACCTTGCCACGCTTTTTGACTTCTGCGAAATAGCCATTGTGCACTTGCTCTACGTCTCGCTTAGGCAGGTCATTGAATAATGAACTAGCGGCAAACTCTTGGTAGGCTTCTTCAAACCAGCGGGCGATCTTACCTTTCTGGACATTGCCATGTTCATCGTAGTAGCGATAGTTTGCCACCTTGTCGATGAAAAACAGTGAAAGAACCTTCACTTTCACACCCTGCTTCTGCAGGTTGCGCTCTTTCTTAAAGTGCTCCTCTACCGTCTGACGAATCTGCTCTTTAATGACATCATCATGGATACCGTCCTTTTCCTGCTCTGGCTCTAGAATGACGTTATTGGCAAAACGAACGTACTCAGCGCCTGGCTCAGCATAGATTTCGTCTACTACGTATCCCTGATAGCCTGATCGATTAGTATGGTCAGACAAATCCGTACCCTGCTTAAGTTTGACGGTTTTATCTTTGGTACCATTAGGCTTGTCTTCAAATATCACTACTGAGGCAGAAGGCGTTTTGGCCTTGCCTACATAACCTATTTTACTTAACTTTAAGTATATCTGATTAACATTGCTTTGAGATTGGATTGACGCCACTGAAATTTGCTTTACCAGCTTCATTTCATAAGCCTTAACCGGGCCAAGCTGATAAATCACGTTGTAGGGGTTACGGTGGGTCGCTGAGTAGCGTAGTGCAAAAAGAGGCTTTAAGTGATTGACTGCACGACGCGCTTTAGCAGTATTGTCTACCGATTGAGGTTCATCAATAATAAGAACTGGTCTAACATCTTGGATAAACTCAATGGGCTTTGCTCCAGACATACGATCCTGTTCCGTAAGCGCGCCATAAACCCCATCTATGCAAGCTTCGCTTAGACCGGTAAGGTCTCTTTCCACTGCCAGGGCAGCAGCGTCGTCAGTTCATCATCGTTGAGGGTGGGCAGTGTCTTGAAGACGTGTTGTAAGTAGTCGTAGGGCGAGAGGCCATTGGCTTTCGCGGTTTCGATCAGGCTGTAGATCGCCGCACTGGCGTGAGCGCCGCTCTGCGTATGGCTGAACAGCCAGTTTTTGCGGCCGACGACGAACGGGCGGATGGCATTTTCGGCCGGGTTGTTGTCCAGCGGGATCAGGCCATCATCGAGGAACCGGGTCAGGCGCGGCCACTGATGATCCAGGTAGTGCAGGGCTTTTCCCAGCGCACTTTTAGGCAGCACCTGCGCCAGTGACTTGTCGAGCCAGGTGCGCAGTTGAGCGATTAAGGGTTGGCTCTTCTGCTCACGCAGCCTGTGGCGTGCTTCGGGCTCAAGTGCTTTGGCCTGTTTTTCCACGCCGTACAGCTTACGGATCTGGTTCAGCGCCCAGTCCGCTTTGCCGGTTTTGCCTTTGGGCTGCACTTTTTGCGCCTCGACGAACTTGCGCCGTGCATGTGCCCAACAGCCCGCCTGGGTGATCCCATTGCGACGCACCACCTCGGCGTAGCCTTCGTAGCCATCGGTGACCAAGCGACCTGCATAGTCACCCAACAGGCGCACAGGCACTCGCCCGGCACGGCTGGCGTCATAATCGAACAAGACCACCTGTTGGCCTGGCGGCCCCCCGCGCTGCACCCACATGTAAGAGGTGGCACTGGCTTTGCGATCCGCTTCTTGGTTCACCTGGAGCGTCGTTTCATCCATATGGATCAGCAGGGAACGGAGCAGGTGTCGGCGTAGCGTCTCGATCAGCGGGGCGATGCGTTCACCGGCCTGCACCATCCACCGGGCCAGCGTATTGCGGGGGATCTCCGCCCCATGGCGGGCAAAAATCTGGCTTTGCCGATACAGCGGCAAGGCGTCTTGGTACTTGGCGGTGGCGACATAGGCCAGCAGCGTGGCGCTGGCATTGCTTTTCGGCAGTAACTTAGCGGGCGCCGGGGCAGTCTTGACGCCGTCTTCGCAGGTTCGGCACGCATACTTACGTCGCACATGACGGATCACCTCCACCCAGGCGGGCACGACGTGCAGTTCCTCGCTCACTTCTTCGCCGATGACCGTGAGCGCGGTGCCATCATCCTGACAGTGACGTGCCTCTTCAGGGAGATCATGCACCACCTCAACCCGTGGAAGCTCGGGCGGCAACGCTACCCGGCCACCCCGAGAGCGGCGTTTCTTCGCCGGCGCCGTGGGCTCGGCCACGGTGTCATTAACCGCCTCGTTGTCCGCTGCGTCGGTGTCGCCGTCTTCCTCGTCAACCGCCACTTCGGCTTCGTTGATCAGCAGGTCCTTTTGATCCACCTGATACTTCTCGGTGGAAGGACCGAACTGACGCTCCAGGGCCAGCCGGAACTGTTCAAACAGCGATTGTTTGGTGGCTTCCCACTGGGCTTCTTTTTTCTCCATCAACGCCAATAGCCGCGCATTTTCAGCGTCAGCAGCGGCCAGCTTGCGCTCAAGCTGGGAGATCGTTGGCGAGGAAGAATCGGCGTTTTGCATACTACCGAGTATACCAAAAACACCGCTGAGACAGGAGAAAAAACTAACCAACCTGCTGAAAATACAACGCTTTATGAGGTTGCATGGCCTTAAGGTTAACGCCATCCAGCAGCCAGTTCAGTTCCTGACCGGTCAGCGTCACCGTGTCGCCTTCCAGATGCGTTGGCCATTTAAATCGCTCGCGCTCCAGGCGCTTGTACCACACCACAAAGCCGTTACGTTCCCAGAATAGCAGCTTCACCTTATCGCGTTGGCGGTTGCCGAACACAAACAGCGCCTGATCGAACGGGTTCAAGTCCATGGCCTCCTGGACCAGCAAGGCCAACCCATCGATTTGCTTGCGCATATCCACGGGTTCGCGGCATAAATAAACCGTCAGGTCGGTACCAGGGCGGATCATGTCACCACCTCCACCGACAAAAACCGCGCGGGACGGCAGCGTGGTGGCACCGGCAAGCCTTGCACGCTTAACCGCTTCTCCCATGTCAGCAGGTCGGTGAGGGGTAACGCTTGTGAGTCGGCGTAATCACTTAACGGCATATTCAGCGCTGAGGCATGATAGAGATGGCCCAACCAAAAGGCCTGAGTGGGGTTGAGTTCACAGGTCATGACGATCTCCAAAACCAAAGAGATCACCAGTGTGATCAGCCCTCACGAGATTAGGTAGATGGGTTTATTGGATCGCTTACCCTGTTCCCGATGAATTACCGAGAGCTTTTTGATCTGACCCTGTGTCAAGTTGTCATAGTTTTCCACATCCCCAGCATCTCGCTGAAAAGCCTGGATGTTAATCACCATAATTTGTAGCGTATTAGCGGTGGCAAACTGCCGCACTTTAGATAAGTCTTTGGCGCTATATACATAGTGATCAAAAGGCACATTGTCATACAAACTACGAAAATGCGTTTTCATCATTTTTAGAGAGGAAAGTACCCCTTCACGTATAGCGACCGATGGCACCACGATAATAAACTTACGCAGCCCCAGCTGTTGGTTCATCTCGAAAATGCTTCGCAGATAAACATACGTTTTGCCCGTACCCGTCTCCATTTCCACTGAGAAATTCGGGAATGGATAATCATCTTCAGCTCCATGCAGGCTATTCGATTTCTCGATAAAATTATGTTCCTGCACACGATGTAGGTTTTCTAGCAGCATATCTTGGTTAAGCGTTAACGTGTTGGCGATGCCCAGCTTGCGATAGGGTTCACCAGCCGCAGAGAGATTATCAAAAACTGCCAAGGTAGATTCGATGGCATCCCGCTGATAATCCAGATCGGGGTTGAATCTCAGTTTCATACTCAGCCCCCTTATACCGTCTTAAAATCGATTTGATCGATTTTTTCTTTGCCTTGATTAAACGCTGCAAAAGTTTTAACAGCGTTCGTTTTGAGCTGGTCATTGCGATGGAACGCTTTATCCAAACAAATGAATTGGCTGGGTGCTGTCGCCAATACGGCATCAATGAGCGCTTGGTCGATAACATCGTCCAGATGAATTAACAGAGTGTCATCAGCCACTGAAAACAGCGTGTGATTTGCAAGTTCAATTTTCTCAACCTTTTCCGTCGGCATCACGCCCGCCTTTAGCAAAAGCTCATAAAGCAGGTCTTCCTGGCTAGCGTTAGGGTCTATATGATCAACGATGAGCTCCATTTGGTGGAGCAATTCTTCGTCGGAAATATCTTTGCTAGGGGCTTGCCATAGTTTGAAATTGCTTTTATCAAGCTTTAGAACTTTAAATCCCCTCTTCGATTGATGTCCTTTATTTACGGAATCTATATCAAATTTAGAATAAATTTTGCACAATCTACTTTTGGATATATCTGCAATAGTTGAGTACCCAGCCTTCAAGGCCTCTTTGCCCGTCTTTTCTTTTTCGGAATTGGGTTCTGGCAATTGTACTAAAATATATTTAATATTTAAATCTTCTTTCAAAGCAAGTTCTGCCACTGACTCACCGGTTGTGCCAGAACCTGAAAAAAAGTCCAACACAGTGCCCTCTGAACCACAAGCATATTGAATAAGGCGTTTAATCTCAACGTGATCTTTGGGATTGTTAAATAATTTCACCCCCATCAAGTTTCGAAGATACTTAACTGCTACTTGGCTTTGCTTGTAGATGTAACTCCCTCTCACTTGTGTTGCTAACTGCTCGTTATCGTTACCATCTTCACACTCGTATTCATCAAAATCAGCAATAACCAACTCTTCAGCAATAGGCTTTAAGTGTGCTTTTCGGAAGGGAGGCTTAGTGTGATCTTTTCTAAACTCAACAAGCCCTTTTTTAATCTGCCTTTGCATTTCATCTGGATGAGAGTATATCCAACCTCTCTCAGGAATAGCACAAGGCAGTTTTGTTACAGGGTGAATCACTTCATATTTTGGGCCATCACCTCCTGGCCATGAAATATCACGGTCACGCCAAGGCCCGTGCTTATCTATGCGTTTATATCGACTCCACTTTCTAGAAGGATGCGACCTCGGCAATTGGGAAAACCATGACTGCAAGTCAGTTTCTATCGCAGCATCACTTTCGCCATATTGCTTTCGCAACAAAACATATTGATCCCAAATTTCTTTAGCACCGGGCTTTTCTTCTCGCCAAATAATGTTTTTTTCCTTAAGAACACTGTTGTTTTTAGCATAAACAAGCATATATTCGTGCCCAACGGAAAATAGCTTAGCATCATTTTTTCTGCTTTTTTCCCAAACTAAACACGCAATTCGATTCTCCTCTCCAAAAATCTCATCACACATCCGGCGCAGATTTTCCACCTCATGGTCATCAATGGAAATAAAGATCACCCCATCTTCACGTAACAAGTTACGAGCAAGATATAGGCGGGGGTACATCATATTCAGCCAATTGGTGTGAAAGCGGCCTTCATTCGCGGTATTCGTTGAGAAAGTTCGGCCTTCACTATCTTTTAAACCAGCGTATTGCAGGTAGGTATCCAGGCTTTCGCTGAAGTTATCAGGATAAATAAACTCTTTACCAGTATTGTAAGGCGGATCGATATAGATCATTTTGACCTCGCCGTAGTAGCCCTTTTGCAGGAGCTTCAGTACTTCAAGATTATCGCCTTCTATGAATAAGTTTTCAGTGGTATCAAAGTCCACCGACTCCTCCCGGCAAGGCTTAAGAGTGGCAGTTGACGGCTGTTGAATCAGCCGTAGGCAATCGCGTTTCCCAGGCCAATCCATGCCGTACCGCTCGCGGCGATTGTCATAAATATCTGTTAGCTCGCCTAATTCAGCTTTTAGACGTTCAAAATCAAGTGACTCGACTACTTCCCCTTTGTCGTTACGGGTTTCGGTAAAAGCAGTGGGGAAAAGCTGTTTGAGCTCAATGCGGCGTTGCTGGGTTATATCCAATGATTCGCCTGCAAGGCGCGTATTCTGTTCACTCATATAAAAATGTAAATCCCAAATAATTTTGACTACCAATGTTTTTTAACATCAGTCTGTATGATTATCTTTTCTGGCAGCGTAAATCGTTAGTAGCAACTCGCTATCATCTACCATCCGGTACGTTGGCTCCACACCACTTAATTCGCGGCTACGGTTAATAATTTTGGGGACACCTTCACCCCGCCGCTCAATCAGTGCTTGGCGACCTGCTTCTTCTCTCGCTTGGTAATAGCGGCTTAATAAATTGACCAGCGCTTCATTGCGAGTAACCGTGTTTTCCATTAGACCGTCAATGGTAAGGCTGTTGGAGAGCTGACCGGGACTGAAAAGCTCCAGCCGGTCTGCAAACATGTGTAGACGAATACGCCGACCTGTCATGGAGTAGTCACGGTGGGCAATGGCATTCACCACTGCTTCAAACACCGCACCAAGGTCATATTGGGGAATATCGATACGGCCCAGCTCTTTCTTAGCGGCTACCCGCATATTGCGCTTCACGAAATCCACTGCACCATTGATCTGTTGATCAACTGGCCCTGTGTAATCCTGTGCATCCAATTGATATTGGGCATCGCGCTCCGTACCGCTATAAAACACGCACTGCACATAAGCGTTGGTAAGCCATTGCGTAGGATCTGGTGTAATGAGCAAAACACCACACACGGAAAGCCCTTCGTCATACTCGTCTTTCGCGGTCAGGTGAAGTTTATACAACTGGTCCCGTTCCGGGGTGTCTGGCTTAAGAAAGCGATACTTAAGTGTTTTATCAATATCAGCTTGGGTGGTTCCGGGGACGAGGGATTCGTCGAATCGTATTAACCTGGCCTGAGAGCGGTGTTGAAACAGACGCGCTAGAACTTCTGGTTTCATTTCCTGTTTGGTAGAGCCCACTCTTTGATAATAACGTCCTGCGCTCTGATGCACTGAAATACTGCGGGGAATATCCGCACAAATAACCGTTTTCAGGTCGCCTTGCTGATTTGGCAGTTGAATCAAATGGGTATCCAGCCGAACCGGAGGGTTAATATTGTTTTGGCTGATGTTAACAACCCACTCTTCTGTTTTGGCAACGTTTACGTCATCAATGCCTACTACCTCTCGGGTACGATCTATAACGCCAAGAATAATTCGCCCGCCTTGGCCATTGGCAAAGGCCGCGATTTCATGGGCCATTTTATCTCGGTTAGGATCCTTGGGACGATCTCCGTCATAGGTAATGGCTTTGAATTCGATACTAGAATCCTCGCCCAGGCGAATATGAAATAAAATGTCTTTAACGAGCTTTTCCCGATCCATGTTGCAATCTCGCAGAAGCTTAGTGTTTAAGTGTCCAGCGTACGGTGAACAGTTCTTTGATCTCGAGGGTTAGCTCTAGCTTTTCACTTACCTCATCCAGCAAGCGATCCTCTTCCTGTTCAATCTGTTTTTTCGACTGGTGATACTCTGCCAGAGCGTCATCTCGCTTTCGCTCCAGTTTACGCAACGCTTTCTTTGCCTGAATTTTCTCTACCGTGGATGCCAGTTGCCGGGCTTCTTTCTTGTACGTACGAATTTGCTCATCCAGCTCTTCAACTGTCGCCATCAACGCTTTACGGCGGTCTTGGGCCCAACGTTCAAGCTTTTCAGACTCTTGCTCTAAATAGCTATCTAGCTCTTCTTCGGTTTGAGCTTGAGCCTCTTCAACGATTTGTGAACGCCAATCATCAAACAACCCTGGGGGTAACGTACCGGTTAGTGCTTGCTCTGAGGCTGGGATATACAACAGATGATCGCTATTTTCTAAGCTCAACTGCTGACCGCCATCCGTCTGTGCTAACACGATAAGCCGAGTATTCTGCGTCTTACCGCGATTGTAGGAGAAGCAAAGTTCAAAGGAAGTTAAAACTCCAGACTGGCCGATGTAGTCTTTTAGCGCTGCAAACTGTCCTTGCAATTGATCATAATGAAATGTCAGATGCGCAGGTTCCAGAATGTAGGATTTGGCGTTATGCACTAGCTCCCATGCCAAAAAATGTTCATTAGCCTGCAGGCGGAAGAATTCTGAATTATTTTCTTCAGCCAGTGGCCAGCTTAGATCATAACGCTGGCCATTCAGATAAAAATGGTTAGTGTTGAATTCAGCGTCAGGAAGCTCAGCTCTTGCCAAGTCCATCAGTACTTGCTCATACTCCTGAAGAAAGTCATGACTCTGATCCCTACGGGTTTTAAGTGTCGATACAACGTCTCGATCAAAGTTATTTAACAGCGTCTCTCTAGCAGCAGTTTCCCTGACCACAAGGGTCTCTTCCAGCGTTTTTTGGAGCTGGTCAAATTCAGACTCGATCTCTTGGTCAGTACGGCACTTTTGGTAAATTTCGTAGATACGCCTCTCAATGTCGATGTTACCTTCAATCGCACCCAGCACCTCGTCTGACGCACCAAAAACACCTTCGAAAAGCTTTAGCTTTTCATTCAGTAGTTGAAACACACGACGGTCAGCCGGATTTTTACGATTGACAAAATTAGCAACGACCACATCGTTCTTCTGCCCATAGCGATGTACGCGACCGATACGCTGCTCTACTTTCTGCGGATTCCAAGGTAAATCATAATTAATCAAAACTGAGCAGAATTGGAGGTTAATACCTTCTCCGCCCGCTTCAGTGGAAATGAGGATGTCAGCTTTGTCACTGCGAAAACGGTCAACCAATGCTGCCTTCATATCAGAAGCTTTAGAGCCACTGACGCGGGCAGAGCCCTTATGATTTTGAAGCCATTCTTGGTAAATCGCTTTAGAGCGAGGATCATTATTGGAACCGTTTAGTAATACTGTCCGCCCCTGATAACCATGTTCTTCTAACAGTTCTTGTAAGTATAGCTGTGTGCGACAGGACTCGGTAAATACTACCGCTTTGCGTTGCCCACCAAGGTTTTCTGTCATTGCCAATGCCTTCTCAAGCATCGTTAGCAAGGCCTGCCCTTTGGCATTAGAGGTGATGCTTTGGGCTAGATCCCGAAACCCCTTAAGCTTGGCTATTTCTTGCCGAAGCGCATCATTTGAGTACGCTGGTTGCTCACTGAAAGCATCATCATTACTGTCGTTTTGCCGTGTTTCCAACCAATCATCTATCTCTTCAATGTCTGATAACGCATCTTCGTTCAGCAATTGCTGCGCTTCTAACCGCTCAATCATACTCTTAAGTGTTTCGGCAACAGCGAAAGAGGATGAAGCCAATATTTTACGCAGTCCCATGCTTACTAGGTGGCGAGCACGGAAATTAATCGCCTGATTATTGGGCTGTTGAAGATAATGCGAGAGGTCTTGGTATAGCTCCCACTCAGCAGGCAGCGGTGTAAAGTCCTGTGTAATGGAATAGCGGTTAGTGAAGTTGATACCACCCTCTTCCTGCACCTGCCGCCTTAATGTTCTGTGGGTGAGCGGACGGATACGCTGTTTTAAGTCTTCAAGCGCCTTATCGTTCTTTTGACGATTAACATAAAGGGATCGAAATGATTTCTCATCACCAAAAAAATGAGGGTCAATTACCTGACTCAGACCATACAATTCCATCAGGTTATTTTGAATCGGGGTAGCGGATAGCAGCACACGGCTATCGGCAAATTCGGTTGCTTCCACCAACGAACGTGCGCGCTTGCTACCCTTTTTTTGATAGAGATTGCGAAGTTTGTGAGCCTCGTCAAACACTACCAAATTCCAGCTTACCAAACGGATAGCATCTTTCTGGCGCGAAGCATATTCATATGAGCAGATAACGATTTTATCTTGGTGATCAAACGGGTTATTTATCCCCTCTTTTTTAAGTTCTACAGCCACCTTGCCATCAATAATGACTGATGGAAGCTCAAACTTATCCTGCAGCTCTTGATTCCACTGCTTGCGCAGCGATGCAGGAACGATCAAAAGGATGTTGCGCTTTCCTTCAGCCCACTTTTGGGCCATTACCAAGCTGGCTTCGATGGTTTTACCTAACCCAACCTCGTCCGCAAGCAATACCCCTTTTTCTAGAGGTGATTTTAATGCGAAGCAGGCAGCATCAATCTGGTGTGGATTCATATCGACACGTGCTGACGCCATGGCTCGTGAGATTTGATTCTCAATCTTACCGGACTGCGTCAACCAGTGGGCAAAATAAGCGCTCTGGTGGCGGGTGAACATCATCCATCCTTTTGGTAGCTAACATTGGGATTAGCGTAGGGCTGTTCGCTCAAAAGATATTTTGCTTGCTATCTGTCCCAGACATAACAAGCTACATTCTGAGCTTTAGGTTAACATTCGATTCATGCGAATGTGCCCGTCATTGTGAGAAACAATTCTTCACAGTCAGCATTGCCAAACCTTACTCCTGAATGCGCTAGGCGTTATACTGGCATTCTATAACAAAGATCCCCTTGGGCATCACCGTTAGAAAAGGATTTAACATATGCTTCGGCGTCACTTTTTAAGGATTTCAGGTGTGCTGCTTGCCAGCGCGTGGCTTTCGGGCTGTGCCAGCCCGCATTACTTGCAGCTTTCCCCCGAACGCTCCGCTGAAGTAGCCTCGGTAGGTGATGGTCAGAAAATCACCGTGCTTGCCCAGGACGGCCGCGACAGCGAAATCATTGGTAACCGTGCAGGTGGTGGCATGTCCACTGCGCAAATTACCGTCAACAGCCACGAAATCATTCCCCGCTTGCAAGAAGAAGCCGAGCGTGCGGTCGCCGACATGGGCTTTACGCCCACCCAGGAAGCCGCTGACGGTCGCCCAAGCTTAACGCTTGAACTCAATAGCCTTTCCTACGCCCAGGGAAATAGCGATCAGCCTTTGATCGATGAAGCACGCTTGGAGGGGGTATTAAAGGCGACTGCCCGCAACGACGGCACCACCTATACCGGCACTTATACCTCGCGCCGTAATCAGGAATACGCCCTCAAGCCGGATAAAGATACCAACACGCGCATGCTCAACGACCTGCTGGGCGATGCACTAAACCGTGCTTTCAGCGACCAAGAGCTTGGCCAGCTATTAGCCCGGTAAGCGAGATAGACATTCTAGTGCGTCGGTCCTCGGCGCACTAACTGCCATACCTTCTCGCATCGCCCGCGTTCGTCCGGCTCCTTCTCTTCGAGTAGCGAAACCCGAAAGTTGGGCGAGAGCAACGTCTCCACTTCGTGGTTAGTAACGCTATAGGGCGGGCCGGCACTTTCCTCTTCGTGGGTCAGACTGACTAACAGCCCTTGCCCTCCTGGCGGCACCAGTTGAGCAAGGTGAAACGCGTAACGCTGGCGCGTCGCTTCGGGTAAGGCAATTAACGCGGCGCGGTCATAAAAGGCCCCCACCTCGTTTGCCTGCTGAATATGCAGGTGAAAAAAATCACCGCACCAAAGCTCAATACTACTCTGGCGGCTGATATTGAACCCCGCTTGCTGATAACGCGATACCGGCACCTGTGACTCGGCAAGAAACTGCTCAATTGCTTCGGGCGCTAGTTCAACCCCGAGCACAGGGTGGCCCGCCTCGGCGAGCCAGCGCATATCCAGGCTTTTACCGCACAGAGGGACCAGCACTTTGGCGCGTTCAGGCACGCCAAGCGATGGCCAGTAATGTTTCAACGCGGGATGTGGCTGGGGCAAATGGAAGCCAATGCGTCCTTCCTGCCAGCGACTACGCCAATGGTCAGTCATTAACACGCATCCGCCTGTTAAAACCAACGATCACGTTTTTTACGCCGACGAGGCAGATGCGGCACGATCAACCCGACGACTAAACCAGCACCTGCAACGCCTCCCCCATACATGAAGTAGCGCAACAGCAAGTCTTCCTCTTGAGTATCGAGCCGCGCTTGCAGTGACCGCACTTGCTCGCTCGATTCATCGGCGTCGCTACCCAGTTGGTCATTGCGCGTTTCTAGTTCGTCAATGCGCTGCTCGCGGGCATCCAGTGTTTCGCGCATGCTCGCCACGCGCTGCTCCCACTCTTCGTTGATACCGTCTAACTCTTCGGTTAGCGATTCTACTTGCGATTCAAGTTCGGGCAGTTGCTCGCTGGCGCTAGGCGTTTGTTGCAGTTCCTCACTCAAAATCCACACGGCTTCGTCATCGTCACCACGCACACGGGAGTAGTCACCGTTGGTTTCCAGCACCTCGACCTGCTCGCCGGCACTAAGGGTCCCCACAATGCGATAGCCATCGGTTGGGCCACTGCGCACATAGGTTGAAAGTTCGTCGGTTACCCAGGCGTTACTGTCTGACTGAGCGGCCCCATTAACACACCACACACTGACCAATACACCGGCGGCAACCGCCCGGTAACGATGACAAAATTGAGTTACTTGCATGACATAATGTCCTAATTAATACGCAGCCTGCTGGGCCACGCTCACATGACTAATCTCCGCGCGGAGGCAGTGGGAAAGGACGTGGAAACTCCGCCACTCGCGCGTCACTTTTAACCGCTTTCAAAGGTCCCTCACGCTCTACTTCGTCTATACGCACGATCGCATTGAGCGGAAGGTAACTCCGCTTGACGCCTTCGAAGGTGTGCTGCAATTTCTCGCTCGCAGGATCGACCACCACCCGTGAAGCATCTTCAAAGACAAACTCCTCGACTTCAATAAAGCCCCAGAGTTCGCTTTGAAATATCTCGCGCACGTATAAATCCCAAATTTCGCCCTGCTGGTGCACCACCACTCGGTAAATCGGCTTGGCCGCCATCTTGGCCTTTTCCTCTTGCCGTTGGAACATTCTGTTGACCTCACAGCCTAACATATTCGCGCACGTAAGCGTTTGCAGTGCGGATAACCTCTACATGGCCGAAGCCGTTGCCTCTGGTGTATGGTGCACGGCTCGGTTCGGCTTTTCTTCACTCACCCACCGAAGGAGTTACCTATGCAAAAGGATCCAAACAAAGGCTATATCGCCCTACTTGGCTGGAGCCTCAATGCCATTGAAGCGGCAGAAAATTTTAATCGCCGTTACATCGTGGTGGCCCCCGATTGGGCAGAAGACTACTGCCAGAAACACGACATCCCCTACGTACCTTGGAATTTTGAACGCCTAAATGACCGTTCTTTAGAAATTGCTGAAACGCTAAAAGATAAAGGCGTTGATGTCGCTATTCCACTCTACGAAGAGACAGTGGAATGGGCCGGGGCAATCAACTCTGTGCTGCTTGATAACCCACGCCTATACGGCCAGTCGCTGCTATTACGCGATAAGGCGCTAATGAAGCGCCGCGCCCAGCTAGGCGGCATACGCGTGGGGATTTTTGAGGAAGCCCACGATAAAGATGACGTTGTTCGCTTTCTCAAGCGCGTCAACCAGACGCTGCTTAAACTTGACGGTGACCCCAACGACCCGATACACCTCAAGGCATTCGACAAAGCCGGCTGTTTAGGCCACCGAGTCATTCGCACCCCCGACGAAGTCGATACCATCCCCGATGAAGAATTCCCGGTATTAATGGAATCACACCTAGATGGATGGGAATTCGCCGTTGAAGCCTGGATTCATAATGGCAAGATCGCGTTTCTGAATATTTCAGAGTACGTCACGCTTGGCTATTCGGTTTTCGTTCCCGCCTCGCCTGAGCTTGAAAAATATCGTGAGCAGATCACAACGCAAATTGAAAAGCTGATCAAGGCCTTCGATATCGACTTTGGGTTAATTCACCCGGAATACTTTGTCACCAGCGATGGCGAAATGTACTTTGGCGAAGTCGCTTACCGGCCACCTGGTTTCAAGGTATTTGAGCTTCTTGAGCGCGTTTACGGATTTAACGCCTACCAGGCTTCCATGCTGGTGTTTGACCCTAAAACGTCGGCCGAGGAAGTCGCTGAATTTTTCCCCAAAGAAGTGGTGGATGCCGACGGCTTTGCTGGTTGTTTCGGTGTTTATCCACGCCGCCGCGTGGTCAGCCGCCTGGAAATTCCCGAAGAGACCGAAGATCACCCCTACTTCGAATCTCACGAGCTGACCGCGCCCATGGAAGAAACCGTTACCAAACGAACCGCGTTTGGCACACACTGGGGGCTGGTCTACTTTAAGGGCGAGGATGCACATACCCTTCGTGATCTACTAAAACATCAAGAAGATCTCGACTTCTATGTATAATCCCCGCTCCACCGGGACAAGGAGTCACCGTGACGACCGATCAACAGCCATCCGCGCAAGATGAAAAACTCAACGGGCTGCTGACCAAATTTGACGATGCTGTGCGCCTGCTCACGCAGGCGCCTACATTTTCAAAACCGGCCAAGCTTCCACGTGTGCTAGATACGGCTCGCCGACTGTTGATGCAGGATGGGGGCTGTGAGGCGCTTGAAACACGCTCGGCTGATTTTGAATCCGCAGGCGTATTTGAAGGCTCCGACTGGGCAACACCGCAATATTTAGTGCCCACCCTTACCACGCTGTCGCTCAAAAGTGCCGACGCCAATCTAGTGGTCATTGAAGCGTTAAGTGAACTGCGGCTTCTGGCGGTGGCAAAAGGCGACGTTGAGCACTCACTGGTTTCCCAGGAGTATGCCCACCACTATTTAACCCAAGTGATCGCGCTTAACTTATGGCTGTTGTTCACCCCACCCAGCGAAGCGGAGCGTGAACAACAAGGTCGCTTGGCCGCGATTCCACGAAAGCTTTTTCAACACCTCGCCCAGCGGATTGGCTACGAGCACATCATCGACCAGTTGATCGACGAAATTTGGCGCATTCTTAAACAGCGCCCCATTCAGGTCGACTCGATCAAGCAAATGATTACCCAAATTGCGCTGTGCCAGGCCAACCCCGAGATAGACCTGGGGGCCAGCGGCCAAGGTGCCGACCGCTTGGTTAGCTCGCTGTTTGGGCCCACCCAAGCGTGCCGCGAAGATCCAGGCGTTGAGGTCTACCGCGAGCGACTCGATGGCATGGACCAATCTGCCCTACAAGCAGAGGCCACCGGTTTTGCGCGGGCCATGCATGACACTGGGCTGGTATCGCCTTACCACGCCGTGTTGCTTCGCCACTTGCTCGAAGAAGGCGATCATCTGGTGTCTGAAGCGCTGGGGCTCTCGTCAACCGGCCGCGACTGCCTTCTGTGTTATCGCGAACTCGTCCATGCCTTAATTCGTGGTGGCGTTTACCCCGCCACCAGCCAAGCGGTTTATGGCTTGGCATTGATGCTTGAGCGGGGAATTCTCTACCAGCCGCCGGTGGCACCGGCCATGTGGCGCCAACTCAGTCTGCCACTATCTGAGTGGTCACAAGCCCGGCTGAACATTGCCTATGGCGAAGCGACCTCGCCCCGCGCACGCTTAGTGGAAGGCGTGCTGTGCATGCTTGGCTTACCGCTTGGCGTTGGCCAGGGCAATAACCCGACTTGCCAGTCAGCCCGTGCGCTCTCGATGTGGGCCTATAATGACCCCGACTATTTATTGCAAATGGTCACATGGGCTGCACGCGACGACGAAATCATCATGCACTTTGAAGGCCAAGCTATTTCGTCGATGGCGAGCCTTTCGGGCGTGGCCACCGAGCTACCCATCGATCTCGATCCCGTTTCATTAATCGTGGTGCCACACCTGGATCGCATTTACGCGGAAATGGGCCGACGCTGTGTGGACCGAGAAGGCGACCCTCACCGCTGGGTAAACCCGGAATTTCATGGCTGGTGGTCGGGACGCGGATTTCGCATTAATGTCGATGTGGCCACCGGTCAACTTAGTGATGTTGACGATTTCGTGCGGCATTTTTATGCTTGCTATCACCCTTATTACAACGGCAACCAGCCGCTGATTCACCCCCAGCCCGCCGGCATCGCCGTCACAGACAGCGCTGCTCGATTCATTGGCTGGCACGCCATCACTATTTTGCGCGCCTCACTCGACCCCGGTGACGTGATGCGCATTTACTTTTACAACCCCAACAATGACAGCGGTCAGGATTGGGGAGGTGGCGTAAAAGTCAGCACGGCAGGCCACGGCGAACGTTTTGGCGAAGCCTCGCTACCGTTTTCACAGTTTGTCTCGCGGCTTTACATTTACCATTACGACCCGCTTGAGCGTGGCGAACTGGCGATGGTTACCGAAGACGAGCTCAACACCGTTATACGTTATTTGCAGCAAAGCTGGGGAGCCGAGCGGCTACCCGCCGCGGAGTTGCAGGCCAATGAAGGCCCACAGAGCACATCACCCAACGACGCATGACACGACTTGACCAATTACTTGTCAGCCAAGGGCTGGTGAGCTCCCGCACACGCGCCCAGCGGCTTATTCGCCATGGGCGCGTTTATCTTGCCGAGGGCACCACACCGTTGACCAAACCGAGCGAAAAGTGGGCCGTTGAGACGAGCTTTTACGTTGCTCCCGACCCCGAAGAACGTTACGTGTCTCGCGCCGGGCTCAAACTAGAAGCATTGCTTAACGCACTGACACTTCGCCTTGACGGCCTGAACGTGCTCGATGTTGGGCAGTCGACCGGTGGTTTTAGCGACTGCGCGCTTCACTTTGGCGCACGCCATGTTATCGGTGTCGAAGTCGGTCATGATCAGCTAGACGTTCGCCTGCGTGGCGATCCCCGCATCACCTGCCTGGAAGGCATCAATGGCCGCGCCATGAGCGCTGATAAAGCTCTGCAACGAGCACTTGCTATGCATCCCATTGACGTCGCGGTTATGGATGTATCGTTTATTTCGCAAACCTTGATATTGCCTGAGATAGCTGCCTTGCTGCCCGGCGGTGGCCGGCTTATCTCACTGGTCAAACCACAGTTCGAGCTCACTCCTAAAGCACTGGATAAACGTGGAGTGGTTCGCAATCCGGCTCATTACCAACAGGTTGAGGAACGCTTACACAAAACCTGTCAGGCACTGGGGTTAATGATCACGCATTGGCAAATCAGCCCAATTACCGGCGGCGACGGTAACCACGAGTTTCTGCTCTATGCACAAAAAACTGGCTAACGACTCGACGGACCTTGTGGCGGCGTAAGCGTTTCCACTTTAACGGCCTCACCCGACTCACGGTGCAGCCAAACATCCATTTGCTCAAAGGCAACACGCACATCAGCTTCGCGGAATAGCGCGTCTACACGGCAGTTCACCTCATCGGCAGCAAACAACCGGTCAAGCAGGTCATTAACAAAAATACGCAGCTCAAAATTGAGGCTATGAGGACCATAGCTCATGCAAAACACCTGTGGCTCAGGGTCCACCAGCACGCGGGCGTTTTCATCCGCTGCTTGCCGCAACAAACGATGTACCAGGGCTAAATCCGAGCCGTGGGCAACCCCGTAAGTCAGCACCACCCGGGTGACGTTGTCGGAGAGCGACCAGTTGATCAATTGGTCGGTGACAAAGGTTTTATTGGGAATGATGATTTCTTTACGGTCGAAGTCGGTCACCGTTGTGGCGCGGATACGAATACGGCTCACCGTGCCATGCAAATTACCCAACGTGATGGTGTCGCCAATCCGGATGGGGCGTTCAAACAGAATGATCAGCCCCGAAATAAAATTCGCAAAAATCTCTTGCAGCCCAAACCCCAAGCCAACGCTCAAGGCCGCTACCAGCCACTGTAGTTTATCCCAAGATACGCCCAGCGTGGCTAACGCCATGACCACCCCGGTGCCGACAATGGTGTACGACAGCAGCGAGCTGATCGCATAGGCACTGCCCTGCTTTAATGTCAGGCGGGACAACACCATGACCTCCAGCAGCCCCGGCAAATTGCGCGCCATAATGAACGTCAATGCCACCACCAGCAGGGCACCAAACAGGTCTGAAATAGACAACGCGCTGTCGACCAATTCGCCATCGGTGTTCTCCCAAAGTGACACTTGATCCAAGTAGCCCAGCACCGAGAGCAGGTCCGCCCAAACCAGATACAGCAGCCCAATGAAAGCAATCAACAAAATCAGTTTGGAGAGGCGTAGCGACTGGGTATTTATCTGCTCCATGTCCAGCGGCGGCTCCTCCACTACCTCCAAGCCGCCTTCGGCACCTTCCTGAACCTGGGCGCGGCGCTTGGCCAGTGCCCGCCGGTACGCCAGACGCCTTGCTGCAACGGCTAAACTTCGCACCACCGTGGCTTCTACCACTACCCACAGGCCTAGCAGATACAGCGTGGCCACAAAGCGGCCAACCAGTCTCAATGCCGTGTATTCGTATCCCCACACCACCAGTCCAAGTAGGACCAAGGGCACCGCCGCCATGGACAAACCCAGCAACAAGCGAAACAGGCGTACGCCAAAAATGGGCACATGGGCTAAGATCAGTCGCGCCAAACACAGGCCCATCGATAGCAGCCCCAAGGTTAATAAGCCCATGGCAACTGGCCGCTGGGCTAACGGGGTTTGCAAATTATCTGCTAACGTCGAGATAGCAATCACCGGCACCAGAGCCACCCCCAGCCCAGCCAGTAACCGCCGTAACTGAGCGTTATAAACAGGCGACCAGGTAAAGTGCTGCTCGGCCACGCCGTCGGCCACTAGCAGCCTACGCCCCCAGGCCACAACGCTCCAGCTAAGTGCTAACTGAACTAACGCAGGCGCCACATTCGTCGCCAGTAGGCTTTCTGTGGCGCCCAAGGCGACACCGCTACCGGCAAGCGCCAACGGCCCCGGCACCGCCAGTAGCGCATTCAGAAATACAGCTTTTGGGGTGTGTAACTGCGTGTCGCTTTTGAGCCGGCCTATTTGACTATGCAGCGTGGCCAAGCGGGTTTTAATCAGGCGCCGCAGGGCCACCAGAATAAGACTGACCATGAAAAAGGGGAGCCCGCTAAGCATTTCCCAATCCAGCGACGGCCAGCGGGTTGGCAGAATGGCGCGCCACTCGCCTTCTTGCCATTCCAGGCGCAGGTGTTGGGGTAATTGGCGCAGCCAATTAACGTCCAAAGGGCGACTATTCGCTACCCAAAACAGCTGCTCATCAATAGTAGTGCGCAATGCCTGAGTGGTGGTCAGTAACTGCTGCTGGTTAAGCTGTAGCTCGACGGCGGCGCTTAACAAACGTCCGTAAACCTCTTCAAGCTGCTCGACCAATTCACGTCGAGACTGGTAAAGCCGTGACAGTGTATTGATCAACGCAGGCGTCGGCTCAATATTTGCCTCCTGAAGCCGCTGCCTTGACAGTTGCTCGGCCTGGCGAAGTTGATCGCGCTGGCGGACCAGATCAAACTGCTGCAGCCGTAAGTCGGCAATTTCATCCTGCAAATCGCGGCGCGGCAATACGGTGGGCAGCGACTGGCGCTGCTCGCGAAGTATCCGCGATAGCAACTGACTGCCTCGGATGGCCTCGATTTGTTCATTCAAGCTGCGCTGTAGCTGGCGTACGTGCTCAAGCTGACGCTGGGCATCGATGTTATCGCGCACCAAGCTGTTATCGCGCTCGCCAGCCTGCAGCAACGACAGGCTCAGCGCTTGATTGCGCTGTTGCGCCTGGACGACAACAGGATGTCCTGCAGCAATTAAGGGGTTGCCCTGTGCGGCATCGGCTATCGCCTGTTCGGATGCCAGCCGCCGCTCTCGGTCAGTGACACTTTGCAGTAAGTTCAGCTGCTGCTCTTGCTGGTCAATTTGTAGCAGTAATAAGTCACGACGCTGCTGGGCAAGATCACGCAGCCGACCATTAGCGCTCAACTGGCGTTGATAGAGCGCCACCTCACGCTCAGCCACGGCACGCTCAAGGCGGAGTTGAATCATGCGCGCGTCATTGAGGGCGGACAGCTGACGATCTCCCAGCATGGCTTCACGCTCGGCGTAGTCACGGCGGAGTGTCTCCATCCGTTCAAGCGTCACTGCCATGGATTGCTGAGCTCGTTCCGGCAGCGTTTGTGCGGTTAAAAATTGCGAATTCACTTCAGCCAACTGGCTCTGAAGTTGCTGAAGATTGGTCAGCGCCTCTGCCTGCTCGGCTTCCAATGCTGCCAAAGGCAAGTCGCTTAGCTCATCGATCGATGGCACATCATCGCTATCTTCAGCTTCACCGAGCGAACGCTCTACGCTGATAAGTGCGTCGGGGGCCTGGCTTACTCGCTCTTCTAGCTCGGCAAGCTGCTGCTCAATGGCATCCAAACGCTCATAAGCCTCCAACGCGGCGGCCAAGGCCTGTTGATCAAGCGCCTGCTGAGCGTTTAAAGTCTCCTGGGATTCAAGCTCAGCAAGACGCTCCTGAAGCGCCCTTTCATCAGGCACATCGTTCAGCGTCGCCGCACTTAGCGCGAGGCTGCACAACAGCAGCGCTAGGGCCACTAACCCTTTCATTACCAATGGAAAGGTAAATTTAACCACAGCGCTATGCCTCGTAGATGCGTCGATGTTGAGCTTGGCTATTGTCGGGGGTTGCCAGCCACCGCGCAATCATAACAGTTGACTTATGCCGACAGCGTGATAGAACAACATGGGCACAGGCACGTGCCCCACCTATTTTTGTGAGTTATCGATGGCCATTCGACACCGACATTTAACATGTTTTATTGTGCTGTGCGGTTTGACCGCCGTCAGTACTCTCGCTTACGCCGACAGCCGCGAGGAGATCGAAGCGCGCATCGACGAACTGAATAGCGAGCTATCCCAACTCCACCAGCAGTTACGTCAGGTTGATGACCTTGAGTCCAATAGTGATACCGTTGTGCCGCCACCCGAACTGGTTGCGATTGAAGACCTGAACGAGCGGCGTGAGCTGGAACAAGAATCCGGACGCAACCCATTCTCGATCACCACCCACCGGACTAATTACCTTTTCCCGGTAAGCTACAACGAGAATCAGAATCGCGACAATTTTCGCAGTATCTCGTCCGACACAGCGCCAGATGATAGCGAGCTGAAATTCCAGTTCAGTGCCAAGGTCAATCTGGCAGAAGATTTGCTGGGGGACGACGTTGGCGATCTTTATTTTGGCTATACCCAGCGCAGCTGGTGGCAAGCCTATAACACCGATGCGTCCTCGCCGTTTCGCGAGACCAATTATGAACCTGAAATGTTTATCGACATAGACACCCCCTGGGATGCCTTGGGCTGGGTCAATACGCGCAACCGGGTGGCGATTAACCACCAGTCTAACGGCCGTTCGGACCCATTATCGCGCAGTTGGAACCGCGTCTATCTCGAGAGTATTTTTCAACGTGGCGACTGGGCCGTTACCTTTGCGCCCCACTGGCGGGTTCCCGAATCCGAAGAAGATGATGATAACCCAGACATTGAACGCTACATGGGCTATGGCGATATTCGTGTGGCAAAGCGGCTCGATGATAACCATGAAGTCAGCGGACAACTGCGTGGCAATCCAAGCGCCGGCAACATGGGCACACAAATTGACTACAGCTGGCCTGCCTTCAATTCTCTGCGTGCCCATGTCCAATACTACTACGGTTACGGCGAGAGCCTGATCGATTACGATCACCGCGTACATCGCCTGAGCATTGGGTTTAGTTTAAATCCGTTATTCAGCGCCAGCGGCCTGAACCGATAAGCAATTCACTTGTCAGTGGTTATGCGACTGCTATGCTGGTAGTTGTTCACTTACCGTCAAAGGATGACATCATGGCTAAACGTCAAAACGAAAGCACCGCACAGGCCGATCAACTGAAAGAAGATCTGCGCCACCTAAGCGATACCGTTGAAGAATTGGTAAACGCTACCTCAAAAGATGCCAGTGGTGAGATGCGCGACCTCCGCACCCGTGCCGAGCAACGCCTCAAGGATACCCGCCATCGCTTGGAAGCTCGTGGCGAGCGTATTTATGAAGACACCCGCGACTCCTTGACACACCAAGCCGACGCTTGCGACAGGTATGTTCATGAAAATCCCTGGACCAGCATCGGCATCGGCGCCGCAACAGGTGTCATCATCGGTATGCTTCTCGGTCGTCGCTAATGGCTTTGGGGCCCACCCAACGCGTTTTTTCAGCCGCTAAACGTTTGCTTAACTCGCTGATTGCCAATGGTGAGACGCGACTACGTTTAGCGGTGGTGGAGCTTGAAGAAGAACGCTCCAGGCTTATGGTGCTAATGCTCATTGCTGGCGCCAGCCTACTTTTGTTGCTGCTAGGTGTCGCCACCTTGGTCGCGCTAGTGGTGGTGCTTTTCTGGGACACTTACCGGCTCACCGCTATTGCCGTTAGTGCCTTGGTATTGATTGCCGCCAGCTTCACGTTGGCGGTTATTGCGCTTCGCCAAGCAAAACAGCACACCTTACTGAAAGAAACGCTACGTCAATTAGCCGCCGACCGCGCCTTGCTGGAGGCAAAAAATGAGCCTGAACAACGCGCCCGCTAAGCCACCAGGGGCTGACACCAAGCCCCCTACAAGAGCTGAGCGCAAGGCACGCCTACTAGCTGAACTTGAGCAGCAGCGCGTGGACATTCTGGTCGACAGCGATCAGTTGCTGCGCGCGGCATCTCCCCTCGACTCCAATTGGCAGCGGTTCAAGATTCCCGCCTACGTGATTGGCGGGCTTGCCGCCTTGCGTTTGGTTCGCCACCCGCGGGGGGCACTTGCAGGGGGCCGCAAGGTGCTGGCTGGCTACATGCTTTATCGCAAGCTTAAGCTGCTTGCCAAAGTCGCCACTTAAGAAACTGCTGATGCGTTTGTGCATTGCCTGGGTCAGCAGGCCTGGCCACAGGCCACCCCGCTGGCCCATGCCCATTGAAAGTTATAGCCCCCCAGCTCTCCGGTCACATCCAACACTTCGCCAATAAAGCGCAGTTGAGGAAGCCCTTTTACCTCAAACGTTTTGGATGAAATCGACTGAGTATCGACACCCCCCATCGTTACCTCGGCCGTTCGCCACCCTTCAGTACCGGCAGGCTTTAGCTGCCAGCGATTTAGTCGCTCCGCCCATAGCTGAAGCTGCGAATTACTGTACTGCGCCAGCGGTTGCGTATCATTGCCATCGGGATACCAGTCCATTAACGATTGCGCCACTCGCTTGGGAAAGTGATCCATCAGCCAGGTGACCAACTGACGTTTCGGCGTATGCTCACGGGCATGGTGCAATAGCGCCTGGGCGTCATGCTGCGGTAATAAATCGATTTCAATCGCCTCACCGGGGGACCAAACGCTAGACGCTTGCAACATGCCCGGGCCGGATAACCCACGATGAGTAAACAGCATCGGCTCATTAAACGCCTTCAGGCGAGTATTTACCGTCACCGGCAAGCTGACGCCAGACAACTCGCTGGCCCTGGCTTTCCATTGATCACTCAGCGTAAACGGTACAAGACCGGGCGTGGTGGGTAGCACCTCAAGGCCAAATTGGCGGGCAAGGTCATAGCCGAAGCCACTAGCCCCCATAGTAGGAATCGACAGGCCGCCGCTTGCGACCACCACCACACCGGCATCTATTTTTCCTATCGAGGTCGATAGCCGCATGGCGCTGCCCTGTTCCTCAACGCGGGTAATCTGTGCACTGAGTGCTACTTCAGCCCCCGCCCACTCGCACTCCGTGAGCAGCATGCGGACAATCTCTTTAGCCGAAGTTGAACAGAATAGCTGGCCGGGCGTTTTTTCAACGTAGTCAACGTCATGACGCTCTACCAACTCGACAAAGTGCTCGGGGCGATAGCGTTTTAGCGCTGAAATGCAAAAAGCCGGATTCGTTGAATAAAAATGCTGTGGTGTAGTAGCGAGATTGGTAAAGTTGCAGCGGCCGCCGCCCGACATCAGGATTTTTTTGCCGGCTTTATTAGCATGATCAATGACCAACACGCGCTTACCGGCATAGCCCGCCTGAGCGGCGCACATCAGGCCTGCCGCGCCAGCCCCAATGATCACGACATCGTAGGTCATTCGTCACCGCTCCCAGCTTTGCAAAAGGCGGCATTTTAACAGCCTATAGAGGCTTTTTTGTTGTATCATATAAATAATAAATACAGCTTTTGTACAATTTAAGCCTACTATCAACACCATCGATAAAAAAACGCTGCTTGGCATCACGATCTAGCTCAGGCGGTACAACATATTGCAGAGAGACTTATGCCTTTATTTTGTCGCCGCTTGATGCTCACGCTGCTCCTATTTACCGCTCCCATGTTAACTCATGCTCAATCCGAGCCCAGCGTGATTGGCGTACGCGCTGCCCTGGCCCCTTGGTCAGATCCCCTTGAGGCATTGGGTACCCTGCGCGCCGACGAAAGCATGACGCTGTCGGCCACCGTCACCGATACTATCGCCGAGATTAGCTTCGAAGACGGCCAGCGTGTGAACCAGGGCGATATACTCATTCGTCTACAAGACGCCGAAGAGCAGGCACGCTTAAGAGCCGCACTCGCCCTGCGCGACGAACGACGCAACGCACTGGGGCGCTCTTTAGAGCTTCAAAACCGCAATCTGGCAGCCCGCGCCGACGTAGAAGACAACCAGTCGGGTGTCGACCAAGCCGAAGCAGAGATCGCTGCGTTACGCGCACGCCTGGAGGATTACCGGCTTAAAGCTCCGTTCAGCGGCCGAGTCGGCACGCGCAACGTAAGCACCGGAGCACTGGTAACCCCAGGAATGGACTTGATTACGCTGGACAAACTGGACGTCATGAAGCTCGACTTCAGCGTACCTGAAACCTACCTGAGCCGATTGGCGCCAGGTCTATCGCTTAGCACCACCACCGCGGCTTTCCCTGACGATGTATTCCACGGCGAAATAGCCAGCCTCGGCACGCGGGTCGATCCGGTGACGCGCAGCATTAGCGTCCGCGCTGATATCGATAACCCCGATGAACGTCTACGCCCCGGCATGCTCATGGAAGTCGTGGTGCGCCAGGAGCCCCGCGAGAGTGTCGTTCTGCCAGAGGCTGCCATTCAGCCTAATGGCAATCGTCACTATGTCATGCTGATCGACAACGCCGACACCTCTCCCCGTCTACGCCAACAAAGCGTGGAAATAGGCGAGCGCCGGGCCGGCGAAGTGGAAATTAACGCCGGGGTTTCGGCCAACGACGTCGTCGCTGTGCATGGTTTGCAACGCGCCCGGGATGGCCAAGCCGTAAGACTGATTGGCCTGATTGACGATGAGACCGATGTTCGCGATTTACTTGAGGCAGACCGCTAATGCGCTTATCGGATATCTCGGTTCAGCGCCCCGTTCTTGCGGTGGTCATGGCGGCATTAATCATTGCCTTTGGTTTACTGGCGCTTGACCGTTTACCGCTACAGGAGTACCCCACCGTCGACCCGCCGGTTGTGAGCATCGACACGCGCTACCCCGGCGCATCGGCCAGCGTGGTTGAGACTCGGATTACCCAAGTCCTCGAAGACCGCATCGCCGGGGTGGAAGGTATCGAGTTAATCACTTCCGAAAGCGAGGACGGTCGCTCACGCATCGATATCGAATTTGCCTTGACCATGGACATCGACGCGGCGGCCAACGATGTGCGTGACCGCATCGGCGGCGCCCTGCGCAACCTGCCCGACGACGCCGAAAACCCCGAGGTGAGTAAAGCCGACAGCAGCGAGGAAATCGTCGTCTGGCTGAGCCTCTCAGGGGCAGACTACTCGATGACCGAGCTAACCGATTATGCCAACCGCTTTTTAGTCGATAGCCTCTCGGTGCAGCCCGGGGTGGCCAGGGTTCGCGTCGGCGGTGGACGCGACTATGCCATGCGCGTATGGATTGACCGCAATGCCATGGCAGCACGGGACCTGACCGTAGGCGATATTGAAGATGCGCTGCGGGCCGAGAACGTCGAGTTACCGGCCGGTGCCATCGAGTCTGAGGACCGCCAGTTTATTGTTCGGCTGCCACGCACGTTTGAAACCGCCGATGACTTCCAGGCCCTCCCCCTTGAAGAGGGCGACGATGGCTATTTAGTGCGTTTAGGTGACGTAGCCCGCGTTGAGATTGGCTCTGTTGAGGACCGGAGCGTGTTTCGCGCAAATGGCGTTCCCATGGTCGGGCTGGGCATGATTATGCAGTCGACCGCGAACGTCGTCGAACTGTCAGACGCGGTGCAACAGGAGCTTGAGCGGCTGCAAACGACTCTCCCTGAGGGCATGTCCCTCAGTTTGAACTATGACGCATCGGTGTTTGTGTCCGGGGCGATCAAGGAAGTCGTCTTTACGCTGGCGGTGGCGATGGTGTTAGTCATCGTGGTGATGTTCCTGTTTCTGGGTAACTTGCGCACTACACTGATCCCCGCTGTCACGGTGCCCATTGCTATCATTGGTGCCTTTACCGCGCTGGCGGTCATGAATTTCTCGATCAATCTGCTTACCCTGCTGGCGCTGGTACTCGCTATTGGACTGATCGTCGACGACGCCATCGTGGTGCTGGAAAACATCAACCGCCGCATGCACGACGAGGGCGAAACACCTTTGGTAGCGGCGTTTCGTGGCACCCGCCAGATTGCTTTTGCGGTCATTGCCACCACACTGGTATTGATCGCCGTGTTTGTGCCGCTCAGCATGCTGCAAGGTGATATTGGCCGCTTGTTTTCCGAGTTTGCGCTGACCATGGCTGCCGCGGTCGCGATCTCTACCCTGTTAGCGCTCACGCTGACACCGATGATGGCGTCTAAAATCCTCTCGCCGCGTATGCACGACAGTCGCCTTTCCAAAGCGGTACAGAGCATCACGCGCAGCGCACAGTGCCGTTACCGCTCGCTGCTCGAAGTACTGCTGGCGCGGCGAATCTGGGTGGCTGCTGTCTTCGTATTGCTGATTGCGATGACTGCCTGGTTAAGCCAACTACTCCCTAACGAATACACCCCTCAAGAAGACCGCGGCAACTTCATCGTACTGGTCAACGGGCCCGAAGGGGCCACCTTCGACTACATGATGGATTATATGGATGAGGTGGAAGCCCGTTTGACGCCGATGGTCGAAAGCGGCGAACTGGAGCGGGTGGTGGTGCGCGCACCGCGTGGCTACGGCAATATTGAAAACTTCAACAGCGGTTTCATCATCGTCAACATGGCCGAATGGGGCAGTCGGCGTAGCGCCTGGGCGATCATGGATGACGTTCGCAATGCCCTTGATACCCTGCCCGGCGTTCAGGCATTTCCCGTCATGCGCCAAGGTTTTGGCCAACGCACGGAAAAGCCCGTGCAGTTTGTACTCGGCGGGGGCACCTACGAAGAACTGGCTGAGTGGCGTGACCAGCTAATTGACTATATACGCGATGACAATCCACGCATTCGCGCCATCGAAAGCAACTACAACGAGACGCAGCCCCAGCTCAACGTGGAGATCGACGAACAGCGCGCCGCTGCTTTGGGGGTCACAGTGAGCGAGATTGGCCGCACGCTGGAAGTGTTACTCGGTGGCCGCAACGTGACCCGCTATGTGGATAATGGCGAAGAGTACGATGTTATCGTCGAAGGCGACCGCGCCAGCCAAAACAGTCCGCGCTCCCTGGATAATATTCAAGTGCGCTCGTTGCGCAGCAATCAACTCATCCCCCTGGCAAGCCTGGTAACGTTAAGCGACGCCGCCGGTGCCAGTACGCTTAACCGCTTTGACCGCGTGCGCTCAATCACCATCGAGGCCAACTTAGCAGATGGCTATCCACTAGGTGAAGCACTCACCTATCTTGAGCAAAGCGCGGATACAATCTTGCCAGAAGAAGCGCAAACCAATGTCGCCGGGGCATCTAGAGACTTCCAGAATGCCAGCGGTGCCACCACGTTCCTGCTGGTCCTTGGTGCACTGGTGGTCTTTCTGGTGCTGGCGGCGCAGTTTGAAAGTTTCATTCATCCATTCGTCATCATGCTCACCGTGCCGCTTGCCATGAGCGGCGCATTACTGGCGCTATGGTTAACCGGCCAGTCGCTGAATATTTATAGCCAAGTGGGATTGGTGTTGTTAATTGGTCTTGCGGCGAAGAACGGTATTTTGATTGTCGAGTTCGCCAATCAACTCCGCGATGAAGGCAAGGCATTTCGTGACGCCCTCATCGAGGCCTCGGTTACTCGCCTGCGGCCTATTTTAATGACGGCGATTACCACCATGGCGGGGGCCATCCCGTTGATTGTATCGGGCGGTCCGGGAGCCGAGTCTCGCTATGTGATTGGTATTGTCATCATGGCCGGGGTAGGTGCTGCCACGTTGTTTACGCTATTTGTCGTCCCCGTCGCCTACGATTTGCTGGCACAACAAAGCGGTTCACCAGGCGCCGTTAAGCGCCGGCTAGAAAACGAAATGGCTAATGCCCCGCCGGAACGTTAGCGGGAAGCCCGCCATTCCATTACGGAGCTATATGCTTGACCAACAAAAGGGCGCGCCGGTTAGGCGCGCCCTTCTAGATGATGCTTAACTGACAATTAAGCAGCATTTAATAAACGATTAACAGTCACCCAACCGCTCGCCGTCAATCGCGGTTTGCATATTAAGCTCGCCCATTGGCGATTGCGTTTGGATATCGACGGTGCCTTCAATGCGCTCACCCATAAACTGCATATCGCCGTCGATGTTGGCTTCGCCGCCATCGGCCCGACACACCATGCTATAGGAAATGCCATCTGCATTGGTGTCTTGATCCAGTAGTTCACAACCTTCTTCTTCCTCAATAAAGCCCAGATCCGCATCTTCCAGGTCGTCTTGGGTAATGCACTGTTGCTCGGTTTCAGTTTGATCCGGAATCGGCATGTCGCCGCTAACCGTCGTGGTGCTGACGAACTCCCATTCGCCTGGCGCTATGTTGGGTGTTTCCGCCCATGCGGCTACCGGCAAGGCCAATAAGGCCGCTATGGCCACCTGTCGTAACATCATCGCTGCTCTCCATTGCGTTATAAAACGGCGTTTAGCCTACCTGATTCCACATGGCAATGCCTCTCGATAATACGGCTGCTACACTAAAGTGCCACTGCCAGAAGGATCGCACCATGCAAGAAGATACCTTAGTAGAGTATGACGCTTACTGCCCCTACTGCGATACCTTATTAACACTATTGATTGACGCTTCCCAGGGCAGTCATGTTACCTGGGAGGATTGCCACCAATGCTGTGCGCCCATCCAACTGGCCATCGAGGTATCGCTGATTACCGGCGAGTTGGAAAGTGTTCGCGTAGGCAGCGATGACGATATCCTTTAATGGGCGGACGCTTTAAGCGCAAGCTGGCGCTTGGCTTCATTTCGCCGCATTAGGTACCACGCCAAAAGCGTTGCCAGCGATACCGCTAAAATAATCAGCGTCGCCAGCGCATTAATCTTGGGTGACACGCCCATACGTACCGATGAAAACACGACCATCGGCAGCGTATTGGCGCCTGGTCCAGACACAAAACTGGCAATCACCAAGTCATCCAATGAGAGCGTAAACGCCAGTAGCCAGCCCGCCACAAGGGCCGGGGAAATAATCGGCAGCGTCACGCAGAAAAACGTTCTCATCGGCGGCGAGCCGAGGTCCATGGCGGCTTCCTCGATAGACAGGTCAATCTCACGCAGACGGGCCGCCACCACCACAGCCACGTAAGCACTACAAAACGTGGTATGCGCGATCCAAATCGTCGCCATTCCCCGATCTGCGGGCCACCCAGTGATTTGGGCCATTTGCACAAACAGCAGTAGAAGCGATAGGCCGGTAATGACTTCGGGCATCACCAAGGGCGCCGTCACCATGCTGGAAAGCGCCGTTTTGCCGCGAAATCGACCGTAGCGGGTCATCACAAACGCGGCGATGGTGCCCAGGCATACCGCCATGCTGGCGGAGAAAAACGCAATGCGCAGGCTCATCCATATCGCCGAAAGGATTTGTTCATCGCGAAACAACTCGCCGTACCACTGGGTTGAAAACCCTGACCAAACCGTCACCAGCTTCGAGGCATTGAACGAGTAAACCACCAACACCAGCATCGGCAGGTACAAAAACAGCAATCCGACCACCAGCATAACGCTGGTAAAGCGCAGTCGTGGCTTGGCTATGCTCATTTTTCCAACTCCCGGGACTGATAACGGTGAAACCATACGATGGGAATCAACAGCAAAAGCAACATGACCATGGCCAGTGCCGAAGCCACAGGCCAATCTCGATTATTGAAGAACTCTTCCCACAGCACCTTGCCAATCATCAAGGTATCCGGCCCACCCAGCAGCTCGGGGATCACGAATTCGCCAACGGCAGGAATGAAAACCAGCATCGAGCCTGCAATAATGCCGCCCATCGACAGCGGTAACGTCACCTTGATGAAGGTATTCAGCTTACGAGATCCCAGATCCGACGCCGCTTCAAGCAGCGCGCTGTCCAGCCGGGTCAGATGGGCGTAGAGAGGCAGTACCATAAACGGCAGGTAGGCATAGACAATCCCGATAATCACCGCAAACTGGGTATTCATCATACGCAAGGGGGAATCAATCAGACCCACGCCCATCAGCAGGTTGTTCAGCAAGCCGCTGTTGCCGAGAATCCCCATCCAGGCATAGATACGGATCAAAAACGACGTCCAGGACGGTAACATCACCAACAGCAATAAAATCATCTGCCAGCGCGCGCTGGTACGCGCCATTGCATACGCCATTGGGTAGCCAATCAACAGACACACCAGCGTTGCGATGAAGGCAGTTTTCAACGACCCCCAGTACGCCGCCACATACAGCGAGTCCGAGGCCAAGAACAGGTAATTGCCCAGGTTGAGGGCAATATGCAGCGTTTGATCAACGTACTCAACCAGCGCCCCATAAGGCGGCACCGCAACGGTCGCCTCCGAGAGGCTGATTTTTAGTACCAATGCAAAGGGCAGCAAGAAGAATAACGTCAGCCATGCCAAGGGCAGCGCGATGACAGCGCGCCGCCCTAGCTGCCAGCGTTTTAGCATGGCGGAAAAGCGAGCAGGCATCATTTAAGGCGATCTCCTGATGGCCCGCCGCAGCGGGCGTTTCCACAGCATCCAAAGGAGCCCACGGTTAGCGATTCAGCACAATAGCGCTATGATCTTCCCAATGTACATACACACGGTCTTCCCAGGTCGGTCGATCGCCGCGCCGCTCGGTATTGGCCATGCTGACCTTGATGAGCTGGCCACTGGGGGTGCGCACGTAATAAAGCGAAAACCCTCCCAGGTAGGCAATATCTTCCACCCTACCCTCGCTCCAGTTATGCGCCGCGTCGGGCTTCTCGCGGGTCAGCCAGATTTTCTCGGGGCGCAGCGCCGCCCACACTCGGCGGTCCATGGCCTGGGTGGTAATCCCATGATCGATATAAATCGGCCGTTCAAGCGCCGGTGAAACAATCTTGCAATGGTCGGCCGCATCCTCAACAATCTCGCCCTCAAAGAGGTTCACTGTGCCTACAAACTCGGCCACCATACGGCTGACCGGGCTTTCGTAGATATCAATAGGCGAGCCCACCTGCTCGATCCAGCCGTCGGCCATTATCGCCACGCGGTCGGCCATGGTCATGGCCTCTTCCTGATCGTGGGTGACCATGATGCACGTCACCCCGACCTGCTCGATAATCTCAACGACTTCCAGTTGCATCTCGGTGCGCAGCTTTTTGTCTAGCGCCCCCATCGGTTCGTCAAGCAGCAGTAGCTTGGGCCGTTTGGCCAACGAACGGGCCAGTGCGACACGCTGGCGCTGACCGCCGGAAAGTTGGTGAGGCTTACGCTTGGCAAAGCGCTCCATGTGTACCAGCTTAAGCATGTGCGCGACCCGCGCTTCAATATCGGCTTTAGGTAACTTGTCCTGTTTGAGACCAAACGCAATGTTCTGAGCCACGCTCAAATGCGGGAACAGCGCATAAGACTGAAACATCATATTGATAGGCCGCTTATGCGGCGGCATGGCGGTGATATCGTCACCGCCCAGCAAAATACGCCCCTCGGTTGGCGTTTCAAAACCCGCCAGCATACGCAACAGCGTCGACTTGCCGGAACCTGAACCACCCAGCAGGGCAAAGATCTCACCGCGTTTTACCTGCAGACTGACATCATCTACCGCCAAGGCATCATCAAAGCGTTTACTTAACCGCTTCACCTCCAACACGATGTCATCCGCGAACCTAGGCGCTTTGCCCATGGCACGCAGCGTAGCGGCATTGGTAGGAGACGTGGATGACGCGTCGTTCGATAGGGGCGTAGTCACCATTCGCCACTCCCATCAAAAGGCCCGCAGAAAACGGGCAATCAAAAACCGAACAGCGAGCCCAGGCCAATCATATGAAGCTGCCTGGGCTCGCCGTCGGATGAACGTATCTTAACGGCCGGATTTTACGCGGTTCCAGATACGAGTGCGAGCGCGCTGGATGTCCTGGGGCTTTTCAACCTGAACGTAGAGGTTATCCATCACGTCAGTATCGGGGTAGATGGCGGAATCGTTGAGAATCTCGTCAGATAGATACTCATCCGCGGCGGCGTTAGGGTTGGCATACCGCACGTACTCGGTTATTTCAGCGGCAATTTGCGGGTCAAGAATAAAGTTGATAAAGGCATGGGCGCTATCGGAATCAGGTGCATCAGCGGGAATCGCCATCATGTCAAACCACAGTGCAGCGCCTTCTTTAGGGATACTATAAGCAACCTCAAAGTCACGCCCGGCTTCTTCAGCCCGGTCAGCCGCCTGGAAAATATCCCCGGAGTAACCGGCCGCGACGCAAATGTCGCCGTTGGCCAGGTCCGACACATAGCGAGAAGAATGGAAATAGGTCATGTCATCGCGAACCTCGCCGAGCAACTCGCCTGCCGCTTCAAGGTCCTCGATGCTTTCATTGGTCGGGTCCAGCCCCAGGTACACCATTGCGGGCGATAGCATTTCATCGCCGGAATCCAGCATCGACAAGCCACATCCGGCTTCGCTCAGCTGACTGGTAATTTCCGGGTCAAATAACAATGCCCAACTGTCGACGGGCGCGTCTTCACCTAGAATCTCTTCGACGCGATCGACGTTGTAGCCAATGCCGTTGGTTCCCCACATATAAGGCACCGAGTACTCACTGCCTGGATCAACCTGTTCCAGATTCTCCATCAGCGTGGGATTCAAGTGCTTTAAATTGGGAATTTTATCGTGGTCCAGTGGCTGATACACCTCGGCTTTCATTTGCCGCGTCAGGTAGTAGGTGGACGGCACAACCACATCATATCCAGATCGGCCTGAAAGCAACGCTGCATCAAGTACCTCGTTGCTATCAAACACGTCGTAAGTGACGTCTATGCCGGTGCGTTCCGTGAATTTTTCCAATGTATCGGGCGCAATATAGTCAGACCAGTTATACACGCGCACTTCATCATCGGCATGAACCGTGGTTGCCGCTGCGACAAGTGAAATGGCCGCAACGGCCCCGGAAAGTTTGTGAATGTTCCCCATTTACCTACTCCTTAGTGAGACTAACGATAACCACAGACAAGTCAGCCGATATGCTTGTCCACTCGCCATCCCGCGGCTGACCGTGCGGATTTTGCGGCGCGGGCCCCGCTATCGCAAGCCAATGCGCAAAAATTATTACGCTGGTGCCCAGCCGCCTCAACCTGAAGCGTAGCGCAAGCGCTCACATTGGCTAGGGTCTGTTGACGTTTCGCTCGCGGCCGCGCTGGTGCCCGTTTTTATTCGCGGCAAGGCAGGAGGAGAGATGTTTGGTTATTCCAAATGAACGACGACTAACGCCGCCGCGGGTAAAAACGGGCCCAGCCCTTCGGGTTGCGCCTCAAAGAGTGCCATACGGCGTTGCAAAACTTGAAAAGGGAGCCACCCTTCCCTGCGTTTTGCGCCTTGTCTGGCACTCTTTGAGGCGGCAACGCGGTTCGCGATGAAACATCAACAGACCCTAATAACGGGTGTTATGATAGGTCGCCACTATCGCTGCGATGGTTTTTTACAATTTTAACCATCAGGCGTTAGCCCTTAGTCTAATCAGCAAATTATTTCACTGTTATTAGTCAGCAATGGAGATGATCTGAATGTCTTTAATCAACACAGCAGTCCAACCGTTCAATGCAACCGCTTACCTGAACGGCGAATTTGTTGACGTTTCCGATGCCGATTTGCAAGGCAAGTGGAGCATCTTCTTCTTCTACCCAGCCGATTTCACGTTCGTTTGCCCTACAGAGCTTGGCGATTTGGCAGACAACTACGAAGAATTTAAAAAGCTTGGCGTCGAAATCTACAGCGTTTCCACCGACACGCACTTTACCCACAAGGCGTGGCACGACAGCTCCGAAACAATCGGCAAGCTGCAGTTTCCCATGATTGCCGATCCCACGCTGCGGATTTCTCGCAACTTTGAAGTACTGATTGAAGACGCAGGCCTAGCCGAGCGCGGCACCTTCGTTATCGACCCCGACGGCAAGATCCAGATCGTTGAAATCAACGCTGGCAACATCGGTCGTAACGCCGAAGAGCTGCTGCGCAAGGTAAAAGCCGCCCAATACGTGCGTGCTAACCCTAACGAAGTCTGCCCTGCCAAGTGGAAAGAAGGCGAAGAAACCCTAGCACCGTCGCTGGATCTGGTCGGCAAAATCTAAACGCTTCATGGCGCCGCAATGCGCTCGTTGACGTTTCGCCAGGCACCCGGGTATCGCCCGGGTGTTGCTTTCTATGCACTGTTTTTCCTGTGCCTCAGCACGTTATATACCTAGAGCGCGCTGAGTTGCCTTGAAGCACTTTACGCCCAGGAACCGGCTGGCCCACCCAGTTGCCGTTACTCACCTTTGCTAGCTACGAGGTCGTCTCGATCATGCTCGACGCCAATCTAAAAGATCAGTTAAAAGCGTATTTGGAAAAAGTCACGCAGCCATTAGAGATCGTCGCCTCGCTGGATGACGGTGACAAATCGCAGGAATTGCTCAGTCTGTTGCAAGACATTAGCGGCTTGAGCGATAAGCTTAGCCTGTCGACAGAAGGCCAAGACTCTCGCACGCCTTCCTTCGCCATTAACCGGTCTGGCGAAGACACCGGCGTCGTGTTTGCGGGCATCCCCATGGGCCACGAGTTTACCTCGCTGGTGCTGGCCCTGCTTCAGGTAGGCGGACACCCGCCCAAAACCAGTAACGAGGTACTCGACCAGATCCGCGCGCTCGATCGCGAGCTGGTCTTTGAGACCTACTACTCACTGTCTTGCCAGAACTGCCCCGATGTCGTTCAGTCGCTCAATCTAATGGCGGTTGTCAATCCCAATATTCGCCACGTTGCCATTGATGGCGCGCTGTTCCAGGACGAGGTCGAAGCCCGCGAAATAATGTCGGTGCCGAGTATTTACCTCAACGGCAAACCGTTTGATCAAGGCCGCATGACCCTTGAGCAAATCATCGCCAAGGTGGATACCGGTGCCGCTGAGCGCGAAGCCAAAAAGCTTAACGCAAAAGCCGCCTTTGACACCCTGGTGATTGGTGGAGGTCCAGCGGGGGCAGCAGCCGCTATTTATTCCGCGCGCAAAGGCATTAACACTGGCGTCGCGGCAGAGCGCTTCGGCGGTCAGGTAGCCGATACCATGGGCATTGAAAACTTCATTTCAGTATCTCATACCGAAGGACCCAAGCTAGTAAGCGCACTTGAAGAGCACGTGAAAGACTACGAAGTCGACGTGATGAACCTCCAACGCGCCAGCTCGCTAAAAGCCGCCGAAAGCGAAGGTGGCTTACACGAAGTCACGCTGGAATCTGGCGCCACGCTTAAAAGCAAAACCTTGGTATTAGCCACTGGCGCACGCTGGCGGGAAATGAACGTGCCCGGCGAGCAAACGTACCGCAATAAAGGGGTCGCCTACTGTCCGCACTGCGACGGGCCGCTGTTCAAGGGCAAGCATGTTGCGGTGATTGGCGGTGGTAACTCAGGGGTTGAGGCTGCGATTGACCTTGCCGGCATTGTCGGCCACGTCACGCTGATCGAGTTTATGGGGGAGATGCGCGCCGACGCCGTGCTGCAGAAAAAACTCAAAAGCCTATCCAACGTGGATATCATCCTCAACGCCGAGACCACAGAAGTCACCGGCGACGGTAGCCGCGTGAATGGTTTGACCTATAAAGACCGTACCAACGATAAGATTAAACACGTCGTGCTGGAAGGCATCTTTGTGCAAATCGGCCTGGTGCCCAACACCGAATGGCTTAAAGGCTCGCCCATTGAGATGAGCCCACGCGGCGAAATCATCGTTGATGCCCACGGCATGACGTCGGTGCCGGGTATTTTCGCTGCTGGCGATGTCACCACTGTGCCTTATAAGCAGATTGTGATTGCCATGGGCGAAGGAGCCAAAGCCTCACTGGGCGCCTTTGATTACCTTATACGCCACTAACTCCATGGTTTTTTGAGCACGCTGATGGATAGGTTCCTTTGACGTCATTGACTACGTCGCGCCCGCTACCTAGCGGGCGTTTTTTTGTGTGGAACCATCCATTCGTTGTCGTGCCACGGTGCCATTAACGCTTGCACCTGAATGGCACTCAAAGCGATTAGTTGACATCGTCCCCCGAACGGTAGCACTGGGCATCAATGTCAATCTATCACTTGCATGGATATCACCGTCTAGGTGGCCACCTATACAGATATGCCCGCCCTCCAGATCAGCACAAACAATGCTGCTGGGGCTCAGTTGAATCAGTTGATTTTTGGCAATAACGGCGCCCACAACGCGCCCCTTGATCGACACGCTCTCATCGGCAATGACTTTTCCGGCTATTTGCGTTGCGACGCCCAGGTGACTTCCTTCTCTGCGATCTCCAAACGACTTAGCGCCGTCATATTGCGAAGGCTCGCCACGCGACTCGGATACATTGAGCGATTCGGCTAGCGGCAATATATCGTCAGCCCCAGACAACGCAACGGCATCGGTCAAGGTCTTCAGGCCTGAGGTGTTATGGCGGGTCCCTGCTCGTTTTTTTAACTTTTTACGCTGACCATCCAGAATGATCATCGTCATCACTGCAACGCCAAGCAAAATCAGCCATGTTTCAATACCCATGAGATGCGACGCCCCCGCCTTTAATTAAGCATAAAGGTTATAGACCCGAAGCTGATAGGTTAACGGCGAGAATACAAGGCGAGTTGCGCGGTATCTTTACGCTTCGATTTGCAGATGAGCAGCGTAGATTAAAAAACTCACCTATATGGCTGCCATCATTTTGGCATTTACGCGTTGGCACACGGCCCCACCCGACAGGAACATCGCATGTTCAGTAAAGCTAAATCCACTCCCGCGCATCAAAGCGCGACCGCCACTGAAGAAAAAATACCGTATTCCGAGCAAAAAAGCCTGCCCACAGCGTCACGGCAAAGCACGTCGGTGATTGGTAGCAATACCCAGGTCCATGGTGACATTAATAGCGACGAAGACATTACCATCGAAGGTCAGATCACCGGCGTCGTGACCTGCAAACAACATACCGTGACACTTGGCAGCAACGGCAGCCTAAATGGCGATGCCTATGCGCATACCCTGCGCATTTCGGGTAGCGTAGAAGGCAACTTGGTTGCCCTGCATAAAGTAACGGTTCATGACGGGGCGAATGTGACGGGCACCATTACGACACCATGTCTCGTTCTGGAAGACGGTAGCGTTTTCCATGGCAGCATTGATATGAACCCCGATAACGACGTTTTCGCCAGCGTTTTTACATCGCAGCAGCTAAAGGGCGGGAGCGGGAAAGCTAAAAGCGACCACAACCGCGCTGATACGCAAAGTACCAGTCTCCCGGTTAACGACGGCTATGGAAGCGAAAAAACCGACTCACTTTAGGGCGCGCACACAGGGCAAGCAGGGTCTCTCGGCAGATTAAAATGCCGCCAGTGTCCGCTTAGCGCGTCGAAGTGTGACAGCCCCTGATGCGCCTTGCCTGCCCCGCTCAGCAGCTTGAACGCCTCCACCGCTTGAAAACAGCCGATAATGCCGACCAACGGTGCCATGACACCACTTTCCGCGCAGTTTAGCGCCTCATCACCTTGCCCATCAGGGGGATACAAACAGGCGTAACAGGGCGCATCGGGCACGCGAGGATCAAACACCGCCAACTGACCAGAAAAACGGATGGCTGCCCCGGATACCAACGGCACCTTGGCTTTTTGCGTGGCGGCATTAATCGCGTAGCGGCTGGAGAAACGGTCTGTACAGTCGAGCACCACATCGGCGGTGGCCGCCAAACGCTCAAGCTGCTTCCCGTCAGCGTGGTCAGCCACAGCACTCACGCGGCACTGGGGATTGAGCGCCTGCATGCTGGCCTTTGCCGAAGCGGCTTTGTTTTGACCTAGGCTCGTCTGTTGGTGGGCGATTTGACGCTGCAAGTTGGACAGCTCAACACTGTCTGCATCTACCAGCGTAATATGCCCAACCCCCGCCGCCGCTAAATACAGTGCCGCAGGTGACCCCAAGCCACCGGCCCCGATAATCAGCGCATGGCTATCGATCAGCCGCTGCTGACCGCCGATATCTACTTCCGGTAACATAATTTGACGGCTGTAACGAAGCAGCGTGGGGTCGTCCATCATGGGCTACTTTTCCTCGAATTCCTCAAACTTGGGCACATGCAGGCTAAAGCTCTCTTTAACCTCCTCCATGACCACGTAGCTTTTCGACTCTTTGACACCGGGCAAGGTCAAGACGACATCGCCGAGCAGCTGACGATACGCCGACATTTCCGGGATACGACACTTTAGAATGTAATCAAACTGCCCCGACACCAAGTGACATTCCTGAATTTGCGGCAGCTTTTCCACCGCGCGCCTGAATTCATCGAAAACGGCAGGCGACTGGGTTTCCAGGCTAATCTCGACAAACACCAGTAAGTTGGCTTTGAGCGCCTGAGGGTCGAGTATCGCCTGATAGCCGCGAATAATCCCTGCTTTTTCCAAGCGTTTAACCCGCTCTAGACAGGGCGTAGTGGAAAGGCCCACCTCGGTGGCTAAATCCACGTATGAAATTCGCGCGTTTTCCTGCAGGCAGCGCAGAATTTTTAAATCGATACGGTCCAGCGTTTTATTTTTTGCTTTCATGGCAGGATCCATTGCTGATGAATCAGGCGGTTGAAGATAAACAGCCAAGGTGTCTGTCGGGTTTGGCCGGTCGTTACGAGAAACTCGCAGTAAATCAAAGTTAAATCTGAAAGACGCCTAGCGTAACGCGTTCGTTGCCTCCCAGGTCACAAACACTTTCAACGTTGTGGTAGCCCGCCGCATGCATCGCCTCGCGTAGTGCGGCGGCCTGGTCATAACCGTGCTCAAGCATTAACCAACCCGAAGCGGATAAGTAAGCCTTCGCCGTTACGATAAGGTGTAGCAAATCGGCCATGCCGTCGGCCTTGGCGACGAGAGCAGATGCCGGCTCAAAACGCACGTCACCCTGCTTCAAATGAGGATCGTCAGCCGCGATATAGGGCGGGTTGCCGACAATAATATCGAAGGTGGCGGCTTTATGGGGCGAAGCAAAGGCACTAAACCAATTGCTTTGCTGAAAGCTGGCATTGCCAAGCCCCAGCTGTTCGGCATTCGTTTGTGCTAACGCCACCGCGGCGGGGAGCAGGTCCACGCCCATAATCTGCCAACCGGGCCGTTCGCTGGCAAACGCCAGGGCAATTGCCCCTGTTCCGGTGCCGATATCCAGCAAACGACCGCTGGATGAGTCTGCTCGGCTTAACGCCAATTCAACCAGTGTTTCGGTATCGGGTCTGGGAATCAGCGTATCCCGCGACGTAGCGAGGTTTAGGCCCCAAAATTCGCGCTGCCCGGTCAAATAAGCGACGGGCACCCCCTGGGCTCGGGCTGCAACGAGGGCATCAAACCGCGCGTGTTGCCAGGTTGAGCAGCTTTTGTCTCCCCAGGTATACAGCCAGGTGCGATCGCGCTTCACGACATGGCCCAACAGTACCTCGGCATCCAGCCGCGCGCTGGTCGAGCCTGCATTAGCTAGCCGTTCAGCGGCTTTTCTTAGCAAGGCATCCAGTGTCATCAGGCATTCTGCAGGGCGGATAATTGTTCCGCCTGATACTCATGCACCAGCGGGTCAATGACGTCATCGAGCTGCTCACCGCTGACCACTTCGGTTAACTTATACAACGTGAGGTTGATGCGGTGATCGGTAATTCGCCCTTGAGGAAAATTATACGTGCGAATACGCTCACTGCGATCACCCGAACCCACCAACGAACGGCGAGCATCGGCCTGGCTCTGGCGCTGGGCATCTTGTGCGCTTTGTTTCAATTTCGCCGCCAGCAACGACATCGCCTTGGCGCGGTTCTTGTGCTGGCTGCGCTCTTCCTGACATTCGACGACTACGCCCGACGGCAAGTGGGTAATGCGAATTGCCGAGTCGGTGGTATTGACGTGCTGACCGCCCGCGCCGCTGGAGCGGAAGGTATCGACTCGCAAGTCTGCAGAGTTGATATCCACATCGCCAACATCGTCAACTTCTGGCATCACAGCCACGGTACATGCCGAGGTGTGAATACGCCCCTGGGATTCGGTCGCGGGGACGCGTTGCACCCGGTGGGCGCCCGACTCGAACTTCAAGCGGGCATACACACCGTCGCCTTTGACCCGCGAAATAACTTCTTTATATCCACCCTGCTCGCCGTGACTGGCACTGACGACTTCCACACGCCAGCCACGCTTTTCGGCATAGCGGGAATACATGCGGAAAAGATCACCGGCAAACAACGAGGCTTCATCGCCGCCGGTACCCGCGCGGACTTCCAAGTAAACCCCGCGACCATCATCCGGGTCTTTGGGCACTAGCAGCCGTTTAAGCTCTGTATCCAGCGTGTCCAACTGCTCGCGACCGTCGTCAATCTCCATCTCAGCGAGCTCACGTATCTCCGGGTCGCTGTCCTGGCTAAGCTGCTGAGCTGCTTCGATATCGCTTTCAATGCGACGATAGCGCTGCCAGGCACCTACCAACTCGTCAAGCTCTGAATATTCACGGGAGTAGTCACGAAAACGTTGCTGGTCGTGAATTACCTCAGGGTCAGACAGCAGCATTGACAGCTCTTCAAACCGATCGGCAAAACTATCTAAACGTTGGCGCAGAGTTTCTTTCATGCGGGCGTGTCATCCTTCTGGCGATTGGCCGTCGATGTCGATGGTTTTTCAAAGGCGGGCTTAGGCGGCATCAAGAGGCGCGGCGCCGCCTCCAATAACACGTGATCCTCTTGAGATGCGGCATCGCGCAGCGTTTGTGTCGGTTGATGCATCAGCCGATTGGCCAGTTGGTGGGCCAGGCGCTCGACGACCTTGGCCGGGTCTTCGCCGCGCGCCAACCGCTCCAAGGCCTGATCTCGTGCTGTATCACGCAGCGACTCCCCGTGACGGCGGTAGCCGCGAATAAGCTCGCCGCCATGACGAATGCGCCGCTCATGCTGCCAGCCGCTAACACCATGCTCAATCAGCGACTCAGCTTGGTCGGCTGCCACTTGGCGATGGCGGCGGTTTTCCTGAATGACTTCTTCAAGGTCATCAACTGTGTAGAGGAAAACATCGGCAAGCTCACCCACCTCAGGCTCGATATCGCGCGGCACGGCAATATCAACCATGAACACCGGGCGATGACGGCGTTTTTTCAGGGCACGCTCAACCATTCCCTTACCCAAAATTGGCAGTGGTGCCGCCGTCGAGGAAATGACGATATCGGCCTCTTCCAAGGCGGCCGGAATCTCCGGCAGAGTAATCGCCGTGCCGCCTAACGGCCCCGAAATTTTCTCGGCTCGCTCGCGGGTACGGTTAGCAACCGTCAGTTTGCGAACTCCCGCCTCATGGAGATGCCGGGCGACCAGCTCGATGGTTTCTCCTGCCCCGATCAGCAGCGCCCGCGAGCGACCAAAGTCATCGAAAATCCGGCTTGCCATACTGACCGCCGCATAAGCCACCGACACCGGGTTTTTACCGATACCGGTTTCCGTACGCACCTGTTTGGCAACCGCAAAGGTATGCTGGAATAACCGCTCAAGCTCACTACCCAGCCCCTGAGCTTCACGGGCCTGCTGATAGGCGTCTTTCAACTGACCAAGAATTTGCGGCTCACCCAGCACCATGGAATCCAGTCCCACGGCCACGCGCATCAGATGGCGTACCGCTTCATTATCCAGGTAGTGATAGGCACAGCGGGTCAGTTCATCGACCTTCAGCTGATGAAAACGGCCCAGCCAGTCGAGGACGACCTGCTCACCCGCCGCATTGGTGACGCAGTAAAGCTCGGTGCGGTTGCAGGTCGAGAGTACCGCCGCCTCGCTGATTTGCGGCAGCGCACGCAGCTCCGCCAGCGCGTGATCCAACTGCGCCGGTGTAAAGGCAACCTGTTCGCGTACGGCGACGCTGGCGGTGCGATGATTGATTCCCAGGGCAAGAAGCGTCATGGGGTATGTGTCTTCGCTAGTGTGTCGGTCTTCACGTCAATTTGGGCTTGCTCTGGCAAGTCTAAGCAGCGATGGTGAGGGCTAAATGCCGCTCGATAAAGTGGGTTATCTTACCACAGCACACAATGATCTGGCGCACACCACTTTGCCGCAGGCGGGCAAGCCGCTATGCTGAGCACTCGGCCACCTGATTGAGACCCGCATGCCACCACGTTTGCTGCTATTCCCCCTGGCCGCCATCACGCTATTCGTGAGCGGCTGTCAGTTGTCGCCCAATGCCCACGATGAGCGGCTGCCGTTTACCGATGACCCCATGCGTAACGCCCCGCCCATTTCGCAGGGGCTGGACGCTGCCGGCTTAAGCACGCTGCTGCAGGCAGAGTTTGCTGGGCAGCGCGGCGACTTCAAGCGCGCAAGCCAAGGCTACCTTGAAGCTGCAGAACGCTTCGGCGCGGAGGAACTGGCTGAGCGAGCGACCTTTGCCGCTCGCTTTAGCGATGACGACAGCCTGATTGAGGAGGCAGCACAGGGCTGGAAAGCGCTCAACCCTCAGGCCGAAACCCCGAACCGGCTGTTGGCTGCTCTATCGCTGCAACAGGGCAATTGGCTAGAAAGCCTGGAGCGCCGTCTCGCCTTGACAGCGGCCAACCAGGATGGCGAGCTAACCGGCTTTGCTGAAACGGCGATTGCTGAACAGGGCCCGCTTGACAGCTTGCTGAACCGCCTCGTCGAGCACTTAAATCAAACGCCGCCCAGCGACCCAGTGCAGCAAGCCGATGCACTGCTGGCGGCTGCACTTTGGGAAGCGGCATTGGGGCGTACCGAGCAAGCCCGTGGCTACCTTGATCAAGCCTCTGGTTTGACTGAGCGGCCCACGCTGCTACTGGTAGAAGGTCAGCTGGCATTTGAAACCGACAATCCCGCCAGGGCGCGTCAGGCGGCCCAGCAAGGCCTGCAGGACAACCCAGACGATGTGCGCTTTTTACTGCTGCTGGCTCAAGCCGAGATCCGCCTTGATAATCTGGACGCCGCCCAACAGCAAACCGATGCGCTGCTCGACCGTCATTCAGGCAGCGATGCATTGCGGGTCGCCCTGGCGCAGCTTTACTTAGATGAGGGTTATGCCGCCCCCGCGCAGCGCCTACTCAAGCCACTGGTGGGTCAAGATAATACGCCTAACCTGGCCTATTATTTACTTGGGTTAATCGCCCAGTCCGAAGACGACACCGAGAACGCGCTGCTCTACTATCGTCAGGTAGATGGTGGCGAGGAGTTTTTACCGGCACGCGCTACAGCGGCGCAAATGCTCATCGATGACGACCGGCTAATCGACGCGCGCGCCTTCTTGCGCGTCGAGCGCATGCGTCATGAAGATTACTTTAGCGACTTAGTTAAACTGGAAGTACAGTTGCTCGACGAACTCGGCCGCACCGCTGACGCAGAAGCTCTGCTCGCCCGCGAACTAACGCGCACGCCCGATGACACTGAGCTGCTTTACCATCGAGCAATGCGTGCCTGGGAGATGGGTGACGTTGAGCAAATGGAACAGGATCTGCGCCACGTAATCAGCATCGAACCCGACAACGCCGTGGCACTCAATGCGCTAGGTTATACCCTAGCGGATCTGGATCTTCCTGACCGCCTGGAGGAAGCTCGCGAATTGATTGAGCGCGCCTACAAGCTAGATGCTGATAATCCAGCCGTTCTCGATAGCCTCGGCTGGGTGCACTACCGCCTCGGCGACCCTCAGGAAGCGCTCACTTGGCTGGAACGAGCTTATTCACGCATGCCCGATCAGGAAATTGCCGCTCACCTGGCTGAAGTACTGCATGCCCTTGGACGAAGTGACGAAGCGCGCCAGATTATCAATGACGTACAGCAGCGCACCGCAAACCACCCAACCATTGATGCATTAATACAGCGCTATCCCGAACTCGACCCGGCAGATTCCCTCTAACGCGAGCCGAATGCCATTCTTTAATGCGATCGCCGTTGACCAATTAACTGACAAGGAGTCCGACATGCACACCTCTTCAATTTTTATTCCGAGCCATCCTTTACGCCGCGCCTCAAGGCTGATGGCCTGTGCGGTGGCGGTATTACTCGCCGGGTGTGCCACCCAGGCACCGCAAGATGAAAGCGGTCGACAAGCCGGTGACTGGGAGGCCCAAGAGGCCGAGGTTGAAGCACTCGACACCTGGACCCTGGTAGGTAAGGCCGGGCTACGCACTCCTGACGAAAACACCAGTGCCAACCTCGACTGGAATCAGCATCCGCATTACTTTCGCATGCTGATTAGCGGTCCCTTTGGCGGTGGCCGTACCGTGTTGGAAGGCAGCGAGGGGCGCTTCTCGCTGTCTAACGGCGACGGCCAGTTTGAAGCAGAAACCCCAGAAGCACTGATGGAAGAACAACTCGGCTGGTCACTGCCGGTCCGCGCCATGCCCGACTGGACGCGCGGCCTGCCCGGGGATGACGACAACTACCAGTTGGAAACCGATGAGTTTGGCTTCCCAAGCCACCTGGAACAGGATGGTTGGGAAATTGACTATCGCGAATGGGAGCAATACAACGGGCTTTGGCTACCGCGCCGCCTGGTCATGAACTATGACGATATTCGCATCACCCTAATCGTCAATGAGTGGCGTCCCACGGATGACGAGGACGAATAAGCCAAGCCATTATGACGACCTTAACGCTGCCCGCGCCCGCCAAGCTGAATCGGCTGTTACACATTACCGGCCGTCGTGAAGACGGCTACCATCGGCTGCAAACGCTGTTTCAGATCGTTAACTTGTGCGACCAGTTGACACTTAGCGCGCGCGATGACGGCATCATCCAACTAATTAGCCGTGTGCCTGGCGTCGCCGATAGCGACAATCTGATCGTACGTGCCGCACGGCTGCTCCAGCAGGCCAGCGGCACCCGACAGGGCGCGACGCTGGCATTGGACAAAAAGCTACCCATGGGTGGCGGGCTTGGCGGCGGCAGCTCCGATGCGGCCACAACGCTACTGGGCCTCAATGTGCTCTGGCAGCTGGGTTTTTCGCTTGATGAGCTGGCCCAACTGGGGCTACAGCTAGGCGCTGATGTCCCCGTATTTGTGTATGGCCGTAGTGCCTGGGCGGAAGGCGTTGGAGAGCAGCTTACGCCGGTCATGCTCGACACCCCCTGGTTTGTGATTATTCACCCCGGCGTTAGCGTTTCAACGCCTGCTGTATTCAAGGACCCGCAATTGACACGCGACAGCCGCCCCATTACTATGGCGCGCGCACTGCAGGGGGGAGCGTCGGAGTGGCGCAACGACTGTGAAGCCGTGGTCAAACAGCGCTATCCAGCCATTGCGGAAACGCTAGACTGGCTATCACAGCATGCACCGAGCCGGTTAACCGGCACAGGGGCCTGCGTGTTTGCTGCATTTGAGAATGCGCAGACGGCATACGCAGTTGCCGAGGCGGCGGGCCATCACGGACCAGCCTGGGTAGCACGCGGACTCAACACCTCTCCTCTACATGATGCTTTGGGCTGCTGATTCGCCCGGTCATCGCATTAGGTTATTACTGGGGTATCGCCAAGTGGTAAGGCACCGGTTTTTGGTATCGGCATTCCCAGGTTCGAATCCTGGTACCCCAGCCAACCTAACGTTGACCTGCGTTTTCCTCCCTGATCCCCAACACTGCAAAGGTGGCTGCGCGTGTCAAAATTGATGGTTTTCGCCGGGAACGCTAATCCCGAACTCGCTCAAAAAATTGCCGAGAGCTTAGACAGCCGAATGGGTAATGCCACGGTGGGTCAATTCAGCGACGGTGAAATCGCGGTCGAGATCAATGAGAACGTGCGCGGTAAGGATGTCTTCATCCTGCAATCCACCTGTGCGCCGACCAACGATAACTTGATGGAACTGATCCTGATGGTCGACGCCCTGCGGCGCGCCTCAGCCACTCGCATCACGGCCGTGCTGCCCTACTTTGGCTATGCACGCCAGGACCGACGCGTGCGTTCGGCGCGGGTACCCATTTCCGCCAAGGTAGTGGCCGATATGATGGTTAAGGCTGGCGTAGACCGCGTCATGACCATGGACCTGCACGCCGATCAGATTCAAGGCTTTTTCGACGTGCCGGTTGATAACGTTTACGGGTCGCCTATTTTGCTCGACGACATTGAACGTCAGAACTACAGCGACCTGGTAGTGGTATCCCCCGACGTTGGCGGCGTAGTTCGCGCTCGCGCCATCGCCAAACAGCTTAACGCCGATTTGGCCATTATCGATAAGCGTCGCCCCCAGGCTAACCAAGCCCAGGTGATGCACATCATCGGTGAAATCGAAGGCCGCACCTGTGTGGTCGTCGACGATATGATCGACACCGCCGGCACGCTTTGCAAAGCCGGAGAAGCGCTAAAAGATCACGGTGCCAAGCGCGTTGTTGCTTACGCCACGCACCCGATATTATCCGGCCCTGCCGTCGATAATATTACCAACTCGGTACTTGATGAAGTGGTGGTGACCGACACCATCCCGCTCTCCGACACAGCGCGGCGCAGCGGCAAAATTCGTCAATTGAGTGTTGCTGGCTTGATCGCGGAAGCTATCCGCCGGGTCAGCAATGAAGAATCTGTCAGCGCGATGTTCCACTAATCGGCTGACACCATAGCCCGGCAACGGGCCCCTGGAAGCGTCGTCGTCTGGTCGCGGGCGGCGGCGTTTCCTTACTTAAACCAAGAGGCACATTTCATGTCTGATTTTAGTTTGATAGCCAGCGTTCGTAATGACCTGGGGAAAGGTGCGAGCCGCCGCCTGCGTCGTGCGAACCAACAGGTACCGGCCGTTGTTTACGGCGGTGAAAAAGACGCGCAGTCAATTGCCGTCGAAAAAACCGCTTTCTACAAAGCGATTGAAGACGAGTCATTCTTCTCCTCGGTCATCACGCTCGTGATTGAAGGCAAGGAAGAGCAGGTAGTGGTACGTGACCTTCAGCGTCACCCGTACAAGCCGCTGCTGACCCACGCCGACTTCCTGCGTGTTGATGCCACCCACGAAATCACCATGAATGTGCCGCTGCACGTCATCGGTGAAGACGTGTGTGTCGGCATCAAGGATCAGGACGGCGAACTGCACGTTCTTGCTAACGAAGTGGCGATTAGCTGCTTGCCGAAAGACCTTCCTGACTACCTGGAAGTTGACATCAGCAAAGCTGAGATCGGCACGACGCTGCACCTGTCTGACCTGACTCTGCCGGCAGGCGTCACCTCGGTGGATCTGTCTCATGGCGAAGAGCATGACAACGCGGTACTCAGCATCACCAAGATGAAAGTTCGTACTACCGACGAAGACGAAGACGGTGAAAGCGCAAGCGACAGTGAAGGCGAAGAAGACAACAGCGCCGAGTAAGCTGTCTGCGTGGGCCGTCCCCGCACGGCCCTCGTGATGTTACGATCAAGCGCTTCGGCGCTTGATTTTTTTTGTGGCCGCCACAAGGCGTCATCAAAAACGTTCTCCCAGAATTTTTGTTGGAGGTGGGAAATGAGCCAGGTAACGGCCATCATTGGACTCGGCAACCCCGGAGCTAACTATGAGGCAACGCGCCACAACGCCGGCTTTTGGCTCGTCGATGCGATTGCCCGCAGCACCCATGGTGAACTACGCCCGGAAAAGAAGTTCCTCGGCCATTATGCCAAGGTGCGCGTCGGTGACCATGAGCTGCACTTACTCAACCCCACCACCTTTATGAACCGCAGCGGTGCAGCCGTCGCTGCTCTGTGCCAGTTTTTCAAACTTACCCCTGACAATTTATTGGTGGCCCACGACGAACTCGACCTGCCGCCAGGCCAGGCACGTTATAAAACCGGTGGCGGCCATGGCGGCCACAATGGACTGCGCGATATCATCAGCGCACTGGGCAACCAAAAACAGTTTCACCGAGTACGTATCGGCATTGGCCACCCGGGGGATGCAAGCCAGGTCACCAATTATGTACTAGGTCGCGCTGGAAAGGCTGAGCAAACGGCTATTGAGCGCGCCATCGACGAGTGCCTAGCAACCTTGCCCTCGGTCCTGGCTGGCGACTGGGCCAAAGCCATGAACCAACTACACAGCCTAAAGCCATAACATTTCACCAGTGGTTGGCAGCGGGCTGATCTCGTAGAATGGCGATTAATTTTACGCCCTACCATCTCTTTTCAGGAACATTTTATGGGTTTTAACTGCGGCATCGTCGGGCTGCCCAACGTCGGCAAGTCCACACTGTTCAATGCGCTTACCAAATCAGGCATCGACGCAGAAAACTTTCCCTTCTGCACCATCGAACCCAACGTAGGGATCGTGCCTATGCCCGACCCGCGGCTTAATGCCCTTGCCGAGATCGTCAAACCGCAGAAAGTCCTGCCGACAACGATGGAGTTTGTCGATATCGCAGGCCTGGTGGCAGGCGCCTCAAAAGGCGAAGGGTTGGGCAACAAGTTTCTAGCCAATATCCGCGAAACCCAAGCCATCGCTCATGTGGTGCGCTGTTTCGACAATGACAATGTGATCCACGTGGCCAACCAGGTTGATCCACGCGCCGATATTGAGACGATTAATCTTGAGCTTGCACTCGCCGATTTAGACACCGTCGAAAAGGCCAGCCAGCGCCTTGTCCGCTCGGTGAAGGGCGGCGATAAAGAGGCGATTGCCACCAAGGAGATTCTTGACCGTATCCAGCCGCACGTGGCTGAAGGCTTACCGCTACGTAGCTTTGGCTTAAGCGAAGACGAGCAACGTCAGGTAAAAAGCTTCGGTTTTTTGACCTTGAAGCCCACCATGTACATCGCCAACGTCAATGAAGACGGTTTCGAGAACAATCCTTATCTGGATGTCGTTCACGAAATCGCTGCCGAGGAAGGCGCTGTGGTGGTGCCGGTATGCAACCAGATCGAAGCCGAAATCGCCGAACTGGATGACGAAGAACGCGAGATGTTTTTAAGTGAGATGGGGATGGACGAACCCGGTTTGGACCGTGTGATTCGCGCCGGCTATGCGCTGCTCGGCCTGCAGACCTATTTCACGGCGGGCGTTAAGGAAGTGCGCGCCTGGACTGTTAAGCAAGGAGCCACCGCGCCTGAAGCCGCCGGTGCTATCCATACCGACTTCCAGAAAGGCTTTATTCGCGCGGAGGTCGTCGCCTTTGATGATTTTGTTTCCCTGGGCGGCGAGCAAGGCGCCAAAGATGCAGGCAAATGGCGCCTTGAAGGTAAGGAGTATATCGTCAAGGACGGTGACGTCGTGCATTTTCGTTTCAATGTGTAGCGGCTCTCGCCAACTAATGCTTGACGGACTCGGCAGCGCTGAGTAATATTCGCCCCCGTTGAATGGCTACGTAGCTCAGCTGGTTAGAGCACATCACTCATAATGATGGGGTCCCCTGTTCAAATCAGGGCGTAGCCACCAAGCGAACATTAAAAGCCCGCTGACACTGTCGGCGGGCTTTTTTGTTTGCCGGTAGCTAAAAGGTTCTAGCTTAACGTCGAGCGGTTTAAAAACCCCACCAGCGCACGGGTTAGATACTCAACGTCTTGAGTCCCTGCGGTTTCCCGAATCGAGTGCATCGCCCACTGAGACAGACCCACATCCATAGTGGGCACGCCGACCTCGGTGGCGGTAACCGGCCCGATGGTGGTACCGCAGCCCATGTCTGATCGCGTCACAAACGACTGTACCGGCACGTCGGCATCGCGACAAACATCGCGGAACAGTGCGCCCGTCACGCTATTGGTCGCATAGCGCTGGCTGGCATTGACCTTGATCACCGGCCCGCCGTTAAGCGACGGCCCATGCAACTCGTCGTGCTTATCACGGAAGTTGGGATGCAGCCCGTGGGCGTTATCACAGGAGATCATCAGCGACGACTGAGTCAGTTGCACCAGCGATTCCTCAGTCGCCCCTCCCACCTGCGCATTGAGGCGCTTCAGCACATCGCCCAAGAAGGGACCTTGTGCACCGCAGGCAGTCGCACTGCCCACTTCTTCATGATCATTGGCGACCAGCAGCGCGCCTTGCTGCCCATCGCAGTCAAGCAACGCTTCCAGGCCCACAAAACATGACAGCAAATTGTCCAGCCGCGCGCTGGCAATCAGCTCCTGGTTGACGCCCACCAGGGAAGGTGGCTGCACATCGTAAAAGCCCAGCTCAAAATCGACGATATCCACGGCGCGTAAGCCATGCTCGGCTTCCAGCCATCGTGCCAACAGGTCCTGGAGCTTGTCTGTATCGCTCTGCAGCAGCACCGGCGCCATTTGGGTTTGGGGGTTGATGCTACGCCCTGCATTCACATCGCGGTCAAGGTGAATCGCAAGGCTCGGAATGATCGCTACCGGGTGATCAACGTTAAGGAGCATACTCTCAAGCTGTCCATCAGCATGGCGGATATGCACCCGCCCAGCTATGCCTAAGTCGCGGTCAAACCACGGGGCAAGCAACGCGCCGCCATACACCTGCACCCCCAACTGCAACCAACCGGCGGCATACTGGGTGGCATTAGGCTTTAAATGTAGGCTGGGGCTATCCGTATGCGCTCCTATCATGCGCAAATCCCGTAGCGCTCCCGAGGGAAGTTGAAAGGCAATCAGCGATGAATCGTTGCGCGTCACGTAGTAGCGCTGACCGGGCATCAACTGCCAATTGGCCGTCTCTTCCAGTCGCTGAAAACCAGCGTGCTCTAAACGCTCAGCCATCGCACCCGTGGCATGCCAAGGCGTAGGTGACTGGCGTAAAAACTCGCATAACCGCGCGACGCGATCAGCGTTGAATGTTTCGGACATAGAAATCCCCATTAGCGACATGATTGAGTCTCAGCGAAGCAGACGACCTGCTACAATGCTCCTTCGGCCTTCGCAACTCATAGGTCAGATGCGGGTCTAGGAAAGCATGAGTGTACACAAATCCGGGAGAGCTTGACTGATGAGCTTGTTTGCAACGCTTTCGCGCTCGGTCGCCCTAACCGTCATGCTGGTCGTCACCAGCTCGACGGCGTTAGCGCAACTTGAGCCGACCGAAGAACAGCGCCAAGCGGCGGTAGAGATTGCCGACTCGCTCCGTTACGGGCACTACGCAGAGGTCAGCTTCGACCAAGCGTGGTCGAAAGAGGCCTTCGACCGTTACTTGGATATCTTAGACGGCCAGCGGGCTTATCTGTTAAGTAGCGATATCGAACCCTATCGCCACCTGGAAACCGATCTGGCCGAGACGCTTTTCGAGGGTGAACTGGATGAGGTATTTGCGCTTTATGATCGTCTCAGCGAGCGCCATACCGCACGCCTTGAGTGGTTACTGGAGCGCCTTGACGACGACACAACGTTCAACTTCGACGGCGATGAACGCCTTGAGCTTGAGCGCGAAGACACTGCCTGGGCCGAAAATGAAAGCGAGCTAGAATCGCTATGGGAAAAACGGCTGAAAAATGATGCTCTGACCCTGGCTTTAACCGACCAGGATGACGAGCAAATCGTCGATAATCTCCGCCAGCGCTACGAGGGCCAGCTCTCCCGCCTGGAGCAAACCGAATCGGAAGACGTCTTTGGCTTGGTCATGGCCGCGGTGACCGGCACCATTGACCCCCATACTAGCTACCTCTCGCCGCGCCAAGGCGAATCGTTCGATATTCAGATGAGCCTGTCACTGGAAGGCATCGGCGCGCTACTCCAGGCAGACGGCGAATACGTCAAAGTATCCAGCTTAGTACCCGGCGGCCCCGCTGAACGCGCTGGTGTTCTGGAGCCCGCCGACCGGATTATTGGCGTAGGTCAAGAAGACGGCGAGATGGTCAACGTTATTGGCATGCGCCTGGATAACGTGGTTGACCTAATTCGCGGCCCCAAAGGCTCCGTTGTTAAGCTTGACGTGGTGCCCGCCCAGGCCGTGGATATGACTCGCTCGCAAACCGTCGAAATCACCCGCGACACGGTTGACTTAGAAGACCAAGCCGCCCAGAGCGAGGTGATTGATGTCGAGCGCGACGGCACCACCCACAGACTGGGGGTTATTGAAATCCCCACTTTCTACGTCGATTTTGACGCCTGGCAGGCGGGAGAAGACGACTACCGCAGCACCACCCGCGATGTAGCCAAAGAGATCGAGCACCTGAAAAGCCAGGACATAGAAGGCATTGTGCTTGACCTGCGTAACAACGGCGGCGGTGCGCTGCAAGAGGCCAATTCGCTAATCGGCCTGTTTATTGATCGCGGCCCCACCGTCCAGGTGCGCGACGCCGACGGCCGTATCAATCTCTACGGCGACAGTGAAGCCGGAACGCTCTACGACGGACCCATGGGCGTGCTGGTCAATCGGCTATCAGCCTCGGCATCAGAGATTCTCGCCGGTGCCATTCAGGATTATGGACGCGGCATCGTGATGGGCAGCTCTACCTTTGGTAAAGGCACGGTCCAGACGCTAAGCGATTTGAATCATGGTGAAATCAAACTCACCCGCGCTAAGTTCTATCGTATTTCGGGTGAGAGCACCCAGAACCGTGGCGTCGAGCCTGACATCGACTTCCCTTCCCTGCTCGACCCGGAGCGCATTGGCGAAAGCAGTCTGGACAATGCGCTGGAATGGGACACGGTTCAAGACGTTCAATACCGCCGTTACGGTGAGCCCGAACGCTACCTTGATACGCTGTTATCAGCCCATGAGGAGCGCGCGGCGGATAACCCTAATTTCCGCTATCTTGAGCAGCAATCAGCGCTATCGCGTGAGCTCCGTGAGCAAAACACCAGCGTCAGCCTCAACCGTGAACAGCGCGAGCGGGAAACCGAAGCCCAGGAAGCTGAGCAGTTGTCATTGGAAAACCAACGGCGTCGCGCTCTGGGACTCGACGAGCTTGAAGAATGGACCGACGCCCGTGACGAAACACCACTTAGCGATAACGCTGCTGAAGATGACACCAGTAACGGCAACGAAGATGACGATAACGAAGACGACATGCCGGTAGAACGAGCCCACGTACTTGAAGCCGCTGAAGTTCTGCTGGATTACGCTCAGCTACAAAACGCTCAACGCTACGTAAACCGGTAAGCTGATTAGCGCATCAAAGGAAGATGCTTCGACAGCGCCGATGCCAATCAATGGCAACGGCGCTGTTTTAGACGTGTTAACACAGTGCTGCCCGGCGCGTCGGCCGGTCGCCCATGGCGGCCAAACGCTGCGTCAAGCGGGCCAAGTGGGCTGGGCAGCCTTGCTGGGCTGAGTCAATAATACGCCGAGCCCAGTCTGGTAACTGGGGGGATAGCTGGTAATACACCCACTGCCCGTCCCGCTGGTCTACTAGCAGCTCGCATTGGCGGAGCTGTGCTAGGTGACGGGACACCTTAGGCTGAGACGCCTCCAGCGCGTAGGTCAGTTCACACACGCACAGCGATTGCTCCTGGGCAATCAAAAGCACCAGCATTAACCGCGTCTCATCGCTTAAGCACTTGAATACCTGCAACGCATGCAGCGAAGTGGATTTTCCCACCGCTATTATCCCCACCTAGCAAATAATTCGAATAGTTTACGCCAACTGCGTTTACACCAGCAAAGCCGCTGGTAATAAGCGTTAGACAGCCACACAAAATCATCTGAGGCACTATAAGGCAGCAAACGTGCCACATTCACGTCAAAAGACTTTAAAAGAAGAGCTGAATCGACTGGTAGCGTGCGTCAAAAAAGGAAGGACAAAAGGTACTAGATGGCTCCCCGAGCAGGACTCGAACCTGCGACCCAATGATTAACAGTCATTTGCTCTACCAACTGAGCTATCGGGGAACAATAGGACTACCTTAGGGGTAGGTTTTACGCTTCTTGCGGGGCAATTTGGCTCCTCGAGCAGGACTCGAACCTGCGACCCAATGATTAACAGTCATTTGCTCTACCAACTGAGCTATCGAGGAACAATCTAATATTGCCGTGTTTGAGGTAGTTAGTGCATTGGCTCCCCGAGCAGGACTCGAACCTGCGACCCAATGATTAACAGTCATTTGCTCTACCAACTGAGCTATCGGGGAACTGCTCAAACACGGTGCGTAGTATACTCATAGAAATGTTACGGTCAAGCACCGATTCCGCGTCAACGCTAGCCGCCTGTGGGTTGTGTCCGTATAATGCAACGAATCAACTAGCGCCCAAGCGCAACGACACTTCATTCATCCCTCGTCTTTTCGACGACTCATAGATGACAGGTACCGATGGCGAAGAAGCTCTTCATCAAAACGCACGGCTGCCAAATGAACGAGTACGACTCCTCCCGCATGGCGGATCTACTCGGCGTATCTCATCAGCTCGAACTTACCGATAACGAGCGTGAAGCCGATGTCATTCTTCTTAACACCTGCTCCATTCGTGAAAAAGCGCAGGAAAAGGTGTTTCATCAGTTGGGACGCTGGAAAAAACTCAAAGACGCCAATCCCGACCTCGTAATCGGGGTTGGTGGCTGCGTGGCCAGTCAGGAAGGCGAAGCATTGCGCAAGCGCGCGCCTCATGTCGACATGGTGTTTGGGCCGCAAACGCTTCACCGGGTGCCGTCCATGCTGGATGCACGCCGCGACAATCAAATTGCCGCGGTGGACGTTACCTTCCCGGAAATCGAGAAGTTCGACCACCTTCCTAAACCGACCTCAGACGGTGCCACCGCCTTTGTATCGATCATGGAAGGCTGCTCCAAGTACTGCACCTTCTGCGTGGTGCCTTACACCCGTGGCGAAGAAGTCTCGCGGCCGTTTGAAGCGGTGATGGATGAAGTCATCCACCTCTCCGACCAGGGCGTACGCGAAATCAATTTGCTCGGCCAGAACGTCAACGCCTACCGAGGCGAAAACCAGCTCGGCGATGAGATTGACCTTGCCGAACTGATCGCCTGCGTTGCAGCCGTTGAGGGGATCGACCGTATTCGCTTCACCACTTCGCACCCGGTTGAGTTCACCGATAGTCTGGTGGAGGCGTACGCCGATATCCCCGAATTGGTCAGCCACCTGCACCTGCCGGTGCAATCAGGCTCAGACCGCATCTTGAGCGCGATGAAGCGTGGCCACACAGTAGAATCCTACATCGAGAAGATGGAAAGGATTCGCGCCAACCGGCCTGATATCAGTTTCTCTTCCGACTTTATTATCGGCTTCCCTGGCGAAACTGAAGAGGATTTCGAAGCAACGATGGATCTGATCCATCGCATTGGTTTCGACCACTCATTTAGCTTTGTCTACTCGGCGCGCCCCGGCACGCCTGCCGCCGCCCTTGAGGATGAAACACCGGAAAGCGTTAAAAAGCAGCGTCTGGCGATTTTGCAAGAGCGCATTCTCCAGCAAGCCGGGCAAATCAGCCGCCGTATGGTGGGTACCACCCAGCGTATATTGGTGACGGGCTTCTCGCCGAAAGACCCAGGCCAGCTGTCCGGGCGTACCGAAAACAATCGGGTGGTCAACTTCCGTGCCGCCAATCCTACCGAGCTAATCGGCTACTTCGTCGACGTTGAGATCACCGAAGCCCTGCCCAATTCGCTGCGCGGCGAGCTGGCTACCCCGGAGCGTTATTAAATATCGCTTATCCTAGGTAATTGCCCCAACACCCGTTGGGGCAGTAAGCTGAGTTTCATATCCATCAACCGATAGGTTTTCCACTCTTGAGCCAGCCATCGCTTCAGGCCAATCGCATTATCACGCTAAGCCTTGAACCCAATGATCCGCAGCGCCTTGCCAGCCTATGCGGCCAGCAGGACGAGCACCTAAAGCTGATTGAAAGCCGCATGGATGTGACGCTACGCAACCGAGGCAATGTGTTCCAACTCGCGGGCGCAGCTAACCGTATCAAGGCCGCTGCAAACGTACTGGAACACCTTTACCGTGAGACGGCAGCAGAAGAGCTATCGGCTGACACAGTGCATCTTTTTCTACAAGAATCAGGGCTTGAAGCACTCGATGAAGAAGAAGATGGCGAAGGCGATAGTGATGAAGTGATCATGCGCACCCCGCGCACCATGATTAAACCCCGCGGCCTTAATCAACAACGCTACGTCAACAGCATTCGCGAGCACGATATTAATTTCGGCATTGGCCCTGCGGGTACCGGTAAAACGTATCTTGCCGTGGCGGCCGCTGTGGAAGCGTTGAATCAGCAGGAAGTGCGGCGCATTTTACTCGTGCGTCCAGCGGTGGAAGCTGGTGAGAAGCTTGGTTTTTTACCTGGCGATCTGGCCCAGAAAATCGACCCTTACCTGCGCCCGCTTTACGATGCACTTTATGAAATGATTGGTTTTGAGCAGGTGGCCAAACTGATTGAGCGCCAGGTGATTGAAATTGCGCCGCTAGCCTACATGCGCGGCCGGACACTCAATAATGCCCATATCATTTTGGATGAGAGCCAAAACACAACACCGGAGCAGATGAAAATGTTCCTGACGCGAATCGGTTTTGGTTCCACCGCCATCATTACCGGCGACGTCACCCAGGTCGATCTCCCTAAGGGACAGCGCTCAGGCCTGATCCAGGTACTCGACGTATTAAAAGGCACACCGGGAATTGGCGTGACGCATTTTGCCGCTAAAGATGTGGTTCGCCACCCGCTGGTGCAACGCATCATTGAAGCCTACGATGCCTTTGAATCCCAACAGGAAGTCGAAGAACGTGCCCGCCAAGAGGTACGCAAGCAAGAGCGAGAAGCTCGCCTAAAGGCCCGTGAAGACTCAGGAGATACGCTCTAATGAGCGATATCGTGATCGACCGCCAAGCGGCCATCGATGATCAGCACCTGCCGAGTCAGACTCAGCTCACCCACTGGGTGAGCGATGTCCTGGCCGCACATCCTGACGACGCACGCCGGGAAATGACCATTCGGTTTGTCGACCCTGCCGAAAGCCAGTCGCTGAACCGCGATTATCGCGGCAAGGACAAACCCACCAATGTGCTATCGTTTCCGTTCGAGAACCCACCGGGCATAACGCTACCGTTACTTGGTGATTTGGTGATTTGCCATGCGGTGGTTGTGCAGGAAGCCGAGGAGCAGCATAAAGCCCTTGAGCATCACTATGCCCATATGGTGATTCACGGCACCTTGCACCTACTGGGTTATGACCACATGGACGACGACGAGGCCGAGGCAATGGAGCAATGTGAGCGCGTTCTGCTTGCGGCCCTGGGCATTGCTGACCCCTATATCGCCGAACTGTAAGACTTAATGCCTATACGCTGAACTGGTATCGCGCCCCTAGTCAGTGATAAAACACTTCTTCACATTACGCCATCTGAGTCCGTCAACAAGAGATTATCCGCATGAGCGAAGACCGATCGAGCAACGCCAATCAACGATCCTGGCTCGAGAAACTCTTTGGTGCCCTTTCCGGCGACAACGACGAACCCAGCTCACGCGATGAGTTACTGGAATTTTTACGCCACGCGGCAGGACGTTTAAAGCTTGACCAAGACGCCATCATGATCATTGAAGGCGCATTGGAAATTAGCGATCAACAGGTCCGCGAAATTCTCATTCCCCGCTCACAAATCTCGGCAATTACCCTCGATCAAACCAGCGAGGAGTATTTAGCGCTCATTCAAGAAACCGGCCACTCTCGCTACCCGGTGATTGGTGAAAACCTTGACGATGTAAAAGGCATTTTGCTGGTCAAGGACCTGCTGCCCCTGCTCTCGCAAACCCAGGCCGAACGCGATGCGTTTCAGCTTGATGACATTGTCCGCTCGGCGATGTTTATCCCCGAGTCCAAGCGGCTTAACAGCCTACTTAAAGAATTCCGTGATACCCACAACCACATGGCCATTGTGGTCGACGAATACGGTGGCACGGCGGGCATCATTACCATCGAGGATATTCTTGAGCAGATTGTCGGTAATATCGAAGATGAGCACGACGCTGACGAAGAAGAAGATATCCGTGAGTTAGGCAATAAGCGCTATGCCATTCGCGCGCTCACCACCATTGACGACTTTAACGATCATTTCGATACCCAATTCTCTGACGATGAGTTTGATACCATCGGCGGGCTGGTGATGCAGCAGTTTGGCCACCTCCCTCAGCGCGGAGAATACACCTATCTGGGCGGCTGGCGCTTTGAGGTCCTCAACGCCGACAACCGCCGCATCCGCTTGCTTGAGGCCTACCGGGAACAACGCCCTGACACCAGCGACGACGAGCAAGAAGACGTGTAACCTTTACGCCTCACGCTCAGGACATTCGCTAGATAGGATATCGCGTTATGGGTAGCATTCCCGCTGTGTATCAACAGCTTATCGCCGCGCTGCTGGCTGGCGGCTTAACCACACTGACCGCATCACCGTTTGAGCTTTGGTGGCTAGGCCCGATCGCAGCAGGTTTAATGTACGCGGGTATCCATCAGCTCACTCCCGCACAGGCAGCGCTAAAAGGGTGGTGCTACGGGATAGCGCTGTTTGGCAGCGGCGCCTCCTGGGTGTACGTATCGATTCACGACTACGGCTACACGGGCGTACCGCTCGCGCTATTTCTCACCGCCCTGTTTGTCTGCGTGCTGGCGCTTTTTTTTGCCGGCACGCTATGGCTTTACCGCCGTTTTACCGGCCCGCGTCTGGCGTTAGTAAGCTTTGCTGGCGCCTGGGTGCTGGGCGAAGTACTGCGAACGTATTTATTCACCGGCTTCCCCTGGTTATTGTTAGGTTCAGGCTATGTGGATTCACCACTAGCCGCCTGGGCGCCCATTGGCGGCGTTTATTTACTTTCCCTGCTGGTCGCCCTTAGCGGCGGGCTTGGGGCAGCACTTCTCCTGAGACGCCAATGGTGGACGCTGGCACCGCTGGCCGCCATTTGGCTGATTCCGCTGGCAATGCCATCGCAATGGACAACTCCCGTTGAGACGCCAACGCGGGTAGCGCTTTTACAAGGTAATCTTCCCCAGCTTCAGAAGTGGACCCCAGAAGGTCAACGCAATGCCGCTAACACCTACAGCGACTTAACCCGCGACGTTGCTGACGAAGTGGACCTGATTGTCTGGCCGGAAACCGCCCTACCCATGATGGAAACCCAGGCGCGACCGGTGCTTGAGCGGGTACAAAGCAATTTACCCGCCGACACGGCGCTGGTGACCGGCGTGGTCCAGCGAGACATCGACGAGCGCTTGTTCAATAGTGTGGTGGGCGTGGGCAACGTGGAAGGCAGCTACCAAAAAGAGCATTTGGTGCCCTTCGGCGAATACCTGCCGCTGGAAAGCCTACTGCGCGGCGCGATCAACTTTTTCAATCTGCCCATGTCGAGCTTCGCCAAAGGCGAGCCTGATCAAGCGCCGATGCAGGCGGCAGGCGTCAGCATTGGCCAGGCCATATGCTATGAAATTATTTATCCGCAGCTGGTGGCCAGCCGCGCCAAAGACAGCAACGTACTGATGACGTTGTCTAACGACACCTGGTTTGGCGCATCAATTGGCCCCCACCAGCACTTACAAATGGCACGCCTGCGGGCGCTGGAAAACGGTCGCTACGTTCTGCGCGCCACCAGCAACGGCATTACCGCGATCATCGATCACCAGGGTGGCATCGTCGAGCGCGCACCGCAGTTCGAAACCGCATCGATCACCGGAGAGTTCTTCGCCACGGAGGGCTTAACGCCGTTTACCCGTATGGGTAGCTGGCCGGTGTGGTTTTTAGCCGCACTCATGGCGTTGGCAGGTGTTTCGCGGACGCGTCACCAGTAAACTGTGCACACCGCATTAGCGGCTTAGCGACAATTCGCCTAACGATGCCAGCCCCATTAATCGTTGGCTGGCATCCGAGAGTCGATAGTCCGCTAGCAGTTCCACTGATTCTGCGAGAGAGCCTTCATTGCCATGTTGAAATCCCGTTCTTTTTTATTACTTGTCGCGTCACCCCTTGTTGTCGCGTTGGTCCTGGCGGGCATTATCTTTGGTGGGCAGGCAATGTCTGACGGCAATGTCGACAGCGATATTCAACACGCGCTGGCAGATGAACTGGATACGTCGGGTGATATCGAACTTTCGAAGCTTCAAAAAGTGCAATATGGCTATACGATTTGCGGGTTATACCGCACGGCATCGTCAGACAGTGGTTACGCATCGTTTCTATACGATAAAGAAAACGACAGCGTTGAATTAGATATCAATTCGCGTCGTTATAAATCGCGCTGCAGCCTCTCCGTTGCCTGTCAGTAATTTACTCGCTTTCATCGACAAGCCGATTAATATCAGCCACCGCATCGGAAATCGGATGACTATCGCGTATTAAAAACTGCGCCTCGCCTTCACGATCAAAGGCGAAGACAGCACTGGTGTGCGTCACTATATAGTCGCCGCGCTGATTAGGCTCTTCGTACTCATACGTCACCCGCATGCGGTTAGTCAGGGCGTCAATTTCCTCTAAATCTCCCGTTATGCCGATAAAGTCAGGTCCAAAGGCATTTGTGTAACGCTTGACGACCTCTGGCGTATCACGCTCAGGGTCCACACTGATGAACAACACCTGGATGTCTTCGCGAACGTCATCATCAAGCTGATTCAGCGTCCCCGCGAGTCTGGCAAGCGTAATTGGGCATACATCTGGGCAGTACGTATACCCAAAATAAACCAGCGTGACCTTACCCAGAAAATCTTCAGCTTCTACGGCCTGACCGTCTTCATCGACCAGCGAAAAATCCAGCGGCGGTTGGATCTCAGATGTATCTGCTGTGCGCCAACTTCGCTCACTACAGCCGACGAGCCACAGCGACATCAACCCAATGAACAACCATTTATACATTGATGAGTCCTGATTGCAGCGCATTAAAGTGATGCGGGCGACACCACATCGAAGGTTACCGGCAGCCGCTGCTCATCACTGAACTCCAATAGCACCTCGACTTCATCGCCTACTTCTAATGCATCCTTGCGGCCAATCAACATCAGGTGGTGCCCTTTGGGTACAAACTCGAAATGTTCGCCTGCTGCCACTTCTATTTCCTCAACCGCATGCATGTGCGCCATGTCGTTTCGTTCGGAACTCACGTGTAGCTCAACGTTTTCAAAGGCATCACTTTCGGCCCCGACCAAAACAACAGCCTCATCACCCGCATTATATAGCTGAAAATAGCCGGCCCCCGGCTGTTCACCGGGCAATAGGCTCACCCTTGCGTCGGTGACTTGCACATCTTGCGCAAAGGCACTGCCAGCCGCTAAGAACAGCACCGCCATACCGCTCGCCACATGCCGACAGGAAAAAAGCAAGTTGCTCATCATGTTTGTTATCCACTCTATAAAAGGCCCAGCATTGCTGGCTAGGAACGACACTTTAACCTGCCGTCAGTTTTCTACAACCCGGCTGCGACATTGTGTCAACTGGCGCTGCCGCTAACGACTTAACTAAAAAAGCCCTGCCAAAAGACAGGGCTTTTTCTCTGCAAACATCATGCTTTATGGGTGGCCGGTATTTCTCCTAACACCTCAGGAATCGTAGTTTTCACATAGCGACCAGGGGCCGGCTCAATCACTTCCAACTCGCCTTCCCCCGGCTGACGTGCAGCGACCATTTTTTTCGGGGCTGGATCAGCATAGCCATTTTCGGTCATCCAGGCTTGCCAGTGTGGCCACCAAGAACCCTCATTGAAGGTAGCCCCTTCCAGCCAGGCGTCATGGCTTTCGGGCAGCTTGTCATTGGTCCAGTAGCCATATTTTTGCTTGTGTGGCGGGTTCACAATGCCGGCAATATGGCCTGACCCACCCAATACAAAGGTGCTGGGGCCTTTGGGCAACAAGGCACCATAATAGCTGCTGTTCCATTTGGCGATATGGTCTTCTTTGGCCGCCACAAAGTAGCTTGGCGCCGACACTTTTCTCAGGTCAATTTTTACACCATCGAGTTCAATACCACCTGGTTCGACTAGCTTGTTCTCCAGATACATATGGCGCAGATACCAAGGATGCGTGCCGGCCGTCAGATTAGTACCGTCGGTATTCCAGTAAAGCAGATCGAAAGCGGCCGGGGTTTCACCTTTCAGATAATTATTGATGTAGAACGACCAGAACAGATCATTCTCGCGCAGCAGATTAAAGGTGTACGCCATGGAACGGCCATCCAAATAGCCCTTTAATTGCATGCTCTCTTCGATGCCTTCTAAAACACGCTCGTTGAGGAACACACCGATATCGCCAGGGTCGCGGAAGTCCTGCAGGGTCGCCATGTAGGTGACTGATTTCACCTTGCGGCCGCGGCGCGTGCTGGTGAGGTAGGCTACGGTCGACGCTGTCAGGGTACCACCGACGCAATAGCTCAAGAGGTTGACCGACTTCTCGCCGCAGGCTTTCTCAATCGCCTCCATGGCCGCAATGGGGCCCAATTGCATGTAGTCGGCCCAGGTGATGTCGTGCTGTTCCGGCCCTGGATTGCGCCAGGAAATCAGAAAGACGCTGTGCCCTTGGTCAACCAGCCACTTCATCATTGAGTTGTCTTGGCGCAGATCAAGAATGTAATACTTATTAATCCACGGCGGCACGACAAGCAGCGGCGTTTTATAGGTTTTTTCGGTAGTCGGAGTGTACTGGATGAGCTGCATCAGCTCATTTTCATACACCACAGCTCCCGGGGTGACAGCAATATTCTCGCCAACGCCAAAGGCGCTGCGGTCGGTCATGCGGACATTAATGCCTTCAGCTGAGTTGCCCAGGTCTTCGCGCAAGCGTTCCAGACCTTCGACCAGGTTTTGCCCTTTTGTTTCGAGCGTGCGGCGCATCACTTCTGGATTGGTCGATACGAAGTTAGTCGGGGCCATGGCGTTGACCACCTGGCGAGCATAAAACGCCAGATTACGCTGATGGGTTTCATCCAGCCCAGTAAGGCTATCCACCAGCTCATCCACCATCTGAGAGAACAGCAGATACTGCTGCATGATGGCCATAAAGTGGGGTTCCTGGGTCCATGCTTCGTCCTTGAACCGCCGGTCGCCTTTCTCCGGCGTAACCACTGGCGAGACCTCTTCACCGGCCATCGCCCGCATCCCCTGCTGCCATAGCAGCCACTGATCCTGCAGCAGGCGCGATTGGGTCTGCCATAATAGCGTCGGGTTCTGCATTAATGACTGCGCCCCGGCTTCAAAGCTTTCCCGCATGTCGCTATACACGGAGTCGGCCGCTTCGCTTGGCGCAATGCGCGATAACAGATCCTGCATGAGACCTTGATACTGCTCACCAATATCTTTTAGCTGCGCGTTCCACGCGTCCAGCTCTTCTTGAGACAGGCCACGGGGCGGTAATTCCCACTCTGCTGACATCTTCATTCTCCTCTACCGGCGCGGCAGCGCATACGCAGCCCGTATGATGGCAGGTAATCAAAGGCTCATAAGAGGCGCGGCGCCCTTGGGCGCCGCGATCAATCGGATCAATCAGCTTTTACGCGATGATTGGCTGCTGGCTTTCGTGGGCTGCTCACCCTTGGCGGCAGAACTGGCCTGATCGGCCATCTGCTTGCCTGCTTCACCAAACAGTTTTTCCATCTCTGCCTTGAATTCAAGGCTCATCTCGCTCATTACGCGAGCGTCTTCCTGCATTTGCTGAGACAGCTCGTTCATCATGGCGGCTTGCTGCGTGCCGAAGTCGCGCAGGCTTTCAGCGTCTTGAACGTCGGTGGCGCTGCGCAGGCGCTCAGTGCCCATCTGGCTGTAGCGCTTCATCGCTTCCAGCTGGTATTGGGTCATCTTTTCCATATTGTTGAGCATCAGCGAGTTAATCTTTCGCATCGGCTCAAACATTTGGCGGGTTTGGGCGTTGAAGGCGTCCATCATTTTATCTTGCATGGTATCTACTCCTCTTTTCGTTCCTTGGCATGAGCCGTGAGTGACTCACATAATGTGAATTGCTGCACTGCAAAAAGAGTAATCATTGCCAGGGCGTGTTGCAACCACCTTGACGGCGACGACCTCTAACGCTTTGGTCGTACCCCCTTCGCCGCATTACTCCGCTTTCTGTTTTGCCCGAGACCGGGAAGACGCCGATGCCTTGGCATTCGCGCTCTTCCCGCTTGCTGTTGTGCCACTTTGAGCCTTTGGCTCACTGTGAGCATCGCTGCTACTGGCGTTCCCCGCTTGCTTCAGCATATCCAGCATCATCTGCTGGTAGGTGCCGAAGTTGGACAACCCCTGTGAAAGCCCCTGCTGCATCATGGGTTGCTGCAGGAAGGGCCGCATCAGGCTCATGGGGTCATACCCCTCAACGCCAGACTCCATTTGCCGCTGAATATTCTCAAGCAGATGCTGCTGGAACGCTTCCACGTCCGGCAACCCCAGCGCTTGACGAAACTCATCGGGGGTAAGGTCGAACTCAACGTTAATCTTCATTGGCGGCTCCTGCTTTATTCACCAGTATTGTTTTCATTGAGTGTAGCAGCGATATGCGCATTACACCGTGCTGTTAGCGTTGGGTTAAGCGCGGGGTATCAACGCTTACCGCACCGTTTTGCCCGCGCTGCCGCAGCCAGTGGTCTACCAGCGTTATCGCCATCATCGCCTCAGCGATGGGCGTTGCACGAATACCTACGCAGGGGTCATGACGCCCCTTGGTAACCACCTCGACCGCTTGGCCGTGTACGTCAATCGAGCGCCCCGGTGTAGTGATGCTTGAGGTCGGCTTAAGTGCCAAACGCGCCACGATCGGCTGACCGCTGGAAATGCCGCCCAAAACACCACCGGCATGATTGGATAAAAAGCCTTCAGGGGTCATCTCATCGCGGTGCTCGCTGCCACGTTGGGCAATACAGCCAAACCCCGCGCCAATCTCAACCCCTTTTACCGCATTGATACTCATCAAACCATGCGCCAGATCAGCATCCAGGCGATCAAACACCGGCTCGCCAAGCCCAACGGGTACTCCCTCGGCCACCACGGTAATTTCCGCACCGACGGAGTCTTGATCACGGCGCAGTTGATCCATGTAGTCTTCAAGCTCAGGCACTTTGGCGGGGTCGGGGCAGAAAAACGCATTCTGCCCAACGGCATCCCAGGATTTGAAATCAATCTTGATTGGACCAAGCTGACTCATATAGCCACGCACTTGCACGCCCTGTGTAGCGAGGTACTGCTTGGCGATGGCGCCTGCTGCGACGCGTACTGCGGTTTCCCGAGCGCTTGAGCGCCCTCCTCCACGGTAATCTCGGTGTCCATACTTGTGGTGGTAGGTGTAGTCGGCGTGGGCAGGACGAAATTGGTCTTTGATTTTTGAATAATCTTTCGAGCGTTGATCGGTATTCTCGATCAATAGACCAATCGACGTGCCCGTGGTCTTGCCTTCAAAGACACCCGATAAGATTTGTACCTGATCCGCTTCTTTGCGTTGGGTAGTGTGCCGCGAGCTGCCGGGGCGGCGGCGGTCCAGGTCGCGCTGCAAATCCGCTTCACACAGGGGCAGCCCCGGCGGGCAGCCGTCGACGATCGCGCCAAGCGCCGGGCCGTGGCTTTCCCCAAAGGTGGTCACGGTAAACAGCTTGCCAAATGTATTGCCTGACATGGGCGTTAATTCCTCATGCAAAAGACGCCGCATGGGCGTCGAGTTCAGCGGCGCTCAAGGCAAACACGCCTTGGCCGCCACGCTCGAATTCAAGCCACATAAAGGGCACCTCGGGAAAGGCGGCCTCCAGATGGCGGTCAGAGTTGCCGACTTCGACTATCAGCCATCCCTCGTCGGTCAGGTGCTCGCGCGCCTGGCGCAGAATGCGCCGCACGATGTCCAGGCCGTCATTGCCCGCGCCCAGCGCCAGTGACGGTTCGTGGCGGAACTCGGCGGGCATAGTGGCCAGGTCACGGGCATCCACGTAGGGCGGATTGGAGACGATCAGGTCGAAACGCTGGCCCTCCAACTCGTCGAACACATCGGCTTGCATCGCGCGAACGCGTTCACCGACATCGTGGCGAGTGACGTTCTGGCGAGCCACTGCTAGGGCCTCCTGGCTAATATCGGCCAAAATGACTTCGCAGGTCGGCAAGTAGAGGGCAGTGGCAATACCGATACACCCCGAGCCGGTGCATAAATCCAGCGCCTTAGCCGGTGGTTCTTCAGGAAACCAGGCGGCAAAGCCATCCTCTATGAGCTCTGCCATCGGCGAGCGCGGAATCAGTACGCGTTCGTCAACGTTAAACGGGTAACCGGCAAAAAAGGCCTCTCCCAACAGATAAGGCAGCGGGCGACGTGTGGTAATACGTTCACGGGTGAGCGCCACAATGCGCTCGCGCTCCATCGGCAATAACCGCGCATCTTGCACCCCAGGATCTACATTCCAGGGTAAATGCAGCGCTCCTAAGCAAAGCGCGACGGCTTCATCCCATGCCGACTCGGTCCCGTGACCATAATAAAGCCCCGCTAAATAGAACTCACTGGATACCCAGCGCAGGTAGTCGCGTAGGGTAAAAAGCTCGCTCACCAGCGCCGTATCCGGCAGGGAGAGAGAAGAATGTGAAGTCTCGGCGTTGAGATGCGTGGTCACATCGGCTCCTGGTCAACATAGGTCTCCATCCCTCTGCGACAGAGGACATGGCATGGCGAAAGAAAAGATTGTACCTTTGACGCCGCCCGGTTCACAGCAACGCGCATCCCGCTATACTGTGCGCTTACATTCGCATTGCCTATTTGCCATTTGAGCCTGTCATGACAAGACGCCGCTACCTGCCCGACGACGACGATATAAGTGCTTTTCGCCAAGCGCTGCAAGCCGCGGGCGTGCGCCGTATTGCCACCAACCAAGCCGATCCAGGTAAGCCTAAACGCAACGATGATGCCCAGCAGGCGCGGCGGCAGGCGGCGGTGGAAAGCAACACGTTCGCTACCAGCGGTCGCACCTCCGATGGCCGGGTCGAGGCGGTCCGCCCCTCCGAGTATCTGGAGTTCAGCGTCGCGGATTTACCCTGGCGTACCTTCAGCCAACTTAAGCGCGGCCAGACGGCGTGGCAAGCGGGCCTGGATTTACATGGCTACACCCTGGAAGAAGCCCGCGCCGAACTGGAAAGCTTTCTGCATGATGCGGCTGCTCAGGGGCTACGCTGCGTGCTCGTCGTGCACGGCAAAGCATGGGGCACCACATCAGATTTTCCGGTGCTGAAAAGCCACACGAATGCCTGGCTGCGTGAGTGGCCCGGCGTCCTGGCCTTCTGCTCCGCCACCGCGCTCGATGGCGGAACAGGTGCGGTATACATCCTGCTGCGTAAACGCGGCCAATAGCGCTTTTTCTATCCTTATTCGGCGGCATCCGAAGCAATACCGGGCATGCGCCGCTCCAGCGCCTCATCAGCCAAATGACGCCCCAGCCGAATCAGGTCCTTGGCACGGTAAAACTCGTAGGTACTACACACCGTCTTGGGAACTTCAATCAGTACATCCGGCGGATAACCAGCAATTTTGTACTTGGCCAGCGCCGCCTGGGTAATATCGAACGATTCGAGGATCATATCCAACTTGCCCCATTCGCGCTTGCCGCGCATTTCCGGCGTTTCGTCACTGGTTCCCTGCTCGTCGGCACTATTCCCCAGGCCATCCCACAAACGTTTCGTCGCCTCACGCACGTCGCTCATCCAGCCACCGATGTTGTTATCGCGGTCGCGTTCAAGTGCGGTACGGCTATCATTTTGTGTCTCTTCAACGGGCAATAGCGCTTCTAAGCTAACCGGCTGGGGGCTATGGGCGGTGACGTTAACCGCGACCACGAAATCCGCCTCGTGGGCGGCCAGTGTCGGCATAATGGGCAGCGGGTTTAGCAAACCGCCATCGACTAATACCTGCTCACCTATATGCACAGGGGTAATTACGCCGGGCACGGCGATAGAAGCTCGAATGGCGCGCAGCAGCGAACCATTTTGAAACCATACTTCACGCTGGCGCACCAAGTCAGTGGCCACAGTGGTCACCGGAATCGGTAGGTCTTCAATCAATGTATCACCCACCAGCCCCTCTAGCTTGCTCATGACCTTGCTGGCACGCATAGCCCCCATTGGGCTCCACGTTACATCGACCAGCTTAAGCACATCCAGATAGTCCAGGTTACACACCCATTCGCGATATTCAGGCAGTTTACCCGAGGCGTAAATGCCAGCAATCAACGCGCCCATGGAACACCCGGCAATGGAGATGATCTCAAAACCCCGTGCTTCCAGCGCTTCGATCACGCCAATATGGGCGTACCCCCGGGCACCGCCGCTGCCCAGCACTAGCGCTACCTTATTGCCGCTCTGACCATTACCGTTTTCTGCATACGGTTCGTTCATTGCTTTCTTCCTACTGCTGTTTCCGGCACCTTAGTCTCATACTGCGCAATCACCTTGGCAACACCATGCACCGCCTGCGGCTCAAGATGTAGGTGGTGACCGCCTGGTAGGACATGGCGAGTTAAGTTGGGCACCGCTTGGCGGGCTTTTTCAGCCCAATCTCGCTCGCCTAAAATGCCTGTCTCTCCCTCTATCAATAGCACTGGCGCCTGAATGCCCGCCAGTAGCGCTAACACCTGCGAAGGCGTGAAGCGTACCAATGACGGCTTTAGCAAACGACTGTCGGTGCGCATCTGCACGTGACCGTCGGCCGTTACGTCAGCATTGCGCTCCACCAACGGGGTCGCCGTGACCGTGTCCAATGGCGTCACGCCACCAGCCACACGAGCGGCCACCGCAGTGGCTAAATCGGGATAACGCGGGGCTTGAGACAGCGGCCGCCGGTGAGCCAGCAGCCCTTTACGCAGTTGGCTTGCTGTATCGCTTGCGGGCGTATTCAGGGCACCCAAGCCATCGAGCAACGTCAACCGCTCAAGGCGCTCCGGCAAGGCAGCGGCTAATAGGCAAGCCACCGCCGCCCCCATGGAATGGGCGAGCAAAGTGGCACGCTCAACAGCCAGATCTTCCATGGCATCCAATACGTCGTGGCCGTAGTCCCAAAGCGCATAATCATTGCCCGTGGGGGCGTGGGCTGAGTCGCCATGGCCGCGAAAATCGATAGCCACAATGCGGATATCCAGGGTTTCTACCAGCAACGGTGCTAAACGAGAAAAACTCGCCGCATTATCCAGCCAGCCATGCAGCGCTAGCCATGTGGGCGCATCATCACGCCCCCAGCATAGGGCGGCCAAGCGGCCCTCAGCGAGGGAGAGCGGTCTGGGATAAAGCGGCGTAGTGGCGTGGGGCATATATTCACACATCCTAAACAAGCCAACCTTAGTAGGCGGCGAGATGACGGCATAAAGCACAAACGGTACCATGCCAAACGCAGGTTTCCGTGAAAAAATTACCCGTACTTGCTGATGTTTACCTTTTACTTTTCATGAGGCTTTTATGAAACCCCAACGTGATACCCGAACGCGCAACTGGGTCTTTTTTATCGCCGTGACCAGCGCCATCGTGGTGGGCCTTTGGCTTTCGAGATAACCCTGCACTTAGCCCGCTCTTGCAATTTTATCCTCACGGCCAAATACTGTATATAAATACATATTTTGCCAATGAGGACGCCGACCATGACGCAGCCGCTATCGCCTATTGCGCCAGCCGTGCCGTTAACGCCTCAGCCGCTGCCTCATCCCTCGCTATACGGTCGTGCGGGGTTTAGCGGCTTTCCCTCCCCCGCACAGGATTACGAACCGCGCACTCTGGACCTCAACGTGCGCCTGATCAAAAACCCCACCCATACGTTTTATCTGTCAGCGACCGGCGACAGCATGGAAGGCTGGGGGATTTTCGACAACGATCTGTTGGTGGTGGACCGCAGTCTCTCACCCCGTCTGGGTCATATTGTGGTGGCCATGTTAGACGAAGAGGTACTCATCAAGCGCTACGCGTTATATCGCGGCACGCCGCATCTGTGCTCGGCTCACCCCCAGTATCCGCCGCTGCCACTGGAGGGCCGCGACTGTCAGATATGGGGTGTTGTGCGGGCAGTCATTCACGAATACCTGCGATGATGTGACGGTCATGATCGGTCTTGTTGACGCCAACAATTTTTACGTTAGCTGCGAACGCGTCTTTCAGCCCCACCTGGAAGGCAGGCCCGTTGGTGTGATGTCCAACAACGACGGCTGTGTAATCGCTCGCTCGGCGGAAATGAAAGCGCTGGACATCCCCATGGGCACCCCCGCGTTTAAGTTGGAGGGGTTACGCCAGCGCGGCGAGATTCATTTATTGTCGTCCAACTATGAACTGTATGGCGACATGTCGGCACGGCTGGCCCAGCTGCTGCGCGATGCCTGCCCGGACATCGCCCCCTACTCCATCGATGAAATGTTTATTTACTTGGAGGGGATGAGCGAGCATCAGAGCCAAACCCTGGGCGAGCGCTTGCGACAGCGTATTCACCGCTGCCTTGGATTGCCGGTATGTATCGGGCTGGCCCCGACCCACACCCTGGCAAAACTCGCCAATCACGCCGCCAAAAAACAGCCGCATTATCAAGGGGTCTGCCTGCTGGTCGGCCACGGCGCCGCTACTACCGAGCTGCTTAAGCAAACGCCGGTTAGCGAGGTATGGGGGGTGGGCAGACGGCTTGCCGAACGGCTTGCTATTAGTGGTATTCACAGCGCCTGGGATTTACGCGAGTGCGATAAAAAACAGCTACGCAAACGCTTTTCCGTGGTGCTGGCGCGCACCGCCCTTGAGCTGCGTGGCACGCCCTGTCTGGACATGAACGCAGTGGATCAACCACGCCAGCGCATCATGACGTCGCGCTCGTTTGGGCAACCCACTGGCGTAAAAAATCAGGTGCACGATGCGCTGCGACGCCATGCCCAGCGTAGTGCCGAAAAACTCCGCCAGCAGCACAGCCTGGCGCGCTCGGTGATGCTGTTCCTGAAAACCAACCGCCATCGTCGTGACCAGCCGCAGTATTTTCCCCATACCCTGGTCGCGTTGCCAACCCCTAGCGACGACACACGCGTTATTCTCAACGCCGTCCGCCAGGGCCTTGAGCAGATATACCGTCCAGGCTATCGATTTATGAAAGCCGGCGTGATGCTGCTCGACCTCGTCGATGCCCAACAGCACCAGCTATCATTGCTGAACGCTCCGGCCCACCACCATCCATTGCTAATGGCCACGGTGGACGCGATCAATCAGCGCATGGGGCAAGGCACGATTCGCTTTGGCATGACCGATGACGATGCCCCCTGGCAGCTACGCTGTGCCCACCGCTCCAATCGCTTTACCACGCATTGGGATGAGTTGATGGAAGCCGGCACGCATCCCGGCGCCATTGCCGAGGCCAGGGCAAAGCGGCAACAACCGAATCAGTCACAGCGCTCGGCGAGCTTGCAACGCAGGGCGCAGCCGCGGACTTAGAGCTTCACCCAGCGCCACCATGGCGACCAGAATGGCCAGCAACCACGGCCACTGCGCGGCAAACGACACCTGATAAATCCCCAATGCATCGATAAAAATCACCACAATGCCGAGCGGGCTAACGTAACGCACCATGGACAGCCACAGCGCATAGGGCAACGGCGCCAGCCAAAGCTCATCGCGGAACGTCTCGCTCTTCAGCACAAAGCCTGCCAGCACGACCATGCCCAAACCGCCCAGCGGCATCATCAGGCGCGAGGTCAGGTAGTCGAGCCAATCGAAAACGGTTTTACCGGCCAGCGTCCAGTCGGCGCCCAGATTGAATGACAGCATCGCCAAAGTACTGATCAGCCACAGTACAATACCCGTGCTCCACGAGGCGGTGCGCCGCGAAATGCCTTTGTTATCGCACAGCCAGGACACCGTCGCCTCGACCATCGAAATCGCCGAGGTGAGCGCGGCCATCGACAGCATGAGGAAGAACAGGGTACCGAACAGCGTGCCCAGCGGCATCGCCTGAAAGGCCAGCGGCAGGCTCATGAAGATGAGCCCCGGCCCTTCGGCGGGATTCATGCCGTTGGCAAAGATCACTGGGAAGATCGCAAGCCCGGCCATCAATGCGACCACCGTGTCGGCTATCGCGACACTCAGCGTGGTGCGGGCGATCGAAGTGCCTTTGGGCAGGTAGCTGCCGTAAGTAAGAATCGCCCCGGACGCCAGCGACAGGGTGAAAAACGCATGCCCCAGCGCCGCCAGCATGCCCTCGCTGGAGAGACTGCCCGCATCGAAGGACAACAGGAAGCTGAACGCCTGAGCAAAACCGCCCGAGAAAACCCCGAAGGCGATCAGCAGCGCGAGCATCAGCACCAGCCCCGGCATCATCCAACTGACGCTCTTTTCGATGCCTTCCTGCACGCCCTTGCCGACAATCAGCATGGTCAAAAGCGTCACCAGGGTGCTCCAGAAGCCAAGGTTCCAGGGATTGGCATTGTTGGCCTCGAATACCGCGGCCATATCGTCCACGCTGCTACCCGCTAACCCTCCGGTGAGCATTTTCCACAGGTAGGCAAACGACCAGCCTGCCACGACCACGTAAAACGACAGGATCATGAAGCCGCAGAGCATCGCCATCCAGCCGATCAATGACCACGCCGACGAACGGCCGGATTCCCTGACCACCCGGCGAATGGCGTCCACCGGGCTGCCCAGGCCGCGCCGTCCAAAGGCAATTTCAGTCATCATCACCGGCACGCCCACCGCCAGAATACAGGCGAGGTAGACCAGCACGAAGGCGCCGCCGCCAAACTCTCCGGTGATATAGGGAAACTTCCAGATATTGCCCAACCCAACGGCCGAGCCCGTGGCGGCCAGCATAAAGCCCCAGCGGCCAAGCCATTGGATACGAGGTTGCTCAGAAGACGCCATGACCTGCTACCCTGTTGGAAAAAAGCGCATATCCTAGAGGATTTTGGCGCGAATGCCCAAAAAATCCTGACACGCTCTCGCCGGTTACGTGGCGTAAACCGCCGCTTTGGCATCGGCATCGAGACGTTGAGCGGTCTGGTCGACGCGCCGCAGCCAGGCGAGCAACAGCGCCCCCAGGGCCACAAAGCCACCGGCCAGCCAGAGGCCGACGCTATAGCGGCCGGTCGCCTCAGCCAGCATGCCGGTAAGCGCCGGGGCGATGATCTGCGCGCTACCGTAGGCCAGGGTCATTTTACCCATCAGCCGTGCGGGGCTTGCGGGATACAACCGCCCCGCCATGGTCAGCACCAGACTGACACAGCCAAGGAAGGTGCCACCGTAAAGCACCGCGCTGAATAACACGGCGGCCAGGCTCGTGGTCACCGCCGGCAGGACGATGCCGATGACCTGCAGCCCCATGGCCACAATCAACGCACTCAAATAGCCGATCCGACGCGCGACCAGATCCCAGAGCATCACCGCTGGGGCTGCCGCCAGCCCCACCAGCGCAAAGGTCCAGTTCCCGGCACCGGCCAGCAGCGGCTCCCGCTCCACAATCGTGACGATAAAGGTGGCGCTGATTACATAGCCATAGCCGGCGCAAAAATAGGCCGCAAGCATCCAGCGCATGAAGGTCCGGGTGGGCGGCGTGGCAGCGGCTTCGCTCCCGGAGGCACCGGGCACGGCGGGCGTTGGTCGCGGCAGCCAGCGCCAGGCAGGCACCAACAGCCCCACCGCAAGCACGCTGAATCCCCACCACTGCGCCTGCCAGTTCATCGACAGCGCCAGCATCGCCTCCACCGCCACGGCGGCGAGCACAATACCCAGGCCCAACCCGGCAAAATGAATGCCCAGTTCAACGCGCTGGTGGTGCTGAATCAGCCAGTGCATGATCAGCCCCGACGCCAGCAGCATCGCGCCGCTGCTTGAAAAACCCGCCAAAAAGCGCAGCCCCGCCCACAACCAGAAATGCTCGGTCAATGCCATGCCGGCCGTGGTCAGCACAGCGAGCACCAGACACAGCCGATACAGGGTATCTTTAACATGGATGCTTCGCACGGTCGCTGCTAGCAGAGCGCCGAGCATATAACCGGCATAGTTCAGCGCCGCCAGCCAGCCGCCATCGGCGTCGCCTATCCAGCTCTGCTGCTGCATGACCGGCAGTAGCGGCGTATAGGCAAAACGCGCCACCCCGATACACAGCAACTGACTGAATACGCCCGCCAGCAACACCTTAAAGCGCTGCGAGCCTAGCGAAGCGATGGTCATCGGCCTGCTCCTTGAACACCGTTATTTATCGTTATATTCATTAGCACGCATGCATTAGCAAACATACATTAAAGAACATGCATTAAAGAACATAGTACGGCGTTCTGGACAGCACGTCATGGCCACCTAGGTCGAGGGTGTGTGATAGGTTGAACTAGAGAGTAACCTCCAGGCTCAGCAGCAAAAATGACAGCGTTTTGCCGTGCCCATCTAAATTAAGCGCGCCGTTGACACCGCCCTGCAGCACGTCATCAATGACAAAGTTCATGCCAGCCAAGCTAGGCAAGAGGTAACGTCGTACCCGACTGGCACCACGGTGGGCAAACAGAGCTAGTACTCGCTCCTCTGTCACTTGCTCCAGTAAGGCGGTATAGTGATCTGGGTCATAGGCAAACAGCGCCACATTAAGGCGTTCCCCCTTGTCCCCTGCTCGGGCGTGGGCAAGTTGGTGCAGAGTGACCGAGGATTGCGAGTGCCCCTTGGCTTGGGAGTATTCAGCTTGCAACATAGCGGTCGCTCCCAGTAGTACCTATTACATTTGTTTCAAATATGCTGGCATGGGCATGAATATCGCTACGCTTGACTAAATAGGAAGCGGTAAATACTCGGCGCTGAAACTGGCGCCGCACGCCACCACCGCCCGCAGGTCCGGCGCAGTAAAGCGCCAATAACTCTTGAGTCGCACGCGCCACCCAGCGCCGTTCGCCATGTTCAGCCGCTAGTCGCAACCGGTAATCACCGCTCGTGGAAGGCAATGCGCTACGTTGCAGTTCACCGCTGTCGCTATCAAATACGCTAGCGAGTCCAATAATATCCAGGCGAGTACGCAGTTCAGCAGGCGCACGAAACACCAACCGCTCCCGAAGCACCTGCGCGGCAAGCTGCGCTCGCGCTAGCGCGTTTGGACCTGCATAGGAAATCTCCGCCTCCCCCTGCCAGCCGCCTTCGTAGCACACCGTTGTCTTCAGCCGCTCAGGGGCTGGCTTGCCACGAATGCCCGTTACCGCAACACGGTTTTCCCCCAGTTGGCAAACCTCAACCTGGGAGAGATCCACCGTGACATCCGGTGTCAGATAATTAGCGGGGTCGTGAACCTCATAGAGAAGTTGTTCTTTCACCGTTCGATCAGTGACGCAGCCACCTGAACCACTAGGCTTAGTAATAATCAAGCTGCCATCCTGCTCTACTTCGATAATCGGATAGCCCACCGTGGCGAGCCCTTCCACGTCTTTAAAGCCTGGATCGGCAAAATAGCCGCCGCTCACCTGTGCGCCACACTCGGCTAAGTGGCCCGCCATCATGCCGCAGGCCAAGCGATCCCAATCGTCCCAACGCCAATCAAAGTGATGCATTAAGGGAGCTAAAAACAGCGCAGGATCAGCAACCCGCCCGGTAACCACCACATCCGCTTGCATGGCTAATGCATCGGCCAAGGCCTTTGCGCCTAGATAAACGTTAGCTGAAATCAAGGCGTCATCACCGGGTATATCAAGGCGCTCAGCTTCCCAGCGCTGTAAATCCAGCGCATGAAGCTGCTGACGAATATCGTCACCATGTACCTGAGCAATACGAATATCACCCCGGCCAAGCTGAATGGCCAAATCAGTAATCACCTGACAAGCGCCGCTAGGGTTCGCCGCGCCAAAGTTGCCTAGAATTTTAATCTTGTGATCCAGGCAGTCGCGTAGCACCGGCGCCAGCAGTTCATCTAGTAGCGGCTCAAAACCGCTTTCCGGATCGTCGCGCATGGCTCGATGAGCCGCCGCTAGCGTACGTTCACCCAAGGTTTCAAACACTAAGGCGGAGGGTTGCTGGCGCTTGATTAATTCGGCAACTACCGCGACGGCAGCATCGGTACGATCACCAGAAAAGCCTGCGCCGCTGCCTAATAAAAAACTCATAGGTGCGTCTCCTTGGCCTGAAGAATGTGACGGTCACTGGAGACAGGCGCAGGCTCATTATCCAGCAGTGCACGCCGACGAATGAAAAGACCCACGATTAACGCAAGCGCAGCGAACGTAGAAAGCCAGCCAGGTGTGAGCGCAAGGCCAATGACGGCTACCAGCGCTACGACATCAACCAACCGTTTACCCGTCATGGCCACCCGGGACATGAGGGCGGCAAACGCAATCACAAACACCACACCCTGACAACTGGCTAGCGCAATCTCCCAACCAGAGCCAAACCCTGCCAGCGCTGGGTAAATCAGCAGCAAGAAAGGAATCACATAGATAGCTGCTGCTAGGCGTACCGATTCAATAGCCGCTGGTAGCCAATTAGTGTCGGCAATACCTGAGGCCACAAAGACCGCAATGCAAACGGGAGGCGTAATCACCGAGAGCGTAGCGAAGTAGAATACGAATAGATGGGCAATCAGTGGCTCAACCCCAATCTCTGTGAGCGCAGGGGCTAATACGGACGCCACCAGCACATACGCTGCCGTGGTGGGAATCCCCATGCCTAAAATCAGACACACACCGCCGACGATCAGGGCTACCAGGAACAGCGACTCTCCTCCCACCGTCACAATAAGGCTCGCCAGCGTAACGCCGATACCGGTCATACCGATCATCGCGACCAGAATCTGCGCGCCAGCCAGCAGCACGCCGATAATCACCATGCCTTTGCCTGCATCCACCAAGCCTGCTACTAACTTGCCGACAATTTCGCGCAGCGGCATCTTGGCTATTAGCGCAAAAGGCACAAACGTCAGCACGGTCATTAAGATGCCGTAGAACGCTGACATCTGAATCGAACGGCCGCTGAGCACGCCGTAGAAAAGCCCACCCAGCGCGGCCAAAATGGGAATAATGCGCTCTGGGCGTATCACCTCAGACCAAGCAGGCAACTCATCATCAGGCACTACTTGGAGCTGGCGGCGCTTGGCGACCAGGTGAATAGTGGCGAAGACGCCAAGATAGAAAAGAATCGCTGGCAGTAAAGCCGCTAGCGCAATACGCAGATAACTTTCGCCTAGAATTTCCGCCATAATAAACGCCGCCGCGCCTAAAATCGGCGGCGCGATTTGACCGCCAGTAGAAGCCACGGCTTCCACCCCGGCCGCGAATGGCCGGGGATAGTTCAAACGCTTCATCATGGGTATCGTGAAGTTACCCGTGGTGGCCACATTGGCCACCGCGCTACCGCTCACCATCCCAAATAGACCAGAGGCTACGGTGGCTACTTTGGCAGCACCACCCGGCGAACGACCACTAATGCGCAGCGCCAGGTCCATAAAGGTCTTGCCTCCCCCGGTATGCAGCAGCAAACAACCGAACAGCACAAAAGCTGCAATCGTCGTCGCGGCGACACCCACTAGCATGCCCCATACGCCTAAATCGCCGAGGAAGATGGTCTCAGTCATGTAATAAGGGTCAAAGCCTCGGTGGCCCAGTGGACCGGGAATGACAGCGCCCAACCATGCGTAGGCCAGTCCCAACAAGACCAGTAGGGGAAAGATACCCCCTATGGCGCGCCGGGAAAGCTCTAAAATAGCCACCAGAAGTATGCCGGTAAGTAACATATCCCGGGGCGTGGCCCAGGGTAGCTCAACCAGAATTTGTTCGTAATTCAGCGTCACATAGCCACAGGCCAGCACAACACCAATGGCCAATACGATATCGATAGCAACGCCAAGCGGGCGCCAGCGTTTGCCTTCACCTAATGGGTAAACCGCAAGCCCCAGCAGGATAACCAGCGCGAGAAAGATACTCCGCTGAATCAAGCTTTCAAACGGTCCAGTGGCGGAGGTATAAAGAATTAGTCCACCTAACAAAAGCGCCAGGCCTTTGGTGACTGTCTCGCGCATGATCATTGCCTCCGGTTAGCCTTACTGTTCAGGCTGTAAGGAATCGGGGATGTCATGCCCCTGCTCTTCAAAATAGCGAGCAGCACCGGGGTGTAGCGGGACGGTGCCAACCTCTAGGGTCATCTCCGCCATATCCACATCACGCATTGCCGAGAAAGCATTGACTTGAGGCTCAGGGTTTTCCATCACCGCTTTAACGATTTGATAAGCCGTCTCTTCATCCATATCTGGGTCTGCATGCACAGCGACGCCAAAAGCCCATGTGGTATAGGCAGGAATATCCTCACCGGCACCCTCTGGCACGTCGACGATGGCTATATCAGGCATCTCGCTACGTAATGTTTGTGCTTCGTCCTCGTTAAGGGACAATACGCTGATGGGGGTAAAGGTGGCGATATCCATAGTAGAGCCGTCCAGTTTTTCACCCACACCTGATTTTACTGAACCTTTGACCCGATCATCCTTCATGGCGTCGACAATATCGGTTGTGGAACCCCGCACGTAATCCGGCTCAATACCTAGCGTGCGCATCACTGCTTCGGTAGTTTTCTCAGTAGCTGACCCCGTGATCCCGGGATTAAAACGGACGCCGTCTAAGTCAGCGAACGTTTCCACCTCTGCATCCTGACGCATCACGGCATTCTGTGGTGCCACGGTGTACACCCACAGCAGGCGATTATCGACCGGGCGGCCTTCAAAGTCCCCTTCGCCAGCGTAGGCCTGATACCCGGTATTGGTAGTCACCAACCCCATGTCGATCTGGTCACGACCTAAACGACGCAGGTTATCCACTGTAGCGCCGGTTTCTGCCACCGAAGAACTCACCCCATCCAATTGGTTATTGATGATCTGATTAACTGCAACAAAGTAACTGTAGTGGCTTGAAGAGCTAGAAGTAGAACCAATCAGCAGACGCTCATCGGCATGGACGGCGGAACCGGCTAGCAAAGCGGCGCTCGCCACCATCGTGGTAAGTAGCGTTTTCATCGTGTCTCCGAAGCTCGCTAAACGAGCTATTGTTTTTATAAAAAATGGGAATCGCTATGCATGTGCATGCGATAAAACAAGCATGGTCTGCTGATTTAATTTTGTATATTGAATAGTTTTTAATTTATGTTTTACTTTATAAATGAATCCAAGCATCCAGCAGCTTCGTGTTTTTATTGCCGTCGCCCACTCTCGCAGCCTTGCGGAAGCCAGCGAGCAAGTACATCTTTCCCAACCGGCAATTTCCATTGCGCTGCGCAAATTAGAAGAGAATGTAGGCGGGGCTCTATTTGCGCGAACCACCCGGCAACTCGCCTTAACCCCTGAAGGGGAAGCGTTTCTGCCAGTTGCGGTGAGGCTATTGAATGATTGGAACGAAGCCTTTGAGGATCTTAACGACCAGTTTTCAAAACAGCGCGGCAAGGTGACAGTGGCCGCTTTGCCCACCCTGGCAGCAGGATTATTCCCAAGGGTTATTAAGCGTTTTCACGAGTCCTATCCACGCATAAATCTCAGCCTGCACGATGTGTTAGCCGAGCAGATCAATCAGATGGTACGCGAAGGCCGTGCAGATTTAGGGCTTTCGGTACCACCAGGCGACACAGACGACCTCACATTTGAACCCGTTCTCGAAGATAACTATGTGGCCGTTTGCCCCTACGGACACCCGCTACTGGCGCAACCAGCCGTTGCCTGGAGCCAATTGGCGGCCTATCCGTTTATCGGCATTAACCGCCTTTCCAGCTCACGCCAGGATATTGACCGTATTATGCAAAGCATTGGGGCGCGGCTGGATATCTTATGTGATGCCCGCCAGATCGCCACGGTTGGCCGCATGGTGGCAGCGGGGTTGGGCATTAGCGTGCTGCCCTCACTCAGTTTTCGCCAAATTGCCACTGAAGGCATTGAGCACCGCCCGCTGGTCGAACCGACGATTCGCCGTGAGCTGGGAATTGTATTGAGCCGACGCCACCCTCCTTCCGCCGCAACCAGCGCTCTACGTCAACTGATTCATGAACACGAATAAGGGATTTCGCCCGACTTGCTCTACACGCCGCGTGGGAATCTGGCAAACTAGGCATCGTTCATCACCCACTGACTGGAGATTGCCTTATGAGCGATAGCGCCCCCCCTTGGACGCAACCGATGCCCGACGCGCAGTTCAAACTGATGCGCGACATCTTGGCAGCCCCCAGCCCCGTGGGGTTGGAAGGCGCGATGACCTACGGCGTGCTGAAACCCTATTTTGAAAGCTTCGCCCCGAGCGACTGGCAGCTTCACCAGTTCCGCGGTAACGCGGGGGTTGTGCTCGATACGCATCCAGGCCGCGACGACATGTTCAAGGTCATGATCATCGGCCATGCGGATAAAATTCGCATGCAGGTGCGCTCTATCGGCGATGACGGCAAGATCTGGATCAATACCGACTCCTTCCTGCCCACCGTCCTGATCGGCCATGAAGTGAAGCTATTCAGCGAAGATCCGGACGCCCCGGGCAGCTACCGCTGCATTGAAGGCGGCACCGTGGAAGCGCTGGGCGCCATTCACTTTTCCGATCCCGCCATGCGCGACGGCAGCAAAGGTATCAAGAAGGAACAGATCTATCTGGACCTGCAGATCCACGGCGAGAACAAGAAGCAGCAGGTATTGAACTTGGGTGTTCGGCCTGGCGATTCGATTATTTTTGATCGCCCTATCCGCCCTGGCTTCAGCCCCAACACCTTCTACGGCGCCTACCTGGATAACGGCCTGGGCTGTTTCGTGGCCGCTGAGGTTGCCAAGCTGATCGCCGAGGCCGGCGGTACCGAGCAGGTGCGCGTGCTGTTTGCCATTGCCAGCTACGAAGAAATCGGCCGTTTCGGCAGCCGCGTGATGGCCGGCGAGCTGAAGCCCGACGCATTGATCGGTGTGGATGTGAATCACGACTACGTGGCGGCACCCGGCATTGGCGATAAACGCATGCAGCCGCTGGAAATGGGCAAAGGCTTCACCATGGCCGTCGGCTCGATTGCCAGCGAACAGCTGAACCGTGTGATTGCCCAGGCAGCCAAGGCCAACGAGATTCCCATGCAGCGGGATATGGTGGGCGTCGATACGGGTACCGACGGTATGGCCGGGGTGCTCGCCTCAGTGGACAGCGCGGCTACTTCCATCGGCTTTCCGATCCGCAACATGCATACGATTTCGGAAACCGGCAACACTCAAGACGTGCTGGCCGCCATTCATGCGTTGACGCACACGCTCCAAGCACTGGACAAACTGCCTGATCTTAAGCGCGAATTTCTGGATAATCATCCGCGTCTTGATCAAGCCCAGCCGCTTGGCCACCAGGGCAGCGAGAAGCCTGACGACGAGGCCGAGGCTACCGATAAGCCAGCCGCTTCTTAACGGGCACATAAAAAAACCCCGGCCGTCACTGGCCGGGGTTTCATCAGGTCTTCCTTGAACATTCTTCACGAACGTCCTGTTCGTGCCTCCATGAGTCCATCAAGCGTCCTGCTTGGTCTTCCCTGTTGCGCTTCCGTTGCGCTAGATGTCCACCATGCACTTTAAAACCAGCCGATTATCTAACCTAGGCTATGAAAGCCGAAAAAAAATGATATTTTTGCTCACCGATGTCATTGCAATAGCCTATGGTTAATATTCTGCCGCTTGCCACTGTCAGGTTGAGTGAGAAGCGGTTCACGGCTAGACCGATCATACCCACGGGGAGGAGGTCAGCGTGCAGCACATCACCATCAGCTACAAAGTCCGCGGAGTCGACATCATTTGCCGCCACTGCGGCAATTTTGAGTCACCCACGTCAGCGTTTTTAAGTCACTTTCGCCTTGAAGGCACCGGCAAGCATAGCGCTGTCGTGCGCTGTTTACATTGCCAAATCAGTGAATCCCTACCGCGAAGTGCATTTGATACGCTAACGCACGCACGTGCCAGCTGACAAGGCGCTTGATAAACAAAGCGCCAACTAGGCGACTGCACCAACCCTGAGGCGCCCACCCTGCCGCCTCAGGGTTTTTGCGTTAAAACGCTACCTTTGCATCTTGATCATGCTCAGCAGCCTCAGCTCGCTGGAGCATAGCCAACGATGATGACGCCAGCGGAGGCACCCCCTCACTCAATTGTGTGCCTGCCAGGCGGCCGCGTGCAGACTGCGTGTTTTCCTCATTCGCGCCCTCTAATCGGAAAGCAGCAATCACGTTAGCCAGCTCCGAGGCCTGACGAGTAAGCTGTTGGGCCGCACTGGAAACCGACTGCACCCGCGTGGCATTCTGCTGGGTTACGTGATCCATCTCGGCCACGGCCGAATTGATTTGGGCAATACCGCTACTTTGCTCATCCGAAGCGGTGTTGATTTCGGCCATAATATCACTGACTTTCATTACCTGTGTCACCACACGCTCAATCGCCTGTTCTGCGTCTTTAACCGCTGAGGTTCCACCGCTAATTTCTTGAGAAGAGGCCTCAATTAAACGCCGGATTTCGCCCGCGGCATCTGCGCTTCGCCCGGCCAGACTGCGCACCTCATTGGCGACCACGGCAAAGCCGCGCCCCTGTTCGCCCGCGCGAGCCGCCTCTACCGACGCGTTAAGCGCTAATATATTGGTTTGAAACGCAATACCATCGATCACGCCAATAATATCGGTCATTTTCTCGGCACTGCTGGCGATCCGCTCCATACGCGAAACCAGTGCCTCCATGCGCTCACCGGTCTCCCGGCTAGTGGCAGCATTCTGCGTGGCAAGTTGGTTCGCTTGACGGGCGTTTTCAGTGTTTTGCTGAACCGTCGCGGTCAGTTCATCCATACTGGATGCGGTCTGCTGAAGCGACGATGCCTGCTGTTCAGTTCGCGTGGCCAACGCCTCATTTTCCTGATAAATCTGCTGGGAAGCGGGGGTAACAACCTCGACTTTGGCGCCGACATCGGTAATCAAACCCGAAAGGCTTGCGCGCATGGTTTCAAGCGACCCCAAAAGCTCGCCGAGTTCGTCTTTACGCTTAAGCGTTACGCGATTGGCCAAATTGCCAGCAGCAATTTGAAAGGTTACACGCCGAGCCTCGTTCAACGATTTAATCAGCGAGCGCAGCACCGCTGTGCTTAAGGTAACCAAAATCACAATACCCAGCAGCAATACGCCAAGTTGCGTATACAGCAACGTATTCTGCTGACGTTCAGCGCTTGCCATTAGCGCCTGGGCAGCCTCTCGCTCTTGCGCCACGAGTTGATTGACAGTACTACTGATGCGTTCAGAGGTAGGCTGTACGTTATCGTTAAAGGCCTCAAATGCGGCAAACCCGTTAGCATCGCGAATTGCCGAGAAGGTCGTGTCGACCGCATCCATAAATTGCGTAAGATAAGTAACTAACGCTTGTTCGACTTCGTTTTCCTCCGCGCTGGCGTCAACACGCTGTAACACGTCTTCAATGTCACGCCGATTATCGGCTAGCTGTGTTTCCAGTGTATCTAAGTCCGACCGTCTAGGATTGCTCACGGCAGGCTCCAACGCTTGAATCGCCTGGCTAACGCGTTGCTCAACGCGCTGTAAATCCGCGATGCCCTCAAGGCCGGTCTGGTTGAGCGTACGTAACCGATCTGCAGAGCTGGTCACCCCATACACCCCGGCGATACCACCTATCACCAGTAACACAACCGCCGCTAACACCATCCCGATAAGCTTAGCTTGCATACTACGGAAACTAAAACGCTGCCCCCATCCGATAACTCCCGAGCGTTTTATTGCACCATCATGCAGCGTAAAGCCTCGCATACGACCTGTTTGCATTCGCGCATAAACTTTCTCAGCCTTGGCAATGGCGGCGTCGGTCGCCTTTCGACGAATTGAGGTGTACCCCACTACTCTCTTACCGTCTAGCAAGGGGGCAATAGTGGTATGTACCCAGTAACCTCGTCCGTTTTGGCAGCGGTTTTTGATTACACCCTGCCACGTACGTCCGCGCTCCAGCGTTGTCCATAAATTTTTGAACACTTCGCTAGGCATATCCGGGTGGCGAAACAGTCGGTGCGGCGCGCCAATCATGTCGTTAAGCGAATACCCACTAACATCAATAAGCGCTTGGTTGGCATAGGTAATATTTCCCTCCAAGTCCGATCGGGAAATCAGCACTTCGTCATCCGACAGCTCAAGCGGCTGGGATGCTATGGAATAGGCATCTTGCATGGAGAACCCCTAATTTTTCCTAATTTTTTTATATATCAAGGCTTACGCCGTTAATGCTTGAGGCGTTCCCTGCCTAAGCCATTTCAATTAGAGAAAATGCATAAAATGTGCCAATCGTAAAAACAGGACAAGATGAGCGGTCACATCATTAAGGTTTATCCAATCAGGCCGATAACCCTAAGCGGCTGGTTCTATCAATTCAAAAACACACAATCGACACTACCGGAAAGCCTTATGACACGTTTGACAACGACACAAAAACTGTGGGGTACGTTAGCCATCATCTTGGTCGCCATGCTGTTACTGGTGGGCTGGCTCTCGTGGGAAAATCGGCAAACCATTGAGAATGAACGGCGGGATAGCCTGCAATACGTTATTGAAAGTGTGCATAGCCAAATTGAGGCATTGCAGGCAAAAGTAGAAGCAGGCGAGTTAAGCCTCGAAGAAGCGCAGGAGCGCGCCATTGACAACATGGCCAGCGTTCGCTTTGGTGACGGCGAATATATCTTTGCATTCGATAACGATCTGAAAATCGTCTCTCACCCAAGCCGCGATTCCGGCACAGACATGAGCGACTACCAGGATTCCAGTGGCCTACTGCTGTATGCCGAACTACTCGAAATGGCGCAGTCAGGAGGCGGTCACGTAGGATACTATTCCACCCGTTTAGGCGGTGACGAGCAGGTACCCAAGCTAAGCTACGTTGGCCACTTGCCCGAATGGGAATGGTCGCTGGCTTCTGGTGTGTATGTCGATGACATTAATACGGCTTTTGTATCGAGCCTGATCCGCTCAGGTGTCATCTTGTTGATCATCGGAGTCCCCGTCACCTTATTAATGGGCTGGGTGATTCGTGATGTATCACGCCGCTTGGGAGGCGACCCGCGCTATGCCGCAAGCGTGGTACGTCATATCGCCGATGGCGACTTAACGCGCACGACAAACCTTTCCGCCCGCGACCAGCAAAGCCTGCTGTTTGATATTGACCGCATGCGCGAGACGTTATCAGCAACCATTGGTAGCATTCACCACAGTGCGGATAACGTGAATACCTCGGTCGAACAGATCGTCGGAGTTAACGAAGAGTTATCCACACGTACCGAGCAGCAAGCTGCTTCGCTCGCCGAGACCGCCTCCAGCATGGAACAGCTAACGGCTACGGTAAAACAAAACGCTGAGCACGCTGATCATGCAAGCCAGTTGGCAAGCAAAACCACCGACAGTGCGCAAAAGGGTAGCGAGGCGATGACATCGGTGATTGATACCATGTCGACGATTAACGACAGCGCGACACAGATGAGCAGTATCGTCGCCACAATCGATTCGATTGCATTTCAAACCAATATATTGGCACTTAACGCCTCGGTAGAGGCCGCACGCGCAGGCGAACAGGGGCGTGGCTTTGCCGTTGTCGCCAGCGAAGTCCGCCAATTGGCTAGCCGCTCGGCGGCGGCAGCACAGGAAATTAAAACGCTAATTGATAACTCCGACGCCCAGGTCGTGCAAGGAAGTCGCCAAGTACGCGACACCGGCAGCGTGATTAGCGGTATCGTCGACAACATTAAGCAGCTTAATACGTTAGTGAAAGAAATCTCAGCGGCTACCAAGGAACAAAGCTATGGCATTGAGCAGGTCAACCAAGCTGTCACTCAGATGGATCAAATGACTCAGCAAAATGCCGGGCTGGTACAACAAAGTACCGGGGCAACACAACGTTTAGCAGACCTCAGCTTTGAATTACGCCAGCGGGTTGCACATTTCCAAATTGCCGGATCTCAAGCCTCTTCAACCCAGGCCCTGCCTTCCTCTCATCAGGGTTAATCACTAACCTTCAGTCTGGCTGGGCGCATCACCCATGATACGCCCAGCTAGCCCTCCCCTATCCGAATCAAAGCAACTTAAACATCGCCCTGATTATCCAGCTCCACGGCTTCGTGCATGCGCATGAGCAGGTCAGGGACGGCTGCCTGTACGCGGTTCCAACTGGGAATAAAGGGCCGTTCGCGGGGGTTATCCAGAAACAAATTACCTGCTTCCAACAGATTGCTAGCGAATAACTCAACGGCCTGCTCTTCGCTGTGACGATCAAGACTCAAACCGTTCATGGTGGCATCGTGATCGTAGGCCTCGATCAAGTCCAACGCCAGCCGGTAATAGGTTGCCTTAAGTGTGCGGAAATCTTCACTGCTGAACGTAATCCCCTGGGTGGCCAGTTTGCGATATAGCGCTTTGGCGATATCCAAGCTCATCCGATTCAGTCCGGCATCGGGGTTCTCTTCGCTGACCGGCTGGTGCTTATGGTCGTAGGCATCGGCAATGTCGACTTGGCAAAGCTGGCGCGGTGAGTAGTTTCGCTGAAGTTCAGAGAGAACGCCAATCTCAAGCCCCCAATCCGCTGGAATACGAATCCCCTCTAAAACGTCGCTGCGCATAGCAAATTCGCCCGAAAGCGGATAGCGGAAGCTATCCAAATAGTCGAGGTAAGGTAAGGGACCACATACGGTTTTAAGCGCTCGTAATAATGGCGTTACCATCAGGCGCGAGACGCGTCCGTTGAGCTTTCCTTCGGCAATGCGCGGGTAATAGCCCTTACAGAAGCTGTAGTTAAAGCGCGGGTGGGCAACCGGGTACATCAAGCGCGCCAACAGGCCTCGGTCATAAGTCAAAATATCGCAGTCGTGCAGCCCAACAACCGATGAACGACCAGAGGCCAGTATATAGCCTGCGCAATACCATACATTGCGGCCTTTCCCTGGTTCGAGCGAACCTAACCCGTGCTGTTCCAGCTCTGCATCCAACGCGCGTAAGCGAGGCCCATCGTTCCATAAAATACGTGTGTGCTGAGGCAAGCGTGAGAAGAACTCCCGCGCATATAAAAACTGCTCACGGTCGGCCCGATCCAGGCCAATCACGATCTCACCGAGATAAGGCACCTTAACCAGCTCATCGACAATGGCCGAAAGCGCCGGGCCTTCAAGCTCTGAAAATAACGAGGGCAGAATCAACCCCATCGGGCGGCGCCGGGCAAACTGACATAACTCCTTTTCCAACGCCTCAACCGGGCGACGCGTCAGGTTATGAAAATCGGTAATCACACCGTTTTGATGAAAATCACTCATGCGTTTGCCTCCTTTGCATCACGCGGATTGGCAGGGCTAAGCGCATCGCCCCACCAGTGGGACACCCCTTCAACCCAGCCCTCGGGGCCAGTGGCCTGCGTCCGGTAAAGATGAGGATTGCTTGGCTCTACCACCAAGTCATGACGACCTCGGATCACCACCGCCTGATCAACGGCGTTTAACATTGATACGTCGTTGGGGCCATCACCCAAACCAAGCGAAAGAGGGTCACGCCCACGTAGCGCTCGAAAGCGTCCAATTAGCCATGTGACCGCGCTACCCTTATCGGATGCGCTACCCATGACGTGGCAAAAGCGTCCGCCTTGGGTAAGTTGCAGGCCGTCGCCCTCCAGCGCGCAGCGGAATGTCTCAAGCGCTGTGTCGTCGTCGTGCCAAAGTAGCGGCTCGCTTCCCTCACGCTGGCGGGCTAATTTCGCCTGTGTTGCATCAAGGCCGGTCAGTCCAATTAGGTCGTCAAGGGTTAACTCACTCATGGGGGTAAAGCGCACCCCAAGTCGCTTACGCCAGACGCGCAGTCGGGCGCGAATAAAGCCTATATCAACGCTGGGCTGTTTAATCACCATCCCGTCACGTCCGTTTCCTGGTCGGTCCAGACGAGCATGGCACCAGCCAGGAGGAAGACCGATTACGGCGCCATTCTCGGCAATAAAGGGTGTTGCGGTTAGCCCCAGGGCCTCACGCAAGGGAAGTAACTCAGCACGAGTCTTACTGGTAACGGGGATGACGGGCACTTTCGCTTGTTTTAACTGGGCAAGCCATGCCTTTGCAGGGGTGGCGTCGTAGCTGTGGTGGTCAAGCAGGGAGCCATCTAGGTCGGTCACCACAAGGCGAGGTGGGCCTATATCATGCGCTCTATTATCGGGGGGCGCTGAAGCGCTGGCGTGTTCAAGCATGGCACAGCCTCTCTACTGCTAAGCGGTGGTCGCTCGTTATCGCACTAAATAAAGAAGGCGATAACAGCGTATCTCTTGCTTAGCACGATACGTGCCAATGCTGGTAACGCATTGATATCAATATAAGGAGTCGCAGCGCTGGCGGATGCTGCTAGGGAGTTGACGTAACGCCAAACTCTCCATGCACTTTTATAGTGCAATATCACGATACAAACTCATCAGAACTGCACCTTTAAGGCACCAACATGGTTTTACAATCAATTACAAAAAAACCAAGACAACCCTTGGCAGAGCCTTATAAATAGCTATACTGGAGTTGTACTCACTGGCAACCATGTACACCCCCCCCCTTTGCCAGTGAGCTGCAGTGAGCCAAGCCCTTTATGCCCGCCTCCCCCGGCGGGCTTTTTTATGCGCTGGCGATGACAGGGAAAGTAAATTGAAAAATCAGCATTTATTCCACGTGTATTACCACTTCGACTCGGCGGTTACGCCCTCGTCCTTCGGAGGTGTCGTTATCTGCCAACGGTTGAGTAGCCGCCAGTCCAACGGCACGCAGGCGCTCTGTTGCCACCCCTGAAGCTTCCAACGCTTCCACAATGGCAATGGCCCGGGCGCTGGATAACGCCCAGTTGGACGAATATTCGGGTGTGTCAATGGTTTGACTATCGGTATGCCCTTCAACCCACACTTCCCCATCGTAACGCTGAATAGTATCGAGCAATGTGCCGATCAAGTCGCTACCGTCATCGGTTAACCCCGCATCTGCGGAAGGAAACAGCAGTTGGTCTTGCACCCGCAGACTAATACCCTCTTCAACTCGGGATACTTCCACCCCTTCTAAGTCGGGTAAATATGTTGAACGGTCAAGTTGTTCGTTGAGTGATAAGGCGCCATCAACGGCATCGTTGCTGATTTCTTCGACATTACTAGGCGGCTTATCCGTCAGCACCACCATGTAATTGACCAGAGGAAACGGCAACGGTGGTTGCTCAACAGGGGCCAGGGGCATCGGCAAACGCGGTTCAGGCAACGCTGCTAACGGTTCTAATATATCGTCAGGCATAGCGAGCAACGGGGGGACACCTCTCGTTGTGCGCGGTGGGCGTCCGGCCACCCCTTGAGCGGCCGTTATCGTACTGGCCAGCAATGGCCCCCCCAGCCAAGTCGCTTGGTTAAGTCGCTCATCCCGCGCATTCGCCAACGGTTCGGGCAATGGGACTTCAAGCGGCGGCGCAGGCGACTGAAAAACGGGGTCAGGAGGTGTTTCAGACGCAAACCAAGCCGGACTCGTGGCATCAGCCGCCGCGATAATGATTACAAACAGCGCTACCAGAAGCGTCATGATATCGATGTAGCTCACCATCCACACACTACCGCTGTCGTCTTCGCGGTACGGGGACATAAGCGAATCGTGGCGAGGTCCGCTGCGGTGATCTTCAAGCATCCGTGTGATTACTCATTCAAGTTTTTAACCCCGTGGCCGATCTAATGCAATATGTCACGCTAACCCTACGGTTATCGGTTTTAATGCGTGCCTGAAAGCACAAACCCTGTGTTATTAAAGACGCTGAACCGCTGTCTGCTCAGCTGAGGTTGGCGCGCTGTTGATCAAACGCCGCCTAGTCTATCAAAAAGCCGTTTCGTAGCGAGAAGGAACCATCCGGTGCGCATCCGTTTTATCGATTTATCCTCATTGGCGCTACATCCGCTGGCCATCGGCATGGCGAGTCTTGCGCTAAGCGGTTGTTTCTACGCGAATACCTCGCAAGCCCCAATCGCCACTACCTATCCGTACAGCGAACAGCAACGCATGCAGGCTGCCCATCATTGGAATGTATTGGCCCGCCACGAGGCCACTCAGATCCTCCAGCGTGAGCGCGTTCGCTTCCGAGATTTGCACATAGCTGAAGCATCTCAAGACACACCCCATGCCTACAGCGGCGGGGAATTTGGCCGCGGTTTTCGCACATTACTGACCAGTGAGCTAGTCTCACGCGGTGCCAATCTTACCACCCAACCGCAACCTAACAGCGCCGAAATTCATATTGGCGTTGAAGTAGTCGAACACCGTGACCGGGACTTCGTTCGCCCGCCGGTTGGTGCATTCACTGCGCTGGCAGGTGGTATTGCAGTGGCCGCCATCCCGCTTAATCAGTGGGCTGAACCTGCCCTGGGCCTGATCCCCGCCGCCATAGCCGCTGACGTCACCAGCGGCAGCTGGACGCACACTGGCGAAGAAGAAGTCATCATCACCACCCAGATTCTCGACGGTGAGCATATCCTCTATTCTTCGTCGAACATCTACTACATTAACCGCGGCGACCGGCGTCAATACGCGCCTGACCGTGTTCCTTCCGCACCGTCAACGCCGTCGGTCTCGATTACGGACAGGTGGTAATGCGATGTCCATGATGTCATTTGCCTTTACTTATGTAACGCGCCCGCTGGCTGCTGCCAAGTGGTTAACTGTCAGCCTTTTGGTACTTGGCCTTGCAGGCTGTAGCTCGCTTGGCGGCAACAATATGCAACAGCAAGAGCCCGATCCGGACCTACCAGAACTCGCTCAGGCAGCCGCTGAACAGATGGTGGCGAGTAACCCCGACCTGACGCGTTATAGCCCCATGATTGCCGCGACGTTTGTTAGCATCGACGACTTGAGCCAATCCTCTACCTTAGGGCGCATGAGTTCTGAACTCATGGCGTCGGCACTGGGGCGTCAAGGCATGCAAGTGCGCGAGGTCAAAATGCGCGACAGCATGTTTATCGAAGAGAGCGTGGGCGAGTTGATCCTATCACGCGAGGTTCAACGCTTAAGCGCCCAGCACGACGCGCGCTCCATTCTGATGGGCACCTATGCTCAAGGGCAAGACTATGTCTATGTCAGCGCGCGGGTGGTACGCTCCGGTGATGCGATGGTATTGGGCAGTGCCGATTTCAAGCTGCCGCTTAACAATAACACGCGTAGCTTGCTGGAGGGGCAAGGCGGCTGGTAACCGCCCAGAAACACATGGACCCGCGACGCTTAACGTCGCGGGTCCATGGCAAGAGTATTACAGTCGCTTATCGCTCAAGACCTTAGGCCTGCTTCACCTTACTGATAATCCACAGTAAGACAACGGCCCCAACAATGGCGGTGACGAGCGATCCTATAAAGCCACCTGCTTGTAGACCCAACAGGCTAAATAAGAAGCCGCCTAGCACGGCACCAACAATCCCGACACCGATATTACCCAGCACACCAAAGCCGCCGCCCCGCATGATGTTGCCGGCAATCCAGCCAGCCAAACCACCAATAATTAACCAAGCAATAAAACCCATGTCGCCTCCTTTCTGTACGTGTGGTTAATTTTACGCTGTTTACTTGCTTGTTCTAACATAGCACACAGCGTTAAGGTCTCGCGCTAATATTCATTGATTGATAGTGGCCCTGCTGAAAAAGGATTGCCCATGATTCCCGACACCCTCCAGCAATTGCTTGACGGTGTAGACGGCCAACAGACGTCTCACTGGCAAGGACGCGAGCTTGTCTTGTTCAACGCCCCCTGGGGTGAATTGATTATATCGCTGCAGGGTGCTCAGGTGCTGCACTTTCGCCCGCCACAGGACCGTGGCTGGCTGTGGGTAACCCCCACACCGCAACCGATGCCGGGCGCCATCCGTGGCGGCATTCCGCTTTGCTGGCCGTGGTTCGCCGATGAGCGCTACGCTGACGAAACGCCTGACCGCAGCGGCACCTTCCATGGTTTGGCACGCCACGCTGAGTGGCGACTCGAAGCGGCGGATGAGCATGCCGAAGGGATCGAGCTCCACCTATCCCCAACCCAACGGTTGCATTCGCAACTGACGGTACGCGCAATTATCCAAGCCAATGCACAGCGCCTGGCCGTCGAATTGATCAGCGAAAACATCGGCGACACCCCGGTTAAGGTGAGTGGCGCACTGCATTCGTATTTGGCGGTCGATGATGCACATCAATGTCGCCTGGAAGGGTTAACCGGGGCACGCTATCTCGACAAGCTGCGTGACTTTGCGGAAAGCGAGCAGCAAGGCACGCTGGCGATTCGTGGCGCAGTAGATCGCATCTATCACTCCAATGAAGCCGTTATGCTCCACGACGGCCCGCGCACACTGCGCATCGGCAAACAGTCGAGCGATTCCACTGTAGTATGGCACCCGGATCAGCAGCCACCCGCCGATACCTCCATCGACGCTGCCAAACGTTTTGTGTGTGTAGAAGCTGCGAATACCCGATTAGACCCAGTATGGCTAGTTCCCGGTGCTCAGCATTTATTAGGCACCACATTAAGCAGAGCGTAGCGCCACGGCATTCCTACCCTTAATTGAGGACATCGCGCCATGCGCCAGCCGTTACGTCGCGAGCTGAGTAACCTGATAGAACGTGGCCGGGATCGCCAGCTTCGCTTGGCGGTAACCGGTCTCTCCCAAGCCGGCAAAACAGCCTTTTTGACCTCGCTGGTGAATCAGCTTCGCCACGCGGGAGTGGAGGCTCAATTAGACCTACTACCGGCGGCACGCGAAGGGCGCTTACTCGGCGCACAACGACTAAATCAGCCGGACCTAGGCGTACCGCGCTTTCCCTACGACCCGGGGATGGCCGCGCTACGCGATACCCCGCCCCGCTGGCCTGAGCCTACCCGGGGAATTAGCGAACTGCGCTTGCAGTTACGCTATCGACCCGCTCAGCAGGGCTGGCTTTCGCCGGACATTGCCCATCTGACACTGGACCTATTCGACTACCCCGGCGAGTGGCTGCTCGATTTACCGCTGTTACAGCACGATTTTTACAGCTGGTGCCAGACCCAGCCGCAGCACTCAGGCGATCAACGCCGTGGGCTATTTAGCGAATGGCTTGCCGAGGTAGAAAACCTCGACCCTGCTGCCGAGGCGGACGAAGCGCAATTGGCAAGCCTTGCTGAGGCTTACGCACAGGGCCTAAGGCGCGCAAAGCAAGCAGGTTTTTCCAACCTTCAGCCGGGGCGTTTTCTATTGCCGGGTGAACTCGACGGCGCGCCGGTCTTGCAGTTTTTCCCGCTGCCCCAGCTCACTATGCCCAAAGAGGAACTTGACGCACTACCGCCTGACAGTGTGTATGCCACCTTGGCGGCGCGCTTTCGCTATTACCAGCAGCAGGTGGTACGGCCTTTTTACCGCGACCATTTCCGTCGCTTTGATCGCCAAATTGTATTGGTGGACGTTTTGGGCGCCCTTAATGCCGGGCCTGAGCGGTTCGAAGATCTTTCCCAGGCGCTAAGCCAACTGATGCAAAGTTTTGATTACGGCAAGCGCAGCCTGCTATCCCGGCTATTTGCGCCCAAAATCGATAGGCTGGCCATTGCGGCCACCAAAGCGGATCATGTCACGCCCGAGCAGCATGGCCATGTTGTGCAGTTGCTCGAAGCCTTGTTAGCCGAGCCGCTTAAGGATTTACGGTTTGCCAACGTGCCCGTCAAGGCGCTCTCGCTGGCCGCCATTCGCGCTACCGAGGCGCGTGAAGTGGTGCACAATAGTAAGCGCTCGCCTGCTTTGAGAGGCACAACCCTTGAGGGTGAAGACGTTCTGGTGTATCCCGGCGATGTGCCGCCCCGCTTGCCAACGCCCGATTTTTGGCAACAGCAAGGCTTTGACTTTCCCAGCTTTCGCCCCATGGACACTGAGTCTGACGCGCTTGCCCACATCCGCATGGACGCCGCCATCGACTGGCTGATTGGAGATAAACTCACATGACCACCCCACAGCCACGTCGGCACTTCAACCTTGATGAACCCATGGAAACCCGCGATGGCCCTGATGTCGAGCTTCGCCAGCGCGAAACGTTTGCGCCTACCGACCATCACCAGCCCCTGCCCCCCACTGCCGAGGAAAAAGCCCTCCCCGAGGCTCGGCTGGGCGCGCCGCGCAAACGTCGCTGGGGACTTATGTTGGCGCTGGCAGGTGGCGCAACCCTGGGGGTTCTTGAGTTTGTCACCGGCATCCCCGAGGCCCTAAGGCAATCCCAATGGATGACGGTGGCCTGGCAGGTATTTGGCATTGGGTTGATTGGCCTGGGCGGGATATCACTGCTTAAAGAACTCGGCCGTCTTCGCCGCCTAAAGCGCCACGACCGACTGCGTAGCGACTTGGCCGAACTGCCCGAACGTTCGACCAAGCAGGCTCAGAGCATGGCTGAGCAACTCAAGCGGCAACTCAAACTGGCCGATGACGACCCACACTGGCAAGCTTTTAAACACGCCTGCCAGCCTCACCATAGTGGCGTAGAGATCCAGACATTGCTGCGCTATCACCTGCTAGCACCACGTGACCGCGAGGCACAGCGTTTAATCACGCGAATGTCCGGCGAAACCGCCATTATGGTAGCGGTAAGCCCATTAACGCTGGTCGATATGGCGCTGGTCGCCTGGCGCAGTCTCGCGATGGTGGACAGACTATGTCGGCTTTATGGATTGGAACTGGGATACGCCAGCCGCCTGCGGCTATTCCGCCACGTTTTGCACAACATGGCGTTTGCCGGGGCGAGCGAATTGGTCACCGACGCCAGTATGGACATGTTGTCGTTGGACTTGGCCAGCCGCCTTTCCGCACGCGCTGGCCAGGGACTCGCCACCGGGCTACTTAGCGCCCGCTTGGGGCTGCGCGCCCAGCGGCTATGCCGCCCCGTAGCGTTCACCCACGATGAACAGCCCAGGCTTGCCGACCTGCGTCAGGACCTGTGGCGGCAAATCAAACGGCTCGACAAGGAAGCGGGCTCGCAGGACCACTAACCTCGACATAAAACCTGCGATAACAGGGTAGTTCGAAACCGTCCATAATACCGCTGCGTTGGCAACAAGTTAGGATTCAACGCTAGTTAGCGCCATGATGGTGTTTCAACGCAGCATCTTCTGACCGACTAGAAGAGGTATTTTATGAATCACTCGAACGAGTCCGAGCCTGCTCCTGGGGCGAACGACATGCAGACCGACTATGTCGTCGGCCAGGACAATATCAAGGGGCAGCTCGGCCCTTTTGGTTTTGATATTCACAACCGAGTTTTCCTAGTATCTGCGCTTGCCTCAGTCATCTTCATTGTCCTCACTCTGCTATTTCCAGAACGTGCAGGAAACCTGTTCCAGTCCATCGTCGCCTTCTCTACGGGCACCTTGGATTGGTATTTCATGATCCTGGTGGATTTCTTCATTGTGTTCTGCCTGGCGCTGGTCGTGCTGCCTTACGGGTCGGTAAGGCTAGGCGGGCCCGATGCCCGTCCGGAGCACAGTTACCTGTCCTGGTTCGCGATGCTGTTTACCGCTGGTATCGGTATCGGCTTGCTGTTTTTCGGCGTGCTGGAACCGGTTTATCATGCCAACGTCTCTCTGCCGCTGGGGATTGAATCCCCTTTCAACGCCGATGGAGAGCTGAATCCTGACGCAATCGGCGAGGCCAGCGCCATGGGACTTGCCGGCACCTACCTGCATTGGGGGATCCATGGCTGGGCGGTGTACGTGGTCATGGCGCTGGCCTTGGGCATCTTTACCTATAACAAGGGCCTGCCCTTCTCGATTCGCTCGGCGTTTTTTCCGATCCTCGGCGAACGCGTCTGGGGCTGGTGGGGCCATGTGATCGATATTCTGGCAGTGTTCTCCACGCTGTTTGGCCTGGCGACATCGCTGGGACTCGGGGCTCAGCAGGCCAATGCGGGGATGAACTTCGTCTTCGGCCTGGAAGTTAGCACGACGACCCAGGTCATCGTCATCTTGCTGGTGACGGCGGTTGCCATGATATCGGTCTGGCGCGGACTCGAGGGAGGCGTAAAGAAGCTTTCCGAGATCAATATGGTCCTGGCCGTATTATTTTTCTTTTTCGTATTGTTTGCAGGCCCTACGCTGATCGCCCTAAGCGGGTTCTGGTCGGGGCTTTCGACCTATGTGACTGAGTTTATGCCTTTATCGGCGCCCTTCGGTCGGGACGATGATGACTATCGTCAGGCCTGGACAATTTTCTACTGGGCCTGGTGGGTCAGTTGGGCGCCTTTCGTGGGCATGTTTATCGCTCGAGTGTCGAAGGGCCGCACGGTGCGCGAATTCGTGCTCTGTGTACTGCTGGTACCCAGTCTGTTTATTTTTATCTGGATGGGCGTCTTCGGCTCCACCGCGCTTGATCAGCTCTATGCCAACCCAGCCAGTAGTCTGGTCAAGGAATATGTAATCGACAATTATAGGCCTGAACTGTCGCTGTTCGGCATGCTCAACGAGCTGCCGCTGACGGGGCTGATGTCGACCCTAGGCATCATTCTGGCATTGATCTTCTTTGTCACCTCCTCGGATTCTGGATCCCTGGTGATCGATACCATCACCGCGGGCGGTAAGATCGACGCGCCCCGTCCTCAGCGGATGTTTTGGGCGGTCGTGGAAGGTCTCATCGCGATCGTGCTGCTTATCGGGGGTGGTCTGACAGCGCTTCAGGCGGGCGTAACCGCCACGGCGATTCCGTTCTCCATCGTGATGCTGCTGATGTGCTACTCAATCATCAAAGCGCTCAATGGGGAATTGCGGCACTTACGCAGTTGAGATTCCACCATTCAAAAAGGGGTTAGCCTCGGAAGCTCCTCCGAGGCTAACCCCATTCGCCGCACATTAGCCGTCATTGTCTAAAATCATCCGGATAGCGCTTTTCCCTGCCGTCTGAATCGGTAAAAACAGGCCAAGGCGCATCTGTATTCACTGATTGATATTCAAAGGGTACCAATATCTCGCCTTCCGCTAGATGATGCCAAATTTTGCTCATAACGCGCGATAAACATATCCGTCGTTACACCAGTTTCCGATCTTCAGTAACTCAATAAAATGATGCGATGCATTAAGGCGCCACCTTGGCACTGCTCGACACCGTAATAATCTCGCCACCATGATCGGTTTTGCAGCCCAGGTAGGCGGTGGGCTTACCATCGTGGTTGGAGTGACTGGAACCTTCGATGATGGTGGCACCACAACCGGTTTTGTCACCTACCCGCGCCACGGGCTGGCCCTCTACCTGAGAGGGCGAACCGGAGACAATTTCCGTAGTGCCATGACCGTGGATGGGGCAGCGGTGTAGATCGCCTTTGCGGGCAACGGGTTTCATCGGCAGATTTCCCACTGGCCATCGCGGCGGGTGAAGTAGAGACTTACGTAGCTAGCACGACCTTCCTGTGAAACATTATTAAAACGAATGGGTTCACTTACCCCTTTTGTGGTCAGCCATGCCACGCGATTATCTGCTCCCAGGTTTAGCGTCATAGGCTCTTCGGGGAAATCGTCTAACTGGTAAATATCAGGATTGTCAAAATACATACTGTAGCTAAACCGATCCCGCACATAGTCTTCGGGGGTGCCCGAAGCCCGGGCGAGTTCTTTTGTCCTTGTCGACGCGGCCGCTAACAGGGCATCGTTATCGCCCGCTGCAAATAGCGCATGCAGTCGGCGGTATTCGCGGGTCAGGCTATCGCGAGTAGCGTCGTTGTCCTTTAGAACATCGCCTTCTTCCCAGCACCAAGTGGGCATCTGTTGACGGTTTTGGAACGGCACATGCAACCTGAAGTGACCAACATGATCCTCCCACCGAATACTATTCTCTACTGGTTGCAGGGGGGCGTTAGGGTCTCTTGATACGACTTCAGGCTCTACATCCTCTTCCTCCGGTTTGATCATGATTTCAAAAGCGGTCTTAGCCTCCGTATTCGGGTTTTGATCTGACTCCCAATACTCCATAGAGAGTCGTATCTCATGCCCCTCTGCAAAAGGCACTGGCCAAGCGTAAAATTGAATTTCGTTACGTCCATTACGCACATACTGAGTGACTGGCAGCATCGTATTCTGCGCACTAGGCTCGCCTTTGAAGTCGAGTAGAATATCTTGGATGTGCGTACCGGTGGCTAATCCATTGACGTTCCAGCGTACGCCAAACTGATACTCGGTTTCCTGTGCCATAGCTGGTGCACTAGTAAGTGTCAGCGCAACAAGCCAACCGTGAGCTATCCATTTCTTCATGCTATCAAATGCCTTGGCCAACTCTATAAACTGACACGACCCTTTAAGGCTCCACCTTGGCACTGCTCGATGCGGTAATAATCTCACCACCATGATCGGTTTTGCAGCCCAGGTAGGCGGTGGGCTTACCATCGTGGTTGGAGTGGCTGGAACCTTCGATGATGGTGGCGCCGCAGCCGGTTTTATCACCCACCCGCGCCACGGGCTGGCCCTCTACCTGAGAGGGCGAACCGGAGACAATTTCCGTAGTGCCGTGACCGGGAATCGGACAGCAGTGCAGGTCGCCTTTGCGTGCGATGGGTTTCATCGGCAGATTTCCCACTGGCCATCGCGGCGAATGAAGTAAGGCCTTACTCGGCTTGAAACATCATTCTCTTGAATATGATTAAACCTTATCGGGACTTGGACGCCTTCCGTTGTTAGCCATGCCACGCGATTATCTGCTCCTAAGTTCAACGTCATGGGCTCTTCGGGAAAATCATTTAACTGGTAGATATCCGGGTTATCGAAGTACATGGTGTAGCTGAACCGGTGACGCACGTAGTCTTCCGGCGTACCCGAAGCCAGGGCAAGTTCTTTTGTCCTTGTCGACGCAGCCGCTAACAGGGCATCGTTATCGCCCGCTGCAAACAGCGCATGCAGTCGGCGGTATTCGCGGGTCAAGCTATCGCGGGTAGCGTCGTTATCCTTTAGAACATCGCCCTCTTCCCAGCACCATGTGGGCATCTGCTGGCGGTTATTGAACGCGACTTCCAATGTATCGTTATCCTCGTTACGATTAAAACGAATACCGTTTTGCCGTGGCTGTAAAGGGGCTTCTGGCTCTATAGAAATGACTTCGGGTTCTGCATTATCCTGACCAGGCATCATGACAACTTCAAAAGCAGTTTTCGCATCGGTGTTAGGGTTGTCACCCGGCTCCCAATAAAGTAACGATACTCGTAGCTCGTGATCAGACTCATATTCAAGCGGCCACGTATATAACTTGACCGTATTCTTACCATTTTTGATGTATTGAGAAATGGGCAGAAGAGTATCCCGATTGCTCGACGTGCCGGAGAAATCTAACATAATATCTTGTACGTCAATCGAAGAGGCTAAGCCATTAACGCTCCAGCGTACGCCAAACTGATACTCGGTTTCCTGTGCCATTGCCTGTACCCCCATATTGAGCAATACCGATAAAACGAAAGTAATAAGTAATTTCATGTGATGCCTTTAACCTGCGTTGTTAAATGGATGAAACGTTCCCGTCCAGCTATCGGCCAAACGGTAGCGATGGGTTTCACCATCTTCTTGCCAGCGAGTACCGTCGTCCGTCTCAACCACTTGGGAACTGCTGTGCTGGGCTTGTCGGCTACGACCACCAGCAACTGGCTCATTCCCACCTGACTCTACATCCGCCTTTTTATACCCCTGTACACTGAGCATCGCACCGGCATGGGAAAGCTGGTAACCCCATTGGCCGTTTTCGATGGCAATTGTGATACTGCCGCTGGTTGCCACCTGAACGCCGTACTTGAATACGGTTCGCTCGGTGAACAGGCTGTCGAAGTACCCCATCATGCCGCCGCTGACCAGGGCGCTTAGGGTGATGCTCACCTGCCCTTCCGGTTGCTCGAAGGCGTTGACTTGTACGTTGTAGGTGGCACGAAGCATATTTTCCGTACCCTCGGGGCCAACACCCAACCCAACCTCCATGAATAAAGCGGGCATCAACTGGCCTTCGGCAAAATACACATTAAAGCCACCTTCAACACTTTCCAGAAACGTGACGAGCGCGGCGCCACCGCCGGTTCCCCTGGCGGCTATTTTCAATGCTTCGTAGATATCGAGCTGCACCCCACACTCATACGCTAGCGAAAGCCTCGGTGTAATTTCCCAGCTCGTTCCGGGGCCACCGCTCTCTTCCACCTGCTCAGTGGTCGCGCCCAGCATTAACTCCGGGCCACGGGTGTAGAAGCTGAATAGCTTGCTATCGTCATTTTCGGTGCCACTCAGGTTTTTGGCGATACGCTGCGACGCCTCGGTCAGAGTGCCAATAAATCGCTCAACCGTGTTTTGCTGTTGCCGCTGGCTCTCTGCTTGGCGAAGTGAGGAACCAGTATCAAGGGTCTCGGTTTCGCTGGGACTTTTACCCACGGTTATTGTGGTGTTTTTAGCACCACATACGACAGTGAGGTCAGCGTGGATGCCCCAGCCTTGCCGTGCGGTTACCTGCCTTACCCGCGACCCCATGCTCTGTTCTGCGGCGATCATACGGCCTTCCCTTTTTTCGACCGGACGGGTATCGATCGTAGGCGGCGCGATAGTCACCAAGCCGTCGAACTTTAGCTGCGGTAGCGTCACTGTCGTGAAATGGAAGTCGTTCGTGCCGTCATAACTGATGCGAAAACGCTCTTCGTTTACCATGGCGGTACGGTTCATGAGTACATTCAGCAACATGACGGCAGCTTTAAAGGCGAGCTCTTCATTCGTAGAGACCACCCCCATCAGCACGCTGGGTAGGGTGATGGGCGGAACGGGCTGGGTCATCACCGTAAAATCAACGGTGGAGGTCGCTCCTGGGGCGAGCGCAGTACCGTTAATCTCGTCGGTCCAATAGAGCGTGTGCTGCTCATGGGGGCAGTTGCTGGCCAGATTGATCGTTACTTGGCCTTCATCCTTGAGCTGCGTACCAGCTAGAAAATCTTCGAAGGTTCCCTCGCCCGTCACAAACTGATCCGCAACAAAATATATTTTGCAGTCCGTAGCAGAGAGTTCATTTTCTCCTTGCAGTACTACGCGGGTATTCTCACCGGCGTGGCAAACGACCTCCACCTGTTCGATACAAGGTGTTAGTGAGGCACACTCAACGCACATGGCGCCAAATTCAGGGTCCTGACGGCTTTCTTCGTCTGCGGGTTCCGGCGGAATCGGGCTTTCCGTGATTGGTTGCCCACCATTTGCCAAGAAGTCGTTGTAGTGGTTTTGGGCCGTGGCCGCTTCCAGTGCGTCACGCTGAACGTCGTCTGCTTGCATAGCATTTTGGATCGATCTTAGCGTTGTCGCAGGGCTGGAGAAGCGCTCCGGCTGGTGTTCCGCTAAATACGCAATGTCTTCGATGCTTGGTTGATAGCTCATGGACGTTCCTCGTCAGCGATGGGCCGATAGTTGTCTTCATGCTCACCCGATTGTGGATAGGGGGCTAGTAGCGCATGCCGTATACGCCCTCGAGGTAGCCACTCTTCTAATAGCTGGCACTTCCGCCAGCCAGCGAGTTTAGCGTTGTCGAGTATTCGCTGTGCGTCGGGGTGACGCTGGGGAAAGTCTGCACCAACCTCCAGCACACAAATGGCCAGCGTTTTTATCTGTTTTTTGGATTGCACCCCATACCGCTGCCCTAACTGTGTGGCCTCGATCACCGCACGCATCCGCTCACCTTCGGATACCTGGGGGTAACGCTCTTTGAGCGACCGTGCGAGGGCTTGGCTCGCCCTTGACTGTGCAAGCTCGCCAAAATGCTGGTACTCCGCTTGCCCTATCGCAAACTGCCGCCCCTGGCCGTTGACGGCGCGGGCATCGTCGCTAAGGCTGATACACACTAGGCATCCTTGCACCTCGCTGGCATCGGTATCCAGCGCCATCGCGGGTGCGAACTCAAGCTCAGGCGGCAACGCCATCAGGGGAGAGACAGGAAGGATCAGTGCCTCTATCGGTGCCATAAAAGCGGCCAGCTTCCAGGGCTCCAGCGCTTGGCCCATGTCCAGCGCCACTCGGGGGTCGTAAAAGCGAAAGTACACCGGGGCCTGATCGTTGGCGGGCGTCCATAGCATCGTGAACTTGCGCAGGTGGCTGCGCAGTTGCTTTATCGTTGCGTTTGATTGCAGGAGTATCCCCCAGTGCTGATCCTGGGGAAGGCTTTCCAGCCATTCGCGTAGGTCGCTGTCTGCTTCAAGGCGTACCAGCCAGGGGGCATTGGCCTGGGTGGCGGTATCCGTAGAGGCATAGAGGCAGGCGCTTTGGGCCTCGGCTTGGCCAAGGCGTGCCATGGCGTCCCGGCAGTTAACCCCGTCGATGACCGCCCATAGCGGTGGCTGATGGAGGGCAAACAGCGCTTGCCAAGTGATCTCCTGGTAGTTTACCGGCGGGAGGGTCACTGCGGGTTCGGGCCCGGGCGCTTTCTCCGATAAAAGGGGTAGCATCTCGCCATAAGCTACCGGCTGTTGTGGCGAGGTGGTGTGGGCCAGTTCCACCAGCCTTTGAACCAGGCCTTCGCGTCGACAGCGCTGAAGCAGGGTTTCAATGGCATCAAGGCGTATCAACCCCAGGCCATCATCGTGACACTGCTGCTGTAATAGCGCCCTTACCTGGGCTTCATCCTCGGCCAGCACGGCGGCGACGGTGACGGCTTCGTCGGCGTCCTCTTCCCAGCGTCGGGTGCTGGGGAAATGGGCCATGACATGGCAGCGGGCCAGCCAGTAGTCAGCCGTTACCATGGATTACTCCTCTTCGAGCGGGCAGTGGGAGACAAACGGACTGCCTTCGCCTGCGGCGGCCTCAAGCACAGCGGGGATGGGAGGGAGCGCCGCTGAACTGGGCGATGCCGAACCCACATTAAGGGTGGGCGTCACGTCTACGCTGCCGCCAGCAACTACCAACGCGGCACCACCGGCGACCAGGGTTATTTTGCTGGCATCCAGTATCAATTCGCCATCTGCTTTAAAGGTGATATCGCCGTTGGCATGTGTTTGATAGCTGCCACCCACCGTTAATCCGCGCTCGCCGTCTATCTGTTCGGTGTGGTTGGTGCGCACGGTGATATCGCGGTTGCCGTCGATAGTTTCGACGCGATCCTTGGCGACCGCCAAGTGGGAGTTATTGCCGATAGTCGCGGTATCGTCGAACTCGACCCGCTTCTGCCGCGAGTTGAGGACATGCAGTTCCATATTTTTCTGGGCGTGCATGTAGATAAATTCTTCCCCGGCCTTGTCTTCAAAGCACAGCTCGTTAAAGCCTTCCCCTTGGTGGGTCTGGGTTTTGATCGCTATGCGGGTTTTATGCTCGGGCAAGGGATACGGCGCGGTATTGGCGGCGTGGTAGGTACGGCCGGTGATCAACGGCTGATCCGGGTCGCCTTCCAGGAAAGAAACGATCACTTCATGGCCGATACGGGGTATCGCGATGCTGCCGTAGCCGCCACCCGCCCAGCCTTGAGAAACCCGCACCCAACAGCTGGCTTTTTCATTGGGTTCTGAGTCGCGATCCCAGGGGAACTGTACCTTGACCCGACCGTATTCGTCGCAGTGAATCTCTTCCCCTGAGGGGCCTACGACAAACGCTACCTGAGGCCCATCGACACGCGGTTTCACATTGAGTGTTGCCCGCCAGGCGGTGTCGGCAGGCCCTAGCACCAGCGTGTTGTGGTAGCGAGTCATCCCTGCGGTATCGCTACTGGAAATACTGTCTTCTTCCAACGCCTGGGGCTGTTCGCCGTGATGAATTACCTCGATAAGCTGCCAGTCACGATTGAGGCTGTCGTTATCATGGTCAGTCAGCGTAAAGCAAACGCCGGGGGCAAGTTCCGGCAGGTCACTCTCGGCGTGAGCGGTCACCGCTTCGCGGCGCAGGTGCTCTAAACGAATACGGGTAAACGGTTTGCCGGAGGCATCCTGTTTGTAGCGTCCAGGATAGTCATAATGTTCGTAGTCAGCTTGTTGACCGTGCTGTTCAACATCCTGCCCCTGATGCTCATGCAGCTGTGCATAGCTAGGGTTCTTGAAACTGTAGTCCTTTAGCGTCGCGGAGGAGCTGGCTACCCGCGCCGTATGGCGAAGCTTACGCACATGGCGCGTGGGCGGTGTTCCCCCCGCACGGCTGTGGTAGGTGCGCTCGCCCAGGCTGGGTAACGTTTTAGGATCATCGGTGAAGATGAGGCGATGCGCCCCTTCTTCGAAAGCATGGTAGTAGAACAGCCCTTCTTCGGCAGCCAGACGCTCGATAAACGCAAGGTCCGTTTCACGGTACTGTACGCAGTATTCACGCTCGGCTGGCTCGCGGGTAACATCAAAAGTGACGTCACTGACGCCGCGCTCCTGACAAAGGGTGCGGATAATCTCAAGCGGCGAGAGCGCTTGAAAGATGCGCGAGTTGTGACGCAGGAAGAGTCGCCAAAGCGCGGGGCGCATTACCAGGGAGTAGAAGGTGCGGCGGTGGCCGCGGTCGCCCTGGGAAAATTCGCTGACAATGCCGTGAATATGGCGCAGCGCTTCGCCGCTATGCCAGATAGTTAAGGTGGCTTCACGATCCAATAGCTCGCTGGCGGCAAGTTGGCCGTTGCGGCTGGCAAGGTTGAGCGATAGCTCGAAGGGTGCTGACAGTTTTTCTCGGTGGGAGAAATCCACCACGGCGATATCGTCTACGCCGGGCAAGGTGAGAGTAAAGGAAAGGCCGTTACCGTTCGCCATCACACCACTCCCTGAATCATTTTTTTACTAATAAGAGGCGATAAGGGTAATAGGATGGCGAGAGGTTGCAACGTCCTTCGGGGCTAGCGGGCTGGTGGGAGAAAAATCACGCGTTACTGAGCCAACCTATAAAATCAAATAAAAACAAATAGTTATTAAATATCAAGGCGCTCTTCGCATTAGTCTCTTGTAAGCCGTCTCTTACAAAATTTTCCGACATGGCTTACACAAACTTTTCAAAGGCGCCTCCTTTTAAAGCCTACCTAGAGCATCCCAATAGCAAGAGCTTCCTCCCACAACGTAGCGACACACTACGCTGTGGGAAGCTGATTCATTAAGCAATACGCTGCCCGGTTTCGGCATCAAATAGAATCGCCCGCCCCATATCAACACGCAGCGATAAGCGCTCCCCTGCAACCACCGCGCATTTAGGCCCAACGCGGGCGGTCACTTCCTGTTCACCCAGCGGTAAGCGCAGCAAGATATCCGCCCCGGTAGGTTCTACCACCGCCACACTGGCACTCAGCAGAGTTCCTTCGGCTTGGGACGTTAACCGCTCATCCTCTTCGCTGAAGTGCTCTGGGCGTAGGCCAAGAATGACCTGCTGGTTAAGCCGTTCGGCCATATCTGGGGCGATGCGCTCTTCCGGCCAGGGCAGCACCAGCTCATCCTCACCCGGCGTGGCAATGCGAAGTTGATAACCGCCGTTGTTATCTTCCAAGGTAGCGCGAATGAAGTTCATTGATGGCGAGCCCATAAAGCCGGCCACGAACATATCCACCGGGTTGTTGTAGACCTCGTCGGGGCTGCCAAGCTGCAAAATACACCCATCGCGCATCACCGCTATACAGTCGGCTAGCGTCATTGCCTCAACCTGATCGTGGGTCACATAGACAATCGTTGTGCCCAGGCGCTGGTGGAGCTTTTTGATCTCGGTGCGCATATCAACACGCAGCTTGGCATCCAGATTCGACAGTGGCTCATCGAACAAATACACCTTGGGTTCACGGGCCAGGGCACGTCCCATGGCGACCCGCTGACGCTGCCCACCTGACAACTGAGACGGTTTACGCTCTAGCAGGGGAGAAATCTGCAGCAGGTCGGCGACACGCTCGACGGCGGCCTCACGCTCGGGCTTAGGCACCTTGCGCATTTCAAGCCCGAAGCTGATGTTCTGACGTACCGTCATGCTCGGGTAGAGCGCGTAGGACTGGAACACCATGGCAATATCCCGCTCGGAGGGTGTTCGCCATGTGACGTCTTCGCCGTCGATATAAATATTGCCGCTGGTGACGGGCTCAAGCCCGGCAATGGCATTCATCAACGTTGATTTACCGCATCCGGACGGGCCGACCAGAATCAGGAACTCGCCGGAATCGATCGATATACTGACATCTTTCAGCACTCGCTCGGTGCCGAAGTCTTTGCGCACGTTGTGGATTTCTAACGCTGCCATAATGGTTCACCTTGTTATTGTTAGCCTTTCACTGAGCCGGCCGTGAGCCCGCGCACGAAGTATTTTCCCGCCAGCACGTACACCACCAGGGTGGGCAGCGCAGCAATCATCGCCGCCGCCATATTGACGTTGTATTCGCGCACGCCAGTTGAGGTGTTGACCAGGTTATTAAGTGCGACGGTGACGGGCTGGGTGTTGTGGCCAGAAAACGCCACGCCGAACAGGAAGTCGTTCCAGATTTGGGTGAACTGCCAGATCACCGACACCACGATAATCGGCGTTGAAACGGGCACTAAAATACGCCAGAAAATGCGGAAAAAGCCGGCACCGTCCAGCTTCGCCGCTGACACTAGTTCATTGGGTATGCCTACATAAAAATTTCGGAAAAAAAGCGTGGTAAAGGCAATACCGAACACCACGTGAACCAGGATCAACCCCACACGGGAGCTAGAAATGCCCAGCCACCCAAGGGTTTGCGCCATGGGAAGCAATACCACCTGAAACGGAATGAAACAGCCAAACAGCATCAGCGCGAAAACCAGCTCCGAGCCTTTAAAGCGCCATTTGGTTAGCGCATAGCCGTTCAGCGCACCAATCGCCGTGGAGATCAATACAGCTGGAATCACAATCGCGAACGAATTCCAGAAGTAACCGCCAACGCCATCGCAGCGCATACCGGTACAGGCCTCTCCCCAGGCTTTGGTCCACGGGGCCAGCGTCGGGTTTTGCGGCAGCATAAGCAGTGTGCCTGCGCTGATTTCACTGAGCGGCTTCACCGAGGTCATCAACATCACCACCAGCGGTAACAGGTAGAACAGGGCCGCGAGGATCAGCACGCCGTATACCGCCAGTCGACTGATGCGCGCAGCGAGCGTTTGACGACGAATCACATTAGCCATGCCGGCGACCCCTCAATTCGGAATACAGGTACGGAATAAGAATGGCCAATACACCGCCCAGCATTAGCATGGCACTGGCAGAACCCAGGCCAATTTGCGAGCGGTTAAAGGCGTATGCGTACATGAAGGTAGCGGGGAGATCTGACGCATAGCCTGGCCCACCGCCGGTTAGCGCGACGACAAGATCAAAACTTTTGATCGCAATATGCGCCAGGATCATCACGGCGCTGAAAACCACCGGGCGCAGGCATGGCATCACCACCCGCCAATAGATGCGCGGCAGGCTGGCACCGTCAAGCTGAGCCGCTTTGACGATGCTGTCGTCGATTCCCCTAAGCCCTGCTAAAAACAATGCCATGACAAACCCCGAGGCTTGCCATACGGCCGCAATTACCAGGGTATAAACCGCCATCTGCGGGTCGACCAACCAGTCGAACCGGAACGATTCGAAGCCCCAACTGCGAACCATCGCCTGAATGCCCAGGCTGGGGTTAAGTAACCATTTCCAGACCACCCCTGTGACGATGAAGGACAATGCCATGGGATAGAGGTAGATCGTGCGCAGTGCGCCTTCCTGGCGGATTTTTTGGTCGAGCAACATCGCCAGTAACGCACCAATGACCAAGCAAATCACCACAAACAGCGTGCCAAAAATCATCAGGTTGGTAGACGCCACCCACCAGCGTTCGTTTTGCATCAGCCGGGCATACTGACCAAAGCCAACAAAGTCGTAGCTGGGTAGCATGCGTGAACTGGTGAGCGACAAAACAAAGGTCCACAGCATGAAGCCGTAAACAAAGAACAATGAAATAGCCACCGAAGGGGCAAGCACCAAGCGCGGCAGCCACGCCTGCAACCCACTCGAGGTCGCGGCAGGCGGAGCAGGTTGCCCGGTAGGGGTAGGCGTCGAAAAGAAATTTTTCATGGAGAAACGTCCTCGCCAAGAAGCGGTGGCACCGCCATCACGGCGGCGCCGGTCAGCGCCTATACAGGTTGCGAATGAACGTTAGAACGAGGCCGCTTCAGCGGCGTTGACCAGCCGTTCAGCAGCTTCTTCGGCTTGCATGTCGTCGTCATTGAAGTAGTTGGTCACGACATCGAAAATAGCCCCCTGGACATCGGAACGAACGGCCATATTATGGGCCAGGCTAGGCACGAGACCACCCTCTTCAGCGGTGCGCTGAAAATCGGCTAGCGACTGTTGGGCACAGCTGTCGAACTCGCTCATGTCCAGATCAGGCCGCGCAGGAATCGACCCCTTTACCTTGTTGAACGCCTCCTGAAATTCAGGTTCAAGCACCAGGCGAGCGAGTGTTTGCTGTGCTTCCTGGACGTCTGGCTCAGTGACTCGGAACATCGCAAAGCTATCGATGTTGAACGTAAAGGCGTCTTCGGTGCCTGGAGCGGCTACACAGAGGTAATCTTCCCCGGCGGTCAACCCGGCTGCGGTGAACTCACCCTTGGCCCAGTCCCCCATCAATTGCATGGCCGCCTCCCCATTGATGACCATGGACGTAGCGATGTTCCAGTCACGCCCTGACATGCCATCATCCATCAGCTCACGGAGCTGCTTGAAGGTCTCAAGTGCCTCGATCATAGTGTCGCTCTCGATCGCTTCGACATCGAGGTCGACGAATACTTGGCGATAAAAATCACTGCCTCCCAAGCTGAGCACAACGCTTTCGAAAATGGTCGCGTCCTGCCAGGGCTGACCACCATGCGCGAGTGGCACATAGCCTGCTTCACGCAACTGTTCACCAACTTCAAACATCTCATCCCAGGTGGTGGGAATCTCGACACCGGCATCGTCGAACACCTCAGGATTAGCCCATAACCAGTTGACCCGGTGCACGTTGGCCGGGACCGCCACGTAATTCCCCTCGTAACTCATCATGTCGGCAACGACATCAGGCAACAATTCATCCCAGTCGCCTTGCTCAGCCACTTCATCAAGATTACCCAGCAGGCCCAGCTCGCCCCACTCCTGGATTGATGGTCCATTAATCTGCGCTGCCGACGGAGGATTGCCCGACATAGCACGTGACTTGAGTACCGTCATGGCGCTATCCCCTGCACCGCCAGCCACCGCAAAATCCTCCCACGTGTGGCCTTCAGCCTCGACGAGATCCTTCAGCACCCCTACGGCCTCAGCTTCACCGCCGGAAGTCCACCAGTGCAACACTTCAACTTCACCTGCCTGTGCCTGAGTTGTGGACATAGCGGTAACAACGGCAAGGCCGAGTAGTGTTTTATGAAACGAAGGGAATGGTGTGAATGCACGCATAGGGCGTATCTCCGATATTGTTAGTATATTGTCAGCCGTTTAAGAGACGACCAAAGATAACCATATCCCATTCGTTACAAGCGCAGGGTTACCTAGTAATGGATAGTATTGCGTGGTTATTGCAGGCTTGAAACATTCCGCAAGGTCTTGATGACGTCGTAGCAAGCCCCCATGGTGTGATAATCAACTTTTCCCGCCGGGCTCTTCTCGTCGGAATAACACCGATTATCCGGGGTCAGGATGCGATACCAGGCACCGTGACGATGATCGATCATATGCGACCAGCTAAATTCCCATAGCCGCTCATACCACTGCCAGAATCTCGGTTCACCTGTACGCTGGCCGAGCATAGCCGCGCAGGCCAGGCTCTCGGCCTGAACCCAGAAATATTTATCCGCGTCGAATATGTTCCCGGCTAGATCCAGGCCATACACCAACCCACCGTGCTCGGGATGCCAACCGGCCTCTACACTGGTAAGAAACAGTCGGCTGGCGGTGGGCAGAAGCCAAGCCTCTGGCGCTCGATGCTCCAACAGCATCAGCAGTTTGGCCCACTCGGTCTGATGGCCCACCTGATAGCCCCAGGGGCGGAATAGGTGGCGAGGATTGTCGCGGTTATACTCCAGGTCTGGTTGCCACTGTCGATCATAGTGCTCCCAGATCCAGCCTCCCTGCTCGGGCTTATTGGCAATTGCTGCGTCATGCTGCGCAGACGCTAGGCAAAAGGCTCTAGCAAGCTGGAGCGCACGCTCAAGAAATGCGCGGTCCCCCGTCGCATCGTAAGCAGCAATCAGCGCTTCGCAGCTATGCATATTGGCATTCTGCCCACGATAGTCAGACACCTGCCAGTCTCGATCCGCCTCGTCAGCGTAGCGCTGCCAAGGCGCTTCCCAGAAGCGGCTCGTTTGAAGTTCGTGCACGCGATACAGGCCTTCGCGCGCCTCTTCAATGCCAGCCTTAAGTGCCGTCGCATAGGCCAGTAGCACAAAGGCCAAACCATAGCAGTGGTTGGTGTCATCCTCGATGCTCTTTCCGTCAAGCGTCCAGGCGTAGCCCTGGTAGTCGGGCTGAAAATGGAAGCGTTCGATAAATGCCAGGCCATGTCGCGCCCAATCTAGATATTCTGGACGCTTGAAGTGCTCGCCGTAGCGGGCATAGGTAAATACGTAGCGAGCGCTGGAAACCAGATGGCGGTGGCGGCGATTATAGATTTCGCCATCGTCACGCAGGTAATGAAAGAAGCCCCCCTCCGGATCAATGGCCCGTGGGTGATAGAACGCCATCGTCTTGCTGATGTGAGCCTGGAGTGAGGCGATATCGTAGAAATCCATGTGCGAATCCTTGGCAGCGATGAACCTTTAACCTAACCGATATCTGAAGCCGCGCCATGTTTCCTAATGCTGCAAAGTATTGCTCTGCTCTCGGCGCGGCAGGCTGAGGGAGACAACCAACCCGCCTTCAGGATGGTTGGCGAGCTGAATATCGCCGCCGTGGGCACGCGCAATATGCCGAGCGATGCCCAGCCCCAGACCACTGCCGCCGGTATGCCGACTGCGCGACGGCTCCAGGCGGACAAAGGGCGAAAACACGCGCCCTAGCTGCTCCTCGTGAATGCCGGGGCCGTGATCGCGGATACGTAAGGTAATCACGTTGCCCTGGTCGATTAGCTGCACGTCGGCCTGCTTGCCGTAGAAAACGGCGTTCTCAAGCAGATTGGCCAGACAGCGCTTGAGCGCCAACGGTTTGGCGATCAGCGGTGCAGCGGGCTGGCTGGGCTTCTCAATCTTCACTTGGCCACCCTGGAGGCTAAGCTCTTCCGCCAGTTCTTCAAGCAGAGGCTCCAGCGCGACGGGGGCTGGCTCCTCATGCAGATCCAAGCCTTTCACCGAGGCTAAGGCGCCCTTTACCAGACTATCCAGCTCATCCAGCGAGGCGCAAAAGCGCTCGCGCTGGTGGGCATCATCAAGCATTTCGGCGCGCAGACGCATACGGGTTAAGGGCGTTTTTAAATCGTGGGAAATCGCCGAGAAGAGCCGCTCACGCTCTTCGATTTGCTCGCGGATGCGCCGTTGCATACGGTTGAACGCCACAGAGGTAGCGGCAACTTCCTTGGGACCGCTCTCTTTTAGCGGCGGCATATCCAGATCGTCGCCCAACTGATTCGCCGCTCGGGATAGCCGCGCCAACGGCCTTGTCACACTGGTAATCCCCCACAGTGAGAGCCCCAGCACGCTAAGCAGCACCAGCAACCCGACCAGCAAACGCTCCTCGGAGAGCCAGCGATAGCCGCTAAAAATATCCGGCACACCCAGCAGCGTCGCAACGTAGAGCCAGGTGTCCGGGGCAAGCTCTAACTGAACGACTAAAATCGGCGGGGAAAGCGGCTCCATCAGCAGGCTGTGCTGCCCCCAGCGCGGTGGCAGATCGTAGAGCAGTACTTCGTTATTGAGCACCCGCAGGTTTTCGGGGCGAGAAAACTCGACAATCACATCGTCAATATTGAGCTGCTGGGTAAGCACCGAGCGCACATTATTCACCACCACCTGTTTTTCCGGCCCAGAGCCGATATCGTCAATGGTCAGCCTGCGTTCGTTGACGCTGACAAAAAACCGCGTGCCGCCCATATTACGCAACTGATCCAGCACGATATGACGGTAGTCGACAGGCAGTGAGCGAAAAAACTTCATGGTAGAGGCGATGCTAAACGCCATATTGGTGGACAACTCATCAAGCTGGGACAAGTGGCTAGAGCGCACCTGGGACGTCCAGATCGCGTAGCTGGCCCCCTGGGCAACCAGCACACCGGCGATCATAATAATTACGAAGCGCCCGCGCAGCGAAGCCGGTAACCAGCGGGCAAGCCCACGACGCAATTTTACCCACTTCACGGGTTTCACGTTAATGCGTCTACCTGAGCGGTTAATACGTAACCCGACCCGCGCACCGTACGAATCAGCTGCGAGTGCTGGGCGTCTTCACCCAGCCGTTGGCGCAGGCGGCAAACGTGAACATCAATAGAGCGATCAAGTGGCGGCGCATCCCGCCCGCGGGTAAGCGCATAGAGATCGTCGCGGGTGAGCACCTTGGCCGGGTGCTCTAAAAACACCTGCAGCAGCTGAAAATCAGCCCCCGAAAGCGCGGTTCGCCCGCCTTGCAGGTCAATTAGTTCGCGCGTCATGCGGTCAAGCTGCCAGTTGCCAAAACTGACCCAACGCGCCTGCCCGGCGGGCAGCGCAGTTGGAGCACTGCGGGTACGGCGCAGCACCGCCTTGATGCGTGCCAGCAATTCCCGGGGATTGAACGGCTTGCCCAGATAGTCATCAGCCCCCAACTCGAGGCCGAGGATACGGTCCGTCTCATCGGCACTGGCGGTGAGCATAATAATCGGCACATCGCTGTGCTTTCTGACATCGCGACAGATGGTGAAGCCGTCATCACCGGGGAGCATCAAATCGACAATTAATAAGTCGGGGGTATGTTCCACGCACAGAGCATTTAGCGCGTCGGCGCCATCCCCGGTGAATACCCGATAACCGTGCCGCCCAAGGTAGTCGGCGAGCAGTTCACAAATTTCCGGGTCATCATCGATCACAATCAAGGTAGCGGGCGTGGTGGTCATCGCAGCAGTTTCAGCCCTACGTTGTTGTCGTTATTGGGCCTTGATGATGGTCTAGGGATTAACTAGTAGCAATACCGCTACGACCAAGGTTGCATTAGCATCGTGATCTATTGCGCCTAAAGACCAAACCGCTTTTTAAGCCAACCGGCAACGGCAGCTTCACCGTGGTGGCCGATACGCTCGGCGCCCTTTATACGATCAAATAGCGCTGGGTGGGCGTTAGCCATTATCTGGGCCTCCCCCGCTATGTCGAGCATTTCAGTATCGTTAAGGTTATCACCAAACGCCAAGCACTCTGCTGGGGTTAATTCCAACCGTTCAAGTAGTGACGCCAACGCCACGCCTTTGTTGACCCCGCCCGCCATGATCTCCAACGAGTCAATCGTTGAGTAGGTAATATGCAGCGCATCGCCGTAGGACGATTGGGCCTGAGCTTCCAGCTTTTTCAGCGACTGCGGGTCGCCTATATAGAGCACTTTGCCCACGCCATTAGTGTCCATCTGCGATGGGGGCACTACGTCATATTCAAAGCCGGTGGAAACGTGGAGCGATAATAAGTGCGGGGCCTCTGCATCAATATGCCAGCCGCTTTCGCGATATAGGTTAAGCCGCACCTGAGGCGGACGTGGAAGATCAATCAGCGTCTTGGCATGTTCAGGCGCAAGATGATTAGCCGTCAGCAAGGTATCTTTCGGGTCGTGAACATAGGCGCCGTTGGTACTGATCAAATGGGCAGGAATATCCAACTGATCACGAAACACCTTCATATCGTGGTAATGGCGACCAGAGGCGAGCGCGACGTGATGACCTTGCTTCACCAGTGCTCGCAGCACCTCAACGGTACTTTCATGCAAAGTGTGGTCGCTTCCTAGTAGGGTTCCATCAAGATCCGAAACAATTAGCCTTGGTGTCATAGCGCGCTCCCGAAAGTTGTATCGGTAGCTTAACCGATTCAGCAAAAGGCATGTAAGTGGTTGTCTTGTCGTGTTTGAAAGCAACCAACCACAACGACAATTGGCGCAGCCAGTGTGAATCCGTATAGTGGCAACCTACCTTCGCCAACTGATTGACCTCATGCTGCAAAACAATTCCGTGCTTGCTTCCCTCAAGCAACAGATTCGTGACACCACTCCGCGTGCCGAAGGGGTGATTAAAGCTACCGAGAAAGGCTTTGGGTTTCTCGAAACCGACGACGGTGAATCCTATTTCGTACCGCCCCCCGCCATGAAGCAAGTGCTTCACGGCGACCGGGTGGAAGGCGTGATTCACGAGAACGGTGATAAAAAGTCCGTCGAGCCTGAGAAGTTGATTGAAGCGGGGCTCGACCGCTTTGTTGCTCGGGTGCAAAAGCGCGAAGATCGTCTGGCAGTGGTGCCCGACCATCCCTCAATTCGCAACGTACTCAAGGCGCGCATTAAGAACAGCCTGGACGAATCCACCATTGCCGATGGCGACTGGGTCGTCGCGCGCTTGGTGCGTCACCCGCTGAAAGAGAACGACCGCGGCTTCTTCAGCCAGATTGACGAGCTGGTGGCCAAATCCGACGATCCCGCCGTGCCGTGGCGTGTCACTCTGGCGCGTCACGCGCTTGAGCAGGAATGCCCTGATGCGGGCAGCGACTGGCCGCTGATGGATGAAGGCCTGACCCGTGAAGACCTCACGGCGCTCCCCTTCTTCACGATCGACGGCGAAAAAACCCGCGACATGGATGACGCCCTGCGCGTTACCCAGCGCGAGGAAGGCGGCTGGCAGTTGAGCGTCGCCATCGCCGACCCCACCGCCTACGTCAAAGAAGGCCACGCGGCTGACCTGGAAGCGCGCACCCGCGCCTTTACGGTTTACCTGCCGGGTCAGAACGTCACCATGCTGCCCGAGCAGTTGGCCGATGACCTCTGCTCGCTGTGGGAAGGCAAGGATCGCCCGGCGCTGGCTTGTACGCTGGATATTAATGCTGACGGCAGCCTTGGCGATTACCGCTTTTTTGCTGCCAACGTTAAATCCCACGCCAAACTCGCTTACGACCACGTGTCCGACTGGATTGACGGTCAAGGCGACTGGGCACCGGCGGACAACATCGCCGAGCAGCTGACCGCGCTACGCGATTTGACCGAGGCGCGCACGGCTTGGCGTAACGAGCATGCCCTGGTATTTAAAGATCGTCCGGATTACGTCTTCGACCTGGACGATGCCGGCAACGTACTGGCGATTCGCACTGAAGATCGCCGCATTGCCAACCGCATGATCGAAGAGTCGATGATTGCGGCGAATGCCTGCTGCGCTGACTTCCTCGCCAAGCACATCGGCCACGGCATCTTCAATGTGCACCGCGCCTTTGAGCCCGAAAAGGCCGAAGCCGCCCAGGAGTTTCTGGCCGGCCAGGAGATTGAGGTGGACCAGCAAGCATTAACCGAGCTTGCTCACTATAAAGACCTCAAGCGTGCGCTTGAAAGCCGTGACGATGCCTGGCTGGATGCGCGCCTGCGCCGCTTCCAGGGTTTTACCAGCATGTCCGCCCAGCCTGGCCCGCACTTTGGCCTGGGTCTGGCGGCCTACGCCACTTGGACCTCGCCGATTCGTAAGTATGGCGATATGGTCAACCACCGCTTGATCAAGCGCGTGCTGAAGGGTGAACAAGCCCCGGCCGAAGCCAGCCAGCAGCTCACCGAGCAGCTGACCGAACGCCGCCGCCTCAACCGCATGGCCGAGCGTGACGTCAAAGACTGGCTCTACGTGCGCTACCTGACCCCGGCCGCGCAAAACCAGGACACCTTTGAGGCCGAAATCATGGCCATCAACCGGGGCGGTATGCGCGTTCGACTGCTGGAAAATGGCGCGACGGCCTTTGTACCCGCCCCCTTGATGCACAGTGACCGCAGCAAGGTGGTGATTGACGACAAAGAGGGCCGCATCCAGATCGAAGGTGAAGAACGCTACAAGCTTGGCGACCCGCTACGCGTGGTGCTGACCGAGGCTCGCGAAGAGACCCGGTCGCTGGTGGCACGCCCTGCCGCTTAAGCACTTTTTAGTACAAACTTGAACGGCAGCCTATAGGCTGCCGTTTTTTTATGAACCCCCTCATAAAATAAGTTCCCCCATACGATAGGAGTATAGCGGCTATATGATGACGCATAACTCATAAGCTATTTCTATCATTGAATCAAAAATCTAATCTATCTGTTTACTTATCCAGCCCCTCTTGAATCTCAATCTTTATAACGGCCAACCAACATAAAAACAAAATAACTTCAATTGCTTGTACGGACGTTACTTTTCTTAAAATTAGACAGAAATGAAATAGACAACCCGAAATCAACCCATTCATTGATAACAAATGACATTTAAAAAATAATTAAATAGACCACACAACCAAGATTTTAAAAGTAAAGATTAAAAAAATAAAATAAATTATCAAACAATTGATATGGAAACAATAATAATCAAAAGCAAACATCAATACACCCTTTAAAAAACAAGGGTGGATAAAAAACAAACACCACTACTGAACCAAAAATCACTAAAAACCGACTTTGCTTTCAAACGGCGACTCCCATCAGGAGAAAGATTATGAAATTTAAATACACCACCTTGGCTACCGCAATCGCTTTTGCCTTTAGCGCAGGGACAGTATTTGCACAGCAAGCACAAGATCCAAACATCAGAACCGAAATGGCAGATCATGACTTTGATGATAAGGAGTCCCACATAACTCAAGACGGGTCTGATAATGAAGCCACAACAAAACAAACGGGCAATGGCGGTGGTACTCTTGGTGCTTACTCGGTGGTCGATCAAACGGGTAATGAAAACCTTTCAGAAGTAACCCAAGACTCACATATTACCTACTCACGGGTTAGGCAAGAAGGTAACAGCCATGTAGCCGATATCAACCAGTCCGGCAATGCTAACCAATACACATACTCTTGGGTTGATCAATACCAAGGAAATAGCAACACAGCAACTGTTACACAAGTCCAATCAGCCGTTACTGGTTCTGTTATTGTACAGAGTGGGTCTGATAATGACGCTACCGTAAACCAACAAAGCCATCCCTACACCCTCGACTTCAATGAGAGCCACATTTACCAAACTGGCGATCTTAATTTTTCTAATGTAAACCAAACCAATGCCAAAGCCTCTTTTAGTGATATTTTCCAAGTAGGAGATGACAACAGCGCTGATGTAACCCAAGAAAATGCGCCCGAGTCCGATTCAGACATTCTCCAAATCGGCAACTCGAATGATGCAATCGTTATCCAACGCGATGGTAGCGGCTCTATATCCGATATAATTCAAGAGGGCGACGGCCACTATGCCAAAGCGACACAACTGGATAATCTCCAAACATCAACCATCCACCAGAGCGGCGGTGCGGCTATCACCACGCACCACCAATCGGGTGGTAGCAGCAACAAAGCGACCACTATCCAAAACTAACTTTCTGCCTCTATAGGTCACTTACAAGTGGCTTCAGCTTATGCACCACAACCACGGCGCCTCAAGGCGCCGTGGTTATGTCTGCTGCTGTGCTTCTGTTTGCCGACCTAAGCCAGCTGGTGCTGAAAGAAGAAACGTAGCATTTCGCCTGTCGCATCGGGACCTTTTGGGTCGGTGTAGCTGCCCTTCGCACTGCCTCCTGACCAGGCGTGGCCCGCCCCGTGTACCTGCCACTGCTCCATGCTTGGTTTGCCGCTGGCATCGAGATGAACTGTACGCGTGTAGGCATGCCCGTTGGCCACGCGGCCCTGCTCGACGGTGGGTTGGCCGCCAACTTCGCGAGGCCTGCCCTTTTCGCCCGCTGGGTGCGAGGCGTACTGGGCGGCAACGCGGTCGGCATTGCTGGGGTGTACGGTGGTGTCGCGGTCACCATGGAAGATGATTGCCGGCACCTGCGATGCCCACTTGGCACTTTGCGCAGCGCTGCTGAGAGGTCCGGTGCCGCCCTGCATAGCGCCCAACGCATCGGGTAGGCTTTTTGCCACGCCGTGGGGAAGGCCGGAGTGCACGCCCACCGCTGCAAACAGGTCTGGATAGGTCATCGCCAGTGTCGTCGCCATGGCGGCACCGGCGGAAAGCCCGGCGACGTAGACGCGCGAGGCATCGAGCCCATACTGGTGGATAATTTGCCGGGCCATGCCTGCAAGGATGGCGGGCTCGCCGCCCTCACGCTGCTGATCTTCGGCCTTGAACCAGTTCCAGCACTTCGAACTGTTGGCAGTCATTGGCTGGGCCGGATAGAGCACACAAAATTGCTGGTCTTCGGCAAGCCGGTTCATATCGGTTCCGGCCGCAAAGTCATCGGGGTTCTGCGTGCAGCCATGCAGCATCACCACCAATGGAAGCGCCTGCCCGTGATAGCCGCTGGGAATAAAGAGCTTGTAATCACGCGTGCCCGCTCGGCAACTAAAACTGCCGGTGGTGAACGCGCTGGTATGCGCTCGCCGCGCGTTGCCGGGCGATAAAGTCGGCGCAGCCGGATCATCGACGACCTCCCAGGTGCCTTCGAAGGTATTGCCTCTCCAGGAAGGTTGTTTCGGCGTTTGCCTGCCCTGCGTTTCAGGCATGGCACCCTTCAGGAGGGCCATGGCGTCGTGGAGCTTGCCCGCACGCGTGAGCCGGGTTGCTTCTTCCATCCGTTGGGTGATGCTGTCGCTGATCATGGTCATGTCCCTCATTAGTGGATTCGATCCGCCAGGGCGGCCTTGACGGCCGCGCTGGCATGCAAGGCGCCAAGCACCACGACCGACTCAATAGTGGCGCGGGCAAGCTCCGGGGTAACGTCATCCGAGATGCTGGCCATCCCCAGCACCTGAATCTGCAGCATCTCGCCCGCCGCCTGCCGGGCTTCAAGGTCCCCGCGACTGTAATGCTCAAGCCCCAACACGAATGCCTTGCGGGTAACGGTCTCTTTCACGTCCTCGGCATGGGTCGCCAACTGATTGCGAATAGCCGTACGAATCAAGTCGGTTCGGTTGGAATAGAAGCCTTCTTGAACTAGCAAATCGATTTTCCCCAGGTCAACAACCCCCAGGTTGATGGTGATTTTCTCGCTTGTGTCGCCGGATCGGCGGCGCAGTTCATGCACGCTCATCGGGTATGCCTCGCTGCCCTGGAAGTGATTACCCAACCAATTTAACATCCAATTGGAATCCATATACCATCCATATAGATGGTATCTTGGACCTATCCCGGCATTAGTCAAGCGTTAGCTACGCAATACGGCCCATAAACACGGAACAGGCCACTGTCGTCGAACTGACTTATTTGTTGGTTAAGGTGATTAACGTCACCCAAGCGGCACGGAGGTTACCTTGCACATCGCCGATGTCACCATGTTTCACGCCCCCGCCAGTGGCGGCGTGCGTACCTACCTTCAGGCCAAACATCGCGTCTTTGCCCGCTATCCTGAACTGCGCACCAGCCTGCTGGTCCCGGGCGCTGAGTGGGACAGCCTGGGCGATCAATACACGTTACCGGCGTTTCGCTTACCCCTTGGGCAAGGCTATCGCTTTCCTCTGCGCACCCGCCCTTGGCGCGATGCACTGATGGGCCTTAGCCCAGACATCATTGAGGCGGGTGATCCCTATGTAACCGCCTGGGCAGCGCTTGAGGCCGGACAACGACTGGGCATTCCTGTGGTCGGGTTTTATCACTCGGATCTACCACGCTTGATGGGCGACCGCTTTGGGCAGCATGTCCGACGACGCTTAATCCGCTACGTAGCGTCTCTGTACCGCCAGTTTGACAGCGTCCTCGCCCCCTGCCAGGCCATGGCGGACCGTCTACAGGATTGGGGCGTCGAGCATGTCCGCGTACAGCCACTTGGGGTCGACATCAAACATTTCCATCCCAATCAGTACGACGCTGACTTTCGCGCCAGCATGGGCATTCCCCAGCATAAAAAGCTGCTGATTTTCGTTGGCCGCTATTCCAGAGAAAAGAATATCGATGTACTGCTGACCACCATGCGTAAGTTGGGCAGTGACTACCACCTTTTGCTGATGGGCCCGGGTATGCCGCATCAGGTACCTGCCAACGTCACCGTTGTCGACCGCTGTTGCGGGGCTCATGAGGTGGCCAAGGCGCTGGCCAGCAGCGATGCATTGCTACACGCTGGCACGCGGGAAACCTTTGGCTTGATCGCTCAGGAAGCCATGGCCTGCGGCATCCCTGTGGTCGCCGCACGCGCCGGCGCGCTTGCCGAGAACGTGCCGCTTGGCGCGGGCATTTTATGTCGCCCGTTGGACGCAATCGCGATGGCTGAGGCCTGCGACGCGCTATTCAGCAACGACATCGCCGCCAGCGGCCGTTATGCGCGCCGCCATGTGGAACGTCACTTCAACTGGGATAGCGTGATGCACGCGCTGCTAGCGCACTATGAAAGTCTGACCAATACTGCCCTGCCTTATGCGCTCCCCCAACCGCGTTAAACCCGGCAACGGGCGTCGCTGGCGGTCGCTGCCTATCGTGATGATCGTCCTGGCGCTGGGTTTGCCCTTGCTGCTCACCGCCTGGGTCGGCGGCAGCGAGGCCTGGCAGCGGGTGAGGCAGTTCCCGCTAGGTATACTGCTGCTGATGCTGACCCTCGCCGCGCTATGCTGGAACCTGAACGCCGCGCGGCTGCGTTTGATGTTGGGCGGCCGGGCAGGCGCGCTCGGGCAGCGCGGTGCCCTGGGTATTGAGCTGGCCTCCAAGTTCGCCCTGTGCGCCACGCCAGGCGGTAGCGGCGGTGCCGCCACGCTGCTGGTGCTGTTGGCCCAGCGCGGCCTGCCGCCTTCCAAAGGCAGTGCCGTGTTCTTGATTGACCAGGGCTGCGACATGCTGTTCTTTCTCAGCATGCTCGGCGGGCTGGTGCTGTGGTCGCTGATCGGTGATGTTCACTGGCCACATCAGGCACTGGTGCAGTCGGCGCTGGCGGGGCTGGTAACCGTCGCCACTCTGATCTGCCTGCTGGTCTACCACCTTCCCCGCCTGCTGCGCGCGCAGCGCTTCAGGCTCACCTGGCTCAGTCGTTACCGACGGCGGCGGCTTGCCCGTGGCTTTTTGGGGTTTCGCCAGGCGCTGAAGGTAACCCTGTCGCTGCCACGGTCCACGCTGCTTGCGATGCTCTTATTAACCACCGCGCACTGGCTGATGCGCTACAGCCTGCTCTACTTGGCCGTGCTGGGCGTCGGCGGCAACGTCGATTGGGTATGGACGTTCTTAACCCAAATGCTGGCCATGGCCGCCAGCCAGCTGAGCTTTTTGCCCGGCGGTGCCGGGGCTGCGGAAGTCGGCGTGGGCTCGCTGCTGCTGCCGTTGATGGCCGCTGAACAGGCGGCCGCCGCCGTGCTGATCTGGCGACTGGTCAGCTATCACCTGTATTTAGCTGTCGGCGCGCCGTTTTTTCTGAGTTATGGGTTCCGTCTGCTCAAACCAGCGAAATTACCCGAGCGCCAAAACATCGGCACAAAAAAAGAGCACCCTTAGGTGCTCTTTTTCGATCGGGCACGCTGTATCGCGCGCCTTTCAAGGTAACCCGCTTACCAGCCGGTTACTTCCTTCAACGCGTCGCCGATCTCGGCGAGCGAACGCACGGTTTTGACACCGGCATCTTCCAGGGCAGAGAACTTCTCGTCAGCGGTGCCTTTACCGCCAGAGATGATCGCGCCGGCGTGGCCCATACGCTTGCCAGGAGGTGCCGTCACACCGGCAATGTAGGAAACCACCGGCTTGGAAACGTTGGCTTTAATGTAAGCCGCCGCTTCTTCTTCGGCAGTACCACCGATTTCACCGATCATGACGATCGCTTCAGTTTTCGGGTCCTTCTCGAACATTTCTAGAATGTCGATGAAGTTGGAGCCCGGAATCGGGTCACCGCCGATACCAACACAGGTAGACTGACCGAAACCATGATCCGTGGTCTGTTTAACGGCTTCATAGGTCAAGGTACCAGAGCGCGATACGATGCCTACACGGCCCGGCTGGTGAATATGGCCTGGCATAATGCCGATTTTGCATTCACCCGGGGTGATAACACCGGGGCAGTTCGGGCCAATCAGGCGCACGCCCAGCTCGTCGCATTTTACTTTCGCTTCGAGCATATCAAGCGTGGCGATGCCTTCGGTGATGCACACAATCAGCTTGATGCCAGAATTTGCCGCTTCAAGGATCGAGTCTTTGCAGAACGGGGCCGGTACGTAGATTACGCTGGCTTCCGCGCCGGTTTTCTCGACCGCTTCTTTCACGGTGTTGAAAACGGGCAGGCCCAGGTGCTCCTGGCCGCCTTTACCAGGTGTCACACCACCGACCATCTGCGTGCCGTAGGCAATCGCCTGCTCGGAGTGGAAGGTACCCTGGCCACCGGTAAACCCTTGGCAGATTACCTTGGTGTTCTTGTCGATCAGGATGCTCATTACTTGCCCTCCGCCGCTTTAACGACCTGCTGAGCCGCGTCGGTCAGACTGGTAGCCGCGATGATATTCAGACCGCTAGACGCGAGTTTTTCCGTACCTAGCTCGGCGTTGTTACCTTCCAGACGCACCACTACCGGCACGTTGACACCGACCTGCTCAACGGCACCGATAATGCCTTCAGCAATCATGTCGCAACGCACGATGCCGCCGAAGATGTTAACCAGAACGGCCTTGACGGAGTCGTCAGACAAAATCAGTTTGAAGGCTTCTGCTACGCGCTCTTTGGTCGCGCCGCCGCCAACGTCAAGGAAGTTGGCCGGTTTGCCACCATTCAGATTGACGATATCCATGGTGCCCATGGCCAGGCCAGCGCCGTTTACCATGCAACCGATGTTGCCATCCAGCGCGACATAGTTAAGTTCCCATGCAGCGGCTTCAGCTTCGCGCTCGTCTTCCTGAGACGGGTCACGCATCGCCTGAAGGTCCGGGTGACGGTACAGCGCGTTGCTGTCGAGGCCCAGTTTGGCGTCGAGGCAGTGTAGGTTGCCTTCGTCAGTAACCACCAGCGGGTTAATTTCCAGCAGAGCTAGATCTTTATCGTGGAACAGCTTTGACAGACCTAAGAAAATCTTGGTGAACTGTTTGATCTGGTCACCGGAAAGACCCAACGCAAATGCCAGCTCACGCGCCTGGTAAGGCTGCGCACCGACCAGCGGATCGATCTCAGCTTTGAGAATTTTTTCGGGCGTTTCTTCGGCAACCTTCTCGATCTCGACGCCGCCTTCGGTAGAGGCCATAAAGACCACACGGCGGGTCGTACGGTCGACGACAGCACCCAGATAAAGCTCATCGGCGATATCGGTGCAGGTCTCAACCAGAATCTTGGCGACCGGCTGGCCATGTTCGTCAGTCTGGAACGTCACCAGGTTTTTACCCAGCCACTGCGCGGCAAAGGCTTTGGCATCAGCAGGATCTTTAATCAGCTTAACGCCGCCCGCCTTACCACGACCGCCTGCGTGCACCTGGGCTTTAACCACCCACATGTTGCCGCCGATCTTTTTACATGCTTCTTCAGCTTCTTCGGGAGTGTCCACAGCAAAGCTTTTGGACACTGGCAGACCATAGTCAGCAAACAGCTGTTTGCCTTGATACTCGTGAAGGTTCATCGATTCATGCCATTGGTTGCATGTGACTCGAATGATGACCAGTCCATTGAGGTACTGATCATCCCCGTGCTTTCGTGTCTTGAACGTAACGCCAAGGCCGAAAGTGTTGCGCCACCTGTCGGTGGCGCTTCGTTGTTGCTTACTGGATTACTTGCGTTTCTTGCGGTTAGCCATATGAATAGCATGGCCTTCTACCGCGAGCGCCGCTTCATGTACCGCTTCCGACATCGTCGGGTGGGCATAGCAAGTCAGCGCGAGGTCTTCAGCGCTGGAGCCGAATTCCATCGCAATCACGCCCTGGGCAATCATCTCACCGGCGTGCTGACCCACAATGTGCATGCCCAGAATGCGATCGGTTTCCGCATCCGCGATGATCTTGGCGTTGCCTTCGGTGGCATTGTTGGCCATCGCACGGCCGCTGGCCGCGAAGGGGAAACTACCGGTTTTCACCTCGATACCTTTCGCCTTGGCTTCTTCCTCGGTAATCCCCACCCAAGCGACTTCCGGGAAGGTGTAGATGACGTTGGGAATGGCGTCGTAGTTCATCTCGGCCTTATGGCCGGCGATAATATCCGCCACCATGATGCCTTCTTCGGAAGCCTTGTGCGCCAGCATCGGGCCACGTACGCAGTCACCGATGGCGTAAACGCCCGGGACATTGGTGCGGCACTGGTCGTCAACGAAGATGAAGCCACGCTCGTCCAGCTCAACGCTGACCCCATCGGCAATCACGCCTTTGGTGTAAGGACGACGACCCACGCAGACAATCAGCTTGTCGAAGGTTATTTCCTGCTCGCCTTCGGCGTCGGTGTACTTGACGGTGACTTCGTCGCCGTTGGTTTCCGACCCAGTCACGCGAGCACCGAGTTTGATATCCAGGCCCTGCTTCTTGAGCAGCTTCTGGGTTTCCTTACCGATGGCACCGTCGACCATGGGCAGGAAGGAGTCCATGGCTTCGAGAACCGTCACCTCGGAACCCAAGCGGTTCCACACGCTGCCCAGCTCCAAGCCGATCACGCCCGCTCCAATCACACCCAAGCGCTTCGGCGTTTCAGTGAACTCAAGCGCACCGGTGGAGTCGACAATCAGACCTTCGGTCAGCGGGGTCGGTGGAATTTCCACCGGCACCGAGCCCGCCGCCACGACGATGTTATCGGCGTCGTAGGTAGTCGCTTTGCCGTCTTTATCGGTCACTTCCACTTGCTTGCCGGAAATGACTTTACCAGTGCCGTCAATGGCGGTGACGCCGTTGGCCTTGAACAAGCCCGAGATGCCGCCGGTCAAGTTCTTAACGATCTTGTCCTTGCGCGCCATCATCTTCTTAACATCCATGGTGACGTCACCGGCTTGGATACCCAGGTCGTCGAAATCGTCTTTCGCTTCGACGAACTTATGCGACGCTTCAAGCAACGCTTTAGACGGGATACAGCCAACGTTCAGGCAGGTACCGCCGTGTACGACGTTACCTTCCTTGCCGATCCACTTTTCCACACAGGCGGTTTTCAGCCCGAGTTGCGCCGCACGGATGGCCGCTACATAACCACCAGGGCCGGCACCAATAACGATCACATCAAACTTGTCAGCCATGTTGGCTCCTTTAGCTTGGGTGCCTTCTCCCTTGTGGGGCAGAAGGCAGGGTGCGATTGAACGTGAGTGCTTGGGTAGGTCGCGATGACCTTACACGTCCAGCAACAGGCGTGCGGGATCTTCCAGCAGCTCTTTAATGGTCACCAGGAATTGCACGGCGTCTTTGCCGTCGATCATCCGGTGGTCGTAGGAAACCGCCAGGTACATCATGGGGCGAATCTCGACCTTGCCATTAACCGCCATGGGACGTTCCTGAATCTTGTGCATCCCCAGAATGGCGGTTTGCGGCGGGTTAATAATCGGGGTCGACATCAGCGAACCGAAGATACCGCCGTTGGTAATCGTAAAGGTGCCGCCCTGCATTTCGTCGATGCCAAGCTTACCGTCACGTGCACGCTTACCGAAGTCGACGATTGTCTTCTCGACATCGGCGATTTTCATGCTATCAGTGTCGCGCAATACCGGCACGACCAGGCCACGCGGCGTCGACACCGCAACGCCGATATCCTGGTAGCCGTGGTACACGATTTCAGTACCGTCGATGGAGGCATTAACGTCCGGGAAGCGCTTGAGCGCCTCGGAGGCGGCCTTGACGAAAAAGCCCATAAAGCCGAGCTTGGTATCGTGCGCTTTCAGGAACGTATCCTTGTACTGCGCACGTAATTCCATGACCGCTGTCATGTCCACTTCGTTATACGTGGTCAGCATGGCAGCGGTTTGCTGTGCCTGGACCAGACGCTTGGCGATGGTTTGACGCAGACGGCTCATAGGAACGCGTTTCTCAACGCGCTCACCTTCAGCAGCGGGGGCTGCGGCCGCTTTCGCAGGGGCAGCAGATTTTGCAGCTTTCTTGGCCGAACCATCTTTTACCACTTTTTGAACGTCTTCTTTCAAGATACGGCCACCTTTGCCGGTGCCCTCAATCTTGGCTACGTCCAGGTCATGCTCGGCGACCATTTTGCGGGCGGCCGGGGCGAGGATTTTGTCACCAACTTTCTCATCGGCATCATCACCATCGCTGCTGTCTGCTTTTGCGGGCGCTGAATCGCCACCGCTATCGCCACTACTTTCACCGCCTGCGCCTTCGGTGAAGGTCGCAAGCACAGCTTCTGACTCAACCTGGCTGCCTTCTTCGGCTTTGATCTCGGCCAGGGCGCCATCAGCGGGCGCGACGACTTCAAGCACCACTTTGTCGGTTTCGATGTCGGCCAGCACGTCATCGCGCTTCACCGCTTCGCCAACTTTTTTGTGCCATGTAGCAACGGTGCCTTCCTGGATGGACTCAGGGAAGCTCGGTGCTTTCACCTCATGCTGCTTACCACCGCCGTTACCGCCGCTGGCTTTTTTAGCTTCTTTCTTGTCGTCAGATTTCTTTTCTGACTTCTCCGCGCTGTCATCGCTAGAAGACGCACCTTCTTTCTTGCCGCTATCGCCGGAGGCTTCGCCTTCGCCGATTTTACCCAGCACCTGCTCAGACTCGACGGTATCGCCTTCCTCGGCCATCACGTCGGTCAGGGTACCCGCTTCCGGTGCGACGACTTCGAGCACCACTTTGTCGGTTTCAATTTCAACAATTAGCTCGTCACGCTCAACGCTGTCGCCCGGCTTCTTATGCCACGCGGCCACAGTGCCTTCGGCAACGGATTCCGGAAAGGTTGGCGCTTTGATCTCGGTAGCCATGTCGTTTCCCTTATGTGTTCTCTAAATCCGGTGGGCGATTAAAGATTAAACGCGTCTTCCACCAGCTGGCGCTGCTGTTCAGTATGAACGGACATATAGCCGGCTGCCGGTGCGGCAGAGGCAGGACGTCCTGCGAATTTCAACTCACGTCCTAGGCCATCTTTCAGCATATCGGCCACGGTGCGCATATGGTGCTGGCTGGAGTACCAAGCGCCTTGATTCAACGGTTCTTCCTGGCACCAGACAATGTCTTCCAACTGGGTATATGCCTGAAGGGCTTCTAAAAGCTCTTCTTTCGGGAAGGGGTAAAGCTGCTCAAGGCGCAGGATCGCCGTATCTTGACGCTCGTTTTCAGCCCGCCAATTGGCAAGATCATAGTAGACCTTGCCCGCACACAGGACGACGCGCGTAACCTTCTCGGCTGCCAGCTCTGCCTGGTCGGGCAGTACCATGTGGAACTTGCCATGGGCCAAGTCTTCAAGGCTCGACGTCGCTTGTTTATGACGCAACAGCGATTTAGGTGACATCACCACCAGCGGCTTACGCAGCGGACGAATCACCTGACGGCGCAGTAGATGGTAAATCTGCGCGGGCGTGGTCGGCACACATACCTGCATGTTGTGCTCAGCACACATTTGCAAGAACCGCTCTAAGCGAGCCGAGGAATGCTCGGGGCCCTGCCCTTCATAGCCATGGGGTAGAAGCATGGTTAAGCCGCACAAACGGCCCCACTTGGTTTCACCCGAAGAGATGAACTGATCCACAACGACCTGCGCGCCATTGAAGAAGTCACCGAACTGGGCTTCCCAAATCACCAAGTCATTCGGTGCCGTGGTCGAGTAGCCATATTCGAACGCCAGCACCGCTTCTTCCGAGAGGAAAGAGTCGTGAATAGTAAAACGCGGTTGGCCGTCTGACATATTCTGCAGTGGCACATAGGTAGAGCCATCTTTCTGGTTATGCACCACGGCATGGCGATGCGAGAAAGTACCGCGCCCTACATCCTGACCGGTAATACGGATCGGGTGGCCCTGCTCAAGTAGCGTTGCGTAAGCCAGGGTTTCCGCAAACCCCCAGTTGAGCCCCATACCACCGGCCTGCATCTTGCGGCGATCTTCATAGATCTTAGCCACCTGGCGCTGTACATCGATTCCGTCTGGAACCTCGCACATTTTCGCGGCCAGCTGCTGCAGCTGCTTCATGTCGAAGGTGGTATCAGCATCGCCGGTCCATTCGTGGCCGAGGTACGGCGTCCAGTCGACAAATAGCGATTTGTTAGGCTCTTGAACCAAGGCGTTGGCCACGTGGTTACCGGCCACCAGATCGTCGCGGTAGGTTTCGATCATCGCCTTGGCGTCTTCTTCAGACAAAACGCCTTGCTCCACCAGCCGCTTGGCATATAGCGAGCGCGAAGAGGGATGGTCTTTGATCTTCGAGTACATCATCGGCTGGGTGCCAGAAGGCTCATCGGCTTCGTTATGACCGCGCCGACGGTAGCAGACAAGATCAATCACCACGTCTTTCTTAAATTCCTGACGGTAGTCTAGTGCTACCTGGGTAGCATGGAGCACTGCGTCCGCATCATCGCCGTTAACGTGAAAAATCGGCGCCTGAACCATTTTAGCGATATCGGTACAGTATTCGGTGGAGCGTGCATCCAGCGGGTGGGACGTGGTAAAGCCCACCTGATTATTGATCACGATGTGGATCGTGCCGCCAGTTTTATAAGCGCGGGTTTGAGACATCTGGAATGTCTCCATGACCACACCCTGCCCTGCAAACGCCGCATCGCCATGGACATTAATCGGCAGTACTTTGCTGCCTTCTTCGTCGTTACGACGGTCCTGACGTGCGCGTACTGAGCCTTCCACCACCGGCGCGACTATTTCCAGATGCGACGGGTTGAACGACATCGCCAGGTGGACTTCGCCGCCCGGTGACATGACGTTCGAACTGAAACCCTGGTGATACTTCACGTCACCCGAACCGCGCTCGATGACTTTTTTGCCGTCGAACTCGTCGATCAACTCAGCCGGGTTTTTACCCAGGATATTGACCAGCAGGTTGAGGCGCCCGCGGTGAGCCATACCAATTACGACTTCTTTAGTGCCGTAACCGCCCGCCCGCTGGATAAGTTCGTCCATCATCGGTACAAAGGCTTCGCCGCCTTCCAGACCGAAGCGCTTGGTGCCCGGATACTTGGACGCCAGATAGTTTTCCAGCCCTTCGGCGGCGGTCAGGCGTTCCAGCACGTGCTTGCGCACGTCATCGCTGAACTTGGGCGCACTGCGTACCGACTCGAAGCGCCGTTGTAGCCAGCGTTTCTCTTCGGTATCGACAATGTGCATGATCTCGCAGCCGATCGAGCGACAGTAGGTGCGTTCCAGCGCATCCACAATCTCGCGCAACGGTGCTTTGTCGATGCCTAAGAAGAACGAACCAGTCTGAAACTCGGTATCCAGGTCAGCTTTGGAAAGCTGATGGAAAGAAAGGTCGAGGTCGGGGACGGGGGTGGGATTACGCAGCCCAAGCGGATCGATATTGGCCTTTTGATGGCCACGAAAGCGGTAAGCGTTAATCAGCTGCAGGACTTTCACCTGCTTTTTATTCTCGCCACTCTCAGCGGCAACTACCCGAGCAGGGCGATTTTCACGGCCCAACTGATAGAACTGATCACGAATAGGGCTTAGTGGAACATCGTGGGAGGCACTGCCCTCGGGCCGGGGCAACTGGTCAAAATAGCTGCGCCACTCGTCAGGGACAGATTCAGAATCGTCAAGGTACTGCTCGTAAAGCGCTTCCACGTAGTGGGCATTGCCACCACTAACGTGAGAGGAACGCCACATCAACTCCATTATGCCTTGTTGCATTTCTCGGTCACCCTGCACTGATGGGGTGGTATCGGTATCGTCGCGTCACCGCGGCGACAACGGTATTGCCCTGCCGGCGGGGCGGGACATTTGCCGGCGGCACCGACCAATGGCCGGAAACCCTTTTCAATTCAATTTCTTATCAGCTCATGCTCAAAAGCCGGTACTCGCGGCACCGGCTTTTAAACTTGACTGGTCAGTGGTGCGACGCGACGCCGCACCACATGACAGGCCCTATGATAACAAGCGAAGCGCCACGATTTAAGTGGCATTGATGCACAACTTAAGTGGTATTCGCTTTTTATGCATAAAAACCCCTTCTTTTACGTGGCATCCGCCAACAGCATTTCACGGATTTTGCCAATCGCCCGCGTGGGGTTGAGTCCTTTCGGACAAACCGCCACGCAGTTCATGATGCCGCGGCAACGGAACACGGAAAACGGATCTTCCAGATCGGTCAAACGCTCGCTGGTGGCCGTATCACGCGAATCCGCCAGGAAACGATACGACTGCAGCAGACCGGCCGGGCCAACAAACTTGTCCGGGTTCCACCAGAACGACGGGCACGAAGTTGAACAGCAGGCGCACAGAATACACTCATACAAGCCATCCAGCTTGTCGCGCTCTTCTGGCGACTGCAGGCGCTCAATCGCCGGTGCCGGGGTGTCGTTCTGCAGGTACGGCTGAATACGCTCGTACTGCTTATAGAACAGCCCCATATCGACGACCATATCGCGAATGACCGGCAGGCCAGGCAGCGGGCGCAGCGTCAGCTTGTTGCCTTTCACAACATCTGACAGCGGCGTAATGCATGCCAGGCCGTTCTTACCGTTCATGTTCATGCCGTCGGAACCGCAAACCCCTTCGCGGCAGCTGCGACGGAATGCCAGCCCGCTGTCCTGCTCCTTCATCATGTGAAGAACATCCAGCACCATTACATCACGGCCTTTGGTATCGACCTGAAACTCCTGCATATAAGGTGCGGAGTCGGTTTCCGGGTTATAGCGGTATACGGATACCTGAAGATTGGACATGGTGACTCCCTCTCATTACAGAGATTAGTAGGTACGAACCTTAGGCTCGAAGGTATCAACGGTTTTCGGCTTGAAGTTAACGTCTCGCTGCTTCAGCTCTTTGGTGGCCGGGAAGTAGAGCGAGTGCTTCAACCAGTTGACATCATCACGGTCAGGATAGTCGTAGCGCGAGTGAGCACCACGGCTTTCTTTACGTTCGAGGGCCGCGATCGCCGTCGCTTCGGCCACTTCCATCAGGTTGTCGAGTTCCAAGGCTTCAACACGTGCGGTGTTAAAGGCGTTGGACTTGTCCGGCAGGTGGGCGTTCGCAATACGGCTGCGCAGCTCCTCCAGCTTCTTGACACCTTCCTGCATGTTTTCCTCTTCACGGAATACACCGAAAGACGTCTGCATGATGTCTTGAAGCTCTGCCTTAAGCGCAGGAATGCTTTCGCCGCCTTCGGACTCGTTCCAGCGGGTAATACGCTTCATGGCGAATTCGACGTCCGACTCGGAAGCGTCGAGGTACTCGATACCTTCGTTCAGCGCGCCTTCGATAAACATACCCGCGGCACGGCCGAAGACCACCAGATCAAGCAGCGAGTTACCGCCCAGACGGTTGGCCCCGTGAACCGATACGCACGCCGCTTCACCGCAGGCGTAGAGGCCGTTGACGATGTGGTCTTTACCGCTGTCATCTTGAGTGATCGCCTGACCATGAATGTTGGTCGGGATACCGCCCATCATGTAGTGGCAGGTCGGCACGACCGGAATCGGGTCTTTGGCCGGGTCGACATGCGCGAAGGTCTTGGAAAGTTCAACAATACCGGGCAGGCGCTTGCCAAGGACTTCTTCGCCCAGGTGATCAAGCTTCAGGAAGACGTGATCGCCCTTCTCGCCGCAGCCACGGCCTTCGAGAATTTCCATAACCATGGAACGCGCAACCACGTCGCGACCGGCCAGGTCTTTAGCGTTCGGTGCATAACGCTCCATGAAGCGCTCGCCGTCCTTATTGATCAGGTAGCCGCCTTCACCACGGCAACCCTCGGTGACCAGCGTGCCCGCGCCATAAATACCGGTCGGGTGGAACTGCCACATTTCCATGTCCTGCATCGGGAAGCCAGCGCGCAGCGCCATACCGATACCGTCGCCGGTGTTGATCAGGGCGTTGGTGGTCGAGGCGTAGATACGACCCGCGCCGCCGGTGGCCAGCACCGTGGCTTTCGATTTCACGTGAACCACTTCACCGGTCTCGATGCACATGGCAATACAGCCCACTACATCGCCTTCGGCATTCTTGACCAGGTCCACTGCGTACCACTCGTTCAAGAACGTCGTGTTGTTCTTGAGGTTGTTCTGGTACAGCGTATGCAGCAGCGCATGGCCGGTACGGTCGGCCGCAGCACAAGTACGTGCCGCCTGGCCGCCTTCGCCGAAGTTTTTCGACTGGCCACCGAACGGGCGCTGGTAAATGCGGCCGTTGTCAAAACGTGAGAATGGCAGGCCCATGTGCTCAAGCTCGAAGACCGCTTTCGGGCCTTCAGAACACATGTACTCCGAGGCATCCTGGTCAGCGATATAGTCACCGCCCTTGACGGTGTCATACATATGCCAACGCCAGTCATCTTCTGGGTCTGCCGAGGCAATGGCACAGGTGATACCGCCCTGGGCTGACACAGTGTGGGAGCGCGTCGGGAACACTTTCGATAATACGGCTGTCTTTTTACCGGATTTCGCAAGCTCTAGAGCAGCGCGCAGGCCAGAGCCACCGCCACCGACGATAATGGCGTCAAAGGTCAGGCTACGTAGGTTAGACATGTATCAAGCTCCCCACAGAATTTGAATGCCCCACACCAGATACACAAAGATGGCCAGAATGATGAAAGACTGGGCACCAACGCGAACGTAGGTGGATTTAAGGTAATCGGTCGTCACGGTCCACAGGCCGATCCAGGCGTGCGCTGCCACAGAAATAAAGGCCAGCAAAGAGAATATGCGCATCCAGGTTTGGTCGAACAGCGCGCTCCAGGCGTAATAATCCAGATCAGGATTAAATAGCAGGTAGGCCACCATAAAGACGGTGTAAAGGGCCAGCACCACTGCAGAAACACGCTGCATCAGCCAGTCGGATAGGCCACTACGGCCAAAGCTTGTGATGTTGGTTACCATACCCAGACTCCTGCCAAAATAATCAGAATCGCGCTTGCCACCACGGTGATTTGCGCTTTTTTAACACCACCCTCAAGCGTTACACCTATGTTTACATCCATCAGCAGGTGCTTGATACCCGCGACGAAATGAAACGCCAGCGCCGACAGCAGGCCCCACGCCACAAACTTTGCAAAGAAGTTATTGGCCAGGGCACTGCTCACGGCATCAAAGCCTGCCGGTGAAGACAGCGATTTACCTAGCGCCCAAAAAGCGAAAATGAGGCCAACAAACAGGATGACACCTGTGATGCGGTGTGCGATCGACGTTAATGCCGGAAGGGGAAAGTGTATCGTCGTTAGGTCTAAATTTACGGGTCGTTTGCTATTCACGGCTTATACACACTCTTATTGGCCCGCTCTGCGACAGGTCGGGCGAAGCCCGAGCGGGCAGTGATTACTGGAAGGGGCTCGGCCGTTGCCAAGTCAGGCACGACCACCTGCCTGCCGGTCGCGCGCCGAAGATTATAAGAAGCTTAGCCCCTGCTGACAAACCGAACTAAGGTTTTACTCGACCATTGTGCTAGAAAAAACCCCATCTTGTGAGTCGATTTTGCATCGCAGCATGGTTATAGTGTCGATAACCAGCACGTTCGTAAGCAGGTTAACGTATTAACCCTAACGACACTATTAGCTGCGCAAAGCGGCACCTCAACCATGGACAAACATCAACCAAGATAACAAGCATCGTACAAGCATACCTAGCGGTAGGGCTAATTGACAAAATGACGCACGCTTCTATAGTGGGCAGGCCTTTTCGCCGGCGCGGTATGCGCAACACCGACTTTACGTCCCAACCCGAACTCGAAAGGAGGCCAGCATGGCTGACAGGAAAGCAACATTAACGGTAGACGGTCTAGACAAAACGATCGAACTGCCGATGTACTCCGGCTCACTTGGCCCCGACGTTATCGACGTACGCGGCTTAGGTGCCGAAGGCCTGTTCACCTACGACCCCGGCTTTATGGCCACCTCTTCGTGCCAATCTGCCATTACCTATATTGATGGCGGCAAGGGCGTGTTGCTGCACCGCGGCTACCCCATTGATCAACTGGCCAAAGAGTCTAATTTCGTTGAGGTTTGCTATACCCTGCTATTTGGTGAGCTACCCAACGACGAGCAGTACGCGGATTTTGAATCGCGGATTCGCAACCACACCATGGTTCACGACCAAATCAACAACTTCTTCAAAGGGTTCCGCCGCGATGCGCACCCGATGTCGATTCTGTGCGGCGTGGTAGGTGGCCTTGCGGCGTTCTACCATGACCACATGGACATCACCAAAGAAGAAGACCGCGTGATCAGCGCGATTCGCCTGATCGCCAAGATGCCGACCATCGCGGCAATGTCGCACAAATATAATGTGGGCCAGCCGTTCAACTACCCGCGCAACGACCTGAGCTATGCAGAGAACTTCCTCTACATGATGTTCAGCAACCCGTGCGAGGAGTACAAAATCAACCCGGTGTACGCCAAGGCCATGGATCGCATCTTTATGCTGCATGCGGATCACGAGCAGAACGCGTCCACATCTACCGTGCGCCTGGCGGGCTCAACCGGTGCCAACCCGTTCGCCTGTATCAGCGCGGGCATTGCCGCCCTCTGGGGCCCAGCACACGGCGGCGCCAACGAAGCCGTTCTGGCGATGCTCGACGAAATCGGTGAAGACTCCGAAGAGAACATCCAGCGCTTTATCGACAAGGCCAAGGATAAAGACGACCCGTTCAAGCTGATGGGCTTCGGTCACCGCGTGTATCGCAACTTCGATCCGCGCGCCAAGGTTATGAAAGAAACCTGCGACGAAGTTCTCAACGAACTGGGCATGGCCAACGATCCACAGCTTAAAATCGCCAAGCGCCTGGAACAGATTGCCCTTGAAGACGAATACTTCATCGAGCGCAAGCTGTACCCGAATGTTGATTTCTATTCAGGTATTATCTTGAAGGCTATGGGCGTCCCAACCAATATGTTCACCGTGATTTTTGCGGTATCACGCACTATTGGTTGGATTTCTCACTGGCACGAAATGCTCAGCGAAAGCTACAAAATCGGTCGCCCTCGCCAGCTTTACATTGGCCACGACCAACGCGACTACCCGACTAAATAAGTCGCGCTTCGCACGGTGAAACGAGCATCTAAAGGCCGCCTCTGGGTGGCCTTTTGCGTTTTTGCCATTGCCACTTTAAAACACGACAACGTCAGGTGATGTATGACTACGATTAAGACCGTCGCATTTATCGGCTTAGGTGTTATGGGCTACCCCATGGCGGGCCATCTTGCCAAGCAAGGCCTTGCCACCCGGGTTTACAACCGAACCGCCAGCAAGGCTGACGCCTGGGTAAACGAATATGGCGGAAGCGCTCACGCCACGCCTCGCGAAGCCGCTGCAGGCGCTGACCTTGTATTGGTGTGCGTTGGCAATGATAACGATGTAAGAGAAGTGACAACCGGGGAAAACGGCGTGCTTCACACCATGGGCAGCGGCAGCTTCCTGGTGGATCACACCACCGCCTCGGCTGACCTTGCTCTGGAACTCGATGCCGCCTGCCGCAAGCAAGACATCGCCTTTATTGACGCGCCCGTCTCCGGCGGCCAACAGGGTGCAGAAAACGGCGCCCTCACCATTATGTGCGGCGGCCAGCAAGCGCACTTCGATACGGTAGCACCGACTCTTGATCACTATGCCCGTGCCGTGACGCTGATGGGCAGCGCCAGCAGTGGGCAGCTAACCAAAATGGTCAACCAGATCTGCATTGCAGGGTTAGTACAGGGGCTGGCTGAAGGCCTGCATTTTGCCGAACAGGCTGGACTCGATCAACAACAGGTGATCGACGTGGTATCCAAAGGGGCTGCTGGTTCATGGCAAATGGAAAATCGTCATAAAACGATGATTGCCGATGAATATCAACACGGCTTTGCAGTGGACTGGATGCGCAAGGATCTTGCTATCTGTTTAGCCCAGGCACGTCACTTCGACGCCACTCTTCCAGTCACTGCACTGGTAGATCAGTTTTACGCCGATGTGCAGCGTCTTGGTGGCGGCCGATGGGATACCTCATCGCTACTAAAACGTCTGCGCAAAGCGCAATAGATGCTTGACTTTCCACCTACCTTTTTACCCCGACAGGGTTTTCCACACTATCTGTGGATAACCCTGTTCACAACCACTAGAAAACGTCCCACAATCGCCATGATCAGTGGGGAAGACTTAAATTGGTCATTTTTTAACCTAATATAACCTGTTGTTTTTAAAGAGATAATGGCAAAACAATAGGTTAGAGACAAAAGCCCGCGGGGTTGTGCACAACCTGTCTCACAAAAGCGTAAAAGTGGACAAGTCAAGTACAAAATATGCTAAATCGGCGTATTTTCAGCATATAATGAGGGTTGTAAAACGAGCAGACACCGTTGCTGCAAAGCACATAAAATGAGCTTTATAACGCAGGCAAAAAGGAAGGGGTGATACGAAAAAATGATGGCGTCCCATAGGGGGTTCGAACCCCTGTTACCGCCGTGAAAGGGCGGTGTCCTAGACCACTAGACGAATGGGACGTTTCATACGCGCTTCGCGTTATGACGAAGTCAATAATGGTGGAGCCTAGCGGGATCGAACCGCTGACCTCAACACTGCCAGTGTTGCGCTCTCCCAGCTGAGCTAAGGCCCCACTTGTCGCGAAGACGGGCGTATATTACTGATTACGCTCGCCTTCGTCAACCAGGAAAACGCCCAAATTTTATCGCTGCTTTGTTGGGCGGTTTACCTACCGTCAGAGTACACGGAACTCTTTTTCAAAGCGCTTCGCCTGCTTCTTGGAAACGCCGCCCAGCACCTCAATTGCATGGCGCAACCTGGCACGAGTAACGTCTGAGCCTAGAATCGCCATCGCATCCATCACTGAGGTACTGGTACTACTTCCGGTAATCGCGATAAACACGGGTGCCAGGAACGCCTTCATTTTTAAATCAAAGTGTGCAGCCAGTATTTTCACTTCTTCGAGCAACGCCTCTTTGTGCCACGCTGGCACCGCCTCAAAACGCCAGACCAGGAATTGCAATAGTTTCACCAAGTCGTCTTTTTCAAGCTTGACGCTGTCGAAGTCCTGCTCTTTCAGTTCGGGCAACCCGGAGAAGAAATGCCCCGCTAATGGCGTCGCCTGAGCAAGCGTTTCGATACGGGGGCGAATCTGCGGCAGAATCTGCTTTACGTAGTCCTCATTAAAGGCCCACTCACGCAATGCCTTCAATAACCCGTCATCATCCAGATCTTCACGGATATAAACTCCGTTCAACCAGGTCAGCTTTTCCAGATCGAACACCGGCCCGCCCAGCGAAACGCGCTGAACATCGAACGCTGCCATCATTTCTGAAAGACTGAATTTTTCGCGCTCGTCGGGCATCGACCAACCCATACGGCCCAGGTAGTTGGTTACCGCCTGGGGCAAGAAACCCATGCGGCGATAATAATTAATCGACGTCGGATTTTTACGCTTTGACAGCTTCGACTTATCCGGGTTGCGCAACAGCGGCATATGGCAAAGCTGCGGCATGTCCCAACCAAAATACTCGTAAAGCAACTGGTGCTTGGGCGCGGAATTGATCCACTCCTCCCCCCGCAGCACATGGGTAATGCCCATCAGATGATCATCGACCACGTTGGCCAGATGATAGGTGGGCATGCCGTCAGATTTCAGCAAAATCTGAGCGTCGACCTGCGCCCATTCCACTTCAATGCGGCCACGCAGCATGTCGCTCACTACACACACGCCATCAATGGGTACCTTCATGCGTACCACATAGGGCCAGTTTTCCTGGGCACGGCGCGTTGCTTCAGCTTCATCCAGGGCCAAGTCAGCCGGCTTTAGCGCCAGCTGCATACCCGCAGCTTTGCGTGCTTCACGCAACTCATCCAGTTCCTCGCTGGTGCGATAGCATTTGAACGCATGTCCGGCATCCAGTAGTTGCTGAGCGTATTGCGCATAAATATCGCCACGCTCGCTTTGCCGATACGGACCGTGCGGGCCACCCACATCGGGGCCTTCATCCCACTCAAGGCCCAACCAGCGCAGCGAATCAAGAATCATCTGCTCCGACTCGGGCGTAGAGCGCACGCGGTCGGTGTCTTCGATACGCAGGATAAATTGGCCGCCGTGCTGACGCGCGAAGCATAGATTGAACAGCGCAATATACGCGGTACCAACGTGGGGATCTCCCGTTGGCGATGGCGCAATACGGGTACGTACGGTCATGGGAACGTCCTTTTGGCAATAAAGCGTGGCGATATTATACGCACCCTAAGGTTAACCAGCACCATCACCTAGGGAACGACTTCCGTGGGAAAGCGTCACAAGTCAGTTAAATCACCGTTGTCTGGCAACGGATGCGCGTTATTGCACAATCGCTTAATATATCGTAAAGCTGACTATGTGAATTCAAGTCTCATTTTCAGGTGAGAGCATTTTTTTAACGCCATCGTTTTGATGGACAATTTTTAACGAGCGACCTTGCTCAACAACAGGATAACGAAATGGAATCGCTAGGCTCACGTATCAAGCAACTGCGGCTTCGGGCCAAGCTCAACAAAGCTGCCCTTGCACGTAAAGTTGGCGTATCAGATGTCACCATTTCTTATTGGGAGTCTGGGGCGATTAAGCAAATTGGCCACGAGCGGTTAGTGGCGTTGGCTGAAGCCTTGGACTGCTCACTGGCCACGTTACTTGAGGGCGACAGCGCCCCACTTCTGCTGACTCTTAGCCATGAAGGCCCGCTCCCCTGGGAGCAAGTGCAGTCAACGGCAATGACTGTACCCGAACATTTACCGCTTAAGGCCAACTGGAAAGCCCCCTGCATGATGGTCACGCCAGGACCTGAGACTGATTTTGCGCCTGCAAAGCCAGGCGATTTATTGCTGCTCGGCCCCACCCATGTATTTCATAAAGCAGGCCTTTACCTGGTAGAGCAAGACGGCAAACTGCAGCTTAAACAGTTAAGCAAAGCGACAAGCGAAGCCACAATCCAAGCGGTATTGTTAGCCCACTGGCGTTCAGCCTAGCGGGTGCCTTTCAAGGCGTTTGGAGTAACTCCGCGTTACCCCGTGACTGCCTAGGTTCATTGCCCACCATAAAGCGTGTGGTGTAGACGGCAATCTGACCTAGGCCGTGGCGGGATTGAGTGACCAACTCACCTGCCAGATATTCACCTTTTTCACCAATGCGTTGCTGTACAGATTCAGGCTGAACGGTGGCTTCGGACAGCTCCACGCTGACGCTATAGCCCCCGTCTGGCAAACCACTGCCGGGGCCAAACGGCCCTGCGACAAACTGCCCCTGCTGTATATCGACTCGCTCCCGCCAGCGAACACGACTGAGCTCACGCTCGACAATGACTTGCACCTGAGCACCATCAGGCAGGTTGCTCTCGCCCTCGACCTGCAAGCGACGGTCCGAACCGATCGACGCCGACACCAGGATACGCACGTCTAGCGGCTCTTTCTCTTCAGCGGCTTCGCGTTGCTCTTGCGCCTCACGGCTTGCTGCTTCCTCCTGCTCGGCCGCGGCATTTTCCGTCTCACGGGGCTGCTCCTCGGAATCGCTGCAGCCGACAAGCAGCGTCATGGTGGATAACGCAATGCCAACTATTATTAGCAAAAACCCTGTTTTCAACTTATGCATATCCGCTCCTCGACCACCATAGCCGCCAGCTTATCACTCCCCCGCCCCATGCACAGTGAAATAAGCCGCTGATTAAGGAAAGGATTGCTGTTCCCTACAGTGCCAACCTCACTCAGACGTCATCGCTCAGCTAAGCCGCCAAAAGCCCCACACCAATGCCACCCCTTGGCGAACGACAGAGGGTATCCATACGCTAAATCATAGGGAACATGGCCAAACATAAGGTGTACAGGTGAAGATGGGAGGTGCGAGGAGAAATCTACGGGCTTAAACGTTCATGTCATCCGCCCTTCCCCGGCCAACCGATGGCCAGGAAAGAGGTTTCTTTGGGCATTTGCTATCGATATTTCAACAATTTATAGACGAGCCTCTAGCCATTTCTTCACATCCAACTGTTGGCGTGTATCACTCGGCAGCTCATCACGAATTAATAGCTCGCCCTTATGTAGCGCAGTGATGGGCGCTGACGCCGAAAGGACCGTATTCAACATATAAAGCACTTCGTAACCCTGCTGGCGGTTACGACATCACCCCCTGATTGAGTAGCGCTACACTTTAGAGTCCGATCCTATGGGTAAGGAGATTGGACATGAAGAAGCGTTTCAGCGAAGAACAGATCATTGGTTTCCTGGGCGAAGCCGAAGCGGGGCTGTCCATCAAAGAGCTATGCCGTCGGCACGGTTTCTCAGAAGCCAGTTACTATCTATGGCGGAGCAAGTTTGGCGGCATGAGCGTCCCCGATGCCAAGCGACTCAAAGAACTCGAAGCCGAAAATGGACGCTTGAAAAAGCTGCTCGCAGAGTCGCTACTGGAAATGGAGGTCACTCGCGAGGCGCTGAGAAAAAAGTGGTGAGCGCCCCGGCACGCCGAGACGTGGTGCGCTTTATGGTGTCACGTGGCCTGAGTGAGCGCAGAGCGCTCCGTGTCATTCGTATGAGTGCCAGTGCATTGCGCTACCAGCCGGCCCCTGACCGCAATGAGACATTGCGTGAACGCATTGTTGCCTTGGCACACCGGCATCGCCGCTATGGCGCTGGCATGATCTACCTGAAGCTGCGTCAGGCCGGAGAACCGGTCAATCACAAGCGTGTTGAGCGTCTGTATGCGGAAGCTCGCTTGCAGGTGAAGCGTCGCAAGCGCAAGAAGGTTCCCATGTCTGAGCGAAAGCCACTTGGTCGCCCTGGGGCTGCCAATCAGGTCTGGTCAATGGATTTTGTGTTTGACCGGACGGCAGACGGACGAGTGATAAAGAGCCTCACGGTTGTCGATGACGCCACCCATGAAGCCGTGGCGATCGTGCCTGAACGTGCCATTAGCGGACTGTTTTTAACACGTATTCTGGATCACCTGGCCCTACAACGTGGCCTACCGAGCGCCATTCGTACGGATAATGGAAAGGAGTTCTGTGGGCGTGCCATGCTGTCATGGGCGCATCTACGTGGCGTTGCCCTGTTTTTAATCGAACCTGGAAAACCCAACCAAAACGCCTACATCGAATCGTTCAATGGGCGCTTTCGAGATGAATGCCTAAATGAGCATTGGTTCACCAGCCTTCAACACGCCCAGGCTGTCATCGAGGCATGGCGGCGGGAGTACAACGAAGAAAGACCGAAGAAGAGTCTTGGAGGGCTGACACCGTCAGCCTATGCCGAGCAACTGGTGGTAAAACACGATAAAGTTATTTCTGACTCTAAACCCGGGTGCTACTGAAGATGGGGTGACGTCGCAGGTATAGTGATCCAGGCTTAAGTTCGTCCTCGTGAAATTAGCCATTGAGCACCTCTTTTCATCCAGTGAGATTGCCCCTGATATCAGGGGCCGTTGCCGCATCCTTCTGGCGAGTAGGTAATCATCCCGCGTCTTTCAAAGCGACACCCCCAGCGTTGCAAAAAGTGTCATTTATGCTTGCAGCGAAGCAGCCTGATGGATACCCGAGAAGAACGCCAGCTCGGGTACAAGCTCATGGCCACCATGGATACGCTGAACGAGAAGATGGGAAAGGAAGCGGTTAGACTGGGGATATCGGAAAAGAACGGCCCCTGGCACCTACGGTGTGCCCACCGCAGCCCGTGTTATACGACGCGTTGGGATAAGTTGATGCGAGCGTATATGGATGAGGGGGCGGCAAAAAAATAGAAATGTAAGTAAGAAATTGGCTTAACCAGGCCATTTATGCTCACTACCTATGTGTCATAACACTATGAAAATCTAAACCAAATGAGACATATAAAAAATTAACCATCACCTGTAAGAATGATGAGTGATATTTTCTATATTTCCATTAGGAATAGCCACCACCTTGCTTTTATCTCTGACCGTAACAAATGAGAACTCGCCCAGTCTGCCTAAAAGCCAATGATAACATTCGTCACAATCTTTAACTTTCACATATCGCACCTTACCCAAATTTGAATCATGAATTCTTAAACCCTCCCAAACAGGTACAGATATGGAAAAGCTCACACCTGATATTATTACAAATATTGAGACATAAGCGTATAATCTGTTTGTAAAAAAATTAGCTATTTCACCTTTACTTGCTAATGAAGATGAGAAATAATGCACGGCAACTGCATTGGATAACAAAATATACCTCCACAACCATTTATACTCATATGGCAAATGTAAAGATGCAACCACACTTAGTGACATAGTAAATATTAAAAATATCAAATACCACTTTAAAGACAGAAGCGACCTACCTTGAAATAATTCAAATTTATAAAAAAACGCCACTCCCAAAATAACAAATGCTGTGAAATATAATGAAAACTCGCCTGAAGAAAATATAACGTCTTGAATTGCAACATAATCAAAAAAATCGACACCTAAGACCTTCCAAAAAAAATACAAATAAATCACAGAAAAAATCTGTAACAGTATAAAATACGCTGCAAACGCTTCAAATATAAACTTTAACTTTTCATTCATTACGCCCTCTCAAAAAAACATAACATCTAATCGCCTATATTAAGGCCTATAGATCTTGCAAACTTTCCCATATTCTCAATGAGCGACGTTGTCACATTGGCAGCTTCAGCCACTTTAATATAAGCATGCAACATATCATTTAGCTTTGCATGGAAATCACTGAACTTACTCTTATCAAGCTCAGTTGTGTGTAACCCTACTCGCCCACCAAGCGTCGATACTGCTTCTTCGATACCATCCAAGCCATGCAGCTCATAGCGAGATAGTGCTTTTTTTATTCTTATAACATCACCGCAAAGTTTTAGTCGCAAATCACGAGGCAAATCGCTATGCAAAATATTACCAAACAACTCTTCTGCAGCTTCCCTTAGCTTCAATAGGTACTCGTCACCTGCTCTCTTTTCACTTTTATCTACCAGACTATTATAAAGAGCCTTGCCCATATTCAATGAAAGAAGCACACCCTCGTCTATCTTAGCATGGTAAGAGTTCCATTTTTCATTCGTCAAAAAAGTAAAAGCAAGAGCCTTTAACTTTTCAAATTCTTTTTCATATAGATCCCGTGTCACTTGATCCTGAACTAAAACCCCTAAAGTGTTTTCAACGTATTGCACAAGACTATAAAACTCTACAGAGTGCTCATAAATCTCAACTCTATCTGAGTAATCAAAATCGAGAACCTTACCCCATACCCGCTTTGTAGGAAAAGTTCGATTGCAACCCTTAGCATCGGTAATAATTCTATTCAATCTGGCAATTGGAGAAAAATCTTCCATCTACTAAAGCTCCGTAGCTTATTTATTAACGGCCTCAAAACCACAAAGCTGCCTTTATGGTTATGCAGTCACACAACCCGCCCAATCCGAATCTCACACCGCCCCAAAATCTCCACATTGTGCATATCCTGAGGCTTGATCATTTCCGGCTGGTAGTGATCTTTGTCGCTGATCAGGTACAGTACAGTACAGCGCACCGCCCGCCAGGCGCTGTACTCGTTTGATCTGCCGCTCGCCGCACAGCATTTCATTAACTTAATTAACAAACCCTAACCCATGCTCAGCGCTAACACCATCATCCCGAAGTCAATTTATCCACGGATGACCAACGATCTGCGGCGCTCGAGCTGCGCTCCGACTCCCGCAGACTGTTGGTCTGGGCTGAGGGGCCTTTTTTGCGTACAATTGCTCGCCATTAAACGCCCTGCGCGAATACGCTGGGTGTGCTGCCCTTTCGTTCCGTCGTCGCCACACTCTGATGAGTGCCGTTAATTCGGTGATGACAAATAGGATGGGTATTTAAACGCTTTTCATACCGCATCGATATGATGCAAGTGATTGATATGACAAATCAAAGCCCCGCTAACGTAGCTCGCCGGTTTTCTGTGGCCCCGATGATTGATTAGAACGAAACCCCGCCGTTACGCCTCTCGTACAGAACAAGTACCAAAATTGTGCCAACTAAATCAGGCTTTTTGCTCTGTTTGCCTTCCTTGGTAAATACACACATGACGCGTGTGCGTGCGCATCATGCGAGAAGGGTACGTCAGAATGTTTGGTGGTCTCGGAAAAAGGTAATAAAGGTAACCAAACTCGAAAATATGGCATAAACTACTGAAATTAATAAATTTAAAACAGTCGTTCAAAAGGTGATCAATAGGTAACCACATTACCTTTTTATAAGGTGAAATGATCAATTATTAAAATAATTAATTATCAACAGCTTACGGGAAAATTACCTTTTAGAGGCAATCTATATATCGTTTTAAATCATTTAGTTGCGTTAAAAAAACAACCAAATCACCTAACTTACCTTTTTCCGACGCTTCCCATACTTCTCAGAGCAACCCAGTCTGCCTGAGTCACGACCATCCGCTTTGTGAAGAAATTCGCAGGATTCCGCATGAGAACGAGCCCAGGCGATCAAGTCGTGAACCCTAGTTCCGGCGCAGCTTTGCGGCATGTGCATGGGTGCATAAAAACAAACAGGTTTAGCGCGCAGGCGGGGAGTCGACGGCGCGCCGTGGGCTGAAAGTGCTAGGAATCTGTTGGGTTGAGCTCCTCATATAGTTTCAATGCTTTGGACTCAATTTCTAAAGCCATTATAAGCCCCCAGCCCATATAGCCCAAAAAACCACCAAAGACAGTCACAGCTATTCCAATGCTACCAGTGGAAAAGACCTTAATGCCCTTCTCAACGCCTACTTTTAATATTTCATCTCCACCTGCTAAATACACCTGCGAAACAGTCCCAATCATAAGCACAAACCCAGATAACACAGAGGCCATACCTAACATTAAAAATGTCAGCCCAAGCATCAAAGCAATTAGCACACGCTTAGAGCTGCCGTGATTGAACCATCGGCTAAGCCTAATATTATGAGTATTGAAGTCGCAGCTCACTGCTACTGAAGTCCGCCCAAAGACGTTAAATGCCTCACGCGGGCCCCAGTTACTATATGCGAGACGTGCGAGAAATTTAGCTGAAGCAGGTTTCTTATAAGCTTTGAAAAAAGCAGCTTCCAATCGAAGCTGCCTAGCTGGGCTTTTTTCATTAGCCTCATAATAGTCAAGCGCTTCCCAAAGCTCATCGAGATTACGCTGACGACTGAAGAACTGTGAAATCAAAGTCAGAATAAGCGCCTGCATGGGCAAACTCCTTAATCGTGAACATAAGAAACCGCCCTCATTGGAGCGGTTTTTGTAAGTAAACTGGCTGAAGCCTAACGGTTGCCTAGCGGTTGGTGATGATCAGCTCGCCGCGGGGCTCGGTTGCCTGCTGGCCTACAGTGTACCTAATTTGTGTGGTGTGATGGGTTAAGCCTTGGAAGGTGTCGCGCATTTCGGGGGTGTCATTGACGCTGATCACGAACTGCCCCTGCCCTGTTCGGGCCAGCTCGCCCATGCGGTAATACTCCTTGATCGGGAAGTCATCGTCATAGCCAGCGGCACCCCAATACGGCGGGTCAAGATGATAAAACAAAGTCCCTTCCCGATCGTAGCGATTGATGCACTCTGCCCAGTCCAGTTGCTCAACCAGGGTGCGCGCCAGGCGCAGGTGGGCAGCGTTGAGATCTTCTTCAATGCGCAGCAGGTTCATGCGTGGTGGGGATACCGCAGATGTGCCAAACGACTGGCCGCTGACCTTGCCGCCGAAGGCCAGCTCTTCACCGTGGAAAGCGGATCGCTAACCACCAGCGACAACGCCCGACTCGCAAGCGAAGCCGAGGTCAACTCACAGAACTACAAATCAGAAAACAACGATATCGAATGGCTGGCGACGAAAGTGGTGCGCCAGTAAATAATGGTGCGTTTGGCACACAATGTGTCATCGGATCCTATTCAGATTTACCAGGCCCTCGCAGTCCGCATTCTACACCTCCACAATGAAGGTCAATGATACGCAGCAGAACGTAAGGAAATAGCGGAAGGATATGTGGGCATGGCCACATATCCTTCATGGAAAAAAGCAGTAGAGTAGGGCCCATAATGAAAAGCCTCAGTCTTGAGGGACAGAGGCTTAATTACATCAGGCGTTGGCGCGCCTTCAACACAGGGTTATTGCATGGCACATCGTAGACCAGGCAGGGCCTATGTCCAATGGCTCTGGTTAAAGTTCGATTTCCCCGCGTCTCCATTCATTCGGTTCAGCCTAGGATCCTTGATCCTTTTGCTGGGTCTGGGGGCTTTCTTCCAGCTCGGTCAGCCTGTTCTACTGGCACTACTGCAGTAGCATAGTGGCAACATGTACTACTCAACTGACATACGCCAGGACGATTGCCCCTTCTCGCAATACTTGCCGCTGGTGGCTCTGGGCTGAGGGGCCTTTTTTGCGTACAATTGCTCGCCATTAAACGCCCTGCGCGAATACGCTGGGTGTACTGCCCTTTCGTTCCGTCGTCGCCACACTCTGATGAGTGCCGTTAATTCGGTGATGAGAAATAGGATGGGTATTTAAACGCTTTTCATACCGCATCAATATGATGCAAGTGATTGATATGACGAACGTTAACCCAGCAGACGCTGGACGCCGGTTTTCGGTTGCACCCATGATGGACTGGACCACACGCGACTACAGAGCGTTCGCGCGCACCTTAACCACGCGTGCGTTGCTGTATACCGAGATGGTGACAACCGGTGCTATCTTGCATGGCTCGCCGCGTGCGCGCTTTCTGGGCTTTGATGAGGTTGAGCACCCGATTGCGTTGCAGCTTGGCGGCAGCGATGCCGTTGAGCTTGCCGAGTGCGCGGCGATTGCCGAGGCGTGGGGCTATGACGAGGTCAATCTGAACGTCGGCTGCCCGAGCGATCGGGTGCAGAACAATATGATCGGCGCCTGCTTGATGGGCTACCCGGAGAAGGTCGCCGCGGCGGTCAAGGCCATGCAGGCGGGGGTGTCGATCCCGGTGACCGTTAAATGCCGTATCGGCATCGATGACCAGGATGAAGACGCTGACTTGGCACGCTTTATTGATATTGTGGCGGATGCGGGCTGCCAGACGTTTACCGTTCACGCGCGTAAAGCGTGGCTGCAAGGCTTATCACCCAAGGAAAACCGCGATGTCCCCCCGCTTAATTATCCCCGCGTGCATCGCCTGAAGCAGCAGCATCCAGAACTGCGCATCGGCATTAACGGCGGCATTAAAACGCTGGCAGAATGCCAGGCGCAGCTTGAACACGTGGATAGCGTCATGGTGGGCCGTGAAGCCTACCAGAACCCGTGGCTGCTGGCGGGCGTGGACGAGCAGCTGTTCGGCACGCCGGGACCTGCCGCCAGCCGTATGGACGCTGCACGCGCGTTTCGCCCCTATATCCAGAAGCGGTTAGACGAAGGCGCCAAGCTCAACCACATCACGCGCCATTTACTGGGGCTGTTTCAAGGCTGCCCGGGCGGGCGGCGTTTCCGTCGGCATCTGTCGGAACACGCCCATAAAGACGGCGCGGGGTTACGCCTGTTTGACGAAGCGCTGAGTCTGGTACGCGAGCCAGCTAACCCGTCAGTAAGCTACGCATCAGACGCACACACCTCAGACGCAAAACAGCCCGCCACCGCTTAACGATGACGGGCTGTGCTTAGTCCACGGCCGGAGTGATGACTTACTGCCCGCGCACGCCTTGTTCGATGCGCCTGCCAATGTCCGGGTCGACGTTGCGCCAGTATTCGAACGCACGCACCAGGACCGGCTCGGTGACGCCACCGGAAAGGTGGCCCACCACGTTGTTTACCAACCGCTCTCGCTCTGCATCGTCCATTACCTCACGGACCAGCGCGCCCGGTTGGCTCCAGTCATCATCGTCGGGGCGTAGCGTGTAAGCCGCACGAACAAACTGACCATCCGTCGACCAAACGGCATCTTCCGGATAGCGCTGCGAGTCAGGTACCGGGCCGCCTTTGCTGTTCGGCGTATACACCGGATCGGTCGAATGACGAATACGCATGGCGCCACCCTGCGCATAGCTATTAACAGGGCTCTTGGGCGTATTCACCGGTATATGCTTATAGTTTACTCCTAACCGGGCACGGTGCGCGTCGGCGTAGGAGATTGAGCGCGCCAAAAGCATTTTGTCCGGCGAGAGGCCGGTTCCCGGCACCATGTTGTTGGGTTCGAACGCGGCCTGTTCGATCTGGCTGTGAAAATCCGTCGGGTTCTCATTAAGCGTTAGCTTGCCGACCTCAATCATCGGGTAGTCGTCGTGGGGCCACACCTTGGTCAGATCAAAGGGGTTGATGCGGTAGGTTTTGGCGTCGTCGAACGGCATGATTTGCATCTTCAGCGTCCAGGTCGGGTAATCACCCCGTTTGATCGCCTCGAACAGATCACGACGGTGATAGTCCGCATCAGTACCGGCCATTTCATCTGCCTGTTCCTGGGTCATGCATTTGATGCCCTGATCGGTCTTGAAGTGATACTTCACCCAGAAGCGCTCGCCTTGTGCATTGACCCACATGTAAGTATGGCTTGAGTAGCCGTTCATGTGCCGCCAGGTGGCCGGAATGCCCCGGTCGCCCATTAGCCATGTCACCTGGTGAGCGGATTCAGGCGAAAGCGTCCAGAAATCCCACTGCATATCGTGGTCGCGCAAGCCATTGTCAGCACGACGCTTTTGCGAGTGGATAAAGTGCTGAAACTTCATCGGGTCGCGGACAAAGAACACGGGGGTATTGTTACCCACCATGTCAAAGTTGCCCTCTTCGGTGTAAAACTTCACGGCGAAACCGCGTGGATCACGCCACGTATCTGGGCTGCCGCTTTCCCCGGCTACGGTTGAAAAGCGAATCAACACATCGGTTTTGGCGCCTTTCTGCAAGAAGTTGGCTTTGGTGTATTGGCTGACGTCATGGGTTACCTCAAAATGGCCAAACGCGCCGCTACCCTTGGCATGGGGCTGACGGTCGGGAATCATTTCTCGGTTAAACGCCGCCATCTGCTCCATCAAATAGTGGTCGTGCATGACGATTGGGCCATCTTGACCCACCGTGAGCGAATGCTCATCGCTTGCAACCGGGTTGCCTGCTTCGGTCGTTGTATAGTTGGGCTTGTCGCCTGCCATCGTTAGTTCTCCCTTCATTCGAGGTGGCGCGGTCACCACCCAGCCACCGTCTATGCTGCCAATCGTCGGCGGCTGGCTAGTTGGCTGCGTTAGTCACGTCATCAGTTATAGTTAAAGAACGGCCTTCCCGCCATCCGTGGCCGAAGGGCGCTAACTATTACAACGATAGTTTTTGGTTATCAACAACCATTCAGTAAAGCGAATCGGGCGGCGGTGTGAGGCTCGAATGAAAGCTTTCTATCGCCGTTTCAGCTTCTTCTATGGCATCAAAACGGGCAATGTGAAAAAGGGCTTCGCCTTCATTTGCCAATGGCAAACGACTCATGCCGATCACAATGCCATCGGCTATCGCACGAACGTCGTCTTCATCGTTGCCAAACGGGTCTGCGACCTTGCCCAACACTTCGCCTTTTGCCACCCGCGCACCCAAACGGACTTTAGGCCGCAAAATGCCGTCGATCGGCGCCCGCGCCCAGCTTGAACCATTGGCCACTTCCGCCGGCGCTGGGGACCGCCGGCGCTGCTCACCGCTGAGCATGCCCAAGCGACGCATCACTCGCAGCACGCCGCGAACCCCCGGTGCAATCGCCCACTCATCAAAGCGCAGCGCTTCACCGGCTTCATACGTCAGCACGGGAATGCCGCGACTTTGCGCATAGTGGCGCAGGCTGCCTTCGCGCAGCTCAGCGTTGAGCACTACTGGCGCACCAAAAGCATCGGCCATACGCTCGGTTTCACTGCCCGGGCTAAGCTGGGCGCGAATTTGCGGCAGGTTAGTGCGGTGAATTGCCCCGGTGTGCAGATCAATAATATGCGTCGCGTGATCAACAATTTCTTCACGGAACAAGGCGGCAATACGCCCGCCCAAGGAGCCGGATTCGCTACCCGGGAAGCAGCGATTCAAATCACGCCGGTCGGGTAAATAGCGGGTTTGCTGCAAAAAAGCGAACACATTGACCACTGGCACGGCAATCAACGTTCCTCTCAGGCTGGTAATCGCTTTTGCGCGTAAGACGCGGCGCACGATTTCCACGCCGTTGATTTCGTCGCCATGAATCCCACCGCACACCAGCATCACCGGGCCGCTCCTTCGTCCGTGAACCACCTCGACGGGAATATGCAGCGGCGTGTGGGTATACAGGCGTGCGACCGGCACGTCGATTTGTAATCGTTTACCGGGCGCAATGGTATGCCCAGCTAATTGAAATGAGGCTCGAGCCATGGTGGTTTGTCTCGCATTACGGGCATTTAAAAACAGCGTTTCTTACACTTCTTTATACCCGCGTCGCACAAAAATAACAGCCCCCAAAGCAAGTTAGGCACTTCAATGCGTTTCCATACACAAATGAATGTAAAATAATTGCCAAATCAGATAAAATCTGTACACAAATACTGTTACCGAGGTTGTGTTTCCATGGCGAGAAAAACAAAGGCTGAAGCAGCGGCCACGCGCGAGGCGCTACTCGATGCTGCTGAAGATATGTTTATGGAACACGGCGTCGCGCGGACCTCGCTTGAGCAAATCGCTCGCCATGCTGGCATGACGCGCGGCGCAGTTTACTGGCACTTTAAAAATAAGGGCGATATTTTTCGCGCTATGCTTGAGCGGGTACGTATGCCGTTTCAGGACTTAGTAGACGAGATTGAAGCCTTGGAACACGACGTTTCATCTTTAGAGGCGATTCGGCTTGCCTGCCTGCAAGGCCTACAGCGCTTTGAGCAGCACCCTCGCTCACGCCGAGTGCATGCAATTTTGATTCATCGCTGTGAATTTTTCAGCGACATCGACCCTATCGCCATGCAGCAGGAATTTGCTGATGAATGCCGCGACTCACTTTACCAACACCTGCTGATCTCAAAACAACAACACATGCTCGCTGAGAATCTATCGCCCGAGGTCGCGACCGACATACTGCAGGCAATGCTAGCCGGCCTGTTTCATGAATGGATTAGAGACCCTTCGCGCTTTTCGATCTATGAACGGGGAGCGCCGCTGGTTAACCAACTGATTGGCATGATGCGCCGTTCAGCCGCCGCCAGCAGCACAAGCTAGGTGTTAATGATGGGCTAAAGGCCCAGCAGACCCAGACTTTCCTCTTAGCATACGCAGCCGCGTACGGGTCTCGATAAACGACTCTTGCGCGACACTGCGGAAAGCATCTTCTTTAGGCAGATATTTGACCAGCACGCGGTATTCTCCCGCGTTTTCTAAGCTGTCATGCTTGCCCAACAGCCGCACCTCGCAAGAGGGGTCATCGGTGAGAATGGCACGCCCTGGTTGCCCATCGCTGGCTACTTGGGTCACCTGTACGCACTCGCCTAACAAGCTACGACGGGCATTGTGGCGATGAAACCATGGCCCTACCTGCCGACACAGGCTTTCCGCGATGGGAGAGGCCAGGGCAAAGCTTGCCCACAATAAAACCACCCCGATGGGGATGATAAACAGCCCTACCGACAGCCAGCGTAATACCAGCAACTCTACGGCTAGGGTAATACTGCCCGCCAGCACAATCAGCCAACTCAAGGCGACAGTGGTTGGCACCCCCACAAACCCTAGCGCGACCAAAGCGCTCGCCAAATGATCATCGCGCAAACTGTCTTTCTCGAACAGCTCGACAGGCGCTAACCGTAGCAGGACCAATAGCCAATAAAGCCCAACTAGCGGTAGCAATAAGCTAAACAGGATAAACGGAAAACTAACCAACAGCTGGCGTACGGTATCCATATCGCATCCCTCCTACGCTTAGGCTCAGTATAGTGAGCCTTGTCCTTTCAGCGTAGCCTTACGAACCGGCAATAACATGTAGCAGCGCAGCATAAAAAACGGGCATCACCGCTTGCGATGATGCCCGTCAATTTTCTACTGGAGGGTAGAGGGTTTAGCGCTCGCGATGCTCCAGGGCCGGTTGCTCATTCGCGTGAGATTTACCGCGGAATTTACGCCCCAGCCAGTCGGAAACATGCGCGATCATGGCATAGTAGCTGGGCACGAACAGGCTGCCCAAAATCGCCACGGTGGCCATGCCCACCGCCACCGTGGTGCCGATGTGGTGGCTACTTACATCGCTTGCACCGGTGGCCAGCGCTAGCGGCAAGGTGCCGAGGATAAACGCCAGCGACGTCATCACAATCGGCCTGAAGCGCAGCTCGGCGGCGGTGATTGCCGCTTCGCGAATGCTCTTGCCCTGTTCTTTACGCTGTAGCTCAGCAAACTCCACAATCAGTATGGCATTTTTGGCCGCCAGGCCCACCACCACCAACAGGCCGATTTCCACGTACACACTGGTATCCAGCCCGCGCAGCACAATACCGCCTACGCCGCCCAAGAAGGCAAATGGGGTAGAGGTCAGTACCGCGAGTGGTAAAGACCAACTCTCGTACTGGGCCGCCAGAATCAAGAACACCATCAGGATGCCGAAGACAATCGCAAGCACAGCCGCATTGCCTAGCTCGGCTTCCTGGTAAGCGGTACCTGTCCAGCCCATACCCCAGTCGCGGCCCAGGGTTTCTTCAACGATCTCATCCATGGCTTCGATCGCCTGGGCTGAGCTGTAGCCTTCCGCCGGGCCACCCTGGAACTGCGCCCCTAAGTAAACCCCGAAGCGTGACACCACCGCGGGCTTGGCCTCGCGCTCCAAGGTGACGAACTCTGACAGCGGAATCCGCTCGCCGTCGCCCCCACGCACATAAATGTGATTGGTGTCATCAGGGGTTAAGCGGAAGTCGTCTTCGTTTTGCATATACACCTGGAAGTTACGGTTTTGATAACTGAAATAGTTAACAAAGCCGTTACCGAAGGTGTTAGCAAGCGTCGTCTGCAAATCTTCCAGCGATACGCCATAGCTCAGCGCTTTTTGCTGGTCGATATCGGCGCGGTAGCCGGGCACGTTAACGCTGAAGGTCGAGAAGACCTGCTCAAGCGCCGGGTGCTCGCTGGCTTTTTGGGTTACCTGAAGTGCGGCCTCGTAAAGCTCTTGGGAGCTGGCCCCGCCAAACGATTGCAAGTAGCCGGTAAAGCCGCCGGTGGTCGACAGTCCCTGTATGGGCGGTGCGTTAAACGCCATGGCCGAGCCACCGGGGATTTCAGCGCCAATCTGCATAATCTGCCCGACCAGATCGTTGGCACTAAGATCACGGTCTTCCCAAGACTCAAGGTTAATAAACATGACGCCACGGGCGGTGTTGACCGAGCTCGACAAAATGTCATAGCCCGCAATCGCCGAGGAGTAGCGCACCCCTGGGATTGCCTCGACCCGCTCGCTCAGCGCTGCCATGTACTCTTCGGTGCGGTCCAGCGACGCTGCATCGGGCAACTGCACGCTGGCCAGCACTATGCCCTGGTCCGTTTCCGGCACCAGCGTCGTGGGGTTGCTTTGATACAGCCACGAGGAGCCGGCAATGACCAAGGCCGTTAGCGCCAATGTCAGCACCCAAAAGCGCACCAGCACTTTCACTATGGCCATAAAGCCTGCGGTGATGGCGGCAAATAGCCTGTCAAATAAACGCAGCGGCGTTTGTACCGCGCGCATAAATTTGGACTGGGCGTGCTTTGGCTTATGTTTGATAAAGATGGCGGATAGCGCGGGCGTAAAGGTCAGTGCCATAAGTGCCGAGAACGCCACGGAAATCGCCACCGTCAAGGCAAACTGCTGATATATCTGCCCGGTAAAGCCACCCAAAAATGCCACCGGAATAAACACCGCCGCCATAATCAACGACGTGGCGATAACCGGGCCACCCACCTCTTTCATGGCGCGAATGGTCGCGTCTTTGACGCTAATATCCTCTTCTTCGCTTAGCACCCGTTCAACGTTTTCGACCACCAGTATCGCGTCGTCCACCACTATCCCTATCGACAGCACCAGCGCAAACAGCGTTAGCAGGTTGATTGAGAAGTCGAACATGTAGAAGCCAGCGAACGTCGCCAGTACCGAGACCGGCACCACCGACATGGCAATCACCGTGAACCGCCAGTTCTGCAGGAAGATAAACAGAATCACACCGACGATTAAAAATGCCTCAATAAACACCTTCACCACGGTGCTAACCGATGCATCAATAAACAGCGTGGTGTCGTAAGGCACCACGTATTCAAGCCCAGGCGGGAAACGTTCCCCCAGCTCTTCCATGGTGTCGTTAACCGCGCTTGCCGTTTCCAAGGCGTTGGCACCCGGCTGCTGGTTAATGATGATGGGCGTCATGGAGTCGCCATTCAGCTTCGCATCAACACCATAAGAGGAAGCACCCAGCTCAATGCGGGCAACGTCTTCAAGCCTTAAGGTCGAGCCGTCTGAATTGGTGCGCAGCGCTATGTCACGAAAATCGTCAACGTCGCTCAGGCGGCCGCCTGCGGTAATCGTATAGGTATACGAACGCGGCTCGCTCTGTGGCGTTGCCGCCAAGCTGCCCGCTGGAATTTCAGTGTTTTGCGCTTGAATAGCGCTGGAAACTTCGCTGGGAGTCAAATCGTATTGCGAGAGTTTTTCCGGATCCATCCAGATGCGCATGGCGAACTCACCGCCACCCAGCACTTCGGCTTCGCCGACCCCGGGCACCTGGCGTAGTTCGTCAATAATGTTCAGGGTGGCGTAGTTCTGCATAAAGACGTTGTTGTAGTCGCCTTCGGGCGAGGTCAGCGCCACAAACATCAAAATCGAGCTTGAACGCAGCTCAACGGTAACGCCCTGCTGCTGTACCGCTTCAGGAAGTTGCGACAGCGCACCCTGAACGCGGTTGTTGACGTTGATCGTATTGGTATCGCCTTCGGTACCAATATCAAACGCAACATTAAGTGATACGCTGCCGTTGTCACTGCTGTTTGAGGTCATGTAGAGCATGTCCTCAACGCCGTTAATCGACTCGGCAAGCGGTGCGGCCACCGTCTGCGCGACGGTTTCGGCATCGGCCCCGGGGAACTGCGCCTGAACCGAGACAGTAGGCGGCACCACGCTTGGGTACTGCTCAATGGGCAGCACCCGCATGCTGACGATGCCGATAATGGTCAGGATAATCGCCAGAACTGAGGCAAAAATCGGCCGACTGATGAAGAAGTTTGAGAAATTCATTGCGAGGAGTCTCCTTCCTCTTCGCTTTCTTCACCACCACCGGCACCGCCGCCCTGGGCTTGCTCGGCCTGCTCGGCAGCTTCTTCCTCTTGTTCGGCCTGTTCTTCCTCAACGTTTTCGACGACTTCGTCTGCATCACCGTCAAACGGCTGCGGATCAATGGCAGTGCCTGGCTCAATACCCGCTGGGTCGCCGACCACAACGCGGTCACCCTCTTCCAGGCCATCGCGCAGAATTTGCCAGGGGCCAGCCACTTCGCCCAGGCTAACCGTGCGTGAGCGAGCACGGTCATCTTCATCCAGTACAAACACCTGCGGGCCCATTAAGCCTTGGGTGACGGCAATTTCAGGCACCGCGTAAACGTCATAGCGCTTCAAGCCATCAATTCTGACGCGCACAAACTGGCCTGGCAGAATATCGCCGTCGGGGTTGTCGAAGGTGGCACTGGCCTGAACGGTGCTGGTGCTGTCGCTAACGCGCGAGCCTAGGTATTCCAAGCGCCCTTCAAGGCTGCTGTCTTGCTCGCCGCCGCGCCCTGGCAGAGTTAGGCTGGCACCAATATCTTCCACCGACTCGCCTTCACGCAGTTGACGACGCAGCTCAAAAGCGTCGTTTTGCGGCATTTGAAAACGCACTTCCAGCGGGTCTAGCGGCGTAATGGTGGCGAGCTCGGTTCCTGATTCAACGAAATTACCCACGTTGACTTCACTTAAGCTGATCATGCCGCCGACCGGGGCGGTGACCTCGGCGTAGTCCAGGTCTATCTGCGCGCTTTCCAGCGACGCTGACGCCTGGGCAACGCTGGCTTGCGCGACGCCAAGGTCGGCGCGGGCCTGGTCATATTCCTGGCGGCTTACTGAGTTTTGGCTTAGCAGCCGCTCAAAGCGTTCAGCATCACGCTGGGCTCGGGAAAGCTCAGCTTGGGCGCTCTGTAAATCGGCTTCACGCTGGTTAACGGTAGCTCGGTAGACGTCGGGCTCAATGGAGTAAAGGCGCTCACCTTCTTCAACAAACCCGCCCGGCTCAAAGTGACGCTCTTCTAAATAGCCACTCACGCGAGTTACCAAGGTGACTTCTTCGTCGCTGCGCAGTAGTGATGAGTAGGTTTTATCCAGGGGGAGATCTTGCCTTTCCGCTTCCATGACCTCAACGGGGCGTGGTGGGGCTTCTTGCTGTTCGCTGCTTTGCTGCTCCGCTTGCTCTTCTTGGCCGCAGGCCACCAGCAACGCGCTAACACCCGCCACCAAGAGCGCGCTGCGAGCGCCATAAAACATCTTTTTCATTACTTTCTTCCCTTGAGGCGCCTATAAACCGACACAGACTACAACCATACATGTATGAATGTAAAATATTTGACAGCCACTGGCGCCGCTAACAAGTATCTTTATTGCTCAAGTTCTGGACGCTCACCAATGTTGGTAACGCTGCTTGAGTCACTATCCTCTGGCAACGTAAAGGTGATCTCATCGCCTTGTAGCCACGCGTTGATGTCTTCTACGGCCTCAACGTCCAAACGGCCGGACTGCTGGCGCAGCGACAGCAGATTAACCACGTAGTCGTAGCGCGCCTGGGCATAGTCGGAGATCGCGTTGTACAGGTTTTGCTCGGCGTTCAATACATCGACAATATTACGGGTGCCTACTTCGTAGCCAGCTCGTGTAGCATCCAACGCGCTTTGGTTGGAAACGATCGCTTGCTCGCGAGCATCTACCGTAGAGACATCGTTGCTCACCTGGGTGTAAAGCGAGCGCACCTGCTGAACGGTGTCACGGCGCTGAGCCTCAAAGTCGAACTGGCTGGCTTCCAACTGATAAGTACTTTGGCGAATGCTGGCTTGGGTGCTGCCACCTGTATACAGCGGCCAACTGGCGCTTAGCCCCACCTGGCTAGACGTGTCGTGCCCTTCGATACCATCGATATCGTTATCGGCGTACTGATAGTTCGCGAAGGCTTCCAAGGTAGGCAAGCGCTGGGCTTCTGCCACGCCGACACCGCTGCGGGAAACTTCAACGCCCGCCTGTTCGGCGAGCACCAGCGGGTTGTTCTCCACGGCCAGATCCACCCATTGGTCGCGATCACTGGGGCTGGGCTGTTCAATGGGGTAGTCGTCACTCAGCGCTTCAATGTTGGCATAACGCTGGCCGGTCAAACGCTCAAGCGCCTCAAAGCTCACCTGCAAGTCACTCTGCGCGGCGATCCGTTCAGCACGCGACTGATCGAAACTCGCCTGAGCCTCTTCCACTTCGGTAATTGCGATCAGACCGACCTCAAACTGCTCTTCGGCTTGCTCCAACTGACGGCCAATGGCGCGTTCCTGAGCTAGGCGCGCATCGAGAATGTCGTTGGCGCGCAAAATATCAAAGTACGCCGTTGCCACATCGATCAGCACTTGCTGCTCGGTGGACGCCAGCACGTAGACCTGCTGGTCGATCTGCCGCTCGGCTTGCGTTACTTCACGGCTGTTGCGCGCGTCAAACAGCGCCTGCGAGGCTTCGAGCGTCAGGCTGACGCTATTGAAAGGATCGTCATTGCCGGCGGTGTTGCCTGTGCCATCCCCCGCCTGTCCGGCCTGGGCGCCGCTTTGGCTTTCATACTGGCGGTTGTGCGCCACGTTGCCCGAAGCATTCACCTGGGGCAGCAGGTCGCCACGGGCGACGTCCCGCCCCGCTTCGACGCTTTGGCTTTCCGAACGCACCGAACTCAATTCGGCATTGTTTTCCAGCGCATCGCGGGTGATGGTGATCAGGTCCGCCGACCATGCGGGAACCGACCATATCGATAGCAGCAGCGCAGGGAGCAGCATACGCTGCGTGGCAAGAGGACGAGAGGCCTTAAAAGCCAACGTGGAAGGGAGTCGCAGCATAGCGTTTTTCCTCAATAATATCGATCTGGGTGCTTACATACATTGTCGCATGTTTTTTTAGCGATACCAGACCCTGGTCAGATTTTCGGCTTATTTTTCACTTTTCTTTGCACCCAGACTGCACTGTTGTGTCACCGTGCATATCCGCCTCACTCAGCTATGCTGTACGTCAACATGCTGCACAGCAATATACAAATCACTGAGGAGCACCATGGATCGCATCGAATATATCAGCGTACGTCAACTCGAGATCGCCGTTCGCATCTGGCATCCCGATGCTCCAAACACCGTGATTGCTTGGCACGGACTCGCCCGACACGGCGGCGATTTTGCGTCCCTAGCCCGCCAATTAGGCCCCAAGTGGCGAGTCATCGCCCCCGATACACCTGGGCGCGGCCTTTCCAGCTGGTCTTTGTATCCTGCCAATGATTACTTATATAGCCACTATATGACGATCGCATTGGCGTTACTCGATCACTTTAATATTGATCGTGCTGCCTGGATCGGCACGTCGATGGGCGGCTTGCTGGGTATGCTGCTGGCCGCTAATGACGCCACCGCAAAGCGAATTCGCTGCCTGGTACTTAACGATGTTGGCCCTGAACTGGATAACCAAGCGCTGACCGAAATGGCCACCTACTTTAGCGTGATCAAACGTTTCTCTACGCTTAGCGAGCTGCAACAGGCCCTTGAACAACATTACCAGGGGTTTGGCGAACTGAGCCGCCGAGAATGGCAGCAAATGGCGCTCAGTAGCGCTAGGCGACTGCCCGACGGTAGTTGGAGCTTCCATTACGATCCCCGCATAGGCGAGCAGTTTTTACACGATACACCACGCGACACCTGGAGCGATTGGCAGCGTATCCGTTGCCCGCTAATGGTCATTCGCGGTGAACATTCGACATTATTGCGCGCTGAAAGCGTGACGCAAATGCAGCGTGACCAACCAAGCCTTGAAACACTTGAGGCAGCGGGTTGTGGCCATGCCCCCATGCTCAACAATGCACAACAGGTAGCGCCGCTCATGCGCTTTTTGATTCGTAATGGCGGCGTTAGCGAATCTCTAACCGCAAGCCCAAAGCAGCGGCTCAGCCAGTGGTGGCAACGCTTCGTTCATCAACGCGATTAAAAATGATAGTTAATCAGCGCGCCACCCATCACTTGGGTTTCATCGCCCACGTCATCCACAATCGGGCTATCGGCGGCATCGCCGGTTAAACGGGAGACGCCCAGCAGCCCTGTCACCGACCAATCACGACTTAGGTAGTAGCTTAAGCTGCTGGTCAGTCCATAACTGAAATAGCCATCGTTAGGGCGGTAGACGGCAAGCCCTGAACGAGCGCTTTCAGCCGGCGAAATACCGAACATATCATCGGTCCAGTCGTCGCTTGAGTAGGTTAGTTCAGGACCAATTGTGAAGGCCATTTGCTCAGATAGCATGGTGCGCCAGCTTGCCTTCAAGTCGGCTGCATAGCCATCCACATCACCGCCTAGCGGGGTTTTGGTAGCTGCTTCTAGTCCCCAGGGGCCGTTTGAATAGCGAGCGCGTAAACCTACAGCCGCGCCGTCATCCACCTCGTCTAGCCCACGTAGCTCACCGTCATTATCCCGCCCGGAGAGATAACTGATAAATGGCGAAACCTCCCAATCTCCCTGGCGTAACAGGTTAAAGCCAATACCGTCGCGCACGCTGGCATAGAAGGTATCGCCATAGGTGATGCTGCCGCTCGGCCAGACACGGGTTTCATTTTCATCGCTACCCAGGTACTCAGGTACGCTAAACACCCCGGCGCCCACGCTGCCTTCCCACTGCGCCATGGCACTGCCAGATGCAATCATCAGCAGCGTGGATAACGCTGCCGTGCGCCACACAGGGCGGAACCTACTTAATGCTGAATTTGGCATAGCAAATAATCTCGATGTAGTGAAACTCAATGTTGTGGTGAACAGAGGAAGCAATGCCTTTACCAACCGCAGGCCGTCTTCCTTGACGCGAGCGTTCAACGACGAAGCCGCAACTAGCGCTGCCAGTTACGCCTGGATCGCTTGTTATTATGGCGCAAAAAAATGCACCATAACATACATTTATGAATGTAAATTAGCACTAGGTCGCTATCCCGTCAATTTTCCTTCCGCCACATGGTCAACGCTATTAACCAGGGTAATCAACGCCTGACCGGTAAAAGGCCAACTTCCCAAAATAATGCACTCAGATCGCCACCCACCATCCTAAATAAATTGTGCTAAAGAAGTGCAACAGCGCCATTGGTATTGGAAATTAGCCATGTCGAATGCATTGACGATACGCCTTATATCCTGGCCGCGTATGTATGCCTTCAATAAGTGCATGGCGACTAATCAAACGCCTTTTAATGGTGCAATTTTCATCGAGTCATCTTGCGCCAGCTTTTCCTCAGGCTAATTCTCCCAACCGTTGGTCCCACGCCAAAAAAATATAAATTGATGATATAAATCGATTTTAAGGTTTTGGCAGGCAACCAGTTAATAACTTGGCATACCAAATGCAGTTGTCAGTGCACGAACAAAGTGCCTGCGATATCCAGATTTGGCCAAAGGATTAGCACTGGACGCTTAAGCGCAGCGTTAATTAACCCAAATGACACAGGATAACTAATTTATGTCGTATCTAATGCCCAGTGAGTTTGTCACTAAGTTGGTAGATCAGGGTGAATCAAAAGTTTATATGGGTACCCGGGATACGCTTATTCGTGCCTTTATGGCGGGAGCTACCCTGGCGTTGGCAGTTATTTTTGCCATCACCATCGCGACACAAACCGGAAACTTTTTGATTGGAGCACTGCTCTTTCCCGTTGGTTTTGTGATGCTCTACCTGATGGGCTATGACCTGCTCACTGGGGTTTTCACATTGGTGCCCATTGCCTGGCTCGATAAACGACCGGGCGTCACCCTGCCCCGTATGTTGAAGTGCTGGGGGCTGGTGGGAATCGGCAACCTTGCCGGTGCCCTGTTCATTGCCATCTTTGGCTACATGAACTTCACCATGGGCGGCACCGAAGAAATCAACGAGGTGGGCCTCACCATGATGGAGGTCGGTGAAAGCCGTACCGTGGGCTACCAGGATGCGGGGCTTGCCGGCTGGATTGTGCTCTTCCTGCGCGGCATGTTCTGTAACTGGATGGTGTCCATGGGCGTTGTAGGTGCAGCCATCTCCACCACGGTATCCGGCAAAATCATGGCCATGTGGATGCCGATCATCGTGTTTTTCTATCTTGGCTTCGAGCATTCCGTGGTCAACATGTTCCTGTTCCCCATTGGCCTGCTAATGGGCGCTGACTTCACGCTGTATCAGTACATCATGTGGAACGAAATCCCCACGGTGCTGGGCAATCTGGTGGGCGGCCTCACACTAGTTGGCCTTGTGCTCTATACCACCCACGTCCGCACCCAGCCCAAGAAAAATTTATCTTGATCGCCATCCAGCCAACAACGGGGCGCTACGCGTCCCCCTCTTCACAGGAGACCTATCATGGATAAACTTGAAATGCGCCACACTCTGCTTGCTGCCAAAGCACGCAAGAAAATGAGCTGGGACGATATTGCCAGTGCTGTGGGGATGTCGCCGGTATGGGTAGCGTCGGCTTGCTATGGCATGAACAGTGCAAGCCCCGATGTTGCCCAAAAGATCTGCAACACTCTGGACGTTGAAAGCGATGTCGCCGATGCCCTGGTGACATTTCCCACCAAGGCGTGGGATGAAGCGATTCCCCAGGATCCCTTCATTTATCGTCTCTATGAGGTCGTCGGCGTGTACGGCGAGACACTCAAGGATGTGGTGCAGGAGCAGTTTGGCGACGGCATCATGAGCGCCATCGATTTCACCATGGAGGTCGATAAGGTAAAAGACCCCAAAGGCGACCGCGTCCTGCTTACCCTCAACGGCAAGTTCTTGCCTTACAAATCCTGGTAAGCCTCAAGCGTAGCAACGCTGCGCTCCACCCCGCTGCGGTAGCTGGCCCCAAAGAGCAGCAGATGGTTAAGCAGCGGGTAAAGCTGGAATAGTGCTTCACGCCTCGGCCAATCGGTCGGGGCGTCGCCGTTCCAGTAAGCGTTATAAAAGTGGTCATCCAGCGAGCCAAAGAGCGTTAACATGGCAATATCGACTTCCGGGTAGTGTCGGTATATCGCCGGGTCGATGATCGCGGGGCCACGCGACGTGAACAGCACATTGCCTGACCAAAGGTCACCGTGTACCAAGCTCGCTGGCCTATCGGGCAGCCAGTCTTCCAGCGCATGTGCCTGGCGAACGATGCGATCAAACAGCTTTTTGTCGAGCAAACCGCGCTGATAGCAGGCATCGCTGAGCGGCAATAGCCGCCGTTCGCGCTGAAATGCCCGCCCATCGTTCAACGGCGCATTGGGTTGAGGAGTACGGCCGCAGGCATTATCCCAGTGCCAGCCATGCTGCTCTCCAACGTTTGAATGGAGCTCTTTCAGGCCCTCACCCAGCGCGGCATTATCACGTTTGCCAGACGTTTCAAGGGCCTCCATGATCAGCCAGCCCTCGGAAAGGCCTAGCACCTGGGGGACAATCAATACGGAGCACGCCCCGCTTAATGCGCGCAACGCCTCAGCTTCGCCACGCAGTCGATCGACGTCGTCATGCTTGACGACGACACGGCCCTGTTGGGTATCAAGCTGATAGACAACGGCAATATCACCGCCGCTAAGCGGTGTTAATGCGCCCTTGGGTGTAAGGTCGAGTGTTTCCAGTAACGCGCCTAGGTCTGAGTCCATTACATGCTCCCGTGCGCTGAATGCCAGTCCATTGTGACTGGCAACAGGGGGCGACGTCGACTCACCCCAGCCGCTGATTGATCAGCGTTTCCAGCTCAAGCTGGTCGTCGTGGAAGCGACGAATACCTTCCGCCAGCTTGTCGTTGGCCATGGCATCCTGGTTGTGCCCCCACCGGAAATCCGCTTCATTCAGGGCGGGGAATGGCTGACCACTGCCGGTAGGCGCGGCAATCTGAGGCGTTACCTGACCCTCTGCAGAAGCCAACTCCTCAAGCAGCGCCGGGGAAATGGTCAAACGGGGGCAGCCCGCCAGCGCCAGCACCTGGCCGGTAGTACGGAAACTAGCCCCCATCACTACAGTATCGTAGCCGCCCTGGCTGGCACGTTCACACACACCGCGTACAAACAAAACGCCTGGATCGTCTTGCGGCGCATACTCCTTGCCGGTGGCGTTTTTATACCAATCCGTTACGCGACCCACAAACGGCGAAATTAGAAACACGCCCGCATCAAAGCAGGCCTGGGCCTGGGCGTCGCTGAACAGCAGCGTCAGGTTGCACTGAATGCCTTCGCGCTCAAGCACCTCGGCGGCGCGAATACCCTCCCAGGTGGACGCCAGTTTGATCAGCACGCGGTCGCGGCCAACGCCCCGGGCTTGATAAAGCTCGATGAGCTCGTGGGCCTTGGCGATGCTTGCCTGGGTATCGAACGACAGCCGGGCAGCCACTTCGGTGGACACGCGCCCAGGCACCACGGCGGCGATTTCGCTGCCTACCGCCACCGCCAACCGGTCCACGGCGTGGGGCAGCTGCTGCTCGCGCCCGCCGCCTGCGGCTTTCACCTGGCTCAGTTCTTCGTCGATCATCGCCTGATAGCCCGGCAGACTGAACGCCTTGAGCAGTAGCGACGGATTAGTGGTGGCGTCCTGCGGCTGGTAGCGGCGAATCGCTTCCAGGTCACCGGTATCGGCCACCACCAGTGAGTGTTGTTTTAACTGCTGTAATTGATCAGCCATATCTAAATCTCCTTGTTGACCGCGTACCTGTCTGTTAATCAGTGTGGCCGTGGCGCTGTTGAAGCGCACTGCAATAACGCGCATACGCCGTCTGGTAAGCTGCCACCCGCGCTGGGTCTGGGTCCGCCTGGGAGTGGGCATCCAAGGTTACCAGCCGTTCACATAGCGCTTCCAGGGTAACGCCTGACGCGCGCTGGTCGCACCACGCTGCCTGGAGGGCCCCGCCCAGCGCGGCGGCATCGGTAATTTCGGGGCAGATCACCTGGGTATCGGTTATATCCGCCACCATCTGGCGCCACACCGCGCTCTTGGCGCCGCCGCCAATCAGGCGAATCTGGCTGGCGCCGGCGGTCAGATCCCCGAGCAGCTCAAGGCCATAGCGCAGCCCGAATGTCGCCCCTTCCATCACCGCCCGGCATAGATTGGCCTGGGTGGTATTGAGGCTGGTCAGGCCGAGGAAATCCGCCGAGGCTTCCGGCAGCATGGGTACCCGCTCGCCGTTGAAAAACGGCAGCACGGTCACGCCTTCCGCGCCGATGGGCGCACTCGCCACGCGCTGGCCAAAGGCGTCTAGATCCAGACCAAACAGCTCGCGCACCCGGGTAGTCGCCGAGGTGACGTTCATGGTGCAGATCAACGGCAGCCACCCGCCGGTGCTCGAGCAGAAATTGGCGACCATGGCATTGTCGAGGACCACCGGCGCAGGCGAATACGCACACACCGTGCCCGATGTCCCCAAGCTTAACGTAATCAGCCCCGGGGTAATATTGCCGGTGCCAATCGCCCCCAGCATATTGTCCCCGCCGCCGGAGGACACCACGACGTTATCAGATAACCCCAGTTCAGCAGCCACAGCGCTTTGCACCACGCCGGCGGGCTCATGGGCCTCGAGCAGTCGCGGCAGCACACGCTTCGGGTCCAGCTCGGGGGCGATTTCGGCGAACACATCCAGCCGCCAACGGCGCCTCAGGGTGTCGAAGTAGCCGGTGCCGGACGCATCGCCTGCCTCGGTCACGCGGTTGCCGGTCAGCCAGAAATTGAGGTAATCGTGAGGCAGCAACAGGCTGTCAATACGCGCGTAGGCATCGGGGTGGTGATCGCGCAGCCATGCCACCTTGGAGGCGGTATAGCCGGTCTGCAGCACCAGGCCGAGCTTCTCCAGGCAGCCGGCTTCACCGCCCAGGCGGGCGACAAGATCGCTATTGTGAGCGCTGGTTTCGGTATCGCACCATAGCTTGGCCGGATACACCGGCACACCGTCAGCGTCCAGCGCCACCATGCCGTGCTGCTGGCCAGAAACCCCGATACCGCGCACCTGCCCGGCGTCGACACCCGCGCGCTCCAGGGCTTCAAAGAAGGCGCCCTTCAGGGCGGACAACCATTCGCTTGGGGCCTGCTCGCGGCGGCCGTGCTCGCCTTCGTCGAGATGGTGAGGACGGCTAGCCTCGCCGCGGATCAGGCCTTGCTCTACATCTACCACCACCACTTTGGTACTTTGCGTGCCACAATCGACGCCGATATACATCACTTAATTCCTTTGGACGAGACCAGATCCTCAAGCGTAGCGCGTGCGCCGCGATCGTGCAGCGATGCAAGCGCCGCCAGATAGGCCGCCAGGAAGCGCGGCTGGTCGGCCAGATCGCCGAACAGCTCGCGATTTTCGACGAACGCCGTAGGCCGAGTGCGGTTCTGGGCGGCAATCTCCATCAGCGAGGTTTTCAGGCGATCGACGATGTCGATGGGCTCACCCTGCTCGTCCCGGCCTTCGGCGTAGCGGGCCCAGCTGGCCACCACCGCGGCGCTGCGGCGGATTTCGCCGCCCTGCGCCAACTGCTGACGAATCACCGGCACCAGCCACTTGGGGATCCGGTCGGAGCTTTCCGCGCACAGCCGGGCCAGGGTGTCCTTGATCTGCGGATTGGCAAACCGCTCAATCAGCGTCATCCGGTAGTCCTCAAGATCAACGCCGGGTACCGGCGAAAGCGTAGGCGAGCCCTCTTCGCGCATGTAGCCGAGCAAGAAATCCACGAACAGCGGGTCCTGACACACCTCATGAGCGTAACGGTAACCGGCCAGATAGCCAAAGTAGGTGAGCGCCTGGTGGCTGGCGTTGAGCAGCCGCAGCTTCATGAGCTCGTAGGGTTCAACGTCATCCACGATTTGAACGCCCACTTTATCAAACGCCGGGCGACCAAGCGGGAAGTGGTCTTCCAGCACCCACTGCGTAAACGGCTCGCATACCACCGGCCAGGCGTCATCGATACCGAAATGCGCCGCCAGTTCGCTGATATCCGTCTCAGACGTGACTGGGGTAATGCGATCCACCATGGCATTGGGGAACGCCACTTCGTCGGCCAGCCAGGCGCCCAGCGCCGGATCACGGGCCTGGGCATAGGCACTGAACATCCGCTTGGCCACATCGCCGTTGCTTTGTATGTTGTCGCAGGACATCACCGTGAAAGGCGCGATACCGCGCTCCCGACGACGAACCAATGCTTCTACCACCAAGCCAAAGCTGGACGAGGGCTGGGTAGGATTCGCCAAATCGTCGCGTATTTGAGGATTATCCAGGTCAAATTCGCCGGTCACTGGATGGAAATTGTAGCCGCCTTCGGTAACCGTCAACGACACGATACGAATCGCCGGGTCGGCCATTTGCTCGATCACCGCCTCGGTAGCCTCCGGCGCAAACAGGTAGTCGACCATGCTGCCAATCACCCGCGGCTCATACTGGCCGTCAGGGTGTTTGACGACCAGCGTGTAAAGATGATCCTGCGCGGCCAACGCCTGCTGCATGCGCTTGTCGCCGGGCATGACGCCGACCCCGACGATGCCCCAGTCCAGCGCTTCGCCCTGGTTCATCAGGCCGTCCAGGTACATGGCCTGGTGGGCACGGTGAAAGCCGCCGACACCAATATGCACGATGCCGGGGGTGACGGCGCTGCGGTCATAGTCGGGGGTGGCAATGGGGGAGCCTAGTGTGCCCACATTGTGATTATTGAGTTGGGTCATTATCGCTCTCCAGGTTAGTCCTAGGGTATGACGGGCTAACGCCAATACTGATCCGGTGAAAAACTGCACGTTTTCACCAGTTGGGCGTTGAGCATGTCTTTTTGATGGGTGCGCTCCAGGGCCCCAGCGCGGTCTTGGCCCATGGCCAACCAGCGGGCCACCAAGCGTTGGACGAGGACGTCGTCTTCAACGTCGAGCATCAGCGTCCAATCAAACAAGGGCCGCAGGTCACGCCACCCGGGGCGGTCGAGCAACAAGTAGTTGCCCTCGACAATCACGATGCGCTGCTCGGTGGTGATCAGCCGTCCACCGGCCCGCGCCAGGTCCAGCGGACGGTCGAAGACCGGCACCGCAACCGGCCTGTCGGCGCAGCGGATGCGCTCCAGATCCACGCGCAGGCCATCCACGTCGAAGGTATGCGGCGCGCCCTTGAGCGGCAGCTGCGACTCGCCGATCACGGCGTTATCGAAGTGGTAACCGTCCATCGGCACCACCCCGGCCTGCCCCGGCGCCTGGCGATTGATTGCCGCGCAAAGCTGCTCGCTGCGATAGGACTTGCCCGCCCCCGGCGGGCCTGCCAGCGCCACCATGTAGCGCGGCAGGTCGGTGGCCGCCTGAATAATCTGGCGGCTCAGGGTGTCAAGATCAGTCGTCATGGCAGATCAACTCATCCAATTGCCGCCATCGACATTAAGCGTCTGGGCGACCACGTAGTCACTGTCCTGGCTGGCCAGGAAAACCGCCGCCCCGGTATGGTCTTCCGGTAATCCCATGCGGCCAAACGGCACGGCCTCGCCAACCAGGCGTTTTTTCTCGCCTAGCGGACGGTTTTCATAGCGGGCAAACAGGGCATCGACGTCTTTCCACATCGGCGTATCGACCACGCCGGGCGCAATACCGTTGACGTTGATACCGTGCTTGATCAAATCCAGCCCGCAGGACTGGGTAAGGCTGATCACCGCCGCTTTGCTGGCGCAGTAAACGCTTACCAGCGCTTCGCCCCGCCGCCCCGCCTGGGAGGCCATATTGATGATTTTGCCACCCTGCCCCTGATCGACCATGGCCTTGGCGACCGCCTGCAGGGTGAAAAACATACCTTTGGTGTTAACGGCGAATTGCTTATCGAAGCTCGCCTCGGTGACTTCAAGCACCGGCGCCATATCAAACACCGCCGCGTTGTTCACCAAAATATCGATACGCCCCATACGCTCGCGAACCTTTACCACCATCGCGTCTATCGACGCTGCATCGCAGACATTCAGCTCAACGCCCAGTACTCGCTCAGCGTCCACGTCCTGACGCAGCAGGCTAACCGCCTCATCGATCGCCGCCGTGTCGATATCGGCGACGACCACGCGGGCCCCTTCGGCCAGGTAACGCTGGGCGATCGCCAGCCCGATGCCTTTTGCCCCACCGGTCACTACGGCGACGTTATTGGTTAGCTTCATGTCTATCTCCCACACTGATAAGACCTTGCCATTCATTAACCAGGTCATTTAGCCCCTGCATATGAGACAAGATGCGCCAGGCACCCGCCTGACGAAGCCGCTCCGACTGCCCGTCATCCACATGACTGGCGCCCACAAACCCAATCACCCACATGCCTGCTGCAGTGGCCGCCGTGACGCCCGCCACGCTGTCTTCGACCACTAGACAGTTACTGGGGGCTTCGCCCAGTGTGGTGGCCGCCAACTGATAAAGCGCGGGATCTGGCTTGGGATGTTCCACTTGCTCCGCGGTAAAAATCGGCACATCACCGAGGGCAGCGTCCAGCCCAGTACCCGACAGCGAGGCCAGCACCCGACAGCGACGACTGTTGGAAACCACCGCCTTGGGCAGCGTCACCGCCCGCACCGCCACCTCGGCACCATCAATCGCGGTTAGTTCGCGGGCCAACCTCGCCTCGATGGCGGTGTCGACCCGCTCCGCGGCATTGACGGGTAACGGGTAGACGCTTAACTGTTCGGCGTGGCGCAGAATGTTGGCAGTGGTCATGCCCAATGCCTGGCCAAGCGACTGCTCAATATCAATGTCCGGCAGCCAGCGGCTCAGATGTTCCGCCAAGGTGCCCTCGGCCAAGGCTTCGCTATCGACCAGCACGCCATCGCAGTCGAAAATAAGCGCCGTCATGCGGACGCCTCGGGAGAGGCGTCTTCACCGTTGGCGCGATTGTCCCCGCGTGTGAGCCCAGCCAGCGGATGCTGCTGCAGACTCGGCAGGGCCATACCGTCAGCGTCAAACAGGTGCGCTCGCTCGGGGGCAAAGCCAAAGCGCACCGTATCGTTAACCCGGTACGCCACATCGCCATCGGCCATGATGGTGATGAGCTGTTCGTCCGTCTTGACGTAGAGCGAGGTTTGGCCGCCTAGACGCTCCAGCACCTGTATTTGCCCGACCAACGGCCCTTGCTCGTCAAGCACCAGGTGCTCGGGCCGGATACCCAGCTCCAGGGCGGCGTCGTTACTCAGGTGCTGACCGTCTACCGGCACTTGGCGCTCGCCGCCGCCAGGCATCCGAATACTCACCCCGCTAGGCGTAACGTCAACCAGCGTGACGTCAAGAAAGTTCATCTTGGGCGAACCGATAAAGCCCGCCACGAACCGGTTTTGGGGATGGTGATATAGCGCCATGGGCGAGCCCACCTGCTCGACCACCCCATCGCGCAGCACGACGATTTTATCCGCCATGGTCATGGCTTCGATCTGGTCGTGGGTCACGTAGATCATCGTGGCGTCGAGTTCGTCGTGCAGGCGCGCAAGCTCAATGCGCATCTGCACGCGCAGCGCCGCATCCAGGTTGGAAAGCGGCTCATCGAACAGGAAAATACTCGGGTTGCGGACAATCGCGCGGCCAATAGCCACGCGCTGGCGCTGGCCGCCGGAAAGCGCTTTGGGCTTGCGGTCGAGCAGCGGCTCAAGCTGCAGAATTTTGGCGGCTTCCAGCACTTTGGCCCGGCGCTGCTCTTTAGGCACCTTTGCCAGGCGCATGCTAAAGCCCATGTTGTCTTCCACCGTCATGTGCGGGTAAAGCGCGTAGCTCTGGAACACCATGGCGAGGCCGCGATCAGCGGGGCCCACTTCGTTCATCCGCTGGCCGTCGATCAAGATATCGCCGTCTGTGGCGTTTTCCAGACCGGCAATCATGCGCATCAAGGTGGACTTACCACACCCGGAAGGACCAACAAACACCACAAACTCGCGGTCATTGACGTCCAAATCAATGCCTTTGATGACCTCGGTGTCGCCAAAGCGCTTGGTAATATTATTCAGTTGTAAGGTTGCCATAGGAAAACTCCTTTACTTGACGGCACCGAAAGTCAGCCCGCGCACCATTTGTTTTTGGGTTAGCCAGCCGAAAATTAAGATCGGCGCGATCGCCATCGTCGAGGCCGCCGACAGCTTGGCCCAAAAGAGCCCTTCGGGGCTTGAGAACGAGGCAATATAAGCGGTTAGCGGAGCCGCCTTGGACGAGGTGAGATTGAGGCTCCAGAAGGCTTCATTCCAACTTAAGATGACCGACAACAGCCCCGTGGAAGCAATGCCCGGCAGGGTCAGCGGTAACAGCAAAAAGAACACCTCTTGCAGCGTTGAGGCGCCGTCCATGCGTCCGGCTTCGAGAATGTCTTTGGGCATATCTTTGAAAAAGGTATAAAGCATCCACACCACGATCGGCAGATTCATCAGCGTATAGATGATGATCAACCCGGTTCGCGTATCCAAAAGCCCTGTGCTGCGATAAATCAGGTAAATGGGCACCAGCACCCCGACCGACGGCAGCATTTTGGTCGAGAGCATCCATAGCAGGGTGCCCTTGGTGCGTTTGGTCGGTAAAAAGGCCATCGCATAGGCCGATGGAATGGCGATCAGAAGCGCCAGCAGCGTCGAGCCAAAGGCGACAGCGACGCTGTTAAGCGCGAAGCGTGCATAGCCAGAGCGCGCCTGCACCGCCTGGTAGCTTTCCAGGGTGGGCGAAAAAATCAGCGTCGGATCGGCAATCGCCGCCGACTCGGTTTTAAAGCCGGTTAATATCATCCAGAAGATGGGGAAGAAAATCACCAGCGCCACCGACCAGCCGAAGACCGCCAGCAGCACTCTTTTACTCGCAGCCGAGCGCCACGGGGACGCGCTGTTAGAGGAACGTAAGCTTGTCATAACAAGTCTCCTAAGACACTTACGTGCCGGTTAGTCTTCCAGGTTTTTGGCCACCATACGGACCAGGAAGATAGCGACGATATTGGCGAGAATGATCGCAATTACCCCACCGGCTGAAGCGGTACCCACGTCGAAATCGAGCAACGCGCGGATGTAAATCAGATAGGCCAAGTTCGTCGTAGCAAGCCCTGGCCCGCCGGACGTGGTCACGAAAATTTCCGCAAAGATGGTCAGCAGGAAGATCATTTCGATCATGATCACCACGCTGATAGCACGCTTGAGATGGGGCAGCGTGATAAAGAAGAAAATGGCGACGGGGCCAGCGCCGTCCATACGCGCGGCTTCAACCTGGTCTTCATCCAGTGACTGCATGGCGGTGAGCAGGATCAGCAGCGCAAACGGTAGCCACTGCCAGGCGACAATAATCACAATCGAGGTTAACGGCAGCGACGAAAACCAGTCCAACGCGGGCAGCCCGAATGACTCCGCGAGCCAAGCCAGCACGCCGTTGGATGGATGCATCATCATGTTTTTCCACACCAAGGCGCTGACGGTGGGCATGACGAAAAACGGCGAAATCGCCAGCACGCGGGCAATGCCCCGCCCGGCGAAATCTTGTTGAAACAGCACGGCCAGTAGCGTGCCGCCCACCACGGTAATCGCCAACACCCAGCCGACCAGCAGCAGGGTGTTGCCCATCGCCGCCCATAGCGACGGATCGGTCAGTAAATACTCATAGTTTTCGAACCCGACAAAGCCAGTCACTTCAGGCATTAACAGGTTATAGCGCTGCAGCGAAAACCATATCGTCATGCCGAGCGGCACAATCATCCACAGCAGCAAGAGCGTCACAGCGGGTGCTTGAAGCGACAGCGTTCTTAGCCCGCCGACGGTACGGCCGGAAGCACGTGTTTTAGTCATGGAAGTACCTGCCAGAAAGCACAAGGAAAGACGCCTGAGCCTATTGGCTCAGGCGTTAACAGCGTTAGTCCAGGTAACCCGCCCGTTGCATGGCGCGTTCAGTGGCACGCTGGGCGCTGTCGAGCGCCTGTTCCACCGAGACATCACCCGTTAGCGCGGAAGAGATGGTCTGGCCAACCTGGGTGCCAATCGACTGGAACTCAGGAATGCCGACGAACTGCACACCAATGTAAGGATTGGGTTCCAGAGTTGAGTCGGTTGGGTCGGCCTCCTGAATCGCCTTGAGCACAAAGTCGGCAAACGGCGCGGCGTCGGTATAGCGCTCATCTTCGTAAGTCGATTTACGCGTGCCGGGAGGTACGCTGGTCCAGCCTTCAGTTTCACCCACCAGCTCGATATATTCTTCAGAGGTGGCCCAGGTAACAAACTTCTCCGCAGCCTCCTGGTTCTCGGAAGACGCCGGGATGGCTAGCGCCCAGGACCATAGCCAGTGGGAGCCTTTAGGCGTTTCGGCTACCGGTGCAGGGGCATAGCCAAGGCTGTCCGCCACTTCTGACTCATCTGGGTCGTACAGCTTGCCCGCCGCTGAGGTGGCATCGACCCACATGCCGCAGTTACCGCGTGAGAACAGCGCCAGGTTTTCGTTAAAGCCGTTGGAGCTGGCACCTGAAGGACCGTAATCATTAAGCAGGTCAACGTAGAACTGGATGGCCTCTACCCAAGCATCGGAGTTCAGTTCAGGGTTCCAATCCTCATCAAACCAGCGACCGCCGAAGGTGTTCACCAAGGTGGACACAAACGCCATGTTTTCGCCCCAGCCAGGTTTACCGCGCAGGCAGATACCGGCTAGACCGTCTTCCATGCCGTCCAGTTTGCCCGCCCATTCGCGAACTTCTTCCCAGGTGGGCTCATCGGTCATCTCGATGCCCGCTTCCTCGAACAGGTCCTTGCGGTAATACATCATCGAGCTTTCAGCGTAAAACGGCAGCGCATGGAGCGTGTCGTCATGGCTAAGACCATCGCGGACCGAGGTCAGCAGATCGTCTTCGTTGTAATCGTCGGGCAGGTTGTCAAGCGGTGACAGCCAGCCGCGTTCAGCCCAGATCGGCACTTCATAGGTACCGATGGTCATCACGTCGAACTGACCACCTTCGGTGGCAATGTCGGTGGTCATGCGCTGACGCAGCACGTTTTCCTCTAGCACCACCCAGTCCAGGGTAATGTCGGGGTGCGCCTCTTCGAATTCATCGGTAAGGCTTTGCATGATAACCATGTCGTTATTGTTGACCGTGGCAACGGTCAGCTCGGTTTCCGCTTGAACCTGACCAGCAAAGGCGATGGCTGCCGCTAGGCTGGTAAGTGGTAAGTGACGTGCGAGTCGCATAAAGCACTCCTGTTGGCTATGTGTTGGCATTGTTGTCGCCAGACGTTTTACAACTTGATCTCATTGATCATCAATCGAACAAATGATCGTACTTAAACCAAAAAAAAGCAAAGCCTCAGACCTTAGACTTTACGCTAATTAATCAGAAAAACAGCATGTTGCACTGCAGAATCCCGGCCTCATAGCGCCCCTAACCCTTCTGCATTGACAATATGCCGAGCCGCCATCTCATCTGTAACCAAGCCCTTTAGCCAGTTGCCCTTCAGGGCTGCATGAATAGCAGGGGCTTTGTCGCGCCCGCCTGCAATCGCCACCATCAGGTGCTTACCAAAGCGTTCAAGGGGCAAGCTTGTGACCCGTCGGGTAATCGAGCAATCGATCACATCGCCCTGCCGATTAAGCGGCCAGCCCAGCAGTTCGCCCACCGCCTCTAGGCCAAGCAGCTCATCGAGTTCGCTTTCACTAATAAAGTGGTCTTGAAACAACGTTGCCTGACGGTCGATACGTCCCACACCAATAAACGCCGCCTCCGACTCTCTAGCCACATCGGCAATCGCCTTGAACAAGCGCTGCGACAGCATGGCCTGCTTCTCGGCCAGCGACTCGGCCACCACCGGGGCGGGCAGCAAGAAGCGTTCACCGCCGGTTTTATCCGCTAGCACCATCACCGCGTCGTAGCGGTTGGCAGAGCCGTCCCGGGCGACGTTGCCCACCAGCGAGACAAATCGGTGCTGGGGGCGTTCAACGCGGCTCAGCGCTTCTACCGCCGCACGCACAGAACGGCCTGTGCCCAACGACAACGTCAGCGGCTCACTACGCTCAACGAGTCTTGAAAGCCGCTCTGCCCCAGCCACTGCCAAGTAGTAAGCTGCACTTTCAGGCGCGTGGCTATCAGCCGGCACCACATCACAGTAGGCGAGCCCAAAGCGCTCACGCAGTGCACTACCCAGCGCCATGCAGGTGGAAATCGGGTGGTCGATATGCACCTTTACCAGACCTTCCTGGCGTGCCAAGGCCAGCAATCGCTGCACCCCCGGCCTTGAGACGCCCAGTTGGGTGGCAATGTCATCCTGCGTCATGCCGCCAACATAGGACATCCACGCCGCCCTGGCCGCCTGATCTATTTTTACCTCGAATTTATCCATTCACCGGCTCGCTACCCAGGTGGTTAAATCGTCATCATACAAAGCAAACGAGGCGACCAGAAGTCGCCTATTCGCTAATATGACAGTAGCGCAACCATACACCATGGCGAAATCAAGAGGCGTTAACCTATGTATAAACTGGCATTTTTTGTTCCCACCGAGGAAGCGGAAAGCGTCAAAGAGGCCGTGTTTGAAACCGGCGCGGGGCGCATTGGCGACTACGAGGCCTGCTGTTTCCAGACCCAGGGCACAGGTCAGTTCCGCCCGCTCGAGGGGTCAGACCCGCATATCGGCCAGGTAGGGGAGCTTGAGTTCGTTGATGAACTCAAGATTGAGCTAGTGTGCAGTGACGACCATATTCAGGCCGCCATTGCAGCGTTAAAACTGGCGCACCCGTATGAAGAAGTCGCCTACGACGTTTGGGCGCTGGCGGATTTATAGCCCGCTTATCAGGCGCTACCGGCGTAGCGCTCGCGGTCTTCGGGGTTAATCGCGCTAATATGCAGCGGATACTCATGACGCACGCGGTCAGCATAAAAGTGCCGCAGGGTTTGCTCAATCGTCGGGAAAGCGAGCTCATCCCAGGGGATTTCGTGCTCCTCGAATAACGCTACTTCGAGGCTTTCTGGCCCGGCGTTGAAGCCACCGGTCAGTTCCGCCCGAAAAATCATATAAACTTGATTGATGTGCGGTAAGTCGATCAGCGTGTAGAGGTTAGCTAACGCCACCTCGGCGCAGGCCTCTTCGCGGGTCTCGCGAGTGGCGGCCTGTTCAGTGGTTTCGGCATTTTCCATGTAGCCCGCTGGCAGGGTCCAATACCCTCGACGCGGTGAAATGGCGCGCTTGCATAGCAGCACCTTGGTACCGCTAATGGGTAATGTCCCCGCGACAATGCGCGGGTTTTGATAATGGATGGTGCCGCAGGCATCGCACAGATAGCGCGGGCGGTCATCGCCTTCAGGAACGGCAAAACGCACGTTATTGCCACACTGGCTGCAAAAGTTCATCGCGATTTCTCTACGGCTGCTGGGGAAAAGGAAACAACGCTTAGGGATGCTCCATGTTAGAGACACTTCGCAAACGTCTGCAACAACTCTCGCCTCAACGGCTAGACCACGTTGTGATGCCGGAAGCGGCCGTTTTGTTACCTATTGTCGAGCGCCCCACCCCCACATTGCTGTTTACCCGGCGCGCCAGACACCTCAGTACGCATAGCGGACAAGTGGCGTTTCCTGGCGGTAAGCGAGAGGCGTATGATCGCGATCTTTACGCCACGGCGCTGCGTGAGGCCCAGGAAGAAATTGCGCTTGACCCAAGCGATGTCAGAGCGGTGGGCCGTTTATCCGATGTGATCTCACTACACGGCATTCGGGTAACCCCCTGGGTGGGCATTATTCCACCCGACCTCCCCCTGGTGGCAGACCCGGGTGAGTTAGACGCCATTTTCGAGGTACCGCTTAGCCATTTTCTGGACGACCAGCGCACTCATACCGATGTCATTACGGTGGATGGCGTCGCCCACTACGTGCCCAGCTATCAAGTAGACGGTCATGTTATTTGGGGGCTGTCTGCGATGATGCTAGTGGAATTGCTGGCCGAAGGTTTTGGGATGCAAATTGACCTTTACCAACGACCGGTCGGCGCGCTGCGCCATTACCCAGCACGCAAAAGCCCCCAAACGTCGTCATCCCCTCGTTCAACGCCTGTGAGACCCAACGAATGACCCCAAGCGTGTGTTTATCGCCTTCTTTACTGGCACCCGCCACTCAAGTCGCGCTGGTGGATGCGCTGGTTGAGCAAGGCTGGTACGTCGGTAAAGGCGTTATTGATCTCGACCTGTGCCATGCCCTTCATCACGAGCTCCATCACATGGCCGCGCATAATGTGCTTGATGAGGCGGGCATTGGCCGCGGCCAGCAGCACCATCTGCGCAAGGACATCCGTGGCGACGCCATTCATTGGCTCGACCGCGCAAGCGAAGCCCAGCGGCGCTATTTAATGACCATGGAAGAATTACAGCAGGCGCTCAACCAAGCGCTGTTTTTGGGGTTGTTTGAGTATGAAGCCCATTTTGCTCACTACCCGCCAGGGGCGTTTTATCAGCGCCATGTGGACAGCTTTCGCGGAAGAGCCAACCGCGTGATCTCAACGGTGGGCTACCTGAACCCTGATTGGCCTACCGATGGCGGCGGCGAAATGGTGCTGTATCACCCGGATGCCCCTGACCAGGAAGTCGCCCGTGTGATGCCGGAGGCAGGTACCTTTGCCTGTTTTATGTCGGAGACCATCCCCCACGAGGTGCTCCCCACCCACCAGCCACGCGCCAGCATTGCGGGCTGGTTTCGGCGCAATGCCTCTATGGGCGGGGTTTTGGACCCGGCGCGCTAGTCATTCAGCAGGCACCCCATTAAAAACGCCCTGGCGAATGCCAAGGCGTTACGATCTAAGGCAGCTTGTGATTCAAGCTTGGTCAAATCATTGCCATCGAAGGCTCAGTTCTTGAGCTTGGCCGTCATGCTGATGTCGGCGTTGAGCACTTTGGAGACGGGGCAATTGGCCTTGGCCGTTTCTGCCGCTTCTTTAAAGGTCGCGTCATCAGCACCGTCTACCTGGGCCTCAACGTCCAGATGAATTTTCGAAATATCGAACCCAGCATCGCTCTGGGAAAGCGTCACCTTGGCGCTGGTCTCGATGGAGGTGGCCGTTAAATCTTTTTCACCCAGCACCATCGACAAAGCCATGGAGAAACAGCTGGCGTGAGCCGCACCGATTAACTCTTCTGGATTGGTGCCTTTTTCATCTTCAAAACGTTTTTTAAATGAATAACTAGCGTCGAGGACGCCGCTTTCAGTGGCGACGTGGCCACGGCCGTCTTTCAGTCCACCTTCCCAACGTGCGCTTGCTTTACGATCCATGAATAGCTCCTTTCGCGTCAAAAGTCAGGTTGTTGATGGAGCCGCTGTTTGTCTGCGACTACCTACCCAGAGTAGCTGATTTTTGTCGCCCTGCCGACAAGCTAGGTTCCATTGCCGGTAAGACGGTCGTAAGCTTATCGGCCTTATGCCACCACTTTTGCGCAAGGATTTGCTATGTCGTCGGCAGATGCGTTGAGATTGATGCTGCTGTCCTCTCTTTGGGGATTATCGTTTATTTTTATGCGCGTTGCCGTGCCTGAATTTGGCCCGATTCCGCTGATTCTGGTGCGCATGGGGGTAGGCGCGCTGCTGCTGATACCGTTTTTACTCAGCGTTCACTATTTGCGCTTGATATGGCAGCACAAGGGCCCGCTACTGTTACTTGGCATTATCAACCACGTCCTGCCCTTCTCGCTGCTGGCCTTGGCCACGACCCGCCTGGAAGCGGGGTTCACCTCGCTGATCAATGCCACTACACCGATTTTTACCGCGCTTATCGGGGCATTATTTTTTGCCACGCCAATCATTCGCCAGCAGTACTTGGGGCTAGCGCTGGCGCTGGCGGGCGTTTATGTACTGTCGGCGAACCGCCTCGACTTCGCAGTCGGCGGCGACGGCTGGTTTATTCTGGCCGTACTGGGCGCAACCTTCTGCTACGGCATTGCCGGTAACTATTCGAAAACCCGCTTGAGCCATCTACCCAGCCGCGTGTTAGCCGCCGGTAGCTGTGCGATGTCAGCGCTCGTGTTACTGGTACCGGGGATGTTGTGGTGGCCAAGCGACCCCATTTCCCCGTTGGCATGGGGCAACGCGCTGGCGCTTGCCATGCTCAGCACCACGCTGGCGTTTTTACTTTACTTTGGTTTGCTCTCAAGCGCTGGCGCCACTGCCACCTCCACTGTGACGTTTCTGGTGCCGGTCAGCGCGCTGCTTTGGGGCTACCTGCTACTAGGCGAGACACTCAGCCTGCAAATTATCGCGGGTATGCTGATCACGCTATTGGGCACGGCGATTGCCACACGCCTGCTGCGTATCAGGCGTCGCGCTCGCGTGCCTCAAGCGCCGCCCCCACCTGGATAGTCTCGCCATCACCCTTGGTCAAGGTAGCATTCTGGCCAAAGTGAGCGCCTTTCAAGGTGGGTTGGGTATTCAGCGCCAGCAAGGTTTTCAGCGGCTCGGCGGGTTCAGGAATAACCGCCGTTTGCTGGTCAATGGTGGTAATTTTGCAACGCTTGCAGGGTTTACGCAGCGTAAACTGAAATGCCCCCGTTGATTCGGTAAGGGTGGCCCAGCGGTCTTCGGCCCACGGGGTATCGGTCTCGATCACCACGTTGGGCCGAAAGCGACTCATCGGCACGGGCGCGTGGTCGCCCGATACCAACGCCTCGTTCAAGGCGTCAAGCGAGCCGGTGGTGGTCAGTAAAAAGGGATAGCCGTCGGAGAAATAGGTGTGCGCCGCTCCACCCTCAAGAAAATCCTCTTCGACAGCACGGGTAAACTCAGTGGCAAAGCGCACTAAGCTAATCCCTTGAGCCTGCTCACCGAGCGCGGCCTCGAGCCAACGCGATACCTCTGGGCCTTCCGGCAGCGCTTTGCAGTGGTCGTCCCAAACGCTAACCAGCCGTATATTGCCCTCAGGCTCTTCAAGCGGTACAGCGAGCGGCTCCATCGCCGGGTGCGAAAGCACCAAGGCATTTTCGGTAAGCGCAACCCCAACGGTGGCTAAGACAGGAAGCTGGCGCTGGGTAACAAACCGCTGCCGAGCGTCGACCAACATCCAACGACGATCCCAGGCCAGCCCGTGCTCGTTTAGTCTGGCGTGCTCAACGCGGATGCCCTGCAGCGATTTCACGGGATAAACGTTTAACTGAGTGATCTTCACAGCATAGTGCCCCTGTGCAAAAAACTTTACTCTAGTCAGTTGTCGTAAGCGACGCCAGGCGATGCAGCTGGCGAAAGCGTTTTTCCTGCTTCAATGGCATAGCCCAGGTCAATCACCGTTTGCTTAACCGGCTCTCCATTGATGCGGGCTAGCAAAGCCTCGGCAGCCGCTTTACCGATAGCCTGGCGGGGCGTGATCACACTGGCGAGCCTCGGGGTCATCGCCTGGCCAACGTCGTGGCCGTGAAAACCGGCAATCGCCATTTGTTCGGGCACCTTGATACCCCGACGCTGGCATTCAAAATAGGCCCCCACTGCGACGTCATCGTTCGTACAGAAGATCCCATCGGCGGAGGGATACTCGGCCATTATCTGCTCCAGCAGCGCCGCCCCCACGGTGTAAGACGACCGCTGACTGCTATACAGCGTCACCGGGGTTAGACCATGGAGCTGCATGGCCTCACGATAGCCCTGTTCACGTTGCCGGGTACGCTCGTCAAGCCGCACTGCCAGGTAAATAACTTGTCGCCGACCGCGGCGGATCATCTCGCTGACCATATCGAAAGCCGCGCTGACGTTGTCGTAGCCTACCGCCTGCTGCAGCGGCGCTTGACGGGTATCCATGATCTCGACAATTGGAATACCGGCGGTTTCTAGCATCCGCACGCTGCGGGCGGTGTGTTCGCGGTCGGAAAGAATCACGCCGTCCACGTTGTAGGACAGCAACGAGGCCAGGCTGCGCTCTTCAAATTCAGGGCTATAGCCATAGTGGGACAGCATCAGGTGATAGCCGGCCGGCTCGGTCAGCGCTTCGATGCCGACGATGACGTCGGCAAACACCTGGTTAGTGAGCGACGGCACCAACACGCCAATGGAGTGACTGGTCGCCCTGGAAAGCAAATCGGGGGCACGATTAGGGATATAGCCGACCTGCTCTGCCATGGAAAATATCTGTTCGCGCAAGCCTGCTGACACCGTTTCGGGGTCGCGCAGGCAGCGGCTCACCGTCATTTTGGTAGCACCAACGCGATCCGCGATATCCTGCAAGGTGGGGCGTTTTTTTTTCAAACGAGGCGCCTTCTAAGCAAGTGTCAGGGGCCTTAGACTAGCGAAGCCTTGGCCCCAAGGCGATACCCGCTTAGTGGGAGGGCTTAGCCGACGCGGGCAGCGTGGCGATAAACTCGCGCACAATTTGGCTGGGCGTTAACGCAATTGAGAGGCTAACCGCTTCAGATTGCCCCGGCGGTTCCAGATCAGCCAACTGGCTTGCCAACATCGTATCCCCCTTAAAAAAGTGGCCCGCCCGCGTGGTAAGCCGCTCGCGGAGCAGGTCACGACTTCCTTCCAGATAAAGAATACCCAACGCTGGATCCCCTACCCGCAGGCGGTCACGGTAGCGTTTTTTCAGCCCCGAACAAGCAATCACTAGCGAACGGTCCTGACGGCAATACTCGGCGAACAAGCCTGCGAGTGTGTCCAGCCATTCGCGCCGATCATCATCGTTAAGCGGTGTTCCGCTGGCCATTTTGGCCACATTGGCGGGTGAATGATGATCGTCACCGTCAATAAAAGTCGCACCCAACGTGGCCGCCAGCTGTTGTCCTATATGAGACTTACCCGAGCCAGACACGCCCATCACTAGAATACGTTGAGAAGCACTTCCCATCCTGACGCTCCACTTAATTGCCGCGCACAGCGGTGAGATCAGGGAGCCAGGTTACCACGCCAGGAAACGCAATCAGGATCACCAGTACGACCAGTAACGCAGCGTAGTACGGCAACATGGCACGCACCAAGGACTCCATTGACACCTTGCCAACCCCACAACCCACGTAAAGGCAGGTGCCCACCGGCGGCGTTAAGAGACCAATACCCAACACAAACGACATCAGCACGCCAAAGTACACCGCGTCTACGCCCACCGAGGTCACAATCGGGGCCAGCATGGGTGCCATAATTACCATGGCTGGGGTCAGGTCCATCACAAAGCCGACCAGCAGTAGCAAAGCCGCCACAATCAGCAGTAACAAGAATGGATCCTGGGTAATCGCCTGCACCTGGGTGACCAGGGTTTGCGGCACCATGTTAATGGTTAAAAACCAGGCGATAACGGTGGCAAACGCCAGCAACATCATGACCATACCGGTAAGGCGTGCGGTACGAATCAACATTCCGCCCAGCTCTTTCACGCTGAACTCACGGTACACCAAAACAGAAATGGCCAGCGCGTAAAGCAATGCAGCCACCGCCGCTTCTGTGGCAGTAAACACACCACCGATAATGCCACCGATGACGATCACTGGCAGCACCAGCGCCAGCCAGGCATCCTTGAAGGCTTTCCAGAGGACATCCCAACGGAAGGCCCGCACCCCGCCACCATCCTTAGAAGCCATGATGAATGTCGTCACCATTAGCGCAAAACCTATCAATAACCCCGGCACGATACCGGCAATAAACAGGCGGCTGATTGAGGTCTCAGTGACAATGCCATAGAGAATCAGCGGAATAGATGGCGGGATAATAATGCCAATCACCGACGACACGGTATTAATCGCGGTGGCATTGGCGGCGGTGTAGCCCTGCTGCTTCATGGACGGGATCATCATCGCGCCCGTGGCCGCAGTATCCGCCACCGCAGAGCCGCTGATGCCGCCAAAGAACATTGAACCGGTGATCGCAACCTGCCCCAGGCCGCCGCGCATAAAGCCGACCAGGGCGCCGGCAAGCTCCATCAAGCGGCGCGCGATGCCACCTTGGCTCATCACCTCACCCACGAGAATGAAGAACGGGATGGCCAGCAGTGGGAAACTATTCACGCCACGAATCGACTGCTCAATCATAATCGACAATGGGATATCGGAAATGACCGCCATCACTACAGCCGCCACTCCTAGCCCGAACGCTATCGGCAAACCTAAAATTATAGATATCAACAAGATTGCTAGAAAAATCCATAGCATGACTTAGTCCCCCTGCCCTGGCTGGCGAATGATGCGAAGACTGACCCACATCCTCCATATCGACACCACAGCGATAAATAAAACGCACAGCACCAGCGAGAGGCTTACCAAGCTGGAAGGTACGCCGAGAATAGCAGAACGGCCAGTGGAGCTCGCCATAACATGGAACCCACCAACCAGCATGACGCCCATCAACCCAGTAATGATCAAATGCTGGATAAAATACAGCACGTGAGCAAAACGCATTGGTAAGCGACGCACCAATGCATCCACCGCAATATGTTCATAACGTGCAAAGGCTGCAGCAGCCCCTACAAACACCAGCCAGATAAACAGCATGCGCGCCAGTTCATCGGCCCAGGGCAGCGAATGATTAAACACCGCGCGACCAATCACATTGCACGACACTGCCACGATAAGCGCTACTAAGATGGCCCCTATCAGGTATTCCATCCCCAGGGTGAGCCAGCGAAATAACACTGGCCCCTGGCGGGTGTCAGTATCCAGCTCTAACTGCTTGCGATTAGGGTCATCCAGGTATACTGAAGGATCCTCAATCACGGGGTCGTTAAGCGGGGTGGTCTGGGAAGTCGTCATGATAACTCCAAGGGTACTGACAACTCGGGCAGGCCAATAGGCCTGCCCGATCACTGGCTGAAGGGAAGGTTATTCGGTGCTATCGTCGACGATCGCCTGGATGTCTTCGATCAGCTCTTCACCAATACGCGGCGCCCACTCTTCGTATACCGGCTGTACCGCTTCCTGGAAAGCCGCCAACTGCTCGTCATCAAGACGGGTGATCTCCATGCCGCGCTCTTCAAGCTGCTCGCGCGACCATTCGTCGTACTCCGCCGACAGCTGAATTTCGTACTCGGCGGACTGACGCGCCGCTTCCATCACCAGTTCCTGATACTCAGGCGCCATTTTGTCCCAGGTACGCTCAGACAGCATCATGATGAACGGCGTGTAAACGTGACGGGTTTCGGTGCCGTAATCCTGCACTTCGTGGAAGTTGGACGTAAGGATGGTGCTCCAGGGGTTTTCCTGACCGTCGACAACGCCTTGCTCCATCGCCGAGAAAAGCTCACCAAATGCCATCGGCGTGGGATTAGCACCCAAGGCTTCCCAGATATCCAGGTGCACCGGGTTTTCCATGGTGCGAACGCTCAGGCCGCGTACATCAAGGCCCGCAACGTCTTCCGGTGTCTCGATCGGACGGTCACTGTTAGAAAGCTGGCGGTAGCCGTTCTCGGAAAATGCCAGCGGCTTCAGGCCGGAGTCTTCAAAGCCTTCCAGCAGCTCCAGTGCCACATCGCTTTGCAGCACTTCGATAGCAGCTTCACGGCTTGGCAACAAAAACGGCAGGTCAAACACAGCCAGTTCTTCGACGTAGCTGGTGGCGGCTGAACTGGAGGGATATGTCATATCCAGCGTGCCGGTCTGCAGCATTTCCAGCATTTGTACGTCGTCGCCCAACTGGCTGTTGGGGAAAACGTTGACGGTGATACGCCCATCGGTGCGCTTCTCGAGAATCTCGCCGAAATACTGGCTGGAAATATACTGCGGGGAGTTCTCCGACAGGCCAAGGCCCATGCGCAGGGTGTGGGAGCCGTGATCACCCACTACGTCGCCGTCAATCTCCGGCGGGTCGGATAGTTCAGGGCTTTGAGCATGAGCCATACCCATTGTGAGCGTGGTCGCCCCAACCAGGGTCAGCGTGTTGCGCCAAATTGCGGTCATGAAGTGTCTCCAATCGAATCGTTGTTGTTGATCATCTTAGTGGATAGCGAAGACAGCCATCGCTATCGAGGGAAGGTTGCCGGTCACCAACGGTCAGCGCCGCCTTGTTACCGGTAACATTCGATAAGCGAACACTAGCCACCTGCCAGTACACTGTCAAAGCTAATCGGGTAAATTACGACCAAGGTATAGAGCGCTAGCCACCTGAGGGTCGATCACGCTACATTAGGGTCACGCATTTTGTTAGGGAGCCTTCATGGCCGACGCCCCGACCTGCAGCGAGCTAGAACTCGATAACCAGCTTTGTTTCGCGCTGTACTCCACTTCCTTGATGATGACCAAGGTCTATAAGCCGCTGCTCAAAGAGCTGGGGCTTACCTACCCTCAATACCTGGCAATGCTGGTGCTATGGCAGGAAGACGGCATTACCGTCAGCACGCTTAGTAAGCGATTACTCACAGACCCAGGATCGGTCACACCGCTGCTTAAACGCCTTGAAGCCGATCAGCTATTGGTAAGAAAGCGTAGCCAGTTGGATGAGCGGGTGGTGGAGCTGTTTCTTACCGACCGCGGCCAGGCGATGCGTAAACAGGCGCGTCATATCCCAAGCTGCGTGGTGAACGCCAGCGAGCAGTCCATCGAGGCGCTCACTCAACTTAAAGACGACCTCGTCAAACTGCGCGATAAACTTCAACACACTCAATAGTCAGCGTCTCACAGGCATTAAAACAGAGCGTTGACCCAATTAACTTGCGCGCAAAATAAAGTTGCACTAACTTTATGCGCACACCCGTGATATGAGACTGGGTGCAACGTATCTTCTTAGCCATCAAGGAGTATCGACTATGTCGATTGAAACCATCGCGTATCGAGCCCATTCCACCGCCACCGGTGGACGTGAAGGCCATGCAAAATCGTCCGACGGCGCGTTGAACGTAAAACTCAGCACGCCCAAAGAACTGGGTGGCCCCGGCGGAGATGGCACCAACCCCGAACAGCTGTTCGCGGCGGGTTATTCGGCCTGCTTCCTAGGTGCCCTGAAGCATGTCGCCAGCCAAGAAAAAGTTAAGTTACCTGACGATACCCAAATTGACGGCCACGTCGGCATCGGGGCTATTCCCACCGGTTTTGGCATCGAAGTGGAGCTAAAAATCAGCCTACCCGGCCTTGAGAAAGAGCTCGCCCAGCAGTTGGTGGATAAAGCTCACGTCGTCTGTCCTTATTCCAATGCAACGCGCGGTAATATCGACGTCACACTGACCCTGGTATAAGGTCGATAGTCGGCGAACCATTAGCCGCCGCGTCACCTTGGCGCGGTGGTTTCAATAACAGGAGAGCATGATGAGCGATGACACCTACACCCCGCCGCGCGTTTGGCAATGGGAACCCGGCAACGGCGGCAAATTTGCCAACATTAACCGCCCTGTGGCGGGCGCGACACATGACAAACCGCTGCCGGTTGGTAAACATCCCCTACAGCTTTATTCACTGGCCACCCCCAACGGGGTAAAAGTCACCGTGATGCTTGAGGAGTTGCTGGAAAAAGGCATACAAGGCGCTGAGTATGATGCCCACCTGATCCAGATTGGCGAGGACGACCAATTTGGTAGTGGTTTTGTCGAGGTGAATCCCAACTCCAAAATCCCCGCGCTGATGGATCACAGCATAACGCCGCCGCAGCGGGTGTTTGAATCCGGCGCCATCCTGCTTTACCTGGCCGAAAAGTTTGACGCCTTCCTGCCCCAGGACCCGGCTAAACGCACCGAGTGCCTTTCCTGGCTATTCTGGCAAATGGGCAGCGCACCGCTTCTCGGTGGCGGTTTCGGCCACTTTTACGCTTACGCTCCGGAAAGCTATCAGTACCCGATTGACCGCTACACCATGGAAGTAAAGCGCCAGCTTGACGTGCTCGACCGTCACCTGGCCGAGAATCGCTTCATGGCGGGCGATGAATACACCATTGCGGATATGGCGATTCACCCCTGGTACGGCGCCCTGGTGAAAAACCGGGTCTACGAGGCGGCAGAGTTTATCGAGGCACACACCTACAAAAATGTTCTACGCTGGACGGAAGAAATCGATGAGCGCCCCGCTGTAAAGCGTGGCCGCATGGTCAACCGCACCTTTGGCGAGCCGCATGAGCAGCTGCATGAGCGCCATGATGCCAGTGACTTTGAATTACGCACCCAAGACAAGCAATAATAGTCTGCAATCATTATCGCGAACGGCCCAAACGGGCCGTTCTGCGTTACATTCCTGATATAATTTGCAGCGTGAAGAGGCGCACGATGCTCGACCCCAAATACAGCCAACTGCTGTTTACTTTTTTGATGGCGCTGTTCATGTCATGCGTCATGTCGCTGGTGATCACGCTATACAATATCGGCCTCATTGACGGCATAATGATGATCTGGCTTAAAGCGTGGCTTTTCGCTTTTGCTGTCGCACTGCCCGTTATCAACCTGGTGTTACCCATCGTGCGCAAGCTAGTAGCGTTGCTGGTTAAAAAGCCCCACGCCTAACGCACAAGGGGGCAACTGACGTCGCCCCCTTGTGCCATTTCAATGTGCTCCAAGCGTGGGTATTTAAAACTGATAGCGCACGTTGGCCGTCACATTGCGCCGCTCGCCGTAGCCGCAGTCGCCGCCTTCGTAACGGCACCAGGAGACAAACTCTTCGTCGGTCAGGTTTTTAGCGTCCAGGCTCAGATCCCACTGGCCTACGGTGTAACCAATCATTGCGTCAAATAGAGTCTCAGAAGGCACCTTAGGCGCACCACCAGAGCCTACGTTGTCGCCGATGTAGCGAACCCCGGCACCTACTCGCCAGTTATTGCCCACGTACAGCTTGTTCCACCAGGACGCCTGCTTTTCGGCCACGGCCGAGAGCCGCTCGCCAGAGCTTGCGTCATCGGCATTCATGTTGGTGTAGCCTAACTGGGTCTCGAAGTCCTGCCACCGCTTGTTGATCTGCAACTCCCAGCCATCAATTACCGCCCCAGTTTGCTCTACGCCGCCTGGGGTGGTGCCATCGTTGATGCGATTTTCCTGAGTAATATCAAAGTAGGCGGCGCTGATCGCCAGCGATTTATCTGGCGACAGATACTTAACCCCCGCCTCTTCCTGCTCGCCGGTGGTGGGCTTAAGCGTGCTTTGATTGGCTGTGCCATCGGTGCCTAAATTCATGCTGAAGGCTTCCGAATAGCTGACATAGGGCGAAATGCCGTTCTCAAAGCGATACATCAGCCCCAAACGGCCCGTCGTCGCTTCTTCATCGCTGACCGTATCAGCCCCTGTCACGGCTAGCTCGCGATTTTCAGCCCAGTCATGACGCAGTCCGGCAGATACTGCCACTGGCCCTACTTCAATATGATCGGCAAGATAGATGCCGACTTGCTCAACCTCGTTGCCGGGCTGGTCTGTCGGGGCAAGCGAATCCAGCTGCAGGTCGCCGTATTGAGGATCGTAAATGTCGAAGGCCCCCCCACCACCAGGTACTGATGAATAGTTATCCTGCTCCCAAGTGGCGTCTTGGCGGTCGATACCGGCCATCAGGTTATGCTGGGTATTGCCAAGATTAAAATCCCCTTCCAGACGGGCATCGAGGTTAAATATTTGGGTTTCGGCATCGGCAGTAAAAATCGTCCGCGAGACCTCGCCGTTGGCGTCGGGCACGCTGGGAATATCGACCCAGTGCTCGCGGGTTTCGGTGCTTGAATCGGTGTAACGCGCCGTGGCGGAAAACGCCCAGTCGCGGTTGAGCTGATGGTCAAAGAACAGCGTCGTTTCGGTTTTCTCGCGATCAAAGCGATCCCAGCCCGGCTCGCCGACAAAGCGCTCGGAACCGATAAAGCCCTCAGAACCCGGTTCCAACGTACCGGCCTGGGGTAAAAACTGCGCAGACACCTGGCCTTCATTTTCTTGGCGATTAACCAGCAGCGTGATTTCGGTGTCATCACTCGGCCGCCAAGTCAGTGAGGGTGAGACCACATAGCCATCGTCCTCGACGTGATCCACCTGAGTGTCGCTGTCACGCTTTAGGGCCACCAGGCGGTAAAGCAGCTTGCCCTCTTCGTCAGCAGCCCCAGTGACATCGACGGCGAGCTGCTTGCGATTATGGGAGCCATATTGGGCCCATACTTCGCCGCTGGGCTCTTCTTCTGGCAGTTTAGAGACCCCATTGATGATGCCACCTAAATCTGCCTGGCCATACAGCATGGAAGATGGCCCTTTCAGCACTTCCAGACTCTCCAACGCATAGGGGTTGGTGCGCACTGAGTTGTAAGAGCCGTAAAGTTGGCGCAGGCCATCCAGGTACCGCCCCGCTTCGATACCGCGTACCGAGGCACCGTCAATGCGCGTATCAAACCCATAGTTACCGGCGTAAACACCCGGCGTATACAGCAGCGCATCTTGGATCGTTTTGCTGCCGGTATCCTGCATGAACTGCTCATCCACCACCGACATGGAGAATGGCTGCTCGTTTAACGGCACGTCCAGCTTGCCCACGCTGGGCTGTTTCTCGGCTTCTATATAGCCCATTGCGTCCATGGCGGTGCCAACGACCTGCATGGCCTCCAGTTCGACATCACTGGCGGCATCGGATTGCTGGGCAAAGACAAGCGTAGGCGTACCGATAATAGACGCAAGCGCAATAGCGCTAGACAGCCTGCGCATACGAAAGGCGTGTGTGTACATGATAAAAAGATCCCGGAGCTAATATAAATAATAATGATAGTGATTTTTATTAGCTTAAATATAAAGACCGAGATACCGTCTGTCAACGCGGCTAAAAGAGGCGTCAAAACAAAAAGCTATTCTTCCAATGAAGGTTCGCGGCTCTCCCACCACCAGGCATAAGAGCTATTGTGAGGTGCTAAGCCGCCTTCATCGGGTGCATCGTCTTTCCACCAGACCGGGCCGCGCTCGCCCAACGCTTCCTTGGCGGCTTGTACCGCGTCGCGGGCTTGGCGCAGAGCGTGCTCATCGCCTTGCTGCTGGGCGGTTCTCACCGCGCGGCGGGCTTTCATCAGCGCTTTTATATGCGAGCGTTTTTCCTCTTCGCTCAAGCGCGGGTCGGTACAGCGCCAGAGACGGTTTTTGGCGACGAAGTAGCGTCCATCAGGCGTGTGGGGGTATTGCTTCCTGGCCATTAGCGTCCTCCGTATTACGTCAACCGTCCTACGCCGTACATTGCCAGCACCGCAATGCAACTAGAAGCGTTTCGACAGCATCAGTGCTCCAAACTTATCCTGCTCTTCCTGACCATCAAACTCTCTCGAGCGCGCCACGGCGGCATAGGTCACTTGCCAATCTCCCCACGCGAGCGCCAGCCCACCCGACACATCGCCCACCCACGCCTTGCGGTCAACCGAGTGGCTATTGCGGAAACTATTACCATCCAGGGTAAGATTTTGGGCCATGTAATAGCCATCCACACTGGCAAACAAGTACCACTGCCAGCCGTCACTGCCGGTCAGGTGATGACGGCTGCCCGGATTAGGCGTTAGCGTAGGTATGCCCGAGGCGTCATCGCCCCAGCGCACGCTGTAACCGGCGCCAGCATAAGTGTAGAGGTTACCCAAGGCACCGCTTACGCTCGGGCCATGGGCAAACTGCTTCCCACCCAACGGCGTGCTATGCCACCACTGGCGGCGTATGGCCGCATTAAGTATCGCCTCATCACCTAGCTGGTTGTCCCAGCCGCTAGGGCGGTCGCCATCGGTGAAGCGATGCACTTCGCGCTGAATGCTATCGGCAAGTGATGACGGCCCCACTAATCCAATATCCAGATGCAGGTCGGTCGCTTGTTGCCAGTTGCCCATTGGCACATCTTCGTAAAGTGAAATACCGCCGTAGACAAGCCCTGCGTAAGGGCGATCATCCTCAATTAATTCACTCTGTGTGATATTGTTCGGCGTATAAATTTGATGCACTAGCCGGTAAGCAGCTCTATCCGCGCTGCCGATTAGACTATTAGGCAGTGCCGTTGCTAGACGCTGAGTCCAGCTGTCAGAAGCAGGCTCAAACGCCCAGTTAAGTTCAAAGCCGCTGGTAAAGTGACCATCGTCGCTGCTGGCAAATTTATCATTTTCAAATTTTACCGATAGCACATCATCCGCTGCATTGGCCAACCCGGGCAGCAGGCTAACGCAGGCAAACAGGCTGGCAAGTGGCCAACGCAGAGGGGAATATCCAGTCATTGCTCAGTCCATGAGTTGAGGGAGGCAGAAGCGGTTTAAAACAACCGATCACAGACAAACATTTTTGTCTGTATGTATTAGTGCAAAAAGATAGCAAGCATGCTTCTGTCTTTCCAGAAAAAACGCTCCCAAATAAAAAAGATGGCCGTTAGGCCACCCTGTTGCATACGCTAAATTCAGAAGAAACAAAACCTTAAGGCTAACGATCCTGCAGTAACCACTGAGGTGTAATCTCGTGCTGACCATTTTCATCCGTAATAAACAGCGAACCTTCGCTAACCATCACGGCCCAGTTAATAGCCCTTGGCAGGTCTTTAGCAATGGTGGCTAATGCCTCCTGTGGCAGTCCTGCCACATGTACATTTTTCAGCGACGATATATTGGGTAGCACTTTGCTTTCCCATAGGTCTACCCGGCCATAAGCGAGTAAGGTAACGCGCTCGGCACGGCGGGAACACCAGGTAATTCGCTCTGCATCTGGCAGCCCCACTTCGATCCAATGCAGCACACGACCATCCAGGCTTTTCTCCCACAACGCGGGCTCATCCACATCAGAAAGCCCACGGCCGAAGGCGAGCGACTCGCTATACCAAAGCACATAAGCAAGCAGCCGGGCGGTCATACGCTCTTCAGTTTCTGACGGGTGACGGGCCACGGTAAAGCGCAATGTTTCATACACCCCGCGATCCAGATCCGTCAGATTAATATCTACTTTGTAAGGCGTTGCACTAAGGGCCATGGGAGTTTCCAAACGAAAATTTGCGCCAGTGTACCTGATACATGCTGTAGACAGGTTATGACTGGCGGTGATCCGTCTTAAGGGTGGCGTTCTTTAGCGTTTCGGCTTCGTGCATCGGCTCCCGCCACGGCTCCTCAAGCGCGGCTTGATACCACGCTTGCATGGCAGGCAGCGTCAGCAGGCGTTCCACATAAGCCTGAGAGGCTGCGCTTAGCGGTATGTTGAACGTCTGCACGCGAAACGCCACGGGGGCATAAAACGCATCGACAGCAGTGACGTGTTCGCCTGCTAAAAACGGCCCGCCAAAGCGCTCAAGCCCTTGCTGCCATAGCGCATCCAAACGAGCCACATCGGCCTTGAGCTTGTCCGATAAGCTATTCAATTCCACCCGCATACCGCAGTTCATCGAGCACTCGTCGCGCAGCGCACTAAAGCCGCTGTGCATTTCGGCAGTGGCTGAGCGTGCCCAGGCACGGGCGGTTTTATCTGCAGGCCATACGTTGGCGTGCTGTTCGGCCAGGTACTCGACAATCGCCAGGGAGTCCCACACTGCCACCTCGCCATCCACCAAGCAGGGCACCAAACCCGAAGGCGAAAAACGCGTGTAACTAGCATGGCTAGCACCGAAGCCGCCCTCAAACGGCATAAGATGTTCGTTAAACGGAATCTCCAGTGCTTTCATCAGCACCCAAGGGCGCAGCGACCAGGAAGAGTAATTCTTGTTGGCAATATACAGATCAAACATGCAGCGCTCCTTACGTGGGGAAATGAATTAGCCGGTTGATGTAGGTAGCCATTCTTAACGTGCTGCCTGAGCCAGCGTATTTCCGCCCAAACCCATTAATACGCCACCGCCGATGCGCTGAATCAGCCGAGAGGAACCGTGGGATTTTTGTAACCAGGCCCGCAGCGGGCTGGCAAGCATCACCACCACGACATCCGCAGATGAGAACAGCACATTGGCGGCGATACCTAGCCAAAGCAACTGCCATGCCACTGGCAGTGTGCTCTCGGGCTGCACAAACTGGGGCAGAAACGCGACAAAGAAGAGCGCGGTTTTAGGGTTGAGCACTTCAACCAAAAAGCTGTCGCGCAGCACGCGTTTTGTGGTTGCCAGCGGCACCTCATCGCCATGGGTACGGATGCCCTGTTGCCATAGGCGTAGTCCCATCCAGAGCAAGTAAAGCCCGCCGATGACTTTCATGGCGATGTAAGCAGGCGGAATCGCCGCAAACAGCAGCGCCAAGCCCAGCGCGGCGGCCACCACATGAACATAGCAGCCCATATGCACGCCAATGACCGCTAACCATCCTGCTCGCCGGCCGCGCCCCAGGGTCTGCGCTGCGGTATACAGCATTGCAGGCCCAGGGAGATAGGCAAAACCAAGCGCGGCGAGGATAAACGCGGCCCATTGCATCGTGGCAACTCCAAGGAAGTCATTGTTAGCCTTTGAGAATAAAACGGGGGTGGCGCAAGCGCCACCCCCTAAATAAGCAAAATTGCAACGAGCAACCTTTAGAAGTTCGGTTTACGCTTTTCAACAAAGGCCGCCATGCCCTCTTTCTGCTCGTCGCCGGCAAAGCAGAATGCGAACAGGCTGGTTTCCAGCGCCAGTGCGCTGCCCAGGTCCTGGTCCATGCCGTCGTGAACGGCCTGCTTGGCACCGCGTACCGCCTGTGGGCCGTTGCCTTTAAGCTGCTTGGTGAGCTCTTCAACGTAGCTCTCAAGATCCGCTTGGGGCATTACCCGATTCACCAGGCCAATACGCAGTGCCTCTTGTGCGTCAATCTTGCGACCGGTGGTGACTAAATCAATCGCCATGGCAGGCCCTACCCGGCGTGGCAGGCGCTGTGTGCCGCCAAAGCCCGGGATGACGCCTAGTAGGACTTCCGGTTGGCCAAATACAGCGTTATCGCTGGCTACCGCCCAGTCGCAGGCCAACGCCAGTTCGCAGCCGCCGCCAAGGCAAAACCCGTTAACAAGGGCGACCACCGGCACCGGCAACGTCTCTAAGCGTTTAATGGTACGCAGCGCCTGAGCGGCGAAAGCCCGCGCTTCTTCGGGTGTTTTTTCACGCATTTCGGTGATGTCGGCACCCGCCACGAAGGATTTTTCACCGGCGCCGGTAATCAACACGGCACGCAGGTTCGGGTGAGCTTCAAGCTCCACCAAATGTGCTTCCAATGCGGATAACACATCGCTATTTAATGCATTGAGCGCTTTTGGGCGGTTAATGGTTAGCCGCACCACCCCATCGTTATCCACCTTATCGATCACTGATTCGCTCATGGCGAGCTCCTTGTTTTTGTGTACAACGTTGTTGTGTACAAAAGTTGTTTTATCTTGAAAAGGGGTACCACCCAACCCTAGCGAACGCTTGGTTGGGAGGCAATGACTTCTTCATGTCTCATCAATTATTCATAAACGTAGAAACCACGTCCGCTCTTACGGCCTAAATAACCGGCCGACACCATGCGCTTAAGTAACGGGCAGGGGCGGTATTTGGGGTCGCCAAAACCCTCTTGCAGCACTTCCATAATCGCCAGACAGACATCCAGGCCAATCAAATCCGCTAGCGCCAGCGGCCCCATGGGATGAGCCGCACCAAGCTTCATGGCCTCGTCAACCGCTTCTGGCGTGGCGGTGCCTTCTTGGACGATAAACGCTGCTTCGTTGATCATCGGCACCAGCAGGCGGTTCACCGCAAACCCCGGCGCGTCGCCCACCGGCACAGCGGTTTTACCCAGCGCCTTGGCGAGCTGTTCAATACGTTCGACGGTGGCATCCGAGGTCTGCTCGGCGCGAATGACTTCCACCAGCTTGAGCACCGGCACCGGGTTAAAGAAGTGCATGCCCACTACGCGCTCTGGTCGCTCACACACCGCGGCTAGGTGGGTCAGCGATAACGATGATGTATTAGAGGCCAAAATCGCATCGTTACTCAGGTGGCTGAGATCACGAAACAATTTCTCTTTGAGCGCAGGCTGCTCTGGGGCCGCCTCGATAATCACCGTACAGTCGCTTAAGGCGTCCAAGGAAGTGGTGGTTGAAAGACGCGCCAGCGCGGCGTCGTTATCCGTCTCACTGAGTTTTTGTTTGGCAACCAGCTTGCCTAGGCCTTTCTCGATGCCCGCCTCAGCACGACTAAGCTGTTCCTCAGCCACATCGTAAAGGTGCACCTGAAAACCACTGGCAGCCGCCACCTGGGCAATCCCCTGCCCCATGGTGCCAGCCCCTACCACGCCAATCTGTTGATCATTCATGCACAGTCTCCTCTATCGATTACCAGTACTCGGCGGTTATCAATGCTGTTTGGCTTCTTCGCGCAATACGAATTTCTGGATCTTGCCCGTTGAGGTCTTGGGTAGCTCGCTGAATACCACCGTTTTAGGCACCTTGTAGCCCGCCAAGTGCTCGCGGCAGTGGGCGATAATATCGGCTTCGGTGACTTCGCCGTAGCCGACTTTGAGCTTCACAAAGGCGCAGGGCGTTTCGCCCCACTTTTCATCGGGTTTAGCGACGACAGCCGCTTCCTCAACGGCGGGGTGGCCGTAAATGGCGTCTTCCACTTCAGTCGTCGAGATATTTTCACCGCCGGAGATAATGATGTCCTTGGAACGGTCCTTGATCTCGATGTAGCCATCCGAGTGCCACACGGCCAAGTCGCCGGTGTGGTACCAGCCGCCTTCCAGCGCCTGCTCGGTCGCCTCGGCGTTCTTCAAATAGCCCTTCATGACGTTGTTGCCGCGCATCAGTATCTCGCCGATAGTTTGGCCATCTTTGGGTACCCGCTCCAGGGTCAACGGGTCGGCCACGCACAGCGCTTCGAGCATGTGATAGCGCACACCCTGGCGGGCTTTAATCTTGGCCCGAGCCTCCAGTGGCAACTCATCCCAGGCTTCGCGCCAAGCGCACACGGTAACGGGGCCATACACTTCGGTCAGGCCGTACACATGAGTCACTTCGATACCGAGGTTTTCGACCCCGGCAATGACTGACGCAGGTGGCGCAGCACCAGCGGTGGTCACTTTCACCGGGTGGTCGAACTGTTGCTTATCTTCCGCAGGCAGGTTCACCAGACCATTGAGAATAATTGGTGCCCCGCTGAAATGGCTGACTTTCTCGGCGACGATCAGCTGCATAATCTTTTTGGGATCGACTTTACGCAGGCAAATATTCACCCCGGCGTTGGCGGCAATCGTCCATGGAAAGCACCAGCCGTTGCAGTGGAACATCGGCAGCGTCCACAGGTAGATCGGATGGTGGGGCATCGCCCACTCCATGATATTGCTTACCGCATTTAGGTAAGCACCGCGGTGGTGGTAAACCACGCCTTTTGGTTTGCCAGTGGTACCCGAGGTGTAATTAAGCGAGATGGCATCCCATTCATCCGCTGGCAGTTGGTAGGCGAAATCGGCATCGCCCTCTTTAAGCAGCGCCTCGTACTCGATATCGCCTATGTGTTGGGTTTCTCCCAAAAACTCCACATCGGCGACGTCAATGATCAGCGGCTTATGTTCAAGCTTCGCCACGGCCTGCTGGATGACGTCGGCAAACTCGGGATCGACCAGTACGGCCTGAGCCTCGCCATGCGCCAGCATGTAGCTGATAGCCTCTGCATCAAGGCGGATATTCAGGGTATTGAGCACGCAGCCCGCGAGCGGCACCCCAAAATGGACTTCAAACATGGCGGGAACATTGGGCAGCATGGCCGCGACCGTTTGGCCCGGTTGGATGCCCCGCTGCTGAAGGGCGGAAGCAAGCTGGCGGCAGCGTAACCAGGTCTCGCTCCAGGTACGACGTGTACTACCGTGGACTACCGCGGGGTAATCAGGGTAAATCGACGCCGAGCGCTCGATAAAAGTCAGCGGTGAAAGCGGCACGTGATTGGCAACAGTTTTGGGCAAGCCTTGCTCAAAAATCGATGGCATGGTCGGCTCCTGGTGGTGTTGAGAATATTGTTATTGAAAGCGTTCGTTTTAAATACTTGTTTTGATTGTCTAGAAACAGCACCGCCGCCTCAAAGGGCGGCGGCGCGAAGCTGCAAATTAACGTTAGTAAACCTCATAGTCGCTTAAACACTGTATGCCCGCCTCAATCACCGCCCGCTGGGCGCGGCCTACCGGCAGCCACTGGGTGATGGCAAATTCAGCGCTGCGCATCTTGGCAGTATAGAAGGGGTCGTCGCTGCCATTATCAATGGCAGCTGTTGCGCTCAACGCTGCCTGGCCCATCTGCCATGCGCAGAGCACATGCCCCGCCAGATTCAGGAAAGGCGTCGCATACGCTTGAACGGCATCAGCGCCGCAATCCGGGTCTTGCCCATGCGCAAGCACAATGGCTTGGGCAGCCTTTAAATCTTCAAGCCCCGCCGCTAAGCCGCTGCCCAATAGTGCCAGGTCCGGTTTTGCCTTAAGCTGTTCGACGGTCGCTGAGATATCATTCAGCAGCTCGGTCAATGCTTCGCCGTTGTCGCGCTGTAGCTTACGGCCCGCCAGATCAAGCGCCTGAATACCGTTGGTGCCTTCGTAAATGGGGGCAATACGCGCGTCGCGCAGCAGCTGGGCGGCGCCGGTCTCTTCCACGTAGCCCATGCCGCCATGCACCTGAATGCCCATGGAGGCGATATCCACCGCCTGGTCGGTGGAGAAGCTTTTGATGACGGGGATCAGTATGTCCGCGCGGGCCTGGGCGGCATTACGCGCCTCATGGCTTTCAGCATGGCGAGCAGTGTCCAGCTCGGCGGCGCAATACAGCGCCAGCGCACGTAGCGCATCGGTTCGCGCGCGCATGGAGAGCAGCATGCGGCGCACGTCAAGATGGTCACTGATAGCACAATCTTTACCGCCCCGCGCTTTGGGGGAGCGGCCCTGGGTGCGCTCTAACGCGTAGGCAACCGCATGCTGACAGGCCCGTTCGGCCACGCCGATGCCCTGAATACCCACTTTGTGGCGCGCTTCGTTCATCATGGTGAACATATGGTTGAGGCCACGGCCTTCTTCGCCGACCAGATAGCCAACCGCGCCGCCGTTTTCGCCAAAGCTTAGGGTACAGGTGGGTGAACCGTGAATGCCCAACTTATGCTCGATGGAAGCGCAGGTCACATCGTTGCGCTCGCCAAGCGAGCCGTCCTCATTGACCAGGAATTTAGGTACCAGGAACAGCGAAATGCCTTTATTGCCTTCCGGCGCGTCGGGCTTGCGGGCCAGCACAAGGTGAATGATGTTCTCGGCGGCGTCGTGCTCGCCCCAGGTAATGTAGATCTTCTGGCCGCTGATACGGTAATGGTCGCCTTCAGGCACCGCTTTGGTGCGGACTTTCGACAGGTCCGAGCCGGCTTGAGGCTCGGTCAGGTTCATGGTCCCGGTCCAAGTGCCTTCCACCAGGTTGGGTAGATAGATCGCTTTTTGGTTGTCGCTGCCATGATGGGCCAAGGCTTCAATGGCGCCCGCGGTCAGCATGGGGCAGAGACCCAGCGCCATGTTGGCGCCATGGAGCATTTCCTGAACGGCACTGGCCACTACTTCAGGTAGGTTTTGCCCGCCTAGCGCCTCTGAAACGCCAATACCGTTCCAGCCACCTTCCACATACGCCTGGTAAGCCGCCGCGAAGCCATCCGGCGTCGTCACGCTGCCATCGGCATGACGCGTCGCGCCTTGCTTATCGCCGACATCATTCAGCGGGCCCCAAACATCACCGGCCAGCTTGGCAGCTTCTTCAAGCACTGCCTCGACCAAATCGGGGGTGGCTTCTTCAAAGCCCGGCAGGTTCAGCGAACGATGCGCTAGCAGCTCTTCAAGCACAAAGCGCAGATCGCGTACCGGCGCGGCGTAGTAATTCATAACAAGACCTCGGGCTGAAAATTTAAACAATTGTTTGAAAGCCTGAAGTGGATAGTAGTAATCCTCACCACTACACACCATTAGCCCAAGGTCTCACCCAAACGCGGTTAACGCCTTAATGTCGCCCGTTTGCCTGCTCTACATCTGAGTAGTAAACGATATGGTTTTCGTCTTCGGGCGGCGGCCCAGCGATGGGCTCCGCCACATCCACATCGGGCACCAGATCAGATAAGTCCTCTAAATGCTCGTGCTCAAGCGCCCCTTGCATCAGTTCTTCAGTAACCACCAGCTCGGCACCTGCAGAACTCATTGGCGTCGTAGCGGTGAACGGTGCCACCGGTGCCGGTGCGGGACGCACACGACGACGCCAGGCGAAAAACAGCAAAAAGAATAAACTCAGCGAGCCAAAGGCCCAGAATAGACCAGCATCGCCCATGGCGGTCATCACCGGTGAAATCATCAGCGGGCTGATCGTCGCACCGATCGAGTTGATCAGCAGCAATCCCTGGCTCATGCGCACCAGGGCACCAGCCGGCGCGCGGTCGGCCGCATGGCTGACGGCCACTGGGTATAGCGCAAACACCCCACCCCCCAACAGGAACAACAGCACCACCAGCAGCGGCGTGGAAAGCGGCAGCCACAGCATGGCCGCTGAAATTAAAACGCAGAAAGCACTGATTGCGATCAACACCATTTGACGGTCGTGGCGATCCGACCAGCGACCAATAGGATACTGGAGCAGCATGGCCCCCAGTATCACCACCGCCATCATTTGGCCGACCTGACTGACGCTCAAGCCAATTCGCTGAAGATAAAGCGGCAGCAAGGTATACGCCGCTGCGACCACCATGCCGGAACCCAGACTGCCCATCACACCGGTGGGCGTCATGGTAATCAGACGAAGCGGAGGAAGCGGTTCGGCGTGTTCGATAAGCGGCGATACACGGGGAATCATCGCCATGGGCAGCACCGAAAGCGACGCCAAGAGGCCAATCACCATAAAAGGCGCGGTGGCGCCCATGGCGTCTGTCACGCCAAGCAATAATTGACCCAACACCCCGGCGGCATACAGCGAAATCATGTACAGCGCGAGCAGGCGACCACGCACTTTCTGATCGCCGGAGGTGAGCAGCCAGCTTTCAATGACCAAGTACACGCCCACCGTGGCCCAGCCACCAATTAAGCGCAGCACAAACCATGCCCAGGGGTCGAAAAACAGGCCTTGCAGCAACACTGTCACTGCCACTAAGGAGGCAAAACTACCGTAGGCGCGAATATGACCAATACGCAGCAACAAGCGGTCGTTGACCATGGCGCCTAGCGCCAGACCAATAAAATAGGCGGAAGAGACAATACCGATCACCGTGGCCGATTCACCCGCCGCGTCTAGGCGAATGGTGATCAAGGTGGCCAGAAAGCCGTTACCGATTCCGAGAATAAAAAGCCCTAACAAGGGCGCGAGCGCCATGGCTAGCAGTTGCCGCGACATGAAAACCTCACCTTACCGACTGGAGTAATAACGTTGCCAACCATGTTCAAAACAGCGGTCATCTCGCCTGGCGCATCCAGTCAGGCAAGAAGAACGGCGCGCAATTATTGCCCCCAAGGGAACAAAGTCAATGCTTTTTTCACGACCCTGCCACTGTTGTTAGCGGTTTATGTAGAATAACTACATCGGCCTCAGGAAATTCCACTTTAAAATGTTGCTGGGCGGCCCACCAACGAAACGTTGCTTCGCTGAAAAAACTCACGTGGGTCGGGTCTGCAATATAATGCCAGCGCGCAAATGCCTCGGCCGACGTGACTCGCTTGGTCATCAGCCCCAGGTAGCCGCCAGGGGTAAGCAGCGCTGCCAATTGAGCCAGCACATGGCCGGGCTGGGCCAAATGCTCCACCACCTCCGTCGCGGTGATAAAATCGTATGCCTGGGTCAACGCTGCCTGGTCTGGCGCGTAAAAGGGGTCATAAATTGTCATTGGGTAGCCCTGCTCTTCGAACATAACCGAGAGCGAGGGCCCAGGGCCTGACCCGAAATCAAGCCCGTGTGCGTTGGCTGCCAACTTAGCCGTCAACGGGATAAATAAACGCGCTAAAAAGCGTCGATATCCCGTATCATGCGGCGAGTTTTGGTGCTTATCGTATTCCGCCTTTTCGTCAGCAGTGCTCAATTGCTGCTCTGGGGGCACAAAGACCAACACACACGTGGCACACTGGTAATAGTCTCGACGACGATCGCTGTGATACAACACGACACTCCCCGCACCGCATAGCGGACAACGTCGCATCGTCGTATTCTTTGGCTCACTGTTTTGGATTAAGGAAAGTGGCATGCTCTCAGGTCTGGACCATCTCGTTGTGACCGTGACCGACATGGGTCGCGCGGTGGATTTTTACTCACGTGTTCTAGGACTGGATGTGCGCTACCGAGACGCTCAGCGGGTAGATTTACTGCTCGGCGATACTGCATTGCGCCTACATCAAACCGATACCGATATCGCGCCGATTTCCGCAACGCCCACGCCAGGTAGTCTAGACCTCTGCCTGCGCTGTCAGCTACCGCTGGATGAATTTCAACAGCACCTGGACGCCCTGGCCATTGAGATTGAGCTAGGCCCGGTCGCGCGCCAAGGCGCTAACGGGCCGATTGAGTCGATTTACTTACGCGACCCTGACGGCAACCTGCTCGAGATTTGCCGCCCTGCACGCTAGGCGCCGAGTTAATGCGCAGACGAGCCACGCACGTTATGATAGCGCGCGTTAACGCGTCGTGGTCGCGCCAGTGGCTAAGACTTTGCGAAAGGAACGGTTATGAACCACAACCCAGATGAGCGCCCAATTGAAGGTGAGATGATCTCGGACGAACCCCAAGAGACTCAAACGCCACCCGACACCACCATGGCACTGGTGATTTACGCCCTTTACCTAGCGAGTTTTGTGGTCGGTTTTACCGCCGTCGTCGGTGTGGTGATGGCCTATGTGTTTCGCGGCAAAGGGCCTGTCTGGCTTGATGAGCACTACCGTTACCAAGTGCGTACCTTTTGGATTGGCCTACTCTACGCATGCATAGCCTTTATGCTAACACTCGTGCTGATCGGCTTTCCTTTGCTGTTGGCTCTGGCGGTGTGGCTGATTGTCCGCTGTGTTAAAGGGTTTAAGTGTTTGCACGAGAAACGTGCCCCCTCCAATGTGAATAGCTGGCTGATTTAAGTTATGCCGAAACGTCAGTCACTTTTAAAGCGCATCAAGCAGCGTTTTCCGCAGGCCTCGGCCATTGCTCGGCTGTGGCGATTGCTTGCCGACTGGCCACTGAGTAGGCTATGGCGTTGCGCCAAATGGCTGGGGCCGCAGGTCTATCGGCTGAGCCGTCGCGAGCGCCACGTCACCAACGCCAACCTGACCGTCGCCTACCCCACGCTCACCGCCGACGAGCGCAAGACGCTGGCCCACCATAGCCTGCGCCACTCCGCCGCCACCATGCTGGAGCTTGGCCATGCGTGGATGGCCGAACCCGATCGCGTAGAGAGCGGCATTCTAGCGGTGCATGGGCGCGACAAGCTCGACAATGCCAGGGCCGAAGGACGCGGCGTGATTGTGCTGGCGCCGCACTTTGGCAATTGGGAAGTACTTAACTTCTGGCTGTCGAGCCATTTCCCGTTCACCGCCATGTACGAGCCGCCTAAAATGGCCGCTCTTGACCCCATTATCCGCCATGGCCGTGAGCGAATGGGCGCCGCGCTGGTGCCCACCAACCCTCGGGGCGTTGCCGCGCTTCTCAAGGCGCTCAAACGTAGCGAAGCCATCGGCATCCTGCCCGACCAGGATCCCAGCTGGGGTAGCGGCGTGTTCGCGCCGTTTTTTGGCCGTGACGCCTATACCGCAACGCTATTGCCCAAACTGGTGGCCCGCACTCAAGCGCGCGTGGTAACCGGGGTCGCTTTGCGGGTGCCCGGCAAAGGGTTTGAAATCCATTTCCTTGACGCCGACGAGCGGGTCTATAACGAGGATGATGTCCAGTCTGCCACCGGGGTCAATGCCAGTGTGGAAGACGCCATCTCGCTTTCCCCGGCGCAGTATCAGTGGGAATACAAACGCTACGGCAAAACCCCCGAAGAACAGCAAAAACGGCCCAACTTCCGCGACTACCGGCTTTACTAACTCGGCTCAACGTTACTCATCACTGTTGCGCTCGTAGGCATCATCAAAGCGTTCGATATCGTCTTCGCCCAGGTAAGTGCCCGACTGGACTTCAATCAGCTCAAGGGGGATCTTGCCGGGGTTTTCCAACCGGTGCAGTGCGCCAATGGGAATGTACGTCGACTGGTTTTCACTGACCAGATAGCAGCGCTCCTCCACCGTGACTCGCGCAGTCCCGCTAACCACCACCCAATGCTCGGCCCGGTGGTGGTGGCGCTGCAGCGAAAGCCGACCGCCGGGCTTAACGGTAATGCGCTTGACCTGATAGCGCGCCCCTGCGTCCATCGCTTGAAAGCTTCCCCACGGCCGATGCACCCTCGGCGCTTCATCCACTTCGCGCCGCCCTGCCTGGCCAAGGCTGGCCACCAGGTGTTTGACCTGTTGCGTCTGATCGCGGTGGGCTACTAACACGCTATCCGCGGTTTCCACCACCACCAGATCCTTGATCCCCAGCGTGGCCACCAAGCGGCTTTCGGCCATCACCAGTGAATCCTGGGTCTCGGTCAGCCACACATCGCCGTGACTTACATTGCCGTTAGCATCCGGCGTAGCCGCTGCGCGCAGCGCATCAAAGCTACCAATATCGCTCCACTGCGCCGCAAGCGGCACTACAGCGGCGTGCTGGCAGTGCTCCATCACTGCATAGTCAATCGAATCCGCCGGGCACTGACAAAATGCGTCTTCCCCCAGGCGCAGAAAATCAAGGTCGCGATGCGCGCCACTGACCGCCCTTGCGCAGGCGTCACCCATGGCCGGCTGAAGCCGCTGCAACTCGGCTAAATAGGTGGAAGCACGCAGCAAAAACATACCGCTATTCCACAGCGTGTCGCCGTTTTTAACCAGTTGGGCGGCACGTTCGGCATCGGGTTTCTCGATAAACGCCTTCAGGTGATAGCCACCGCCTAGCGGTTCACCACTGGCAATGTAGCCGTAGCCCGTTTCCGGGTGCGTCGGCACAACGCCAAACGTCACCAGATATCCCTGCTCAGCCAACGGCACCGCTTTGTCGACGCTGTGCTGAAACGCCGCCACATCGCCAATCATGTGGTCCGCGGGCAGCACCAACAATAGTGGGTCATCACCGGCCTGGCACGCCAGTAGCGCGGCACAGGCAATTGCCGGCGCGGTATTACGCCCTTCGGGTTCAAGTATAAGGCGTGCGACCGCATCTATTTCACGTAGCTGCTCGGCCATAAGAAAGCGGTGGCGATGATGGCCAATGACCATCGCTGGCAATGCATTGATCCCGTCCAGCCGCGCCAAGGTTTGCTGCAATAGGCTTTGGGGAGAGGTTAAGCGCAAAAACTGCTTGGGCATTTGCTCCCGCGAAAGCGGCCATAAGCGGGTTCCGCTGCCACCGCTAAGAATCACCGGCTGGATCATGGCGCCGTCCTTGAGTTGTTAGTGTCAGAGGCAAAATCAGCGTGGAGCCAGCGCCGCAGTTGGCTTAACTCGGCGGCGGGCGCTTCGCTTTCAGACGCGGGCCACATGCCCGAAACAAATCCTCTGTCTTGAAACGGGGCGAGCAAATCGGGGTCGCCGCTGATAATGTGCACCGGTACCGCGCCGCTAGCATCGTCGCCAGTAATCATTGGGGCCGGCTGATGGTCGCCAAGTACTATGAGCAACGTATTATCATCCGCTACACGTTCAGCCCAGCGTCCCACCGTTTTAATCGAGTAGTCGATCGACCAGGCGTAGTGCTCGCGGATACGCTCGATGTCCTGCCATAACACTTCCGGCGGGTCGCCTGCCTCCTCCCATGGGGCGAAAATCGCCCCGTCGCCGATGGTCGACCAATCGTCCAATACCGGCAAAATCGGCGTCCAAGGCGCATGGCTTGAGATCAGCGCCAGTTGAGCAAAGACCGGCGATTCATCCAGCAGCTCGCGCTGAGTATAGTCCAGAGTGAACTGGTCGGGCATGGTCACCCAGTTCAACATGGGCCCGGCGTAGTCTATGTCTTTCTCCACCACTAGCTCGTCATATCCATAGGCCGCGCCTTCCGGCCACGCTTGGGTGATGGCGGGCATCACCGCCAGGGTGCGCTGCCCAGTGGCACGAAAATCGTCCACTAGCGTGGTTGCCTCGCTGTCCAACATCAGTTGGTACCACAGCTGATTGTCGATGGTATAACCACTTAACGCAGTGGCATGGGCAAGCCAGGATTGTCCGCCACGAATCGGCGATTTGAGCAGCCCAGATACCACTGCAATATCACGTCCTGCTAGGCGTTGCTCAATCTCGTCAAGCGTCGGGGCCATCACCGGGCGATAACGATCATCTGCCAACGCCGATACACCGTAGGATTCGATAAACGTCATCAGCACCCGGCGCCCCGCCAAGCCGCTTAGCGAACGCTGCTCAATGGGAGATGCTGCAAGCGTGCGTGTGAATGCTTGTTTCGCCTGATGGGTGGCCCATAATTGTTGCGCCTGGTCGTGAGTGGCCTTCACCGCCGGTAGGCTCGCGTGCACGATGACACGCTTGCCGCCAAGCTCAAGTCCTATGCCTAGGCTCGCGCACACCAGCATTGCAAGCGCTACTCGCTTCGTTCCCAGGGTTAGCGGGTAACCCGCTCTCGGGCGCAGCAACTTGATCACACCGACCGCAAGCCCCGCTAGCAGCATAACCGCCACTAACATTGCGCAAATCGCCCAAACTTGGCCTACATTACCAACAAGCAAGTCATAAACGGAGCCCAGCAGCGGCGTATCGAGATAGAGATTTAGCGGTCGACCAAAGGCGGTGTAAGTAGCAGCGTCTCCGAGGTTGATCAACGTGGCCAGGATGAGCCAACTTGCCAGTGCAACGCCCAGCCCAAGGCTGAAGCGCCCTCTGGGCACCAGCAGCATCATCGGCATGACCCACCAGGCCTCCCAGGCGATCACGTTTGCCTGGATGTCGCCGTAGCGCCACCACAGCGGCGCCACCAAGCCTATATTGAGCGCTAACGCCCCTATCCATAATCGACGCATTGCAGGCTTGCCATCCGTTGCCAACAGAGTGAAGGAGTGCCATATCGTCGCACGAGAACAGCGGTGCTGGTAAATACACTCAGCATGTACTTTACTAGCCAAATGTATAACTATTGTTTAAAAATTGCACGAAGTGGTAGAAGATAGCGATTAGACCAGCAACTGAAAGGACATCATTGTGATGCAACAAATAGCGAAAGGAACGTTGCTCGTCATTATTACTAGCGCGCTGACCACGCTGCCAGCGATGGCGGATCAGCACACTCATTACCAAACCGTGTTAGACAAGGCACGAGAGTTGGCCGATACCCCCTATCAGCCGCCTGAAGAAGATTTGCCTGCTGCGCTCCGCGAGATCGACTACGATACCTACCGACAGATTCGCTTTGATCCATCGCACGCATACTGGCGTGACGAGAGCCCTTTCAATCTGCAATTATTTCACAGCGGTTTTTTGTTCCAGGCGCCGGTTCGACTCAACGTGATTGAGAACGACGAGGTGTCGCCGTTACGCTTCTCGACAGATGACTTTTCCTACGATGACGATGCCCGTGCATTGCTTGACGATGACCTAACAGGCAGTGGTCATGCTGGGTTCCGTCTGCACTACCCGCTTAACAGCGACGACTACGCCGACGAATTTGCGGTGTTTCTCGGCGCAAGCTATTTCCGGCTGGTAGGACGCGATCAGGCTTACGGCTTATCGACCCGGGGATTAGCTATCGATACCGCTTCAGCCGACGGAGAAGAGTTTCCTGCTTTCCGTGAATTTTGGCTATACAAACCCGAGGCTGACGCCGAGCAATTAGAATTACTCGCGCTGATGGATAGCCCGTCGCTGAGCGGCGCTTATCGCTTTGTGATTAAGCCCGGCGATAATACTCAGGTAGAGGTCGAAGCAGAGTTATTCGCCCGCGAAGATGTCGGCAAATTGGGCCTCGCGCCCCTTACCAGCATGTTCACCTTCGGCGAAGCCAGTCGCGAACGTCCCGATGACTTCCGCCCTCAAGTTCACGACTCTGATGGGCTGCTGATACAAACGGGAACCGGCGAGTGGATTTGGCGGCCGCTAAATAACCCCGAAAGCGTGCGTATTTCGTCCTTTACTGACGATAACCCCAAGGGGTTTGGGCTGATGCAGCGCGAACGCGATTTCAACCGTTACCTGGACACCGAAGCGCAGTATCACCGTCGCCCCAGCCAATGGGTAAAGCCACTTGAAGACTGGGGCCAAGGCCACGTTGAGCTGGTGGAGATTCCCGCGCCTGACGAGACCCACGACAATATTGTCGCCTACTGGGTCGCCGACGCCCCGTTGGAGGCTGGTGAATCACGTCGCTTGCACTACCAAACCCATACGCTCAATACACAACCGGAAAGCCATACGCTGGGCCGCGTGGTACGCACCCGCCACGGACGCGCGGAGGTGCCGGGTCAAGCAGAACCGTCTCGCGAGGGCGAGCGTCAATTTATTGTCGATTTCCAGGGCGGCGAGCTTGACGATATTGCCGCCGAGAGTCCCGTCGAGCTCGACATCAGCACCCAACAAGGGGAGATAAAACAGCCCCAAGTCACCCCGCTGCCAAACAATGGCTGGCGCGCTAGCTTCCGGCTACCCGCCGACGACCAACCCAGCGATATTCGCCTACGGCTGACCCTGGAGGGCGCCCCCGTTAGCGAAACCTGGAATTACGTGTGGTATCCCGATGAATGATACAAGCGCCCTGATACCCTCGATTCCCTGGCTGAAAACACGCCGAGCGCTCTTAGCCATCGCGGTACTGGTCTCAAGCGTGGCGGGGTGCATTGCCATGTATCGGGTAACGTTGAGCCTGGCCATGGGTTGGCAGATCGCCATGCTCATGCTGTTTGCGCTCACTTTTACCTGGATCGCGCTGGCATTTTGGGGGGCGCTCTGCGGCTTTGTTGTATGCGCACTGCATCTCGACCCCCTTAGCCTGCGCCGACTCAGCCGAGAAATACCCAATGCACGCTTGCTGGTCAGCCGCACGGCGCTTGTCATGCCGATTTACGCCGAACCGCCGATTCCCACCTTTGCAGGGCTGGAAGCCACCTGCCGCTCGCTTTTAGCGCATGCGCTTGATGATCATGACGAGCAGGAAGCGGCTAATCCGCTTTGCGAACATTTTGACGTCTTTATTCTTAGCGATACCCAGGACGCAGACCATGCGCAGCTGGAAGAAGTCCACGTCGCGGCCTTGCAACGTCGCTTTGCTGGCGAGCTCGCTATCCATTACCGGCGGCGTCCCAACAACAACGGCCGAAAAGCGGGCAATATCGCGGAATTCTGCCGCCGTTGGGGGCGGCATTACGATTTTATGGTCGTGCTGGACGCCGACAGTTTGATGAGCGGTGCCACGCTGCTACGAATGGTCCAGCGCATGCAGCGCCAGCCAAGTATTGGGATGATCCAAACTGTACCGATCCCGGTAGGCCAAAAGACGCTATTTGGCCGTTTTACCCAGTTTGCGTCAGCGCTATATAGCCCCATGCTGGCGGCTGGCCAAAGTTTCTGGCAGGGCGATGCCGCCAACTACTGGGGGCATAATGCCATCATCCGCACCCGCGCTTTTATGGACCATGCCGGCTTGCCCACACTACCTGGCAAGCCACCGATGGGCGGTGAACTACTCAGCCATGACTTTGTTGAGGCTGCACTGCTTAAGCGCGGCGGCTGGCAAGTATTGCTGGACACCACGGTGACCACCGCTGTCTCGCGTCATAACCCCTACGTCAGCGCATCCCACAACAGCTTCGAAGCCATGCCGAGTAATTTACTTGATTTTGCCAAACGTGACCGCCGCTGGCTCCAAGGCAACCTTCAGCACTTGCGCCTGTTGGGCGGAGCAGGCTTGCACCCACTTAGCCGGCTGCACTTTTTTTACGGTGCCTTCGCCTACTTGTCATCGCTGGTGTGGCTAGGCTTGCTGATCTGCACCAGTGTGCTGGTGACCTATCATGTGCTGGGTGAAGTGTCCGGCCATCCCCTACCCCAGCCACTGTCGCTCGGGCTGTTGTCGATTACTCTTGGCATGCTGCTGGCCCCTAAATTACTCGGGTTGGGACTGGCTTTATGGCAAGCGCCTCACGCCTTTGGGGGCCGGTTGTGCTTGATCGTGAGCACCTGCTTTGAAATATTATTTGCTGCTTTAATCGCCCCGCTGATGATGGCTTGGCACAGTCTTTTCATCATCAACGTATTGCTGGGGCGCTCCATCGAGTGGCAAACCCAACCACGCGGTGAGCGCTCGCTTAGCTGGCGGGAAACCTGGCAGCACACCGGCTGGATGACGCTGAGCGGACTACTCTGGGCGGGGATTATGGTAGTCTTTTCACCAACGGCTTTTGGCTGGCTAACTCCCGCTTGGCTTGGGTTAGTGGGTGCCGCCCCGTTGGTAAAATACACAAGTAGCGGTACCTGGGGGGGCGTTGTTCGCTATCGCCTGGGGCTACTTAAAACGCCCAGCAGTACGTTAAAACCACCGTTATTAGAGGCGTTTGAAACCCTGGTGGAAAATAGCCACCCTTACCCGCTAGACCCAACAACCCAGCATCCTTTCCCATTGGTGCCCACGCCTGCTGAGCACAGAGGTGAGATGCCCTGCCAGTCGTTCAAACAATTTGATCGCCAAGCAGCCACCAACCCTTCGGCCACCTTCAAGGAGCCTCATTAATGCAGCGTTGGTGTCCGCAACAGCTGCGGCATGCGGGCGGCCTTGCCCGATCGCTATTTATCTACTGGCGACCTGGGCGCCAGCGAGGGTTGAAGCGGCTGTACCAACCCTTCATTGTTAGCAACAAACCCGCATTTGATATCGGGGCCCACCTGGGTGACCGAAGCGCTGCGTTCAATGCATTGGGAGCCCGGGTCGTCGCCCTTGAACCACAGCCGGCACTCGCCAAGTGGTTCAAACGCATGATAAAAACGTCAAATGTCACGTTACTACCGCTGGCCGCAGGACCCACCGCGGGGTTTGCTGAAATTGCCATTAGCCAAAGCAACCCCACGCTTTCGACACTGGCGACTGACTGGCGCGAGCAGATTGGTCAACGCAACGCAGGCTTTAGCCAAGTACGCTGGGAACAACGGCTTCGCGTGCCCGTCACTACTTTGGATCAGCTAATCAGCGACTACGGCGAACCCAGCTTTATCAAGATTGATGTAGAAGGCTTTGAAGCCGAGGTGCTGGCCGGGCTAAGCTGCCCGGTGGCAGCACTTTCGGTGGAGTTTGTCGCAGGCGCCTTGGAGGTAACCCACGCCTGCGTTAACCGGTTAAGCCGCCTCGGCGATTATCGCTACAATGTGGTAGCCGGAGAGCAGCGCCATTTCCGCTGGGCTGAGTGGCAGACACCGCAGGCTATCATCCAGTGGCTAGGTGACGGAGCCGAGGCTTTGCCTTCCGGCGATCTTTACGCCTGCCGCGACGACCATCCGCACCTCTTAACTACCCAATAGGCACGTTAACCAATGATTCACCACTGGCAAATGCTCACCGCATCGCAGTTAGCCGAGTTCGCTCAACGTGACCCGGTGGCGGTGTTGGTGCTTGGCGCCATTGAACAACACGGCACCCACCTCCCTTTGGCAACAGATCTGACCATCGGTGAAGGCCTACAAAGCGCCATGCTGGAACAGCTAGCACCTTGTGTTGACGCACTCTGCCTACCGCCGATCGCCGTGGGCGCCAGCGATGAGCACGCAAGCTTCCCGGGTACGCTTAGCCTGCCTGCGCCGCTGGCCATCGCCACTCTGGAGGCCTACGGCGATAGCCTAGCCCGCACAGGAATTCATCGTCTGGTGTTAATTAACAGCCACGGCGGTAACAAAGCCGTTATGGACTTGGCTGCACTAACGCTGCGCCGCCGCCATGGCATGCGCGTGGTAAAAGCGACTTACACCCGCTTGCCGCCGCTTGACGATGCGATTGACGCGGATGAACTTCGTAACGGCTTGCACGGCGGCGCGCTTGAAACCGCCATGATGCTGCACTTAGCCCCGACGCTGGTTCAACTAGACGGCTACCAAGCCCCCTCGCCTGTGGCTTATCAAGGCGAAGGGTTGTTAGCCCCCGAGGGCGCCGCCGCCTTCGCCTGGCTAGCGGAAGATCTAAGCGCGCAAGGCGTCGCGGGTGATGCACGCCAGGCAACCGCCGAACTAGGCGCGCGTTTGGTTGACCATTACGCCCGCCAGTTGGCCAGGGTGGTGACCGAAACCGCCAGCCTGCCGCCACTTAAAAAGGCTTAGCGCTGACAACTTAGGCTTCTTCCTTCTTCCTTCTTCCTTCTTTCTACTTACTACTTAATACATCTTCCAAAAAGTGCCCGGCCCGGGTGGCTTTGGCATTGAGATAACGATGGTTCTGGTCGGTCAGACGGCCATAAAGCGCCTGGCGAGCGACTACCTCAATCCCACCCTCGCTGAGCGCCTGCATCTTCAATGGATTATTGGTCAATAACTGCACGCGGGAGATACCCAGAGCACGCAGCATGTCGACCGCGACGGCATAGTCACGCTCATCATCGCCAAACCCCAGTACCTGATCGGCGTCGACCGTATCCAAGCCGCCATCTTGCAATGTGTATGCACGTAGCTTGTTAGCCAGTCCAATCCCCCGCCCCTCCTGGGCCAGATACAACAGCACGCCACCCCCCATCGCCTCAATATCGGCGACGGCATTGCGCAACTGCTCGCCACAGTCGCAGCGCAGGCTGCCAAACAGGTCGCCGGTTAAACACGCAGAGTGCATACGTAACGGCACGGCCTCGGTGTTTTCCTCAGGACGTCCAATCACCACCGCGACGTGCTCACGCAGCCCGTCTGGCTCACGAAATAACACAAACCGGCTCTCAGCAGCGTTTTCTAATGGAATAGTGGCCTCGCTGACGCGCTTTAGCATGCCCGGTGCACCGGCAAGGCAGGTTTCAGCATCATGGGCGTCTACCGCGAGCAATTCGCCTTTTGCCAGCCGGTGGGCGATGCCTGCTGCTGCCTTATCACTGACAACGGCTATCAACGCGGCAGGGATTAGCAGAGCCCGGCGCATCAATGCGACCGCGCCCCGCTCACCCATGCCGGCTGGCTGCAGGCCGCTCAACCAGGCAGGTGCTTCATCCTCACTTAGCTGTCCCACCGCAAGCGCGTTTAGGGCCTGCTCGTCGATATGGGTAGCCAAGGGTAGATGCGCGGCGTCCGCGGTGATAGATACGCCTATGGCCTCTAAACGATGTCGCGTTAACACTAGCGATGGACGAGAACCGGACAAATGCGCCAATTCGTTAATTGACTCACCGCCCTCCAACGCCTGAACCAGCAGTTGCTGTTCACCCGCTTTAACCACCACGGGAAGTCCTCGTCTAATATCAAAAATGGCGCGTTCAATGTGATACATAGAAGTCTCCTGACTGACTGGCGCGATGGGCGGATGGCGCTTGCGCTGGGCCACCGTGCAACGCATGATGCAACGGTTGATCCCACACGGAGGCGTCATGCCCGACTCCATGGAACGTACGAATCGAGTGAGCCCCCACGCTTGCATCATCCCAGACACTATCTGGCAGCAACTGCTGGCGGGGTACCCTCTGGATGACGGGCAGACGATATCCGATGAAGCCAACGAACTGGTGAGCTGCCTGGCTCCCCTGGCGACAACAGCGTCGTGGGTGGTGGCACAGCTGGGACAAAGCCTGGATGGGCGGATCGCCACCCAAAGTGGCCACTCCCACTACATCAATGGTCGGGCTAGCCTGGTGCATCTGCACCGGTTGCGGGCACTGGCAGATGCGGTGATTATCGGCGCCGGCACCGCCGACGCCGATAATCCGCAATTGACCGTGCGTCACGTTAGCGGTGCCCACCCCACGCGCGTGGTGCTGGACCCGCGTGGCCGTGTGCCGATGGGTCGGCAGCTGTTCCAAAGCGACCTTGCGCCCACGCTTCATGTGGTGGGACCTGACGCTTGCCTTCCTGTCCCGCCCGATGCGGTGGAGCGTTGTGTGCTGCCGCTGGATCGCCGCGGCCAATTTGTGCCCCGCGATGTGCTTGAGCTGCTCGACACGCACCAATTGCGCCGGATTCTGGTCGAAGGCGGTGGCATCACGGTCTCGCAGTTTATCGAGGCGGGAGTAGTGGACCGGCTGCATTTGTTGGTCGCCCCGCTGCTGATCGGCTCGGGCCGCCCCGGCTTGCAAATGACCCCGATCGAAACGCTGGACAGTGCGCTGCGCCCTGCCCTGCGAACTTTCCGCTGCGGAGAAGACACCCTTTTCGACGTTCTGCTTCGCCCGGCCGCTTTCGGGAGGTAGCGCAGACTGACGGTGGCCAATGGCCACCCAAAGGCCCGGCAAACTGGCAAGCAGCACGATCACCCCGTAGGCCAGCGATACCGCTACGCCCTGCGCAGCAGGCAAGCCCACCCAGGCCCACACGCCCGCGGCCGCACCTTCACGTACGCCCCAGCCAGCAACCGAAACAGGCACTAGCATAGCGAGCAGCACCACGGGTGCCAGTGCCAGCAGGCTCAGCACTGGCAGTTCAACGCCAATTGCCCGCGCCGCACACACCATCACCACCCCATAGCTGACCACAATCGTCAGCGAGGACAGCAGTTGGATAGGCCAAACGCCAGGCGTTAATAGTCCACGCTGGATATCGCTTCCAACGTCCAGACACCAGCCGGGTAACGTTACCGCCCACTTAAGAAACGCCAGACTCAAAGCGACCGCTATAAGCCCTGTTGCCAGCAGCGCCACCAGGCCGATGGATAACCATGCAGACCAGCCCAACGCCGCGTGCCACAGCGGCGACAGCGCAAGCGCCACCAACGTCAGCAAGGCTAAAGCCAACTGCCCCGAGATACGTTCGATAATCACTGCGCGCCAGGCACGCCCTCGGGAAGCTGACTGGGCGGCATGCCGATGGGCACGGCCCACATCACCCAATACGCCCCCCGGCAACAGTTGATTAACCAGCAAGGCGAGGTAATATTCGCGCAGCGCGTAACCAAAGCGCATCGGTACCTGTATTAATTTGGCCGTCAGTTGCCATCGCCAGGCGCTGAGAGCTACCTGACCCACGCTAATCAACAGCGCCAACAGCACCCAGCTTGGCGACAACTGCTGAACCTGCGCAAAAATCGCCTGGGGTTCGACCCACATCGCAACCGCCCCCAGCAACAAACTGCTGACGGCCACGCGGCGTAACCACGGGGAGCGCCACCATTGTGCATTCGCCATGGCGTTACCCCTGCCCCTGGGGTTGAACTTCCATGGGCAAAGCCAGCAGGTCACGGTGGCCGACCCAAATACCCAGTTCACCGCTGGCGACAGCATGACAGCGCTGCACGGCCCAGTTGGCAATGCGTACAGCGGCCTCAGGCGCGTGCTCGCTAGCTGCCGTCGCCCAACCGTCAATCAATGACGCCATCAGTGGCCGATGAGCAGCATCTTCCACGGATAGCTGCCATGGCGTATTGGCTTCTTCAATGCGGTAATTGACGCCCTCAAAGGCAGCGGCCAGTGTTGCATGGGCGTGGCCGCCCTGTGCCTCACCGAGGCCTTTGTCGCGCTGTTGGTGAGCGCAAAATAACTCAAGCACCAACCGGTCTTCGTCGTCGGCAATAGGCCGCTGATGGCGATCGGTAAACCACCATTCACCGCTAACGCTAAGCGCCATGAGGAGTCCCTGGCGGTGCCTCGCGCAGTGGGCAACCAACGCGTCGATCCAGCGTTCAGATACCAAATCGAGCAACGCCGATGCAGTGATCAGATGGGCACCGTTCAACGCTTGCGTATCGAGGTGGGCGAAAGATGCCGCCTGGGTTTCGGCGACAATCGACTGCCCGTCTGCGTCGCGCAGGGTCATCAATCTCGCCCGGGCTTCGCTGAGCAATGTCGCGTCGTGGTCGATCAAGGTCCAGGTTTGCGGGCCAGGTAGACGGGGGGCCAGGTAGTGAACATTACTGCCCCGGCCACAGCCAAGATCCACCAGCCGATAAGGACCGGGGCAAGCAGCTAGCCACTCTCCGGCCAGCATGGCCAAACGCTGGGAACGCGCGGCACGATCCACGGGTTCACGCAACGCCAGCCACGAGGCTGCAAACTCGCTACCCGAGGCCATAGATACAGGCGCTGACGTCAGTGCACCGGCAAACGCCGTGGCAGCATCCTGCCAGTCATTAAGCGCTTGGCGGGCTTCAATGGCCCCTTGACGCAGCGATGCGCGCAACGGTGCATCATTGCAGAACTGCTCAATGGCGTGTTGCAGGGCCTCTACGTCGCCTGGCTCCACACTCAAGCCAGCACCGGCAGGCAAGGTATCGCGCAGCGCGCCGCCGGTGGTAGTGATCACCGGCAGGCCATGGGCCAGCGCTTCGGTCACCACCATCCCGTAACCCTCGTACCAGGAAGGTAGCACCAGCGCATGGGCGCGCTGATAGGCCGCTTCGAGGGTGTCGCTGTCGCATTCACCATGCAGGGTGACATTCGCTTCAAGATCGTGAAACTCGACCAAATACTGCAGCCGCAGGGTGAACTCGGCATCCCGCGCGCCACCGTAGCAATCGCAGCGCCATCCGCTCGCGTCAAGGCCCGCCAGCGCTTCAATCAACACATCCTGCCCTTTGCGAGGCGTTAAGGTGGCCACACACAACAGCCGCAACGATTCACCCGCTTCACAGGCTGGGCTAACCGGCGCCTGCTCAACGCCGGGTTCGACGACGCTGATGTTGGCTCTTAGCGGTATGGCGTAGTCATCGGCAAGCGCCGACAAGCGGCGGGCGGTAAAGTGGCTGGTCACAATAATGCGCGGTACAGCAGCAAGCGCGTGCAGTTCGTTGCGGTGTAGCCTCTGCTGGTCAGCCGTATTCAGTCCCAACTCATCGCCCAGCGGGTGATGCACCAGCGCAGTGATGGCCAGGCGCTCGGTGTGGCGGGCTACCACGTCGGGCAGTGCTCCCATGGCCAATCCATCAATGACCACGGCGGCGCCATCAGGCTGGTTTGCCAACGTTTGCTCAAGTGCCCGGGCCGCGCTTTCGTCGGCATCGGGGAACGTGCCTTCCAGGCCGATCACCTCAATTGCCCAATGCTGAGCCCGCAGCGCCTCGACGATATGGGCATCGTAAAGGTAGCCGCCGGTACGCTGGTCAGGGTCGCCGGCCACAATCAAGCTGAACCGCTGATTCATAGCGCGCCTTCGTAGCTTGCCCAGGCCACATGCGATTCATGCAGTTTGACTTCCAGATGGGTCAACCCACGGGCCGTCGTGCCCATCTCACCGGCGTTAATCGCCGCGGCGAGCTGGTCGAAAATCACCTTGGCCATGAACTCGGTGGTGGTGTTCTTACCCTGAAGCTCGCTCACTTCGTCCAAGTTCTGGTAGTTGTAGCCCGCCAGCACCGCTTTTACGGTCTCGCTCGCCAAGCCAATATCGATGACCAAGCCATCGTCGTCCAACTCGGGACGCTGGAAGATCACATCCACCACATACGTCGCGCCGTGGGTACGTTGGGCAGGGCCAAAGATTTCACCCTTGAAACTGTGGGCGATCATAAAGTGGTCACGGACACATAAGCGGTACATAGACACTCCTGTCATGTTGTCATTACGGGGGGATAACGCAGCCGGTGGCACAGCTCAGTGCTGCCGGCTGAAAACAACCGTGGGGCCAGGTCGGGCATGCTGGCAAAGTCACTTTCACCGCTGATCAGCACATCCAGGCGGTCGTCCACCAGCAGATTCAGCGCCAAGCGCAGACGCCGTGAGTAATCCCACCGCGGGCGTAATTTAGGTGGCAGCTGGCCCACCTGGCTGGCGCGTAGAGTAAGTCGCTGGGAATGGAAAGCACCGCCTAGCGGCAGCGCCAGTTCGGCTTCGCCAAACCAACTCATTTCAATAATGCGTCCTTCGCTACCTACTAAGCTAAGTGCTTGGCGCAGGCCATCGGGATGGCCGCTGGCGTGAATGACGCAGTCCTGTTCAGCACTGGCCTCATCAGGCAGACAAAAAGGTACGTTCAGTTGCTTCGCCAGTGCTTCGCGGCAGGGATTAATATCTACCAGTTGCACCTCGACGCCTGGTATCTGGGCGCATAAATAGGCTACCAGCGCGCCAACCACACCGGCACCAATTACGCTGATACGCTCGCCTAGTGCCGGTTCTGCATCCCAAACGCCGTTAATCGCGGTTTCCATATTGGCGGCCAGTACGGCGCGCTCAGGCGGCACATCATCGGGAAGCCGTGTCACGGCAGAAGCAGGCACCACGAACTGGTCTTGGTGGGGAAACAAACAAAACACCCGCCGATCTATCAAATGCCGGGGCCCATGCGTTACATAGCCGACATTGGCGTACCCGTATTTGACCGGCGTAGGAAAGTCGCCTGACTGGAAGGGAGCCCGCATGCGGGTGAACTCGCTTTCCGGCACGCGAGCATGAAACACCAGCGACTCGGTGCCACGGCTTATCCCGCTGTAAAGCGTACGTACAAGAACATCGTCCTCGCCCGCAGCGGGCAACGCTTCTTGTCTCAGCTCACCGCAGCCTGGGTAAGTCACCCAAAATGCAGTGGCATTGTTGATTTCACTCATCAGCACCCCTTCCTTGTGCCACTCGCTTTTCCTGGAGTCTGCCGTTGTGCAAAGCGGGGCCAGATAGAACGGACTGGCTTCGAATTGTGTTCACTGGGCTGACCTTTTTAGCGTAGCGTTAAACAAATGGATATTCGACATGGCACCACTAGACAACCCTACCTTCTTCTACAAGAATGGTACATATAAAAATATTTGCATCGAATTATTTTATTAGTGCGATGATCGTAATGGCAGGAGAAGCCATGCATTCCTTCACAAACACGCCAACCATCTCAGCAGCCAAACGATGTCAGACAGCCATGGAAGTAATTCTGGGCGGTATTGCGCTGGGGCTTTCGGGCTGGCTATTACCTTCACTGATTTCTGGGCCGTACAATTGGGTCATCGCCGTTTTGTGTTATGGGCTAATCAGTGGATTGGTGATTACTTACTGGCCCTATGGGTCGCTTGGCTGGGCAAATCGGATAACGTTGGCCCGAGCGGTGCTGGTCGCACTGGTGGCGGGCGCTCTCGCTTCCCAAGCCTTTGCCACTTCGATATGGTCCTGGCTGGCCATTGCCGTGCTTGCCCTCCTTCTGGATGGCATTGATGGTTGGGTTGCGCGTCGCACGCACAGCTACTCATTATTCGGCGCGCGCTTTGATATGGAACTGGACGCCCTGCTGATCATGCTGCTCTGCGTAGGGCTGTGGCTTGACTTGTTAGGCGAGTGGGTGCTGCTAATTGGCGGTATGCGGTACCTGTTTGTGGCTGCAGGCTGGCAATTCACATGGCTCTCACAACCGCTTTTTGTAAGCATCCGCCGCAAAGCCGTGTGTGTGTGGCAGGTAGCCGCGCTGCTGCTGGCCTTAACGCCGTTAACTTCGCCCTTCGTTGCAGGGCTGCTCGCGTTAAGCGCGCTGCTGTCTTTAATCTACTCGTTTGGGGTCGATGTGTGGTGGTTGTACCGTCAATCGCACGCTAAATAGCGCCTACTGGCGTTATCGCTCCAAGCCCAGGCGTTGATGCCATTCGGCCAGGCTTTCGTCAGGGTAAGCATAGAAGCACTTGTCCTGGATCTGCGCGTTCACCTCAACCCATTCCGCCTTGCTGCCCAGCATCATATGGGTAAGCTTTGGCGGTGAGGGTAATGGTGTATCAATCGCCGAGGCGAAAGGGTGAACAAGCTCAGGCCATTCGGGATCGTAAACCCAGAGGGCACTGGCGCACCGCTGGCAAAAATGCCTCTCCCCTGTGCTTTGCTCCCCATCTATGACGGCTTGGTAGATAGCAATGTGCTCCTTACCGCTAATCCTGAGCGTATTACTATCCCCGCTGAGATTGATCGCGTAGCCACCACCGCCCGCTGTTTTGCGGCATACCGAGCAGTAACAGCGATTGAAAGGGAAAGGGTGGGATGATTTCACGCTGAACGTGACGGCCTGGCAATGGCATGACCCTTCTAGCAGCATCGTAACGCCTCCTTTGCGACTGTTATTAACGACGATTAACTAACAAATCGCATGGGCTTGGATAAGCCGGTACTTACTTACTATAGTCAGACTAGCGTTTATCTATAGTTGACTTGGGTGACGCTCGTTGCCCACCCCCACGTTAACGAAACGTCAGCAATAACTTTAGGACTGAAAACGCCCAAGGGAGGACCAAGCACGTAGTCGTTTGTTAGGAGCTGCTTATGTCCAAACACCGTGAGCTATTCGATAATCGACGCGAGGCAGGACGCCAGCTTGCCAAGGTATTATCCGGCAAACACTATGACGTTATACTTTCCCTACCGCGCGGTGGTGTGCCGGTGGCCTACGAGGTGGCGATCACCCTCCCATGCCCACTTGATGTGGTGGTAGTACGCAAGATAGGCGCGCCTGGACAACCCGAGTTTGGATTAGGCGCGGTTGTAGATGGGGATCCACCGCAGGTGGTACTGACACCGAGAGCAGTTGAGCTATTTCAACCATCCGAAGATTACCTTGAAGCCGAGACTCAGCGCCAGCTAGAGGAGATTGCCCGCCGTCGCCAAGCCTACATCGGCAAGCGCCCGCCGATAAACGTCAGCGGCCGCCATGTATTACTAGTGGACGACGGTATCGCCACAGGCGGGACCGCCAAAGCAGCCGTTAGAGGGCTACGCCTGGCGGGAGTCTCCACGGTGACCTTGGCAGTTCCTGTCGCCCCTCAGGCTGCAGTGGATGAACTGGCAACTGAGGTAGACGACTTGATTTGCCTAGCGACGCCTGAGCCTTTTAACGCCGTGGGTATGCACTATCACGACTTCACCCAAACCAGCGATGATGAAGTCATTGCGTTATTGCAGGCAGCGCGTGATTTGTTGAGCAACTAACCTCGCTGGCCACTCGAGGCTATGGCACCAAGCAGTTCAGCCACAGCCATCTCGCCTTCAGGTTCGTCAAATGCCTGGGCCAGCGAGCCTTGTACGAAGCTTAAAAAACGATAGGCAGCTGGCGGTAGGCGGCGCTGGCGACGTACCACAAAGTGCCAGCGACTTTTTAGTGGAAAGCCCGGCAAGGACAGCTCTTGAACGCCTTTGGGGGAATCCGCTACCACGTGGCGGGACAACACCGCCAGGCCCATGCCTGAGGCCACTGCAAGGCGAATCGCCTCGTTGCTGGCAATCTGCTGAGTGGAACGCAGCTCAATGCCCGCACTGTAAAGCCAGGCATCAAAGGTATGCCGGGTCGCGGAACCCGGCTCGCGCAGCAGAAAACGCTCGTCTTTCAAGGCCTCCATGGTGAGGCCTTTCACATCGGCCCAGCGGGATGTCTCCGGCCCCACCACTACCAACGGGTTGCTCAGAAATGGGGCGGCCAGCACATCGTCATCCGAAGGCGGATGACTAAACACATAGATATCATCCTCATGGCGCTCAAAGCGATTGAGCATCTGCTGACGATTACCGATCTCTACCGTGGCATCTACTTGCGGGTTAGCCTGACTAAACGGCCCTAAAAGGCGGGGTAGCACGTACTGCGCGGTGTTGACCAAGCCAATGCTGAAGTGGCCACGGCTGCCACGGTTGTATTCATCCAGATACTGGCTAAACACATCGGCACGGCTGAGTAAGTCCTGACTTAGCTGGTAAAGCGCCTGGCCAACCTCCGTGGGCACCACGCGCCCTTCTTCCTGGCGAACAATGGGTTCACCAACAATTTCCCGCAGACGTTTGAGCTGCTGAGATACCGTCGGCTGGGTCAGATGAAGCCGATTGGCGGTGGCCGTAATCGAACCCGTGCGCACTACGTCGGTATAAACCTGAAGCAATCGAAAAGTTAGTTGGCGTATCTTCATGCTGAGATTATAGATAATTATCTATAACTATATAAAGTTTATTTGTTTTCATCAATTACTAGACATCGCTACAGTGGCTGCCCCCCCTCAAGGAGAGTTGCCGTGCCTGATATTGTGGTCATGTTCTTTGTATTAGGTGTTGTCGCCGGCGTGGTGCGCTCCGACCTCAGCATTCCCAAAGCCGCTTACGACATTCTAAGTCTGCTGTTGATGCTGACCATTGGCCTTAAAGGCGGCATGGCGCTGCACGGCAGCTTAAGCACCTCACTGCTGATCGAATTGGCCGGTGTCACGCTCTTGGGCATCATCATTCCGCTGGTGGTGTTTCCGGTGGTTCGCTACCTGGTGCGGCTGTCGCTTGCCGACAGCGCCAGCCTGGCCGCCCACTACGGCTCGGTGAGCGCCGGGACCTTTGCCGTTGCCTTGGCGTACACCGAAGCGCATGATCTGGTGACCGGCGGGCAAGTCACGCTTTACCTGGTACTGCTTGAACTACCCGCCATCATGCTCGGGCTATTGCTCTACCGGCGCTTCAGCCGCGGTAACCGCAGTGCCACAGCAGCAGAGCTGAATAAAACGTCAGGGCTCTGGCACGAGACCCTGACCAATCGTGGCGTGATTCTGCTAGTGGGCGGCGTTTTGATCGGCTGGCTCTATGGCCCGAATGCCGGTGAATCGGTGACCAGCCTTTATACCAACGCCTTCCAGGGCATCCTGGCGCTGTTCCTGCTGGAGATGGGCCTGGTCGCCGCAGAAACGCTGCGCAGCCTGCGCTGGGGGCACAGCCGCCTGATCATTTTCGCACTGACAGCACCTATCGTACTTTCCAGCTTTGGCCTGATGATGGCGTTCTGGCTTGGGCTGCCCGCTGGCTCCGCGGTGATACTCGCCAGCCTTACCGCCAGTGCCTCTTACATTGCCGCGCCTGTCGCCGTGCGTGCCGCTATTCCAGAGGCCAACATTGGTCTTGCCATGTTGGCCTCACTGGGTCTCACCTTCCCGTTCAATGTGTTGATTGGTATACCGCTCTATCATCAACTTTGGGGGTGGCTGGCGGGGTAAGGTGTGGTGTCCGAGGTAGCGCTGTGATGGCTAACAAGCGGCCGAGAACCGGAGAGCTTGCGCAGCGCCACATAGAATACCGGGGTCAGGAACAGGCCGAACAGCGTCACCCCAATCATGCCGGCAAACACCGCCGTACCCAGCGCCGCCCGCACCTCGGCGCCAGCGCCGGTGGCAACGACCGAAGGTAACACCGCCGCCGTGAAGGCGATCGAAGTCATGATGATCGGCCGCAGCCGCAACCGGCAGGCTTCCAGGGCCGCTTCCACCACGCCCTTGCCCTGCAGTTCCAGCTCCCGGGCGAACTCCACGATCAGGATGGCGTTCTTGCACGCCAGGCCAATCAACACCACCAACCCCACCTGCACGAAGATGTTGTTATCGCCCCCGCCAAACCAGACGCCAATCAGCGCCGCGAGCATCGACATGGGCACGATCAGAATCACCGCCAGCGGTAGCGTCCAGCTCTCGTAAAGCGCCGCCAGCACCAGGAATACCAGCAGGATCGACAGCGGGAAGACCACCAGCGCCGCGTTACCCTGGGTGGATTGCTGGTAGCTCAGATCAGTCCACTCCAGCGCCATGCCTGGGGGCAGCAGCTCTTCCGCCAGGCCGTTGATAGTATCCATCGCCTGGGCGGAAGAGAGCACGCGGGGGTCGAACTCACCGGCCAGATCCGCCGCCGGGTAGCCGTTGTAGCGCAATACCGGGTCGGGGCCGAAGGTCTGGCGGATATCCACCATGGTGCCGATGGGCACCATTTCGCCCTGGTCGTTACGGGTGCGCAGCCGGGCGATGTCTTCCACGCTGGCCCGATAAGGAGCGTCCGCCTGGGCGATCACCTGCCAGGTGCGGCCAAAGCGGTTGAAGTCATTCACATAGGTCGAACCCAGATAGGTCTGCAGGGTGTCGAACAGCTCTGTCAGAGGCACACCCTGGGCCTTGGCCCTCAGACGATCCACTTCGGCATCCAGCTGCGGGACGTTGGATTGATAGCTACTAATCGGAAAGCCCATCCCCGGCGTTTGCGCAATTGCGCCCTGGAGCTGGTTCACCGCCTGCTGCAATGCCCCATAGCCAAGGTTACCGCGATCCTCGATAAACAGCTGGAAGCCAGATCCGTTGCCCAGACCCAGAATCGGCGGCGGCATAAAGGAGAACGCAAAGCCTTCTTTCAAGCCGCCAATGCCCTGGTTGATGCGAGCGTTTATTTCCGCAGCGCTGAGGCTGCGCTCACCAAAGGCGCTGAGGGTTAGAAAGGCCACCCCGGTGTTGGAGGTGTTGGTGAACTGCAGCGCGTTCAGGCCGGGAAAGGCGATGGCGTGCTCCACACCGTCGGTTTCCATGGCGATATCCACGACGTCCTGAAGCATCTGGTCGGTTCTCTCCAGCGACGCCCCTTCCGGCAGGATGACGCCCGCAATCAGGTACAGCTTGTCCTGCACCGGGATAAACCCGGGCGGCACCGCCTTGAACATCACGCCAGTGCCCAGCAACAACAGCGCGTAGACCACAAACACCGCGCCACGATGCTTCAGGGAGCGGGCCACGCCGCCCTGGTACTTGTTGGAGCTGGCGTTAAAGAAGCGGTTGAAGGGCCGGAAAATCCAGCCAAACAGCGTATCGATCACGCGGGTGAGTCGATCCTTGGGCGCGTCATGGGGCTTGAGCAGCATCGCGGCCAGCGCGGGCGACAGGGTCAGCGAGTTGATGGTGGAGATCACCGTGGAGATGGCAATCGTCACCGCAAACTGGCTATAGAATTGACCGGTCACCCCCGAGAGAAAGGCCATGGGGATAAACACCGCACACAGTACCAGCCCCACCGCGATGATAGGCCCGGAGACTTCTCTCATGGCCTGATGGGCGGCGGCCTGGGGCTTCAGGCCTTCCTCGATATTCCGCTCGACGTTTTCCACCACCACGATGGCGTCGTCCACCACGATACCGATGGCCAGCACCAGGCCAAACAGGGTCAGCGTGTTAATGGAGTAGCCCAGTAAGTAGAGCGCCGCGAAGGTGCCGATCACCGAGACCGGCACCGCCAGCAGTGGGATAATGGAGGCACGCCAGGTCTGCAGGAACAGCGTGACGACCAGCACCACCAGCAGCACGGCTTCCAGCAGGGTGGCGATCACCGACTTTATCGAGTCATTGACGAAGATGGTGGTGTCGTAGACCGCTTCATACTCCACGCCGTCCGGAAACTGTTCGGACAGCTCGTCCATGGTGGCGACGACCTGCTCGCGAATCTCCAGCGCATTGGCCCCCGGTGCCTGGAAGATCCCCACACCCACCGCGTTGTTGCTGTCCAACTGCGAGCGCAGCGTATAGTCCCCGGCGCCCATTTCCAGCCGGGCCACATCCGCAAGCCTGAGGATCTCGCCGCCCTCACCGCGCTTCAGCACGATGTCGCCAAACTCCTCCACCGTTTCCAGCCGCCCTCGGGCGTTGATCAGGGTGAGGAAGTCACTGTCCTCAATGGGTTCGGCCCCCAACTGCCCGGCAGAGACCTGCACGTTCTGTTCGCGCATGGCCCCGACCACATCGCCGGCCGTCAGGCCACGGGCGGCGATTCGTTCGGGATCAAGCCACGCCCGCATGGCGTAATCACCCCCGCCGAAGATTTGCGCGTCCCCTACCCCTTCGAGCCGGGCCAGTCGATCACGGACATTCAGCCGTACATAGTTTCGTAGGTAGAGGGTGTCGTATTCACCGCTGGGCGAGGTCAGGTGAACGACCATCAGAAACGTGGGGGACTGCTTCTGGGTGGTGACGCCCTGCCGACGCACGGCTTCCGGCAGCCGGGCCTCGGCCTGACTGACGCGGTTTTGCACCCGAACGGCGGCCTCCTCGGCATCAGTACCCGGGCGGAAGGTGACGGTCATTTGCAGCACACCATCAGAGCCCGCCACGGACTTGAGGTACATCATGTCCTCAACGCCATTGATGGCTTCTTCCAAGGGCGTGGCGACCGTTTCGGCGATCTCCTTCGGGTTGGCGCCGGGGTAAACCGTGCGCACCACCACGGAGGGCGGCACGACATCCGGGTACTCGCTGATCGGCAGGTTGGGAATCGAGATCAGCCCCACCGCCAGAATAATAATCGACAGCACCGCCGCAAATATCGGTCGGTCCACGAAGAAACGCGAAAAATTCATGGCGGTTTAGTCCTCCCTGGCAGCAATGGCGGGTTGTGCGTCAGCAGTCGGGGTGGCGGACACCGTTTGAGGGCTCACTTCCATGCCCGGCATAAAGACTTTTTGCACCCCGTTGACGATTACCCGATCGCCAGCAGCGAGCCCTTCGCTGATGACCGTGCGTTCATCCACCTGGCGCCCTGTGGCGACCGGGCGCCGCTGGGCCAGATTGTTCTCATCCACCACGTAGACGTAGCGGCGATCTTGGTCGGTCAGCACCGCCTTGCCATCCACCAGCAATGCTTGCTCCAACCGCGCGACCGGCATTTCAACCCGCGCAAACTCCCCGGGCCGAATGCGGCCGTCCGGGTTGTCCAGCACCGCCCGGAACTGCAGGGTGCCGGTGTTGGGGTTCAAGCGGTTGTCGATAAAGTCCAGGGTGCCTTTGTACTGGCGCTCTGGGTCGCCGCCCAGCTCGATATTCAGGCTGTTCGACGCGTCACCGGTGAGGAGTGTCTGGCTGGCAAAGGCAGCCTGTTCGTCAGCCTCGAAGTAGACGTGTATCGGATCGATGCTCACCAGCGTGGTCAGCAGGCTCTGGTCGGCACTGGCCAGATTGCCCAGGGTCACCATGGCCCGGCCGGCGCGACCGCTGACGGGCGCCGTGATTCGGGTATACTCAAGATCAAGCTCGGCGGTATCCAGGGCGGCCTGGGCGGCATCCACCATGGCACGCGAATTATTCAGGGCCGACTGACGCTGGTCATGCACCTCCTGAGAAATGGCCTGGCGGCCCAGCAGCACGCGTGCGCGCTCGGCTTCGCTTCCGGCCTGGGCCAGTTGGCTTCTGGCCTGGGCAAGATCCGCCTGGGCGGCGCCAACCCGCGCTTGATAGGGCCGCTGGTCGATCTGGAACAGCAGATCTCCTTGCTCGACCAGCTCGCCCTCCTCGAACGCCACTTCCTGGATATAGCCGCTCACCCGGGCTCTTAGCTCGACCGTTTCGGCGGCTTCCACCCGGCCGGTAAATGACTCGCTCAACACCACCGGCTGGGCGACGATTTCCGCCACGTCGACTTCAGGCGGGGGCGGCGCTGCAGGCGCTGCGGCCTCCTCGCTCTGGGCCTCGCACCCCGTCAGCAAGGCCGTCAGCAGCAGAAACGGGATCACCGCCCGGCGGCTTGCCAGACGGACGCTTTGATACAAACTTCCCATGATGAATTGCTCCAGTGGCTACCGAACCCCGGTAGCAGCGTTCGTTATGGATGTCGCACCGCGCGGGCGGTTGACGATTCACTAGTCGTTTAAGCGCTGTCAGAATCGACAGTCATTTATTGTCATCGGGAGGGACGAAGGAGCTGGCATGGACGAGCAGTTGGTTACTGTCTATCCGACGTTACTTACCATAGGCGAGGTAAGCGCGTTCGAGGTAGCGGGTTCCTGCGGGATGATTGCCTAATTCTGTCGCGGCGTATGAAAGACGATACAGGGAGGTCGCGTCAGCACATCGGCCTGTTTCTGACCATGGGCTTGATGACGATCTGATGACATACCACATGGGTTGTCGGTTTCTGCGGGGTGCTTGCCTGATTCTGCAAAACACACTGAAAATACCTTCGATTAGTGGGGCGAAGGCATATACTGGAAGCTGTTAGGGAGGAGAGCCATTGACCGTTATCGCACCTGAGCAGATCACCCATTTCAGTGACAGCCTGCCCCAGCTGGGCCAGGTCGTCCGCCGCTGGTCGCCCCTGGAAGATATTCAGGATACGGCGATTGCCGAGGTCCAACTGGTGCGCGTTGATGCCCCCACCAGCTTTCACTGCGCGGTTTACGAACCCTGCCTGTGTTTTGTCATTCAGGGCAGCAAGACGGTGTTGCTGGGGGACAAGGAGATCGTTTACAGCGGTCCGAGCTATATGGCGAGCGCCGTTCACCTGCCGGTCGTCGGTCGGATCGATCATGCCGCCCCGGAGCAGCCCTTCCTGGCGGTAAAGGTCAGGGTCGATCCTCAGGAGGTAGCCGGGCTGATACTGGAACTGGGCGACAAGGCACCGTCTGCTGGCCATGACGCCATCTGCTCCGAGATGGACTGCGGCCTGAAATCTGCGCCCATGGATGCCCGTATGCAGGGTGCGCTTTACCGCTTGTTAAGCCTGCTCGACGCCCCAGAAGATATACCGGTGCTTTCGCCCCTGGCACGGCGGGAGCTGATCTACCGGGCGCTAATGGGCGAAATGGGGCCGCATATGCGCCGCTTTGCCGCCTCGGACTCCCAAGCCAATCGGATCGCGCAGGTCATCTACGCCCTCAAAGAGCATTATGCGCAGCCGCTCAAGATCCGTGAGCTGGCGGCGAGCGCCAATATGAGCGAGTCGACGCTTTATCACAGCTTCCGCCAGGTCACCCGGATGTCGCCCCTGCAGTACCAGAAGAAGCTACGCCTGCACGAAGCCCGGCGGTTAATGCTCGCCGAGGGGCTTGAGGCGGCCACCGCCAGCTACCGGGTGGGTTACGAAAGCCCCTCCCACTTCAGCCGCGAATATAGCCGCATGTTTGGCGCGCCGCCACGGGCTGACGTTAGCCAGTTGCGGGGCACGCAGGCAACATCGGTGCCTGCCTAAGCAGCTGGGTGATTGGCGCCCGGCGCGTTCTTCTCGAAATGACGTTCGGCGCTAGCTTCACGCCTTGTCAACTGCTTCGGTAGATAGCCGCGGGCGGCATAGGCAGGGAGATTCGGATACTCATTGCGCAAACCCAGCCCATTCAGTCTGCGCAGAACCTGCACCATCAAAATGTCCCCCGCGCTGAACGCATCGTCGAGCCAGTCGGCTTTTCCAAAGCGATTATAAAGCTCGACTAGCCACCACGGATAAGGATCCCCGACGCCAAACAAACGCTAATGCCATAGAGCTTCAGCCGAATAACTTCGATGACAGCCCTTGAAGTCCAGCACATGGAAGCCAAACTAACAAAGCTCTATTGGACTTTCCTGAGCCCCAATCCGAAAAGAGGCGTAGCGTGAGTGAATTCAACATCTCCCTAGCGCTCGTTGGCGCCACAGTACTAGTTATTGGGATGGTTTCCCGCCTGCTGAACCGAAGTATTCTGTCGCTGCCCTTGCTAGCATTCCTGCTAGGAGTGTTGGCAGGCCCCATATTGGGCTGGCTGGACCCTACCGGCTGGGGCCATGAGATGAAAATCCTGGAGGAAGTCGCTCGAGTGAGCCTGGGGGTCAGCCTGATGAGTATCGCCCTGCGTCTGCCGCCACGGTTCGTATTCAACCAAGGCCGCCCCCTGACAGTGATTCTGGCGCTCGGAATGCCCCTGATGTGGCTGATAAGTAGCGGGCTGGCACTAGGGTTTCTCGACGTGGCGCTAATGACCGCGCTCATGCTGGGAGCCTCTGTTTGCCCCACTGACCCGGTAGTCTCCAGTTCAATCGTGACTGGCGGGGTGGCCACCGACAACCTGCCTGACCGTTTCCGCCATACCCTGTCAGCGGAGGCTGCCCTTAATGACGGTCTGGCCCTGCCGCTAGTCATGTTGCCGATTCTGCTGATCAAAAGTTCTGATACCGCGCTACAGGAATGGTTTGTCCATGTTCTAGGCTGGCAAGTGCTGGGGGCGGTTGCGATTGGCGCCCTGCTGGGCTACCTGGCTGGCACGGCCCTGCGCACGGCGGAAGCCCGCAACCTGATCGACCAGCCTTCTTTTCTGGTGACTACTCTGGCGCTGACATTGCTGGCCTTAGGCGCCGCCAAGCTCCTCGGCACGGACAGTATTCTGGCGGTGTTTGCCACCGGCATTGCCTTCGATCAGCGGGTGGACGGCAAGGACCGTAGTGAGGAAAGCGAAATTCAGGAGGCGGTAAACCTGTTCCTCACCCTGCCGGTCTTCATGCTAGTGGGGCTTATGATCCCCTGGTCGGGCTGGCTGAACCTTGGGTGGGCTGGGTTGGGGCTCACCCTGGCGGTGTTGGTGCTACGCCGCCTCCCGGTGATACTGCTGTTACGCCCTGCCATCCGGCTTTGGCGGGACCTGCCGGTAGCGCTCTTGGCTGGCTGGTTCGGGCCCATTGGTGTGGCGGCGGTTTTCTACGCCATGCTGGTCTACCACGAGACCGGCAATGATACGATCTGGGTAGTTGCCAGCCTGCTGGTGGCCGCCTCACTGGTAGTGCATGGCATGACTGCCGCGCCCATCGCGAAGTACTACGGCCGTCGTTATGGGGATCATTTGCCAATAGAGCAGAAGGACCATTAATCCAGCTCAGCAATCCTAGCTGTTACTAGGTCAGTTAATAACTTTTCGTCAATTTTCCAGTCGTTAGGTATTTGAAATAAGTTTTTCTTAACAATGTACCCTTCGCTTTCAAGTCTCGCCTTGAAGTCCTCAACTACCTTGGCACTCCAAGGGGCAAGCGCAAGATGATTTTTCAACGCCGAAACACCGAACACGTAATCACTGCCTCTACAAATCTGAGGGACATTCCACGATAGTTTGCAATCCAAGTCAGGAAAATTCTTGAGGATAACGTCAATAACATCCCTGAGAGTATTTCCCTGCTTTGAGTCCAATGAACTCAGGTAATCTTCAACTGAATTAAACTTTTTCGAAGTCATGCACTAAGCCTTTTAATTTTAATTAAAACACCCAATTAACTGCGCAATAAAAGCGAAACCACTAGTCGGTTGTCGGCCACTCTCGAGCGCCTGGTTAATGAAGCGCCGCCATAATCAGGCCACACATCAGAAACATGCACCCCACGCCGACGAAATACGCCATCGTCCGCCATGGCTGAAGCCCTGCCAACAGGCACAAGGTGTGCACGTAACGGGCGCCGGTAAACGTCAAAAAGAGCCAGACCGCCAAGCCTGGCGCAGCACCCACCCACACGTAAGCAACCCCAAGCGCCAGAAAGATGGGGATATTTTCAACATCGTTTGACCAGGCACGCGCTGCCCTTTGTACCTGGGGCAATTCCTCCTTAGCGGCTTCCCTGCCCACAAAAGCGGCATCTTCGGGGATCTTGAAGGTCATCTTGGTGATGCGATGAAATCCTTGATACACCGAAATGGCAAACATCTTAAGAAAAAGTAGTACCGACGCGATGGCGTACCAATACACTGCGTTATCCATTGGCCTCTCCTTGGCTTTTAAAGCCCTCCAGTTCTGCTTATGGATTTCAGAGGTCGTATTCGTCGTGACGACGAGTCCAACCATACGGTTCAGTCTGCGGCCAGCCTTCCGGAGAGTCTTCCCAGGTCTCCTGACGCCCAAACGGGGTTAAGTCTAAATAGGTCCAGAGGCTGCCGAGATATTCGACGCCACGTGCCCCTGTAAAATAACTGCGATATATGGCATCACCGTCACGAAGAAACACACTGGCACCGTGCCTTTCGCCATCATCGGTGGTTACGCCAACATCATAGTTAAAATCGCTTTCGTAAGACGAATACCATGGAATGGGATACGTCCATCCCATCCGCGACCTGTACTGCTTGAGCTTTTCCAATGGGGCGCGTGACACCATCACCAGCGTGGTATCGCGGGCATGCAGATGGGCCGGATGTGTCATGGCATCGGCAACCCAGGAGCATCCGTCACAGCCCGCGCTCCATTCAGGGGCAAACATGAAATGATAGACAATGAGTTGACGACGCCCTTCAAACAGGTCAAGCAAAGACACTGTGCCGTTATCGCCCTGAAACGCATAGTGCTTAGCTACCTTAACCATCGGTAACCGCCTACGCTCTGCATTTAGCGCGTCACGTGCACGAGTTAGCGCTTTCTCTTTTATAAGCAGCTGATCCAGCGCTACTTTCCACTCTTCTGAAGATACGACACTCGGCAACGGCTGTTTAGTTGTGGTCATTAACAGGCTCTCCTATGTATTCCATGTGCGCCTTCTCATCGCACCAGCACTGACAAACTTCACCAAAGTAGTGAAGACCCTTATGCTGCCAAGCGTCGATTGTAGGCAGCTAATCATCAATGTTGTTCATCCACGAAATCATTGAGCCCACCCAAAACGGGCTGCGATCGAATGACCGAACTATTACCTAGTCGTTCGAGAGTGAGCGAAATCGACAAGCTTCGATGTATTTTCTTATTCTCAATGGCCGTCATAAGCGACTCAAGGAACGAGCGGCCGGCATCTACAGAGGGTGATTTAATGGCTTAGTTATCTACTTTGCTACTCTTGCGGGTACACAACAAATGCCAACTTGTTACCATCCGGGTCACGCACGTAGGCTGCATAAAAACCTTCAGCATACTGAGGCCTGTAGCCAGGCGCTCCTTCCGAGTTGCCACCGTGATTCATGGCAATTTCATATAGTCTGTCAACAACTCCGGGGTCATGAAACTGGAAGGCAGTCATCGAACCGTTGCCAACGCTCGACGTCTTCCCATCAAAAGGATACCCAACAAAGAATCGGGGAAAACTCATATCCTCCCCTTTACCGTATGAAACAGATGATTCATCTTGCCAGCATAATTCCAAGTTCATTTCTGCAAAAAGTGGGTCGTAAAATTGCAGGGCTTTTTCCAGGTCTCTCGTGCCCACCATCGTATAAGCAATCATGAGAAAATCTCCTCTCGATATAAGTTACGACGACATTGCGTTCATCACCTGCTGTTGCCATTTATTGGGCATTACTCCACATGGCCGTAACCTCCTTCAGCAAACGCTAGTAGACAGAACCCATTTCCAAAGGGGTCGCTCATGGTTGCAAGCCTGCCCCAAGCGTAAGTCTTGATTTCCCCTTCCTGGGAAGCGCCCGCCGACACTGCCTGTTTTACTGCCACGTCTATATCTTCAACAATGAAATCCAGATGTACTGGTGTCCAATGGCGCTTATAGTCACGCTGGTGGGAAGTACCGGGGGCAGCAGCGCTCGCTTCAGGCTGCTCGATCAGATAAATGGGCGCAGGTCCTCCTCCCATTTCTGCAACCGTATCGCCAAATAGTCGCCGACTAAGCTGCAAACCAAGCCCACTCTCGTAGAAGGAGATGGCTTTCCCAAGCTCTTTCACATCAATGTTTACCATGAACTGCATACACAACCTCAACGATCTACTCGATGCCTGAAGTAACCGATGCCCGTCAGGATATCCAGTGCAATGCCGGTCGTTACCCTCTAGTGTCTCAACAACCCTGACTGGAGTAGCAAATTTTGCGAGTCATATCACGATGTCGCGTCTTATATAGCGCGCCCCTGTGGTCCTAACGCAGCGAAATGAAGACAAGGGGCCGAGTGATCATAACCAGTTCATCGGCAAGGTTCTGATTCATGGTCACTTCCCCAGTTAACGATCAGCTTTGCGGTAATTTTGGAGCAACAAAGCGATAAAAAATTATCCGGCAACAGCGGCTGGCTAAATTGCTATCGTGCACCTTCACGCCCCATCCCAAACAGGTAAAATAATCACAACATCAGTATGAACCGAATATCGAAATACGTACTTACCGAAGGACCACTAACCGCAATGCACTCCCTGCGCAGTTTGAAATAGCTGGCTAGCGCAATAGTGGCCCGGCCAGCCGCTGTTTCTGCATCTGAACAGCTTCCATCAAAAAGTCCTTCAGGGCGTGAATCTTCACCACACCTCTAAGATCTGGATGCATCAGAAACCATAGGCCGTATTCAAGTTCGGGGATAGGATCGCTGAGCTGGATAATTTCCGGATCATTGTCCGCCAAATAACACGGTAAAACGGCTAACCCCATGCGAGAGCGAATAGCGCTAAGTATGCTGACCAAGGTATCAACACGATAGATGCAGGCCGCCTTCAGCTCGTGCCTGGCCATCCACTGGTCTAGCGCTGAATCCTGCAGTCGTGGCCCGGCACCAATCCACGGTTGGCTGGCAAGGGTGTCAATGGAGGCCCCTGGCGTTAGACCAAGGCTACGATGCCCATAGACAGCCTGGCCGATCGTTGCCAGGCGCCGACCAATCAGGTTATCCGGCGGAAGGTTGGAGGGGCGAATAGCAACGTCTGCCTCTCTGCGCGTCAGGTTGAACAACTGGTTAGAGACGGCAACATCCAGAACAATGGCCGGGTATTTATCCTGAAATTGCGTGAACAGAGGCGCCAGCAGCCCCATCAACAAGGAGTCCGTTGTGGTGGTATAGATTTCTCCACTGGGCTCCAAGTCGCGACCAGCGACTTTACGCTCCGCGGCCAGTGCGGCCTCATCCATAATCCTAGCCGTATCGGCAAGCTCTTCCCCTGCCAGCGTGGGCCGGTAGCCGGTACGGCTCCTCTCAAAGAGAGTAACGCCCAAGCGCTGCTCAACTTCACCCAGCCGCCGGAAAACAGTGGCATGACTGACCCCCAAAACGCGTGAGGCGCCAGAAAGCGAGCCTTCAGTCGCGATGGCAAGGATGATCTCGAAGTCATTCCACGCCAGATAACTGCGTGTTTTTTGTGTGGTGATCGAAGGCTGCTTGCCCTTTCTTACTGTTCGTTTTTGCAAAGTCCGCGCTCATATTTATGGAATAGCTTGCGTATTAGAACAATACTAGCATCTCCCTAACGCAACAAGATAACCAAAACGTCCTGCTACCAAGGGCGGCGTTATGGAGGTCAGAGGCATGATGAAATCAAAAGAAGTGCAGTCCTTTAACGCCGGTGGTCTATTAACTCACCGGAATAATGTAGACGTTAAAAATAATAGCGTCGACGACCAGGGAACCATCCCATTGAGATACCAAGATGGGATGGGGGGCATCGATATTGAGCAGGTACGGCGGGATCAGCGTCAGGCTCAGCAGCAGTTTATCCGGGCGATCCTAAGACATCTGCGCCGCCAGCGCTGAGAAGCACCAGGGGTGCCAGTGTAGGCGTGTTCGACAATAAAAGCTGCGTTATCCACGGGTAGCTGAATAGTGATGTTCATCTTTTTTCGACATCGATAGGTTTCCCTTTTAGTACGCTGATGAAACTCTCTATCACCGTGTTCGCATGTTCAATACGCTGCGTTATCTATGGCACCTCCTTGCGTTTAATGCCTGGTTTTGCAACGTGCCGCTCTCGCGGCCAACATTAAACATTGCAACCTATCGATGAGAGACATAAGGCACGTATGGACCATACACTCGAAATCCAGGAAATCCGCAGTCTCACCCACGATGTCAAACAAATACGCCTTGCCAAGCCTGAGGGATACACCTTCACACCTGGCCAGGCGACCGAGGTAGCGGTCAACCGCGAAGGCTGGACCGACGAGAAACGGCCGTTCACGTTTTCTTCACTCGTATCGGATCCGTGGCTTGAGTTCGTCATCAAGATCTATCCGGACCACGAGGGCGTCACCCAGCAGATTGGCCAGCTCAAGGAAGGGGACTCGCTGATCATTGGCGAGCCCTGGGGCACTATCGAATACAAGGACGAGGGCGTGTTTCTGGCGGGCGGTGCCGGGGTGACGCCTTTTATCGCCATTCTGCGCGACCTGCATCGCAAGGGCGAGATCGGCAGCAACCAGTTGATTTTCTCCAACAAGACCGAACGGGACATCATCCTCAAGGAAGAATTCGAGACGATGCTGGGAGATCAGTGCATCAACGTCATCACCGACGAAAAGCCGTCCGGCGACCACATCTTTACCGATGGTGTGATCGACAAGGCCTTTCTGACTTCGCATATCAAGGACATGAGCCAGGCCTTCTACGTGTGCGGCCCGGACCCGTTCAACGAGAGCATCATGGCAGCTCTGAAAGAGCTGGGCGCCAACCCGGACGCGCTGGTATTTGAAGAGTAGCCGGTCTTGATACGCACTCTGAGCTGAGCGCCCCATTGTCAATGCCGGATTACCGATTAACGGCAACCGGCAGCTACGTGGTTAAGCCTCTAGACCGTGCGGATCTGGCAACATGCCGATATCGAAGGTACGCTGTTTTGGATTGATAGAGTGCCTGAGATCTAGAACGAACCGGTATACGTATGATGCTGGTGCAAATCTATGAACCGCGATGGCGGCAGGCAGTGCAGTATCACATCAGGCGATAGAAAGATGCAGACATTAGAGCTAGGCGGAGAAAGCGTACCCCGTGTCGGCCAGGGCACTTGGCATATGGGCGAGAATGCCGGGCAGCGGCAGGCTGAGATCAGAGCGCTGCGTGAAGGTCTCGATCTGGGCATGACGCTAATCGATACCGCCGAGATGTATGCGGAAGGCGGCGCTGAAGAAATCGTTGGCCAAGCCATCCGTGACCGGCGCGATGAGGTGTATCTGGTCAGCAAGGTCTACCCCCACAACGCCAGCAGCCAGGGTGTTCAAGCCGCCTGCGAGCGCAGCCTGCGCCGATTGGGCACCGACACTATTGATCTGTACCTGCTTCACTGGCGGGGCCAGTACCCGCTTAGCGAAACCGTGGAAGCCTTTGAGCGGCTGCGCGAACAGGGCAAGATTCTGCGCTGGGGCGTGTCGAACTTTGACGTTGACGATTTAGTAGAGCTCGACGCGCCCGCGTGCGCCACCAATCAGGTGCTCTACAACCCCGGCGCACGCGGCATTGAAGTCGACCTACTGCCCTGGCAAGCACAGCACAACATGCCGCTCATGGCCTACTGCCCCATCGGCCAGGGCGGCGCGCTACTGCATGACGCCACCCTGCAACGCATCGCCGACAAGCACAGCGCCACCCCCGCGCAAATCGCCCTCGCCTGGGCACTGCGCCACCCCGGGGTGATCGCTATTCCCAAAGCCGTGAATCTGGATCACCTCAAACAAAACGCCAAGGCAGATACCGTCAGACTCGACGACGATGACCTGGCCCAGATCGACGCCGCCTTTCCTCCGCCAACGCGCAAGCATTCCTTGCAGATGGTGTAAGGCCAGGCCGTCAACGGCCCAGTACTGGAGCGATGCCATGTCACTGCCCGCCACGCCACCCAATGCCTGGATCCGCTTCCTCGCCCATTTGTTATTTATCCTCGCGGCGTGGACGCTGTTCATCAAATACCTGTTCCCCATTGGCTACGCGCTGGCATACGGGGAGCCCTGGGCGCGGTATATCTATTGGGATCTCTGGCCAGTGGCCCACGTCTGGCTAGGCTGGGCGCTGCTCAAACAGCCCCGCTACACGCGCGCATTGGCGGTGGGCATGTCCGTTATTGAAATCCTCATCATCGCCACCCTGTTCGTGCGCTTTCTCAATGACCCTGAGTGGTCAATCTGGCGCACCAACTGGTTTGTGAATAAGGTATTTGTGCTGACATGCTTTGTACTGGTGTTGGCTGCCACGCTGCCGATTCAGAAAAATCGGAAGGAGCGACCGCTATGAACCCTCTCATCAAGCATCGCCTCACGCGCCGACAAAACCTCAAGCTCATGGGGGCCACGCTGGCCGCCATGATGTTGCCAAGCGTACCGCTGCTTGCCGACACCGACGGGATGCACCGGAAGACCCTTGCGGGGAGTGACAAAAAGCTGCCCGTGATTGGCATGGGCACCTGGCGCACGTTCAACGTTGGCAGTGACGAGACGCTGCTCGATGCGCGCACCGAGGTGGTGAAGGCCTTTTTCGAACATGGCGGCGGCCTGATCGACTCCTCGCCCATGTATGGCTCGGCGCCGGATGTGATGGGCCATGCCCTACAAGAACTCGGCACGCCCGAAAGCCTGTTTGCCGCCGAGAAGGTCTGGAGCCCCGCCGGTGGCTCCGCCCGGGAGCAGGTGGCGGAGCTGAAAGACCGCTGGACGTTGGATCACTTCGACCTGGTGCAGGTGCACAACCTGACCGACTGGCGCGATCACCTGGCCGCGCTGCAGGAAATGAAGGCCAAAGGCGTTATCGGCCATGTCGGCATTACCACCTCCCACGGGCGCCGCCACGACGAGGTGGAGCAGATCATGTCATCTGAGGATATCGACTTCGTTCAGCTCACCTACAACATCACCCACCGCGAGGCCGAAAACCGGCTACTGCCCCTGGCAGAAGAACGGGGCATCGGTGTGATCGCCAACCGGCCGTACGATGGCGGCAGCCTGATCAAGAACCTCAAGCGCCGTGACGCGGCATTGCCCGAATGGGCCAACGAGGAATGCGGCTGCAACACCTGGGCGGACTTTCTGCTGAAATTCATCGTCAGCCATCCGGCGATCACCTGCGCGATCCCCGCCACCACCCAGGTCGAGCACATGCGCGAGAACATGCGCGCCGGCCACAGCACCATGCCCTCCTCCAATGCCCGGCAGCGGATGGCTGATTATATTGAGTCGCTATGAACGCTTGGGCAAGTTACCGGCTACAGGACTTTATTCCCTTCACGGCGGAGGTGTACTTCCGCCTGCTGGAACGCATGGGCGAAACCTTCTGGCCGCTGCATCTGCTGACCCTCACCCTGGGCGCCGCTAGCCTTGCGCTGGCATTGACACACCGCACACGACTCGCCTGCCTGCTACCCGCCCCGCTATGGGCCTTTGTCGCCGTGGCATTTTTCATTCAGCGCTATGCAGAGCTCAACTGGGCCGGGGGCTATGTTGGCTACGCTTTTATCGCCCAGGCAGGGCTGTTGGTTGTGATGGCGCTAACGGGATGGGGAATAGACAAAACCTCACGCCGCACAAGCCCACCCGTCGTCATTGGCACCGCCATCGCCCTCTTCGGCCTGGTCATCCTGCCGCTGGTGGCGCCGCTGAGCGGTGGTTCCTGGTACCAGGCAGAAGTCTTCGGCATCCATGCCGATCCCACAGCAGTGACCACGCTTGGCCTGGTGCTTATTCTGCTACGAGGGTTCGCCCTTTGGATCGCCGTCATCATCCCAGCGCTCTGGCTGGTCGTGTCAGGCCTGACTCTGCAGGTGATGGGTTCGGCGGGCGGCGTCGTGCTGTTTGCCGTATTGGTGATTGTGTTGGTTGGTCTGATTTGGAAAAACATAAAGCAAGAGCGATAACGTCGTAGCAACGATGGAATTTCGTCCATCTGGGGAATAAATTTACACTGTCTAGTAACGGGTGCTCCTTGCTAACCCTCGTACAAACTTTGTACTCTCCCACCTCCATCAGTCCCGACTACAATTGCTGTGGTAATGATCTCTCTCGAAGACTATGAGGCGATGCAAGAGACAGCCTATCTCCTACTCGCAGTAAAGAACGCCCGCCGTTTGCTGGAATCCGTTACCATGAAAAGGAACTTCTTGAATGAAGCGATCTGCCTCGATGATTTTGGACACCTCGTTAAGCAGACACAACCGCTTAACGAGGTTAACCTATATGACCAAGTAACAACGCAACTGGGACTGCACGAGCCTTAGATCTATAGTTGACCCTCCGCATCTAGGAAAAAGGCCCATTTCTTAAGACATGAAGTCGAGCTGACCACTGAAAACGCTCAACTCAAGAGCGAGCTTACAAAGCTAGGAACGAGTAGCAGGAATAATATGTGTGTATTTTCATATTAGTTTTTGTCAGAGCAGATTTGTGTTGCAATTATAAGAGAGTAGCTGATGACAAAGTTATAACAAGCTTTTAGCAGCTCACATTTTATTTGGTAGTCCTCTATACCTGAGTCAATTACCTCACCATCGTGGACGTATTGATTTCTGACTGCATATGCAACACTCATAATATTCACCGGGGTTATTTCTGGTCCTGTAGTTAATCTATTATATGACTCCAACAAGTATCCTTTTTGACTCCCCAACGACTTTGACTCTAAATAAAAAATATAGTCCTGGACACTTTCACGGGCATTTTTTCTCAATTTAAATATTGAGTTTAGATATTTCTTGAAAGTAGACATCTCGTTTTCAAACAAAAACTCTAAATATGCGTCACGTATTTTCGTCTCATTAAAAAACCCTGGCTTGCCATAAGGTTTTTGTGTATTGCAAAAGTCTTTGGGCATTGCCAAGGCGTCTTGAATTGAATCAGCCACACTAAATTTATTTTTATTTTTTGGCTTTTCAGTTTTATAACCATAACTTGAGGCTATTTTCAATATTTCTTCATGAACAAACCAACTTTCAGACAACTTAAGCATAAATACATAAGTTTCTAATTCATCACTACTAAGCGTATTATTTTCAAATGAATATTTGCATGACAAAATCAACTCAATCCTTGATATGAAATTCTTAACTTCCAACTTCAACTCGTCAGAGGTTTCATCTATTGAAGTCTTAAAGTAATTGTATATATAACTCTGATTCTCGACTTGTTCTTCATAATTTAAATTCATGTATTTTCACTTCATTCCAAGAGACTATAATGCTGCACTCTGCAGCTCGTTATTTGTAATTTATTGCTAGCTATTTTCTGGCTTTCTGTTAGTGGTACCTTCAAGACGATTCATAAGTATAGATTTAAGCTCACTAATGTTTTTATACTCTGGACAATTGTATGCAGCTAAATCAAAGTGTATTGTAGTACCTGCCTTTCTATAAAGAATCACTCTTCTACCTAGAGAATGGGCATAGCCGATCTCGTAATAGACACTTGGTCGCTCATTCGTCAAATCTCCAAGCAAGAATTCGCTGGTTTTTATTTCTTCAATTATTCTCTCAGTTATCACATCTTCATGCTCTATTTCATCCGCTCTAATAGCGCTAATCCCATACTTAGAAAAGCATTCTTTATAGGCTGCATAAATATCCTCATTGTCGGGAGCATTCTTGTCTATTGGCATCATAATAAAAGCGGTATTGGGCCGATATGACTGAGATAAGTTTGGATTTTTTGAATGTAAACCATCAGGGATATTTGCAGGTGTTATTTTTAAAAGCTGTGTAATACCCATCAGCAGATCAACACATTCAAAGAATTCTTCACGAGCATCATTAGGGGGGTTACTTTTATCTTCTGACTGGCCTGGGGGGCTCACTCCTAAAACAGCGCCTTCATCATGAAGCACCTCTATATCCCACGCACTAAATTTTCTCAGCTTGAGAGTCGCCCGCATTCTTTTTACACATCTCCGGACATCTTTCTCATCAGACTCATCAAGAACTGGAGATGCTTTAAGGGTAGGTATAAACAAGGCAATTACGTTTAGTAGCGTTTCTTGCGTTTTCTGAGACAGAATCCGACTTTCCTGTGTCAATTTATCCCAATACAAATTTCGACCTTCATTAAAAACCCAATACGGATCAACCTCTTCACCGCATTCGTCTAATGCCATATCAAAAAAAATTGTCGCTTCTTTAATCAACTTTTCCATTCCAGTTGAAATTTCTTTTGTGTCCATTTTTGATGACTTCTCATGCCTGGGCTAACAATGATGATATACCCGGCTACATAACTCAATGAAAGTGCAGATACGTTCATTGAGTTATGTAGCCGCCTTGATCAAATCTACCTCACTGACTCCCTTGTAAGCAAAGATAAATTTGGCAATATATCAAACATGTACGCGCTTACGCGATTTGAAATCTCTAATAATACCCTCCCCACTCGCATCTCCCCCACCCGCCTCCTAAATTCTACCAACGAACAGCTTGACAGGGTGCAGATGAATCCGGCTGAGATGGCTCGGAGTGATCAATTAGCTGCCAAGCGCTAGTCCCGCTGAACCTGATCCGGCTAATGCGCTGCTCACATAATGAGCGGCGCGTGTACCGGCGTAGGGATCAAGCGATGGCCACGGCTTCATTTCACGCCACATTCCGCGTCATTCCCTCGATTTTTCTCGCCTGCCTCCGGATCATTACTACCGGAGGCATCATGCGCTACCGCTTTACCGATCTCACCACCGCCTGCCAGTAAGATGGGCGAGCTTTTATTGAGCACGATATTGGACTGTTGCGAAGCGCTGAAACACTGCCGAAAGCGATGTAAAACTGCTGTTCGCTGATTCCAGAGGTTTGTGTGTATCAAGTGTTAGGTATTCAAAGTCTTTCGATCAACATATCGATAAAGGCGCGTACAGCGGGGTTGGTGCGCCGACTCTGCGGCCATAGTGCAACGATATTATGCCGTTCTACGTCGAAGTCAGGCAGGATGGGTACCAGTTCCTTTCGCCTAACCCGCGGTGCAGCCATGAAACTTGCAGCCATTCCGATGCCTGCACCCGCTGTCATAGCGACGATGACAGCTTCGCTTGAGTCAACGATGACAGAGGAAGATGGCACTATCTCGACCTCCTTCTCGCCGATCAGGAAAGGCCAGCGAAAAAGTTGTCCCGTACTTTGGTAACGCAAATTGATCGTTTCGTGCCCCACCAGTTCATCTGGATGCTCGGGAGCACCATACCTAGCCAAGTAGTCTGGCGAAGCGTAGCAAGAGAGCCTGTAAGGTGAGAGTCGCCTGGACAAAAGTGACGAATCCGCAAGTTCACCGATCCGTACTGCAAGATCAATGCCCTCTTCAACCATACCGACGATGTGGTCGCTCAGCCGCAGGTCGATCGCTACCTTCGGGTAGCGTGTTCGAAAATCCGTAATAGCAGGAGCAATCAGATGCAGTCCCAGTGGAAGTGATGTCGCAATTCGTAACGTGCCTGCGGGCTCGGTACGAGCAGACTTGACCACCTGCTCTATCTCTTCTGCTTGGCGCAGCAGCTCTAGCACACGTCCATGCAAGTCGCGGCCCTCGGCCGTGAAAGACAGAGATCGTGTCGTGCGAGTAAAAAGAGAGACGCCGAAGTGACGCTCCAACCGCTGAATGCTTTTGCTTATCGCAGAGGGCGAAACAGACAACGAGCGCGCCGCAGCGGTGTAGCTGCCTAATGAACCGGCGCGTGCAAATGCGATAAGGCCCGTGAGGCGTTCTAATCCAATTTGTTCTTTCATGGAACAATTAAAACGAATCTACGCACCATTATCAACGGCAAGGAACTTTCTTACTATTTGCCATGTAACCATTCATGAGTGAGATTGTGATGAACGACATGATGAAAGCAGTGCAGTTGCATAGTTTCGGTGACCCAGAGGTCTTGCTTTACGAAGATACGCCCCGACCCGCAGTACAAACCGGTGAAGTGCTTATCCAGGTTCGTGCGGCAAGTCTTAACCCACCAGACCTTTACCTGCGCGACGGCTATCGGGCGCTACCTCCAGAATGGCAGCCTAGCCCACATTTCCCGTTGATATTGGGCACTGATGTGTCAGGAGTCGTTGCTGCCGTCGGCGACGGGGTTTCCAAAGTCAGCGTAGGTGACCACGTCTTTGCAATGGTGCGTTTTCCCGAAGACCTGATGACGGGCAGCGGCGCCTATGCCGAATATGTCAGCGTTCCTGAAAGCCACCTGGCGTTGAAGCCAAAGGGCATTTCTCATGTCGAGGCAGCAGGTGCCCCGATGTCACTGCTTACTGTCTGGCAGTTTCTGGTGGATCCTGGCCACAACCGACTAAACCCATTCCAGGCATTCCAGCATGTGCCTGTCCCGCTCGAAGGCAAGGCCGTCTTGATCAATGGAGCTGGCGGTGGCGTGGGGCATCTAGCGGTTCAAATCGCCAAATGGAAAGGGGCACGCGTGATCGCGGTTGCTTCAGGTAAGCATGAAGGGCTTCTTCGTGAGCTGGGTGCTGACGACTTCATTGATTACACCAAGGCAGCCGCCGAAACGGTCGCACATGACGTGGATCTGGTGCTTGACGCTGTGGGTGGTTCGAACATGGGACGCTTCCTCAGCATTATTAAACCAGGCGGCTCGCTCTTTCTGGTCAACCCCTTGGGCTTTTCTGCCAGGGATGAAGCCCACAGGCTAGGAATTACGGTTTCCTCACTACAGGTGCACTCAAACGGAATGCTGCTGGCGCAGGCCAGTCGCTTACTCGACAACCGTACCATTCGGATCGTGATCGACAGTACCTATTCGTTGGCAGAAGCACCGGCTGCGCATCAGCGAGCTATGCAAGGCGGCGTTCAAGGCAAGGTCGTGCTTGTCGTTAAAGAGTAAATTGTTGCCGCCGATCACAGTAATTTCCGGGGTTGAAAGCATCTGAAGCATCCGTTCGGTTTGCTCGATACCGAAGTGTGGCAGCCTCGCAAGATATCTTGCTGATTTGAGGTCACCAGTATAGCTTTCAAAGATTGAAGCGATATCCTCGGGCTTATGGTGCCTTAATGTCAGCCTTTTTGAAGCAGTTATCATATTTGTTGGCTTAACGCCCCAGCTCAGCTGCATCGCTTCTTGGCGGTGGCTAACCTAGCTATTTTTCGACTGTCGCTAACCGCACATACTCTGGCACCCTTTCCTTGAGCAATTTGATGAGTTCGGGCTGCATGAATTCGTAGTGATCGGGGATATCCAGACAGACCAGCGGCTTTCCCTTCAACACGTCCTTGTACGTACTGGCGACTTCATCCTGGTGGTGCTTTTCCATCACCAGAATGATATTGGCCCACTCAATCAAGTCCCGGGAAACAGGCGTTTGCGCATGTGCCCCTGTCCCAGCGCCGATCGCCTGGATACCGGGATAAGCTGAAAAGACATTTTCCGCCGTTGGACTGCGTAGCCTATTTTCGCTGCAGATGAATAGAAGGTTCATAGGCGCTCCCCGGACACATAACATAGGACTTTGTGGCAATTCTGGCGCCACGAAGCGGTGGGAAACCGAACACTGCGCAGTCGATTGTCAAACCTCGTAACGTTCGACATTCTGTACATTAAACATCCCGCTCAGGAGCGACCTTATGGATGCCATCAGCTACACGGCCGCTAGAACCAATTTAGCAAAAACCATGGAGCAGGTCTGTGAAGACCATTCACCCATGATCATCACCCGCAACAAAGCGCCGTCCGTGGTAATGATCTCTCTCGAAGACTATGAGGCGTTGCAAGAGACAGCCTATCTCCTGGGTACACCTAAGAACGCCCGCCGTTTGTTAGAGTCCGTTGCCGAGCTGGAGCAAGGTGCTGGTCTGGAAAACAAACTTCTTGAAAACAACAGCGCCGGGGCGAGCCCCGGCGCTGATATCGCCCATAACAAAACAAATTGACGGTTAGAAGCGGAAACCGGCTGATGCGGTAAAGGTATCGATCTTGTAGTCGCTGTCGAAGTCGTAGCGCTCGTATTCAGCACGAACCAGGAAGGGATCGAAGTTGAACTGCGCGCCGACACCGTAGACCGGATCGGTGCCGTCCTGATCTTCAAGATCAACGCTAGCATCGCCAAGGTTACCGTCGACGTCGGTTTCCCACTTGGCCACACCGGCCTTGGCGAAGGCGGTAAACCAGGGGGTGATAGGCAATTGACCGACCAGACTCGCCCCATAGGCGTCGGATTCCAAATCGGTATTGGCACCACTGTTACCTTCTAGGCGCGTACGACCCAGATCGGCATAGAAGATTTCGGTAGCGAAGTAAGGATTGAACTCGTAGCCGACGAAACCTTTAAAGACGTTGTCTTCGTCATCATCCACATCAAAGTCTTCAGCGCCATCGGAGATGAAATCGTCGACATCGTCGTTGTCGTTCTCCAGCGAGCTGAAACCGGTACCGATGCCCAGATAGAGCCCATCAGCATTGGGTGCGGCGAAGGCCGACGGTGCCGCGGCGAGCAGAGCGGTAGAGGCAAACGAGGCGGTAAGTAGGGTTCTGAGTTTCACGTGTATTCTCCTTGTGACGACTTGCTAAGAACGATTCTATGAATCGTCATGGTATTGAAAGGCGATCCTGCCTTGACTCAAGCAATGTGACAGTCGTTTGATTGGCACGTATCAAACATAGGCAGAACACTGTTCGAAAACAAGGAAGATTCGGTTACGGCAGGTAAGTTTTTGTTGGAAAAAGCGCCTCTACCGGGAATCTAGAGGCGCTTCGGTCATCGACTCAGAGCGGAAAACAGTTCGTTTTTAACGTCGGCGATCAGCGGCGCCGGCTAGCGGTGCAACTTTTGTGAAAGCGAAAGGTGTGACGCTTTCTGGCGCCCCCTGCATTGTTATGCCACTACAATGCTAACGACATGGCTCACCACATGCGCAAACGCGTGAGCGATAATCGCCGCCTCCAAGCCGTATCGCCAGAACAGGTAGCCGAAAAGCACCCCAAAGACAGCGTTCGCGCCGACGACGAACGCCGCCACGTCAGTGGTCAACGCCCCAACCTGCGCTGCGGCAGTTGGCAGGTGACCTGCGCCAAATAAGAGTGCGCTTACGACAATGGCGAACCAGATGTAGACGATCTGTGGTGTACCTTTTCGACGTTGTAAGAGTCGCCACGCCATCCAAACCAGCACCGTCATTAGCCCCCACCGTAAAAGCAACTCCTCCGTGATACCGCCATAGAGAACGCGAGCAACGAGTGGCACGGTGAACGGCTGTTCCACGTCAGCAAGCTCCGCAGGGGCGTAGCCGCCAATCGCAAAGAGCCCAAGCCCTCCCAGTAACCCGCCGAGGAGCCCGGGTAAGAGTTGGGGTCGGAGTGCTGCGGCTACCGACTGACGGGTTACCGCTGCCTCAAACGCGGGCGCACTGAGGCCAACCTTCGGTGCAAGCAACACACCCAACCACACGACAAGCGCCACAAGTAGCCCGCTCTGCGCGATGCTCGCCACCAAAACCAACCACGAGGGTAAAGGGAGTGACGCGTCGCCCAACACCTGGGGAAGTACCGTGATGGTTAAGGCAACCACACCGAGCATGCCTGCCAGGAACAGGAGCAAGCCGAGCTTGAGTCGCGGAAATCTGATGGTGTCAATCATAGTCATAGGCACATCCTGTGGCTCATTATCCCGCGATAACCCTACCCTATTAACTCAACGAAACCACGTCGCGCAGTGCATTCTTGAAGTGTGTGAAGGCGGACGTTTGCTGTCGGCGACTCGGATAGTAAAGGTAGTAACCAGCGAACGGCTCACACCACTCTTCCAGCACACGTACCAGCGCACCGGACGCTATTTGACTGCTCACTATGTCCTCAAGGATGTAAACAACGCCGTACCCCTCGGTTGCCGCGGCAACCATCAAATCGCTGTCGTTGAAAACTGGGCCTCGACCAGGCTTAACGGTGAGGCTGCGCCCATCCTTTTCGAAATCCCAAGTTGATAGCTCCCCGCTGCGATTTCTAAAGCTGATGCAGGCATGCTGGGACAGATCGGAAGGCTGTTTTGGTGTGCCGTGTTGCGATAGATAAGAAGGCGCGGCGACAACAGCGACCCGCATCCGGGGGCCAATTGGCAGTGCCACCATATCGTTCTCAAGCCTTTCACCCAGTCGGATGCCAGCGTCAAACCCACCTGCGATGAGATCCACGAAGTCGTTTTCGACGGAGACTTCGATTTCAATACCCGGATGCTGGCGAATCAAAGAACTCAACGCTGGCCAGAGAATCGTGTCGGCTGCGTGTTTTCCGGCACTCACCCTGACAGTACCGACCGGTTCATCGCGCTGGCTGGCGAGCGACTTGATTTCGTTGGTCACCTCATCGAGTGCGGGCGAAAGCTTTGTCAGCAAACGGGCGCCAGCATGCGTAGGCGAAACGCTGCGCGTCGTGCGCGCCAGAAGCCTGATCCCAATGTCTTCCTCCAACCGCTTGAGCGTTTGGCTGAGCGCCGACTGAGTGACGCCCAGCCGCTTAGCGGCGCGCGTAAAACTGCCTTCAGCAGCGATGACGCGGAAAACTTCCAGATCGCCGAGTAGGCTTGGGCGCATTCGTTAGCTCTCCTTATAGACCCTATAACTAATAAGCAGATTATCATGATTTATTAGAGGGCCTACTATGTAACAACATTATAGATAGGAGCACCTCCGACGTCACCCCATCTTCAGTAGCACCCGGGTTTAGAGTCAGAAATAACTTTATCGTGTTTTACCACCAGTTGCTCGGCATAGGCTGACGGTGTCAGCCCTCCAAGACTCTTCTTCGGTCTTTCTTCGTTGTACTCCCGCCGCCATGCCTCGATGACAGCCTGGGCGTGTTGAAGGCTGGTGAACCAATGCTCATTTAGGCATTCATCTCGAAAGCGCCCATTGAACGATTCGATGTAGGCGTTTTGGTTGGGTTTTCCAGGTTCGATTAAAAACAGGGCAACGCCACGTAGATGCGCCCATGACAGCATGGCGCGCCCACAGAACTCCTTTCCATTATCCGTACGAATGGCGCTCGGTAGGCCACGTTGTAGGGCCAGGTGATCCAGAATACGTGTTAAAAACAGTCCGCTAATGGCACGTTCAGGCACGATCGCCACGGCTTCATGGGTGGCGTCATCGACAACCGTGAGGCTCTTTATCACTCGTCCGTCTGCCGTCCGGTCAAACACAAAATCCATTGACCAGACCTGATTGGCAGCCCCAGGGCGACCAAGTGGCTTTCGCTCAGACATGGGAACCTTCTTGCGCTTGCGACGCTTCACCTGCAAGCGAGCTTCCGCATACAGACGCTCAACACGCTTGTGATTGACCGGTTCTCCGGCCTGACGCAGCTTCAGGTAGATCATGCCAGCGCCATAGCGGCGATGCCGGTGTGCCAAGGCAACAATGCGTTCACGCAATGTCTCATTGCGGTCAGGGGCCGGCTGGTAGCGCAATGCACTGGCACTCATACGAATGACACGGAGCGCTCTGCGCTCACTCAGGCCACGTGACACCATAAAGCGCACCACGTCTCGGCGTGCCGGGGCGCTCACCACTTTTTTCTCAGCGCCTCGCGAGTGACCTCCATTTCCAGTAGCGACTCTGCGAGCAGCTTTTTCAAGCGTCCATTTTCGGCTTCGAGTTCTTTGAGTCGCTTGGCATCGGGGACGCTCATGCCGCCAAACTTGCTCCGCCATAGATAGTAACTGGCTTCTGAGAAACCGTGCCGACGGCATAGCTCTTTGATGGGCAGTCCCGCTTCGGCTTCGGCCAAGAAGCCAATGATCTGTTCTTCGCTGAAACGCTTCTTCATGTCCAATCTCCTTACCCATAGGATCGGACTCTAAAGTGTAGCGCTACTCAATCAGGGGGTGACGTCGCCTCATGGCTAGAAACTGGCTCGTCACCGGCGCAAGCCGTGGATTAGGTAGGGAGATCGCCCGTGCGGCGCTTGCTGCTGGTGAAACGGTCACCGCTACGGCTCGGTCTGCCAACGACGTTACGGAAGCACTTGGATCAAACAGCAGACTACACGCGCTGGCACTCGATATTACGGACGAAGATGCGGCTGTCGCCGTGGCACAGGAGGCAGTGGAACTGGTTGGCACGATCGACGTGTTGGTCAACAACGCTGGCCAAGCACAGCTCGGCTGGTTCGAGACGATCAGTAGCGCACAAGTGCGGCGCCAGTTCGAGGTGAATGTCTTCGGCACGATGAACGTTACCCGTGCTGTGGTGCCACACATGCGTGCACGCCAGTCAGGCCTCATTGTTACCATCTCCTCTGTTAACGGCCTGCTCGCCAACCCGGGAGGCTCCATCTACGCATCGTCAAAATTTGCAGTTGAGGGCTGGATCGAGGGATTCGCACAGGAACTGGCTCCCCTCAATATCAAATCAATGGTGGTTGAGCCGGGAATGCTGCATACGGATTTCCTTGACGACAAATCAGCCGAGCACGGTGATATCGACGTTGCCGATTATGCAGAAGCGACCCGGCAGTTCCGCTCGTTTATCGCGGCCGCCAATCATAACCAGCCTGGTGACCCGGCCGTTCTCGCAGAACGAATCGTCTCCCTCGGCATGTCGAACAAGCCACCCGCCCGTTTCGTCTTTGGTGACGATGCACAGGAGTGGGCCACCGATAAGGTAAATCGTCTCAAAATGGAGGTCGAACAGTCGGTTAATATCGCGAACGGAAATTAAATCAATGGAACCGGAGTCATTGATTTTGTGGCCATCTCCACTTAGTAAGGCAATGAGCAGCTGGCCAGCAAGCGTTACCCACCTTTGCGGCACAACGCAGCGCAGCGAAGGTGTGTCCGACAACAGCATTTTGTTAGCACCTCAAAAAGGTTCATTGTTATCTTCCCACATCATGCTTTCCACTTCGGATTCTATATCTATATCGAAGTATTCAACCGCATCATAATGGCTCGTGGACACATAGGTATTTCCAAGTCCGCATGCAACTAACTTTGAGTAGCCTGCTATTTTTAAGCCACAGGCAACACACTCGAAAGATGAGGGAAGCATTGTTTGTTTCTCAATGATCCCATCCTCATCAACGGTGGTTTTAGGGGCGCCAGTAGACCTACCTTGAACGAGCGCGGTACTTCCACATGCCGGACAGGCTACTCTATGCCCAAGATGTCGAGTTGACAGCAGCTCCGCCTGTTTAGATAGCTTTTCTCGTTCTTCTTCTGGCTTTTCTTCCCAGATCGTTTTGTGGGCATTTATGGTACCTTTTACGGATTTTGCACTTTCGTCCTCAAGTGCCTGGATATGTTGCTCTGCTTCTTCTGCGATATCTTCGCCAACGAGAGTCTCCAGTGACTCGCCAATTTCTTCAACCAACACTTTGCAAACAGAATAGAACATAGGCAACCATGATGAAGACCCAACACCATCAAATGGAAGCGCGCCAGAGTGTAATTCGCTGTTCCTCTTATTTATGTGTGCAACACTAAAATTAAGCATTTCTCTAGTAAAACTTGAGAAAAGTCCCTCCGCACGCTTAAGCAAGTCTGAAATGTCGGAAGATTTCGGATTGAACTTTTGTTGGTTGGGGTCGACTCCTACCGCATATAAGACATTATTCCAATCTTTTCCATCAGCTAACAAAGCTGGAGAAATATTCGCAATAGATGCTCGAACCAGCATTTCAAGCGTAAGCGCTGACCAAAACCCAAACTCCCAATCAGAATGATTTTTATCTAACATGATATCTGCGTAACGCTGCGCCTTCGAGTACAGCGCGTCCTTGGACCATTCATGGGCCGTTCTTTGTACTGTCAAGTTTCAACTCCTCTAAATAAACTCGCTCAACTATTCGGTTCATCGAATTTCTTCCGACAGCGCTCCTACCATGAAGCACTCTCCAATTATCAATAAGTAAACATTTTCCATGCTTATCAAGGCAAATTGACTCAGGAGCCCTAGAAATTATCCGTTCTTCAATTCGCTGTTTTAATGCCTCAGCCGATCTATTGACCGGCTTCAAAAAAACTGAATCCCATCTAAACAACTCTCCGTTGACAATTTTTAGGACGTTGGCCGATCTATCTAATCTTTTCCTCGGCATAAAGTGGGACCGGCTTAACGCTTCCTCAGACTCCCCTTGCAACAATTGCTGATGATCAAGGATCTTTGTAACCACTTCACTTGTTGGTTTCACGCACCGAAGAAGAAAATACCTCGGGGGAATGTACCAATGCGCCAGGTCCGTATGTAACGGAAACTCATTCAGACCAAAATTACCGCTGTATGTATTAGGGTATTCATTTTCTTTGATTCGTGGTGTCAGCGTTTGAATCAAAGGCATAGCAGGGGTTTTGATCGGGCGCCCAATTCTTTTGGCGACCTCAAGCGTAGTCTCCTCTGGGTCAGAATCGAACAGAAAATATCCATCCCTAATCATATTCACGTCATTTCTCAAGAGACTCGACCCAAAGTACTGACGCCCGCTTCAGCTGCGCCTAATACGGAGCGGTTTTTGTGTTAATGTTTGAGCACAGCGAGTAACGCAAAAAACGCGTACTGTTTGGCGTCAGGCTGCAAGCGTTTGTTCGGCTGGCATTGTCGGTTAGACATATTAGGCTTTAACAGCACCACTGCTAACAAATAGTTTGCAAAGCTTAGTGGGAAGAATAGCTCCTCCATCTAAACCGCCATTATTTTGCCCTATGCCCGCATTTACAAAAGCTAACAATGTAGGCTCTTCCATTTTTAAAGACTCATTTATATCTGCTTTGGAGAACTCTTCTAATGCTGCTAATTCAAAAGTCGGAACTCTCTCGAGTGCATGTAACATATGACGAAGCTCAGTGAAGGAAATTTCGCCCTTTGCGTAAGCAACGAAACACCTAGCGGAAAGCTCAGGCTTTACTTCACTTTCCATTCTGTCAAGGATTTCAATTAAAGTTGCACCCAGCTTACCAGCAAACTTATCATTCTCATTAAGCTTGTCAATCATTTCCGTTCTTTCGTCAATCGAAATTTCCGAAATCTCGCTTAAAAACTTTATTATTTTGGTCGCTAGCATCTGATCTCTTATGGTTCCGGTAACATTAAACAGCCCCACCACTGAACTAACAAAAGGTATGTCTTTTAGCACTCCCGATTCAAGAGCTGTATCTATACCAAATTCTAAATAATCTTCACCTAACTTTTCTACTGAATCGGATTTAAGTACATTAACAACTCCCTCGCCACGTCCCGTAATCTTCTTATTCACACCTGCCCCCAATTTAACTATGGTTCGGTTTTTTTAAGCCTAACAATAAATCTACACCCCGCTGCAAAACCTCAATGAACGCGACGGCGCATTGATTGAGGTTTTACAGCCACCAATTGACTCTACCCCATTGATTCTGCTGGTGGCAAAGTGAATTTTGAAGCAGATTTAAAATTCGCGTGCTTGTGCGATTATCCATCTCCAATCAGCCCCCCTTGCATCTCCCCCACCCGCCTCCTACACTCCACCAACGAACAGCTTGACGGGGTGCCGGTGATATCCGGCTGAGATGGCGCAGGGCGAGCATTTTTGCTGCCAAGCGCTGGTCCCGCTGAACCTGATCCGGCTAATGCGTTGCTCATATAGCGAGCGGCGCGGGTACCGGCGTAGGGATCAAGCGATGGCCATGGCTAGCTCTCTCACGATCGCACGCCACCTTTAGGGCCATTTCCTCGATCTCTCCCGCCTGCCTTCCGGATCATTATCACCGGAGGCATCATGGGCTACCGCTTTACTGATCTCACCACCGCCTGCCAAGACGATTGGCGCGCCTATATTGAGCACGATTTTGTGTGTCAGTTGGGCACGGCGACGCTGCCTGAGGCGTCGTTTCGCCACTACTTAAAGCAGGATTACCTGTTTTTAATCCACTTCGCCCGTGCCTACGCGCTGGCCGCCTATAAAAGCCCTACCCTTGCCGATCTTCGACAGGCCCATGAAGGCTTGAAAGCCATTGTGGATGTGGAGTTGGGCCTGCATGTGGGCTTTTGCCAGGAATGGGGCATTTCCGAGCAGGAACTGGCTGAGCTTCCCGAAGCCAGGGCGACGCTGGCCTATACCCGTTATGTGTTAGATACCGGCAACCGTGGCGACCTGCTGGATTTGCACGTGGCACTGGCCCCCTGCCTGGTGGGCTACGGCGAAATCGCCAACTGGCTAAACGCCCAGCCTTCTACGCTGCGCGGCGCGCAAAATCCCTATGACGCCTGGATTGCCATGTACGAAGGCGACGAGTTTCAGGCCGCCATGCACGCAGAGCTTGAATGGCTCAACGCCCGCCTTGCCGATGTCACCCCCGCCCGTTTTGCTGAACTCAGCAAAATTTTCCGCGATGCCACCCGCCTGGAAATCGACTTCTGGCAGATGGGTTTAGCGCTAATAGACCAAGACCTGACAGCTTAATGCAGCACCACAACAACCTATGGAGACCGTAATGACTAAGTCCGTCAACAATAGAACCAGTCACTTTTTAGCCGAAACCGCCCAGGTCGATGCCGCCGCCATTGCGCCGCTGCCCGGCTCGCGCAAGGTTTACGTGGAAGGCTCGCGGCCCGATATTCGCGTGCCGTTCCGGGAAATTTCACTGTCGCCCACCAAAACCACCGGCATTGATGAAGAGAACCCGCCGCTGCTGGTGTACGACACCTCCGGCCCCTACACCGACCCAGAGGCTAACAACGATTTACGCAAAGGCTTACCCGCCCTACGCCGGGCCTGGATTGAAGAACGCGATGACACCGAGTTTCTCACCGGCCCCACCTCCGAGTACGGTAACCGCCGCGCCAACGACCCCACCCTTGCCCAGCTGCGCTTTGATTTAACCCGCACTCCACGGCGGGCCAAGCCGGGTAAAAACGTCACTCAGCTTTATTACGCGCGACAGGGCATTATCACCCCAGAAATGGAGTTTATTGCCATTCGCGAAAACCAGCGCCGCCAGGCGTTAGGGTCTGAAGAAGTGGAGCGCATTCTGGGCCACCAGCATAAAGGTCAGAGCTTTGGCGCCAGCCTACCAGAAGAGATCACACCCGAGTTTGTGCGCGATGAAGTGGCTCGTGGCCGGGCGATTATTCCCAATAACATCAACCACCCGGAAAGCGAGCCGATGATTATTGGCCGCAACTTCCTGGTCAAGATCAACGGCAACCTGGGCAACTCCGCGGTGACGTCTTCCATTGAAGAAGAGGTTGACAAGATGACCTGGGGTATCCGTTGGGGCGCAGACACCATCATGGATCTCTCCACGGGGCAAAATATCCACGAAACCCGCGAGTGGATTCTACGTAACTCGCCAGTGCCGATTGGCACGGTGCCCATCTATCAGGCGCTGGAAAAGGTCAAAGGCGTGGCCGAAGACCTCACCTGGGAAGTGTTCCGGGATACCCTGATCGAGCAGGCCGAACAGGGCGTGGACTACTTCACCATTCACGCGGGCGTGCTGCTGCGCTATGTGCCACTCACCGCCAAGCGGGTCACCGGCATTGTCAGCCGCGGCGGCTCGATCATGGCCAAGTGGTGTTTGTACCATCACCAGGAGAGCTTCCTGTATACCCACTTCGAGGAGATCTGCGAGATCTGCAAGCAGTACGACGTGGCGTTCTCCCTCGGCGATGGCCTGCGCCCCGGCTCGGTGGCGGATGCTAACGACGAAGCGCAAATGGCGGAGCTTAAAACCCTTGGCGAGCTGACCCACATTGCCTGGAAGCACGATGTGCAGGTGATGATCGAAGGCCCCGGCCATGTGCCCATGCATCTTGTTAAAGAGAACATGGACAAGCAGCTGGAGTACTGCGATGAAGCGCCCTTCTATACTCTCGGCCCGCTAGTCACCGATATCGCCCCCGGCTACGACCACATCACCTCGGGCATTGGGGCGGCGATGATCGGCTGGTTTGGCTGCGCGATGCTCTGCTACGTCACGCCTAAAGAGCACCTGGGCCTGCCCAATAAAGACGACGTTAAAACCGGTATTATCACCTACAAGATTGCTGCCCACGCAGCGGACTTGGCCAAGGGCCACCCGGCGGCACAGCGGCGGGATAATGCGCTTTCCAAGGCGCGGTTCGAGTTCCGCTGGGAAGACCAGTTCAATCTGGGTCTAGACCCGGACACCGCCCGGGAATACCACGACGAAACCCTACCCAAGGACTCCGCCAAGGTAGCCCACTTCTGCTCCATGTGCGGGCCGAAGTTCTGCTCCATGAAGATCAGCCACGAAGTACGCGAGTACGCTGCCGAACACGGCCTAGACGGCGATCAGGAAGCCATCATGAAAGGCATGGAAGAACAGGCTGAAAAGTTCCGCAACAAAGGCAGCGAGCTTTATCAGGAGGTGTAACGAAGCGGCCTACCGATGGAATGTGACTCTTGAGTTTTAACAAATCTCGAGAGTCACTTTTTACTTAAGGAGAAGATAGTAAAGAAAACTTAGTGTATTATTATCATTTGCTGATTAATTAGATCAATAAACCATCTAAAACCAAAACTATTCAAGGAATGAGTACACGATGAAAACCAAACTTTCCCTGGCGGTTACCCTGGCCCTGGTCAGCGCAGGCCTGCTCAGCGGCTGCAGCGATGATAAAGAGTCAGCCGGGGAGGCATCGACACTGAGTTATATCCCGGCCGATTCTCCCTACTTCATGGCCTCAAGTGACACAATGCCTGAACAGGAGGCCTTTGATCTCTTTCAGCGCATGCAGCCTATGGCGAGCCTTGAGTCTGATCTGGATGAACTGCGCGACACACTGCCCGAGCTAGAAGACGATAAAGTGCAGCATGCGTTGGGGGCGCTGTTAATCGCCATGGGTGAAGAACTGGTAGGTGTAGAATCACTGGAGGATGTGCATGCCCTGGGCCTGAAGATGAGCCCCCAGGTCGCCTTCTATGGGCTGGGCATCCTGCCTGTGTTGCGCATGCAACTGCAAGATGAAGAAGCGTTTCGCGAAACGCTTCAGCGTATCCTGACCAAGGCAGAGATCCATCCCACCACGGCCACCACCAACGGCACAGACTACTGGGTACTGACACCCGAGGCACCAGTCAAGGCGATCCTGGCCATTATTGATCAGCAGTTACTGATATCTGTCGTGCCGCAGGATGCCAGCGACGAGCTGCTAGCGCAGGTTCTGGGTAACGACTTGCCTGACAGCAACCTCGAAGATTCTGGTGCACTGGCAGAGCTTGAGCAGCGCCACGACTTTACCCCTTACGGCGCCGGGGAAGTCGACTTTTCACGCCTGCTTAATGAGCTCAGCTCTCCTTCCCATGCAGGTACTCAGGCATTGATGGACGCCGTTGAGGCAGAGCAATTGGATCTGTCTGCCTGCCAGGCCGATATTGACCGCATCACCAGCCGCTTCCCCGGCCTCGTTATGGGCATGCGTGAGTACAACCAGGACCGCATGGAGATGAATGTCATTCTGGAAACCGATGAAGAGATTGTCAGCGACCTGCGCGCCCTAACGACTCAGGTTCCAGGTCTCGGTAGCACTGAAGGTATCGCCAGCATCGGGATGGGCCTGAATTTACCGTTACTGCTTCAGACGGTTCAGCAATATGCTCAGCAAGTGCGTCAGAACCCCTTCAGCTGTGATGAGCTGCAGGACCTGAACAGCGCCTGGAGCGAAATCAACACGGCGATGAACAACCCGGCCACCATGATGATCGGTTCAGCGCTATCAGGTTTGAGGGCTCGCATCGACAGTCTGACAATGACCAATGGCGAACCCAGCGGCAGCGGTATCCTGACCCTTGCCTCCCCGAACCCTATGGGGCTGGTGACTACCGCAAGCGCCTTCGTGCCTGAACTAGGGGCTCTGGAACTTGAACCAGGCGGAGACGCCAAGCAAATCGAAAGCATGATGCTGCCGCCAGAAACACCGGCACTGCATGCTGCTATGTCTAACAATGCCATTGCCTTGGGCGCTGATATCAGCGATCCGGCCTCACTGCAGGAAGCGCTGGAAGCCCCTGCTTCAGAGCAAGACCTACTGCTTCATGGTCACCTGACTAGTGAGTTTTATCATTCGCTGGCCGATGTCATGGAGCAGGTTTCTTCCGACGAGGTATCAGCATCTGATATTGACGTCGTCAGGCAGTATGCTGACATCTACAAGAATATGGAGTACTGGCTCCGAGTCGATGATGCAGGCGTCGAAATGAGTTTTTCGGCGGAATTGGAATAAGACCTAGCGGCCATTGCCGCCAGCAATAAAACCCGCTGACGGTTATACAGAGGACCGTTAGCGGGTTTTTCGTTGTTAGCCTCGTTGTTTTATGCGGTGCCTGACACTCAGGAAACCTCGAGCGCTACTTTCAAGACGCCGTCGCGCTGATGAGAGAACAGGTCGTAGGCATCGACGATGTTCTCCAGCGCGTAGCGGTGGGTGACCATGGGGCCAAGATCCAACCGACCAGCGGCGATGATGCTCATCAGCCGTCGCATGCGCTCTTTGCCACCGGGGCACAGCGAGGTAATGATCTTGTGGTCACCAAGGCCCGCGCAGAAGGCACCCAGCGGAATCGTCAGGTCTTCAGAGTAAACGCCGAGGCTGGATAGCGTTCCGCCGGGTTTTAGTACGCGCAGGGCAGACTCGAAGGTCTGCTGCAGGCCGAGGGCTTCGATGGCAACGTCGACACCGCGCCCACCAGTGAGCTTGAGGATTTCATCCACTACGTCGACCTTACGGAAATCCAGCGTTACGTCGGCGCCCATCTGCTTGGCGATAGCCAAGCGTTCATCCACGCCGTCTACCGCAATGATCATCCCCGCGCCTCGCAGCCTCGCCCCCGCCGTAGCGCAAAGGCCAATCGGGCCTTGGGCGAAGACCACTACCGTGTCACCGATTTTGATACCCCCGGCTTCGGCACCGGCAAAGCCGGTCGACATAATATCTGGGCACATCAGCACTTGTTCGTCGGTCAGGCCATCCGGCACCGGCGAGAGATTGGCCTGGGCATCGGGCACCAACAGGTATTCTGCCTGTGCGCCGTCGATGGTATTGCCAAAGCGCCAGCCGCCCATCGGCTTGTAGCCGTGGCTATGGTGGCCGCCATCCTGCGAGGCGCAACCGTTCTGGCAGCCATAGGAGGTAAAGCTCGGGCAGATCGCCCCGGCGATCACCCGCTGGCCTTCCTGGTAGCCCTGAACGTTGGCGCCCAGCTTTTCGATAACGCCCACCGGCTCGTGGCCGATGGTCAGGCCGCGCTCCACCGGGTACTCGCCTTTGAGGATATGCACGTCGGTGCCGCAGATCGTCGTGGTGGTCACGCGCATCAAGGCATCATTGGGGCCGATCTCAGGAATGGGTTTGTCGTCAATCTCGATGCGGCCGGGCTCAACAAAAATGGCCGCTTTCATCATGGCAGGCATGGCGCGTCTCCTCTGTCGGGAAGTCGAAATTCCTCACCATTACGGCACAGAAGGCAACGCGCCATATTGCGCTGGATCAAGCTTCACGGTGTTAAACGTCAACAGGGGGCCGAAGCCCCCTGTTGGTGTCAATGTTATGCGGCTAGCGTTTTTTCTTTTGGTTCTCCTTGGCCTCACCCACGCCTTTTTGGATGCTGCCCTTTGCCTGTTGAGCCTTGCCTTTGGCTTCGGTCTTGCCGCTGCCGGTAGCTTTGCCCGCCGCTTCTTTCACTTTACCGGCAGCCTTGTTGGCAGTGCCTTTTGCTTTGTCTTCTTTACCATTTGCCATGACAAACACCTCTAATCCGTTAGTGGGGTAATACCACGCCTGTAGTGAATGCTTACTTCATGCGTGGGTTAGTCATCAGCGTAGTCGTTATCGGCAAAATTGCCTCAACTTCTTTTAGGCTGCTGCACTAGGTAAGCGTGTAGGCGCAAAGCGATTAAGAATGACGTGCAAGCACGCCATCACCAACAGCGTCACCAGCAGCGCTACGCTCATCGACGAAAAACGATAGAGCGCACTGTAAACGAGATCCTGCTGGGGCCCGAGGGACTGGCCAAATAAAATACCCAGCGTGGTTAGCCCGCCAAAGCCAATACCCGAACCGCCGCCTTCCAGAATATGCTCCCTTGCCAACAGCATAAGACCCAGCCAATAGAGCAGCATCACCAGTAAAAAATGATGGCTCTGGGTGTACAGCACCAGCTGCATGGCAAGCGCCAGATTGCAGCCCAATAGCGTGCCCACCGCGCGTTTGCCAGCAGATACTTTGGCACCGCCATAGCCCAGCGAGAACAGCACCAGAATGGTTGCCATCTGGGCCGACAGCGAGCCCTGCAAATCAAAAACCTGGAACACCACAAAGGAGAGCGTCGCGGTGATCCCGCCCATCAGGGTTTCATGGCGAATTTGCGCAGCGGGCTTTGCGCCTCTAGGCGGTGGGTTGCGAGGCTCTACATCGGGAAACAAGGTGTGCATCAGCATGGCAATCAACACGGCAAGCCCACTGGCGACCATATTGCTGGCCAGCAAATCGCTCAAATCAACGCTTGGGTAACTGGCAAAGTGCAGCAGAATACTCAGTGTGAGCACGCCGTTGGCCCCGAACAAAAATAGCGGGCCTTTGGCCATGAGATAAAAGCGAAACGAAAAGATCACCAGCACTACCAGCGTCATCACTAAGGGCATATGCTTGAGCAGCCCTACGACCAAACTGACTTCGAGCACATTGATCGAGACGTTAGCCAGAAATTGCCGCACGATATGGCCGTTCAAGATGGGTACCATGCCCAGCAGAAACATCGGAAACACGGTGAAGAACACGCCGTAATTCCAGCCCATCAACTGGCTGATAATAAAACCCAGCGAGCCTCCACCCGCGATTCGCAAGCATTGGCGCAGGCCGTTCTCCGTTAGCCCGGCGGGTCGCTGAGCAGTTGTCTCTATGGCGACAGCACGCTTGCGCCCCAAACGTTTATTGAACGCCATACTCAATACACCATATGAAGCCAGCTGATTAAACGCGCCTGCAGTGCAGCGAACGGTTTAGCCAGCAGATGATCTCCCGGCACCAACTGCACAGTGGCTCGAGCACCACTGGCTGGTAACGCAGGTAGTGATTTGTTTAGCTCTACGTGGAGGCGCAGACGCTGGGCATCGCGCACCCAGCGATCCGTTGTCGGGATATCCGCCAGTTGGCCGTTCGGGGCGATTTGACCTTCGCCAACGCCTGCATCAAAGGCGCTGACCTTGCCCTCAAACACCTGCCCCGGCCAGCCGTCCAGCACGACCTTGACCGAGTCGCCCAAGCTCACATGGCGGAGACTTTTTTCCCGGAAGTCGGCAATAATATCCATCTTATCAGCCACTAATGCCAACGCCGGCTGACCGGCCTGTACATAGTCGCCCGCCTGCAATTGTAGGTTGGTTATCACCCCGGACTCGGCCGCGCGGATGTTGGTATGCGCCATATCCAGCTGTGCTTTTTCCAGGGCATTATCTGCCTGGCGTAAGCGCAAATTGGCCTCGCCTTCTTCACCCAATTGCACTTCCAAACTTTCAATGTTTGCCTGGGCCGAGGCCACCGCCGACTGCGCCGTGTGCTCGGCGGCAACCTGCTGATCGTACTGCTGGCGAGAAAGACTCTGCCGTGCGAGCAGCGCTTCCCCACGACGACGTTCGCCGCGGCGTTCCTCTGCCGTCGCCTCTGCCGACATCAGGGAGGCACGCGCCGCGGCTAGTTCAGCTTTTAAGCGGGCATTGTCTTGCTGGGCTTGTTCGCGATCCAACTGTGCCTGTTGCAAGGCCACGCGAAAAGGCGCAGCGTCTAAGCGGAAAAGTACGTCCCCTTCTGCGACCTGTTGGTGGTCGTGCACCACAACTTCTTTAACAGGCGCGCTCAGCTCAGGCGCAATGCGCGTCACCGGGCGCATCACCCGCGCTTCCGGAGTGATGGGCATAAAGCTATCGGCGATGAGAAAATATAAAAATACAAGGAGAAAGGCGGCAATCGCCACCTTTACCCAGCGGGCAAAGCGTTGTTCGGGGGACATGCGGAACTCATTAGCGTGTTAATGACATCGCTAGCTTATCATTTAATTAGCACGCTAACAAATTACCGTTGTTTGGAGAGACTCAACACCACGATTCCACCCACAACCACCGCCCCACCGACTAACTGGCTAGGGCTGAGCATTTGGCCCAAGACGAAGTAACCAATCACTAACGAGGCGACGGGCTCGATGTTCATCACCGGTGCGTTGCGCGCCATATCCAGGCGGGGCACAAAAATAAACAACATCGAAAAGGCCGAACCGTACAACACTGCCAATAACGTAAGCCCAATCCAGCCTTGGCTGTTTTCCGGCAAGCTCATCCCTCCCGGGACCACGCCAGCTAAGCCGCCTATGATCATGGCAATGAACACGGTTTGCATCGTAAGCAAGCTGCGTAAGGTACTTCCTACCCCTGCCAGCCTATGCTCGGTGGTCCAAAGCGCGCAGGCGAAGGCAAACGCCGCCGTTAACCCAAAGCCGATACCCGCCAACCAGCCTGGGCCCATGCCCTCAGCACTGGCAAACCACGCGGGTATATCGAGCACCACAAGTAGGCCGATCAAAATTGTGCCCATTATAAGACAGCTGCGCAGCGTTGGTCGCGGCCCGCCTAATGCCCAACTGAGCAGCGCCAGTTGGATCGGGAAGGTGTTGACTAGCAGCAAGGCAATCACCACCGGCAACCGCGCTACGGCCGAGTACAAGCAAACGCTCTGCACCGTGATACAAAGCCCGACGGCGAGCTGCCACCGCCAAGTACCCGGCGGCAGCCAGAGACGCTTTTTTTGCGCGACCACCAAGCACAGCAGGATCAAACAGGCCACCCCGGAACGGGTCAGCACCGCCAGTAGCAGCCCGGTACCATTATCGAACGCTAACCTGGCCGAGACATGGTTGGCCGCGAACATCGTCGCCACCGTCATTAATAATAAGATAGCAAGATGGCGTGGAAGAAAAGACGGGAGCGCAGGGGGTTGCATAGTAACAGCGGGCTCTTTTTGGGATGATGGAAAGCAGTAACGGCAATACCTAGCATGCCGAGATTTTAGCTAGAAGGCTAACGAGATTTACGAACTGATGGTCAGTATTGCTACATGTTATACTAAGGTCTAACTTTTTACTTTATCTCTTTGTCGAAAAAGGCCCTTCATGAACGCATCGGTATTGGTCATTAACTGCGGCTCCTCCTCAATTAAATATGCCCTTATTGATGCAGACCCAAAGGCAGCACGTCTTGATGGCATTGCTGAACGCCTGGGCAGTCCCGAAGCACGCCTTAAAGGAAACGACAGCGCCGGTGAGCGTTTTACCAAGTCGTTGCCCGGCGTCGACCATGCCCAGGCAATAAGCGCCATTCTAGACTGTTTGGAAGGCCGCCGGCCTAATGCTGTTGGTCACCGTATTGTCCACGGGGGCGAGCATTTTACCCAGGCAGCCCTGATTGATGAGCACGTCATCACCGTCATTGAAAGTACCGCCGCCCTCGCGCCGTTACATAACCCGGCCAACCTGACCGGTATTACCGCCACTCAACAAGTCTTTCCCTCGCTTCCCCAGGTCGCCGTGTTTGATACCGCCTTTCATCAAACGCTGCCGCCGCGCGCCTACCGCTATGCACTGCCCGAGGCGCTTTACTCCGAGCACGGCATTCGCCGCTACGGCTTTCATGGCACCAGTCACGCCTTCGTTAGCCAGCGCGCCGGTGAACTGAGCGACCGGGGGGCTGGCGGCTGGCTGACCGCGCACCTGGGCAACGGCTGCTCGACCAGCGCCGTGTGGCAGAACCAAAGCCTGGATACCAGCATGGGATTAACACCATTGGAAGGGGTGGTAATGGGCACGCGCAGCGGCGATGTCGACCCCGGCCTGCACGCGCATTTGCATCGCCAGCTTGGCTGGTCGCTGGATGAAATCGACAAGGTACTGAATAAACAAAGCGGGCTACTGGGGCTTTCCGGCCTAACCAACGATATGCGTGAAATAGAACAGGCCGCCGCCCAGGGCCATACAGGCGCCACTCTGGCGCTGGAAGTATTCTGCTACCGTATTGCTAAATCACTGGCGGGGCTTTCCTGTGCGCTGCCCCAGTTGGATGGTGTCATTTTCACCGGCGGTATCGGTGAAAACTCACCACAGGTACGTCGCCAAGTAATTGGCCTGATGCCGCACTTCGGCGTTGCGCTGAATGACGCAGCCAACGAGGCCACGATTCGCGGTAAAGAAGGCAGGCTGGATAACCCTGATCACCAAGGGGCGCAGGTGTGGGTCATTCCCACGGATGAAGAAGGCCGTATCGCCATGGAAACCCGTCACTGTCTGGAGACTCACGCATGAACACGCCCGCTGATGCACCGCAGGCTATTTTACTGGTACCCACCAGCCAAGGAGCAGGCCTAACCTCCGCGTGCCTGGGGTTGATTCAAGCGCTGGACACCATTGGCCTTAAAGCAGGCTTTCTAAAGCCATTTATGCAAAAAGAGTTAAATGGCCCCGGGTTGGACCGCTCAACGGCGCTAGCTTCGCGTACATTAAATCAACGACCGCCCTCGCCTATTTCACAGGCCCGGCTTGAGCGCCTGTTGCGCGACAATCAAACCGACGAGTTGATGGAAAACGTGATCGAGCTTTACGATCAGGTCACCCAGCAGGCTTACCGGGACGGTAGCACCTTGGATTTGGTGGTGGTCGAAGGCGTGGTCCCCACCCAGTACACCACCTACGCCACCCAAACCAACACTCAGTTGGCTAATGCATTAAATGCACGCATTATTCTGGTGGGCACCGGCGATTTGGATGACCCTCAGCGGCTCGCCGAAGAGCTGGATATGCACGCAAGAAGCTTCGGCGGCGTTAGCTCCAGCCGCACACTGGGCGGCATTTTGATGCGTATGAAAAACCTGCCTTACGGCCAGGAAGACGATCTTTCCGCGGCACCAGGGACCATTAAACCCCAGTTGGAAGCCTCACTGCTCAACGAGCTACGCCGCTACTCGCCGTCGCTTGCCACGGATAAGTTTCATCTGATTGGCGTTGTCCCCTACAGCAATGCGCTCAGTGCACCGCGCACGCTGGACGTCGCCAGGGCGCTGAATGCGACGCTGCTGAACGAAGGCGAAGCCGCCAGCCGACGGGTGCTTTCCACCAGCCTTTGCGCCCGCAGTGCCGCCAATGCGTTGCATATTTTCAAGCCAGGTTGCCTGGTGGTCGCGTCTGGCGACCGCGACGATGTGGTGCTGGCCTCTGCACTTGCCACCATGAACGGTACCCGCCTGGCCGGTGTGCTGCTAACCAACGGCTTTATGCCCAACGACAATATGATTGAAATGTGTCGGCCTGCGCTAAAAACTGGCTTGCCGGTGCTGGCAGTCGACACCGACAGCCTGACCACCGCGCAAAACTTAAGCCAGTTAAGCAGTGAAATTCCCATGGATGATTTCGAGCGCGCCGAACAGGTCGCTCGCTATGTTGCTGCCCATATCGATTTAGACTGGCTAAAAACCAATCTTAGCCGTGGCTACACGCATCGGCTTTCGCCTTCCGCCTTTCGTCACCAGCTGGTCAAGCATGCTCAGCAAGCCAAAAAGCGCATCGTGCTGCCTGAAGGCGACGAACCAAGAACCATCGAAGCCGCGATTATTTGCCAGCGGCGCGGCATCGCTAATTGCGTACTGCTGGGTAATCGCAATGACATAGAAGATGTCGCCCGCAACCGGGGATTGACGCTACCGGAGGCGCTCACCATTATTGACCCGGAAAGCACCCGTGCGCATTACATCGCCCCCATGGTTAAGCGTCGACGCGGTAAGCTCAACGAGTTAACGGCTGAGGCCCAACTGCAGGATAACGTAGTACTTGGCACCATGATGCTTCAGTTGGATGAGGTCGACGGCTTGGTGTCAGGGGCCGTCCATACCACGGCCAACACCGTGCGACCCGCCTTCCAGTTGATCAAAACCGCACCGGAATACCGTCAGGTGTCGTCGATCTTCTTTATGCTGCTACCCGAACAAGTGGTGGTCTATGGTGATTGCGCAATAAATCCCGACCCTGACGCTGAAACGCTCGCCGAAATCGCTATACAAAGTGCCCACTCGGCACAAGCATTTGGAATCGAACCGCGGGTCGCAATGATCAGCTATTCAACGGGGGATTCGGGGACTGGTGCGGATGTCGATAAAGTGCGCGAAGCCACGCGCATCGCCAAACAGCGTGCGCCTGGCTTACTTATCGACGGTCCACTGCAATACGACGCCGCTGCCATCGAAAGTGTAGGCAAGCAAAAAGCGCCCGACTCACCGGTCGCCGGTAACGCAACGGTGTTTGTGTTTCCCGATCTGAATACGGGAAACACCACTTACAAGGCGGTTCAACGCAGCGCTAGGGTGGTAAGCGTCGGCCCAATGCTGCAAGGCTTGAATAAGCCCGTAAATGACTTATCACGCGGGGCATTGGTCGACGATATTGTCTATACCATCGCCCTGACCGCCATTCAGGCAAGCCAGCAAAACGCATAGTTCAAGCCGCTACCTCGCAGCATAGCGAGGTAGCGGTTTTAAGGAGCAGGACGCTAACGGCGTGGGCTAGGACAGGATACCGAGAATAATCTGCTCGCCGTAACCCCAGAGCAACACCGTCGCGGCCAGCAACATCTCAAGCACCAACACACCGATCGCCAGGGTGGCACTGGAAACGATAAACCCTTGCTCATCAGAAATATCCAGAAAGTTCGGAATTCCGACGTAGAGCAGATAACCCGACCAGCACAGCCCTATTACCCCGGCCAGCAGGCACAGCCATACAATGGGATAGAGGGCGACAATACCGCTAAGTAGCATGGGGGTTGCGACATAACCTGCAAATTTTACGCAGCGCCGACGATTTGGGGGGTCTACAAAGCGCTGGGCCATCCAATGGATAACGTTACCCATGAACAACACGGCCGCCAGAATGACCAGATAGAACACGATACCCGCATAAAATGCATCCAGCAGGTTAAGCTGAATGGTCCGCTCACCGCCAAGTCCCCAGCCGAACTGGGTAGTGCCGATAAAAGAGCAGACAACGGGGACAGCGCTGAGAATCAATACATGGTGAGCATAGAGGTGAAACACCGTTTCATGCTCGTCGTGCATCTGTTTCCATTCGCGTTGAGGATGGGCCATCAGACCCCAGACGTGTGTCAGCATGGGTACGTCTCCTACTGTCCTTATTATTCTAACCGACGGGATAGTCGATCAAACCCACGTCGGGCTTAAAGACAGTATAGACAGGAGCATTGCACTCCTGCCTAATTTCTGACGAAATTCATAACCAACGGTCTAACAACGGTGGTAACGACAGCAGGCTGGCATCCAGTGACATGGCAACGCTCAACACCGTGATCGCCAGGATTGAAACGCCAAACACGCGCTTAGCCCAACGGACTTCATCGCTACCGTGATAGCCCTGTACGGCCTGATAAAGCCAGTAGCTACCCATCACCAATGCTACGATCAGGTAGCCAACGCCAGCATAGCCGGCCAATACCAGCGCCAAGGATGCGGCAATAAACGCAATTATGTAGCCAAGAATATAGCGACGCGCTGACGCAATACCGCGTACCACCGGCAAGACCGGAATTGAAGCGGCGCGGTAATCTTCCATCCGGAAAATAGCAATCGCATAAGAATGCGGCATTTGCCAAAGACAGAAAATCAACAGTAGCGTTAAGGCCCCGGCGTCCAACTGGTTAGTTACGGCGCAATAACCCACCACTGGCGGTACTGCACCGGAAAGGCTACCCACCAAAGTGCCAAACTCAGAATGACGCTTCATATAGAGGCTATAGGCCCCTACATAAATAGCGTAACCAAAGCCTGCCAAAGCAACCGTCAACCCATTGGTACCTAGCGCCAACACGGCAAAGCCGGCAATACCCAGCAGCGTCGCAAAGCACAATGCCGCAAACGGTGTGATACGACCCTGTACCAAAGCCCGCGTACGCGTGCGGCTCATCACCGCATCAATGTCCCGATCAATCACGTTATTAAAGGCACAGCCTGACGCAATCACCAGCGCCAAGCCCACCACCGCGCTCAAAAACAGCAGCAAATCAAAATCGCCGCGGGCGGCTAAAAAATAGCCGCCCATGACTGAAATGGTATTACCACCGATGATACCCGGTTTGGTGAGGGCGAAATAATCGCCCATCTTTGCCATAAACGTTACCCGATGTGCAGATTGAGGTGCAGGTGATGCATGATCCACAACGAACCTCCAACAACCAGGCCGAGAATAATCAGGGTGAAGACGAAGGACATGAAGTTCCAACCTTCCTCTTGCTTAGTGTCCATGTGCATGAACATCACAAGCTGCACCAGAATCTGGGCTATGGCGGTTATAACAATCGTCCAAACGGTGGCATTCATGCTCAACGCACCACTCATTACCACCGAGAAGGGGATAATAGTGAGCACGATGGACAGAATGAGGCCTGTCACATACGACTTTACGCTGCCGTGTGAAGTGGGTGAATCATCCATATTACAGAACCCCCATCAGGTAGACGAATGAAAACACGCAAATCCAAACAATATCCAAGAAGTGCCAGAACAAGCTTAAGCATAGGATACGCGGACGTGTCATGTCGTTCAGACCCTTGGTACGCAATTGATAGAGTACTACCAGGATCCAAACCAGCCCGAAGGTTACGTGCAGACCGTGTGTGCCAACCAGTGTAAAGAAGGCAGATAAAAAGGCGCTGCGATCAGGCCCGTAGCCGAGATGAATGAGATGCTGGAACTCATAAATCTCCATGGCGATAAAGGCCGCCCCCAGCACGAAGGTGATCCAAAGCCATTTCTTGACCTTGTCAACCTTCTCGGCGGTCATTGCCAGCACCGCCATCCCATAGGTAAAACTACTGATCAACAGTGCAAATGTACCGGCCAGAATCAGCGGTAAATCAAAGATCTCGGAGCCGTCGGGTCCACCGGCCGTGCCCCGAAGGAGCACGGCAAAAGTTGCGAATAGTGTTCCGAAGATCACCAAATCGCTCATCAGGTAAACCCAGAAACCGAACACCTTGATGCTGCCGGTATCGTGGTGATCATGCGTCACTGGATGCGCGTGATCGTCGTGGTTACTTACTGCTTCGCTCGCCATGGTTACCCCTGCATCCGAACCTGTAGATGAGACGCTTCTTCGGGATTCTGCTTGACCCACTCCCGATACTCTTCGAGGCGTTGCTTATGCTCAGTCTCAATACGCTCGACTTCAGCCGCCGGCACGTAGTAATCGATATCGTCATTAGCTACGCGGGCGATAAAGGCAACAAACATACCGATACCACCGACAATCGCCAGCCACCAGATATGCCATACCAGGGCAAAACCAAAGATCATCGAGAACAGGCTGATCACTGGTCCAGCAATGGTGTTGCGCGGCATATGGATGTCCTGGTAAGGCCCAGTGCCAATTGCGTCACGACCTTCCTGCTTCTGGCGCCAGAAATCATCGATACCGCTGATTTTGGGCAGATGCGCGAAGTTATAGAAAGGCGCAGGCGAAGAGGTTGCCCACTCCAGGGTACGGCCATCCCAAGGGTCACCGCTCAAGTCTGCATACTTCATGCTATGACGATTCTTGATGCTGACCGCCACCATGATCAGTGTCGATAAGATACCCATCAGAATAATACAGGCACCGATAAAGGCGACGATCATCATTGGCTGCCATTCAGTGGCTTCGTAAGACTGCATGCGACGCACGGCCCCATCGAAGCTGAGCACGTAGAGCGGCATAAAGGCCATGAGGAAGCCGATCAACCAGCACCAGAAGCTGCGCTTGCCCCACTTTTCGTCGAGCTTGAAGCCAAACGCCTTCGGGAACCAGTAGTACATTCCCGCCATCATGCCGAAGACCACGCCGCCGATAATCACGTTGTGGAAGTGGGCGATAACGAACAGGCTGTTATGCAGCACAAAGTTAGCGGCTGGCACCGACAGCATCACACCGGTCATACCACCGATGGTAAAGACGATGATGAAACCGATGAGCCACAGCATGGGCACAGACAGCTCGATGCTGCCGCGATACATGGTGAACAGCCAGTTAAACACCTTCACACCCGTGGGGATGGCGATGATCATCGTCATGATGCCGAAGAAGGCATTGACGTTGGCCCCTGCACCCATGGTGAAGAAGTGGTGCAGCCATACGATGAAGGACAGCAGCGTAATCGCGACGGTCGCCCAGACCATGGTGGTATAGCCAAACAATCGCTTGCGGGCGTACGTCGCCACGACTTCAGAGAACACCCCGAAGGCCGGCAGAATCAGGATGTACACCTCAGGATGGCCCCAGGCCCAGATGAGGTTGACATACATCATCACGTTGCCGCCAAGATCGTTGGTGAAGAAGTTCATCCCCAAGTAACGATCAAGAGTCAGCAGCGCAATCGTCGCGGTCAGAATCGGGAACGACGCGATGATCAGCACGTTGGCGCACAGCGATGTCCACGTAAAGATCGGCATGCGGAACATCTTCATGCCCGGCGCACGCATTTTCAGGATCGTCACGAAGAAGTTGATACCCGTCAACGTGGTCCCTACCCCGGATATCTGCAACGCCCATATCCAGTAATCGACCCCGACCCCGGGACTGTACTCAATCCCCGAGAGAGGCGCGTAGGCCAACCAGCCGGTGGTACCAAACTCGCCGATAAACAGAGATAGGTTGACGATCATCGCACCAGATACAAACAACCAGAAGCTGAGGTTGTTCAGGAACGGGTAGGCAACGTCGCGGGCACCGATCTGTAGCGGCACGACCAGGTTCATCAAACCGATGACCATGGGCATGGCCACGAAGAAGATCATGATGACGCCGTGGGTCGTGAACAGCTGGTCGTAATGCTCCGGCGGCAGGAAGCCTTCTGCTCCGCCAGAGGCAATCGCCAGCTGGGCACGCATCATCAGCGCTTCACCAATACCGCGGACCAGCATCACCAGGGCCACGATGAAATACATGATCCCGATCTTTTTATGGTCGACCGAGGTTACCCACTCGCTCCACAGGTAGCCCCACTTGCGGTAGTAGGTAACGCCCCCTAACACTACCGCTCCGCCCAAGGCGGTCATGATCATGAGCGATACGATGATGGGATCGTAAAAGGGGATCGAGTCTAAACCGAGTTTTCCAAACATAGTTTACTCCGCTGCCTCCGCGTTCATCGCCATATCGCCGTCCTGCTCTTGATGATCGCTACTGGCATGTTTGTATCCGGTCTCATTAGGCAACACATCAACAGGCTCACCGCTGTGGTAAGTGTTGAGAATGTCGTCATAAAGGGTCGGCGATACTTCAGAGAAGTACTCGACCGGATGATTACGGCTTGGCTTTAACAACTCGAGATAGCCATCGTCGAAGCTTATCGAATCAGAGGACTCTCTCACTTCGTCCACCCACTCATCGAAGCCTTCATCAGAGGTCGCATGCGCTTCAAAGGTCATGCCAGAGAAGCCTGAACCGCTGTAGTTGGTGGAACGGCCTGGGTAAGTGCCTTCCTCATCAGCAACCAGATGAACGTCATTATCCATACCCGCCATGGCATAGATTTGACTGCCGAGATCAGGGATGAAGAACGAATTCATCACTGACGCAGAACTCACCCGGAACCGTATCGGCGTATCCGCGGGGAACGCCACCTCGTTGACCGTGGCAATGCCCTGCTCGGGATAGATGAACAGCCACTTCCAATCCATCGCTACAGCCTGGATTTCAAACGTCTCTTCGTCTTCCTCAGCAATGGACTTGTGCGGATCCAGGCTGTTCGAGGTATACCACGTCAACCCGGCAAGGAAGAGAACGATGACGCACGGAATCAGCCACACCACCACTTCGACCCAGGTGTTGTGAGCCCAATCAGGCGTGTAAGCAGCATTATGATTGCCGCGGCGATAACGCCAGGCAAAGAACAGCGTCATCCCGATAACGGGAAGCACGACGATCTGCATAATGCCAAAGGCTGTCAGAATCAGGGTGCGTTGCTCGGCGCCGATTTGACCCTTCGGGTCCATCAACGCCGAGCTACAACCACCCAGCAGTAAAAATAAAGAAAGCAGCAGTAGAAGACCTGCCGCTTTGGCGTAGAGGTTTTTTCTCATGTTACGACCTCGTCAGGGCTGGGAGGCAAACATTGTGAACAAGCTGCTAAGGTAGCAAGCCAACAAAGTCTCTTGAGCAAACGCAGCCGATAAGCAACCGCTTAACGTCGACGTCTGATCGCGAGAGAGGATCGCTTGGCAGACTATCGCCAAACACAATTACCGCAGACGGACGCTATTCTCGCATCAATGATGCAGAAGAGAAGAGACGATTTGCCGCAGGTAAACGCGGCGGATTTTGCCACGAATGGCCTGCGGCTTAAAGAAAACTTGGCTAATTTAATGAAAACTAAGCTTAAGCCACCGTAATAGTCGGCAGGCCGAGACCTTGGTCACGGAGCCCATCACTGAGAAAGGGTGATGCGCCCTCTTCGTCAGTCACTATCACATCAAACTCACTCACTGAGGCAAAATAGGCAGGGCGCACAACACCAAATTTGCTTGCATCTACGACCAATAGACGCTGCATGGCAGCAGCCATAGCTGCCTGTTTAGGCAGCACCTCATGGAAGTGAAAACAACTCACCCCACGCTGCACATCGACACCCGCGGCCGAAATAAACGCCTTATTGATACCCAACCGCTCGATTGACTCCGCCATGCTGTCACTGGCAAACGTTTGCGACGCGGCATAAAACAATCCACCCAGCAGCACCAGCCGTACGTTGGGCAAAGGGGCTACCGCGTTCGCCACGTTTAGGGCATAGGTGATCACGGTGAGCTCGCGATAGCTGCCCAACTGGTTCATTAGTGGCATGAGCGTTGAACCGCAGTCGACAAATAGCGTATCGCCATCCTCTATGAAACGTTGAGCTCGTTGGCATAAGCGGTTTTTTGCTTGGTAATGGCTGGCCTGCTGCTCGGTTAAGTCGTATACCGGCGTAACGCCTGGGGTATGCGCCATGACCAGCCGGCCACCTAACAAGCTAATGACGTGAGGATGGGCATTCACATCCCGTCGAATCGTCATTTCGGACACACCGCACAGCTCAGCCGCATCGCGCAAATGCAGAGTCCCACCGTTTGCTAACGTCTCCTGCAACGTTGCCAGGCGCAACGCGCTTCGGTCTTTCATTGACAGCTTCTCCTGGTAACGGCCTGTTGTACGTTGGATGGGCCTAGGGTTATCGCTGAGCTTATCCCTTTTCACTGAGGGCCTTCCCTATGCTGAGCGAGCGCTCACGGAATTACCATTAAATCAACGACCATTAAACTTTATGTTACCAATTTTTCATTTAATAGACGTTGAAGTGATAAAAGTTGCAAATTGGCGTTAGAAAAATAACACTAAATGTTATAATTTTAACATTACAGCTCAATAAAACCCGCTGACTCGGGTCAACGCCAGCCCTCACGTCCGTCGTCGAGGCGGATCAAAACTGCAACTAACAAACCTGTTGAGGCTACCATGACTGCTCGTACTCGTTTTACTACTGCTATTGCATCTCGCGCTTCGCTCACAGCGCTTTGCGCCAGCGTATTAATGGCCGGTACCGCCACTACCGCTAACGCGGACACCTTCGACCCAATTTGGTCATTCGCCAATGTATCGGTCAACTACCTCGACTGGTCTGACGGCACCGAAGACCGTACCGCTGACAATGCGGCGAAAAGCGATTTCATGTTTCTCGAAATCGAAGGCGGCCTGGGCTACGAATGGGGTGAATTTTACGGCTTTTTTGATTTTGAAAACCCCACCAACGACCAGTTCGACGAGGCTAGCGGCGGTAAGGACAACTTTCGCACGGCGGGCAAGCTGACCTCACATATTTACCTGGGCGACAGCCCGTTCTCTATCTATGCACATCTTTACGACTTCCGGGACTACGGTTATGACAGCCGTGAACAGGACCAGATTCTCGGCCTGGGCTACCGCAAGACGTTAGACAACGGTTTGTGGTTCAAGCCGTTTATCGGCGCCGCCCGGGTACAAAGCGACGGCTACACCGGCTCAAACGGCTTTATGGCGGGCTGGGTCGCGGGTTACGACTTTACCGCGTTCGGACAGGACTTTGGCGTCACCAACTGGCATGAGCAAACCTTTGGCCGCGACGATGAGTACCTGGAACAGAACTATGTGGGCGATAAAGCCAACAGCGTAGGCACCAATGGCGCGGTAAGTCTCTGGTGGCACCCGACTGAGCTGGTCACCACCGGCGTCCAGTATCGCTATTCTGATGAAAAGTTGGGCACGCCTGACAACTATCAGAATGCGATGATTTACACCGTGAAGCTCAACCTGCTGTAACACCGCCTAACGCGATGCGAAGGATTTCCCTATGACACTCCTGATGAGCCTGGTCGGCATGGTCACTCTGGTGGCCATCGCCCTGATCTTTTCTTACGATCGCAAGTCGATCCGCTTGCGTACTGTGCTCGGCGCGTTTGGCATTCAAGCGGGTATCGGCGCCTTTGTGCTCTACGTCCCTTTTGGCCAGACGGTGCTGCAAACCATTTCGGCGGGCGTCAGCCAGATTCTGGTATTTGCCGATGACGGCATCGAGTTCTTGTTCGGCGACTTGGCCAATGCTGACGAAGTCGGCTTCGTGTTTGCCATTAAAGTTCTGCCGGTCATTATCTTTTTCTCCTCGCTGATCGCGGTACTGTATTACCTCGGCATCATGCAATGGGTGATCCGCATCTTGGGTGGCGCGCTGCAAAAAGCACTGGGTACCTCGCGCACCGAGTCGTTGTCGGCCACGGCTAATATCTTCGTTGGTCAAACCGAAGCGCCCTTGGTGGTTCGTCCGTTTATTGCCCGGATGACCCCTTCTCAGCTATTTGCCGTTATGTGCGGTGGTTTGGCATCGGTGGCGGGTTCTGTATTGGCCGGCTATGCCGCGCTGGGTATTCCCATGGAATATCTGGTCGCCGCCTCCTTTATGGCAGCCCCCGGTGGCCTGCTGTTTGCTAAGCTGATCATGCCCGAAACCCAGGACCCCAAGGACGCCGACAGCGTTTCCCAGGTCGAGGAAGAGCTTAAAGAACAGGAAGACAAGCCCACTAACGTGTTGGACGCGGCTGCCTCCGGTGCGACCTCTGGCCTGATGCTGGCCGCTAACGTCGGCGCCATGCTGCTTGCCTTCATTGCGCTGATTGCGCTGATCAACGGCATTTTGGGTGGCGTCGGCGGCTGGGTTGGCTTCGAGTCGCTGAGCCTTGAGTGGATTCTCGGCTGGCTGTTTGCCCCGCTGGCATTTTTACTGGGCGTACCCTGGGAAGAAGCGACACTAGCCGGCTCGTTCATCGGCCAAAAACTGGTGGTCAATGAGTTTGTCGCCTATATCAACCTGGCTCCCTATATTGAGGGCGAGCAGATGGTGGCGGCCACTGGCCAGGCAATGACGCCGCATACCACGGCGATTCTTTCCTTTGCCCTGTGTGGCTTTGCGAATTTGTCGTCGATTGCGATTTTGCTGGGTGGCCTGGGTAGCATTGCCCCGACACGCCGCAAGGAAATCGCCCGTTTTGGTGTCAAAGCGGTATTGGCCGGTACACTGTCTAACCTAATGTCAGCCTCCATTGCAGGCTTCTTTATCGCCCTAGGCAGCGCCGCTACTTAACGTAATAATAAGCTATATCTCGGGCGCTGCTGTCATATACGGTAGTGCCCGTTTTTTTCCGTTGATAATAACTGTGCGAGATGTCCATGACAGCTTCGATTAACGTGACCCTTGCCGCGCGCCAGGCGCTTTCACTGATGGACCTAACCAGTCTTAACGATACCGATACTGATGCGACCATCGAATCGCTTTGCCAGCAGGCGAAAACGCCCTATGGCCATCCGGCAGCGGTATGCATATACCCCCAGTTTGTGGTGACGGCACGTCGCGCACTCACCGCCCACAAGCTTAGTGGTGAAGTCAAAATTGCCACCGTGACCAACTTCCCCCTTGGCGGTGACGACATCATGGGCGCTGCCCGAGAAACCCGTGAAGCCGTTGCCTCCGGCGCGGATGAAGTCGATGTGGTGTTCCCCTACCGTGCCCTCATGGCAGGTGATGAAGATACTGGCCGCGAACTGGTGGAAATGTGCCACGCGGCCTGCGGCGGCCAGGCGCTCTTAAAAGTCATCATCGAATCAGGCGAACTCAAGGATCCCGCCCTTATTAAACGGGCAAGCGAGTTGGCCATTGAGGGCGGCGCGGACTTTATCAAAACCTCAACCGGCAAGGTGGCCGTCAACGCAACGCTGGAAGCCGCCGAGATCATGCTCAAGGCGATCAAAGCCAGTGGTAAAGATGTTGGCTTCAAAGCAGCCGGTGGTGTCAAAACAGCAGAAGATGCCGCCGAGTATTTAGCCTTGGCGGCCAATATCATGGGTAATCAGTGGGTCTCGGCTAAACACTTTCGCTTTGGCGCGTCGAGTTTGCTGGGTAACTTGCTCAATACGCTGGATGGCAACCCACGATCCACCACTGAGGGAGGCTACTAATGGCTTCCCAGCACACCTTGCTTCCCCAAGAACTGATTCGCCTGAAGCGCGACGGCCAGCCGCTGCCCGCTGAAGAAATCAAAGCCTTTGTACAAAGCATTGCCGACGACCGCATCAGCGATGCGCAAATTGGCGCGTTCACCATGGCGGTGTTCTTGAACGGCATGAGCCGCGAAGAAGTCGTGGCGCTGACCACGGCTACACGCGATTCGGGCCATGTGATGAACTGGGACTCACTCAACCTACCGGGGCCGGTCGTCGATAAACACTCCACCGGCGGCGTGGGCGATCTAGTATCGCTGGTGCTTGGCCCCTGGGTCGCGGCCTGCGGTGCCTTTGTGCCGATGATTTCCGGCCGCGGCCTGGGCCACACCGGCGGCACGCTGGACAAGCTCGAGTCCATTCCCGGCTACAACCCCTACCCCGCCCCGGAACGCTTCGGCGATGTGGTCAAATCCACCGGCGTGGCGATTATCGGCCAAACCGGCAACCTCGCCCCCGCGGATAAGCGTATCTACGGGGTGCGCGACGTGACCGCCACGGTGGAATCCATCCCGTTGATCACCGCCTCGATTCTGGGTAAAAAGTTAGCCTCGGGGCTTGACGCACTGGTGATGGACGTCAAAGTCGGCAGCGGCGCTTTTATGCCCACTCCAGAGAAATCCCGCGAACTGGCCAAGAGCATCGCCAACGTGGCCACCCAGGCAGGCACGCCCACCACCGCACTGCTCACCGACATGAGCCAGCCGCTGGCCCCCTGCGCCGGCAATGCGGTCGAGATCGTCGAAACCCTGGCGCTGCTGCGCGGCGAGCGCTCCGATAGCCGCGTCATGCAGGTAACCCGCGAACTGGCGGTGGAAATGCTGATGGCGGGCAAGCTGGCTGCCAGCCGTGACGAAGCGCTAGCCAAGCTTGAAAAAGCGCTTACTTCCGGCGCGGCCGCCGAGGTCTTCGCCCGCATGGTGCACGAGCTGGGCGGCCCCGCCGACTTCATGGAGCGCTCGGATAGTTATTTGGCCACCGCGTCGGTGGTTCAGGCGGTCTATCCCGAGCAGGATGGCATCGTGCAACGTATTGACACTCGCGCCGTGGGCATGAGCGTGGTGGAACTCGGCGGTGGCCGCCTGCGCAACGACGCCAGCGTCGACCATAGCGTTGGCTTCAGCGATATCGCCGAAGTCGGCGATCGGGTGGATAACCAGCGCCCGCTGGCCATCGTTCACGCCCAAAGCGAAGACGCCGCCGCCCGCGCCGCCGCTCAGCTACGCGCGGCGGTTACGCTGGGCGAGCAGCCCGCCACCGCTGACACGCTACTTCAAGACACTTTCCGAGGAGAAGCCTAATGCGCCGTGCCATCGTCGTGGTCCTCGATTCCTTCGGTATCGGCAGCGCGCCGGACGCCGACAAATTCGGTGACCAGGGGGCCGACACCCTGGGCCACATCGCCGCCGCCTGCGCGCGCGGCGAGGCCGATACCGCCGAACGTTCCGGGCCGCTGAAACTGCCCAACATGGCCAAGCTGGGTCTGTTCCACGCCCACCGTGATGCCACTGGCAGCGTCGCCGAAGGCGTTGACCTGCCCAGCACGCTGGAAGGCGCTTACGCCCATGCCAAGGAGATTTCCAGCGGCAAGGACACGCCTTCCGGCCACTGGGAAATTGCTGGCGTACCGGTACGCTTTGACTGGGGCTACTTTCTCGATAAGACCGACAGCTTCCCGGCTGAGCTGCTCGACAGGATTGTCGAGGAGGCCAACCTTCCCGGTGTAATCGGCAATTGCCACGCCTCGGGCACCGAGATCATCGCCCGCCTGGGGGAAGAGCACGTCGCTACCGGCAAGCCGATCGTCTACACCTCGGCGGATTCCGTCTTCCAGATTGCCGCCCACGAGGAGCACTTCGGCCTCGAACGGCTCTATGCGCTGTGCGAAACCGTGCGCGGCCTGCTCGAGCCCTACAACATTGGCCGGGTCATCGCCCGCCCGTTTGTTGGCGACGACAGCGCAAGTTTCGCGCGCACCGGCAACCGCCGCGACTACAGCGTTGAGCCGCCGACGCCTACCGTGCTGCAAAAGCTTGCCGAGGCCGGAGGCGAAGTGGTCTCGATCGGCAAGATTGCCGATATCTACGCCCACTGCGGGATCACCCACAAGGTCAAAGCCAGCGGCCACGATGCGCTGATGGAAGCGACGCTTGGCGAGATAGCGCGTACTGCCAAGGAAACCAGCGACCGCCCGACCATGATCATGGCCAACTTCGTCGATTTTGACTCGGTCTACGGTCACCGCCGCGACGTGCCGGGCTATGCCGCCGCCCTTGAGCACTTCGATGCCCGCCTGCCCGAGCTTTTTGCCGCGCTCAACGACGACGACCTGCTGCTGCTCACCGCTGACCACGGCTGTGACCCCAGTTGGGAAGGCACCGAGCACACCCGTGAGTACGTGCCGGTCATGGTGCGGGGCGCAGGCTTTGCCCCCGGCCCCATGGGCGAACGCGGCACCTTCGCCGATATTGGCCAGACGCTCGCCGACTACTTCGCGCTCGAGGCCATGGCCGACGGCGACAGCTTTTTGCCCAACGCCGCTTAAAGGAGACCTTTTATGGCTACCCCACATATTAACGCTGCCCCAGGTGATTTCGCCGATACTGTGCTGATGCCCGGCGATCCACTGCGTGCCAAGTACATTGCCGACACCTACCTGGAGAACGTTCGCCAGGTGAACGACGTGCGCAGCATGTTTGGTTACACCGGCACCTACAAAGGCCGCGAGATTTCGGTCATGGGACACGGCATGGGCATCCCCTCGGTATCGATTTACGCCAAGGAGCTGATCACCGACTACGGCGTTAAATCCGTTATTCGCGTGGGCTCCTGCGGCGCGGTACGCGACGACGTCAACGTCCGCGATGTGGTCATCGGCATGGGTGCCTGCACCGACTCCAAGGTCAACCGCATGCGCTTCAACGACCATGACTTCGCCGCGATTGCCGACTTTGACCTGACCCAGCACGCCGTGGCCGCCGCCAACGCACAGAACGTACCGGTCAAGGTGGGCAACATCTTCTCGGCGGATCTGTTCTACAACCCGCAAACCGAAATGGCCGAACTGCTCAAGCGTTACGGCATTGTCGGCGTTGAGATGGAAGCCGCAGGCCTTTACGGCGTGGCGGCGGAATTCGGCGCACGGGCACTGACCATCTGCACCGTGTCGGACCATATTCTTAAGGGCGACTCGCTCTCCAGCGCCGACCGTCAGACCACCTTCGACGACATGATGATCATCGCGTTGGATACCGTGCTGCGCGACGACGCTGCCAAGTCCTAAAAGCCATGATCGAGGATATCGCCATGAGCCAAGCCAATACGGCGCTGGTTGAAACACTGCTCAAGACGCTGGGCAATGCCTATGCGCCCTACTCCCACCACCCGGTGGCATCGGTGGTGGAGACACCCGACGGGCAGCAGTTTGCCGGCGCCAACGTGGAAGTCGCCCACTACAAGGGACTGTGTGCCGAAGCCTCGGCGATTTCCGCCATGGCTACTGCCGGGCAGCGCGAGCTTGCCAAGGTCTATGTCATGGGACCGGGCGAGCACCTATGTACGCCCTGCGGTGACTGCCGCCAGCGCATCCGCGAGTTTGCCACGCCCGACACGCAGATCCTGGTGCTTTCCCGCCAGGGCGAGGTACTAAAAACCTACACCATGGAAACCCTGCTGCCCGATGCGTTTGGGCCCGAGCAATTGCCGCCACGTTAATTCCCGCTATTTAGCTTTAACGACCAGCCCCTTGCGGGCTGGTTTTGTGCGTTTTTTGCTCGTACTCTTAAGAACACCTTCTTATACAAGACAAAATGTGCCGATTGAGAGCACATCACATGATTGGAGAACGCCATGGCTGGCTTACTGCCCAACGTCGACCCTGACGGCTTGCTGGAATATTCGGTGGTCTATACCGACCGCTCGCTAAACCATATGTCGCAACAGTTCCAGGGCGTAATGCGCGATATTTCCGCCACGCTGAAAGAGGTGTACAACGCCCATGCGGCGGTGATCGTACCGGGGAGCGGCACCTTCGGCATGGAAGCGGTCGCCCGCCAGTTTGCCGTCGACCAGAAAACCCTGGTGATTCGCAATGGCTGGTTCAGCTACCGCTGGACGCAGATTATCGAGATGGGCCGCCTGACTGACCAGCACAGCGTATTGAAAGCGCGTCGCTTTAACGCCGATGATCCTCAGTCACCCTTTGCGCCGGTACCCGCCGACGAGGTCGCCAAGCGCATTCGTGAGGAAAAGCCCGCCGTGGTGTTTGCCCCGCAGGTGGAAACCTCAGCCGGGCTGTTGCTGCCCGACGACTACCTTCGCACAGTTGCCCAGGCGACCCGCGACGTAGGCGGCTTGTTTGTTCTCGACGCGATTGCCGCGGGTACGCTGTGGGTGGATATGCAGGATTTAGGTGTGGACGTGGTGGTCAGCGCGCCTCAGAAAGGTTGGAGCGGCTCGCCCTGCTGCGCCATGGTGATGCTTTCAGAACGTGCCACTGAGCGGCTTGGCGAGACGCAAAGCAACAGCTTTGCCTGCGATTTGGGCAAGTGGCACAGCATTATGCAGGCCTACGAAAACGGCGGCCACGCCTATCACGCGACCATGCCCACCGATGCCCTGCGCAAGCTTCGCGACATCATGCAGGAAACCCGCGAGTATGGGTTTGCCAAGGTCAAAACCGAGCAACAGGCGATCGGCCAGGAAGTCCGCGCCATGCTGAAACGCCACGGGTTTGTAAGCGTTGCCGCCGAGGGCTTTGAGGCGCCTGGCGTGGTGGTGTGCTTCACCAACGACGCCGGCCTGGTCGGCAAACTTGCCCAGGCAGGTGTGCAAGTGGCAGGCGGCGTACCGCTGATGTGCGATGAGGGCGACAACTTCCAGACCTTCCGCATTGGCCTGTTTGGCCTCGATAAGCTTCACCACACCCAACGCAGTGTCGATAGCCTGGAAAACGCCATCAAGGCGGTAGGCTAGAACTAATAAAGCCCGCTATTAGCGTTAGCGGGCTTTGGCGTGCCTTTTTACCCAACCCAACAGGCGGTCCGACAATACGCGGACACGGGCGAAGAAGTTACATAAAGCCCACGCCGCGGGGCATCATACCCAGGTTGTTTTCGACTTGCGTCACCCCCGGCACATTTTCCGCCGCTACACTGACGGCCTGCTTCTGCTCCAGAGAGTCCACCAGTCCCCACACTTCCACGGCACCGCCGTCCACGATGATGCTGATGTTTTCGGTCCGCACGTCAGTGCTATGCTCGACTTCATTGAGAATAGCTTCTCGAATTGCCCGATCGTCGGTAGGCGACTGAGTGGCCCCCACCGCCGCATTGGCAATGCCTTGCAGTAAATTAGCGCGGCTGACGATGCCCACCAGCTTGCCATCACGCAGCACAGGCACGCGCTTGATATGGTGCTTTTCCAGCAATCGCGCAATGCTATGTAACGGTGTATTTTCCTCAACGGTCAGCGGATCAGGGGTCATGATTTCTTGAGCTTTGCGCCCATGCGACTTCACATACTCGCCAGCATTCTTACCGGCGCTGAACAGCGATAGCCACCCGCCATGGTCCTCACCGCTGTCATTTTTCAGTCGGCGCATCAGATCACCCTCGCTGACCATGCCCACCACGCGATCCTGACCATCCACTACTGGGACGCCACTAATTCGGTGCCTAAGCAGCAGTTGCGCTATATCACGCACCTCCGTGTCGGGAGACACGCTGACGACTTTTGGCGTCATAATATCGATTGCTTGCATCATTCTTCTCCTTGCGACGAACCTTGCGATGTCGTCGCCAATGCAGGGTGCATTGCCTATCTTTAAGCCTAGTTCCCACGCGGGCATTTGCCTATGCTGGCTTGAATGGGATGACGCAATACTTGATCTAGCGCAGTTTACGTCTGCACCTATTCGGTATCGCTTTCCTCGACTTTTTCCACCGAAACAATCCCTGAGCGACTGACCACTACCTTCCAGCGGGCAAGATAAGGCTGGTCTTCGCTGCCGGTTTCACGGATCACCAGGTTGAACAGGTGACGGCGTTCGACGGTCTCGCGCACTGCCTGACCTTCCTTGAGTCGGTAGATGGCATGCTTTCCCTTGCTCATCAGTCGCGTCAGCATGGATATATCCAGGGTCAGACTCTCCTGGGTGTGTTCATAGCCGCTCAAGAAGCGCGTCGGCGACATCCGCGACTGCGAGCGATAATGCAGCACTACCTCTTCACGCTGGGCGACGGTACGGCGCCGCAGCTGCTGAATTTCAGTGTCCAATGCGGCATAGCGTTTATAGTCGAACCACTCGAGCTGGTGGCCGACCGCCACATTGCGGTTGGGGTCGACGTATTGCCGCCGCCACTTGGGACGCCCACGTCGAAGCCAGCGCCAAAGCGTGTTGCGTAGATCATCTTTGAATACCTCGCGCATCGCATAAAGCACCGCCATGGCAATCACAAACAGCGCGGTAATATCGCCCAGCGTATCGCGGAGGCGCAGCACGCCAAACGATACAAAACCCATGACCACGGCGGTGGCCAGGGCTTTGACAGCTTTCTGCTCACCGCCGCCCAGTTCCTGGGAACGCTGTTTCAGGGTAATGGGGTACTCGATTAAACGGCGCAATAAGCGCATCTTATTCGACATGCGGGTGGGGTCATCCATGACCCGTACGGCATTGTAATCCTGTTCGTAGCGGTACTCGGCTTCGCGCTGGCAAATCGCCACAAAACGGCGACGAATCGGGGTAAATTCTCCGCCCCTGGGCATATGGGCCACCAAGGCCAATAGCTGCTGCTCGGTAAACCACGACAGATAATTATCGATATTGGCAAAATATTTATACAGTCGCTCGTCCTCGGGTGGGTGGCGGCGCAGGCGCTTCAAGATGCCCTCGCTTAAGTCGCTCATCTCTTGAAGCTGCTCGCACAGACTATTGATACTTTCTTGATCGGCCTGCTGCTTGTCCTGACCACGGCGGATGTCTCGCGCGCTTTCCAGCATGGTCTGGGTGGTGCGCTCCATTGCGCCTACGTATTGGTATGCGTAAAGGCTCAAACTCAGTCGATAGGAGTCGCTGCCCATCTGGTTGCGAGTGGCCAGGCGGCTATGTACCAACGGCAGGTGATGTTGGTCGCTGTAATAGGTTCGCGACACCTGGATAGCCGAGTGATAAAACGCCTCTTCTGAAATCAGTTGGGTGGACAGGCCCAGTTCACCCGGCACGAACAGATAGACATCCAGCGTGTGAGAGGTCTCCTCCTTTAAACGACGCGAAATACGCAGCTGATAGCTATTTTTACGCTCAACATTGATCAACTAACTAATCTCCTACTTCCCTGGATCTGACGATGCGATAACATGGTACGGCATCGGGTATGGGGAGGACTTGCCTTAATGGGCGCCTAACGCCACTATTGCCCGCTGTTTACCTATTCGTATTGGGAGCTTGGGAATGTCCATGGCCCGTTTTTCACCCTTTGAGCTCGTGCTGTTAAAAAGCCGCAGCCAAGTGGATACGGCAACACTGTTATTGCTGGCCTGGGTGCTTGTGCACCGCCAGCATGTGTCGGAAGGCCAGCGGCGGCGTCGCTTGGCCCAGGTCACAGCACAGTTTCGTCATGGGCATGAGTTAGGCCCGGTCATGGGCATTGCCCATAGCCAGGATCTTCAGGCGATCCAGTTAGCCGCCGAAATTCTACGCAAAGAATGCTCCCAGGAGCGTAGCCTAAGCATCTTGCATCAGTCGATCGCCGTGGCCACCGACGATGGCGAATTGTCGTTAGCTAACCATTATATCCTGCGTTTTTTGGCTGATTTGCTCAACGTGTCGCCTACCACGCTGAGCACTCTGTTTTACGAATTAACCGGCCGCCAGATGGGATCCCCGGAGGATCCCAGCCGTCATACCTACTGGCAACAGCACAACCCAGACTATTTTAGCCAAAAGGCACGCGATGCCGCCGCCGAGAAGCAGGCGCGCGAGGCAGCGGAACAGCAGGCGCATCGACAAGCCCAACAGCGCGAGCAGAAAAAACAACGTAAACAGCAGGAAAAACAGCGCCAACAAGAAGAGGCCCATGCGCGCCAAGAGCATACTCGCCAAGAGCGTGACCGCCAGCGAAAGCAAGATGAACAGTATCGACGCGAGCAGGCCCAGCGGGAAAAAGCGCGACAGGAAAGGACTCGCCACGAAGGCGCTCGAGGGGAACGCCGCCAGTGGCAGCGCACCGCACCACCTCCCGACCGTACGACGCGCGCCCTTGCCGTACTTGGGCTGCCGCCGGGCGCCAGCCGGGGCGACGTGCGGCTTGCTTACCGGCGCATGGCACAGTTGCACCATCCAGATCGCTTCTTTACCGAGAGCGATCATCAAGTGGCGCTGGCATCCGCCCGTTTTCAGCGCATCAAAAACGCGTATGATTACCTGATGCAAACCTACTAAACCGACGCAGCGGCGACCGACGGAATAAAAACACCCATATGCGCGATTTGTATCAACGCCTATCGCTTTCATCACAGGCCAGCGAGCACGACATCCACAACGCCGTGATGCGCTGCCAAAACAGCGCTCTGCGCCAGGATGCGGAGAGTGTGCTCGCAGTCAACGAGCACCGCGATGCCTACGACACGCTACACCATACGCTCAGCGATATTGGCTGCCTGCGCGCACGCTTAGGCTTAACCCATGGGGCGCACTGGCAAGGCGATGTTGCCAATGATTTTTCATTGCCACCCGATCAAGCCATTTCGCGTCATGATGAGCTGGTCGACCGCGTCAGCAACGCGGTCTCTCTGTATAACCGCTGGCGGCGCTGGCGAGGCCCCTGGCTACTCGTCGCCATGTTCGCGACCGGGGCCGGTATCGGCATCATAATGGGTTTTGCCCTCTGCATGGGGCTTGCCGCCGGATAAACGAGCGTCTTGTTTGTTCGCTGTGCGCTGACGTTCATCCTTTTTGATTTCGGCCTGGGTCGGAAGCGGCGCGGGTTTTGGCGGTGTTGGCCTCTCTCTTCCCTCTGGTGTCTCCTCGGCACCGCTGGCCTCATCAGTTGACGGGCTGTTCTCGGCTGCTTCGCCGTCGCCTTCCAGGTTCATGTCCACGCTGCCGTCCGGCGTCAGGGAGCCACCTATCTGACCTTCCATGCTGACACTCAAGCGGGGCAAGCCAAGGTCAACACCGTCAATTTCCATGCGCTGTTTCAGCATCAGATTAAAGGCGCGCGCCACGTCCCACTGCATTTCCGGTGCCGTGCGGAAGCGCATGCGCAGAATGGCACCGCCGTCGTCGAAACTGTCGATTCCCTGCATCTCCAGCGGCGACCAAATGTAATGGCGCATCATCGGGTCTTTGCGCAGTTCCTGGGCGGTTTCCTGCATCAGATGAATGGCATCATCCACTTTCATATCGTGGGGAATGCGGATCCGCATCAGCGCAATACCAAACTGGCGAGACATATTGTGGATCGACTCGATGCGGCTGAAGGTGATGATATGTACGATGCCATCGAGGTCGCGCAGCCTGACGGTGCGCAGGGTTAGGCCTTCGACCGTGCCCGTGTGGCTGTTGATTTCGACGAAATCGTCCACTGCGAGGGAGTCTTCGATCAGAATAAATATCCCCGTTATCAAATCCTGCACCAGCGTTTGCGCCCCAAAACCAATCGCCAGACCGATAACACCGGCACCCGCCAGCAGTGGCGTTACGTTCACGCCTAAGTTGGCGAGCGCGGCGATGAACGCAATAATCAGAATGGTCACGAAAATGACATTGCGAATCATCGGCGTAATGGTTTGCGCGCGGGCCTGATTAACCCGCCGCCCACGGGAGCGCGTCGACGAAACAAGCGCCCGCTGAATCGCGGTATCGGCAAAAATCCATACCAGCCACGACAGTAGCACCGTCCCACCCAGGCTCACCAAGGCTGGGCCGATTTTCGCGCCGGCCAGGCCGCGTTGGCCTAAACCGAACATTGAACTGCCCCACACCTGCATCGACAGCTCAGCGAATACCACCCACGCACAAATATGCGCCAGCACAAACCCAAAGCGCTCCAGCCGTTTACGGTACTGACTTTGCCGGCGGCGATGCCGACGCTTACCCAAACGCTCGGCCTGACGACGCAGCAGACCGGTAATCACCAACGTTAACACCAGCAGGCTGGCAGAAATAATTGAGCGTGCCAGCGCGGTACCCACGTCGCCCACGGTAATAAAGATTGCCAACAGCGAACCGCCCACTAGCAGCAACGCGGGGATATGCCACAACCCGCCAAGGCTGCGGATCATTTCCACGGCTGCACTGGCATCGCGGCGTTGCTTGTAAGGGCGGTTACGAATCAGGTGGCGCACCGGCCTTTTGAACTTGAAGACGAAGCGCGCCGACAGTAGCGCGGCCATCATGTTAGCGAGTACTGAGACAAGACTGGAAAGCTCTTCGCCTAGCATCTCGACGATACGGCTTGAATTTACCGCGTCGCCCAGGGCAATCAGCGCGCCAATCACGAATAGACCACGCAGCGCCTGCTGGTGTAGCAACTGAACGGCAGTAAACCGATGCCCGCGGCTAAAGAACGCCACCACGGTTTCAAACACCACCGACAGTAGCCGACCACAAACGCAAATATAGGCGACCACCAGCACCATGGTACGGCCTGGGCTGTAAGGCATCAGTTGGCCGATCCCGAGGGTAATGGCAAATGCCAGTATCCAGGGCAGTATCCGCCGAAAGAAGTGCACGACCATCAGCCAGCCTTTAGGATCGCGCGGCAAATCAAGCGGCCACTCACGGCGATTGGCAATCACCCGGCCAGCACCAATCATCGCTACCAGCAACGCCACCCATATCAAGGCGAGCACCGCCCCTTCGGCCACCGCACGAATGGACTCCCCTTGATCGGCGCTGCTGACCACGGCTTTCAGTTCCTCACCACCATGCACCAGTTGCCGCGACCACTCCTCGATTGGCGAGCCGCCCGCTTGGGCTTGCTCGCCAATATCGGTCAGCGTGTCAGCCAATGCACCCAGCAAACCCTGGCGAACGATGCCCTCATCTTCGCTCGCCTCTTCCGACGTAGTTTGTAGCTCACGCAGTGAATCCAGTAATTCGTTGCGTCGCTCTTCGTCATCGAGCATCGAGATAACGTCGTCAAGTGACCCCTGGAATTCCTCGCTGTTAACGTCGGTTTGCTGTTCAGACTCATCACCGCCTAAACCGGGCAGCGAAATTGATTGCGCCTGAGCCTGGGTGGCCACGCCCCCCAACAGCACAATAAAAACCAGGCTTAGAACGGTATTAATTAGCCAGTGCGGTCGCACATATTACTCCTGAACCAAGACGTAAACGGGCATTGCCACGCAATCCAATTCTCGTGGCGTGGGCTGAGCGAATATTCTCAGCCCACGTGCGTGACTATGATAGGCTGAGCGCATAAATCGTTCACCTCACGGGATGCCGAGATGACGTTAGATGCGCCACCTAACGGACAGAATGCTAAGGGTCAAACTCGCCATATCGGTGTCGAAATCGAGTTCGCCGGTTTACCACCCCGCGACACAGCCCAGATTGTACGCGAGCTGTTTGGTGGCGAGCTTAACGTGGTCAGTCCTCATCGGCTACTCGTGGAAGGCACACGCTGGGGTAAATTTGGCATTGAACTGGATACCCAGTATGCCCACCCTGATAAGGCGCTACTGGAAGAGAGTCACGAGCAGGACGGCGAATGGGCACGTCAGCGACACCTACATCGTCTCGAATTCCACCGTAAAACTCGCGCACTGATTGGCGATATGGTGACGGGCCTGGTCCCCACTGAAATCGTTTGCCCACCGGTTCCTTGGAATGAGCTGGAAGATTTAGATGCCTTGTTTGAAGCGCTTCGTGCCCATGGTGCCAAGGGCACGGATGCCAGCCTGCTATACGGATTTGGGCTGCATCTAAATCTCGAAATTGAACGTAGCGATGTAGATTACTTACTGGCCATGCTGCGCGCTTACCTGCTCTTGGCAAGCTGGCTTCGCGATGAGATTAAAGTGGACATCACCCGCGAGGTGCTGCCTCACGCCAACCCTTTCCCAAAAGAGTATGCGTTTAAAGTCTTGAGCAGCCAGTACACACCGGATATCGATACGCTGATTGACGACTATCTTCATTACAATCCCACCCGCAACCGGGAACTGGATCTACTACCGCTGTTTGCTTATCTGCGCCCCAGCCACCCTCATAAACTGCTGCATACCGAATTGATCAAGCCGCGACCGACTTTCCACTACCGGCTACCCAACGCGCAGCTCTCGGAGCCTCATTGGGGGGCCGCCAAGGAATGGAATCGCTGGGTGGCGGTGGAGCGCCTGGCCGCCTCTCGAGAAACGCTTGCCAGCCGCTGCGAAGACTACATTGCCAAGCATAACCGGCCTTTGATCACTCGCCTGGCAAGCCGCGTTAAACACTGGTGGGGCAGCCTCGCTTCAACGAAACGCTGATATTTTCACCTTCTTTAAGAGTGCCGCTGCATGGTTCGCCCGTTAATTGGCATCACCACTTCCGATGCAAAAAGCCAGCTTGCCTGGTGGTTTGACTGGTTTGCGGTTTGGCGCCACGGTGGCCGACCGCTGCGATTATCACCCTCTCGACGCATGCCCGACCACTTAGACGGGCTGATTATCGGCGGGGGTGACGATATTCAAGCCTCTCTGTATGGGGGGGAAGTACAGCTTGACGTGCGCCTCGATCCTGCCCGGGATGAACTAGAACTCACGTTGCTAGAATATTTCATCCCGTTGCATACGCCGGTGTTGGGCATTTGTCGTGGTGCTCAACTGATAAACGTGCATTTAGGTGGCACCCTGGACCCGGATATTTATACCACCCACGAAGGCTTGAAGCGTCGACGCACTGTCCTACCGCGTAAAACGGTGGATATTGTGGGTGCCAGCCAGCTTCATCGCTTGCTGGGTGTCACTTGGTGCCGCGTCAATAGCCTCCACCATCAAGCTGTCAACCAGGCGGGCCAAGGGATCGACATTGTCGCCCGCGACCGCGATGGCCTGGTCCAGGGTATTGAGTCTCGGGATCACGATTTTCTGATTGGCGTGCAGTGGCATCCAGAATGGCTCATCTTCAACCGCCCCCAACAGCGCTTAATCCGTGCGTTGGTGGCGGCGGCGGAGCGCCATCAAGCGGGCACTACGCGTTGAGAACCGCCAGAGCGGCGTCATAATCCGGCTCGTTTTTCAGCTCACTGACCAGTTCACTATGCAACACGCGGTTATCGGCATCCAGCACCACCACAGCACGGGCGCACAAGCCTTCCATCGCACTATCGCACAGCGCCACGCCCCACGCTTCTTGAAACTCGCGATGGCGGAAGGTGGATAGGGTTTCAACCTCGTCCAACCCCTCCGCACCGCAAAAACGCTTGGCGGCAAAAGGAAGGTCGGCGGACACCACTAACACCACGGTGTTATCAAGCTTGGATGCCAGCGCGTTAAACTGACGGGTCGACATAGCACAGGTCGGGGTATCGACGCTGGGAATAATGTTGAGTACTTTGCGCTTCCCCGAGTAGTTGTCCAGAGTAACATCCTTTAGATCACCGTTAGTGAGCGTCATGGCAGGCGCTACTTGCCCAGGGGCTGGCAAACTACCAGCGACATCCATCGGCTCACCCGCGCGGGTTATCTGTTGCATATCAGACTCCTAAACGTAATATGGGACTACTACTGCACCTTACATGGGATTCCCCCCGATAGGCTACGGTTTCCGCTTTGCGATACCCCCCGCATAGCGCTTTTCACGTTTACGCTGCGCTAACATGAGACTCATTAATGCCTGCTTTAGTGATTATTAAAACCGGTGATGCGTTCCCGGAAGTGGTTGAACAGCACGGTGATTTCGAGCAGCTCTTTATACAACAGCTGCGTGAGGCGCTACCTGCTGCAATAACGTTAACTGTGTGGGATGCGCGGGACCAGGTGCCCGCTGTGTCGCCATCATCACTTGCAGGCCTCGTCATCACTGGCTCGCACAGCATGGTCAGCGAAGCGCCACCGTGGAGTGAAGCGCTAAAACCCTGGCTCAAGCAGGCGCTAGTGGAAAACGTGCCAATGCTTGGTGTGTGTTACGGCCATCAGCTAATGGCCGCCGCTTTTGACGGCATTAGCGACTTCCATCCCGCCGGTCGGGAGTCAGGCACCCATTCGGTAAGGCTCACCCAGGCAGGCCAGCAAGACCCCTTATTCAGCCAGTTGCCCGAGTGTTTCCCGGCCCACCTCACCCATGCCCAGTCGGTCATGCAACTGCCGCCCAACACAACGGTACTGGCACATAACAGCCACGATGCTCACCAAGCGCTGCGCTATGGACCACGCCAGTGGAGCGTGCAGTATCACCCTGAATTTACCGCCCCGGTCATGCGCGCCTACCTCGAACGCCAGCGAGCAGCGCTGCGCGATCAAGGCGAAGACCCCGACGCTCTTCTCAGCGCCGTTCAAGATACCCCTGAGGCCTCGAGCCTGCTGCGTCGCTTTATGGCGTTTATCTAGTGAGCCATTAGCTAGCGGGCGGGCGATTTTCGTCGCGCCGCGAGGCCAATCGGTCTGCCAAGCGAGTCGGCTCGGGAAGCTTGGTACGCCCTAAGCAACGCAAAACCCATTCCAGAGACGTTTCGAGGCAAACACGATGACCAGGCGAAACAAACACGGGTTTCACCTTTGCCCGCGACCTGAGTACCGCGCCAATTATCTCGTTACCGGCAGTTAAAGGCACCCAATCGCCGCGCTGCTCACCTACCTCTGCATGCGTCCCATATAGCCGGGATTTGGCAATGCCTATGGTCGGCAGACCCAGCCATAACCCCAAATGCGCGGCAACGCCTAATCGGCGAGGGTGGGCAATGCCCTGGCCATCGACCATCACCAATTCAGGCATGGTGTTCAATTTCGCAAACGCTCCTAGCGCGGCGGGTATTTCACGGAAAGATAGCAGCCCGGGAATATACGGCATGCAGGTGGGTTCACGGTGAACTACTTGCTCTACTATGGGTAAGTCTGGTGCAGCATGGGGGTCCCATTGCAAAACCACCACCGCGGCCCGGGTTATCGAACCACCTTCTTCAAAGCCAATATCGACCCCGGCAATATGGTGTACCGGGTCGATACGGTCGGTAAGCACTAATTGCTTTGCCAGCTTTGTTTGCAGCGCTATCGCCTCTTTGGGCGCGAGGTTCCATGGATGTAGTGATGTCGACATTTTTCCTCCCTGGAAACAAACAAACGCCAGTGACTAACGTAGCAAAAAAACGCCCCCGCACCTGAAAAGGCACGGGGGCATTGAGATTTTCTCAGTGGCCGCTTAGCGGCAGCTGATTAATCCTTAGGCGCGTTCGCGGCGACGAATCGGCGCATCACCCTCATCACGGCGACGACGCGGAGCACGCTCAGGCGCGCTGTCTTCACTGATTTCCAGCGGACGACCAGCAACGCGGGCACGGGCCATTTTAGTCAAAATGGTGGACGGCAACCCACTCGGCAGTTCAACCACCGAGAAGGCGTTGCGGATATCGATACGGCCGATACGTGCGCCTTCAATTCCACCCTCGTTAGCCAATGCGCCGACTAGCTGGCCAGGCTTAACGCCATCTTTATGGCCAACGGAGACGCGATAACGGGTCATGCCCTCGCTAGGCGTGCTTGACCGCTCACGGCGAGCACCTGGCTTACCGCCTTGCGCGCCATCACGCGAAGGCTTCTCTTTGCGCGGCGCCTGCAGGCGACCGATTGGTGCTTCGTCAGCGCGGGCCATAGCGGAAAAGGCGCAGGCCAACTCAATGGGGTCGTGACCTTCTTCAACAAGGCGCTCAATCAAAGCACGCTGCTCTTCTGCGCCCTTGGTCAAGGAAGCAATGACACGATGATGGAAGACGTCGTCACGGTGAGCACGAATAGCGGCTTCGTCGGGCAGTGGCATTTCGGTCATTTTATGACCGGTCGCTTGCTCCATCCAACCCACTTTGCGGCCTTCACGGAAACCGGCAAAGGTAATCGCGATTCCGCTACGTCCGGCACGGCCGGTACGGCCGATACGGTGGGTATAGGCCTCCGCATCCTGGGGCAGATCGTAATTAATAACGTGGGTGATACGCGACACATCAAGACCACGCGCCGCAACGTCAGTGGCGATCAGCACATCGACCTTGCCACGCTTCAAGCGCGTAATTGTCCGTTCGCGAAGGCTCTGATCGAGATCACCGGACAAACCTGCAGCGTTAACACCGCGGGCGGTTAGCTGTTCAACCAAAGTGGTGCAGGCCGCACGGGTACGCACAAAGACAATAGCGCCATCGACCGGCTCAACTTCGAGAATACGCGCCAGGGCTTCAAGCTTGGCGCCACCGTCAACACGCACGATGCGCTGTTCAATGTTTTCGCCAGTGGTGGTGCCAGACTCAATCGCAACTTTTACCGGGTCAACCAAGTAGCGATTAACAATGCGCTCGATTTCGGTCGGCAGCGTTGCTGAGAAAAACACACGCTGAGCATCTTTTGGGGTATCGGCAACCACGCGTTTTACGTCGTCGATAAAGCCCATGCGCAACATTTCGTCGGCTTCGTCCAGCACCAACGCAGAAAGGCCGTCAAGCTTCAAGCTGCCGCGATCGAGGTGATCAATAATCCGGCCGGGGGTGCCGACAATCACTTGGGCACCGCGCTTCAGGGCGCCTAACTGTTCACGGTACTCTTGGCCGCCACATAGGATGGCAACTTCGAGACCTTTGAGGTTTTGGCCATACTTACTAAACGAGGCAGCTACTTGCTGGGCCAACTCGCGGGTTGGCGCCATTACCAATACTTGCGGCTCGCGGCGAGTCAGTTCTAAACGTGACAGTAACGGTAATGCAAACGCTGCGGTTTTGCCGGTACCCGTCTGGGCCTGGCCCAGCATATCGCGGCCTTCAAGCAGCGCAGGGATGGTTTGCGCCTGAATCGGCGAGGGAACTAGGTACCCCTGTGATTCAACAGCAGACAGAACGGCAGGCAAAAGAGCCAGATCGCCGAAGCTCGGCGAGGCGACAGAAGTCGAGGTCATTAATCACACCTTGGTAGGCCGGGGTTTCCGGCAAAAAACATCGTAAGCGTCTCTGACTCAGTTAATGATGTGCACTGCAAGGCAGCATCAAAGAACATGGCTCCGCATAGCGGATATCGTCATCAGTGGAGTCGGAGACGCCGGTCGCACCTAGCATCCGGATTGATCACCTTGGTGGCGATTCAATCCGCCGTGGCGACCTTACTGCGCCGATTTCACCCGTTTGGTGAAATGCTGGAGGCGCGCCATCTTCACAGCAATGAACATCTGCGTTAGAGAGATGTTCCAGCAAACGTTGCTTCGTTGAGGGCTATTTCTAAAAAACCACTCAGCAGGCAAACGCTTATCGTCTTGATGGAGGGGTCAACACATGCGAGGAGCGCGCATCCTAACACTGCTATAGGTGCCTGACCAGTTATTTCAGCGCAAATTTTTGAGGCGCTTAGCTTGCACCATGCCATATATGGTCTAGCCTGAAAGGTGCCTTATCAATTTCATGGCACCTCAAGGAGGATCCGATGAACTGGGATCAAGTCGAAGGCAGATGGACCGAAATGAAAGGCAAAGCACGCGCCAGCTGGGGTGAGCTTACTGACGATGAGTTGGATCAAATCAACGGTAAACGCGAGCAACTAGTGGGTAAGCTGCAGCAAAAATATGGCTTGGCAAAGGATGAAGCCGAGCGCAAAGCTGACGAATGGGCAAGCTCTCTATAGCCATTCAGCTCATGTAAGCATTATATCCCTATTTCTCCTCAATACTTCCTATTACCCATTCAGCGATGCTGAAGGGTGATACGGGTCAGGTATTGAGTATCGTAGCCACAAGGAGAGACGCTATGCGTAAATCAATTATTACTACTGCCGTTAGTGCCGCCCTGCTCAGCGGCGTTGCCTTTAATGCCAACGCATCGGATGAGCCCCAAGGCATGTATTCCGCCGATGACCTTATGGATGCAGAGGTTTATCTTGAAGGTGACACCAATGAAGAAATTGGCGACGTTGACGACATCCTGTTGAATGAAGACATGAAGGTCAGCGCTCTGGTGGTTGAAAGCGGTTCTGTCCTAGGGTTAGGCGGCCGTGAAATTGTCGTCGACACGGATTACTTCAGCCTAGAAACCGATACCGACGGTGACGATACGGACCATCGTGTCCTCATTAATGCATCCGAAGACGAAGTACAGTCGTTCCCCACTTATGACCGCGACTGGTGGGAACAAACCAAGGCAAATGCCCGTGATGCTTGGGAAAGCACCGAAGAAGGGGTTGAAAGCGCTTGGCAGTCTACCCGAGATGCGGTCGATCCTGACGATGATATCGACGAAGAGTAAAGGTTGTACGAATACCGTTAACCTTATAAGGGCTAACGTCAAAAAGCCACCTTTAAGGTGGCTTTTTGGTGTCTAACGACCTATCAGGTTTTACGACGTATCCCTTTTCCTGGCAATCGCTCGCGATCATGGGGTCGCTCAAAGTCCAGCGCTGGTCCAACCGGGACGATGCGCGTGGGATTAATGGTATCGTGACTGTAGTAATAATGGCGTTTGATGTGGTCCATGTTCACGGTGTCTGCCACGCCCGGCCATTGATAAAGCTCCCGCACATAGTTGGCCAGATTGGGAAAATCATTAATACGCTTAACGTTGCATTTGAAGTGCCCGTAATACACAGCGTCGAAACGTATCAAGGTGGTAAACAACCGAATATCTGCCTCGGTAAACCACTCGCCCGCCAGATAACGATGTTCACCCAACCGGGTTTCCATGCGCTCTAAAGCGTCGAAAAGCGCTTGAACGTGTTTTTCATAAACGCGCTGTTCGGTGGCAAAACCTGACTTGTAAACGCCGTTATTAATATGGTCATACACATCGGCATTGACCTCATCAATCACGTCGCGCAAATCTTCAGGATAGAAATCCAGATCATTGCCGGTCAGCTCATCAAAGGCATCGTTGAGTATACGCACCAGATCGGCAGATTCGTTATTGACGATGGCGTTACGCTGCTTATCCCATAGCACTGGGACTGTTACCCGTCCTGTATAGTCGGGATCAGTCATCGTATAAAGCTGATGATGAAACTCAAAACCGTTAACAGGATCGCCGCTGGCCCCTTCATCTTGATGGTAGGTCCACCCCTGGTCGAGCATCCACGGGCTGACGTGAGAAGTGCCAATCACCGACTTAAGCCCCTTCAGCGTTCGCATGATAAGCGTACGGTGAGCCCACGGGCAGGCAAGCGATACATAGAGGTGGTAACGATCACGTTCGGCGGGATGACTGCTCCCCTCAGCGCCGGGTTTATCGCCCACCCAGTCGCGCAGCTGAGCTGACTCGCGAACAAATTCACCGCCATGCTTCTTAGTGTCGTACCACTGATCGTGCCATTTACCTTCAATCAACAAGCCCATGGAGCCTCTCCTCAAAGCGTTAGCGTAGGATCAGCATACGCCAGAGGTCAGGCGACTCAAGCGGATGTTTTAGCGCTTTTCATTCGACACAGTCGAATCCTCCGGGACGCATTCAGCAACGGCTTGGCGAAGCGCAGCAGCCATGGCATGGGCCGCTGGCCCCGCGCGATCCTGGTCTCGAAAAATCAGTTGAATAGGCACTTCCCGAATACTGCCCGCAGCGAGCGGTAGTGGCTTGAGCTGCCCTTCACGTAGTTCTTCTTCAATCCGCGTTTCCGGCATCCAGGCAAACCCCAGGCCGCGTTTGAGCATATCGAGCGATGTATTAAGGTGGCTCACCGTCCAGCGCTGTTCGGCTTTAAGCCAGCCCGCATTGGTGGACTGGCGAAGTGCAGAATCGCGCACCACTAGTTGACGATGCTGAGCCAGATCGCGCAAATCCAACGACCGGCCTAAACGATGCAGCACATGGTCAGGATGGGCGACAGCTACAAATCTCACCATTACCAGCGGTTCGCCAAGAAACCCCTGAGCCTCGATACCCGATATCACCATATCGGCGCGGCCATCGTAGAGCATCTCAATGCCGCCATTTAATACGCTTTCAAAAAGCTGCACACGTACTTGAGGATAGGTTTCAGAAAACCGTTCCAGTGCTTTCGCCTGAGCGGCGGCGGGAAAGACCTGATCGATAGCAAGCACCACCTCCGCTTCTAGCCCAGCCGCCAGTCGTGAGGCCACATCCTCTAGTGACTCAGCGCTTTCAATTAGCTGCCGAGCCCGCCGCAGCAGCAACTCCCCCGCTTCAGTTAAGCGGACCTGACGCCCCACAGGCTCCAACACCTGAACCCCAAGTTGCTCTTCTAATTTATGTACCGCATGGTTTAGCGTTGACGGGCTTTTATGTACGGCCTCGGCGGCCCGAGCAAACCCTCCATGGTCAACCACGGCGGCGAGCATCTGCCACTGTGCAAGTGTTACCCGAGACATTTCGATTTCCTCGACGCAAAACAGCGAAACAATCGGCTCAACTTTCGAAAAAACACCCCTAGCATGCCAGTAAATGGCATTGATTACCGTACCCCGAACGAACTATTCTGTCTGGTAATCTTCTCTGGTTATACCTAGCCTCCTTGTAAGCCACCCACACGGCATCGTTTACACTAGGCAGTGTTAGACACGACTTATATAAGCGCTTTACAAAATTCAAACTGCGTCTATATTTCAGTAACCAAACACATGGAAGTGCATATGGCCTTCGGGTCAGCACTAAGCTCTACAAGGATGACTATCGCCTACCGTTACATTTATTAGCAAACAGCGTTCAAAAATAGTAAGGTCTGCATTGTTCTTGCGTATTCAGGCGTAAGTTCCCTTTATGTATGGATATACAGTCTATGCACCCCTGCTATCATGGGGTATTGTCTATGGGTTTATTCGCTTTAGTTACTTTATAATCACGAACTCGGCGGTCTATTTTCCCATGTTGCGAATCCTTCATTCGCTGCCCCGCACGCATAAATTGTTATTGTTACCGGTAGCCACTATGGTTACGGTGCTGGGCACACAAAAATTATTAACGACGTATCACGACCTGAACCAACCCGACGCTCCAATGGAGAGCGTTCTGGTCCCCCTTCCAAGCGATTCTACTCCCGGCGTTCCCTCTTTACACAAAGAACGCACGCCCGTTACTGACGCTATCGACCGCGCCTCCCGCGCGTTGGACGCGACCCGCGAGAACATCCCACTTAGCGATTTGAAGGCGACCGAAATTGTCGACCTGGGTGTTATCGAAGGCGCAGAAGCTGATATTGATGCCCAAACAGCGAACGTGCTAACGCCCGCCTCTGAAGTGCTGAATGCAGCATCAAGCAAGGGCTTCAATGACGGTGCATTGCACATGGCCATTGTAGTTGGCACTTTGACCAACGGTATGCTGGACGTGGACGGCACTTCGGCCTCCCAGGTTGCCGAGGCCTCTTCAGACGAATCAGACGCAACGTCCTATGAAGATTACGGTGCTGACCTTTTCGGTGATGTGTCCTTTCTTGACTTAGAGCTCGCGGCTGAAGACTCATATGTGCCTGAGTGGGAAACCCACATCGTCGAATCCGGTGAGACATTTGCTATTCTGGCGCAAGACCAATTAGGGCTGGGTTACAGAGAAGTCCTCAGGCTACTGGATAACGTGCCGGACCCTGAAATGCTGACTCACTGGCGTGCCGGTCACAGCTTTGACTATCAGCTAGACGAAGAGGGTCGTTTACTGTCGCTACGCATGATGAAAAACACCCGAGAGGGTGTGCTGGTAGAGCGCGAAGAGGACGAGTACGCGATTACCGGCATTGAGCGTAAAGGCGAGCCCGTTCAACGCATTTACGCTGGTACTGTCAGCGGTAGTTTTGCCCGCTCTGCCCAGTCAACGGGTCTTAATAGCGGAGCTGTCACGGAATTGACGCGCCTGCTGGAGAAAAAACTCGATTTTCGCCGCGACAGCCGTCGCGGCGATCATTTTCAGGTGCTGGTCGAGTCCGACATGATTGAAGGCGAAACGCTTGACTCGCGCGTGCTAGCGGTTAAATACCAGGGCGAACGCATGGATTTGACAGTGGTCCGCAACGCCAAAGATGATAACTTTTATACCCCGGAAGGCGGCAGCTTAGACCCCGCGTTCGCACGTCGCCCCTTCGAAGGCAATTACCGCTTAAGCTCAAACTTCAACCCACAGCGCAAGCACCCCGTCACCGGACGAACAAGTCCACATAACGGTACCGACTTTGCCATGCCAATTGGCACGCCTATCACGGCCCCAGCCACTGGCCGCGTTGAACGCATCGGTAACCACCATGCTGCCGGGCGCTACATCGAAATTCGTCACGACAACGGCTACCGCACTCGCTACCTGCACCTGTCCGAACCCTTGGTTAGCCAAGGCGAGCGAATCGAAATGGGTGAGCGCATTGCACTATCGGGCAACACCGGCCGCAGTACCGGCCCCCACCTCCATTACGAAGTCATCGTTGACAACTCACCGGTTAATGCGATGACCGTTGATCTGCCCGAAAACACTAGCTTAGACGGCGACACTTTAGTGGCCTTCCAACGCCAGGCAGAGCCGATGATAGCCGCTCTGGATAGCGAAGAAACAGGCACCATCAGCTTGGTTGATAATGCGCCGGAAAACGACGAATAAGCAGCTAGCTCATTGCCAAAAAGCGCCACTATGTGGCGCTTTTTTATTTTATGGTCCAACCCCTCCTATGCCGTTTATCCCGATAGCCGCAAGGGCTGGCTAAGCGCCGATTGCACATCCGCATCGTGTCCGTAAATATCCGGCCGGAACTCGACCTCGCCTTCAGCGTTAGGCCAGGCCGTTAAATAGTGCAGCGCAATTGGCACGCGCTGAGGTAACGACACCTGTCGATCATTTTGGCTTCCAGCCATTAATCGCGTTATCTGTGCTGAACTGCCGGTATCCTGAAGTAGCAACTGGGCAAACTGGGTGACACCCTCCACCCTGACACACCCTGAACTCAACGCACGTTGAGACAGTTGAAAAAGCCCTTGCGCAGGCGTGTCATGCAGGTAAATCATATGGTTATTCGGGAAGCGCACAACAACACGACCTAACGGGTTCGCGTTACCAGCCACCTGGCGCAGCATGACACTTCCAGGGCGCTGCCAATCGACATCCTCCGCCTCCACAGGGTTACCGTCAAAATCAATCACCTGGATGTTTTCCTCGTCTAGATAATTAACATCCTCACGCACACGGGGCAGCACATCTTCGCGCAAGATGGTGGGCGGAATAGTCCAACTCGGATTTAAGGTTAAATGGGTAATCGCTGACTGGATCACCGGTGTTGCGCGCCGGGGCGACCCCACTACCACCCGCGTCTGCCAGTGCTCCCCGTTAGGCCGCGTGTAATGTAATCGGTAGCCGGCCAAGTCTACCCATACGCCAGGGGCATCATCCGGCCGCCCCCCCATCCACCGGGCACGTTCAAGGTTCACCTTGAGTTGCTCAACACGTGATGAAAGCGGAACGTTAAGCGCACGGCGCGTTTGCTCACCTACCACACCATCCTCCTGGAGCAGATGGCGCCGCTGAAAACGTTTAACGGCGGCGGCAAGTGAAGCATCGAACTGGCGCTGATCAGGGGCTTCGGCGTCTATGTGGGGATAAGCTTGAGAATTGGCGGCTAACAGCTGCGGCTCGCCCCAGCGCGTTAACCGCCGCCGAAGCGTCAGTACATCATCATGTTGATCACCAAGCTGCAGCGACTCGTCGCGACGGTCCAGATAAGGAACGCTCGACTGCGAGGCACGCGACTGGAAGTCGGCAAAAGCAGCTCTTAACTGTCGGTACGCCGACGAGTCTGGCCGCGCCTGATCAAGCGCGGCCGCAATATCCAACTGATTCACAGCTTCCATAACCCGCGCCATGGAATAACCACGCGACGGGCGTTCAGCGTCCCACTGAGCAGCTAGCTTGCGAGGGTTCACCTGACCGCGGTTTAAATGATCCAGCGCTTGCAATAGTGCTTGGCTAGCCTGCAATTCAAACGCTGCCTGGGCAGATACGCCCGCTGACTGGCTACGTTCAAACGCTTCCATTAGCGATGCTACCGCGTAGTTGTCAGGGTTTATGCCATCTCGCTCAAGCTCGCGGAGCCCTGCCATAAGCGCTTTTACGCTCTGCGCAGTGGTCCACACGGGTTGATGGTCGCGATATTCATAGAAACGCTCGACCGGCAGCCGCTGGTCACTCGCTGCCAAACGCGCCTGAAGCGCCTCTTGCAACGGTAGTGATGTGTCTGCCCCACTGCTGCCGACCACGCCTACGCTCAGGCAAAGCGCCACCCCTATCGCCCATCGTCTTAATGGCTGCCGCTCGTCCATTGACCTCTCCTTGCGTTACTATGGTCGTCCCGATAATACTGTGTTTTCTTGTTATCATAGCCGGTTAGCGACTGCCTCACCGCTTTCTACTCGCTTTCTACTTTGCAGGATGGACTTAAATGGTGCCATTTTTTTCGTTTCGTGCCTGGCTTATTTGTCTGCCTGCCACGCTTTTCACATTTCCACTCCACGCCGCCACCTTTTTCAGCCAAGTTGATGCCGCCCCACCTAACGGCGTGATTCCGTTACACCACCAACTGCTGCAACTTGCCCCAAGCGCTAGCCCAGAGGCGCTGCGCCTTGCTGCTCAAGCGCTTAGCTGTCGCGACCCTAACGCCGAGCGCTTAGCGGTGATCGATTACTCGCTACCGTCAACCGAGCCCCGTCTATGGGTGTTTGACCTGTCCCAGCACGAACTGATGTTTCAAGAGCTGGTATCCCACGGGCAAGGTTCTGGGGACGCAGAGGCGGAAACGTTTTCCAATATCCCCAACAGCCACCAATCGAGCATTGGATTGTTTAAAACGATGAATAGCTACTACGGACGCAACGGCTATTCACTGCGCCTTGAAGGCTTAGAAGCCAACGTTAATGATAACGCCTTTGAACGGGCCATCGTGATTCACGGCGCCGACTACGTCAGTGAAGCCTTTATTGATCAAACTGGCCGGCTGGGTCGCAGCCATGGTTGCCCAGCGGTTCGCGAAGAAGTGACCTATCCCTTGATTGACAGCCTGAAAGGCGATCACTACGTCTTTGCCTATTACCCTGACCAGGAATGGTTGGCCACCTCCCAGGTCATTAACTGTCCTAACACGCCTTCGCTCGCCCAACGCTAAATAAAAGCTTGAACGTCTAAAACCTAGCACGCCCACTCTTCAAGACTGGGTGCGGCCCTATATATTTGCATTAAAAATAGATACTTACTGAACAACATCAATATAAAATTAGTTTTTATTTTATATGGGCGAACACCGTCTCACTTTGCCAGATACGCTAAGAGGCTTAAGGACTAAATAGCTTGCTTGGTAACGGTTAATTGCTGCGATGTGCCATGCTGGTAGCCGCTTAGCAATTTCTTTTACTGCCAACCACACGGGAGGCAAGCCGATGGCTCAACCCAAATCGTTAGACTTAGCATTACAGGGCGGAAGTTCTCACGGAGCCTTTACGTGGGGCGTCATTGACCGCTTACTGGCGGACTCACGGGTCGAGATAGAGGGCATCAGCGGCACTAGCGCTGGCGCGATGAACGGCGTGGTCATGGCCGACGCGCTTACGCGGGGCGACAAAGAAACCGCCCGTGAGGCGTTGCACGATTTCTGGCAAGCCGTTAGCCGTGCGGGCATGTCAAGTCCTATTCGCCGCTCACCGCTGGATAAGTTGACAGGCAACTGGAGCCTGGAGCATTCACCTGGCTATATTGCCATGGACCTTATGAGCCGCCTGGTCTCGCCATATCAATTCAATCCACTTAATGTGAATCCGCTGCGCGAAATTGTCGCCGAGCGAATCGACTTTGAGCGGGTGCGCCGATGCGAGCAGTTGAAGCTCTTCGTGACCGCCACTAACGTACGTACTGGCAAGCAGCGAGTGTTTCGTCGGCAAGAGATGAGCCTTGAGGCCGTCATGGCCTCCGCCTGCCTGCCGTTTGTTTTCCAGGCCGTTGAAATTAACGGAGAGGCCTATTGGGATGGTGGCTATATGGGCAATCCGGCGCTGTTTCCACTGATGGAGGAATGTAACGCGCGAGATATATTGCTTGTCCAGATCAACCCCATTCGACGCGATACCATTCCCACCACAGCGTCGAGCATTATGAATCGGCTCAACGAAATCACCTTCAATTCAGCGCTGATTAAAGAAGTGCGCATGATCGCTATGCTTAAGCAGGTGCTTGATGCCCAAGGTATCGAGAATTGCTATCAGCAGGCATTGTTTCACCGCATCAGCGGCGAAGGCGCATTACAGAAGCTTTCAGTATCCAGCAAGCTTAACGCCGAGTGGCCTTTTCTGCGCCACCTATTTGAGCAAGGCCGCGCAGCCGCAGACCACTGGCTGGAGGAAAATATTGACGCGCTAGGAAAGCGCTCCACGCTGGATCTCGACGATGTCTATTTAGACGACAGCTCGGCGCCTTCTTCGGCACCAATATAAGACATGGCGGGTTAAACAATGCCCAACAATGCAGCATATGCGTTGTAAAAAAGCTTACGCCTATCTTTTTGTTAAAAATAAACTACTGATAAAAATAATAAATTTATTTAGTGGCAAAAAATTTGCTTCGTTTTAACCAGTGGTGGTAGGCGTGGACCAGGCCCAACCGGGTACGAGTGCGTCGAACCTGACCTTCAATGGCGAAGGCATGTTCTCGTTAACCAATGACGCTGTGCAATTGATGTGCAGGGTATTGAACTCGTAACAAGACCCGTGAGGCCATCCCATGGATATTCGCAATAAAGCCAACCGCATTCGGTTGCTCAATTTCTCTACGCCGCAAATGCGCGCGTTTCACTTTTCCTGGTTTGCTTTCCACCTGTGCTTTTTTGGCTGGTTTGGTATCGCCCCACTCATGGCAGTGGTGCGGGAAGATTTAGCGCTTACTCAGACGCAAATCGGCAACACCATCATCGCTTCTGTCGCGATCACCGTGATTGTACGTTTGGTAATTGGCGTACTGTGTGACCGTTTAGGGCCGCGCAAAACCTATTCAGGCTTACTCTTGCTTGGCTCAATTCCAGTGATGGGCATTGGCCTGGCCGATAGCTTTGAAAGCTTTCTCATCGCGCGTTTGGCCATCGGCGCCATCGGTGCGTCGTTCGTGATCACCCAATACCACACCTCTATCATGTTTGCGCCCAACGTGGTTGGCACGGCTAACGCCACCAGTGCTGGTTGGGGCAACCTAGGCGGCGGCACCACCCAGATCGTTATGCCGTTGATTTTTTCCGGCATGTTAATGTTGGGTGTTAACGAAGCGCTAGGCTGGCGTTTGGCCATGGTCGTGCCGGGCGTAGTGCTATTCTGCACCGGTATTGCCTATTGGCTATTTACCCAGGATGCTCCAAACGGCAATTTTGACGAGCTTCGCGCTCGAGGTGAACTTCCGCCTGCCAGCGGCGAGCATGGCGCACTTCAATGCTTTACCGCAGCGGCGAAAGATATCCGGGTTTGGGCGTTGTTTGTGGTGTATGGCCTTTGTTTTGGCGTAGAACTGACGATCAACAATATCGCCGCCATCTACTTTTTTGATAATTTTGAGCTGACACTGGCCACCGCCGGTATGATTGCCGGACTGTTTGGTTTGATGAATATTTTTGCACGCACTCTGGGTGGCATATTTTCCGACTTATTTGCCAAACAAGGCGGGCTAAAGGGTCGCGTACGCTGGTTGTTTATTGCGCTGATTTGCGAAGGCATCGCGTTGTTAGCTTTCTCACAGATGCATATTCTGAGCTGGGCGATTGGTATCATGCTGGTCTTTAGCCTGTTTGTGCAGATGGCTGAAGGCGCTACCTATGGCGTGGTCCCCTTCATCAATAAAAAGGCTCTCGGGGCTGTCGCTGGCATCGTCGGTGCGGGGGGTAACGTGGGGGCGGTATCCGCTGCATTCTTGTTTCGTAGTGAAAGCTTGACCTATCAACAAGGCCTCTTTTATCTGGGCTTGGCCGTACTGGCGTTGGCCTCATGTGTCTTGCTGGTACGGTTCAGCGATGCACAAGAAGCCGAAGAGGCAGCCGCCTACCAGGATGCGGTGGGCGACGACACCGGGGCCGGTGCCCTATCGTTACGCTAAAGCGCCTACTGCGCACTTTCTCTGAAAGTGCGCAGCTAATGGCGGTGAGCACAAAGGAATCGCATTATGTCTTCAGCTCAACAGCTACTGTTAACCGCCAAACGCTGCGATATCGATAACCTGACCCACCTTGCGACAACGTGTGAAATTGTCGGCGACATCAGCCACTTTATTCACATGTTGCAACGTGAACGGGGGGCATCGACGATTTTTTTAGTTTCTCATGGCGCCCGTTTTAAGGAACGCCGCGCCACTTACCGGCAGCATAGCCAGGACGCTGAAGCGATGATGCGACGTCGCCTGGAAGCGTTAAGCCAGGAAGCCCGCCCCCAGGCTGCCGCACGCCTACTACGTCGGATTGCCACGGTGTGGTCCGCCCTGGATGAGCTCAGCGCGCTGCGCCACGCCATCGATACGTTTGCGATAACCCCCGATGCGGCGACCCAAGCATTCAATCAGTTGACCAGCGGCTTGCTGGCAATTGTCTTCGAAGCCGCCGATACGGCCGTTGACCCCGATATAACCCGCGCCCTGGTGGCCATTTTCCATCTAATGCAGGGCAAAGAATTAGCCGGCCAGGAACGCGCCTGTGGTGCCTTTGGCTTTACCCAAGGGTATTTTGACGATGCGCATAGTGCGCTGCTTAGTCAGTTAATCAACGATCAGCAACGTTGCTTTGCTACCTTTGAGGAATTTGCCTCCTCGGAGGCACAGCAGCACTGGCAGCAGGAGTTGTCGCCACGCACGCTCTCGGGTATTGGCCATTTGCGGGATATTGCCTGCCAACGTACCACGCACCCTGAGACACCGGATTCGCTGGGTGAAACTTGGTACGAACTCACCACGTTGCGCATCGACAGCATTAAAAGCGTGGAGGATGCCCTCACCGCTCAGCTCACCGCACTGTGTCATTGTAAGACCCATCAAGCCAGCGCCGCACTGGAAAAAGCCAAAACGGAACCCTGCAGTACTTCCCCAGCGCCTTGCGAGCAACTGCTGGCGTTGAGCAGCACGGAGCCCTTGGGTGACTTGACCGCCAGTGCGCTTAACTCACCATTGGGTCGGTCGCTCATTGAACTCACCCAGGCACAATCCAGCCGATTGCAGGGCCTGAGCGACGAGCTGGAAAACACCCGTAAAGCGCTGCGTGAGCGCAAGCTAATTGAGCGGGCGAAAGGCCTTATCATGGCCCACCAAAACATGACAGAAGAAGAGGCTTACCGCTTTTTGCGCACCACTTCAATGAACCAGAGTAAAAGCATGGCCGACATGGCGCAGTCGATTCTTGACCTCTCCACCATGCTAAGACGCAAAGAAGTAGATCATTGACACCCTGACCTTTTCGTTTGCAGGCTTATGATTTGCACAACCTCGCTCGATTAGCCATCCTAAATAAGCAGTTATGGTTAATCGCAAGGAGTGCAAACGATGCATAAAGGCGTACTACTTATCACGGGAGCTTCCAGTGGAATCGGTGCTGCTACGGCGCGAGCAGCTGCCAGAGACGGCTACAAGCTGGTCTTAGCTGCCCGCTCAACGGATAAACTCACCGCACTTTCCCAGGAGCTTGGGCCAGAAAATGTGCTGACCTGCGAACTAGACGTTACCCACATGGATGAACAGCACGCCATGGTCGACGAAGCGCTGGAAACCTTTGGCAGGATTGATGCTGTGTTTGCCAACGCAGGATGTGGTGGCACGCCAGGTGGCTTTAGCGGCGCCGACCATGAACGTTGGAAAGACATGATCCTAACCAATGTATATGGCGTGGGTTTGACCCTTCAGGCGTGCCTTCCGGCGCTCAAGCGCAGCAAAGGTCACGTGCTGTTAACTGGCTCAGCCGCAGGCCGTGCGACCATTCCGGGCTCCATGTACAGCGCGACCAAATGGGCCGTCACAGGTATCGGCTATAACCTGCGTGAAGAGCTGCGCGGCACCGGCATGCGCGTCACGTTGATTGAACCTGGCATGGTCGACACCCCTTTCTTTGACGAACCCCCAGAGCATGCACTGGAAGACCGCGATATCGCCAATGCGGTCATTTACGCGCTATCGCAGCCTGCCCATGTCGACGTCAACGAAATTCTGATTCGCCCTACTCCCCCAGTGGAATAACATGTTTCGTAGCTGCTTTGCCTTGTAATTCATCGCTGCTGGCCGCATAACGGGTAATTAACAAGCGTGCTAATAATTAGTCGGCACGAAACCGCCGACCTGTTATTAGTCCGCCCCACATTCCAGCTTTACAGGTGATGCATGAGCGAACTAGCGTCTACCACGCTATCCGTATTGGACCTCGCCCCGATTCGTCAGGGCGGTAGCGCTGCTGAAACCTTCCAAGATAGCGTTTCCCTCGCCCAGTTAACCGAACAGCTGGGTTACCACCGCTATTGGCTGGCCGAACACCACAACATTGAAGGCATCGCGAGTGCTGCAACAGCGGTGTTGATTGGCCATATCGCGGGGCAAACCTCTCGCATTCGCGTGGGTAGTGGCGGCATCATGTTGCCCAACCATCCACCACTGGTGGTAGCCGAACAGTTTGGCACGCTGGAAACGCTCTACCCTGGGCGCATCGACCTGGGGCTTGGCCGCGCGCCCGGCTCAGATGGCGCGACGATGCAGGCAATGCGCCGCCATGCTCACGCTGGCGTTGACGATTTTCCGGCCCAGTTAAACGAGCTACGTGGCTATCTGGCCGATGCTTCACCTCACCAGCGGGTAAAAGCTGTCCCCGGCCAGGGCACCCACGTGCCGATTTGGCTGCTGGGCTCTAGTGGCTTTAGCGCACAGCTGGCCGCCAAGCTTGGTTTGCCCTTTGCCTTTGCCGCCCAGTTCGCCCCCGGCTACTTGTTTGAGGCGTTGCGCTTGTACCGTGATAACTTCCAGCCCTCCGCCCATCTGGATGCTCCTTATGCCACCGTGGGGCTGCCGGTAATCGCAGCAGAAAGCGATGCCATGGCGGAATATCTGGCGACCACGGCTCAGCAGAAGTTTCTCAATCTGATACGCGGCAAACCCACGGTATCGCTGCCGCCGGTGGAGCAGTTGGACTGGACGCCCATGGAGCGCGCTCAGGTAGAGCAATTTTTAGGCGCGGCGATTATCGGCGGCCCCGATACCGTCAAGGCTCAGTTAAAGGATTTCCAAGCGCGTACGGGAGCCAACGAATTGATGATCAATAGCGATTTCTATGACCACCAAGACCGGCTAAGAAGCTATCAGATTGTGGCTGAAGCAGCTCGATAACAGCACGCCATTGCCGCTCGTTTTTGCCCAACGGCTGCCCATGGCAGCCGAGCCGACCCGAATCATCAGGTAACCAGGACGATGTCTACGCTCACCTTCACCCCGATGTCATACGATGACTTCATGACATTTTGGCCAACCTTTCAGGGCATTGTCACGGCCCAGGAAACCTATGCCATAGAGCCGAATATAAGCGCCGAAGATGCCTACCAGCTATGGTGTAAAACGCCCCGCGCTACGCTTTCGGTCAAAGATGAAACGGGGACGATACTCGGCACCTACTACCTAAAGGCGAATGCCGCAGGGCCAGGTAGTCATGTGTGTAACTGCGGCTATATGGTGGCCACCGCGGCTCGCGGGAAAGGCGTGGCCCGGGCCATGTGTGAACACTCACAGCAGCTAGCGCAAAAGCTTGGATTCAGCGCCATGCAGTTCAACGCGGTGGTCAGTACCAATCAGGTGGCAATAGCGCTTTGGCAGCGTTTGGGCTTTGCCATTGTGGGTACGGTGCCTAACGCTTACCGTCACGCCCAACTTGGCAAGGTCGATACCCACGTCATGTATAAAGAACTTTAAGCACCTAGCATTAAACTCATCCGCACCAAGCGCAGCCACCCTCAAGATAATCACCAACGAGTGATTCATCAATCTTGATCGTCGACGCGGCAGCTGCGTTGCCAACATTGCTCCACGGCCTCGGTACCCATGCCATTCAGCAGCGCCACGTTGCGATCGGGAATCGCCGCCGTATCGCCATAGTAATCAATCGCCTTTTCGACGCTCTCTTCACGCAGCAAGTGCACCATGGCATAAGGTGAACGGTTGGTATAGTTAGCAGCATCGTCAGCATCAGCGTCTTCAAAACAGTAATCCGGATGAAACGAAGCAAGCTGGTAGATCCCTTCATACCCCTGGTCAACTAGGATGCTTTCGGCGAGCTCAATAAAATCAAGATAGTGATCGAAGCTTTTAAATAGCGTGGGAAACACCAGTAGCGTGGTCTCTGTTTCCGGGTGCTCGTCTAACCAGTGCACCTCGACCATCAACTCTTCTAGCGCTACTTCAATTTTTTTAGAACGCACCACTTCAACGCGTACCGCATCGCGCGCCAACTCTCGGCGTGCAAACGGACATATATCATGCGCCACAATAAAGTGATTCACCCAGCTCAACGTCCGCGCGATGACCGTGTTATCTGCGTCTTGCATGCCTGCTCTCCATCCTACTCGGTTGTTGCGCTCTAGTTTACACACACGCAACTTAAGCGTGTTCCTGATAACGCTTGAGCGCCACCTGATAGGATTTGTGAATATGGTCGTCCATTAGCGCCCGGGCGGCTTTGCTGTCGCGCTGCAAGGCAAGCTCCACCAGCTCGTGGTGTTGATCATCGAGCGTTTGTCTTACAGTGGGCATTTTCGGGCCTAACCGACGGTAGCGGTCAAACTGGTCGTGTAACTGTTCGATGAAGCGCAGCAACCAAACCGAACCGCAGGGCGCCACGAGGGTGCGATGAAACTGGCTGTGCAAGACTTCCCATTCCTCGCCTTTATCCAGCGATAAGTCCGCTCGTTTCAGACGATGAGCAGCCGCTAGCAATTCGGCTTCCCATACTGCATCTCCATGCTGAATGGCGCGCTCAAAGGCCATGCCTTCGAGCTCTAAGCGCATATTGGCGATGTCATCCAACTCATTTCTCGATAACGTCGGCACGCGAAAACCACGCTGGTTCTCCTGAATCAACAACCCGTAGGCAGCCAGCTTGTTCAACGCCTCGCGCAACGGGCTTAACCCGACGTTGTAATGCTCTTTAAGCGTGTTGATCGCCAATTTCTCGCCCGCAGTAAAACGTCCGCCGACTAAATCACGGCGTAGCGTCTCATAAATGCGACTGGAAGCCGTGCTGATGACCGGTTGGAGATGATGATTCATAAAAGGTCCTTTTTGGTGTTAGCGAGCGCGTCTTACGCGGGAGAAGTTGACGCCTTTGGAAATACTCGCCTATAGTCTATTTTATACAAGATAATCGATTTTTTAACAGACAAACGATAAAGGCCTCCGCATGCTGCGTTTACATTGGCTATGGAAACCGTCCACATGAACCTACCTCCTTTATTTTGGGCATTTTTTCGCATTGGCATTTTCGGCTTTGGCGGCGGCCCGTCCATGATTCCGCTGGTGCATGCCGAAGTCGTCACCCGCCACGGCTGGCTAAGCGATGAAGAATTTGCCGATGTGCTTGCCATCGGCAACACCCTTCCCGGCCCCATCGCCACCAAGTTACCCGGTTACGTAGGGTATCGCGTTGGTGGCGTGTCTGGCTGTGTGACCGCCCTGGTAGCCATTATTTTGCCCATGATTGTCGCCATGATTGCCATGTTAGGCATTTTTAGCCGTTACCGCGACGTTGCCTGGATTCGCGGCATGGGTCAGGCAGTGGTACCTGTGGTTATGGTAATGATGGCGCAGTTGACATGGGATTTCTTTATAAAATCGCGAGCATCTTTAGGTTGGCTCGCCAGCGCCATTATGGCCATGTTGGCGGGCGGGCTCATTTATTGGCTAGGCGTTCACCCAGGCTGGGTAATCGGAGCCATCCTGATCACTGCCTTGCTGCGTCCATCGCGTGAAAAATCCGTTAAGGGGTCAGCATGATTTATTGGGACCTCTTTTTGGCGTTTTTTATTCCTAACATTATCGGCTATGGCGGCGGGCCGGCGATCATTCCGCTGATTGAAGCCGAAGTGGTTGGCCGTTATGACTGGATGTCGGCACAAACTTTTGCCGAAACGCTAGCGTTAGGCAACGCGCTACCCAGCCCTATTGCTACCAAAATGGCCGGTTATATCGGCTACGAAGTGGCAGGATTTGGCGGAGCCTTCGTTGCCATAGCCGCCACGGTGATTCCTTCCCTACTGCTGATGCTCGGTGCCCTTGGCCTGCTGTATCGCCATCGCGAATCGCCGCGGGTCAAACGCATGAGCCAATGGGTTCGCCCGGTCATCGCCATGATGATGGCCTGGCTAACCCTAGGCTTTCTGCTAGAGAGCGTGCATTCAAGCGGCGCGGTTCACACGTTGATCATTGGCGCAATAGCGGCACTTGCGTTGGTGAGATTCAATATCCACCCCGCCTTCGTGGTATTGGGGGCACTTGCTTACGGAGGATTGCTTCTCGGCTAAAAAGTATTAACCGCTTTATCTCAGAAAACAAAAACCCTAACGGGATCACGCGCTCACCACACCGTCGCAGTTATGACGGCCATCATCACACCAACCTTAACCACAAAGGTGTAGCAAAATGACGCGTTCAAAATTTACTCTACGCTCTACCCTCACAGCCATCGGACTTGCCTCTAGCATGGCAATCGCCACCACCTCTCACGCTGACTATCCAGAACAGGATGTGCGTCTGGTCATTCCTTACGGCCCTGGTGGTGCCACTGATATCATTTTCCGCCTCATTTCTCAGGAAGCGGAAAAAACGCTTGGCGAGTCTATTGTGCCCGTTAACATGGCAGGCGCAGGGGCAACTCTCGGGTCTCGTGATGTGAAAGATGCCGACCCAGATGGCTATACGGTACTCGGCAGCCACGACACTATTGCCCTATCAAAGCTTGCAGGCACCGTTGACTATTCCTACGACGCCTTTGAACCTGTTGCCCTGCTGACACAGACCATCAATATTCCCACGGCTCACTCAGATCACACTGTCCAAAGTGCGGACGAAATTGCCGATTATGTGAGTGAGAACCCTGGCGAAGTGCGCTTTAGCATGATCCCCGGTTCAACCGATCACTTTTTCTGGGCGCAATTTTTCCAGGAGGCAGGTATTGATATGGACGACGTCAGGCTTGTCGGCTACCCCGACACTGGTGAACAAGTGTCTGCTTTAATGGCAGAGGAAGTCGACTTCGCCATGTTCAATCTGCCTTCTGGAGGTTCTTTCTACGAAGATGGTAGCTTCCGACCTTTAGGCATTGCCCACCCTGAGCGTCTTGAAAGCATGCCCGATGTCGAAACGCTGCGTGAACAAGGTATCGAAATGGATCACTCCACCAGCCGTGGCATTTTCGCACCGAAAGGGACGCCGCAGGAGGTAATCGATACCATCGCCGACGCCTACGGCGAAGCACTGGAAAATGAAGAAGTACAGAGCCGTATCGAAAATGAATTTGGCTCTGTGGTGCAGTTTCTTGCCGGCGAGGACTATCACGAGTTCCTTGAAGACAACGAAGCCGCCCTTTCAGCCGCCGCTGAAAACATTGAATTCCAGAACTGATGACGTCCTCCCTGGCCCTAATTCAAGGCCAGGGAGGCCGGGAGGCTTCTATCATGCTAACCCTAACCAAAGACCGCGCCTTGGCGTTGGCGCTATTGCTTATTGTTGCGGTCATGTGGATCGCATCGGGTGATATCCGCCCACCTACCGCTTGGCAGCCTTATGGGTCAGCACTTTTTCCGCGTATTTTATTGGTCGTGATTGGGCTGTTGTCACTATTGATTTTAGTGCGTTCCCTATTGGTAAAAGTGCCTGAACAGGCGGGGCTGGGCACCCGCATCAACGAATGGTTTCAACGTCGACGTACCATACTTGCACTCTTTATACTGTTTGGACTTTATGCAGCACTCCTTCCGTTAGTGGGCTATATCGCTGCCACTATAGGCTTTCTTATCACCTCTTTTGCGCTACTCATGGGCATTGATACACGTCGCAAGTGGGTGATGAACCTCACGATCAGTTGCACCTTGGCTATCGCGATATTTGTGATTTTCCGCTATGGCCTGAATGTCTGGCTGCCCTAATCCGTGGAGTCAATAATGACGAACTTTTTTCTCCAAGCCCTCACTGAGGTGGGCTCACCATCGGTTTTGGGCCTCATACTTATCGGCGTGCTGTTCGGTATCATCGGCGGCAGCATTCCCGGCTTTACGGTCACCATGGCGATCCTGGTAGTGTTTCCGTTCACCTTTGCCATGGACCCCGTTAGCGGTGTGTCGTTGATGGTCGGGGTGTTTGTTGGGGGGTACTCTGGCGGGATCGTATCCGGCGTCATGCTCGGTATTCCCGGCACGCCTTCCTCTATCACCACCGTCTATGACGGCTACCCCATGGCGCAAAAAGGCGAGCCGGGCCGTGCCCTGGGTATCGGCGTAGCGTCTTCCTTTCTCGGCACCATCATCAGCGTGGCGGTACTGGTCTTTTTCGGACCGTTAATTGCCAGCTTCAGCATGAACTTTCGCCCCTGGGAAATCACCGCGCTGATTGTATTCGCGCTAACGCTGGTCGCGGGGCTATCCAATGGTGCGCTACTCAAAGGCCTGCTAGCCGCCGCCATAGGGCTATTGATCACCACCGTTGGCTATGATCGAAACAGCAACCTTCGCTTTGATTTTGGCCTACCTGCCTTGGGTTCAGGGTTTGAAATTCTACCGGTCATGATTGGTATTTTTGCTTTTTCTCAGTTACTTGGAAACATTGAAAAAATAAAAGATGAAGGTCACGACGCTAAAAAAGTCGACACCAATGTCACCATTCCCTACGGCCAAATTATCAAGGACATGGCGGGGCAAAAGCTAAATACCCTACGCTCTTCATTAATAGGCAGTTTAGTCGGTGCATTGCCAGGTACTGGCGGCACGGTGGCTAACTTTTTAAGCTACGACCAAGCCAAGAAGTTCTCTCGTCATCCGGAAGAATTTGGCACGGGTACGCCTAGCGGCATCGTTGCTTCGGAAGCGTCCAACAGCGCGGTGGCGGGCGGTGCCTTTGTCCCCACACTGGCACTCGGCATCCCTGGGGATCTTCCCATGGCGATCATGATGGGCGTACTGATTCTCCACGGCATTACGCCGGGGCCGATGATGTTTGAACAAAACCCGGTATTGGTGGGTGCCATTTACGCCAGCCTGCTGATTGGTGCGGTGGTCATGGTGCTATGTAACCTGCTACTGGTGCGCTGGTTCGCCAAGATATCGTTGATCCCCCAACAGATCCTCGTTCCCGTTGTGTTAATGCTGTGTGCCATTGGCGCTTATGCCCTGAATAACAACCTGTTTGATATTTGGGTGCTGTTTATTTTTGGCGTTATTGGCTACCTACTTTGGAAAGCCGAGGTGCCTCTTACACCGCTGATACTGGGCGTCGTACTTGGCGAAAACCTTGAGCGGCAGCTATTTCGTGCCCTGGAACTCAATGACAGCTGGCTAACATTCTTAACCCGCCCTCTCTCGGCTCTTTTCTTGGCACTGGCCATCGCCTCCATCCTGTTTTCTCTCTATCAGGATCGAAAGATACGGCGTTTAAAACAGGCGGCCCAACAAGAAAACGTTTGATCGTTAAAAGGACTCTGATATGCAACACGATGCACTCTACTACCCCAGCGCCTCGCGACGTATGGCAACGTTCGGTAAACGTGGCATGGTGGCGACCTCTCAGCCATTGGCGGCGCAGGTGGGTATCACTATTTTGCAACAAGGCGGTAATGCCATTGACGCCGCCATTGCCACAGCGGCAGCGTTGACGGTGGTCGAACCCACGTCCAACGGGATTGGCAGCGATGCCTTCGCCATTGTGTGGGTAAACGGTAAGCTGCATGGCCTGAATGCCAGTGGGCCTGCGCCTCAAGCGGCAACCATTGAAAAGCTCAAAGCACTAGGCCATGACGCGATACCCAACCACGGCATGTTGCCTGTCACGGTTCCCGGTGCTCCCGCTGCATGGGCGGCATTGTCTGAGCGCTTCGGCAAGCTGCCGTTTGCTGAGTTGTTAGCCCCGGCCATCGCCTTGGCCGATGAAGGCTTCCCCGTTTCTCCCGTCATCCATCAAATGTGGAAGGACGCCTTTACTAACTACTCCGCCTATGAAGACGCCTCCTTTAAACCCTGGTTCGACACCTTTGCACCCGAAGGGAGAGCGCCGCAGCCCGGTGAGCTTTGGCGGTCTGAAGGTCATGCAAAAAGCCTAAAAGCGATTGCTGACACCCACGCCAACGCGTTTTACAAAGGCGAACTGGCCGACGCCATTGATGCGTTTTCCCGCGAAAGTGGCGGCCTGTTACGCAAGGAAGATCTTGCGGCTTACCAGCCGGAGTGGGTCGATCCGATTAGCGTGAAATACAAAGGCCACGACATCTGGGAAATCCCTCCCAACGGCAGCGGCATGATCGTGCTGCAAGCGCTGGGTATGCTTGAGCATTTGGGCGAAGCAGGATCAGACCCGGTCGAGACGCTCCACCGTCGTATTGAAGCCACCAAACTGGCTTACGTTGATGGCTTCGCGCACGTTACCGATCTGGATGCCATGCGCCCCACTGTTGATCAGATGCTGGACGATGATTACTTAAAATCACGTGCCTCGCTGATCGGCGAGCAGGCCGTTGACCCCAAGCACGGCAACCCGATCAAGGGTGGCACCGTGTATCTCGCCACTGCCGACAGCGACGGCAATATGGTGTCGCTGATTCAAAGCAACTTCAAAGGCTTTGGTTCGGGCATGGTGGTACCGAATACCGGCATCAGCCTGCAAAACCGCGGCTGGTCGTTCTCACTCGACCCGCAGCACCCTAATGCGCTGGCCCCCGGCAAGCGCACCTACCACACCATCATCCCGGGGTTTATTACCAAGGATAACCAGGCCGTTGGGCCCTTTGGTGTGATGGGCGGCTACATGCAGCCCCAAGGCCATGTGCAAGTGGTGACGGCAATGCTAGAAGATCAACTCAACCCTCAGGCGGCGCTCGATGTGCCGCGCTGGAAGTGGACTAACGGCAAGACCATCGAAGTCGAAGCCGATTTCCCCAATCACTTAGCGCTTGCCCTGGCCCGGCGTGGCCACAACATCGTCAAGGTTGCCGATTCCATCAGCTTTGGCCGTGGCCAAATCATTCTGCGCGATGCTGACACCGGCGTGCTCCAAGGCGGCACCGAGCCACGCACCGATGGGGCTGTACTTCCCTGGTAATATCTCACTCCTAACACTGCCTCTCCGCCGTATTGCCGTTGCAGGCAATCGGCGGTTGGGTGGCTAATTCTCTGCTGATGACGGGCTTTTTCTGGGTTGAACTGGCTATCCACGGTTAACCATCGCATCATGACCCTCCGTGTCTGCTAGGTCCTTGCCCGTTCTATTATGTCGCCACCCTCGTCCCCCGATGCTTCTTCGTCATCGCCGCTCAGCAGCTTTTTTGGTGTCTTCCGCTATAGCCGCCGGGCGCTCGGCCTGGTGTGGGAGACCTCGCGCTGGATGATGCTTGGCCTGGCGCTGTGCACGCTGGTCGCCGGGGTGCTGCCCGCCGTGGCGGCCTGGGTCGGCCAGTTGATCGTCGATGGCGTGGTCAATGCGATGGACACGCATCAAGCAGCCACCGACCCCAACCTGCTGGTGTCCATCACGCCGGTGCTCAAACTGGTGGCCTTCGAGGCGCTTATCATTGCGCTTATCGCGCTCGCCCAACGAGGCCTGTCGGCTCAGCAGTCGCTGCTGCGGGCACTACTGGGGCAAAAGGTCAATGTGATGATCCTGGAGAAGGCGGGCCAGCTGTCGCTTAGCCAGTTCGAGGATTCCGAGCTCTATGACCAGCTAACCCGGGCGCGGCGCGAGGCCTCAACGCGCCCTCTCGCCCTGGTGAATAAAACCTTTGGGCTATTACAGAACGCGATCTCGCTGGGCAGCTTTGGGGTCTTACTGGTGCAGTTCTCACCCTGGGCATTGCTGATTTTAGTGGCCGGTGCCCTGCCGGTGTTTATGTCGGAAGCCAAGTTTTCGGGGGATGGCTTTCGCTTGTTTCGCCGACGCTCGCCACAAAGCCGCATGCAAATTTATCTGGAAACCGTGCTCGCCCGGGAAGACAGCATAAAAGAGGTCAAGCTGTTTGGCCTGGAGAAGCTTTTCCTCAAGCGCTACCGCGATATTTTTACCCAACTGTTTGCCGAAGACCGTAGTCTGACGCTGCGCCGGGAAAGCTGGGGCTTTGTACTGGGGTTGCTTGGCACGCTTACCTTTTACGCGGCCTATGCCTGGGTGGTGATTGAAACGATTACCGGCGCGCTGACCCTCGGCCAGATGACCATGTACCTGATGGTCTTCAAGCAGGGCCAGGCCGCGCTTTCCGCCAGCCTGACCGCGATCAGCGGCATGTACGAAGACAACCTCTATCTTTCCAACCTTTATGAGTATCTGGAGCAGCCGGTCGAGACCGCTCCGGGCAATCTGACCCAGGGCGTACTGCCCGGCGACGGCCTGCGCTTTGAGAATGTCAGCTTCGCCTACCCTGGGAGTGCGCCGGTCTTACACGATATTTCCCTGCACTTGTCTCCTGGGCAGAGTTTGGCGCTGGTAGGTGAAAACGGCTCGGGTAAAACGACCTTGATCAAGCTGTTAACACGGCTCTATCACCCCACCGAAGGCCGGATATTGCTCGACGGCAGCGATTTGCGCGACTGGAGCACCCAGGCGCTACGCGAACGCACCGGCGTTATTTTCCAGGACTTTGTGCGTTACCAGTTACAGGTGGGTGAAAATCTGGGCGTCGGCGACACCCATGCCTATGAGGATGAGCAGCGCTGGCAGCAAGCCGCTCGGCACGGCATGGCGGATGATTTCATCAGCGCCATGGCCAGCGGCTACCAGACCCAGTTGGGCCGTTGGTTCAAAAACGGCCAGGAGCTATCCGGCGGCCAGTGGCAGAAAATCGCCCTTTCCCGCGCCTACATGCGCGAGAACGCCGACATCATCGTGCTGGATGAACCCACCGCCGCCATGGATGCCGCCGCGGAGGCCGCAGTATTCGCCCGCTTCCGCGAGCACAGCCGGGACAAGATGGCGATTCTGATCTCCCACCGCTTTTCCACCGTGCGCAGCGCCGATCTCATTCTGGTGATCGATCAGGGCCACATCATCGAACGCGGCACCCACGGGGAATTGCTCGCGGCAGACGGCCGCTATGCGAAGCTGTTTCGACTTCAGGCCAAGGGTTATCAGTAGCCCTTGCTGATTCAACACTTTTCATTGCGCACGCCCCCGAACCCACTATCTTTAATGACACGCTCAGCAACGATGTTGCTGTCACATTCTTGGGTTGGGGATTCGGGTGACATTCTTTAAACAATTTGTTCGTTGGTTACGACGTCTGGGCGTTGTGGTTTTGGTCTTACTCACCTTCTATTTCACCCTCATGGCGTACCATCAGCTAAAGCCGTTGCCACCAGGCATTTCCCACGCCAGCCCGGTTTACCAAACTGACAATGTTGAGTTCTTCCGCGACCTGACGCACCACGCCGATGACGAACGGCACGTGGACCAGGAAATTTTTGACCAGGTCGAGCGTATGATCGAACGCGCCGATGACTTTATCGTGATCGATAATTTCATGGTCAATGGCTTGGTCAATGATCCCTCCGAAGATTACCCGCAGTTGAGCGATAACCTTGTTGATCAGCTAGTTCGCAAACGCGACGCCAATCCCGATATGCCAATTGTGTTTATCAGCGACGCGATCAACTCAGGCTACGGCTCCTACCCCGCCGAATGGCTCGACCGCCTGCGCGACGCTGACATCGACGTGGTGATCTCCAACCTGACGCCGCTGCGCGATTCAACGCCAGTCTATTCATCGCTTTGGCGCATGGGGCCGCAGTGGTTGGGCGACTTGGGCGGTGAGTGGTGGCCCAACCCGTTTTTAGAGAAGGGGCCCAAGTTCAACCTAGGCGGCTACCTGGATATGTTCAATATCAAGGCCAATCACCGCAAAGTGGTTATCACCGAGCGAACGGCGCTGGTCGCCTCCGCCAATGCCCACGATGAATCCGGCTTTCATGAGAACGTCGCGTTTGAAATCGATGGGCCGATCATCGCCGACCTGCTCCACGCCGAGCAGGCAGTGATTGATCTGGGCGACAGCGGTATTCAATTGCCCAGCTACACACCGCCAGAGGAACCTGCCACCGGGGAATTAAGCCTTCAGTACACTACTGAAAGGCAAACGCTTCACAACGTGCTCGACACCATTGAGCAGGCCGGCGAAGACGACGAATTGTGGCTGGCCATGTACTACCTCGCTGACCGCGAAGTGGTTAATGCGCTGACCGACGCAGCACGGCGGCGGGCGCAAGTTTCCTTGATTCTCGACCCAAATAAAAAGGCGTTTGGCCGTAAAAAATCCGGTTTACCTAACCGCCCAGTGGTTGAGGAGCTCATGGAAAATACCGACGGCGAGGTGCGCGTGCGTTGGTATGACGTCGAGGTCGAGGAGTTCCACCCCAAGATGATGATGCTCCGTCAGGCTAATCAGAGCACGATCATCAGCGGCTCGACCAACTTCACCAGCCGCAATCTGGATAACTACAACCTCGAGGCCAGCCTGATGATATCAGGCCCCAACGATGCCGACGTGATGCGCGAGGTCGATGACTACTTCCTGATGCTGTGGCATAACGAAGGGGGTGATTACACCCTGGAAGCAGATGAATACCAAAACATCCTGTCCGAATGGCAGCGGGTGCTTTACGGCGTCCAGGCCTACCTCAAACTCACGACTTACTGAGGCATGTTAGCGATTAACGCGATGATAATAAGGCCCAGCAGCACGCATAGCCATTGCCAAAATCGCACCGGGTCACGCTCTAATAGCGGTGGCCTCGATTGCTTCAAAGTGCCTGGGCTTGGCGAGCGCAGCTCGAAGATAAATTCCGAAAGCGCAGGATAGCGATGTTGGGGGTTAGGATGCAGCGCTTTTTTTAGAACCTCGTCCACCCAGGCGGGCAGTGCACGGTCTTCGTTGAGCGCGGACTGGTAGGCGAGCTTGCGCTGTGCTGCCCGGGTTCGGGTTTTGGCCACTTCAGTACCGTAAGGCAGCGTGCCGGTCAGCATCTGGTAGGCGATCACCGCTAGGGAATACAGGTCAGACCTTTCAGAGCCCCCTTCGCCCAGAAAATACTCCGGTGCCGTGTATTGCGCCGTGCCGAGAATATCCTCCCCAGCGGCCGCGTCTGCTTCGGCAATTCCCGCGACCCGAACGGCGCCAAAATCAATCAAACGCGCCGTGCCGTGATGGTCGATCATGATATTGTCCGGGCGTACATCCTGATGGAGCATTTCCAGGCGATGAAAGGCGCGCAAGCCTTTGGCCACCTGCTCGATAATGCCACGGACCTCGGCCAGATCCGGCTCAGGGTGGTCACGCATCCACTGGGTCAGGGTTTGACCGTCGATATATGCCCAGACGCTGTACAGGTAACGGCGGGGCTTTCGCTGTTCGGGCGCGGAAAGCACATGGGGGTTGTTGATGCGCCGGGCGATCCATTCCTCACGCACGAAACGCTCGACGCTGGCAGCGTCTTCGGCCAGCTCCGTGGATAGCGTTTTCACCACGACGTGCTGATCGCTTTCCGGGTCGTGCGCCAAATATACATGGCTACGGGCACTGGCGTGCAACGGGCGTATAATGCGCAGGCCGTCAAGCTCGCTATTGGGGCGAAGCTCAGGCGGTGAGGATAGTCCACCAAGCACATTGTAAAGCTCATCAGCGTCCCGGTCGGGCAGCGTGTCGATGCGCACCAGTTGAGCAGTCAGGTTGTCATCGCTGCCTTTCTCAAGCGCCGCGTTCACCAACGCCCGGGCAGCCGCGTCCAGATCGGTGGCATTGTCTTGAATGATCAAAGCCATGGCGTGGGGAGACAGCCATTCGTAAACACCATCGGTGGTCAACAAAAACACATCGCCTTCGCTGAGCGATACGGCACGATAATCAAGCTCTAAATGCTGACTTGCCCCCATGGCGCGCGTTAGATGGCTGGTCTCCCGAGAGGCCCAAAAGCGATGGTCTTCGGTCAGTGGTTCCAGCGAACTGCCCGCCAACTGGTAAATACGGCTATCGCCGACATGAAACAGATGCGCCGTGGCCGATTTAATCACCATGGCGCTCAGCGTGCAGACATAGCCGCGGTCCATATCGTAGCGGTATTGGCTCTGCCGGGTTTGCGCATACAGCCACGCATTGGTGGCCTGGAGCACACGCTGGGCCGCATTTTTAACGCTCCAGGAAGCTGGCGTGGCGTAATAATCACCAAGAAAGCCACCTACCACCGCTTCGCTTGCCTCACGGCTCACCGTGCTGCTGCTGATGCCGTCGGCCAACGCAATGGCAATGCCCTTATGACGCCGCTGGGCGTCGTCGGGCAGATAGGCCCCGTAAAAGTCCTGGTTGCTCGGCTTACGGCCTTTATCAGAGCACTGGCCCAGGGAAATGCTCAGCGTTGCCATACTCAGCAAAAGGCTTTATTGATTTCGAGAGCCGCAGGGCTTGTCGCTACGCGCGTTACCACGCTGCCGACGACGATGACACAGGGTGACGGCAGTGGTTGCGCCGCGAGCATGCTGGGCATATCAGCGAGCGTACCCACTAACGACTGCTGGTCCGGCTGGCTGGCGTTGGCCACCAGCATAATCGGCCAGTCATCGGGCAGCCCCGCGCTACGCAAACCACTACAGATCGCGTCAACCTTGGAAAGCCCCATGTAAAACACCAGGGTTTCGTCGCGCCGGGCAAGCGCCGACCAATCCGGGGTGCCGTCTTCACGGCACAACTGGGCAGTCACAAACCTTAGCTGCTGGGCATGGCCGCGGTCGGTCAGCGGAATGCCCATGCACGCCGCCGCTGAGGAGGCCGCGGTAATCCCGGGGACAATCGTGGCAGGTAGCTGAGCGGCAGCCAGCGCATCCAGCTCTTCGCCCATGCGGCCAAAAATAGCTGGATCACCGCCTTTGAGACGCACCACCGACTTGCCCGCCCTGGCAAGCTTGACCATCAGGGCGCCAATCTCGGCCTGAGGCATGCTGTGGTGTCCGCTTGCCTTGCCCACATAATAGCGCTGGGTACCGCGGGGAATCAGCGCCAGCACGTCGTCGCCCACTAGCCGGTCATAGACCACGGCGTCTGCCTGGCACAACAGGCGCGCCGCCTTGAGCGTCAGCAACTCGACATCGCCGCTGCCAGCGCCGACCAGATACACATGCCCTGGCTGGCAATCGCCCTTATGCGGCAACTGATCGGCGGTATCGCGGGCGACGCTTCCGAGCCTAGAACGGCTTGGATCTAGACGGTTCACGAGCCGCGCCAAGGCATTACACCATTTCATAAGCGGAATTTTGCTTAGCGCGCGCATTGGGGCGCTCCTCTTCAAGTAACGATTTCAATTCGGGAATGCAACTGCCGCACTGGGTGCCGCAGGCAAGGCGTGCGCCCAACGCTTCAACGCTGGTATCGCCTCCCCGAATGGCCTCAACAATAGCGGTTTGACCTACCTGATGACAGCTACAGATAACCGGGCCGGTATCCGCCGCACCGTCATCGCAGCCCGCTAACAAACGCCGACGATGGGTATCGTCGATGTGGGCGTCGTTAAAACGCGCTTCCAGCCAAGCGAGCCCAGGTAGTTCATTGGGCGGACCTACCATCAACCACCACTTAAGCTGGCCATTTTCCACACCTGCCGCGCGCAGGCCACCCGTGGCGACGTCTTCGCACCAAAGCGCTGGCGACGTGGGCAGCCACGCCGCCAGTGAGGCAAACCAATCGTTGACGGCCGTCGCACCTGCCAGTTGCCAGCGTTGGCAGCCGCGCATGGGGATACGGGTCCAGTAGTCGCTTTCGCACCACGCAGGGTGCCCCGTTGGCATAGCGCTAGCGTGGTCGGCAACCAGCAACGTTGCCTCCCAGGCAGGCGTTAATGGCACCAGCGCCACTGCTCCGTGCTTGGCTTCAGGCTGGCCGGAAATCGGGTCCATAATACGCTGAATCAACGCGCTGCTGCGCGCATTTTGGCTGAAACAGTCGGTCCAGTGAATAGGTACGAATACTTCGCCGCGTCGCTGAGCCTTAGATACTCTGGCGCGTGCCAGGTACTTACCCGTCGCGGCAGATAAAACGGCAAGTGATTGATCTCTAATACCCGCCTCGGCAGCGTCGTCAGGGTGTACATCGATAAACGGCTCGGCGCGGTGGTTCATCAACCGCGGCGAACGGGCGGTGCGCGTCATGGTGTGCCACTGGTCGCGTATTCGCCCGGTGTTGAGACGCAGCGGATACGCTGGGCTGAGCGCTTGCTCGGGCCCCCGCGGGGTAATCGGCAGTAGCTTGGCGCGTCCATCGGGCGTGGCAAACTGGCCATTCTCAAATAAGCGCGCTGTACCTTTAGGGGCCTGGATATTTACCGGCCATTGAATCGGGGCAAGCGCGTCATAACCGTCACGGCCCAGCCCGGCAAGCCCCGAAATATCGAATAGCCGTTGTGTGGTACTGGCGTTTTCAAAGCCGGAAAGGCGTGCGTGCTCGTCAAATATTTGGCTCGGGTGAGCGTAATCAAACGCCTCTGTAAACCCTAGCCGCTTGGCAACATCGCAGATGATTTGCCAGTCGTGGCGAGCCTCACCGGGTGGCGGCAACATGCCACGTTGGCGAGAGATACGCCGCTCGGAATTAGTCACCGTGCCGTCTTTCTCAGACCACCCGGAAGCCGGCAGCACAATATCGGCGTAGGGCAGCAGATCGGTATGCGCCGCACACTCCGAGACAATCACCAGCGGGCATTTTGCAAGCGCCGCGCGCACGTGGGCCGCATCGGGCAGGCTTATCGCAGGGTTGGTGGCCATCACCCATAGCGCTTTAATTTCGCCGCGCTCAATGGCGTCAAACAGCTCAACGGCTTTGTAGCCGGGGCCATCTGGCAGTTCGGGCACCAAGTTATCGGTAGCCCAAAAACGGGTGACTAAGTCACGCGCGCCGGGGGTATCGTAATCCATGTGCGCGGCTAGCTGGTTGGCCAAGCCGCCCACTTCGCGCCCGCCCATGGCATTGGGCTGGCCGGTGACCGAGAACGGCCCTGCGCCGGGCAGGCCGATTTTGCCTCCCGCCAAGTGGCAGTTGATGATCGCATTGCACTTATCGGTACCGCTTGAAGACTGGTTGACCCCTTGGGAATACAGCGTCACCACGTGTAGCTGGCTGGCAAACCAGTAATAAAAGGTTTCCAGACGCTCGACATCCACATCGCAGGCTGCCGCGACCTCGACGATGGAGCCCACCGTTTGTTGCGCAGTCTTTAATGCCTCGTCAAACCCCTGGGTGTGACGCTCCAGGTAGACGTGGTCCAGCTTGCGCTTGGCCGCCATCCATGCCAAAAGCCCGTTAAACAGTACCGCGTCGCTGCCGGGTTTGATGCCCAGGTAAAGGTCGGCTATCTCGCAGCTATCAGTCACCCGCGGATCGATCACCACCACACGCATCAACGGGTTACGCTCTTTGGCGACCTTGATGCGCTGGTAGAGCACCGGGTGGTTCCAGGCTAGGTTGGAGCCTACCAACACGACCAGTTCGGCCTCTTCCAGATCTTCATAGTTGCAGGGCACCGCATCGGCACCGAAGGCGCGCTTGTATCCTGCCACCGCCGAAGCCATGCACAGCCGCGAATTGGTATCCAGATGCGGCGTGCCCAAAAAGCCTTTAAACAGTTTATTGGCAACGTAATAGTCTTCTGTCAGTAACTGGCCGGAGAGATACGCTGCCACACAGTGATGACCGTGCTCATTGCGCAATCTGGTTAACCGGTCGGCGGTAGCGCTTAATGCCTGATCCCACGAGACCTCCTCGCCATCCACGCGGGGGCGTGTTAGGCGGCCTTGATCACCTAGCGTTTCGTGCAGCGCCGAGCCTTTTACGCACAGCCGCCCATAATTGGCGGGGTGCTCAAGGTCGCCCTCCACAGCGCTCAGCTTGCCGTTATCCGCCACGGTCGCGTTAACGCCGCAGCCGACACCACAGTAGGGACAGGTCGTTTTGGCTTGATGCATGATCACTCCTTGGCAGATTGCAAACGCCGCCCATAAAAAAACGCCCAGGCTGCTAATCGCTTGCGCAGAATTCGCAAAAGTCGATCAGCAGGCTGGACGTCGTTGCCACAGCGAGCACCGTCAAAGGTGCCAAACGTATTTTTTAACGGCTACTTATTGTTTAACGGCTTTCTTGGGGTTATTCGCTGCCATTGCTTTTAATGAACGCAATACAATGCGCGATTGTTCCTTGTACTTGGTTAACTGCAAACGCTAAGCCGTTATTCAAAAAAATCACAAATAATTATTAAAAAACAATATTTTAAATAAAAACCACAGCCCATCTCAGACATTTGCTACGCCGCTGACGCCCCGCGCTTGTGTGCTGAGAGTGCAATCCAACACCCCATGCGCACCAACAGCGTGCATAGGCTCGGGGAAGTGTCTAACCAGGTTCTTATAAATTTCTATTCAAAGACATGAAAAATAAAGCAAAAAAAACAATATCCCAGGATTGGCCGTCGATTTGCAGCTATTGAGTATATAACTTGTTGGCGGCCAATGGCGGCGGCCACGCGTTAACCAACGTTACCGGGCAACGACGCCCCTGACCTTGTTCATCCTGCTTGCAGGAAGCGCATGTGTCAGGGGCGTTTTTGTTTGGAGCAAATCGCTATCACGCAAGATGAATAGGAGCCACCCATGGAAACCTTTCCCCGGTGCTCACTCGATGACCACTTGGTCATTATCGGCAACGGCATGGCCAGTCACCGATTGGTGGAAGCCCTGGTCAATGCCCCCCAACGCCCTAAGGTAATTACCGTGATTGGGGAAGAGCCGGTGCCCGCCTACAATCGCATTCTGCTCTCCCCACTGTTAGCTGGCGACATGCAGCACAATGCGCTAACCCTGCGCGACGCTGACTGGTACCGGGAAAACGGTATCTCGCTACGTCTCGGCGAGCGCGTCGAAACCATCGATCGTGAGAACCGTACACTGACAACCGATGGCGGGCACACCATACGCTATGATCGCCTCGTGCTGGCCACCGGCTCGCGTCCGACGCTTCCCAAGGTGCCGGGCATAGCGCTAGATGGCGTGCACGGTTTTCGTGATTTAGACGACGCCGCTGCGCTTGAAGCCATTGCCCAACAGGGCGGCCATGCGCTGGTAATTGGCGGTGGCCTGCTGGGTCTGGAAGCCGCCGAGGGGTTACGCAAACGCGGCCAGGGGCTAGACGTTAGCGTTTTACAGCGCAGCGACCGGCTAATGAACCGCCAGTTGGACGCCACCGCCGCCAACCTGCTGAAAGCCTCACTCGTTGAGCGCGGGCTCAACATTGTCACCCAAGCGCAGTTGGCAAAACTCGAAGGCGACCCTACCGGCCGCGTCTGCGCTGCCGTGCTGAATGACGGACGTCGACTGCCTGCCGACAGCGTGATTATCGCCGCTGGCATCACCCCCAACGCCGAATTGGGGCAATCAGCAGGGCTCACCACCGACCGTGCGATCAAGGTCGACCGCCATCTCACCACCTCCGACCCGCATATTTTTGCCCTGGGCGAATGCTGCCAGTTTGAGCAGCACACCTATGGGCTGGTCGAGCCCATTTGGCATCAGGTCAAGGTATTGGCAGCGGTGCTTTGTGGCGACGCGGGCGACGGCTACCGCGAGGCACCCACCGCTACCAAGCTCAAAGTCAGCGGCGTTTCGCTTTTCGCGTTTGGCCCTACCGAGGCCTCGCCCGAGCATGACGAGCTTCGCTACCACGACCCACAACGGGGCGACTACCGGCGCTTATTACTGCGCGACGGCCGCATTGAAGGAGCCGTGCTCTATGGCGACACCCAACACGGCCCCTGGTACTTCGAGCAGGCGCTGGCGGGGAACGACCTGAGTGCCTGTCGTCAGGCGCTGCTGTTCGGCGCCGCGGATGTCGAGGTGCTACGTGAAGCGGCATCTCAACTGCTCCCTGATCCTTCTGGACCCTCTTCTAAACACTCTTCTCATACAACGTCGGAGGCGGCTTAAGCATGTCTACCCAACAGCAGCTTATTATTATTGGTAACGGCATGGTCGGCCACCACCTGGTCGAGCAGCTCGTAGATAACGGCGCTCTTGATCGCTATCAGGTCACCGTGTTTGGCGAAGAGCGTCATCGCGCCTATGATCGCGTCCACCTTTCGGAATACTTTAGCGGCCGCGATGCCGAGTCGCTCGCCCTGTGCGACGCCGACTACTACGCCACCAGTGGCGTCACGCTGCGCACCGGCGAAGCCGTGACGCACATTGATCGCGACCAGCAGGAAGTGGTGACCGACCAGGGGCGCTACCCCTACGACCAGTTGGTACTGGCCACCGGCTCCTATCCCTTCGTGCCGCCGATTCCCGGCAACGACCGCGACGGCTGCCTGGTCTACCGTACGCTGGATGATCTGGACGACATCCGCGCGGCGGCCGAAAACGCCACCAACGGCGTGGTGGTCGGCGGAGGCCTGCTGGGTCTTGAAGCCGCCAATGCCCTACGCGGTTTGAACCTGGATACCGCCGTGGTGGAGTTTGCCTCGCGGCTGATGCCCATGCAGGTGGATAATGAAGGCGGCGAATTGCTGCGTGAAAAAATCGAAGCCTTGGGCGTGCAGGTGCTTACCGAGCGGGCAACCCAACGTATCGAAGACGGCGACGCGAGCCGCCACCGTATGGTATTCCAAGACGACAAGGTGCTGGAAACCGACCTGATTGTGTTCTCGGCAGGTATTCGCCCCCGCGACCAGTTGGCCCGCGATTGCGGCCTTGAGATTGGTGAGCGCGGTGGCGTGGTGGTCAACGACCAATGCCAAACCAGCGACCCCGCCATCCTCGCGATTGGTGAAGTGGCGCTATGGAACCAGAGCATTTTTGGCCTGGTGGCCCCCGGCTATCAAATGGCCAAAGCAGCAATGGCCACATTAACCGATGGCGACGAACGCTTTGGCGGCGCGGATATGAGCACCAAGCTCAAACTTCTCGGGGTGGACGTGGGTTCAATTGGCGATGCCCACGGCAATCAGAACCCGGGCGCGCGCATGTTCCGCTACCTCGACCCGCTTACCCAGGTTTATCGCAAGATGGTCGTCTCCAGCGACGGCAAAAAGCTGCTGGGGGCCATGCTGGTGGGCGATAACAGCGCCTACGACACGCTGTTGCAGTACTATTCAAACGGCATCGAACTACCCGACGAGCCAGCCTCATTGATACTGCCGCAAAGCAGTGGTGCCGCCCCGGCGCTTGGCCCCGATGCCCTGCCGGAAACCGCCACTATTTGCTCCTGTCACAACGTCACCAAAGGCGATATTTGCGCCACGATTGACGGCGGCGCGGTCGATTTGGCGGGTGTGAAAGGCGAGACCAAAGCCAGCACCGGCTGCGGTGGCTGCACGGCGCTGCTCAAAAGTGTCGTGGATCACGAACTCGAAGCCCGCGGCGTGGAAGTCGATAAATCGATTTGCGAGCACTTCGCCCATACCCGCCAGGGGCTTTACGACATCGTGCGCGTAGAAGGCATTAAAACCTTCAGCGAACTGATCGACAAGCACGGCAATCCTGAGACCCACCGCCTGGGCTGCGATATCTGCAAACCCGCCGTGGCCTCGATTCTAGCGTCGTGCTTTAACGAGCCGATCACCGACGCGGCGCATGTGCCGCTGCAGGATACCAACGACACCTTCATGGCCAACATGCAGAAAAACGGCACCTACTCGGTGGTGCCGCGGGTTGCCGGTGGTGAAATCACCCCTGACAAGCTGATCGCGCTTGGCGCGGTGGCCAAGAAATATGACCTCTACTCCAAAGTCACCGGCGGCCAGCGCATCGATTTATTCGGCGCCCGCCTGGAAGACCTGCCGGATATTTGGAGCGAGCTGATCGACGCCGGTTTTGAAACCGGCCACGCCTACGGCAAGTCGCTGCGCACGGTGAAATCCTGCGTGGGCAGCACCTGGTGCCGTTACGGCGTGCAGGACAGCGTCGGCATGGCGATCCAGCTGGAGAATCGCTACAAGGGGCTACGCTCGCCGCACAAGATCAAGTTTGGCGTATCCGGCTGCACCCGTGAGTGCGCCGAAGCGCAGAGCAAAGACATTGGCATTATCGCCACCGAAAACGGCTGGAACCTGTATGTGTGCGGTAACGGCGGCATGCGCCCCCGCCACGCCGAGCTGTTTGCCACCGACCTGGACGACGAGCAGCTGTACCGCACCATTGACCGCTTCCTGATGTTCTATGTGCGCACCGCAGACCGCCTGCAGCGTACGTCCGTATGGCGGGAAAACCTCGAAGGCGGCCTGGATTACCTGAAAGAGGTGATTCTAGAAGACAGCCTGGATATCGGCGACGAGCTAGAGCGTCAGATGCAAACCGTCATCGACAACTATCAGTGCGAATGGGCCGATGCCATCAGCGATCCGGAAAAACTCAAGCGCTTTAGAAGCTTCGTCAACGACGAGCGCCCGGACCCGTCGATCATCATGACCAGCGAGCGCGGCCAACTTCGGCCTGCTTAATTAAGCGACGCTTTTCACTGAATAAACAATGATCAAACAACGAGGCATCCCATGACCGCAACGGCAATGAAAAAAGAGATGGATAACGTGAGTGTTGAAAACAGCAAGACCTGGCAAAAAGTCTGTCACAAAGCTGACCTGGTGGAGTTTTCCGGTGTCGCCGCCTGGCTGGATAGCGGCGAACCCCCGGCCCAGGTGGCCATTTTCTATTTACCAGGCCATGGCAACGAGCTTTACGCCCTCGACCATCACGACCCGTTCTCCAACGCCAACGTCATTGCCCGGGGTATTGTCGGCGATCTAAAAGGTGCCCCAGTCGTCGCCTCGCCCATCTATAAGCAGCACTTCCGTCTGGAAGATGGCCAGTGCCTGGAGGATGAGGACGTCAAACTACGCACCTGGGAGATCGCTTTCAAAGGCGATGAAGTATTAATTAAAGCGTGATAACTAACCATTAGAAGGAAGGTAGAGAACTGCCTTCCTTCATCGCGTTTTCATATCACTTCCACTGGGCAAGCAGCTTAGCCGACATAAAGCCGCCGTAAAGACGAAGAATGAGCATCAACCAGAGCCAAGCACCCACTCCGATGACTAGCAGCATGATAACGGCTAGCTCGCGGCGGCGGTGTTTGGCGCTCGCGATAATGCTTGCCAACGTCACCGCCCCACCCACTCCTTGGCTAGCGTGCGCTCTTCCGGGTCATAGCGGTACACGGTGATACCACCGTCAAAGGCGTGGCCGGTGACTAATAGATTGGCGTCAGGTGCGGAGTCGATACTCAGGTTGCGAGAGTAGTTATTGACTGAGGGAAAAGGATCCGTACCTAAATCAAGATACGCCTGGGGTCAGGGGTTGCCTGCCTCGAACAGACCGGCATAGGTTTGGCTGGAGCCATCACTGCGATACTGGCTGTAACCAATACGCAGGAACTCTTTACTACCATTGATAAATGCAATAGCAATGGTCGTTGGAGTAGCTAGCGGGCGATAAACGCCATGGTCATCGGGCTTACCATTTTTTGGGATATTAATTAATTCACTTTCATCCCAATACTCGTCTTCCTGCAGACCCTCCGGCAAATTTTCTCGAAAAAGGCCATGGTCGTAACTTGCCATCCGATTGCGCTCTTTTGGTAACTCAGTGTTCCAGAAAAAGCCCAGAGTGTTCTCGTCCCCGCTAGCTACCCACTCCCCGTCAGGGCTGATAGCGGCATCTACCTTAAACGAGTTCCCTGGTAGCATGGAAATAGGCTCAAACGTGTCAAGATCCCATAGTGTCACGCCCGTATAGTTGCTGAATCGACGTTCAGGTGCAACCGCAGGCACCTCGTCGACGCTTGGGCTTTCACGATCTCCCAACCCTGCTGATACGAATTTACGCCCCTGCTCAGACAGCGTTAGTTTCAATATCTTTCCCGACCCTTTAAAACTGGGAGAGACACCATCTTGCATGACCGGCTTCATGGCGCCCCCGTGACCATGGAAGATGTTCCAGTCAATATCGGAAGCTAAATAATCGGAAAAGGTTGAGTCCATCACATGCCCGTAGGTGGGAAAGTGTTCAAACTCTTCAATCACCTCGCCATCGACGCCCTGCACGTACACCACATCATTCTGATCCTGCCATAGGAATGCATTTCCCCCTTCAATAAAGTAAGCGCTGTAGATATTGGCTTCATTGGAAAGCACTTCCCGTTTTTGGTCCTCGATATTCCACAGTACTAGCGCACCATCTTTGTGGGCAGAGATCACATAGCGACCATTGCTGGAAACGCTTAGCGAGGTCACCGGCTCCAGGCGACTAAGCGTGAACCAGAGCCAAGCACCAGCGGCCATGACCACCAGCATGATAATGGCCAACTCACGGAGGCGGTGTCTAGCGCTCGCGATGACGCTTGCCAGCATTACTGCCCTACCCACTCCTTGGCTAGCGTGCGCTCTTCCGGGTCATAGCGGTACACGGTGATGCCACCGTCAAAGGCATGGCCGGTGACTAACAAGTTGGCGTCAGGTGCGGAGTCGATACTCAGGTTGCGGGAGTAATCATTGACCGACGGGAAAGGATCAGTGCCCAAATCAAGATACGCTTGGGGCCAGGGGTTGCCTGCCTCGAACAGGGCGGCATAGGTTTGGCTGGAGCCATCACTGCGATACTGGCTGTAACCAATACGCAGGAACTCCTCGCTGCCATTGATAAAGGCCAATGCAATGGTTGTTGGAGTGGCTAAAGAACGAATTTTCCCCCATTTATCTGGTTTGCTGGACTCGGGCACCGAGATTAACTCGCTTTTATCCCTATACTCGTTCTCAGGTAAGCCCTCTGGCAGATCTTCGAGAAAAATACCATGATCATAATCCGCTAGACGCTTGCGATTTTCTGGCGTATTTGTATCCCAGAAAAGTCCAATACCATTCTCATCACCACTGACCACCCACTGCCCGTCCGGGCTAATGGTGGCGTAGGTTTTGGATGAGTTGCCCGGCAATTTAGCCACGGGCTCCAAAGTATCAATATTCCATAACGTCACCCCGCCGTAGCTGGAGGAAAAACGAAAATCGTCCTCTTCCCGTACCGGCGAGGAGTCTTCGAGTTCGCCACCAGGACTTCCCGAGCCCCCGGAGACGAAAAACCCCTCGCCCATAGAAAGGTTCAAGACTTGCCCGGTGCCGGTAAAGCTGGGGCTTTGGCTATCGCGCAAAACAGGGCGCAACGCATCACCATGCCCATGGTAAATGTTCCAGGTCTCGTTGCTGGAAAGGTAGTGCTCTCTATCAGCGGACATCACATGCCCATAGGTCGGGAAGTGCTCAAATTCCTCAATCACCTCGCCATCGACGCGCTGTACATACACTACATCATCTTGATCCTGCCATAGGAATGCATCGCCTTCGGGGACAAAATAAGCACTATAAAGGTTCGCATTATCAGACAGTTGCTCTCTCTTCTGGGCGTCTATATCCCATAGCACCAGCGCGCCGTCTTCGTGGGCAGAGATCACATAGCGGCCATCGCTAGACACGCTTAATGAAGTAACCGGTTCAAGCCTTGTTAGCATCAGTACGCCGTAATACGCCAAGGCCAATACAGTGCCAACACCTATTACAAGAGCAATAATTTTTTGCTTATTCATAGCGACCAAAACGCGATGCCTCCTTGATCCGATCAACAATCCCTTCCTGATAGCTTTTCTCAAACACCTCATCGCTAGGGATTTTCATTCCCGAATGATCAAATAACCAGAGAGTCTGGTTGACGAAATCAAAAACCTTTCTATCAAGCCTGTTTCTTACGAAGCTATTCTCGATTCTGACCCCGGCAAACCCAATACTCCCCAACGCTGCGCGCGGCGCTCTCCCCGCTCGCCAGTTTCGGCCTACCAGCCACTCCAGGGTATCGATATAGGAGGCGGCGCGTTCTTCACTCACCACGGCATGGTGGGCGAGCGGTGCCAACAGGTCATAAGTGGGCAAGGGGTCGGCGCTGGCGATTGCCTCACGCGCCTCCTCAATCGCCAGCTTTCTGAATGCCTGCCAAGCCCGTGCAGCGTGCTCCTTGCCATAAGGATCAGGGCCAACCGGTATGGGTGGAGGCACAGGAGGTTGTACCGTATCGTCCGGTGCCTTATCGGTGTAGTAGCGGATTAAGGGCGTCGACAGGCCAGCGGGGAATACCCACCACTTTTTACCGTAGGCGCCTCCCGCCGAGCCGATGAGTTCATCCAACATATCATCGGCACTGAATAGCTCTTGTGCCCACACTGCGGTGGGGCTGATGACTTCAGCTACCTGTTGCCAGAAGGAGCGGCTATCCTGCGGCGGCGGCCCGAGGATGCCATCTTCCTCGGAGTGCAACACCACTACCTTGCGCACCGCCTTGTGGGCGTCGGGGAAGACGCCCATGCCCAGCGGGTGGCTGTCCTGAGAGGAATCATTGACGAGCGCGTTATCGGCAACCGCTGGCTGCCACAGATAAATATTGTCGATCCATTGGTGGCGCTCCTGCTCACCGAGAATATTGAGTGCAGTGAGTACCACGCGCGCGCCCAGCGAGTGGCTGATGATATTGATGGCAATGCCTGCTTCATCAAGCTGTTCAAGCAAAGCGACCAACCGCCGCCCTGCTGCCATCGCATTGAGTTCGGCCTGGAAGAAGTCGACGCTGCCCGTATCGCCAAACCAGGCGATGCCCACCATGCGGGTGTAGGGTCGCCAGTCTTCTTCGGTCATCCCCGCCGCACGGTTGAGCTGATGCTCCATGTGAACGAACCAGTTGTAAGCACCACTGCCGTTACAATACGCCTCACGATATTCATCCGATCCATTTTCGGTCGGCGTATGATAGAGATTGTTGGCTATCTTGCCTCTCGTGACAGGTACTTGGATATTTACCTTGTCGATATCTTGAAGAATGGTGGCGCTGCTGGCCGTATGGGCAGTGGTTAATAACGGTTTAGCACTGATATCGCTGCGCTTTTCCCAGGAGGCAAACGACCCGTACTGACCCAGTGGGACATTGTAGCCATGCAAGAACAGCGTGGCGTTGTTGCCCGCCAAACGCAGCTGTTCCAGTTGCTCGTCGCTCAGTAAGTCGGCCTCGGGTGAGGTCATTTCATCGCGCAGATTGAGGCTGATAGGCGGAGGCAGGTAGGTGGCCTGGATCGTCGTTTCATCCATGGCAATATCGACTTCCGGAGGCGCCGCCGCTGCTCGACATGGATCCAGAGGCTTATCGTCGACCGCCACCAGGTGCTGACAATGGGCATCCATTAGTTGCCATGCGACCTTATTAGGCGCTGCCCCTTCATGACGACTTACGCCCTCGGCATCAATGGTGGCGGTGATGGTCTTTCCGGCAGAATCAACTAACTTGACGCTTGTGCCTTCCGGTAGATAACGCCCCAGCGTATCGCGATGCACAATCAAGACGGTAACGCCCACGCTACAGTGGGCAGGCATCGTGACACCTGACAAGCTTGTTCGGCTGGGCCGTAATCGCGGGGGCGAGAGGGTTTCGGTCATCGGGGGTCACCATCAGTTTCTGCTAAAGGAGCTTGCTCATTGACCAGCGTTTGCAACTCATCCAGCAGTGCTTGCCGGGAACCCTTATGTGCTTTCAGTTGCTGCATATGGCTTGGCGAGAGCGGCGTACGATAGTCAGACGCAGCCAGGATGTTGCACCCTTCCCAGCGCGCAGATTCCGTCGTAAAAGGCAGCGCTTCCATTTGCTGGAGCCATTGCTGCGCGAGCGAAGTTGAAAGGCCATGATCACTGGCCAACTGCTGGCAGAACGCTTGATCACGGGTCCGTTGCAGGGCCTGTTCGTGGTCAGCTGTCAAACTGAACTTGCCTAGCGGTTCATCCCCAGGCACTGGCGACTCAAGCCGCCATGCCTCACCGTTGGTAACGCCACTTATGGCTTTGATAGGCCCTAGCAGCGCGTGCGTTTCGCCCTCGGTCAATGCCCCGGCCAATCCGCCGTATAGCCGAGAATCGGCATAGCGAAACAGGGCGGGAGGCCCTTCTTGGCGGTCGACATGAGTTAATTGCCGGTAATGCGCAGCGACTTCCGCCAGGGTTGCATCGCTATACAGTGCGATCGCGGCGCCCTGCTGTACCCAACGTGATGCGGCATCATGGGCGCTAGCCGTTGAAAAGCTCATCAGGATTGGCCCTTGTTGCGCATGCTGGGCGTAGGCCGTTTGCAAATACAGCTGCTCGTAGGCGGGGCGTTCGTCTATTTCGAACATCTGTTGTAACAGCTGTGGATAGAGAGCTAAGTCAATCAAATAAAAGACCGATAGCGACGGCGTTCTTAGCGACATGGGCATTGATCCCCCAAAGCACAGCGATCAATACTATCGTTATTGCCGTCCTTCAGCCGTTGGCATACCTCAACCACCGCGGCACCTTGCAAGGCAGCCGTCATCAGTTGGTCTTGCTGCAAGGGGGCAATACGCTCATGGCGCTCGGTTGCTACATGCCCTGGCAATAGGGCATCTATTACCGCCTGCCCACTTCCCACACCGGGGCTACCCCCAGAGTTGATCTTGACCTGAGCGCCGACGATGGTGATACCACTAGGATCAAGTTTGACGAAGCTGCCCCCAGCCTTGAGGGTGATCTCGGCCCCGGCATCAATCACCGTTTTGCCGCCAGATTTTTGATGCACTTCCCGTCCTGCTTCCAGCAGGTGCGCTCGGCCAACTTTCTCATGGCGGGTGCCGTCGATCATCAGGTGGTCGTCGCCGTCTACCTGGGTGTGGCGGTTGTTATGCACCGTGTGGTGATCGTCGTTATCGATCTCGCTGATGCGGTCGTTGTGCACCTTGAGGTGGCTGTCGCGGCGGATTTCTTCAGTGCGGTCGTTAAGGGTTAATAACTCCAGGTCTTTCTGGGCGTGGAGCCAGATTTGCTCTTCGCCGGCTTCGTCTTCAAAGCGCAGTTCGTTGAAGCCGTCGACCTTGTGGCTCTGGGTGCGTAGTACCGTGCGGGTCTTGTGTTCCGGCAATGGATACGGCGCGGTATTAACGGCGTGGTAGGTGCGCCCGGTGACCAAGGGCTGATCCGGGTCGCCTTCCAGGAAGGAGACGATGACTTCGTGGCCGATGCGCGGGATGGCTATGCTACCATAGCCGCCGCCTGCCCAGCCTTGGGCGACCCGCACCCAGCAGCTGGCGGTGTCATTGGGTTCGGCGTAGCGATCCCAGGGGAACTGGACCTTGACCCGGCCGTGTTCGTCGCAGTGAATCTCTTCGCCTTCGGGGCCGACCACGAAGGCAACCTGGGGGCCATCGACGCGGGGTTTGGGATTAGGCGTTGCTCGCCAGGGGGCATCACCGGGGATCAGCGTGACCTGATTGTGGTAGCGGGTCATCCCGGCAGAATCACTTTGAGTGATACCGTCTTCTTCCAGCGCCTGGGGTTGCTCGCCGTGGTGAAGCACCTCAATGGCCTGCCAGTCGCGGTTGAGGCTATCGGTGTCGTGGTCGGTCAGGCTAAAGCGCAGGCCGGGGGCCAGTTCGGGCAGGTCACTTTCTGCACTGGCGGTGATGGCTTCGCGGCGCAGCTGCTCCAGGCGAATGCGGGTAAAGGGTTTGCCGGAAGCGTCCTGCTTGTAGCGGCCGGGGTAGTCGTAGTGTTCGTAATCCACCTGCTGTCCATGGTCTTCTACATCACGGCCCAGGTGGTCGTGCAATTGAGCATAGGCGGGATTTTTAAAGCTGTAGTCTTTCAGCGTGGCGGATGAACTCGCCACCCTCGCGGTGTGGCTAAGCTTGCGCACATGGCGCATGGGGGCGGTGCCACCGGCACGGCTGTGATAGCTGCGCTCGCCGAGGCTAGTGAGTAGCTGCGGGTCGTCGGCAAACACCAGCCGATGGGCGCCGCCGTCGCTTGCTTCAAATTCATGAAAATAAAATAGGCCCTCTTCGGCGGCCAGGCGCTCGATAAAGGCGAGGTCGGTCTCGCGGTACTGCACGCAGTATTCGCGTTCGGGGAGCTCACGGGTGACTGCAAAGGCCACGTCGCGGATGCCGCGCTCGTCGCACAGGGTATTGATGATGGTGAGCGGATCGACTTTCTGGAAGATCCGCGATTTGTGGCGCAGCGAGAGCCGCCAGAGCGCCGGGCGAAGCACCAGAGAGTAGAAGGTACGCCGGTGGCCGCGGTCGCCGCGGCCAAATTCAGCGATAATCCCATGTATTCTGCGCAGCGGTTCGCCGTCCTGCCAGATGGTCAGTGACGCTTCACGATCCAGCAGCTCAGACGCTTCCAGGCTGCCATCGCGGCTGGCCAGGTTCAGCGCCAGTTCGAAAGGCTGGGAGAGCGCTTCGCGGTGGGTGAAGTCGATCACCGCGATGTCGTCAACGCCAGGTAGCGTTAGGGTGAATTGCAAGCCAGTCTTATTCGCCCCCATCTTTACAGACATAATGCCGCTCCCTGGATCGTTATCTGCTAATGAGAAACGGTCAGAGTAGCGGCACCAGAAAGCAAGGCAACCCCTTCACTGCACAAAGGGTTAATATCTTACAAACCGTGTCGGCAATCTCTTACAAAAACAGCCTTTAAAAGCGCCTTTCATCCAGAAGAGGTTATTTAGCCTTCATCTTTTGAGACAACCCATGATATTGCTATGCTTTCCCACCTTTTGTTGGGTAGGCATCGGAGCAGAAACGTTCGTGAAGACAGAATCCAGAACTTTAGCCTTTTCCGCCTTGATGGCACTGCTGATCGGCTGTGCGGGCATCGCCGCGACGCTGGCTTCCAACTCCCAGGCCATTTTGCTGGACGGGTTATTCAACCTTATCTATTTCAGCGTTGCGCTGGTCACCATCAAGGTCAGCAAATTAGCCAGCCGCCCGGACAGCGAGTCTTACCCGTTTGGCTATAGCTACTTTGAGTCGCTGGTAAACCTGTGCAAGGGGCTATTGATTCTAGGCGTCTCGATTTTTGCCCTGGTGGATGCCATCGCGGCGCTCCTCAGCGGAGGGCGTGAGATCGCTGCCGGGTTAGCGGTACTTTACGCGCTATTTGCCACGGCGGTGTGTTCGCTAACGGCCTGGGTCATGCATCGAAGCCAACAACATGTACACAGCCCATTAGTGAGTGCGGATAAACTCAACTGGGTGGTTAACAGCGTGATTTCGGCGGCCGTGCTCGCCGCGTTCTGTTTGGTCATGCTGTTCGAGCAGCTAGGCTGGCACACAGTGCTGCCGTATGTGGATTCGGTGTTGGTGATCGCTGTCGTACTACTTTGCCTCGGCGTGCCGGTGAGAATGGCATCTCAATCGCTGCAGGAACTGCTCAATAAAAGTCCTGAAGAGGCCATTGCCGAGCCGGTTCGCCAAGCCGTCGCACGGGCACTCGCCGACACTGACACGCAAGAAGTGCGCGTCCGTATAGTGCGCCCAGGACGGTTACTCTATGTCATGGTCCATGTGGTGCTCCCCGACACGTCGCCCAATGCCTCCATTACTCAACAAGACGCCCTGCGAGCGCATATTGACGAACACGTGCGCCGTTACTACTCACCGGTGATTTGTGACGTGGTATTTACCGCCGACACCCGATGGGCCGCGCCCTCCTGCGGGCTGTTGGTTGAGACATCCCATTAAAATACTCAACCATCCGCATACCCCGGCTCATGCGCGTGACTTGCTGACCGCTTGACTAGCCAACCGGCCACGCTGACACCGGCCAGCAACACACCACCGAACAGCGTTAATGCGGCTGCATGACCGGTGGCATCAACCAGCACACCCGTGACCACCACCGGCAGACTAAATCCTATATAGGCCATTAAAAAATAACCTGCGCTCGCCTCGTTAGGTACGTCTTTAGCGACAGCCAGCACGCCGCTTAGTCCACCTAAATAAATAAACCCGTAGCAAGCACTGCTGGCCGCAAGCGTGCCCGCTAATACGGCTACTAGATAGCCTTCAATAGCGCCCCATGCGATCAGTCCATATGCCAAGGGTAAAATACATAACCCAAGCGCTGTCGCGCGATGTGGCGTAAGCTTTCTCGCCCAGGGTTGAAACAACACCCCACCGCTGCAAACGCCGAAAGTAGCGAAACCACTCCAAGCGCTTAATCCGTGTTGGTTAAGCGTGGAAGGTAAAATGGCGATCACCAAACCCACCGTTGCCCAAGCCAGTAAAATCGCCAACCCATAGCCTAGCGTACCGTGCGGGTAAGCCGGCAAACGCCACATGGCACGCCCGTTAGAGCGGACTGTTTCATCTGGCAGAGTTATGACCATCACCAACGCTAAGCCAGCAGCACATAGGTAAAGCCACAGGCTGGGTGGTGTGACACTTGGTGCAAAAAGGATAAACACGCTGGTCACCGCTGCCCCCAAGCCAAAGCCCAATGCCGTGCTGGCCGTCACATAATGCGTGGCTTTCTGATGAGCGTGACGGCCTACCAGCATTTGCATATAGCCAGACGCGATAGCCGTCGTAAAAGCGGTGCCAATGCCCAGCAGAAATCGTGCAATAGCAAGCGCCCATAGCCCCGGTGTCACTAGCGTTAGCGTGGTAGCGACTAGGCACAATAGAAGTGTCAGAAGGATTAACGGCTTACGCCCCACTCGGTCGGCTAGCCCGTTAAGCCCCAGCAACACCGGCATGATGCCAGCAACGTAACAAGCAAAAGCAAGCGTTGTGGCCCCAACACCCAGGCCATCCTGCGCTGCCAGCGCGTCATAAAGCGGTGCTTGTAAATTAACCGCCGTCGTAATCATGCATAACGCGAACGACAGGCAGAACGCTGGGTAACGGTTCATGGCATTATTCCTCTAGGCGCAATCAATCGAACCGTTACGCTCGCAGCTCTGCTGGCTAGCAGTAAGGTACACTTAGCCGCAATTACCAAGACACTGTTTTGCCGTTTTCATGAACAGTTTAGGTGGACAAGTTTGTTATGAGATTCTCGATTAACCGCCGTGCGCCCATCTCCGTGGCTAAACAGCTTGAGGTGGAAATTCGCCAGTGGATACAGCAGCATGCAGCGACAGGCGGGCGTCGCCTCCCTTCGATACGCCATTTAGCAGCAACACATAACGTCAGCCGCAATGCAGTCATTGAAGCTTACGAACAGCTGGTGGCATTAGGGCTTGTGCGCTCGCAACCTGGCTCGGGGTTTTATGTGGCAGATAACGCGCTGAAACTGGTTCAACCCGCGTCATCAACGCCATTGGAAGAAGTGACGAATGGCTTATGGGGCGTGTTTAACACCGATGAACAGTCATTGAACCTGGGCTGCGGCTGGTTACCTAACGATTGGCGCGAAGGAGAAGACCTTACTTACGCCATTCGCCAAGTCACGCGCAAGAGCCGTTCAGGTATTTTCGAGTACAGCACACCGCAAGGGCCCCAGGTACTGCGTTATTTGATCAAGGAGCGCCTTCGCACCCTGGGGATTAATGCTAACGAACAGCAAGTTGTCACCACCGGCGGTGGCAGCCATGCGCTTGATTTATTAGTGCGATTATTGCTGGCGCCTGACGATGTAGTGTTTGTTGAATCGCCGGGCTATTACAACTTTTTTGGTTTGCTGCATTTGCAACGGGTTCGCGTTATTGGCGTCCCTCGCTTAACCGATGGGCCAGACATCGAGCGATTGACCGACCTACTCAAGCAATACCGCCCTAAGCTGCTCTATACCAACAGTGTGTTTCATAACCCAACGGGAAGCACATTAGCACCCGCCATTGCCCACCGTGTTTTACAACTTGCTGACCAGTACGATTTTCAGATTATCGAAGACGATATCTATGCCGATTTCCAGCAAACGCCGACACCACGTTTAGCGACGTTGGATGCTCTTGATCGTGTGTTCTATCTGGGTAGTTTTTCAAAAAGTCTATCCTCTTCACTGCGCGTCGGGTTCATTGCCGCACCTGCCGCCTGGGTTCAGCGCTTGGTCGACATCAAGATGCTAACCAGCATTTCTGCGCCCCATTTTGCAGAGCAGGTAGTCACCACCATGCTACAAAATGGCAGCTATCGAAAATTGACTGAACGGCTGCGTAGTCGGCTTTCCAACCAGATGTCTATCGCCCTGACCCAGTTGAAGCAGGCCCAATGGGAAATATTTACCGAGCCAACAGGCGGCATGTTCATTTGGGCAAAGCCGCCTGCCTCGCGGCTCGATACAATCGAGGCAACAGCAAAGCATTGCGGGGTTACACTTTCGCCTGGGCATTTATTTCTGCCAGATCATCAAGCCACCTCTTGGTTACGCCTCAATGTTGCTTACATGCAGGATCCAAGAGCCAAGGCGTTTATCGAGGCCGATGGCCAGGAGTGAACTAGAAAGCGGCCCGCAGGCCGCTAAAAGTTATTATTACGTTGAGGTTCTACTACAACGTTATGAATCCCGCGCTGGCGGATTTGAAGGCGCTTCTGGCTTGATCGGCCATACATCGTCATCAACGAGTTCGGGGCGTTTGAGCACCGAGGGGTCGAAGACCGGCTCTTTGATGCCGTCCCGACGTTGGCGCTCGTAGTCTTTCAGCACCGACACGGCGATGGGCCCCATGATGAGAATGGCAAACAGGTTGGTGGTGGCCATCAGCCCCATCGCCAGGTCGGCGAAGTCCCACACCACGGTGAGCTCTGCTACCGATCCAATCAGTACCATGACGATGATAATCACTTTAAAGACGTTGACCGCTTTTTGCGCATGGCGGCGGAACAGGTACTCGATATTCACCGACGAAAACGAGAAGTTGGCCAAAATTGAGGTGAAGGCGAAGAAGAAGATCGCCAAGGCGATAAAGATTTCCCCGAAGCCGCCCAGGTGATCGACCATAGCATCCTGTGTCAGTTGAATGCCTTCGATGCTATCCCCCGCTGATTCAGACAGCAGCCGCTCGTATACGCCGGACAGCAGGATCACCACCGCCGTGCAGCTACAGATCACGATGGTGTCGACAAACACCCCAAACGATTGCACCAGCCCCTGCGCGGCGGGATGCTTCACCGTCGCCTGGGCAGCGGCGTTGGGCGTAGAACCCATACCGGCCTCATTGGAAAACAGGCCGCGCTTGATGCCGTTTTCCATCGCCGCTTTAATCGCGTAGCCGGCAGCTCCACCCACGGCGGGGCCAAACCCGAAGGCACTCATCACGATCAGCGAGAGCATCTCCGGCACGGCGGTGATGTTGGCGATTAGAATCCACAGCGCCACCAGCAGATAGGCAATCGCCATGACAGGCACGATTTTTTCGGCGGTACGCGCCACCGATTTAAGGCCCCCATAAATCACACAGCCCGCCAAGATGGCGATCACCACCCCCGTTAACCAACTGGGTACGCCAAACGCCCCGCTCATGCCCTGGGCAATGGTATTGGACTGCGCAGCATTGAAGGCCAGGCCGTAGGCGATAATCAAAAATACCGCGAACAGCGACCCCAGCCAGCGCCATCCCAGGCAACGCTCAATATAGTAGGCAGGTCCACCACGAAATACGCCATCTTCATTGCGGTGTTTGTATACTTGCGCCAGTGTCGATTCGATGAAAGCGGTCGCGAAGCCCACCAGCGCGGTCACCCACATCCAAAAAATCGCCCCTGGGCCGCCAATCCATAGCGCTAGTGCCACCCCAGCGAGGTTGCCGGTACCAATACGCGCGGCCATCGATGTGGCAAAGGCCTGAAAACCGCTCACCCCTTCACCAGCCCCCCTGGCGGTTACCGTGACACGAGCCATGTGGGAGAACAGTCGAAACTGCATTCCACGGATGATAATCGTAAACCACACCCCAGCCCCTAGCAGCAGGTAAACCAGAATATAGCTCCAGATAAAGTCGCTGACCGGCATCATGACGGCATAAAGGCCATCACGCAGCGGGCCGAGTATAGATTCAAGAATTTCCATGGCCATGCTCTCCAGGTTACTAAACAGCGGCGGGAAGTGCCTTACCCCGCTTTGTGGGCAGCCGGATTCGCGCCCTCACTCGAGTCTAGACAGTTTTTATCTTTGACGCATTGTCTTCATTACCAAGCGCTTACACGTTCTCAATCCAATCAGGCTTGAATCTCGGCGGTACAAACTCATCGGGGTAACCACCGGGATTAGCAACGATTTTAGTGCCATTACGCCAGAGTTCGACTGGCTCATGAACATGACCGTGAATCCATAGATTCATCTTGCCCATGAACTGCGGAAGGTGAGACGCAAACGCAGGCGAGAGCACATCGCCCACATACTGTGAAGGAATACATTCGCGCAATGGGGCATGATGACTGACCACCACTTTGGGCCCATCAAAGGGATCGTCAAGTGCTTCTGTCAGCCACCGTAAAGCGTACTGATGCAGTATGTTGCTTGCCTCCGGGGTCATGGTGGTGCCGGGAGCTGATTCAACAATACGGAAATCAGGCATATAGCGTTTCGCTTTGGCGTACGTGTCTTCTGGATTACGCGTTGGGTTGTCTGCGTACAACGCAAAATCGGTCCACAAAGTAGTGCCATAGAAACGCACGCCATGAAGGGTGACGGCACGATTGTCCAGAAGCTCAATGTCGAGCCGTTTGGCTTCGTGCGCCAGTTCCTCACGCAACAGCGGCAAGCACGTGCCGTAAAACTCATGGTTGCCGGGTACATAAATAATTGGCGTTTTAGGAAAGCGCTGCCGAGCCCAGGCCAAGCCTTCACATTGACGATGAATATCACCCGCCAGAATCACTACATCGGCCATCACCTCCGGCAAAACACGGTCGCCATTAAAAAACTCCAAATGCAGGTCTGATAAAACGCGCAAGCGCATCCGCTTTCTCCATGCTTAAGCTCAGCGCTCATCTGGTCGATAAACGCTTGAATACAATACTGGTGTAACTGATATCGGCACTCAATATGACTCAGCAAGTCATCATTAACACAGCGCGCCCGCCATATATGCCGCAGTCCAAAACGAACGTTTGAAAAATCTTTGCTGCATCGCAGCAAAAGCGCTATACTGGTTATGTTGTCCGAATAGGAGGGCCACACACATGTCTTCATTCAATTTATGCCCGACACGAGATAGCGAAGTGCTCAACTTCTGGACGCAACGTGCGCACTTACAGCGCGCGGCCAGTGAGGCCCTCGCGGATTACTGCGAGTCACTGACGTATTGCTAACCTCGTTAGACCAAAAGATTGTCATCGAAGCCGAGCTGTTGCTCGGCTTTTTGATTTTATAAAAAGCTTTTCCGCTCAAACACCTGGGTGCCTTAGACCAAAATTGTAAGCATATACTTACAAACGTAGGCATAAAGACTACATCTTAAGCACTAGATTGAACGGTCAAAAGCCCTTAATATCGTTTCCTCGCTAATCATATTGCTAAGCAATATAGCGGCTATTTCTATAACAACACGCTTCCCTTCCCACCCAGGAGTTGACGCCATGCCGTTACCCAACAACGCCGCCGACGTTGATGTATTCAACGTATGGGCTGCACGTGCCGAGAAACAGAACGCTGCGTTTGAGGCCATCGCCGCCTATTTGCGCTAGCCACCCAACGCCTCGTAATGAGGCGTTTTTTATAGCCCTGCGAGTTCCGAATGCTCGGTATCGGTCAACTGGGCTAAGAAGGCTTCTTGTAGGATATACATCCGCTTTACGTCGCGATAACGACCATTGATAAAAAACTCCTCTACCAAATGCCCTTCCTCCACAAAGCCGCTTTGTTGATACAAATGAATGGCTTTAACGTTTTCCACCGCCACGATCAAAAACACCTTGTGCAAGTTGAGAATGGTGAACGAGTAGTGCAGCGCCTGGTAAATCAGCGTGCGCGCAAAGCCTTTTCCCTGATAGCTCGGTGCGATGATGATCTGAAATTCCGCGCTGCGGTGGATGTAGTCAATCTCGATCAGTTCAACCAGGCCGATGGGGTTGCCGCTGGCGTCTTCGGCCACAAAGCGGCGCTCGGCGTTATCGTGAATATGCTTGTTATAAAGTTCTTCCAGTTCATCGAAGGACTCATAAGGTTCTTCAAACCAGTACGACATAATGCTTTGGTTATTATTGAGCTCATGCACAAAGCGCAAATCATTGCGCTCTAGCGCCCGCAGATGCAGCGTGTTTCGCATGGTGATCTCTTCCCTACGACAGGTAATAGATGTCAGCTAGTAAGCAAAGCTAGGTGAACGCCTACCGACTGTTTAGTGTATGGCGTTTAAATGAAAACAGCTCAGCCAACGGATGCGTTTTACCCTCAATCAATGCGCGCAGCAGTTTTGCTCCTATCATGCTGTAACTAATACCGTTGCCGCCATAGGCCATAGCAAAGTGTACGCGCGCGCTGAGCGCATCGTGGGGGCCAAAAAAGGGCAGGCCATCCTCGGTCTCAGCAAAGGTTCCTGCCCAACTGAACGTTGGGTTGATCGTCAGGTCAGGCCACAATGCTTCTACTTTGCGCGCCAACCCTTGAGCTTTTTCCAGCACCCGAGCATCCCGCCGCTCGGGAATGTCCTCCTCATCATCGTCGCCGCCTATCAGTAAACGCCCATCGCGTGTCGTACGCATGTAAAGGTAGGGGCGCTGAGATTCCCATATCATGGTATGACGAAGTTTACCGAGCGCCTCCGGCGGCAGCGGGTCGGTAATAAGCGCATAGCTGCTGCGATTAACCGCCACCGATTCGGGCAACCAGGCCTGCGATTCATATCCTGCCGCCATCACCACATGCTGGCAACGCAGTGTGGCGCCATTGGCAAGCGTCAACGTGACGCCTTGCTCGTCACTCGAAATTTTCTCCATTTGCGTGCGGTCATACACTTCGCCGCCACGCTCGGAGACCTGAGCAAACAGCTGATACGCCATACGATAAGGATCCATGCTGGCTGCTAACTGGGTAAGAATCGCGCCCGGCGCCTCAAAACCGTACTCCGCCAAAACAGTCTCGCGCTCAAGCCAAGTTGCTTCGAAGCCATGCTTTTGCCGAAGCGCCAGCTCTTGTTGAAGCGACGCCACATCGTTATCGCTACTGGCATAGTAAAGGCTTTGCTGACGCTCAAAATCCACATTCCCCATCCCAGCAGCCAGGGCTTCGAGCTCACCAATCGCTTCAGCGCAGGCGCGATAGGCACGTACGGCATCGGCTTCCCCGTAGCGTTTTGCTAAGTCGGTCATGTGAGTATCAATTTCATACTGCAGCAAGGCCGTGCTAGCGGCAGAGCTTCCCCACCCCACATCCCGGCGCTCAAGCACCACTACATGGTGACCGTGACGGCTCAGTTCATCAGCGATTAGCGCGCCGGTAATGCCACCGCCAATCACCACCACTTCGCTCTCGTGATCGCGGGTCAGCTGAGGAAAGGTTTTAAGTAGGCCATTCTTGACCGCCCAAAAGGGGTAACCACTTTTCAGATCCATCTGATTGCCTATGCCAGTTTGACTTGCAGTATGCTGTTAACCATAGATGGTTCCTGTGAACTTGCTTGATAAAGCCTGCTTAAGTAGTCGCCCTTACACAAAAAAGGAGATGCGCATGATTGATTTACGCAGTGATACGGTGACCCGCCCTGCCGACGCCATGCGCAACGCCATGATGGCCGCGCCGGTAGGCGATGATGTATGGGGCGATGACCCAACGGTTAACGCGTTTCAAGAAAATCTGGCCGAGCAGGCGGGCAAGGAAGCCGCGTTGCTCTTCCCAAGCGGCACGCAAAGCAACCTGGTGGCGCTCATGGCGCACTGCGAACGCGGCGATGAGTACATTGTGGGCCAGTCAGCCCATACCTACCGCTATGAAGGCGGTGGTGCAGCGGTTTTGGGCAGCATCCAGCCCCAGCCAATTGAAAACGCCGCCGATGGCTCGCTGCCGCTGGAGAAAATCAGCGCTGCTATTAAGGCCGATGACTTTCACTTTGCGCGCACGAAGCTGCTAGCGTTGGAAAATACTATCGGCGGCAAAGTGCTGCCCGAGGCGTATGTACTAAACGCCACTGAACTGGCCCGTGAACGCGGTTTGGCAACGCACCTGGACGGCGCAAGATTGTTTAATGCGGCGGTCGCCACGGATACTTCGCTCAAGCAGTTGTGCGTGCCGTTTGATAGCGTCTCGTTGTGCTTCTCGAAAGGCCTGGGAGCGCCCATCGGCTCGGCACTGGTGGGTTCGCAAGCATTGATCGACAGCGCCCGGCGCTGGCGGAAAGTCGTCGGTGGCGGCATGCGTCAATCAGGCATTATCGCGGCCGCCTGCCAGCATGCGTTAGACCATCACGTAGCAGACCTGGCCGACGATCACCGCCGAGCGGCGCGTCTCGCCGAAGGCTTGGTAAAGCTGCCAGGGGTCGAAATTACTTCCCAGGCAACCAATATGGTATTCGCGCACTTCCCCGATCAACACGTTCAGCCACTTTCCACTTGGCTTAAAGAGCACGGTATTTTGATTGAGCTACTCTACGCCACGCGCTTTGTCGCACATCGAGATATTAGCGATGCGGATATCGATAAGGTCATCGCGGTAATGGAAGCCTATTTCAGCCGGCATTAAGCGCCAGATGCACGGCGATCCCGGCCATCATCAAGCCAATCAGGCCATCGATAGTGCGCCACGCGATAGGGTTTGAAAGCCACGGTGAGAGCGCGGCGCCACCCCAGGCCAGCAGGCTAAACCAAAGTATGGAAGCGGTAGAGGCCCCCGCCACAAACACACCGGCGCTCTCCTGCTGGGCGCCAATAGCGGGTATCAGCAGCAGCGTATCCAGGTAGACCTGTGGATTGAGCACGGTGACGGCAAGGGTCGCGAAAATCACTTTGGTTAAACTGCGCGCTTTGCCCGCTTCAGCGCTTAGCCCCTGCCGACCACTAACGGCTCTGAACAACGCCTGCGCCGCCAGCCAGCTCAAAAACACCACGCCCACCCATCGCATAACCTCCATAGCACTGGGCATCGTCAGCAGGAAGGCGCTCACCCCAAACATTCCCGCCGTGAGCAGAATAATATCCGCGCTGATACACAGCCCCGCTGACCACCAGTGATACTCGCGACGAATCGCCAGCCCCAGGATGTAGGCGTTCTGCGCCCCAATCGCCATGATAATCCCGCCGCACACCACCAGTCCGGTGATATAACTTTCCCACATTGCCCAGCTCCCTGTGTCAAATTAAGCGTCGTGTTGATTAATCTGGCACTAAGATAACGGGCAGCCTTAATAACTAAAAATCATTCTGCTAATAAGGCATCAGTTTTACTTATAATGACCTAAAGACGCCGCAGCCCCCACATAAAGTAAGCCCCGCCAATCAGAGAGGCGACCAAGCCGGCAGGTATCTCATAAGGGAAAATAATCTGACGGCCAACCCAATCCGCCAGCACCATCAGCAGCATGCCGATCAACGCCGCCCCCAGCAGGTGCTGCCCTGCGCGGGAGAAGCCCACCAGGCGCGCCATATGAGGTGCCAGCAGACCAATAAACGACAGCGGCCCAACCACCAGGGTGGCACAGGCCGTTAGCAGCGCCACCAGCAGTAGCAACGCCAAGCGAGCACGGTTGAGCGTCACCCCCAGCGCGCGTGCGGTCGGCGCGCCCAGGGGGAGAATATCCAGCCAGCGGGTAAACGGCAGCGTGACCAGTGCCAATACGGCGGCAACAACTCCGACCACCACCGCATTGGTAATATCCACGTAGTAGGTGGAACCCGCTAGCCAGGCGATAACCTGCTGACCGCGGGGGTCGCCGCCCGCCAGCATTACGCTGCGCACAGCGTCAAACAGCGCGCTGATCGCCACCCCAGTGAGCAACAAACGCTCGGGTAGAAAACCACTTTTACGGTTGATGCCCACCAACACCAACAACGTCGCGAAAGCGCCCAGGGTGCCTACCCCGATCAGCATCATGTTGGTCGGCGCGGGTAACAGAAAAATCCCCAAAATCAACGCAATAGCACAGCCACCGCTGATACCTAATACTTCAGGGCTGGCCATGGGGTTGGCCGACAGGCGCTGAAGAATCGTACCCGCAACCGCCAGCATCAATCCGCTGGCCGCCGCCGCCATCACGCGGGGCAGGCGCCACTGCATCACACTCCAATCGTTTGGCGGCAGCCAATACCAGCCATCAACGCCCTGGCCAAAAAATAAGCCAAGCAGCGTGGCGCCTAGTAACGCGAGGATTAAACCGGTGGCCAAGCGTGAAGGTGCAGGATGGCGATGGGCAAACACGCTCGTCCCTTGAGGCGGCCTGTCACCCTGCAGCTTCAAGCGAGGAATTAACCACATCAGAAGCGGCGCCCCCAGGGCACCGGTAATCGCCCCGGTAGGAATAAAGGCCGCCGCCATGCCCGAGAACTGCTGCAGCAATAGGTCCGTGGTGGCCAACAACACGGCCCCCAGCAGCGTCGACCAAAGCAGCCTAGGCGCTAGCCGGCGCGCTCCGGCCATGCGCACTATATTGGGCGCGGCCAAGCCGATAAAACCAATGATCCCCACCACGCTGACGATGCTGCCGGTAATAAACACCGCCAGCCCCATGCCCGCAAAGCGCAGATAGGTAAGCGACACGCCAAGACTCTTGGCGCTGGCGTCGTCCAGCTCCAGCACCGCCAGAGGGCGCAGCAGAAACCACGCCGCCACGCAACTGACTGCCAGCCGAGGCCAGAGCACTGCAGCACCGTCCCAGCCGTTTTGTGCCAGCGAACCTGCCCCCCAGATCAGCAACCCCGAGAGCGCCTCGTGGTTAAACAGCAAAAGCGCCGTGGAAAGCGCTCCCAGGTACAAATTGACCACCAAGCCCGCCAGCACCACCACGATAGGCGCTAACCCGCGCCGCCAGGAGAGCAAGAAAACTAATCCTACCGCCAGCGCGCCCCCCAGCAAGGCGACCCATTCGCGTCCCACCACTAATAAGCCAGGGGCCATTAACGTGGCGGTCATCAGTGCCAGATTGGCACCCGATGCCACCCCAAGCGTCGTCGGCGATGCCAACGGGTTACGCAGCACCTGCTGCATGAGCACCCCCGCAAGCCCTAGACCGCCCCCGGCTAGCAGCGCGATTGAGAGGCGCGGCCACCAGGCGTAATGCAGCAACAGCTCATCCACGTTCTCAAAAGAGGGGGCCACCAATGCCTGCAGGCCCAGCGCAACACCGCCTTGGCCCTGCAGGCCCAGCCAAAACAGCACCACCATCGGCAGGCTAAGCAATAGGCAAGCTTTTGCGGGCGACATGCCCCCCACTCGCTGGGCAACTTGCGCAGCACCTAGCATAGTGGGCACCCTTTTGTGGTGACCGGGGCGCTCACCCAGCGGGACGTGATAGGCAGCAGAATCATTGTCTTAGCCTTACTATGTTCTGGAGGTTAATAGCTGAATTATAGATAGCGATTCTAAATGATAATAATTAGCACTACAATTGACTCCTGATATAAAGGAGACCCGCACCATGGCAGCCAAGCCGAGCTATCAGCTTTTTGATATCACCCTTGCGAGGCGTACCCAGGTCAGCGCCTCGCTCGTCAGGTTTACCTTTACCGGCCCAGACGTTGGCCACATGGCGACCTACGCCCCGGATCAGCGCGTCAAGCTGTTCTTCCCCGAAGGTGGTGGCAGTCTTGACCCACTGTTCGAGATCGCCAAGCTGGAAGAGCACGATTGGTACAGCGCCTATCGCGCCCTGCCTGACGCCCAGCGTCCCTCTGCGCGCACTTACACTATCCGCGCCCTGCGCCCGGAAAAAGCCGAGGTGGATGTAGAGTTCGTGCTCCATGGCGACAATGGTCCCGCCTCGCGCTGGGCAATGCGCGCTCGCCCTGGCGACCGCCTGACCATGACGGCCCCCGACGCCAACGTGGAAGGTCCCAAGCTGGGTTACGAGTGGAAGCCACCCCAAGGCGTGCGTCGTATTCTGATCATCGCCGATGAAACCGCCCTACCCGCTGCGGCGGGCATTCTGGAAACCCTCGATGACCTGCCGCTCAAGCCCAGGGTCGAAGCGCTGTTCGAAGTACCCCGCAGTGACGACGTTCAGCCGCTGCCCCAAGCCGCCAAGCTGCGCTGGCTGGCCCGAGATGCTGAGCCCAGCTGCCAGCACGGGGAGCTGTTGATGAGAGCACTGCGTGATATTGATTTGCATAAGGAAATTCAAGCGCTTGGCGGCACGCCTACGACATCCACTACCAACGACGAAAGCGACGATGAGGACGGCCCGCTCTGGGAACCCGCCACTCTGGATGACAGCGCGCCCTTCTACGCCTGGATCGCCGCTGAAACCAAGGTCGCCATGAAGCTGCGCCGCTACTTGGTTAACGAGTGCGGGCTACCCAAGCAGTACGTCACTAGCATGGGCTACTGGCGCAAGGACAAGGCCAATGGGTAAAAGCGCAGCAAACAGCACAGCGCTCAACAGTGATCTCCTAAGCAAGCCAGCTCAAACTTCTATTGGTTGGCGAGACAGCCCCAGCCACTATGGTCGCATAAGCCGTGCGCTGCACTGGCTGACCGCCGCGCTGGTCACACTTCAGTTTACTGTGTTGCTGGCTTGGCGGGGAATGGGTGAAAACGCTATCACACTGTTGTTGGCGAGCATTGGGCCTCATGGTTCATTGGGCTTTATGCTCCTGATAGTGACTCTGGTGCGCCTTGGCTGGGCATGGGTCAACCGCAAGCAACGCCCGCCTCACCCGCCTGGGCTGGGTGGTCGCTTGGCGCGCCTTGTACATATCACCTTTTATGCGCTGCTATTGTGGCTGCCCGCTTTCGCCATTTTGCGTCAATACGGCCGCGGCGGCGCGCTGCGCTTTTATGGCATGGAGCTGCGACCCGAAGCCGAGCGCAACATCACCTGGATGATCGCCCCCACAGATCTGCTTCACGGCCCGCTCTCGTGGCTGCTGTGTGGATTAGTCATCGGCCATATCGCGATGGCGCTAGTTCACCGTTTTTGGCTCAAGGACAAGGTACTGGCCCGCATGATTGGATCAAGAAGCGGGTGAGGGTTCCGCTAGCGATTCTTCGGCAGTCTCAGACGCAGCAGTCAACAGCTTGCCGCTCTCCAGCCTCTTCAATCGACCCGCAAGGTGGAAATAGCGGTCATCTTGGGTAATCACCAGCACCGCTTGACCCATGCGCTTCAGCTCGGGCAAATGGAGCGCGCCAATCCCAGCCACATCAACGCAGATTTCGGCTCCACCTCCATGGCCTAATACTGTCCAAGGCAGACGGCACCCCACCCCAAGAAACGCAAATCACTCTTATTGAGTTTCATTGTCATCTTCCCTACCCTGTGTCGCGCATTCCAATACCAAGCATCCCCAGCAAGGGTAATCGCAATGAAAAAACCGCTGACATTCGGCCTGATGGTAACCGCCGGGTCGATGGCAACCACCCTATACGCCCAGGAAAACCAGGACACCATGGTGGTGGTTGGCTCCCGTACCCCGACCCAGATCGATCAGGTACCCAGTGCTGCCCAAGTGGTCGAGGGCGAGCAACTACGGGAACAAACCAGTACCGGCGCCGATCTCAAGACCGCCCTGGGCAAACTGGTTCCCGGTCTCGATTTCGGCCCGCAGGGACGCACCAACGCCGGTCAGAACATGCGCGGGCGTACCGTCCAGGTCCTCATCGACGGTGTCTCGATGAACAATTCGCGTAGCCTGTCACGGCAATTCGATTCCATCGATCCTTTCAACATCGAACGCGTCGAGGTCCTTTCCGGCGCCAGCAGCCTCTATGGCGGCGGCGCTACCGGCGGTATCATCAATATCATCACCAAGACAGGTGATGAAGGCGGGCCGAATTGGGAGAGCGAGGTCGGCGCGACCACGGGCTTCAACCATAGCGATGATCTCGATTATCGTGTCGCCCAATCCGCCAGTGGGGGTAACGAATTCGTCAAAGGACGTATTGGCGTCGCCTATGAGGATAACGGTCGGCAATACGACGCCGGGGGCGATGAAATTTTCCCTGACCTGGCCCAATCGGATCTTCAGGGTAACCGCTCACTCGATATTCTCGGCAACCTGAACTTCCAACTGACCGAAGACCAGACGTTGGACCTGAAAGCCCAACTGTATGAATCCGGCTATGAAGACGATAAAGGGGTCTATTTTCCTAACCTGTCCTCATCAACGCCTAACCTGAACGATGCAGACATCCGTGATGGTTTCTCGGCCGACCGGGAGCCGGAAACCGATCGCAATATGTTGAACGCCAACTACCACCATGCGGATTTCTTAGGGCAGGACTTGTACCTTCAAGCCTATCATCGTGAAGAGGAATCAAGCTTCCACCCCTTCCCCTACCCGGATGATGATGGCAGCTATTACTTCACCACCTCCAAGCAGAATACCACCCTCAGTGGCCTCAAGACGCTGATGTCATCGGACATCAGCGATACCGTCAGCCTGGATTATGGTCTGGATATCGACCGCGAGAAATTTGATTCCAACAGTTCCAGATCCAATGATGCTCTAACGGATGCTTCCGGGGGGCTGATTCATGACGAGAGCCGCATAGAGCCGCTCTATCCCGACTTCCAGGTCGATGGGCTATCAGCGTTTGCGCAAGGTGAATGGCAACCCACCGAGCACTGGACCTTGGGGGCAGGTGTCCGTCAGCAGTATATGGACGTCAAGGTCGATGATTTCCAGGCGCCAGGCCAAGACCTTGCCGAGGGCGGAGAGAGCGATTACGACGTCTCACTCTATAACGCCAGTGCACTCTATGACTTCCAGAACGGCCACCAGACCTGGGCCAGCTATAGCGAAGGGTTCGAACTGCCTGATCCCTCCAGGTATTATGGTGTGCCCGGTCAAACCGTCAGCGATAACCCACTCGATGGCATCAAGACGCGGCAGTTCGAACTGGGTTGGCGTTATGAAAGTGGTGACTGGAAGGCACAGGCGGCCACCTACTACTCCTGGTCCAATTCGGCTATCGAACTTGTCGACGGTCTCAATATCGCACAGGTCGACGACAAGCGCCGCGACTTCGGGCTTGAAGCTTCCGCCACGCGCTACCTGGGCGACCACTGGCAAGTGGGCGGCACGCTCCATGCCTTGAAGTCCGAACAGCAAATCGACGGCGAATGGGAAAAACGGGGTATCACCGTGTCTCCTTACCCCTCGCAACATACCGCCACATTGCATGCACAGTGGTCGGATCTCGACCGCACACTGCGCCTGCAAGCCAACCGCTCGTGGGACTACGAAGACTATCAGGGCGACGAAATCGAGGGGAATACCACCCTGGATCTCATCGGCAGCCACCAGACCGACTTCGGCAAGGTCAGTCTGGGTATCGAGAACCTGACCGATGAGCAGTATTCGACACCCTGGGGGCAACGTGCCACCGGCTTCTACTCTCCCACCTACGGCCCCGAATACCTCTACGACTACCAGGGACGTGGACGCACCTACACGCTGAACTGGTCGATGTCCTACTGATTCAGCGTACAGACGCTCGCTTTCGCCCCGCTCTCATGCGGGGCTTTTTAATGGATAGGACGACGACAGCCGACGTTTTCCACTTCTCTCTCCCAGTAACCAAGAAGTCACCGCGCCACCGCTTTTCCCTCTCCAGGCTCACACGCCATTGACTTCGCGGCTTATATAAACATAATATAAACAATAATAATTAACATTCGCATAAATCAAAAAATTAATGCTTGGAGATCATTCATGAACCACCCCATTTTCCGCAAGCGGTGGCTATTGCTATGGCGGCCTGCAGCGCTTCAACAGCGGTGCTTGCCCAAAACACTGACCAGAGCGCATCGTCAGGCAGCGAATCTTCAACCTCATTACCGACACTGCAGGTCACGGAAAGTCGTCTTTATGAAGAAGCCACCGGTCCCGTCCTGGGTATTGCGGCCACCCGCAGCGCAACAGGCACCAAAACCGATACGCCGATCATTGAAACACCGCAATCCATCTCCGTCGTTGGCAGCCAGGAGTTTCGCAACTACGGCGCGCGTAACGTCAATCAGGCGCTAGGCTATACAGCGGGCGTATCGAGTGCCTATGGCGGAGGCGGGTCTGATACAACCCACGACAGCATGATGATCCGCGGCTTCAGTGTGTATAACAGCTACCGGGATGGCAGCAAATATCAAGCCAATGTGTTCGACGCCCAGCAGGAGCTCTATGGCCTGGAACGGCTGGAGGTGCTCAAGGGGCCCTCATCAATTCTGTATGGCGTGGCGTCTCCCGGGGGCTTGATCAATGCGGTCAGTAAGCGCCCCACCAGCAAGCCTTTGCGCGAGGTCAATCTCCAGGTAGGCAGTTTTGATCGGCGCCAGGTCTCTGCGGACTTTTCAGACGCCCTGGATGAAGACGGCGAGTTTTCCTACCGTCTAACCATGCTCCGCCGCGAAAGCAACACCTTTGTCGACCATGTGCCGGATGATCGCACCTACATCGCGCCAGCCTTTAAATGGCAGCCGAACGAAGATACCTCGCTGACCCTGCTCAGCGAGTATCAGCGGGACGAGACGACGTATATCTACGGGCTACCGGCCAGCGGCACCATTCTCCCCAATCCGAACGGCAAGATTCCTCAGGAGCGGTTCGTTGGCGAACCCGGCTTCGATGACTACGATAACGAAAGCTACTCCCTTGGCTATTTGTTCGAGCACGATTTTTCCAATCAATTGAAGCTTCGTCATAACTTTCGCCGTTTCTACTCTGATAGAAACTTCGACAACGTCGGTATTGTTCAGCAACCTCAGAGCTCTGCTGGGCGACTTTTTTCCAGAACCGCCCATGACCGGCGCGATGCTTCCAGGGCAATTTCCTCTGACACCTCCTTGCAGTATGACTGGGAGGCCGGCGCAACGACCCACACCTCCCTGGTCGGCCTTGACTACGTCCGCCAGCGCCACGAAACAGAACGTTACCAGCAGAGCATCCCTGCCTTGGATCTTTATGATCCCGACTATGGCAGCGGCCAGTGGGGTGAAAGCGTCCCCAATGACTATTCCAATGTGAGCCGTAAGGAGCAGGTGGGTCTGTACCTTCAGAACCAGATGAAGATTGCTGATAAATGGGTGGTCATGCTGGGCGGGCGTCAGGATTGGACGGATACCGAGTCTTCTCGGTATTTCGACCCTTCCCAAGAACAACAACAGGACGATGATGCCTTCACTGGTCGTGTTGGATTCGTGTACCTGGCCGATAACGGCTTGGCGCCCTTCGCCAGCTTCAGTCAATCCTTCGAGGTCGAAACTGGCACCGATCGCAACGGCAATCAGTTCGAGCCCACCCGCGGCGAGCAGTATGAGCTGGGGCTTCGTTTTCAGCCAGAAGGCCGGGACACCATGTTAACCGCTACCGCTTACGAACTGACCCAGGAAAACATGCTGGTCGCAGACTCAGTCGACACCACTTACCAGACACAAATAGGCGAGGTGCGCTCTAGAGGCGTCGAATTGGAGGCCAAGACGGAGGTCGGCCACAACGCCAACCTGGTTGCAGCGTATGCCTACACCGACGCCCGCACCACCAAAAGCAGCCCAGCGACGCCCGAAAAAGTCGGGGAACGAACCGGTCAAGCTCCCTACAACCAATTCTCGCTATGGGGTGACTATCGCTTCAGCGATTTCGGCCTGCCGGGGCTGAAACTGGGTGCCGGTGTACGCTATGTGGGCGCAACGCGTCCTAACGCCTACCTAGAGGGAGAGGTACCTGATTTTACTCTGGTTGATGCCATGGTCAGCTACGAGACGGGCCCGTGGTTACTCTCGTTAAATGCGACCAACCTGACCGATGAAACCTATATCGAGTCCTGCACCTATGCGTGTTTCTACGGCGAACCGCGAAGTCTTGTCGGCACGGCGTCTTATCAGTGGTGATGATGGCGCTTTTTTATCCGCAAAACACAGGCATGATTGTGACATATCAAAACGAGACGTTTGATCGACCGGTACGTCATAAAAGCATGGCCTTATCGATCGCGTTGCTCATCCTATGGATGAGCAACGCATCCATGGCCAGCGAGGAAGACCGCGTAGCGCCATTAGCGACGTTTGATTTCGCCATCGCGGAGACCCTCAATGCAATAGGTCATCCACCTAGATTTCTGTCTGGCCTTGAGGGGTACGAAACATATTCACGGCAAGAGGGGGGTTCTACCCTATGCCACCAACCTCGGCTACCGCCACCTCCCCAACCTTGAGTTGCTTGCAAGCGACCCACCACAACATATTCTGATTTCACCGCCTGCTCATGTCAGTTTACTCCCCAGGCTCAGAAAAATTGCGGAGGTTAAGGAGTACCGGCTTTATAGGTATGCCGATAGCAATGGCAACCATAACGACTGGGAAACAATCGAGGAACTGACGCGTCAGCTTGGCGATTTGGTGGAAGATCCTGACGCTGCAGAACATTATATCGAACAAGCCAGCCGCCACTTCACATCTCTCAAGCAAGCGCTTACGGATATCGACTCGCCTTTATTAGTGGCAAGCCTGATGGATGAGCGCCATGCCCGCGTGTACGGCGAAGGAAGCGTTGAAGGCATGATGTTAAATCGCCTTGGCCTCGAGAATGCTTGGCAAGGTGATTTAGGCCAATGGGGAATGACAACCGTCAGCGCAACGCCTCTGTTTGATATCGATGCGAAACTGGTGTTTCTCGACAGCCCCTACAGTCCGGACGGCGGTGTGAGACAACTTCTCTCCGATGGTCAATGGCGACACTTGCCAGCCGTGAAACAGGGAAACTATACGATTATCCCCGTCAACTATTGGTCCTGGGGAGGACTACCTGCCGCCCGGCGCTTTGCCGATAGCCTTGTCAGCCATCTCATCGAAGACGATAACCATGACGGTACTGGCGATACTCTCCTGTCAGACAGTTAACTCGTATAGAGCGGGTGGCGAGTCGCTTCATGATAAGTGTGCTCTTAATGCTGGATGTGAATCTTTTCATTTTTTTGTTAAAAATGAGAACTATTAGCACTAGAATGGAACCATTGTCATTTAACCAATCGCCAGGAGTCATTCATGTTCGAGGTCAAAGGCGCCACCTTTGAAATCAATGGCAAGCCGCTGCTTCAGCCTATTGAGCACAACTTCCATGAAGGCAAGGTATACGGCCTGATTGGCCACAATGGCTCGGGCAAGTCGACCTTGATAAAACTCATGGCCCAGCAGCAGCCCACCAGCCAGGGAGAAATCTACTTTGACCAGCGCCCGTTGAGCGACTGGGGCAACCGTGAGTTCGCGCGCCAAGTCGCCTACCTGCCTCAACACCTGCCCAGCGCTGAGAGCCTGACCGGGCGCGAACTGGTGTCCTTTGGGCGCTACCCCTGGCATGGCCTGCTCGGGCGCCACACCCAGAAAGACAAAGACGCCATTGACCGCGCCATCGCCCTGACCCATACCGAAGACTTCGCCGACCGCCTGGTCGATACACTTTCCGGCGGCGAGCGCCAGCGGGTCTGGCTGGCCATGCTACTGGCGCAAGGCAGCCGTTTTCTACTCCTCGATGAGCCACTTGCAGCGCTGGATATCGCCCACCAGATCGAAGTCCTGGCGCTGATTCGCAAGCTGTGCGATGAGCTAAACCTCGGGGTGATTATCGTGCTGCACGATATCAACATGGCCTCGCGCTACTGCGATGAGCTGATGGCGTTGCACAGCGGCCGCCTGCTGGCCTGCGGTTCCCCCAATGACATGATGTGCGACAGCACCCTGGAAGCGATTTACGGGCTCCCCATGCAGGTCATGAAGCACCCGAACGGGGAGCACAATATCGCCGTGGCACAGTAAATCAAAACATTCTTGTATGACTTAGGTGGCGTCTGTGCACCGCTGAATTTCATCCGCCATCTGGTTGAGCAGCGCGTCGTAAAGCTCGGGGCCAGGCGTTAGGTCAACGCCCAGGGGGTCCATAACGCCGATATAGGTATCGGTATCGCCAAAGACCGAATCGACAATTTGCGGATTAAACTGGGGCTCGCTGAAGACGCACTGAATGCCCTCTTCGTTGACCAGTACTTGAATTGCCTCAATGCGGGCAGGGCTGGGTGAGGAGGCATCGCCGATGGAAATCGCGCCCGCTGCTGTTACATCAAACGCCTTCTCAAAGTACTGGTAGGCGTCGTGGAACACGATAAAGCGCGTGTTTTCACTGTTGTCTAAACGCTCATTTATTGACTGCTCAAGCGCTTCGAGTTCTTGTTGACTCCTTGCCGCGTTGTCACGGTAATAATCCGCGTTTTCAGGGTCCAGCTCGCCAAGCTGCCGGGCAATGGCGTCGAGCCAACGCCGTGCATTGTCGGGGTCCATCCAGCCATGCGGGTCTTGCCCCTCGTGATGATGGTCATGACCATGGTCGTGATCGTGGTCATGGTCATGGTCGTGCTCGTGCTCGTGCTCGTGCTCGTGCTCGTGCTCGTGGTCGTGCTCGTGCTCGTGCTCGTGCTCGTGCTCGTGCTCGTGCTCGTGGTCGTGCTCGTGGTCGTGCTCGTGGTCGTGGTCGTGGTCGTGGTCGTGGTCGTGGTCGTGGTCGTGGTCGTCAACCACATCAAACGTTGCCCCTTCCCGATAGGCAAAGGTGTTGATGTCGGATACGCGCATCAACTCCAGGTGCTCGGCATCGTCTGCCAAATTGGTAATAGGGCCTGACAGCCAAGGCGTCAGGTCAGTGCTTACCCACACCACCAGGTCAGCATTATCCAGCGTTTCTGCTTCCGAGGGGCGCAGTGAATAACCGTGGGGCGATGCACCGGGCTGAATAAACAGCTCGGGCGATCCACGATCCCCCATGACCTTGGCGACCAACGAATGCACCGGGGGGATATCCACCGCCACACGGGGAACATCGGCCACGGCCGTCAAGGGAAGGCACACCAATAGCGGCAAGGCGTAATGTGCAAAGCGATGCGTCATTGCTCTCTCCTAATGGTCAACAGCAGGTAAATAATCGTCTTCTGGCCAGGCACTTGGGTCACGCTGACCCCTAGGCGCCTCTCACAAAATATGTTATAACATAACAATTAATACGTAAGCCAGAGTTAGCCTGCCGATGCCTCAACCGATTACCGCTAGCGATCCCCTTTTACGTACATGCCAGCTCAACGTGCGCATCGGGAAAAGACCTATACTTGAAGATATTCACCTGGCGCTGCATCGAGACGAGATCGTCAGCCTGATTGGCCCCAACGGATCAGGCAAATCCACGCTGGTCAAAACCTTGGTGGGCGCCATCAAGCCAACATCGGGTCGTGTGGAGATCGGCGCGAAGCTACGTATCGGTTACGTGCCCCAGCGGCTGCATCTGGATCCAACGCTACCCATCACCGTCTCGCGCTTCATGAACCTGCCCCGCCGCCATCGCCGTGAGGATGTGCATCAAGCGTTATCGAATGCGGGGGTTGAGGCGTTGCTCAATGCGGCGATGAGCCAGCTGTCCGGCGGGCAGTTGCAACGCGTGTTGCTGGCCCGCGCCCTCATCAACAGGCCCGATATCCTGATTCTCGACGAAGCCACGCAGGGGCTCGACCACCGAGGCATCGCCGATTTCTATCAAAAGATAGAAGAGGTACGCCAGTCCTATCGCTGCGGGATATTGATGGTTAGCCATGACCTGCATGTGGTGATGCGTACCGCCGATCATGTGCTGTGCTTGAACGGCCGCATTTGCTGCGAGGGCAAACCCGAGCGGGTTGCCTCTTCCCCCGATTACCAGGCGCTCTTCGGTGAGCAGACAGCGCAAATGTTAGCCCTGTATCGCCACCATCATGAGGAGGCCGTCCATGCTGGATGATTTCATGTGGCGCGCGACCTTGGCGGGCCTTTTCATCGCGCTTGCCGCCGCGCCCCTCGGCTGCTTTGTGGTCTGGCGGCGCATGGCGTACTTCGGCGATGCAACGGCTCACGCCGCCATTCTTGGCGTTGCGCTGGCGTTGGTGTTTAACATCTCCATGTTTGCCGGGGTATTAATGGTCGCCCTCACCATGGCGAGCTGCGTCACCTTTCTAAGCGGGCGCGGCTACGCCATGGATACCCTGCTGGGGGTCATGGCCCACTCGGCTTTGGCAATTGGATTGGTTGCCGTTTCGTTTATCTCAGGTGTGCGTATCGACCTCAGCGCCTACTTGTTCGGCGATATTCTGGCCGTTGGCAAAGACGATCTATGGGTCATCGGGGGCGGCACGCTGATGGTGCTGGCGTTACTCGGCTGGCGCTGGTCGGCGCTGCTGACCGCCACGCTCAGCGATGAGCTCGCCCATGCCAGCGGCATTCAGCCCCGCCGGGAGCAGCTGGTGCTCACGCTGTCCCTGGCGGTGGTGGTGGCGGTCGCCCTCAAGGTCGTCGGCGTGTTGCTGATTGCCGCGTTGTTGATCATTCCCGCCGCAACGGCGCGGCCCTTCTGCCGAACCCCTGAAATGATGGCGCTGGTGGCGGCGGGCATTGCGGCATTGGCGGTCACCTCGGGGCTTAAAGCGGCTTACCTCTTCGATACCCCGACCGGCCCAACCATTGTCACCCTGGCCGCTGGATTTTTCTTGCTCTCGACGATGACCATGCAAGGGGTTCGTTATTTGTCACATCGCTGATCAGGTCAGATGGTTATCCCAGCGGAGTGCCAGACTGGCAAGCAGTTCAGGCGCTGCCAAGTCAGGCGTTACCCGATAAAGCCCGCCCTGGCCGGAGGAGACTAGAAAGCCGCCGTTGCCGTCGCAGCGGGCGCCGGCGGCGTCGGGCAGTGCCAGGTTGGCAACAAGCTTGCCTTGGGCGGCATCCAGCAGCAGTACCCGGTTGCCGCGGGGTGCGGTCACCAGAACATTTGCCGAAACACGGCTAAACGCGACGCTAGCGATATACTGGTTCAGACTGGTGGTGACGTCCGCCGACAGCGCCAGCTCGGAGAAACGCCCTTTAGCATCCAGACGGCAGATCAGCGGATGGGCCTCCCATTCGGGGCCTTCGAACTGGTACCCGGCAATCACCGTGCCATCTGCCGCCACATCCAGATGGCGGCAGCTGAGCTGGTGGTGCGAAGGTGCGTGGCGGGCCAGAATCTCGCCGCTATGGCGATCCATCAACACCAGCGCCGGCGCCATGGTGTCCAGGTTAAGCTTTACCCGGCCGTAGTCGGGGTGGGTCTGAATGCCGCCCAAGCCAATCACCAAGGTGTCGCCGTCCGGCATCAGCCGCAGCTCGTGAGGGCCAATGCCCTCCAGTGACATATCGCGCACATGGATGTAGTCATTGACCGCATCGTAAACCCGCACCAGCCCGGCGCTATCCGCCAGGCGATTGGCGGTGACATATAGGTAGCGTCCACTCAGATCGAACACCCCGTGACCGTAGAAATGGTAGCCCTCTCCCGCGGCAATGGTGTGGGCTAATTGACGGCTGTCGCCATCGATTACATGCATCCGCGTACCGGGGCGGCGGGCGAACAGCACCGCCTGGCGGGAATCCGGCCGCAAGCAACCGCCGTGGCAGCGTTCGGGCACTTCGATCATAAAGCGGGCCTGGCCATCCAGCGCCACCCCGGCAATGAAATGCCCGCCACTGGCGTCATCCACCGCGCTAAACAGCCAATCCACTTCCTCACGAGCGGGCAGCGCCCAGCTCAGCGGGGTCAGCGCCATGGCCACACTGCCCAGCCCTGCCTTGAGTACCTGGCGTCGGTGCACGGCTCAATCCCCGTCGCTGGAATTGAAGCCGCGCACCAACCCCAGTTCACCAGCGATCTCGTTACCCAGCAGGTGGCGTAGCTGACTGATGTCGAGGTAGAGCGACTGCAGGCCGCGAAATGCCTCATCGTCTTCAAGGGAAGGCACCAAGCCCGGCGGCAGCTCGCGGGCCTGGGCGAGCGTCTTGTCGAGCTGATCGCGGAACGCCTCGGCGAGGGGCAGCGCGTCGGCCTCGCGTAGCAGCGCGGTGAGGCCCGGCAGGAAGCCGGTACGCAAACCCTCAAGGCTACTCGCTACCAAACGCACCGATTGTTCACTGCGCCACGCTTCGGCCAGGTAGCCATTAGCAGAAGCGCCTTTGAGGCCCATGGGCTCACCGAGGCGTTTGTCTTCGAGCTGCTCAAGGGTCTGGATGGCGCTGGCCAGGGTGGCTTCGGTGTAGTCAGAGGTTTCAATATAGTGCTCGCCAAAGGCCTGCCAGTCACGATGCAGCGCGTTTGTGGTATCCGCAAGATGCGTCGTGATGGCCTGCATCAAGTCGCAGGCGTCAGGGTCGCCAAGGGCCTGTTCGCCCATGGCGTCGTCATAAAGCAAGTACTCAAGGGCGGGGAAGCCCTGGATCGCCACGCTGTCAGCGGCGATATCCTGGGCATTCGGCGCGTCGGCTGCTTGCAACCATCCGCCCACTTTGCGGCCCACCAGGTTTTTACGATCCGGCCAGAACTGCAGCTGCCAGCCCCGGCTGTTCTGCTCCACCGGGCCAAACTGGATAAAGCGCACTGCCTGCCAGGCCTGATAGGCACTCAGCCAGTCGTTTTCCAGCCGCTGCCTGTGCGACTCATCGGGGGCTTGGCAAAAGCGCGTGGCGCTAGCCTCCAGGCGCTCGGAGGCGGCACTCAGCTCGGCGTACTGCAGCTCCACCGCGCCGTGCCACATATCCCGCGGCGTGGGAGCGTCCGAAGCAAAAGAGAACGGCGCGGCCAATAGCGTACAGGCCAGCACCCCCAACCGTCGAAACGCAGCCATCATCTAAACTCCTTGGCAATCAAACCTTTCAACCATTCAACGACCCTTACAGGGATTCAAGAAAACGAATGAGCTCAGCACGCTGATCCTCGGGCAAGTCACGATAGCTTTGTGCGGCCGCTTCCGCCTCGCCGCCGTGCCAGAGAATCGCCTCTTCCAGCGTGCGAGCACGGCCGTCGTGAAGGAACCCCGCCCGGGGATTAACCGTTTGCGCCAGGCCGATACCCCACAGCGGCGGGGTGCGCCATTCGCGGCCGTCGGCCTGGAACTCACTGCGATGATCCGCCAGAGCGTCGCCCATATCATGCAGCAACAGGTCGCTATAAGGCCATATGATCTGATCCGCCAGCGCCGGGCGTTCAGCATCCGCGGCGGTGCGATGGCGCGGCGTATGGCAGCTGGCGCAGCCCAGGGCATTGAACCGTTCGGCTCCCTGCTTTACCGCCGGGTCGTCCATGTCGCGGCGCATCGGCACCGCCAGGCTGGAGGCATAGAAGGTCACGAAGTCGGCCACGTCGTCGCTCACCTCCGGTGTACCGCCATCAGGAAAGTCATCGCAGCCCTGGCTCGCCATGCAGTCGGTTTGCGGCACCAGGCTGGACGTCAGCCCCATATCGCCAGCAAAGGCGTGCATGCCCTGCTGTTCGATGCTGGGCTCGCCGGCTTTCCAGCCGAAGCGCCCCATAACGGTGCTGCCCGTACGCAGATCCCAGACCTGATTGGCACGCCCGGAAATACCGTCGCCATCGGCGTCGTCAGGGTCGGCGGCGGCCAGCAGATCGGCTTCGGGAATCGCCGCCAGCAGCCCCAGACCAATCATCGGCGGCGCCAGCCGGGGCGAGGTCTGCAGATCCTCGGGCAGCTCGCCGTAGGCGGGCTCGGCAATCGAGTAGAGCGGCTCCTTGAGCGTCACGCTGGTGCCATCGGCAAACGTCACCTCCCGTGGACGATACGCGATCACCAGCTTACCCTCAGGATCGGCACCGCTAATCGCCGCGGTTTGTAGCTGCAGGCCGTAGTTGGGCACGGGGAGCGCGCCGCGCTGTTCCAGAACCTCGGGCTCTGCTTGCTGAGCAGGCAGCGAAAGGCGCAGAAAAAGCGCAATGGGACTCTCGTCCCCTGCCGGTGGATGCCCCCGACCATCTTTTATATGGCAGCCCTGGCAGCTATTGGTATTGAGCAGCGGCCCCAGGCCATCGCGCGCCTCAGTGCTGGCAGGGGCCGCCACCCAGGGGTTACGGAAGAAGCTGTTGCCGACGCTGAAATCCAGCCGCTTGGTCATCGACATATTACCCAGCGGCAGCGAATAAGCGTTGTGGTCGAACTGCTCCACCGACCCATCGCCGCCGCTCATGGGCGTCGTTTGGATCGGATAATTCTGTGCAGGTGACTCGGCAGCCTGCCCAGGCATTGACATCAGAGCCAGCAAAAGACCGTTTAGCGAACACCGGCTTAACGAGACACGGGATAAGCGGTACATGGTGATACCTTGAGACGGATGGCATGTGACACGAAGCACAAAAGCCGCACGGTGACGAGACAACCGGCGGCTCGTGGGCATCAATAGGTTGCGTTAAAATTGATGGTCTGCGTCATCCGGCTGCAGCGACGTCACACCCAGCTCGCCGGCGGCCTGCTCGATGGAGCCCGTTTGTGCCACCAGGGTGAGTATCGCGTCGTTGATCAATTCGCTGCCCTGCTCATTGCCCGGCGCGATCATCATGTCAAACGCCATCGGCGAGCTTTCCGCCTCGGCCGCCTGCTTGATCGCATCCAGGCGCGCCATGGTGGCGTCGAGCTGCTGAGCAAGGGTATCGGCAAGCTCACTATCTTCCTGAGCCAATAGGTCTTGCAGCGAAGGCCCCTCGACCACGCTGCCGTCAAGGCGCTGGTAGGTGCCGGTGAAGATGTTCTGAATACCCTGACCGTTGTAGTAATGGGAGTTGTGGGTATTGTCGCTGAAGCAGTCGTGCTCATCCTCGAATGAGTTGGCTTCCAGCGCTACCTTCAAGCGCTCACCCGCCAGTTCCCCCAGGGACAGCGACCCCATGCCAAACAGCATGCGCCGCAGGCCTTCCTGGTCGCTCTCCGCCAGCAGTTCCTGGCGATAGTTGCCTTCGGCTTCCGGTTCCCACTGGGCCACCATCCACTCAAGATCGTCAACTAACAGATCGGATACTGCATCCAGGTAAGTACGGCGGCGGTCGCAGTGACCATGGGTGCAGTCGTCGCCGGTCTGAAAGTCACTTGCCGGGCGTTCGCCGTTGCCCGCCTCGAAGCCGTTCAGATCCTGCCCCCAGAGCAGGAACTCGATGGCATGATAACCGCTGGCGACGTTAGCTTCCGAGCCGCCAATTTCATTCAGGTCGGCGAGGAGTTCTGGGGTGATCTCGCTGACGTCCAGGCTCTCGCCCCCAACTGTGATTTGCTCATTGGCGATGATATTGGCGGTAGCGCCTTCGTTACCCAGCTCATGCTGGTAGTCATCACCTTCCACATAATCGATCATGCCCTCATCGAGAGGCCAGGCGTTCAACTGCCCTTCCCAGTCGTCGACCACGGCATTGCCAAAGCGGAATACTTCGCTCTGCTGATAAGGCACCCGCGCCTGCAGCCAGGCCTGCCTGGCGGCTTGCAGCGTGTCGGCGCTGGGGTTGGCGAGCAATTCGTCGATACGCTCGTTCAACACCTCGGCAGCGTTGAGCGCATCGGCGTAATTGGCATGGGCCAGATCGGCGTAGTGGTGCACGACAGCATCGGCGTTGACCGAGTCGCTGGCATTCACGGCGAAAGGCATCAGGGCGCTAAGCGCAACGATGCCGACAAGGGGGCGACGAAGCATAATGGCGGGCATGGCAGTGTCCTTTAGGCGATAACGTGACGGAAGGTCCGCAAAAGGTACTTATGCAAAGAGGTCTGCCGTACCTTTAACTGAAATGTAATCCATTAACTTTTGACATTCAATCTTATTTAATGCCTGATCACGGACGCCTATTTGTTTAATCTTGCCTTTTTGCTTAACGTCACGGCTTCATACCCTGGAAACACCCTCATGCTGGATTATAAATTACTCAAAGCGCTGGCAACCGTGGTGGAATGCGGGGGGTTCGAACGCGCTGGTGACGTGCTGGGACTGTCGCAGTCGGCCGTGTCGCAACGGGTCAAAGCCCTCGAAGTCCGTCTGGGGCAGCCCGTGCTGATCCGCCATCCTCATTTGGCGCCCACGCCGGCGGGACAGCGGCTATTGACGCACTACCAGCAAGTTCAACTCCTTGAACGCGACTTGCGCGGCTCGCTTCCCACCCTGGACGACTCGGCACCCCGCCTGCGGATTGCGATCAATGCCGATAGCCTCGTGACCTGGTGGGCCGATGCCATCGCCGATATCTGTCAGGCCGAAGGGCTGTTGCTTGACCTGGTGATCGAAGACCAGGACGTCGGTCTCAAACGCCTGCGCGATGGCGATGTCGCCGCATGCCTGTGCGCGACACCTCATCCCATCGCCGGCGCGCGTTGCCTGGCATTGGGCGACATGCATTACCACCCGCTTGCTTCGCCCGACTACGTGTCGCGTCACTTTCCCCATGGCCCCAGCGCAGACGCTTTCCTTCAAGCACCCGCCATTGTCTATGGCCCACACGACCAGCTGCAGCACCAGTTTCTTGCCCAGTGTGGCTACCATGGCCGCTTCCCCTATCACTTATGCCCCTCATCGGAGGGCTTTCTTCGCCTGGCAGCGGCGGGCATTGGCTACGGCATGATGCCGCAGTTACAGACCCATGCGCTGATGCAAAGCGGCCAACTGGTCAGCATTGCGCCTGGGCAAACCCTGAGCGTCCCGCTTTATTGGCATTATTGGCGGCATAGCGGCACCTTGGTGCAGCGGCTCACCGACCGGCTTTCGAGTGTCGCCTTGAGCTAGATCATCCATTTTTCCCCATGCCGTCGCAAAACCCTTCTACAATTGCGTTAGCCTTGGAGGATGGGTATCCCAACAGCGAAAGGCTGAATTATCGTTGACGCAAGCCATGTCATTAAAACGTCGCTGATGCCAAAGTATCTTAAGCTTCCTTTGTTTTTAAGCCATTGTATGAACAGCATCGTGATGACGCCATACACAGAGGTTTGGCGATAATAAAGAAATACCCCGGCATCAGTAGCAGCTTAAAGGGACATCAGCACGGGGTCAGAAGAACATAACCAAAGCGACCCCTTATGCATACACGGGTTTTACCTTTAAAGGTTTGTGTGGGCTTATTTGTGCTGTTCGTCGGTTGGGTCGCCTGCTGGCAGCCTGCTTTCGCCTCGCTTTCCACCTCTCACGATCAGTCTCGCTATTCATTAACCAGCCACACCCAGCTCTGGCACAGCGATGAGTCGCTTACGCTTAACGAGTTGCTTGAGCGCGACCCTCCGTTTACTAGAGCTACTCACAAAAGTGACTTGAATTTTGGTTACACGCCCAACGACATATGGCTGCGTACCCAGATCGAGAACCCAACGGCGCATTCCCAACATTGGATTGTTGAGTTTGAATACCCCTTTTTGGATCGTGTCACACTGAATGTTCTGCGCGAGCATTTTAGCGAAAGCATGATAAGCGGCAGCGCTGTGCCCAGAGAGCAGCGTGCACTTGCCCATCGCCAACCGGTGTTTCCATTAAACTTGGCGCCTGGCGAAACCGTCACGCTGTATGCCCTGGTGAACGCGGCGGGTAGCAAAATGCTGAACTACAACCTGCTATCCGAGCAGACGTTCTTCCAACAAAACGACCGGCATAATTTTTGGTTGGCCACCTATTTCGGCATGTTGCTGGCTCTTGGCCTCTACAATTTGCTGTTATTCTTCGGCCTAAAAGAGCGCGTATTTCTGTATTACTCACTGTTTGCGTTGGGCTTTACCGTCGCTATTCTCACCTTTAACGGTATTGGCACGCTGATGTTCTGGAGCGCACTTAGCGAAAACACATCTCGGCTGGTTGCTATTGGGTTTACGTTTGCGTCCACCATGGGCACGCTGTTTGCTCAGAGCTTTCTTAACACTAAAGGCTTCACTCCCCGCTGGCACCGCGCACTGAATTATTTTCGCGGCTACTGCTCGCTCGCGCTCTTAGCAACCCTGGTGCTGCCTATTCAGCCTGCCCTGCGCCTGATGGACGTCACCGGTTTTATGGCCGCTCTACTGATGCTGATCTGCGGGATTTACTGTATATCGCAACGTGTGCCCAGCGCGCGGATATTTGTCCTGGCCTGGTCACTGTTTTTAGTCGGGGCCTGCGTGTTCGCGCTGCGCAACCTAGGTATTTTGCCCGCAAATTTTATTACCTTGCACGGCATTCAAATTGGTTCCGCCATAGAAATGTTGCTGCTGTCATTTGCTCTCGCTGCTCGCTTTAATAAGCTAAAACGGCAAAAAGAACGTGCCCAGGCGGATATGCTGATGACGCTCAAACGCCAGGAAGCCGTGCTGGAACAGAAAGTCGCCGACCGTACGAAAGCGCTTGAGCTTCTTGCCACGCGAGACGTGTTAACCGGACTGCTGAATCGAAAAGGCTTGGCCGACTGTGCCGCAAAAGCGCTCAAACGCAGCGAGCACACGGGGCAACCGGTGGCACTGTTTATGCTTGACCTGGATCTTTTCAAGCCGATTAATGACCAGTATGGGCATGAAGCGGGGGATTTTGTGCTGCAGCAAGTGGCCAGGCGTATTGAGCATTTGGCACGTGCCCACGACCATTGTGCCCGCTTTGGTGGCGATGAATTCATTATACTGCTCGAAGGCATCGCCGATCATAATACGCTCAATGAGATACGCCATCGCTTAAATTCGGCAATTCGCGCGCCCATTAAACTACCCTGTGGCGAGCTGGTCAGTGTCGGCGTGAGTATTGGCATGAGTGTTTGCCAGGGCGACAACAAAAGTTTAGAGAGCCTGCTGCGGGAAGCCGACGGCCAAATGTACGACGTTAAAGCCCGCCGAACCGACAGCGGCATTCGCTATGGTTCGGCTCAGTCTTAATCAAATAGACTCATGCGCGTCATCACGCTATCGCGCTTGATGCGCCAGTGATAAAGCGCCCCCAGCACATGCAGCGTGATCAATACGACAATCGCCCAGCCAAGCCAGCCATGCCAGACGAAGAGTTGCTCCGACAGCGCCGGATGTTCGCCAATGAGGCCAGGCAAATGCCACTGGAAGAACTCCACGGGGAAGCCACCGCTGGCCGTTGCCGCCCAGCCCAACAGCGGCATCACCACCAGCGCCGCATACAGCAAATGATGCACGCTGGTGCTAACGATGCGCTCGAAAGCATTCAGGGGCGGATCGTGGTCGGGTACCACGAACGCAATCCGAGTGATAATACGCAGCGTCATCAGCAGCAATATCGTCACTCCTAGGGTTTTGTGGCTGGTATACAGCACATTGGTGAGCCCCGTCCCGATCAGCGAGACTGTTCGCTCAAAGCCCAGAAAGCCCAGCGTCAACCCGCTTGCCAGCGAGAGCAGCGCCGCACCTGCCACCAGCCAGTGGAGCACCCGGTGCGGGTAAATATAGTGGTCCAACTCATGCATGCTTTACTCCTCTGCACCCGCTCAAAAAATCATATGTGGGCTTAGTTTAGCCAGTTCTAAGCGGCTTCGCTGATAAAGCCGCCCTCTATCGTCAACGCTTACCGTTTATGGCACCCAAGCATCTATTGGGGCTGCCAACTGTTCGCGTATCAGTTCGCCCAGCCGCCGAGCGGGTTCCGATGGGCGATGCGGTGCACGATGTAACGCCAACTCAATCATCGGTAAGGACGGCAACCCGCTGGCCTCGTCGAGTGGCCTTAACAGCGGCGTCAGCATGCTCCGTGTGACCACCACGACGGCCAACCCTGCTGTGACAATAGGCGCTAACCCCGCCATGGATTGGCTGGTGTAGGCGACGCGCCAGTCTCGCCCGGCATTTTTCAACGCCTCCTCGGCTATCTCACGAAACACATCCGCGCCGGGTGAGTAGAGCGCTAATGGCAACGGGTCGGTTAGCGATGGCTGCTGGTTGACACCCACCGCCCATATCAAAGGCTCTCGTCGAATGACCTCGCCTCCGGGCGAATTGCGCTGCCGGGTCACCAGCGCCAAGTCCAGCTCGGCACGTTTTACCCGCTCGACCAAGTCCCCGCTGGTACCACACCGAACCTGCAACCCCACTCCAGGGTATAGCTGGTGAAAGTAGGCAAATACCGATGGCAGCAGCGATGCGTAATCTTCGGGTATACCCAGCGTCAGCTCACCCCCCACCTGCCGCGCCTGCATGTCGCTCCAGGCTTCGTCATTGAGAATCAACAACCGGCGCGCGTGGTTGAGCAACCGCTCTCCGTCCGGTGTAAAGCGTAGCCGACGCCCCTCACGCTCGTGCAGCGTTAGCGCTAACTGGGTTTCTAAACGCTGTAGCTGCATGCTCACGGTTGACTGAGTGTAGGCCAAGCGCTTAGCAGCAGCCGTCACGCTACCGGTGTCGGCAATCGCCACGAGCGTGCGTAGCAACGTCAGATCCAACGTAGGCGCTCGCATACATCATGATCCTTGATTAAAACGATCAAAAAAGATCGATATTGTGATGTGTTTTGGATGAGTATGCTGTGCAGGTCACTTCAAGGCAAGTCAGGAGATCGTTTATGCATCCCGTAAATCCACTCGTTGTGTTTCCACGTAGCTATAGTGTTGGCGCGGCGTTGGTAGCCGTGATGCTTTGGAGCGTCGCCCCCCTTCTGGCGGATTACGCCCGCGCAACGCCGCCGTTACAGCTCACGGCGCTGACACTATTAGCGGGCGCGTTAGCCACGCTTCCATTGAGTCGGCGGGTGAATGTCGCGACCTGCGGCCGCGTTTGGCAACTAAGTATCTGGCTGGGTATTCCGTTATTGATCATCGGTGCCGTCAGCACCTATTTTATCGGCATGCGGCTGGCTCCCGCTGCTGAAGCGGCATTGATCACCTATACCTGGCCGGTGCTGTTTGTTCTGCTCAGCCAGTGGAGCCGGTTTGGTCGTTTGCGGATTGGCGGATTGGTGGGCGCATTGATCGCGTTTTCCGGTGCCGCCCTGCTGTTGATACCTCAGGCGTCTGGTGGCGGCGGAGATACCGCGCTAACCGGTTATGCACTCGCCCTCTTGGCGGCATGCTGCTGGGCGCTTTATTCATGGCTTAGCCAAGTGGCTCCGGTACCGCTGACGCCGTTGTTGCCACGCTTGCTGCTGATTGCTTGTGTCATCGCCGCAGCTGCGAGTGCGTTACTGGAAGGCCACATTGCATTGCCCAGCAGCGAAGCGGTGTTGACCGGCATGGCATTAGGTCTGGGGCCTTACGGGATCGCGATGGTCGCGTGGGATAAAGCGCTGCGCTGGGGACATACCAGCTTGGTCGGCAGCCTCGCTTACGGCGTGCCCATTTTAGCAGCGCTGCTGTTGGTAGTGGCCGGAATGAGCACGCTGGATTGGCGGCTACCCGTCGCGGGCGCACTGGTTGTCATCGGCTGCCTAAAAGCCAGCCGTTAGTCTCACGACACCAGGACGTATTTGATCAAAGCCGCCGAGCAGAGGCGGCTTTTTCAATCATTACAGCTCTGGCTCGCCTTCACTTGGCTCGGTGCGGGCGGTGAGTTCAAACAGACCACTCGCGGTATTGCTAAAGCCCCTCGCTGTCACCGTGTAGGTGCCAGGCAATAGTTGCTCAGCAATTCGCGCATCCGTACCACCTGCGCTGTCATCATCGCTTAATGAAACGCCGTTACCGTTGACATCGAGGTAGGTATCAAAATCGGTGGAGCGCATTTCCAGGGTGACATTAGACGTTTCTTCGAGGGTGAGCTCGTAGGTTAACTCTTCACCGCTATACCATCCATTGAGTGGCTCATCGGGCGTAAGCTCGCCCGCGTTACGCAGTTCAATATCACTAGAAAGCTCGCGGGGTGTCAGCGCTAGGGTAAATACACCTTCGCCTTCACCGTAAGCAGAACGTGCGGTTAATTGATACTCGCCTGGGGCGAGAAAATCAGCAATCCGTGCATCCAGGTTGCCCGCGCTATCGTCATCCTCGCGATAGTAGCCATCTGGGCCCTCCAACACCAGGTAGGCGTCGAACTCGTCGGAGCGCATATCAATGTCGTACATACCCGCCTCTTCAACCGTGAACGTATACTCGCGTTCATCGCTTTGCAGCCAGCTATCCAGAGGCGAATCCAGTGTCAAGGTGTGCGTATCGCTGAGTTCAATACGACGGCTTTCCAGGGCGAAGGGGCCATAGCTTTGGGCGTCTGCCCCACTAACCACCAACATATAATCACCGCTTTGATCAATGCGCTGGCGCAACGTCTCGCTGGCACTTAGCAGTTGCAGTTGGTCATCATAAAGTGCCACCACGCCCTGAAGTGCGCCATCCAGCGAGACCTCAACTAGATCGTCTTCATCGAGAGTGATCATATAGCGCTCAAAGCGGCTGCCATCATTGCCGTTAAGCTCGCTTTCAGAGGTCACTTCGCCTCTTAAGCGCTCCCCCAAAGTAGCGCGCTCAAGGCCTTCCAGTGCGGTCGGTTCAGCACCCTCATCGCTGCTTTCTGATGTGGGTGCCGACTCAGGCGAGTCGCCGGGCGTAATAGCCTGAGCGGCCAGAAAGCCAATTGCACCGCCGCCGAGGGCAATTAACAGATAACTAATGGGAGAAGATTTAGCCATGAGCGCATCCTTGATCCAGTGGCAAAACAATCATTGGGTTGAATCCGATAGTATAAGCCCAACCTGGCCTCGAATGGGGGTTTGTCTAACCTGACTTTGTGTTCTTTATTCACGACCCTGTCGTTAGCAATACGGATAAGCCGCTGAATTAAAAGGCGCTGCATCTCCTGGTCAATTTAGGCAAACGTGAAGCTAACGGCACCGATCGTCTGAAAGCTTGCCCAACATGGCAGACGACGTTACTATCATATAGCCAATTTGGCACCTCATCGATGAATGCGACACCCGCGACACGACACACTGAGGTACTCCTATGGGAGCTATCAAACGAACATCAATGGCTTTTTGTTTCGCCATAGCCATATTCACCACGGCAGTGAATAGCGCTCTGGCCCACGACTCAGCGGCAGATACGCAAGAAGGCGTTGCATCTTTCTACAGTGACCGTTTTCAAGGGGCGACGACCGCTAGCGGCGACGCTTTTGACCAGCAGTCGCTTACCGCCGCACACCCCAGCCTACCTTTCGGTAGCAAGGTCCTTGTAAAGCGTCCTGATACAGGCCAAGAAGTCGAAGTGCTGATCAACGACCGCGGCCCTTATGTTCAAGGACGTATCATTGATCTATCCAAAAGTGCGGCGCGTGAGCTTGGCATGCTGAGCCGTGGGGTTGCCCCTGTCATGGTGACGCGGCTTGATTAAGCACGCATGCTTGTTTATCCGCCATTAGTTTTACCGGTTTTTTCAAGCTACTTTTTTACAGACAACGGGCGCTCAGCGCCCGTTGTGCTTTTCTAATTCCTTTGGCACGATTTGCGACGAACTATCAAGCACGCTAACGGTCTTTATTGAGCACGGAACGTTATTCTCAATGCAGTCGCAGGAGGCCACATGCAATCTCGCTTTTTCACTTTAAGCCGCTACCCGGAAGGACGCCCCGAACGCGAGCTTTTTCAGTTGGAAACCCAAACGCTGCCTGAGCTGGCCCCGGGAGAGGTCCGCATACGCAACCGCTGGCTCTCGGTAGACCCTTATATGCGTGGCCGGATGACAGGCTTACATACCTACGTGGCACCGTTTGAATTGGGTAAACCCATGGAAGGTGGCGCGGTTGGTGAAGTGATTGCCTCCCGCGATGAACGCCTAAAAGAAGGCGATTTGGTTGGCCATATGGGCGGCTGGCGTGATATTGCCCAGATTTCCTCTGAAAGCGTTCAAGCACTGCCCGATTTTGGGGTTGCCGAACAGGCCTATCTCGGCGTACTGGGAATGCCAGGCATGACCGCCTGGACGGGGCTTAATCGCATTGCTCAATGCCAGCCCGGCGATAACGTTTTAGTCAGTGCCGCGAGCGGTGCCGTCGGTTCACTGGCGGTTCAATTGGCAAAAGCAAAAGGCTGCCACGTGGTGGGCATTGCTGGCGCGGCCAATAAACTGGCCTGGCTAGAATCGCTTGGCATAGAACCGGTGAGCTATCGCGACCGAAATGCTCAAGAACTTAGCGATGCCATTCAACTGGCCAGCCCCAAAGGCATCGATGTGGTATTTGAAAACGTTGGCGGTACTTGCCTGGAAGCCGCCCTAAGCCAGTTAAACGAAGGCGCTCGCATTGCAGTTTGCGGCATGATTGATAGCTACAACGCCAAAACGCCAATGCCTGGCCCTAGCAACCTTGCCCAACTCGTAGTACGCAAAGCAAAAATGCAGGGCTTTATCGTGACGGACCACTGGAAGTACTATCCGGATTTCCTCAAGGAAGTGGCCCCCCAGGTAGTCGCAGGTAAACTCGACTATAAAGAAACCGTCAAAGAAGGGCTTGAAAACACCCCCGACGCCTTCCTGGCACTGTTTGATGGCGGCAATACCGGCAAAATGCTGGTCAAGCTGGATTGACCCCACTCTTAACGCTTATGTTGTGTCTTTTAAGCCGCGCTTGGCCTGCAAGCGCGGCTTTTCTATTTGCTCGCCAGGTCACTATACTTAAAAGTATTAAAATCATTAGACCATCGGTGCATTGACTCTTAAAATAGTTAGCACGTTAAGCGTTTTGTCACGCTAGTAATAAAGCGCCCGCAGGTCGGCGACGATCAAAAATTAAGTAAGGAGATCCTTCATGGAAGAACGCAAGCGGGCCAAATGGCCCGCCATAGTACTTGGTTTATTACTCGTCATCGCAGGCCTGGCCTTGGCGATTGGTGGCGGGCAGCTACTTAGTCTGGGGGGCAGCGCTTATTACTTGATAGCAGGCGTCGCCATCATTGCCAGCGGCGTATTACTGATACTGCGCAAAGGTGCTGCCTTATGGCTCTACGCGCTGATTTTATTTGCCACCTTGGGGTGGGCCCTGTGGGAAGTCGGCTTAGACTGGTGGCAACTTGTCCCCAGGGTGGCTATTCCGTGCTTGATTGGCATTGTGCTGCTACTTCCATGGTGGCGCAAACCTCTTAACTCGCGTGGCGGCAGTTTGGCATTGGCGCTAAGTATCTTAGTCGCGATTGGGGTGGCAGTGGCTAGTCAGTTAAATGACCCGGCTAGCGTCGAAGGCACCATCGACACCCAGCGCGGCGAGCACCAGGAAACCGTTAACCCGGCCCAAATCGCCGGTGACGACTGGCCCGCTTACGGCGGCACCAACGCAGGCACGCATTATTCCAGCCTTGACCAGATTACGCCGGATAACATTGGTGAACTGGAAGAAGTTTGGCGTATCGAGACCGGCGACGAAGCCGGCCCTAACGCACCGCCGGAAATCACCAACCAGAACACGCCGTTAAAGGTAAACGACAGCCTTTACCTTTGCACTTCACACAGTCGCGCGATGTCGCTGGACCCGGAAACCGGCGAGACCAACTGGTCCTTCGACCCGGAGATCAGCACCATGGGGGCGGATGATTTCTCCGGCTGGGCACATATGACCTGCCGTGGCCTCGCCTATTACGATGCCGCCAGCTATTCAGATAGCGACACCGACAACGACGCTGACACCAGCAACGCGCCCGAGCTATTTAACGACCGCGATAACTTCGATATCGATCTGGCATTTCTGCTGTTTTTGAGCGCTGGCAATACCGCTGAAGAAAATAGCACACCCAGCATGCCTAGCGCTGCCGACGTCATGTGCCCGCGCAGGCTCTATCTGCCCACCGCCGATGCACGCCTGATTGCTCTTGACGCCGATACCGGCGAACGCTGCGACGCCTTCGGCGACGCGGGTGAAGTCGACCTAACACGCAATATCGGCGACTTTGACCCCGGCGGCTACTATTCCACCTCGCCCGCCACGGTGACTGAAGACCTGATTATCCTCGGCGGTCACGTCACCGATAACAGCTCTACCGATGAACCGTCCGGCGTGATTCGTGCCTTTGACGTACACACCGGCGAACTTGTCTGGAACTGGGACAGCGGCAACCCCCACAACACCCAGCCGCTTGACGACGGTGAAACCTACACGCGCAACTCACCCAACGTCTGGGCGCCTATCAGCGTCGATGAAGACCTGGGCATGGTCTATCTGCCCATGGGTAACGCCACGCCCGACCAATACGGTGCCAACCGCAGCGCCAACGACGAGACGTACAGCGCAGGGCTGGTGGCTCTCGACCTGGAATCTGGCCAGGTGGAATGGGTGTACCAGTTTGTGCACCATGATCTCTGGGACATGGACACGCCCGCCCAGCCGGTGCTGATTGATCTTGCCACCGAGGAAGGCACCCAGCCTGCGGTCATTCAGCCGACCAAGCAGGGCAGCCTTTACGTGTTAAACCGCGAAACCGGCGAGCCGATTGTGCCCATCGAGGAAATTCCGGCACCGTTGGGCGCCGTTGAAGGAGACTGGACGTCTGAAACGCAGCCACGCTCGGCGCTTAACCTGCTCCCCCCACCGCTCACCGAGCATGATATGTGGGGCGCCTCACCCTTCGACCAGATGATGTGCCGTATCCAGTTCCGCTCGCTGCGCTATGAAGGCCAGTACACACCGCCCTCGCTCGAAGGTAGCATCGTCTACCCGGGTAACGTTGGCGTGATGAACTGGGGCGGCGTCGCGGTGGACCCTGAGCGCCAAGCGTTGTTTACCGGCGCCAAGTACCTGGCCTTTGTCTCAACGCTGGTCCCCCGAGAAGAGGTCGAGGAAGGTCAGGGCTCGGCTAGCGAACAGGGGCTGCAAGTCAATGCAGGGGCGCCCTACGCGGTGAAACTTGGCCCACTGCTCTCAGTGCTCGGCTTGCCCTGCCAAGCGCCCTCATGGGGTGATGTGGCGGGTATCGACCTGCAGGAAAGCGACGTTGTCTGGAAGCACCGCAACGGCACCACTCGTGACAGCATGCCCTTCGATTTGCCGATTGGCTTTGAGGTAGGTGTGCCAGCACTGGGCGGCCCGCTGACCACCGGTGGCGGCGTTTCGTTCCTGAGCGGCACGCTGGACCAGTACCTGCGCGGCTACGATATCACCACCGGCGAAGAGCTGTTTAAAGCTCGGCTACCGGCCGGTGGCCAAGCGACCCCGATGACCTACACCGGTGAAGACGGCCGCCAGTACGTGGTCGTCACGGCGGGTGGCCACGGCACCTTTGGTACCAAAATGGGTGACTACGTAATTGGCTACGCGCTCCCTGAGTAGCCAGACAACCTCTTATAGGTGACTCAATAAACGGGCGGCCCCTCATTGTTAACACTGGGGCCGCCCGTTTTTTTGCTTATGACGTTTTTAAAAACTGATTTCTACCCCGCCATAAACACTGCGCCCCGACGCGGGTTCGTAGAAACGGCCAAAGGTGCCGTTTAGGCGCACGTTGGCATAATGCTCTTCATCGAATAGATTGCGCACGCCAACATACGCATTTAGACGGGTATCGCTTCCCAACTGCCAGCCATCTCCCACGCGCAAGTTCACCAGCCAGTAGCTATCGACCTCAGTTGCGTTGGCATTGTCCGCCACCATACCGCCCGTGTACTGGGTTTCCAGCGTGGCAAAGCGCTCATCAAAGCCTTCCCAGGTTAGCTGGTTCACCCAGGTTTGCTCGGGCAAGCCAGGGATGCGATTGCCATCAAAGCGCTCCGAAGGCGTAGCAAACTGGTCAAACTCGTAGCGTGCCAGCGTTAAGGCGCTATCCAGCCGCCACTGATCGGCTAACTGCCAGCCCAGCGCCAGCTCAATCCCGTCACGGTCGGTATCGCCAGCGTTTTGGTAGAAAGTACGCCCTCCGCTCTCTTCTTCGTAAGGCACCAGTTCATCGTCCACGCGCACCGAAAACAGCGTGAGGTCATAATCCATTGCCAAAGGCGCAACGTAACCACGTGCACCGACTTCACGGTTCCAGGCTTTTTGCGGCTCAATGGCCGCGTTAAAACCACCACCCGCCGGGTTGGCAAACTCTGAAAACGTGGGTGTTTCAAAGGCGGTACCGGTGTTCACATAGACTTGATGCTGCGGGCGGTAGCGATAACTCAGCCCTGCCGAGCCACTCCACTCGTTAAAGGTTTTTTCTCCACTTTGATCGCCACCTTCATCGTCCAGATAGCGGTCATCTATTTCTAATTCCACCCGGTCAAAGCGCGCGCCCAGAGACAACGTTAGCTGATCGCTCAACGCCAAGTCGCCCTGAGCGAAAGCGCCGGTCGAGGTTGCCGATTGGGTTTCTTCGGCCGCCTGCTCACCGACGACGCCCTGAGGGTTCACGTCGTTGCGGAAACGCTCGTCATCCTGTTGGGCCACCTCTAAACCTGCGATATAGCTCAGCGGCAAGTCGCCCAACGTCACCTCGTGGTGGTACTCAGCGCTCGCGCCCAGGTAATCCCGCTGATAGCCCAGGCGGCTGTCGCCGACATAGGGCAGTTGCTGCTCAAAATCACGCTGGGAGATAAACCCTTTAAGGTAAAGTTCGCCAGGGCCTGCGGCCAGATCTTCGTACTGTAATCCCAGTAGTTGCTGGTCCACGTTCTGCCCGGCGTCTAGGGCGAGCGAATTGGGCGCTGCCTGGTCGCGGCCTTCTGCCACTTCGCCCGCGTTCAGTGCACCGGGATCTTCCGAACGTGGGTTATCTAATAGATTGATGATGGCGGTTAATGCGCGTTCGCTGCCCAGTTCACGGCGCAACTTGGCATTTAATAGGTACTTTTCGGAAGAGCTTTGCTCTCGATAACCATCTACATTCAGCGCTGAAAGGCTAACGTGGTGAGACCAGTCCCCTTGACGCCCGCCGGTTTGCAACGCTGTTTTGCGATAACCATCGCTGCCTACTTCGGCGCGCAGGCTTGTACCGGGCTTATCGCGGCCGTCACCAGTGGTCACATCAATCACGCCACCCGCTGCGTTGCCGTAGAGCACCGACGACGGGCCTCGAATCACTTCGATACGCTCGGCGCTGTCTAAATCAATCGCATCCAACTGCGCCTGCCCATCCGGCAGCGTATAGGGAATACCGTCAACCATGATCGTAATACCGCGCACGCCAAAAGGCGCGCGGGCCCCAAAGCCACGAATGGCAATCCGTTGGCCTTGGGCGAAATTATCGCGGTTTTGTAAAAACACGCCGGGCACCCGCACCAGCGACTCATCCAGCCTAACGCGCTGTTGGCCCTGGGCGATGGCGTCGCTCTCCAACGTGGAAACAGCGGCAGGCGTCGCGTAAAGCTCGCGGGCAAGACGGGGAGCCGTCACCTCAAGCGTGGCCATTTCCGACTCATTCGTCTGCGCCCAACTTGGGCCGGCCATTAAGCCGCCCGCCACACAAACCGTAGTGATGGTGAGTCTTTTCACAGGGGTCCCTCCCGGGGTATTGATAAACATGTGTATAACAATGATGTACAACCAGACGGAACGATTTTGCGCAGCATGCGTCACATCACTACGTTGGCCTCGATAGAAGCGCTGACTGTGTCTACACTTGTAATGGCTTTTGCTACCGCTATTGCAAAAGCGCTTGTTATCGTTCTTGTATAAGTACCATTCAAGTACTTATTAAAGTGCTCATGTGCGCAATGACGAAAATGGACATAAGCACTAATACCCTGAAAGCAAAGGAGGCTTCATGGCGTTTACCGCGACTGACCCGATCAAAATGATTTTTGCGGTCATTTTACCGCCCCTCGGTGTATTCTTTGAGGTGGGTCTTAAAGGACATTTCTGGCTCAACATCATCTTGACGTTGTTTGGCTTTGTGCCCGGCATCATCCACGCGTTTTACGTGATATTGAAGCACTAGCTTTTCCCTTGGTAACGATTAAAAAACCGCCTGAGCCTGCGCTCAGGCGGTTTTTTTATATTCAGCTGAGACCCGCATGCCGACGCTGGTGCAGTGCATGAACCTTTTCATCCCACCCGGCTACCGGCCCTTCTACCGTAAGGCCTGGCACTACCTGTTGAATGGGTAAGGTCGCCACCGGTGGCGGTGCCACGCCTAGCTCAGCGAGCCAGTTGCTCAGTTGCTTTGAGGAACTGGCGTACACAATACGCCCAAGCCCTACCCAGCCATGGGCCGCGGCACACATCGGGCAATGCTCCCCGGAGGTGAACACCGTGGCCTGCGTCCGCGCCTCTGGCGTCATGTGCTGAGCGGCCCAACGCGCCAGGGCGAATTCAGGGTGCTGGGTGGAATCGCCGCCGGCAATGCGGTTGCGATCCTCAGCCAGCACCTCGCCATCGCCACTAACCAGCACGCTACCAAAAGGCTCATCCCCGGCGTTTAGCGCCTCTTCAGCGAGCGCCACGGCCCGTTCAATGAAGGGTATTTCTCGATCATCCATCTTGGCAGTTCCTGTCTATTTACGGGCCTTTCATTTACGAGCCTTCTCTCAACTAACTGTTCGCTGCCGCCGACGCTTCGTCAACAGATTGCTCGCTCAACTGTTCGCCTTCGCTGCGGGCGATAACCGACGTGCCGACCAAATCTCCCGTGACGTTCAGTGCCGTGCACCCCATGCCGACCAGAGCATCAATGGCGGTTAACAGCGCGACGGTTTCAATCGGCAGCCCCACCTGGGCAAATACCGTGGCAATCATGATAATGCCTGCGCCGGGCACCCCTGCCGTGCCCACCGAGACCAACGTCCCGATCAGCACAATCTGCACCATGCTGATGAAATCCAGCGGTGCGCCAATCACGTTAGCCGCAAATACCGCTGATATCGCGATACGAATCGCCGCACCATCCATGTTTAAGGTGGCCCCAAGCGGCAGACTGAAGCCATAAATACTTTTGGAAATCCCCAAACGACGAGCCGCATTGACCGTGATGGGTAAGGTGCCAGAACTACTTTGGGTGGCAAATGCAGTTAACATGGGCGTGCGCGCCTCGCGGAAGAAATTGCGTAGCTTCACTCCAAACAGACGCATGACACCGCAGTAAATCAGCAGTTGAGCACCCAGCGCGATGTACAGCACAACCACCATATCTCCCAACGATAGCAGCGTTTCCAATCCCTGCTGACTCACCGTTTCGGCGACAATCGCAAACACGCCTATGGGCACGTAGTGCAACACCCCAGCCATTACTTTGAGCGTGACCTCGTTGAGAGACTCAATTACCTCATACAGCCGCTCGCCCATGGCATGCTGGCGCTCTGACTGGCGCATTTTGAGCAGCGCAATCCCAAACACCAGCGCAGTAAAAATAATCCCCAGCATATTGAGTTCGGAGAAGGCACCGATAATATTGTTCGGCACGATGTTCAGCAGTGTATCGACAACGCCTGGGTTTTCCGGCACCGAGAAGCTGGCATCATCATCCAGCGTCATCCCGCTGCCTGGGCTAAACAGCGCCGCAACGGTTAAGCCCACCATAATCGCCAGCGCCGAGGACGCCAGGTAATAGCCGAGCACTTTTCCGCCGATGCGACCTGCACTGCCCTCTCGGGATTGGTTAACGCCCACCATCAGGGTAAACAACACAATGGGCACGATCAGGAACGTCAGCAGCCGCAGCAGCAGGTCACCCAGTGGCGCCAGCCAGGCCGCCACTGTCTCGCCACCGACAAGCCCGACGACAACCCCAAACACCAGCGCAATGGTGACGCGTAAAATCAATGACGCCTCAAAATAGGCTTTCCATATGCGTTTCATTGCGTGTCCTTTAACAGGATTGAATATGTTATTGATTTTAACATTATAAGCACGCTCATTATTATATCAGTAGCGCTCGACGGTCTTGCTGTAAACCACAGCATCGCTCTTCAATGACATATAAATTACCTCGCCTACGGTTACCGGCATCGTGGCCAAACAAAGGCAGCCGTTATCACCACGAGAGTAATATATATACTTTACGGCCCAACCTCCCAAACCTACTCCTTCAAGCAATAGGATTAGGCAAAACTGCGATAGGATCGCCGCTATTGCTACTTGCTGCCGCTCGCTAATCTTCTCCAGGTACTTATCCCCACCAGTGCTTATTTCCAGTACTTATCGATAAGAGGATGATCAAATGGCGATTTCAACTACCCCTTCATCTACACCCTATCCATCAAAAGTTATCTTATTAACCGGTGCCAGCAGCGGTATCGGTGAAGCGACGACTCGCTGGCTTGCAGGCCAAGGGCACCGCCTCATCATCGGCGCACGTCGTACCGACAGGCTGGAAGCACTGACCGAAACTCTGCGCGCAGAAGGCGGCACGGTGGATTATCGGGCGCTGGATGTGACTAACCTCGAGGATATGCAGGCATTCGCGGATTTCGCTATCAATCTGTATGGCCGCATTGATGTCATTATCAACAACGCGGGCATTATGCCGCTCTCACCGTTGGCATCGCTTAAAGTCGATGAGTGGAACCGCATGATCGACGTCAACATTCGTGGCGTACTCAACGGTATCGCTGCCACTCTACCCATCCTGCAAGCTCAGGAAAGCGGACAAGTGATCAACGTATCCTCTATCGGCGGGTTCACCGTCGTCCCAACCGCTGCCGTGTATTGCGCCACCAAATATGCCGTGCGCGCCATTTCGGATGGATTACGCCAGGAAACCGACAATATCCGTGTTAGCTGTGTTTATCCCGGCGTGGTGGAATCAGAACTGGCTAATACCATTACTGACCCAGAGGCCGCCGAAGCCATGGTGACGTATCGTCAGATTGCCCTAAAGCCCGAGGCCATCGCCTCCGCCATTGCGCATGCCATCAACCAGCCCGATGACATCGATACCAGCGATATTGTCGTACGCCCTACCGCGAGTCGTTAACCCAGCACCAGTCAAAAGCTCAGCGCCTATAAAAATAATTGCGAAACCCTTTGACCTAACATCCAATCCATGACACTGTGTCGTCAGTGGTTAGCAAGCAGCATGGTTTCAGAAGTGTACGATCTTTATTCGGCAGCCTGACATTGTATTCCTTGTTTCACCCGCTACTTCAATCTGGGTAATACCAGGAACTTTATTAAGGCGCTATTGCGCGAAAGGATCTACATCATGGCAACTGGCACAGTTAAATGGTTTAACGACACTAAAGGCTTCGGTTTCATCGCTCCTTCTGACGGCGGCGACGACCTCTTTGCTCACTTCTCTGAGATTCAAGCCGACGGCTTCAAATCTCTTCAAGAAGGCGCTAACGTTTCTTTTGACGTTACCCAGGGCAAGAAAGGCCTACAAGCCTCTAACATCAAGCAAACTTCCTAACATCCGTTAGCAGTTTGTCCGAATCTTCGGATTCGACTCCAAGGCCCGCTTATGCGGGCCTTGTTGTGTTTGGAACATACAAACATCGCGTTTAACGCCCGCTAAACGCACTCCCACCGCACGATACGCACGTCTACCGTTAATATGATTGACCTAAGCACAGCCGCTTTCTCACGACCTTCTGTCGTGGCGCGATAAAAATGTGGCGTCATCACCAACAAATCAGCAATGGCTTCCGCATCGCTGAACGTCAGCGCATAGCGCAAGGCCTGTGCGTCCAACTGCGTGAAACCCTCTGGCCACTCAGGCTCACTAAAACGCTCTGCCTTTAACGTCGGATAGATAATATCGCGCAATTCGCGCAAATGATCCGGCCCCGCCTCAACCTGAATTAACACACCGCCCGGTTTGAGCACACGAGCAAATTCCCGATATACCGGGAAACCGAACATGCATAGCACGCAGTCGAGCGACGAGCTCTGCACGGGCAAGTTGGCGTTACTGCCCACCACCCAACTGCTTTGCGGTGTCTGCTTGTTATCCTGCTTAGCCGCCGCCTGCACCGCCCATTTGGAAATATCCAGCCCCATCAGCGCCAACGGCTTCTCGCGCGAAACCGCATTGGCCAATGCCCTAAGGTAATAGCCGTCACCACAGCCGGCATCCAGGCAACTAAGCCCCGCGTCATGGCTCGTTTCATGCTTGGCATGTTCAAAAACCGCGAGACTCACCGCGTCGGCGATAGGTTGGTAGCACCCGGCATTAAGAAAGCGACGTCGCGCGGCCACCATTGTTTTGCTATCGCCAGGGTCACTGGAGCGCTTGTGCTGAACGGGCAGCAGGTTTACATAGCCTTGCTTGGCAATGTCGAAGCTATGCCCCGCTGAGCATCGCCATGCACTGCCCGACGGCGTTAGCGGTTCGCCATCTAACGGGCAGGCCAGCGCCTGGAAAGGAGAAATACTCATGCCGATAGTGCCTATATAAGAGAAGTGCCGAGGTGCCCGGCATGGTAACCCACACTCGCAAAAAAGATAGCGGTTGGTTAAGTAGACACTTCTCAATTGATAACGATTTGTATTAAATCCAGCATCATGCCATCATTTACAACCTGTATTGCCCGTTGGGCTTAGACACGACTTCATCATTTCCCCGCGCACTCCTTGAAAGCCGCGCCCGCCAGGAAGCTGGAATGACGCCCCATCCAATACACCGCTATGTGCTGCTCATAATGCTGCTAGGCAGCATATCGCTCAGCGCTAATGTATGTGCCGCTCGCGACGTTCCGGATAACCATCTCATAGTTAATGATACAGGCGATGCTCTTCTTCCCCCTGCGCCACATCGTATTGTCACCCTTTACCAAGGTGCTACGGACAGTGCCGTGGCGCTAGGCATCACGCCTATCGGGGTCGTCGAATCCTGGCTGGAAAAGCCTATGTACCGTTACTTGCGTAATACCCTGTCCGATGTGGAGTATGTGGGCCTGGAAACCCAGCCTAATCTGGAGAAAATCGCTTGGCTTAACCCTGATCTGATCGTCGGCACGCGCTTTCGACATGAGCGGGTTAGTCCGTTGCTGGAAAAAACGGCGCCAACCGTCATGGCAGGCCCTGTATTTGATTTCAAAGCGAGCCTTTCACTCATCGCCGAGGCCACCGGGCGGGAAGATCGTGCCCAAAGACTGCTGGAGGAATGGGATCAACGCGTGGCGGATTTTCGCCATAGAATGCGGCGCTCGGGCATTACTTGGCCTCATGAAGCCGCCGTGGTGCGCTTCAAAAGTGACCACCTACGTATTTATTCTTCGGGGTTTGCCGGTTCAATTCTGAGAGAGCTGGGGTATGAACAGCCTGACGCGCTACACGATCAAGGCTGGGGAATGAAGCTGACAAGTGAGGAAAACATTCCGGTCATCAACGCCGACGTCATTTTTGTGATTCTGGAGCCCGACGACCCGGCCATTCTGGAAAACTACCAACACTGGACATCGCATCCTCTATGGCAGCGGCTGGACGCGGTACAAAACGAACGAGTATTTGAAGTCGATACGGTAAATTGGATCATGGGGGGCGGCATTCTGGCGGCGAATGCCATGTTAGATGACCTCTATGTCCATTACGACCTGGCGCCCGCTCCGTCAGCGGTTACATGCCGCGCACGCAAAAGAGGCAGTAAGGAGCGTGCTGAATGCTGAGCGGTCACATCGCCAAAAGCGTGGGGCTATCCATGGGCATACTGGTCATGCTGGCGGCTTTTATGACAAGTGTCATGCTGGGCCCTACTGATATAACGCCTGCCAGCTTGTTGGCCTCTATGACCCGCTATGACCCAACACAGGTGGCCCACATTATCTTGCGCACTGAACGCTTGCCCCGTGCACTCGTCGCTGTTTTGGTCGGGGCAAGCCTGGCCATTGCCGGGGCGCTGATGCAAACCATGACGCGCAACCCTTTGGCCTCCCCAGGTATTTTGGGCATTAATGCTGGGGCGATGTTTTTTGTTGTCGTTGCCGTGTCGTTACTGCCGCTGCATACGCCAGCAAGCTATGTCTGGGCGGCGCTATTAGGCGCTTTGGTTGCTGCAGCGCTGGTGATTATACTCAGCCGCGGGCGTCAGGGTGAATTCCCACCGCTGCGCGTATTGCTCGCAGGCGTGGCCGTCACCGCGATGTTTGTCTCGTTTAGTCAAGGGCTACTAGTTATCGACCAGCAAAGCTTCGAAAGCGTTTTGTACTGGCTTGCTGGCTCCGTTTCGGGCCGCGAACTTTCATTGGTAACGCCCCTGCTACCGCTTTTCGGTGTTGCCCTGCTGCTGTGCGCCTTGCTTGTAAGGCACGCCAATGCCCTCATGCTGGGCGACGATATGGTCGCCGGACTGGGCATGCGCGCGGCCACCATCAAGCTATTACTGGGCTTGGTCGTAATTTTACTGGCAGGAAGTTCGGTCGCACTGGCGGGTATGATCGGCTTTGTCGGTTTGATCGTGCCACATATGGCGCGCAGCCTGTTTGGGGTCGACCATCGATGGCTACTGCCAGCCTGCGCACTGCTCGGGGCAAGCCTGTTGCTGTTAGCCGATATTGCCTCGCGCTTGTTAATGCCGCCTCAAGAGGTGCCCGTGGGCATTATGACCGCGCTGATTGGCACGCCGTTCTTTATCTATCTGGCGCGTCGGCAGCAGGCTTAATGATGAACACCTCATCGCTTGTGAAGCGCCACGACTACCTGACCGATAAGGCGCAACCGATGCGCTACAGAGCCATTATTGGGCTGCTTTCGCTGCTTCTAGTTGCCAATATGGGATTGTCGCTCAGCCTGGGCAGTTTTCCGACACCGTTTGCAAACGTGCTGCACGCGCTCGTTTCACCGCAAAAAAGCGACATTACGTTTATTGTCTGGGAATTGCGTTTACCGCGTATCGTGCTGGCCGTATTGGTGGGCGCTGCGCTGGCGATTGCTGGCGCGATTCTTCAGGGGATAGTACGTAACCCGCTCGCCTCGCCTGATGTTATCGGCATCACGAGCGGTGCCTCAATGGCGGCGGTGGCGTTCCTTGCCCTATTAAGCACTCACCTAAGTAGCCAATGGCTTCCGGCTGCAGCCTTTAGCGGCGCGCTTTTGGCCGCACTGCTGGTGTTCTCTTTAGCCTGGAAAGGCGGCGTTAGCCCGTCGCGAATGGTGCTGGTAGGCATCGGGCTTTCCGCCGCCATGGGTGCGGCAACGACGCTATTGATTGTAATAAGCGATGATTCTGCCGCCATGGTGGCCTACGTGTGGCTCACCGGCAGCCTCTACGCCGCCCAGTGGCAGGATGTATGGGGCATACTGCCCTGGTTACTGGTCGCCGTTCCGCTATGCCTTGGCTATGCGCGGCATCTCGATACCCTGGCACTTGGCGATTTAGTGGCACAAGGGCTCGGGGTAAGCCTATTAAGAAGCCGGTTGGTATTGATGGCATGTAGCGTGGCACTGGCAGGCGCCGCGGTCGCCTTTGCAGGCGGTTTAAGCTTTGTAGGTTTGATGGCACCCCATATAGCCGCCAAACTGGTGGGTCGTCACTTTGTAAGACTGGTACCGGCGTCCGGCTTAATCGGCGCCTTGATCGTGCTTAATGCGGATCTGATTGGCCGGGTAGCCTTTTTACCGAGTGATCTACCCGCCGGTATTTTCGTTTCCGGTATCGGTGCTCCCTTTTTCGTTTACTTGTTATATAGAACACGCCAACGCCGTTATTAAGATGATCATCAGTGAATAAAAAACGGCACCCAATTAGGTGCCGCCAATCAGCTACTAGCTAAGAACACTTTCGCGCTTAGAAATCCAGTTTATAGCCCAGCGTCAAGGTGCGTCCCTGACCGGCGAAATAGCGCTCATCGTTCACCAGCGCGCTTTGCGAATAGTAGGTCACATACTGCTCATCAAGCAGGTTAGATACGCCTACATTGACTTGACCAACGGGAAGTTGATAGCCCACGGCGGCATCCATCAGCAGATAGCCATCAAACTCACGGTTGGCTTCATCGAAGGTTTCATCAAAGGCGTAGTTAGCCTGCACAAAGGTGGAAAGGTCATCGGTCCAGTTGGCCGACCAACTGGCGGTCAGGCGATCGGGTGAGACGTCCAACCCTGATAATTTGGCATCTAAATTGCCGTCGTCGTTGCTGTCATAGCGCCCTTCCATACGTGAGTAGGCTAAGCGGCCAGCGTGCTGATCGTTAAACTGATAATCTACCGATGCCTCAATGCCTTTAATCTCAGTCTCCTGGCGCTGCATAAAGAAGACATCATCCACTTCTGTGAGACGGCTACCGAAGTCTGAAGCCGACTCGTAATAGTTAAGTTCAGCCGCTAAGCGTCCATTCTCGAAACGCACCCCGGTTTCAATGTTATCGGTGACTATTGGGCTCAGGTTTTCAATATTGTTGACCGTTTGATTAGGGGCACTGATTCCTCTCAATGCACGGCCAACATCAGGGATAGAAAACCCTTCGGCGTAATTAGCGAACAGGCTCCAGTGGTCAACAGGCTTCCACACCGCACCGAAGTTATAAAGCGTTTCATTAAAACTGGGGGCGCCACCTTCGACAGTAACGCCATTATTAGCGGCAACCGTTTGATAGCTATTGATATCCAGCTTAGCGTATTCGTAGCGAGCACCAGCGGAAAGCTGCAGAGAATCAATCGGCCGAAGATCAACTTGTAAGAATGGAGACAGGTCAGTGTATTCGCTGGGCGGCACGTAGGTGCGATCGGATTGGTATAGATACTGCTCGGTTTCATCGAACAAGGTATCAAAACCAACCGTCATCTTCAGGCGCTCATCCCAGAGGTCATCTTTCGTCAGCGAGACCTTGGTACCAAACTTGCTGGTGGCTGCCATGGTTTGGTCATAAAAAGTCCCCTCGGGCGCTATCGCCGGATCTTGGAACGTCGGAGAGTTGGTCGCCCCGAACAGCGACTCGTAATCTTGATAAAACGCCTGAGCACTCAAACGCATACCGGCTAAATCATAGTTGTCGTAACTTAGCCCGGTCGTCCACACTCGGTTGTAGGGCGCATCCCCTTCTGGGGTGCCCCGCTCTGATGTCGTCACCACGCCATTAGCTCGGTCGCCGGTAACGCTGACGTAGTTATTGTGGTTTTCGATATTGTAGTGGTTCAGCGTGAATTGCAGGCGCTGGTTATCATCAAACCAATAAGCCAACTTGCCTAAAATATCGAGTGAGCGAGCATCCATCAGGTCGCCCTGTGTGTTGTCCACCCCGACAGGATCTCCATTGCCATCTAAGAACAGTCCCTGATCTTCAAGGCTGGCCGAAAACAGATAATCTACATCGCCACTATTACCGCTCACCCCATAGCTGGTTTTGTAGCCAATCGTGTCGCTGTCAAGCTTACTGGTGGGCGTAGTTACCTGAGCTTCAACGTGCTGATTAAACGACCCTGGCTCTGGACGTTTAGTGATCAAGTTGATAACGCCACCTGCCGCCCCAACCCCATTGGTGGCGTTGGCACCTTGAATCACTTCGATCTGCTCCACCATGGAAAAATCGATGACATGGGCTTCACGCCCGGTGGGACGCAATGGATTGGACTGTGGAATGCCGTCAATTAGGATGAGTGGCCGTCTGCCACGCAGTGTCTCACCGCTGCCACTCATTTTTTGGCGGCTGGGTGAGTAGGACGGCAACAGGTTGCTCAAAATTTGTGAAGAGTCGCTGGTGATTTGCAGCTGCTTATTAATCTCTTCCTCGCTTATGGTACGCACTGTTTGAGGCGAGTCTTCTTTGGATGCATCGGTACGTGAAGCGGTTATCACCATTGCCTGATTCGAGTCCCCCCGCCCGCTTTGGGAGTCAGTGGACGTTGTTTCCTGAGCATGCCCATGAGTGGCCGCTATTAATCCTGCTAGCGTTACTGTCGGCCAAAATACTTGGCGTTTGCTGGCTTGCATGTTTTTCTTATCCCCCTTGGATGAGTGAAGGTTCCCCACAAAACATAACGCGCATCTAAATGATAATGATTATATTATGCATATTAAAAGAAAAAGATCTACCAAATGGAACGAATCGTTCGGTATGACGAAATCCTCTCCATATCTATTAATGTGCCTTGACTGGCTGTTTGATACGCTCCACAAGCAATGACATAGTGGCTGGTAGTAAATATTGAAAATGAGAATATTTTGTCTTACGGTGCGACCTGCGTTGATGACTGGTGAGCCCTATCCATGCCCTTTTCTTTAGCCCCCCATGCCCGTTTAACGGGGGCCAACCTTTATGCTGGCTACGAATCACGTCACGTGCTCAATGGCGTGAACCTGGCGGTGGCAGAGGGAAAATTGACGGTACTGCTGGGCCCTAATGGCAGTGGTAAATCAACGCTGTTAAAAACGCTGGCCCGAACGCTCACACCCAGCGCTGGGCATGTGTATCTGGATGGCAAAGATATTCACCGTCGCAACACCCGCGAGGTGGCAACGCAGTTAGGCATCCTTCCTCAGGGCCCCATCGCGCCAGAGGGACTCACCGTGAATCAATTGGTGGCCATGGGGCGTTTTCCTCACCAGCGACTATGGCAGCGTGACGCGCGCAAGGATGCCAATGCCATTAGCGAAGCCATGGCGTATACCAATGTGACGGATTTCGCTGAACATAGTGTTGATACACTTTCCGGCGGACAACGCCAACGCTGCTGGATCGCGATGGTGCTGGCCCAACAGACCGATTTGATCCTGCTTGATGAGCCCACTACGTTCCTAGATCTCAAGGTACAGGTCGATCTATTGGAACTGCTTTCCCGCCTCGCGCACGAGCACGGTCGCACCTTGTTATTGGTCCTCCACGACCTGAATCTGGCCGCCGCCTACGCCGATCACCTAGTGATGATGCGCGATGGCCGCATCGTGACAAGCGGTACGCCCAGTGAGGTATTTACCGCTGCAAACCTCAAGCACGTTTTTGATCTGGACGCCCACGTTATGTACGACCCGGAAAACGGCCGTCCGCTATGTATCCCGCGTGCCCGACCTGCTTCCAACACCAAGAAAGCCAGCCAGAGCCGGGGGGCTTTATGAGCCATCGCTTATGAATCATCACTTTTGTGCCGACCTGAGTCGCGAGCAGGGAGACCCACTTGCGGGCAGTGCCGCCCATGCTGAACGCCACCTGTTGATTAGTTGGCCCCGCTCGAAATGGCAGCGCAAGCTGCGTCACGCCAGCGATATGGACGATACGCTCAAACAAACGCTGGATGCTATTGCGGATAACGGTCTGCGCATCAACCTTATCCAGCAATCGGGCATGGATACGCACCAGCATCAGGTGTTTCTGATGCCCGAACGACGGCGCTTTCGGGTGGCACGGCATCAGTTAGGAAGCTTCTTAACCGCGCTACAAGCGGGCAATCGCCTGGCTCGCTGGGAGCAATTTCCGCTCAAAAACGATCTAGTGCTCTGTTGTACTCACGGCAAAAAGGACAAATGCTGCGCGAAATACGGCTATCAGACGTACAAGGCGCTGGTAAAAGCCGTTACCGAGCATCACCTGCCGTTCGAGGTATGGGAAAGCAGCCACCTGGGAGGCTGCCGTCTCGCCGCCAGCCTTATCCTGCTCCCACAGGTGCGTAAATACGGGCGTATTAGCCCCGACCAGACGCTGCCCTTCTTACACGCCGAAGCAAAAGGTCAGCGTTACCTGCCCGGCTACCGCGGTGACTCCCGCCTCACGCCCGTCCAGCAGTGTAGCCAACTGGCGGCGCTTACCCATTTAAGCAGCGATGACGAGCAGCCCCACCTCACGCTGCGGAAAGAAACAGGCGACGAGCAGGAACGCTGGCTACACTGGCAGTGGCAACGCAGTGACAATCAAGGCGAGCTCAGCATACGCTGCCAAGCTACTACCATCATGCGCGTGGATACCTGCGCCGACCTTGAGCAAGGCCCCACCGAAAGCGTTGTGTGGCAGACGGTTGAGGTGACGTGTGGCGAATCGCTTAGCGGCCCACTCTCTGTGCCCTCGCACCCACAGTCATCATAAAAAAACCCGGCGATTAAGCCGGGTTTTGATCGTGAATCAATGGGTTACCAATTATATTTCAGGCTGCCCACGACGCTGCGGGAGGCACCGTAGTAGCAGTAATAGTCACAACCGCTAACGTACTTTTCGTCAGTCAGATTGTTGACGTTCATTTGGGCTGTCCAGTTATCGTTGATATCGTAACTGGCCATAGCGTCGTATAGGGTTGCAGACGACACTTCTCGGTCAATGCCGCTATCCGCACTGGGCACTGTCTCCCCCATATAACGCACGCCGCCGCCGACCGACAAACCGGATAGATCTCCGGCGAAGTCGTAATCCAACCAAGCTGACGCCATGTGGTAAGGCACAAACGGCGCGCGTTCATCTCGCTGTGCATCGTTCACATCGTATCGGGTATCGGTATAGGTGTAAGAGGCTGTCAGTTTCAGGTTATCGGTGAGATAGCTCACACCCTCGACCTCCACACCTTGCGAGCGCCGCTCGCCTACTTGCTCCTGTACAGGTGCACCGGTGGAGATCAACGTATTTTCTTCTTCAACATCAAAAGCCGCTAAAGTCAGGTAGCCATCAAAGTTTAGCGGTGCGACTTTAAGACCCGCTTCCATTTGACGACCTTCCAGTGGCTCATAGCTCTCCCCATCAGGTCCAATCCCTGCGACCGGTGTAAAAGACTCGCTGTAACTTAAGTACGGCGATACGCCATTGTCGCCTAAGTACATTGCCCCCGCGGTAAGCGAGAGCTGCTCGTCATCGTAGCCTTCGCTTGAGCGACCGCTGCTGTCGCTGAAATCGTCGCTACTTTCAACTGTGTCATAACGAGCGCCCGCTAGGAATATCCATTTATCGGCTATGCGTAGTTGGTTCTGCGCGTAAACACCCAACTGGTTGCGCTCTACCTCATGACGAGTAGGATCACCAGTATCAGGTGCCGTAAACGCACTATAATCAGGGTTGAATAAATCGACCGTATCAATACTTGTGAAATAAGACGACCCATCGCCCAACGTACGGAAACTGTCGGCATTAGCGTAATCAAGATTCAACTCTTGATAACCCGCACCCAGCAATAGCGTGTTCTCAGTGTTATCGGTGTAAGTTCGTGCGATAAAGCGATTATCGATATTAAAGGCATCATAGTCGCCATCACGATCTACCACACCGCGAGTGATATCGCGTGGAGGCGTTATATAGGAATCTGGATAGACGGTTCGCAATTCCAGATCCAGACGGCTATAGCGGGCGTTCTGCTGAAACTCCCATGTATCATTAAGCTGATGCTCTAGCTCGTAGCCAAATGAGGTCTGTTGCTGTTCAACTTTATCGTAATCCGGCTGGCCTAAATTGGTATCGCGGTCGATTTCACCAAAGGGCGTACTGTTCAACGTGCCATAGGCGGGGAAAAAGCCGGTCGTCGGCACCCCTTCGTCTTTTTGGACGCTGGCGAGGAAGGTTACCGACGTATCCTCGGAGAGATCCACTTCCAGGCTAGGTGCAAAGTAGTAGCGTTCCTTCTCGCTGCCTTCCAACTCGCCTTCACCATCACGGTAAAGGCCGACCATGCGATAGCGCATGTCATCACGCTCACCAACCGGCCCTGACACATCAATACCAACTTGGCGATGATCCTGGTTACCCGCTTCAATCTCGAGCGTGCCCTGCGCTTCATCGGTAGGACGTTTGCTGATGGCATTGATAACGCCACCAGGAGGTGCCTCGCCATATAGGATTGACGCAGGTCCTTTCAGCAGGTCAACACGTTCAATGCCAAAAGGCTCATTCATCCACCAAAAGTAGCCACCAGAGCGGAAAAGCCGCAAGCCATCTTGATAGGTCGAATTCTCTGCGCTGAAGCCGCGTAGGAAGAACCAATCGGTATTGTTGTCGTCACCATAAGGTTGAGAAACCACACCAGAGCGATACTGGAAGGTTTCGTCGTACTTATTGACAGCACGGGTTTCTAGTTCTTCAGCATCGACTGTTGAGATAGCCCGCGGTGTTTCAACCTCGGGCGTATCTACCTTCAGCGCCGTGGCGGTAACCACCGTGGTGCCGTTATCAACGTTCTCTTCTTCTTGGGCAAGCACGGCGAGCGGAGCTATGCAGAGCATACCACCCAGCGATAAGGTCAATGAACGTCGCACTGCGGCAGCGAGTGGTACGCGCGCGAAGGGAATAGCGTTCCGGAGCATGAAGAGGGCCTCGAGGATGAGAAGGAAGATATAATTTTATTGTAAAGCGAATGATACGAATTTTTATTACGCTTAACAATGAGAACTAAATCTTAAAGGCCCACTAGCTTTATCGGTAGCTTAGAACATCCCTCGCATTACTCAAATCGCATCGCTTTCAAAGCTTGGCACCTGGAGAGAAAGCAAGCGCTCGATGACGCTGCCCCCAACCGTGCTGATCAGGAAGGAGTAATGCCCGGAATTCGGTTGATGACAGCGGCCGACTAAACAAAAAGCCCTGGGCACCGTTGCAGCCTTGGGATTTGAGCTGGTCGTGCTGTGCTTGAGTCTCGACGCCTTTCGCAATAACCCGCAATGCCAAATTCTGGCCTAGGTTGATGAGCGCCTTGGTGAAACTGGCATTTCCTGGATTGTCGAGCATGTCATTAATGAAACAGGCGTCAATATTAAGCGTATCAATTGGAAAGCACTTTAAGTGCTTCAGACTGGCACTCCCAGCGCCGAAATCATCAATGGCGATACGTATTCCCAAGCGACTCAACTCGGCTAACGTTGATATCGCAACGTCAACATGATGATGCATTAAGCTGATCTCGGCCACTTCCAGTTCCAGGTAACGTGCTTCTATCCCTGTCTCAGCGAGGATTTGGGTAATACGGGCGGGCAGTGTTTTGTCGCTTAATTCAATGGCCGACATATTCACCGCTATGGGCACAATCTCCACGCCCTCCTCGCGCCAAGCTTGTAACTGACGACAGGTTTCGAGCAACACCCATTGGCCGATCGGTATGATGAGCCCGCAGGCTGCTGCGACAGGAAGAAATACCGAGGGCTGCATGAGCCCCAGTGTCGGATTGCGCCAGCGAACCAGTGCCTCGGCACTACACAGGTACCCGGTAGCGATATCTATCTTGGGCTGAAAGTCGAGAAACAGGCTATTTCCCTGCAGAGCCAACTGCAATTGGGACTCAATATGAGTGTACTGCACCATCAAGGCGGTCATATCAGCCCTGAACATCTGGTAGTGATTAACACCGCTATTCTTTGCATGATACATGGCTGTATCGGCATTATTCAGCAGCGTATGGCCATCGATGCCGTGGTCAGGGTAGAGGCTGATTCCGATACTGGTGGTAACGTTTAGCACATGGTTGCCGATATGGTACGGCTTGGCTAACGCAGCAAGAATTTTCTCGGCAATCCTAGCGGCATCCTGTGGCTTTTCAATTTCGCTCAGCAATACCACGAACTCATCACCCCCCTGGCGGCAAACTGTGTCCGTGTCGCGAATACATTCACTGAGTCGCCCCGCAACCGACTGTAACAGGCAGTCGCCTATGGCATGGCCGAGAGAGTCGTTGATGGCTTTAAACGCATCAAGATCCAAGTATATCAAGGCGACCTGATGGTTATGCCGTTTTGCCAGCCCAATAGCCCGCGAGAGACGCTCCGAGAGCAGAACACGATTGGCTAACCCAGTCAGGCCATCGTGTTGGGCCTGATAGGCCAGCTTCGCCGACTGGGTAGGTGACTGGCAGGCATCATGAAATACGATCACGGCACCTGTGACACAGCCGTTGCGGTCATGAATAGGCGCAGCCGAATCCTCTATCTCCAACTGACTTCCATCCTGGCGAATCAACACGCAATTCATGGCGAGCCCAACGGTACGGTTCTCTTCCATAGCGCGCAGCGCCGGGTTGGTGGCCGTCTTAAGCGTCTGCCCATCAATTAACGTAAAGACCTCAGCCAAGGGTTTGCCGAGCGCCTTAATGCTCGACCACCCGGTCAGTGCTTCAGCGACTCGGTTCATATAGGTAACCCGACACTCAAGGTCGGTCGTCACGACGGCATCGCCGATCGAGTTTAACGTCACTTGGGCCCATTCGGTGGCGGCCTGCAGGGCAGCTTCAGCATCACGCAACCGAATGTCGGCATGTTTTTGCTCGGTAATACCTTCAAACGTCTGAACGTCATCTTTTTGATAGCTGCCGTTCTGCATAGTCGCTCCCCTTCATGCGCAGGGCCTCTGTTTTAAAACTAGGCCTCTTACTTTTTAATCTTCTGAATGGCGTTTTCCGCTGGTGATTATCGATGCTTTTTTTCAACCATAAGGGGGTTACAAGCCCTTGCTCTGTGCGCAAGCGAACGCATGGCGCATTTTTCAATGCGGTCATGCCCAAAGCGTCGCTATCCCTCTCAATAGGCACTATTGCTCATTAAATGCACAACAGATAGCCCGAATGGGTGAATGACACTAGAGCGGTATTCGGTATTGACGATATTAGAAAGGAGGCGCTGCGTTCCCTGCAGCGCAAAGTGCAACATCCTGTTTAGGCATGTCCGTTGCCGCACTTAGGATGCATACTAGGAAATACAGCGGCAGCTGACCGTGCGCTGGCGAACATGGATGATGAAATATTCACAAGGCTACATTTGTCTAATATAAGAACGATTTGTAAACCCGCTCACTCCCAGCTATGTGCGGTAGCGTACAGAGAGCCCCCCTAAGTAACCTATACTGAAACTAAATGTATCTCCCGACTGGGGGCGATACTCCCAGGTGCCTATCACGGCTACCTATGCAGGCAATTCGCGTCATGCTCTGCTCAACCGCTGGGGATTAGGAGAGGTGTCGATGTCTGAACCGCAGGATTTTCACCAAAATGCGTTGCTTAGGTTACTGCCAAAAGAAGAACTAGGACGTTTGTTGCCCCATCTTGAAAAGGTGCCATTGGTGCTGGGGCAATCGCTGTGTGAATCCGGTCAGCAAATGAGCCATGTCTACTTCCCACTTGATGCCATTGTCTCCCTACTCTGTGTGATGGAAAACGGCGCCTCGACGGAAATCGCTGTGGTGGGCCATGAAGGCGTAGTGGGTGTCTCGCTGTTCATGGGCGGTGAGACCACACCCAGCCGAGCGATCGTGCAAAGCGCTGGGAAAGCGTATCGTCTTAAGGGACAGGTACTAAAAAATGAGTTCTACCGCGCCGGGCCGATGCAGCGGCTGCTGCTGCGCTATACCCAGGCGTTACTAACACAAATGGCGCAGACCGCAGTATGTAATCGCCATCACAGTGTTGACCAGCAGCTATGTCGCTGGCTGCTGCTCAGCCTCGACCGACTATCGGGCGATGAACTGGTCATGACTCAGGAGTTGATCGCCAATATGCTGGGCGTTCGTCGCGAAGGGGTAACCGAATCCGCCGGCAAACTCCAGAAGGCTGGCCTGATCTCTTATCATCGTGGGCGGATTACTGTCACTAACAGGCCCGGACTTGAGGCACGTGTTTGCGAGTGCTACTCGGTAGTTAAGCGCGAATACGACCGCCTGCTCAATCAACATGCCGTGATATAAAGGGCTGAAAGGGGCCAACTGACAAGAAGTAACGATTACCGAGTTGTGTACGCTAGCGTGCCGACGCTTGGTTCACCCAATGTTAATATGAAGATGGACCGTCAGAAGATCGATGACGGCGTCTCGATCTGCAGCCGACATCAAAATGATTAGTACCGTCATTGTGCCGCTTGCCAGGTTATATAACCGGAGAGGCACATGACGTCTATTTTGCACGTTTCCGATGCCAATCAACTGCTAGCTAAACTGCCCACGGTCGAGCGGGATGCCTTTATGAGCGCCTGCGAAACCGTGGTGCTAACGTTTGGCGAAGTACTGGTCCAGCCCACAGAAGCCGTCAGCCACGTTTATTTTCCACTCGATAGCTTTATTTCACTGATCGTCATCCTCGACCCTGACAATCGCCTGGAAGTCGCCATGACGGGGCGAGAAGGCATGCTGGGAAGTTCCCTGGTGCTAGGCATCGACGAGGCACCGTTGCTCGCCCTAGTGCAAGGCGCGGGCTCGGCACTTCGCATGAGCGCCGCCAGCTTCCAACGGCTGCTACTCGACAGCCCCGTCTTGCATCAGCGTCTGAAGCACTACCTCTACGTCGTCATGAAGCAACTGGCCCAATCCACCGCCTGCATCCATTTTCATCAGATAGAGGCCCGCCTCGCCCGCTGGCTGCTGATGACCCAGGACCGCGCGCGCACGGACCAGCTGAAACTAACCCATGAGTTTCTCGCCATGATGCTCGGCGTCAGACGCGCCGGCATCACCATGGCGGCGATCGCCCTGCATACGCGCGGGCTGATCGGGTACCACCGCGGCGAAATCAAGGTGCTCGACCGCGCAGGCCTGATTGCCGCCGCCTGCGAGTGCTATAACGAAGACCGTGCGTTGTATGCGAAGATGATGACGCTCCCGCCTGCGTAGTCCTGACTCTCTGAGTCTCGTTCGCCCGCCTGCCGGATGACATATGGATCACCTGCTCAGGTGTCGTTCTGCACCAGATTTTTCCAGGCATTGATCATATAAACCTGCCTTCAATAGCATCGAATAGACGTTATTTGTTCTGCAGCGTTCATGACCGAAAAGTCTGTCACGCGGTATCCGTCACTTATCTATTACTATTGCTGCCACAAGAGTCGACAACTCAGTTGTTTGGATACTCATTATTCCCTGCCCTTCCTGCCAGCAACTTAAGAATCAACAGCGCGAACTGCCTACCGGTTTCCTCATCCTCCAGTAGCGGCATGGTGAGCTTTTCATGGTCGTTCATGGCATCCATTACGGCGTCCGTTACGCGTTTTGGAAACAGGCCGTGCATTACCTGGTGATCATCGTGATGGTTAATCTGGGCCATTACGGCGTCATCACGTTCGATGCGATCAGCAATGCCGTTGGCGAAGTGCAGCTTGTCTTCATCGCTGATATCCGCGCCATACAGGTCGTTAAGCCGTTCGATAATCTCATTGAGCTGCTGGGTTTCCGGATCGTGAGGCTTGCCAGAGCCAACCTCTGTAATCGGCTTCAGCCCATAGTCGCCTTCTTTTTCGCCTAGATTTAGCTGCTGCTCGGCGCGCTTGGTTAACCGGTAGCTATCCAGCGATAGCTCACTTACGTCGAGAGGATCACCTTCCAACAACCTATCAATGCGAAGCAGCGGATGGAGATGCTTGGCAAACACACACAGCTGCTCCAGCTCGGCGTCATCAAAGGAAATGATTTGACTGAGAAACTCATAAGTCCGCACGAAGCTTTGCAGGTTCTTGCGGAAGAGGTCGAGCTCGTCGCGGGTTTTGCCTGCATCCTCCAACTCCTGATCGGCACGCTTGCCTCCTGTTTCATCGCCCTTCTGCTCGGCCTGGCGGCGTTCCTCTTTCCATATTTCCTGCTGTTCTAGGATCACTTCATAACGTTTTTTGAAGCGCTCTTGCGCAGGCTTGCAGTGGTAACTCAGGCGTGACGAGGGTGCTTTGGGATCGAAAAAAGCGGTAGCGAACGCCTCCACCTCGGGCCAGTGATAGATGCCACTGGCGTCCAGGGTGCGCTTGATGTCATATACCACCTGCGGATCTGATACATCGGCCAGCGTTGCCTTGCGGTAATACGGCGCAAAGGCCTCGAGTATGTCCTTCGGCTCGTTGAAGAAGTCGAGAATAAACGTCTGCTTGCCAGGGAACAGCCGATTGAGCCGCGAGAGGGTTTGCACGCAATCCACGCCCTGTAGCTTTTTATCTACATACATTGCACACAGCTTGGGCTGATCAAAACCGGTCTGGTACTTGTTGGCGGCAATCATCACATTGAAATCGTCGGTGTCGAAAGCATCCGCCAAATCTCGCCCTCGCAAACCAGGGTTGAGTAGCTTGCTTGATTCACTCACCTCTTCAACGATCACTTCATCAGGCAGCACCGTACCCGAAAAGGCGACCAGCGGGTGCACATCGGTATAGCCTTTTGATTCCACGTACTGCCGCATAGCGAGCTGGTATCGCACCGCTTCCTGGCGACTAGCGGTGACCACCATGGCTTTCGCTTGGCCATCCAGCAGATGACGCACGTTAGCGCGGTAATGCTCCACAATGACTTCTACACGCTGGGCAATGTTGTAAGGGTGTAACCGCACCCACTTGGCCAAGGTGCGCGAGGCCTTTTTGGCATCCACCTCCTGCGCTTCGCCATCCGGATGTGCGAGCTTCCAGGCAGTACCGTAGGTAATGTAATTGCGCAGCACATCAAGGATGAAACCTTCTTCGATTGCCTGGCGCATGGAATAGAGGTGGAAGGGCTCGGGCTTGTTTTCCGCGCTCGGCGGCAAAGCTGGGTCGGCCACGCGACCAAACAGCTCCAGCGTTTTGGCTTTGGGTGTGGCCGTAAAGGCATAGTAACTAATGCTTTCGCTTGGTCGGCGCGAGGCCACTGCCGCATCCAGCATCATCTCTGCGCTGATGTCTTCATCATCACCCGCCATTTCACCTGCGGCGGCCAGCAGCGCTTTGAGCTTGGTGGCCGAACTACCGGTCTGCGAAGAATGGGCTTCATCCGCTATCACCGCGTAGTGGCCCTCGGCAAGCTGAGGGCGCTTGTCCAGCGCATCAAACAGCGCTGGAAAGGTCTGGATCGTGACAATAATGATACGCGTATTATTGGCAAGCGCGTCCGACAACTGCTCTGATTTGCTCTGGTTACCCACATCCCGGGTAATGGGACACACCACACCATGGGCATGCTCGAACTGGTAGATAGTGTCTTGCAGCTGGCTATCAAGCACCGTGCGGTCGGTAACCACAATCACTGAGTTGAAGCGCTTTTGCTGCCCGCTTTCGTCGTACAGGTTGGCAAGCTGATGGGCCAGCCAGGCGATGGAGTTGGACTTACCCGAGCCTGCGCTGTGCTGTACCAGGTAACGCTGGCCCGGAGGTTCCTGGTGAGTTGTGGCCACCAGTTGATTGACCACTTCCCACTGGTGATAACGCGGAAAAATAAGCGTTTCTTTGGTTTTTCGACGCCCGTAAAAGTCTTCACTGGTTTTCTTTTCAAGGTGCAGGAAGCGCCCCAAAATCTTGAGCCAGGCATCCGGTGAAAACATGCGCTCCCACAAATAGGTGGTCGCATAGCGGTTCTCGTCTTCCGGCAGTGGGTTGCCCGAACCGCCACCCTCAGTGCCTTGGTTAAAGGGCAGAAAGAAGGTGTCTTTACCCGCCAGCTTGGTAGCCATCGCCACCTCGGCCTGGCTGACGGCAAAATGCACCAGCGCGCCGCGCTTGAACGCCAGCAGCGGCTCGATCTTGCGGGTGATCGGGTCTTTCAGCGGGCGGTCATTACGATACTGACGCTTGGCGTTTTCTACCGACTGCTTGAACTCGCTTTTCAGCTCCAAGGTAGCTGTCGGGATGCCGTTGACAAACAGCACCAGATCCAAACGTGGGTTATAGCTTTGGATGCCCTGGCCTTTTTCTCGCGCATGCGGCGAATAAGACACCTCCGGCACCACGCGCAGGCGATTGGCGTGGTAGCGGGCAAGTGCTTCGGGGTTCATGGCATGGTCAGGTTTGAAACTGCACAGGTCAAACGTTACTCCCGGCACTTTGAAGCCATGGCGCAGCACTTCAAGCGTGCCCGCCCGTTCAAGCTCGCGGACCACCTTCTGGACGAAAACTTGTTCGGACGCTTGCGGGTTGGCCTTGCAGAACTTCTCCCAGCGCTCGGGCCAGGCATCCTGCACATAGCCCAACAGATCTTCAGTGTAGAGCGCTGATGTGCGGTCGTAGCCAGTGGCCGTGCCCACCCGCCAGCCATCAGCGGCCATGGCGTCAATGATGTCCTGCTGGAACCGGCCTTCCCTGCTGTCCGCCACGATAAGCACCCGAAGTTTAATCAATGTGCACAGACTACAACGAAGCCGAACAGAATGGAAAAACGGGTTCTACTACCCTTTCCCCTAAGGCGTTGATTTTTAATTTTATGATCATCTGCCACCTTTTCGTCAGTGACAATATCTAAATTTTGGTTAATATACGCTTGGCTTCGCTTCGGATAACAAGAAACGGCAGTCATCGTAACGCCCTTATGGCAATTGATTGAAATATGACAGCGGGTGGAAACTCGCTTATGGAGTAAAAAATGGTAGGGAACATGACGTTTAAAGGGATCGGGAAACTGCTATTGGCGTTTGTTGCGCTGGCGCTTATCACTGGCTGTGCTGCCAAAGCGCCCTCTTCAGAGAATTTACAGAATGAACTTCAGGGCTTTAAGTTACCGCAACAGCCTCATGCTGATGAAGGCATGGTCTATGTGGTTCGCCCAGAGATGACAGGCACGTTGGTTCGCTTTAATGTTTTCTTGAATGACCAAGAAGACTCATCCGAAGTCGGTCATACACGCGGCAGTGAGCACATTTACTTTCCCGTAGAGCCCGGTCAACACACCATTTATTCTAAAGCAGAGAACTGGGCATCCGTTGACGTAGACGTATCGCCGGGCGAAACGGTTTTTATTCGCCAACACGCGAAGATGGGACTTGTCATGGCGCGCAACTCATTGTCATTGCTGGAAGCGATGGAAGGTGAGTATTTTGTTAAAGAGACCAGCCCCGGCACGATGATCAATCGCTAATCATCGTGACGACTCGGAACCCCGCTATATAGCGGGGTTTCTTATTTGGTTTCAGACACCTAGCGCATTAAGCTCATCACGGCTATAAACCCGCCCATAGCGGCTGATGAGTCCCTTAGGTCCTAGCATCGTTAAACTAACAATCGGTGTGGCGGTTTTAGCAAAGCTATCCTCCCATGCTTGCTCCTGCTGTGCCAATGTAAGTACACCAATCCGTTCCGGCGTATAATGCTCGCCTAGTTCCATGAGCAAAAACTGAGTCCAACCGGGGGTGAGACGCACACTTCGGCCGCGACGGTTTTCTTGGGTAATGGCTTTAACCTGGGTTCGTTGGCCGTCCTCTTCCAGATCAAAACCGGGGTTTTAGCTACCTGACATCATTGAGGGCTGTTGGCCAAGCGCTTCTAAAAAGCGGAGCCCAATAAACTCACCTATACGGCCAATAATGTTGTCGTTACCGCCAATACGCTCAGGTACTGCGCTCCCTAATGCCAAAATGGCTTGGCGCGCCTGGAGGTAATGGTCAATCGCTCGCTGAATCTCGGCATCGCGGTGCTGCTGGGGCTTATCCATCATCGCCCTCATTTGGCATTGATGCCGCAGCATTGACCTGCTGATCTTGCCAATCAGCATAGGTCTGCCCCGTGGCCTCAACCTTCCAATCAACACGACCGTTAGCGGCCCGCCCTGCGACAGCGGCGGCGGCCGAGCTGGGGCTCGTGAAGCCATAGTCACGCGTGAACGTCTTGAATCCATTACCATCGTCCATCAGCACACCTTCATCGCAAAGCTGCTTGTAGAGATGCCGGTAGTTGTGCTTAAGGTCTATCCATTCTCCCCTGGCGAGAGAACCCTCTAGAACGACAAACTCACCTTCAACCTCTTGAGCGTAGGCGACAATATTTTGTCTTTTAACTTCCATCTTCAGCCTAGGGCTTACTGAAACGCTTTGGTTTGACTCTCGCTCTGTGGGTGCTTGACGCTCAAGGCCAGGACTTGATGAGATTTTTGTAGTGCTGCGTAAAAAATCCAGGCCAAGAACGGGAAGTACCGTGCGAACCTGCTCGACAAAAAAGGCCATATCAGCACGATCAGATTCTGGAAGTCCCACGTACTCATGTGACGTACCGTTGGCTAGCTTACAGCGCCCAACAGCACCAGCTTTCTGTATCAGCAAGCTCTCCAGGTATTTCACATGAGCCTTGGTCAGGTTCTGGTCTTTACTCGTTATAAGACACACCTTCTCCCAAAAATCCTTGCCTCCCTTATCCTCCGGTCGATTGTGCTGTTTAAGCCGCGTAGCAACATCATCGCTTTCACCGATATATACCAAAGGGCGTAAATCTCCCTCTGGATCCGTGCCGACTAAGAAGTATATTCCGGTTCTCCCACATTCGGGGCGCTGAACTAACTCGCTGAGCCTGCTGCGCGGACCTGTAAGCACATGCCCTGTCCAGTTCATAATTTCAGCGGTAAGCAGGCCAGTAGGCGTGCCATCCACTAGAAACAGCCGAATGCTGCGTCCCTGTGTCATATCAACTCCGTTAGTGCTAGCCGCTTTCGCCATTTTGCGAATTGGCTACACACACTGCTTGGAATCTCAGCATTGATCAATGACGAGTCTTGGCCTGCTGATTATCCTCGGAGGCTGTGTCGTCAGGATTGTGCGGCGCGTCCTCACCAATGAGAACGGGCTTACCTTCCTGCCAAAACACCGCGTATTGGCCCAGGCGGCGCTTGCGCTCTAAGGTTTCGGCCACGGCTGTGCGAAGGCTGTTGAGCATTTCCTGGGTATCGGGTGAAAGTTGGGTCATGATTTTGCCTCCTGGAAAAGCGCGTCAAACAGTGAAGTATTAAACACCTGACGGTGATTGCCATGCTGCTCGAAAACCGGCTCTGGCTGGTCTTGGTCATTCATAAAGCAACGCGCACGGCTGACCAATGGCGCGTAAAGCGTCAGCAAATTATTCAGGCTGCGCGGGAAACGTCGCTGAATATCTTTGAGCGCAATATTGTGGCCGCCGTGAGATACACGCTCGGCAACGCGCAGGCGTGACATCTCAACAGAGGGTAGCGCCAAATACACTAGCTCAACTTTCCAGCCCTCAGCCAACAGGCTCTTTACCAGACGCGAGTAGCCACGCCCCGAGAGCGTAGTTTCAAAGGCAAAGTCTTCTCTCTCATCAATCGCTTCTTTGATCTCGCGCAGGAAGATACGGCTGGCCGCGACAAGATCCCGTTCGGGTGCAAACGGGGAGAGGCCAGCGGCAATCAAGTCAGCATTGATAAAGCGCGTACACTGAGCCACTTGTGGGAGGTAATTAAAAGCAAAAGTCGTTTTGCCCGCCCCGTTGGGTCCCGCCACTATCCAGCAAACGGGGGCTTGAGGTTTATGTGTCTGAGTCATACCGCCTCCAACTGAGTGACATCACCAGTAGTCACCACAGAATCCGCTGGCGGCTGCCATCCACGCACATCGATCTTGCCGGTAACGGCAGCAGAGATAAGGGCAGAGCGGCGTTCCGCGAGGAATTTAATTGAAGCATGTGCTCGATCTAGCAATGAATCATTTTTTTGCGTTTGGGCGTCCAAGTACTGCGCTATTCTAATTTGCTCTTCAACAGGTGGCGTTGGCACGCTCATTCTTTTTAGCAAGTCCTGCCCAAGCGAGGCACGAGTCACAATCTCCATCTCTTTAACGAAAAACTCTCTGAGCCTTTGGTTCCCAAAAAAGTACCTGGAGAAACTGGGAGATACCCTCCCTTCGGCAGGCCTAAATCTTATTAAAAATCCAGCAAATGTTGCAGAGGGAATATCCTTAAAGCAAGTTGAGCTGAACCCAATTTCTTCTACAGTCTCCGATGTTCTTGTAAAGAGAACATCACCTTTCTTAATCGAATATTTTTCACGGTCTTGGCCGGATGACTGTACAAGCCCCTTTGGGCTGGTCGGCAAGACCTCATTCTTGTAAACATCACCATAGCTTACGAAAGGAAACCCAGACCCGAATGCCTCTGCGCCTATATTGATTCCATTCTGACATTCTCCGAGATATCGCAGAGGCTTAACCTCCCAATGCGCCGGCACTTCCCCCAGCCACTCCACCCCGGAGTCTTTCATCGGCACATCGGGGTCGAGTCCTTTGGTGACGGCATGGGAAATCACCGCCCGGCGCTTTTCTTTGAGTATCTCGATTAGGCGCTGCTGCTCTTCCACCAAGGCGTCGATGCAGGCGGTTTCGTGGTCGAGGAAGGTAGCGATTGCCCTTTGCTCCTCTAATGGAGGGAGAGCCACAGGTGCATTATCAACTGCGTGTTGACCTAATCCAACTCGAGTTAATCCATTAGCAGATACGGCAAAATATGACTTTGTTTCCTGAGAGTCGAAAAATCTCTTCAAGAATTTTCCCACAACTGAGCCTTTTGGGCGTGCTATTGACAGATGATACCCATAGATCACACCTGGTATGCTTTTAGGCACATAGGCAGCAATAGCTATGTCATCAACGCTTTCTGAATCTTTCGTGAATACCACATCATCTTTTTGCAACTCAAACCGCTTCACTTGGTCCTTAGTCGCGGTGGCTTTCATAAAGACTGAGTCATGCTGAATCACTTCGTTGTAATAAACATCCGTATAATTACAGAGTCGTACAGGTATCTGCCCATCTACGGATTTTTTATCGACATTGCTTGGAAAAACCTCAGCGCAATGCTTCAAGCGCTCTATATTCCAGTGGGCCGGCACATTACCGAGAAAATCCGTATGTGAGTTTTTATATTCTGGGTAACGCAAAAAACTCATGCCGACAGTTCCTCGATCATCTGCTTGATCCGGTCAGTGCAGGCTTTGAGGTCGGCGTCGATTTCTTCCAGCGGGCGCGGCGGCGTAAACGTATAGAAATGGCGGTTAAAGGGGATTTCGAAGCCAACAATACCGATGCGGCCATCTAACTCGTCGCGTTTGTCTTCGTCTATCCAGGCATCTGGCACATGGGGTTTAACCTCACGCTCGAAGTAGTCAAACACCGATTCGTTATAGGGCACGTTCTCGTTATCGCGCAGGCTGGTATCCGGCTCGGGGCTGCCGTGTTTATCCAGGCAAATATCTGCTTCCGGGTCACGCTCGGAAAGCGAGTTGAGAATGGCCTTCTGAACTGGTGCACCAACTTTTAAGCCTTCAGCCTTGAGCGCCGCATTCAGCGCTTTGGTAAACGCTTTGCGGTTGGTGTAGCGCTGCTCACCTAATTGCTCGCAGGCAGCTTTAAGGGCAGCTTGCTCGCCGTCATGTAGCTTCTGAATGGCTTTTTCGTCGTCCAGCTTTACTAGGCGTTCTTCGCTGGCTTCGAAGTTCAGGCGCAGCGGCCGCTCGACGGTAATCCGCCGGTATCCAAAGGTTTCAATAGGGAAAATTTTACTATTGTCGCTATCTTCAAAGGCGCCGTAGAGCCGCACGATAGCGTCAATATCTCGATCGGTGATGTACTGGCGCTTGCTGCCCAGCGACTTGCGCATCTTGCTGGCACAGCCGGTGGAGTTAATCAGCTGCACCTTGCCCTTGCGCTCGGCAGGCTTGTTGTTGGAGAGCACCCATATATAGGTGGCAATACCGGTGTTGTAGAACATATCCGTGGGCAGGCCGACGATGGCTTCTACCAGGTCATGCTGCAGCAGGTAGCGGCGAATTTCGGACTCTCCACTGCCTGCGCCGCCGGTAAACAGCGGCGAGCCGTTGAGGATGATGCCAATGCGCGAGCCCCCGTCTTGCCGGGTGCGCATCTTGGCCACCAGATGCATCAGAAAAAGGAGCGAGCCATCAGAAACTCTTGGCAAACCGGGGCCAAAGCGGCCATCGTAGCCGCGATGCCTATGTTCGTCAGTCACCTGCTTTTGTACTTTTTTCCACTCAACGCCAAACGGTGGATTGGAGAGCATATAGTCAAAGCGCTCGCCCGCCAGCTGGTCGCCAGATAGCGTGTTGCCCAGCTTGATCCGTTCAACCTCCTGCCCTTTTACCAGCATGTCGCCCTTACAGATGGCGTAAGACTCAGGATTAAGCTCCTGGCCGTGCAGCGAGACTGTCACGTTCTGGCTGACCTGCTGAATGTACTCGTCGCTCTCAGAAAGAAACCCGCCGGTGCCGGCTGTCGGATCATACACGGTGACGATGCTGTTGGGCTTGAGCTTGGCTTCTTGCCCGGTAAGCACCAGAGACGTCGTTAGATGAACGATATCGCGGGGCGTAAAGTGCTCCCCGGCGGTTTCGTTGGAGCTTTCGGCAAACTTGCGGATCAACTCCTCGAAAATTCCGCCCATACCGTGATTGCTAACGCGCTGTGGGCTTAGATCTATCGCCGCGAACTGCAGCACTACTTTGTAGAGCAGATCATTGGCGCTGAGCTGCTGAACGAAGCTTTCGAACTCGAAATGCTCGAAAATCTCCCGCGCGCTCTGGCTGAACGACTGCACATAGCTCATCAGGTCGTCGCTTGTTTGGGTATCGGAGAGCGTGCCCAGGGATAGCGGCGAGGCATTGAAGAACGGCTGGTCCGCCGCGCGCAACAACAGCTTCTCACGCACCGCTTCCGGCTTGTTTTGGTGCTGCTCGGCAGCCTGCAATACCTCGGCTTTGGTGGGCGCGAGAACACACTCCAAGCGGCGCAGCAGGGTAAACGGCAGAATGATGCGCCCATACTGCGATTGCTTGAAATCGCCGCGCAGAAGGTCAGCGACCGACCAGATAAAGGCCGCTAACTGGGAGTGACTTTCCGTGTTCAAGGTACTTCCCCACGCTAAGTAAATATTCGTTAATTGGCGAATATCATACACGCCAACCTGTGCGGTAACAGCAAGGAAGCGCAAGCGAAAATAAAGGAAGTAAGATGGGGATCAAACGAGCAGCAGGGAAATACAGACCAAGGGACTCATAATCCCCTGCTTTAAGAATTAGCACATAGAATGGTGGGCCCAGTAGGACTTGAACCTACGACCAAGGGATTATGAGTCCCCTGCTCTAACCAACTGAGCTATAGGCCCGAAAAGCGTGCATATCATAGCGAATGTGGTGGAGCGAGGCCAGCCCCTAGTTAGGCTATCTTGCCATTACCGCGGCACTTTTTAAGGGTTAGCGGGTCTTGAGGGAAGCCCTTTTGAGAAAGGCCCTTATAAGGAGATACGCTTTGAAAGCATTGATGGCGCTTTTTTCGCTGCTGTTGGCGCTACCGGCGCAGGCAGATTGGCAGTTGGACCCTGACCGCTCGAACGTTAAAGCATCGATTACCCAGTTGGATGGCGATGAGCCGCAAACCCATCACCATCAGGTTCGCGACCTGCAGGGCGATATTTCCGCCGATGGCACGCTGCGTCTGCCACTCAAACTCAGTCAAACGGATATGCTAACCCGGATGGGCGAACTGCCCACCTGGGCCGAGATGCTGGCCAACACCACGCTGGTCACGCTGGTGGCGCAAATGCCACCCGAGCGGTTGGACGAGTTGGACATTGGCGAATCGCTGGTCGAGACGCTGACCTTCCGGCTACAAAGCGATATAGTCAACCAGGAAGAGACTGTCCCGCTTCGCTTCACCCGTGAGGGCTTGAACGAAGTGCGCGTGACCCACGCCGAGCCCATGGCGCTGGATGGCCGCGCGTTGATGGCCAACGCCACGCTGCGCAGCGTGCTCTCGATGCTAGGTTATAACGAGATAGACGAGCACGTGCCGATCACGCTGGATGCCCGGCTCGTTAACCGCTAACGGCTTCAGCATCACCCGCCAGCGCCTCGCCGGTTTGCACGCGCCATTGGGCCGCGTAATGGCCATTAGCGGCGAGCAAGCTTGAGTGAGTGCCGCGTTCGGCCACTTGGCCTTTTTCGATCACCACGATCTCATCGGCGTGCACGATGGTCGAAAGCCGGTGAGCAATCATGATCACCGTGCGGCCGTGGGCGATGCGCTTGAGCGAGCGCTGAATGGCGGCTTCGGTTTCGTTGTCCACCGCGCTGGTGGCTTCATCCAGCACCAAAACCGGCGGGTCTTTAAGCAGCGCCCGGGCCAGTGAAAGGCGTTGCCGCTGGCCGCCGGAAAGGCGCACGCCCCGCTCCCCTACCGGCGTTTCCAGCCCTTGGGGCAGCGTTTCAATAAAGCTCCACGCCTCGGCGGTTTTGGCGGCATCGATAATCGCGGCGTCGTCCGCATCCGGCCTGCCGTAGGCAATATTGTCGCGAATACTGCCTTCAAACAGATACACATCCTGGCTGACCAGGCCAATCGCCTGGCGCAGCGAGTGCATGCTCACGTCCGTTACCGGCTGCCCGTCAATCAGTACCCGCCCGCTTTCAGGGTCGTAAAAACGCAGCAGTAATTTGATCAGCGTCGATTTACCCGAACCGGTCGCACCTACCAGCGCCAGGGTGTGCCCGGCTGGCGCGTGTAAATCCACCCCATCAACGCCCACTTCACTGGCGGTGTAGTGGAAGCTTACCGACTCGAAACGCACCTCACCTTTAACGGGCTGAGCCAGCGGCGTGGTGCTGTCGTCTTTAACCGTAATGGGCTCTTCCAGCAGATCGAGAATCCGCTTGGTGCTGGCCATGGCGCGTTCGAACAGATCGATCACCTGGGCCAGGCCGGTCAGCGGCCACAGTAGGCGCTGGGTCAAAAACACCAGCACGCCGTAGGCGCCTACGTTGAGTGAGCCGTTAAGCGCCATCATGCCGCCGACGGTAAAGGTAGCCAAAAAGCCGGCCAGAATGGCCATGCGAATAACCGGGATAAACGCCGAACTCACCTGAATCGCCCGGCGGTTGGCGTTAACGTAAGCTTCGCTGGCATCGCGCAGGCGCTCGGCCTCGCGCGCTTCACTAGTAAAGCTTTTGATGGTGGCAATGCCGCTCAGGTTGTTGGAAAGCCGGCTCGCCAAATCGCCAACCTTGTCGCGCACGTCGCTGTAAAGCGGCCCGGCTTTGCGCTGGAAGTAAAACGCCCCCCATATAATCAGCGGAATGGGGGTAAACGCCAGCAGCGCGATCAGCGGCGAGAGCACGAAGAACACCGCGCCCACGGCAACTACCGTCACCCCCACCTGAATCAGCGAGTTAGCACCACCGTCGAGGAAACGCTCAAGCTGGTTAACGTCATCATTCATCGTGGCAACAAGCTGGCCGGAGCTTTTCGACTCAAAAAACGCCATATCCAGGCGCTGGGCGTGTTCGTAGGTGTCCTGACGCATATCGGCCTGAAGCCGTTGGGCCAGGTTGCGCCATAAAATCTGGAACAGGTACTCAAACAGCGACTCCCCCGCCCAGATAAAGAACGTCAACACGGCGAGGATGGTGATCTGCTCTTGAGGGGCGTCGAAGCCCAACCGCGCCACAAAGCTTTGTTCCTGATTGACCACCACGTCGATCGCCACGCCGATGAGAATTTCGGGGGCGATATCGAACAGCTTGTTGATGATCGAGCAAACGGTCGCGGCGATAATCCGCCGCCGATAGCCTTTGGCATAGCGCAGAAGGCGCATCAAGGCCTGAAAGCTCTGATTCTGAGAGCGGGCCTGAGAACGGGGCGTAAAAGAAGCCACGAGCATTCCTTACTGAGTGGTTATGGGTCGAATGATGTGGCCTATCGTACCACTTTCCTATTTACCAAACGTCGGCTTAGGGGCTTGGTTTGGGCACAAGGCTTAAGAACCGGCACGGCGCACGTTGGCCAATAAGGGACTGCCGGTATCTGGGTCGATAATCAGCGTGCAATCTACCTGATACAGCTCGCGCACCAGCGCTGGGGTAACGACCTTTGCAGGCGCCCCTTGGGCGACAACCTGCCCTTCGCACAGGGCGATGAGATGATCCGCGTAGCGGCAGGCGCTGGCTAAATCATGCAGCACCATCACCACGGTGCGACCATGACAGGCCAGGTCACGCACCAGTTCGAACACCTCAATCTGATGCCCTAGGTCCAATGCCGAAGTTGGCTCATCGAGTAGCAAAAGCGGCGTTTGTTGGGCGATGGTCATGGCGATCCACGCCCGCTGGCGCTGCCCGCCGGAAAGCGCTTCCAGCGGGCGCTCGGCCAACGCATCAAGCCCCGCCGCAGAGAGCGCATGTTCCACCACGCGCTGGTCTTCAGCCGACCACTGGCGCAGCCAGCCCTGGTGAGGCTGGCGGCCAAAGCGAATCAGCTCGCTGACCGTCAGCCCTTCCGGCGCAACGGCCTCTTGCGGCAACAGCGCCAGTTGAGTGGCGAGCTTACGGGCGGGCAGGCGTTGGATATCCGCACCATTCAACAGTACTGCCCCACTTTCCGGTTTGTGCAGACGCGCCAGGCCCGAGAGTAGCGTGGACTTGCCACAGCCGTTGGGGCCCACAATCGCGGTGACTTGGCCGCTCGGCAGGCTGAGGTCCAGCGACTCAATGACGCGCCGGGAGCCATAACTCAGAGCAAGCGATTCGGTGGCAAGCGTGGGGGATGGTTCAGCATGCGTCATGCGTAACTCCGTTGCGGGCGCATTAGTATCCATAATAACCAGGGGCCGCCGATGACGGCGGTGACAATACCGACGGGAATTTCAATCGGGGCCAGCAAAGTGCGCCCGGCGAGGTCCGCCAGCACCATCACCAGCGCGCCTGACAATAGCGACGCCACTAACGGCACCTGGCGCGAGCTTGCAAGGGAGCGGGCGATTTCGGGGCCGATCAGCCCGACCATACCCACTGGCCCTGCCACCGCAACCGCCAGCGCCGTCAACACCACCGAGAGCAACAACACCTGGAAGCGTCGCGCTTTAACGTTAATGCCCAGCCCACAGGCCGTTGCATCTTTAAAGCGCATCAGCGATAGCGGACGCGCGACGACCCCAGCAGCGACCACGCCGACGATAAGACCGCCCGCTAGCCAAAAGACGGCGTCGCCCGGGCGGGCGTTGAGCGACCCGACGGTCCAGGGGTAGGCCGCATTGGCGGTATCAATCGCCACCCGTGCCAACATCAATTGGGTGACGGCACCGAATACCGCACCGACACCAATCCCCGCAACGATAAAGCGATAGCCCTGCATGCCACCACCCGCCACGAGGCCAAAGGTCAATGCGGCTGCGGTAGCAGCCCCCGCCAGCGCCATGGCCGACGGGGCCAGGGAAATGCCCATTCCTACCACCGAGGCCACGGCAAACGCCGTGGCGCCGTTATCAATACCGATAATCCCTGGGGTGGCCAGCCGGTTGCGTGCCAGGGTTTGCATCAGCACCCCGGCGAGAGCAAAGGCAGCCCCCGTCAAGCAGGCGGCCGTCAGCCTTGGCAGGCGCAGCTCCTGTACGGTAAACACGTTGATCATCTCGCCCCGGCCAAAGAGCGCCGGGACAACCGTGCTCGGCGCCAGCGTCATACTCCCAAGCCCCAGGTAAAGCACGCAGGCGATGAGCAGTGCGACGCACAAACCCGTATTGACGGTCAGTCCGCGGCGCTCAATCAGCACACTGCAGGCATTGCCACGCGGAGAGCGCCACGCCACCCGCCAATAGCCTGACGGTGCCGCTACCTCAGCCGCAGGGTGCTGGGTTAACAAGGCCGGCGAAGAAAGATCAGTTGCGTTCGATTTCATGGGCATGCAACGCCAGAGATTATAAGGAGGGTAGCCGCCGGGCGCGCACCACCGCGACCAGTACCGGGGCACCGCATAGGGCGGTCAACACGCCAATTGGCAGCTCTGAAGGCGCCACTAACACACGCGCAATGATATCTGCGGCGAGCACCATCAAGGGGCCGATCGGCAGGCAGAACCACAGCGTGCGGCGAATGTCCGGCCCGGCGATCGCTCGAGCGGCAAACGGCACGACCAGGCCGACAAACGCAATAGGACCGGCAATCGCGGTGGCAGCGCCCACCAGTACCGCCACGCAGGCGACGACCAACCAACGGATCAGCCCTGGATGATGTCCCAGCCCTGACGCGGCCCGTTCGCCTAGCGCCAGCGCCGCCAGCGGGCGGGCCGTAACAACCACCAACACGGAGGCCACCAGCATGCTGGGCAGCATGGCGACCACATCATCAAGGCGTCGTCCGGCGAGACTGCCGATGACCCAGAAACGGATTTCATCCGCCGCGCGCTGATCAAACAGCAGCATGAGGGACGTCAGCGAGCCAAGCAGCCCGGAAAACGCCGCTCCGGCCAATACCAGCCGCACCGGATCGCTGCCTACACCGCGCACGCGGGTGACGCTAAGCACACATAGGCAGCCGACCAGCGCTCCCAACTGGGCCACCGAAATACGCAGCGTGGCCGCGCTGGCCCCCATGACCAAGGTTAATGCCACGGCAAAGGCCGCGCCAGCGCTGACCCCCAATAAGCCGGGTTCGGCGAGCGGGTTACGCGAGACGGCCTGGAGCAGCGCCCCCGCCACTCCCAGGGCCATGCCCACGATAATGCCAATCAAGGTACGCGGCGCGCGCAGTTCCCATACCACGAAACTCGCATCGTTATCCTGACTGCTGGCAAGCACCGCCAGCGCACGCAGCGGGCCGACGTCGCCTGCGCCAATCAGCAGGCTAACGAGACTCACCGCCACGAGGGCGGTGAGAAGTAGCGTCATCTGCGTTCGTTGACGACCAACGTTTAACGACATCACGGCAACAAAGCGGCTTCTACATCGTCAAGAATCGCCTGCGCCGCCAGCGGGCCGTTGGCGCTGGTCCACAGCTGACCGTTCACCGGCACCACCTGCTCGCGCTGGACCACCTCCAGCCGGGTAAAGGCGCTGCTTTGCTTGGCGGACTCAAGCGCTTCCTGGCCGTCTTCATTGAGCGTGGCTAGAAACAGCCAGTCACCATCCACTTGGGCAAGGTTTTCAAGGCTTAGCACATCGCTATGCACGCCGCGCTCGCCCACCAGCCCCGCGTCTTCGACGGTCAGGCCGACGTCGGCCAGCAGACCGGCGGTAAACAGGTTTTTCGACATCACCATCGGCCCGCCCGGCATCCAGCGCACCACAAACGCATTTCCGCCCACACCGGCTTTTTCCAGGTCGCTTGCCAGCGCCGCGGCACGCTCCTCAACGGCGTTGATGGCGTCGTCAATGGCCTCCTCACGGTTCAATGCTTTACCGTAAAGCCGTGCTTCATCCTTCCAGTTATCCGGCGCCAGCGGCTGACTCGGCGGCACCACCGTGGGCGCAATGCGCGATAACAGCTGATATTGCTCTTCAGCAAGCTGAACAGGCGCGAGGATCAAGTCCGGGCGCTGCTCAAGCACCGCTTCGGTGTTGATTTCGCGTACCACTCCCATGATAGCGGGCCGCTCATCGCCCAAATGCGCTTCCACGTACTCGGCAACGTTGTCGCCACCGCGCGTGGTGACCGCTCCTAGCGGCGTGATGCCCGCGGCCAATGAGGCATCCAGCGCCCCCTCGTACAGCGTGACCACTCGCTCCGGCGTACCCGTTACATCTACTTCGCCGAAGGCAGTATCGAGCGTACGCGCCTGAACGGCACTGACCAAACAGACACTCAGTAGTAGTCCCACAATGCCATTGCACAATGATGCGGCCCGCATAAGGTGTCCTCGCTGTTGAAGTGGCGCAGGAATAATAACGATTATCAAAAGCACTTGCATCAATATTACGGCGAATACTGCGTTCGACGCAACGCAACGCTCAACTGCATCGCTCGCTCTACCCGCATCGTTCCAGCTTACGCAACGTCATGTTCCAATCAATTGCCTCGCATTTGGGAACTTTTGTTTTTAGACTCCCCATCTCATTTGACAATGAATATCATTAATAATCTAATTGCTTTACCAGGGGATGCCCATGCCACGCTTTACTCGCACCGTTTTGGTCAGCGCCATCGCGCTCGCCGTATCGTCCACGGCGGTTTACGCACAACAAAGCGACCAACTGGATAACATCGTGGTGTCGGCCAGCGGGTTTGAACAGACGATGGTCGATGCGCCGGCCAGTATTTCGGTGGTGTCTCGCGAGGAACTGGAGCGCAAACGCATCACCAGTGTTGCCGATGCCCTGCGCGACGTTGAAGGAGTTGACGTGGGCGGCCAGGTGGGTAAAACCGGCGGTCGGAACATCAGCATGCGCGGCATGCCCAGCGACTACACGCTGATTTTGATTGATGGCCGCCGCCAAAATACCGCCGGTAGCGTAACGCCCAATGGCTTTGGCGAAACCTCCACCAGCTTTTTTCCACCCACCTCCAGCATTGAGCGCATTGAGGTGATTCGTGGGCCAATGTCGACACTTTATGGCTCTGACGCCATGGGCGGGGTAATTAACATCATTACCCGCAAGGTCGACCGCGAATGGACCGGCTCGGTTGGCGTTGAGAATACCTTCAACCAAGACCGCGACTTCGGCGACCGGCGTGAAATTAATCTCTACACCAGCGGCCCCTTGATAGAAGACACCCTAGGCCTGCAATTACGCGGACGCTTCTATGAGCGCGACGCATCTAATTTAGAATACAGCGATGAAAATGGCGACCCGATCGAGGTCAGCCAGCGCGGCCCCAGCCCGGTGGAAGGCGATACCTATAACCTGGGCGGCAAGCTGACCTGGACGCCGACTGATGATCACGACCTGTGGCTCGACGGAGAAGTCAACCGCCAGCGCTACAACAACGACGAATGCCAGTTAGGCACCTTGGATGGTCGCACGCGCAGCTGTGAGCCTGACCCCGGTGTCGCTAACGGTTATGCCGACGAGCTACGTTTTGAGCGTGAGCAAGTTGCTACTGGCCATACCGGACGCTTTGCCTCAGGCACCCTGGAGTCCAGCCTGATGCGCAACACCACCGAAACCACCGGCCGCACCATCCCCGGTACGGCGGGTGAAGCATACGCAGGTTTTCCTGGAATCGTTGGCGGTGACCCGCGCGAATTGGAAACCACCAACACGGTGCTCGATAGCAAATTCACCATGCCGCTGGGCGATCATATGACCACCATAGGTGGCCAATGGATGGATTCGGAGTTGGACGACGGTTTAGCGGGCGAGACATTCGAGCAAACCACTACCGCCCTGTTTGCCGAAGACGAATGGATGCTGCGCGACGATCTGGCGCTTACGCTCGGCGGGCGTTACGACCACCACGATGCCTTTGGCAGCCAGTTCAGCCCACGTGGCTATCTAGTCTGGAACACCACCCCCAACTGGACGCTAAAAGGTGGCGTGAGCCGCGGCTACAAAACACCGTCGCTTAACGACTTGCATGACGGCATCAACGGCGTGACGGGCCAGGGCACCATCCTTACCATCGGCAACCCGGACCTCGAGCCGGAAACCAGCACCAGTAGTGAAATCGGTGCGCATTACGATAATCAGCAGGGCTTTACCGCCAGCGCGACGCTATTCCATAACCAGTTTGACGATAAAATCGCCAGCGGTAACGACAGGCAGGTGTCCAATGACCCCTTGATTCCTGACGGCGTTTACAGCCAGCAGGTCAACGTCGACGAGGCGATCACCCAAGGCGTCGAGCTTTCCACCGCCTACCAGTTCAACCCGGACTGGCGCTTAAACGCCAACTACACCTACACGGATAGCGAACAAAAAAGCGGCGACAATAAAGGCGAACCGCTCACCGATACGCCCGAACACTCGGTAAATGCCACGCTGCGCTGGCAGGCCACCGACAAGCTGGATGCCTGGCTCTCGGCAGAATACCGTAGCGAGCGTTACCGCTCGCGCACCGCGCCTCCCGGTCCGCCCGTACCGCTTTTCGATGACCTGGGCGATTTTAAAGCCTACTCGCTGTTCAACCTGGGCGGTAATTACGCCGTCTCGGATAACCTGAACCTGAGCGCCACCATCTACAACCTGTTCGACAAGGACTTCGTCGACTATCGCTCCTACGGCGATGGGGCCGGCTATGGCAACGTTTATGCTAATAGCGAAGAAGGCCGTCGCCTGTGGCTCTCGGCACGCTACGAGTTCTAATCGGTTTAAGCTCGCTACTGTTTTGATGTTCTTCTTCAGCCCTGGCGATTGCCGGGGCTTTTTTGATCTTGAGATAGCCACCGTGGCGACCACAAGGCAATGTCTGCTAGGTTATTGTGCCTTGGCAACGGGCGCGTGCTGGTAATGACAAGGAGTTAATTCGCTGGAAAACTTACTTAATGGCTTATCTCCTTTTTATATTTAGTCAGCTTATAGGGATATCCTTGTCTTACCTGGAAGATGCACGACTATCGTTATTTAATATTGCGATGTATAGCAGCCAGTACAGTAAAGACTGTCAATCTTTCAAGTGCCTATGGAGCTTCCCCAGTGCTCCAGGAGCATGTCGATAAAAAGCTGGGCTGTGCTGGATAAACTGTGCGAATTACTTCTCACCAGACCGATAGTGCGCTGTATGCAAGGCTCGGGGAGTTCCCGTGAGCAAAGAGTGTCATGGTCAGGGCCAGGCATTGTCATTTTGGGAAGAATCGCCACTCCAAGACCAGATTCAACAAGACCAAGCGAAGTGGAAAGGTGCTGGACTTCATAGAAGCTATTCAGCCGAATGCCCTCTGCCGAGAGGGTGTTGTCCAACAGCATCCGATTGCCACTGTCTCGACTCACGGTGATCAACCGGACCTGTTCGAGGTCCGACCATTCGATAAGGCCTTTATCCGCCAGAGGATGGTCGTAACGTAGCGCCAGGACAAAAGGGTCCCGCAATAGTGGCGTGAAGGAGACTTCCGGACTCTGCGCACTGAACATGTTGATGCCGAAGTCAGCCTCGCCATTGGTCACCTTTTCCAAACCTTCCTTGGCGCTCACATCAAGGATCCTGATCCGGATCCCTGGCCATGCCTCGCTGAACCCGCGAATCACACTAGGTAGGAAATAGAAGGCTGCGGTGGGGATACAGGCAATGGTGACTGTGCCCTTCTGGTGCGTGGCCAATTCACGTATCCCTAGGATCGACGATTCGTACTCCTCTATCATTCGCCTCGCTCGAGGAAGGAAGTCCGCGCCAATGGGGGTTAGCCGCGTCCGCCGAGTGGTGCGTTCCAGCAGCTCGATCTCTAAGAGTTCCTCAAGCTTCTGAATGCGGCGAGAAAGCGCTGGCTGAGAGAGGTGCAGGCGTTGCGCAGCCTCGTGGAAGGAACCAAGCTCTGCGACCTGAATAAAGGCTTGCAGATCAAGAAACTCTAGTCGATGTTGCATATCCTCACTCTTGCATGAAGTAGTAGCGATTAATAATTATAGCGAATTAATGTGAATTACACATTGAACCACTCATTTATTTGCATTTGAAGCATCAAAAACTCCCTGACATGCTCATATCACCACTTTGAAACGCGATATGGCATGACAATGATGAACAGCATTCCCTGCATGATCATGCGCGGCGGCACCTCCCGAGGCCCTGTCTTACGCATGAAAGACCTTCCCGACAGCCAGGAAGCACAAACCGAGATCCTGCTGAATCTCATGGGATCGGGCCACGCTCTCCAGATAGATGGCATCGGAGGAGGGGATCCGCTGACTAGCAAGGTAGCCATCGTGGAGCACTCATCCCATCCCGAGGCGGATGTCGACTACCTATTCGCGCAGGTCGATGTGCTCAACCGACGCGTCGATTTCAACCCGAATTGCGGCAACATGCTTTCTGCCGTTGGGCCTTATGCACTTGAGACAGGGCTGGTGGAGCCTCAGGAAGGCACCACCGTCGTGCGCGTTCGCAACCTTAACACTCAGCGCCTGATCGAATGTCGCGTGCCGACGCCAGGCCGCCAAGTTTCATACGAGGGTGATACGACCATCAGCGGCGTGCCGGGGCATGCCGCCGGCATTCAGCTCAGCTTCCTGGATATTATTGGCACCAAGACAGGCGCGCTACTGCCGACCGGGAATGCCATCGACACGATAGATGGTATCGAAGTTTCCTGCCTCGATGCCGCCACTCCCATCATGATGATCAATGCGGTCGACCTGGGCCTCAGCGGCCGGGAGTCCGCGTCGGAGTTAGACGCTCATCCCGACATGCTTGAGCGATTGGAGATGATTCGTCGCCAGGCTGGACTAAGAATGGGACTGGGGGATGTTAGCCAGAGTGTCCTGCCCAAGCCCGTGCTGGTGTCAGCACCATCCGACAATACCAGCACTTTGTGCACCCGTTACTTCGTGCCTCACCGTTGTCATAAGGCAATTGCCGTTACGGGCGCCATCGCGGTGGCAGCGGCGGTCAGTGTTCCTGGCACCGTAGCTAACCGAATCGCAGTTGGAGCGGGGAAGCTGGAAGCTGATGGTCAGCTGTCACAGGTAAGTTTGGAACATCCCTCTGGACTCATCGATCTGGATGTCGAGCACCGCAACGGAAATTCCCTCGACATTGCACGCGTGTCCCTCGTTCGTACTGCCAGAAAAATCATGAGCGGGACCATTTTTTACTCGCTTCCCTCTCCTCCCAGTCAGGATATGCTGACATCAAGAGCTAGCTAATCTCGCATATCCGCTGGGGTAACATTCATCAACCATGACAACTACAACACACCAGGAGTAACGCCATGCTAATCAACAAGACTTCAACTTCCCCCTTTTCCCTCGGACGGCTCAATAAAGCCGTATTGCTTGGGATTGCGATCTCTGGGCTGAGCCTGACGACTTCAGTGCAGGCTCAAAACGTCGAGGTACCGGGTAACATCAAATGGACTATCCCATTTGGAGTCGGCGGCGGTACGGATGTCTGGGCGCGGTTCTTCTCCCCCTGGTTCAGCGAGTCTCTGCCGGGAGAGCCGTCCATCATGATCGATAACGTACCCGGCGGCGGTTCGATCAACGGTGCCAACCTGTTCGCCGTACGTGCCGAGTCGGATGGCAGCAACTGGTTGGGCACCTCGGCCTCTACCCAATACCCCGCCATGCTTGATGACCAGCGCGTGCGCTACGACTACAGCGAATGGACCCCCATTCTGGCCACCCCCACAGGCGGTGTAGTGTATGGACAACCAAATCTCGGTGCGTCAGCGGATGAGATTATCGACGCATTGCTGGAGCAGCCGGTCAAGCTGGCAGCGCAAAACCCTACGGGGGTCGAGCTCCCCGTCCTGATCGCCCTGGACATGCTGGGCGCGGACGTGGAAGCCGTGTTCGGCATGCGTAGTCGCGGTGAGGGTCGACTGGCCTTCGAACGGGGCGAGGCCGATATCGACTTTCAGACTACTTCTGCCTATCTGAGTAACGTCGAGCCGTTGGTTGAGTCAGGCAAGGCCGTGCCGCTGTTTTCGCTTGGCGTCCTGAACGACGAGGGCAAGATCGTGCGCGACCCAGCCTTCCCCGAGCTGCCCACCTTCAACGAGGTCTATCGAAAGGTCCATGACGAGGCGCCGTCGGGCACTGCCTATGAGGCCTTCCGCAAGTTCTTCGCCTCCGGCTATGCCCTGCAGAAGCTGATCATGGTGCCCAAGGACACACCCCAGTCCTTGCTCGAGACCTACCGCGAGGCAGCCCAAGAATTCGTCGATACCGACGCATTCAAAGAAGAGGCTGCTGCACAGTTAGGGCCCTATACCCCGGTCATTGGCGACACCGTGCAACGTCACCTGGACGATGCCATGTCCATCGATGACGCCACTCGCGACTGGCTGGCCGACTGGCTGCAGTCCGAGCACGGCGCCGAGATCTAACGCGCAAAGAGATATGTCGGCCCATAGGGCCGGCAGCCCTGTCTCCTCCTGATCACACAATATAAGAGCCAGACGCCATGCTTGATATTTTTCTCTCCAGTCTGGGACAGCTATTTACCTTGTCCCATCTGCTCTTCATGGTGCTGGGCGTGCTGGTCGGCCTCGTGGTCGGCATCATACCCGGACTCGGGGGCATCGCTGGCATGTCCTTGTTGCTACCTTTCCTCTACGGCATGGAGCCGACCGTGGCACTCGGTATGCTGATGGGCCTGGTCGCCGTGATTCCCACTGGTGATACCTTTGCCTCGGTATTGCTGGGTATTCCTGGTTCCAGCGCTTCCCAAGCCACCGTCATTGACGGCTTCTCCCTGGCCAAGAAAGGTCAGGCCGCACGTGCACTGTCTAGCGCCTTCCTATCCTCGATGATCGGGGGCCTCATCGGTGCCGGCGTGTTGACAGGTTTTATCCTGATCGCCCGCCCGCTGGTGCTGTCGTTCTCTTCCTCCGAACTATTCATGCTGACCCTGCTCGGCCTGTCGATGGTGGCCGTGCTCTCCGGGCGCGACCTCTTCAAGGGGCTGGCCGCCTGCGGCCTGGGCCTGCTGGTGGGCGCTATCGGTATGGCGCCGGCCACCGGTGAATTCCGCATGAACTTCGGGCTCGACTACCTCTACGATGGCTTGCCCCTGGTGGTGGTGGGGCTCGGGATCTTCGCACTCCCGGAGATTATCGACCTGCTGGTCAAACGAGGAAGCATCGCCGAAGAGCCTTGCAATCTGGGTGAAGGCTGGCGAAAAGGCATCAGCGATGTACGTGAACAACGTGGTCTCGTCGCACGCTGTGCGGCTATCGGCAGCCTGATCGGCACTATCCCTGGCCTGGCCGGCTCGGTGGTCGACTGGCTCACCTATGGCCATGCGGTGCAAAGCGCCAATGACAAGTCCGAATTCGGCAAGGGGGACATCCGCGGGGTGATCGCCCCTGAATCCGCCAACAATGCCTGCGCATGCGGCGCCATGGTCCCGACCCTGTTGTTCGGGGTGCCCGGCTCGGGTACAGCTGCGGTGTTCCTGGGTGGACTGTTATTGCTTGGGTTGCAGCCCGGTGTGGGCATGATTGAGACTCACCTTGACCTGACCTACACCATTATCTGGTCGCTGGCCCTGGCCAATATCCTGGGCGCCGCGCTCTGTTTGGTGCTGGCTCGTCCGGTGGCCAGCCTCACACGGGTCCCCTTCGCCACGCTGGCACCTTTGATCACGGTACTGATCATGTTCGCTGCCTTTCAGGCCACGCGTTCTGCGGGTGACCTGCTCGCACTGGGGGCGGTCGGCATCCTGGGGGTCTTGTTCAAGCAGGCGAACTGGTCGCGCCCCGCCTTTCTGATCGGTTTCGTGTTGGCTCCAGGAGCGGAGGGGTACTTCTATCAGGCGGTGCAGTTCCAGGGTACAGACGCCTTCATGCGCCCCGGCGTGATGATCATTGGTGCTCTGATCCTTAGCGCCATGTTCATTCCCATGATCACTGCCGCATGGCGCAAGCGCCGGGAAGCCGTCTCCGTGGGCGCAGCGGTCCCCCAAAAGGCCGCTCCCACCCTGGGCGTCATCGATACGGTGCTCTTCGCCGCACTAATGGGCACCGCGGTCGTCGCCTGGATGAATGTCGCCGACCTGTCCTTGATTGGCGGCATCATGCCACGACTAGCCATCGCAATCTTGGCCCTTTCCTGTCTGGCGGAGATTGCCCGCTGCGTGATTTTCCGGCCCCGTTGGGAGCATCAGGCGACCGGTCTACAGGGCCTCTGGCTATTGGGCTTCTTCACCTTGGTAGGCGCCATTTTGCTACTGGGCTTTATTACTGTTGCAACACTGTTCTGCTTCGTTTTCCTGCTGACCATTGCGCGACTCAAACCTTGGGTGGCAACTGCCATGGCACTTGGGGTCATCGCTTTTCTGGTTGGCATGGCCGAGTTCCTGACCCTGACCTACCCGAGCGGATTGATCGATCCCTGGCTGTTCGGCTAAATCAGTCCTGTCATGAAAGTCCACCGCGGGCCGACGACCACTAACGACATCGGCCCGCGCAACGAAAGGAGACAACATGAACACCTCGCCCCTACTAGAGACGCTGCAGACCCTCGTGGCCGGTGGCCGCACTTACCACTATCACAGCCTGGCGAAGGCCGCTGAAGCACTGGGCACCATCGACCGGCTGCCCAAGACGCTCAAAATTCTGCTCGAAAACCAGTTACGTTTTGCCGACGATGAAAGCGTTTCACAGGATGACATGCAAGCGCTGGTCGACTGGCAAAAAGAAGGCAAATCCAGCCGTGAGATTGGCTACCGCCCTGCCCGCGTACTGATGCAGGATTTCACTGGCGTACCCGGCGTGGTCGATCTTGCCTCCATGCGCGCCGCCGTTGAAAAACTCGGCGAGGACCCCGCCAAAATCAACCCGCTATCGCCGGTGGACTTGGTCATCGACCACTCGGTGATGGTCGACAAGTTCGGCAACGCCGCCGCATTTCAGGAAAACGTCGACATTGAAATGCAGCGCAACCGCGAGCGCTATGAGTTCCTGCGCTGGGGCCAGCAGGCGTTCGACAACTTCCGTGTGGTGCCGCCGGGCACCGGCATTTGCCACCAGGTCAACCTGGAATACCTGGGCAAAGCCGTGTGGACCAAGGAAGAAAACGGGCGCACCCTGGCCTATCCGGACACCCTGGTGGGCACCGACTCCCACACCACCATGATCAACGGCCTGGGCGTCCTCGGCTGGGGCGTCGGCGGCATCGAAGCCGAAGCGGCCATGCTGGGCCAGCCGGTTTCCATGCTAATTCCCGAGGTCATCGGCTTCAAGCTGACCGGCAAGCTGCGCGAAGGCATCACGGCCACCGACCTGGTGCTGACCGTCACCGAAATGCTGCGCAAGAAAGGCGTGGTCGGCAAGTTTGTCGAGTTCTACGGCGACGGCCTGAAGGACCTGCCGCTGGCCGACCGCGCGACCATCGCCAACATGGCCCCCGAATACGGCGCCACCTGCGGCTTCTTCCCGGTTGATGACGAAACACTTACCTACATGCGCCTGACCGGCCGGGACGACGAGCAAATCGACCTCGTCGAGGCGTATTCGAAGACTCAGGGCCTGTGGCGCGAGCCGGGCGACGAGCCAGTCTTCACCGACATGCTGCACCTCGACATGACCGAGGTGGAAGCCAGCCTCGCAGGGCCCAAACGTCCCCAGGATCGTGTTGCCCTCAAGGATATGGCCGCTGCCTTTGATAAGTTCCTGCAGGAAGATACCAACGCGGACCCGACCGCCAAGGGAAAACTGTCTTCTGAGGGCGGCCAAACCGCTGTGGGGATTGCGCGCAGCTTTCAACATGACACCAGCCAGGCCGTGAAGCTTGATGACCACGACTTCAGTCTCGACCCAGGCGCGGTGGTGATTGCGGCTATTACCTCGTGTACCAACACGTCTAACCCCAGCGTGATGATGGCGGCCGGCCTGCTCGCCCGTAAAGCACGCGAAAAAGGCCTCACCACCAAACCCTGGGTAAAAACCTCCCTTGCGCCGGGTTCCAAGGTAGTCACCGATTACCTGGAGGCCGCCGAGTTGAACAACGACCTGGACGCCTTGGGCTTCAACCTGGTCGGTTATGGCTGCACCACCTGTATCGGCAACTCCGGCCCGCTCCCCGACGAGATCGAAAAGGCCATCGCCGACGGCGACATGGCCGTCGCCTCGGTGCTGTCGGGTAACCGTAACTTTGAAGGGCGCGTGCATCCGCTGGTGAAAACCAACTGGCTGGCGTCCCCCCCGCTGGTGGTGGCCTACGCCCTGGCCGGCAATGTTCAGTGCGACCTGAGCAACGACCCGCTCGGTGAGGACGACAACGGCAACCCGGTCTACCTCAAGGATATCTGGCCAAGCCAAGCGGAGATTGCCACCGCCGTTGAGCAGGTCAATACCGCGATGTTCCACAAGGAGTACGGGGCTGTCTTTGAAGGCGACGATATCTGGAAGGCCATCAAGGTGCCGGAAAGCAAGGTTTACCAATGGCCCGAATCGACCTACATCCAGCATCCGCCGTTTTTCGAGGGCATGGGCCGCGAGCCGGACGCCATTGAGGATGTGCACAACGCCCGCGTGCTGGCCATGCTGGGCGACTCGGTAACCACCGACCACATTTCACCGGCCGGTGCCATCAAACCCGATAGCCCCGCTGGACGTTACCTTCAAGAGCACGGCGTTAAACCGGTCGACTTCAACTCCTACGGCTCGCGTCGTGGTAACCACGAAGTGATGATGCGCGGCACCTTTGCCAACGTGCGGATCAAAAACGAAATGCTCGACGGCGTGGTCGGCGGCGAAACCCGCCACGTCCCCAGCGGCGAGCAGATGGCCATCTACGACGCGGCGATGAAGTACAAGGAAGAAGGCAAGCCGCTGGTGGTGATCGCCGGCAAAGAGTACGGCACCGGCTCCTCGCGGGACTGGGCCGCCAAAGGCACGCGTTTGCTGGGCGTGCGCGCGGTAATCGCCGAGTCCTTCGAGCGCATCCACCGTTCCAACCTGATCGGCATGGGGGTGGTGCCGTTGCAGTTCCCCGAAGGTGAGAGCCGTAAGACACTGGGACTCACGGGTGATGAAGAGGTATCCATTGCCGGGCTGAGCGATTTAACGCCGGGCGGCAACGTCAAAGTGACCATTAAAAATGCCGATGGCGAAAAAACCGTTGATGCCAAGTGCCGCATCGATACCGAGAATGAACTGGCGTACTTCCGTCATGGCGGCATCCTCCATTACGTTCTGCGCAAGATGATAGAAGTTGTGGAATAAGAGTTACTCCAAGATAGCTCGTTAAAATTAGTCAAAACTCACCCCACTTTAATTAAGGAATAACAATTATCCTATATACATTCTGACTTTTAAAAATTAACAACGACTGCGCTTAATTTAGCTTTATAACCCAAGAGACCAAGAACCAGACAAGGTGATCTTGGGAGAGACACTTGCGCCTAAATTATAACTGTTAAAACTTTGGAGGTGACGCACAAAAAATAATTTATAAGGATAGATGAAACCAGCTACAAACATACAACTTATATAAATAATCGAGGATCCAGATATGACTAAATCTTTTAGAAAAACAATTTTCATTATTTCTGCAAGTTTTGCGGGGACAGGCGCAGTTAATGCAGACCCGATTGAAAACATAGACTTTAACCCCTATGGGCAAATTAATTTGGGGTATATGCATAGTGATACCGGGCTCGGCTCAGATGGCTACATTGTAAACAACAATAATAGCTCAAGTAGGGTGGGTGCTAGGTTAAGGGGCGATCTAGAAAGTCACAACATTGCGGTTGGTGCACATGTTGAACTTGGCTATGTGCAAAATCCTTCAAGTTCAGTGAACCCTGAAAATAAAAATATCAGTGGAGAATCCTGAATTCATAGAATAACTGCAGCACTTTGGATCATACGGTAGAGGCAGGAGGGCCAGCAGCGGTACCCTCTCCGCCTTACCGACCAAAGTGAAGCAGAGTATGGGATACCGACAACTGACCCAGGCACAACGATATCAAATTTTTGCCCACAGGGATGTAGGGGTGAGCCAACGTCAGATTGCTCAACAGCTTGGCATTCACAGCAGTACCGTGAGCCGTGAGCTGAGACGTAATTCAGGTGCCAAGGGATATGAACCCGCAAAAGCGCAGCGTTACAGCGATCAGAGACGCCGCTCTGCTTGGAAGTGGACAAAGCGACTCCCTAGCCTGATCAATGCCGTAGCTGACAGGCTTAGGGAAGAATGGAGTCCAGAGCAGATTAGCGGTTTTATGGCGCCGTTGACGGGTATAGGGGTGAGTCATCAATGGGTCTATTCGTTGATCTGGGACGATAAGGCCAAGGGTGGCGATTTGTGGCGACACCTCCGCCAGCCCAAGCGTCGCAGTAAACATCGTGCCAATGCCAAAAGCGCAGGACTAGGCAAGATTCCTAAGCGTGTGGGGATAGAGCATCGGCCGCCTGCTATCGAAAGACGCCTCACCATCGGTCACTGGGAAGGCGACACGGTGCTTTATGGGCACAAGCAAGCGGGGATAGTGACGTTGGTAGAGCGACGAAGTGGCTACTTGTTGGCGGCACGTCTTCCAAAGGTAACGGCAGAACTAACGCAGAAAGCCATGGTTCGGTTACTTAAGCCTCGTCGGGGCGCGGTGAAGACGATCACGCTAGACAATGGCTCGGAGTTTGCAGACCACGAGACGGTCGCAAAAGCGGTTAGCGCCTCCGTGTATTTCTGTGATCCTTACTGCTCAGGCCAACGTGGGACAAACGAGAACACCAACGGCCTGATCAGGCAGTATTTTCCGAAAGGTACAGACTTCCGGAAGGTGACTAATGTAGAGCTGCGACGCGTTGTTCACAAGCTGAACGATAGACCCAGAAAGCGGCTGGGATACCGAACCCCAGCCCAGGTGTTCTTAGGAGAATATTCAGGAGCGCTAGAAACCGCGGGTGCTGCACTTATTAGTTGAATTCAGGAATTCAAGGATCGTCACTTTAATGTTTTTTTGGAAGGGGCGGCAGGCAATTTCTCACTTGGTCAGGGTAATGGTGCGGCAAATGGTAACATTGAAGCAGACCTGTCTGGAACTAATGTGGTTTCTTCCGCTAATCTTCCTCTAGTTGGTGGGGGGTTGCCATTTGTTAACAAAGAATCCATGGAAGAAATCGCTCTTAAAAACTCAGTCAACAATCAAGACTTTGAGAGCAGATATTCTAGATTTAGATACGACACGCCTGCATTAGGTCCCGTTAAATTGTCTGTGAGCCAGGGAAGTAAGAGCAACTCAGATGTCACTGAACTTGGTGGACGTATCTCGCTTCCTTTGGCTGGTCGGGTTGTTGCCAGATTAGGTTATTCAACAAAGGATGTGGGCGAAACATCTGGTGATGTGGAAACTATTGGCGGGTCAATTTCGTGGCTGCACACAAGCGGCTTCAACTTGACGGGGGCTTATTCAAATCGGGCTGATGACAACGGCATGTCACCAGACTCAGAGTTTTATTGGGCAAAAGTGGGCTATAGGTTTAATGAAGCCCATGCGGTTGATGCCCACTATGCGGAGACCGAGGATCTAAGATTAAAAGGGGATAATGCTGAGACTGTCGGTGTTGGGTATGTTTATAAGCCATCTCAATGGCTTGATATTTATGCGGGCTATAGGCGTCATTCTTTATCTGGCGTTAGTGCCGAATACAGCAATGTTAATGTCGCTATGTTCGGATCACGCATAAAGTTCTAGATGCTTGGTGTCTTTTTGATCGTTTGTTGCGGCCTTATAAAGGCCGCTTTTTTGTGGTGCGCCATGTCTGGCGCACCATAAAAACGGGAAGCCGCTTGGTTAACGTGGCTCCCCACTAAGTGATGGCGCAATGGCTGCCATAGTGCTCTGGACTGTTAGGAAGCCACGTTCAACCCCAACCAAACCTGGCGGCCATCTTTTACGTAGCCATATTCATCGTAATCAATGTCTGCATCGAACAGGTTATAGATACCAGCGTTTACCTTGGTGTTGTCGGTCAACTGGTAGCCAACGCCCGCGTCCACAAAGGTGTAGGACGGTGCCACCGTGTCAGGCTGGACGTTGCCGTGCCAGGACTCGGCCACCTTGCGGGGCAGTCACATTTAAGAACCATTAGCATCTAAATTCTCATACAATTTAGCCTCAAAGGGGTGGGACGGCGCGTTCAACTCCTTGCAACAGTAAATAACAATAATTTTCATTCAAACAAATCCCTGGCATAATGCCGCTGTTTCCAGCATTGCGGTATCCACCATGCATGATTTCGACGAACTCAAAGCCTTTGCGGAGGTGATGGAGACCGGCAGCCTCACGCTCAGTGCGCGCAAGCTGGGGTTAGCCAAATCAACCCTAAGTAGGCGTATCAGCCATTTGGAAGCGCGCCTGGAACAGCCGCTGCTGCGGCGCCAAGCCAACCGCCTGTTGCCTACCGAGGCGGGGCTTTTATTCCATCGCTACTGCCAGGATATCCTGGCGCTGGCGGAACGCAGCCATGAGGCGCTGGCAGAGCTGCGTGAAGATATAAGCGGGACGGTAACGCTCGAAGTTCACTGTGCCCTTGCCAGGGGGTGGATGGGCCAGATTATGGATACCTTCATGGCACGTTACCCCAAGGTCGAGCTAACGTTGCGCACGCGGGAAACGCCGCCCAGCTCGCTCAATAGTCACTGTGTTCATGTGTGCCTGGGGCAGATACCGGAAAGCGGCCTTCATCAGGAGCCGCTCGGCATGCTGACCCGAGGCCTCTATGCCAGCCCGACTTATCTCAGCAAGCAACCGCTGCTTGAGCATCCTCGTGATCTTGCCGGCCACCCTTGGATCGACCTGTTGGGCACGACCCAGAATGGTTTGCTGCTGCACCACGAAAGCCAGGGTCCTTACCACTTTTACCCCCCACGCTCGCGTTTACGGGTGGATCTAACTGCGCTTCACCTGGATGCTATCGCCCGTGGCAAAGGTATCGGCTTGCTGCCTCATTGGCTTGCCGACAAACGCGAAGCGCATCACCCCGGCGAACTTACTCCCTGTCTACCCAACTGGCAGCCAGCGCCGTTACCCATCACGTTGCTCTATGCTTACGGTTACCAGCCACGGCGCGTGAAGGCGCTGCTGGCATTTTTACGCCAGCAAATGCCCCACCAGTGGCAGCATAACGGTGTCGCGGCTTAGGTTTTCTTTCCGCGACTTGCCAGTTAGTCCGCTACCTATTCACAATAGTCGGCCACTCATTGCCAAGGACGCGCCCATGTTGGCTGAACTCTTTGCGGTAATGGCGCCCGTATTGGCGGGCGCTGGCTTGGGATTTACCTGGGTGCGATTGGGCCATCCCTATCCGGTCGATTTTGTGACCCGGCTGGTCTTCAATATCGGCACACCCTCACTGGTGCTTGCCTCACTCGCCGGGGCGGAAATCGACGCCAGTACCTTTGGCCGCACTATGCTAGCAACCGCGCTGGTGATTACCTGCATGGCCGGAGCAACGTTTTTTGTCGCCAAGCTGTTACGCCGCGACTGGCGCGTGTTGTTATCTCCGATGATGTACCCCAACACCGGCAACATGGGGTTGCCGGTCGTGCTTTACGCCTTTGGTAGTGCCGGTTTTGTGTACGGCATTACCGTGATGGTCACGGTATCGCTGTTTCAATTTACGGTCGGCACCATGCTGGCCAGTAGGGGGAATCCGCTCAAGTCACTGGCCAAAACGCCAACGGTCTACGCGATCGCCATTGCCATGGCACTGTTGCTCACCGAGACCGAGCTGCCGCTTTGGTTGGCCAACAGCGTGGATTTGATGTCCGGCTTTACCGTACCGCTCATGTTGATCACCTTGGGAGTATCCTTGGCTAGCATTCAGGTCAAAAGCCTGCGCTCGGGCCTTGGCTTTAGCTTGGTGCGTATTCCGCTTGCGGCAGGTGCGGCCTGGCTGATTGCCGATTTAATAGGGCTCCCCCCGCTGGCCCAGGGGATTTTAGTATTGCAGATGAGCATGCCGGTAGCAGTGTTTAACTACTTGTTTGCCCAGCGGGCCCAGCGCGAACCGGCCTATGTGGCCAGCCTGGTGTTTTGCTCGACGCTGCTGGCGCTGATTTATTTGCCGATACTGCTCGCTTGGCTGATGCCATGAGTTGATAACATAAAATAAGGAACCTCTCGCGTCAGAAAGCGTCTCTGCTTGACGTGCCTAACGATCGTCACTTTCTTGGGAGAGCCCCCATGCGTCGCTTATCTACCCCTGCGTTGCGTCAGCGCTGGTTGACCGCCGCCCTCTTCGGTTTACTGAGCAGTAGTGCCTCTGTCAGCGCCGCAGAGATCGTAGAGGAACGTATCGAGAGCGATCAAGTGGCCTTTTCTATCGAGAAAATTGCCGGCGGCCTGGAGCATCCCTGGTCGGTGACGTTTCTACCTGACGGTCGCTTTTTGGTCAGTGAACGGCCAGGACAACTGAGTATCATAGAGGCTGATGGCGGCGAACCTCGCGCACTGGACGGATTACCCGAAGTAAGCCAACGTGGCCAGGGCGGGCTGCTGGATATCGCCCTGCACCCTGAGTTTGGCGACGGCGAACACGACTGGATCTACTTCACCTGGAGCAAGCCCGATGGCGATAACAGCCGCTCAGCGCTATCGCGGGTGAAATGGCAGGGCGACGAACTGGGTGACGTCGAACACCTATTTGAACAGGATCGCGCCTCATCACCCGGTCGTCACTACGGCTCACGGATTGCCTGGCTGCCCGACGACACCCTGCTGATGAGCATTGGCGATCGTGGCAACGAGCCCCCCCGCGCCCAAGCCGATGATGATCACGCGGGGTCTACCCTGCGCCTGACCGACACCGGTGGCGTGCCTGACGACAACCCTTTTGTTGACGAACCCGACACGCTGGATGAAATTTACACCCAGGGCAATCGCAATATCCAAGGCTTGGTGGTTAGACAAAACGGTGACCCGTGGGCGACCGAGCATGGCCCGCGCACAGGCGATGAACTGAACCGGCTGACGGCGGGCGATAATTACGGCTGGCCCGAGGTCAGCCGGGGGAACGACTACGCGACCAACGAGCCGATTGGCGAGACGTCCAAGTCCGGCATGGTCGACCCGGTGCACGTCTTTGAGGGGCGCTTTGCGCCCTCGGGGCTTGCGGAAGTCACCAGCAGCGCTTTTGGCGAGTGGCAGGGCCAACTGCTGGCCGGCGGACTGGGCAGCGAGCAGCTGGTCAGGCTAGCGCTTGAAGATAACCAAGTGGCCGCCCAAGAAGTCATTCTCGACGGCGAACTCGGCCGCTTGCGCGATGTGCGTCAGGGGCCTGACGAGGCCATATACTTGCTGACCGACGCCGCCGATGGTGCCCTTTATCGCTTACGTCCCGCCGAGTAGCGGGCAGTTCGCTTATTGATGTTTCATAACCCCGGTTAACGCATGCGTTTACGAAATTTAATTATTCTGACGGTCATCGTCCCGCTATTCGTTATTTTGGTGGTGTTTAGTTTGGTGGCCATTAAGTCGCTGGAGGATAACGTTCGCTCCAAGCTGCAAAACGAAGTCGACATGATTACGCATGCGCTGAGCACCACGCTTGGCTACGCCGTTTCTCGGGAAAACGACGCCTCACTTGAGGAAGCGCTTGAAGCGGCGTTTTCCTTTCACCGCATTTATGGTGCCTATGTTTTCGACACCAACGGCCGTGAAATTTATGGCCTCGGACTGGGCCGCGAGTTGTTCAGTCGTGAGGAGATTCAACAGGCGATTGAGGGTGACGAGCTGCACAGCGACTACCGGCAATTTGAAGGCTGGACTTACTATTCCGCCCTCAAACCGTTGCGCACACCAGATGGCGAGGTAAGCGGTATACTACAAGTTAACCGCTTAAACACCGGCATCGAAAACTATACCGGCTTTCTCAGCATTGTCGCCGTACTGGTGTTTGTCGTAGGCGCGGCCGGGATTGTTTTGAGTATTTGGTGGGGGTTTCGGTACTATATCGAACGGCCATTGAATCGCTTGTTATTGGTAATGCAGCGCGTAGAGGAAGGGGACCGCGGTCAGCGGGCCAATATTGAAGGGCCTGCAGAATACCGGCGACTGGCCTCAGGCCTTAACGGCATGCTGGATGCCATGGCCGAGAAAGACCACGATATAGAAGATCGTCAACAGCGTGAAATCGAGCTTGAAAAGCGCCTGCGCAAATCTAAAAAACTTGCCGAGCTTGGCGTACTGGCCGCTGGGGTCGCTCATGAAATCGGTGCGCCGCTGACCGTGATCAACGGCCAGGCCCAGCGGCTGGCGCGTCGCGACGTGATTGGCGACGACGAGCGATCTAGGCTAGGCCGCATTCGTGGTGAGGTTGAACGCATCGTCGAGATTGTTCGCCAGTTGATGGAACTGGGCCGCCAACATAACGTGGAAAAAGACCAGCAACCCTTTGACGAACTGATACACAGTGCCAGCGCTCTAGTAGAAGAGGAGCTTGAGCCACGTGGGGTACATCTAGAAACCACCCTACCCAGCCCCACGCCAACACTACTCGCCAACGGGCAACAAATTGTTCAAGTGTTGACCAATTTACTACGTAATGCAGCTCAGGCGGACGGCGTTCGCCTTATTCGCGTTCGAGCTGAACAGATGCAACACGAACTCCATGTCTGGGTTGAGGATGACGGCCCTGGCATACCAGCATCACATCACCAGCAGGTATTTGACCCTTTCTTCACCACCAAACCTGTCGGCCAGGGCAGCGGGTTAGGACTCTCTATGGTACATCGAATTATCAATGATCACGGCGGCACAATCGGCGTTTTCGACAGTCCCTTAGGCGGTGCAGGTTTTGAAATTACGCTGCCGCTTTATGACACCACACCTGCATGAGGACCATGTTTGTGAAGCACCCGGAGCATTTTTTACCTTTGTTGGTAGTGGAAGACGACCACGCGATACGTGAGTTGTTAGAAGAGGAATTGCAAGACGCTGGATACACTACCCACGGGGTTTCCAGCGCAGAGGATGCGATCGCCCTACTCAGCCATACGGCGGTCTCTCTCATTATTACCGATGTGCGCTTACCCGGCATCAGCGGCATCCAGCTACTCCAACAGCTACGCCATGAAGGGAGTGAGCTGGGCATTATTGTGATTACCGCCTTCGGCACCATTGACCAAGCCGTTGAGGCACTGAAGCTCGGGGCAGACGATTTCTTAACCAAGCCACTGGATCTTGACGCCGTCCGCGAGTCGGTATTTCGAGTGTTGGAGCGCCAACGCTTGGCGGTTTCGCACGCCGTAGAGGCCGGTCATTTTCACGGTATTGTCGGTAAAAGCGACGCGATGCAGGCACTTTTTCATGATGCCTCACGGCTGGCGAAAAGTGATGCGCCGATATTACTACTGGGCGAAAGCGGTACCGGTAAAGAACTCCTGGCGCGGGCGATTCACCAGGAAAGCTTGCGTCACGATGCCCCTTTTGTCGCGGTGAACTGCGCCAGCATTCCCGCCGATCTAATGGAAAGTGAGTTTTTCGGGCATGTTAAAGGGGCCTTCACCGGTGCTAACGACGCCCGACAGGGCCTCTTTCACAGCGCCCAGGGCGGGAGCCTGTTTCTCGACGAGATTGGTGAGATGCCGATCAATCTCCAGGCCAAGTTGCTGCGCGCGCTGCAGGAAAAAACCGTGCGCCCGGTGGGCGGTGAACGCGAGGAACCCGTCGATGTGCGGATTATCGCAGCCACGCACCGTCATCTGGAAAAGGAAATCGAGCAGGCCAACTTCAGGAGCGACTTGTTCTACCGCCTGGAAACCTTTTCGCTGCGTATCCCCCCGTTGCGCGACCGCGGGCCCGACATCGAGCATCTGGTGTTCAGCCTGATCGACAAGCACGCTGACGCGCAACACAAACAAATCGAGCAAATTGAACCTGATGCGCTTCACTGCCTGATGCACTACCCCTACCCAGGCAACGTACGCGAGCTTGAAAACGCCATTATGCGAGCCGTCACACTCAGCGAGGATGGCACGTTACGCCATCAGCACTTGCCTGAACGGCTGCGCGAACAACTCACCCAGGAGTCGGCCCAAACGACCGCAACACTTACCGGCGAAGTGCTGCCTACCACTCAGATGCCGGCCGCCGCAGCCACTCCCTGGCCGAGCTTGGAAGAAGTTGAAAAGCGCTATATCCGCAAAGTCTTGGAAGCCACAGGTGGCAACAAACGCCGCACTGCCGAAGTGTTGGGCATTGCCCGACGTACCCTTTACCGTCGTCTGGAGGATAACGAAGAACCCTAGGCGCAGGGCGACTCCAATCACAAAAAAAAGCCCCCGCGGGCGCGGGGGCTGAAGGGATGATAAACCGTGGGAGCAGCCGCAGGGAACAAACAGCTGAAGCGGTTTACCATCGTAGGGACACTGGAAATCTCTACTACACCATTACTTGCATGTCTTACTCGCCGGAATTTTCCTCTTCATCTTCATCGCTTTCAGCATCTTGCGACTCGTCATCATTGCCGCTGTTTGCTAGATCGCTTGCATCTTCACCATCACCTGGCATGGGATCCGTACCGTCACCAAAACCAGGGTCTTCAGTGGTATCACCTGCCAATGGCTCCTCTTCCTGAGCTGACTCGTCAGACGTTGAATCACCTTCCATACCTGGCTCATCGCTGGCCGATTCTTGCTCAGATACATATTGATCATCTTGTGTCGCTTCTTCAGCAACTTCACCATCTTGCTGTTCTTGACTGCTTTCCTCTGGCACTGCCGTACCATCAGCTTCTTCTTCCTGACCACAGCCTACTAACAACAAACCACTCAATAACAAAGCCGCCCAAGTGCTTGTGTGACTGCTCAAACGATGTGATGACTTCACACGCTCACTCCATTTTCCATTTAAGTCTTTGCCACCCTGTGACGTGCCATTGGGCAACAAGTTCACACATCGCAACCTTACTAGCTGATTTTTAGACAACCCTTGGCGCTAAGCCGTTGGCACTGCGTTTAATTTGCTATCCAACATCTATGATCAGCTTGCTACTGCAAAATGGGCGCAAATTGCAAAGGTTATCGGCAATAAGCATACATACAACATGCCAACACTTTTCATAAATATAAAATATCTTTTTAATCAAAAACTTAAAAATAAAATAAAGCGATTAAAAGAGCATTGCTGCTGTCGAGCAGTGGGTAAAAAATGACACATGAGGCGCTATGCTGCCGCCGTAAGCGAGGCGTTGTGACACACCTAGGCCACTTATGTATAATAATTTATAATCCTTTTAGCACCTCATCTCCTCTTTCTTCTTATGAGTGACGGTGTTCGCTGGCCTTACGGGCAGCTTTTTTGTGCCCGAACAGGCAGCACCCTTACCGCTCAGCTAACAAAAGGCATCGCCGATGGACGAGACACGCAACGTCAAAATTCAGGTGCGAGGCGTAAGCAAGGTCTTTGGCAAACAGCCCAAAAACGCGCTTGAGCTTCGTGACCAGGGCTTGAATCGCTCTGAAATTCTTGAAAAAACAGGCCAAACGCTAGGGCTTTCCAACGTCTCCTTTGATGTCTACGAAGGCGAATTGCTGGTCATTATGGGGTTATCGGGGTCGGGTAAATCCACCTTGATTCGCTGCCTGAACCGGTTAATCGACACTAGCGAAGGGGATATCGTCATTGATGACGAACACATCCCAACGTTGAGCACTAAAGAACTACTCGAGTGTCGTCGTCGGCATTTTTCGATGGTATTCCAGAATTTTGCCCTTTTCCCACATAAAACGGTGCTGCAAAACGCTCAGTTCGGTTTGGAAATCCGCGGTATCGACCCAGCCGAGCGGGACAAAACGGCACGGGAATCACTGACCCAGGTTGGGCTGGATGGCTGGGAAGATGCCTACCCCAATCAGCTTTCCGGCGGTATGCAGCAGCGGGTTGGCTTAGCCCGGGCACTGGCTAACGATTCAAGCGTGCTATTAATGGATGAGGCTTTCTCGGCGCTGGATCCTTTGATTCGTAAAGACATGCAGCAAGAACTCTTGCAATTGCAGTCCAGAATGCAAAAAACCACCGTCTTTATCACCCACGATTTGGACGAAGCGCTTAACATCGGTGATCGCATTGTGCTGTTAAAAGACGGTGAGGTGGTGCAAATTGGCACCCCCGAACAGATCTTGACCCAGCCCGCCGATGACTATGTGCGTCGCTTTATCGAAGGGGTTGATCGCTCGCGTATTTTGACCGCTGAGAGCGCCATGCGCCCAGTGCGCACCACTGCTCGCGAAAGTGATGGTCCGCGCACCGCGCTCCACCGCATGCGTGACAACAGCGTTGACTCCATTTACGTGACCGACCGTGACCGTAACCTTCTAGGGCTTCTGGAAGCAGAGGAAGCGAGCCGCGCCGTCGCAGCGGGCGCCGATACCATTACCGATTACTTAACCCAAGACTTCCGCAAAGTCTCTCCTGAGGAACCGCTACAGAGTCTGTTCTCCATGTTTAGCGAAAAAAGCTTTCCTATCGCCGTGGTCGATGATCAGCAGCGGTTGCTCGGCGTAGTGGTAAAAGGGGCGGTACTCGACGAACTAGCGCGGGCAGGAGATAAATAATGGACATTCCAAGCATTCCGTTAGGTTATTGGATTGAAAGCAGCCTTACCTGGCTAACCAGCGAATATTCATTAATCACACGTGCCATTTCGCGAGTTACCCAAACGGGTATCGAAGGCCTCAACACTGGGCTTTTATGGCTTCCTGAATGGGCGCTGTTGGCGCTTGTCGCATTACTGTGCTGGAAGGCGGCGTCTCCGCGATTGGCCATCGGCGCCGCGGCAGGTTTCGCAGTGATTTGGAACCTGGGGCTCTGGGACCCCATGATCGAAACCCTCACGCTGGTGGTGATTGCCACTCTGGTGGCCGTGGTCATTGCCATTCCGGTGGGCATTGCGGCCGCGCTGTCCGAGCGTTTGTACCGTGTCATTATGCCGGTACTGGACTTTATGCAGACCATGCCCGCGTTTGTGTACTTGATTCCAGCTATCCCGTTCTTCGGTATTGGCTCGGTATCGGCAATTTTTGCTACGGTGATTTTCTCTATGCCGCCGGCAATTCGCTTTACCACGCTAGGGATACGTCAAGTACCCGTTGAGCTGATTGAAGCGGCCGACGCCTACGGGGCGACCCGCGGCCAGAAACTTATCAAAGTGCAGTTACCGCTATCGCTTCCCACCGTTATGGCAGGGATTAACCAAACGATTATGCTGGCGCTTTCCATGGTCGTTATTGCCGCCATGATCGGTGCCGATGGGCTGGGCAGCGAAGTTTGGCGTGCCATTCAACGCCTGCGTCCGGGCGACGGCTTTGAAGCCGGTATTGCGGTTGTTATCCTGGCCATGGTGCTTGACCGCTTGACTCAATCGCTAAGCAAATCACGCCGTTAAAAGCCTTTACCGACCTTATACAACATGGCGTCACAAGGTGGTTAACACTTGCACAGCATGGGATACATGCCCATGCTGTGAGTGACACAAAGAAAGCACGATATTGTTTGAGGTAGCCATTGCTGCCTCTCTACCCAAGGGAGCAAGTGAATGAAAACTAGTATGTTGAATCACCGCATCCGTCTCGCCTCGTTGGCACTCGCTTCCAGCGCTGGCCTTGCCGCTGGCGGCATGGTTCAGGCCGACGACAAAGGCACCGTTAACTTGGCTTATGTCGAGTGGTCGTCTGAAGTCGCATCCACTAACGTCGTTCGCGCTGTGCTTGAGCAAGCGGGCTACGAGGTCGACATGACCTCACTGTCTGCCGCCGCCATGTTTCAGGCCCTTTCCACCGGCGATACCGACGCCATCGTAGCCGCTTGGCTACCAACCACCCATGAAGATTACATGGAAAGTGTCGGCGACAACGTTGAAGACCTTGGCCCCAACCTTGACGGCACCAAGCTGGGCCTCGTGGTTCCTGAAGATAGCGATATTGATTCCATCGCCGATCTTAACGACAACGCCGACGACTTTAACGACGAGATTATCGGTATTGATCCTGGTGCGGGCCTGATGTCCCTCACTGAAGAGGTCATGGATACCTATGATCTTGAACTACAGCTACGCAGCGGTAGCGACGCTACCATGGTCGCGGCACTTAGCAACGCTATGGAAAACGATGAGGATGTCGTCGTTACTGGCTGGACCCCCCATTGGATGTTCTCGCGTTGGGATCTGAAGTATTTGGAAGACCCCGAGAACGTATACGGTGGCGCGGAGCAAATTCACACCGTCGTCCGTGATGGCCTGGAAGATGACATGGCAGAAGCCTATGCCATTCTTGATGCGTTTGAGTGGACGCCTGAGCAAATGGGCGAAGTCATGCTCATGAACCAGGAAGAAGACAGCGACCCTTATGAAAATGCTAAACAGTGGGTCGAAGATAACCAGGACGTGGTCGAGGAGTGGCTCGAGGGCTGATTATCATTCCTGGAGATCGTCATGAGCTGGTGCGTATTGACGCGCCAGCTCACTTGTATCTATCTCGTCTGAACCATAGCGATGACCGGCATATATTTTGATAATGTTGATCATTTCAAAAGTACAGTAAGGAGTCTGCCGTGTTTAATAACATTATGGTACCCGTAGACCTTGCCCATCTGGATACGCTTGAACCTGCGTTAAGCATTGTGGCGGACATGGCCAAACAATATGACGCACAGATCACCTATGTCAGCGTTACGGCCAATACCCCCACCAGCGTCGCTCGCACCCCGCAGGAATATGAGCAAAAGCTCGACGCTTTTGCCCAGGAGCGCCATCAGGTGCATGGTCAGCCGGTCAGCATAAAGGTCTATAGCTCGACCGACCCGATTGCCAATGTTGACGACTTGCTAGTCAAGGCTATCGATGAAATTGGTGCAGACCTGGTCATAATGGCGACGCATTTACCACGCCACCTGGACATTGTGATGCCCTCTCATGGTGGCAAGGTAGCCACGCACACTGACGCGTCTGTCTTCCTCCTTCGTGTGACCCAGTAAATCGGCATACCGTTCTAATTGTTAAGGGAGCAACTTTGTGGATAACAAACCGCAAGACCAATCGCCAGATGACAAGGCCCCCTCGGAAGGTATTCCCGCCCCAGAGGGGCCTGCCAACCTGATCGATACCGATTACGTTATCGGCCAGGACAACATCACCACCACAACGATGGGCGTGAACCTCGACCTGCATGGCAAGGTTTTCACGATTTCCTCCGTCGTCATACTGCTCTTCGTGATCCTCACGCTGGCCCTGCAAGACACCATTGCGCCAGTTTATGACGCCGTCTTTGGCTTTCTAACCGGCAATCTTGCCTGGTTTTTTATTCTGGCAGCCAACATTTTCGTCATTCTGTGTATCGGCCTGATTTTCTCTCCATTGGGTAAAATCCGTATCGGTGGGGCTGACGCCAAACCCGACTTTACGTATATGGGCTGGTTCTCGATGCTGTTCGCGGCAGGCATGGGCATTGGCCTGATGTTCTATGGCGTGAATGAACCGCTGACCCATTTTGGCACTTCCCTGGACGGCGACAGTTGGGCGCCGCTGGCCGGTGCTGAAGGCGACGAGGCCGGGGCAGCAACGCTTGGCATGGCCGCAACCATCTTTCACTGGGGCTTGCACCCTTGGGCCATTTATTCCGTAGTGGCATTGTCATTGGCGCTATTCGCCTTTAACAAGGGACTCCCCCTTTCCATGCGCTCGGTGTTTTATCCCATCCTGGGTGAGCGTGTGTGGGGTTGGCCCGGCCACGTGATCGATATCCTGGCCGTGTTTGCCACGCTGTTTGGCCTGACCACGTCGCTGGGTCTGGGCGCGACGCAGGCGGCCGCCGGTTTGAGCTACCTTTTCGGCGCGCCGGAAACCGACGTGACCATGATTCTACTGATCATTGGCATCACGATGATTGCGATTTGCTCCGTCATGGCAGGTGTCGATAAAGGCGTTCAGCTACTGTCCAAAATCAACATTGCCCTTGCGGCATTACTGTTGTTCTTTGTCATTGCCGTGGGCCCGACCATGTTGATCGCGACCGGCTTCTTCGAGAATCTGGTCAACTACGCCACGCATTTACCGGCACTTTCCAACCCATTTGGCCGCGAAGACGCCAACTTCAGCCAAGGCTGGACGGCCTTCTACTGGGCCTGGTGGATTTCCTGGTCGCCGTACGTCGGCATGTTTATCGCCCGCGTTTCGCGCGGCCGCACCGTACGCGAATTTCTCATCTCTGTCATGCTGGTGCCCTCGACGGTATCGGTACTGTGGATGACCACCTTTGGTGGCACGGCAATTGATCAGTACGTTAGCCAGGGTATTGAGTCCGTCCGCGATGCGGGTCTCGACCTGCAGTTGTTCATGATGCTCGAACAGTTGCCGCTATCGCAGATCACCTCATTCCTTGCCATTGTGCTGGTCATCGTGTTCTTCGTGACGTCTTCTGACTCGGGTTCGCTGGTGATCGATTCAATTACCGCTGGCGGTAAAGTCGACGCGCCGAAGCCACAGCGTTTGTTCTGGGCGATTATCGAAGGCGCTCTCGCCATTGCGCTGCTGTTGGGGGGTGGCCTTACTGCCCTGCAAACCATGGCCGTCTCGACCGGCTTCCCGTTCACGTTCATCCTGTTGGTGGCCTGCTATGCCATCATCAAGGGCTTGATGAGCGAGCCAAAAGCGGTCTAACCATCGTTGATGGCAGTAAAAACGGGCAGCCACCTGGCTGCCCGTTTTTTTATGCCTGGACGTTGATCAGATCAGCTCCACAGCGCCCCCAATGGCGTCGTGGGCTCGTAGTGGGTGGCGATCTGCGCCTGGAGCAACTCGGCCGTTGCCAGGGCGTCGACCAGCGCGTGGTGGCCTTGATAGCTCGGCAGTCCATAGCGACGCCGGCTGGCATCAAGCCGGATGGACACCGGCGGGCGCCCTAACCAGCGGCGAAACCGTGCCCAAAGTTTCTGACGGTGCAGGCGCGCCTCAAGCGACATTGTGTCGATCATCGGAAACATAACCCCCTCTCCGCGGCGCGCTTTAATAGCCGCATCCAAAAAAGGACGCTCAATATGGCGGAAGTGGACGACCACAATCCGCCCTGCCAATGCCGCTAACAAGGGGTCGAGAATGTCTTCGATATCCGGAGCGTGGGCAATCTCAGAGTGGGTGATGTGATGGAAGGTAATGGAAGCTTCATCCAGAGGGCGCGGCGGCTTCACTACCCAATAGCGCCGCTCAGCCAGCTTAATGCGATCTAACGAAAACGGCACCAATCCGATACTAACAATGGCATGGCGACGCTCATCGAGCCCGGTGGTTTCCATATCCAGAGCGACCATAGGCACGTCGCTAATTGGCGTATCAAGGCTGGGCATCGGCGTGGCAAAGAAGCGCTGAATGGCCGGGTCCTTGGCCAACGGCTCACGCTTATGCATGTACGCCACCCAGTCGGCCTGGCTGATTTTTCGACGCGGGCGAATAAACGTCATATTAGCGTCCCGCTCGGTTAGCCGGCACCGGATAGCGGAACTTCAGGAATTTTTGCGCATTGTTAAGCACCTGAAAAGCATCCTTGAGTGTGTGTCTTTCACTATCAGCGACGTTCTCCGGTTCGATATTATTGTCAGGCTGGCGCTCTTCCTGAAGGTCAATCATTTGGTGGCGCAACCGCGACATGCACATGAACTCGAAAGCATAGCTCAGCTTGTCGCTCATACCGGTCGCCAATAGCTGGGTATTGGCAATCGCGTCCAGCCGCTGAAAGGTGTTCTGCGCCTTGGAACCGCAGGCCAACGCATGTACCCGGACCAAATCGACCATAGGCGCCGTGCCGCGACGCTTCAGGTTGATAGAATTATTATGCTTGCCATCCTTTTCCATCACGAAGGTGCGGAAAAACCCCAGCGGCGGCGTACGATTCAGGGCATTACGGGCCATGGCCGCCAGGAAGAGCGGCGACTTGGGTGCCTGTTCGGCAATCAGGTCCTGAAGCGCTTCCACAAACAGGTCTTCGCCGTAGAGACTATCCAGATCAAAGAAGATCGAGCTATGCAGCAGTCTTTCCGGAGTCGGGTTGGCAATCCAGTCGGTAAAATAGCTTTTCCACACGCTCAGCGGCTGCCGCCACTGGGTGTTGGTGGCCATGACGTCGCCTTTGCAATAGGTATAGCCGCAGGCATCCAGGCCATCGCTGACAAAGGTTGCCAGCGCCTTGAAGTAAGCGTCGTGTTCCTCGGGAATAAAGTCATCCGAGAGTATCAGCGCGTTGTCCTGGTCAGTGACGATGCTCTGCTCGTTGCGCGCCATCGACCCGTTGACCATGAAACAATAATCAACCGGCGGCGGGCCAAGCGATTCCTCGGCGAGCTCCAGCAGGCGACGGGTAAAGCTGCGCCCAATGGTCGACAGCGCACTGCCCACCATGTGCGAGTTGGCGCCTTCCTGAACCATGCGGACAAAGGCGGCGCTCACATCCGGTGCCAGACGCGCCAGGCCCTCGACGTTCGACTGGTGAAAAATGTTGCTCACCAGGTAAAGTCCGCTGTGGGTTTCGTAGCGGATAATATCGGAGAGGTGCACCACTCCCATCGGCCGCTGACGGTAAAGCACCGGTAGATGGTGAACATTGTTGCGCAGCATGGTGAGCATCGCCTCATAAATGGAGGCGTCCGACTGGATTGTGATCAGCCGTGGCGATACGACGTCTCCCACCGGGGTTTGCGGCGAGAGCCCTTCCGCCACTATCCGGGTACGAAAATCGCTGTCGGTTAAGATGCCGCATACCTGCCAGGTGTGCCCTTCGCTGTCCTGAAAGCTGTAGCGGGGATGGGTGCTGCCCTCCTTGAGCACCAATACCGCCGACGCCTGCGACTGGCTGACCTGCTGCGCCGCTTGCTGCACCGTAGTGGACTCTTCCACCATCACCGGATAGCGCGTCACCAGCTTGCGAATCCGGGTGACCATCATGTCGTTGGCTTTCTTTTGCTGCTCGGCGGCGGTTTCCAGGCGCGGTCGTTCCAGCTCGACGAAATCGGCAAAGTGGTCGTCTTCTTCGCACAGCTTTTGGAAGACATCCAAGGGAATGAAATAAAGCAGAGTGTCTTCGATGGCCCGGGCAGGGAAACGCACTTTCTGGTTGCGCAACAGGTTGAAGTGGCCAAAGATATCGCCCTCACCCAACCGGTTGTAGAGCTCCCCCTGACGCCGGTACACCTCGACCGCACCGCTGCGGATATAGCACAGGTCGGTCATTGTGTCGTTGAGCGTGAGAATTTCCGTACCGGTTTTGAAGTAGCTGACTTCGACCCGACTGGCGATTTCGTCCAGCAATTCGTCTGACAGCCCATCGAAGGGCGGAAACTGCCCCATATGCTGGCGTATTTCTAATAGCTCGATGTCCATGCTCTCTCCTCACGCCGCAATAATCGACCGTCCAACGCCTGTCCCTGTTGCGGACATAATGGTTAGATTGTGGCGCGAAGCCTAGGAGGCGTAAAGTCTAGCGAAAAAAAAGCCCAGCGCTGTTGCGCCGGGCTTTGGGAACCGCTACGAAGCGGTGTCATACAGCGACGTTACAAACAAGTGCAACGTTTAATGACTGCTTACGATTCAGCCATTTCCTGAACACGCTCCATCATTTCAGGATCTTGCTGAATGGTTTGACCAATCTCGTTGAAGGTATCAACATCTAGGCCGCTATCTTCAACCACTTCGATCATGCGGTCGTTGGCTTCAGTGCGAACTTCCTCTTGGGCTGACTCGTCGTCAGCTTCTTGAAGACGCTCGGTATAATCTTGCGAGATAGTCGCGATTTCCTGTGAAGCTTCAGCGAATTGCTCGAGTTCTTCATCAGAGAAGTCTTGAGCTGGCGCCGATTCTTGCTGCGTAGACATAGAATCCTCAGTGGATTCTTGATCTTGCTGGGCGTGTGCAGTGGCCGTCATTAGGCCAGTAGCGAGCAGTGCGGCAGAGAACAGAGCAGTCATACGTTGCATAGAAAGAAACCTCATTAACGCGTTATGAATGTGCTTACTGTGACGCGGGTGAATCTACGAGGTTCAATTTTTCGCGTAAAAGTTTGTAACAAAATGAACATTACGTAAACAGCCTTCGAGCCCTATTGAGAGATCTATGAATATAGTCCCGCCATTTATGCGTCAACGAGACGCCGCATCACTCGGATTAATGGCTATGCCAGTACTATTTGTATTGCTTTGGAGCACGGGGTTTATTGGCGCCAAATTTGGCCTTCCCTACGCGGAACCCTTCACCTTTTTATTTATCCGCTTTGCGCTGACGGTGATGCTGTTAACGCCACTGGTATGGATGCTAAAAATTTCCTGGCCTTCATCACCTGCGTTATGGACGCACATCGCTATTTCAGGCTTGCTTGTACATGGCACCTACTTAGGTGGCGTCTTTTATGGCATCGCCCTCGGTATGCCCGCGGGCCTGGCCTCATTACTAGTGGGCTTACAACCCCTGCTCACGGCAGCCTGTGCTGGCCCACTGCTGGGCGAGCGCCTGGCTAAGCAGCAATGGCTAGGATTAGGCCTGGGTTTGCTCGGCATTAGTGCCGTGCTGGGCAGCCAGTTGGAGCTGGGGCAGTCGTTATTCAGTGGCTTCGGCCTGGGCGCTTTGTTGAGCGTGCTGGCCGCTTTAATGGGCATTTCGCTGGGCACGCTTTACCAAAAACGCTTTTGCACGCGTATGCCACTGCTTTCGGGAGCCGTTATTCAATACCTTGCAGCGGGCGGGATCTTAGGCATCGGAGCATTGCTGTTTGAAACCCGTGAGGTTACTTGGTCGCTCACGTTTGTCTTGACGCTCAGCTGGTTAGTGCTGATTCTGTCGATAGCCGCTATTTTGCTATTGATGGCGTTAATCAAACGAGGTGAAGCATCGCGGGTTGCGAGCCTTTTTTACTTGGTGCCCCCCGTCACTGCGCTACAGGCATGGTGGCTATTCGATGAGCGACTTTCCTGGATAGGGCTTGGAGGGATGCTTATTGCCATTGTTGGTGTAGTGTTAACGGTACGCAAACCCGCTGCTAAAGCGTCACCCACATAATTAAATTGAATTCCCTAGGGCTTTGTATGGAAACGTCTGAACAACATTGCGCCCGCGTGAATGGCCGCTGTAACCGTTGCGATAACCCGGTCCCCTTTGCCTTTACCATGGCCTTTCAACCCATTGTCGATGTCACAGCTCGGCAGGTCATTTATTACGAAGCGCTGGTTCGTGGTCCCAACGGAGAGTCGGCAGGGTCGATACTGGGCCAGGTTACCGATGATTTACTCTATCGGTTTGATCAAGAGTGCCGAATAAAGGCCATTGAACTGGCCAGCGCACTCGACATGCAAGCACGCCTGTCGATCAACTTTTTGCCTAACGCGGTCTACGAACCGGAAGCGTGTATTCAAGCCACGCTGGAAGCCTCACAACGGGTTGGTTGGCCTACCGAGCGGCTGAATTTTGAGATCACTGAGACAGAGCGGGTCAATGATCGGCAGCACATGCGTAACATTATCGAAAGTTATCGGGCGATGGGCTTTACCACATCGCTTGACGACTTCGGTAACGGCTATGCCAATCTGGATCTGCTCACCGATCTGCGCCCGGATACCCTGAAGATTGATCGAGAAATCGTTATGGAGTGCGATAGCGATAAACGGCGCCAGGCGATCCTACGCAGTTTAGTCGCCCTGGCACAGACGCTGGGCACTCAGCTGGTTGCTGAAGGCGTGGAGACTCGTGAGGAATCACGCTGCTTGCTGACGCTGGGCATACCGGTTCAGCAAGGCTACTACTTTGCCCGCCCCCAGCTTGAAGCACTACCGGCTATCGACGCTGCATGCTTTGATTAATCTGAATGGCGGCGATGCCTCTGTCTCCCGTTGAACGCCACCGTTAAGGATCGGGGGCGACGTGCTGCAAATACTCAGGCCCGCCTAAGTTTCGCATCTGCTGGCGCACCCATTGGCTACGCTGCTCTACCTGAGGGTCAGGCAGCGCGGCGCTACGCGTTAACGGACTGGGTAAAATCGCTGCAAGCAAACTGGCCTGACGCTCAGTGAGTCCACTGGCTGACACGCCAAAATAGTGCTGAGCGGCCGCCTCTAGCCCAAACACGCCGGTATCCCACTCGGCCACGTTCAGATAGACCTCTAGTATTCTCTGCTTACCCCAAATCAGCTCGATAAGCACCGTAAACCACGCTTCAAGCCCTTTGCGCACCCAGCTTCTGCCCGTCCATAGGAAAACATTTTTGGCCGTTTGTTGGCTGATAGTACTGGCCCCCCGCAAGCGCCCTCCTTCACGGCTGGCTTGCAAGGCACGGCGTAGCTCGGCGATATCAAAGCCGTGGTGGTGAGGAAAGCGTTGGTCTTCAGCGGCCATGACCGCCACCTTCGCCGAATCGGAAAGTTGTGACCAACTCCGCCACTCCCGCTGCAGCTGTATCGGTTCACTGTTCACCCAACTCTGGATTTTACGCTCCACCATGACCATAGAACCTGGTGGCGGCACCACGCGAAATAGCATCACCAGGCTCACCGACACCACCACAAACAGAAACACACCACGCCAGACCCACCACCATAGCAGGCCTGCCGAACGACGCAGCGTGCGCTTCAACATGGACGCCACCTTATCGCTTTAACAAGTGATCAGCGTGGTAACGCAGGTGATCATCGATAAAGGACGCAATAAAGAAGTAGCTATGGTCATAGCCTGGTTGCCGCCTAAGGGTGAGCGGGTGATCGTGCTCTTCACACACCTCCTCCAATCGCTCAGGCTTAAGCTGCTCCTCAAGGAATTGGTCGGCTTCCCCCTGGTCGATAAACAACCGTTGGCGCGAAGCGCCGTTGGCCACCAGCTCACAGGCATCGTATTGACGCCATTTTGCTGGGTCGTCACCTAAATAGCTGGAAAACGCCTTCTGTCCCCACGGACAATTCATGGGGTTAACAATCGGGGCAAAAGCCGATACGGAGCTAAAGCGCCCCGGATGGCGCAGCGCCAAAATCAGTGCGCCGTGACCGCCCATCGAGTGACCGCTGATCGATTCGCGACCGTTCACCGGGAAATGCTGGCGGACCACCGACGGCAGCTCCTCGATCACATAGTCATACATACGGTAGTGCGGCTTCCATGAGTCCTGGGTGGCGTTGACGTAAAAGCCCGCGCCAGAGCCAAGGTCATAGCTGTCATGCTCGCCGGGCAGATCAGTACCTCGTGGACTGGTGTCAGGGCACACAATGGCGATACCCAACTCCGCAGCCAAACGATGCGCACCGGCTTTCTGCATAAAGTTTTCATCGGTGCAGGTAAGCCCCGACAGCCACCATAATAGCGGCACGCGTTCCTCTTCGGCCTGGGGCGGTAAATAAACCGCAAACACCATGTCGCAGTCCAGCGCACGGGAGTAGTGCCGGTAGCGTTTATGCCAGCCGCCGAAACTACGGTTGGCCGAGACGAGCTCGAGGGTTTCACTCATGCTCATGGGCAAGCTCCTTTAAAGCAGCAAGCGCGGCGGGAACCCCCGCCGCGCCCTTTATTGTGCGCACTATCATACTCAGTAATGCAGTACGGTACGAATACTCTTGCCTGCGTGCAGCAGGTCGAAGGCCTCGTTGATCTTCTCAAACGGCATATCGTGGGTAATAAAGTCGTCGATATTGAGCTCACCGTTCATATAACGCTCAACGTAACCCGGCAGTTCAGTACGACCTTTTACGCCACCAAACGCCGACCCTTTCCAGACCCGGCCGGTGACCAGCTGGAACGGCCGCGTGGAGATTTCTTCACCGGCACCGGCGACACCAATGATGATCGACTCACCCCAGCCTTTGTGGCAGCACTCCAGGGCGGAACGCATGACATTGACGTTGCCGATACACTCAAACGAGTAATCCACCCCGCCGTCGGTCATATCGACGATCACTTGCTGAATCGGATCGCTGTAGTCTTTGGGGTTGACGAAATCCGTGGCGCCGAACTGCTTGGCCAGCTCGAATTTGTCGGGGTTGACGTCGATCGCGATGATCTTCGACGCCTTGGCCATGGCCGCCCCCTGAATAACCGCCAGGCCAATCGCGCCCAGACCGAAGACGGCGATCGTCGAGCCGGGTTCCACCTTGGCGGTATTGAGCACTGCGCCAATACCGGTGGTCACCCCACAGCCCAGCAGGCAGATCTTGTCCATCGGCGCTTCCTTGGAAACCACCGCCAGGGAGACTTCCGGCAGTACAGTATATTCGCTAAACGTGGAGGTGCCCATGTAGTGATGGAGCATCTTACCGTCAAGTGAAAAGCGCGACGTACCATCCGGCATCACGCCTTTTCCCTGGGTAGCGCGAACGCTGCCGCACAGGTTGGTTTTACCCGATAGGCAAAATTTGCACTGACCACATTCGGCGGTATAAAGCGGAATCACATGGTCGCCGGGTTTCAGGCTGGTAACACCCTCACCAATTTCTTGAACCACCCCGGCCCCTTCATGACCCAGCACGGCGGGAAAATTTCCTTCCGGGTCCGCGCCGGAGAGTGTATAGGCATCCGTATGGCAGACGCTGGTCGCCGCCATTTTAACCAGCACCTCGCCGGCCTTGGGGCCTTCCACATCAATCTCGACCAGCTCTAAGGGCTTGCCTGCTTCCAGTGCTACCGCAGCACGTGACTTCATTATTACTCTCCTCGACGCTGTCAGCAGGCAACCAGGTACCTGTTCTGACGTAAATATTTGCGTTCACAGTGTAGGTCAGCTAGGCGACAGGGATAAAGCGGGATACACTCACAAGATTATTGCTACTGAGCAACAATCCATTCAATCAGGGTGGTGACATGCAGCGTTGGGACCGTATCGAAGCCTTCATTGAAGTAGTACGCCTTGAGAGCTTCTCGGCGGCGGCGCGCCACCTCAAGGTCTCGACCTCCCACATTAGCCGACTGATCAGCCAGCTGGAAAACCAGTTGGGCGTACAATTGCTATATCGTACCACTCGACAAATCCGCCTGACCGATGCCGGGGCTATTTATGTCGACCACTGCCGACACCTGTTTGACGGCCTGCGCGATGCCGAGCAGGCACTCAGTGAGCAGCAGGCGAAACCCCATGGCGTCTTGAAGCTTACCTCAGCGACGACCTTCGGCGAGCGCTACATCGCCCCGCTGGTCAACGATTTTCATTGCCTGCACCCGCAGCTCGAGGTGCACATGCATTTCACCAACCGTCCAGTCGAGCTGATTGACGAGGGCTTTGATATTGCCATTCGCATGGGCGTTCTCAGAGATTCGAGCCTGATCGCGCGACGGCTGTGCGATCGCCGCGAATACATTGTCGGCTCACAGGCCTACTTTCGCCAGGCGACGCGCCCGCATACCCTGAGCGAACTGAGCCAGCATCGCTGTCTGGTGGGATCACGACCCAACTGGCTATTTGAAGTGAACGGGCAGCAGCGCGAAGTGAAAATCGCCGGCTGCTGGCAGTCCAACTCCGGCCCCGCGCTGCTTGACGCAACGCTCAAGGGCCTGGGGATCGCCCAGCTGCCCGACTATTATGTAGCGCCCTATCTTGCCAGCGGCGAGCTGGTGGCCGTGCTGGAGCCCTTCCAGCACCACGATACCGGCGTCTGGGCCGTCTACCCTCGCCACCGCCACTTATCGCCCAAGATACGCCAGTTGGTAGATCATCTTGTCGCACATATTGGCAAGGTGCTACCTGACACTCAATGGCGCTAACCGGCCATCTGCGCTGACTTGATCGCTTGCACGCAAACACTATCGGCGTGCGATCATAGAAAGGTGGCGATACAATGAACGTTCATAATCGAATGTTTGCTAACGCGCGCCTTACCTGACGCTATACGATACAAGGATGCTATATGTCTGATGCCCCCCGTGCTTGGCCGCTTGGGTTCCGCACTACATTGATCAAGGCCATTCTATACGTGCTGGGGATTGGTGCGATTGCCCAGGGAGCCTACCTCGAAGCGCTCTACCTTCCCGAGGTGCGCTTCAGTGAGCTTGGTTTTACCGAGCTGACCCAAACCCTCACGCTTGCCGTAAGCTGCGGCCTGCTGCTGTACGTACGCCATGTCCTCAAGGTGTGGCCCACGGTGACGCTACTGCTGCTGGCGTTTATCGGCTCGTCACTGGTTCGCGAGCAGGATGCCTTTCTTGACGAATACATCGCTGACGGTACCTGGCAAATCATTGTCTCGCTCATCGTGGTGCCCTCGTTGATCTGGGTCGTCATGCATCGGCGCCGCTTTCTGGACGAGTTCGTACATTACAGCAACTCGTTTTCTTTTGGTTTGTTTACCGCCGGGGTATTGACCACTTACATCTTTTCGCGTCTGTATGGTCGTCAGGACTTCTGGAGAGCGGTACTGCAGGATAATTTCGTGAGGGAGTTCAAAGACGTCGCCGAGGAGGTGGTCGAACTGCTGGGCTATTCCCTGATACTTATCGCCATGATTGAGCTCATGCTATTCGCCCGCCGCGTTCATAAGGCGCGCCTCGAACGACCTTAGCGCGCTTGGTTAATCTCCATAAAAAAAGCCCGCCGTTCTATGAACGGCGGGCTTTTTGCTGACGCTGAAAACGCCTGTCGTTACTCGTCGAGGAACGAACGCAGCGGTTCGGAGCGGCTGGGGTGGCGCAGCTTACGCAGCGCTTTGGCTTCAATCTGACGGATTCGCTCGCGCGTTACGTCAAACTGCTTACCCACCTCTTCCAACGTATGGTCGGTATTCATATCGATACCAAATCGCATACGTAGCACTTTGGCTTCACGCGCCGTCAAGCCGCCTAACACGTTACGCGTCGCTTCGATAAGCCCTTCACCGGTGGCCATATCGATTGGCAGCAACATGGTGCCGTCTTCAATAAAGTCGCCCAGGTGCGAGTCATCATCGTCACCGATTGGTGTCTCCATGGAGATCGGCTCTTTGGCGATTTTGAGCACTTTGCGAACTTTATCTTCCGGCATTTCCAGTCGCTCACCCAGCTCTTCAGGCGTCGGCTCGCGACCCATTTCCTGAAGCATCTGGCGGGATACACGGTTGAGCTTATTGATCGTCTCGATCATGTGTACCGGGATACGAATGGTGCGCGCCTGGTCGGCAATCGACCGGGTGATCGCCTGACGAATCCACCAAGTGGCGTAGGTGGAGAATTTATAGCCACGGCGATACTCGAACTTGTCGACTGCTTTCATCAAGCCAATGTTGCCTTCCTGAATCAGATCCAGGAACTGCAGGCCGCGATTGGTGTACTTCTTGGCAATCGAAATCACCAAGCGCAGGTTAGCTTCCACCATTTCTTTCTTAGCGCGGCGGGCTTTCGCTTCACCGATCGACAGCTTGCGATTGACTTCTTTGAGGTCGGCAACCCTGAGCTGCACCATGTCTTCTTCAAACGCAATCTTGCGCTGAGAGCGGGCGATGTCGGCGCGCAACGGCTCTAAACGATCCGCGTACTTAGGCTGCTCGGACTGGAACGCATCAAGCCACTTGGGGTTTGATTCGCTGCCCGGAAACGACTTAATGAACGTTTTGCGCGGCACCTTGGCTTTTTTCACGCACAGCTGCATGACCGCTTTTTCTTGGGCACGCACCTGCTCAACGCTGATGCGCACTTGACCGACTAGACGCTCAAAATGCTTGGGTACCAGCTTGATGGGCGAAAACAGCACTGCCAAACGCGCTTGCTCTGCTTTCACCTCTGCACTGCCACGACCATGCTTGGCAAAGGCAGCTTCTACAGACGCATTCTGCTCACGGATCTGCTCAAAACGCGCACGCGCCTCTTCAGGATCCGGACCACCTTCGCTGGCGGTGGAATCATCGTCCTCGTCGTCGTCGCCTTCAACGTCGTCATCCGCCTCAGATTCAGGCTCTGGTTCAGGCACTTCAGCTTCAGCCACGCCAGGAATGCCCTCATCAGGGTCAATAAACCCAGAGAAGAGGTCGGACAGTCGGCCTGGGGCTTCCTCGTCCTGGGTCGCGTCGTAGGCGTCCAAAATAGAGGCCACGGCACCGGGCAAATAGGCCAGCGCCGACATGACTTCGCGTGTGCCCTCTTCGATCCGCTTGGCGATTTCAATTTCGCCTTCACGGGTCAAGAGTTCGACCGTGCCCATCTCACGCATGTACATGCGCACGGGGTCGGTAGTGCGACCGACGTCGCTTTCCACGGCGGCAAGGGCCGCAACGGCCTCTTCCGCAGCGGACTCGTCCGTGGAGTGATCCGACATCATCAAAGTGTCTTCATCTGGCGCTTCCTCAACGACACTGATACCCATGTCGTTGATCATGCCAATGATGTCTTCCACTTGATCCGGGTCGGCGATATCCTCGGGTAGATGGTCGTTGACCTCGGCATAGGTCAGGTAGCCCTGTTCCTTGCCGCGCGCGATCAACTCCTTCAGACGTGACTGCTGCTGCGCATTTCCAGCCATAGAAACCCTATCTCGACGAAGAAGAATGAAGCACCTTAAGCGCTGATGTACAAACCTAACAAGCCGAACAGTATAGCGCGATCGGCCCGAGTTTTTCCAGTTTGTGTATTTGCGCTGTCATTCAGGTGTGTTAGGTTGATTGGTTAGCCACTTTTTAGCTTATGGCTCTTACCTTGAGGCGGCACGGCGTTTTTTCAACCCGCCACCTATTACGTTAGTGCTGCCGCTGCGATAGTTCCATTACCAAACTCGCCAGGCGCTGGCGCTGTTCCTTATCAAGTTTTTGCCCATCACGCTCTTGCGCCAGCAAGGCGTTATATTCCTCACGCGGCGATTGCTGACGCTGAACGTGGCTCAGGTGCGCCACCAATCCTGATAGCTCCGTTTCCCGCGCCGACTTTGGAATCAACAATTCCCGCTGGGCAAAAGCAGCAAGCTGAGCGCCTTCGGCACTGCCTTGAAAGTGCGCCAAAATCACCTGGGGACTACGATAACGACCGGCCCGTAAGAGCGCCAGCAACTCACGGCACAGCCGTACTTCATCGCTTTCAGGCACATCGCCACCCGGCAACCACGCATCGCTCTCAGGCAGGCTCGCTACTAAGCCAGGCTCGTGAATTAGCAGCTGTATAATCCGCCCTACCGGCGTCAGTGCTTGTTCACGTGCTGGCCGCCTAGCAGTTGCCCGCTCCTCCTTGGGCCGACCAGCAGCGCTAGACGACTCAGCAGGCGCTACGTTCGACTGATGCTGACGTGCGGTCGCCGCGACTCGCTTTTCAAGCAGTCCTTTCAACTGTTCTTGAGCCAAACCGCTACGCTTGGCTAACGCCTCAAGCATTAACGATTTGAGCATGCCTTCGGGCACTTTGTTCAATGCTTCAAGCACTTGGCTGGCAAACCGTTCGCGGCCTTCGACGGTATTCAAATCGCGCCCTTGCGCCGCCTGTTCGAAAAGAAACTCAGACAACGGCATCGCACAGGTGACGCGGTCCTGGAACGCCTCAGCCCCTTCACGGCGCACCAGGGTATCCGGGTCATCGCCTTCCGGCAGAAACAAAAAGCGCGCCTCTCGGCCATCAATCATCATCGGCAGCGCGGTTTCAAGCGCTCGGCTTGCCGCCTGTCTACCTGCACGGTCACCGTCAAAACAGAAAACCACACGACTCACCAGACGAAACAGACGACTCAAGTGATCTTCTGTGGTCGCGGTACCCAGGGTGGCCACGGCATTATGAATACCGTATTGCGCTAGCGCCACGACATCCATATACCCCTCGACCATTACCAACTGCTCAAGCCGACTGGACGCCTGGCGAGCTTCATAAAGGCCGTAAAGCTCGCGCCCTTTATGAAACACCGGCGTTTCGGGGGAGTTAAGGTATTTGGGCTGATCGTCACCCATTACCCGCCCGCCGAAAGCAATCGTGCGTCCGCGCAGATCGCGAATGGGGAACATCACCCGGTCGCGGAAGCGATCGTAAGTACGCCCTGTGTCCTCACGGTGGATCAGCAGCCCGTACTCAACCTGAACGGGTTCGCTAATGCCACGCTCGCTCAGATGCTGCTTGAGCGCCTCCCAGCCCCCTGGCGCGTAACCAATGCCGTAGGCATTGATGACATCACTTGAAAGGCCACGTTCGTGCAAATACTGCTGGGCACCGCGCCCTTCCTGCATTTTCAGCCGTTCGCGATAAAAGCTGGCGGCCAGTTCAAGCAGGTTGACACCCTCTTTGCGCTTCTTCTCACGCTGCTGAGCGCGGGGGTCGTCGGCACCTTCCCGGGGCACTTCAATCCCTAGCCTACCGGCCAACTGCTCGACCGCCTCGGGAAACGGCAGCTTGTCGTACTCCATCAAAAAACGCAGCGCGTTGCCGTGCGCCCCACAGCCAAAACAGTGATAGAACTGCTTGTCGGCGCTCACCGTAAACGACGGCGTTTTCTCTTGATGGAAAGGGCAAAGCCCTGAAAAGTTACGGCCAGCTTTTTTTAGCTGCACGCGCTCACCAACCACTTCCACCACATCAACGCGGCCGAGCAGGTCGTCGATAAAACGCTGTGGAATTTGGCCAGCCATGGAAGCAGGCATCCTCGCCCAAAGGGACTAATTGGCGAATCTAATGTCATCAGGCACACACCCGATCACCTTAGACACGCTTGGGTAAAACGCAAAACAAACGGCCACCTAAGTGGCGGCCGCTTGGCATCCCTCTTGGAACACGCTAGGCGTTAGCTAGCGTATTCCGGTACGGATCAATAGAGCCGTTCGAAACGCTTTTGCTCACGCTGAATCTTCTTGGCGTGACGTTTTACAGCAGCTGCCGCTTTGCGTTTACGCTCAGCAGTCGGCTTCTCGTAATGCTCGCGACGACGTACTTCAGAGAGAACGCCGGCTTTTTCGCAAGAACGCTTGAAGCGACGCAGGGCGACGTCAAACGGCTCGTTATCACGTACTTTTACAGAAGGCATTAAGCACTCACCTACCTTAAGGAGTCTTGAGTTCGGATAGTACGCGCACCGTTAATGCATGATTGCCTATAAGGTGCACGACCCAGTTTACAGCGCACAGTAGTCTAGTCTTGCTTGGCACGCTTTGCAAATGCTTGCGCCCACCCTGCGACGAGAATGCTAAACTACGACGACTATTTTTTGACAGAGTTATTGTCCTATGCGCGTACTGGGCATTGAAACGTCCTGCGATGAAACCGGCGTGGCGATTTACGATACGTCACTAAGCGGCGGCCAAGGGCTGCTGGCCGATGCACTTTACAGCCAAATTGCCATGCACACCGACTATGGCGGCGTAGTGCCTGAATTGGCTTCAAGAGATCATACACGCAAGCTGCTGCCGCTCATTGAGCAGGTTTTGAGTGAGGCCAACCTGACGCGCCTCGACCTTGATGGTATCGCCTACACCGCTGGGCCTGGGCTGGTCGGCGCGCTCATGGTCGGCGCGAGCACTGCCCACGGAATGGCACGGGCCCTCGGCATTCCGGTGCTTGGCGTTCATCACATGGAAGGCCATTTATTGGCCCCCATGCTTGAAGACGAGGCACCTGATTTTCCGTTTGTCGCGCTGCTGGTCTCTGGGGGGCACACCCAGTTAGTAGAAGTAAATGGCCTGGGTGACTACCAACTACTCGGTGAATCAGTGGACGACGCCGCCGGGGAGGCCTTTGATAAAGCGGCCAAGATGCTGGGCCTGGCCTATCCCGGCGGTCCCCATGTCGCCGCGCTGGCCGAGCAAGGTAATACAGATCGTTTTCGCTTCCCCCGCCCGATGACCGACCGCCCAGGGTTGGATTTCAGCTTTTCTGGCTTAAAAACCCATACCCTCACCGCGATTCGACAGCTGGAAACAGCAGGCGAGTTGGATGAGCAAGCCCGTGCCGACGTCGCCCGCGCGTTCGAGGATGCCGTGGTAGATACGCTAGTTATTAAGTGTCGCCGGGCGCTGGATCAAACCGGACTTAAGCGGCTAATCGTAGCGGGCGGCGTAAGCGCCAATCATCGGTTGCGCGAGCGCCTAACCCTTGCCTGCGACAAGCGTCAGGCAAAGGCCTATTATCCCCGCGGACGCTTTTGCACCGATAACGGTGCGATGATTGCTTACGTGGGCGCACAGCGGCTGGCAGCGGGCGAACAAGACACGAGCGGCATCATGCAAGCGACGCCCCGCTGGCCGCTGGCCAACCTCGCACCGCCTGCCGCCTAGTCTGTTAAAAAGGCGGCTCTTCACCGCGCTTAAGGCGACCAATATTGAGGGCATGGCGGGCCAGCACCAACAGGCTGAACCCGCCTACCACCCATACATATGATGGTGCTAACCAGCCACATACCAGCGGGGCCGCCAGCGCACTCCAAAGCGAGGCTAGGGCTGCCGTCCTCAGCCGCCATGCGAGCAGCGCCCAGATCAGAGCGCTGATAAGCGCCACCTCAGGTACCAACACCAACAGCACACCGAACGCGCTGGCCACCGCCTTACCTCCCCGAAACCCATGCCATAGCGGAAAGCTGTGACCCAATAGCACGGCCAGTCCAACCAGCCCCTGAAGCCATACGGGTAAGCCCAATAGCTTTACGGCGAGCACCGCTGGCATGCCTTTCAATGCATCCAGCAGCAGCGTTGCCGCCGCTAGGCGTGCGCCATACAAGCGCAGCACGTTGGAAAACCCGGGGTTGTGTGAGCCGTGCTGGCGGGGGTCGGGCACCCCCGCCAAGCGGCAGACGCTAAGTGCCGCTAACCAGCTACCACTGACATACCCCATCACTATCCATATCATGCCATTATGCTCATTTTGGCTACCCAACCGACTGTTGCTAAGCGTTTTGCTCACGTACAATCGCTCGCTCGTTGTATTGGGGAAGGCCCATGGACCGCATTTTCATCGAAGCGCTTGAGGTCGACACTGTTATAGGTGTCTACGACTGGGAGCGCACTATTCAGCAGTCACTGCGTTTAGACCTAACGCTGGCCACGGATATTCGCTCGGCGGCGGCCACAGACGAACTTCGCCTGACGCTAGACTACGCCGCCATTTGTCAGCGTATTCAGCAGTTTGCCGACACTCACCAGTTTGCTCTAGTAGAAACCTTCGCCGAGCGGCTTGCTACCTGTCTGCGCAATGACTTTCCCATCAGTTGGCTGCGCCTTATCGTGCGCAAGCCGGGCGCCGTGCCAAAGGCGGCCAGCGTTGGCCTTGAAATCACCCGGGGCACCCTAGAGGCAACTGGAGAGCCACTGCCATGAGCTTAGTAACCGTTAGCCTGGGCAGCAATATTGAGCCTGCCCGGCATATACGCTTATGCCTTGATGCGCTGGCCGACACCTTCGGCTCGCTTAAAATTTCCCGGGTGTTTGAGAGCGAACCCGTTGGCTTCAAAGACCGGCGTAATTTTTTCAACTTAGTGGTGGCCTTTCAGAGCGACTGGACACCCGGTGAACTTCAGGCCTGGGCCAAACAGCTGGAGGTCGAACATGGCCGAACGCCAGACATGGCAAAATACAGCGCACGCGCGCTGGATATTGACCTACTGACCGTAGGTGACATGTGCGGCAACGTTGACGGTATCGCTCTGCCACGCGCCGAAATTTCCCACAACGCTTTTGTTTTACAGCCGCTGGCCGAACTATTGCCGGCCAGCTGCCATCCGCACTGTCTCACACCCTACGCAACGCTTTGGGCGGAGTTCTCTCTGGGTAGTCAGCGCCTATGGGCCATTGACTTTGAATGGCGCGGTGTGTGGATATCCCAGGCAGACCCGCTGCCACGCAAAGCGCTCGCCCGATAACTGGTCACTGTTTAGTTAAGCGTCTCTACGATGGCTTGGTAGCGGCGCTCTTTAAGTGCGGTACCTAGTGCGGCTCCCTGGTAGCCTTCTTCCATAAGCGCCTTGGGGCTTACCTGCTGCGCGGCCTGCCATGCCGCCTTCAAGACCCTAACATACGGCGGGGCCAACACCGCCACCAGCACCAATTGGTCGTTTACCTGGGCGGGCTTACGCCAAGCATCCAAGCGCTCCAGCCAGTGCGATACCGCTGATGCACTCAGCCCCTCCCCCAACAAATGGCGGGTCAGTGCCACATGGCGCGCTAGCCGCGCCACCGCATTTGGCAAACGTAGCCGCTGGGCCAATGACTCACGCTGGGTCTCACTTAATGGCGAGACCAAAAGTCCATAGCGCCAATCAGCGCTGGATAACGCATCGCTATTCCCCCCAAGCGTCATGGCGTCGAGGCAGTCACTGAAGACACCGTCGACAAGCTCTGGCCACCAGGTGGAAAGCGCATCGCACTGGTCAAGCGTAATGAAATAGCTTGCCGGCTGCGCTTCGCCCAAGGCTTTTTCGGTTTCTAACCACACTCGCTCAGCAGCCAAATAGGCTAACTCGCCGCTGCGGCTGACATCGCCCATCAGCGCCAACGTTTCCGGGGCGATAGTAAAACCTAGCGTCTTGTAACGCGCCAGAAAGCGGGCCGTGCGTAATACTCGGAGTGGATCTTCGCTAAACGCTTGCGATACATGGCGCAGTTTGCGCTGTTCAATATCCTGCTGGCCGTTAAAAGGATCAACCAGCGTACCGTCAGCCGCTTCCGCAATGGCATTAATGGTCAGATCGCGACGCAGCAGGTCCTCTTCTAGCGTCACATCGGCGCTGGCGACCACCTGAAAGCCAGCATAGCCATGCCCCGCTTTTCGCTCGGTACGCGCCAGGGCGTACTCTTCGGCGCTGTCGGGATGGAGAAACACGGGAAAGTCGCGCCCGACCGGCTTGAATCCTCGCTCAAGCATAGCATCGGGGGTAGCGCCCACGACCACCCAGTCGTTATCGTAAACCGGCCACCCCAAAAGCCGGTCGCGGACGGCGCCACCTACCCGGTAAACGTTGAGCCCGACAAGACGTGGGTCGTTACACGGTGATGTCATGACGCCACTCCTGCTGACGCGCGGCTGGGCACGCGAGTCCGCTCGCCGGTCGCCAGATTAAGTGCGGTCAGCTCGCCTCCCCAAGCACAACCGGTATCCAGGGCATCGACACGTACGCGGGCATCGGGTGTATCCCCCGCGAGGGCCGCCCAGTGGCCGAATAGCAGATGAGGGTCATCGTCACGCGGGAACTGGAACCAGGGCGCAAACCCCACGGGCGCGCTATCCAGGCCCTGATTGGCGGTAAAATCCAGACGTCCTTCGGCGTCGATAAAGCGCATGCGGGTTAGTACGTTGACCACGCAGCGTAGGCGCTCTAAACCGTCAAGCGTATTGTCCCAGCGGTCGGGATGATTACCATACAGCTGGCTCAAAAAGTGGCCCGAATGCTCCCCGGTTAATGCGACCTGCACCTCTCTCGCCAGCGCCTCCACCTGATCAAGCCCCCACTGGGGCAGCAGCCCCGCATGGGTCATCAACTGATTGCCGTCTCTCACCGCCAACGGCTGGCCCTGCAGCCAGTCGAGCAGCCGTTCGCGATCGGCAGCCTCAAGCACCGTCTGCAGGCTGTCGTTTCTTTTGAGCTTACCCCCGCCCCGCGCGGCCACCAGCAAATGAAAATCGTGGTTACCCAATACGCAGCGAACGGCACTGCCCAGGCGTTCGACTTCGCGCAGGCAAGCGAGCGAATCAGGCCCGCGGTTGACCAAATCGCCGACCAGCCAAAGCGTATCGCGCTTGGGGTCGAAACTGAGCTTCTCCAACAGTGCCACAAATTCGGCATGACAGCCGTGCAAATCACCGATCGCATAGATACTCATGCGGGGGCCTTATAAAAAAATACGTGTGGCTGATACTAGCATCTCAACGCCTGCCTGCGCCTGCCGTTAAACATTCCCGCCAGATCGTGACATCGCAATATAACTGGTGCTCACGACCAACCTGAACCACTATAAAGACAGTAGGTAACGCGGTTTAATCGTCGCCTAGCCGCCAGAGTTACCTATCGTCTCATGCTACCGTTAAGGACAACGCTACCGACATGCCCATTGATCACACCCGACGCGAGCTAATGCGAGTCGCGGGCCTCGCTGGCATCGGCGCGCTGCTGCCTGGCGCAACGCTGATCCCTGCCAGCCAGGCCGCTGCCAACCGGGTTTCCCCACCATTGACTAATGTAAAGGTTGACGGCTGGCTGCTACGCGCCAGTGATCGCTAATGTATAGCGCTTTCGAGACCATCAGCGATGCGGTGGATGTCTGCATTATCGGTGGCGGCGCCGCCGGCATCGCCATGGCGGTTACTCTGGCCAAGCGGGGGCATCACATTCTGCTCTGCGAGGGAGGCGACGCCAGCTACAGCGAACGCTCCCAGGAGAACTACCGGGGGGACATTGTCGGCGATGCGTACCATCCGCTGGAGACCACCCGGCTGCGTCACCTCGGCGGATCGACCAACCATTGGGGCGGCATCTGTCGTCCCCTGGATGATTATGACTTCACCGCCAAGCAAGCGGCCAGCGAGACAGGCTGGCCCATAAGTCACGCCGTTCTCAGCCCTTATCTAAACGCTGCCATGCGCCTGCTTAGCCTGGAGCCTGTGCCGCCAGACCAACGAATTGAGGGGGCAGGACTCAAGCGCACCCATTTTTCACTTGGCCCTCCTACGCGCTTGAAGGAGAAATACGCCGCCACGCTCAGCGAGTCGACTAGCCTTGAATGCTGCCTGACGGCCAACTTGGTCGGGCTAGAAACGCAAGATGGCAAAGTGACTACCGCTACTTTCAAAAACTACCAAGGCGACTCTCGTCAAGTTCGCGCACGCTACTTTGTAGTCGCCTGTGGCGGCATCGAAAACTCACGCTTGCTGCTGTGGTGCAACCAACAGACGCAAGGGCAACTGATTCCTCAAGCTGACACACTGGGGCGCTATTGGATGGAACATCCCCACGCCACGGTGGGCAAGGCGCTGCTCTTTGAACCCGCCGCGCTGGGCTTAGACAAAGACCATACTGTTTTTCTCTCGCCCACGGCGCCTTCCATTAGCTCAAGGAAAATACTTAACTGCGGCCTGCGGCTACACCGCATGAACACCGAGGTTACCCAACAGCTGATTGACGAACTCGCGGGCCAAGCACCGACGCTAGCGGGTAGAATGCGCACCTGGCAAGCCCAGGGGCGCGTGATGCATGGCGCCATGCTAAGGGCCGCCTGGGAGCAGGAACCGCGCCATGAAAACCGCATTGAGCTGAGCGATGAACTGGACGAGCTTGGCGTTCCACGCAGTCGGCTGGTATGGCGGCAGTCAGATCTGGATCGCCGCACTATTCGTGAAAGCCTGCAACTGTTGGGAGAGTATCTACGCGATCACGATGTGGGAAGGCTACAGATGGCTGAATGGCTAGCTGAGACGCCGGTGCAACTGCCCACCGAGGGCGAACTCGCCGGACGTCATCATATGGGCGGCACGCGGATGAGCCTTGAAGCCGAGGAAGGTATCGTTAACCCCGACTGTCGACTCTTTGCCCAGGAAAACGTTTACGTGGCGGGCTCCAGTGTTTTCGCGAGTGCTGGTCACGCCAACCCGACGTTAACACTGGTGCAATTGGCGCTGCGCCTCTGCGACCATTTAGAAAGCAAACTGACGAAGGGCGTCTAAGGCAACCGGCCTAGTGGAGCTGATGCGGTACTGCCAATCTGAACGGCGGGATCGCCACTTCAAAGACCCGCTGGGTCGACGTATCGAGCAAGGTATAAACCCCCTCCATGACACCTACCGGCGTTTGCAACATGGCACGACTGGTGTAGCGAAACTGCTGGCCTGGGCCGATCAACGGCTGTTGCCCCACCACACCCTTGCCGCGCACTTCCTGATACTCACCCCCGCCCTGAGTGATTTTCCAGTAGCGAGCCATCAGTTGAACGCTATGCGGGCTGTTATTGCGCACGTTGATGGTATAACTGAACACATAACGCGACTCTGCCTCGCTGGATTCCTCGGTGCGATACTCGGGTGTCACCGTGACGTCAATCGCAAGCTCGCTCACAGTGTTTTGCTCCCTTCATCTGCCGCCACACGGTTGGCAATCGTCACGAACTCGGCCACCGTCAGCGTTTGTGGACGACGCACCGGGTCAATGCCCAGATCTTGTAAAATCTCAGCACTGACTCGCCCTTTTAGGTTATTGCGCAGGGTTTTGCGTCGCTGACCAAAGGCTAGCTTAACCAGATCAAAAAGCAGCGCAGGGTCATCCGCGGTATGCGGCAATACTGCGTGGGGCGTGAGGCGCACGATGGCCGAATCCACATTAGGACGTGGTACAAAGGCCTCAGGCGGGACAATAAACAGCTGCTCAACTTGGCAGTAATACTGCGCCATCACCGATAAGCGCCCCCAGTCAGGGCCGCCTGGCTCGGCCGCCAACCGCTCCACGACTTCTTTTTGCAGCATAAAATGCATATCGGCGATGGCATCGCCCATGGTCAGCAAATGTACAATCAGCGGCGTTGAGATATTGTAGGGCAGATTGCCCACTACGCGTAGCGCAGGCCCCTCGCCCCTCAGCTTGGTAAAATCAAATTTAAGCGCGTCGCCTTCATGGATAACAAAATCGGGATAGTTAAAAAACTGCACGCGCAGGCCGGGAATCAAGTCCCGGTCAAGCTCGACAACCTCCAGCGCACCGGCGGCTTCTAACAGCGGCTCGGTGAGCGCACCTTGGCCAGGGCCAATTTCAATCAGGCGGTCGCCTTCACGCGGGCCAATGGCACGCACGATGCGCGAAATAATCCCGAGGTCACGGAGAAAATTCTGACCAAAACGTTTGCGAGCGCGATGTTGCTGGGGCGCGTGAGACATCTAACACGATTCCTTGGGGGTCGGTCGTTGGGCAAAAGGCCTGAACTAATCCATCGTTGGCACGCGCAGGTTTAACGAAGCGAGGTGGTACGCTGATCGGCGAGCCGTCGCGCCAATGATAGGGCCACCTGTAGGCTGCCGGGATCGGCAACGCCTTTGCCCGCGAGGGTAAGCGCTGTGCCATGATCTACTGAGGTACGCACCAGGGGCAGGCCCAGCGTAATATTAGCGGCCTTGCCAAAGCCCGCGTATTTTAACACTGCCAAGCCTTGATCATGATACATGGCCAGTACGGCATCGACATTGGCTAAATGACGTGGCGTGAACAGCGTATCGGCAGGAAAAGGCCCCGTGATGGCCATGCCTTCCTGGCGCAGCGCGTCGAGGGCGGGAATAATGATATTCAGCTCTTCGCGCCCGAGGTGCCCGTCTTCACCGGCATGGGGATTCAAGCCACATACCGCAATACGCGGCGTCACCAACCCAAACTGATTGCGTAAATCGGTTTCCAGTAAACGGCTGATACGCACCACGCGCTCAAATGTGATGGCGTCAGCCACCTCGCGCAACGGCAAATGAGTGGTCACCAGGGCAACACGCAGGTCGCCGCTGCCCTGCCAGCCTGGGGCCTGCGCATGCAGGGCATTGTCGGTTGCCAGCATCATGACCACCTCGTCAACGCCGCAAGCATCGCGCAGCCACTCGGTATGTCCGGTAAACCCGGCGACGCCAGCCTCAATGATCACCCCTTTGTGCAGCGGCGCGGTGACCATGGCTGCCGCCTGCCCCGATCGGCAGGCATCCACCGCGAGCGCCAGGGTCTCGAGCACATAATGACTGTTCGCTGAGTTGAGCGTACCGGGCACCGCGGGTGCCTTCAGCGCAACCGGCCAGACCCGCAGCGTGGGCGCCTCCGGTTCCGACAGCACTTGCCCAGGCGTCGCTTCGACGATCGCCACCTTGAGCGATAGGGCCTCGGCGCGCTGACGCAGCATACGCGGGTCGCCAATCGCCACGATGCCACTCGGCAAAGCACCCCGCGCGGCCAGCATCAGCACAAGCTCGGGCCCGATACCAGCGGGCTCACCGGTGGTAATCACCACCGGTGGTGCATGGGCAGGTTTCATTAAAGGCGGATATCAACAAAGGCCTGCGAGCGGATTTGTTGCTCCCAGGTTTCCAGCTCTTCATTGGCGCGGCGCTGAAAAATGGCTTGACGCGCCTCCTCACGCTGGGCTTCTTGGTTCGCGCCCTGCCCACCCAATTGGCCCACCTGCGGGCCGATCATACGATCAACCTCGCTCTCGCTGACATTGACGCGACTGCTGACCTGGCGTTGCTGAACCTGTCGCATGAGCATTTCACGGCGCACGTTATCGCGTACGCTTTCCAGCGTCATACCGTCGGCTTCTACCGCATCGGCAAACTCCTCAAGGGTCATGTTATTCGACTCGGCAATCGAACGAACTTGCTGATTGAGTTCTGTGTCATCGATGCTGATATTGGCGTCACGGGCCATTTGCAGTTGAATTTCCTCAACGATCATGCGCTCCAACACCTGCGACTCGAGCTGGTCACGCGCGGGGAGCGACTCACCACGCGACTCTGACTGACGCTCAACCTGGGTCACACGGTCATCCAGCTCGCTGCGCATGATAACGCCGTCGTTGACCACGGCGACCACCCGGTCAAGTGTCTGGCGCTCGGCAGGCGCCGAAGTTTGGGCCTGAACACTTAACGGAACGGTCGCCGCCATGCCCAGGGCCAAGGCGCTTCCCAACGCAAGCATGTTGGCGCGGGCAAGCAAGGTCTTTCTCATCTTCATAACGTCGTCTCTGTCAGTCGCCATTCAAAAGGCTCATTTATAAAGGCGTCGGGCGGAAACCCGGAATAGATTGCTCAATGTATCCATCGGCGTTTTGGCCAACGCCGCCTAAACCGCGGAATACGAAGCGCAGGAAAATGCCGCGATCGTTAAAGTCATCGTCGATTCGCGCGCTGTCGTTGTCGTCGATCCATTCGCGCCACACCACCTGCAGACCATAACAGCAGTCACTCCACTGTACACCCGCCAGCTGTTCCAGCGCGCGCTCATTGGTTTGATCGTGAATGTAACGGCCAATCAGATCAATCTGCGGGCTGGCTTTCCACGCAAAGGAAAGGTCCCATTCTTCACGATTGTAGTTGCGAAAGCTGTCATCACTCGGCTCTACGCCAGGGTCAAAGTCTTGGATTTCCCAACGGTACCCAAGGTTCAATACGTGGCCTTCTGGATGACGATAGCGCACATCCACGGTGGAGCTTTCGGTACGATCAAGGTTGTCGTCATAAAGCCATTCGTAGCCGGTGCTCCAACGATCGTTAATCTGCCAATCGACCCGGGTAACCAACGGTGAACGATCGCGGGTAGCTTGGTAATAACGCTCATCATTCGTGCGGGGCGGTAGCGTATCAGCATCACCTTCAATATCAATCCGGCGCTCGTCGAAGTAGACGCTTTGCCCAACGCCAACAGACAGCCGGTCACGGCCGGTTTCGTCTTCAAGCAGCCGCGACTCAATCCCCAGCGACAGCCGGTTCAAATCACCCACCCGATCAGCCCCGGAGAAGCGTTGAGCAGACCATAGCTGATTCCAGGAAAAAGGCTGCTCGCGGCTATCGAAGTCGGGCAGCTCGCTTTGATCAGTACGCGGCACATAGGCATAGTTCAAGCGCGGTTCCAAGGTTTGGCGGTATTCGTCTCCCCCCAGTTCCAGTTCGCGTTCAAATACTAAACCGCTATCCACCGAGGTCACCGCAATACTGCGGCTTGGCGATTCACTGTTCTCGGTCGTCCGGTTACCGTAATCCAGCTGGTAGTCGGTATGCCAAAGCTCCGTACGCGGTTCGATATACCCCCAGGGGCGATCAAATCGCCAGCCAAATGCCGGAGTTAAGTGCAACCGACTACCCGTGGCCGCCTCGCGTTCAATCACTTGTTGCTCGTCCACGTTGCGCCAGAAATAGGTCGCGTTGGAGCGCCACTGGCTATAAAACCCGCTGCCCAATTGCCAGTTGGCGTTGGCGCTTAAGCTCGGCAGGCGATAGAACGGCTTATCGCGGTCGTTAAGCGGGTCGTCTAAACGCTGAAACCCTTGCGCTCGGGCATCGAGCTGCCAACGCTCACCACGATAATCGACCTGGGCCAAGCGCTCCATATTGGTGCGGTCATTGCTGCCAAATTCGCCGCCAAAGTCATCGAAGTAGCGCCCGTCACTGGCGGCACCGTAACGTAGTTGATAGCGGCTACGCGGATTAATTCGCCCGGCATGCTGTGCTTCAACATACCAGCGGTCCTCACCTTCGTATCGCCCTTCTGAGCCGCCCGAACCGCCTTTATCGCTGTTTAAGTAGCCTGCCTCCAACGTGCCTGCGCTTTCTTCAAACAGGTAGCGGAACTCGCCGTTCAGCAGCAGGCCATGGTCACTCATCCAGCGCGGCGTGATCGTCGCATCGCGGTTGGGCGCAATATTCCAGTAAAACGGCTGGGTATAGTCGACGCCGTCGCTCGAAAAACCTAGCGTGGGGGTTAGCAGCCCGGTATGGCGGCGGTCATCAATCGGGAAGCGCACCCAGGGAACGTAAAGAACGGGCACGTCTTTAATTTCCAGACGCGCATTGCGTGCAGTACCAAAGCCTTTGGCTTGGTCCAAGCGAATATCGCTACTGACGAGATTCCAGGTATTTTCCCCAGGGTCGCAGGTCGTAAAGCGGGCATCCTGAAGGCGGTATTGGTCTTTTTCCAGCTGCTCAAGCTGAAGAGCCTGACCACGCAGGTGCTGGTCATACAGTACAAAGTGACTGTTATCTAACCGAGTGCGGTCTTCATTGAGCATTAGCTCGGCGGTATCGCCACGCACTAATGCGGTGCCATCACGCAGCGCAATATTGCCCTCGGCGTTCACCCGCTCGCGATTAGCGGGCATGGAGGCCCGCTCCGCTTCCACTTCTTCGTTCGCTCGCCGCAGCACCACGTCGCCACGCAAAATAGTTTGGCCATCGGACGCGTAATCCGCTTCGCTAGCCTCTGCTGCGAGCGTTTCGGGGTTGTCTTGTTCTGCCAAGCGGTAGCCGGGCATTACGTAACGTCCACGGCAAAGCTGGGTGGCCGCTTCTTCCTTCCCCCAAGGCTTCCAGTCCAACGCCTCCGCCGAGAGCGGCTCGCTCTGTGCCACCGCGGAAAAGGAGGCGCTGGCCAGCAAACTCCCCATCAATGTTTGCGCCACTGGCACCGCGCGCGAAAATCGCTTGCCCATGTTCGTTATCCTTGGCATCGAGAATCGGTATTATACAGTCCGCATCATGCCCGACCAGCCAGGAGCTTGCATGTCTTCATCGCGGATTAACGCCCTTATTGCATGGGCCGCGCATCAAAACGGCCTTCCCGTAGACGCTATTTCTCTCGCCCCGGCCGGAGGCGACGCCAGTTTTCGGCGCTATTTCCGGCTCTCGCTGCCTGATGACACCACCCAGGTGGTTATGGATGCCCCGCCCCAGCAGGAAGATAGCCAGCCTTTTGTGACCATCGCACGCCGCTGGCATTGCGCAGGACTACCGGTGCCCCAGGTGCATGCTGCTGACCTAGAGCAGGGTTTTTTACTACTGGACGACCTGGGTAGTACCCCATTGCAGCAATTATTTACCGATGATGCGCGTATCCGAGGCTATCACAATCAGGCGCTATCGCTGATTGCCGATTTACAAAATCGTGTTTCCCCAGAGACGCTGCCCGTTTACGACACCGCATTATTGGGCCGGGAACTTGATTTATTTTCCGAGTGGTGTCTGACCGCATGGCTCGGCCTGGCGGTGCCCGACAGCTGGATGGCACTGCGTTCTGAGCTAATTGACCAGGCGCTTGCTCAGCCCGTTGTCTGCGTGCACCGCGATTTTGATGCCATGAATTTAATGGTCCACGACCAACGACTTTTCATAATCGACTTCCAGGACGCCGTTGCAGGGCCGATCAGCTACGATGTTATTTCGCTGCTGCGGGGACGCTACCAGCGTTTTAGCGAAAAACAGTTTACGGCCTTCGTTGATGCGTTTCATAGCCAAGCCCAGCGCGATGGTCGTCTCTCGCAACGCTATGACGCCGCCACTTTCCTCCATCAGTGCCAGGCGATGGCCGCCCAACGTACCCTGAAGGTGCTAGGCATTTTCTGCCGCCTTACCCTGCGCGACCACAAAACGGGTTACCTTGCGCGCCTACCCCACTTTCTTGATCATCTGGACGATAGCCTGGCCGGAATACCGGGCCACGACGATTTTGTCCACTGGGCCCAAGATACGCTGCGCCCGGCGATTATCGCGCGCTTGAACGAGACAGACGTATGAAAGCAATGATTCTGGCCGCCGGCCTCGGTAAGCGGATGCGACCGCTGACCGACCACTGTCCAAAACCCTTGTTACCCGTCGCCGGAAAACCGCTCATCGTGCATCATTTAGAAAGGCTTAAGCACGCTGGCATTGACCAAATCGTGATCAACGTAAGCTACCGAGCCGAACAGATCATAGCCGCATTAGGCGATGGCCACTCATACGGCGTGTCCATTCAGTGGAGCCGTGAAACCACTCCATTAGAAACCGGCGGCGGCATTCATCAAGCGTTGCCATTACTCGGTGAGGCCCCCTTTTTACTCATCAATGGCGATGTCTGGTGCGATCACCTGCCCCATGCAGAGGCACTGTCGGAGAAGGACCTTGCGCACTTGGTGCTAGTGGATAACCCTGAGCATCATCCCGACGGGGATTTTGCCTTGCGCGACGGGCGGGTGTATCAAGCCCCTGCCCCGCGCTTAACCTTCGCCGGGATCAGCCTGATACGTCCTGCGCTGGTAGCGGATCAACCCGCGGGCGCCTTTGCCCTGGCACCGCTGCTTAAACACGCCATCGACAGCCAGCGCGTCAGCGGCGAACATACCGCACAGCATTGGGTCGATGTCGGCACACCCGAGCGGCTCGCCGAGCTGGGCACTTATCTGCAACACCGGATAGGGACATGATGACTGCCGAATACCTGGAGACTGCCGTTGCTACCACGCCGCTAGTCGCGGTGTACGGCACCCTCAAGCGTGGTTTAAATAACGCCCACTGCCTGTCCAAGGCAGTCTGGCTTGGGGGCGACACCAGCACAGACTTGACCCTTTACGACATTGGGCCTTACCCCGGCGCAAAATGGCAACCCTCGCTGGGTATTTTGCTGGAAGTATATCGCGTGACGGCTACCCAGCTTGCCCAGCTTGATGCCCTGGAAGATCATCGCCAGACTGCCCCCGAACGGGGCGAGTACCAACGTCAACTGCTAGCCACTCGTTTCGGCACCGCCTGGGTATATATTTACAATCCAGGCGTTGACGGTTGTTTAATGATCGCTGAAGGCGGCTGGCCAACCTAATGAGGCAGTGCGCCCCAGGCAAGAGATGTTATGCTGCGCGACTTACCTTAGTCGCCTAGAGTTAGTCGCTTGGATGAGGAGAGCAACGTGAAAGCACGGGTAAAATGGACAGATGGTCGCCAGTTTGTCGCCGAATCAGGCAGCGGGCACAGCGTGGTGATTGATGGCCCGCCGGATCATGGCGGACGCAACACCGGGCCACGGCCAATGGAAATGCTGCTGATGGGCATGGGCAGTTGCACGGCGTTTGATATTCTGAACATTCTCGACAAGGCCCGCGCCGACGTCACCGACTGCGTGGCAGAACTCGACGCTGAACGCGCCGATAGCGTGCCCTCGGTCTTCACCCGCATTCATGTGCACTTTGTGGTCACCGGCCGCGCACTAAAAGAAAAGCAGGTTCAACGCGCCGTGGAGCTGTCAGCGGAGAAATACTGCAGCGCCTCGATTATGTTGACCAACGGTGGCGTTGAGATTACCCATTCGTTCGAGATGGTCGAGGCGTAACCAACCCATCATCGAAAAGCGTTCACGCTAGGAAAAACCACGTAAAAAACTTACTCAGCCGGATGCATCACAGGCCTAGTGCGGGCATAATACGCCCGCTTATTGAGCGCCTACGATTAACAGGTGTTGGATTGAGTGCTCATCACCATGCGTTGTTAACGCATGATCGGTTCCGGCGTTGGCTCGTCGGGGTGTTTTCATCTGCCATAGGGAGGCTCGGACGTGTCAGATAATCTCCGACTCCACGGGTTTAACAACCTGACCAGCTCGCTAAGCTTTAACATTTACGACATCTGTTACGCTAAAACCGAAGAGCAGCGTGCGGCTTATATCGACTACATCGATGAGCTCTACAATGCCGAACGTTTAACGCAGATTCTTAAAGACGTGACCAACATCATCGGCGCGCATGTACTGAATATTTCGCGCCAGGATTACGAACCCCACGGCGCCAGCGTCACCATTCTGATTGCCGAACATGAGCTGGATGAGACAGACCCCGAGCAAACAGAGCCGGGACCAGGGCCGCTGCCTGAAACCGTGGTGGCTCATCTGGATAAAAGCCATGTCACAGTACATAGTTATCCAGAATCTCATCCGGACAACGGTATCAGCACCTTCCGCCTGGATATTGATGTGTCCACCTGTGGCCATATCAGCCCGCTCAAGGCGCTGAATTATCTGATCCACAGCTTTGACTCTGACATTGTGACGATGGACTACCGGGTACGCGGTTTTACCCGCGATGTGGACGGCAAAAAACTGTTTATCGACCACGATATCACCTCGATCCAGGACTACCTGGCCGAAGATACCAAGCACGCCTATCAAATGATTGATGTGAACGTGTACCAGGAAAACATGTTTCACACCAAGATGCTGCTCAAGAACTTTGAGCTGGATAACTACCTGTTCGGGACCTCGCAGCGAGATATCACCTTCGAGGAGGCGCGCGATATTGAAAGCCGCCTGCGCAAAGAAATGCTGGAGATTTTCTACTCGCGCAACCTCGACTGACCGAGGCACGAAACGCAAAAAGGCCGGCTTTAATTGCCGGCCTTTTTTTATGTCTGAATAACCAAAACCAAGGCTAATAAACCCCTGGCTCGCCTTCCGGCCGCGTTTTAAAACGCCGGTGCAGCCATAAATACTGTTCGGGATGCTGACGAATGGCCTGCTCGATAAACGCATTCACCCGCGTGGCATCGGCGACCTCATCGTTGCTCGGATAGTTTTCCAGCGCAGGCAGCCACTCGTAGGTGTAGGTGCGGTTATCCGGGTTACGGTAGAAAATCAACGGTACCACTTGCGCCCCGGTCATCCGGGCGATTTTAGCGGTCAGCCGCACCGTTGCCGCCTGCTGGCCAAAAAACGGCGCGAACACGCTGGCATCGCGGCCAAAATCCTGGTCGGGTGAATACCATACCGAATACCCGGCTTTTAGCCGCCTGACCACGCTACGAAGATCGTGGCGATGAATCATCTGGTCAAACACCCGCAGGCGGGCGCGAGTCATAAAGCGGTCGAACAGCGGGTTATTATGCGGGCGGTAAACCGCATCCGACGTGAAAAACAGCGAGTGTAGCGCACCGCCCAAATCCAGCGGCGAAAAATGCACGCCGATAATCAACACGCCGTCACCTTGTGCCTGGGCCCTGGCAAGATTCTCCTCACCGATACACGCCACCCGATGGCGAAAATCCTCAGGGCTTCGGCACCACGCCACGGCGGTTTCCACCAAGCCAATGCCATTGGCGATAAACGTTTGTTTAACCAGTTCCCGCTGTTCCGCCGGGCTTTTTTCCGGAAAACAAAGCTTGATATTGACGTCGGTGATATGTCGACGGCGTTTGGCAAATCGCCATGCCAAGCGACCAATACCCGAACCGATAGCAATATTCAGCCGCCAGGGAAGCCATGCTGTAACGTACATCCCCGCTATCGCCAACCAAGTTAACCAAAAGCGCGGATGCGCAAACGAGCGTGAAGAAGATGAATCTGCAGATGATCTCGACATGCGGTTAGCCATTTATACAAAAGCGCCATGATAGCGGCGTGGCACGCGGGGCAACACCCCTGTGAGTAGGGTATAGCTGATGGTATCGCAGCTACGGGCGACCTCGTCGACTGACAGCACCGCGCCGTTGCCTGCACGCCCCCACAACACGACTTCGCTACCAATGGCCGCATCGGCCACGCCGCTAACATCCACCGTGAACATATCCATGGACACCTTACCCACCAGCGGGCAGCGCTGGCCATTCACCAGCACAGGTGTGCCGTCCTGGGCGTGGCGGTCATAGCCATCGCCATAGCCCCCGGCCACCACCGCGATACGCGAGCGACATGGTGCCCGCCAACGACCGCCGTAGCCTACCGGCTCGCCTGCCTCGACATCGCGCAGGGCAATGATTTCGGAACGCAGCGTCATCACCGGGCGAAGCGACTCGGTCGTTGGGGTCGTGGTTTCCAGCGGATTGCTGCCGTACAGCATGATGCCCGGCCGGTTCCAGGCGCCGTGGGCCACCGGCCAGGCAAGCGTGGCAGGCGAGTTAGCCAGACAAAGCGGTGCATTCAAGGTAGTGGAAAGTGTTTTTAATACCGCCATCTGCTGCTCGAAATAGCGGCTATCGGCGGCATCGGCGGTGGCAAAGTGGCTCATCAAATGCAGCGTTCCTGTCTGGGGTGCTTCGTGAAGACGCTGCCAGATAGCGCTAACTTCGTGTGGCGAAAACCCCAGCCGGTGCATGCCCGAATCTACCTTGACCCAGACCGGAATCGGCTCGCGGGGCGAAAAGGTTAGCAATGCTTCCACCTGCCAGGCGCTGTGCACCGCCATCCACAGCCGGTGGCGATCTACCAACGCCAATTCGTCGGCGCTAAAGATGCCTTCCAACAGGATAATCGGCGTGGTGATACCGCCTTCGCGCAGCGCCAGCGCCTCTTCCAAACATGCCACGGCAAACGCCGGTGCATCGGCCGCCAGAGCGCGCGCGCAGTCAAGTGCCCCATGGCCGTAGGCGTTGGCTTTGATGACCGCCACCGAGCGACTGTGAGGCGCGCATTGACACGCCAACTGATAGTTGTGACGCAGTGCGTCTAAATCAATATGAGCCACCAGCGGGCGCATGTCATTTCTCGCTTGTTGCTTACCAATCGGGGTTAATCATTATTGCTAAATAAAGTCACCGGGCACATGGCCCGGTGCTGGGGAATTAGCGATGCCAAAACACAAGATCGCTAGCTTTCAAAAATCGACGATAACGACAGGCCCTGTTTCTCCAGTGACCGGCGCAGCTTTTTAAGCGCTTCGACCTGGATTTGGCGAACACGCTCGCGGGTTAAGCCAATTTCAGCGCCAACTTCTTCCAGGGTGGCCGCTTCGTGGCCGCGCAAACCAAAACGCCGCACGACCACTTCGCGCTGCTTCTCATTGAGCTCGTCGAGCCAATGATCAACGTGCTCTTTAACATCGCCGTCAACCAGAGAGGCCTCGGGCCCGTGGTCTTCCTCGTCGGTCAGCGTATCAATTAGCGGTTTGTCGCTTTCGCCACCCATGGGGTAATCAACCGAGGAGACACGCTCGTTAAGCCCCAGCATTTTTTTGACCGTCCCCACCGGCTTGTCGAGATGCTCAGCGATTTCCTCCGCCGTGGCCTCGTGGTCAAGCTTTTGCGTCAATTCGCGGGCAGCACGCAAATAGATATTAAGCTCTTTAACCACGTGGATCGGCAACCGAATGGTGCGGGTTTGATTCATCAGCGCCCGCTCAATGGTTTGCCGGATCCACCAAGTGGCATACGTTGAGAAGCGGAAACCGCGCTCGGGGTCGAATTTCTCGACGGCCCGGATGAGACCTAAATTACCTTCTTCAATTAAGTCCAGCAGGGTTAGCCCACGATTCAGATAGCGGCGGGCTATTTTCACCACCAACCGCAAGTTGGACTCAATCATCCGCGAGCGACCCAACGGGTCACCCTTGCGTGCCAGACGCCCGTAGTACACTTCCTCTTCGGGCGTTAATAGTGGCGAAAAGCCAATTTCATTGAGGTAGATCTGCGTGGCATCAAGGCTTTGATGCTGCTGACGGTCCTCGCGCCCTAACGCTTTTTCAAAGGCATCTTCGGCGGCGGCTACTTCATCACCATCGTCAAGTGCTTCTTCCACAGCGTTCAGGTCTACTTCCTGTAGATCTTTTTCCAGCATACTCATCCGTCTTACCCCCGTTATATCGCCTATCCGCCCTTAAAAAAACCAAATGGGGTCAATGCTGCGACTCCCATCGTTATTGTTATATAAAGCGTTAACGTCGTTACCTGTCGTGATGGTCTTGGCAACACACGTGTTCATAGCTGATATCGGTTAGCGTGACGGCAGAAACTCCAGGGGATCTTGAGGCTGGCCTTCGCGGCGAACCTCGAAATGCAGCCTCGCATCTTCCGCGTCACTATCGCCCATGGAGGCAATGACCTCGCCGGCTTCCACAACATCATTCTCGCTGACATTTAGGCTGTCGTTGTGCGCATAAGCGCTGAGAAATTCATCGTTGTGCTTGAGCAGAATGAGGTTACCGTAACCGCGCACACCACTGCCTGCATATACCACAATGCCAGGTCCAGCGGCTCTCACAGGTTGCCCCTTTTCTCCTGCGATATCAATCCCGGCGGTAACGCTATCGCCTTGACCGAATTCACCCACGACCTTGCCCTCACTCGGCCACTGCCAATCAATGGTTTCGGCCGGTGTGTAAGTGCGTCCGTCGCGGTCAGGTGCCGATTCATCGCTTTCGGCCGTATCCTGTTCGGGGGCTTCTTCAGGTTCCTGCTCGGGTTCCGATTCGGGTGTCGGCTCCGCTTCGGTCTGCTCGGTTTGGCTTGGCTCTGGGTCAGCTTCGGGCGCCGATTCCACGTCCGAGGCGGTTTCGGCCGTAGCAACTTTTTCACGGCTATCATCAGGTGCAGCCTCGGCCACTTCCTGCGACGCTTCCACGGCGTCACGCTCAGCGGTGCGCTGATTTCGCTCAATGGCCGTTTCATCGGGCAGCAACCAGTCCATCTCCTGATCGCCGCCACCTGAAGATGACGCATCGGGTGCCAGCCCACGGGCGACTGCACCGCCTGAAGACCCATCCGAAGATGACGCTGTGTCACTCGAAGACGATGGTGATGACTCGGCACCCTCTCGTAGCGCCAGCGTCTGACCAGGTTGAATACGGTAAGGAGGCTCAATGTTGTTTAGCGCGGCAACTTCACGATAATCAAGGTTATGCTGCCAGGCGATGCCGTAAAGCGTATCGCCTTCTTTTACCTGGTATTCAGGGGTGCGCTCCACCGCTTCGCGGGCATCGCTCAAATCGCGCACCTGCGGCCCGCCTCCCTGCTGATTGGCACAGCCGGCAACAGCTAACGCCAGTGCGGACATCATTACTATCTTACGCATGCAAAGCCTACTCCTTTTCAGCAGCGGAGGCGGTCTGGGGAGACATGGGCGGCGTGCGCCTAAGGGCACGCCGATGCAACAGTACAACGAGTAGTGCACCAAACGCCATCAACGCTATTACACCGACTAATTGCGCGGATTCACCTGTTAGCTGCGCATAATCGCCAGGCAATAAGTAGCGATGTTCCAACGGGATCATCTCACCATCACCACCCAGTTGATAACGCACCAGTTCACGCCACGGCCAGAGCACGGGGAGCGAACCGACAATAAAACCTAACAATAACTGAAGCGTTGAACCACGATAACGGCTTAGCAGCCAGGTAAGCACCCGTGAAAAAAGCCCAAGGCCAATCAGGCAGCCGCTACCGAACAGCAAAATGATGGCCATATCAAAGCTGCGTATCGCTTCCATCACCGTGCTGTAAAGCCCCATCGTCAGCAGCAAAAAACTGCCTGACACCCCCGGCAGCAGCATCGCGCTTATGGCGATACTCCCGGCTACCACTAATACCAACGATTCGTTACCTAACGTTGACACCAACGGCATCAGGCTTGGCAACCATTGCGCCAGCAATAGCCCGGCGCCCAGGGGCACCATGTAGCGCAGCTTGAAACGTGTACCCGTGTCACCTACAACGATGGCCGACGCGGCGACCAGGCCAAAAAAGAAGCCATCCAATAACAGTGGATACACCTCCATCAGCCATAACGCCAAATGCGCTACGCTTAACAAACTTACCGCAATGCCGGTGAGCAGCGGCAGTAAAAAGGCTAAATTCAAGTGCTGTCCAAGCCCACGCAAACCGCCTCGACGCAAGGCGCCAAAGGCGCTTGGGCCAAACTGTTTGATGGTTAATAACAATTCTTCATAAATGCCGCTAATAAACGCAATAGTCCCGCCCGACACGCCCGGTACCGCATCCGCGGCGCCCATTCCGGCGCCGGTTAATAACAATCTTACGGGTTGACGCTTCAATCGACCACTCCTTGCAATAATGGAACAAAACGTACCGGCTCAAGGCGGCGTTTTTCAAACGCGCTGCCGACGCGTTTTATCTGGGTCAGCCATTGGCTGCCGTCGGACGCCTCTAGAGGCGCAATCAATACACCGTCTGGACTTAGTTGCTCCAGAAGCGGCTCGGGCAACGTCTGCGCACAGGCGGTCAACAAAATAACGTCAAACGGCGCGGCGGCGGGCCATCCTTCGCCACCGTCAGCAACTGCAAGTGACGCCCGGGCCCCCAATCGGCTGAGCCGAAAGGCGGCACGCCGGTGCAACGCTTCAATGCGCTCAATGGAAAACAGCTTATCGACCAGCCGAGCCAGAATAAGTGTCTGATAGCCAGAACCAGTGCCTAGTTCCAATACGCGACTCGGCTCGGCACGCAAGACCAGTTCGGTCATCCGGGCGACAATGAGCGGCTGAGACAAAGTCTGGCCAAACCCGATCGGCAGCGCGGTATCCTCATACGCGCGGTGGGCCAGCGCCTCATCCACAAACAGGTGGCGCGGCTCGTTGGCCATGACCTCCAGCACCCGTGCATCACCAATCCCTTGGCGCATCAGGCGTTGAACCATGCGGTCACGGGTGCGCTGCGAGGTCATTCCCGTACCGCGCAGCTCTTCCGGTGACAGTTTAGGCGAATGCATCCAGCCAGTCTCGAACGTCGTTGAGCGCCTGATGGCGCGTTAAATCCGTTTGTAGCGGTGTGATCGACACAAAACCCGCCTCTACGGCTGCAAAGTCAGTATCTTCACCGTCGTCGGCATTGGCCGCCACCGGGGCAATCCAGTAACGCGTGCGTCCACGCGGGTCTTGAACGGCCAACGGCTGTTCCGCCGGGCCGCGATAGCCGAGCCGCGTCACTTTGACGCCTTTCACCTCGCTCCAAGGCACATCGGGCACGTTGACATTGAGCAACGTACGCGGCGGCAGCGACAACTGATCAACCGCCCCTACGAGGCTCGCAGCCAAATGGCCGGCCGTGGCAAAGTGCGTTTGACCGCACAGTGACATGGCAATTGCCGACATCCCCAAATTACGCCCTTCCATCGCGGCGGCGACAGTGCCTGAATACAGCACATCGTCACCCAGGTTGCCGCCGTGGTTTATCCCGGAAATCACCAGATCAGGTTTTTCATCCCAGATGCCGTTAACCCCCAGGTAAACACAGTCAGCGGGAGTACCATCGACGCTATAGAACCCGCTGTCCAAGGCGGTCATCGCCAACGGGCGCGACAGCGTTAACGAATTGCTTGCCCCGCTACGGTCACGATCCGGGGCAACCACACGCAAATTAGCGTGTTTGGTCAGCGCATCGTAAAGCGCCTTAAGCCCAGGCGCATGAACACCATCGTCGTTGGATAGCAGCAAGCGCCGCATGGGAATCTCCTTAATTGATGACACCTGCCCTGCCCGCCTCTTTAATCAGGCGACGCGATCAGTTCGCTGACCACCGCAGTGGCGAAACTGCCGCGGGGCAGCCCGAATGAGAGTACCACGCTCTGCGCTTCTCGGTTTAGACGCGGCTCGCTCAAACACATTCGCAGCGCCCGCTGCCCGCGCTTGACGCCGCTGCGCAGCAAGCCATCGCACAGTGTTGGATATCGTTCGAGTAACGCGGCCTCATACTCGCCCGCCGCCTGCTGGCTGATATTGCCCACCCCCCATAAGGGCCCTGTGGGATGCAGATCAAGCGCGTCGGCACGCGAGCATAGTGTGGCGTCCACCTGGTCAACATTGAACACGCTTTGGGTGCCCTCAAGCATTAGGGTATCGCCGTTAACTGGCTGTTGCCATTGATTTTTATCTACCCTATCGCTAAGCAATTCATTAAATAAAAAGCTGCGCGCGGTGGATAGCAAGATGCCATGTCGGTCATCGCGCTTACGCCACCCGCGCGCTAACAAGGCTTCCGCGCGTTGCAGATTGCGACCCGCTGGCCCGAAACGCTGCGCACCAAAATAGTTGGGCGCGCCCTGCTGGCACAGTGTCTGCCAACGCTGGCTAAAGTCATCCGCCTCCACCGCCTCACCGCTAAGCCGCAGCTGAAAGCGGTTATAGCGATGCACACCGCGCTTTAACTTGCGCGGATGGCGGACGCACTGCAAAACGCTCACACCGCTATCGGTGAGGGCCTGGACTAAATCTGGCGGAGCCTCTTTACCTGGCAAATGCACGCTCAACCATTGACGGGTGACGGCAACGCGGTCTTTCATTCCCGAATAGCCAACGTCACGGGTCCCAACACCGCAGCGCTGACTGAGCAACTTGACGACCTCCAGGGTCGTCTGATTGCGCTTTTCAATATTTAGCCAAAGGTGTTCGCCGTGGCCTTCCGGGGCGAAATCCAGCACCTCGTCGACCAAGAAGTCGTCGGGCGCCAGGCGAAACCGGCCCGGTTTTGGCGGGCCTAACGTCGCATCCAGGCTGCGCTGCCAGCGGGGTAGTTCAAGCATGAGGCGTCTCAAGCGGGCTAAGCAACACCACCGCCTCGGCGGCAATACCCTCTCCGCGACCGGTAAACCCCAGCCGCTCGGTGGTGGTTGCCTTAACGTTCACTTGGCCCATGGCCACACCAAGGTCTGCCGCGATTGCCTCGCGCATGTCACCCACAAAGGGCGCCAATTTGGGTGCCTGGGCCATCACCGTGGCATCAATATTGACGACGTTATACCCCTTGGCACGCACCAGCGCCATAACCTGACGCAAGAGGTCACGGCTATCCGCGCCTTCCCATGCTGGGTCGGTATCTGGAAAGTGATGACCAATATCGCCCAGCGCACAGGCACCCAGCAGCGCATCGCTTACCGCGTGCAGCAGCACATCGCCGTCGGAGTGGGCAATAAAGCCGTGATCAAACGCCACCTTCACACCACCCAGCATCAGGTGATCGCCAGGGCCGAACCGATGGACATCAAATCCGTGACCAATTCGCATTAAAGACTCCTCTGGGACGTCTCGCGTTGTGAAGTAAGAATCGCGGCCGCCAGGGCCAGGTCGTCAGGGTGCGTCACTTTAAGGTTATCCCGGCGTCCGGGCACTAACTGCGGGGCATCGCCCAACGCCTCCACGGCGGAGGCTTCATCGGTGACCAGCGTATTGCGCTTACGGGCCTCGCCTAGTGCTCGGCAAAGCTGACGATAGCGAAACCCTTGCGGTGTGAGCGCGTGCCACAATGCGTCCCGGGGCTCGCTACGCAGGCTGGTCCCGGTTGAGCTGGCGCGTTTCATGGTATCTGCTACCGGCATCGCCAGCAGCGCGCCTGCCGCGTGGCTTTGCACGGCTTGATGGAGCGCTAGCAGGTCGTCGCGGGTCACACAGGGGCGGGCAACATCATGGATAAGCACCAGATCATCATCCCCCGCGCCGATGGCATTGAGCGCATTGAGCACGCTATCCATGCGCTCTGCGCCGCCGGTGACACGCTGCCAATCGGCAAACGGCACCCACTGTTCTGCAAACCAGCGGTCATCGTCGTCCAGGCAAAGCACCAACCTGGCCTCAGGAAACGCGCTGTGTAGACGCTCTAACGTATGCGCGAGAATCGGGCGGCCCAGCAGTGGGAGATATTGTTTGGGTCGATCCGCCGCCATACGACGTCCTTGCCCGGCAGCAGGTACCACCAACCACAAAGGGCTACTCATCGGGCTGCTCCGGGCTAACCACTGTACTGGCGTTAATGCCAATCAACTCTTCCTCAATGGCAACGCCCGGCACCCAAAAGAACTGCTCGTCAGTACGCACCATGCCCATATCACTACGCGCGCGTTCTTCCACCGCATCCAGGCCATTTTTAAGATCGGTGACTTCTGCTGCCATCCTGGCGTTGCGCTCGCGAAGGGGCACATTTTCTGCCTCTTGCACGGCGACGCGCTGCTCAAGCTGCTGTAAGTCGCGCCAGCCACCATCGCCGAGCCACAGCTGATATTGCAGCACCCCCAACACCAGCAGCAGCGCGAATAATAGCCATCTGCGCATGACCGCTCTCCTTTGTGTGACGATTACCCAGGGTTATTTAAATAAGTTATGCAGGTACGTTATGCGGATAAATTGGCGCGCATTATGCCATTAAGCCGACCCGCCAGCGAGTTGCTTTCATTTATACGGTAGCGCGGTGAATGCCGCGTCACGGTAGGCCGCCACCTGCCGCCCTTCATCACGGCAAAAGGTTGCCACCGCGTTAGCTAGGCCAGGATGGGCAAGGTAATGCAACGAACGAACACGCTGCGGTGCAAATCCACGCAGTAGCTTATGCTCGCCCTGCGTTCCCGGATCAAACAGCATAAGCCCTTGCTCAAGGCAGTATTCGATGCCCTGGTAGTAGCAGGCTTCGAAATGCAGGCAGTCGGCCATCACCTCGCTACCCCAGTAGCGCCCATAAAGCGTCTGGGTGCCCTGGAAGTAAAGCGCCGCCGCCACGGCTCGCCCGTCAAGGTGCGCCTGTACGAGCAGCAGCGACTCAGGCATATCACGATAAACGCGGTTGAAGAACTCTTGTGTCAGATAAGGCGGCCGACCGCGCTCCTGATAGGTGATCGCGTAACAACGGTAGAAATGTTTCAGTGCAGCAGGGGTGATCTGTTCGCCGGACAAACGCACCATCTCTAGGCCCTGTTCGGCGACCAGGCGGCGCTCGCGCTTGATCATCTTGCGGCGTTTGGAGGTCAGCGAGGTGAGAAACCCATCGAAGTCCCCGAAATCTCGATCACGCCACTGAAACTGCACACCCTCGCGGCTAATCAGTTCCGGGCACTGTGCCTGCCACGCCTCGACTTCCTGGGTATCGGCAAACAATAAATGCCAGCTCGACAATGCCTGGCGCTGGCACTGCGCTTGCCAGCCCTGAGCCAGCGCGGCATAAACCGCCTGAGGATTGCTATCCTGCGCGATCAACGCGCGCGACCCAGGCACCGGCGTAAACGGCACCGCACTCAGCGCTTTGGGATAATAGTGGCCGCCGGCCCGCTCAAAGGCATCGGCCCAGCCCCAGTCAAATACATACTCGCCATAGGAATGATGTTTCTCATAGAGCGGCATGGCACCTACCAGCTGCGCGCCCTGCCACACCGTTAAATGGCAAGGCTGCCAGCCGGTCGCCGGACAAACCGAACCGCTGGCCTCCAGCGCATGTAAAAATGCATGACGTAAAAACGGCTGGTCGGCATCCACCAGCGCATCCCACTCGCGGGCCGACACGGCCTCCATGGCGGATAACACCGCCACTGATAACGACGCTGGCATGGCATCTCCCAAACATAGGGTTGGCATTAATTAAGCTACTCTACACTATGCTGACCCGTTACCCTGCTAGGATAAAGGCGCGTTATTTAACGCCATGATCGGCCTCGCGCCCAACGCCAGGCCCACCAAGGAGACGCCATGACCCGCCACTTGAACGCCTGCCTGGAGACCCAGCGTCGCGCTTGTCGCCTGTCGCCTTCCCCCTCCTTGACGGAGCGTCGCGATCAGTTGGCTCGGCTCGCGCTAATGACCAAACGTCACCGACACGCCATCATTCAGGCCATCCAAACCGATTTTGGCAAGCGCAGTGACATTGAGATTCAATTGGCCGATATCCAGCCAGTGCTGGATGCCGTGCGATACGCGCGACGGCATCTCTGGCATTGGATGCGCCCCTGGCGGGTCAGTATGCCTTGGCGTCTGTTGCCTGCACGAGCGCGCATAGCTCCCCAGCCACTTGGCGTGGTGGGTGTTATTGCCCCCTGGAACTATCCATGGAGCCTGGCCTTGATGCCGGTTATCGACGCCCTCGCAGCCGGCAACCGCGTGATGCTCAAACCCAGCGAGCTGACACCGAACACCAGCGCCTTGCTTAGCCGATTGGTAACCCAATATTTTAGCCTGCGGACGCTTTGCGTGATTGAGGGGGACGCTGCCACGGGCCAGGCCTTCAGCGCTCTGCCCTTCGATCATTTGCTGTTTACCGGCTCCACCGCCGTGGGCCGACAGGTCGCGCTGGCCGCCGCCCAGAATCTGACGCCCACCACCCTGGAGCTGGGCGGCAAGAGCCCGGCGTTCGTGGCCGGCGACGCCGACTTCGCCCGCGCCGCCGAGGCGATCATCTTCGGCAAGGGCATGAACGGCGGGCAAACCTGCATTGCGCCCGACTATGTGCTGGTGGAAAGCCGCCATATCGATGCCTTCACCAGCGCCCTGAGCCGGGCCATTTTGAAACAGCGCCCGTCGACCAGGGATGCCACCCACCCACTCAACGAGGCCCACCACGAACGCAGTGAAGCGATGCTCGCCGAGGCACGCAACCACGGATGTCGAATTATTGATCATGGCAGCCACGCGCCCGCGCTGATCATCGACCCTAACCAGGGGCTTGCGGTGATGCGCGAGGAAATCTTCGGCCGTTGCCTGCCGGTTATCAGCGTCAAAGATAGCGACCATGCCATTGGGTATGTCGCCGAGCGGCCGCATCCCCTGGCGATCTATGTATTTACCCACCAGCGCGAGCAACAGCGGCAATGGCTGAATGCCAGCCAGTCCGGTGCGCTGGTATTCAACACCACACTTTTGCACCACGCTGTGCCGGGACTACCGTTTGGCGGCGTTGGCGCCAGCGGCCACGGCGCCTACCATGGTCGGCACGGCTTTAACCGTTTCAGCCATTTACGTGGCGTGTTTTATCAGCCAACGCATTCGCCAGCCACTCAGCTCTACCCGCCTTATCGGCGCTGGCTGTTGAAACTGCTGCGTCTGGGTTAAGCAATCCTGCGTTTGGCCGATATAGATAAATCAGATGTTTTATCGCGGAGCGGCCATGCCAGCGCCAGTACCCCCCAATAACGAGCCGCAGCGACTTGCCGCGGTGCATGCCTTGTATGTGCTGGACACGCCTGCCGAGGAAGCCTTTGACCGGCTGGCGCAGCTCGCCCGGGAGCTGTTTGACGTGCCCATTGCGCTGATTACCCTGCTTGATGAAAAGCGCCAATGGTTCAAGTCGAACCTTGGCTTCAGCGCCCGTCAAACCCAGCGCGACATCGCGTTCTGCGGCCATACAATTGCCGCCGACGGGCCGCTGGTGGTTCCCGACACGCGTCTTGACGAACGCTTCAAGGACAATCCGCTGGTCGATGAAGTGCCGCATATCCGCTTTTATGCGGGCTATCCGCTGCGCCCCCATGACCAGTTGGCCGTGGGCACCCTGTGCCTGCTCGGCCACCAGCCCCGCGCGTTCAGCGAGCGCGACCTGAGGCTTTTGGAAAGCCTCGCAGGCCAGGTGGAAGAGCTGCTTCGCCAGCACAGGATGCGCTATACCCTGGCGCAAACCACCCGCCGCTACGAAGCGCTGTTCAACGAAAGCGCCACCGGTATCGTGCGGATCAATCGCGACGGCACGGTGCTCGGCATCAACCCTTTCGCACTGGCCCTCCTGGGCTACACCCAGGAAGAAGTACTCGGCCGTAACGTAGGGATGCTGACACCCTCTGACCTGCACGACCAGCACGATACCTTTATTGCCCGGTTTTTAGCCGGCGGGCGCCCCCAGGTGATCGGTCGCGGCCGCGAAGTCGAGGCGCAACACAAGGCCGGCCACCGCGTGCCCGTCCACCTCGCGGTTAACGCCATCGACGATGAGCATCACCAGGTGGCGGAGTTTATCGGCATCCTGACCGACCTGAGCCATGTGCACGCCGCCAACCAGCGCATCCAAAAAGAACAGAGCCTGCTCAAGGTATTGCACCAGGGGATTACCGACTATCCAGCACTGATGTCGGGCAAGCAGCTGTGGATATTTTTGACGGAAGCCCTGAGCGAGCTCACCGACAGCGAATATTCCTTGATTGGCGAAGTGCTTCCCGGCGACACCAGCAATGCGCTGAAGCTTAATGCCGTTAAAGGCCCTTTGTGGAGTCCCGAATCGCGTTATCACATCGAGCAACTGCTCAGCGGCGAAATAGTGCTCAAAAACCCAAACTCGCTGTTAGGGCGGGTCTTTGCCCGCGGTGAGGTGGTGATCGACAACGATGTTAATGAGCATACCCAGCGCAGCGAGTTCCCGCTGGGACAGGTACAGTTTGATAACTATATGGGCGTGCCCATTTTCAGTAGCGGTCAACTTATTGGCATGTTCGCCATCGCCAACAGCCGCCAGCCGCTGAATCAGGCGCTGCTGGACTGGCTACAGCCGTTCACCGACACCTGCGTGCTGCTGATCAACCTGTACCGCCAGATGGCCGAGCGCGAGCAGGTCCTCAAGGACCTGTCGGCGGCGCGTGATCAGGCGGAACACGCCAACCAGGCGAAAAGCGACTTCCTGTCGTCGATGAGCCACGAGCTGCGCACCCCGCTGAATGCCATCCTGGGCTTTGCCCAGCTGCTTGCCAGCAACACTCGCACGCCGCTCAACGCCAAGCAGCAGCGACAGGTCAGCCAGATCGAAAAAGGCGGCCAGCACTTGCTCAGCCTGATCAACGACGTGCTGGATCTGGCCAGGATCGAGGCCCGTCAGCTGTCGCTTTCCATTGAATCCATTTCGCTTGCCGGCGTGTTCGACGATGCCTGCAGCACCCTGGAAGCCAACGCCGATGCCGCGGGCATTACCCTGACCTGTACACCCCCCGATGCCCGCTGGCAGGTGCATGCCGACTACACGCGGACCAAGCAGGTCCTGCTTAACCTGCTGTCCAACGCTATCAAATATAACGTCGCCCATGGCCGTATCGAGGTCAGCGCCGAGCACCAGCAGGAACATATCTTAATTCGTGTGCGGGATACGGGGCCCGGCATCGATCCCGCCCGCCTGGAGGAGCTGTTCGAGCCGTTTAATCGGCTCGACGCCGAGCACAGCCGCGTGGAAGGGACGGGTATCGGCCTGTCCATCACCCGCGAGCTGGTCACACAGATGCACGGCCAGATCGGGGTCGACAGCCAGCCGGGCCAGGGCGCCACCTTCTGGTTCACGCTGCCGGTGGCGACGCCGGCCGCCGCGCCATCGCCACGCGAACTTCAGCCCGACACCCCGGCAGCGACGGCGTCATCGCGCACGCTGCTGTATATTGAGGACAACCCCGCCAATCAGCGTCTGATGGAAGACATCGTCGACGCGATGGAGGGCATGACCCTGCGTATCGCGCCGAGCGCCGAGCTTGGCCTGGACATGCTGCAGGCCGAGATACCCGCCGTGGTGCTGATGGACCTGCACCTGCCGGGCATGAGCGGCTTTGAGGCGCTGACCCGTCTGCGCCGGGACCCTCGCTATCAGACGCTTAAAGTGATCGCCCTCTCGGCTAATGCCCTGCCCCGCGACATCAGAAAGGGCCTCAACGCCGGCTTCGATGGCTATCTGACCAAACCGATCGACATTGCACAGCTTTCCGACACCCTTCACCATTTGCTGGGAGCACCCACCAGGCAGGAGCCATGAAATTCCACTACAAACATGTATTGGTTGTTGACGACAATCCGGTCAACATCGAGCTGATGCTCGACCTGCTCGATGACCAAGGCTTTGAAAACAGCCACGGCATTAGCGACCCTCGCGACGTGTTGGGATACTGCCAGCAGCAGTTACCCGACCTGTTGCTGCTAGATATTCGCATGCCCCACCTGGATGGCTACGCAGTCATCGAGCAGCTCAATCACGCCTTTGGGCGCCAGACACCACCGATTATCGTGCTGACCGCGCAAATCGACAACGATACCAAGCAACGTTCGCTGGCCCTGGGCGTACGCGATTTTATCACCAAGCCGTTTCAGCACGCCGAGGTATTACAGCGCATTCACAACGTGCTGAGCGTCGAGCACCGCTTCCGCATTCGCGACCAGCAGGCCGATTCCCTCGAGCGCATGGTGAACAAGCGCACCCGGGAACTCAATCGTCAATCGCGTACCGACCCGATCACCCAACTGCCCAACCGTCGCGGACTCAGCCAGACCCTCAGCGAGGCGGCCGCATTGCGCAGGCCCACAGGGCTGCTGTTTATCGCCCTGGACCGGCTGGACGATGTCATTCGGCTGCATGGCTACCGGATCGCCGAGCGACTCCTCGGGCACATTGCGCAGCGCCTGGACGAATGCCTGAGTGACGCCGAAACTCTGGGCCTTTGGGGCGGCAGCGAACTGCTGGTGATCAGCGAGAGCAATGACGACGATGAGTTACTGGCGCTGGCCCACCAGCTGATGGCCGTATTCGAACACGACCAGCAACTGGATGACCTGCTGCTACCGCTGGCGGCACGGATCGGCATCAGCCGTTCGCAGGGCGCGTTTGATACCGAACGCCTGGTCCACATGGCCGCCCTGGCGCTGCCAGCCCCTCAAAGCTTTGCGGTGCAGTGCTACAGTGAAAATCTCGAGGCCCAGCAACGCCATCGGCTGCACGTCCAGCAGGCCCTGCGCGGCGCGACCGAGCGGGGTGAAATGTCTCTCGCCTTCCAGCCCAAACTATCGCTGATGGATCAGCGCATCGTCGGCGCTGAAGCACTGCTGCGCTGGCATCACCCCGAGCTTGGGCAGATCTCGCCGGGCATGTTTATTCCGCTGGCCGAAGCCAGTGGGGATATTTTCGCGATTGGCGAGTGGGTGATGGAAGAAGCCATGCGCACCATCACCCAGTGGCGCGAACAGCAGGTGCTGGGCAACAACTTCCACGTGGCGGTCAACGTGGCGGCTCGCCAGCTGGCACGTCGGGATTTCGCCGACGGTCTGTTACGCCAGTTGGCAGCGCGGCAGATTCCCACCCACTTTTTCGCTATTGAAATCACCGAATCCGGCCTGATGGGCGACATGCAGAACGCCCGCCAGCAGCTGGCGCGGCTCAGCCAGGCGAATATCGCCGTCGCCATCGACGATTTTGGCACCGGCCATTCCTCGTTGGCGTATATTAAGACGCTGCCGTTTTCGACGCTGAAGATCGATCGCGCCTTCGTGATGGACCTGGAAGAAAGCGATGTGGACCGCCAACTGGCACGTACCATTACTCAGCTTGCGCATAGTGTAGGCTGTGATGTAGTGGCGGAAGGCATTGAAACCTGGGCCCAGGCCCAGTACTTACGCCGTATTGGCTGTGAAATCGCCCAGGGCTACTATTACTCACGCCCGCTACCGGCCGACGACTTTATTGATTGGTGCGATCATTGGCAGTCGCACTTGCCACCTACTGCCACGGAGACCGTTTAATGGCTCACGACTTGCTTAACCGGATACGCGAACGCTTGGAAGACCTTAACCGCTCGGAGCGTAAAGTCGCCAATGTGATTATCGACGACCCGGCGGCGGCAACCAGCCTTAGCATCGCAAGCCTAGCCCAAGCGGCGAGCGTCAGCGAGCCCACGGTGAACCGTTTTTGCCGTAACTTTGGCGCCAAAGGCTATCCTGATTTCAAAATCAAACTAGCTCAGAGCTTAGCCGGCGGTACGCCCTACGTGACCCGCGCGGTTGAGCCTGGCGATTCCGCCACCCAATACACCCAAAAAATCTTTGGAGCCACCATTGCGGCGCTGGATGAAGCCCAGCGTGAAGTCGACATGGGCGCCGTTGAACGCATGGTGGACTACCTGACCCAGGCCAAACAGATCCACTTTTTTGGCCTGGGCGCGTCCGGCGCCGTGGCGCAGGATGCCCAGCACAAGTTCTTTCGTTTTAATCTGCCGGTAATGGTGCACATCGATGTGTTGATGCAGCGCATGATTGCCGCTGCCTGCCACACCGGTGATGTGGTGGTAATTATTTCCTACACCGGGCGCACCCGTGAACTGGTCGACATTGCCCGCGTCGCCCGCGAATCAGGCGCCGTCGTGCTCGGGATTACCGCGCCTCAATCGCCGCTGGCCCAGGAATGTACTGCGACCCTTGAAGTCGCCACCCCGGAAGACACCGACCATTACATGCCGATGACCTCACGCGTCATTCAACTGACGCTGATTGACGCCCTGGCCACCGGTGTGACGCTAAGACGCGGCGAAGACTTTCTGCCACACCTTAAAAAAATCAAAGATAGCCTAAGGGACACGCGCTTCCCCGTTAACAAAGGCAATTAAGCTAAAGATAACAGGGGCGTTTAATCGTTCATAGCGACGGAGACGGTAATCTCGACCTTTAGTTCGTCGGCCGGCATCGGTGCGCATACACAGGTACGTGCTGGGGCGTGACCTTCGGGTACCCATGCGTCCCAAACAGCGTTCATTGCCGCGAAATCGCTGCCGTCTTTGAGGTAAATCGTGGCGGTGAGCAGCTGTTCACGCGACGCACCTATATCGTTCAATAAAGCGTCTACCCGCGCCAGCATGCTTTCAGTTTGCGCCGTGATATCGGCGTAACGCGCCTCTGGCCCGGCGACCTGACCACACAGATGGGCCACGCCCTGATGTATGACCGCACGGCTCATGCGTGCTTTGGTATCGTGGCGTTTAATCGTCATTGGCTTCCTCGTTATCGTTGAATCAACTCGTCATCAGGCGGCAAAAGTACCATGCCCGCTGGATAAGCACTATTCGGCACAGTCGATGCACTTGAGCGCTAGCGGATCGCTTTCCAGGCGCTTGATGTTAATCCACTCGCCACACTCGATACATTCGCCGAAGGTGCCTCGCTCAAGGCGCTGTAATGCCCCGGCAATACGGGTCACGTTTAGCTGGCGACGCTGCTCTTCAGCTTTGGCCATCGCTTGGCCTTGCAGTGCATCCATGCGTGATAGGCGCCCGACCGAGGTTTGGTCCAACGTTACCGTATCCCGGGCTCCGGCGCTGCTTGCGCTTTCGTCGATCAGCGTTTCGCGCAGGGTGATTAAACGCCTTTTCATGGCTTCCACATCTATGCCGGGATGGTTCATCACCGTCTCCTTATAATCTGCTGTTACACTAAGGGGATTAATACCTTACGAGCGCTCCCCTCCGCAGCTTTTTTCGCAAAGGATACTGCATCATGGGCTATCGTACCCTGCTGCGTGACCACCGTAGCGTGTTGAGTATCGCCTTTTTGGCGATGTTCAGCTCAAGCCTGGGACAAAGCTTTTTTGTTGGGCTCTTTCAGGCACCGCTGGCCGAACATTGGCAACTCAGCGCTGGCCAGTTTGGCACGGCCTATACCGCCGTGACGCTCGTCGCGGGGTTTGTGATGCTGTATTACGGCCCCTCCATCGACTGGATATCCCCCCGCCGGTTTGCGATCACCGTGCTGCTCGTTCTATTAGGGGGAGTCGCGCTGCTGACGCTTTCGCCCTGGTGGTGGCTGGGCGTTCTGGGCTTGGGCCTGGTGCGATTATGTGGGCAGGGCATGCTCACGCATCTCGGCAACACCCTCGCCGCCCGTGAGTTCACCACCCAGCGGGGCCGCGCCATGGGCCTGGCAAGCTTGGGGATTCCACTCGGTGAAGCACTGCTTCCACCACTCGTAGCGGCGACATTACTGTGGCTAAGCTGGCAGTCCTTCTGGTGGTTGCTGTGTGCCCTACTGGCCTTGCCGTGGCTATGGTTACTGCAGCGTGTGCCCTGGTCCAACGCGCCGGGCAAAAAACCCCAAAAACGCGACGCCACCGGGCCGAGACCATTTCGCGAACCTCGCTTCTGGGCATTGTTGCCGTTGCTCATGTCGCTTCCAATCACCATGACGGGGCTGTTTATATACCAAGCGCAGCTGACCGATGCGCTGGATAGCTCGCTGAGCATCTATGCACTGGCCCTCACCGGCATGGGCGTCGCCAAGTTGCCCGGCGCGCTGTTGGGGGGCCGCTGGATCGATAAGATTGGCCCGGTGCGTTTAGCCCGCGTTTACTTGCTCCCCTATGCAGCAGCAATGCTGTTTGCCGTTTTGGCTGGCGGGAATGCAAGCGTTTGGGCGTTGATGGTAGGCGGCGGCTTGGCCATGGGTGCCCAAGAGCTGATTGCCTCAGGCTTGCTTATCAAGCTTTGGGGTATTGAACACTTGGGCCGCGTGCGCTCAGCACTGAGCGCCGCCATGGTTTTTTCCACCGGCATCGCCCCGGCTGCCATTGGGTTAGCACTCAGTGCTGGTCTGTCGTTTACCGTTATTTTGAGTACGATGCTTGCGTTTATTGTCGCCGCTTGGTGCCTTGCACAGCGCGTACTGCAGATAGCTAGCCAAACGGCGCGCGTCTAGCGCAAGATCAGCACCGGCATCTGGGCTTTCCTCAACATCGAGGTCGTGGTGCTTCCCACCAGCAGGTGGCGAATGCGCGAATGGCCGTAGGCCCCCATCACCAGCATATCGATGCCATGCTCTTCTTTATAAGCGCGCAGCGTTTCTTCAACGTATCCCGCCCGAATCGCGCCCTCGGCAACATGCCCCGCGCTATCTAACGTGGTCAGGGCCCAATCCAACTGCGAACGATGTTCGGCAGTTTCTGCACCGACAATCACCACATGGCAGGTCACACCATTAAACAACGGGCTCTTGGCCAGCAGTTCGATGCCTTTGCGCGCCGTTTTACTGCCATCAAAGGCCATCATGACCTTCTCAGGATGGGTAAATGCTTTAGGTACCATCAGGATGGGCCGATGCATTTCACGCACCACGCGCTCCAGGTTGGAGCCTAAATGCCCGCTGGCTTGATGAGCCGTTTCGCCACGTTTACCCACCACAAGCAGGCGTACGTTATTTTCCTGCTCGACCAGGGTTTCTACCAGCGTGCCGTTGCGCTGCATGGTTTCGGGCGCTCCAATCCCCCCACTAAGGGCACGCTGTTTGGCGTCATCCAGCAGAAGTCTGCCTTGCTCACGGGCCAACTTGGCGCGCTGCTCTTCGATATCAGATAGCTTTTCCAGCAAGTGCTCTCGCGTACCTAGCCCAAGATTGCCAGTCAGATCAGGCTCCGACGTTTGCGGGTGGTTATCAATGACATGCATAAACGCCAGCGGGGCTTCGAGTCGCTTGGCAGCCCATACCGCATAGTCACAAACACCTGCGGAAAACTGTGAGCTATCAATGGCCGCTAATACTTGGTCAGTCATGGCGTGCGTCTCCTTGTACGGCGGGTCGGGGTGGTTGTTGTTATTCAAATGCCTTTCTACACGAAGTCATTGACCGGTGACAGCGACTATCCGTTCGCAGCAATGTTTAACGCCATCGCACCCGCTAGCCCGCATGGTAAGCTTGTCGACCATTCGATTGCATTGTTGGAAGGGGAGCGTTCGTGGGTATTGGCTTGGGCAGCATTGCGCTGGTGGCGGTGGGCGGGGCAATTGGCGGTATGGCCCGCGTTTGCGTCTCCAACCTATTCGCCAAATGGGTAGGCAGCACATTCCCGTGGGGTACTCTGGCCGTTAACCTGTTAGGTACATTTGCCCTTGGTTGGCTGGCGGTATCACTTAATGAAGGTAGCACTACGACGCCAAGCGCTCCCTGGCTAATTATCGCCATCGGGCTACTGGGCGGTTTTACCACGGTATCGTCCTTTAGCCTGCAAACCCTGGGTTTATGGGAAAACGGCATGGGTGGCAAGGCTATCGCCAATATCATCGGCACGCTGACCCTCGGCGTTGCGGCGTTCGGATTAGGGGCGTGGTTGGCGGGTGGAGGCCTATGAAGACGCTTACCACCTATGCCGCGGTAGGCCTCGGCAGCGGCCTGGGCAGTGCATTGCGCTATGTCATCTCTGTATCGACAATGGGCGCATTCGGCAGCGCCTTCCCTTGGGGCACGCTATTGGTCAACCTTGTAGGCGCTTGGCTGATTGGCTGGCTCGCCGCCCGTTTTGCCCGTGCCCCTCATACACGCATGGCACGTTGGCAGCCTTTCTGGGTGGCCGGCTTTTGCGGTGGGTTCACCACTTTTTCTCTGTTTAGCTTAGAAGTTGTCACCCTCGCCCAAACCCACTTAACCGTCGCTTTGGTGTATACCGTCGGCAGCTTACCGCTATGGCTTGGAGCGGTTTGGCTTGGGCAACGCTTCGCCTCCAGACGTTAAGCAAACCTATCCTGATCCTTACTTAACGGTCACCCGTTTAGGGCCGTGTCTGCTTTATTAGCCGCGGCACCCACGTTAGGTACGCCACCATACCCAACAGCTCAATAAGCGACTGCATAACGATGACTACAACTGCTGCTGCCCAGATATCAGGCAGCGCAATCGCCAGCGGCAGCACCACAAAGGAATTACGCGTGCCGAAACTAAACACCAGCGTTCGGCCGGAGGCAATGGGAAGTCGAAACAGCGTGTGGAGTATCTTGCCGACAAGGGCCGCTGCGAGTAGATACAGCACAAAAATCGCTGCCACCTGCCACAGCGTTTCGCGTGTCTCGACAATCAGATGAACCTGCGAAGCAGCAATTAAAAATACCACCGCTGCCAGCAAGGGCACGGGTAGCCAGCCCATCACATTGACGCTTCGTTGGAGCAAGACGGAGCGCTCGGCCCCCTTTTCGGTCAGCCAGGCTAGCAAAAGCGGGGTGAGAATGAGGCCGGCAAAGGCTGGCAGTAATTCGCGCAGCAGATGAGCACCGACGACCTGTTCGCCCATTACGGCGGTAACATAAAGCGGTAACAATACGATCTGAAGCAACAGCAATACGGGGGTGGCAGCGATCGCCCTGGCACTGTCTCCTCGCCCAAGATGCGTAAAACTGATAAACCAATCGGTGCAGGGCACCAACAACACCAGCAGTACGCCGAGCAGCACCGCACCCTCTAACTCAAACAGGGTAGCCAGCCCCCAGACGACCAGCGGCATGATAATAAAGTTGCCCAGCGCCAGCGCACTCATAAAGCGCCGGTCTCGAAACGCCATGGAGATATGCAAAAGTGGGATTTGAGTAAAAGTGGCATAAAGCAGCAAACCAAGAAGCGGCCAAAGTGCCACCTCCCACGCCTGAAGCGCCTGCCAACGCCCCCCTATGCCAATACCGGCAGAAATCGCTATGAGATATAGCCAAACTTGATACTTTTCCAGTGTTTCACGCATCAACACGTCGTATATCTCACTGTCAGCATAAATGCGGGTGACGGTAACACGGAAACCTTTATGCTTTTTACATTTACCGCTAGCTAATGCGCTCGTAACCCCCTACCACCCCTTGTTTGCTGAGCACGAATTGCCAAAGCTGAAGCTCGCGGGCACGGAAGGCCCCGGCGCAGCTAAGCAGGTAGTAACGCCACATGCGGAAGAAGGTCTCGTCGAAACGGTCTAGAAACGCCGGCCAGTTGGCTTCGAAGTTAGCATGCCAGGCCATTAGCGTTTTATCGTAGTCACTACCGAAGTTATGCATATCTTCAACGACGAACAGCGATTCTGAGGCGTTAATAATTTGTCCCAGCGTCGGCAATTCCCCATTAGGGAAGATGTACTTATCAATCCAGGGGTCAGAAGGCGTAATGGATAGGTTTTTACCGATGGTGTGGAGTAGAAAAAGGCCACCATCTTTCAAACAACGGCTCGCTACTTCCATGTACTCGCGATAGTTTTTATGCCCCACGTGTTCGAACATGCCAATACTGACGATGCGGTCAAACTGCTCGATTTCGTCGCGGTAATCTTGCAGGCGAAACTCGACCGGTAAGCCACTTTTCATTAGCCGTTTGCCAAAGTCCGCCTGCTCTTTGGAGATGGTTAACCCCACGCATTCCACCCCGTAATGCTCAGCGGCATAGGCCATAAAGCTGCCCCAGCCACAGCCGATATCGAGCACCTGCATGCCGGGCTGCAAGCCCAATTTACGACAGATGAGGTCGAGCTTGGCTTCCTGGGCATCATCAAGACTGGCAGCGTCTTTCCAGTAGCCGCAAGTATAGGTCATACGCTTGTCGAGCATGGCCGCGTAGAATTCATTGCCCAGATCGTAGTGTTTTTCGCCCACTTCCCAGGCGCGTTTTGCGTTTTGCCGGTTGAGCAGCCGGGAGCGCAATGAATGATAGACAAGCTGCGTCGGCCGGATCCGCTGGTGGAGCTGGGCGCGCATCAGACGATAAAAGAACTGGTCCAGCGCCTTGGCGTCCCAGTCGCCATTCATATAACTTTCGCCAAGCCCCAGGTTGCCTCGCGAAAGGGCGCTATCGATAACGCCTGGCGCCTTCAGTTGAATATCCCACGGCCGGTGGCCGTTGATCGCAATATCCGCCTGTTTCAGTAAATCCGCGACGAAGCGATGGGACGATAAGCGTTCGTCAAAGACGGTACGTTGCGTGTCGAGCGTTGATAAATTCAAGGTAACACCCCGCCTATGCCCGTGAGTGAATTGGTAACACCCGTCCACTAAGCATAGAACCAACTTCGCCGTTTGGTGAAATCGATGACCTTCTTTATAGCCGGACAAAAAAAAGCCGGCCCGTCGAGAAACGGGCCGGCCTGAGCGGCGCTTAGCGCAATATGAGCACCGGAATAGTGCTCTTGCGCAGCATGTCAGTGGTTGTACTGCCAACCAGCAAGTGGCGTATGCGCGAATGGCCGTAGGCCCCCATGATCATCATGTCGATGTCATTGTCTTTGGCGTAGGCATGCAGCGTGGCTTCCACTTCGCCGGCGCGAATCGCCCCTTCGGCCTCGTGGCCGGCCTCGCGCAGCGTGGATAACGCCCACTCGAGTTGCGAGCTGTTCTCGGCGGTATCGGCACCGACGATGACCACATGACAGGCAATGCCGCTGAACAGCGGGCTCTTGGCGAGCATTTCAATACCCTTCCGCGCTGTCTTGCTGCCGTCGAACGCCATCATGACCTTTTCCGGGGTTTTAAAGCCGCCGCGCGGCACCATTAGAATCGGCCGGTGCATTTCGCGCACCACGCGCTCAAGGTTTGAACCCAGATGGCCGCTGGCCTGGTCGGCAGTTTCGCCGCGCTTGCCCATCACCAGCAACCGCACGTCGCTTTCAAGCTCTACCAAGGTTTCAACCAAGGTGCCATTACGTTGACGCGTCGTGGGTTCGTCGGTGCCGTCTTCAATGGCGCGCGCCTTGGCCGCTTCGAGCATCAACTTACCTTGCTCGCGATTTATCTTTGCGCGCTGCTCGTCAAGGTCAGAAAGCTCTTCCATGAGCTTTTCCCGCGCGCCAAGGCGCAAGCTACCGGATAAATTGGCGTCTTCGGGGGGTTGCGAATGGTTGTCCACCACGTGAACAAACACCAGCGGTGCACCCAGTGCTTGGCTGGCCCAGGCCGCGTAATCGCAGACACTTTCTGAAAACTGAGAGCCGTCGATAGCGGCTAGCACTTGACCGGACATTGAAAATTGATCAGACATTGTGCACTCCTTGCTGGTTAGTGGCCGCCCATGAGTTTTTCCACCGCGACGGGGTCGTCATGCACGGCGTAGCGGTCGACCACAGTGGCACTGGCTTCGTTGAGGCCAATCAATTCAACCTCGGCACCCTCACGCCGGAACTTGATCACCACGCGGTCCAGCGCCTGAACAGCGGTAATATCCCAGAAGTGTGCCCGGGAGAGATTGATGGTGACCTTGTCGATGCTTTCCTTGAAATCAAACGCTTCGATAAAGCGCTCGGAGGACGCAAAGAACACCTGACCCACGACCTGGTATTCGCGCTCACTACCCGGGGTGACTTCCGTCGAGCCGATGTACATGATGTTGCCGACCTTGTTGGCGAAGAACATCGCCGCCAGCAGCACGCCTACGAAGACGCCAATGGCCAGGTTGTGGGTGCCCACGGTGACCGCCACGGTCGCCACCATCACAATATTGGTGCTCATCGGATGTTTCTTGAGGTCGCGAATCGACTCCCAGCTAAAGGTACCCACCGACACCATGATCATCACCGCGACCAGCGCTGCCATAGGGATCTGCGAGACCCAGTCGGCAAGGAACACGACCATCAGCAATAGCGCCACACCGGCAATCAGGGTCGAGGTACGCCGACGGCCGCCGGATTTAACGTTGATCACCGACTGGCCGATCATCGCACAGCCCGCCATGCCACCGATCAAACCAGAGCCGATATTGGCAATGCCCTGGCCTTTGCACTCACGGTTTTTATCGCTCTTGGTATCGGTCAAATCATCAATGATCGTCGCGGTCATCATTGACTCTAATAGCCCAACGATCGTCAGCATTAATGAATAAGGTAGAATAATCATGAGCGTTTCGACGTTCAGCGGCACCTGCGGCCATAGGAACACAGGCAGGCTATCGGGCAGTTCACCCATATCGCCGACGCTGCGGATTTCCATACCAGTGATGAGATACACAACGGTAAGTACCACGATACATACCAACGGCGAAGGAATCGTTTTACCGATTACCGGCACATAGGGGAAGCCGTAGATAATCGCCAGACCCGCCGCCGTCATGGCGTAAACGTGCCAGGTCACATCGGTCAGTTCCGGCAGCTGGGCCATGAAGATGAGAATCGCCAGGGCGTTCACGAACCCCGTGACCACCGAGCGCGAAACAAAGCGCATCAGGTCGGCAAGTTTTAGATATCCCGCAATAATCTGTAGTACGCCGGTCAACAGCGTGGCGGCCAGCAAGTATTCAAGGCCATGCTCTTTGACCAGCGTAATCATCAAAAGCGCCATGGCCCCCGTGGCGGCCGAGATCATGCCCGAGCGCCCGCCGGTGAAGGCGATAATCACACAGATCGCAAAGGAGGCGTAAAGGCCGACCTTGGGGTCGACCCCCGCAATGATGGAGAAGGCGATCGCCTCGGGAATCAGGGCGAGCGCCACCACGATACCCGCCAGGGTGTCGCCCTTCAGGTTCGAGAGCCAAGACTGTTTAAATTTTTCGTACATGCGGGGGTCCATAGTTGAAGGTTAACGACAGGCCGCACGCGTTGGGCGTAAAACGCCCGACAGCGGCACGTGAAGCGCTTGGGTCATACAAGATACTGCTTGAGAGATCGACGTACGCTGACGCCAGGACATAGCAAAGGCGGTATGCAAGGATACCGTCGGGCGATGACAGCCGAGTGAAGGTGCCATACGTAAGAGATAGGAAGGGAAACCTAGGGTGGAGTCATCAGCCCTGAGGTGGCAAATGCCGGTAACATCATAATAAGAGTCACTGTGTTGACACGCATATTAATCAATAGGCTCGCCATCGGCACGTCAAAGGCCATGGCAGAAGGCGCAGGATTCTAACAGTAATTTTACGACGCTGCACCCGTCGTTCACTCACAGCGAGCTTTGACAACCATCAGTAAAGCAGCATGTTCGACCACCGCAGGGTGCCCAACCTGACCGCTTTGGCGTACCATTACAGCGAGAATATCGACTGATCGAGTCCCAACTTTCCACGTTGAAGCGGCAATCCGCCGAGCAGAGGAGCAGTAAATGAGCCATTCCATAGCAGTGATCAAAGGCGACGGTATCGGCCCCGAAATCATGGACGCCACGCTACGCGTGCTAGACGCCCTGGATTGTGGCTTGGAGTACGAATTTATCGACGCTGGGCTGGGCGCATTGGAAAAACACGGCACGCTGATTCCCCAGGAATCACTGGATACCATTGAGAAACATGGCATTGCGCTCAAAGGTCCGCTGACCACGCCGATTGGCAAAGGCTTCTCTTCCATCAACGTTCAGCTTCGCCGTCATTTTGACCTTTACGCCAATGTGCGCCCCGCCATCAGTTTTCCCGGCACGCGTTCGCGCTACGACGATATCGACATGATCACCGTTCGGGAAAACACCGAAGGTGCTTACCTCGCCGATGGTCAGGAATATACCGATGATGGCGACACCGCGCTGTCGGTCATCAAGGTGACCCGCAAAGGCTCCGAGCGCATTGTGCGTTACGCCTTCGAATTGGCCAAAAACAATGGCCGCAAGAAAGTCACGGCGGTGCACAAAGCCAACATTATTAAGACCAGTTCAGGGCTCTTCCTGGATGTTGCCCGGGAAATCGCCGAGGAATATCCCGATATCGAATTCCAGGAAATGATCGTCGATAACGCTTGCATGCAACTGGTCATGAACCCACACCAGTTCGATGTGGTAGTGACCACCAACCTGTTTGGCGACATCATGTCTGACCTGTGTGCGGGTCTGGTCGGCGGGTTAGGTCTGGCACCGGGCGCCAACATTGGCGAAAAAGCGGCCATTTTCGAAGCCGTGCACGGCTCAGCACCGGATATCGAAGGCAAAAAGATTGCCAACCCCTGCGCGCTGCTGTTAGCCGCTGCGCAAATGCTCGACCACCTGAACATGGACGAGAAAGCCACCGCCATCCGCAAGGGGATTCGTGACGTGCTGGAAAATCGTCGCGATATGGTCACCCCCGATATGGGCGGCACCGGCACCACCGATACATTTGCTGAAGCACTGGTAGATTACGTCGGCCGGTAAGTCAGCTTCCGCTCACCGGTCCTCGGTAACGGCCGGTGAGCGGAATCGATAGCCCAACAGACGCATCGCGTTAAGCGTCACCAGCACGGTAGCACCAGTATCGGCCATTACCGCGACCCACATGCCGGTGATGCCCAGCACGGTAGACACCAAAAACAACGCCTTGAAACCCAGCGCCAACGCTACGTTGGTCTTGACGTTACGCAACGTCGCCCGCGACAGCGCTATTAGTTCGGCAACCCCCATCACGCGATTTTTCAGCAATGCTGCATCCGCGGTTTCCAGGGCCACGTCAGTACCGCCGCCCATGGCAATCCCCACATCCGCTGCGGCCAAGGCGGGAGCATCATTGATGCCGTCACCGACTTTACCCACTGGGCCAAGCCCTTGCGCCTGCCAGTCGCGTACGCGCTGGGCTTTGCCCTCGGGCATCAGTTCGCCCTCGGCGTCAATACCAAGCTGCTCACCCATCGCTGCCACCGTACGCGCGTTATCACCACTGAGCATCACCACGCTAACCCCCAAGCGGTTAAGTGCTGCAATTGCCGCGGGCGTATCCTCACGAGGCTCGTCGCGCAACGCCACAACGCCCAAAGCACACTCGCCATCCAGCAGCAGGACCACCGTTTTGCCCTGCGCCTCAAGCGCAGCAATGCATGCCTGCTGGGATTGAGTGCCTCGCCAGTGGCGCGGACTCACCAGGGTTAACGCGCGACCTTCAAACCGACCGCTGACGCCCTGCCCGGCCTGGGCTTGGCTTTCAGACGCCCTACCCAGCGACAAGCCCAGCTTTTGGGCATGCTGCACAATGGCCTTCGCCACCGGGTGATTGGAGTCCTGCTCCAGCGCGGCGGCCAATCGTACAATTTCTTGCTCACTCGGCTCGTCCCAGCCTTCCACGTCGGTCACGCTGGGGGCACCTGCGGTCAGGGTGCCGGTTTTATCCACCGCCACGCGCTGGAGCTTACCCAGCTGTTCAAGTACGGCGCCGCCTTTGATCAACAACCCACGTCGTGCTGCGGTTGAAAGCCCCGCAGCAATGGCCGCCGGCGTCGAGATCACTAGCGCGCACGGGCAGGCGATTAACAACAGCGCCAATGCCCGATAGACCGACTCTGACCAGGCAAGCCCGGTCAGCCAGGGCGGCACCACTGCCACAAGTAGTGCCACCCCCACCACCAACGGCATGTACCAACGGGCAAACCGGTCGATAAAGCGGGCCACGGGCGCTTTAGCGGCCTGCGCCTCTTCTACCAGATGAATAATCCGGGCAATGGTATTGTCGGCGGCGCCACGGGTTACCTCTACCTCTAACGCCGCGTCGAGGTTGACCGTGCCCGCCCAGATATCCTCGCCGACTGCCCGTTGCCGGGGAACAGACTCGCCGTTGATGGGCGATTCGTCGAGGTGCGACGCCCCCGTTACAATTCGCCCGTCGCAGGGCACGCGGTCCCCCGGCCGCACCAGGACCCGCTGACCAGGCGTTAACGCGTCCGCCGGTACATCGCGGATGGCGTCGCCCTCAAGTAAGCGAGCCGTTGAGGGGGCGAGGTTGGCAAGGGCCGCAATGCGACGACGCGCCTGCCCGGCGGCTACGCCTTCAAGCAGCTCACCAACGGCAAACAAAAACACCACCACCGCGGCCTCTGCTGCGGCCCCAATGGCTAATGCTCCCAGTGCCGCGATGGTCATCAGCATTTCAATGGTCAGCGGATTGCCCATTCGCAGCGAGCGCCAGGCGGCTTGCCCGATCGGCACCCAACCGACCAGCGTGGCCAATATGAATGGCCAGGCACCTACTTCTGGCAAGCGCCAGGCCAACAGCCACGCAATCACCAGCAAAGCGCCGCTGACCAATACCAGCCGCCCTTTTGCCGAGCCCCACCAGGGCGGCGTCGATGACGCTGTGGGCGAGGTGTCCACCACGGGGTAGCCGATTTTTGCAAGCGTTCGCGACAGGGCGTCGTGGTCCAGCGCTTGACCGACATAACCGGTCACACTTACCGTGCCGCTCATGCTCGAGGCGCTGACCTGCTCGACCTGGGACAGCCCTTCAAGTGCAGATTCCACCTTGCGCTCGCAGCCGCCACAGTCCATTCCCTGAACGTTGAGACGGGCGGTATCGCGGGTGTTTTGCTGGCGAGTGGTCATGGCATCGTCCTTCCCGGTCGGCTATCGTGTGTTTAGCGTAATACCTGTAGTCACTAGAGGTTCAAGCCATGACCCACACGCCCAAGACCGACACGATTGGCATCGGTGAACTCGCCAGCCGAACCCACTGCAAGCCTGAAACCGTGCGCTATTACGAGCAAATTGGATTGCTGCCCGACGCCTTGCGCAATGAAGGCAACCAGCGGCGTTACAGCGAGGCAACGGTGCAGCGGCTGATGTTTATTCGCCACGCGCGGGATTTCGGCTTCTCGGTGGAGGCCGTGCGGGAGTTACTCGACATGGCCGACCACCCCAGCCAGCCGTGCGACCAGGTCGATCAACTGGCACGCCGACACCTGGCGGAGGTGGAGTCGCGCATTCAGCGGTTGATGGTTCTGCGCGACGAACTGAAGCGCACGGTTGCCCAGTGCGACGGCGACAGTGTCGCCCAGTGCCGGATTATCGAGGTGTTGAGCGACCACCGGCTGTGCAGCCACGATGCCGCCCATGGCGGCGCGGAGGCGCTACGTTAAGGCGGCGGCGCGTTACGCCCCCAGCCACACGTCGAGGAACAGCATGATCACAAGGCCAATGGCCAGACCAAACGTAGCCTTCTTCTGGTGCCCGCAGCGGTGCGTCTCGGGAATGATTTCATGGCTGATCACATAGAGCATCGCCCCGGCGGCAAAGGCCATGCCCCAGGGCAGCAATATCTGCGATACGCTGATGATGCTGGCACCGAACAGGCCACCGATGGGCTCGATCAACCCGGTGAGCGCGGCGATCGTCCACGAGCGAACCCGCGAATACCCCTCGCCCATTAACGCAATCGCCACGGCCAGCCCTTCCGGCATGTTTTGCAGCCCAATCCCCATGGCCAGCGGCATGCCGCCCTCCAGGCCGTTGGCGCCGAACCCCACGCCCACCGCCATGCCTTCGGGCAGGTTGTGAATGGCAATGGCAAACACGAACAGCCATACCCGACGCAGCGAAGCGGCTTCGGGGCCTTCGCGGCCCTGCTGGAAATGCTCGTGGGGCAGGCGTTCATTAAGCAGCGCAATCGCGCCCATGCCCAACAGAATCGCCGCGCATACGATGGCGGCAGGCACCGGCCCACCCGCGTAATAGATTTCGGCGGCGTCCAGCGCTGGAATGATCAGCGAGAAGAACGACGCCGCCAGCATTACACCGGCGGCAAAACCCAGCGCGAGGTCACGAAACCCGCGGTCAGGGGTTTTGCCCAGCAATACCGGCAGCGCGCCAACAGCGGTCAATGACCCCGCAATCAGGCTACCCAAGAAGCCTAATAAAAATGTATTTTCCATGCGTCAAGATGGCCTTGTATCAGAAAAGACGTCATACGCTTGCAGGGTCAACGCTAGCGTAACCCCCGCAGGATATAGTCGACGGTGTCTTGCGCTTGCTGTGTTGAGGCCCCGCTCTTCATTAAGAGTCGCAACCCCGACATGGACAATGTCAAAAACTGTGCAGCGCTTTGTGTATCACGTGCCTCAGCAATACTACCCTCACGCTGAGCACGCTTGATCACGTCATGAAAGAAAGCCGTAATGCTCGCCACGCTATCGCGAGCGGTTTGCGCGGGCAGTGAATCCTCACCGCCAAGCTCGGTGGCGGAATTGAATAACAAACAGCCAAGCGATGCCTGTTCGCTCTGAGTATCGGCGGCTGACGTCAACAGCTGTTCAACAAATGACCACGCATCTGGCGAGGCATTCAACTGTTCGGTCAGGTTCGCCAGCAGTTCTTCACGATAATTTTTAAGCGCCAGCAAAAATAGCGCCTCTTTATTACCGAACGCTTGATACAAACTGCTGCGGGACAACGCCATGGCGTCAAGCAAATCCCGCATTGAGGTGTGATAGTAGCCAGAGCGCCAAAACGTTTGAATGGCGGCCTTTAGCGCTACCTCTGGCTGATGCTGTAAGGGTCTGCCGATGGTCATTTACACCACTCTTGGGCCATATATCCCACCCGCGGATGGGGGGAATCACTATATGTGGATAATTTAACATGCTGCGAGGGGCATTGTGGAGCAGATGCCATCAGTCGACTAAAAGCCACTCCAGCTTGTTGGTACCGGCGTTGGAAAATCGATAGTGTTATTTTTGAACTATTTGTTCCATAATTATTGAGTCGCAATGCAGCCAAAGGCGTATCACACTTTGCTCAACCCGAAGGAAGTTGGAATGACCGATTTTCAGTTACATACCGTCAATAGCGCGCCGAAAGCCGCACAGGAAAAACTTCAAGCAGCAGAAAAGAAGATGGGTTTTCTACCCAATATATTTGCCATAATGGCGGAGCCACCCATCCTACTCGAAGCCTATCTGACACTGGATAGCATTTATGCCAAAACCCGCCTAAGCCCGTGGGAAGCGTCCGTTTAACCAACCAGTCTCCCCAGGCCCCACTTGGGGAGATCGCAAAACGTAAGGGAAGAATGTGTCTTTCACTGCTGATCAAGCGGCCACGCACTTCACGGCACTACGCCCCCGACTCGTTGCCTTTGCGCGTTTGCAACTGCGCGACGCTTCTCTTGCGGAAGACATCGTTCAAGACGCCATGCTGACAGCGTTTGAAAAGCGCGCCTCTTTTGAGGGTCGCTCTGAATTCGAAACCTGGGTGTTTGGCATTTTAAAATTCAAGCTTCTTGATCAACTTCGTCAGCAGCGTCGCCAGGGAACTTGGCATCCTATCGATCAGGATATGGACGACGACACGCTTGATCGATTATTTCAGCACAATGGCCATTGGCAGCCCGCCGCTCGGCCTAGCGCCTGGGGTGAGCCAGAACATGTATTAGAAAATGAACGCTTCTGGCAGGTATTTGATGCCTGTTTACTCGCCTTACCGGATACCATCGCGCGGGTATTTGCATTGCGTGAATTAATGGGGCTTTCGACTGATGACATCTGTAAGGAAATCGGCATTACGGAAACAAATTGTTGGGTTATCTTACACCGTGCACGGTTACGCTTGCGGGAGTGTCTGGGACGCGACTGGTTAAGCCGTTGAGGAGTCTGCCATGATGATGTGCCGTGAAGCCACACGCTTGATGTCACTAAAGCAAGACAGAGCGCTCACCTTTCGGGAAAGAACAGCGCTACGTTTTCATCTTTCCATGTGTGGTCCCTGCCGGGCTTGCGCGCGTCAGTTCGATCTGCTGCACACCATTGGTGAACACCATCCTGCTGCGTTGAAAACGCCACCGACAACCGATGACTAGGAGTCACGCTATGCGTCCACTTAAAGGCGCTGTGGTTATCGTTGGCTCACTGATCTTCAGCAGTTTGGCAATGGCGGATATCTCGTTAACACCCAATCAAATCATGTCCTGGCCCACCCGCAGCTTTGACGGTGAGACGCGCTACAGGATTGTCGAGAAAGACGGCACCGAGGTGCTTGAAGCCCAGTCGCAGGGCCAGGCATCTGCCCGCTATCTGGAGCGCGAAATCAACCTCGATGAAACACCCTACCTGCATTGGTGCTGGCAGGTTGACACCACCTATCAAGGGCTCAACGAGACCACCAAGGCGGGCGACGACTACCCTGCTCGCGTCTATGTGGCGCGCAAGACAGGCCTGTTGCCCTGGCAAGTTCAATCCGTCAACTATGTCTGGTCATCGACGCAGGACGCAGGCAGCACCTGGACCAATGCATTTACCGACCGCGCCGAACTGATGGCCCTGCAAGGCGGGACCTCGAAGGTGGGCGAATGGGTCGCCGAGGTACGCGATGTCCGTGCCGATTTTGCCGCCCTGTTTGATGCGTCGGTGACAACCATCGACGGCGTCGCCTTGATGAGCGACGGCGACAACTCAGGCAGCAACGCCACAGCCTGGTTCAGCCAGATGGGGTTCTCAGCAGATAACAAAACACCCCACTGCCCCTAGAAACTGTCTATTGAGTCTCCCCCCAATCTCGCTTTCGTAACGTCTGCCTATTGGCAGGTATGCGCTATTGGTCGCATCAACAGAAAATAAGCATACAAAAAATACCTGTTGATTATTTCTTGTATAGGATCTATACAAGAAATAAACTTATAACGCCCACTTCCTCCAGGCGAATCAGCACATACCGGGATTGACAATGATGATATTCAATAACAGTAATAACGCTCATCGACGTGCCTTGATGCACCACACTGCCTGCATTGCTTTTACCCCTAACGGCACGATTACCGACGCTAGCGAGCGTTTCTTGGCGGCGGTGGGCTACACATTTGATGACATCAAAGGCCAGCACCATCGCATTTTTTGCGCTGAAGAAGACGCCAATACCAGGGCGTACAGCGCTTTTTGGCAGGCGCTGGGCGAGGGAGAAAGCCGTCAAGGGACGTTCAAGCGAATCAATTCCCAGGGCGAGGAAATCTGGCTGGAAGCCACTTACTTTCCCATTCATAACCGCCGAGGTCGTGTGATCGGCGTGTTCAAAGTAGCCAATGACATCACCGCCAAACACCAACAAGCCGCGCATAAAGACGCTGTACTTCAGGCACTTAACAGCTCTATGGCGGTTATCGAATTTTCCCCTGAAGGCGTTATACGCCGGGCGAACGCTAACTTTGAGGCGGCCATGGGGTACCGTGAAGCGGAGATTGTGGGCGCGCATCATGAAATGTTTTGTCCGCCCACGTTTTATCAGGCTCACCCACATTTCTGGGACGAGCTGGCAGCAGGCGATTATAAGCAAGGCAAATTTGAACGTCGCAACGCCCAGGGCCAACGCGTTTGGCTAGAGGCCACCTATAATCCGATTCAAGACGCCAATGGCCGCGTAGTAACAGTGGTGAAGTTTGCCACCGACATTACCCGCTCAGTGGCAGAGGCAGAAGGTGCCAAACGCGCCGTGGTCTCGGCGCAAAGCACGTCCACTCAAACCGAACAGATTGCCCAAAGCGGACTCAATCATTTGCAAAAAGTGATAGACGACGCCCAACAGTCCGCTCAGGCGCTTGCTGAGGCTCAGCAGTTGGTATCTGCGCTTACCGAACAGGCAAGAGTATCAACACCATTACCGAGGCCATTGCCAATATCGCCAACCAAACCAACTTGCTTTCACTCAACGCCGCCGTGGAAGCCGCCAGAGCGGGTGAACAGGGCAAGGGGTTTGCGGTAGTGGCCAATGAAGTCCGCCTTTTGGCCAAGGGTTCCAGCAATGCGGTGGAGGAAATTACCCGCGTGCTGAAAGACAATACCGATCTGGTAGCCCGTACCACGCAAACCATGCAGCGGGTGATCGAACAGGGCAAGTCCAGCCAAACCAGCGTTACCGAAATAGAAAAGATTGTTAACGAGATACTCAGCGGCTCGCGCAATGTCTCCCAGTCCATTGAGCAGCTTGCCCTTGAGACCTCAAGTTAGCCGCTCAGCCTAAGCGCAAAAAGCCCGCGTAAAAGCGGGCTTGATTTACCTCTTGGCAGCATTTAGCGCAAAGTGGTTTTGCGCAAATACGGCAGAATCGTCTCGTATTCGCCAAATTTTTGCTTGGCGTCTTCATCGGACACGCTGGGCGGAATAATCACGTCCTGACCGACGGTCCAGTCAGCCGGTGTTGCGACGCCGTGCTTGGCCGTGGCTTGTAATGCGTCCAAGGCACGCAGAATTTCAGCAAAGTTACGCCCGACGGTCATCGGATAGGTCATCGACAGTTTGAGTTGCTTATCCGGCCCGATGATAAATACTGAACGCACTGTGGCGCTGTCGGCGGGGGTTCGGCCATCCGGCAGGTAGGCGTCTTCCGGCAACATGTCGTAAAGCTTAGAGACGGCCAGCCCGTCGTCGGCAATGATCGGGAAATCCACATCGCTGCCGCTGACGGTTTTAATGTCGTCGCCCCAGCGTTTGTGGTCTTCCACGCCATCCACTGACACCCCGAGCACCTTGGTATCGCGCTTCTTCCACTCATCGCTTAGCGTGGCAACGGCACCAAACTCGGTGGTGCAAACGGGAGTAAAGTCTTTGGGATGAGAAAACAGGATCGCCCAGCTATCGCCAATCCACTCATGGAAGCGAATCGGTCCCTGGCTGGTCTCGGCTTCGAAATCGGGAACCACTGCATTGATACGTAGTGACATGCTTTCCTCCTGTTGGGCCAAAGCCCTAATGCTTTATGTGTCTTTCAGACCCTTCACTATAGAACATAAAGTACTAAGCAAGCCAACAGGGAAATCGCTCTCACTAACATCATACCAAAACGCCCGGCTATCAAACCAAGGGCCGTCGATGGTGGTAAGTACCGTTATGCTTAAGCGTTATCGGGCGTATTCGGCTTGGCCTCTTCCTTTCTTTCTCGTTTGACCCGTTTCAACCACACCTGCTTGGCGTAGCTTCGCAGGTTATCGACATTATCGGTTTCATCAACAATATCCTGACCGAGTATCGTTTCGATAATATCTTCCAGGGTGATCAACCCAACAAAGGTGCCATGTTCATCGTAAATTACACGCATGTGCAGCCGGTCGTGCAGCATTGAGGCAAACACTTGCTCAACATTGTGTGAAACATCCACGCTGGCGATGGGATGCATCAGCTCCTTCATCGTTTTGGTTTCGTCTGCATGGTACATATCCGCCTTATGCACATAGCCAAAGGCTTGTTCGCCGTTATCCATCACCGGGAAGCGGGTAAAGGGCGCATCGCCGTAGGTTTCATCAAATTCTGCCACGGTGAGGTGCGGCAATACCGTTTGGCAGACGGTACGTGGTGTCATTGCATCATTAACGGGAATATCGTGCAGGTTAAGCATATTGGTGATGGTGCGCGCCTCATCGGCGTCCAGCACCTTTTCTTCCAGCCCCACCCGCGCAAGCACCTTAATTTCGTCGCGCAGATCCACGTCGTGTTCCGACTTACCCAACCGGCGCGTGATCATTTCTGACATCCAGATAAACGGCAGCAATATAATGATCATAATATTCAACAAGCGCGGCAACATCGGAGAGATGCCTCGCCAGTAGGTGGCGCCCAGCGTTTTGGGAATAATCTCGGAGAGTACCAAAATCAGCATGGTCATAACCGCTGACACAACGCCGATGGAAGACTCGCCAAATACAACGGCTGCCTGGGCACCCACAGCGGTCGCGCCCACGGTATGCGCAATGGTATTAAGCGTCAGAATGGCCGCCAACGGACGGTCGATGTTGTCTTTCAGTTTGGTTAACGATGCGTGCAGCTTGGGCTGTTCTTCTTTCTGCTTGGCAATGAAGCTAGGCGTAACAGACAGTAACGCCGCCTCCAAAATAGAACACAGAAAAGAAATCCCGATAGAAAGTACGGCAATTGTAATGAGAAGAGCCATGAGAGCCTAAGATAATGGGTGGTCAGGAGTTTATAGGGGCACGGTATATCAATGTCAATGGCGATCTAGCGCATCGGCGTAAGGACAGTTGACGCTGCGTTGGTTCAACCCCTCAAAGACGATGCCACATCTATATTTCCCCTGACCTTTGACGCCTATACTAGCAGCCTTGCCATCGTACGTAGGGCCTCCCCAGACACAGGACAACTTGCGATTGACTTTGCCTCGCCTCTACCTTCGCTTGTTATTGGCCGTGACCCTTCCACTTATCCTGGTAACGTCCACTTTATTACCTGTGCTGCATATGCACATGGAGACGCGCCTGAACGGTATTCAGGCGGAGGCAAAGGCTGTTTTAAGGGTTGGAGAAGATGCCTTAGTCCGCGACATCAATGAAACACTTAACTACGCGCTGGCCATCTCAGAAATGCCGACCCTCCAGCAACAGTTATCCTCTCAACCACCAAGTATTGATCACTTGTTGTCGCATAGAGACCCATCTCAGTTGGCCACGTTTTTAAGCACATTAATCAGCCATTCCCCCCGCTACAGCAAGCTTGTACTGATCGATAACCAGGGCAACGAAGTATTGCGCGCCCCCCAAGGAGCTAAAACCGACCCGCGCTTTGGCTACCACAACCACGCCCACACCGATTACTTCAAAGGAGCCAATGAACTATTTCAACGAGACATATATATATCGCCACCAGGGCGCAACCTGCAGTATGAGCTGTTAAGCGGGGAAATGATCCCCGTGGTTAATGTCGCCACCCCCATTTTCGATGCAGCGGGTGAACGTCAAGGGGTCGTGCTGCTCAGCCTTAATTGGCAGCACCTTACCCGCTCGCTCTATCAGTCCATGCAGATTGATCCCAAGGCTAGCGTGCTACTGGCAGACGCCCAGGGACGATGGTTACTGACCCAGGACACCCAGCAATTCCCACATATTTCGTTTGGTGATAATTTCGCAAGCGCTGCCGGCGAGTCATGGCCGTTAATCAGACGCCAAGATGAAGGCTATGTGACCTTCGATAACCACTTGCTGGGCTTTCAAACAGAAGATATACGCACACAACGCTACTCGGGCTTGGCCGGGCGTATATTTAGCGACAGCGATAACTTGCCTTGGGTGCTTGGCGTGAGCCTTCCGACGCCCAGTTGGAAATCATTATTCAAGCAAGAAACCACCGTGCTGTGGTTTTTGGGGCTTATTTACGCCACGGCTGTGGCCTTCGGCGTTTATTGGGCGTTTAGCAGCCATCAACAACGCAAGCTTCGTAATAATACCCAACGACAGGCCGCTGAAGTGCGCGATTTATACGAAAACGCACCCTGTGGCTACCATTCGCTTAATGAAGACTGCATCGTCATCAAAATGAACCAGACCGAGCTGAACTGGCTCGGTTACTCAGCTAATGACGTCATCGACCGGCTTCACTATCGGGAGGTAATCTCCCCTGATACGCGTGACGCTTTTGATACGGCCTTTGCTAACGTCAAAAACGGCAAACAAGACGAAGCAGAATGCACCCTCACCACCCGCGACGGAGGCTGCCGCCACGTGGTGATCCATGCGTCGGGTTATCGGCACAAGGGGCGCTTTATCCACTCAAGGGCTACCGTGTTCGATCTTACCGAGCGCAAGCAACTGGAAGAAAAGTTGCGTGCCCAAGCGATGACTGACCCGTTGACCGGGGTTTTCAACCGCCGCTACTTGCAGGCCCAAGCTGCGATTGAAATGTCTCGCGGGCTTAGACACAACACACCACTCTCCCTTATCGCCATTGATATCGACCACTTCAAACTTATCAATGACGAATACGGACACGATGCCGGCGATGAAGTACTAAAGCACTTTACCCACGTGATGATGGGGCTATTACGCCAGGAAGATTTGCTATGCCGAGTAGGCGGCGAAGAATTCGCCATTCTGTTGCCCAACACCGCGATTGCCCAAGCATCGCAAATCGCGGAACGCATACGAGCCACTATTGAGAACACGCACGTGCCGATCGAGCATGAAGGCGGTAAGCAGACGCTGCACATTACTGCTTCTTTCGGGGTGACCCATATCTCGCCTCAGGAAACCACGCTTAAGGCGGCACTTAAACGTGCCGATACCGGCCTTTACGAAGCCAAAGAGACCGGGCGCAATCGCATTGTGATCAAGGAAAATTAACCGTTCCAACGCTCTGCTTTGGGCTTTACCGGTGCTGGAAGCGTTTAGCGTCGCTGCTCATTAGATCACCCGCTTACGTATCATCGCTGAAAGCTGTTCAAAGGCTATTACCATCACCAAAATCACCAGGATAATGGTGAGCGCCTCATCATAATTGAACAACCGCATGGCAGCAGCAAGTTCCACGCCGATGCCACCCGCCCCTACCAACCCCAGCGTCACGGCAGAACGCAGCGCTTTTTCAACGCTATAAAGACTTGTCGCCGTCATCGAAGCAAAGGTTTCGGGCAAAATCGCGCCACCAATAACAGAAAGACGCCCTGCCCCCGTGGCGGTTAGCGCATCTGAGGGGCCTGGGTGAACTTCCTCGATCCGCTCAGAGAAAAAACGAGCGGCAAAACCAATGGTATCGATCATAATCGCCAATACCCCAGCCATTGGCCCCAGACCTACGGCAACAACAAAAATCAGCGCCCAGATAAGGTCTGGAATAGTCCTCATGGTGGCAATCATTAGCTTGACCACATTACGTACCCATGGCGATGGCGTGGTATTGCGCGCCGCCAACAGGGCAAACGGTAAGCTCAGAATGACGCCTACAACCACTCCCACGATCGCAATATTGAGCGTTTCAAACATCGCCCAAGCAATGGTATCCAAGTCTTTAGGGTTAGGCGGGAACGCACGGCCAATAAAGTGAGCGAGGTTCACTGCCCCCTTCAATAGCCTTTCCAGGGTGATCTCTGTCGCCATTACTCCCTGAACGAATAACGCGATGAAAATAATCGCCAATCCCCACGCAAAGGGGGAAGGCGCTCGAAAACGTGGCGGCATATTTGCCATAAAACGCTTAGATTGCATGGAAAAATTCCTCTCAGGCCGCTGTGACAGCTTGCTCAACGGACGATTGTTGTGTCTGGCTGTCGACTCTTACGTCGCCTTGGTAAAGTTGCCGCATGGTTTCGATATTGATGGAGGTGCGCGGCTCGTCAAGCTCAATGCGGCCAGCCTTCATCCCTAAGATTCTGTCACCATAAGCACTGGCAAGCTCTAGCTGGTGAAGAGAGCACAGAACGGTGAGCTTGTGCTCTTGAACGACTTCTATTAAAAGATCCATGATTTCGCCGCCGGCTTTTGGATCCAAGCTGGCAACCGGTTCGTCGGCAATAACAATGTCGGCGTTTTGCATGAGGGTACGGGCAATGGCGACTCGCTGTTGCTGCCCACCGGAAAGCTGCCGACAGTTTGAGCCCGCTTTATCTTCAAGCCCAACACGGGCTAAACAGCTCATTGCTCGAGTGCGCATATCATCACTGGCCAGGGGTGATAACGTTTGCAGTAATCCAAACCGCTTTTCGCCCATCGCGCCGTTTAATACATTTTGAAAAACACTCACGTTTTGAACCAAATTAAACTGTTGAAACACAACACCCACACGACGGCGCACATTTCGCAACTCTTTTTTAGACAAACCCTCAAGTGACGTTTCATTAACTTTAATCTCACCTTCATCGGGTTTAGTCAAGCCATTCAAACAGCGTATCAATGTTGACTTACCGCAGCCGTTAGCACCTAATAAAATAACGCATTCGCCTTCCTCTATTGAAAAATCAACACCCCTTAATACATGGGTAGTGCCATAGTGCTTTTGCAATCCACTCACATTGATGACGCTCATTGCGGTACCTCTTTGCATACTACAATACTATTAAGCGATCGCTTCTCTACCACCTAAAATTAAAAATGGCACTTCCATGTGCCATAAAGAAACAGTAAGCGAGAAACTACTTTTACAGATACGGATCAATACCGATTAGAGGTCAATACCCGCCGCTTCATAAGCTTCGCGAATCACTTCGTAGTCTTCAGAAGTGCGTCCAAAACCCATTGAAGAATCACGATTAAGGAACTTATCTTCATTACGCTCGGTAGAAATCAGTGCGTCCCAGAGCTCGTCGGCGTTAGCTTCGAGCGTGTCGCGAAGCGCCGTTTTGCATTCCTCTGCAAGGGAGCCGCGCATGATGACCGGGTCACCGGGCAACACATCACTTTCGGCAATAACGCGGTATTCACCTTCCGGGTCCATGGCCTCGATTTCTTCAATATCACGGTTGCCGCCACCCATGGCATCAACATCACCATTTACCAACGCGGCAATGCGGGCATCGCCTGCCATGATGATTTCCATATCACGCTCAAGGTCTAGTCCAGCATCCACCAACATTTTGCTGGGGAAGATGTGGCCGCTGGTTGAGCCGGTATCTTTAAGCGCAACCCGCTTGCCTTCCAGATCTTCAAGCGACTTGATGTCGCTATCAGCGGGTACAAAAAAGCTGCTGCCGTAGTGAGGGCGCTCAATGGCAAAAAGAATTTCGATGTCGCCTTCACGCTCGAACAGCACGAACTCGGACGGGCCGCCAAAAACGAGATCTACGTCGTCATACTGCAGCGCGTTGCCTGCTGCCGTGCGGTTACTGAGACTAAACATTTCCAACTCAAGCCCAGTGGTTTCTTCAAATGTTTCTGCAAAGGGGCCGAATGCCTCTTCCAAAGGTCCCATGCCTTCAATCCCGGTATCCGCCATGCGAATAGGATTGGGGCATACGTTGCTGAGATCGTCATTGGCTTGAACCGACGTCGTTGCCAGCATCGAGGCCGCAGCAGTGGTTGCCAGGGCAATTAACGTTTGTCGCATGGAACTATCTCCTGGTTGATAGGCAATTAAAATTCGTAGATCGCGCCGACTTCAAACTGCGTGTCGATATCGCCAACGGCATCGTCAGCCGGATCGTAGCTACCGTATTCGCTGTAGACGACCAGGTTCTCAACCACGTCGTAATTAACACCGGCGGCAAACTCGGTACGATCATCACCTTCGTCCGGATCGACCTGCTGCATGGCACCGTAGACACTACCCTGACCGTAGTTATAGTTAAGCGAAGCGCCGTAGAAGGTGGTGTCGTCACCCTCAGAAGAGCCTTCCAGGTTCTCTTGAACGCTCATGCGCGCGGCGGCATCCAGGGTTTCGGTTAGCGCAACGGAAGCCCCAAGGCCATATACCGGCTCTTCAGTGACCCACTCACCGTTAACTTCCTGCTCCTCGGCACCACGATCATCAACACCGGCATGTACCGCCCAGTTATCAGCACTGTATTTGACGACGCCTGCCAACCCCGTTTCATCTTCGCCTGAGTCACTTTCACGGTCGCCGCGTACACGTGCCTGTAACTCGAACGTGAAGCCGTTAAAATCGGGACTGAAGTAGGCAATCAGGTTGTCCTCCTCCATCACCGACTCTTCACTCAAGCTGGCCGTTTCAAAGGGGTCGACCAAATCGTAGAAGGCGTTAGTGTAAATACTGTCGAAGCGCCCGGCGCGTACTTCACCGAAGTCGCCAATTAGCCCAGCAAAGGCTTTATCGGTTAATACTTCGCCACCGGATTCATTGGCATCATGTTCGAATTCAATTTCTGCGTAACCCGACATTCCATTGTCAAAACGATGCACGGCACCAAAACCGATACTGGAGCCATTATCTTCATAGCCCGATGAGCTTTCAGTAGAACCATCGGTATCGGATATTTCATCGGCGGTGTTGTACTTTAATTCGATGGCACCAAAGAGTGAGAGTGTTGTCTTATCACTCACTTCAAAGGTTTCCGCTTGGGCAGTGGTGGTGGCAGCCGCAACAGCCGCTACAAGTGCGAGCTTGGAAAAAAGATATTTCATAAGTTCCCCAGAATATCGACCGCAGAAGTCAAAACTTCTTCATTTAAAGGTATTGAACCCAGCGAGTTCGAGGAACATATTGAAGGTTAAAAATGAACGAAGCATTTCCCTAAAATTACATTTATATAAAAATTAAAAAACACCAAAAAAAGCCATTAACACAACTATCCTACATATTAATTAATGAAAAATTACACTTAAATAAAAACGCCGAGCCTATTAAAAAGGCTCGGCGTTCTTTAATGCTTTACTTGAAAAGTATTATGCAAACACTTGAGTCCACTCACTGCGTTTGGCCAGCAGGCCTTTCGCAAGTTCCTGCGCGCCTTCTAGGCTGTGGCTTGCCGCCCAGCCGCACTGCATTTCGTTGCAGGCGGGTACTTCGGTGGCTTCCAACACATCGTTGAGCGTTTTCTCAACAATGGAAACCACATCATCGTAGTCATCGTGGTTGATCATCGCGATGTAGAAGCCTGTCTGGCAGCCCATCGGGCTGATGTCCACCACTTTGTCGGAGTGGTTGCGCGACTTCTCGGCCAACAGGTGCTCCAACGAATGCAGCGCTGGCATGTCCATATGGCCTTTATTAGGCTGGCAAATACGCAGGTCGTACTTATGAATACGATCACCGTTCTGGCCTTCTTTGACATCAGCTAAACGGATGTAGGGCGCTTTTACCTTGGTATGGTCCAGGTTAAAGCTTTCGACGTTCATTTTTTGCTCGGCCATGTTGGCACCTCTCCGTTTTGCATGTTCACTACGGCTTATTGTACACCTTTACGCTACACCTTGGGTGCGTCGAAATTCCAAGGCTCGTCCGTGTAAACACATACGTTGGCATCTTCGATATCGCCATCGGGCGATTCAACGTGCAGAGCAAAGAAGTCTTGGATTTCCTTGCGCTGACAGTGGGCTTCGAACTCTTCACGACTGGCCCATATCTCATGAAAAACAATTGGGTAACTGGTGCCTTGGGCGAAGGGGTTATCAATCTGCCGCGTCACAGTGTAGTGGATGCAGGCATCTTCCCGATGAGCATTCGGCTCTAACGACTGAAGCGCTTTGAATACCGCTTCTTCTTTGCCCGGTTTGGGTTTAAAACCAGCAACACAGTAGATTTTTTCTGACATGCTTTTATCCTAGGTCATTGAACGCTTGGCTATTATGCGCTTGGTCACGCTTCCTGGACAATGTTTAGCCATTTTACTGAGCGGCGCTTTCCGCCACCTCGCGTAGCACGCCCGCCACGTTGTCAAGAGGCAGGTCGCACTCCGTCAAGCCGTGACGTTCAGCCAAGTAATGAGGATCGTTCCACTCCAGACGCACACCATCGTCGGTTTCACGCACTACCATTTTTTGCGGAAGATCCAACGCAACACTGCCCTGGCATTGCATCATCGGCGTACCGGCTTGGGGATTACCAAAAATAAAGGTCGTGGTTGGAGGCAGTTCGAGGTCATTATTGGCAGCGTTTTCAGCATGGTCCACCGTGGCCATGACGTTAAGTCCTTTATCATCCAAGGCGTCATTGAGCTGCTCAATCACTGTGTCGAAGTCAGTATCGCTCATTAAATGCTCGATTCCCTTATCACCTGCCGCGAATAGCGGCTGGCTCAACACACCACCTACTGCTGCCATGCCGATCAAAGCTGAAATACGCATAACCTCTCCTTATCCTTGTTTAATTGGGCGGGTGATTTATTTGTTCAAGCGTTCCGCCAATGTTTCCAGGTCGGTAACCGTCATATCGGGTTCGATCCCCCAGGGATCGAAGGGGGCATCAGAGCTGCGCCGCACCCAGGCGCTGCGCAGGCCTGCATGGGTTGCCCCGATGACATCGAAGGGATTGCTGGAAATCAGCCACGTTTGTTCCGGGCGTGTTTCCAAGCGCGTACGTAAAAACGCGTAAACCGCCGGGTCGGGTTTAAAGCGCTTCACCTCATCGACGCTAATGACGTCATCCATGTGCTGGTCCACGCCTGCGCGTTTCAATAGCGCCGATACGGCGTCGGCCGTGCCATTGGAAAACGCCACGCAGCGCATACCGGCATCGCGAAGCTGGTCGAGAGCGGGTGCCACATCTGGAAACGCGGGCAATTCTGCATACACCGCCATCAGATGATCATAGTCATTCTCTGAAAGCCCGGTTTGTAGTGCGCGGTCGGTGAATACCAGGGCTTCGCGGGTACACTCTGAAAACGCAACATAGGCACCCATCAAGCCGTGCCGGAAGCTGTATTCCAGTTGCTTGTCGCGCCAGCGACGCGCAAATTCGGCCGCTTTATCCGGCGTTGCCAGGCGCTTTTCCAGTTCCATCTTGACCCCTTGGGTATCAATTAGCGTGCCGTATACATCAAAAGCCAATACCGGTGTCATCGTTAGCGCCTCCACTTGCTGCGATTGCATTGTCTGAGACTAAGCGTAGCGGGCTCGCGAGAAACCTCCACACCCCCTTATCAACGGCTTTCGGTGGGTTAAACTTGCCAACCACAAAACAAACAATCATGATTATCATTAACGAATAAAATACTCTCTTGATACATGACGACGCCCAGCACACATTTATTACTCATTGATGACGATCCCGTATTAGGCGAACAACTGAGGAGCCTGCTTAGCCAAAGAGGTTATCGGGTCACGCAGTGCCTGAACGCAGAGGAAGGCTTAATGCGTGTTCAAGTGGGTGATATACACCTGCTGCTACTGGACGTACGTTTACCCGGTATGAGCGGCCACGAACTGTTGGCCGAGCTTCGCCAGCACGCTTCCATGCCGGTCCTCATGCTAAGTGCCTGCGGTGCCGAAGAAGAACGTATTCAAGGATTACAGAATGGTGCCGACGATTATCTGGCGAAGCCCTTCCACCCGCTGGAGTTGACGCTACGCATTGAGGCCCTGCTGCGACGCATCACCCATATGCCACCTGCGTCTAACGCCAGGCACCTGGCCATCGACTCGCTTTGGCTAGATGGCAACGCAGCGTCCCTTCACGTTGCAGGGCATAGCGTTGAACTAACGCCACTCCAATTTCGCCTGCTTTGGTTACTGGCCGACCATAAAGGACAAACACTGAGTAAATCCTATCTATACCAGCGTCTATTCCAACGCGAGCACAGCCCCTATGATCGCAGCCTGGATATGCACATTAGCCGTATCCGTCGCAAGCTGAATAGCGCCGGTTTTGACGCTCGGCGCCTGCAAACCCAGCACGGCAAAGGCTATTGCCTGCAATGAAACAGCGCCTGCTGTGGAAGCTGTGCGGTGTCGTAGCACTGGGCGGTATCGCGCTGGTGCTTAGTACATCGCTGCTGGAAAAGTGGGCCGAGCGTCAAATGAGCGTCATAGCCCCCCATCATCAACGCACCCTTGCCGACTGGGGAACAAAGGCAGAGGCGTTGTACACCGCAGGCGATATGCAGGCACTGGGCGAGTGGCTAGATGCCCTACAAGCGCAGGAGGACACCTGGGCCGCGGTGGTCACCTCCGATGTCACACCGGTCGCAGGGGGAACGCTGTCCGCACAGTTTAAGGAAGGCTACCGCCTGGGGCGGCTGATTGAATGGCCTATTCACCTGTATTTTCCCGACAATCCGATCATGGATATCACTTTTGAGGGGGGCCATCGCCACTTTTTAATCACCCTACCCCAGCGCATGCGCCCGGGGAGCCACCTTGGCCTCGTCATCTGGTGCGTCAACGGGCTCATTCCACTATTGACGCTGGTGGCGATTGGCTGGCTGCTATACCGGCATATCATGGGTCCTTTGCACTACCTGCGAGACGCCACCCAGGCGCTAACCGATGGCAACCCCCACCCCACCACCCACGCTACCCAACGGGACGATGAGCTAGGCGAGCTGGTGAAGCGCTTTGACGGCATGGCGCAGAAAACCCAGGGGACCATTACCCAGCAACGCCAGCTGTTGGCCGATCTTTCCCATGAGATCCGCGCCCCGCTCACGCGGCTAAGCCTGACCATTGATCAAATGCAAGCGCTGCCCATCCCAGTTGCGCACATCAAACGCCTGGAACAAGACAGTCGGCAGATGCGCGAACTGGTCAATGATGCACTGACACTGGCGTGGCTAAGCCATGAAGCGCCCAGGCTGCAACATGATCATTTTGACCTGGTCGATTTACTCGATGCGCTGATCGACGATGTGCGCTTTGAGTATCCCCATCATCAATGGCATGTCGACCTGCCCGACAGCGCACCCCTTCACCACTCAAGCCAGCGGGCGCTGGGCCAGGCGCTTGAAAACCTGCTACGCAATGCCTGTCACTATTGCGGCGAACACGGCACGCTAACGCTTTCGCTTTGCCAATGCGGCCCTCGCTACGCGCTCACCCTGCGCGATAGCGGACCCGGGGTCGCGGAAGAGCAACTCGCGCATTTGTTTACGCCCTTTTTCCGTACCGCAGAAGCCCGCCAGGCCCGCCCCGAAGGCACGGGGCTGGGGTTGGCACTGGCCCGTCGGCAAATCAATGCGGTAGGTGGCCATATCACCACCCAGAATCATCCCCACGGCGGGCTTCAGCACACCATCTCGCTACCCATCAACGGCGCTGAATAGCGTCATTTGTAACAGTTGTAAAAATGCTAGCCAGCGATTGCGACTCAAACGAGAATAATAATCATCTATAAAAATGTCTTTGGGAGCACTTTGTCACTATGCACCACTCCGCCCGATTTTTGCGCCACCCGCTTAGCTTGAGTATTGCGGCCCTTATGAGTGGCACCGCACTGGCTCAACCGGATACATCGCTTGATCCTCTCCAGGTAGTCGCTGAGTCCCTCAACAGCAGTGATAGCGTCGTTGAAGAGGGCACCCTGGAGCGTTATCAAGCCGACGACTTGGGCGACATTTTTGATCAGGATCCGCAGGTTAATGTCGGCGGTGCGCTAGGCATTGCCCAGAAGCTGTATCTGCGCGGTATTGAAGACCCCTTGCTTAACGTGACCATCGACGGTGCCTCGCAAAGTGGCAGCCTGTTCCATCACACTGGGCGGATCGGTGTCGACCCCGCTTTGCTAAAGCGCGTTGAGGTCAGCGCGGGGGCTGGCCGCGCCACCGATGGGCCGGGTGCATTGGGCGGCAGCGTGCGCTTTGTCACCAAAGACCCGGATGACCTGCTGCGCGACGGCGAGCGTTTTGGCGGGCTAATCTCGGCGGGAACCGGCACCAATCCGGAAGGTCACCGGGTCAGCACCACACTGTTTGGCCGTTTCAACGACCAGTGGAGCGCCATGGGGACACTTGTAGACCGCGACCATCAGCGTTTTGAAGACGGCGATGGAAATAAACAAGCCGGGACCGACGCCCAACAGCAACTGGGACAGTTTAAATTACTCGGTGACTTCGCTGCCCAGCGCTTTACGCTGAGTCACGAAATCCGCCAGGACGAAGGCGAACGTACCCAGCGCCCCCAGTGGGTAGTAAGCGGCTTCAACCCGCTTTACGCCTTGGATGGGGAACGCCAGACCAGCACGCTGAATTACCAGCTTCGCCCCGAGGGCCAGGCGTGGCTCGACCTGGAAGCCTCGCTCTACCACACCACGGCTGATGTCGAACAGAATGTTGCCGACCGCTGGGGGCGCTATTTAGGAGAGTCCGAGTCCACCGGTGCCAGTGTTGCCAACACCTCGCGGGTGGGCAGGCATCAGGTGACTTACGGCGTTGATTACCGCGACGACGACGTCACCGCCGGCTACGCGGACAATCCTGAGCAGGAGCACGAAAGCGGCGAAGTGGCGGGCGTATTTGTCCAGGATGACATCACGCTGACCGACCGTTTACGCTTGAGCGCGGGGGCGCGTTACGACCGCTACCGGCTAACCGATAACAGCGGCCTGTCCTATCGCGAAGATGATATAAGCCCCAACCTGGGGGTAGAGTGGGATATCACCGATAACGTGATGGTCAACGCCTCCCACGCCCGCGCCTTCCGTGGCCCCAAAGCCCACGATGCCTTCAAGCTGGAAGGCGCAAGCAATGCCATGGATCTGCGAGGCGAGCAGGCGCGCAATAGCGAAGTGGGCGTGCAGTTTACCCAAGGCCCATGGGAGCTCAACGCCGAAGTTTACCGTTCCACGATTGACGACGTGATTTCCGACCCGCTCGGCGGGCCCATACGCTACGAAAACGTCGGCGACCTGGCCTCTGACGGCTTCATCCTAAGCGCCAATTATCAATGGCAGGCGTTATCAGCAGGGCTCAGCTTCCACCGCAATGATGTCGACCTCAATGGGCAGCCACTTACCGTTTATGAATATAACGGGCTGGGCAATACCATGGGCGATACCTGGACCGCTAACGTGGACTACCAGGTGAATCCCCATTGGCAAGTAGGCTGGCGGAGCCAGTTTGTGGAAGGCATTGACGATCTTGAAACATCGGTGGGCACTATCGACAAACCCGGCTACGGCGTACACGATGCCTATGTTCGCTGGCTTCCCACACGCGATGAGGATTTGGCCATTACGCTTACCGCCAACAACCTGTTTGATAAGCAGTATCTTGACCATGCCAGCAATGCCGATTACCAACATATCCCGGGCTATGAAGGCATTGTCGGACTTGCCGAACCCGGTCGTGATATTCGCCTGGGCGTGAGTCTTCGGTTTTAAGCCTACCGTGAAACGCACAGCGCCCGCCTAAAAATGGCGGGCGCTGCCGTTCAAGCAGGAAAGTACGACTTAAACCGTAAACGCGGCTTCTTGCTGGCCGGTTTTCAGATCACCCGAGCGAGTAAGTTCATCGGTCACGCGGTCGATGGCGCGCTTGGCACGGCCAATCATGTCATCTACTTCGCGACGATTGATGGTCAGCGGCGGCGCGAAGCCAAGAATATCGCCCTGGGGCATGGCGCGGGCAATCAGGTTTTCTTCCATGGCCGCCGCGGCGACTCGTGGGCCGACCTTGAGCGCCGGGTCGAAGTGCAGGCGCTGCTTGGCGTCTGGCGAGAACTCGAGTGCCGCCATCAGGCCAACGCCGCGCACGTCGCCCAGCAGCGGGTGGCCTTCAAAGGTGGCCTTGAGCTGCTGCTGGAAGTAGCCGCCAGTTTCCGCCGCGTTGCCCACCAGGTTTTCACGCTCGATGATCGCCAGGTTGGCAAGCCCGGCGGCACAGCCAAGCGCGTGGCCGGAGTAGGTCCAGCCGTGGCCGATGGGGCCGTATTCGCCGGTGCCCTGCTCGAGCACCTGCCAGACCTTCTCACCAACGATCACGCCGGACAGCGGCTGATAGGCGCTGGTGAGGCCCTTGGCGATGGTGACCAGATCAGGCTTCATATTGTAGTGGTGGCTGCCAAATTCGGAGCCAGTACGGCCAAAGCCACACACCACTTCATCGGCAATCAGCAACACATCGTATTTGGCCAACACCGCTTGGATAGCCTCCCAGTAGCCTTCCGGCGGCGGGACGATACCGCCAGTGCCGAGCACCGGCTCGCCGATAAAGGCGGCCACGGTATCTGGACCTTCTTCCAGAATCATCGCTTCCAGCTTGTCGGCACAAAAAGCGGAGAACTCAAGCTCGGTCATACCGTGCTGCTCGGCCGCCCGCAGGTAATAGTGCGGCGCTTCGGTATGGCGAATGGTATCAATCGGCAGATCGAAGTGGTCGTGAAACGCTTTCAAGCCAGTTAACGAGCCAGAGGCGATGCCGGAACCGTGGTAGCCGCGCATGCGCGAGATGACTTTTTTCTTCTGCGGGCGGCCCAGCACGTTGTTGTAATAACGCACAATCTTGAGCTGGGTTTCGTTGGCGTCCGAGCCGGACATGCCGTAGTACACCTTGGACATGTTCATACCGGCGATTTTCAGAATACGCTCGGATAGCGCAATTTGCGGCTCGTTAGAATGGCCCACGTAGGTATGGTAGTAAGAGAGCTCTAGCGCTTGCTTGTAGATCGCTTCTGCGACTTCGGTGCGACCGTAGCCGATGTTGACGCAGTAAAGCCCGGCGAAGCCATCGATAAATTCGCGCCCGTCCTTATCCACGATGTTAATGCCTTTACCGCCGGTGATCACCCGGCCCGGCGAATCGCCGTGGGCGAAGTCACGCAGGTGGGTAGAGGCGTGGAAAGTGACTTTACGGTCGCGTTCGATCAAATCCTGATGCAAGCTCATAGCGTTCTCTCTTATCAATTAAGGACATATCGCCCGACAAGTCGGACTCCTACAACCCCCATGCTTCAAAGCCATTGTAGGAGCCCAACTCATTGGGCAATTGACGTGTTCGATGCTGTTTATCACCTTGTACACTGGGTGATAACGTCGAGGTTAGCTTCCGGACACCGAACCCAAGGCACCCAGGCAGTAATACTTCGTTTCCAGGTATTCATCGATACCCGTGGCGCCGCCTTCGCGGCCAAGGCCAGACTGTTTCACGCCACCAAACGGCACCGGCGGACCGGTCATTTTTACTGAGTTGACACTGACCATGCCGTATTCCAGTGCGCGCATCAGCTTCCAGATGCGGCGGATATCGTGGGTGTAGATATATGCAGCCAGGCCGTACTCGGTATCGTTGGCCATTTCGATTACTTCATCATCGGTGCTGTAGGCCGTAATACCGGCCACAGGGGCGAAGTTTTCTTCTCGCCACACTTTCATTTGCGGCGTCACACCGGTCAGCAGCACCGGCATAAAGAAGTTCTCGCCGGGCGCCTGGCTTTGATCACCTGCGATCATGGTGGCACCACGTGACACCGCGTCATCGACAATCGCGGCGGCTTTTTCCACCGCCTGGCGATGGATCAGCGGGCCAAGATCAATTTCGCCATGCAGGCCGTTACCCACAGTGAGTGCGGCCATGCGCTCAGTGAACTGTTCGACGAATTCATCGTGAATGGATTCGTGCACCAGAATGCGATTGGCGGCCAGGCAGTCCTGCCCGGCGGTTTGGAACTTGGCGGCCACTGCTGCATAGGCGGCTTCTTTGGGATCCATATCCGGCCCAACGATAAACGGCGCATTGCCACCCAGTTCCAGAGAGAGCCGCTTGACCGTGTTGGCGCTTTGCTCGATTAAAATCCGGCCCACGCGGGTAGAACCGGTGAACGACAGCGCCCGAATACGCGGCTCAGCACACAGGATCTTGGAGACCTCTGCCGGGTCACCCAGCACCACGTTAAAAATGCCTTCAGGAATACCCGCCCGCTCGGCAAGTTCCGCCAGTGCCAGCGCCGAGAACGGCGTTTCATTGGCCGGTTTAACAATCACCGGACAGCCCGCCGCCAATGCCGCAGCGGCTTTGCGGGTAATCATTGCCAGCGGAAAGTTCCACGGGGTAATCATCGCTGCAATCCCCACCGGCTCTTTGATCGTGCCAAGCGACGCGTTGGGGATATGGCTGGGAATAGTTTCGCCGTAGGTGCGCTTGCCCTCTTCGGCAAACCAGCGCACGAAGCTGGCGCCGTACTCTACCTCACCACGGGCGTCGGGAAGCGGCTTGCCCTGCTCCAGCGTCATGATGGTAGCGAGATCTTCCCGGTTGGCTTGAATCAGATCATACCAAGCCAACAGTCGCTCGCAGCGTTCGTCAGCGCGCAGCGCCCGCCAGTTTACGAAAGCGGCTTCAGCGGCATCCACCGCAGCGGTAATCTGTTCGGCTTCCAGCAGCGGAATATGACCAATGGCTTCGTTGGTCGCGGGATCATGCACTGCCTCTTCACGGCCACCTTCACCGTGGGTCCATTTGCCGTTCACGTAGGCGTACTGGCGGAACAGGCGCGGGTCTTCCAGGCGTTTGGCGAGCGTGGTCGATAGTGTGGTCATAGGAACCTCCCCTGGCTGACGCCCACTGAGGGTGACAAACCGTTGTTCGTTTAACATTGAAAACGACGGCCTCGGCCTTCGTGATTCGATGTGTCTAGCCTAGGGGAGATCGCTCACGAAGTGTTTTTGAAAGCGAGGTCATAACGTGCATTTTTTTTGGGAAAGCAGGCTTAAAAGGCCATTTTTTTCTTATGATTTAACCATCATTAAAAAACAATAACACCTACGCCAGCGGGCAAACTATTGCCTAGTGCAAGCAAGTTATTGCCCCTCCCGAGCAATAACTTGCCTATTAAAAACGGTGTGCTTATAAATTTGAAATCGAAATAAAAATCACCTATAAAGCTAACTCTTTAAGGGTCTTCATCATAATTCATTAAGGATAAAGTTATGAGCACTGCCCAGTTCGATAAGATGATCCAAGACTCGCAAGAAAAAGTTAACGCTTCTAAAGAGAAGATATCTTCGATTACTTCGACGATGGAAGCAGCGCGAGAAAAAATCGAGACAGGCGATGAGCTAGGTTTCGACATCGAGAATGCCACCCTTGACGACGTTCAAGCCCATTCAGAGCTAATGAACGCGAATATTGCCGAGCTTATCATGGGCTTGGACGATACGACGGCGACTTTCTCAAAAGACTTCGATGAAATGCGCTCTAAGTCGGGCTGGGAGAGCTTCGTTGGTTTTTTCAGCAAAGGAAAATCTGAGTCGCTACGTCAAGAGCGAATTCGTAGCGCTAATATCGACGATAAACTCCAAGATCTGATTTCAAAATCAGACATTATCGTTACACTTCTTCAGGACCAGTTGGAAACACTGAAAGAGCAGCAAGACAAGGTTCAACAAAACCTATCGGCAACGCTGGATGATCGAGAAGCAACGGTACAAGAGCTGGAAGCGGTACGCGCTGAACTACTGGAACTCGATCCAGGTATTGTTGAGCTGGAGAATAAAATCTCCGTGGAACAGGATGCGACTGCCAGGACGCGCCTCGAAACTGAATTGGCGGCCATGAATGAAAAATACAATTCGCTGGTGCAATTAGAGCAGGTCAAGATCGCAAAATCTCAGACCCTTGAACGGTATGTTGAAAAGGGCAAAACCTGGGTTGATAGCTTGCAGAATCAGGCTGCTACCCAAATGGTATTGATCAACAAGCTGCAGACAGATACCCAGCAGCGCGTCGTGCTTTACGATGCTTTGACAAAGTCACTCAAAACCGCCCAGCAGCAGGAAGTTGCTCACCGCATCAACGAAATCGGGGTCGAAACTGATAAGGAAGCCCAAACCGCGATGGCAGGCATTGGTGCGGCTACGAACAAACGCATGGCCGACATGATGGAAGCACATGAAGACAGCATGGTATTTGCGCGCGACATTATTGAGAAAAAAGCCAAGGCTGATGAGCGCTTTGCTCGGCGTTTCTCAACCATCGTAGAAAAACACGATAAAAACCTTTATGGCGGCTGACCTCGCTACCCCTTTTCCGGTTGCTAAATAGCGATCAATTAACACATCAGATGCTTTACTCATCCACTGTGTTGATTGGCGCTCGTGGTCAATAAAAGGACGATCGAGAGCAGCCCAGCTCTCGGCAGGGACACCCAATGACTGAGCTTAGCCGCGACCATACTGACTTGGCAGACCCCTTTGCCTCACGCCGCTATTTTCGTAAGTTCGAAGATATTATCCATTATCTGTCTAGAACGGCAGTCACACTGCACTCAGAAGGCAAACTTACCAAATCCAGTGCCAAGGTCCTGACAGAGTATCTTGTTCGACTGAACCATACCTTTAAAGCATTGAGCATGAAATACCTGCTCGTCGGCAACGAGCAAAGCCCTCTGCTGGGCAGTTTAACTATGGACAAACGGGATAGTGGATTTCCTGTAGCCTCAGAGCTGTTAACCATGAGCAACGACGTTCATCAAGCAGCCCTGCATCTTGCCAACTCACCTTCCGCGAAGGCTTTAAAGAAGCAGATGCTTCACACCATCCTCACTGAGCGACAAACACCAAGCAAACTACAGTTTGCGCTATCGCAACGCTTATATTACGAGGCGCTGATAAAAGGCGACTTGTTTTGGGCACAAAACGATCCAACTCTCATCGAGCAGGGCACGAGCGAGACCGGACGCCGCCAGTTTCTGATCCACTGGGCGGTTTACGACTCTCAAATCAACCTGCCCGTCATCTACTTGGTAGAATTAGAAGATAGTGGCAGAACCCCTTTGCTTGAGGATCAGAGCCGCTGGCCACAGGTACAGGCACACCTAATGTCGCAATCACTTGTGGGGTTGAAGCTACTGACCATTGCACAAGGCTTCGATAAGGATTTTCGCGACCTACACCCCAAACAGCTGTCTCGCTACCACATTGGCCCAATGTACTCATCGGCTTATACCGAGCAGTCGGGTCCGCTACGCCAAGTGCTTGAGCAAGCAGCAAGCCAAGAGGGTCAGGATTGGGCGCTCGCCTGGACATGCGAGCAATTAACCAGCGAACAAGTACGTGAAGAGCGCGCTGGATGGTTCAGCAAAGTGGAACGAGAGGTCTTCGCGCTGGATCCTTTTGGCAGCCGCGGGGCAGATACCGGCGCCTCGCACACACAACGCGCCATCATACTGCCACAGCACCCCTTTCAAGTGCTTACTGAACTTGATCCCCCCGGCTTTTTGGATGTGCGCAAATTTGTGGTCAGCCCCAAGGGCCAAGTATTGAGTTTCTAAGGTCCAGTTCAGTACACCAAATTTACCTGATAAATGCTCACCGCTTAAGCAGCATCAATGAGCACCAAAGGTAGCGGAGCAATGTCATTGGGGCTGGATAGCCCTACATACGAGGATGTCATGAGTTTTACTAGCGACCAGATGGAACTGCGCGAAGAGGATATTCGCAAGCATTACGGCACTGCCACCGCCATGCTGGAAGGCATTGACCATACGCCACGGCTAGCCAAACCTGAAGCTTCAGGACAACCAACCGCGCCAGAGCGCTCACCCGGCATCAGTCAGACACGCCGTTTACGCTCTACCACTCCGGGTTTGGTGACCCGTTCAACCGCTCGACCTGAAGGCGTCCATTTGCGCGCCCGTATTGAAGCGTTTGAAACAGACGACCCGCTTGTCTCGCCACTCCAAGCCACAGCGCTTCACCAACTCCGACGGGCATTGGCCATTGCATTGGCGGTTGGCGAAGTTTATGCAACCTCATCCGGGCTTGCCGAGCTGAAACGGGCTAATTTAGCAGGTACGTTGAATACGGAGCGCAAAGCTGAATTCACCCAGCTACTGGCAGGTGAAGCGCTCACCGTCGTGCATGTCTTTGCCAATGCTACCGCTTTCCTGATAGCGCCTCATACTAGCGACGCCACCGTCGAAATTGGCGAGGTAGCCGAGCTATTGACCGATAATGCGTCGCTTGCTCTGAATGGCGTGCTATGGGAAATCGACCAAAAGCTTGCGTGCCATGCCAGCAATGAGAGCCAATTAACAGCAACGCTTAGCGCCTTCGCCGAACAATGCATGGAAAAAGTCGCGCTGCGCGCGCAAAGCGCTCCAAGGCTTTCACCCTTTAGCGACGCCGTTTGGCGCATAGAGGCTGACGATCTGACACTGCGGGGATTCGAGCCGGCCACCAAAGCAAAGTCCCCAACGCTGACCATGGCCTTCAAAAAACCGCATGAGGTAGTGGGCAACCACATAGCCAAGTATCAGTCTCTGCGGCTCGCCAAAATGCTGATGGCTTACGATTTCGAGCGACGCTTAAATCCTTTCGCGGAAATGGGCGGTTTCATCTTCACGTTTATGGGCGACGGCAAGCCAGGAACGGGTAAAACCACCTTGATTCAAATGATGGCGGGCCTCCTGCACGACTACTGCCAAGTGGCCGGCTATCCATTTCGTTATCAGAACTTCGGCATCGACAACATAGATAGCTACCAGGGCAAGTCTGGTCAAAACGCCAAAGCGTTTATCAGCAACCTGATGGACCCAGGCGTTATCGGCTTCGGCACCGTTGATGATATCGATCAGATTGCAGGCAAGCGGGGGGACCGCCAGTCTTCGGCGGGGCAGCAGGAGGTTACCGCCGTGCTGATGGATGCCTTCGCGGGTGCCAATACGGTTGTCCGCGGCAACTGTACTTTCGGTATGTTCTCCAACTATCCCGAAAACGTCGATGATGCCTTGCGGCAGCGTTCGGGCGCACGTTTTTTGGTCGATGGGCCGCAAACACGAGAAGATTACATTGACGTTCTCCACCTGCTGCTAGGTAAAAACCACCAGATTCCTTTGGGCGAGCATGACCTTTACGCCGCTCAGGAAATCCAGAAGGCGGTAGCTCAATCTTTTCAATCACATAGCCGTCCCCAGGAGGAGACCTTACTGGCGGTGTTTGATCGCGTCCACTCTCAAATAGGTGAACTTGATACCGTCGCCAAGCTCGGCACTTACTTGAAAGCAATTCAGCAGGCCGACGAACGGTTCACCGGGCGTGCTATTAAAAACATCACCGATGCAGTCAAGGTGCGCTCGATGGACTTCGAGCTACCAGATGAGTGGATGGAAAACCCAGAGCTATTTCTGTTTAAGGATTACGTTACTAAATCCAACATGATTGACGAACTGAAAGTGCCCATCACCACAGATATGGTGCTACAGGAGATTAACCGCTACGCCGACAGTGAGTTCCGCTATGCGGGTAAATCCGATGCCGCCGCCATCGAAAGCATGGTTCGCGATTTAGGCCTTCAGGAAGCCGCGCGTAAGCGTTACCTGGAGGGGCAGAAAACATGAAACGCTTGATTGAAAAGGGGCTGATGTTTGGCAACCTCTTTCATGTCGGCTCTCAGGCACTGGTCGAGCGCTATGGCCGTGCGTTGCTGCACCTAACGGGGAAATCCACCTCCCTGCGCGAGTTTCATATCGACATCTCCGGCTACTCACCGGAGATTGGTGATGAGCTTGAGGATCACTACTACTTGAACCATGGCGGCGTTAATCGACAGTTCATTCTTCTCACGGTTGAACAAAAGTATTGCCCTTTGCTAAACGCCCAATTTTCCACTAACCGGGACATCTTGCGGCGGTTTATTGATGCCAATGAACAGCAACTTTTTGCTCTCACGGCCACCGATGCTGTGGCGGGAGAGCTGGAAAACTCGGTATTGGGCGTCGATGTGCCTGAGCAGCTGTTTGATATTCGCCGCATTATTGTCGAAGCCGACACGACTACGGGGACCATCGCAGAAGCGGCACGCTTAGAGACGCTTATCGAGCGCTTCATGGAGGAAGAAGATAGCTGGTTTGATAGTCATTTAATCGATGACATGGTCGAGACCGTCAAACGCACCGGCGATATTTCGCGCAATCCAGTACGCCTGGCACATGAGGTATTTGAGCAAAAGAACTTCTGGACGTCGCATTTTGGTGGCCTCTACCTCTTTCAGGATATAGGCAGCTCGGCATTGATCGCCAGCAACGAAAAGCCGCTAGGAAAGTTCCCTGTCAAACAGACACTCAGCCTAGATGAACGTAAAAAGATAGGCCTGTTTTTACAAGAAAATAAACTCGCCGAACCGATTATCAAAGGGCGGAGCGATCAAGAAGTCGATATTCTTCGTCAGAAAACGACGTTCATACTGGCTGATACCTTGACGGATAAAGGGGTGGACGTAACCGGCCTCTCCTATAGCGACATGCGACGTCGCGCCTCACGGTATGCAAACGAACTGCCCGATGAGTACGACGGACTAGCGGCCATGCTGCGATGGGCAGAGACACGCGGCGCCAAACCCAGAATCGAGATGGAGCATCCCAGCTATTTCTACCTGCTGCGTGCCACAAATACGGCTAACCGAGATCTAGTCAATATGCTATTGGCGGAGCTATCGCCTCTCGATACCCGCCAGTTATTTATCTGCCATAAAAACGAATTCTATCGCCGATACCGTACGTGGCCAGAGGCGAAAAAAGCCTACTGCAGTGACTTTCTTTCACGCGAGTATGCGACTGATAAAGCAGGCGCACGCGCTTACCTGTTCGGCGCAGAATCGGTGTGAGCCGTTGTGTGATTGGCAGCCAATAACACCACCCAAAAGCTCAGCGGAGGAGCCCCCATTGCTTCCCTTCATGCGACTCGTTCTGACGTTCGTTGTGACGCTTTTCATTCTATACAACTCGCTCGCAGCCTATATGCGTTGCAGTCAACGCTTGGCGTTACAAAAGCGCTGGAAGCGTGAAGCTCCGCTGCTTAGCCGAAACGCTTTTATACGACAAGGTTTGCAGCAATATGACCGCTCACTGCGGCGCAAGTTGATTCACTTGGTCTACGTTACGCCGCCGAGTGCCGTCTTGCTTATCCTCTACGTCACCAATTACATGTGAGGCGACCCCAATGGTCTATGTGAAATGGTTTTTATTGATTTTTTTCTGGACGCTGTTCGGGGCGTTTTTACACTACAGCTTACCCAAGTACGATGTCGTGCGTATTGTTAATACTCACGAGGAACGTATCGATCTGGATGACTGGACACGTATCTTCTGGTCTGACCCAACCGCCCAATCGAAGCGATTGATGAACCGTGACGTGCAATTCATCCAGGGTATCCGTGGCAATGGTCGCACCATTGTTTATCGCAATGAGGATACCGGCTGGGGCTGGCCCCCCTATTTCAAATTCGATACCGCCAATCTTTATACCGAGGCCAGCGACCTGGTCTCCACAAAAGCAGACCCTCAGTGGGTCGCCATCAAGTATTTTGGTTGGAGGAGTATCTTCTTTTCCATTTTCCCCAACGCCATTTCAATTACGCCCGTCGACGGACCTGAGGAAAAGCCCTTCAACTGGTTCACAACATTATTTCTGATTACACTTGGGACCGCCTCAGGGTACGGTTATTACCGCTGGCGACGCTTTCGTCGCGAACGTCTATCGCCCGTTTTTGAAGAGGTTGGCGATAATTTAAATGCCGCAGGCGATGCCTTTTCCAGGAAACGTAACCGCTTTCAAGCATGGCTTGATACCTGGAAGACAAAAAAACGTTAGGCAAGATCAATCGCTAAATTTACGCAAAATCGTCAGTATCAATGCCAATGGACACACGCTTAACGGTTTTGGTGACAATATAGGTAAAGTAGCGTTCGATACCCGCATCAGAGACCAGCCATTTATCCATCAGTCGCTGGTAGCTATCGATGGTGCGGGTTTCGAACTTCACCAGGTAATCCACACCGCCGCCTACCGCAACACACTCAGTAACTTCTGGGGTTTGCATGACCAGCGCTTCAAAGCGGGTGAAGCTGTAGGCGTTGTGCTGTTTAAGCTCAATCTGCACCCAGACGGGGTTGCGTGGCACCAGCACCTCGGCGTCGATGCGTGCACTGTAACCCTGGATGACCCCGGCTTTTTCCAGCCGTTTTACCCGCTCCCAGCAAGGGCTGACCGAGAGGTTAATTGCCTCAGCCAGTTTCGACTTGGTGATCCGCCCATCGCGGGAGAGAATGTCGAGGATTTTCAGGTCATAACGGTCAAGTTTCATCATGCCAAATGTCACGCCTCCAGGCGTTCAACAACATCGGCAACCACCGCCAGGGTGTCCCCCATATTGATTAACGAGGGCGCGCGGCGAGCCATCAAGACGCCATCTCGCTCCGCTTTATAGGCCACAGGCGCCGTACCGCTGCGGGTCATGTCGTATACATAGGCAATGGTCTGGCCTTTCTTGACTTCGTCACCCAGCGCCACCAGCAGTTCGAGCACGCCAGAATGCTGGCTCTGTACGTAACAGCTGGCGTCGGGCATATCGAGGTATACCTGACCGCCTGCGGGCATTTCCACCTCGCCTTCCACTAGGCCGTAATGGACTAAAAAGTTGCGCACGCCTCGCTCTGTGATGGCGATGCTTTGGGGCGTGGAGGTGCCACCTCCGCCAAGCTCAGTGGCCACAAACACCTTACCCTGCCGTTCGCAGGCGGTATCGAAGAGTTTTTCGGCATCCAATTCAAACATCACCATGGCGTAGGGGGCGCCAAAGGCTTTCGCGCCTTCCAAAGCGGCTTGCTGCTGGGCTTTGTCATCCAGCACGTGGGACGCACCAAACGGCAGAATATCCAACGTGCGGCCACCGGAGTGCAGGTCGAGCACCACATCGCTCATCGGCACCAACACGCGGGTAAAGTAGTCGGCAATTTGCGAGGTAACGCTGCCGTTAGGGTCGCCGGGGAAGCTCCGATTGAGGTTGCCTTTATCCAATGGCGAGGTGCGTTTACCGGCCATCACCGCTGGCGTATTCATACAGGGCACAATAATCACCCGTCCTGTGACGTCTTGCGCTTTAAGCGTCGAAGATAGCTTCAACAGTGAGGTAATGCCCTCGTACTCGTCGCCATGGTTGCCACCCGTGAGCAGTGCCGTGGGGCCTTCACCGTTTTTGACCACGGTGACCGGGATCATCACCGCACCCCAGGCGGATTCATCAGTGGAGATAGGTAACTTTAAAAAGCCGTGCTGCACGCCATCAGCGTCTAAGTCCACGGTGGCCGAAATCGGACTGGGCCTTTGTTGGCTGGAGGGAATCGTCATGGTGTCTTCCTTTTACTTAACAAACAGCTGGCGTGGAAAGTTGGCCAGCGTTTCGCAGCCGCTCTCGGTGATTAAGATGCTTTCGGTAATTTCCAGGCCCCAGTCCTCCACCCATAAGCCGGGCATAAAATGAAATGTCATGCCGGGCCGCAGAACGGTGTCATCCGAGGGGCGCAGGCTCATGGTGCGCTCACCCCAATCGGGGGGATAGGAAAGCCCGATCGAATAGCCACAACGGGCGCCACCACGGTCAAAACCATATTTATCCATGGCAGCACCCAGCGCCATGGCAATATCCGCCGTGCGGTTGCCCGGCTTGGCCACCGCCAACCCGTTATCAATGCCTTCGAGCAGCGCCGACTCTGCACGGATAAAATCCATTGGCGGCTTACCCAGAAATACCGTACGCGACATTGGCGCGTGATAGCGCTTAAATACCCCGGCAATCTCAAAAAACGTGCCTTCGCCTTCACGAAACGGGGTATCGTCCCAGGTTAAGTGCGGCGCAGCGGCGTCTTTGCCGGTGGGCAACATGGGCACAATGGCAGGGTAATCCCCCCCAAACACTTTGCCGTTTTCATCGACAAAGCCTTCAATGCCCACGCGGTATATCTCTGACACCAGCTTGCTTTTGGGTAGGCCGGGCTCAATGACTTCCAGAATACGTGTATGCATGCCTTCCACAATTTTGGCGGCCGTGCGCATATAGCTGATTTCTTGCGGTGATTTAATCGACCGGCACCAGTTCACCAGAGCGTTGGCATCCATAAAACGCGCATGGGGCAGCTCGTGCAGCAGACTCTGGTAGGCTTTGGCGGAAAAATAATAGTTATCCATTTCCATGCCGACAACGCCTGTATGCCAGCCGCGGTCGGGCATGATCGACTGGGCCAGATACTCCATCGGGTGCATGTCCGGATTCTGCACATAATAATCCGGATAGTAGGTGATGTTATCAGGGTCGATCCAGCAGGTGCGCAGCGCGCCATTGGCGTCCATACGGCGGCCAAACCACACCGGCTCACCCTCTAAGCCCACCAAAACGCACTGGTGCACATAAAACGACCAACCGTCGTAACCGGTAAGCCACGCCATATTTGAGGGATCACTGACGATCAATACGTCAATGCCCCGACCGGCCATTTCAGCACGCACCTTCCAGAGGCGGTTAGCATACTCTTCACGGGTGAAGGGCAGGGAAACCTGAGTCATCGGGCAATTCGCCATTAAAGATCACTAAGAACCAGCGCTGCTTTTATCATTAAGCGGCGCTGGGCCGCAGGATCGACCTGGCCACCGCCACAGTAGGCCCGCCAATGTCGTCTTGAGCCGATACTAGCACTCACCCTTGGTTGCCGGTCAAAGCCTTTATGACAAAATGTGCATACGGCAGCATAATTTGCACTAAGCAAGTCGACCACGGCGTTCATCGCTTATCATGATAGCCTGAGAGAAAGATCCGCTAGCGAGAGAAGCCGTCATGAAGATTGTTGTGCATATTGATGAAGCCGAGCAGTGGCAAAAGGCGTTGGCTGATGCCTTCCCCGAGGCCCAGGTGCTGACCAGTAGCGCGCCAGCCGAGGAGCGACAGAACGCCGATTACCTCGCCGTCTGGAAAGCCCCTGCGCACTTGATCAAGGAACAAACTCAGCTAAAAGGCATTATCAACCTCGGTGCGGGGGTCGACTACCTGCTTAAAACCCCTGGCCTGCCAACTGACGTGCCCATCGTAAAGCTGCGCGATGCAGGGATGGGCGAGCTAATGGCGGATTATGTGCTGTACGGGGTACTGCATTTTTACCGCAGCATGGACCGCTATGCGCAACAGCAGCAAAGCGCCACTTGGCAACCCCAGGCGGTGGTCGAAAAATCCCAGTGGCCGGTGGGGATACTCGGTTTGGGTTCGATTGGCCGCTATGTGGCCAATGCACTTAACCAGGCAGGATTCCCGGTCCTCGGCTGGAGCCGTTCGCCTAAACATATCGCTGGTGTGCAGTGTTACCATGGTGATGACGGGCTTAGCGAGTTACTTGGCCAAGTGCAAACGATCGTGACGATTCTGCCCGATACTTCAGAAACCCAGCATATTTTAAACGCCGAACGACTTGCCCAATTACCGCCGGGTGCCAGCGTTATTAACCCTGGCCGGGGAAGCTTAATTGATGAGCAGGCACTGCTAGAAGCGCTAGGTAAAGGCAACCAATTGAGCCATATCCGCGGTGCATTGCTTGACGTCTTCGAAGAAGAGCCGCTACCCGGTGATCATCCGTTGTGGCAGCACCCCAAAGTTATTATCACGCCGCATATGGCAGCCCCCACGCCACTCGGCGCCGCCATCGACCAAGTCATTGCTTACGTGCATGCCTTTGAAGCAGGGGATTCCGTGACGACCATCGACCCCGAGGCGGGGTACTGAGCGCTGAAACACTCGGATTGGCATCTTGTTCATACCGATAAGGGATTATTAACCTATTGGAAACGAAGGAGAAACGCTTCATGACGTCCTCCCTCCATTATCAACGCCATGACGCGCTGTTGGTGGTCGATATGCAACGCGATTTTTGCGAAGGGGGCGCCCTTGCGATTAACGGCGGTAGCGCCCTGGTGCCCGGCATCAACGCCGAAATCGCCACAGCCCTAAACGCTGGTGCCAGCGTAGTAGCTTCCCGCGACTGGCATCCAGTGGACCATATCAGCTTTACCCACCGAGGCGGGCCCTGGCCGGTCCACTGCGTTCAGGATACCCCGGGGGCTGCATTTCACCCCGACCTCACGCTGCCTGACGAGGTCATTCGCGTCAGCAAAGCCACGGCGTTTAATGCCGATGCCTACTCGGCGTTCGATGGCACTGGGCTTGGCGATTATTTACGCGAAAAAGGCATCAAGCGTGTTGTGGTTTGCGGCCTGGCGCTGGATGTATGTGTCCACGCCACAGTACTTGAAGCCTGCAGAGAAGGCTTTACCACCCTGCTATTAGCAACGTTATCCGCCGCAGTCGACCCTGACGCGATCGAGCGTTGTTGCAATGAGATGCAGGACGCTGGGGCCGGGGTACGCGCATGAATGAACCGTTATCGTTGAGCGTTGCAGACGACGAGTTGGCGCTATTAACCGACCTTTATCAACTAACCATGACTCAGGCGTACTGGAAAGAAGGGGTGCATGAGACGCCCGCCACCTTCAGCCTGTTTTTCCGCAAGCTCCCCTCATCGCGTCGGTTTATCCTCGCCTGCGGCCAGCAGCACGCGGCGGCTACGCTTAGCCAACTGCGCTTTAACGATACGGCGATTAAAAAACTCGCCTCGACCGGGCGCTTTGAGGACGATTTTCTGAGCTGGCTGTCGAACTGGCGCTTTTCGGGGGACATCTGGGCCGTACCCGAAGGAACGCCGCTTTTCCCGCATCAGCCGCTGCTTGAAGTAGACGCCCCCATCGCCGAGGCACAGCTGCTTGAGAGTCTGGTCATGAACCTGGTGCAAGTGGAAACGGTGCTCGCTTCCAAGGCCGCTCGTATCGTGTGGGCGGCAGGAGGTCGGCCGGTAGTGGATTTTGGTATGCGGCGCGTACACGGTATTGACGCCGCCGTGCGTGGCGTCCGTGCCTACAAAACCGCCGGACTAAGCGGCACCAGTAATGTGCTCGGCGGGCTGCGTCATGACTTACCTCTAAATGGCACCATGGCGCACAGCTATATTCTTGCCCATGACGATGAGCCATCGGCATTTCGTGCATTCGCTGGTCACTATCCCAACACCACGTTACTGGTCGACACCTACGATACGCTACAGGGCGTCAGGCATGTGATTGATATGCTGCGCGAAACACCAAACTTATCGGTTGGCGCCGTTCGCCTCGATTCCGGCGATCTCGGTACTCTTGCCAAGAGTGCCCGCGCGTTACTTGACGACGCCGGTTTCACCACCATCAAGATTATTGCCAGTAGCGGCTTGGATGAACATGGCATTGCCGAGCTTATTGCCCAGGACGCGCCGATCGATGCCTTTGGTGTCGGCACCCAAATGGGCGTGTCGGCAGATGCGCCGGTGATCGACCTCTCGTATAAACTGGTCGAATACGCTGGAAAGCCGCGGGCTAAACACTCTCCCGGCAAGCTTAACCTGCCGACACGCAAGCAGGTATACCGTCACCAGGATGCTGCTGGGCAGTATATCGGCGACACGATTGCTCAGCGCGATGAAACCGGCATCCCCGGAGAAGCCCTGCTACGTCCGGTGGTTCAACACGGTGTCGTCGTCCCCGATGCGATGGCGCAAACACAACAGGCGACTTCTCGCGTTGCGGATGCATTACCTCGCTTCCCTGCCTCAGTGACAGCAATAGAGAAAGGCGAAAGCGATTATCCAGTGAAGCTGAGTGACGCCCTGAAACACCTATCGTCCACGGTATGATAGCGCTACGCTATTCAATTGGCTGGACCACCGCTTGTCAGGGAGACTCACTATGCGATGCGCCCTATCTCAATATCGTCACTACCCGCGATGCGTTGTCGCTGCGACAACACTTTGCCTTACAGGACTCATCGTATCCGATGCCAGTGCGTCCAGTACGGCACTCACCGCGCCGCAACCCTTCGAGGCCAAGTACCGCTTGAGCGTGAGTGGTTGGCCAAGTGCCACTATTACCCACCACTTAAGTAAGGCGGATAGCCACTGGCGTAGCGATATGCGCTTCTCAATTGCGGTCGTTAGTGGCGAGGAGCGCAGCCGTTTCAGCGTCGCGGACGACAGCACCCGCGCGCTGCTCTATAACAGCCGCTACTCGTTGTTTGGCATCGGCAACGACTACCAGCTAAGGGAAAGCGAGCTTACAACACTTGACCGGCAAACCGCCCTATTCGATCTTTCCCGCCGCGCGGGCAAGGAAAACTGCAGCGAAGAGGCGCCTTGCGATCTTCGCTTCCTCGACCACGAAGGGGAAGAGGAACACTACCAGTATTATGTGGATAGCCAAGCACCGATCAGTGTTCCTGCCGGTGAGTTTGACGCACTGAATGTGGTCATGCTGAATACAGAAAAAAGTAATCGCGAGCTTCACTTAAGCTTTCATCCAGACTGGCCTGGGCTTGTGCTATCGGCTCAATACATCAAAAATGGCGAGCGTGAAACGCAGATTGCCTTGACCGAATTCAACCCAGACGGGGGCGCAACGCCTTAAATGCTTTCTGGATTACTGATTGTCCTGCTCCCGCTGCTGGTGGGTTACTTGGTGCGGGTTCCCTCGTTACGCTGGCAGCAACGTATCAACCATGCCGTTAATAGTGCCGTTTACATCATCCTACTGCTGATGGGCATCAGCCTTGCTGGACTTGAGAATCTTACTAGCCAACTTTCCAAGTTGGGCGGCAACGCCCTGCTGCTATTTAGCATTACCACGCTGTTTAACTTAACAGCGCTGTGGTGGCTATCGCGCCGCGTGGCTCTTAAGGCGGGTAATTCACCGGTGGTAAAAGATGCCCCTACTAGCAAGCTCGCCGCGATGCAAGGCTCGCTGCTGTTGGTCGCCGTGGTAGCCGGCGGCGTTATGTTCGGACTGCTGGCTGGCCCTCACCTGGGTGAAGCGCTGTTCACGACGGCGGACTTGTTGGCTGAATGGGTACTGTATTGCCTCTTGGCGCTGATCGGCTGCCAGCTGCGCAACTCGGGCATGCCGCTCAAGCAGATTCTGCTCAACCGCCTGGGGCTGGCGATTGCCGTCACGCTGGCGCTCAGCTCCCTGCTGGCAGGTCTACTGGCCGCCCCGCTACTCTCGCTAAGCTGGAATGAAGGCCTCGCCATGGCCGCAGGCTTTGGCTGGTACTCGCTTTCGGCCATTCTGATCGGCGACCAGCTAGGCCCGCTAATGGGCGGTGTGGCGTTTTTCAACGACCTGACCCGCGAGCTGCTGGCATTCATCCTGATACCGCTGGTCATTCATCGCCACACGGCATTGGCGATTGGCTATGGCGGTGCCACTTCAATGGACTTCACCCTGCCCGTGATTCAACAGCACGGCGGCGTGGCCTGCGTGCCCATCGCCGTGGTCAGCGGGTTTATTCTCTCGTTACTATCCCCGCCGTTGATTCTGTTTTTTCTGTCGCTGTCGGGTTAGCCATACCCGACAATCATTGATCAGTATGACAGCACTCCCCCCTTACCGCGCTTTTCAGACAATGTCGCAGTGCAAGACCCGATAGCCCGCGGCCAAGTAGAACGGTGAGCTTTGCCAGGGCGGCTTCCAGCGTAATATCGCCGCCCGCGATAACACCGGCCTGATTGAGCGCGGCACCGGTGGCGTAGGCGCCCTGCACCACCTCACCCTGGGCACACTGCGTCACGTTTAGCAGCGCGACGCCACGCTCGTTGGCCGCTTTCAGGGCGTCAAGCAGCTCGCCTGCAAAGCTGGGCGGGTTGCCAACGCCGTAGCTGTAAAGCACCAGGCCTTTAAGACTCTCATCAGCCAGCAACGCCTTGGCACGGCGCAGCGACATCCCCGGATGCAGCGGCAGTACCGCGACCGCCTCGTCGTCCACCGTGATAGGGGCGAAGTTCGGTATACCGCTCAGCAACGCTGAGGGCTGGGGAAACCTTACGCTGATGCCTAGCTCCGCTAGCCAAGGGAAGTTGGGTGAGTCGAAGGCATCCAGGCCTTGAGTGCGCACCTTGCGCGCTCGGTTACCGCGCAGCAGCCGGTCGTGAAAGGCCAGGCTTACTTCGCAAGGTGTCGCGGCATGCGCCGCCAGCTGCAGCGCGCTGACGACATTATTCAGCGCGTCACTGCGGGGCTCACCCAGTGGAATTTGGGAGCCGGTGAAGATCACCGGCTTGTTCAGCGCACCGAGCATAAACGACAGCGCCGCGGCGCTGTACACCATGGTATCGGTGCCGTGGAGCACCACAAACGCATCGTAGTGCTGCCAATGGCTTTCCAGTAGCGCCACTAGGCGGTTCCAGGCCTCGGGCATTAGCTCAGCGCTATCCATCAGCGGCTGCATTTCAATCACATCAAACGCCGGCAGCCGATAAGGATCGCCCAGGGCCAAGTGCGCGGCCAGGCGTTCGGCCAGCCCCGCGCAGGGCACGTAGCCTTGTGGCGATGGCTGCATACCCACCGTCCCGCCGGTATACAGCATCAGTACGCGGGGCATGGACTCTCCTTGCCTTATCGTTACAACCTGGATGATTGCTTACTTCGCAGGCGCGCCTTCCAGGCGCTTCTTTAATGCATCAGCCTCTTCAGGGTCCAGCTCCCAGGCTTTGGGATCCAGGTCGAGATCCGGGTGCTGGTTGGCATCAAAAATCGGCTGCTTGATCCCCTGACGACGCTGCCCATCGAAGTCTTTCAAAATGCGCAGGCCGTGCATGAACAGCATGATCAGCGCAATCAGGTTAACCACGGCCAGAAGCCCCATGGTGACATCGGCAAAGCCGAACACGGTGCCCAAATCGGTGGTTGCGCCCCAGCACACCAGCAGCACGATGGCCACGCGGAAGGCGTTAAACAGGTTCTGGTTATCGCGGCTGAAGAAGTTGAGGCTGTTCTCGCCCAGATAGTAGTTGTACAGAATGGTGCTGAAAGCAAACAGCAGCAGCGCCAGGCTGACAAAGGTGCGACCCCATTCGCCCACATGGTCGGCCAATGCGGCTTGAGTTAGCGCAATGCCCTCAACACCTGCGCCCGCAGCGGGGTCATACGCACCGCTGAGCAGGATCAAAAACGCCGTAGCGGAACAGATAATCACCGTATCGATAAATACCGAAAACGCCTGCACGATGCCCTGGTTGGCAGGGTGCGGCACGTAAGCAACCGCCGCCACATTGGGCGCACTGCCCAGGCCCGCTTCGTTGGAGAAAAGGCCGCGCTTCAGACCCATCATGATCGCCGCGCCAATACCGCCGCCAATCAGTGGTTCAAGGCCGAAGGCACTTTTCACAATCAGCGCAATCACGCCAGGTATTTCGGTAATATTCATGGCGATGACCAGCAGTGCGACAGCAATATAACCGATGGCCATAAAGGGCACTAAAATCTCGGAAATACGCGCAATACGCTTGATACCACCGAAGATAATCAGCCCGACCAGCATCGCCAGGGCAATACCGCTATACAGCACCGGCACGCCGAAGGCGTCACCGAAGGAGGTTGCCACCGCGTAGGATTGCAGCGCGGTAAAGGCAAAACCGAAGGTCAACAGCAGCAGTACCGAGTAGAACGCTGCCAGCCAGCGCCACTGTTTACCCAGCCCTTTAACGATGTAGTAAGCAGGCCCGCCGCGATAGGTGCCGTCACCGACGGCCTCTTTATAGGTCTGCGCCAGGGTGCACTCCAAAAAGCTGGTGGCCATACCCATCAAACCCACCAGCCACATCCAGAAAATCGCCCCTGGGCCGCCCAGCGTAATCGCCACCGCCACGCCTGCGATGTTGCCGCCGCCTACGCGACCGGCCACCGACAGCACCAGTGCCTGGAACGAGCTTAGATGGCCATGCTTGTTGCGCTTAAAGGCTTGACCGGAACCCAGGATGCGAAACATCTCACCGAAATAGCGAAACTGCACAAAGCGGGACGCAACGGTAAAACCGATGCCAACCCCCACCAGCAGCACTAGCAGAACCTTCCCCCATAGGAGGTCATTGAGCATATCAAGCATGTGATTCTCTCCGCGTTTTTGTATTAGCGTTATGTTGGAATTGGCGTCGTTTGCTATCGCGCGTTATGAATTCGCGCCGCGGGGAGTGTTTTAACAAGCCTGGGGCAGGATTGAATTTGGCGCAGCGGTGCAGTTGTGTGCACTCACTGCATCACCGGGTGCATCAAAGTGCATCACCCATAAAAAAACGGCGCGCCTCCGTTAAAGAGGCGCGCCGTTTGATTCGCGATCTGTTAATAGCTGGGTAGTTTACATATCGGCAGTTGCCGCCCGTGCCGCGTGGAGCTTCTTATAGCTTTCGATCAAGCGCTGGTGGCGCTCAAGGCCTTCGAGCTGCATGTTGGTCGGCGTTAGACCATGGAAACGCACCTCACCGCTTACCGAACCCACTACCGCCGCCATGGTGGCTTCCCCGAACATGCGCTGGAAGTTATGCAGGTAATCACTCAATTCCAGTTCATCATCCAGGACAATTTCCAGCACTGCATTCACGGCCTGATAGAACAGGCCACGCTCGACGGTATTGTCGTTGTACTGCAGGAACATCTGCACGCAGTCCAGCGCCTCTTCATGACGCTGCAACGCCATGTAGACCAGCAGTTTCAGCTCCAGAATGGTCAACTGGCCCCACTCGGTGTTTTCATCAAACTCGATACCGATCAGCGTGATGATATCGGTGTGGTCGTCCATCTGGCTGTCTTCCAGGCGCTCGACCAGATCGGTGAGTTGATCGTCATCCAGGCGGTGCAGGTTGAGAATATCTTCGCGGTAATCCAGCGCTTTATTGGTATTATCCCAGATCAAGTCTTCGATGGGATACACCTCCGAGTAACCCGGCACCAGAATACGGCACACCGGCGCACCCAAATCCTCGTGCACCGCCATATACACTTCGGCGCCCAGTTCCTCAAAGATACCAAATAGCGTTTCAGCCTCTTCTTCGTTGCTGCCGGAGAAATCCCACTCGCTGAACTCAAAGTCAGGCTTGGCGCTAAAGAAGCGCCAGGAGACTACGCCCACCGAGTCGATAAAGTGCTCAACAAAGTTGTTCGGCTCGGCAACCGTTTGCGAATTAAAGGTGGGCAGCGGCAGATCATTCAAGCCCTCGAAGCTGCGGCCCTGGAGCAGCTCGGTCAAGCTGCGCTCCAGCGCTACTTCAAAGCTTGGGTGGGCGCCAAAGGAAGCAAACACGCCGCCGGTGCGCGGGTTCATCAAGGTCACGCACATGACCGGGAACTGCCCGCCCATAGAGGCATCTTTGACCAGCACCGGGAAGCCCTGGGCTTCCAGGGCGTTAATGCCCTCAACTATGCTTGGGTACTTGGCTAACACTTCCTGCGGCACGTCCGGAAGGGCGAGCTCCTGCTCGAGGATTTCTCGTTTTACCGCCCGCTCGAAGATTTCTGAGAGGCACTGTACCTGGGCTTCCACCAGGGTATTGCCCGCGCTCATGCCGTTACTGAGGAACAGGTTTTCGATCAGGTTGGAGGGGAAGTAGATCGTTTCACCATCGGATTGGCGCACAAAGGGCAGCGAAACAATGCCCCGATCTTCACGGCCCGAGTTGGTATCGATTAGGTTTGAACCGCACAGCTCGCCTTCCGGGTTGTAGATCGCCAGACAGTGCTCGTCGAGAATCTCCGCAGGCAGTTCATCATTCGGGCCCGGCTTGAACCACTTCTCATTGGGGTAGTGAACAAAGTCGCTACCCGCGATCTCTTCACCGAAGTACTGGTCGTTATAGAAGAAGTTGCAGCTCAGACGTTCGATAAACTCGCCCAGGGCTGAACAGAGTGCGCTCTCTTTGGTGGCGCCTTTGCCGTTGGTAAAGCACATCGGCGAGGCCGCGTCGCGAATATGCAGCGACCAGACGTGGGGCACGATATTGCGCCAGGAGGCGATCTCGATTTTCATGCCGAGGTCGGCCAGAATCCCGCTCATGTTGGCAATGGTCTGCTCCAGCGGCAGGTCTTTACCCTCGATATAGGTATGGCTGCCTTCCGGCGCGCCCATCAGCAAAGCCTGGGCGTCTTCGTCGATATTCTCGACCACTTCGATCTGGAACTCAGGGCCGGTCTGGACGACCTTCTTCACCGTGCAGCGATCGATGGAGCGCAGCATGCCTTCTCGATCCTTCTCGGAGATATCCTCGGGCAGCTCGACCTGGATCTTGAAAATCTGCTTGTAGCGGTTTTCCGGATCGACGATGTTGTTCTGCGACAGGCGGATGTTCTCGGTAGGAATATTGCGCGCGTTGCAGTACACCTTGACGAAGTAGGCCGCGCACATGGCCGATGAGGCCAGGAAGTAGTCAAACGGCCCGGGCGCCGAGCCATCGCCCTTATAGCGAATTGGCTGGTCGGAGGTGACCGTAAAATCGTCGAACTTGGCCTCCAGGCGGAGGTTGTCGAGATAGTTGACTTTGATTTCCATGAGCGGGCGTCCGGATAGATAAATGTGCTAAGGGCCTTGGGGCCATAGGCTGATGGCGGCCATTATCCAGTTTTTTACCCGGTTCGTCTTGGCTTCTGACACGGGAAACTCAGAAAGCATAGAGAACTATGCTTATCGCTCGCTGGTTGGCTTTACAGCATCATGTCCGTAAATTTGTATGGTAGAACAGCAAAAAGAGCACGCACCACAACGGCGCGAAGATAAAACCAAAGATCATCGCCATCATTACAAAACCATCAATGGCCTGCATAAAATCTAAGAAATACATCCCTAGAGCTCCAACGCATGCAGCAACAAGATGCAAACCAAAACCTATTGGAATGCCTATCCAGATACTAAAATTCGGTTTCCTAACTATACGTATAAGTATTGGCAAAGCTAAAATAATGAAAGGAGGAAGCCCTAAAACCCAAGCACCAACGGCCACCATGGTACCGAAAGGCACGATCGGAAGCAGCGGCAATGTAGTAACCAACGGTGTTAAAATCAGTGCTTTAATAAATGCACGGGGTTGCGCTTTATTTTGTTTCACTTCTTTGCACTCAGGACGAATATTCATCTATATATTATTTCCTGACAAAAACGGCAGCGCTTCCTCAAGCAATAGTTCGGGGATCTCCTCGGCGATATAGTGGCCGCAAGGGAGCGCTTTGCCGTCGACTTGAGTGGCTACCTTGCGCCACTCTGCTAAGGCATCAAAGCAGGCTTCAATGGCCCCTTCGGCGCCCCACATCACTTTTAGCGGGCAGGTGAGTTTTACACCCGCGTCGATATCTGCCTGATCATGTTCCAAATCAATCGTGGCGCTGGCGCGATAGTCGCCGCAAATACCGGTGGCGGTACCAGGGAGTGATAGGCAGCGCTCGTATTCCGCTAGCGCTTCAGATGAGAAAGGCGCCATGCCCGCGCTGCGGGCGCCCATCACGCTTTTCAGGTATTGAGCGGGGTCACTCTGAATCAACATTTCCGGCAGTGGCTGAGGGCGAATCAGGAAAAACCAGTGCCAGTAGCTACGCGCAAAGGCCTCGGTGGTGCCCCGATACATGGCAAGCGTAGGGGCAATATCCAACAGCACCATACGCTCGACACGCCCAGCGTGGTCAATCCCTAATCGGTGGGCGACCCGCGCGCCTCGGTCATGGGCAAGCACTTTGAAATGCTCAAAACCGAGCGCGCTCATAAGCTCGGCCATATCGGCCGCCATGGTGCGTTTGGAATAATTAACGTGCTCGGGGTCGTCGTCGGGTTTACTGCTGTCGCCATAGCCGCGCAGATCCGCGGTGATTACCGTGAAGTGCTGGGCAAGCGTTTCCGCAATTTTATGCCAAATCACATGGGTTTGCGGGTGGCCGTGGAGCAGCAGTAGCGCAGGGCCATTGCCGCCCTGTCGAAACGCGATCTCGACGCCGTTAACCTGGCGTTTATTTTTTTCAAACCCTTGAAACATGGCGTGCTCCTGGCTTACTGCAAAAGCCTTTTGCTGTGCTTGTTGGTGATATAACAGGCTCCCTTATAGCATAGCTTTTTACGCTTTGAGCCTCGATGGCAAGGGTTGCCCGGCAAACGGGAAAGCGTTGCACTCTGGGGCGTGAACCATCACATTAGGCAGCCACGATACTAAGAGAATCGAGTCACCCCATGCATGACGATTTTGTGGCCAACCTGCGCCTGCTATGCAGCTACTACCCGTCCATTGCTGAGGTTTGTCGGCGTTTAACGATCAACCGCGCTCAGTTTAACCGCTACCTGAGTGGGCGCTATCGTCCCAGCCACGCGGCACTTCAGCGCATTTGTCACTTTTTTGGTGTGACCACTGAGGACATTGTTCTTGCCCATCACGATTTTCGTGCCCTGGTACAAACCGGCCAACTAAAGTCAGAAGCATCCCCAGCAACACTGCCTTGGCCTAACGCGCTGGTGCAGCGCGGCAGTGAAGGGATGGAGCGCTATATAGGCCGCTACTTTGAGCTGTATCATTCGATGTCCCGACCGGGGCAGTTAATGCGTACCCTGGTTTGCCTGGAAAAGCGGGAGGGTGGCGTCGTTTATCAGCGCACCGAGCGGATGCAGACCGCCCCCGACGCCCGCCCGTGCCACAATCGCTATGTGGGCACCGCGGTTAAGCTTGCGGATCGGCTGTTTTTGGTCGACCACGAAACCCTTAACGGCCACGAAATCACCCAGACGATTCTATTTCCGAGCTTTCAGAGCCAAGTGACGCGTTTAACCGGCTTAAAAATAGGCGTAGCGGATAACAGCGAGCGCATGCCCTGCTGTGTTCGGGTAGTGTATCAACGCTTGGATGAGCAGATCAGCCTACGTGAAGCGCTGGCACAGTGCGGTTTAATAACGCTGGATGACCCTTCACTTGATGACGCCCTGATAGCCGCAGTTCAAAACGATGTAGCCACTCATGAGCATCACTTTCGTGCTCGCCACTAACTAAAAGCGCAAGTGGACTGACAAGCGCTAAGCGGGAGGCACCAGCACCTGCTGGAATAAAATCGCTTCAAATTGCTCCATCGGCACCACCGACTTAAGCGTCTTGGCTCGCAGAATCGCCCCTTCCCAGCCGGAGAGAATAAAGCTGGCGAGAGCGTCAGCAGGCACAGCTGCGCTTAGTTCGCCAGCTCCCTGAGCGCCCTGCAAGCAGCCTACCAAATGCTGCTCCCAGTGCTGAAAAACGCGGTCCAAGGCATCGCGAAAGGTATCGCTTTGCCCGGAAAGTTCCTGGCCAAGGTTACCGATCAAGCAGCCGGTGGCGTGATCACAGTTGCACATGTGCTCACGTCCGGCAGCAAAATAGCGCCTAAGCCGCTCAAGCGGTGGCGTCGTGGAATCTTCCAGAAGCTCGGCAAGCTGTGCGTCGTAGGCAGCCGCAAATTGGTCAATCACCGCCAGGCCAAACTCCTCTTTGCTAGAGAAGTAGTGGTAAAACGAGCCTTTCGGTACGCCGCAGGTTTTCAATACGGCATTGATACCTGTGGCATTATAACCGTGCTGGCCGAACAATTCGGCACCGGTCTCAATAAGTTTGTCGCGCGTAGCGGTGTTTTTCATAACATTAAAAGTAGACCAGTCAGTCTATTATTATCAAGTGAAGCGTCAGCCCAAAAGCCCCTCACGCCACGTTGCAACAATATCGACGCTTTGCAAAGCGAGTTGCACGCAATTTACACATTGCTTACCTAATCGCTGCGTGACGATAGGTGATGCTAGCATGATACGCCCCTATCGCTCTAAGTTTCGCTTTCCGCCAATGGATGACCCGCGACCATGACATACCGCCGCTCTTTCTCAACTTCGCAGCATGGTCGCATCCGGCTGAGCGCCGTGGCCGCGCTGCTCGTTCTGATTGCAGGGGTTACGTTAGCATGGTGGATCGTGACCCGACCCCCACGTATAGAGCGGCAATCGCCACCTGAGCCGACGCCACCGCTGGTCGATGTGGTCAGCGTATCATCATCCGCTCGGTCACCCGATTTGCAAGGCTATGGACGCGTTGAAGCGGAGCAGGAAGCCATGCTCGCCAGCCGGGTCGCCGGCCAGCTAGAACGATTCGCCGACGGTGTGCTGCCCGGCCAAGTGGTGGAACAAGATGCCCCCGTCGCCTATATCGACCAAGCCGACTTACAGTTAGCCCTTGAAGACGCTGAGGCGCAGTTAGCGGATGCCGAGGCGCAGCTCGCCTTAGAGCAGGCCGAGCAGCAACGCGCTCGCAGTGAGTACGAGTCGTTTGGGCGTCAACTCTCGGCGGAACGCAGGGCCTTGGTGCTGCGTGAGCCACAGCTGCGTCAGGCCCAAGCGCTGGTGTCCCAGGCACGCGTCGCCCGCGACCAAGCCGCACTGAATCTGGAGCGGGCCACCCTGCGCGCGCCCTGGCGAGCCATGGTGCAGGAGCGTCTGGTGGGCGCTGGCAGCCTGTTGAGCCTGGGGACTGAGGTGTTGCATTTAGTAGGCGTCGAGCAGTTTTGGGTGCGCGCATCGCTGCCTGGAGAATGGCTTTACTGGTTGAAAGAAGGCAGCCGTGTAACCTTGACCAGTAGTGGCTGGCCTGATGATGAACAGCGCGAAGGCGCGCTGGTGTCCATGCTTCCTGCGCTTGAAGAAAACGGCCTGCAGGCGCAGCTTTTGATTGCCGTTGATGACCCACTCGCGCTGAACACAGAAGGGCCCGCCCTGCGCCTGGGCGATGTTGTACGTGCCTCATATGAAACCACCTCTAAGCCTAATCTCATCGCCCTGCCCTCCGCCGCGCTACGGCCTGGCGAGCAGGTGTGGTGGGTCGACGACGATAACCGCCTGCAGCGCAGCCAGGTCACGCTAGCCTATCGAGGCCAGGAACATGCGCTGGTCAGCAGCGGCCTGGCCGATGGCCGACGCGTCGTGACGGCGGGGTTGGCACAGCCAAGCGAAGGCCAGCAAGTACGCATACGGCAACGCGACGACACACCCTCAAGCGACAGCGAAGGTGACACCTGATGCTGCGTAGAGGCCCCCTGGCGTGGATGGTCGACCACGGCGTTGCCCCGAATCTGTTGATGATCCTGTTTATTGTTGGCGGACTCATGGCTTCGCTTGCCATCAAAAAAGAAATATTCCCGGAATTTGAAACCGAAGTTGTCCAGGTCACCATTAACTACCCGGGCGCCACACCGGAAGATATTGAGCAAAGCCTGCTGCTGCCCGTTGAAGCGACTATTTCCGACGTCGAGGGCATTGATGAACTGACAGCCAGCGCCAGCGAAGGCAGCGCCAACCTGAGCGCCACGCTGGTGGATGGCATCGACGTAATGCGCGCGTACCAGGATATCCAACAGTCGGTTAACGCGATCACCACCTTGCCCAGCGCTGCTGACCCACCCCGCTTCACTCTGGCTGGGCGTACACGCAGCGTGTTGAGCCTGCAGGTTTACGGCCAGACCGACCTGGGGACGCTGCACGATGTCGCAGAAAATGTCCGGGCGGAGCTACAGGCCACCGATGGCCTTTCCCGTGCGGAGCTTTCCGGTAACCGCGACCGGGAAATCCAAGTGCTACTGGATGATGAAGCCATTGAACGTTACGGCCTGGATCATCAGGCACTTGCCAGCATCATTGGCGAGGAAGCCTTAGACTTAGCCAGCGGCCAGTTGACCACCGACGAAGGCGAATGGCTGATCCGCTACCAGGGGCGCCGCAACAGCGCCGATGCCTTCGCCGAATTGCCTGTTCTTACCAGCACCCAGGGCGCCCCGATTAAACTGGGCGATATCGCCAACGTGCGCGAGGGCTTTGCCGAAACCGACCGTGAGGAATTCTATAATGGTCAGCCTGGCCTGTCGGTGGACGTTTACCAGATCGGCGATCAAACACCGACCAGTATTTCAGAGGCGGTTAACGGCGAGCTTGAACGCCTGCGCGCTGGCTTGCCGGAAGGCGTTAGTCTGGATATTTCCCGCGACAGCTCAGAAGTTTACGAAGACCGGCTGAGCCTGCTGCTGAAAAATGCCTGGATGGGACTGGCTCTGGTGCTGGTGCTGATGGCGCTGTTTCTGGAAGCCCGACTGGCCTTCTGGGTCACATTGGGCATTCCCACGGCATTTTTAGGCGCGATGCTGTTTCTGCCCTGGATCGGCGTGTCGCTGAATATGATGTCGATGTTCGCGTTTATTATCGCACTGGGCATTGTCGTCGACGATGCGATTATCGTTGGTGAAAATATCTACAGCTATCGCGAAGAAGGCTATTCACTACGCGATGCGGCCGTCAAAGGTGCCCGAGAAATCGCCACGCCGCTGACGTTTGCAATACTTTCCAACATCGTCGCCTTTTTACCGCTGTTGTTTTTACCCGGCTTTCTAGGACTGATTTTTGCCACCGTGCCCGTTGTCGTGATTACGGTATTTTTAATTTCCTGGGCCGAAGCACTATTTATTCTGCCTGCGCACCTGTCCCACAGCCGTAAACCCCGCAAGACTCCCCTTTGGCAACGCCCGCTGGAAGCCCTACGCCAACGCATGCAGGGCGGGCTGCATCATTTTACCTATCACCAGTTCGAACCCTTTTTGCAGCGGGCGCTCAACGTACGCTGGCTGACCGTCGCGCTGGGTATCGTCATATTGCTGGTGACGCTTTCCTGGAGCATGAGCGGACGTCTTGGCTTCTCGCTGATGCCACGGGTCGAGTCCGACCAAGTCCAGGCCACGGTCACGCTGCCGATTGGCACCCATGTCAGCGTCAGCCGCGAACTGAGCGATCAGTTGCTTGAAGCAGCCGAGGCCTTAAGCGAGCGGGAACCGTCGCTTGAATTTTCCAGCTCACGCAGCCGCCTTGACGGCGAGAGCCTTGAGGTTCGACTGGATATCGCCCGCGACAGCTTGGCTGAGTGGCCGCCGTCGCGTATCGCTCGAGAGTGGCGCACGCTCTCCGGTGACCTGCTGGGCGCGCAGTCGGTTCGCTTTGAATCAGATGTGGGCGGTCCAGGCAGTGGAGCGGCACTGAGCCTGCGCCTCTCACACCCCGACACCCAAGTCCTTGAAGGGGCGGCCAGTGAGCTAGCTGACTCGTTAGGCAACTACGGATTAACCGACATCGACAGTGGGCTTGGCGATGGCAAACCCCAGTTGGAAATGCGCCTTTCATCTGAAGGGCGCTCATTGGGCCTCACCGGCAGCGACCTGGCCCAAGCCTTACGTGGGCCTCTTCAAGGCGCCACCGCGCTGGAGCAGTTTGTCGGCCGCAGCGAAGTCAGCGTCGAAGTAAAACTGCCCAGCGATAGCCGCAATAGCTTGAACGAGCTCTACCGGCTGCCGGTGCGCACGCCCGACGGGCTCAGCGTGCCGCTTTCCAGAGTCGCGGACATATCGCTTAGCCAGGCTTCCAGCGGCATTGAGCGGATTAACGGCCGGCGGGTGATCACCGTCACTGCCGATGCTGAAGATGACCTGCCGATCAACCAGGTGCTTGCCACCTTACAAACTGACGTTTTTCCCGACCTGGAAAGCAACTGGTCAGGGCTCGATGTCACCATGGGCGGGCGTCAGCAGGATACCGCCGACAATCTCGCCACGCTGCGCACGGCCATGTGGCTAATGATCGCCGCACTTTATGCCCTGCTGGCGATTCCGTTTAGAAGCTACTTGCAACCCTTGCTGGTGATGGCCGCCATCCCCTTTGGTATCGTCGGGGCAATTGGCGGGCATATGCTGATGGGCTTTGGCCTGTCGATTATCAGCCTGCTGGGCATGCTGGCGCTTTCGGGGGTGGTGATCAACGATGCGCTGGTACTGATCGATTACGCCAACCGCAAGCGCCGTGAGGGCATGGCCGCCCGCGAAGCGATTGTGGCGGCGGCCACCCGTCGTCTGCGGCCGATCATGATGACCACCTTGACCACCTTTCTGGGGCTCGCACCGATGATTCTAGAGACCTCCCGTCAGGCACGCTTCATGATCCCCATGGCCATCTCGCTGGGCTTTGGCATGCTCTTCGCAACGCTGATCCTACTGATTCTGGTACCTTGCCTCTACCTAATCCTCGAGCATCTGCGCGAGCGGTTTCGCACCCCGCCCCAGCCCTATTCACCAGGAGTTCGCTAATGCCGCCTCCCCTGTCACGCTCGACACTGGGCCGTTTCAACTGGCGCTTCTCGCGGCTGGGGCTGAAGCTGTTCATGATCATCCTGAGCGTCAACGTGGCCATTTCCGCCGGGGTCTTTCTGGCGGTCTCGTTCAGTATCGACCGGGGGTTTCTTGAATACCTCAACCAGGCCCAGGAGCGTCGAGCCACCCTGCTCGCAGACAGTCTGGTCACTCGCTGGCAGCCCAGGGAGAGCTGGGAATGGCTTGAGCGCTCACCAGAACGCTGGCCGATGGTGGTGCGCCACGCCTTGGGTCGAGAGCACCGCGACCGCCCAAGCCCGTTAGGCGAAGCTCAGGACTTCGTGCTGCGCGATCGCGATGAACGTTTTGTAGTGCCGCCGCATAATGAAGGTGAGAGTAATTGGCACTGGCTCACGCTGCGTAGCGACGACGAGATCATCGGTGAACTGGGGTTTCGCCCACCCGTGCAAGTTATGGAGCGCATGGAGAACCGCTTTCTCGAACGTCAGCAGCGTAACTTGCTGATTATCGTCGTTTCATTGGGTATCGCCTCGTTGCTATTGGCCGGAGGCCTTTCGTGGTGGCTGGGTCGGCGTACCCGCGCTTTAGCCATGGCAACACGGCGCTTAACCGAGGGCGATTATCATAGCCGCCTCTCTGAGCGCGGCCGCGACGAGCTTTCGCGGCTAGCCCGGGACTTCAACGTGCTGGCCGCCACCTTGGAAGCCAGCCGTAACGCCCGCGCTCGTTGGGTATCCGACACCGCTCACGAACTGCGCACCCCACTGGCGGTACTGCGTGGTGAAATCGAAGCCATGCAGGACGGTATTCGACCGCTGAACCACGAAAGCCTGACGTCCCTTGGCCAGGAAGTCGATCAACTGGAACGCCTGGTCACCGACCTGCGCCTGCTCTCGCAAAGCGATGCCGGGGCACTGGATATTCAACTGGCGCCGCTGAACCTCAGCGACAGCCTCGCCGGTCGCCTGGAAGACGCTGAACGATGGCTTAACGACAGCGACCTGAGCCTGACCCAGCAGATCGCCCCGGATGTGATGATCCGCGGCGACGCTCAACGTTTGCGCCAGCTATGGGATAACCTGCTGGACAACAGCTGCGCCTACACCGACGCCCCGGGAAGGCTTGCGATCACTTTGACCCGCGAGGGCGACGAGGTCGTGGTTACCTGGCAGGATAGCGCCCCTGGGGTGCCCGACAGCGAGCTTGTGCGCCTCACCGAACGGCTGTACCGGGTGGAAGGCTCGCGCAACCGCGCCAGCGGCGGTAGCGGCTTAGGGCTATCGATTGCCAGCGCGCTGATGCATGCTCATGACGGTAGCCTAATCGCCTCCCACTCGACGCTGGGCGGGTTATGCTGGACACTACGTTTTCCACTGCTAAACGATCAATAACGCCGGTCACTTTCTTCAAGCGAGCTTGCCATAATGGATAACACCTCTTTACTGGTCGTGGAAGATGAACCCAAAATTGCCCGCCTAATGGCGGATTACCTGACCACCCACGGCTTCGAAGTCACAACACTCGACCACGGTGACCATGTCCTCCCGTGGCTTACCAAGCAGACCCCAAGCCTAATTCTGTTAGACCTTATGCTGCCCGGCAAAGACGGCTTGACGCTATGCCGCGAGATTCGACAGCAATGGCCGCATATCGCCGTTATTATGGTGACTGCCAAGGTTGAAGAAGTGGATCGCCTGCTAGGGCTTGAGTTAGGGGCCGATGACTACATCTGCAAACCTTTTAGCCCCCGCGAGGTTGTCGCCCGCGTCAAGGCAGTACTGCGACGTAGCCAAGCCGCGGCGGAGAACGCCCCACAAGCGGTGAGCAACGCGCTGGTAACGCTAGACGAAGACGGCTGGCAAGCCCTCGCCCAAGGACAGGATCTGGGACTGACCGCCGTCGAATTCCAGCTGCTGCGGGTGATGATGCAGGCCCCTGGGCGAATTTTCAGCCGCGAGCAGCTGATGGACCACATGTATCGCGACAACCGCATCGTCTCGGAGCGCACCGTGGACAGCCACATCAAAAAGCTGCGCAAAAAAATCCACGAAGCACTCCCCGAGCAGGAAATTATTCGCTCAGTTTATGGGGTCGGCTATAAGTACCAGCCCGAAGGCTAGGCCCCACGGCGATTCAGGTCAGGGCGCGACCTGCTGGTTGAGAAACGCAATCCCCGCCTCTATCGCGCCGCCGCGTAGTAGAAAGCTCGCGAAGTGACCGCGTCCGTGCAGCAGATAAAGCTCGCTCTCAATACCGTTGTCGATCAGCGTTTGATAAAAGTCCTCGCCATGGTCGACGGGTACTAACCTGTCCCAGGTGCCATGAAAGATAAAAAACGGTGGCGCATTGGACGTTACCTGACGCTCGGGGGAAGCGAGTCGGTAAGCCTCATTTTTCTCAGCGCGGGTACCACCGATAAAATCGACCACCAAGCGCCCGTCATCAAATTTGAGCAAATCGCTGGGTAGACCACCGACCAACACTGCGGCCAAGCGAGCGTGTTCACCGCCATGGGGGCTTGCCAGCGGTCCTTCCACCCCGGCCAACGCCAGCAGGCTGACCAAGTGAGCCCCCGACGAAAAGCCCACGCCCACGATGCGCTGAGTATCGACTGCCCAGGCATCAGCGTTGGCATGAATCCAGGCCATCGCCTGCTGTAGATCGTGTAACTGGGCAGGAAAGCGATAGGTCGGCACAAAGCGGTGCTCGATATTCACCGCCACATAGCCCTGCGCCGCCAATTCCTCGGCAATGCCCTGCATATCCTCGGGGCTGCGATTACGCCAGCCGCCACCGTGAACAATCAACGCTGCCGGGCGACGCGCCTGGGTTGGCGTATCGGGCAGATAGACCTCGGCGTTGAGGGTCTCGGGCCACGCATCGGGGGTATACGGCATGGGCGGGAGACGCGTATAAGGCGTCGCCTGCTGGGCAGCAGCGTCAACCTCGTTGGCGGCCTCACCCTGGCTGGCAAGATGAGTAACCCCACAACCGCTCAGCAGCAACGTCAAGACACTAACCCCACCGAAGCACTGCAAGTACTTCAACAGCGATTTATTCCGCATAGCCATTCGCCTCATGGGCTTTCTCCTCTGATGAGCCCCCGCCCCCCAGCAAGCTTACTAAGATCATGATTGTTGCACACTCCCTGCAAAGGGTTTGCACCCGCTCGGGCAATACTGACATCGTCAACTCACCAGGAGATACGCTATGACGTTGTCACTTCGTCAATTTGTTGCATCGGCACTGTTCGCCACTGCCATGCTGCCCTTAGCCATGACCGCTCAGGCGAACCAACACGGCGGCGAGAAACATGGGCCAGAACGAGAACGCATGCAAGAACACCGTCAGGACATCTACCAGCGCGCGGAACTTAGTGACGATAAGCAGCAAGCGCTGGACGAGGCTCACGCAACCTTTCGTGATGAAATGAAAGACGTCCGCGAAGCCCACCAAGACCGGATGGCCGAAATTCTCACCGAAGAAGAGCAGGAAGCGCTACGCAACGCCATGCACGAAGCCCGTAAAGAATACCGTGAAGGTCACGGTAAGCATCATCATGGGGAGGAACAAGACGCCGAATAAACATGTTTATTTAGCGTTTACCACACTGCTAATGCCCGGCTCTGCCGGGCATTTTTTGTTTCTAAACTGGGTAAATAACTCGATTTACACCCTCAATATCGTGCGTATATCTAGCATAGAGTCGACATAGGGCTGACACACAGACTTGAAGACGGGTGTTAAAGCGCGTATTTTATTTGAACGTTCATTCAAAATAAAAAATTGCCTGAATCGCTCGCTTCATTTTGTCTAACAATAGGAGTCCGCCTACATGGCGAAAGACAACCCAACCCTTCCCTCCCGGGACCGCCTTAACCCCGTGGTATTCCACGGCAGTGTGGCGGGTATCGTGATCTTTCTGGTACTTACCATGCTCTTCACCGAGCAGGCAGGCGCCTTTTTTGATGCTGGCCTTGCCTGGGTGAGCACCACTTTTGGCTGGTACTACATGCTGGCGATCGTCGCGTATTTGGTATTTGTCGCGCTGATTGGCATGTCGCGCTACGGCAGTATTCGGCTGGGGCCTGACCACTCACGACCAGAGTTTTCGCTGCTCTCCTGGTCGGCCATGCTGTTTGCCGCGGGTATCGGGATTGACCTTTTATTCTTCAGCGTCGCCGAACCGGTGGCCCACTACCTGGCACCGCCCGACCTGGAACCCGAAAGCCAAGCCGCGATGCGTAACGCCGTCGTTCAAACCTATCTGCACTGGGGGCTCTCCGGTTGGGGGCTGTACGTGTTGATGGGTATGGCGCTGGCTTACTTTAGCTACCGTCACCGCTTACCACTGGCCATTCGTAGTGCCCTTTATCCGCTGCTGGGTAAACGGATCCACGGCCCGATTGGCAACGCAGTGGATATTACCGCCGTGATATCAACGGTATTTGGCATTGCGACCAGCTTGGGCATCGGCGTGATGCAGCTCAACTACGGCCTGAACTATATGTTCGACGTGCCGGAAAACCTGACCGTGCAGGTGTTGCTGATTGTGCTGGTAGTAATCCTCGCCACCATTTCGGTGGTCACCGGGGTGGAAAAAGGTATCCGCCGCCTGTCCGAGTTCAACATGCTGCTGGCCCTTGGCCTGATGCTGTTTGTACTGTTTTCCGGCGACACCTTGGTGCTACTCGATAAAGTGGTCAACAACGCAGGCGACTACTTCTCGGGCTTTGTGGCGGCCAGCTTCGACACCTACGCCTTTGCCGGTGACGACGCCCAAGAGTGGAAAATGTGGTGGACAATCTTCTTCTGGGGCTGGTGGATCGCCTGGACACCCTTCGTTGGCCTTTTCCTAGCGCGTATCTCGCGCGGCCGCACGATTCGTGAATTTGTTGCCGGGGCGCTGTTTATTCCCCTGGCCTTTATGATGGTGTGGATGTCGGTGTTCGGTAACAGCGGCATTGAATTAGTCGCCAACCAGGGCGTTGCCGAACTTGGTGAACAGGCACTTAACACACCACAAACCACCCTTTACACGCTACTTGAGCACTACCCGTACGTGGGCATCAGCGCTGCTGTTGTCACGGTGCTGGGGATTGTGTTCTTTATCACGTCAGCGGACTCCGGCGCGCTGGTACTGGCCAACTTTACGTCTATTCTCAGTGACGTTAACCACGATGCGCCGGTCAAACTGCGTATTTTCTGGTCGGCGATTATCGGCCTTATCACCATTGCCCTGCTGATGGCGGGCGGCTTGGAAGCCCTGCAAAGTGCCGTGGTGATTACCGCCCTGCCCTTCTCGCTGGTGATTTTCGCCATCATGGTCGGCATGGTCAAAGCCCTCAAACTTGAAGGCAGCAAAGCCGATGCGCGGCGTATGATTGCCGGTGGCGCCCCAGGTGGCGACTGGAAGGAGCGCTTGGATCGCGCCCTGGATACGTCTAACCGTGCGGGTGCCGCCGCGACAATTGAACACTCCATTCGCCCGGCAATGACGCAGTTTGCCCAGGAGCTTGAAAGCCGCGGACAAACCGCTAACGTCACCGAAGAGAACATTGAGGGTGAATCACTGCCCAACCTGACGCTGCAAGTCGACTTTGGCGCCGCCACCAGCTTTGTCTATCAGGTATGTCCCCACCGCATGCGTACGCCTAGCTTTATTCCGGCAGATGACGATTTCTACGTGCGATTGGATGTCTATCTTGCTGAAGGTGGGCAGGACAAGGACCTTAACGGCTATACCCGAGGTCAGGTAATTGGTGACTTGGTAAGCGAGTACGAACGCCATCTGCACTTCTTGACGCTGGCCGGTCATCAGCAGGCAATGCCCGGCACCATCGGCGAACCGCCGGAAGCAGCTAACTTGGGCTGAGCTAGATACTCAGGATGCAACGACGGGGGAGCCAAGAAGCGCCCCCGTCGTGCTATTTCTACCAGTCTAGCCGCCACTTTATCCTCAGCCGGATGGAAGTGACTCGTCCTGAGTGGAAAGATCAGTGGACTTATTCAAACAACCTTCATCTGTTGCTTGCCCCGGATAAGCCGCATGATCAGCGGGACCAGGACGACGAACAGCGTCATCGCGATGATAACCTTGGAGGTAGGACTCATCGCCAGCACCGAGAGATCGCCTCCTCCGATGCGAAGGGCCAGTCGGAGATTCTGTTCGGCGAAGCCTCCCAGAATTAAGCCCAGTACTACCGGTGGCAGCGGGAACTTTAGCTTCTCCATGAAATATCCGATTAAACCAAAGCCCAGCATAAGGTAGACATCGAACATTCGCCCATTAATCGAATAGACCCCTACCACGACCAAGGCGATGATGATGGCGCCGAGCAGTGGCCGAGGCAGACGCAACACCTGTGCGAAACTGTTCGTGGCAAGTGCACCACCAAGGAAAATCAACAGGATGGCAGCGAACAGGAACTGCCACATAAAACCAAATACGATTTCCGGGTTTTCACGGAATAGCATCGGTCCAGGCTGCATGCCATGAATCAGTAGTCCACCAAGCATTACCGCCGCAACGGCCGTCCCCGGTATCCCGAGCGTCAGAGCAGGGATGAGGGCCGAGGCGGTATCCGCATTATTGGACGTCTCTGATGCCGCGACACCTTCGGGCTCTCCCGAGCCCCACTCATCGGGATTATGGGAGGCACGACGCGCCTCGTTGTAGCTCAGAAAGGCCGCCATCGAGCCTCCCGCACCCGGCAGGATACCGATGAAGACACCGATCACCGAAGACCTCACCCAGGTTTTCCAGTATTTGAGCATGCCAGGAATCGCTTTCCATATGCTGATCGTATTGAGACGGCCGGCATTGGAAGCATCGATATCCTTAATCTCTTCCAACAAACCAATTGCCGGAGGTAAGGCATAAAGCCCCACTAACAACACAACGATATTGATACCATCTAGCAATTCCAGATGACCGAAGGTATATCGGTCATATCCCGTTATGGAATCAGAACCAATCAAGGAAACAAAGATACCGAAACAAGCGCTTATCAGGCCCTTAAGAACATCTCCTCCGAGTAGGAAAACTATCGCCGACATGCCAAAGACTGCCACCCAGAAGACTTCCGCAGGGCCGAACAGCAAGGTGACCTTTGCCAAGGGGGGAGCCAACAGCATCAAAACCAGTGCCGAAGCGATACCTCCAATTGCTGAAGACACCACCGCAACTTGAAGTGCATACCCCCCCTCGCCCTTCTGCGCCATGGGATAACCATCGAAAGTCGTCGCCACGGCGGCAGGTGTACCCGGTATACGAAGCAGCACAGCAGGGATCGAGCCGCCATACATGGCACCGTTATAGATCCCGGCCATCATTCCGAGTGCCACCAGCGGATCCATTCCAAAAGTGAAGGGAATCAGGACAGAGATCGCCATGGTGGCACTGAGTCCCGGAAGGGCACCAACGCAGATGCCAGCAATCACGCCGATTACGACAGCGGCTATATTCCCAAAGGACAATACCGCCGGGAGCGCATCGATAAGACTTCCGTACATATAGCCCCCTTAGCGGATAAAGAATTCGGGGGGCAAGTCTTGCCCCATGAGAAGCACAAAGATGATTGCCAATCCGCCTGTAAAAATCAGGTCGGCCAATAGCAATCGCTTGATATGTCGATAGCCAAAGCACCAAGCAACCGCCGGAATCATCATTGCCGTGGTCGTATAAAAGCCTATTAGCGACACGCCTAGAGAATAAGCAAGGATGGCAAAAGTAATGCCGAAAAATCGCCGCTTATTCACAAAGACTTGATAGCGATGCGCCATAGAGCGCCCATTCCTGATATTAATGAGCGTACGAAGCACCATGAGTAACGAAAGCACAATCAGCGCTCCCAGCATGGCGATCGGCAACACAGAGCTCATCGGCGGCATATCCAAGGCAAAAGTCAGCAAGTAGGATGCCCCTACAATGACAACAAGCCCGACAATCAAGTCATGATGTAGGCCGCGCACGCTCTTTTCGCCTGAATATTCATTCAAATTTGCTCCCGATAACGAACCCTGATCTTTTGAGTCAGCGTCACGATAATCAGTATCTCTCACGTCTTCACTGTTGGCATTATCTGGTCTGCTCATGACGTCTCCTCTATTCTTGCTGGCATGAGACTTAGGCTGCAGCGCCACCAAAGGCGCCACAGACCACGCTTGGAACAACTTATCGGCCGACATCTCCGCTAAGAGATGGGTAATAGACCTAAACTCGCGGGTTGATTGCGTTTTATGTAAAGTCTCATCACTTCCAGGGAGAGTCTTCCCAGACGCGTTTTGCCAGCTCGAACTGCTCGGCATTGAGTTCACGGAAATCCTCTCCCAGGGTCAGTTCCACTGGATTGCCTGACTTCTCCATAGCCTCCTTGAACTCGGGGTCTTCGAAGGTCTTTTCAAAAGCGGAGAGCAGCTTTTCCTCGACATCGGCAGGAAGACCATCAGGGGCCACAAACCCCCTTAAAGCACCATGAAAGAGGTCATATCCCTGCTCGGAAAAGGTCGGAACATCTTCCGCCAGCTCATTACGCTCTTTAGTAGCAATGCCAACTACGTTCAGTTCATCACGGAAATTGACCACCTCGGAAAGATTAATAATACCCATGGTGACATGCCCGCCCATCAAGGCACTTCGTGCCGGAGCTGAGCCTTCAAAGGGTACGATGGTATATTCGGCATCGGTCTCCTCGGTGAGTCGGATCAGGAAGAAGTGATCATCACCACCGAGGCTAGACATGCCCACAGTGACCGCGCCAGGCTTTTCCTGTGCGGCTTCGACGAGCTTATCCATGGTATCGATGTCGCTATCCTTGGGAGTCACGATCACATTAGGATCGTTCACGATATTGGCCAAGTACGTGAAGCTTTCCGTGTCGTAATCAGCATCGCGATCCTGCGTGCGAGCCATCACACCAGGCAGGTTGTAGGTGCCGATCGTATAGCCATCCGGATCGGCCTCGGCCACAGCGGTAATACCAATCTGACCACTGGCCCCCGGCTTATTCTTGACCACAACAGAAGCATCATTACCCAGATACTCTTCCAGGAACGGCCCAATAGTACGGGCCATTACATCGGTACCACCACCGGCCGCAAAACCGACGATCACCTCGATTCTATCCTCGGGGTATTCGGCAAATGCCTGTGTCGAGGTTGCAGCAGCTACTAGGAGAGCGGCGGCGATACTCGGAATCTTGATTGTCATATTTTTATTACTCCCATTAACGTTGAAAGTGATTTCGAGGAAGCTATAGCCTCAAGCACCCAGTAAAAAATACAGCCCTGCTAAATTAAAGCGAATACTTCTTCACGGAAGATTTAAAATTTTTAAATCTATTATTATCGATGCCACAGATCGTCTCGAAGCCCGTCAGTTCTGGGGTTGCGGCAACCCGCTCTTATATACGCTCATAAGTCAGCGTCCCTGAGATACGACCAAAGGATAATGCCACTGCCACGGAAGTCACCTACTCGCACGGTGCCGAACGAATACGCGGGTTGGTAGATCATGGAGTCGGCGCCACATTGCTATCTGCTGATTACTTACTCGCCTCATGACGCAAGACCGGACTCAGCACTAGCACGATCGCCAATACAAGCAGGCAGGCAATTGCGAAGACCTTACGCTCGGATACCGTATCGGCAATCATGCCGATCGACATCGCGCCGAGGGCAGGCAAGCCACGGAAGATCATCGTATAGAGCGACAGCACCTTACCCCGAATTTGATCGGGCACCTCCGTCTGCAAGACAACCTGGGTGCAGATTCCATTCGCAAGGATCACCCCCGATAGAAATGTCAGCGCCACCAAGGCCACCCACAGAAAGTTACTGAGCAGAAAGCCCCCGCAACCCAGCACTCCGGCCACCGCGAAGCCAAGTGCGAGCGTCAAGTGACGGCCACGAGAGAGCAGCACCGAGGCCACCACTGCCCCGATCATGGCCCCCGCTCCCTGCGCCGAGGTCATCAGCGAGAAGGCTCGTGCCGCCATGGCGTCGCTCAGGGCCAAACTCTCAGCAAAGGTAGGCAACAACTCGAAGATAGGCCGAAAGCACAGCGCCAGAAACGCGAAAAGCACCAGGAGAACTTTGTGCCGTCTGGTCAGACCTCGCCATACCGTCGACCAGCCGTCTTCCTCGCCCTCGCCCCTTGATGGGGCTCTTGTCCTGGCCGTCTCCGGCCTTGCAGAGGCAACGCCAGTTTCCTCAGGAGAGAGGCTTCTTGAGTCCGCCCTACGCCTGGACAACCGCGAAAGGATCAACGCAAAGATCAAGTAGCTGACTGCATTAAAAATAAAGATTGCCCACATAGCATGCAGTGCGATCGTGACGCCACCCACTGCGGGCCCCAGCATCCGTGCCAGATTGAAGACAACCGAGTTCATTGCCACAGCACCCGGAACGTCGGGCTGAGGCACAATACCGCCTACAACCACCATACGCACGGGATGATCAAAGCCATTCACTACCCCGGTGAGAGTCGCCACAGCCAGCAGCATCGCCGGATTGAGCAGTCCGGTCAGGGTCGCTACTAACATCATGCAGGGCGGTGCCAATGACATGACCTGCAACTGCCTGGCCAAGCGCAGGCGGTCCTTTCGATCCACCAGAGAACCAGCAAAGGGCGCCACGATCACCGAGGGCAAAAGGTCGGCCATTGCCATCAGTCCCAGCATGAAAGTCGACTGCGTGATGTCCCACGCGAGCCAGAGCAATACCACGCGCTGCCCCCACGTGCCCACTACCGACGCAAAATTGCCGGCGAGGTAAGCACGGAGTGGAGCATGGGCCAACGGAGAGGCAGCCCGAGGCAGGCGCAAGGTATTCAGTCTCCAACAAATGCACAACCCGAGGCTTCCAGCGCCCGATTCACCCAGGTGCGGTCAATGGTACCCGCCTCAATTGCGGCCATTTGTTTCTCCTCCGCCGCGCCTTTGGCCTTGGCCGCCGCCAATACCGCCTCGAGGTCGACGAAGGGAACTGACAACACGCCATCGGAGTCTCCAAGGATTAGGTCGCCGGGTTCGATCACCATGCCGCCGAGGTTGATCGGGGTATTGATCTCCCCCGGTCCGTTCTTGTAGGGACCGCGATGCGTCACACCCACTGCATAAGTCGGCAGATTGAGCTCGCGGAAGGCGTCAAGATCACGTAATGCACCATTCAGCACAAAACCGGCCACGCCCCGCTTGATGGCCTGGGCCAGCATCAGTTCACCCATCAGCGCATTGGTCATATCCCCACCGGCATCGCAGACGATCACGTCACCCGGCTCTGCCATATCGATTGCCTTGTGCAGCATCAGGTTATCGCCAGGCCGCGTACGCACGGTCAGCGCCGGCCCGGCTAGCACACCTTCGCGATGCATCGGCCGCAACGCTGGCCCTCCGGCGAAGATGCGCGACATGCAGTCGCTGACATTGGCGACCGGCAGTGCCGAATAGTCGAGGACGGTCGGCGCATTGACTCGACGCACACGTTTGAAGATTCTGTTACCGGTGGTCATCTGGCTCTCCTAAAGTCTTGTTATGGGTTGCAGCGAGTATGCGCGGCCACACTGCGGCAGCGTTTGCGGCCGTCACTGCTCTGCAGTGGTCGACAGGTTGCGCAATCCGGAAACGTCATTGACCAAACGGTCTGGTGGCAGCGAGCGGCCTGCGAGCAGTTCGATGATTCCGCCAACGGCGAGCATACCGACGCGGGCACCGGCTTCCTCGGTAACACCGCCAATGTGCGGGCTCAGCACCACGCGCTCGGAGCACATCAGCGGACTGACTTTACTGGGTGGCTCTTCTGCAAAGGTATCCAGGCCCGCCCCCGCGAGATGGCCATTCTCCAGCGCTTCAAGCAACACCTCCTCATCGATCAGGCCACCACGCGCCGTGTTAATGACATAGCCGCCACGGGGTATGAGACGCAAAGTTTCGGCGTTCAATAAATGATGAGTCTGTTCGGTCAAAGGGCAATGCAGGCTGACAATATCCGACTCTCGCAGCAGATCTTCCAGATGCTCCGCCCGCCGGCCTCCCATGGCGGCAATGCAATCGGACGAGGCAAAGGGATCGAAAACCGTTAACTCGAATCCCAGTCCATCAACGACCCGAGCGGTGGCTTGGGCTATGGCACCAGCCCCGATCAGCCCCAGCCGCATACCCGCCAGTTCCCGCCCCTCGAAATCAGGCTTCTCCCAGCGACCGGCACGCATGCCCTTATCAAGCGGAACGATCTGCTTGACGGTGGCAAAAATCAGCGCAGCGGTATGCTCGGCAACCGAGACGGCATTCGCCCCGGCAGCACGCAACACCTGTACGCCCTGGGCCGTTGCAGCGCTGACATCAATATTGTCAACCCCCGCACCGTGCTTGGAGATCACCCTCAATGATTTCCCCGCTGCCGCTGCCTTGGCAGTAAACTGCCCCATCCGGGAAACGACGCCTACAGGATCGTGACGTTCGATATACTCTTCCAGCGTCCCCTCAGAAGGATAAGCTGGAGTGTGTATGACGGTGTAACCTGCAGACTCGGCCATTTGCCGAGCCTTATGGGCTAAGTAAGGGCCTGTCACCAGAATCGACTTTTGCGTCGCCAAGCCTGAATCCTCCTTTGTTAGTAGAAGCAATCAACCAGCGGGCCATAAGATGTCCCCAAAACAGATTGCCTTAAGTGCTATCATCAAAATACAGGAAGATTTTATTTATTAAAGCGAATAAAACTTTCCATAATATTAAGATTTACTTCACAAAGGGGCGGATACATGGATACACGCCAACTACGTACTTTCATCGCGATTTCTGAACACGGCACCTTTGCGCGGGCAGCCCAGGCAGTAAATCTAACTCCCTCAGCCGTCAGTCAACAGATTCATGCACTAGAACAGGAGTTGGACACCCCTCTTTTCAATCGAGCTTCACGCCCACCAAGCTTGAACCTGCGGGGGTTGCAGATGCTAGAAACCGCAAAGAAAGTACTGAGCTTGGTGGATGAAACACGAGGTGTGCTTTCTGAACGCCGTATGACCAGCACGCTCAACATCGGCTCAGTACGAACCAGTACCATCGGCTTACTGCCGCGTGCCATCGTCGCACTACGTAAAGAATATCCAGAACTCAATGTAAATCTGCGCGTTGGCATGTCTTCGTCGCTGATTAGCGACGTTAATGCCGACAGGCTGGATCTCGCGGTAGTAGCGGAACATTCCAGTGTATCGCGCAACATGCTCTGGTCGCCGTTCATCCGAGAACCACTGGTGGTTATTGCACCGCCCGGCACCCCGGAAATGCCTGTCAAACAACTGCTGGAGGAACTTCCCTTCGTCCGGTTCGGAAGCGACGTGCCGTTAGCCGCTCTGATCAACAACGAATTAGCCCGCTTGGGGGTCGAAATAGAGGAAATAGCCGAAATTGATACTATACCGGCCATTGTAGAGTGCGTAGCAGCTGGGCTTGGTGCGGGGATCGTGCCAGATATCGCCGTGCGTGAGAACGGGCGTGACATGCTGACACTGCCATTCGGCGATCCTCAGGTTTTTCGCCAGATTGGCGTGATTCACCGGGCTGGATCGGCCAAATCGGAACTGCTGGTAGCGATGCATAACAAGCTGGCCGAAATGGCTGGCGAGTTCGGTATCTTCCGGAGAGAGCCTACCTAACTCTTTTTTCACAGCACCGACTTTACTGGCGAACCGCCGGAGGAAACTACTCAGCCTTCCTGATAGGGCATAAGTTCTGTAAACAACATCCTGTTGTGCGAACTAAACGGTAAGAGTAGCGTAAAGGTCTGATTTCCGTAACGCCCAAGAGACTGCACCCATGTCCCGCCGCCATCACACCAAGGAATACGTCTTTCCCATGCCCGGCAGCGCGCTCGTCAGCGCCTGGCGTGAAGGGTATACGCTGGCCACATTAAAGCGCGATGTAATGGCGGGGCTGACGATTGGCGTGGTAGCGGTCCCCCTATCGATGGCACTGGCAATTGCCACGGGCGTGCCGCCCCAGCATGGGCTTTACACCGCCATCGTCGCGGGGGCAGTGATTGCCTTAACCGGTGGTTCGCGGTTTAACATCTCCGGTCCCACGGCCGCCTTTGTGGTCATTCTATTTCCCATTGTGGCCAACCACGGTCTGGGTGGACTGCTGATTGCCACACTAATGGCAGGCGCCATTTTGGTGGCGCTGGGGCTGTCGCGGCTGGGCAGCCTGATTCAGTACGTTCCCTACCCGGTTATCCTGGGCTTTACTGCGGGCATCGGCGTGGTCATTGCGCTGCTGCAACTGCCTGACTTTCTTGGCTTAGCTGGCGTGGAGCTAGGCGATAGCACCCTGCACAACCTAATGCTGATTGGTCAAGCGCTGCCCAGCCTGTCGCTAGCAGAGGTCAGCGTCGGGCTTGTTACCTTAGCAACGCTGCTGATCTGGCCCCGCCTGAACACGCCAATCCCTGCCCCACTGGTTGGCTTGGCGCTGGGTACCCTGGCCGCAGCGCTGCTGCTGATGGGTGGCGTTGAGGTCGATACTATCGCCTCGCGGTTTAGCTGGGAGTTCGAAGGTCAAACCGGCAGCGGCATTCCACCCTTTGCGCCTAGTTTTAACGCACCTTGGCATTTTCCAGGCGCAGATGGTGCTCCACTTGAGATCAACTTTGCTCTGATTCAGGCACTGCTTGGCCCGGCACTGGCGATTGCACTACTGGCAGCGATTGAATCGCTGCTGTGTGCCGTGGTGGCGGATGGACTAACCCGCACACGCCATGACCCTAACGCTGAGCTAATTGGCCAGGGGCTGGGCAATTTAGTCGTGCCCTTTTTTGGCGGCATTACCGCCACGGCGGCACTTGCCCGCACGGCAACTAATATCAAAAGCGGGGCTTTCTCACCTATCGCCGCCTTGGTGCACTCAGTGGTGGTATTACTCGCTGTAGTCGCCCTGGCGGGGGTGTTGGGATATGTACCCATGGCTGCACTCGCCGCCCTGCTATTTATTATTGCCTGGAACATGAGCGAGGCGCGCCACTTTTTGCATACGCTAAAAAGTGCCCCCGCCAGCGATGTATCAGTGCTGGTAATCTGCTTTGCGCTGACGGTGGTTTTCGACATGGTCATCGCGGTGGCCGTGGGTATTGGCCTAGCGGCAGCACTATTTATCCGCCGTATGGCACAGCTGACCCATACCCAGCGTTTAGATCCGCCCGATTCTGACCAGCACTTCCCTCCGGAAGTAGCGCTCTACAAAATCAGCGGACCGCTGTTTTTTGGCGCGGCCGAAAAGGCCATTGCCACGCTGCGGGTAATTGATCACGGCGTTCGGGTTGTCATTTTGGATATGCGCGATGTGCCAAGCCTGGATACCACCGCCATGGTGGCGCTGGACAGCCTGCGCCGGGAACTAGGAGAGCAAGACGTAGGCGTTATTTTTGCTGGGCTGCCGCCGCGTATGGCGCTAAAAATTAAACGCGCGGGCATTAAGCGCGAAGCAGGTAAGTTAGCGGTCGTCAGCAATCTAGCCCACGCCGAGCGCATGACACGTCGCTGGCTGGGTGATAGAGCTACTGTGAGTGCTGAGTAGCAGATAGGAAATGGCAAGCTTGCAAATAAAAAGGGGAAGTGTCCTTCCCCTTGTGTCGCACCCACTAAACAGCGATCAACTCGCCATATCGAGCACAATACGGCCTTCTATTTTGCCGTCGATCATGCGCTGGAAAACGTCGTTGATATTATCCAGCGTGTCGGTTGCCACCGTGGCCTTAACCTTACCTTCGGCGGCGAAATCCAGGGCTTCCTGCAGGTCGCTGCGCGTGCCGACGATAGAGCCGCGAATGGTAATACCGTTAAGCACCGTGCTGAAAATCGGCAGCGGGAAATCACCGGGTGGCAGGCCATTAAGCACCAGTGTACCGCCACGGCGCAGCATGTTTTGCGCTTGATCAAACGCCTTCGGCGACACCGCTGTCACCAAGGCACCGTGAGCACCACCGATGGTTTTCTTCAGGTAGGCCGCTGGGTCAGTTTTCATGGCGTTGACGGTTACCGTGGCGCCCAACCGCTCGGCCAGGGCTAGCTTGCCGTCATCGATATCCACCGCAGCAACATTCAACCCCATGGCTTTGGCGTACTGCACCGCCATATGGCCCAGGCCACCAATGCCCGAAATCACCACCCACTGGCCGGGGCGGGTATCGGTCATCTTCAAGCCTTTATAAACCGTCACTCCCGCACACAGTACCGGAGCTATTTCGATAAAATCGACGGCATCGGGTAATCGCCCTACATAGCCCGCATCCGCCAAGGTGTAGTCGGCAAACCCGCCGTTAACGCTGTAACCGGTATTTTGCTGGGACTCGCAAAGTGTCTCCCAACCGCCCAAGCAGTGCTCGCAGTAGCCGCAGGCCGAATAGAGCCAGGGTACGCCGATACGATCGCCCTCTTTGACGTGGGAGACACCTTCCCCCACCGCCACTATATGCCCAACGCCTTCGTGCCCTGGAATAAACGGCGGTGAGGGTTTTACCGGCCAATCGCCGTGAGCAGCGTGTAAATCGGTATGGCAAACGCCAGAGGCCGCCACTTGCATCAACACTTCGCCCTGCTTAGGGCGAGGTACGTCAACTTCTTCAATGACCAGCGGCTGGCCAAACTTACGAACGACCGCCGCGCGCATTGTGCTATCCATGATACAACTCCTAATAGTTTCCGATATAGCCGTTTAACAACGACTCATATTGATAGAGTCAGCGTCCAGGGAACTGACACGACCGCCCGGCTAATGCCGGACGGTGTGGCTTGCTATAGTAGAAAAAAGCTGACGGCTTAGAAGAAGCCCAGCGGGTTGATGTCGTAGCTGACCAGCAGGTTTTTAGTTTGCTGATAGTGCTCAAGGGCGACTTTATGGGTTTCGCGGCCAACGCCGGATTTCTTGTAGCCACCGAAGGCCGCGTGGGCGGGGTACTGATGGTAGCAGTTGGTCCATACGCGCCCGGCTTGAATGCCGCGCCCCATACGGAAGGCGACGTTGATATCGCGACTCCACACGCCCGCGCCCAGGCCAAACTCGGTGTCGTTGGCGATTGCCAGCGCTTCCTCTTCGTCTTTGAAGGTAGTCACCGCCACGACCGGGCCAAAGATCTCCTCCTGGAAAACGCGCATCTGGTTATTACCCTTCAGCAGCGTGGGCTGAATGTAGTACCCGCTATTGATGCTGTCGTCCATGGTCTCTTTATTGCCACCGGTGAGGAATTCAGCACCTTCGTCGCGGGCAATATCCATGTATGACATGATCTTGTCGAACTGCTCCTGGGAAGCCTGCGCGCCTACTTGCACATCGGTATCCAGCGGATTACCGCGCTTGATGGTTTTGGTGCGCTCGATGACCTTGGCCATGAACTCGTCGTACATGCTCTCTTGAATCAGCGCGCGAGACGGGCAGGTACACACCTCGCCCTGGTTAAAGAACGCCAGTACCAAGCCCTCTACCGCTTTATCAATAAACGTCGGTTCGGCGTTCATGATGTCGGCGAAGTAGATGTTGGGCGACTTTCCGCCAAGCTCCACGGTGGAAGGAATAATGTTTTCCGCCGCACATTTCAAAATATGCGACCCCACCGGGGTTGAGCCTGTGAAGGCGATTTTGGCGATGCGTTTGCTGCTGGCCAGCGCCTGGCCCGCCTCGGCACCAAAGCCGTTGACGATGTTCAACACGCCTGGCGGTAGCAAATCACCGACCAGTTCAGCCACTTTCAAAATCGAAGCCGGCGTCTGTTCGGCGGGCTTGAGCACCACGCAGTTACCCGCCGCCAGTGCAGGCGCCAGCTTCCAAACCGCCATTAGAATCGGGAAGTTCCAGGGGATAATCTGGCCCACTACGCCCAGCGGCTCGTGGAAGTGATAAGAAACCGTGTTGGCATCGATATCCGCCGCCGTGCCTTCCTGCGAGCGTATGCAGCCGGCAAAGTAGCGGAAGTGGTCAACCGCCAGCGGCAGATCGGCGTTCAGCGTTTCACGCACGGCTTTGCCGTTGTCCCAGGTTTCGGCAACGGCAAGCATTTCCAGGTTTTGTTCAATGCGGTCGGCGATTTTCAGCAAAATATTGCTGCGCTCTTGCGCCGATGTTTTGCCCCAGGCAGGGGCGGCAGCGTGAGCCGCGTCCAGCGCTTTGTCGATATCTTCCGCGCTTGAGCGGGGGATTTCGCAAAACACCTGACCGTTCACCGGGCTAACGTTATCGAAGTATTGGCCCTTCACCGGGGCAACAAATTCGCCGCCGATGTAATTGCCGTAGCGTTTTTCAAATGACACCAGTGAACCAGTGTCACCAGGATTGGCGTATATCATTATTGAGCTCCTGCGTATTATGATTATTAAAAGGTGCTCATGCAGTGTTGGTCAGATGGGCGCAACGCGATATACCCCGTTGGCAGGATGCGCCCTCATCCCTTGGTAGGAGACGCCATGTATTCGTTATTGGTGGCAGACGATCATCCGCTATTTCGCGACGCGCTGCAGGTCGTGGTCAGCAGCGGCTTGCCGAACAGCCAGCTGTTGGAAGCCGATAGTCTCGCCGCCGCGATTCCCCTGATCACCGAGCACGACGGCCTGGATTTATTGCTGCTGGACTTGAGCCTGCCAGATGCGGAAGGCCTCGACGGTTTAACCCGCGTGCGCGAGACCTACCCCTGGCTGCCGGTGGCCATTATTTCAGCGCATCAGGAGCGCCAGTTAGTGTTGGATGCCATTAGCTTGGGTGCCGTAGGCTATATTCCCAAATCAACGCCTAGAGAAGCACTGCTCAACGCGCTCACCCAGATGCTTGAAGGGCAACTATACCTTCCCGCCGAGGTCATGCGTCGTCCACCGACGACCTCCCCTTCGCCTCAGGCCCATACACCTGAAGCCGCCGAGCGCTTAGCGGGAGAACAGCTCGCTCAGTTAACCGACAAACAACTGTCGGTATTGCATTGCATGACCCAAGGCATGTCGAATAAGCAAATTGCCCGCGAACTAGGCATTGCCGAAACCACGGTTAAAACCCATGTCTCGGCGATCTTGCGCAAGCTGGGGGCCACCAGCCGCGTACATGCCATTGTGGTGGCGGGCGAAGCTAACCTGCCGCTTTATATGGCCAGCCGAACGGTGCGTTAATCTCTATCGCTATGCGGGGTTAAAAGGCTGACCAGCAGCATACGCAAGCGCATCGGCTTTAATGGCTTCAATAAACAGTGCATGCCCGCTTCACGGGCGGCACGGCTGAGGGTTGCATCATGATTGGCGGTAATGACCACCGCCGCGAGCCCTGGATAGCGACGGCGCAGTCGCGCCGCCAGTGCCAGCCCTGTTTCGCGGTGCTCACCCAAATGATAGTCAACCAATAACACGTCAGGCGTCTCGCCATCACTGGCCGCCTCTAGGGCACTTGCTGTCGCCGCAGCCCGCACCCGACACCCCCAGCTACCCAGAAGCGCTTGCATCCCGTCGATAATCGCTGCGTCGTCATCAATCACCCACACCACGCATTCAGCAAGTGGGGACGCAGGGTTATCATATGGCTGAACGGCGGTCGCCGCCGGTACACTCCCCTGGGCTACGGCAGCATGGGAAGAGGCATAGGGCACGGTGATAGAAAATAACGCTCCGCGCCCAGGCTTTGAGGCCAGCATGACAGGCTGTTCGAGCATGGCACTAATACGATCAACGATCGCCAGACCAAGCCCTAACCCGCGACTATGCTGACGCTGAGTATCATGAGCGCGCTGAAACTCTAGAAAAATCGCCTCACGCTGCTGCTCGGCAATCCCTGGGCCGGTATCACCCACCATAATTTCGACGCCCTCGGCACGACGACGACAGCCCAGTAGCACGTGGCCGTGCTCGGTATAACGCACCGCGTTACTCAAAAAATTACGGATCACCCGCGCCAGCAGCGCCAAATCAGATTCCACCACCACACGCGACGGCACGTAATGCAGACTCAAGCCGCGCACAGCAGCAACCTGGCGGTATTCTTCCGCCAGTGCGTCCAATAAGGTGCTCACCGCGAACGGTGCTTTATCGGCATGCAGCACTCCAGCATCCAGACGCGAAATATCCACCAACGTGCCTAAAAGCCCTTCGACATCTTTTAGCGAGCGTCCCACATGGCCAACCAGTGTTTGCGAGGCTTCGGGTAAGGGATGCGTTTCCAAGGCACTGACAAACAACCGAGCCGCGTTGAGTGGCTGAAGCAGATCGTGGCTGACGGCGGCGAGAAATTTGGTTTTCGACAGGTTGGCTGCTTCGGCTTCGGCTTTCGCCGCCTGCAAATGGATGTTGGCCTGACCCAACTCGTCCAAGGCACGGTGCAGCGCATCAGTGCGCTCCCTAACCTGTTCGGCTAGCAATACAGAGCGCTCGAAAGCGGCATAAGGTGCGCCATCCGCACCGCTACCTGATTCAACACGGCTCATCAGCGCCTGACACACTTTGCGTAGGCGGCGATTTTCTTCGCGTAAGGCAGCGCTGCTAAGCGATGCGTCGTCACTTGCCGAGAGTTGGAAGAGTGCCAAGGGCCACCCCTGTAAACGTTTGATTCACATGCATGCCGTGGTGCTGCTCACCGTAGGTGTTAAAACCCACCACCCGCGACTGGCGCAGCAGTGTCGACGCCTGCTCGACATGTTGGACGGCCTCAAGCTCCATGCGGCGTAAGAAACAGTCACAGCCAATCATTAGCGAGGGTTGTCCCAACCGCGCTGTGACGCCTTGCAGCATGTTGTTGAGATCGTCCAGCAAGGGCGCAGGCTGCATGGCAGTCAGCACGATGCCGTTTTCCACCGCACAGTAAAAGCTTAGGCTACCATCGGCATTGGCGCGTTGAATGGAGCGCACGTAATGCTGCCCACCCAGTTGAACCGCAAGCGGATGGCGTGCAAATACGCTAGGACCTAAGGTGTAAGGCTCAACCCCCACCAAGTCGGCGTAAACCCTGGCCGCAGGCAGTCCGTTTAATTCCACCACACGGCGACGCTCGCGATCCGCTTCGGTGACCACCAGTTTATGGCTAAGCGGCATGAGGTGGTGAGTTGAAAACACTTCAAACGGCAGGCACGTGTTGATCATCACCACCACGGCGGCACGGCTATGAAAACGCCCTCGGGCATAGACGTGGGTGTGAGCCAAGTGATTGTCGTCCCCGGCGGAACCGCCGAAGCTGGGTATGCGCCCCAGGGCAGCGTCCAGCGTTGCCAGTACCTGCTCTTCGCGGCTTGAAAGCCCATCCAGTAACGTCAGTGCAAAGCTATGCTCGTTAACCGGGGCCAGCGCCTGACGACGGCAGCGCTCAATCAAACCATCGACTAACGGCTGAGCATCGCTCAGCGCGAACCGGTCCAGGTCATCGACAAGCGCCGTTTCCAGAGCGAATACCCGCCGATCAAAGCCAATCGCCACAATACTGCCGCGATCATACCCCTGGGGAGTAATCTCGCCTGCTGTGGTACAACCACTGACAGGTACCGTCGGGAAAGCGCTAACCAGCGCGGCCGCTAGGCCCTCTAAATCATACTCGGCGCTACAGAAAAAAATAATACCGCCAAGGTGGTCATGGCTGAGGCCCTCAGCCAGCGCTTGCACTGCCTGCTTGGCGTTTGCCGACCGGCTGGCCACCACAACGGTGCCGTGATTAGCGGGGTAAGTGATCACGTTGCCATCGCTCTAACACCGGGTAGGTGCGCGCGGAGGTTTGGCGCAGCGCGCTAAAGGCGTTGCTCAGTTCGCTGATACAAGGCGTTTCCTGCCTTGCCAAGACCTCTAACTGCTTGGCATGCTGCGCCACCTGCTGCGCGCCAATACTCAGCGCTTCTCCACGCAGTTGGTGGGCTAAACGGACGATTTGTTGGGTCTGTTCAGCCGTCATTTCCGCCTCAAGCCCGAGGTACGTCGCCAATTGGGCAAGATAATCTTCAACTTGTCGGTGATACAGGGCTATGAGCTGACGCAAGTGATCCTCACCGAGGGTTTGGTAAAGACTGCTTAACGTGTCGTCATTCAGCAGATTTTCGCCGTTTGTAGGCCCAGTGGGCCAAGAAACCATCTCGGTTTCGGCATCACCTAGTTGAAGCGCTAGAACATTGCTCAACGCGGCAGTGGATAACGGCTTGGTAATATAATCATTCATCCCCGCCTGCAAGCAGCGCTGACGGTCATCTTCTACACCGCCTGCAGTCATCGCGACAATGGGCACCTCGGCCAGCCAGCCGCCTTGAGCGCGTAGTTTTCGGGTAACCTCCAGCCCATCTATGTCAGGCAGTTGAATATCCATAAAAATCAGGTGGAAGCGCTGAGCCGCGGTCATCGCCAGCGCATCGTGGCCATTTTCTGCGCAGACGATGTCACAGCCTAAACGCGACAACAATTCAATGGCGACTTTACGGTTGATGGCATTGTCTTCCACCAGTAGTAACGAGGTCCTAGGGAAATGCTGCTGGGCGGGCAGTGAGGGCAGCGGTGAACGATGGTAAGGCTCTGCCTCTATTAGCGGTAGTTGACAGCTGAAGGTGCTGCCCTCGCCAAGTTGGCTGTCAACGCTTAGCTGCCCATGCATCGCCTCACTTAGCCGTTTGGAAATGGCCAGCCCCAGGCCGGTCCCGCCGAAACGCCGGGCAACCGATGCATCCGCCTGCTGGAAAGGCTCAAACAAATGCTGCTGTTGCGCGTCGCTTACGCCGCAGCCGGTGTCTGACACGTCAAACTGTAACCGCTCAACCGTGCTGGAAACACGCACAGAAACGCTACCGTCATCTGTAAACTTGATGGCATTGGCAATTAAATTAAGCAAAATCTGCCTTAGCCGACCAGCATCGACCATCACCCAAGCGGGTACCAATTCATCCACCTGCAGAGTGAGTGCCAGGCCTTTAGCCTCGGCCCGGGGCTTAAACAAAGCAACAACGCTATCTACCAGTGGTTTAACCGCCGTTGGGGCCGTTTCCAGGCTTAAATGACCTGCTTCAATTTTGGAAAAATCCAGAATCTCATTGATCATTGCTAATAGCTGGTTGGCGCTTTCGTAAATCGTGTTGGCGTAATCTTCTACTTGAACTCGATTAGCAGGCTCGCGCAGCAATTCGCTCATGCCAATGACGCCATTCAGAGGCGTTCGGATCTCATGACTGACCATCGCGAGAAAGTCGGACTTCGCAAGATTAGCCGCCTGGGCCTGCTTGGCGGTGACTTCCAGTTGACGGCTAAGCTGTTCTTGATCTCGCCGCGCAGCCGCGCTCTCGCGCATTTCCCGTACCAGGAAAACGACGACTAGCAGCGCGGCCAAACTCATCGCCACTATAAGGCTCATCAACAGCTTATATAGCAGACTGAGCTGCGCGCGCTCCTCAGTGGCGGATTCAGCCAAGTAGCCATTGATCGTGATAACCAGCCGTTCGGTGAGGCGTGTTAAGGCTTGCAGTTCGGTTTCCAGCGCGGTGATCGGCATCTGATCAAGGTCTTCATGGGGCTCAAACATCGGGTCGAGGACATCTAACTGCTGCTGAATGTCCTCTAGCAATTGTCGTGCTGGCTCAATACGGTCCAGTAGCGTGCTGACCTCCCCTTCATTGAGCAAAGTAACTCGGCTATAAAGCAGTTCAAAACTTAGATCCAACTCATCTTGGGCGTCAGGCGCTATTGGCCCGCGAGTCACGTTGAGTAGCTGATTGAGCAGTTGGACCGCATCACGATCCAGCTTGTAAATCACCCAGGAGGTGTCTTCCCGCAGGGACTGGGTAAGATTATCCTGGCGCCATGCGGCGATTGTCGCCACGACCAACGCCGCGGCAAATAGCACCACGGCCGTCATGGCGACCAGCTTGAAGCGCCGAGGATAGCGCAGCAAACGGGGGTAATGCGTCAAAGGAGCGCTAACGGACATTAATTTGCATCACCTGCCAGACAGCGCGAAAGCGCATTTTTTCGCTCAGCAAGGCGTCATCTTGATCAAACGGATAGAGTACCCAAAGCGGACCATACTCTCGGATAGGAATCGCTTCACCGTCTCGTTTGAGCGCGAGAATCACATCGTAGTCATAAAAATCACTCACCGGAATTTCGGCTTCGTAGCCGTTGAGCGCCAATACATTGATGCTGCCGTCCTCTACGCCCAAGTGAGCCAGCAAGTCTCGCATCAAGGGGCCTTCATAATGATTCCGGCTATCGGTCCATGGCGTGGTCGTGTCGAAATCATGCTGCGGCAATTGCTGCAGCATCTGGCGATCAAAATGCGCCTCATCAGCGACATTGGCGTTGGTAATCTCGCCCACTACTTTAAGAATCACCGGTCCTGTCGGTGCGCGGCCGTCATCTGAAGTAGCCGCCAGCCCCGCCAGGGGAATGCTGAACGCCAGCATGATGCACCCCATTAACAACGATTTCACTGCGATTTCCTCTTGCCGCGTTATCCGCGGGTAAACGTTAATAGACCCTATAAGGTTACGCCATCTCATAGGTAAGGTCAGTTCATATACGAGTTTTTTCGCTGGCCACCCGCTGGGTTACTCAGCAAACCCAACCAACGCTTGAAAAATAAAAAAGCTCCAAGCCAGGCTTGGAGCTTTGCGTTTCACGGTCATCGCGTTAGCGAACAATCATGACCGACATTTTGGCGTGGTGTACCACATGCTCGGCATTAGGCCCCAACACGTAATCAACAAACTTACGCTTAGTATGAGAGGCCATAACGATCAGGTCGATATCCAGCTGTTTTCCGACTTTGATGATCGCCTCCCACGGCGAGCCGTCGACAATCACGCTCTGGGTGTTAATTGTCTCCGGTACGTGTTGTTGAATAAAGGTGTGCTGGGCTTCCTTAACAGCCTCGTGTGCCTTTTTAGAGAAGTCTTTCGGAAAGTAAGCACCCACCATGGGCATCTTAAATTCCGGCAGCACCGTCACCACATGCAGCGAGGCATCAAACGTCTGACACAGCGTGATGGCCGTGGGTAGCGCTTTTGTCCATGAACTCTCTTCGTTGAGATCAACGGGCAATAAGATTTTGTGGTACATGGCAGCCCCCTTTAAACAGTATTGGCCTTGATATTACGCCCATCGGCGTCCCGTCGACGGCGCTGCAGCATGACAATAAGGCCGAATACGCCAAGTGCCGGTATCCAAATCCACTCCTTCGTCCAGCGATCGACAGGGGCCAGGACTTCCACGATTTCCTGGTCAAAATCAAAGCCTAAATCTGCCGCGTCACTACCGTAGGTCACGGTATCAACAATGGTTTCATCGTCTTCGGTCATCAGCATCAGACCGAGATTATCCAACCGCTCTTGACCGCTATCGCCTTCGGGTACTGGTACTCGAATATAGGTCGTCATAGGGTCACCATAATCATCCAAGCCGCTGATTTGCACCCGTAGTGAAGAGTCTTCATCCATCTCGCCCAATGTGTCCGCGAACTCCGCAGGCTGCGTGGAACGGTAGGGATCGTGAATCATGTCCATAAAGAAGCCGGGGCGGAACAGCGCAAAAGCTACCACCAGCAACAGAATCGACTCATACCAGCGGTTACGGGTGAGCATATACCCTTGGGTGGCGGCGGCAAAAATAAGCATTGCCACGGTAGCGACGATAAAGATCAACACCCCCTGCAGCGGGGTGACGTCAATCAGCAGCAGGTCGGTGTTAAAGATGAACAAAAACGGCAGCGCGGCAGTACGCAGGCTGTAATAAAACGCCTGAAAACCGGTGCGGATAGGGTCGCCCCCTGAAATCGCCGCCGCTGCAAACGAAGCCAGCCCCACAGGTGGGGTCACGTCAGCCATAATACCGAAGTAAAACACAAACAGGTGCACGGCAATTAGCGGCACCAGCAGCCCGTTTTGCTCGCCGAGCTGAATGATCACCGGCGCCAGCAGAGCAGAAACCACGATGTAGTTGGCAGTGGTCGGAAGCCCCATACCCAGAATCAGGCTGAGAATGGCGGTAAACAGCAAAATTAGTAGCAGATTTCCCATCGCCAGGGTTTCCACTACTTCCGCCAATACCAGGCCAACACCTGTCTGGGAAACCGCGCCCACAATAATACCCGCCGTTGCCGTCGCGATGCCGATGCCGATCATGTTTCGGGCACCGGTGACCAGCCCGTCCCACAGGTCCATAGCACCTTCGCGTAGGTCAGCCGATAGGTTACTTCGACCGCGGAAGAGCGCCGTGATCGGGCGTTGGGTGAGCATGATAAAGATCATGAACACTGTCGCCCAAAACGCTGACAACCCAGGCGATAAGCGCTCAACCATCAGGCACCACACCAGCACGATAACGGGAAGGATATACTGCAGGCCGACCATCACTGTGGGCCGGGTTTGCGGCAGTGTCACCACCGGCTCGTTGGGGTCATCCAATTCAAGCTCGGGATAACCAGAAGCCACCTTCAGAAGCCCCACATAAACCGCCACCAGCCCGGCACCAATCACCCAAGGTGCAGCCACGCCCAGCGCTGGCTGCATCCAGCCAAGGCCGTAATACACCACCAGTGCGGTGACCATCATCAGCAACAAACCGCTTAAAAAGCCAACCAGCTTGCGCACTAACGGCTTAGGCGGGTTGCTGCTTTGAAGCCCCTGCATATTGGCCTTCATGGCCTCAAGGTGAACGATATATATCAGTGCGATGTAGGAAATCACTGCCGGTAGGAACGCGTGCTTGATAACCTCGACGTAAGAAATACCCACGTACTCGACCATCAAAAACGCGGCGGCCCCCATCACCGGCGGCATAATTTGCCCATTGACCGAAGCCGCCACCTCTACCGCACCGGCTTTTTCGGATGAAAAACCGACGCGCTTCATCATCGGGATAGTAAAGGTGCCCGTGGTCACCGTATTGGCAATCGAAGAACCCGAAATCAAACCGGTCATGCCCGACGCCACCACTGCTGCCTTGGCAGGGCCACCGCGGTAATGTCCCAGCATCGAAAATGCGACTTTAATGAAATAGTTTCCCGCGCCTGCTTTATCCAACAGCGCGCCAAACAAAACAAACAGAAACACAAAGCTGGTAGAAACCCCTAGCGCAATACCGAATACGCCCTGGGTGGTTAGCCACTGATGATTGACCAGCCCGTTAAAACTTACTCCGCCGTGGGCTAATATGCCCGGCATCCATGGTCCCGCCAAGGAATACACTAAAAACACACTTGCCACGATCATCAACGGCGGCCCAAGTGCACGCCGTGTGGCCTCCAGCAGCAATACAATTCCCGCGATACCGACAACAACGTCGATCAGCAGCGGTGATCCGGGGCGATCCGACAAGCCCTCGTAAAAGATGAACATATAAGCACCGCAAAACGCGGCGACGGCCGCCAGGACCCAATCCAATACCGGGATACGATCGCGAGGCGAATGCTTAAGCGCTGGGTACGCCATGTAGGCCAAAAACAGCGCAAAGGCTAAATGAATCGAACGGGCCTGGGTCGCATTAAATACGCCAAAACCCACTACATATGGCAGGGGCGAAGCGATCCATAGCTGAAAGAGTGACCAAGCCGCCGCAATACTGACCAACAACTTACCTGGAACGCCCGCTGGTTTACGCGCTCCGGAGTCGGTAGAGGCGACAAGGTCGTCAAGATCAACATTCGACCCGCTGGCCTTAGTGTTGTCCACTGTCATAAGCATGCCCTGCAGAAATATGGATGGCACTGTGGAATGCCAACTTGATGCCTAGTGGCATCCCAAACACAGCGCGCGGTCCCAAGAGAGACCGCGCGCATCTTTCAATGGATGATTATCACCATTGAACCGATTACCTTATTCTTCGATCCAACCCTGCTCTACGTAGTACTTCTTAGCACCATCGTGAAGCGGTGCTGAGAGGCCTTCTGACACCATTTCTTCTTGATCCAGATTTTCAAACGCAGGGTGTAGACGCTTGAAGCGGTCAAAGTCGTCAAATACAGCCTTAACGGTTTCATAGACCACGTCTTCATCTACCTCAGCGGAGGAGACAAAGGTCGCCGACACGCCGAACGTCTCTACGTCGTCAGGATTGTTTTTGTACAGACCGCCTGGGATAGTCGAGTTTGTATAGTAGGGATACTCGTCAACGATGCCTTGAACATCTTCATCGTCCAGCGGAATCAAGCGCGAATCCACGGTAGTAGTGGCTTCCTGGATGGAGCCGTTCGGGTGACCGACTACGTAGACCATGGCATCGATGTTATTATCGGCCAGGGCCGCAGCCTGCTCAGAGGCATCCAGCTCAGAAACCATCGAGAAGCTATCTTCGTCCCAGCCTTTCGCGTCCATCACCACTTCCATGGTGTTGCGCTGACCAGAACCCGGGTTGCCGATATTAACGCGCTTGCCTTCCAGGTCATCCAGCGTTTCGATACCAGAGTCTTCACGAGCCAGCAGCGTCAGCGGCTCACCATGGATGCGGAATACCGCACGCAGATCCTCGAAAGCTTCGTCTTCGAAGTTACCTTCGCCATTATACGCTTGGTACTGAACATCAGACTGGGCAACGCCCATATCCAGTTCGCCAGACTTAATGCCGTTAATATTGGCAACAGAGCCACCGGTTGACGGCGCATTACAGCGAATATCGTGATCGTCGCTGCCGCGGTTTACCAGTCGGCATACGGACTGGCCAACGACGTAGTAAACGCCGGTCTGGCCACCGGTACCAATGGTAATGTAGTTTTCACCGTCTTCTTCTTCGGCCATTGCGGGTGATGCAAAGGCAGCGGCAGCAAGTAGCGCACCGGAGAAAGCAGCGGTAGAAAATGCATGGCGTTTCATAAACACACCTCTTTATCTTGATGTTATGAGCGTTGTGCGTTTGGTCCGCCTGCTTGATGTTCCCCAGGCGGATTGATCCAAAACGTTGTCAAGACAATCTGTTATCAGCATCGACAATGTCTGTCGGCTTTGTCTACTTTAGCGAAAAAAAACGTAATTGGCGAAGCGCAATATTGTTAATCGGCAAACATCGTTTCTCAACGTATGCCATTCAGTGTAGCGACATCCACCGTTTAGGGAGCGTTAACCGTCATACCGCTTTTGCATAGGGCAAACGGCATTAGCCAACGTTATAGCCTAAAACACGCGGCAACCAGAGCGCGATACCGGGAAATATCGCCACCAATGCCAGTGCGCAACTCATGGCAAGCACAAACAGCAACGCCCAGCCGAGCGTATGCTCAAGGCGGATTTTTGCCACCTCCGTGGTGACCATTAAATTCACCGCGACCGGTGGCGTAAACTGCCCGATGGCGATATTCATGGCGAGCAGAATGCCAAACCAGACGGGGTTCCATTCGAAGTGCTGCATGACCGGAATCAAAATCGGCATCATGATCAGATAGATCGAGATCGCATCCAGCAGCATTCCCGCTACTAGCACTGCCAGCATGATCAGGATCAATAGCAACACACCGTTATCGGTCAAACCGATAATCCACTCTGCCAAGTGGCGGAAAGTACCCAGCATCGTCCCCGCCCAGGCAAAAATACCCGCCAGGGCAATAATCAGCATGACCACGCCGGAAATAATCGCCGCTTCACCAAATAGCTCCCACAAATCCCGCCAGGAGAGCTCACGGGTCAGAAAAAGCCCAACGGCAGCCCCGTAGGCAACCGCCACTACCGCGGCCTCTGTAGGCGTAAACAGCCCCGAGCGTAATCCGCCGAGTATCAGTACCGGGGCGAATAGCGCTGGCAGTGCCTGTTTGAACGTTGTTTTCACACTCAGTCGTTCGGCGCCTTCCACCGGTGTACCGCCTTCCCAACCGTAGCGCTTGGACACCAGCAGCGCCGGCACCAAAAGCGACAAACCCGCTAATATGCCTGGGAACAAGCCAGCCGCGAACAAGGCGCGCAGATCGACACCCGGCACCACGATGGAGTAGAGAATCAGCGCCACAGAAGGCGGAATAAGAATGGCGGTGGAAGCCGACGCCGCAATCAGCGTGGCCGAAAATGGCTTGGGGTAGCCGGCCTTGGTCATGCTCGGCAGCATTACCATCGCCACCGCCGCCGCATCGGCAGGGCCTGACCCGCTCATACCACCCATAATCATGCACACCAGCACCGCTACCAGCGCCAGACCGCCATGGCGCGGGCCAATCAAGGCCTGGGCAAAACGCACCAGACGCAGCGCCACACCGGCACGCTCGAAAATCAGTCCGGTCAAGATAAACAGCGGAATCGCAATCAGCGGATACTTGGCAATGCTGTTGTAGGTATTGGTCCCCAGCGTCGCCAACATTTCCGGGGAGAGACCAAGAACAATACCCACCGCTCCCGAGAGCGCCAGCGAAAACGCCACCGGCACTCCCGCAATCAGCAAGCCGGCGAAGGCCAGAATCATCCATACATCAGGCGTCATCGCTTTCCCTCCCGGCCAAACGGTCACGGGTTTGCTGGAAGAGACGCCACACCATCGCCAGCGTCAGGATGGGCAGCCAAACCAGATACCACCACTGCGGCACGCCAAGGCCGGGCGACAGTGACTCCCACTGGTATTCCTGCCAAACCATCAGACCGCCAAAGCCGCTAATTAACCCCAGCACCACCAGCGTACAAAGCGCCTGGAAAAGGATTAGCAACCTACGCATACGAGGTGGCAATAAACGCTCTAAAAAACTGATGCGAATATGCCGCTGACGACGCAGCGCTACCGAGGCACCCGCGAAAGTTAGCACCACCAGTAGAAACACCGACAACTCTTCAGTGAACGAAAAAGAGCCCCCCGTCAGGTAACGCGTGACCACGTTACCCAGGCTAATCAGTGAGATAACAATCAATGCCAGCGCGCCCAGCCAACGCTCGGGCCGCGCGTCCGGAATGCCTTTCATGAAACAGCCTCACAAGCGTCACCACCCCCTAGGGCGGTGATCGTATAGATAAATAACGTTGGTTATATTGGATTAGCGCTCGTCAATGGCTGATTGCACCGCGTCTACCAACTCTTCGCCAATACGCGGCGTCCACTTTTCGTAGACCGACTGAGTGGCATCTACAAACGCCTGATACTGCTCATCGCTCAATTCGGTGACCGTGACACCACGCTCTTTGATAGCCGCGAGCCGCTCGCTTTCTTCTTCACGGGTCATGGCGATTTCCCACTCTCCCGCCTCCTTGGCGGTCTCGCGTAGCAGCGTGCGTTGATCTTCGCTGAGCGACTCCCAGACCTGTTGGTTAACGGCGAAAATCAGCGGGTCGTTCATGTAATTCCACAGCGTTAAGTGCTCCTGGCCGACTTGATCAATACGCGCCACGTCAAATACCGATAGCGGATTTTCCTGACCATCCACTGCGCCGGTGGTCAGCGCTGGCTGGGCATCGGTCCAGCTCATTTGCGTGGGGTCGGCATCGAGGGCCGAGAACGTATCCTGGAACAACGGCGAGCCGACTACGCGGATTTTCAGACCGTCCAAGTCCCCAGGCTCGCTAATCGGGCCTTTCGAATTCGACACCTGGCGGAAGCCATTCTCACCCCACGCCAACGGAATCACACCGCGAGACTCAATTGCCTCGAATACCATTTCCCCAGCGTCGCCACCGGTCACCGCATCCACCGCGGCTTCGTCGGGAATGAAAAACGGCAGCGAGAAGAGATTGAGCTCGGGTACCTGCGGCGACCAGTTGATGGTCGAACCTACCGCCGCGTCGATCAGCCCCGAGCGCATGGCCGAAAACTCGCGGGTCTGGTCACCCGATACCAACTGAGAGTTGGGATACACCCGAAGAGTTAGCTCACCGTCGCTACGTTCCTCGACCAGATCCGCCCATTTTTCAGCCGCTTGCCCCCAGGGAAAGGCGTCGGGCAGCACTGTCGACACAGACAGTTCGCGGGCCTGCGCGGAGAGGGAGAAAGACAGCAACATTACACCGGCCAAGCCGGTAGACATAAAAGCCATTGAGCGTGTCAGCGTCATAACAGATCCTTTTTTATCGATTTTTATGGTGGTGTATCCAACGGCGCAACGCCGTGGTTAGTGCCCCATGTCATTGTAAGCGCTCCACTACCAAAAGGAAGACGCCGAAGGTCGGCATCGTGCACCTATCAGAGACGGGAACGCGGACACTTATTGTCTTATCAGTCTGGCACTTAGCCAAGCTGATACAATAGCAATAATTTCGATCTACCTACGGACATCAACGTGCCTCTACGCGACTTGCTGCTCGGCCTATTTGTTATCGCTATCTGGGCGTTGAACATCATTGTCATCAAAGTCGGCGTAACAGAGCTTCCACCGCTGCTGATGACCACGCTGCGCTTTATGCTGGTCGCCGCGTTGCTGGTGCCCTTTTACCCCGTGGCCCGGGCGCAGCTACCCTTTCTGATGCTGTTGTCGATAACATTCGGCAGCCTGCACTTTGCCCTGTTATTCATTGGTCTAGGGCAGGCAGAAGCAGGCACTGGAGCGCTTTTAGTGCAGATGGGGACGCCCTTTGCCACGCTATTGGCCGTGATATTTCTCAACGAAAAGCTGGGGCCAAAACGTATTATGGGGCTTCTGCTTTCATTTGCGGGCATCATTGTGCTAGCAGGTGGCCCCACCTTACCGGCACCACTTCCGCTGACTATTCTGTTGTGCAGCGCCATGGGCTGGGCGGTATCCCAACTGTTAATCAAACGCGGCCCACCTATTGCGCCGCTGGCGTTGGCGGGCTGGGTCGCGCTGTTTGCGGTGCCCCAGGTAGCACTGGGATCATGGCTGTTTGAAAGTGGACAGTGGCAAGCACTAAAGCAGGCAAGCTGGTTAGGCTGGGGGGCGATGATCTACACCGCCGTGATGTCATCAATCGTTGCCTACGGGATCTGGTACGCGCTGTTACGCCGCCACCCGGTCAATCGCGTCGTCCCCATGACGCTGCTCGTTCCGGTATTGGCGGTCGGCCTGGGAGCACTGCTGATGGGCGACAGTCTGGGCGTGCATAAACTGGTGGGCGGCGGGCTGGTGATCGCGGGCATCGCCCTGATTGTGCTTAATATCAGTCCTCGCCCTCGCCCCGCTTAATCTTCCGGCTGGCAAAAACCGCTCAAGGCGGGTACCGATACGCAGTCACCTTCGCCAATCCCACGTTCAGCAAAATAGCCTGCATTAACTTCCAGTGCCGCATGATAGGCAGCACCAGGGGCATAGGAGCGGCAGTTACTCGGCGACGATGACTCGCAGGGCTGCATCGTTTCAATCGCCACAATGCGCCCTGCGTCGTCGATAAAGGCGATGTCCAGCGGAATCAGCGTGCGGTACATCCAGAATCCGCTGTCGGCTGGCCGTTCTCTTTCAAAGACAAACAGCATGCCGCGTTTTTCGGGGAGATGTTCGCGTTGCATCAACCCACGCTGACGTTTCGGCAAGGTATCAGCCAGTTCGACGTCCAAGCGATGTGGGCCTTTCTCGGTATGAATCGCCAATGACAGGGTTTCCGCATCGTCTGGCGTCGCTTGCGCCCATAATGAGGTCCCAGGTAACCACAGTGACAACGGCAATATAAGCGACGCTTTCAGCAGCGACCGACGGTTCATGGTCATGGTGTTTTCCTTTTCTCATCGGGCGCTATCAACGCCGTGTCCTGGCATCAGATGAATGCCCTCTGCCAACAGCGATACATGCACTGTTGCGCCGGGGGTTAATTGGTTACGCCGTGCCGCGTGGGTAGCAATATCGAAACGTAGCATATCGCCGTGTTGAACGCGCAATGCCACCGACGTTATGCCGCCCAGCACGACTAGCTCATCGACCGTGGCGGCAATGGGGTTCTCTCGCTCGCCAAGCGAAGGGCGGTCGCGACGATGGAGAACGATATCCGAAGGTGGCAGGTACCAGGCCACTCGCTCATCGATGTCAAGCCCCTCAAGCCCTGAGGCAACGTCCAGTTGATCATTTCCCCAACGTAAACGACGCTCTCCTCCCACCTCCACCACCTGGCCTTCAAAGACGTTCTGCCGATCCAACAACCGTGCGACATTCGGCGAGGCAGGCATTCTAAACAGGGATTCAGGCGGGGCTTGCTGCAAACTGTGACCGTTATGCAGCACGCATATTTGATCCGCCAGCGCGGCGGCTTCTTCAAGGTCGTGGGTGACCAGCACAATGGGTATGGAAATTTGCTGGCGAAGCCTGGCCAGCTCGCGCTGAAGGCGCCGCCTCGTCACCTGGTCCACCGCCGAAAACGGTTCATCAAGCAGCAGCACCTGTGGGCCGCGAGCCAGCGCACGGGCCAGGGCCACACGTTGACGCTGACCGCCAGAGAGCTCGCTTGGGTAGCGATTTTCCAGGCCTTTCAGGCGCACCGTTTCAAGCCATTGCTCAGCCTGCACGCGTCGACTGGCAGGCGGCAAATGACGCAGCGCCAGCGCAATATTAGCCAGGGCGGTTAGGTGGGGAAATAGTGCATAGTCTTGAAATACCATGCCCACCCTGCGCCTCTGGGGCGATAGCGAGCGCTTACCTCGCGAGTCAAACCATGTTTGCCCTGCGCACTCAATGTGCCCCTCATCCGGGCGATACAGCCCGGCGATGGTCCGTAACAGGGTTGTTTTACCACTCCCCGAAGGCCCCACCAGCGCCAGCAGTTCGCCTGGCATGCAATTAAATTCAGCATTCAGCGGAATCGGGCCGGTTTGCTTTACGTTAACGGAGAGCTTAGCCACGTGCCCACCTCCGACGGCCTGCCAGGCCGTACACCACGCCTAGGGTGGTGAACGACACCACTAGCAACAGCGCCGCCATCAGGGCGGCCCCCTGCTCGTCAAAGGCCTGCACTCGGTCGTAAATGGCAATCGCCAGCGTACGGGTTTCGCCGTCGATCGCCCCACCGACCATCAGAATGACGCCAAATTCGCCCAACGTATGCGCAAAAGTCAGCGCGGTGGCGGAGAGAACCCCCGGCCATACCAGCGGCAACTCAATGCGTAGCAGCGTTTGCCACGGGCTTAGCCCGCTGCACCACGCCGCCTCGCGCAGGTTGTGAGGCACGTTTTCAAAGGCACGCTGAATCGGCTGGACGGCAAAGGGCAGATTGGCGACCAGTGAGGCCAGCAAAATACCGCTGAAGGTAAAGTTGAGCCCACCGCCGGTGAGCGCCATCCACAGCTGACCGACCGGCGCCTCGCGGCCAAAGCTTTGTAGTAGATAAAACCCCAATACGGTCGGCGGCATTACCAGCGGCAGCGCCACCAACGCTTCGCAAAGCCCTTTACCGCGAAAGCGGGCTCCGGCCAACCAGCGGCCCAGAAAGATACCTAACGGAAGCAAAAAAACACACGTGAGTGCCGCTAGGCGGAATGACACTGAAAGCGCCGACCCATCCATCAGTCTGTACTAAACCCATAGTGTTGAAAGATCGCCCGCCCCTCTTCCTGCTGGAGCCAGGCATAAAACGCCTGGGCGGCGTCCCCCGCTTGGCGGGTGAGGACCATACGTTGGCGCAGCGGCTCATGCCAGCCTTCGGGGATGAGTACATACTCACTTCGTTCAGCCAACGGCGGTGCCAGCGCCAGGGAATAGGCCACCAGACCGCCCTGGGCATCGTCGGAGAGCGCAAACTGTGCTGCTTGGGAGACATTCTCCCCGAGCACTCGCAGCGGTTCGGTTTGCTCCCAAAGCCCTGCATGAGTAAGCGCTTGCTTAGCGGCAACGCCATACGGTGCGTGCTCGGGGTTGGCGATAGCAATACGCGGCCGCTCGCCATTCGCGTGGTGCGCCAGGGCCTGCTCCACCCCAGCCAGCGGCGCGTCGTCGTCAGGCATCTCTGCCTGTCCCGACCGCTGCAGCCAAACCAGCCGTCCGATGGCGTAAATCACGCCCTCACCACGGGTATGCCCCTCGCCATGCAGCGCCTCCACGTAGCGCTCATCGGCTGAGAGAAACAGCTCGAAGGGAGCACCCTGAGCAATTTGACGACGAAAATTGCCCGAAGAGCCAAAGTTTAGCCGCAGCGTGTGCCCAGTGGCATCCTCAAAGCGTTCGGCGGCCTCCTTAAGCGCAAATTGCAAATCCGAGGCTGCCGCGACCGTCGCCGTCCCCGCCGAGGTGGGCATGGCGACCATCAGCAGCCACGCCATCCATAGGCCACGCCGACACAAGCGAGGCATTGCTTAGCTCGCCTGTGGAGGCAGATGCTGCTCGGTGATGGCCATCACTTTCATGGTGTTAGTCCCACCGTGGGCATTCATGTGATCGCCGCGGGTTAGTATCACGTAATCGCCGAGCTTGGCGACGCCTTGCTTAACCAAAAGCTCAAGGGCGCGGTCGTTAAGTTCGGTGGCCGTCATCTCTGATGTATCGAACGGCAGCGAAACCACACCGCGATACAACGCCATACGCCGCTGAGCGATGGGGTTGTGCGCCAGGCCGACAATCGGCAGCCCCGAACGTATGCGCGAGGCAATCAGCGGGGTATAACCCGACGAGGTCATGCAGGCGATGGCCGTGACGCCTTCCATATGGTTCGCCGCATACATCGCGGAAAGCGCAATGGTTTCGTCCGGACGGGTAAAGCCTTCGTGGATACGGTGGCCCGACTCCTGGGCAGTCTTTTCGCGCTCGGCGCCCAGGCATACGCGTGCCATGGCGTCGACGGTCTCGACGGGATAATCCCCCGCGGCGGTTTCCGCCGAGAGCATCACCGCGTCGCTGCCATCCAGCACGGCGTTGGCAACGTCGAACACCTCGGCACGCGTTGGCAGTGGCGACGAGATCATGCTTTCCATCATTTGCGTAGCCGTGATGACCGCGCGGTTGAGCGTACGCGCCCGCTTGATCATGCGTTTTTGCACACCCACCAGTTGGGCGTCGCCTATCTCAACGCCCAGATCGCCGCGGGCGACCATCACCGCTTCCGAGGCTTCAATAATGCCGTCAAGCGTGGCGTCATCGGCCACCGCTTCGGCACGCTCCACTTTGGCCACCAGGCCAATCTCGGCACCCTTTTCACCGAGCAGGCGGCGTGCCTCGCGCATATCTTCAGCATGACGGGGGAAAGAGATAGCCAGATAATCGACACCAATCTCAACCGCGGTTTTAAGGTCTTGCTTGTCTTTCTCGGTAAGCGCCGGGGCCGACAGCCCACCGCCCTGCTTATTGATGCCTTTGTTATTGGACAGTTTGCCGCCCACCACGACCACCGTATGGACCTGAGACCCTTTGACACCGGTGACGTCCAGCACCACACGGCCATCATCAAGCAATAGCCGATCACCGGCGGCGACGTCATCGGCAAGCGTCTTGTAATCGCAGCCCACCTGAGCGCTATCGCCCGCCTCGCCGTCCATCGCCATATCGAGAATAAACGGCTGGCCTTCTTGCAGCATCACCGCGCCCTCTTTAAAGCGGGCGACGCGAATTTTCGGACCTTGGAGATCACCCAGTACTGCTACGCTCCTTCCCAGCTTGGCGGCGGATTTACGCACTTCTTGAAGCCGACGACGGTGATCGTCGGCGCTGCCATGGGAGAAATTCAACCGTACGACATCGACCCCCGCCGCAAGCATGGCGTCTAGCACACCCTCGCGGTCGCTAGCGGGCCCCAAGGTGGCGACAATTTTTGTGCGGCGAATCAAGGAATGGTGCAGTGCGTTCATAAAGCTCCCGGGCGCTTGACGTGTATGATCACTAGCCTAACAGTATAACGCGCGAAACATGACCGCTATGCAACACCCCGCGTTAATCGGCGAGGTGAATTCGCAATGACAACGGATATTCGTCGCAGTTGTTGCCGTCGCCACCCCGGTCCACCACCAAAAACTCGCCTTCTCGCTCCAGAACCGACTGAATGGCGTGCCAAGTGCCCGCGCGATAGTTGACCCCTTGGCGTCCATCGGTAACAAAGGCGCGTACATCGTCAAGGTTAATAACGTCTCCCGGCGGGGCGACCACGACAATAAAACGCTCCTGATGCAGCGGCATAAACGCTTGGCTGCCCTGCGGATGCCGCTCCAGAAACGTGAGCTCCAACGGCAGCGTAACCGGCTGACTGACGAAGATATTGATCAGCGTGCGAGCGTTTTCGCCCAGGGTTTCCACCTTGGCCAAATCATGGTGGCGCTGGGTACGCCCGGCATTAATGGGAAACGACGCGGAGGTACGCGCATCAATCACATCGCCAAAAGGGGCAAAGGCCTCTGCCGTTAGCGGCTCGGCTTTTAGCTTCAACATTGCAGCTCCTTAACGCGATGACAGTTTTAGAGAAGCATGGCGATTAACATCTTTATACAACAAATACCGGAACGGCCCGGGGCCAGCGGCATAGCAGGCCTGGGGGCAGAAGGCACGCAGCCACATAAAGTCCCCCGCCTCGACTTCTACCCAGTTTTGATTCAGGTGATAAACCGCCTTGCCTTCCAGCACGTAAAGGCCGTGCTCCATGACATGAGTTTCATCAAACGGAATCACACCGCCCGGCTGGAAGGTGACGATATTGACGTGCATATCGTGACGAACATCCGCCGGGTCGACAAAACGCGTGGTCGCCCAGCGGCCTTCGGTGCCCGGCATCTCGATGGGGGCAATGTCCTGCTCGTTGGTAACAAACGCCTTGGGTACGTCGAGCCCTTCGACATACTCATAGGCCTTGCGCACCCAATGAAAACGCACCGGTGCGCTAGATTCATTGCGAACCTGCCAGTGGCTCCCCGGGGGAAGAAACGCATAGCCACCGGGGAGCATGGTGTGACGCTCGCCCGCCAGCGTTAGTGTTAATTCACCCTCGACAACAAACAGCACCCCTTCCGCCTGAGGATCCAGTTCCGGCTTGTCGCTGCCGCCATCCGGCTGCAGTTCCATAATGTATTGGGAGAAGGTCTCGGCGAAGCCCGACAGCGGCCGCGCCAGCACCCATAAACGGGTGCCTTTCCAGAACGGCAGATTGCTGGTGACGATATCGCGCATCACCCCTTTAGGAATTAGCGCATACGCCTCGGTAAAGACGGCACGATCAGCGGTTATCTGCGTTTGCGGCGGATGCCCGCCGGTGGGGGCGTAGTAGGTAGCTGGCATATTTGAGCCCATATGACTTATGAAAAATTAGAGAAGCATCTTGTATACAAGATTAGCCATACACATTAAAGGGATCTTCATCAGAATACTTGTGAAACGTTTCTCCCAATAGTAACTTCTATAGAAACTTTCGTTTCATATCGCTTAAGCCAAACGAATCATGGTCAGCAGCAATATCCCAGTAAGCATTCGCTATCCTCTACCCATTGTTTCCATGGGCTATAGCGTTACTCAGATTAGACATTTATAACAATAGCCGTCCTGAATGGCGGTCCTATAACGCGAGGTACAGCATGTCCCAACACACTCAACCTCCGGATCCTTCTAATGGTCCAAAGCCTAAAAAAAGCTGGTGCCGGATCCCTGATATTTACGTGGTTCTGTTCGTATTTATCGGATTGGCCGCGATAGCGACTCATTTTGTGCCTGCAGGTCAGTTCGAACGTGTTCCTGGCCCAGACGGACGTACCACTATCGATCCCACCTCGTTTGAACACGTTGCCGCCACCCCAGTTGGCCTGGTCGACTTCATGCTGGCGATACCCAATGGATTGATGAGCGCTGGCGAAGTGGTGTTTTTTACGTTCATGATTGGCGGCATGTTCATGGTATTAAGGCGTACCGGCATTATTGAGATTGGTGTGGATAAGCTGACGCGTCGCTTTGCGCGGCAGAGCCTACTTACGATTCCGGTATTGATGACGGTATTTGCTGTCATAGCAACCATCATCGGTACTCAAGAGTTGGCGCTGGTCTACGTGCCGGTCATCCTGCCGCTGATGATTGCCTTACGCTTTGATTCTGTCACTGCAGCGGCGGTGGCACTTTGCGCCACCACTGTTGGCTTCACTACGGGGGTACTCAACCCCATCAACACGGGGCTTGGGCAACAACTCTCTGACTTACCTCTCTACTCTGGTTATGGCCTACGCATCATGGCGTTTATTGCCATGTTAGCTGCGGCCATGTTCTTCGTCATGCGCTACGCGCGCATGGTCCGCCACGAGCCTTCACTCAGCCTACTGAGCACAGACTCTGGCGAATCCGAAAAACGTAGCCTGTACCAACACGCTGACAACAGCCCCGCTTTAATCGCAACAACTCGCCAGATACTTGCAGCCATTGCAACGTTCGCCTTCTTCGCCGTACTCGTCTATGGCGTGTTACAGCAAGGCTGGTTCATGATGGAGATGGCAGGCCTGTTTATCATCATGGGCATTGCGGTGGGAATTATTGCAGGCCTTGACACCGACGAAATATGTGCAGGCTTCAACCAGGGCTTCCGCGACGTATTGGTCGGCGCCATGATTGCGGGCGTCGCCCGAGGCGTGGCGGTGATGCTGGAAGATGGCCAGATCATGGATACCCTGGTGTTTGGGCTTGGCAATCTTGTCGGCGGCCTGCCTACCCTGCTTTCCGCTATTGGCATGTTCTTCGCCCAGCTCGGCTTCAATTTTATTGTCCCCTCCGGCAGCGGCCAAGCACTCGTCACTATGCCGCTCATGGCACCGCTCTCCGATATTATTGGCGTAACGCGCCAAACGTCAGTGCTGGCTTTCCAGCTGGGTGACGGCATCGGCAACATTCTCTACCCAACCTCGGGCTACTTTATGGCAACTCTGGCCCTGGCAGGTGTCCCGTGGCAGAAGTGGGTCAAATTCTTCTTCCCACTTTTTTGCGTATGGATATTGATCGCGTTAGGTTTTCTTATTCTTGCTCAAGCGACACAGTGGACCGGATAGATGCCTGCCATCACCCTTCTATTTTTGTCTATATAGCGAGCTATCGACACGCTAGAGCACTGCAGAAATAAACTGCTTTAGCTCTGGCGTTTGCGGATTGCCGAACAGCTCGCTGGGGGCGCCCTCTTCATGGATGCGCCCCTGGTGCATAAACACCACGCGGTCGGCCACGTCACGGGCAAAGCTCATTTCGTGGGTGACCAGAATCAGCGTCATGCCTTCTGCGGCCAATGCTTCCAGTACGCGCAGTACTTCACCTACCAGCTCAGGATCAAGCGCCGAAGTTACTTCATCGCAGAGCATGACTTTGGGGCGCATGGCGAGCGCCCGGGCGATGGCTACCCGCTGCTGCTGCCCACCGGAAAGCTGCGCCGGATAGGCATCATACTTATCCGACAGGCCGACTTTCTCAAGCACTTCATGGGCGATTTTCTCAACCTCAGCCCGCTCCTCACCACGCACCACAATGGGTGCTATACAGACGTTTTCTCCCACGGTTTTATGGGGAAACAGGTTAAAGCTTTGAAACACCATGCCAACATTTTCACTTAGCTCTTTGGGCGACATCGACGTCGCATCCAACTGCTTATCGGCAATGGTAATCTGGCCACTATCGTGTTTTTCGAGCTGATTCAGGCAGCGCAGCAAGGTACTTTTACCCGAACCGCTGCGACCAATAATCGCCACCACTTCGCCTTGCGCCACCGAAAGATTAATGCCTTTCAGTACTTCCAAATCGCCAAAGGCTTTATGAACGTTATCAACGTAGACCAGCGTCATAGAGCTTTTTCTCCAGATAGCGCGCGTAGCAGGAAAGTGGGTAGCACAGCGCGAAGTAAAGCAGAGCCACAAGGGCAAAGATGGTGAAAGGTTCAAAGGTAGCGTTATTGAGCATGGTGCCGGCCTTGGTCAACTCCACAAAGCCAATGATCGACGCCAGGGCCGTGCCTTTAATGACCTGTACCGAGAAGCCTACCGTAGGGGGAATCGAGAGGCGTAGCGCCTGAGGTAAAATGACATGTCGCATGGTTTGGAAGTAGTTCATCCCCAGCACCCGCGCCGCGTGCCACTGCCCTTTAGAGACCGCTTCCAAACAACCACGCCAGATGTCGCACAGAAACGCGCTGGTAAATAGCGTAAGCGCAATGGAGGCCGCAAGCCATGCTGAAATCTGATGCCCCATGGCGGCAGCGCCAAAGAAGATCAAAAACAGCTGCATCAGCAGTGGTGTACCCTGGAAAAGATCAACATAGAGTGACGTTAAACGCTGCAACCAGCGCTTGCTTGAGAGGCGCATGAAGGTCAACAGCAAGCCCACCGTGGCACCGCCTACAAAGGCAATCAGCGACAACAGTATGGTCCAGCGAGTTGCCAGCAGCAGGTTGCGCAAAATATCCCAGAAGGTGAACTCAATCATCGTTGCTCTCCTTGCTGATAGGCGAATACGCGCTTGCCCACCAGCATAAAGCTGCGCCGCATGCCAAAGGCGAGAAGCAGATAGATCAGCGTGATCAACAGGTAGACTTCAAAGCTTCTGAAGTTACGCGACTGAATAAAATTCGCCGCGTAAGTGAGGTCAAATACCGAAATCTGTGACACCACCGCCGAGCCCAGCATGACGATAATTGATTGGCTGATCAGTGCGGGATAAACCCGCGCAAAGGCGGGCACAAGCACCACATGGCGATAGCTTTGCAGCGTGGTCATGCCCAGCGCTCGGCCAGCCTCTAACTGACCTATCGCCGTTGCACTAATTCCAGCGCGTAGAATTTCGGCACTGTAGGCGGCCAGGTTAAGCGTCATGGCGATAAACGCCGCGGTAATGGCATCAATTTTGATGCCGAGCCCTGGTAGCCCAAAGAAGATAAAGAACAGCTGCACGATAAAGGGTGTATTGCGGGTCAATTCTACATAACCGCCGAGCCCCCAGCGTACCCATGGCTGCGCATTCACGCGTAGATATGCCACGGCCACGGCCAGCGCTAGCCCGGTTAAGGTGGTCACCACGGTCAAAATGACCGTGGTGGTAATACCTTTAAGCAACTGACCGATGTAGGGCAACAGGGTAAGAAAATCAAGCGTTGGCCCCATGATAAACCTCAGCTGCCGAAGTTTTCAGGTAGGTCGGCGCTGAACCAGCGCTGAGACATCTCATTCAAGGTGCCATCTTCCAATCCTTGAGCGATCAGGCGGTTCACTTCTTCCATCAACGCGGGCTCATCTTTATTCATCCCTACGTAGCAGGGCGAGTCTTTGAGCTGGTAAATCAGCGAGGGCGCACGGTCGCTATTGCGCTCGGCGATCTCAGCGGCCACAACATTACCTGTTGCGACGTAGTCGACCTGGCCGGAAAGGAACGCAGAAATAGTCGTGGCGTTATCCTCAAAGCGTTGCACCGTGGTCGAGTCTGGGGCAATCTCAGAAAGCTCCATATCCTCTACGGCACCACGGGTGACACCGATAGTTTTGTCGGCTAAGCCTTCTGGGTCATCCACTTTCTCATCCGCATCTGCGCTAAATACGCCTAAAAAGAACGGGGCGTAAGCATCAGAAAAATCAATCGCCGCTTCCCGCTCAGGGTTCTTACCCAGACTGGAAATCACTAGATCCGCCTGACCGGTCTCTAAATAAGGAATGCGGTTGGCGCTGGTCACGGTGATTAGCTCCACCTCAACGCCCATCTCCTCAGCGAGATAGTTGGCCATATCAATATCGTAGCCACGTGGCTCCATATCGGTACCCACCGAGCCAAACGGTGGAAAATCCTGCGGCACCGCAATTTTGATAGTGCCTCGCGATTCAATATCCTCCAGCGCATCAGCATGCGCAGCAGTAGTCGTTAGCGCGCCAAAAGCGACGATACTCGTCGCCAACAGACGAAGGGACTTATATTTGAGGTAGCGGGTTAAGGGGCGCATGAAGCTCTCCTGCAGTGACTGAGTTGAAACATTCAATGACGCTAAATGAAAGCTTTGTTGCATATAAAGCCATCAAGAAACGTTCGTTTCACATCAAAGCAAAAGCAGGGCCAGTGCATTAACAATGCTTATAGAACATAGTATTAAGCATCAAGCACGCATCTCTCGATCAGCTGTTGCAGCAACACCCAGCTGGCTCACGCAACGAATTGGTGCAAAATTTGACGCTCAGCCAGCAAGCTTGCACTACTAAATGATCACGTTAGGAAGGCGTAGCGTTCCAATCGACGCTCATGATATGGGACTCGAGCTCATCCAGCTCGTGATAGTGGTCGCTGATGATCCCAATGCGTTCACGCCCTTCCGCCAGACGTTGATGCAGCACCGCATTGGCAATCAGGCAAATAAGGCTATTGGCAGTAGCGTAACTATCGAAAGCCGAAAGACTTTCCAGCGGTGTTTCCAGATACCAGGTAACTTGGGGGGCAAAATTCACCGCGGTAGGGTCGGCTATCATCACGACCTGAGCGGGGGAGCGCTCAAGCACATTTACCAGGCTTTCAAACGCAGACGGGCGGCGGCGGAAGCCAAATAGCACCACTACATCCTGCGCGGTTAAATCCACAATATCCTCTGCCAGCGATTGATTAGGCTGGGGCGCCAGACGCACCTTTGGTCTGGCTTGAATCAACTGCTGACGAAAATGCAGTGCCAATGGATAGCTATTGCGAAATCCAATCACCACCACCTGTGAAGCCTGGGCCAGTTGGCTGGTGAGCGCCGCAAAATCGGCAGCGACAATCGTACTGACGCAACGCTGCAGGTTCTCCTTCTCCCGCTGAACATGACGCTGAAATGGCGAGCCGCTGTCTTCCTGCATTGCCTGGGCATCAATTACCAGTGGCACACCTAAATTACGCAGCTGTCGCGCGTGCGCCTTTACTGTGCGGTAGCTTTCAAAACCCAGTCGCTTAAATAAGCGGCTAACCGTGGATTTCGATACGCCTGTTAGGCGAGCCAGATCAGCCGCGCTATACACGGCTAAATCGTCAAAATGGTCGAGTATGAAGCTAGCAACGCGCTGTTCCTGGGCGCTGAGTGCATCGTACTGAGCGGCAATCCTCTGTCCGATATGAGGCGTCATGGCTTCCTGTCTATCAAATTATCAGTCGTCCGCTGTAGGGTGGTGCTCGGCCCAATGGCGGGCGATGTCTACCCGGCGCGCCACCCATACACGGTCATGGGTTTCGATGTAATCGAGAAAACGCTGTAGCGCGCGAAAACGCCCTGGGCGGCCCAGCAAACGGCAGTGCATGCCCACCGATAGCATTTTCGGTGCCTCCTCCCCTTCAGCATAAAGCACATCAAAGGCGTCACGCAGGTAGTTAAAGAAATGATCCCCCGTATTGAAGCCTTGGGGAGCGGCAAAGCGCATATCGTTGCTGTCCAACGTGTAGGGCACGATTAGATGCTGATGCTCATGGCCTTGGCTATCGGCCACCTGCGTCCAGAATGGTAAATCATCGCCGTAGTAGTCGCTATCGTAGAGGAAACCGCCCTCGTCCAACACCAAGCGCCGGGTATTAGGGCTATCGCGGCCGGTATACCAACCCAGCGGTTTTTCTCCATACAGCCGCTGGAAGATATCCATGGCCTTCTGCAGATGTTCCCGTTCCACGTGCTCGGGCACTTCCTGGTAATGAATCCAGCGGTAGCCATGGCAGGCGATTTCATGGCCCAGCTCTTTAAATGCCATGGCCGCTTCAGGATTGCGCTCCAGCGCCATCGCCACGCCAAATACCGTTAGCGGCAACCCCCGTCGCTCAAACTCGCGCAGAATTCTCCATACCCCAACGCGGGAGCCGTATTCGTAGATGGACTCCATACTGAGATGACGTTCAGGGAAGGCCGGGGCGCCAATAATTTCTGATAAAAACTGCTCTGAGCCAGTATCACCGTGGAGGACACTGTTTTCCGCGCCTTCTTCATAATTTAAGACAAACTGCACAGCAATTTTGGCCTTACCCGGCCAATTGGCGTGGGGTGGCGTACGCCCATAACCGATCAAGTCACGGGGGTAATCGCGGGACGTCATGGGCAGCTCCTTCCGTTAATCCTGTCTTTGGTCACGAATAACGCAACCAACAATTTGTATACAAAATAGCCTGCTCAAAACTCAACCGCAACGCTTAGGGTCGCTAGCGGTCTGAGGTGACAGCATTTTTTGTCTTTTAACAAGCGTAAAGCCTGCTGAAAGCTGAACAATCGGTCAACCAATTGATTGATATATGGCGTGATTTGCTACTTGCGGTGGGCAAAAAATCACCCTATTTTGTATACAATAACTTTTAAATTGTTCACCTAATATTGTGTACTTTGCGACCAAAAGGAGAACTGGGTGGCCCACATCCGACTGATTAACCCCAATACCACGGCCTCGATGACTGCCTCGATTTATCGTGCCGCCAACGACTATGCCGCCTCAGGAACCCACGTTAGCGCCTGTCAGCCGGAGGCAGGGCCGGTCTCGATTGAAAGCCATTTTGATGAAGCCGTCAGCGCCGTCGGCGTTGCTCAGGAAGTCATCAAGGGCGAGCAGGAAGGCAACATTGACGCCTACGTTGTGGCCTGTTTTGGCGACCCTGGGCTGCTTGCCGCCCGCGAACTTACCCGCGCCCCGGTGGTGGGCATTGCCGAAGCCGCGTTTCATATGGCGACGCTAATCAGCACCCGATTTTCGATTGTTACCACGCTCGGCCGAACCGGCATTATTGCCGAGCACCTGCTGGAACAGTACGGCTTTCGTCACCATTGTCGACGCATCCGCGCCGCTGAAATTCCCGTACTGGACCTTGAGCACCACCCGGAAGCCGCCTATCGGCGCATTGTGCAGGAGTGCTGCCGTGCCCGCGACGAGGATGGCATTGGCGCCATTGTGCTGGGCTGCGGGGGCATGGCAAACCTCACCCAGGAAATCAGCCACGAGGTAGGCCTGCCCGTTGTTGAAGGCGTGAGCGCGGGGCTCAAGCTTGCCGAATCCCTGGTCGGGCTGGGGCTCTCGACCAGCAAGCACGGCGATTTAGCTTACCCGCGCCCCAAACCGTTTACCGGTCAGTTTGCCGATTTCTCCAATCTAACGCTACCGCCCGGAGGCTAACCCACGCGACACCATCACGATGCCAGCCAATAACAATCAAAGCATCGGAAACACACGCCAGCCGCAAGCATCCCCAGCATCGCTGAGGGTCAATAACAGCAATCTTGCGAGGACGACACCATGAGTGCATCACCATCGGGTCTGACATCAGACGACCCAGCAACCATCGCACCCAGCGATGGGCGGAAAAGCCTAGGCGACGAATCGCTCGCGCCGCAAAAAACCCGGATAATGGGGCGCGCCTCTTATTTTCTGGCCTGGTTTGGCGGCTGCGTGTCCATTGGCACCTTCGCCATGGGGTCAAGTGTTGTCGGCACGCTCAACCTGATTCAGGCCACGCTGGCGATTGCCATTGGCTGCTTTGTGATCGGCATTGCCTTGGCGCTCAACGGTGCCGCTGGCTATAAATATGGTATCCCCTTTATGGTCCAGGCGCGCAGCGCTTTTGGCTTTGCGGGTACCCGCCTGCCGGGGCTGGTTCGCGCAGTACCGGCAATTGTGTGGTACGGCTTTCAAAGCTGGATTGGGGCCGGCGCGCTGAACATGGTATCGGCCACGCTGTTTGGCTTTGATAACGTCGTGTTCTTCTTCATCGCCTTCCAACTGCTGCAAATTGCCCTGTCGGTCACCGGCTTTCAGGGCATCAAATGGCTGGAAAATATCGGCAGCGGTTTCATTTTAGTGTCGCTGGTGTACATGTTTGTGGCCACAATTCAGCGCTATGGCGATGAGCTTTCGGCCAATATGCTGACCATGGAAGGCTCCTGGGGCATGCCGTTCTGGGGCGCGACCATGCTGTTTTTGGGCATCTACAGCACCATGATGCTCAACGTCAGTGACTACTCGCGTGAACATAAAGCTGGCTCGGGGCCGGGCTTACTCACCACCCTTTACGCCATGTCGATTCTGCCCTGTACGCTGTTCATGGGCCTGATTGGCTTTATGGTCTCGGAAGCCACCGGCACCGCCGACCCTATCGAGGTATTCGCCAACGCGGTGGATAACACGCCGCTGTTGATGACCACGCTGCTGTTTATCGCCTTTGCCCAGGTCACCACCAACGTATTGAATAATGTCGTCCCGCCCACCTACGTATTGATGGACGTCTTCAAGATCAAGTTTCCGATTGCAACCGTGATTGTTGGCCTGCTGGCCTTTGCCACCTTCCCCTGGAAGTTGGTTCAGCCAGGCTCAGCCGCTGGCTTGCAACTTTTCGTGCAAACCTACTCGGCGTTTCTTGGCCCCATCTTTGCCATTTTGGTGGTCGATTATTACGTGATTCGTCGCCGCACGCTGGACATCAGCAAGCTGTATGACGCCAACGGGCCGTATCAAGGTGTGAATATCGCCGCGCTGATTGCCACCGCCGTTGGCATCGTGGCCGCCCTGCTGTTCTCGGCGGTTTCTTGGTACGCAAGCTTAATTCCCGCAGGCGTGACCTATTACCTGCTGATGAAACATTGGGCACCTTGCCAACGTTTTTGTCAGTAAGCCCCGGTGCCGCCAAGCACTGGCGGCGTTGCACACCCGAGCAAGGTGAACACAATGAACGAGACACACCACGACGATTCGCTATCGATCCAACACATGGACCCCACGCTTTACAACCAAGACCTGGCACCGCTTAAGCCTGAAGCACGAACCTGGGGCGCGTTTGAGATATTCAACGTGTGGTCAAACGATATTCAGAGTTTGTTTGGCTACACCCTCGCCGCCTCGCTATTTCTCAGCTACGGCTTGAATGGTTGGGCGGTGATGGTGGCGATAATTTTGGCCGGGGTTATCGTGATGGGGCTGGTTAACCTGACCGGCAAACCCAGCGTCAAATATGGCATTCCCTTTCCGGTAATGGTGCGCGCCAGCATGGGCGTACGCGGTGCTAATCTGCCTGCCATGCTGCGCGCCATCGTGGGGATTTTCTGGTATGGCGTGCAAACCTACTTTGCCTCCACCGCCATGACGCTGCTGCTCACTGCGTTGTTCGGCGGCGAGGGCAACGCTACGTTCTTGGGCTTATCCCCCATGGCCTGGATATCGTTCGTCATTGTGTGGCTGTTTCAGATTGCGATTTTTTGGTCGGGAATCGAGCGCATCAAGCACTTTTTAAACTGGGCGGGGCCACTCGTTTACCTAGTGATGATCGCGCTGATGATGATTGTTTGGGTCCAGGCGGGTAGCGAACTCTTGCCAGCGATTGGCACGATTTTTAGCGGTGCCGAGGCCGACGATACCACCCCGGGCGTTAACGCTTTTTTCGCCATTGTTGGCACCATGGTGGCCTACTTTGCGGCAGTGGTAATTAACTTTGGCGACTTCACCCGCTTTGTGAAAACCGAGCGGCAAATGAAATTGGGCAACCTGCTGGGCTTGCCGCTCAACGTGGCGTTTTTCTCGTTTATCGCGCTGATCATTACCGCGGGCACCTTGGTGCTGTTTGGCGAGGCGCTGACCAACCCATCTGATATTGTCGAGCGGGTAGACAGCCTGCCGCTAACCATCGTGGCCGCCCTAACCTTTTTTGCCGCCACCGTGGGCATTAACCTGGTTGCCAACTTTATCCCCCCCGCCTATGACCTTGCCAACCTGTTCCCTAGCAAGATCAGCTTTAAGATTGGTGGGTTGATTACGGCAATTATCGCGTTTTTCGTGGGCGCGCTGTGGGTCTCGGTGATCAGCCAGATTGGCGTACCGGGGTTTGTGAATGCGCTGGGGGCTATTGTTGCCCCGTTTTACGGCATCATCGTGGTTGACTACTACCTGATTAAGCGCCAACAGTTGAATATGCAGGAGCTATTCTCATCCGACCCCAACGGTGCCTACTACTACACCAACGGCTGGAATACCCGTGCGCTGATCGCTTTTGGCGTGGCGGCACTGTTCTCGCTTTCCACCGTACTGGTTCCAGCGTTGGCCAGCCTCAACGGCTACGGCTGGCTGCTTGGCGCTGGCCTGGGTGGGCTTTTCTACTACGGTTTAATGCGTCAGTTTAAGGCTGCGCCTGCGTTGGCTGAGCAGTAGACAAGCGGGTCGACACTAGCTGATTAAAAGCGCATACAAGCGCCACCGGTTTTGCCGATGGCGCTTTTTTTGGCGCGGGCTGACTAGCTACCTTGGAAACTGTCGGCAATCTGCCTGAACCATATCTTGCAACTCATTTTTCGGTATTCATGCTCAGCTAATAGTCTGATGAATCATGGGTTTCCCAGAATTCTTTTTCTTCGGCCTCATTCTTGAACTCAGGCATCTTTTTTAGGTTGCTCATAAACAGCCCTCTCCTTTCGGTGCATCTAGCGGGCGGAGGTTACAACTAGTGATTCTTCTCCAGCGCCAGATGATTGTCTATTTCCTTTATCTTGTCCTCCGTGTGGTGATTGACGTAGAGCACCGTGGTTTCTTTGCCTTCACAAATTTTCTCGATGAGGGCGAGAACCAGTTGGCGGTTCATATCGTCCAGGCCGAGGCAAGGCTCGTCTAGAATCAACAGTGGCGGGTGTTTCACCATGGCACGGGCGATAAGTAGCAGTCGCTGGTCGCCGTAGGAGAGTTTGTTAAAGGGCTGATCGGCGCGCTCTTGCATGCCCAGTAGTTCGAGCCACTGGTCGGCGATTTTTTTCTGATGATCGGTGGCTTTTGTGTATACGCCGATGCTGTCGTAGAAGCCTGAAATAATCACGTTTTTGCAGCTGGTGCTGACGCGATACTCCCACTGCAGGGCGGTGGAGACATAGCCGATAAACTGCTTGATCTGCCAGATGCTTTCGCCGTTACCGCGCTGGAAGCCAAACACGAAAATATCATTGGTGTAGCACTGTGGATGATCCCCCGTGATCAGGGACAAGACGCAGGTCTTGCCACTTCCGTTAGGGCCGCTCAGCTGCCAGTGCTGGCCCTGCTCTATCGTCCAATCCAGCTTATCGACAATGACGGTATCGCCGTATTGGATCGTCGCTTGTTTGAGCTTCACTAACGGCTGGCTGGGGTCGAGGGCGGGTAATTTAGTGGCTGGGTCGGCCTCGGGCAGGCTTAGGTCGGCGGTTTTCAGATGCAGCAATTGGTACAGCTCATTGAAGGCGGCTTCATCCTGACGGTCTACGGTGAACGCTAGTCGTCCACTATCTCCCCGCTTCTTATCCCCTGGCTTCTTATCCCCTGGCTTTTTCTCCAAGCGCTCTTTATCCAGATAGGCCACATGCGTGATGAAGTCCGGCATTTCATCAAAGCGGTTCAGCACCATCACCATGGGAACGGTGTCGATGATGGAGGCAAGATGGGCTTGCAGCATGGCGAGGGTGTCGACATCCAAACCATCAAACGGCTCGTCTAAAATAAGCAAGTCCGGCTTGCTCGCCAGCGCGCGAATCAGCATGACCTTGCGGGTTTCGCCCGTGGAGAGTTTACGAAAGGCGCGGTCGAGCAGTTTGGTCAGCCCGAACTTTTCGACCAGCTCGCTTGCGAGCTCAGGGTTTTGGCACTGCTCGAAAATCATTTCACTAACGGGTGTGCCAAGTGAAATGACATCCATGATATCGGCATCGTCTTTTTTCAGCTCTTTGGCGATAAGCTCGGCTTGCGCTTCGAAAGAGACCAACCCAACGTTGTTGGGAAGCCCTTGAACCGTGCCCGATTCAATTTTACCAACGCCAGCCAGCGCCGCCGCCAGGGCCGATTTGCCTGAGCCATTGGTGCCCGTAATGACCCAATGCTGGTGGGCCTCGATGATCCAATCAATCTCGCTTAGGGTGAAGCGATCATCAAAACTGATTGTCGCTTTGTTTAGCTGAATACGCTCTAAGCGGCTTGAAGGCTCCATCGATATATTCCTTACGGTGTTAAATAAATCAGAGACAAAAAAGCCGAGAATATCGTGGCGATATCTCGGCTTTATAGATGACTTAGCGGTCTATCATTTAATCAGCCGATTAAACGATCCTCTTCATGTCCGCCATGTGGCCGCGAAGCACTGCGCCAACGGCTTCTACCGGGTGGGCGCGAAGCGCTTCGTTGACTTCGATCAAACGCGCGTTATCAACGCCGTTGTCGTCTACATCCAGGCCTTTACCGATAACATCGGATTTGATGCCTTTCATAAAGTCAGCCAATAGCGGCACGCACGCGTGGTTATAGAGGTAGCAACCGTATTCCGCGGTGTCAGAGATGGTCGCGTTCATTTCGTACAGCTTCTTACGCGCGATGGTGTTGGCGATCAGCGGCGTTTCGTGGAGCGACTCGTAGTACGCGGACTCGGCGATGATGCCCGCCGCCGTCATGGTTTCGAAAGCCAGCTCAACGCCTGCCTTAACCATTGCTACCATCAAGATGCCGTTGTCGAAGTATTCCTGCTCGGTAATTTCTACGTCACCCGCAGGGGTTTTCTCGAAGTTGGTTTCTGCGGTTTCGGCACGCCATTTGTGAAGGTTAGCGTCATCGTTCGCCCAGTCTTCCATCATCGTGTGCGAGAAGTGACCGCTCATGATGTCGTCTTGGTGCTTGTTGTAGAGCGGACGCATGATGTCTTTCAGCTCTTCAGCAAGATCAAAGGCTTTGATCTTCGCTGGGTTAGAAAGACGATCCAGCATGTTGGTCACGCCGCCGTATTTCAATGCTTCCGTGATGTTTTCCCAGCCGTACTGAATCAGCTTAGCGGCGTAGCCAGGTTCGATGCCTTCTTCGATCATTTTGTCGAAGCAAAGGAGAGAACCGGTTTGCAGCATGCCGCAAAGGATCGTTTGCTCACCCATCAGGTCGGACTTAACTTCCGCGATGAAAGAGGACATCAATACGCCGGCCTTGTGACCGCCAGTACCCACCGCGTAGGCTTTTGCCAGGGCAAGGCCTTCGCCTTTAGGATCGTTGGCTTCGTGAACAGCGATCAAAGTGGGAACGCCAAAACCACGCACGTATTCAGCACGAACTTCAGAGCCTGGACACTTGGGCGCCACCATGATGACGGTTAAGTCATCACGGATTTTCATGCCCTCTTCCACGATGTTGAAACCGTGGGAGTAAGACAGGCAAGCGCCCTCTTTCATCAACGGCATGACCGCCGTTACGACAGACGAGTGCTGTTTATCGGGCGTCAGGTTCAATACAACGTCTGCCGTGGGGATCAACTCCTCGTAGGTACCTACAACAAAACCGTTCTCGGTGGCGTTTTTCCAAGACTGACGTTTTTGTTCAATGGCCTCAGGGCGCAGTGCGTAAGAGACATCTAAGCCGCTGTCGCGCAGGTTTAAGCCTTGGTTAAGGCCTTGGGCGCCACAACCGATAACGACCATTTTTTTGCCTTTCAGCGCGTCGACCCCATCGGCGAATTCCGAGCTGTACATGAAACGACATTTCGCCAGCTGCTCCAGCTGTTCGCGCAGAGATAAGGTATTGAAATAGTTAGCCATCTTTAACGTCCTGATTGGTGATCGTACGGTCGATGTCGCTACACCGACACGCGAAGTGTGACACGGCCGCTCGATACAGGCTTCAGCGCCATGTTAGTAAAGCCAATCTACCGAAACACGACCATTTCTTAAATTGATATATTTGCAACAGCATGTCCCTTTTTTTGCAAAACTCAATTATCATGGCGTTTATGAATTTTAAAATTTTAAAACAGTTCCTTGCCTTGGCAGAAACCCTGCATTTTGGGCGCGCAAGCGATGAGTGCTACGTCAGTATTTCTGCCCTGTCGCGCAACATCCGGCATTTGGAAGAGGAGCTGGGCGTGTCGCTGTTTAATCGCGACAACCGTACCGTGGTGTTGACCCAAGAGGGGCAGAAGTTTCTCAAGTACGCCCGCGATGCCAGCAGCCAATGGAATTTGATTCGTCATGAATTAACCGACAATCCTGATCAATTAAGCGGTGAAATCAGCCTGTATGGCTCCGTCACCGCCAGCTACAGCTTTTTGCACGAACTGCTGCGGCGCTTTCGCATTGCCTACCCGATCATTGAAATCAAGCTGCGCACGGGGGATCCAGAACACGCTATTGCGCATGTTCTGGACGGTAAAGAGGATCTTAGCATCGCGGCCCAGCCTGCCAACTTGCCGCGTGGCCTGGCGTTTAAATCCATTGCCACGTCGCCTTTGCTGTTTATTGCCCCGCTTGATCAGCAGGTGCCGAATGTACCAACGAGCACGCCAACCACACCGCAAGAGTGGGCGAGCATCCCGATGATTCTATCGGAGAGTGGTGTCTCCAGAGCCCGTGTGGATGAGTGGTTTCGCCAGTTGGATGTCTCCCCACGCATTTATGCCCAGGTCACCGGTAATGAAGCCATTGTGAGTATGGTGAGTTTAGGCTTTGGCATTGGCGTGGTGCCCAAAATCGTCCTCGACAACAGCCCCTTGGTAGATCGCATTCGTGTGCTCGACGTGACGCCGGAACTGGAGCCCTACGATATTGGTTTGTTTACCCTAACGAAAAACCTAAAAAACCCGTTGGTCGACGCGTTTTGGCGCTTGATGTAAGGCCTACTTAATTTAAGCCCTGAGCGCAGTTTTTAGCGATCCGACACAACCGCTCTCACCCCCCAAATATCTGCTGCAGGTCCGGTACGGTGTCTTCTTCCTCGACCATCGAGAGCGAGGCTTCGATGGCTTTCAGATGCCGGCTCATAAAGGCTCGGGCGCGCTCATCGCTGCCTGATTCCAGATAGCCAATAAGATCGTCGTGGTCGTGGGATTCACAGCCCAAGTGGCCAGGGTGGCCATAGACGGCCAAAATCAGCGACGAGCGAGAACAAAGCCGTTCAACAAAGGCCGCCAGGGTCGCATTGCCCGAAAGCTGCGCTAAGCGCACGTGAAAATCCGCCGAGAGTCGAATGGCGACGCTCTGCTCGCCGTTTCGCAACGCCTGGCGCTCGCGCTGAGCCATATCGCGAAGTTCGCGGGCGTCCTGCTCAGTGATGCGCCTTGCCACGTCAGGCATTAATCCGCACTCGATCAACTGGCGCGCGTCGAACACATCCTTCGCTTCATCAGCGGTGGGTCGGGTAACACTGGCACCGCGGCGCGGCGTTAGGGTCACCAACTGCTCCAGCGCCAGCCGCTGCAATATCTTGCGAATCCCGGTACGGCTGATGTCAAACACATCGGCCAGGGCATCTTCGCGCAGCCTTGCACCGGGCTTCAGTCGCTGTTCTACAATGGCGTCGCTTACCGCACGATAAATCGCTTCGTGACGCTCATCGCCCTCCGCTTTCGACGCGGGTCGCTTAACAACCGCCTGCGCATCGCTCATGGATTCTCCTCGTGGTTCATTCCTCCCAGGCGGCAATGGTATCGCGTTCTTCATCGCTCATCTTGGTTAAGTTGCCTAGCGGCATGTAACGACTCTCGACGACCTGCTGAATAGCCTCTTTCTGGGCCAGCATGTCGTCCCAGTCATCGAACGCATAGTCGGCCGGCGGGGCTGAGAAACCCTCATGCTCGGGATCGCGTGCGTGACACTGCACGCAGTGCTGCTCAATCAAACCGCTGATTTGCGCCTGATCTGGCCCTTCTCTACCGTCAGCGTCACCAGGCGCGGAAGCACTGGGTGCAGCTACCCAAAACGCTAATACAATAAGCCCCACACCGACAGCGGAATACGCCGGCTGGGTTTTGCCTGCATGCATCAAGACAAAGAATTGACGGATCAACGCACCGGCAAAAATGAACAGTACCATCACGACCCATGCAAGCTCGTGGGAGTAGATAAACGAATAGTGATTACTCACCATCAACAGCACGACCGGCAGCGTGAAGTAAGTGTTGTGTACCGAGCGTTGCTTGCCGCGCTTGCCATCCAGCGGGTTAGGCGCATCGCCTGCTTTCATGGCTTTTACCATGCGGCGCTGGCCGGGAATAATCCAGAAGAAGACATTCGCCGACATCGCCGTCGCCATCACCGCCCCGGTAAGCAGAAAAGCCGCACGGCCGGTGAACATTTGCGTGCTTAGGTAGGCAACCACAACCATCATTACAGCAACCGCTACGCTAAGCAGGCCGTCACGATCCATATTGGGGCTAATGCGCTTGCACAACTCGTTATACACCACCCAGCCGCCGAATAAGAAAAGCAACGCCAGTAGATTAGCCTGCCAGCCGGTCATGCTGGCGGCCCACTGCCAGGGGCTATCCGGGTTTACCAGATAAAAGCCAGGATTGACCATGTAGAGGATGACAAACAGGGCAAATCCGGAAAGCCAGGTGGTATAGGCTTTCCAGAACGACCAATGTAGGTCGTTGGGAAGTTTGTCAGGTGCCGTAGTGTACTTCTGGTTATGATAAAAGCCGCCGCCATGTACGGCCCACATCTCGCCAAAAATCCCCTTCTGGCGGTCCGTTTCTGCCTTTGGCGTGCGCAGGCTGTTATCCAGCATCACAAAGTAGATGGATTCACCAATCCAGGCGATCGCTGCAATAACATGCAACCACCGCAGCAGGACATTAACCGCGTCGATCAAATACGCTTGCATCAAAGGCCTCCGCTATTAGCTGCCACGGTAGGTCGAGTAGCCATACGGCGAAAGCAATAGCGGCACGTGGTAATGCTGATGAGCGTCCGCTACACCGAAGCGGATGGGGATGACGTCGAGAAAACGCGGCTCAGTGGCCTCCACCCCTTGCGCGCGAAGGTAGTCACCCGCATGAAAGCAAAGTTCGTACTCGCCGGGCGTTAAGGCCTCACCCTCGAGGAGCGGCGCATCGCAACGACCATCTTGGTTGGTGGTCACCGTGCGTATATGCTGACGTTCGCTGCCGTTCAATCGTAGGATGTCGATGGCAATACCTTGGCCAGGGCAGCCGCGTGCGGTATCCAACACGTGGGTAGTCAGACGTCCCATGATGGCTCCTTATTGCTATTGTGTATTATATGGATGGCTTTAGAGTACCGTCAGCTTGCTTTATTGTATACATAGAGCCATCACAGACTTAGCTTAGCCTGGAGCCACCATGTCGTCACATCACGCCGCGTTGTGTTTACACCCCCGCCCAAGTGAGTTATCGCTTAATGCGTTTATCGACCACTATGGCGACATCTACGAGCATTCACCCTGGGTGGCACAAGCCGCTTGGGAAGCCGGGCTAACCTCCGCCCACGACGCCCCCGATACGCTTGCTGACTTAATGGGACTCCAACTGCAGCAGGCAAGAAGCGGGCAGCAGATTAGTGTCATTCAGGCCCACCCGGACCTGGCAGGCAAGGCGGCTTTAGCAGGCGAGTTGACGCAGGATTCTACTAGCGAACAGGCAGGCGCGGGGCTTGATCAATGCTCCCCAGAAGAGTTTGCCCGCTTTGAGGCGCTTAATGCCAGCTACAAGGAAAAATTCGGTTTTCCTTTCGTAATCGCCGTTAAAGGTCTTGATCGACACGCCATCTTACAGGCGTTTGCCGAGCGCCTCGATAATGACGCCGCGACGGAACGGAGAACTGCCATTGAGCAAATCATTCGTATCGCGCGTCTGCGACTGCGTGCGCGAGCAGAGCAAAAAGCGTAAGAGACTTACCCTTCTGCTCACTTTATATACGGATATACAAAAACTGCGCCCTTAAAAGAGCGCAGTGATTAACCCAAGCGATTAAGCGTTAGCGGCTAGACTTACTGCTTAGCCGTTTCTACCGCTTTCTTGGTGGTGTCTTCGGCCATTTTCTGGCTGTCTTTCATGAAGCTTTGGCTGATGGAAGTAACTTTCTCGCCATCGCCTTTCATACGCTCCAAAAGATCACTGGCAGTTTTCTGCTGGCTTTCCAGTGCCTTTTTGAAGCTGTCGGCATCTTTCACGTCCAGCCAAGTGCGGGCCTGGGCAACACTCAGGTCCGAGTAAGCACGAACAGCGTCGAGCTGCGCGCTTACGATCTGATCGTAGTAGTCCAGTGCCGTCAGCGTGTAAGAACGCATCGGCGATACAAAGATGGACTCGACTTGCTGGCTGGTTTTTTCGGCGGCTTTGTTCATTGCACTATCTCCTTAGGAGTGAGTAACGACATAGGCGCGCCTTGAAATGGGAACATCGATAAGGTCGGCGCCTTTGCTACACCACACGTTAGCAGTCACTTTTGTGCAGTGCAACATAAATTTTAGTACTAGGCTAAATCCCTCACTGTAGTGGCCTTACTGGCAAGGCCATCGTGAACGGCCAACATGCGTTGAAACCACTGATCAATGTCATCTCCTGCCTCTACCAGCGCCTCAAGCGACACAGTGTAAGCCCACATCATACTGCCAAATAACAAGTAATCAGCACCGCTTGGGGTATCACCATCAAGAAAGTCGCTTTCTTTCAGCTGGGCATAAACCGGGGCCAGCGCTTGCTTGAGCTGCGCACGCCCCTGCTCTGGCTGATGGAACGCTTCCAGTGTGCAGCCAAATCGCGCTTCGCGGGTTTCGCGGAAGTAGTCACGGTCGTCGGGATGGATCGCCGCCAGTAAATCCAGCGCAACAATCTTAAACAGCGCTGGCGTCACGCTACGTTCGACGTAATGCTTGAAGAAGCGTGCCCGTTGATAGCTGGCACCTTGGCCAAAAAGCGGCGCCTGGGGATAGGCATCGTCCAGATAGCGCATGATATCAAAGCTATCGGTAACGACTTGCTCACCATCGACGAGCACCGGCACTTTATCGTGCTTGGCGAACGCCAGTGCTTCTTTCTCCAGAAACCGCCAAGGCCGAGTGGTAAACTCGAGACCTTTATGGGCCAGTGCCATCCGTACCCGCCAGCAAAAAGGCGAGAACCGTAACCGCTCGTCACGGCCGCATAAATCATAAAGCTGTCTTGGCATCATAAATCTCTCTTGGTTGAAAGAGTCCCGTCATACCTCTAAATGAACAATAGCATTCACTATGGGTCATTCGTTTTACCACGCTATGCCATTAACGTTCGATAATAGGCGCTCACGAGGACTGTCTATTAGTCTAATGGATAGCACTCGAAACTTACTCACCGTACGCCTTTAAAGCCAAATAAAAACAATAAGTTATAAACTAAACCCTTAATTAAAACTTAACGTTTAGCGTGTTTTCTATTGGTATTACCAATTTTCCAATAGTAGTCATCTCTCCAGCAGCGCCGTATCTTTCACAGTGACGCCAAAAGCCGCGATGCGGCTTGTCATCATTGTGGAGCATACGATCAATAACAAGGGGTAGTTCGTCCCATGAATGAATCAATCCTTGCACTTCTGGCATTCACGCCGCTGCTGTTAGCGGGGGTGTTGCTTATTGGCTTTAAAATACCGGCCAAGATAGCCATGCCCATCGTTTTTATCACTGCGGCCATCATCGGCCTTACCGCTTGGGATATGTCCTTTTCGCGGATTGTCGCCTCAACCATCCAAGGACTTATCCAAACGGCGGGGCTGTTGTGGATTATTTTTGGTGCGATCCTGCTGCTCAACACGCTTAAGCACTCAGGTGGCATCACCGCCATCCGTAACGGGTTCTCGGGGATCAGCCCCGACCGTCGTGTTCAAGCGCTGATCGTCGCATGGTTGTTTGGTTGCTTTATTGAAGGTGCCTCTGGTTTCGGCACCCCTGCCGCTGTGGCTGCACCGCTGATGGTAGCCTTGGGCTTCCCAGCGCTGGCAGCTGTCGTGGTGGGCATGATGATCCAGTCCACGCCGGTATCGTTTGGTGCCGTCGGCACGCCGATTGTCGTAGGTGTGGGTAGCGGCCTTGACCGCGCAGGCATCACCTCTGACTTGGAATCAGCTGGCTCTACATGGGACGTATTCTTCCAGCTAGTGACCAGCGAAGTGGCCATCACCCACGGTATTGTAGGCATCTTAATGCCGCTGATTCTGGTCACTGTGATGGTCCGCTTCTTCGGTGCCAACAAGTCGTGGAAAGAAGGGCTTTCAATTACTCCTTTCGCCATCTTTACCGGCATTTGTTTTGTAGTGCCTTACATGCTGGTGGGCGTGTTCCTCGGCCCGGAATTCCCCTCGATGATCGGGGCGATGGTCGGTCTGGCAATTGTGGTCCCTGCCGCGCGCAAGGGCTTCCTGCTACCTAAAGACACCTGGGACTTTCCTGAAGCCAGCTCCTGGCCCGACGAGTGGATCGGCAACCTGCAAATCAAGCTTGATGACGTTGCAGGCAAAGCTCCCATGTCCACCTTTAAAGGTTGGATACCCTACGTACTGCTGGCGCTGTTCCTGGTCGCTTCACGCACCATTGAACCGCTGAAAGCCGCACTGAACTCGCTGAGCCTGGGTTGGACAAACATCCTTGGCGAGGAAGGCATCAGCGGCAGCGTTGAGCCGTTTTATCTGCCGGGCGGTATCATTCTTGCGGTGGTGTTTATCACCTACTTCCTGCACCAGATGAATGGCCGCAAGATTAGTGCCGCGATTTCAGAGTCGACCAAAACGATATTTGGCGCAGGCTTTGTATTGATCTTCACCGTGCCGATGGTGCGCATACTGATCAACTCGGGCGTTAACGGCGCAGACCTCGTCTCAATGCCGGTAATGATGGCCCAGGCGGTGGCTGATAGTGTTGGCGGTGTATATCCGTTCTTTGCACCTGCAGTCGGCGCCATGGGGGCCTTTATCGCCGGCTCGAACACCGTCTCCAACCTGATGCTTGCCGAGTTCCAGTTCAGCGTTGCTGAATCTCTCGGGCTGTCCACTGCGATGATGGTGGCACTGCAAGCGGTAGGTGCGGCAGCAGGTAACATGATTGCGATCCACAACGTGGTCGCGGCATCCGCCACTGTTGGCCTACTCGGCCGCGAAGGGGCGACGATCCGTAAAACGATCCTGCCGACTATCTATTACCTGGTGTTTACCGGCCTGATTGGCTTGATCGCCTTCTATGTATTGGGGGTTACCGACGCGCTCATGTGATGTTGAATCCCTGTTTTATGAGCAAAACAAAAACCCCAGGCCAAGGCCTGGGGTTTTTTATACGCAATGAAAAATTAGCCGATGCGTTTCAACTGATCGGCGTGGCGCCGACCTCGCTCGACGTAGCCCTGAGCATTTTTCTTCATACCGGCCACGGCCTCTTCGGAAAGCTCCCGCACGACCTTGGCAGGCGAGCCAACGATCAACGAGTTAGGCGGAAATACCGCGCCTTCCTTAATAAAGGCACCGGCACCCACCAGGCTATTCTCACCAATCACCGCACCATTGAGCACTACCGCCTGAATACCGATTAAGCAGCCATCGCCAACGGTACAGCCGTGCAGCATGGCCTGATGCCCGACCGTCACGCCTTTGCCCACCTTAAGCGGAAAGCCTGGGTCCGCGTGCAGTACGGCGCCGTCCTGAATATTGCTCTCTTCGCCCACCTCAAGGTGCTCAGTGTCACCACGTAACACCGCCTGGTACCACACGCTTGAGCGTGCCTTTAAGGTCACCTGACCGATAACATCCGCCGTTTCGGCGATGTATACGTCGTCCTGAATATCTGGGCGATGCTCTCCGTATTGATAAATGGCCACATTGACCTCCTGGGTTATTGTTCGTACTCAGGCTAGCGCTTGTTCCAGCAATCGAGCAACGTGTATCGCTTCCCGACCGCTGCCATCATGAATCTGATGGCGACAGCTGGTGCCATCGGCAATCAGTACCGCATTTGCGCCTGCCTTTCGGACCGCAGGCAATAACGACAGCTCCGCCATCTTCAGCGAGGCATCGTAGTGCTCAGCTTCGTAGCCAAAGCTACCTGCCATCCCGCAGCAGGAGGACTCGATAGTCTCGACTTCAAGACCGGGGATCCAGCCCAGCACCTGCTCAACAGGACGTAGCGCATCGAAGGCCTTTTGGTGGCAATGCCCGTGCAGCATCGCTCGTTCGTAGTTCAGCGGTTTAAGTTCGAGGGGAAGTTGATCCACGGCACGTGCCTTGACCAAAAACTCTTCAAATAGATAGGCCTCCGCCGACAGCGCTTGCGCTTCTTCGCCAAAGCCGTACTGCAGAAACTCATCACGCATACTGAGCAAACAAGAGGGTTCCAGCCCCACTATCGCCACGCCCCGCTCTACAAACGGCATCAGGTGCTCAAGCGTGCGTTTGGCTTCAGCCTTAGCTTTATCAAACTGACCTGACGAGAGGTAGGTTCGCCCGCAGCAGAGCGGCCGCTGGCCCTTGGTCACATTGAGGTGCACACGGTAGCCCGCCGCTTCCAGCACCCGCTTGGCCGCTTTGGCGTTATCGCCTTCCATATAGTTATTGAAGGTATCCACGAACAGCAACACTTCACGTTCTGCCGTGGCTTTATGTTGAGACGCCTCGGCACTGGCAAGGAAGTTACCGTTAAACACCGGCAGCGAGCGCTGGGGAGCGAGTTTTAGCGCCTGCTTGATCTGTTTAGCCAGGAAGGGCACGCGCTCAACGCCGTTGACCAACGATGAAAACTTGCTAGCCCATGGCGCGTAGCGCGGCATTTCCCCAACCATCCGGTCACGTAGCGATAAGCCTTTGACGCGGGCGCGAGCGGTGCGGGCTTCAATCTTGAACTTCGCCATATCGACGCCGGTGGGGCATTCCCGCTTGCAGCCCTTGCACGATACGCAGAGATCCAGCGCTTCTTTTACATCGTCGCTGGCTAGCCCCGCCTCGCCCAACTGGTCCGAGAGCACCAGGCGCAGCGTATTGGCCCTGCCACGTGTCAGGTGCTGCTCATCCTTGGTAACGCGGAAACTGGGGCACATGGTGCCCGCATCAAACTTGCGGCAATGGCCGTTGTTGTTGCACATCTCCACCGCCATGGCCAAGCCGTGGGTCGCATCGCCGCCTGAGCCTGGAGGCGTTTGCTCGCCGGTGAGCGGGTCACGCTTCACATTCCAGGCAGACCAATCGAATACCGGGGTAAGCGGAATGGTGGTGTAGGACTTAGGAAAACGAAAATAGCGCTCGTCGTCCATTTTGGGGGTATCGACGATTTTGCCAGGATTGAACAGGTTTTCAGGGTCAAACAGCTGCTTGATGTCGCGGAAGGCGTCGTTGACCGTTTCGCCAAACTGCCACGCCACCCACTCGCCACGGCAGATGCCGTCGCCATGTTCGCCGGAGTAGGCGCCCTTGTATTCGCGTACTAACGCTGAGGCCAGCTCGGCGATTTCGCGCATTTTCGTCGCGCCATCCCGGCGCATATCGAGAATTGGCCGCACGTGCAGCGTGCCGACACCTGCGTGGGCGTACCAGGTGCCCTCGGTACCGTAGCGGTTGAACACCTCGGTGAGCTTGTCTGTGTACTCGGCCAGGTGCTCTAGCGGCACGGCACAGTCTTCAATAAAGGAGACCGGCTTGCCGTCGCCCTTCATGCTCATCATGATATTGAGCCCGGCCTTGCGTACGTTCCAAAGTGCTTTTTGCTCGGCGGCTTCGGGCATATCCACCACGCTGCCCGGCAGGCCTAAATCGCCCATCAATTCATTAAGCCCGCGGAGCGCCTCAAGCTGCGCTGCGTGATCCTGACCGGCAAATTCCACCAGCAAAATGGCTTCAGGTTTGCCAATCAGCGCCTTCTCAATGACCGGGCGGAAGGCGGGATTCTCAAGCGACAGATCTATCATGGTGCGGTCAACCAGCTCCACCGCCGTGGGGCCGAGCTTGACGATATGCTGGGTAAAATCCATCGCCTGATAGAAGGTCGGGAAGTTCACCACTCCCAGCACCTTCTGCTCGGGCAGCGGTGACAGCCGGAGTTTGATGCGCTGGCTTACCCCTAGCGTCCCTTCCGAGCCCACCAGTAAGTGGGCCAGGTTGGCGCGGTGGTCTGGGTCGTAAGGCATCGGGTTCTGGCAATCGAACAGATCCAGATTGTAGCCACCCACCCGACGCAGTACCTTGGGAAAGTGATCACGAATTTCAGGGCCCACACGCTCCGCAATCGCCCTCACCTGCTGGGCAAGACGTTCCTCCCGCGAGCCCTCCGCGAAGCTGTCAATGAAACCAAAACTCGCCGCGCTGCCATCTGCCAATAGCGCGTCCACGCCCAGCACGTTGTGCACCATGTTGCCGTAGTAGATCGACCGCGACCCGCAGGAGTTATTGCCCGCCATACCGCCGATGGTGCACTGGGCGCTGGTAGAAACGTCGACTGGATACCAGAGCCCGTGGGGTTTAAGCCAGGCGTTGAGATGATCCAGCACCATGCCCGGCTCGACCACGACGGTGCGCGCCTCGGCGTCAAATTCAACGATCTCGTTAAGCCAGCGGGTGGTGTCGATCACCAGCGCTTCACCGACGGTTTGGCCACACTGGCTGGTACCTGCGCCACGGGCCAATATCGGCACCTTGGCATCGCGGGCAATATCCAAGGCGATTTTCAGGTCCTGCTGATGGCGGGGAATCACCACGCCCACCGGCGTCACCTGATAAATAGAAGCATCGGTGGAATAGCGCCCCCGGGTGGCTTGATCAAACAGCACCTCACCCGACATTTCTCGGGATAACCGCTCGGCGAATTCGCCGAGCGGCTTAATCTTGGCATCACGGGACGGGTGTTGGTTCGTCAGAGACGTCATATGGCTCTCCCCCGTCGTTTTAGCGCTTGCCTGCGTTAAGCGGGTTGGCGGCAAAATAGTCCAGCGCTGCCGTCACGCCGCTGCCTTTGAGGTTAACGCCTGACAGCTTCATGCCAGCCTCACAGCCGCCCAGGGTGGCAATCAGCGTAAGGTCATTGCAATCGCCCAAGTGGCCGATTCGGAACATCTTGCCCTTGGCCTTACCCAGCCCCATGCCCAGCGATAGATCAAAACGCTCGTAGATAATCTTGCGCACGGCATCGGCATCGACGCCTTCCGGCATTACCACGCCGGTTAGCACAGGCGAGTAAACTGACGGATCCAGGCACTGAATCTCAAGCCCCCATGCTTCTACTGCGCTGCGAACCCCAGCGGCCCAGCGCTGATGGCGAGCCAGCACATTTTCGATGCCTTCATCCAGCAGCATATCCAGCGCTTCGTTCAGGCCATAAAGTAGGTTGGTGCTGGGTGTGTAGGGCCAGAAACCGTTCTTGTTAGCCTCCAGAATTTCGTCCCAGGCCCAGAAACTTTTAGGCAGTTTGGCCTGCTGGCTGGCTTCAATTGCTTTTGGCGAGAGCGCGTTAAAGCTAATGCCCGGCGGCAGCATCAGGCCTTTTTGCGAGCCGGAGACGGTGACATCAACGCCCCACTCATCATGGCGGTAGTCGGCGCTGGCCAAACCGGAAATGGTATCCACAATCAGCAGTGCGGGATGACCTGCGGCGTCGATAGCCTTACGCACGGCCGCGATATCGCTGGTGACACCGGTAGAGGTTTCGTTATGCACCACGCAGACGGCTTTCAGCTCGTGGCCGGTATCCTCTTTAAGACGCGCTTCGATCATGTCGGCCTGTACGCCGTGTCGCCAGCCTTCATAGCCGGGCAACCCTAAAAACTCGGGCTGCACGTCCAAACGTAGCGCCATTTTGTGCCATAGGGTGGCGAAGTGGCCGGTCTCAAACATCAGCACGCGGTCACCGGGTGACATGGTATTCGCCAGTGCCGCTTCCCAAGCGCCAGTGCCCGACGCTGGGTAGATAATCACCGGATTCTCGGTTTTAAAGATTTTTTGAATCTTGCTCAGCAGCTCAAGACCCAAAGCGCCAAATTCTGGACCACGGTGATCGATGGTCGGCAGGCTCATCGCCCGTAAAATACGGTCTGGCACCGGTGACGGGCCAGGAATTTGCAGAAAATGACGGCCGGAGGGATGAAAGTCGAGATTTAACATTCGGTCGCTTCCTATTGTTGTTGCGAAGCAGATGTCTCCGCAAATTGGATAATGAATTCAATCGTGTCTTTTAAAAAATTACTTGATACAGCCTTCGGACCGCAGCTTTTCCAGTTGATCGGGCGAGACGCCCAGGGTATCGAGCACTTCATCAGTATGCTGTCCGAACAGCGGGGCCGGGCTGCGTATCTGCGAGGGGGTAAGCGAGAACTTGCTTGGAAAGCCGATGGTCTTCATCTTGCCGATCACCGGGTGATCCATTTCCTGCACCATGCCCCGCGCCAGGTAATGCTCGTCCTGCATGGCCTGGGCGAAATTGTTGATCGGACCGGCCGGCACGCCCGCCTTGTCGCAAAGCGCAAGCCAATGATTCATGTCCCGATCAACCATGATTGCTTCCAGTACCGCCTCGAGTTCCTCGACGTGCTGACCACGGTCGGAGTTGGTCAGGAACCGAGGGTCCGCCATCAGGTCCTCGCGCGCGAGCACGTCCTGGCAGAAACGCTCCCAGGTACGCTGGTTGGCGCAGCCCAGCATAATGTAGCCGTCGCTGGCTTTGACCGCCTGATAAGGCGCTGACACGCGATGTCGCCAGCCAGTGGGTTCGGGTAGCGTGCCTTCACCGAAGTAGGCCGCTGCCTCCCAGGCAAACCAGGGCAGGCCACACTCGGTAATGGCGATATCAATATGCTGGCCTTCACCGCTGTTGGCCTTGTGGATATAGGCCGCGAGAATCGAGTACACCGCCGTGATGCCGGCACCGATATCGTAGACGGCAATGCCGGTCTTGAGCGGGCGTCTCCCCTTCTCACCGGTCATCGACATTAACCCGGTCATGCCCTGGGCCACCAGGTCGAAGCCACCGCGATGGCTATAGGGGCCTGACTGGCCGTAGCCGGAAATCGAGCAGTAGATGATCCCCGGATTGATCGCCTTGATGGTGTCGTAGTCGATCTTCAGCGACTTGGTAACGCCGGTGCGGTAGTTCTCGACGATGACATCGGCGTCTTTGGCCAGGCGATAGAAGATCTCTCTGGCCCGCTCATCCTTCAGGTTGAGCGAGATGCTTTTCTTGTTGCGATTGATCTGTGAAAAGCAGGTCGACTCGTCGTTGATGTAGGGACCCATCTGGCGGCTGTCATCACCCCCATTGAGCTTTTCGACCTTAATCACTTCCGCGCCCATATCGGCCAGCACCATGGTGCAATAAGGGCCTGCCATGATTTGTGAGACGTCGAGCACTTTTACGTTCTGTAGTGGCAGCATTGGCTGAATTCCTCTCTGGATGACTTAACGCCCCGTCCACTCGAAAGACGTCTTGTTGACGAACTTGTCGACGGCTGCCTTGAAGTCATCGCTCATATAGCAGGTGGTCACCCAATCGTTACCCGCCTCGAGTGCCGCCCGGCGCTGGGCCTGGACACGCCCCACCAGCGCCTTGCTGGCCTGGAGCGTCAGCGGTGCACGCCTTGAGAATTCATTGGCAATCGCCGTGACCTCGGTGGTAATGGTGTCGGGCGAAAAGACGTTGTTGACCAACCCCGCCTGATAGGCTTCGTCGGCGTTAAACAGCTTCGCCTGCATCAAAACCTCCTTGGTGCGCGCGACACCCACCATATCGATCAACCGCGACACATTGGTGATCGACAGGGTGTTGCCCAGGGTCTTGGCGATTGGCACACCGAATTTCAGCGACGGCGTGCAATAGCGGAAATCGCACGCCATGGCGAGCGCCGCGCCACCGCCCACGCAGAAACCCTCGATCATGGCGATGGTCGGTTTGTTGAGGGTTTCAAGGCCACTCACCACCCGCTCGATGCGCTGCTCGTAATCGAGGGCATCCTGGGGCTTGGTGAAGTGGGCGAACTGGGTGATGTCGGTCCCCGCCACGAAGGCTTCGCCACCGACACCGTGCAGCACCACGGCATGTACGCTGTCGTCCTCGGCCAGCTGCACGCAGCTGGCCTCCAGAGCGTTATACATGTCCCACGTCATGGCATTACGGCTCACGGGCCGGTTGAAACCGAGCCAGGCGAGGTTACCCTCCCGCCGAAAAATCAGCGTCTCGTCGGACATAAGCGTGTCCTCCTAAGCATCAATCGGGCTTACCGGTAAAATAGTTCCACCAGACCCATGGGGAAGATCGGCACGTAGGTCACCAGCATCAGCAGCACAAACAGCAAAGCAACGAACGGAATATTGGCCTTGGACACCTCCCAAATATCCGCCTTAGCCACCGAACAGGCTGTCATCAGCACGCTGGCCACCGGGGGTGTTTGCTGACCAATCGCCAGGTTCAGCGTCACGATCATGCCGAAATGAACCGGGTCGATGCCGACCATCATCACCAACGGCATGACAATAGGCACGGTAAGAATGATCGCCGCCGCCGAGTGCAGGATCATGCCGATCAACAGCAGAAAGATGTTGAGCAATGCAAGCACCGCGTACTTGTTGCTGGTGAAGTCGCCGATCATCGCCGCCAGCATCTGCGGCAGTTGGGCGCGAGTCAGGAAATCCCCGAGCAGCGCCGAGCTTGCCACCAACAGCATGACCACAGCAGTCTGAACACCACCATCGACCATGGCCGCACGCAGCTTCTTCCAGCGCAGCTCGCCGTAGCGGAAACTGATCAACAATGCCGCCAATACCGCCAGCGCAGCGCCTTCGGTCGCGGTCATGAAGCCACCAAAAATGCCACCCAGAATGATCATGGGCAGCAAAAAGGCGAGGCCCGCTGCTTTAAAGGTGGACCATACGCGGCTCAGCTTGAAGGTCTGCTCAACGGGGAAGTTGTAGCGGACCGCGAAGTACCAGGCGAGCACCATCATCAGCAGCCCGCCGACAATGCCCGGTACGATACCGGCAACGAAGAGCTGCACGACCGAGGTATCGGCCATAGCGGCATACAGGATCATCGGGATCGACGGCGGAATGATGATGGCAAGCGATGCCGAAGACGACGTGATGGCCGCAGCAAACGGAGCGGGATACCCTTTGCGCTTCATTTCCGGAATCAAAATGGAGCCAAGCGCCGCCACGTCGGCCACGGCAGACCCGGAGATCTCAGCGAAGAACAGCGAGGTGCCGACATTGACCATGGCCAGGCCGCCACGAACGAAGCCAAGCAGCGCCGAGGCGAAGTCGATCAGCCGCCGGGAGATGCCGCCGGTATTCATAATGGCGCCGGCCAGCACGAACAACGGAATAGCGATCAGTGGGAACTTGGTCGCCCCCTCGAACAGCACTAGCGGGAAGCCGAGTAGGCTGTTGGTGCCTTGCAGCAACAGCATGGCGACAATGGATATCGCCCCCAGGGCGACCGCGATGGGTATATTGATGAAGATCATGGCCAGGCCGGCCAGCAGAATCAAAGCCGTCGTCATTGCAATTCCTCCACAATATCCTGCTCCGAGGGCGGGCTGCGCCCATCCCAGGCTTCACGCAGGATGTCCGGCAGATTAAGCAGCTCGGCGATGACATAGAGCGCCGCGCCAATAGGAATGGTGGACTGAGTAACAGCGGTGGGAATCGGCACGCTGACCATGGTAGAGCCACCGAGAACGCCGATAATGTAGACGCCATAAACAGCCAGCAGCACAAAGAAGGTAATGGTGATGACTTCACCGATCACGACCAGTGCCATGCGAACGGCCCGTGGGCGAGAATAGACGAAACCGGGGACGCTGATGTGCGCACGTTTGAGAGCGGCAAGGGCGGCACCGTAGTAGGTCACCCACGCCAGCATCACGGCAGCGACCTCGTCATACCAGCCCAGGGAATTGCCGGTATAGCGGAAGCTGACACCGAGCAACACCACGACCGTCAATGCAACCACCAGAAACATGGTGATGACCTCGAGCAGCCACTCGAATCCGGATCGAAGTTTCAAAAGGGACATTAAAGCCACTCCGTCGATCAGAGGAAAGGACCGCCCGACAAGGGCGGTCCAGGGGTGGGTTCAGAAAGGTTCAGACTGCAGTGAGGCTCAGTCTTCCTCACCGAGCTCCAACACGCGGTCGACTAAGTCGCCGCCACCTTCCACTTCCTCGTCGAAGCGCTCATAGACCGGGTCACTGGCATCGATGAAGGCCTGCAGGTCAGGTTCGTTGACTTCCATACCGGCCTCTTCCATCTCGCCGAGGAGTTCTTCATCCTGCTTGGCGGCCGTCTCGTAGACGAAGTCTTGAACCTCTTGAGCGGTTTCCTCTAGGACGTCACGCACGTCTTCCGGCAAATCCTCCCAGTGGCTCTTGGACACCACCACGTAGGCAGGCGTGTAGACGTGATTGGTCATGGAGAGGTAATCCTGCACCTCTTGGAACTTCTGGGAAGAGATCTGCACCAGAGGGTTCTCTTGGCCATCCATAGTACCGGTCTGCAGCGCCGTGAAGACTTCTGAAAGCGCCATAGGAGAAGGGTTAGCACCGTATTCCTCGAACATACGCACCCTCCACTTGCCCTCTGGGGTGCGTAGTTTCAAACCGTCCAGGTCTTCGGGCGTCTCAATGGGCCGCTCATTGTTGGTGATCTGGCGGAAGCCATTCTCCCAGACGGCGAGGATCTTGTAGCCTTCCTCCTCCACTAGCGGGTAGAGATCGGGTTCGATGACCTCCTCGATGACGCGCTTCATGTGATCCCGATCCTGAATCAGATAGGGCATCTCGAACAGACCGAATTCGTCTACCACTGAGGACATCACAGTGGAGGGTAGTGTGAAGGTCAGTTGGCCGAGCTTGAGCTTCTGCATCATGGAGCTGTCGCCGCCAAGCTGGCTCGATCCATAGGCTTCCACTTTGTAGTCATCACCCAGCTGTTCGTTGGCCCGCTTGGCGAATTCTTTTACGGACGTATCGAATAGCGAGCCAGGGTTGCCCACGTGGCCGAATTGTAGCTCGGTCTGAGCCATACCGAGCCCTGGCGTAAGGCTCAACGCCAGTGAGGCGGTGACGAATGCTGTCTTGATGTTTTTCATTGGGTACTCCAGTGCTGGCTTGTTGTTGTTGTGCGCGTGTTGCCCAGGTCAGCGCTCCTTTGAGGTTGTTTGGGTAGCGTGGCTGTCGCCTGGGTAGCGCGACGACGAAACGTATCGTCTTCGACCGTCTGGCGAAGCGGCGAAACAAATCGTCATACCCTCAACTTGAATTCAAAATGCATAATTAGGTATTAAACTTTAGTAGAAAAGCCATTGAGTGAAACAAATAATTTATTTCACTCAATGGCTTGGCGAATTCAACTAAATAAAATTAGTAGTATAAAGGAAGGGGATTATTCGGGTTCAAGCCCCCACTTGAGCCCGGCAGCCTCGATACCTGCAATAACGACCTGCTGATCTTCTTCCGACGAAGCGCCACTAGCGCCCATCGCCCCGATAACACAGTCCTGCTCGTCAAGAACAGGGACGCCACCCGCAACCGCGACAAAGCGCCCCTGGGAAGCCGCCGAAACGCTGGACACAAAGGCGGGTCGCTCCGCATTACGAGCCCCAACCACACCACTGGCAACACCAATGCCCAGCGCGGTATACGCTTTACCTTGGGCCACCGGGTGGCGCAGCGGCGCGCAGCCGTCTTCGCGCTCGGCGGCCACAAGATTGCCACCCCCGTCCAGCACCACCAGCGTTAACGGCGGTATATTTAGCGCTCGCGCCTTCATAATGGCGGCATCGATCATCTGACGCGCCTGCTCCCGCGTGAGCTGCACGCTACACTTAAATACCTGACCAGCCATATCGTGCTCCATTTATTTTGAGTGAATGATTGCTAAACTGCCGAAAGAAATGAACTGCCGAAAAATAGAAATAGCAACTGTGTCACTTGACCACAACCAAAGAATATTGAATTCATAATATTTTTTATAGATCATACTCGTTAACGTACTGGCGCAACCCGAACCTCCATAGCCGCATACGGTTCCGGTAATATTGGGTAGCCAAGGGATAGGTAATGCACAATATGCGCCTTCAGGTGAAGAGAAACGAATATGACCAAGATATTGCAACGCAATCTGTATCGTGAAGTGGCCGACCGTATCGGCGATCTTATTGAACACGGGGAACTCGCGCCTGGGGAGCGTATTTCAGAAAAGCAGCTGTGCGAGAAATTTGGGGTATCGCGCACGCCCTTGCGCGAAGCGCTCAAAGTGCTCGCCACCGAAGGGCTAATTGAATTACTGCCTAACCGGGGCGCGCGAGTGGTTCGCTTAACGTTCAAAAAAGTCAAAGATACTTACGACCTGATGGCCGCCTTGGAGGGCCTTTCCGGCGAGCTGGCCTGCCAATACATCAGCGATGCAGAAATCGCCGACATTCGCAGGCTGCATGAAGAGATGCTGACGCATTACCGTAATCGAGAGCTAATGCCCTATTTCGAGGTCAACCGGCAAATACACGAAAGCATTCTGGCGGCATCGCGTAACGACGTGCTTCAAGAGATGTACAGTAACTTAAGCCAGCGGGTGAAACGGGTTCGCTATTCCAAAAAGATGACCCAAACGTTCTGGAGTCAGGCGGTGCAAGACCACGAGAACATGATGGCCGCACTTGAAAAACGCGACGGTCGGTTACTGGGGCAAATTTTACGCGACCACCTGTGCAATAAACTGGAGGTCGCGACCCTGGCCGGTGTGATTGAAGACGACCGCCTGAGCGTGGCGAATTCTTAAGGCGTTAAACGCTACTGCCACTGCTCCAAGCGCATGGCTGAGCGCTCTAGGCGATGATGTTCGGCTTCCAGTTCGCGCAACAACTCACTAATACTGGTTAAATGCTCCAGGGCGATCCGTTTTGCCTGCTCGGCATCTCCACTGACCACGGCATCGTGAAGCTGCACATGTTGTTGATTGATCATTTCGCGTGGGCCGGGGCGGTGATACAAGTGCTTCATTGAGGCAAACACCGAACTTAGCAGTAAGTCGGTCAAGCTCTGCAGCGTATGAACCAATACCGGATTGTGCGAGGCCTGGGATATCGCCAGGTGAAACGCATGGTCCAGCCGCGCCAGTCGCTCAACGTCCAACGCCTCAGGCTGCGCGGCATAGTCGGCCATTTCGCGGTAGCGGCGAGTAATCAGCACTCGGTCCATGGAGGTACCGCGTTTGGCTGCCAAATAAGCCGACTCACCTTCCAGTAACGAGCGGACTTCCAACAAGTCAAACAAGGTACGTGGGTGGTCGCGAAACAGGTGCATCAGCGGGCTTTGCGGGTCTACCGGCAACAGCGAGGCCACCGTGGAACCATGCCCTTGCCGGGTATCGATGATGGCTTTGCTACGCAGGATTCTTAATCCCTCGCGCAGCGATGCGCGGGAAACGCCCAAACGATCACACAACCGCCGCTCCGAGGGCAGCAACTGCCCTGGCCGAAAAACGCCTTCTAAAATCAGCTCTTCCAACCTGGCGGCCACATGCTCGGGGGTGCGTCGGCCCATTGGTATTTCATCATTGCTAAATGCCATGCAGCCTCCTATGGGTAGTGTTGACTTTGCTAGCGCTTGACTGACTATCGACCAATTACTGGTCCGACCATTGCACCACAACCTAGACAGACGCACAAAAAAAGCTCAGATTGAGCCAAATGCCTAAGCACCGTGGCTATCACTTTATTAAGTGAAAAAGGCACAAAACTAAACCGCTAGGGATGTCCTTATGAATATCCTCTTTGATGAGCGCCTCGACGGCGAACTGGTTCGCCGCGACAAATCCGAGGTGTTGACCGACCTACAGCAATCGGTCCCATCGCTAACCTTACTGCATCGCGAAGAGGACCTGCGCCCGTTTGAATGCGATGGCCTTGCGGCTTACCGCATTCTGCCGATGCTGGTCGCCCTGCCGGAAACCCTTGAACAGGTTGAGGGCCTGCTGAAACGCTGCCATGCGCTAAGCGTCCCCGTGGTCACTCGCGGCGCTGGCACCGGGCTATCCGGTGGCGCACTCCCCCTGGAACGGGGCGTTTTGCTGGTCATGTCGCGCTTCAATCAAATTCTCAAGGTCGACCCGGAAGCACGCCTGGCCCGGGTTCAGCCTGGTGTACGCAACCTGGCCATTTCCGAAGCTGCCGCGCCCTTCGGGCTTTACTACGCGCCGGACCCGTCGTCGCAGATCGCCTGTTCGATCGGCGGCAATGTGGCCGAGAACGCCGGCGGCGTGCACTGTCTGAAATACGGTCTGACGGTTCACAACGTGATGCGCGTCGACATACTGACCATCGAGGGCGAACGCATGACGCTGGGCTCAGAAGCGCTGGACGCCCCAGGCTTTGATCTGCTCGCGCTGATGAACGGCTCCGAAGGCATGCTCGGGGTGGTCACCGAGATCACCGTCAAACTGTTGCCCAAGCCGGAAACCGCCAAGGTGCTGATGGCAAGCTTCGATGACGTTGAAAAAGCTGGCCGCGCGGTGGGCGATATCATTGCCGCGGGCATTATTCCGGGCGGCCTGGAAATGATGGACAAACTGGCCATCAAGGCCGCCGAGGATTTCGTCAAGGCAGGCTACCCGTTGGACGCCGAGGCCATTCTGCTGTGCGAACTCGACGGCGTCGAAGCCGACGTGGACGACGACTGCGACACCGTGCGCCAGGTGCTGACCGCCGCTGGGGCCACCGATATTCAACTGGCCCGCGATGAGGTCGAACGCGCCAAGTTCTGGGCGGGCCGCAAAAACGCCTTCCCGGCAGTTGGGCGCATGTCACCCGACTATTACTGCATGGACGGCACGATTCCGCGCCGTGAGCTACCCCGCGTGCTCAAGGGCATTGCCGCCCTGTCCGCAGAAAGCGGCTTGCTGGTGGCCAACGTATTCCACGCCGGCGACGGCAATATGCACCCGTTGATCCTGTTCGATGCCAACAAGGAAGGCGAGCTGGCGCTGGCGGAAGACGTCGGCGGCAAGATCCTCGAGCTGTGCGTCGCCGCCGGCGGGTCGATTACCGGCGAACACGGCGTGGGCCGGGAAAAGATCAACCAGATGTGCAGCCAGTTCCAGCCCGACGAACTGACCGTTTTCCATGCCCTGAAAGCGGCGTTTGATCCGCAGCGGCTGCTCAATCCGGGCAAGAACATTCCGACGCTGGCGCGCTGCGCCGAGTTCGGTGCAATGCACGTGCACAATAACGAGCTACCGCATCCTGAACTGCCGCGTTTCTGATGCGCCAGGCAAAGACCCTGACTAGGAAAGACCATGACTAACACCGTGACTCACACTGCGAATGGCGACATCGCCGAGGCGCTGTGCGACCAGGTCCGCGAGGCCCATGCCTCCCGTACTCCGCTGCGGATTGTCGGCGGCGACACCCGTGCCTTTTACGGCCGTCCGGTGGAAGGCCAAACGCTCAATCTTGCCGACCATAGCGGCATTGTCGATTACGATCCCGTCGAGTTGGTGGTCACCGTTCGCGCTGGCACCCGGTTAAGCACGCTAGACGCCGAGTTAGCCAATAACCACCAAATGCTCGCCTTTGAGCCTCCCGCGTTCGGTGACGCCAGCACCATCGGCGGTGCCGTCGCCACCGGGCTTTCAGGTCCACGCCGTCCATGGGCCGGTGCCGCCCGCGACTTCGTGCTCGGCACGCGGATTATTACCCAAGAAGGCAAACTGTTGCGCTTTGGTGGCGAGGTAATGAAAAACGTCGCCGGCTACGACCTCTCGCGCATGATGGCAGGCGCGCAGGGTACGCTTGGGGTACTGGCGGATATCTCTTTCAAGGTACTGCCATTGCCCAGCGCCAGCCACAGCTTACGCTTGTCCATGGGCATCGACGATGCACTCAAGAAGCTTGCCGAACTGGGACGTCAACCGCTGCCAATCACTGCCGCAGCATGGCACCAGAATGAACTGTTTATTCGTCTGGAAGGCGGCAATAGCTCAGTAAAAGCCACCCGCGAGCGCTTGGGGGGTGACGATCTTGATGCCAGCTTCTGGCAACAGTTACGCGACCATCAGCACGCGTTTTTCACTCTGAGTGAAGGCCAGGCACTATGGCGGCTGTCACTGCCGCCCAACACGCCGCCACTAACGCTGAATATTCCAGACAGTGATGTGTTCTACGACTGGGCAGGCAGCCAACGCTGGGTAAAAACCTCGCTGGATGCCGATACGCTGCGCGACGCCTGCCGCACCGCCGGTGGCCACGCCACCTGCTATACCCCCTATACTCAGGGCGGCGCGCAAAGCCCCTTTACACCGTTGCCAAGCGTGGTGGAAAAATACCACCGCAACTTGAAAGCGGAATTGGACGGCCACGGTATTTTTAACCCTGGACGTCTCTATGCGGCGTTTTAATCAGGAGAGCTGACATGCAGACGCACTTTACCGATGCCGACCTTGAAAAGCCGCATATCCAGGAAGCCGAACGCGTTTTGCGCACCTGTGTGCACTGCGGCTTTTGTAACGCCACTTGCCCCACCTATCAGTTGCTGGGCGATGAGCGGGACGGCCCCCGAGGGCGCATCTATTTAATGAAGGAGTTGCTTGAGAGTCGTGATGACGACGATCAGGTCACCGAAGAAACCCGCCTGCACCTGGACCGCTGCCTCACCTGCCTTAACTGTGAGACCACCTGCCCGTCAGGTGTGGAATATCACAAGCTGCTCAACATTGGCCGGGCCGAAATCGAACGCCGCGTACCCCGCCCAGCGGCCGAGCGTGCGCAGCGTTATGCGTTACGCAAAATGCTGGTCGACCCCAAGCGTTTCAAGGCGCTACTGGCGCTGGGACAAACCTTCAAGCCACTGGTGCCGGGCAAGCTGCGCAGCAAAATGCCCGGCGCGCCGGTCGATGCGGGCCAGCGGCCCAGCGCCCAGCACAGCCGTCAGGTACTCATGCTGGAAGGCTGTGTACAGCCGGGGTTATCACCCAACACTAATGCTGCCACCGCACGCATATTGGACCGTTTGGGCATCAGCGTAACGACGGTATCAGAGGTTGGTTGCTGCGGTGCGATTGATTTCCACCTCAACGCCCAGGAAGACGGACGTGCCCGCATGCGCGCCAATATCGACGCCTGGTGGCCCCACGTTGAACAAGGCGCAGAGGCCATCGTGCAAACCGCCAGCGGCTGCGGCGCCTTCGTCAAAGAGTATGGCGAAATGCTCAAGGATGACCCTGACTATGCCGACAAGGCCGAGAAAATCAGCGCCCTGGCAAAGGACATCGTCGAAGTGCTGCGCGACGAACCACTGGAAGCATTGGATGTTCAGGCCAGCCAGCGGCTGGCGTTTCACTGCCCCTGCACATTGCAGCACGCTCAAAAGCTCAACGGCGCGGTAGAAGGCGTGCTGACCAAGCTTGGCTTCGCGCTGACCCCGGTGCAGGACGCGCACCTCTGCTGTGGCTCGGCGGGCACCTACTCGATCACCCAACCTGAACTGGCGACCCAACTGCGCGACAATAAACTCAACGCGCTGGAAGCGGGCAATCCGGAAATGATTGTCACGGCCAACATCGGCTGCCAAACCCATTTAGCCGGTGCGAACCGAACGCCGGTTCGCCACTGGGTAGAAATCGTCGACGCTGCGCTACACTGAAGACCCATTAAGCTGCCACTGCCAACACGCTGTCGGTAGTGGCGTTTTAAATTGTAAAACTGACCAAAGGACACGCTATGCAAACCAAAGCGATTTTATCCCAATCGGACGTTATTCGCGTGCTTGATGCCGCTCAAAAAGAAGCTGACAGCAATGGCTGGGCGGTGACCATTGCCGTCGCCGACGATGGCGGCCACCTGCTGGCGCTACGTCGCCTGGACGGTGCGGCACCTTTTAGCGCCGACGTTGCCACCCAAAAAGCACGCAGCGCGGCTGTCGGCCGCAAAGAAACCCAGGTTTTTGAAGAGATGATCAACGGTGGTCGTACGGCATTTGTTTCTGCGCCGCTTCAGGGGCTGCTTTCAGGCGGTGTACCGATTATCGTCGATGGCCATGTGGTTGGCTCGGTGGGCATTTCTGGTGTCAAACCGGACCAGGACGTTCAAGTCGCCAAAGCTGGCGTCAGCGCGATTGGCTGAACATAAACATGTAAACGCCGCGCAAACGAAAAACCCCGGATCGATGATCCGGGGTTTTTTTAAATTCGTTCGGTATAACACCGATAATGATCACTGCTGAAATGTAGACTGCATAATGGCGGACCGGACGAGACTCGAACTCGCGACCTCCGGCGTGACAGGCCGGCATTCTAACCAACTGAACTACCGGTCCGCTGTAGTGTACTTACATCTAGCAGGGTCTTGCGTTTTGACCATTTGAGCACGTCGAGTATTTCAAATGGTGGGTGGTACTGGGTTCGAACCAGTGACCCCCAGCTTGTAAGGCTGGTGCTCTCCCAACTGAGCTAACCACCCAGGTTATTGGCATCGCCAATATTTGCTATGTTACGTGTTTATCGTGGCGGACCGGACGAGACTCGAACTCGCGACCTCCGGCGTGACAGGCCGGCATTCTAACCAACTGAACTACCGGTCCACATACGACAAAACATGGAAAACAGGCGGGTAATGCAACGATGGCGGACCGGACGAGACTCGAACTCGCGACCTCCGGCGTGACAGGCCGGCATTCTAACCAACTGAACTACCGGTCCGCTGTATTGCACTATTAACGCTAGGTGCTTTCCTTACTGCGACGTTTCCAGGCCATCATACGATGGTGGGTGGTACTGGGTTCGAACCAGTGACCCCCAGCTTGTAAGGCTGGTGCTCTCCCAACTGAGCTAACCACCCGCTGGTCACGTGGCGCTGCATTCTACAGTAGACGCGAAGGAAGTCAACACACTACGTTCAAATACTGTGCTTCCACAGACGGCTTTAAACGCACCCTTCCAAACGCCTCACTGCAGCGATTGAGCGCGCACGAAGGATGCCCCATGAGCGGCGGCTTCGTCAATCAAAATCGTCTGATTTACCCCCGAGGCACGGCGGGGTTTAAAGTCGTGATCGCCATCGGTAAGCCACATCACCTGGGTGTTATGCGGCAGCGCGTAGCTCGATACCTCTGCGTGATTGCCCAGAGGATCACGCTCGCCCTGAAGTATCAGTGAAGGCACCTGCACGTCTGACCAATGCGCCAGGCGCAGTTTGTCGGGTGCTTTTGGCGGATGAAACGGATAACCGGCGATCACTAGCCCCGGGCAAGCTTGCTGACTGGCCAACATGCTTGCCGCGCGGCCACCCATCGACTTGCCGCCGAGCCAAAGCGGCTTAGCCGTTAGCGGGGCAAGGCCGTCATACCAACGCGCCAACTCCGCCACCGTGCGATCAATGGCGGGCGGAGGGCGGCGCTTTCCCGTGGCCTGCATTTGCTGCATATAGCCAAGATCAAACGTAATCACCTGCAACCCATGCTGCGCTAACGCACTGGCAAACTGCTGCATAAAAGCGGATCGGTGCCCGGCGCCAGCGCCATGGGCCAACAGCAGGCAGCCGTGACTGGCCTGTCCATAAAGCCTGAGCGGCCCCATCCCCTCAAGCCAAAAACAGCCGCTGACCTGCTTGGCGACCACCTCCGCCAGCGTCTGCTTATCGATGCTTGTTTCCTGCGGCCAGTGGGTTTCCACAACGCGGCCCTCCGGGCTGTTTGACTGAATGCGCCAACATCCACCTGGCGCTGCTTTTCTTGACGTAGCTCAACACGGGGTTGCCTGGCAGCCGCTACCCTTGCGTCAAGCCTTTGACCTGGAGCATGGCCCCATGCCTACCACCGTGAATGATGATGCTTCTGATAGCACCTTGACCACTTCAACGTGGAGCGACGCATTACTCCAGCGCTACGCAATAAGCGGCCCCCGCTATACGTCTTACCCCACCGCCCTGTCCTTTGACGAGGCGTTTACGGCCGACGATTTTACCTCTGCCCTGGCACGCAGCAACGACGCTCAACGAGCGCTATCGCTGTATGTACATATTCCGTTCTGCCGGAAGATCTGTTTCTACTGTGCCTGTAACAAGATCGCCACTAAGAACACCGCACTTGCCGAACCCTATCTGGCAAGGCTCGACCGTGAAATGGCGCTGGCAGCGCAGCCTCTCGACACCCGGCGACCGGTGAGGCAGCTGCACTGGGGTGGCGGCACACCAACCTTTTTAACGCTTGACCAGATGAGCGAATTGATTGACCGCCTGGATGCCCGCTTCGGTCTGTCCAGCGACCCCGAGCGCGACTACGCCATTGAAATCGACCCGCGCGAAGCCGATGTGTTAACCCTGCGTCATCTGCAATCGCTGGGCTTTAACCGGCTGAGCCTGGGCGTGCAGGACTTTGATCCTCAGGTACAGCGAGCGATTAACCGTGACCAGCCACGGGTACTCACCGAAACGCTGATGGACGAAGCCCAGCGACTGGGCTTCCGCTCGCTCAACCTGGACCTTATCTACGGTCTACCACTGCAAACGGCGAACAGTTTTGCACAGACGCTTCGCCAGGTCATAGAACTGAACCCGGCGCGCCTGTCGGTGTTCAACTATGCCCACCTTCCGGAGCGTTTTCCGCCCCAGCGGCGCATTCGCCAGCAGGACCTGCCCGACGCCGACGAGAAACTGGCCATGCTGCGCGTCACCATCGAGATGCTCACCGATGCCGGTTATGTGCATATCGGCATGGATCATTTTGCCCGACCGGACGACAGCCTGGTTCTTGCCCAGCAAAACGGCACGCTGCAGCGCAACTTCCAGGGCTATTCCAGCCACGCCCAGTGCGATCTGATTGGCTTTGGTGTATCAGCCATTTCACGCCTTGACGATTGTTATGCGCAAAACAACAGCCAGCTCAATCTTTACCAGTCAGCCATTGATCAAGGGCAGCTAGCCACACAGCGTGGCGTATGCCTGAGTCGCGACGACCTGATTCGCCGCGATGCCATTGAGCGCTTGATGTGTGACATGCAGTTGGATTTGGCGGCGCTCGGCAAGCGCTGGCAGATTGATGCCCACCAGTATTTCCGCCTAGCGCTTAGTTCTCTCGACCAGGCAAAGCGCGATGGACTAGTGGATATACAGGGCAACAAGCTGCGCGTTTCCCCTTTAGGGCGATTGCTAATTCGCCATTTAGCCATGGCGTTTGATGCTCGCCTGGCTAATCAGAGCGAACAGCGCTATTCAAAAATAGTTTGACGGTTGCTGCCCATATGCTCCAGCTTACATAATGAAGCCATGCGCCACTGACGGAGACTCTCATGCTGGAACCAATGCTCCAACGGCGTGCCATCCTACATGAGGCACGCTGTCAAACCTGCAGCTTAAGCTCGCTGTGCCTGCCATTAGCGCTCGAACTGGAAGATATAGACCAGTTTGATGCGATTATTCGGCGACGCGCCCCGCTCAAAAAAGGCGAGCAGCTTTTTCGCCAGGGGGAGCCGTTTACCAGCGTATATGCCGTGCGTTCAGGCAGCTTAAAACAGGTCACCAGCGAAGGCGGTGGCTTTGAACAGCTGACCAACTTCTATCTGCCAAGTGAACTGGTAGGCTTAGATGCTATCGATGAACCCCATTACCCCGGCAGCGTGGTCGCGCTGGAAACCACCACGGTATGCGAGATTCCGTTTGACCAACTGGATCATTTGTCTGAAAAGCTGCCCGAGCTACGCGGCCAGCTATACCGCAGCATGAGCAAAGAACTGCGTAATGACCGGCGAATGATGCGGCTGCTGTCCCGCAAAACCGCCGACCAGCGCCTGGCAAGCTTTCTGATCACGCTTTCCGACCGTTTTCGCCGCCGGGGCTACTCGCCCTACAGTTTTCGACTCTCGATGCCCAGAGCGGATATCGGCAACTATCTCGGGCTCGCTGTGGAAACCGTCAGCCGGATTGTAAGCCGCTTCCAATCTCAGGAAGTGGTGGACGTGTCAGGCCGCGAGGTACGCATTCTTGATATAGCGAGACTGCAGCAGCTTGCCGAAGAAGACGCCGCTCCCTAGCCAACAGTGAGCGCCTGAATGCGCCCCGCCATTAACTCAGCCTGTTTGGCTTCTAGCCCGGCGAAGTCAAACAGATCGCGGTCCGCAAGCTGCGAGGGCGCAACATTGGTGACGGCTTTAAACATACTTTCCAATCGGCCGGGATGTTTTTTATCCCAATCCGCCAGCATATCTTTCACTACTTGACGCTGTAGGTTGGGCTGCGAGCCACAAAGGTTGCAAGGGATAATAGGGAACGCCATTTGCTGGGCGTACTCAACGATATCCGCCTCTTTGCAGTACGCCAGCGGTCGGATAACGATGTTCTTGCCGTCGTCAGAAAGCAATTTGGGCGGCATTGATTTTAGCGTGCCACCGAAGAACATATTTAAAAACAGCGTTTCAAGAATGTCTTCCCGATGGTGGCCCAGGGCAATCTTAGTGGCGCCAATCTCTTCGGCAAAGCCGTACAGCGAACCGCGGCGCAAGCGCGAACATAGCGCGCAAGTGGTTTTGCCTTCCGGGGTTTTCTCTTTCACCACCGAATAGGTATCACGCTCCAGAATGTGGTATTCCACCCCGCGTTGCTCGAGATAGGTCGGCAACACATGCTCAGGAAAGCCCGGCTGTTTCTGGTCCATGTTGACGGCCACCAGCGAGAAGTTCACCGGCGCATTGCGCTGCAGGCTGAGCAGCATCTCCAGCATTGTATAACTGTCTTTGCCGCCGCTCAGGCAGACCATAACGCGATCGCCCTCATCGATCATGCGATAGTCAATGATCGCATTGCCCACTTCGCGGCGAAGACGCTTTTGTAGCTTATTGAACTCGCGTTTTTGTTTGGCTGCGTGGGATTCAGAAGCGACAGCCGCTTCGGGGAAGCCGGGTGCCGCATTAGGGGTCGCCAACGCTGGGTCAAAATGATCAAGGTGATGTTGCATGGTATAAGCACTGCCGATGGTAAAAGAAGCAACCGCTATTCTAGCAACTCCCAGCGCCAGCGCCCAACTGCTTGCCACTACAGGGCAGCATCCACCTCCGTACGCTGCAAGCGAAGATACAGCAGCGCGCTGGCGGTGGCATCTTCAAGCGCCCGCTGAGGCGCCTGGCTGGGCACTTGCCAACAGTTTAGCGCTCTGGCTAGCTCATCTTCTTGCTCAGCCTGGGGGTGTAAGCGGCGCAGATGGCGCTGGTGCAGCTTGGTGACATCCACCCGTGCATTGGGCAGGCCAAACCCTAGATGGCGGCGTAGCGCCTGCTCGAGCGGCGCGAGGCGCTGCTCAAGCTGCCAGCCGACGATCGGCCGGTTGCCGATAAACTCGACTAGCGAACGCAGGCTTTCAACATCGAGCGGTAGCGTGGTCTCCACGTTGTACAGCAACTGATGACGGCGCTCGGCGGCGTCGCTTCCTCGCGCGCCTTCGCTCAGCGCTGCAACCCATGCGCGACTGGTCAGGATTTGGTGATGACGCAGCGTTACCGCCGCGATGCTCATTACCCCATGGTGGGCAAAACACGAAAGCGCCACCAGTTCATTTCCTAGGTAAGGTTGGAAAAGCCACGCATAGGGAGAAGCTGCATAGCGGCGGCGCTCGCTTCCCCGGCGCAGCAGGCCGCCAAGCCAACCAAAGGGGGCATCTAAATAGTGTCGACTGATCACGAATACTCCAGGTGATAACGATGCGAGAGACGCTGTTTGAAATCTTTAACGATGTGCAGCGCTTCGCGAAGCAAATCACGCTCCAACGACGATAACTCCTGCACGACGACCCGGTTGGAGCGCTCCGGTTGGTTAACGGATGATCCGTCGGCGATATCATTGAGCTGCTGCTTAAGCCGCAACTCGGTAAACAGCGCTAAGGCTTCGCCTAGGTCGTCAGCAAAGCGCCGGTTGAGACGCCCGTCCTCGGCCAGCGCATCCAACCGGCCAAACGTCGAGGTGTCGTGAATACGCCGCTCAAGCGCCATGGTGCGAACGCCGTGAACGATGGGAAAAATACCGCCTTTTTTTATATCGATGCCGTGCTGGGGCTTCTTAAGCGAACCAAACAGCGTCAAGGGAGTAGAAAAACGCAGCGCAGTGCGGGCGAAATACGACAGCAGCAACTCGTCCCGGGAGCAACGCTCGAACAGCTCCTCACGGACGCTTTCCAGCAGGCTCGGGTTGCCCGCCACGCCGTGGGCGTCGAGCATGATCGCCAGCTTCATCAGGCTATCGCCGTCACGTGCGCTGGCCCAGCGCGCAATGCGCCCTTTCCATTCGCTTACCGTGGCCACCCAATCCGGGTTCGACACCATGATATTGCCCGGACAAGGCGGGTAACCCAGCTCAATAAGGGTGGCCGTGAGGCGCTGCATGTCATCCCCAACAGCGGGCCACTCAGCGTCGTCGGCCAGAATCAAGCCGTTATCCTGGTCGGTTTTGAGAATCTGCTCGCCGCGCCCCTCACTGCCCATGACCATCATGCAGCTGTGCTGCTGATGTGACGCATCAATAGTGAATTCCCAAGCCTTGCTCATGATGCGGCCATTCAAGGCTGCCAACAGATCCATGGCAAAACGTAGCTTCACCCCCTGCGCCATCAAGGCGTTGACCAGCTCCGGCGTACGGTGACTAGCTGCGGCCAGCGCCGACAAATCACCGGCCTGCTCCACCTGAAGGCTGACCACATAGCTGCGGCTTGAGAAATAGCTAAGTACGTCGGTCAGTTCGACCACACCAACGGCCTGGGCATTGTCCATCACCACGACCCGCGTCACCTTATGGCGCGTCATACTGACCAGCGCTTCAAATAAGTATTGGTCGGGCGTCGCCGTTACCAGAGTATATTGGGCGATATCAACAAGCGGTGTGGTTACGGGATGCTCCCCCAGCACAATGGCGTTTAGCAGGTCGGTTTTAGTCACCATGCCCAGTTGACTGGATGCATCAACCAGCAAGCTGTCAGCATGACTATCATTGAGCGTGCGCACGGCGGTGGCGACATCCGCATCGGCGGGCAGTAACAAGGGCGCGCGCATGCACTCACTGACGCGGGCCAGCATGAACCCTGCCATCGTCACGCCGCCTTCGGCGCGCTTTTCTGTTAACAGGCGTGCTTTATGAGCCAACGACTGGCGAAAGAATTGACTAAATTCGGGATACTCATGGCACAGTGTCTTGAATAGCGCTTTGGGCATCAGATAACACAAGCATTCCTGTTCCGCTTGAAACCGGTAGCGGCTTTTGCCGTTCAATATGCTAATGGCACCAAATAAATCGCCTGCAGTGTAATGCCCAATGCGCGATACTGATGACGGTAAGGTGGGGTCTAGTTCGGCAACTTCCCCCTTATGGATCACATACACGTATTCGCCCGCTTGGCCTGTCTCGACAATGATGTCGTGACGCTCAAAATAGGCAAGGTCCATGCCGCGACGCACGTGCTCCTTCCCCTCGGCATCCAGCAGCGAAAACGGTGGCTGGGAAAGGTCGACATCTACCATGAGCATGACCTCGTTATTATGATGCGGTGTAAGCGAACCTCGTTGACCTGAGGATGGTTGTCCAAGGCGTGTTAGTTAATAATGTCAAGCAGTCTAACGTTTAAGGCATCATTCGCCATTGGGTTAAAAACTGGCGTTAAGGAAATTCATTACCCGACTACTACTTTGGGTTATTGCGCTAATGTCTAACTACCTTTATTCACTTCGGTGTTGTGAAAAAGGCAAAACATGTCGCCACTTTTTGAATTATTAAAAACATGTCTAGGCCAGTTTCTGAACATAGCAAACATTGCCGTATCCCCCCCACCTAGACCATCGTCCCATGGCGCTAAGTAAAACTTATATGAATACACTAAAAGTCCATAAAAAAGCTCATTTTCAACTGATTGGCTACTTTTTGCTCACCACCAAAGTTTATTGATACCAAAGTCTGGGATTTATTTTTTCGCATTTATTGCCCACTATTGTCAGTGAGTCATGCAGGGTAATCGCACGTCATTGCACCACTCGAAATCCACCTTTTGCCAGGTGACGTGTTAACTAACAGCTGATTCATGACATCACTATAGCGAGTGGTTCCAAAAACGTGCGATTGATCTGATGGTTCAACCGCTATTTCGAGTGAACTTTCCAACCTAAAAACACAAGTGGAGAGCAACACAATGGCAGACGACAAATCCAATGCTGCTGAATACTGGAAAGCCAACGTCCGTACCATTATTGGATGTTTGGTAGTCTGGGCATTCGTTTCTTACGGCTGCGCTATTCTATTCCGCCCGCTACTTGCCTCTATTCCAGTCGGTGGTACCGACCTGGGCTTTTGGTTTGCTCAGCAAGGGTCAATTCTCACCTTCATCGTCTTGATCTTTTTCTACGCGTGGAAAATGAACAAGCTTGATGAAAAATTTGGCCTTGGGGAGTAAGCCGGTATGAGCCAATTTGCAATCAACCTACTTTTCGTGGGTGCCTCCTTTGCCTTGTATATAGGCATCGCGATCTGGGCACGCGCGGGATCGACGAAAGACTTCTACGTCGCCGGGGGTGGTGTTCACCCGATCACCAACGGGATGGCTACCGCTGCCGACTGGATGTCAGCGGCATCGTTCATCTCAATGGCTGGCCTGCTGGCGTCGGGCGGTTACGCCAACTCCACCTTCCTGATGGGCTGGACCGGGGGTTACGTTATCCTCGCCATGCTGCTTGCCCCTTACCTGCGTAAGTTCGGCAAGTTCACGGTACCCGACTTCATTGGCGACCGTTTCTACAGCAACACGGCCCGTCTTGTGGCGGTTATCTGTCTGATAGTGGCCTCGGTGACCTACGTTATCGGTCAAATGACCGGTGCGGGCGTGGCGTTCTCGCGCTTCCTGGAAGTGCCTAACACCGCTGGCATCTGGATCGCGGCCTTTATCGTCTTCCTGTACGCCGTTTTCGGCGGCATGAAGGGCATCACCTATACCCAGGTGGCGCAGTACATCGTACTGATCATTGCCTACACCATCCCGGCGGTATTCATCGCCATGCAGCTCACCGGCAACCCCATTCCCATGTTCGGCATGTTCAGTACGCATACCGAATCGGGCGTACCGTTGCTCACCAAGCTCGATGACGTAGTCAGTGCACTGGGCTTCCAGGACTATACCGCCGACGTCGACAACAAGCTCAACATGGTGCTGTTCACCCTGTCGCTGATGGTCGGTACTGCGGGTCTGCCCCACGTTATCATTCGCTTCTTCACCGTGCCGAAAGTGGCGGATGCTCGCTGGTCAGCCGGCTGGGCGCTGGTGTTCATTGCCCTGCTGTACCTCACCGCACCGGCGGTTGGGTCCATGGCGCGCCTGAACCTGATGACCACGGTCTATCCAGAGATGGCCGGTCAAACGGAAAACTACGCCGACGCCTCCGAAGAAGCCCTGCGCTACGAAGATCGTCCGGAATGGTTCCGCACCTGGGAAGACACCGGTCTGCTGACGTTTGAAGACAAGAACGAAGATGGCCGCATCCAGTTCTACAACGACGATTCAGACTTTGAAGATCGTGGTTGGGAAGGCAACGAACTGGACGTCAACAACGACATCATGGTGTTGGCGAACCCCGAAATTGCCAACTTACCCGGCTGGGTCATTGGCTTGATTGCAGCAGGCGGTATCGCCGCGGCGCTATCCACGGCGGCGGGTCTGTTGCTTGCGATTTCGTCCGCGATCAGTCACGACTTGATCAAGACCATGATCAACCCCAAGATATCCGAGAAAGGCGAGATGTTGGCGGCGCGAATCTCCATGGCCGGGGCGATATTACTTGCCACGTATCTGGGGCTTAACCCACCCGGGTTTGCGGCGCAAACCGTGGCGTTGGCTTTCGGTATCGCCGGTGCGTCGCTGTTCCCCGCGCTGATGATGGGTATCTTCTCCAAGAAGATGAACAACTCAGGCGCTGTCGCCGGCATGCTCAGCGGTCTGATCTGTACCCTGCTGTACATCTTCACCTACTTGGGCTGGTTCTTCGTCCCCGGCACAAATATGCTGGCCAACGAACCTGCAGAATGGATATTCGGGGTTTCACCGCTGTCCTTCGGTGCGATAGGCGCGATGATCAACTTCGCCGTGGCCTTTGCGGTCTGCAGCGTGACCAAAGCACCGCCGCAGGAGATCCAGGAACTGGTCGAAAGCGTTCGCTACCCGAAAGGTGCTGGCGTTGCCGTCGACCACTAAGTCATAATCTTTCCCTAACCTGCTGACCCAAGTGTCACAGGCTTTGGAACCGACCCGCCATCGGGCTTCCTCCGGGAGGCCCGATGGCTTTTTAGAAGGACGTATTATGATTTGGCATTTGATTGCCGCCGTATTTGCTGGCTTGGCGGCGGCAGGGATTGGTCTATTACTGCGTACGTTGAGTGGCAAGCGACTGCCTAAATGGATCGTGCCGGTCTTCGGCGGGCTGGGTATGCTCAGCTATCAAATCTATGTCGAGTATTCTTGGTTTGAACATAAGCAACAACAGCTTCCTGAAACCGCCGAGGTTATTTCCAGCGACACTAGCCAACAGGTCTGGCGACCCTGGACCTTTATGTTTCCTATGACCACCGAGTTCAGCGTGGTGGATAGCGAGAATATCAAACTCGGCACCAGCGGCGATGACCGTCTGGCGCAATTTATTCTCTACCAGTTTGAACGCCATTATACCGATGTCGTCACCCATCAGCCGTATTTGCTCAACTGCGATAGCCGTGAACTGGTTCCCCTTGAGCCAGAAACCCGCGAGCCGCAAGTCGACCAAATGCGCACACTACGTGACACCTCACCACTGCTTAACAATGTTTGCGACGGCGTGTAAGCCTTCGCATTTCACGCCTGACGCCCCATCTCATTTCGCCTAGAATGGGGCGCTGGACGAGTAGCCCATAGCGGCTTGATCGATAGGCAACAGGCGGGGGAAGGCTATGTTTCATGGCGGACTGTTAGTCGCGGTATCGCTTTTGTATATCGCGGTGCTCTTCGCTATCGCCTGGTACGGTGACCGTCGTGCTCGAAAAGTCGGAGCAACACGCCGCCGCCCTATTATTTACAGCCTTGCCCTGGCGATTTATTGCACCTCCTGGACGTTTTATGGGGCTGTAGGCCAAGCCGCGACGGCCGGCTGGTCGTTCGCCAGTATCTTTGTCGGGCCGGTGCTTACGTTTTTACTGTTCTGGCCTGTGCTTGCGAAAATGATCCGCGTGGCCAAGCACCAAAACGTCACTTCTATCGCCGACTTTATCGCCTCGCGCTACGGTAAAACCCAGTCGTTGGCAGCCTTCGCCAGCCTCGTGGCACTAGTGGGCACCCTGCCCTACATCGCCCTTCAGTTAAAAGCTGTCTCCACCACTTTCAGCGTATTAACCGACGAAGGCGACATGACCAATGCGCCACTGTTTGGCGATACTGCCTTTTATGTGGCCGTGGTGATGGCTATTTTCGCCATCCTGTTCGGTACGCGGCATACCGATGCCACCGAGCACCACGAAGGCTTAATCCACGCGGTCGCCTTCGAGTCATTGGTCAAGCTGCTCGCCTTCGTGGTGCTCGGGGTGTTCGTCACCTGGGGGATGTTCGACGGCCTGGGCGAGCTGATGGGTTATGCAGAAACGCATCTGGAGTTACAGCGCCAACTGGCCAACCAGGACTTCGGTCAGAGCTTCTGGGCGCAAACCCTGCTGGCCATGCTGGCGATTCTCTGCCTGCCCCGCCAATTCCATGTGGCGGTCGTCGAGAACACCCACCACGACGATGCGACGAAAGCACGCTGGCTGTTTCCTCTCTACCTGATCGTGATCGCGTTTTTCGTCGTGCCGCTGGCGGCCGCCGGCCTAATGCTGTTTTCCGACACCTCGGTTGAACCGGATACCTACGTATTGGCGCTTTCCATGGCGTCCGGCCATGAATGGCTGACTCTGCTGACGTTCATTGGCGGGTTTTCCGCCGCGACCGGCATGGTCATTGTGGCGGCGGTCGCCGTGTCGATCATGATCTCCAATGAAATCGTCATTCCTGCGCTTTTCCGTTTGCGCTGGTTCGACACCAAGGCGCGCGATTACGGTCGCCTGGTCCTGCGTGCGAGACGACTGACCATTGTCGCTGTCCTGGCCATGGCCTACGGCTTCTACCAGATGATCGCCGAGTTCACCTCGCTGGCGTCGATTGGCATGCTGTCCTTTGCGGCGGCGGCACAATTCGCTCCTGCGCTGATCGGCGGCCTGTACTGGAAGCGCGGTAACCGGCTTGGGGTTATCGTCGGCATGAATGCCGGCTTTGCCATTTGGGTTTATAGCCTGCTCATGCCCGCCATGATTAACGCCGATGTGCTGCCGGCCAACTGGCTGGATGGCGGCCCCCTAGGGCTCGCGTGGCTCTCGCCCACGGCGCTGTTTGGCCTGAATCTGGGCGACAGTTTTACTCATGGGGTAATGCTATCGCTGGGCGTCAATTTATTCTGCTACATCTTTGTTTCCCAGGTGACGTCACAGCGCGTGGTCGAGCGTATTCAGGCGTCACTGTTTGTGGATAGCGTTGAGACCCGCCAAACCTCGGTTAACCGCCCCTGGACGGGGGCCACCACAGTGGGCGATTTGAAGGTGCTCTGTGAGCGTTTTCTGGGCGCCGGGCAGGTGGGCCGCGCTTTTGAGGACTATGCACGACGGGCGGGCAAACCGTTGGATGATGGCACCCGTGCCTCTATCGATGTGATCCAGTTCACCGAGCGCTTTCTCGCTTCAGTGCTTGGCGCATCGTCGGCAAGGATCGTGGTCAACTCTGCCCTCCAGGGGCGCGGGATCGGCATTTCCGACGTCATCTCGATCGTCGATGAAGCCTCCCAGGTGCTCGAATTCAACCGCGCGCTGCTGCAGGCCACCATCGAGAACATTAACCAGGGCATCAGCGTTGTCGATCAAAACCTACGTCTGGTGGTATGGAATCAGCGCTATCTAGAACTGTTTCGCTTTCCCGACCACCTGATACGCGTGGGCGCACCGATGGACCGCATCTTCCGATACAACGCCCACAACGGCGAGTACGGCCCAGGCGATCCCGAAGAGCACGTTCAGCTGCTGCTCGACAACATTCGCGACGGCCAGCCGCACCGCTACGTTCGTTACCGGCAGGATGGCAGCGTGCTCGAAGTGCAGGGCAACCCGATGCCGGGTGGCGGCTTCGTGTATACCTATCAGGATATTACCCAGCAGAAACGCATCGAAGAAGCGCTGATTCGCTCCGAAAACAACATCCGTATTTACACCGATAACGTTCCCGCGCTGATCGCCTACTTCGATAAAGAGTGTCGTTACCTGTTCACCAACCGCGCTTATGAACAGGCCTTCGGTATCGACCGTAACGCGGTGATCGGCAAGCGCTACGAAGATGTTCTGCCAGAACGGCAGGCCCAGGAGCGAGCGCCCTGGGTAGCCCTTACATTGGCCGGTGAGCGAGTAAGCTTTGAAGTAGCCATGCAGTTGAATGACGCCATGCGCTACATGCTGGTCACCTATACGCCCCACTTCGGTGACAGCCAGTCGATTCTCGGGTTCTTTGCGCTTTATCAGGACATTACCGAACGCCGACAGGCCGAGATTGCGCTTAAGGAAACCAACGAAACCCTTGAAGAACGCGTACGTGAACGTACCCAGGCGCTCTCCGAAGCCAACGCCGCCCTGCGTCAGGAGAATCGTGTCCGCGCTGAAGCCGAGCAGGCACTGCGCCAGGCCAAGCAGTTGGCCGAAGATGCCAACGCCTCAAAAACGCGCTTTTTAGCGGCGGCAAGCCACGACTTACTCCAGCCGTTGAATGCCGCCCGCCTATTCACCTCGGCGCTGATGCAAAATGTCACCGTGCCGGATACCCAGCGCACCATTGGCCATATCGATAATTCATTGCAAGCGGCGGAAGAACTGCTCAGTACGCTGCTGGATATTTCCAAACTCGACGCAGGCGCTCTAACGCCGCGGCGCAGCCATTTCGCGCTGGCCGATATCTTCCGGCCGCTGCGCGCAGAGTTCGAAGTGATGGCCGACGACCGCGGGCTTGACCTGGTCGTGGTCCCCACCCAGCAGTGGGTCGATTCGGACCCGCAAATGTTGCGCCGCATTGTGCAGAACTTTCTTTCCAACGCGATTCGCTATACCCAGGAGGGCCGTGTACTGCTGGGCTGTCGACGCCAAGGCGAGCGGCTGGTGATTGAGGTATGGGATAGCGGTCCCGGGATTCCTGACTCGAAGCTCAGCGAGATTTTCCAAGAGTTTCGTCGTCTCGACCAGGTATCGCGGCACAAAGAGAGTGAAAAAGGCCTCGGTCTGGGGCTTTCCATTGCCGATCGCATGAGCCGTGTGCTTGATCATCCCATCAAGGTGCGTTCATGGGTGGGAACCGGCACCGTCTTCTCGGTGAGCGTGCCGCACGTTGCAGCACGCGAGCCCAGCGCCGAGGATGAGGAACACGGGCCACGGCGCAGCGGCAACAAGCTGACCGGCACCCGGATTGTGTGCATCGACAACGAAACGCTGATTCTCGAAGGCATGACTGCCATGCTCAGCGGCTGGGGGTGCGAGGTATTCACCGCCACCAGCATCGGCGGCGCCAAGTCGATCCTGCGCAACATGGACGGTGACCCAGACGCCATCCTGGCCGACTACCACCTGGATAACGAGGTCACCGGGTTGATGGCGCTGGAAGCCTTAAGCGAGCGTCTGGTTGGCGCCGTCCCCGGCATCGTGATTACCGCCGACCGCACCGAGGCGGTAGCCGAAGAGGTCAAGCGTGCCGGGTATCAGCTGCTGCTCAAGCCGGTACGACCTGCAGCCCTACGGGCGCTGTTGACGCGTACGCTGCAGGCCAGCCGAGCGGGTAAGGCCTAGCTGGAAGCTGGATGACAGCTTGAATGAAACTGCCTCCGTGGCAAGACCACGGAGGCAGTTTTTCCTTCTCGCTGCCAGGCGCGAAGCGCCGCTCTTCCAGCTACTAGCTCCGGGCGAAGCCCATCAGGACTCGACTTTGGGCGGCTCGACTTCCAGTTTTTGCGCTGCAATCACCGCCTGGGTGCGCGAGTGCACGCCTAGCTTACGCAAAATCGCCGTGACGTGCGCCTTGATGGTCGCTTCGGAAACGTTAAGTTCGTAGGCGATCTGCTTGTTCAGCAACCCTTCCGTGAGCATGTTGAGCACCCGGAATTGCTGTGGCGTTAGCGAAGCAATCGCTTCGGCAAAGCGCGATTCTTCTTCACTGGTCTCTTCCAATACACCCGCCAACGCCTCGGGCAACCATACCTCACCCTGCAAAATCTCGCTGACCGCTTCGGCGATAAGCTGCAGCGACGACGATTTAGGAATAAAGCCTGATGCACCATAGTCGATGGCACGACGCACCACATATGGCTCGTCACTACCTGACACAACTGCTACGGGAATATCAGGCATTTGCCCGCGCAGCTGGATCAGGCCTGAAAAACCATGGGCACCTGGCATGTGTAAATCCAGCAGGATAAGGTCAGCATCCGGGTGTCGGTTGACCACCTCGGTAGTCGCCTCCATGGTATCGGCTTCGACGATTTCTGCCTGCGGGGCCAGTTGGCGTAACGCCTGGGTGAGCGCTGCACGAAACAGCGGGTGGTCGTCTGCGACGATAAACTTGTGGGCTACTGCCATGGATATTCCTCCGGTTCCTCAAGCAGCGGGGTTTGCTGCTGCCGCGACGCTAGGCTCATACGGTTGAAGCATGGTACCCCATGGACTTCGTCATGCCCAAGCATCACATGCACAATTTGTAATGGATTCTTCATCACACTCAACATAGCAGTGCCGGCGCGTTGGCCGGCACTGACATTTCATCGCCCTTAGGAGAGGAGCCAAAAAGCTTAGCCTACCCCCTCTCACCGGCCCAGCGGTGACCACCACAGGGCCGGTGAATGGACTATTGATTAGCGCGATGTTCGATTAACTCATCCACTACCGAAGGATCAGCCAGCGTGCTGGTATCCCCTAATCCATCGCATTCATTGGCCGCAATCTTGCGCAGAATACGACGCATGATCTTGCCTGAGCGGGTTTTAGGAAGGCCCGGCGCCCACTGAATGACATCCGGCGAGGCAATCGGACCGATATCCTTGCGAACCCACTGGGTCAGTTCTTTTTTCAGCTCATCCGTCGGGTCGACCTCATCGTTCAAGGTCACGTAAATATAGATGCCCTGGCCTTTAATATCGTGGGGGAAGCCCACCACAGCGGCTTCGGCCACGGCAGAGTGGGCAACCAGCGACGATTCGATCTCGGCGGTCCCCATCCGGTGGCCGGAGACGTTCAGGACATCGTCAACCCGTCCGGTGATCCAGTAATAACCGTCTTCATCACGACGACAGCCATCACCGGTAAAGTACATGTTGTCATACGTAGAGAAGTAGGTCTGCACAAAGCGCTCATGGTCGCCCCAGATTGACCGTGCCTGGCCGGGCCAAGCATCCAGAATGACCAGGTTGCCTTCAGCGGCGCCTTCGAGCAGTTTACCGTCGTTATCCACCAGGGCGGGCTGAACGCCAAAGAACGGCTTGGTGGCCGACCCTGGCTTGAGCGGCGTAGCCCCCGGCAGCGGCGAGATCATGATGCCGCCGGTTTCGGTCTGCCACCAGGTATCCACGATCGGGCACTTTTCGTTACCGATGACGCGATAGAACCACTCCCACGCTTCAGGATTGATCGGCTCACCCACTGAACCCAGCAGGCGGAGTGAGTCGCGCTTGCTTGAGTCCATGACGTTTTCACCATGGGCCATCAACGCACGCACGGCAGTGGGTGCGGTATATAGAATATTGACGTTGTGCTTGTCGACGATGTCGCCCATCCGCCCGTGGGTCGGATAGCTGGGAACGCCCTCAAACATCAGCGTGGTGGCCCCGTTGGCCAGCGGACCATAAACAATGTAGCTGTGCCCGGTGACCCAGCCGACATCGGCGGTACACCAGTAAACTTCACCGTCCTGATAATCAAACACGTACTGGTGGGTCATGGCCGCGTAGGTCAGGTACCCGCCGGTAGTGTGCTTCAACCCCTTGGGCGCGCCGGTAGACCCGGATGTGTAAAGAATAAACAAAGGATCTTCAGCGCCCATTGCTTCGGGTTCACACTCGGTGGACTGCTTGTCGACCAAGGCGTCAAACCATAGATCGCGGCCCTCATTCCACTCGATTTCGCCACCGGTGCGCTTGACGACTAATACGTTTTTGCAGACATCGGTGCCCTCACGGGTCAGTGCCGCGTCGACATTGTCTTTCAGCGGCACCTGCTTGCCACCACGCACCGATTCATCGGCGGTGATCACAAGTTTTGAGTCGGCCCCGATAACCCGTTGCGCCACGGCGTCGGGGGAGAAACCACCAAACACGACCGAATGCACCGCCCCGATGCGCGCACAGGCCAGCATGGCCATTGCCGCTTCAGGAATCATCGGCATGTACAGGGTGACCGTGTCGCCTTTACCGATACCTAGTTCTTTCAGGCCGTTGGCCAGTTGATTGGTACGCTCGTAAAGCTCGCGGTAGCTGATGTGTTTGGCATCGTTGGGATCGTCGCCTTCCCAGATAATGGCGGTCTGGTCGCCGCGCTTCTCGAGGTGACGATCCAGGCAGTTGGCGGCAACGTTCAACTGGCCGTCTTCAAACCAGCGAATATCGACATTATCACGCGCGAAGGAAGTGCTTTTGATGGTGGCGGGCGCCTTAATCCAGTCAAGCCGCTTGGCCTGCTCGGCCCAGAAGCCTTCCGGATCGTCTACCGACTGCTGGTACATGGCCTGGTAGGTGGCTTCGTCAGCCCACGCGTTGGCGGCGATATCCTCGCGCACCGGATAGACGTTCTGCTGTTCGCTCATGAAATTGCCTCTGTCCGTGGAAATGCACTCTCTAAAGGAATGTAGCCGATATAATATTTAACGTTACCGGCACCACATATTGTTACCCTAGCATAAACCTCTCAGCGTGAGCTTCCCTTTAGACATTGGTATTAACATTTTTAATATAAATTACAATAACTTATAATAGAAACAGCGACTCTATTCCGCACAGTAGACCAAGGTCTCAGCACAGTGGCGACAGCGATAACGACGACCTTTTACCACCAAAGCATGACGCCGCGCCGTCAACTGATGATGCTGACACCCACACCGATAGCGATAAGGGGCCGGCTGAGCACGACCGATATCAAAGCGATGAGTTACTCGGGGCGTCAGACCAAACAGGTCACGCATCACGGTTTTCCATTCGCGCCCATGCGGCTTTAGGCGTGTCCCATCGGCGAGATGAAACACCAGCCAGTGGGCCATTTCATGAGGGATCACCTCGTCAAAAAATGCACGGCGGTTTTCATTCAGCAGCACCGGATTAAACCTTACCCCGCCACGGCCGAGATGCGCCTGTCCAGCGGACGCCCCCTTTAAATCAAACCATACCGCTGGCCGAGGCAGCTCGGGGTAGACCTCGCGACAGCGCTGCCAGGCAAGATCGGCTCGCTCACGGGCAGCCTGGTGCAGTGCTTGCGTCGATAAAGCCGCAAGTGCTGCATCCGGCCAAGGGGGGAGTGGCTTAGTATTCATTAGTGATAAACTAGTGGTCATTATGTCTTTTTGACTGTTTGTTTCCGCTGCTCATTGACGAGGCTTCTTATGCCAGCGCCCCCCAACACGCCCGAAGAGGCTATTCCGCCGCAGCCGCTGCTTGACGATGAACAACTCGATAAGCTGGACGATTTTCTCGATTCCGACCAGGTCGACGAAGATGCGCTCGACCTGATTTCAGCGCATGGATTTCTCGTTGCGCTGGCGGTCGGCCCAAGCGAAGTACCGCCTAGCCAATGGCTTGCAGAGCTGTTTCATGGCGTGCCTCGCTATGCCGACAATGAACAGCGCGATGAGATCACCCATCTGCTCACGCTGCTACGCGATAACGCCATGTCTGTACTGGAGCAAGGCGGATTGCCCGAACTCCCCTTCGAGCTGACGCTTGCCGGTATTTCTGCCGAAGAGACCCCCATAGGCGACTGGTGCGCTGGCTTCATGGAAGGCGTGTTCTGCGATGAGAGCGCCTGGTTCCAAGACGATGAAGAAACTGCGGCCACGCTGCTATTGCCCTTTATGCTGCTTTCAGGGCTATTTGACGACGAGCCGGATATGGCCGACATGGCCAACGACTTGGAGCGTCAGGAAACTCTGGTAGCGCAGTTGCCGGAGCTGGTACTCGATCTATATCTACATTACCGCGTACCGCCGGAAACTCCCAAGCCCAAACCACGCAAAAAAACACCGGCCAAAGGCAAACCACGCCGGTAGTTACTTGAGCCGCATCACCAAGGCGTCCAGCAACCCATAGAGCCATTCTTTAGCGCGCTGCCTTAAGGGCCGCGCCGCCCATTTGGCGGCATCCACTTCGTCACTCGCGGCAAAGTGGCGCTCGAAAAGCTCGCATACTTGTTGAGCCAGCCTGGGATCATCAACCTCTTGATTTGCCTCGAGGTTCCAGTGGAGATTCCAATGGTCGAAATTACACGACCCGATACTTACCCACTCATCGGCCAGCACAAATTTAGCGTGGATAAACGACGGTTTAAACTCGTAGATGCGCACGCCAGACTTGAGCATCGCATGATAAAACCGTTGCCCGGCATAGCGCACACCAGGATGGTCGTGTTGGGCACCCGGCAGCAAAAGCCGCACATCGATACCGCGTTTGGCGGCACGCATCAAGCGCCGACGTAAGCGAAACGTCGGCACAAAATAGGGCGTACACAGCCATAGTCGCTGCCTTGCCTGCCCTATGCGTTGGTGTAGCGAATAACGAATTGCCTGGTAGCGATAGCCTCTTGCCGACACCACTCGCCCGCGCGCACCATCGGCATAGCTAGGTGACGTACGCTGGTCGGGCAACGCTTGAATGCGCGTCTGGGCTTTATCAGGGCGAGCCAGCCGCGACCGCCATAGCCGCCTAAACAACGCTTCCCAATCAGCGACTACCGGACCTTCAACCTGCACCGCGATTTCGTACCATGCGTCAAGAAACTCATCCACCGCGCCAAACCCGCCGGTGAATGCCACCTCCCCGTCTACCACCACGATTTTGCGATGGTCACGACTCAAGTTGCGCGCCAGAGAATGAAAACCCAGAGGGTTAAAAAAGCGCAGTTGCACCCCAGCCTGCATCAGGCGATGGCGGTCTTCGCTCGCCAAGCCCATTGAGCCAAACCCGTCTAGCAGCAAACATACCGGTACGCCCCGCTTTACGGCTTTGATCAGCGCCTCGCTAACCTGGTCAGCCAGCTTGCCCGACTCCATCAAATAGAGCTCAACCAGTACATAATGCTGGGCATGATGAATCGCCCCAAGCATCGCGGGTAAAAAACGCGAGGCTTCGGGAAGCAGGGTAAAGCGATTGCTGTCTCGCCACTTCGGCGACATAAGCCCTCCTTGGTGGCGTTGCTAGCGGGTCAGGGCGCGATGAACATACATGTCGTAGCGACTGGTTTTGCCTTGTAGCGTGTGCTGAGGTGTGGGCCCGGCAATCGGTGGCGCTTTACGAGGGCGTTTAACCACCACACGGTGCGTCGCGACGTCTAAAGCGGCTTCCAGTAGACGCGGCGCATCATCATCGTCCCCGGCCAACGCCCGAAACAGGCGCATTTCTTTTTTAACCAGCGCAGATTTTTCGCGGTGGGGAAACATGGGGTCAAGATGAATCACCTGAGGATCAAAAGCAGCGTCAGCCACTAGCATGGCCAATGCCTGGGCGGCATCCCCTTGGCGAAAAGTCATCCTCGCGGCGATGGCTGCGGTTTCCGCGGTATTAGCCGCACGCGTCAAGCCATCGTTTAACAGTGCGGCAATGGCCGGCACGCGCTCGATCATCAATACCGATGCGCCCAGACTTGCCAGTACAAAGGCATCACGCCCCAGCCCCGCTGTGGCATCCACCACATTGGGGCTTACACCCTTGCTCAGCCCGCAGGCTTTGGCAATCAGTTGACCACGCCCGCCGCCAAACTGGCGCCGGTGCGCCGCCCGGCCGGCAACAAAATCAACGCTGAGCGGTTTGCCGAACTGTCGCTCATCGCCGGCTAACACCAATTGGCCATCGTGGTAGGCAAGCGTTAACCCAGCGGGCAATGTACCGGCATCGGGCAGCGTCATGCCGGCTTTTTCCAGGCCACCTGGTTGCGCAGGTAAACCGGCTGCACAGCGTGGGCGGGTTGCCCAAGCCCGGCGGCGAAATTCCGAGCGGCCAACCAGGCCATTTCTTCAGCTCGCGGTTCCAGATCGGTCAAATGATGCGTCATCGCGGCCTGCAGCGGCGTGCTGAACTGCTCCCAAAGCGTAAAGCCCGACCCCACCCCCACCCAGTCGGTTTCTTCGTCGGGCAGGGTCACCCTTTCGGGAGCCAACACGGCCTCGTCGCCCTGACGCCGCAGGCTGTCATTCAAACAGTGCCACATTGCCACATAGACTTCCCCCATGCGGGCATCCAGCGCCGTTACGACATGGCGCAAGTGATAGCGACGATGGGCCTGTAGAGCAAGCGCTTCCAGCGTAGAAATGCCCAGCAGCGGGCGGTCCAGCCCAAATGCCAGGCCCTGAGCTGCCCCAGCCGCAATGCGCAGCCCGGTAAAGGCGCCAGGACCACAGCCATAGGCAACCGCATCCAACTGGTTTGCGGAAAGCTGTGCATCGGCCAATACGTCATCGATCATCGGCATCAGCCGCCGCGTATGCCCCCGTGGGGTCATTTCAAAGCGCGCCACGCACTCGCTGTGGTCAGCGTCCTTACGAAGCAAAGCAGCCGAACAGGCACTGGATGACGCATCGAGGGCAAGCAGATATAGCGACATAACGGTTCAGCACTCGTAAACAATAAACGGGCATTGTACCTTTGCCATGCCCAAACGACGATGGCTCGCCGTTGGCGAGCCATCACGTATTCGCAGGTCAGCCTTTAACAGGGCTTAACTCAGCGCGTTTTTCACCTGGCGGGTAATCTCATCCACGCTGCCAACCCCTTCAACGCGGTGGTATTGTGGAGCCGCTTGGGGATCATCTTTGGCCCACTGCTGATAGTAATCCACCAGCGGGGCGGTTTGGTCGTGATACACCGCCAGACGATTGCGCACGGTAGACTCCTGGTCATCTTCACGTTGGATCAGCGTTTCACCCGTCACGTCATCCTTACCCGGTTCTTTGGGTGGGTTATGCTCAACGTGGTAAACCCGCCCCGAGGCAGGATGTACACGCCGCCCCGCCAAACGATTGACAATCTCTTCGTCGGGCACGGCAATTTCCAGCACGTGATCGAGTTTAACGCCGCCTTCTTTCATGGCATCCGCCTGGGGGATAGTGCGCGGGAAGCCGTCGAACAGAAAACCATTTTCGCAGTCGGGCTGGCTGATACGCTCTTTGACCAGGTCGATGATGATATCGTCCGACACCAGGCCACCGCTGTTCATGATTTCTTTCACTTTAAGGCCCAGCTCACTACCATCCTTGATTGCCGCGCGCAGCATGTCTCCGGTGGAAATCTGGGGGATGCTATACCGCTCGCAGATAAATTGAGCTTGAGTCCCCTTCCCCGCGCCGGGGGCACCCAACAGGATTAAACGCATGGCACTGCTCCTTGAATGATAGAAATGCAAAAAATCAATTAGCCGACAATAACCGTGCCTTCCAGGCGACACAACTACCCAAAAGCCTGAAAGCACTGCCCTGAAGGCATTTTTTTAAATAAAAACAGCCAAGTGACGCCCAACTTGTACTTTGGTCGTCCTCTTATTCACAAACGGCAGCGGCCCAAACACAAGCGGCGCCCTATCGGGCGCCGCTCATGAGACCCACCTTCGCCACTTACAGCAGTAGACGACGAATATCGGTCAGCACGTCCGCCAGGAACGCAGTGAAACGTGCCGCATCCGCACCGTTGATGGCTCGGTGATCGTAAGAAAGCGACAGCGGCATCATCAGGCGCGGCTGGAAGTCACTGCCATCCCACACCGGCTTCATCTGCGACTTGGAGACGCCCAAAATCGCCACTTCCGGTGCATTGACGATCGGCGTGAACGCGGTGCCGCCAATCGAGCCAAGGCTCGAAATGGTAAAGCAACCGCCGGTCATTTCGTCACGCTTGAGCTTTTTGGTTTGCGCTTTCTTACCTAGCTCCGCCATTTCCTTGGCAATCTCAATCAAGGATTTTTTGTCGGCGTCGCGCAGTACCGGCACCATCAGTCCCTCCGGTGTATCCACCGCAATGCCGATATGCACGTAGTTTTTCCATACCAGCGTTTCGCCATCGCCTTTCAGGCTGACGTTGAATTGCGGGAACTTGCGCAGCGCAAAGGCACACGCCTTGACCAAAAACGGCAGCGGCGTCAGCTTCGCGCCCTGGGCTTCGGCCTCGGCCTTCATCGACTTACGGAAGGCTTCAAGCTCGGTAATATCCGCTTCATCAAATTGGGTAACGTGAGGCACGTTGAGCCAGCTGCGATGCAGATTGGTGGCGCCCATTTTGAGCAGCCGTCCCATCGGCTTCTCTTCGACCTCGCCAAACTGACTGAAATCGACCTCCGGTACCGGCGGAATACCTGCGCCACCGGCAGCGGCGGGGGCAGCGCCAGCCTGAGCCTTACCCTGATTGGCAATCGCCTGCTTCACATAGGCCTGCACGTCTTCTTTAAGCACGCGCTCCTTCGGGCCGCTGGGCTTAACGAGGCCCAGGTCCACGCCTAACTCCCTCGCCAGCATGCGTACGGCGGGGCCTGCATGCACCAACTTGCCATCACGCGGCTTGTGCGACGCCATCTGGGCTTCCGGGCTTGGTGTGCCGGCGGGCGATTCGGCAGATTTGGCGCTTGGCTGGCTAGCGCTGCTCTGCTGGGCTTTCTCCGGCTGGGCTTTTTTGGGGGCTGATTTCTTGGCGCCAGCGACTTCGATATAACCGATCACATCGCCTTCAGAGACCGTATCACCCTCTTTGACCGTCAGCTCAATGAGCTTGCCTTTATAGGGACTGGGCACGTCCATGGAGGCTTTGTCGGACTCCAGCGTGATCAACGGGTCTTCTTCGTTGACCTCGTCACCGGCCGAAACGCCGATTTCAATAATCGGCACATCAGAAGAGCCTGAAAGATCCGGCACACGAATCTCTTTGCGCTCCGGTTCGCCGCTGGCGGCCTCTTCCTGATCGTCTTCCTCTACCGACTCTTCGGGCTCGCTGCTGGCTTGGCTAGACGACTGCTCAGAAGAAGCGCTCTCTTGCGGTGCATCTTCACTATCGTCGCCGCCTTCGCCTGCGATCTCCATCTTACCGATCACATCGCCTTCCGAGACGGTGTCGCCCTCTTTCACGGTAAAGCTGACGATCTTGCCGCTATGGGGGCTAGGCACGTCCATTGAGGCTTTGTCAGACTCCAGGGTGATGAGGGTGTCTTCGGCCTCGACCTCATCGCCTTCGCTGACCGCAACTTCGATAATTTCGACGCTGTCCGAGCCGCCGAGATCGGGCACTTTGATATCCACCGTCTGCTTACCGCCTGCGGACTTTTTAGCCGCGGGCTTCTGCTCTTGAGACGGCTCTTTCGGCTTATCTTGTTTCGCTGGGGCCTCTTCAGACTGGCTGTCCGACGAGCTCTCTTGCTTCTCGTCGCCGCCTCCTTCGACTTCCAGCTCAACGATATCGTCGCCTTCGGAGACAGTATCGCCCTCTTTGACCAGCACTTTGACCACCTTGCCGCCCTTAGGCGCGGGGACGTCCATGCTGGCTTTATCGGATTCAAGCGTGATTAGGGTGTCTTCCGCTTCGATGACATCGCCTTCCGACACCGCAATCTCGATGATTTCGACATCGGTATCGCCACCGATATCGGGAACTTTGATGATTTCGCTACTCAAGGTCGCGCTCCTTTAAAATCGGATCGAGCCGGCGGGCACTGCCCGCCGGGCAGCGGATCAACTGGTCAGCGGGTTCGGCTTATTGGCATCGATGCCGTACTTCTTCAGTGCTTCACCAACGTGCTTGCGATCAATCTCGCCACGGTCAGCCAACGCGCGCAGGGCCGCGACGGTCACGAAGTAACGATCTACCTCGAAGAAATAACGCAGCTTCTCGCGGGTATCGGAACGACCAAAGCCGTCTGTGCCGAGCACGGTGTAATCACTCGGCACCCAGGCACGCACCTGATCCGCGTAAAGCTTCATGTAGTCGGTAGACGCGATCACCGGCCCGTCACGGCCGTCAAGGCACTTGGTGACGTGGGGCTTGTTGGCATCGGCTTCTGGGCTTAGGAAGGCTTCACGCTCCAGCAGCAGCGCTTCACGACGCAGCTCGTTGAAACTCGTGACGCTCCAGATATCGGCACCGATACCCCAGTCGTTTTCCAGCAGTTCAGCGGCCGCTTCAACTTCGCGCAGGATGGTACCCGAGCCCAACAGTTGGACGCGGCCCTTATCGCCCTTGGTTTCGCGCAGCAGGTACATGCCTTTGACGATGTCCTCAGTGGGCACGTCGTCGAGCTCAGGGTGCTCGTAGTTCTCGTTCATGACCGTGAGGTAATAGAAGCAGTTCTCCTTGTTGGCGAACATGCGTTGCAAGCCGTCCTGCAGAATCACCGCCACTTCATGGGCATAGGTCGGGTCATAGCTTCTGCAGTTGGGGATGGTCGATGCCTGAATCAGGCTGTGACCGTCCTGGTGCTGCAGGCCCTCGCCGTTGAGCGTCGTGCGCCCCGCCGTGCCACCCACCATAAAGCCACGCGCCTGCAGATCGCCTGCGGCCCAGGCCAGGTCGCCGATACGCTGGAAGCCGAACATCGAGTAATAGACGTAAAACGGCAGTAGCGTGACATTGTTGTTGCTGTAGGAGGTCGCCGCGGCAATCCACGCCGACATGGCCCCTGCTTCCGAAATACCTTCCTCGAGAATCTGACCCTTCTGATCCTCACGGTAGAACATGATCTGGCCTTTATCGACCGGCTCATACTTCTGGCCTTCAGAGGTGTAGATCCCCAACTGACGGAACATGCCTTCCATGCCGAAGGTACGCGCTTCGTCAGGAATGATCGGCACCACTTTCTTGCCAATTTTCTTGTCTTTGACCAGCCCATTAAGCACGCGCACAAAGGCCATGGTGGTAGACACTTCCCGACCTTTGGAACCGCCCATTTGCGAGGCAAAGGCTTTGTCTTCCAGGGTCGGAATTTCCAGCGCGTCAAAGTCGCTGCGACGGCTGGGCAGGTAGCCACCCAGGCGCTCGCGCTGCAGATGCATATACTTCAGCTCAGGAGAATCATCCTCCGGCTTGTAATACGGGACCTCCTTGAGCTGCTCGTCGGTCAATGGAATGCCGAAGCGGTCGCGGAATGTCTTCAGCGCTTCGTATTCCATGCTCTTGACCTGGTGCGCTTCGTTGGCTGCTTCGCCATCGCCGCTACCCATGCCGTAGCCTTTAACCGTGTGCGCCAGGATCACCGTCGGCTTGCCGTTTGAGGTATTAACCGCTTCGTTGTACGCCGCGTATACCTTGAACGGGTCGTGGCCACCGCGGTTGAGCTTCCAGATATCTTCGTCGGAGAGATCCTTGACCATCGCCTCGGTTTCTGGATATTTACCGAAGAAGTGCTCGCGGGTGTACGCGCCGCCGTTGGCCTTGTAGTTCTGGTACTCGCCGTCGACCGCTTCGTCCATACGCTTCTGAAGGATGCCTTTCTTATCCTTTTCGAACAGCGGATCCCAGTGACGGCCCCAGACGACCTTGATCACGTTCCAGCCAGCGCCTCGGAAGACGCCTTCGAACTCGTCCATGACGCGGGAGTTGCCGCGTACCGGGCCGTCCAGGCGCTGCAGGTTGCAGTTGATGACGAAGATCAGGTTGTCGAGGTTTTCACGACCGGCCAGGGAAATGGCGCCCAGGGATTCCGGCTCGTCACACTCACCGTCGCCCATGAAGCACCAGATCTTGCGGTCATACATATCCTTCAGCTCACGGTGATGAAGGTACTTCATCACGTGGGCTTGATAGATCGCCTGGATCGGGCCAAGGCCCATGGATACCGTGGGGAACTGCCAGTAATCCGGCATTAGCCACGGGTGCGGGTAAGAAGACAGGCCGTCGCCATCAACTTCCTGACGGAATTTATCCATCTGCGCTTCGCTGAGGCGGCCTTCCAGATACGAACGCGCATAAATGCCTGGCGCCACGTGGCCTTGGATGTAAATCAGGTCGCCTTCAAAGTCGCCCTGAGGAGCGCGGAAGAAGTGGTTAAAGCCCACATCATAAAGCGTCGCCGACGACATGAAACTGGCAATGTGCCCGCCAAGGCCCGGCTTGGCCCGGTTATTGCGAATGACCTGAGCAATGGCGTTGTAACGGATCAAAGAGCGAATACGCCGCTCCATGAACAAATCACCGGGCATCGGCGCTTCACGATGAACCGGAATCGTATTGCGGTGCGGGGTTGTCACCGAGAAGGGCACCTTCATCCCGTCCCGGCGCAGGCGATCCGCCAGGCGGGTCATCAGGTAGCGGGCACGATCTTCGCCCTCACGATCCAGCACCGACTCCAGGGAATCTATCCATTCCGTGGTTTCGACCGGATCGAGATCTTCTCTTGTCTCCAGACTCATAGAGGTCTCTCCGAATGACGATAAATGACAGTCAGCCCCGCTAACCCACCGGGTCAGGGGCGGCTGTGGTGTGTCGCCACCACAGGCATGCAAGTAGCCGACGCCTGAGCGTCGCCTGGGGTTTTCGTTCTACATTCAACAAGCTACACGCCGCCAAATGTAATAAAGCTACATAAGTGTTGTAAAAGTTAGCCTTTTGTATAGGTGAAGATACCGCAAAGTCGCCACGCTGCCAATTCCAGTAAGACGGAAAAGGCTATCGAAAACAAACTATTGCACCGCAACATAAGGCATTGTTAAGACGTTGAAAGACGCAAAAAAGTGCGCGCCCATGTAGTCAAACTCCCGTTTCATTGTCTGCTTTCACCGTGACTTAAATCACTTTTTCACGTCACCAATTGCTGGCGCAAATAGGCCCAGTCAAAGGCCGGTCCGGGGTCGGTTTTGCGCAGCGGCGCCACCCGGGCGTGGCTGGTAATTCGCCCAGGCGTGATCGCCGGATAGCGCGCCCTGAGCCACGCGATCGCCTCTGCCAGACGCGCATACTGCGCTTTGGTATAGGGGGTGGTGTCGTCCCCTTCCAGCTCGATGCCCACCGTGAAGTCGTTCAGCGCCTTGCGCCAGCGCAGCTGGTTCGGGTCCCACCAGCAGGAGCGCCCCGCGTGCCAGGCACGCCGATCGGTATCGACGAACTGAATACACTCACCATCGCGGCGAATCAGCATATGGGCCGACACGCGCAGGTGGGCAATGGCGGCAAAATAAGGATGCGCCTGGGGGTCCAACTGGTTGGTAAATAGCGCTTCGATGGCAGCCCCGTGAAACTGGCCGGGCGGCAGGCTGATGGCGTGAATCAGCAGCAACGACACCTCATCGTGGGGGCGTTGGTCGGCATTTGGCGAGACCACCCGGCGGGCGGATGGCCACCAGCCCGGTGAAGAATCTGGGTCAGTCACGCAAGGACTCCTCTACGTTGGCGCACTCTTTCACTATAATGCCGGGCATAAACGCTAACGCCCAGAGAATTGACTGCTATGCATTACCAGACCGCACTTGCCGAAGAAATCCGTTCCAGCGCTGCTCGCCTGCTGGCCGAAGACGTTGGACCGGGCGATATTACCGCTGAACTGATTCCCGATCAGCAGTGGGCGACCGCCGAAGTGATTACCCGGGTCCCCGCCGTGCTCTGCGGCGTGGCCTGGGTCGACGATATTTTCCGCCGCCTGGATAGCCGCGTGGCACTCCGCTGGCAGGCCGCCGACGGTGACCGGCTGGACGCCGGGCAGTGCTTTCTGACCCTGGAAGGGCCAGCGCGCAGCCTGCTGACCGGCGAACGCGCAGCGCTCAACGTGCTGCAGACCCTGTCCGCGACCGCGACGGCCACGCGGGCCTACGTGGATCTCATTGCCGACACGGGTGTGCGCCTGCTGGACACCCGCAAGACACTGCCAGGCATGCGGCTGGCGCAAAAATACGCCGTGATGTGTGGCGGCGGCCACAACCATCGCATTGGGCTGTGGGATGCGTTTTTGATCAAGGAAAACCACATCGCCGCCTGCGGCGGCATCCAGGCGGCCGTCGCCCAGGCGCGCAAGCTGGCCGACGAGCTTCCCGTTGAGGTGGAAGTCGAAAATTTTGCCGAGCTTGAGCAGGCGCTGGCGGCCAAGGCGGATGTCATCATGCTGGATAACTTCAGCCTGGATGAGCTACGCACGGCGGTGGAGCTCACGGCGGGCAACGCCACTCTTGAAGCCTCGGGTAACGTCGATACCACGACCCTGCGCGCGATTGCCGAATCAGGCGTGGATTGTATTTCCTGCGGCACGCTGACCAAAGACATCAAGGCCATTGACCTGTCGATGCGCGTCACCCGTCAAGCGACCCCGTAACCGGCAACGTTTACGTTTCGACGGCGTTGAGCCGCTTCTGAAGACGAAACCGCTGAAGTGGCTCACCACCTCGTTCGACCCACTGTTCGCCCAGGTTCTGCCAGCCTCGTCGCATCAGCCGCTCGTAAAGCGTCAAACTCGCTTCAATATGGATGCGGTCAACACCTTGTTCCAACAGCAGCCGTTCGGCGTGAATTAATAGTGTGGTGCCAATCCCTCGACCATTGAGTGCCGGCCAGACGTATAACGTTTCGACTCGCCCAGCGGGCACATCAAGCTCTATAAATCCCACGCAGCGCCCGTCACAGCTCGCGACAAGGGTCGTATACAGCGCTTGTCGAGCGGACCAGGCGGTGGCCTCACGGGGCAAGACGCTTGCCCATGCGCGCCGCTGCGTCAGGCTATAACGCGTTGCGGCCCCTTGCATCACGGCATGGTAAAACACTTCCGCCTGATCGGCGGCATCGCGTGCGCGCGCCAGGCGATAGGTCACGCGGGCCGTCGAGGGCTTTACAGTCTGATCGTCTGTCATGCTTCACCTTGTGGGCGTTAACGCTTTCTTTTTCAAGGCATGCCCTGCGCCACTGCGCTGAGAACACGGCTGCATTATACTCGGCTATCTATTTTTCCCTTTGATGAGGCAGTGTGATGCACGATGCCCCACCCGGCGAGTCTTTTGCGCTGACACCTATCGGCCATGTAATAAGCGACTACGCCGATAAATTTGGCGTGCCCCGCCAGCCTGGGCTTGCGCCTGCTGCCAATGCACAACTTGTGCTTAGTCCGCCCTACGACGATCCACTCGCCGTGCGTGGACTGGACGCTTTCAGCCATGTATGGATCAGCTTTGTGTTTCATCAAAGCCCCGAGCGCTGGTCGCCACTCGTCAGACCCCCACGATTAGGCGGTAACCGCAAAGTGGGTGTGTTTGCCAGCCGCAGCACGCATCGTCCCAACCGGCTTGGCCTTTCGCTGGTCGAACTGAGTGGCATCGATACCCGCCAGGGCGTGCGCCTGATCCTGTCAGGCTGCGATTTGGTTAACGGCACGCCCGTGGTGGATATTAAACCCTATCTGCCCTGGGCTGAAGCGCGCCCGGATGCCCAGGCCGGCTTTGCCCCCGAGGCCCCCGCTCGGCTAGCGGTGCATTTCAGTGCAGCCGCCCTCGCCCAGTTGGCAACGCGCGATGATCAAGCCTCGCTCAGGACGTTGATCGAACAGGTACTGGGCCAAGACCCTCGCCCTGCCTACCAGCAAAGCCGGCCTGCTGAACGGGTATACGGGGTGAGGCTGCGCGATGTGGACGTCAAATTTCACCCACGCCAAAACGGCGAAGCCACCACGTTGGAGGTGGTGGCTATCGACACGTTGACGGCTCAACGTTAACGGGGAAAAGTAATACCTAAGCGGCGGCCTACTTCTTCGTAAGCCTCGATGACGCCACCCAAGCCTTGACGAAAGCGGTCTTTATCGAGTTTTTCTCGGGTATTGGCGTCCCATAGCCGGCACCCATCGGGAGAAAACTCATCGCCTAACACGACGTCGCCGTTAAATACACCAAACTCAAGTTTGTAATCCACCAGCAGCATATCGCCTTCTGCAAACAGCTGCTTAAGTATGTGGTTAACCTTGAAGGTGAGTGTCTTCATTTTGGCAAGTTGCTCAGGCGTCGCCCAGCCAAAGGTCTCTGCCAGTGACTCGTTGATCATCGGGTCGCCTTTGTCGTCGTTCTTCAAGAACAGCTCGAACGTAGGCGGCGTCAAGGTAATGCCTTCCTCAACGCCAAGGCGCTTCACGAGACCACCTGCCGCAATATTGCGCACCACACACTCCACCGGAATCATATGCATTTTCTTGACTAGGCTTTCCGTGTCAGAAAGCTGTTTCTCGAAATGCGTTGGGATACCGGCGTCTTCTAAGCGCTCCATAATAAAGGCGTTAAAGAGGTTATTAACCATCCCCTTGCGCGCCAGCGACTCTTTTTTCTTGCCGTCAAAGGCGCTGGTATCATCACGGAACTCAAGTACCAGCAGGTCCGGATCATCGGTGGTGTATACAGATTTTGCCTTACCGGCGTAGAGTTCTTGGCGCTTTTCCATGGGAGCTCCGCAAAAAGACAAAGATCATTGAATTAACGTAAATAGCCGGCTACACGCTCAAGAAGCTCGCGTTGATCGTCTTCACTGAACGAGCGGTCGCTTGCGTTAACTGCTCGCAGAACCGAACCATTGCCATCAGGTTGAAGCTCCAAACGTATTTCTTGAGACATGCGACGTACATCCGCGCTAAACACAATCTGGAGGGGGTTACGATTGCGTTCCTTTTCAGTCATGTATTCAACAGTGAACGAGCGATTATCCGGATCAGAAGCCAGCAGATCACGCTCCCCTTCCTGGTCAAAATCGAGCTCCAAGTAGTGATTCAACTCAGCCCAAACCCGCTCAACCGGATGCGAGACTGCCACTAGCCAATCATCACCTTGTTGACGAAGCGCTACCTCGTCACTGTCTTCCAGGCGCTGGGCATTTAATGAAGAAGATGACGCATCAGAAGAAACAGAAGAGGCGCTTCTGTCATCCAAGTAGGTGGCTAATGCATCTATGCAGCTGTCCATGCTCTGGCCACCACGTTCACAGCGAATTTCACTGCTTCCCTCGCGCAGAGCGCTTTGCAAGCGGAGCTCAGCCTGCGAGGTGACCAGGATGCCTTCAGAGGAACGGCTTTCCTGAACATCCAAACCACGCGCTTGTGCGAAGCTTTCCAACTGCGTCCATACGCTACTCGGTTCAGCGTCTACCACCAACCACCGCTGGTCGCCGATTTCACGAACTTCGACGTAATCAGGCGACAAGCCACTCCCCACGCCGAGTGGCTGAGGTGGCTGTACCTCGGCGACGTCATCCTGTTCGCTTTGATTGGCAACGTCGGGTACCGGCAGCGCATCACGGTAGCGTTGGGTATTGCGGGTATCGGGCAATACCAACGGTGACGCGGGCTTGGCGTCTACATAGTCCAAATTGCGATCATGGTAGAAGCCTTCATCGCGGGCGCAACCAGCAAGCGTTACGGCCGCCACCAGGGCCAGCGGTATCCATTTAAGCGCACGTTTTTCAAGCACAGAGCTCATTAAGCCACCTTAACAGTCAACAGATCGGTCACCTGGCGCTATGAAGCATTACCTCGCCAGGTAGCAAAGGGTCTTTTGCGGGTTATTCTTCAACTACCCCCGCGAGTTGTAGGGCTTCACTGACCGTGGCGTGGTACTTTTCCGACAGCCACGTCAGCGGCAGGCGAATACCCGCGTCGGCATATCCCATTCGATGTAACGCCCACTTTACCGGAATGGGATTGGACTCAACCCCCAGATTGGTATGCAGAGGCATCAAGCGCGTATTGATTTGGTGTGCTTTATCCGCATCGCCCGCTACCGCAGCGGCGCATAATTCATGCATCGCGTTCGGGGCGACGTTAGCCGTTACCGAAATATCGCCATGCCCACCCATTAGCATGAAATCACAGGCAGTGGCATCGTCACCCGAATAGAGCATAAAATCACTGCCCTTGAGGCGAATGATCAGATCCTCGGCACGTTCCAGGTTGCCCGTTGCATCCTTCAAGCCAATGATATTCTTGACTTCAGCCAGCCTTACGACGGTTTCATTATAGAGGTCTGAACAGGTCCGGCCGGGCACGTTATAGAGGATCACCGGCAGTTTGCTGCCCTCGGCCACGGCTTTGAAGTGCTGATACAAGCCCTCTTGGGTAGGCTTGTTATAGTAAGGACATACGGATAAACAGTAATCAGCGCCAACTTCGCCCGCATAGCGTGCCAGCTCAACAGCCTCCGACGTGGCGTTGGCCCCGGTGCCAGCAATTACCGGTATGCGCCCGTTTACTTCCTCGACCACACTGCGTATTACGTCGAAGTGCTCGGCAAATGACATGGTCGTCGGCTCACCGGTGGTGCCCGCCGCCACAATCGCATCGGTACCGTTTTCGAGATGGAAGTTCACCAGACGACGAAGCGCCTCCCAGTCGATGTCGCCATTGACTTTCATCGGCGTCGCCAGGGCGACGATGCTGCCTGTGATCATCCGTATTTCCTCACCTGCTAAAGGGTTAAATCAAGCGTCTATGACTCACGAGATAAGGAGCCGAGTTAATGCATGACGCAGCCTGCCATCATCTCAACAGGAATCCACAAAGGGCAAATGGTACTCAGGCGGCTCGACCCTGTACAGCGGAAAGCGCGGCAAGTTTTGACCCAAAGATGTTTTCTCCTTTGACATGCACCACAAGCTTGCGTGTAATCGCCCTTGAAAGCCACTACACATTAGGAGCTTTATATGTCTATTGACGTAGGCCAACCGGTCCCCGATTTTTCGGCACCGGCAACGGGTGATACCACCCTGACGTTATCCGAGCTTCGCGGCAAGCAGGTCGTTATTTATTTCTATCCCAAAGCCAGCACACCGGGTTGTACCACCGAAGGCGGCGATTTCCGCGACCGCAAAGCCGACTTTGATGAGGCTAACACGGTAATTATCGGCGTTTCGCGGGACGGCTTACGCGCCCAGGAGAACTTCAAAGCCAAGCAGGATTTTAACTTTACGCTGGTGTCGGATAAAGACGAAACCGTTTGCCGATTATTCGACGTTATCAAACTCAAAAAGCTCTACGGCAAGGAGCATTGGGGCATTGAGCGAAGCACTTTTTTAATTGATAGCGAAGGCAAGCTCGCTCAAGCCTGGCGTGGCGTCAAAGTGCCCGGTCACGTCGATGAAGTGCTCGCGACGGCTCAGGCACTTAACGCGCGTTAAACCACCCTACCCATCCGCCAGGCGGATGGGTAGACACCAAGCTAGCGAGCTGTCTTCCCTTACAGCGACTCTTCGTTGACGAGAACATGGTGACGCTCATCGCGCCCTTTCATCCCCCGCGGCCACGCATGCACCAACGCCTTCAGCAGCGTGGCGAGCGGAATGGCAAAAAACACGCCCCAGAACCCCCATATCCCGCCGAAGAATAACACTGCCACAATCACCGACACCGGGTGAATATTGTTGGTTTCCGAGAATAGTACCGGGGCGAGCACGTTGCCATCCAATGCCTGAATAACCCCGTAAGCAACCAGCACGTAAGCAAACGACTCGCTTAGCCCAAAGTGAAACCCGGCTACCGCCGCGACGGGAAGTGTCGCGACTGCCGCACCGATGTAGGGGACCAGTACAGAAAAGCCAACCAATACAGCTAGCAGTGCGGTGTATGGCAATTCAAAGAACGAGAATGTAATAAAGGTGACGATGGCGACAATAATAATCTCGATAAACTTGCCACGAATATAGTTGGCTATCTGATCGTCCATTTCACGCCAGATACGCGCCATCAAGGTGCGCTTCTGTGGCAGTAACGACAGTGTAAAACCGACTAGCGCCTCCCGGTCCTTAAGCATGAAAAAGACCAAAATAGGTACCAGCACCAGATAGATAATCAGCGATAAAATATTGCCCAACGATGCCAGCGACAACGTCAACGCACGCTGGCCCAACTGACTTATTTCGCGGCTGGCGACGCCAATCCAGTTTTGCATTTGGTCCGGGGTAATCAGGTTGGGATAGCGCGACTGCAGCTCATCCAGCCAGCTCTGCCCGCTTGCAAACATCCGCGGTGTTTCCTGCACAAGGCCAATCAACTGATTCCATATTAGCGGCAGCAAAATAAACGCCAAGGCCAGCAACACGCTGACAAACGCAAGAAAAACCACTATCACCGATAGTAAATGAGGAATGCCACGGCGGGTCAAGGCCCCCACCATCCCCTGGAGCAAAAACGCGATGACCAACGCGGTAAAAAAAGGCGCCAGCATACGGCCAAACCAGATGACCGCGGCAAACCCAGCGATGAGCACTACGAGTAGAATAAGGGCTTCTTCATCCGAAAAATAACGATCCACCCAACTTTTCAGGATCGCACGCATAGTCATGAGTGTTCACCTTCAGCCTTACGAAGCCAATAGTAGTAAATATCTCCGTGCTGTTCGCGGGCTTCCAAGCAATGCGAGCTCTGTTGGGCAAAGGCTTCAATATCGCGCCATGAGCCCGCATCAGTGGCACGCACTTCCAGTAACTGGCCAGGGGCAAGCCCCGCCAATGCCTGCTTGGCCTTTAGCAACGGCAACGGGCAGTGAAGCCCGCAGGCGTCAAGCACGGTATCGGGCTGTAAGCGCGTTGTTTGTTCCATCATTCTTATCCCCTTAAAAAAGACCCTGCACGTATCAGCCATTGTTGCATAGACTGTGCAGTATTCTCTGCGCACTTGATTTAACGGCACTTCACATCGTGAATCAATGTCATAGGTAATGACTCAGCGCTTTCCATCACCGATGAGGATGCCATGCCGCGATTTTGTATCGTCTCTGCAGGCTGGACGCGCGCCTTAGCGCTCGCCTGTAGCACGTTGTTAATACCCCTGCCTGCCGTAAGTAACGAACAGTCGTTACCCAGTCTAGGCAGTTCTTCTTCGTCGGCTAGCAGCGAAGAGTACCGGCTCGGCCGCGCTTGGCTACGCCAATTCCGCGCTCAGGCCCCCCAATGGCAGGACCCGATTGCCAACGATTATTTAAACAGCCTGATTAATCGGTTAGCCCCGCATAGCCAGTTGGGCGACCTGGACGTCACCACCGTCATGGTCGACCACCGAACGCTCAATGCATTTGCTGTCCCCGGTGGTGTCATCGGCATCAACGCCGGGCTATTCGCCTTTGCAGAAGACGAGGGAGCGTTTGTATCGGTCATCGCCCACGAACTGGGGCATCTTTCCCAACGCCACTATGCGCGCGGTAGTGAGCGTGCTGAACAGACACAGCTTCCCGCTATGGCCGGCATGCTGGCCGGACTACTGATCGCGGCGGGGGGCGGCGGTAATGCAGGCATTGCCACCGTTATGGGCTCTCAAGCAGCTCTCATTCAAGACCAGCTTACCTACTCGCGCCGCTATGAGCAGGAAGCAGACCGCGTGGGCCTTCAGGCCATGGCCGATGCCGGCTACGACCCTGAGGCCATGGTGGGCATGTTCCGCACCCTGCAGCGCATGGCCAGTCTCCAAGGCGGTACGCCCCCGGAGTTTTTATTGACCCACCCGGTGTCGGAGTCTCGGCTAAGTGACGCCCAATCTCGCGCCGCCCAGATGAATATTGCCTCAGCCTACTCAAGCGACACGCTCTACGACATGATTCGCGGCCGTGCGTTGCTGCAGATCCATCAACAGTCTCCCCAGCAGGCCAGCTCTCGCCTGGCTCAGGAAGATGCCGATGAGACTGCACAACGCTATGTAGCCGCCTTAGTGGATGCCAAGGGCGGGCGAGTCGATAACGCGCTACAAGCGCTTGATCAACTAAGCGATGAACAGCCAGACCTTGCCATGCTGCCTGGCTCGGCGGCGGACGTTGCACTTCAGGCACAGCGTTACGATGAAGCGATCCAACGCAGCCAGCAGTTGCTGCGCTTAATGCCCAACTACTTACCGGCCCAACTGGTGCTGGCCGAGGCGCAGCTTCAGCGGGATCCTGACGCGGCCTACGATGTCCTACGCGACGTCACCTCACAACATCCTGAAAATCCGCAAGGCTTTAATCTGCTATCAGAAGCCGCTGGCCGCAGCGGACGCAACGGCTGGGGCCATTTGGCACGCGCAGAATATCTTCAGTTGACCGGCCGCATGGATCGCGGCATTCGCCAGTTGGATATTGCCGAAGACGCCGCCGAGCGTGAAAACGACCAACAGGCGCTGGCACGCATCGAACAGCGGCGCAAAGATTTCATGGACTATCGCGAGGCCTTGGAACAGTTTTAGGCGCTACAAAACAATGTGCGCACGGCGGGGCTTTAAAGCCAGCCGTGCGAGGTCAGATAGCTAGGCGTTGAAATTCAGCATTCGCTCCAGCGGCTTGAGTGCCTGCTGACGCAGTGCATTATCCACGAAAACTTCACCGCTGCCTTCACGCAATGCACCCGCGAGATTATCAAGGGCATTCATTGCCATCCACGGGCAATGCGCGCAGCTGCGGCAAGTAGCGCCATTACCCGCCGTCGGCGCCTCAAACAGCGTTTTGTTGGGCACCGCTTGCTGCATTTTGAAGAAGATCCCGCGATCGGTTGCCACAATCAATTGTTCGTTAGGCAGGCTTTTGGCGGCGTTGATTAATTGGGATGTTGACCCCGTCACATCAGCCAACTGGACCACCGGCGCGGGTGATTCAGGATGAACCAGTACAGCGGCATCCGGATAAAGTCGCTTTAGATCTTCGACGCCTTTCGCTTTGAATTCCTCGTGGACGATGCAGGCGCCATCCCACATCAGCATATCGGCACCGGTTTTATTCTGAATGTAGCTGCCCAGGTGTTTATCAGGCGCCCAAAGAATTTTTTCGCCTTTTGCCTGGAGATGCTCGATGACGTCGACGGCAATAGACGACGTCACTACCCAATCGGCACGTGCTTTAACGGCCGCCGAGGTATTGGCATAGACCACCACGGTGCGATCAGGGTGAGCATCGCAAAAGGCGCTGAACTCATCGGCGGGGCAGCCGATATCCAGCGAGCAGGTAGCCTCTAACGTCGGCATCAGGACGCGTTTATCCGGCGACAGGATTTTCGCCGTTTCCCCCATAAAGCGCACCCCGGCCACTACCAGCGTAGTGGCGTCATGGCGCGCACCGAAACGGGCCATTTCCAGCGAATCAGCCACACAACCGCCGGTCTCTTCCGCGAGCTGTTGAATGGCATCATCGGTGTAATAGTGCGCCACCAGTACAGCGTTGTGCTGTTTCAGTAGCTGTTTGATTTCCGCTACGCGCGCCTGATCTTCGGCGGGAATGCGGGTCGGGCAGTACGGGCTGGGGAGCGGAGCATCAAGCTCGGCTTGGGAAGTCATAATAGTCATCGTGTCTACCACTGTGACGAACAGGGTATCCCCCTGTTAAACACCAGTCACGGCGTATGCGCTCCGCACGCGCCGCTCTCGATGGCAAGAACCGCTGCGTCTTTCGCGATGGGCCTTACCGGTATTCATCGTTAATAAGACCATTTTGGCGGGAAATGGTTGCCGACGGCAAGCCCAATTATTAAGCCCCGACAAATCGCTCATAGCAAAACACCCCTGGCAGCGAACTGCCAGGGGTGTTGAATTTGGTGGGTCGTGCAGGATTCGAACCTGCGACCAATTGATTAAAAGTCAACTGCTCTACCAACTGAGCTAACGACCCGGCGCTCACGCGGCGGTGGCAAATGATAATACAGTTCGGCTGGTGGGTCGTGCAGGATTCGAACCTGCGACCAATTGATTAAAAGTCAACTGCTCTACCAACTGAGCTAACGACCCGCCCGAACGGATGCATATCTTACGGACGAGCTACGCTATCCGCAAGTCTTTTTTGAACTTTTGCCTCAACCGCTGGCCGACTCACACCTGTATTAAACAGCCCTTAACGCCGTTTGGGCTTGCGCATCGCTTGCACCGGACGACGCTTGTTTTTATCGCGGCTCCAGCGGTTTTTCTCGTCTGGCGTAAGCTCAGGCACTTTGCGAGTTTCAAGTTGAGCAAGCGCGGCAAGATCATCCACCTCATCCTGAGAAAGCTCAACCCATTCGCCCGCTTTAGCGCGCTTATCAAGGAAGATATTGCCGTATCGGACCCGTTTCAAACGACTTACTGTCAGTTCCTGTGATTCCCAAAGGCGACGGACTTCGCGGTTACGACCTTCCAAAATGACCACGTGGAACCAGGTATTAATCCCTTCGCCACCAAACTCTTGCACATCGGTAAACCGGGCGGGCCCATCTTCCAGCATTACGCCGTCGACCATGGCCACGATATGCTCGCGCTTAACCTCGCCCATCACCCGCACCGCGTATTCACGCTCGACTTGCGTCGAGGGGTGCATTAAGCGGTTAGCCAGTTCGCCGTCAGTGGTGAAGAGCAAAAGCCCGCTGGTATTGATATCCAGACGGCCGATGGCAATCCAACGCTCGCCTTTCAAGCGCGGCAACCGATCAAACACGGTACGACGGCCTTCGGGATCCTTGCGGGTGCACAACTCGCCTTCCGGCTTGTTGTACATGATCACCCGGCGGGGTGTTTCGTCTTCTGCTCGCAGTGTTACCAGCCGGTCGTCAACGCTGACTTTGTCGCGTGCTTCAACGCGATCGCCCAGCTTGGCGACCTGATTGTTAACTTTGACGCGGCCATCCGCAATGACGGTTTCCATCTCACGCCGCGAGCCGAATCCGGCACGGGCAAGTACTTTTTGCAGCTTTTCGCTGGTAGGGGGAGTATTACTCTGACTCATGGTCGTCTGACCTCTCATCATGGGTCTGCGTGCGCGCACCTTGATCACTGGAGCGCTGCGCACGTGCCGTCAAGCGTGCCTCTAAATCGGCAAAGCTCAGCGGCTGGGTTAACGCCGTCTCGGCGTGCGTATCGGCGCTATCGGCCGTTTCGGGTGGCGCATCCTGCACGGTTTCAGGCGTGTCGTCCAGTCCTTCTTGCGCTTCAGGCGTCGGAGGGGCCTGCAGCAGGGGTTGCTCGTCGTTTTCGCCAAGCGTATCTTGCCAGTCGGCTTCCCCGCTAACCAGCTCGTGCATCGGCGGCAGCTCATCGAGCGTTTTTAACCCAAAATCATCCAGAAAGCTTCGCGAGGTGGCATACACCGCAGGCCTTCCCGGCACATCGCGATGCCCGACTACTCTTACCCAACCACGCTCCATCAGCGTGCGCATGATCGAACTGCTAACGCTAACCCCACGCACATCTTCAATATCGCTGCGGGTGACCGGCTGCCGATAGGCAATCAGTGCCAGGGTTTCGAGCAGCGCCCGGGAGTAGCGCTGCGGTCGCTCGTCCCATAGACGGGATACCCACCGGGATAGCCGCGGACGAATACGCAGTTGATAACCTGAAGCGGTTTCAACGAGCTCAAGGGCACCTTGCCTGTGGCGTTCGTCCAGACGTGCCAGCACCTCGCGCAGCTCGTTTTTTGATGGGCACTCACCATCCAGAAACAGCGTTTCCAGGCGCTCCAGGGGCAGCGGTTCACCCGCCGCCAATAACGCGGCTTCGAGTATCTCGTCCAGTGCCGAGTTGACTTCTCTCATGGCGTTTCCCTATCGGCGGGCTCATCTGCCCGGCGCGACGCTTGCTCGTCGGTGCGCGCTTCAAACGCGCTTTCTTCCAGACTATTCTCGCCAATGTCATCCATCTCAAACGCGCCTTCAGGATCATCGTGGTCGTTTATGGCCGCAGGCCTTGCGCGCACATGGATCGGTGAGAGCGGCGCGTTTTGCACGATATCGATCATCGCCTCTTTGGCCAGTTCTAAAATCGCCATAAACGTCACCACCACGCCAGCCCTACCCTCTTCCAAGGTAAACAATGCAGCGAAGGGGATATAATGCGGCGCGGCGCCCTCTCCGCTGAGCTGTTCCATGATCGCGAGCATCCGTTCACGGGTGGACAATACCTCCCGGCTTATATGGTGGGCCTGGGTAAGCTCGGCGCGCTTGAGAATATCGGCCAGCGCGCCCAGCAACTCGTCCAGCTCGACCGGCGGATGAATGACCCGCGCTTCCAGCGGTGGCAAACCCGCCTGCACGCTGAACCAGTCGCGGCCCACCCGCGGCAGGGTATCCAGCGATTCCGCGGCTTCCTTGAGGCGCTCATATTCTTGCAGGCGTCGGATTAACTCTGCTCGCGGATCCTCTTCCTCCTCGCCTTCCGCTTTAGGCGGGCGGGGGAGTAGCGTGCGCGATTTAATCTCGGCCAACATAGCGGCCATTAGCAGGTACTCACCCGCTAACTCAATTTCCATGGCCTTCATCAGTTCCACATATTCAATGTACTGATGGGTAATGGTGGCTACATTGATGGTCAGAATATCCAGGTTCTGGCGACGAATCAGGTAAAGCAGGAGATCCAGCGGTCCTTCAAACGCCTCCAAAAAAACGCGCAGCGCTTCCGGGGGGATGTATAAATCCTCCGGCATCTGAGTGATCGGTTCGTTAAATAGCCGCCCCAGTGCTTCGGCCACCGGCGCTGTGTCCGAGGTGTCCGTGCTTAAGAGGGGAGCATTAGCGCTTGGCGTCTCGCTCACGCGGGTCGGTTTCCTTGGTTAATCACGCGGGTTAAATAGCATCGTTGTCACCTAGTTCATACAAAGCGCAGTGTAACAAAGTCACTGAGCGACGTGACCTGGGGCCACTTTACCCCGCTTCCGCGGCTTTGCGGTAGCGTCCATGATAATCAAACAGCTTATCGCGAAGCTGCCAGTGACGACCCACTTTACGGCCGACCACAAAATCGGGATGGCGCAGGCGCCGCTGCTCGCTGACCACCTCTTGGGGCGTGACGGGCTGCCAAGGCGTTCCAGGCGCGCGCAAGTGGTCGCGCATAAAGGCGATGTAGAACGCGCGACGCTGGGCCGGCGTCTCAAGCGCAAACCATTCCGCCAAGCTCGCGCCGTCCTCATCATAGTAGGTGACTTTGAGGCGTGGTAAGCCCCGCCCGTTGGTGGTGGCTTCCAGCGCCATACCGCTGACCCTTAGCACCTTGGCATCTTTCAGCTTTAGGGCATCCTTAAGCTTGTTATCAGCGTCGACCAGCAGCGTCTCGCAGCCATGACATCGGCGGGCGGCAATATCGTTTTCCGCGCCGCATTCGCCGCAGACTTTAAAGCGGAATCGAAAGTCGCACTGGCGACGCTTGCCCGCCTCATCCTCGATCAACCCCTGGCAGCGGCGGCCAAAGTGCTCGATCACCAGCTCACCGTCGCGCTTGCCCCAAAACAGGTTGGCATGGCCGCAAGCGGGGCATTCCACCTGAACCGGCTCGCTATCGCTATCCGGCTTAGGTTCACCGACTTCCGGCGCATACAGGTCCCAAGGGTTGCCCGCGTAGTCGAGCACCAGGCAATCCTGCTTGCCGGGAGACAGGCGCAGCCCCCGCCCCACCATCTGCTGATACAGACTGACCGACTCGGTAGGCCGCAAAATCGCAATCAAGTCAACGTGTGGAGCATCGAACCCGGTGGTCAGCACGGCCACGTTGACCAGGTATTTAAGCGTTTGGGCTTTAAAGGCGTCGATAATTGCCGTGCGGTCCTGAGAGACAGTGCCTCCAGTAATCAGCGCCGCTTGCCCCACCGGCAGATAGCCCATGATCTCTTCCGCATGGGCCACGGTGGCGGCAAAAATCATCACGCCCTGGCGCCCCTCCGCCAGCTCGACGACCTGGCGGATAATGCCCGGCGTGGCGCGACTGCCCGCCACCACCTGGTTCAGCGCCGCCTCGCTATAAAGACCATTAGCTGACGGCGCTAGACGCGAAAAATCATACCCTTCGACCGCCATATCGCGCCGTTTGGGTTCGGCCAAATAGCCTTGCTTGACCATTAATCTAAGTGGCTGCTCAAACACGCAGTCACGAAAGAAACAGTCATCTCTACCTTTCACCATGCCGTGATAATGGCGGTGATAGATGAACCCCTGGCCCAGGCGATAGGGCGTTGCCGTAAGGCCAAGTATTTTAAGCTGTGGATTTTGCTGCTGCAGGTGGTCGATTACCTGGCGATAGCTGGCGTCCTCATCCAGAGAAATACGATGACATTCATCAACCACCAGCAAGGTGAAGCGGCCATCGGCAAAGCGATCCAGGTTGCGCACCACCGACTGCACCGAGCCGAACACCACCTGCCGCTGGGCGTCCTTGCGCTTGAGTCCGGCGCTAAAAATATCCGCCTTCAGACCGTAGGCCTGGTACTTGGCGTGGTTCTGCTCGACCAACTCACGCACGTGGGCCAACACCAGCACACGGCCCCGCGCCAGCCGGGCGAGTTCGGCGATCACCAATGACTTGCCGCTTCCGGTCGGCAATACCACCACCGCCGGCTCGTGGGAGGCACGAAAATGCGCCACCACGCGGCTAACCGCCTGGGTTTGATAAGGCCGCAGTGTGGGTGTTGCAGGGCCAGCGCCGAAAGGCGGCCCGCAGGCCGCCTTTTCAGGGTGTGTCATCATTCACCTAGTGTTTTGACTGACGTCAACTGGATGATCTCAACAATTAACCCAACCAAGTGCGCGCATTGCGGAACAAGCGCAGCCAGGCGCCATCCTCGGTCCATTCGCTGGGGCGCCAGGAATTGGTAACCGCGCGCGCCACGCGCTCTGGGTGCGGCATCATGATCGTGACGCGCCCGTCGGGCGTGGTCAGCCCGGTAATACCCGACGGTGACCCATTGGGATTCGACGGGTAGCGGGTAGTCGCCTGGCCGTAATTGTCGATGTAACGCAGTGCCACCTGACTGCTCGACTGCATCCGGCGTAGGTGGGCACTGTCGCGGAATGCCGCCTGGCCTTCGCCATGGGCAACTGCGATCGGCAACTGAGAGCCTTCCATGCCCGCCAGCAAAATGGAGGGGCTCTTTTCGACCCGCACCATAGAAACACGTGCTTCAAACTGCTCGGATTCGTTGCGCACAAAGTCGGGCCAGTCTTTTGCCCCGGGTATTAACGACTTCAGTTGCGAAAGCATTTGGCAGCCGTTGCAAACGCCTAGCGAGAAGCTGTCATCACGTTTGAAGAACCCGGCAAACTGCTCGCGGGCACGCTCGTTGAACAGCACTGACTTCGCCCAGCCGCCACCTGCGCCTAACACGTCGCCATAAGAGAAACCGCCGCAGGCCACCAAGCCTTTGAAATCATCAAGCGACACCCGTCCTTCAAGAATGTCACTCATATGCACATCTACGGCGTCAAAACCGGCTTTATCGAACGCCCAGGCCATTTCCACTTGGCCATTGACGCCCTGCTCACGCAACACGGCCATGGCCGGTTTTGCGGTGTTGATAAACGGCGCGCTGACATCGTCATTGATATCAAAGGTAGGCGATGCACTAAGTCCGGGATCGCGAATATCGAGCAGGTTGTCGAATTCGTTTTTCGCACATTCTGGGTTATCGCGCAGCGCCTGCATGCGATAACTGGTTTCTGACCAGGTACGCTGGGTCAATTGACGCGTGGTTTCGAGCAGCGGCTCTTCAAATAGCGTCACGCGTACTTGGTCATCATAGCGCGGACGCGCGATCACGCCGCAGGTTTCAATACCGGCCACGGCAAACTGGGTCAGCACTTCTTCGGTGTGCTCACGGTTGACCTGGATTACCGCGCCCAGTTCTTCGGAAAACAGCGCGCTAAACGCCTCCACCGGCTCATCAATCAGCCAATCGAGCTTGATCTCAAGCCCCGCGTGGGCAGCAAAGGCCATCTCCAACAGCGTCACCAGCAGGCCACCATCGCTGCGATCGTGGTACGCCAACAGCTTGCCGTCACGGTTTAGGCCTTGAATGACTTCAAAGAACGCCTTGATGTCTTCGGCGTCATCTACATCGGGACATTCATCGCCCACTTGGCCATACACCTGCGCCAATGCCGAGCCACCTAGACGGTTCTGGCCGTTGCCCAGGTCGATCAAAATCAGATCGGACTCGTCCTGTTCGAGATTAATTTGCGGCGTTAGGGTCGCCAGCGCATCGGTCACAGGAGCAAAACCGGTGACCACTAGTGAGAGCGGCGAGGTAATGCTTTTGTCTTCTTTTTCGCCTTGCGGATTGTCGGCTTGCCAAGCCGTGCGCATTGACATGGAATCTTTGCCCACTGGAATAGCAATCCCCAGCGCCGGGCATAATTCCATGCCCACCGCATGCACCGCATCAAACAGCGCCTGGTTTTCGCCGGGGTAGTCGGCTGCGCTCATCCAGTTAGCCGAGAGTTTGATATCGCCCAGTTTGGCAATCGGTGCGGCTGCCAAGTTAGTGATCGCCTCAGCGACGGCCAGCCGGGCGCTTGCGGCAGGGTCAATCAGAGCCACCGGGGGACGTTCGCCCATGGCCATCGCCTCGCCAGTGTGTGTATCAAAGCTCGCAGTGGTCACCGCCACATCGGCCACTGGGACCTGCCATGGGCCGACCATTTGGTCACGCGCCACTTGGCCGGTAATAGAGCGGTCGCCAATGGTGATCAGGAAGCTTTTCGAAGCCACCGTCGGCAGTCGCAGCACGCGATCCATCGCTTCACGCAGGTCCAGGTTATCGAGCATTACACTCGAGGTGGCGGGCGTTTGGCGGTTAAATTCACGCAGCATTTTGGGCGGTTTGCCAAATAGCACGCTCATCGGCAAATCCACCGGCTTGGTTTCAAAGTGGCCGTCGCGCACTTCCAGATAGTGCTGTTCAAGGGCTTCGCCCACCACAGCGTAGGGACAGCGCTCACGGGCACAAAGTGCATCAAAGGTAGCGATATCCTCGGGTGCCACGGCCAGCACATAGCGTTCCTGCGCTTCGTTGCACCAGATTTCCAACGGACTCATGCCAGGCTCGGCATTAGGCACCGCGCGTAAATCAAACAGGCCGCCGCGGCCGCCATCCTTAACCAGTTCGGGCAGCGCGTTGGAAAGCCCACCGGCGCCTACATCGTGAATAAAGCGAAGGGGGTTATGGTCACCCAGCGCCCAGCAGCGGTCGATGACCTCTTGGGCACGGCGTTCAATTTCCGGGTTTTCCCGCTGTACGGAGGCAAAATCCAAATCGGCGCTCGACGCACCCGAAGCCATGCTGGAGGCCGCGCCGCCGCCCAGACCAATCAACATCGCCGGGCCGCCCATGACGATCAGCTTGCCACCCACCGGAATGTCGCCTTTTTGCACATGGTGGGCACGGATATTGCCATAACCGCCGGCGATCATGATCGGCTTGTGGAAACCACGCCGTTCAATCCCGTCGTCACTCAGCACATCCTGCTCGTAAGTGCGGAAATAACCGGTCAGGTTAGGGCGACCAAATTCGTTGTTGAAGGCCGCGCCGCCGATAGGGCCATCGAGCATAATCGAAAGCGCCGACTGCATGCGCTCGGGCTTACCGTAATCGAAAGCTTCCCAAGGCTGAACAAATTCGGGAATGCGCAGATTGGATACGGTAAAACCTGACAGCCCCGCTTTGGGTTTGCCGCCGATACCGGTCGCCCCTTCATCGCGAATTTCACCGCCCGACCCCGTCGCCGCACCTGGGAAGGGCGCTATGGCCGTGGGGTGGTTATGGGTTTCCACCTTCATCAGGATGTGGATAGGTTCCTGATGCGTGCCGTAAAGGGCGCGCTGGTTATCGGCACCCGTCAATGGGGTGGCGAAAAAGCGTCCCGCCTGACTGCCTTTAATGACGGCTGCATTGTCGCTGTAGGCGGAGAGTACATTTTCCGGCGACGTAGCGAAGGTGTTCTTGATCATCTTGAACAGCGAATGGCTTTGCGGCTCGCCGTCGATCAGCCAGTCGGCATTGAAGATTTTATGGCGGCAGTGCTCGGAGTTCGCTTGGGCGAACATCATCAGCTCAACATCGCTTGGGTTGCGGTTCAGCTCATTAAACGCTTCCACCAGATAATCGATTTCGTCATCCGCCAGCGCCAGCCCCAGCTCACGGTTAGCCGTGGCCAAGGCCTCGCGGCCGCCAGTGAGAATATCCACGCTGCCTAACGGCGCCGGGTCGTGACGGGCGAACAGCTTGGCGGCATCCGAGGCATCGGTCAGCACGCTTTCGGTCATCCGGTCATGAAGGCAGGCCACCACCGCGTTAAATGCGTCTTCGTCGGGTGATGAGCTAAATGCAATGCGATAATCAATACCGCGCTCGATCCGCGAAATGCCCATCAAGCCACAATTATGGGCAATATTGGTGGCCTTAGACGACCAGGGAGACTGGGTGCCAATGCGCGGCACCACCAAAAAACGCCGTGCGCCCTTGGGTGGCTCAACCGCTTCCTCATGGCCGTAATCCAACAGCTGCGCCAACCGCTCGTGGGCAGCCTCATCCAATTCGTCGTGATGGTCAATAAAATGAACGTAGTCGGCGGATAGCGCCTCGACCTCGGGAACACGTTCACGCAGCACCGCTAATAACCGAGCATGACGGAAGGCAGAAAGGGCGGGCGCGCCTCGCAGTTCGAGCATATCCAGAAGCCTCTAGAGCAGGAAGAATTCGAGCAGACAAATCAACAGGCCGCCATGCGGCCGTCTTTTGTGACACTAATTAGCGGCTATGATACTGGAAAGCGTCGGCCACACGAAATCAACAAGGTGACAGCCTGCTAGCGGCTGGGTATCGTGGCAGCTTACCCTGTGCCGACAAGACGCCATGCTGACGTTGATTTGCCGACATTTTATCGCTTGCTCCAGCCATTACTTCGCGCTAACGGCCATTGCGCTGTTGGTGATGATGCCTACCTTTTCGTTTGTGCCGGAAGGCGAGCACCTGGAGCAAGTTCGTCAGCGTGACTTTATTACCCTCCATACGCGCAATACCCCCTTCACTTATTATGAAGGGCGCAACGGACCAACAGGGTTTGAGTATGAGCTCATGCGTCGGTTTGCCGATAGCTTGGGTGTCAGCCTTAACATTGAAGCCCAGCATCATCCGGAAAGCATCCTTTCCACGGTGCGCGAAAGAGGAGATTTGGGGGCTGCCGCGCTACCACTGCTCCCTGACACGCCGGGCATTCACTACACCCGCCCGATTATCAATATGCAGCCGCTCGTGGTTTACCGTCGCGGAATCAACGGCATCAATGCGCCAAGTGACTTAGTCGAACTGTCACTGGGTACGTTAAGCGGCGCCGGAACAGGCAAAGCATTACGTGAGCTTCAGCGCGATTACCCAGAATTAAGCTGGCGTGAATCCCAGGAGCTCGAAGTTGCCGAGCTACTGGCTCAGGTTGAAAACGGCAGCCTGGATGCAGCGGTGACTTTTGACCACCAGTTCCGCATTAACCGACTGTTTTTCCCTAATGTTGAGCACGGCTTCGCGTTGGGCGAACCGGTATCAATGGCGTGGGCGGTGCCCAGCGGACGCGGGCTTGGGTTGCTTGAGGCGGCCAATCGCTTTATAGAAGACCTGCAGCAGACGGGCATGCTCGACCAGCTGATGGAGCGCTACTTTGGCCACGATGATTACCTGGAATATGTCGGCACCCGAACCTTCCTTGCTCACTTGGATGCTCGGCTGCCTCGTTACACCGACGACTTCAAACAAGCCGCCCAAACCACCGGTTTCGACTGGAAGCTTCTCGCGGCGCTTGGCTACCAGGAGTCCCATTGGGACCCTGACGCCGTCTCCCCCACCGGCGTGCGCGGCTTGATGATGCTGACCCACCCTACCGCAGAGGAAATGGACATTGATGATCGCCGCGACCCCGCGCAAAGCATTGATGGCGGCTCGCGCTACCTGCGCAGCCTCAAAGACCGGCTGCCTGACGACATCACCGGTGATGACCGTCTTTACATGGCGCTGGCAGCCTATAACGTTGGCCTTGGCCACCTTTATGACGCCCGCGATATCGCCGAAATGCGCGACGGCAACCCCAACCGCTGGGCAGACGTTCGCGAGGCCCTGCCCCTGCTACAACAGCGCGAATGGCACAGCAAAACACGTTTTGGCTATGCCCGCGGCGGCGAGCCGGTGATTTACGTGCGCAATATTCGCCGTTATTACGAGATGATTGAGTATGTTGAGCGCAGCCGCCAGCAGTTTTTTCAACTAGGCCAAACGCCTGTCAACGCAGACCCGCTGGTAATGTTTGAGTCTATACCGTCGCTTGATTAAGTCGAGACCGTAATGCCTCAAACGCTTTTCAATCGCACCGCGCTAAGTCTTGCTGTCATCGTCATGGTCGGCGCGGCAGCACTTTTGATGCTGGCACCGGGGATCACCTCCCTGGCATTGTGGTTACTGGGCCTCGCTCAACTGGCAACGATGCGTGGAACCCGGCCATTGGCATGCCTGCTCGCCTCCGGCGCCTTCGCATTACTCGCCCCAGGCATGCTCAGCTACCTGCTGCCCGAAGCCTGGCTGCCCACCGCCGCCTGGCAACTGCTGGCCGAACGCGTTTTACCGGGCGCGACGCTCGAAACACTCCGCGCACCGTTACTCACCAGCATCGCCCTACAACTGACTGCGCTGGCACTGCTGTTAGATTTACGCGCGCGGCTTGGCGCTCCATTACTGGTCATTGCGGCCGCCCTTTTGCTGGGCCTACAAAGCATTGGTTCTACCCTGTACTCTGGCTTTACCCCCTTGCTTCACTATGCAGCGACTTGGCCTTCACTACTCCTCCATGCAACGCTGCTGCTCGCCCAAGCCGTTTACGCCAGCCCTTACTGGTATGGCAAGCGCTATCTTGCCACGTCGCTATGGTCGACCCTCGGCTTAGTAGGCGTAACCCTGCTGCTTTGGCAGCAGCTCCACCTCCAGGCCGAGCGCACGCTCTACCAGCGTGCTGAAGCCCGCGTGCAAACCGTGACAAGCCAGTTGAGTCGCGAGATTACCGCCCACCTTGACGCCATGCGCCGTTTTGCGCGCACTTGGGAGCTACAATCGGCGCCACCCAGCTACCGTCAATGGGTGCATCAGGCTGAAGGATATCAACGCGACTTTGGCTACCTGATCAATATGGCCTTCATCACACCCGATAGCGGTATTCGCCAAGTCTACCCCGCCACCCCGGTTAACTTAAGCACCCTTGGGCTACGCCTTTTCGACGTGCAACCAGCAGGCCGTCCCGCGCTGGAACCGGCACTTCGCGGTGAGCGTGAAGGCAGCACCGATATTATTGAGCTGCTGCAAGGCGAAGCGGGCATGATCCACTATTTGCCCGTGAACAACGAGCAACAAACTCCGATAGGCGCAGCGGCAATGGTGGTGAGCTTTTCACAGCTGGCTGACACCCTATTTGAGCGGCTAACCGATACCGAAGGTTTGATTCAGTGGCGCGATGGCGAACAGATCCTCGCCGAACACGGAGATGCTTCGCACCCTGGTCCATGGGCGTATCAACACCGGGTAGCGCTAGGCGATAAAACACTGACGCTCTCGGACCAGCCGCGACGGCAGTACCTACTGAGCCAACTCCCCAGGCTGCCTACGTTAAGCCTCGTGCTAGGTCTGACATTCGCCTATTTGGTGTACTTGGTAATCTATACCTTTAAGCGGTTAGGCCATCATCACCGCGCCATACAGGAAAGCAATCAGTCACTTCAGCAAGAAATAAAGACCCGCAGCAAATTGCAGCGCGAGGTCGAATGGCTGGCGCGCCACGATGAGTTAACCGGCATTGCTAATCGCCGACACTTTCTCGACCATGTCAATGAGCATCAGAACCAACGGCCGCTCAGCCTGGCATTGTTTGATATCGACCATTTCAAACGCGTCAACGATCAGTTGGGACACCTGGTGGGCGACGACTACTTAGCACGCATGGCCGTGTTGGGAGAAGCCTTGATCGGGCACTACGGCGGCATTTTTGCGCGCTACGGTGGTGAGGAATTTGTCGCCTGGCTGCCTGGGTTAGACTTAGACACCGCATACAAGGTGGCTGATACGCTACGCTTGCAACTCGTTGGTGCTCATTTGGCTCATGCGAATGGCGAGCCCATCACCCTTAGCGCTGGTGTGGTCAGCGTTAACGACCCGCAACCGCTCAACATGACGCTTATGATGCAAACTGCCGATGAAGCGCTGTATCGCGCTAAACGGGAAGGCCGCAACCGAGTGGCTACCGGTCGAGCCGCTGACTAAGCTCCCCATCAGCCTCGCCCCGCCTAGCGGCAAAAAACGCTTTTAAACATTTGGTTGCGGGTACCGCCAGCACGCCACCCTGCACGCTAATCGCATGATTAAACCAAGGCTGTGCCAGCAGGTTGGCTTTGGACTCAACCACCCCCGTGCGCGGCTCGGGAGCACCGTACACAAGGCGGCTGATGCGTGCGTGAATCATCGCACCGGCACACATCATGCAGGGTTCAAGCGTCACGAATAGCGTACAGCCCGCCAGACGATAGTTAGCTGCATACTGGGCCGCTGCGCGCAGCGCGCGAATTTCCGCATGGCCGCTGGGGTCGCAACTAGTAACGGGGGCATTGCCGGCCGCACCAATCACCTGGCCCTTTGCGTCGACCACCACCGCGCCTACCGGCACTTCGCCCATTTCTGCCGCTAGGCGCGCTTGGTCCAGGGCCCGATGCATATAAAATTCATCGCTGCGTATCACGGCAAACTCCGTTAAGGTAACAAAACGATCGTATGAACGGTGCTTCCAGCGCCGCTTGATAAGAGACCATAGGATACCGAGAATGGCAGACGCGCTGAATACGCTGGTCAATTTGCTTGAGCTAGAAACTCTGGAAGACACTCTGTTTCGCGGCCAGAGCCAAGATTTAGGCTTACCCCAACTCTACGGCGGGCAGGTCCTCGGGCAGGCACTCGCCGCCGCCAGTCGTACCGTGCCCGATGAGCGCCGCCCGCATTCTCAGCACGGCTACTTTCTTCGCCCTGGTGACCCTCACCGTCCGGTGGTCTATCAGGTTGATACCATCCGCGATGGCGGCAGTTTTACCACACGCCGCGTGACAGCCATTCAAAAGGGCCGCCCGATCTTTTTCTGCAGCGCCTCGTTCCAAAGCACCGAGGCAAGCTTTAGCCATCAACGGGCGATGCCCGAAGTCCTCTCGCCCGAGGCCTTGATGGAAAGCGGTGATGTCAAGCACGCTCGCTTTCCTGGCCACCCGATCGAGTTTTTGCACCTCAAGGGTAATCCAGACCAGGCGATGCCGACGGGCCAGTGCCTGTGGTTTCGACTGGCTGGCAGTCTACCCGACGACGCCGCCCTTCACCGCCACTTGCTCTCCTACGCGTCAGACTTTAATTTGCTGACCACCAGTCTGGTACCCCACGGCATCCGCTTCACCGATCCGCAATTACGCATTGCGAGCCTTGACCATGCACTATGGCTGCATGAAGACACACGGCTGGATGATTGGCTACTGTACGTCATCGATTCACCTTGGGCGGGCGGCGCCCGTGGACTGGCGCGGGGGCATATCTACCAGCGCGATGGCCTTTTAATCGCCTCTACCGCTCAGGAAGGCCTGACACGCTATTCACCGTAATCGTAGATAAAAATACCAGGGGGCAGGCACATTGAGCGCTTCTAGCTTTTTTCAATTAGCCACCCTGGAACACCAACGCCCGCTGGATAGCGGGCGTTGGCAATGGTGATAGCGGATATCGCGGGCTAGTCGCCATATACGTCGTTGATGGAACCGAGTGGGTAATGGGCTGGATACGGCTTACGCGCCACCCCTGAGTCCACAGCAGCCTGGGCCACCGCCGAGGATATACGTGCCAGCAGGCGTACATCGACGGGTGTCGGGATAATATACTCGCGACCAAACTGCATATCGGTCCGCTCATAGGCATCCAGGACTTCCTGGGGAACAGGCTCGCGGGCCAGATCTTTGAGCGCATGCACCGCCGCCAGTTTCATGGCCTCATTGATGCGCGTCGCGCGAACATCGAGCGCACCACGAAAAATAAATGGGAAGCCCAACACGTTGTTCACCTGGTTGGGGAAATCCGAGCGGCCGGTCGCCATAATGACATCAGGCCGCGCCTCGCGGGCAACATCAGGGTGAATCTCGGGATCAGGGTTAGTGCAGGCAAAAATCACCGGATCCGCCGCCATTTTCTTCACCTGCTCCGCCGACAGCAGCCCAGGGCCTGACAAACCAATAAACACATCGGCGCCGTCGATGGCATCATCCAAGGTGCGCATGTCCGTATCCCGCGCAAACTCGGCTTTATATTCGTTGATGCCCTCGCGGTCACCGTGGATAACCCCGCGGCGGTCGAGCATAATCAGGTTGTCTTTGCTCGCTCCACAGGCTACCAGCAAACGCATGCAGGCAATCGCGGCGGCTCCCGCCCCCATGCAAACGATCTTCACGTTCTCGATAGCCTTGCCTGCGATATCCAGTGCGTTGAGCATACCCGCAGCGGTAACAATTGCCGTGCCATGCTGGTCGTCATGGAATACCGGAATACGACAGCGCTCAATCAGTGCTTTCTCAATTTCAAAACATTCGGGCGCTTTGATATCTTCTAAATTGATACCGCCCCAGGTATCGGCAATACGCGCCACGGTATCAATAAACGCCTGCGGGCTTTCAGCGTCAACTTCGATATCCACCGAGTTAATCCCGGCGAAGCACTTAAATAATACACCCTTGCCTTCCATCACGGGCTTGCTAGCCAGCGGCCCAAGGTTACCTAATCCAAGAATCGCGCTGCCGTCGGAAATCACCGCGACTAGATTCCCTTTCCCCGTGTAGCGGTAGGCGTTCTCGGCTTCACGGGCAATCTCCCTGACCGGCTCGGCAACGCCAGGACTATACGCCAGCGCTAGATCCCTTGCTGTGGCGGTGGGTTTGGTCAACTCCACCGACAGCTTACCGGGGATCGGCTTAGCGTGATAATCCAAAGCGGCCTGCTTGTTTGCATCGGTCATGTTAAAGGGTCCAGTTACGTTAATGTGAGGATAAGTGGTGCCAGAATATAGAAAAATCCCAGCCCGCTCAAGCGAGCGGTAAACCCAACATAAAAACGGTCGTTTAACCGACTTTAACCCCAACTTCGTAACATTTCGAATATATTTAATGAAACTTATATGTAACCGCTTCAGTTATAACAGTTACCTTACTGATGCAACGCAACATTTTGTGGAAATTTTTTCCACAAGAATATCAAGGCAAATAAAAACCCACGCCAGTGCGTGGGTTTTGTTGACAGCACCGAAGCACTGACAAGAAGGCAAATCCTGCGTGGATTAGCCGCGCTTGACTGCAGCGCCAAAACGCTTGTTGAAGCGCTCTACACGGCCACCAGTGGTCGCTTGCTTCTGCTTACCCGTGTAGAAAGGGTGGCAGTTGGAGCACACGTCCAGAGAAAATCCCTGGCCCGAGGTCGAGCCTACCTCGAAGGTAGCACCGCAAGAACAGTTGGCGGTGACCGTGTTGTAATTCGGATGGATACCTTGTTTCATCTTGAGCCTCATCAGCGGTATGCCGCCACCTGATCTCGTGCCAGGCACCGCATACGGGTTTAAAAACGACTAACCGGTTAATCGCTCCTTCGTTTAAAGTCGGAGCGGCCGCATATTCTAGCAAAACTAATGCCGGAGGCCAATTGCCCAACGCTGTTTCCGCTCAGGTGCTTAAAATTGCCTTGCCGTCGCCACTGCGGCGTCTGTTTGACTACCTGCCCAGCCGCCAAGCGCCGCCTGATGGCTGGCAGCCGGGGCTACGCGTCCGCGTCCCGTTTGGTCGTCGAGAGGTGGTCGGGGTGGTCGTTGAACTGGCCGACCACAGTGACCTGCCGCAGTCCCAACTGCGCAGCGTCAGCGAAATATTAGACGACGCCCCTCTGCCCGCCGATTGGTTATGGCTTTGCCAATTCACAGCACGCTATTACCAGCATAGCCTGGGCGACACGCTGGCCATGGCGATGCCTGCACGGCTACGCCAGGGCCACCCGATGGCGGGGCGCACGCAAACTCTTTGGCACGCAGAAGGCCCCTCCAACGATGAACGCCTGAGCCGTGCTCCCAAGCAGGCAGAGTTACACGCGCTACTGCGCCAGCACCCTCACGGATTGCCGGGCCGTGCGGTCAGCGCGCATGGTTTTAGCCGCGACCAACTGCTTGCCCTGGAAAAAAAAGGCCTCGCCCATGCCCAGGACATTACTCTTACCGCCCCCAAGCCACCCAGCGGCAGCTTATTGGCGAGCCCGGCGCTGCCACTTAATCGCGAACAAGCCACCGCGCTTGCTGCATTACACGAAAAGCTCGATGGCTATCACCCTTGCTTGCTAGAGGGCGTCACCGGCAGCGGCAAAACGGAAATTTACCTACAGCTAATTGAAGCGGTGGCCGCCAAAGGTAAGCAGTCGCTAGTACTGGTGCCGGAAATTGGCCTGACCCCACAAACGCTTGCGCGCTTTAAGAGCCGCTTTCGCGTGCCGGTTTTGGCGCTGCACTCAGGGCTCACCGACCCTGAGCGCCTGGACGTCTGGGAGGCCGCTGCCAGCGGACGGGCGCTGATCATCATTGGTACTCGCTCGGCGATTTTCACGCCGCTAGCCAACCCAGGGGCGATTATCGTCGATGAAGAACACGATGGTTCCTACAAGCAGCAGGACGGCCTGCGCTACCATGCGCGGGACTTGGCCGTCGCCCGCGCCCACCGACATAAAATTCCCTTGTTACTGGGCAGTGCAACGCCGTCCCTTGAAAGTCTGCAACAGGCACTGGCGGGGTCTTACCGCCACTTACGCTTGACCCAGCGTCCCAGCAGCCACCCACCCGCTAAACTCGAGCTGGTGGACATGCGCCACCAACGTCGTCAGGGCGGGTTATTACCACCAGTGTTAACCGCCATCAAAAACACCCTGGCTGCCGGCAAGCAGGTATTGATTTTTATCAATCGGCGAGGCTTTGCGCCAACGCTTGCCTGCCATGCCTGCGGCTGGCTGGCTGAATGCGGCCAGTGCGATGCCCGTATGACGCTGCATCGACAGCCACCGCTACTGGCCTGCCACCATTGCGACAGCCGCCGCGCCCTGCCGGACGCTTGTCCCCAATGCGGTAGCGGTGATTTACGCGCCCTGGGCAGCGGTACAGAACGTACCGAAGAAACGCTGCAAAGCCTGTTTCCCAAGACCACGGTGCAACGCATCGACCGTGATAGCACGCGGCGCAAAGACAGCTTTGAGAAAATGCTTAAAGAGATTCAACGTGGCGAGCCCTGCCTGCTGGTGGGCACGCAAATGCTTGCCAAGGGCCACCATTTGCCCCACGTAACGCTCGTAGTGGTGGTCAATGCCGACGGCGGTCTTTACGCGGCGGACTTCCGCGCCCTTGAGCACAGCACTCAGTTGCTCGAACAAGTGGCCGGCCGAGCTGGGCGGGCGGCCCACCCCGGCCGCGTGCTGGTACAAACGCTTCACCCCGATGACCCGCATCTGGGTCAGCTCGCCGAACACGGTTATGGGGCACTGGCACGTAACTTGCTGGAAGAGCGCCGCCTGGCCCAATTGCCGCCGTTTTGTTTTATGGCGCTACTGCGGGTCGAAAGTCCTAAAGAAGAGGCGGCTCTTAGCCTGGCCCAGCAGGCCGCCCAGGCACTACGCCAATGGCTAGGCGAAGCCGGCTCCCCAGTACGTTGTCTAGGGCCGGTACCCGCGCCTATGGAGCGTCGCCAAAACCGTTACCATCTGCAGGTGATGCTCGCCGCGGATAAACGCAGTCAGCTACATGCTGCGACTAGTTGGATGGTGCAATGGCTTGAAGCCAACCGCGAGGCGCGGCGGGTTCGTTGGTCAATCGACATCGACCCACAAAGTCTGTCCTAGTCGCCAGCGCACACACCGCTTTGAAACTGCGCGCCAATTGCCGATAATGGGGCACTTTGCCGCCGCATAGCGATGCGTGCATGTACACGCCGCCACTGATAACACCCGGATACTTAAATGAAAGACACGATTAGTTCACTGCTCGACGGCGCGGTCTCCGCGCTCAAGCACCAAGGCGTGCTGCCCGCTGATCTACAGCCCACCATCAAGGTGGACCCCACCAAAGACAAATCCCACGGCGATTACGCCACCAACCTGGCGTTAATGCTCGCCAAACCGGCCGGCATGAAACCCCGCGAACTGGCGGACGTTCTGGTTGCGGCGCTGCCTGCAAGCGACGCTATCCAAAAAACCGAGATCGCCGGCCCTGGGTTTATCAACTTTTTTGCCGCCTCGGATGCCGTCGCACAAATTGTGGCTCAGGTACTCGACAGCGGCGATGCATTTGGCCGCAGCCTGATCGGCAAGGGTCAAAAAGTTCAGGTGGAGTTCGTTTCGGCCAACCCTACCGGGCCGCTTCATGTGGGTCACGGCCGGGGCGCCGCGATCGGCGATTGCCTGTGCCGCCTGCTTAATGCCAGCGGCTATGACGTGACCCGCGAGTTCTACTACAACGACGCGGGGGCGCAAATTGTCAATCTGGCGCGCTCGGTGCAAGCCCGCGCCAAGGGCCTCGGCCCCGACGATCCAAGCTGGCCGGAAGACGGCTATCGCGGCGAATACATCACCGATGTCGCCAAGGACTTCATGGCGGGTGAAACGGTCACCGCCGATGACCGAGAAGTCACCGCCAATGCCAACGCCGACGACCTTGACGCGATTCAGGCCTTTGCCGTGGCCTGGCTACGCCGCGAACAGGACCTGGACCTCAAAGCCTTTGGCGTCGAGTTCGACGTGTACTTTCTTGAATCTTCGCTATATGCCGACGGCAAGGTGGATGCCACCGTTGAGAAGCTCATCGCGGCGGGCCACACCTATGAAGAAGACGGCGCGATGTGGCTGCGCACCACCGATTTTGGCGACGATAAAGACCGCGTGATGCGCAAACGCGAAGGCGGCTACACCTATTTCCTGCCCGACGTGGCTTACCACCTCGACAAATGGCAGCGCGGTTTTAAGACGGTGATCAACGAACAGGGTGCCGACCACCATTCGACCGTGACCCGCGTGCGTGCAGGCTTGCAGGCGCTGGAAGTCGGCATTCCCAAAGGCTGGCCCGACTATGTGCTGCACCAAATGGTCATGGTGACCCGCTCAGGCGTCGAGGTAAAACTCTCCAAGCGCGCCGGTAGCTATGTCACCGTGCGCGACCTGATCGACGAAGTGGGCCGCGACGCCACGCGCTTTTTCCTGTCCGCCCGCCGCGCCGACTCACAGTTGACCTTTGATATCGACCTGGCGCGCTCGCAGTCCAACGATAATCCGGTGTATTACATCCAGTATGCCCACGCCCGGGTGTGCAGCATGCTGCGCAAGGCCGAAGCAGCCGGGCAGCCCTTCGATCACCCCCTTGCCATGGCCAATTTAGCCCTACTGGACAGCGACCAGGAACGCGCCGTGCTCAACCGTTTGGCCCGCTACCCGGAGGTGGTCGAAAATGCCGCTAACAACCGTGAACCCCAGCAGGTAGCCCAATACTTACTAGACCTCGCGGGCGATTTCCATACCTGCTATAACGCCGTCAAGGTCATGGTCGACGACGACACACTACGCAACACACGTCTGGCGCTGGGCCTGGCGACCCGCCAAGTCTTGCGCAATGGCTTGGATTTAATGGGGGTCAGCGCCCCCGAGGAGATGTAATCCATGGCCAGTCCGCGTAAAAAGCCCGCCCGCCGCGGTGCCACGAGCCAACGCAAAGCTGCCCGCCGCTCCAGCGGTGGGTTCCGCTTGCCCGGCTGGTTATGGGCACTGGCAGGTGTGGCGGCCGGTTTCTTTCTTGCCCAGCATCAGCATGGCACCGCCCCCTGGCAGGACACGCCGGATGACAACGCCCAAACGACGTCTGACTCAACCGCTGAGGAGCGAGAAGCACGCGAGGCCGCACGAGAAACCGAGTCATCGTCTGAGTCGTCCATGCCAACGTTCGAGTTTTACACCCTGCTGCCTGAAACCGAAGTCATTGCGCCCGGCGTCACGCCTCCTTCCAGCGTTGAACAGCCGGCCGCTGCCGAAGCGGATGCGGATGCGTCCAATCGCGACGACGATACCGTTGACGACCCCATTGCCCAGGTCATCGCTGCCAATATGCGACCGGAAGAACAAGTCACCACCGCACAGCAAGCAGCCAATGAAGAGGATGCACGCTATGTACTACAAGCCGCCTCGTTCCGCGAGCTTGATGACGCGGAGCAGCTTCAGCAGCGGCTACGCAACTTAAGTCTGCTGGCGCAAATCAGCGAGATCCAAGCCGATGGCAGTACTTGGCACCGAGTGCAGGTGGGCCCTTACGACGACACCCGCGAACTCAATCGCGCTCAGGATCTAATGACCACGCAGGGTATTGAGCCACTGCTGATCCAACTACAAAACTGAGAAACTCACACCCCAATGGTGCGCGGGCGGTTGATTTTTTATCGGCCGCCCGCATTTTGTTGTGAACCGCTTAATAATGGTCGCACCCCGACCCGACCGTCATCGGGAGCTCGCCTCCCCCAAGGAGTTACCTCCATGACCACCATCGTATCCGTGCGTCGCGGAAACCAAGTCGCCCTGGCGGGTGACGGCCAGGTATCGCTTGGCAACACCGTAATGAAAGGCAACGCCAGCAAGGTACGCCGCCTCTACCGCGGCAAGGTGCTAGCGGGCTTTGCCGGCGGCACCGCCGATGCGTTCACCCTATTTGAGCGCTTCGAAGCCCAACTGGAAAAATACCAGGGCCACCTCACCAAAGCTGCCGTTGAGCTTGCCAAAGACTGGCGCACCGACCGAGCGCTGCGCCGCCTGGAAGCGCTATTGGCGGTGGCCGACCACAGCGCTTCGCTGATTATCACCGGCAACGGTGATGTCGTTGAGCCCGAACGCGGCATTATCGCGATTGGCTCTGGCGGCAACTTTGCCCAGGCAAGCGCTCGGGCACTGTTGGAAAATACTGAACTGGGTGCCCGAGAGATTACCGAAAAATCCCTCGCTATAGCCGGTGACATCTGCGTGTTCACCAATCACCACATCACGCTTGAAGAGCTGAACATCAACGAACGTTGAGGCCACCTTTTATGACCCAGATGACACCCCGTGAAATCGTCCACGCCCTGGACCAGTACATCATTGGCCAGCAAGACGCCAAACGCGCCGTCGCCATTGCATTGCGCAACCGCTGGCGCCGCATGCAGCTGGACGACGAGCTGCGCCCGGAGGTCACACCCAAGAATATCCTGATGATCGGCCCCACCGGCGTGGGCAAGACCGAAATTGCCCGCCGCCTCGCCAAGCTGGCGCGGGCACCGTTCATCAAGGTGGAAGCCACCAAGTTTACCGAAGTGGGCTATGTGGGCCGCGACGTCGAATCGATCATTCGCGACTTGATGGAATCGGCCATCAAGATGGTGCGCGAGCACGCCAAGGAAGAAGTCGGTCACCGGGCCGAGGACGCGGCGGAAGACCGCATCCTCGACGCCCTGCTGCCACCGCCCCGCGGCCAGGAAGACAAGCCCCGCGACGACAGCGGCACTCGCCAGACCTTCCGCAAAAAACTCCGCGAGGGGCAACTGGACGACAAAGAAATCGATATCGAAGTGTCTGCCCAGGGCCAAGGCATCGACATCATGACCCCGCCGGGCATGGAGGAAATGACCAGCCAGTTGCAAAGCCTATTTTCCAACATGGGCCAGCAAAAGCGCGAAACCCGCCGCGTGAAGGTGAAAGAAGCCTTCGGCCTGCTGCGCGACGAAGAAGCCAGCAAGCTGGTCAACGAAGAGGAAATCAAGGCCCGCGCCGTGGAAGCGGTCGAGCAACATGGTATCGTCTTCCTGGATGAGATCGACAAGGTGGCCAAGGGCAGCGGCCAATCAAGCGGTGGCGAAGTCTCCCGCGAGGGCGTGCAGCGCGATTTGCTACCGCTTATCGAAGGGTCGACCGTCTCGACCAAGTACGGCATGGTCAAGACTGATCACATCCTGTTCATCGCGTCGGGGGCTTTCCATCTGTCGCGGCCGTCGGACCTGATACCTGAGCTGCAGGGCCGCCTGCCCATCCGCGTTGAGCTGGATGCGCTGACACCCGGTGACTTCAAGCGCATTCTGACCGAGCCGTCTGCCTCATTGACCCGGCAGTACAAGGCATTGCTGGCCACTGAAGGGCTTGATGTTGAGTTCACTCCGGATGGCATTGAGCGCATCGCCGAAATCTCCTGGCAGGTCAACGAAGGTACCGAGAACATAGGTGCGCGTCGCCTGCATACCGTGATGGAGCGGCTGCTGGAAGAGGCTTCGTTCAAAGGAGGCGATATGGAAAGCCCGCTGTTGATCGACGCCGACTATGTGAATGCTCAACTGGGTGAACTAGCCGTCGACGAAGATCTATCGCGCTATATTCTGTAACGTACTGGCTCGGCAAGGATGCCGAGTTTTGGTGTGCCACCACTGGCCGCCGACACCCAGCCACTTTTGAGGTGTGTTATGACTGCTCCCACCCCCACCCGCGTTCACTATCATAAGCCGACCCGCGAACTTGAGCTTGGTTATGCCAATGGCGAAAGCTATCGCCTGCCGGTGGAGCTTTTACGCGTTTACTCGCCCTCTGCCGAGGTGCGCGGCCACGGCGGAGATACCGCTGTATTGCAGGTCGGCAAAAAAGATGTGGGGCTGCAGAACATCACCCCAGCGGGCAACTACGCGCTCAAGCTGCACTTTGACGACGGCCACGATAGCGGCCTGTTCAGTTGGAACTATCTATATGATCTCGCCCAGCATCAAACGGCCTACTGGGAAAACTACCTGCAACGGCTTGAAGACGCCGGCGCCTCCCGCGAGCCTGCCAGCATCCAGTTCAAACAGCTGTGACGTCGCGCCCCAGGGCAAACGCAGACAAGTCGGGGCGGACAGGGCTACAATGTCGTCAATCTTTTAATGCGACGACCGCTGGGTCGACGCTCATCGCCTTGAACTCTGGAGCCAGAGCCCCATGAGCCCCACGGATAAACGCACTACTGATTTTGGTTATCAGAAAGTCCCTCTCGACGAAAAAGCCTCTCGGGTGGCCGATGTTTTTCACTCGGTCGCCGCACGCTATGACGTCATGAACGACCTTATGTCGATGGGCATTCACCGCGTCTGGAAGCGCCTGACCATTGAGCGTGCAGGCGTGCGGCCCGGTCACCACGTCCTTGACATCGCCGGCGGTACCGGCGACTTGACGCTCAAGTTCTCGCGCCTGGTCGGCCCCCGGGGCAAGGTCGTGCTGGCCGATATCAACGCCTCCATGCTCAACGTGGGACGCGACAAGCTGATGGACAACGGCGTGGGCAGCAACGTCGAGTATGTCCAGGCCAACGCCGAGTGCCTGCCGTTCCCCGACAATAGCTTCGACTGCATCACCATTGCGTTTGGCTTGCGTAACGTCACCGACAAAGACGCCGCGCTACGTTCGATGACACGGGTGCTCAAACCCGGTGGACGGTTATTGGTGCTAGAGTTTTCCAAGCCCAACAACCCACTGCTGTCGAAAGCCTACGACGAATACTCGTTCCGCCTGCTGCCGAAAATGGGCGAGTGGGTGGCAGGAGACGGCGATAGCTACCGCTATTTAGCCGAATCGATCCGCATGCACCCCGACCAGGAGACGCTGAAAAGTATGATGGAGCACGCGGGTCTTGAGCGGGTCGAATACACCAACCTTACCGGCGGCATTGTCGCGCTTCACCGCGGCATCAAGTTATGACATCAACCACCGAGAGGTCAGCATGCTGGTAACCCCGACCTTATTGCTGGCCGGATGTGAACGCACGTTGAACGCCTTGCTCGCCCGAGACCCGGCGTCGCCTGCACGGCTTGCGCAGCTTTCGGGTAGCCGCCTGCTGGTGCGCTTCGAACAGCCCCAACTTGCGCTGGTACTTCACTACCATGCCGCGGGTATTGACCTGTTGCGCGCCGACGATCTGGGCGACAACGACGTTGATGCGGTCGTGGAACTGACACCTGAAACGCTGTCGAGATGGCTGAGTGGCGCATCAGTAGAGCAGCTGATGTTTGAAGGTAAACTGGCAATGCGTGGTCAAGTACATTTACTGGAAGCCACGCGTACGCTGCTGCTTGACCTGGATCTCGACTGGGAAAACGAACTGGCGCGCTGGCTGGGCGACACCCCCGCTCATTCTCTTGCCGAAGGGTTACGGCGGGCTGCTGATTGGGGGCTGCGCACCAAAGAGGAGCTAGTGCAGGACGTTTCAGAATATGTCTTTGAAGAGGCCCGGTTGCTGCCTGGACGACAACAGCGTGATGTATTACGCGACCAGCTCACTGCGCTTGAGGTGGCCACCGACCGCTTAGAAGCTCGCTTTAAGCGCCTCGACCGACGACTTCGAGCGGAGGCGAATCAATGAGCTTGCGGCTTTTACGCATCAGTTGGGTCATTGCCCGTCATCGCCTGGATACGCTCCTGCCGCTTGATAGACTCCCCTGGTGGCTGCGTTTTCTGCTGTGGTTCTCGCCGCTGCGCCTGATGCCTATCGGTCAGCGCTCACGAGGCGAACGCCTTCGCCTCGCACTAGAGACGCTGGGGCCGATCTTCATCAAGTTCGGCCAGATGCTCTCCACCCGCCGAGACTTGCTACCTGAAGACATCGCCGATGAACTGAGGCGACTGCAAGACCAGGTACCGCCTTTTCCAGGCGAGCAAGCTGTGACCCGGGTCGAAAAAGAACTCGAAATGCCACTCAGTGAAGCCTTCGCCTTTTTCGACCCTGCTCCCCTGGCATCGGCTTCAATCGCGCAAGTCCATGTCGCCCGACTGCATAGCGGCGAAGACGTGGTGGTTAAAATCATTCGCCCCGGCATTGACCGCATCATGCGTCAGGACATGGCGCTGATGTACCAGGTGGCCAAACTACTGGCCAAGGTGCCCGAGGCGCGTCGTCTGCGCCCGGTGGAAGTGATCAGAGACTACGAGGCGACGCTTTTCGACGAGCTTGACCTGTACAAGGAAGCCGCCAACACCTCGCAGCTTAAGCGTAATTTCAAGGATTCTCCGCTGCTGTTTGTACCCACCATCTACTGGCCCTACACGCGTCGCCACGTCATGGTGCAGGAGCGTATCCGCGGCGTCCCCGTGGCCGACCTCGACACCCTCAAAGCCAGCGGTACCAACTTAAAAAAGCTTGCCGAACGCGGCGTGGAAATCTTCTTTACCCAGGTGTTTCGCGACAATTTCTTCCATGCCGATATGCACCCCGGCAATATTTTCGTCAACTGCGACAACCCGGAAGACCCTCAATATATCGCCATTGACTGTGGCATTGTTGGCAGCCTGACGCGCGAGGATCAAGATTACCTGGCACGCAACCTGCTGGCGTTTTTCCATCAGGATTATTACGAAGTCGCCGCGCTGCACATTGAGTCGGGTTGGGTAAGTGAAAATACCCGCGCCAACGAGTTTGCTGCGGCCATTCGAACCGTGTGTGAACCTATTTTAGAAAAACCGTTGAAAGATATTTCTTTCGGTCAGGTGTTATTGGGGCTGTTCCAAACCGCCCGACGCTTTAATATGGAAGTTCAGCCCCAGTTGGTATTGCTGCAAAAAACGCTGCTTAATATTGAGGGCCTAGGTCGACAGCTTTACCCAGACCTAGACCTATGGAGCACAGCAAAACCTTATCTAGAGCAGTGGATGAAAGAGCGTGCAGGATTGGGTGGGCTGTGGCGCTCACTAAAACGCCAGGCACCAGAGCTTTCACATCAGTTACCTGAGCTGCCAGTATTGGCACACCAGGCGCTTAGCCGCATGGAACACGAACACCGCCAACGCCATCAGCAAGCCTCCGCTATCAGCGCCATGCGACAGCAGTTGTCGCGGCAGAGCAAGCGCCAGCATCGTCTGCGCATTGGCTTGATTCTGTTAGGGTTAGCGCTCGCTTGGCAGCCGCTCAGTCAGTGGGCTAGCAGTCAACAATGGCCCGTTCTGGCTGCCGCTGCGATTGGCCTGCTACTGTTGGCGTGGCAATAGTTGAAGAACCTAAGGATCCCCATGGACACGACGACGCCTACCCCCAATAATGCGCCTGTACTGGATGCGCTCGACGAGGTATTACGTAAGCGTCGCCACGCCTCGCCGGACGATTCGTATGTTGCCTCCTTGCATCATAAGGGTTTGAACAAGATACTCGAAAAGCTGGGCGAGGAAGCCACAGAAACGCTGATCGCCGCCAAAGACGCCGAACATGGCAGTTTGGCCGAGCGTCAGGCACTGGTCGCTGAAACAGCTGACTTATGGTTTCATAGCTTGGTGATGCTGTCGCATTTGGGCATGGATCACCAAGACGTACTCAACGAGTTAGCGCGCCGATTCGGTATTTCCGGTCACGATGAAAAAGCGGCGCGCAAGCGCTAATCAACGGGCTTTGCAACGTACCCCCATCACGAGGACACGCATATGTTAGGTGGTATCAGTATTTGGCAGTTGCTGATTGTGCTAGGCATCATCATCCTGATTTTCGGCACCAAAAAGCTTCGCAATGTCGGTTCGGATTTAGGCGGGGCCGTTAAAGGCTTCAAAAAAGCCGTTCATGAAGACGAGAAGGACAGCGAGAAACAAGACGAAGAACAACCCCAAGCAAAAGTTCGCCACGACGAGTCAGGCAATACTTACGACGTTCAGGCAGAAGAGAAAGCAAAACAAGCGGCTGATAACAACGACGAGCGCAAATAAGCCATGTTCGACTTTGGCTTTTTTGAAATTCTAGTCATTGGCATCGTAGGGCTTTTGGTTTTGGGCCCTGAACGCCTGCCGCGCGCCGCACGCACGGCAGGCTTGTGGATAGGAAAAATAAAACGCACCGTCTCGGGCATGCAGCGTGAAATCAGCGCTCAGCTAGAGGCGGAAGAGCTGCGCCAAAAGCTCACCGACCAGCAAAAAAAGCTCGATGAGAGCCTACGCAAAGCCAAACAAGACGTGGAGCGGATTGCGGACGACCCCGAAAAACCAACGGCGCCGTCTCGCGATACGTCAACGTCGACGGAACAGCGTGCCGCCAGTGCTGCCTCGCATCTGGATGATGCGCTGGAGACCGTCCACGAGAAAGCGCCAGCGTCGCCCGACGCCGAGTCATCTACCAAGGACAGCAAGCAACCATGAGTACGTCTGGTGATTCGCAGGAGCCCAACAATGAACAGAAGCAAGCGCCGCTAATCGAGCATCTTATTGAGTTACGCTCACGACTGATGCGCGCGGTTATTGCTATTTTGGTTGTTTTCCTGGCGCTGTATTCGTTCTCAAACGATATCTATCTTTTCGTCGCCGAACCGTTGATGGCGCTGTTACCCCCGGGGTCGCAAATGATTGCCACCGAGGTGGCATCACCGTTTCTGGCCCCATTTAAACTGACCCTGGTGACGGCGTTGTTTCTCGCTATTCCTTTCGTACTCCACCAGGCGTGGTCGTTTATCGCGCCGGGACTTTACGATAACGAGAAAGCGCTGGCGATTCCGATACTGGTGTCCAGCATCCTGCTGTTCTACGCCGGCGCGGCGTTTGCCTATTACGTGGTGTTCCCCTTGCTGTTTGCGTTTTTCACCCAGACCGGGCCGGAAAACGTCACGGTCATGACCGACATCAATCAGTACCTGAACTTCGTGCTCAAGTTGTTCTTTGCGTTTGGCGTGGCGTTCGAAATTCCGGTGGCCACGTTTTTGCTGATTCTGTCCGGCGCCACCACAGTCGAGAGCCTCTCCCAGAAGCGTCCCTATATCATTTTAGGGTGCTTTATTATTGGCATGGTACTCACTCCACCTGACGTTATCTCGCAGAGTCTGCTGGCCATTCCCATGTACCTGCTCTACGAGGTTGGCCTGTTATTTGGTCGCCTGGTACGCAAACGGCGCAACGAAAAAGCCGCCGAGGAGCCGAGCGAGGAATAACATCACCGCCTGCGCTGCGCTTACAACAACAAGCCGCTGCCATAGAGCAGCGGCTTGTACGTTTGTACGGACAGCCTTCGCGCAACTTCGCGCGATTGGCAGGATGGGGCTGGAAACTAGTCCATCATTTCATCAATACGATCAACCAGTTTAAAAATACCTGTTGCCGCTTCGCTAATCCGCGTCGCCAGCATATAGGCAGGCGTGGTAACCACGCGATGCTCCAGGTCCACGACGATATCCTCGACGCTACAGCTGCGGTGCAGGCCTCCCATGGCGCTGATCGCCCCAGACATGCTGGGATCATTACCCACCGTCACCGCTATACCATCGCCTAGCAAGCGCGTCGCCAACACCGGCGCAATGCAGATCAAGCCAATCGGCTTGGCATCTTCGCGAAAGCCCGATAGGACCTCCTTGAATGACTCCAGCACCTGCATGCTGTCTCCCGCCGTGGCGAAATCCGACAGATTCTTGGCGACACCAAAACCACCCGGCACAATCACCGCGTCAAACTCATCGGCCGCCAGGTCAGTCAGCGGACTTATTTCACCTCGGGCCAGACGAGCCGATTCCACCAGCACGTTACGCCGTTCGTCCGCGTCGGCCTCCTGGGTGAGGTGATTTACCACATGGTGTTGCTCGATATCCGGAGCAAAACAACGATATCCTATTCCCAACTGGTCCAAGCGCAGCAATGTCAGGGTCGTTTCGTAAATTTCTGACCCGTCGAATACACCACAGCCAGCGAGAATCACTGCCACCTGTTTGGTCATGCTTATCTCCTTATGCAGGGCCTGCTCGTTCAGCAGCGTTTGCGCCACTTTAGTCAGTCTTGAGGCGCGCCACAAGACGGCTTTCGGTGCAGGTCAAGGCTGATATACTCAGCCAAGGCCAACAGACACCCTCATTTGCGAGTTTTTGTGGAGAATACCGTTGAGTACACCAACACCTCGTCACTTCCCCGCGACTCGTCTGCGACGCATGCGCCGCGACGACTTCTCCCGCCGCTTGATGCGCGAATCAACGCTGACGCCTGGTGATCTTATTCTGCCGGTGTTCGTGCTGGAAGGCAGCCAGCAGCGCGAGGCCATCGCTTCCATGCCAGGGGTAGAGCGCTTGTCGATTGACCTGTTGATCGAGCAAGCCCGCGATGCCTATGCATTGGGCATTCCCGCCATCGCGCTGTTCCCGGTCGTCGGCGGTGAACAGAAAAGCGAACTCGCCGAAGAGGCCTACAACGCCAACGGCCTCGTTCAGCGCAGCGTACGCGCACTTAAAGAGGCACTACCTGAGCTGGGCATTATCACCGATGTTGCTCTGGACCCATATACCATTCACGGGCAGGACGGCATCATCGATGAACATGGGTACGTAATCAATGATCGCACCGTCGACACCCTGCTAAAACAGGCGCTTTCTCACGCCGAGGCCGGTGCTGATGTGGTCGCTCCCTCGGACATGATGGACGGGCGTATTGGTGCAATTCGCCAGGTGCTAGAGCAAGAGCATCTTCATAACGTGCGTATCATGGCGTACAGCGCCAAATATGCGTCGCACTATTATGGCCCCTTCCGCGACGCCGTGGGCTCTTCTGCCAACCTGGGCAAAGCTGACAAGCGCACCTATCAGATGGACCCGGCCAACAGTGACGAAGCGCTTCATGAGGTGGCCATGGACATTTCCGAAGGGGCCGATATGGTGATGGTCAAACCAGGGATGCCCTACCTGGATGTTGTGCGGCGGGTCAAAAGCGAATTACGCGTTCCTACCTACGCATACCAAGTAAGCGGTGAATACGCCATGCATCGCGCCGCTTTCGACAACGGCTGGCTTGATGCCGACACGGTCATTTTGGAGTCCCTGATGTGCTTCAAGCGCGCCGGTGCAGACGGCATCCTAAGCTACTTTGCCCTGGACGCTGCGCGACTGCTGACGGCCAAGCGTTGACGCTATGTGTCTGAGGCAAGCTAACAGTAGATGACAATGCCGTGACACGTCTTTGTCATCTTCCTCCGCCATACTGCGTTAACAGGCGCGTATCAGGCAATGATATGCTCAGAGATGACTAACGCCGGAGGCAGTCACCATGGACGATCAGGTCACTGATAATTCGCCCTACCCACTCCATGATCATGGCGGCGGTGATAATGAGTCCTCCCCGCTGCGCGTCAATCGCACGCCCACGGGTGTGCAGGCGCGCGACGCACTGCCAGAAACCGACCTGGACGATCCGCAACTCTATTTCAACCGTGAGCTATCGCACCTGCAGTTCAATATTCGCGTATTGGAACAGGCGCTTGATGACGCGCACCCACTGCTCAACCGGCTGATGTTCTTACTGATTTTCTCATCCAACATGGATGAGTTCTTCGAAATTCGTGTCGCCGGGCTTAAGCACCAAATCGCCCTGGGCGACGATACGACGGGCGCTGATGGGCGGCTTCCCAAGGCGGTGCTTGCCGAAATTTCCGACATCGCCCACGCGCAAATCGTCCGGCAGTATGAAATCCTCAACGATACCTTGCTGCCCGCCCTGGAAGCCCAAGGTCTGCGGTTTCGCCGCCGCGATCAGTGGACCAAGGCGCAAAAGGACTGGGTCCAGGAACTGTTCAACAACGACATCATGCCGGTGATCAGCCCTATCGGGCTGGACCCTTCGCATCCCTTCCCGCGCCTGGTCAACAAAAGCCTCAACTTCATCGTCGAGCTTGAAGGCAAGGATGCCTTCGGCCGTGCCGGGGGCATGGCGATTCTGCCCGCCCCCCGTTCGCTGCCGCGCCTGATGGCCCTGCCCAAGCACCTGTGCAGCGAAGGCTTCACTGAGTACGTATTCCTCTCCTCGATGATTCACGCCCATGCCGAGGAGCTGTTCCCGGGCATGAAGGTGCGCGGCTGCTACCAGTTCCGCCTGACGCGCAATGCCGACATGAGCGTCGATCCGGAAGAGGTCTCCGACCTGGCCTCGGCGCTGCGTGGCGAACTGTTGGCTCGGCGCTACGGCAGTGGCGTGCGGCTGGAAGTCGCCGATAACTGCCCGGACGACCTGACCAACTTCCTGCTGCGCCAGTTTAGCCTCGAGAACGGCGACCTGTACCGCGTGCAAGGCCCGGTCAACCTGACCCGGATGATGTCGGTGCTGGGCGATGTCGACCGCCCCGAGCTGCTCTACAGGCCCTACTCGCCCGGCGTGCCCAAGGCGCTGAAAGGCGGCAGTCTGTTTGACGCCATCGCCAAACAGGACCTGCTGCTGCATCATCCTTTTCAGTCGTTTTCACCCATCGAGGACCTGCTAAGCGAGGCCGCGCGCGACCCTGACGTTCTGGCCATCAAACAGACACTCTACCGCACCGGCGCCGACTCACCCATCGTCAGTGCGCTGGTCGATGCCGCTAGCCAGGGCAAGGAAGTCACCGTGGTCATCGAGCTGCGCGCACGCTTTGATGAAGCCGACAACCTCCAACTGGCTTCGCGCCTTCAGGAAGCCGGCGCCATCGTGATTTACGGCATCATGGCCTACAAGATCCACGCCAAGATGCTGCATATCGTGCGCCGCGAGCGGGGCGAACTGCGCCACTACGCGCACCTGGGCACCGGCAACTACCATTCCAAGACCGCCAAACTGTACACCGACTACAGTCTGCTGACCGCCAACAAGGCGCTGTGCGCCGACGTTCATCGGGTGTTTCAGCAGCTGTCGGGAATGGGCCGCGCGCGCAAGATCGATACGCTGCTCCACGCGCCGTTTACGCTACACGACCGGTTAATGGAAATGATCGACCGTGAAGCCCAGGTGGCAAGCAAGGGAAAACGCGCCCATATCATCATCAAGTGCAACTCGCTGACCGAGCCGCAGCTGATCAAGGCGCTTTATCGTGCTTCCCAGGCAGGCGTGGAGTGCGACCTGATCATTCGCGGCATGTGCTGCCTGAAGCCCGGCGTACCGGGGGTGTCGGACAACATTCGCGTTCGCTCGATCATTGGACGCTTTCTGGAGCACACCCGGGTTTTCCATTTTCATAACGACGGCAAGCCGGAAATCTGGTGCTCGAGCGCTGACCTTATGTCACGCAACATGTTTCACCGCGTGGAAACCTGCTTTCCCCTGCTCGATAAGAAGCTCGCCACCCGGGTGCGCAAGGACCTGGAAACCTACCTGGTGGATAACTGCCAAAGCTGGCTGCTCCAGAGCGACGGCAGCTACCATCTTCAGGACCCGGGCGGCGGTGATGCCATTAGCGCTCAGGAAACGCTGCTTTACGCCTACGCCACCAAGAGCTGACACGTCCCAGACCAACCCCGGCCGCGAGCCGGGTTTAACGTCACCGGGTCGCGCCCCCTATGCTCAGGCGTAACGCGCGCGCAGTTGCCTGGCCGCCTCGACCATATTGGCCAGCGCAGGCTCCACTTCCGCCCAGCCACGGGTTTTCAAGCCGCAGTCCGGGTTGACCCACAGCCGCTCGGCGGGAAGCTTGTCCAGCGCTTTTTCCATCAGCGCCACCATCCAGGCCACGTCGGGGATATTCGGCGTGTGGATGTCGTAAACGCCGGGGCCAATGTCGTTCGGATAGGCAAAGTCCTGGAAGACCTCCAGCAGCTCCATATCCGAGCGCGACGTTTCGATGGTGATCACGTCGGCATCCAGTGCCGCGATCGCGCCGATAATATCGTTGAACGCCGAATAGCACATATGCGTATGGATTTGGGTGGCATCGTCAACGCCGGCGGCGCTTAACCGGAAGCATTCCACCGCCCAGTCCAGATAGCCCTGCCATGCGCTCTGGCGCAGCGGCAGCCCCTCGCGCAGTGCGGGCTCGTCGATCTGAATGATCCGGATACCCGCACGTTCCAGGTCCAAGACTTCGTCGCGCAGCGCTAGAGCGATCTGCCGGCAGGTGGTCTCACGCGGCTGATCGTCGCGTACAAAGGACCACTGCAGGATGGTCACCGGGCCGGTCAGCATGCCCTTCATGGGTTTATCGGTGAGCGTTTGCGCGTACGCACTCCAGCGCACGGTCATGGCCGCCGGGCGCGTCACATCGCCGAAGATGATCGGCGGTTTGACGCACCGGGAGCCGTAGCTTTGCACCCAGCCAAAGCGGGTAAAGGCAAAACCTTCCAGCTGTTCGCCAAAGTATTCCACCATGTCGTTACGCTCGGCTTCGCCGTGCACCAGCACGTCAAGGCCCAGGGCTTCCTGGCGCTCGACGGCATAGGCAATCTCTGCACGCATCTGCGCTTCGTAGTTGGCCTGGCTCAAGGAGCCGGCTTTGAACGCCCGCCGCGCCGCACGGATATCATGGGTCTGCGGGAACGAGCCAATCGTGGTAGTCGGAAACAGCGGCAGCGCCAGCGTCCGGCGCTGTACTTTCGCCCGCTCGGCATAAACAGAGCGACGCTGGCTGTCGCCGGGCGTCACCGCCGCCACGCGTCGATTCACCGCTGCCTGGTGGATGCGCGCTGAATCACGCCGGGCATCCAGCGCCTGGGTGGCCGCCGCTAACCGCTGCTTGTCCAGGTCGGTCGTCCGGTGATCGAGCAGGCGGGCCAGGGTCACCACCTCATCAAGTTTCTGGCGGGCAAAGGCCAGCCAGCTGACCAGCGATTCATCGAGTTCGGTTTCCTGGGCCAGGTCCACGGGCACGTGCAGCAGCGAACAGCTGGGCGCCAGCCAGAGCCGCCTCCCCAGGCGTACCTTGAGCGGGCGCAAGCGCTCAAGCAGCGCCGCAAGGTCGGCGCGCCAGATATTGCGCCCGTCGATAACGCCCACCGACAGCACCTGATGAGGCCCCAGACGGTCAATCACCTGGTCGACCTGTTGCGGCGCGCGCACCGCATCAATGTGTAGCCCCTCCACCGGCAGCCGGGTTGCCAGCGACAGGTTATCGTCCAGGCCGCCAAAGTAGCTGGCCACCATCAGCTTCAAGGGTGCGGACTGCAATCGATGGTAGGCGCGCTCGAAGGCCTGTTGCCAGGCTGGGGGCAGGTCCTGCACCAGCGCAGGCTCATCCAGCTGCACCCACTCAACGCCCTGGGTGGCAAGCCGTGCCAGCACTTCACTGTAAACGTCCAGGACGCTGTCGAGCAGCGTCAGGCGATCAAACTCACTGCCTTTGGCTTTGCCTAACCACAACCAGGTCAGCGGTCCGGTAAGGGTGACCTTGGGGGTAAACCCGGCGCGCAGGGCTTCATCGACTTCGTCGAAGAGCCGACTGGAGGAAAGCGCAAAGCGCTGCCCTTCGTATAGCTCGGGGACCAGGTAGTGATAGTTGGTATCGAAGTACTTGGTCATTTCGCAGGCGGGCGCAGGCTCACCGCTGGGTGCGCGCCCCCGTGCCATGCGAAAGGCGGCATCCAGGTCAACGTCGCCTGCCGCCACTTCGCGGCTCGCATTGAAGCGCTCGGGCACCGCACCCAGCAGTACGGAAACATTCAGCACCTGATCATAAAATGCGAAATCGCCGACGCTGACCAGATCAAGCCCGGCGGCCTGCTGGTCGCGCCAGTGGCGTAGCCGCAGCTCACGGCCGGTCGCTTCGAGGGTCTGACGAGAGCAGTCGCCCTGCCAGTAGGCCTCGGTGGCTTTTTTAAGCTCACGCTGGGCACCAATACGGGGATAGCCGAGAATATGAGAAACTGTCATGATGAAACCTTGCAACGTGAATGATTTCGTACAGTCTGGGCACCACCGATAGGTGAATCAAACTAAAGATTCTAATACCAACCATGAAAAAATTTCACCATGATTGAATTGCGCCATTTACGCACCCTCCTCGCGCTGCGCGAGACCGGCTCACTGGTTGAGGCCGCTGAGCGGGTACACCTCACCCAGTCGGCACTCTCGCACCAGCTGAAAGACCTAGAGAACCGTGCGGATAGCCCGCTGTTTGTACGCAAGACCCGTCCGGTTGAATTTACCCGCGCCGGGCTAAGGCTGCTGGCACTCGCCGACCAGATTCTGCCCGAAGTGCGCAAAGCCGAGCGTGACCTGGCACGCATGGCGGGGACGGAACTTGGCCGGCTGCACATGGCTATCGAATGCCACAGCTGTTTTCAGTGGCTGATGCCCACGGTGGATTACTTTCGCGACCATTGGCCCGAGGTGGAAATCGACATCCCCAGCGGCCATCATTTCGACCCGCTACCCGCCCTGGCACGCGAGCAGTTGGACCTGGTCATCACCGCCGACCCACAGCCCCTGGACGGCGTTCACTACGCGCCTCTGTTCCGCTACGAGGGGTTACTGGCGGTTGCCCGTCAGCATCCATTTGCCGCGTATAGCTTCGTCACGCCCGAGGCATTGGCCGAGGAAACCCTGATCACCTACCCGGTCGAGCAATCCCGGCTGGACGTTTTCACCCAGTTTTTGACACCCGCCGAGGTACGCCCGCGGGAAATCCGCACGGCCGAGCTTACGATCATGATGATGCAGCTGGTCGCCAGCGGGCGGGGTGTCTGCGCGCTGCCCAACTGGGCGCTCACCGAATACCTGGAGCGCGACTACGTCAGCGCGGTCAAACTCGGCGAACAGGGGGTGTGGAGTACGCTCTACGCGGCCGTTCGGGAGGAGACGCTGGAGGCGCCGTGGATGCAGGATTTTCTGCGCACGGCGAAAGAAACCTCGTTTGCCGTATTGAGTGGTATCAAACCGGCGACTCGCGACGCGGAATCAGCAGCGTAAACCGCGCGCCGCCCAGGGAGGGGCTGGTATCCACCGTCACGCTGCCGCCGTGGCCGGCCATGATCTTCTGCACAATGGACAGCCCAAGCCCATAGCCACCGGAACTGCGCGCCCGGCTGTCGTCCAGGCGGGCAAAGGGTTTGAACACATCGGCCCGGGCATCGGCAGGAATCCCCGGCCCGTCGTCTTCCACGTCAATGCGCACCAGATGGGGTTCATCCCACAGACCGATGACCACCTTGGACTGGCCGTAACGGCAGGCATTGCTGACCAGATTTTGCAGTGCGCGCTGCAGATAGCGCGGTTCGCCGAGCAGCTCGATGTCAGGCCCCGGCGCCAGGGTGATTGCCAAGCCTTCGTGGAGCGGCGAGAGCGCCTCCACCACCCGCTCGGCCATCGCCCGACATTCGACCAGCGACATTTCGAGCTCCGCCCCGTTGACCGTCTCACCCCCCAGGCGGGCATAGGTGAGAATTTCATCGACCAGCTCATCAAGCTCGGCGATGTCGGCATCGATCCCCTGCAGTTGGCGCCTGATGGCAGGCTGGTCGGTCATGTCATCGACCATTTGTACCGCAAAGCGAATGCGCGCCACCGGCGTGCGCAGTTCGTGGGACACGGCCCGGATCATTTCCTGCTGGCCGCGTAGCAGCGACTGCACCTGATTGGCCATGCCGTTGAAGGCCATGCCCAGGCGCCCCAGGAAATCGCCACTTTCGACCTTTACGCGTGTTTCCAGGCGTCCGCTGGCGATACGCGTGGCGGCGAGTTCGAGTCGCGCCATGCGCGACTCGATACTGCGCATTACCAGATAGATAATCAGCGCCAGTACGACCATCAAGGCCATCAGCAATGGCAATTGAAGGTTAAACGGCAGGTTGGCGCCCCCCGTTTCGGGCCCCGCTTCAATCCACTGCGAGCCGTCAGGTAGTTGATAAACAAAGCTTATGGACAGTTGCTCACCGCTTAACCGCGTTACCACTTCACCACGAGCGAGCTGAGCCTGCTGTGCCTCGCTCAACCCGCTAGGCGGTCGGTTTGAAAGCGCCAGTGGCCAGCTACCCTGCTGCAAACCCCCAAGCTTGTCTTGACGTTCACTAACGCTAAGCGGCGAAAGCCAGGCGCCGAGCATCACGATGGTGGCGTGCCATTGTTGCTCGCGCCAGGAAGAAAAATCGGCCTGTAACAGCCAGGGTTGGTCGGGGAGGCGCCGCTGTAGCCGCCAGGGGGACGTTGCTACCAATACTTTTCCCTGCTCCAAGCGGGCGCGTTCAAAGTAGCTCAGCGAGGCGTCTTCCAGTGGCACCAAGGTTAACTGCATATCAAGTTGCTCACCCCAAACGTTTAGCTGCGTTTGGCGTTCTTGCGGCGAACTATCAACAAGTTGCTGCGCCATTAACGACATCGGCAGTGCCGTTAGTGCCTCACGATAATCTTCGCGGCTGATCTGCTCGATAAAAGCGCGCCCGCCTAAAGCAATTAAAAACACCGTTAACAGTGCGGCACCCAGCAGCAAATAAAAACGTAAAAACGAGCCGTGGCTGAGCACCCCTCGCATGAGGCTGTCCTTCTGTGTAATTAACTGTCTTTTACAAACAGATAGCCCTTACTGCGCACCGTTTTGATACGGTGGGGCTGATTGGGGTCATCACCAATTTTGGGACGAATACGCGACACGCGAACATCGATCGAGCGGTCCTGTCCGTCGTATTTGATGCCTCGAAGATCATTGAAAATTTCTTCCCGAGTGAGCACTCGGCCAGCATTGCGCGCCAGTAACCAGAGCAGGTCAAACTCGGCACTGGTCAAGTCGATTCGCTCTCCCGATAGCCAGGCTTCACGGGTGGCATTATCGATTTCAAGATTCTCAAATCGGAGGCGTATTTCCCCCCCGGGGGCAGGCCCATCGGCGCGACGCAATAGTGCCCGCATCCGGGCTAAAAGCACCCGCGGCTGAACGGGTTTAGGCACATAGTCATCAGCGCCCATTTCTAGACCTAACACCTGATCCAAATCGTCCGTGCGCGCCGTCAGCATCATAATTGGCCCCGAGAAATTGGGCCGCACGCGACGACAAATGGCTAGGCCGTCTTCCCCCGGTAACATTAAATCAAGAATCACTAGATCCGGCTGCAGGGTCAAGATGCGATCGACACCCTTTGCCCCATCAGCCTCCAATGTGACCTGAAAGCCGTTGGCTTCTAAGTAATCACGCGTCAACTCTGCCAAGCGCTGGTCATCCTCAATAATGAGCACGTGATCCTGGTCAGGGTAGTCAGGCTTTTGTGATTCTTGGCTTCCAAGCGCCTGAAACTGTTCTTCTAAGTGGTCCACCATCCTAGTTGTCAACTCCGCTTAAGCTATATGTCTTATCGCCTGCCTCCCCCACACAAAAGCAGGCTGCTTGTGTTTGTTCCCAGGATACCTCAAAAGTGCCCCAGCGCCTGCTAAGCGACGCAATCTGCCTATTCTTATCTATTTAGCCCAGTGGCCATGGCTTGATTCTTGTCACAACGACAGCTAATGTAGTGTTGCAAACTGTCGACAATCTGACAGGAGGAAACCGCCATGGGAAGTGGCAAGCCAAAAAGTGTTATTAAACGCGTATACGTTCCTACCCAAGTGCGCGACCTGCCTAACGGAGAGAAACTTAAAATCCCTGGGCATTACAAAGCGCCTCCTGGTGAAGAGCAAAGCTAACCGCGATTAACGTGTTAATTTACTTAATAAGGCAGGCCTCAGGCCTGCCTTATTCATATCTACCTCGCCAAAAATGTGGCGCTACCCCTTAGGGCCTAGCAAAAACCACACTATCAGCCCGACCAGCGGAAAGAATAGCAATGCCAATATCCACAGTAACTTGGCTAAGCCCCCCGCTGAACTTTTCGCCACCTTAACGATGGCCCAAACGATAATTACAAGCCAGATAAGCCCTAATAGTCCACCGACTTCAATGCCCATATCAACTCCTTATGTTGGGATCTGTGCTATGCAGCTAAGCATATCGATACATCCGACACAAGCCGCTAGAGAGACGGCTGCCAATTAAGCGCCGCTTGACGGCCGCGAGCTTCATTAACCTTCGCACAAATCAGCATCGCCACGCCGAACAATACCGCACACAGTAAAATAGACGCCTGGAGGCCTACCAATGCCTGCAGCCCTCCCAACAATATAATACCGATAACACCCGCCAACTTGTTGGCCAGTCCCCAAAAACCAAAGAACTCCGCTGACTTGGTGGTGGGCGAGAATAGGCCCACTAATGTTCGGCTTGCCGACTGGCTGGAACCCAGGCTTAGCCCTGCCAAGCACCCAACGAACAAAAAGACGTACTGGGCTTGCCATTGCCAATCGGTGGCCTGGTTCACCCAATCGGTAAACTGTGGTGTCAACCAGATAGCGACAATGGCGCATACCCATAGCGCCAGGGTAATTTGATAGGTGTGCTTGGCACCGAGACGGTCCTGAATCCAGCCAAACCCCAATGCACCCGCTGCTGCAGTGATTTGCACAATAATGAACATAATATTGCGCACGCTGGCCTCCCAACCAATCACCTGCGCCCCATAAATAAAGGCGAAGGCAATGATGATATAGACCCCCGCCATGGAAAATAGCAGCGACACCAGAAAGACCGATAAGTCTCTGAAGTGTTTTAGTTCGTGAAAGGTAGTGGCCACACGCCGATACGCCATCTGCCAATAAGCGTCCGTATGGGGCTGCGGGGTCGAACGTTCTTTCAACCAAATAAAGGTCGGGATCGCCGCTATCAGGAAAAAGCCTGCTGCGAAGGGCCCTACCCAGCGAATGCGTTCGAAGTTTTCTTCATTCGCCTCCCCCAGCACTACAAGCGTAAAGCCTGCCGCAAACAGCCCACCAATATACCCTAGCGCCCAGCCAAACCCAGAAATCTTACCCAACGCATTGGGCGGGCCCAGCTCAGGCAAAAAAGCCGCAATAAACGACTCACCCATTGAATAGGCATAATTCGAAATGATGATGAGCGCAAGCCCCAGCACCACATAACCTGGCGCAACGAAATACAGCATGGCGGTGGCGCCAACGGTGGCTAAATAGCTAAAAAATAGAAAACGTTTTTTTTCGGCACGCGCATCCATAACTGCGCCGCATAGTGGTGCAGTCACTACCACCAAGAGGTAACTAATGGCGAGAGCGAGGCTCCACAACAGATTAGCAAGACGAAAATCATCACCACGGTCTCCGACGATCACTGTGGTAAACAATTCGCCGAACACCACGGTAATGATCAGCAACGTATAGGCTTGATTGGCAAAATCGAACATCGCCCAGCCGAAAATTTCACGGCGCGAAGCAAAGCCAGAAGCAGCAATATTAGGTTGAGCGCGCACGTTGGTTTCTCTCACCAGCTAGCAAGGCACTTAGCGTATCAGGTTGGCGTGTAAAAGCGACACATCTAACGTTGGAAGAATAGAGATGACAGTTACTGCCGCTTGCTCTAAGTTTGATTGACTAGATAATAACAGGGACGTGGACACATGCAGAGAGCAGGGGTGCTGAGTTGTCTTCGAAAGTCCGTAAAGGGGCAGTGGCTAGTTGGGCTGCTGTGCTTCTTTGCGCCGTTAGCGCTCGCTAATGGCGCTCCTGCTGCCCTCACATCGCTCACCTTTGTGACTGAAGAGTACCCCCCTTACAATTATCTCGACGAACAGACCGGCCAGTTAAAAGGCCGTGCGGTAACGCTGCTTGAGACAATGTTTGAACACGCAGGCTCGCCGTTTAAGCGTCGGGATATCCTTTACTATCCCTGGGTACGTGGCTACGAGTTAGCGCAAAGCGAACCCAACACTGTGCTCTTTTCAACCACCCGCACCCCCTCTCGAGAATCACACTTCAATTGGATTGGCCCCATCGCCCGCGACCGTGTAGTGCTGTTGGCATGGCAAGACGAGGTAGCACGCCTCACCTCGCTGGACGACGCAATTCGCCAACAGTTAAGCGTTGCCATCATCCGCGAAGACATCGGCGCCCACGCATTGAGCGAGGCCGGTTACCCCGCCGAATTACTCCGCCCGGCCATCGATAACCGCAGCGCACTTCACATGTTGCAACGTGGTCGGGTCGATTTATGGGCCTACAGCGCTGAAGTAGCGCGCTGGATTGCCAGCCAGGAGGGCCTTGACGCCAAGCAGTTAAACGCCGTGCATACGTTAAGCGAATCAGACTTATACTTTGCTATTAACCCGGCCACTGACCAAGCGTTGGTTGATCGGCTGCAGCAAGCATTTGACGCTGTTCGTGCGGGGCCAACAGATCGCGAGGTTACCCACCATGGAGACTAGCCGGTTACCTCGCAACCGCGTCATTAGAAGCTGGGTAGCGCTATGTGGGCCGCTGCTATTGGCCGTGAGCCTGCCGCTCAGCGCTGCGTCACTGGTCATCAATACTGAAGATTACCCACCCTTTAACTATGCAAGCGAGCAAGGACAGATTATTGGCAGCGCCACCAAGGTATTACGCACGGCGTTACGCTCGGCGGATATCGACGCTGAGTTTCGACTGCTGCCATGGGCAAGAGCCTATACCGCTGCACGCTTGCGCGAGCAGCACTGCGTTTACTCCACGACTCGAACCGCTGAACGCGAGCCTCTTTTCCGCTGGGCAGGCCCCCTGGCAGTGAACGAGTGGGCGGCGTTCCGTCTTACTGGCCGCGACATTAAGGTAAGCTCAACGGACGAATTAGCTAACTTTCGCGTAGGTAGTTTCCGCGAAGACGCCGTGGGTAATTACATTGCCGCTCAAGGCATCAAGGTTCTGCGCGCTCGTAATGAACGCGAGAACCTAGCACGCTTAAGCGCTGGCCTGGTGGATATCATCGTAACGGGCAAAGCGACTGGCGAATATTTGGCCAATGCTCAAGACGTCGCATTAACGCATTTGTTTACGTTTTATCGCGCTCCGCTGTACCTTGCCTGCCACCCCAGCGTGCCCAAGCATGTGATCACGCGACTACAGCATCATCTTCCTGCTCTTAGCGAGGCCTCCTCGCCATGAATAAAACACGCATGCCAATTCGCTTGGGCAGCCTAACGTCCAAGCAAGCGATACTCACTTTGCTGCTGGCTATCTTAATCAGCGCCATAGCGGGCGGTACGGAGCTTTTTAATCACGTGTCCTCGATGCGCCAGGATGTGGCTCAGCGCGTTGAGCAACAGCTCGCCATCATCAATGGGGCCGCCGCCGAAGCCGCTTTTCAATTGAACCCGGACTTGGCCCACCAAATCGCCTATGGATTATTCAGCGATAACGAAATCGCCGAAGTGGCGATCCGCGATGATTTCGGCAGCACACTTGCCGAGTTTTCGCCCAGCACGCCGGTTGAGTCGAGCTGGCTCAGCCAACGGCTGTTTGGCGATATGCTGGACTACCGTGTTCCGCTCAATTATTTTGTAGGCGCCGATTTGCCAGACGCCGTGGTGGGTGAGGTCGAGCTTCGGCTCGATGAACAGAGCCTGACTCAACAATTCCTGGAGCGCAGCATCTCGGTGGTAGGGTCGAGCGTGATGGAAGCGTTTATTTTAAGCCTGCTAATTATTGCCTTTTTCCATTACTTCATTACCCGCCCGCTGCTCAAGGTGCATGATGCCATCACGCATACCGACCCTGAGCGCCCTGGTCAGTGGGCTAAACCGCAACTGCCGGGTCATCGCCATGATGAGCTGGGCCATTTGGTCGATAGTCTCGACGATTTATTGCAGGCATTTCAGCAGGGGTTACACCAACGCGACCAGCTCCATCATTTATCCCATATTGATGGACTCACCGGTGTTGCCAACCGGCGTCATTTCGACCTGTTTTATCAGCAGCAATGGCAACACGCTCAACAGCACGCGCAGCCGTTAGCGATTATCTTTATCGATATCGACAATTTTAAAGAATTTAACGACCATTACGGCCATGCCATGGGCGATGACACTCTGCGCGCAGTAGCGCAGGTGCTTAATCACTGCATCGATCCGGCAACTGACCTGCTGGCGCGCTATGGCGGGGAAGAGTTTGTGTGCGTATTACCCAACAAAGATGAAAAGGCAGCGCTGGGAGTTGCTCAGCGTTTACGCCAAGGGGTGCTGTCACTATCCATCCCTCATGCTTACTCGAGTACGCACACGCACTTAACCGCCAGCATGGGCGTCGCCAGCACATCGACCCACGCCACTATTAGTGCAACGGCACTGTTGGCTCAAGCTGACCAGCATCTGTATCACGCCAAGCACCTGGGGCGAAACCGCATAGAAGCCCGCCCGCGTATCGCGTAAAGGGCGATACACAAACGGGGCATAACGCGCCGGTCAACGCCAATATAAGTGAATCAAAGCCACCAATGGGCAATCACAGCGGCAAGCCCAACGACCAGCGCCGTAATAACAGCGACACACACGGCACGGTCTAGCCAGCGATCAAACACGGCCCCTTTGGACTTCCTCCGCGTCGCGCCGTGCCGCGCTTGCTTGGCCATCAATCGTTACCCTTCATGGGATGTCCTCTAATGATTTATGCGCCGGTTAACAACGTTCGGTGCACGGCGTAAGCGTTCTTCTTCGCCCAGCTCTTCTGCTTCAAAGGCGTCGGCACCCACGGGGGTTTCACCGTAACGACGGTATAGCTGAGTAAGCATCGCTTTGCGGTCAGCTCGTAGCTCACGCACCAGTACAATTACCATCATATAAAGAATAAAAGTGAAGGGCAGCGCCGAGAGCACCGACGCCGACTGCAACCCGGTGAGCCCTCCCGCCACAATCAGCGTAAAGCAGATCGCAGCGATCAGGACACCCCATATCACGCGCTTATACAGCGGTGGATTGATAGAGCCATTATCGGTCATTTGCGCCACGATATAAGACGCCGAATCAGCGGACGTCACCAGGAAGATAAAAATCAGCATGATAGCGATGACTGACAGCACCCCGGAAAACGGCATCAGATCAAACATTTCGAACAGCGCCACAGTGATATTGTCCTGGGTAGCCGCTGCCAAACCAATGTCGTTGCCGACAATTTCCATGTTAAGCGCAGCACCGCCAAACACCCCGATCCACAAACAAGCGAGCATCGGTGGCACCAGTAGCACGCCAAACACATATTCCTTGATCGTACGCCCCCGCGATACGCGAGCCACAAACGTACCCACAAACGGCGACCAGGCAATTACCCATGCCCAGTAGAAAATGGTCCAACTGCTGGCCCAGGTCTCATCGCTATAGGGTGCGGTGCGCAAGCTCATACCAATAAAGTTTTGCAGATAGTCTCCAATGCCTACTGTGATGGTTTCAAGGATGGCGATGGTCGGTCCGGTAACCAGCACATAGAGCATCAAGCCGATACACAGGATCATGTTAAGGTTCGACAAACGCTTAATGCCTTTATCGAGCCCCGACCACGTAGAGAGCATGTAGGCGCAAAACATCACAAACAGGATAACAAACTGCCAAAAGCCGTTTTCCGGCAACCCAAAGACGGCATTCAACCCGCCGTTCATTTGCAAAACGCCAAGGCCTAAAGAAGTCGCCACCCCCATGACCGTAGCAACAACGGCAAACACATCGAGCCATGAGGCATAGGGGCGGACGTTGGGATACTTCGCCGTTACCGAGGAAAGCACTGACGACACCAGCCCCGCTTGGCCCTTGCGAAACTGAAAGTAGGCAATGATCAGCCCCACCACAGAGAACGCGGCCCACTGATGAATGCCCCAGTTAAAGTAGCTGTATTGGATGGCATAGCGCGCTGAGGCTTCGGTTTCTGCCGACATATCTCCATAAGGAGGGTCGATATAATGCAGCATGGGTTCGGCCATACCGTAGAACACAAGCCCAACACCAAACCCGGCGGCCAACAGCATGCTGATCCAGGAAAAAAAGCTGTAGCTAGGCCGACTATCCTGCGGCCCCAAGCGCACCTTGCCGTACTTGCTAAGCGCCAGGCCAAACAAAAACACCACAAAGCCAAAAACAGAAAATAGATAAAACCAGCCAAATAGCTCGGTAATGGTGGTTAATGCGGCTTCGGCAGCACTGCCAAAGCTTTCGGGAAAGGACGCCCCTATAACCACCAAGCCAAAGATAATTACCGTCGAGGCGATAAATACCGACTTTCCTCCATGATTCGCCATATAAACACCCTGTCAGATAAACATGGGGCGCCAATTACTTGCGCCTGATGAAAATCGTAACACCTGCATGGCCGCACTGCATGTAACGGCGATTTAACGCGTTGCCTGAACTCTCCCCAACGGACGCGTTCCAAAGGCTGTACCGATTGAGGAGGCATCAATGCCACAAATGAATCGAGATCAACGTAACGCCGCTTGGCAGGCCGCTCATCAGTGGCGCGCCCGAGCTGCAAAGACCCAGCCAAATGGCGTCATGGGCAGCCTAAAGCTTTTATTCACTTGGCTGGCGTTTGGCGCGCTGATGATTGTCGGCGTCGTATTGGGTTTGTTTTTCCTACTCATCGGCTGGGCAATGATGCCGTTTGTCCGCCATAAGATGAAAAAACGTATGGAGCAGATGCGCGCCCAACAAGCCCAGGATATCGGTGGAAACCGCTCTGGGCCCTCATCAGGCACTGGCCGCCATGACGTTTTGGAAGGACAGTACGAAATTAAAAACGACGCGGCAGAGAAAGCGGGCAATGACACAAAATAACGCCGACGGTTGATACTCGCCCTATGATATCGCGGCTAGAACTGACTATTGAGGCGCGTGAAGCCAAATGAACGCGGCTGCAAGCGTCAGTGGCATCACGATTAAACTACCCAGGTTGCCGATCAATACGATGGAAGCCACTTTCTGGGGGGCTAAACGATATTGCTCGGCCACTAAGTAATTCAACACGGCAGGCGGTAATGCAGCAAATACCAGCAGCACAGCCGCCTGTAAGCTATTAAGCGGCAACAGTACAATTAACGGTAGTGCAATGACGAGTCCCGATAACGGGCAAAGCAACGCACCGAGTAGACCGGTACGCCAATCGCTGAAGTCAATATCGAGTAATCGCACCCCAAGGGCAAACAGCATTAACGGGATACATACCCCGCCTAGCATATTCATGGCGTCTAATAGCCACACTGGCAGGGGCAGCCCGCTTATATTGATAGCCAGCCCCGCCAGACTCGCTGCCACAATCGGCATGCGTAGCAAACGCCACAGTGAAGTACGTGGATTGAGCATGTAAAGCCCCACCGAAAAATGCAACAACATTTCGACGATAAACACCACCACCGCCGCCGGAAGTGCCTGTTCACCGAAAGCCAGCACTAGCAAAGGAACGCCCATATTGCCGGCGTTATTGAACATCATCGGCGGCAGAAAGGTTTTAACATCCAGATGCAGCCAGCGGGCGAGCGGCCACAACAGCACGCCAGACCCCAATACCACCATCACGGCAGCGCCTGCCAGCCAGGCGTAATCAGCCAATGGTGCCTGTCGGTCGGCCAGTACCGCAAACACCAAAAGCGGTACAAACAATTCCATGTTCAGCGTGTTTAAGCTGCGAATGTCCGGGGTGCGAAAACGCCCATATGCTGCACCTGCCCCAGCAATTAAAAACACGGGCAGCAACGTAGCGAGAATGTTGCCAATCATCGCGCCCTCTTTCCCTGTAACCTGCCGTTCATCGAATATCCTTGCGTGCCGTTAAGGCTCCAGAAAACGCTGCCATAGCGAGGTCACCACCTCGCGGTGAGCCTCATAATCAGCGGCCCGGCCAACCGCTTTATCACCGGTTAACGCGGCCCGATGGGTGGCACTACGGTACGCTAAATACGCTTCGCGCAGCCGCTCTGCCTCTTCCTGCGGTAAGTGCTCACTCTCAGCCAAGGTCTCTAAAATGCGGATATTGTCACGATATGTCAGCAGCGCAGGTGTCTGGTTAGCAAGTGCTAACACCGCGTATTGACAGAGGAATTCAATATCCACCATGCCACCGGCATCGTGCTTCAGGTTGAAGCTGCCGTCCTCAGTTTTGGTGGCAAGGTGTTCGCGCATTTTGTGGCGCATGTTGACCACATCATCGCGCAGCGCGTTAGTATCCCGCTCGCGCCCTAAAATGTCCCCACGCAGTTGGTCAAACTTATCCGCCAGCGTCTCATTACCCGCAACCACCCGCGCGCGAACCAGTGCCTGATGTTCCCAGGTCCAGGCTTGCTGACGCTGATACTCGGCAAAGGCCGAAAGCGAGGTGACCAGCAAGCCGGAATTACCCGAGGGTCTAAGGCGCATATCAACTTCGTAGAGGCTGCCTGTTGGGGTGATAGCCGTCAGCAAATGAATAATCCGCTGGCCTAGCCGGGTAAAAAATACCGGCGTATCGATAGGCCGTGGCCCATCGGTTGCTCCCTTGCCATCGCTGTCGTGGAGGAAGACCAAGTCCAGATCAGATCCATAGCCCAGTTCAATACCTCCTAGCTTGCCGTAGCCGATAATCAAAAACGCGGGTTCCCGCGTACTATAGCCACTCGGCACGCCATGCTTAGTGGCAAGGTGCTTCCAGGCCATCGCCAAGACAGCATCCAGAATGACCTCGGCGATGTAAGTTAAGTAATCACTTACTTTCATCAGATGCCGGGTGCCCGCGATATCAGAGGCTGCCACGTGCAGCATTTGAGCATGTTTAAAGACTCGTAACGCCTCTAGCTGTGCTTCTTCATCATCCTCGGGAAGCCGGTTCAGCGTTTGGCGCAGCTCATCCGCCAAGCGGCCTTTGTCGGCTGGCGTATACAAGGTGTCGGGGGTCAGCAATTCATCCAACAGAATTGGGTAACGGGCCAGCTGCTCGGCAATCCACGGGCTAGCAGCGCATAGCCGCATCAAGTGCTCAAGCGCGTGAGGATTCTCGCGCAACAGGGCCAAATATGCCGTACGCCGCAGAACGGCTTCAATAAGCGGTTGAACGCGCGAAAGCGCGGTATCGGGGGTGTCATTGTCGGCAACGGCATCCAACAGAAGTGGCATTAACGCATCCAAACGCTCAAAGCCAATCCGCTGCATGCTTTGCACTTGGCGCGATTGATACAGACGAGACAGCCGAGTGAGTATCTTGTCTGGCGCCTTAAAGCCGGCTTGCTCCAGCTGGGCCAAAGCATCTTCTTGCTCCAACTCACCGCGCCATAGCAACCGCCACTGGTCAAGCCCAAGCGTTTGTTCGTCGCTGGCGTTTTCTACTTCCTCCTCGGGCTCGGCAATCACCGCATCGAAATGCTGGCGGACGCGCTCGCGCACTTCTTCTAACTGGTGAACCAGACTTGGCCAATCATCGTGCCCCATGGCAAACGCCACCCGTTCACGGTCGGCTTCCTCGTCGGGCAGCGTTTGTGTTTGACGGTCTTCCAGAGCTTGCAGCGCGTGCTCGATATCACGCAGAAATGCGTAATCAGGTAGCAGGTCGTCTACCACCGTTTGAGGCAGAAGCCCAAGTGCCGGCAAGCGCGTTAACGCTACGTATAACGAGGCCACCTGAAGCTCGGTGTCACGCCCGCCGCGAATCAGTTGAAACGCCTGAACCACAAACTCGACCTCACGAATACCGCCAGGCCCCAGTTTGATGTTGTGCTGCATACCCTTGCGCTTTACTTCACGATTGATCATCGCCTTTAGTTCACGCAGCGATTCAATCGCTCCAAAATCCAGGTACCGGCGGTAAACAAAGGGCCGCAGGCTCGCGAGTAGCTCTGCACCTGCCGAGGTATCCCCTGCTACCGGACGCGCCTTGAGCATGGCATAGCGCTCCCACTCGCGGCCCTGATCCTGATAGTAGCTGGACAGCATCGCAAAACTGCCCACCAGTGGCCCACCGTCACCTAACGGACGTAAGCGCATGTCGACACGGAAGACAAAACCATCAGCGGTCATGGCATCCAAAGCAGCGATTAATTTCTGGCCTAATTTGGTGAAATATTCTTGGTGCTCCAATGATTTGCGGCCGCCCTGGGTTTCACCGTTTTCAGCAAACGCAAAAATAAGATCGATATCCGAGGATAAATTAAGCTCCCCGGCGCCTAGCTTGCCCATGCCAAGCACTACCAGACGCTGGGGTTCACCATCACAGGTTAGCGCTGGCAATCCCCAGCGCGGGGCATAAAACTGCTCGAGCCAGGCAAGCGCCGCCTCAAGACAAATTTCTGCCAGCTGGGAAACCGCACGGGCAGTATCCCACATGGTGTAACCCGCCGGCCGGTTGAGGTCGCGCCATACGATAGCCAGCATACGCGCACGTCTAAAGCGCCGAATGGCGCGCTGCATGGCGTCCTCATCGTCGGCCTCGTCTAACGCATCAGAGAGTAATCGGGCCTGGTCTTCTCGAGTGGGCGTGGCATCCAGCTCGCCGCCGCTGTCTAGCGTCGCCAGCCAGTGGGGATAACGGATCAACGTATCCAGCGCAAAGCGAGAGATGGCTAATACACGCGCCAACGACCTACGACGCTCGGCTGAAAGGGCTGACCAGTCAGCGGATGGCAGCGGCTGATCGCTCATTTCGGCCACGTTATCCGCCTGTGAAAGCGCCTCACATAACCGCTGCCACGCTTTCTCGGTCACCGGTTGAAGCGCTTTGGGTAAGGTGTCAAACGGTAAAAACGCTTCATTGAGTTGCATAATGACCTCGCTGCCCTAGAGGCTAGCCGATGAATTTTTGCCAGCCTAGCAGCCCCCAGGTGAGCCCCGCGAGCATCAATGACAGCATCACTGCGGCTGAACCAATATCTTTAGCCCGTCCAGAGAGTTCGTGGTGCTCAGTACCAATGCGATCCACGACGTTTTCAATCGCACTGTTGAGCAACTCAACGATCAATACGATAAAGCAACTGCCAACCAACAGCAGCCAACTCACTGGCCCATCGCCAATCCACCAGGCTAGCGGTAGCAAAATGGCGGTAATAGCAACCTCTTGACGAAATGCGGCTTCGTTGTGAAACGCCGCTTTCAATCCTTTCAAAGAATAGCGCGTGGAGTGCGCCAAATGCGTCAAGCCGGTATGCCCTGGTTTCATGGCAGTTGCCTCAAAATAAAGTCGTCAATTCGCGAGTATCATCGCATCAAGATCTTTCGACAGCGGATCCAGCACTTGTGACCAGTTTAAATAGGGCGTGCTGGCATTACCGTTAACCAGCACACTGAATACCCCCCAGCGCCCCTGCGCGGTACGAAAGTAACCGGCGGCAGCGCGCACAGCAAACGGCTGGTTTAACGTACCGGTTTTTAGCATGACGTTGTGTTGAAAGGTATCGGAGCCTCTTCTGATAAAACGCATCACGCCGTTAGCGGGGGATTGAAAGGTCGCAATAAAGCTCGGGAAGAGCGGGCTTTCATGGTACATCTCGGCCAGCATCACATTAATGCCATGCGCCGACGTGCGATTCTCAGTGGTCAAGCCGCTGCCACTGTGCAAGGTCACAGGGCCGTGCCCTGGCAGGCTCTGAGCATAACGTTCAAGCGCTCCTCCTGCTTGGCGAAGCTGTGCCTGAGGGGGTTCTATCAGATTGAGGGTCAACACATCGGCCATATAGTTATTTGAGTAATTCATGATGCGCAACAGCAACTCTTGCAGGGGCTTGCTATCTACTTCGGCAAGCCGCTGGGCATTACTGGGCGGTCGCTCTGATGTCAGTCGCCACGTATCGCGAACGTTAATGCCTGCCTGACGGAGCATTCCCATCAGCACCTCAGCGGTGGCCTCAGCCGCGTCGCCCGCGCCACGATAGACATCCCGCGCCTGAGCATTGGTTGATATTTGACCACTCAAGCGCAGCACATCCCCGTTTTCGGTGGTAATCCGTTCGGCGTTGATCTCAGTGCCGCTGTTATCGGGCTTAGTCACTACCCGGTTTTCAATCGTCATCTGCAATAACTGGCCGTCACATAGCGATATACGCGCCGGCGTATCGGGCACCAAGGCGGGAGCCACGTTGGCACACCAGCTACCGAAATTAACACCTGCCGACGATAGTGGAGCGCTGTAAGCATTTGCTACACGCGATAACGCATCGCAGCGGTCAGTGGTAATACACTCCACAGGGCCAAAGCGCCACTGGTTAACCACTAATGCACCCTCAACCTCACGAACACCCGCCTGCTGCAACCGCTGCACCAAGCGCCACATGTCTTCGGTGGTCAGCCCCGGGTCGCCGCCTCCCTCAAACACTAAATCACCGCGCAGAACGCCATCGTCAAGACGCCCAGCACTTACCAGTCGACTGGTAAAGCGATGTTGGGGCCCAAAGCGCTGTAACGCAGCGGCGGCCAAGTACGCCTTGCTAACCGATGCGGGAGAGAGCTGTCTCGTCGGCTCAATACTCGCCAGCGGTGCTGTGTTAGCGTCATCATTGAGCAAGCGTGCCTCGGCGCTAACGGCAAAGCCTTTGCTCTGCAGTTGCCCCACGCGGGTAAAGTCGGCCCATAGCGGACAACTCACCAATACGCTCACTATCCCCACGGCCGACCGCCATGCCCAGTGCCTGCCAATACAACGCCGCCAGCCAATGCGGAACATCCGCTTCTCCTCAGTGCACGCTCATTTTCGAAAATACTTGCAGCATGACAACGCCGGCTACAATCAAGCCAATCCCTACCACAGCCGGCGCATCCGGTTTTTCACCGAAAACCACCACGCCCACCAGCGTGACCAGTACGATGCCCAGCCCCGCCCAAATAGCATAGGTGAGCCCCACGGGCAGGCTACGCAGTACTAGGCTCAGCAGATAGAAGGCCACTGCATACCCACCAACCACCAGCAGGCTTGGCAACGGCCGCGTAAACCCCATGGAAGCTTTTAGCGCGCTGGTGGCAACCACCTCGGCAATGATTGCCAGCACCAAATAAACAAAGGTCATGTAGGCTCCAAAGCAACGCGTAAACGCCATAATGCTTGGCCGCTTTGATGGTACTTGGCCTCGAAGGGCGTTAAATAATCGCCGTCAGGGGCCCATGCGCCCACCTCAGCCTGCCGGCCAGTTACCTGAGAAACCGCCAGGGCGAACTCTTCAACGTAAAGCTGCCAGTTAGAGCGAACCTCGAGCAAGCCGCCAATCGCCAACAGTGTGGGGAATACCGGATGCCCATGCCAGCGCATTTTCAAGTGAGACGCCTTAGGGTAAGGATTAGGATAAAGTAAATAATGGCGTTCGGGCGCCCAGCCAGCTTGATGCGCTAGCCGCCAAAAATCGACAAGATCGGCACGCACCAATTTTGCATTGGCTGGCAGCTCTCCATGAACCCGCGTTAGCCGACTCTCACTGCGGTCGATTCCGATCACCATATGATCAGAAAACTGCTCGGCCAGCCGACGGGTCGATAGCCCCACACCGCAGCCCGCATCCAATATCAGAGGGCCCGATTGAGTTTCTCGCCATTCAGCCGCCAACTCAAACGCCTGCTGGGTATGCGCTGCAATAGGCTTGCGCAACGGGTGCGTTAGCCCACGGCTGACCCGGCGCGCTAAATCATGGTGGGGCCCCGGCTGGTTAGATATCACCGGACGCGAAGGCTGCTGCATATTTACTCTCTTAAGACTCTCGTTTCTTGGCAATCTCATTGATGCCATCGCGCAAGAAACTACGCAAAAAATGTGATTCTACCAGTCCAGTGTGGTTGCGGCATGACGCCGCGGCTCGCCCGGTGATATGATCATTGGCAGTAATACGCATTTTGTCATATTTATTAAGTGTAACGCGGCAGGTAAGACGTTTTGCTTATCAGCATCATGCTTTATATAACCTGCTAGCATTACCGATAACTGTTATTTAAACCACCGCACCACGAGGAACCCGGCTTGTCACACTTACCGGTGATTGTCGGCATGGGCGGCATCAATCCCGCCGGCAGAACCTCTGGCCATCAGGCCTTCCGCCGCACCGTGCTTGATGCGCTCACCGCTGATCAGCAACGCCAGACAATAGAAGGCCTAGCGACATTGATGCGCTTGGCTTCGCCGTCTCCACAGGGGTGGAACGACAGCACAGGGCAGCCCATGGCGTCCCCAGCTGATACGTTACGCGAACACATTCTCAAGCACACGCTGATTCGCCGCAACGAAGACCCACGCTTTAGTGCGCCTGGGCTGCCGGCCAATCGCCAAGTGAGCATGGAGCTCGCCGAACCACTACGATTTAGGCTCCGTCGCCGGCAATTGCCTGAGCACCTGCCCAGCCATTGGCAGGTACAGGATATCGACCCTCGCACAGTGGAAATAACCGTACCGGCAGGCGAAATGGACGCACTGCTGCCCGATGCGCAGTCCCCGAAGGTGCGCGCGGCAGCCCAGCTACCCACTGGCTTCGACCCCACCAGCCTATACCGCAGCGTGCATCACCCGCGCGGTTTGGCGATGACGGTTTTTGGAGCCAGTGACTGCCTGGGCGCTAGCGGCCTCTCGTGGGAGCACCTGCGTCAACAGTTAAACCCGGACCATATCGCCGTTTACGCGGGTAATTCGATTGGCCAACTTGACGACCAGGGCTGGGGGGGCTTGCTGAAAAGCCTGGTGAGCGGCCAGCGTGCCACCTCGAAACAGATGCCGTTAGGCTACGGCCAAATGCCCGCCGATTTCTTGAATGCTTACGTGCTAGGCAGCGTTGGTGGTACCGGCGCCGCGTTAGGCGCCTGCGCGAGTTTTCTTTACAATCTACGGCTGGGCATTGATGACATTCGCGCTGGCCGGCGCCGCGTAGTGATGGTCGGTACCGCCGATGCGCCAATCACTCCGGAGATTATCGAAGGCTTCCGGGCCATGGGCGCACTGGCCGATGACGCCAGTTTAAAGGCCCTGGATGCTTTAGAACTTCTCACTGACACAGACTACCAGCGCGCTTGTCGCCCGTTTGCGCGCAACTGCGGCTTTACAATGGCCGAGGCCAGCCAATTCGTGCTGCTAATGGACGACGCCCTCGCTCTTGAGGTTGGTGCCGATATTTTAGGTGCTGTGCCAGAGGTATTCGTCAACGCCGACGGCTACAAGCGGTCTATTTCGGCCCCCGGCATCGGCAACTACATTACCTTAGGAAAGGCAGCATCGCTGGTGCGCAACATGCTGGGCGACAATGCATTGCGCTCGCGCAGCTTTTTGCACGCCCATGGCACCAGCACGCCCAAAAACCGCATCACCGAATCCCACGTATTCGATGAGATTGCCCGTGCCAATGGCATTAATGATTGGCCGGTAGTCGCGATTAAGGCCTTTATCGGCCATTCCCAGGGTAGCGCGGCGGGCGACCAATTGGTCAGCGCGCTAGGCAGCTTTGCCCATCAATTATTGCCGGGCATTCCGACATTGGACGCCGTGGCCGACGATGTTTACGCCGACCGTCTACGGTTTTCGTCAATTGCGCAGCCGTTTAACGTCGACGCGGCCTTCATCAACGCCAAGGGATTCGGTGGCAACAATGCTACCGGGGTTGTGCTATCACCTGCTGTGACCGAGCGCTTACTGACGCAGCGCCACGGTGTTGAGGCCATCCGGGCTTGGAAAATACGCCGCGAAAGCGTGCGCGAAAACGCCGCCGCGTATCTCAACGACGCTGACCAAGGCCACTACGCGCCCCGCTATCAATTTGGCGAAGCGGTGCTTGAAGGCCCGGAGCTGGATATTCAGGCGGACCGCATCCATATTCCGGGCTACACCCACGCCGTTTCTCTTGAAAGCGATAATCCTTTCGGCCGTCTGGACGACGAGGAACCAACGTGATGCAGGGCCAACGCGTCAATATTGCTGTCTATCCGGGTACCTTCGACCCAATCACCAACGGGCATTTCGATCTTATTGAACGCGGCGCCCGCATGTTCGACAAGGTTGTGATCGCCGTCGCCGCAAGTCCCGGCAAACGCCCGAGCCTGGACTTACCCACTCGTATTGAGCTGGCCCAAGCGGTCTGCGCCTCGCTACCCAATGTAAAAGTGATTGGCTTTGCTACCCTACTCACCACCATGATGCACGAACAGGGCGCCACCATTATTTTGCGCGGTTTGCGGGCGGTCTCCGATTTTGAATATGAGCTCCAGTTGGCCAATATGAACCGCGCTCAGAACCCGGAGCTTGAGAGTGTTTTTCTTACCCCAGCGGTGGAAAACTCCTACATTTCCTCCACGATCGTGCGGGAGATTGCCAAGCTTGGCGGCGATGTATCACCGTTGGTCCACCCTAAGGTCGCAGAGACGTTGCGTAAGCACTACACTACGCCCCCTAAGACGCCTCCTGAAACCTAGACCCTGACACGCGGTTGATTGGCTGGCGCATTGCGGCATCCAATCGACCCGTTATTCGCGAGGTACTCCCCATGGCCTTAATGATTACCGACGAGTGCATTAACTGTGACGTCTGCGAACCCGAATGCCCCAACGACGCCATCTCGCCGGGCGAAGAAATTTATGTGATCGACCCAAACCTATGCACCGAATGTGTCGGCCACTTTGACGAACCCCAATGCCAACAGGTTTGCCCAGTCGACTGCATTCCGCTCGACCCAGAACGGCCTGAAACGCACGACCAATTGATGAAGAAGTACCGTATCATCACAGCCGCATAGGCTACCTAAGTGCGTATATGGCAGCTCGCCTGGCCCATCATCATCTCCAACATCACTGTTCCGCTACTTGGACTGGTGGATACAGCCGTGGTGGGTCATCTACCTGACTCCCGCTATCTAGCCGCCGTGACTCTCGGTGCAACGCTGTTTAGCTTCCTTTATTGGGGGTTCGGTTTTCTACGCATGGGCACCACCGGTTTAGTCGCCCAGGCAGTAGGCCGAGAAAGCGACAGCGACGTGCGCAATCTACTCGGCCAATCGCTAATCATGGCTGTCGTTATCGGCAGTCTGTTAATTATCTTCGCATCACCCATTATCTCCCTCGGGCTATGGCTACTCGACGGCAGCGAGGCCGCCACCTTGCTGGCGAGGAGCTACGCCGAAATACGTCTTTGGTCAGCCCCCGCCGTTTTGGCCAATTACACTATTTTGGGCTGGTTCCTCGGCCAACAAAACGCCCGCGTCACGTTGATGATTCTGGTACTGACCAATAGCGTCAATATCGTACTGGATGTCTGGTTCGTAATGGGCCTGGGCCTGACGAGCGATGGAGTGGCGTGGGCCAGTGTGATTGCCGACTATTGCGCCCTGGGGTTTGGTGGCTATCTTGTATTGCGCCAGTTAGGCACGCTTAAGGGCCATTTCCTGCGTAGCCGGCTGTGGGTACTTTCCGCCTATAAGGCGTTATTTAACGTTAACGCTAACCTGTTTATTCGCACGCTCGGGCTGCTATTTGCCATGGCGTTTTTTACCGCACAGGGCGCACGCCAGGGTGATACAGCGCTCGCGGCCAACGCCGTACTACTGCAATTTATCATGCTGACCAGCTATGCCCTGGACGGTTTTGCCCATGCCGCGGAGTCCTTGGTGGGGCGTGCCTATGGGCGTCACGACTGGCAAGCGTTCGCTGCCACGGTGCGAGCGGCAGCACGCTTTTCATGGTGGACCGCCGCTAGCGCTGCATTATTGTTTGCACTGGGTGGCAATGTGCTAATTGCGCTACTCACTGGCCTTGAAGAGGTGCGAGCCACCGCGGCGACTTACTTACCCTGGATGGTGGCAATGCCGCTAATTGCCGTATGGAGCTATTTGCTGGACGGCGTGTTTATCGGTACGACATCCATTACCGCCATGCGAAACAGCATCTTTATTGGCCTGGCGGTTTATTTGCCCACCTGGTGGCTAACTCAGGGGCTTGGCAACCACGGCTTGTGGCTCGCCTTTACAGCATTTACCTGCGTCCGTTCAGCAGTTTTAATAGGTTATTATCGTCACTATCGCCATACCCGCTGGCGTTAATCAAGCGCATGTCAAATCCACTTATTAAAGTGAAAAAGATCCTCTGGCCCCGTATATTAGCGGTGCACTTCCTAATAATGAAAATGTGAGCCTGCCATGCTGAAAATGATATCCAAACCGGCAGTGAAGATGGTCGAACGCTATCTTCCCGACCCGTATATTTTTGTACTGTTGCTTACCCTCATTGCGGCTGCCGCAGCGATTGCCATCGAGCGCCAAACACCGCTGGCAGTGCTGCGCTTTTGGGGCGACGGTTTTTGGGGATTACTCACCTTCTCCATGCAGATGCTGTTGGTACTGGTGACCGGCTTTATGCTGGCCAGCTCGCCACCGGTCAAACGTCTGTTGCAACGGCTCGCCAGTACCGCAAAAAGCCCCGGCGGCGCGATCATACTGGTGACCCTGGTGTCGCTAACGGCGAGCTGGATCAACTGGGGCTTCGGCCTGGTGGTCGGCGCACTATTTGCCAAGGAGCTGGCGCGCTTAGTGCGGGTCGATTACCGCCTGCTGGTCGCCAGTGCCTACTCCGGCTTTGTCGTCTGGCACGGGGGGCTTGCGGGCTCGATTCCGCTTACCATTGCTACCGAAGGCCACTTTGCTGCCGATGATATAGGCGTTATCGGTACCGGTTCGACGGTATTTGCGTTTTTTAACCTAGCGATCGTCGCGTGCTTGTTTATCTCCACTCCGCTGGTTAACCGGCTAATGATGCCGGACGAAAAAGACAGCGTTTATGTCGACACCAAGCTGCTGGACGATGAGCCAGAGGCCAAAGGCCGCATTACCCGCCCCGCTGAGAAACTAGAAAACAGCACCTCGCTGGCATGGCTGGTGGGCATTCCAGGGCTGCTATTTCTGGCTGATCATTTCCTGCTGCGTGGCGGCAGCTTGAACCTGAACATCGTTAACTTCTTGTTCCTATTCCTCGCCATTGTGCTTCACCGCACCCCGCGAAATCTGCTCACTAGCTTGCAAGAAGCCATCAAAGGTGGCGCTGGCATCGTTATCCAGTTCCCATTTTATGCCGGCATTATGGCGATCATGGTCGAGTCGGGCCTAGCGCAGAGCATGTCAGAGTGGCTGATATCGTTTGCTACCGAGACGTCGCTGCCTTTCTGGTCGTTCATCAGCGCCGGGATCGTCAACCTGTTTGTGCCTTCAGGTGGTGGCCAGTGGGCCGTTCAAGCGCCGGTCATGCTACCCGCGGCGGAAGCACTGGGGGCGGATATTTCACGCGTTGCCATGGCCGTTGCCTGGGGCGATGCCTGGACCAATCTGCTACAGCCGTTCTGGGCACTGCCCGTACTGGCCATTGCTGGCTTAAAAGCCAAGGACATTATGGGCTTTTGTTTGATTCAGCTGTTTATTACCGGCGTCATCATTTCGGTTGGCTTAGTGTGGTTTTAAACCCTAGGAAGATGTCAGCGCCTGCCTCCGTGGCAGGCGCGGTCCGTATAACGTAACGACCTAAAGGCACAGAGCCCATGTCGGATACCTCTATAACCGCGCTGCCCGGTCAGCACGAACTGTCCATGACCGTCTTAATGACGCCTGACATGGCAAATTTCAGTGGAAAAGTCCACGGCGGTGCGATTCTTAAAAAACTCGACGAGGTCGCCTACGCCTGCGCCAGTCGCTATTCTGGCCATTACGTAGTGACACTGTCGGTCGACCAAGTGCTCTTCAAACAGCCCATTCACGTTGGCGAACTGGTAACTTTTTTGGCCAGCGTCAATCACGTGGGCCGTTCGTCGATGGAAATTGGCATCAAGGTTGTCGCTGAAGATATCCGCGATAAACTGATTCGCCACACCAATAGCTGCTACCTCACCATGGTCGCTGTGGATGCCGAAGGAAACCCCGCCAGCGTTCCGCCGCTTTCCTTGGCAACGCCATTGCAACAGCTACGCTTTGAGAAAGCCGCCTTACGCAAAAAAATGCGTAAGCAAGCCGAGCATGAAGAGCTGTTGACCCAACAGCAGCATCAATCACAAACACCGCCTTGATCCTGTCTCGCGCGACACCGCCACACTAAAGCCAAAGGAGTTGCCATGCCGGTCAGGGAGCGTCACCACAACCTTCCCAAAGGCGTTGAGTACGCGCATATCGGCTGGGACTTTTTCATTCTGGCCGCCGTGGTCATCAACCTTGGTTTGTTATTGTTTGATTCGCTGTTTTTACTGGCGCCCGTCAACCAGGGAATTGAGGCGATATCACCGGGCTTTCATAGCGCCTACGATACAACCATTCACAGCCGCTTTATTACCATTGATCTGTATTTTGTCGGCATTTTTATCGCCGATGTGTTGCTGGGATGGGCCGTGGCGGTCGCCGAGCGTCGCTACCATCGCTGGTTTTTCTACCCCTTTGTGCATTGGTACGACGTACTGGGCTGCATTCCGCTAAGTGGACTTCGCTGGCTACGCATTCTGCGGGTCATATCATTGCTGCATCGCCTTCATCGCTTACGCCTTATCAACGTCAAACGCTGGTCGGCATACCAGTTTTTGGGCAAATATTACGATATCCTATTGGAAGAGCTCTCCGACCGTATCGCCCTGCGCCTGTTGGGCAACGTTCAGCAGCAGATCCGTTCCAGCGATTCGTTGACCGAAAGGGTGATTGACCGCGTCGTCATGCCCCGCAAACAGCAACTTATTCAGGAAATTGCCCAGCGATTGGAGACCTCGGTGGGCACTGCCTACCAACACAACCGACACGCCATCATGGCGGCGATTAGCGATTTGGTCAGCCGTACGCTGCGTGAAAGCCCCGAAATTCAACGGCTGCGACGCCTGCCCATGGGCGACCCTGCTGCCAGCGCCATGGAAGCCTCATTAAGCGGCGTTGCCCAACGGCTAGTGGATGAAGTCGCCCTGTCGATTCATTCACCCGAGTTTCAACGGCTTGTTGAAGGCGCGGCGGAGAATGGCTTTGATAGCTGGCTGACGCCTGATGAAGGCAGTGACCGGGTCACCGAGCAGGTGCTTTACGACGTCTTGGAATTACTCAAAGAACAGGTCAACCGCCAACGCTGGAAGGATCGCTATGAATAATTCACAACGTCGCGGGGGCTAACGGCCGCTCGGTTAGGGAGGCAGCAACGATACTCAATGCCTGAACGAGCTCGCTGCGATCCGCGGCGGCCCCAATGCAGAGACGAATCGCTTGAGGCGCTGGCGTGCTGCCTACACAAAAGGGCTCTGCGCTGCTTACCTTAACGCCCCGCTGCAGTAGCCGGTCGCATAGCTCTACGGCTCGACTCCCCTCTGGCAGCGTCAACCAGACATTACTGCTATGTGAACGACCGCTGAGGGTAAACCCTTGCAGCCATTCGGCAGCCAACCGCTGACGCTCTACCAGCTCTTGGGTTTGCCAGGCGAGTAGCTTTTCAGCCTCGGACTGGTTAATCCAGTGGCAAACTACGTCAACCATTAGCGGCGGCACCATCCAACTTTGGGCACGTAGGCCTGTCGCGAGCCGCTCGTGCAAAGGTTTAGGTGCACGCAGCACGCCAATTCGCAGCCCACCCGCCAGTACTTTAGCGGTACTAAACACAAATAGCGTGCGCTCCGGCGCAAGTTTATAAAGAGGCGTACCACGCTGCTCAGCGGGCAGATACTGCACGCCATCTTCAAGCAGCCAAATATCGTAGCGCCTCGCCAGCGCTACTAAACGTTCGCGACGCGATTCGCTTAAACACGCACCGGTAGGGTTGTTCTGTTCCGGGGTCAGGTAAATCGCTCTGGGCGGCTGCCGGGCACACTGCGCCTCAAGCAGATCCATACGCATACCCTCGCTGTCTTGACCAATGCCTACCAACTTAAGATGGCCCTGCTGCGCTGCGCTGATCGCACCGGGGTAGGTCAAGGCATCGGCGGCCAGCAGCTCGCCCGGCCGCAGCAGAGTGCTGAGTGCCAGGCTAATGCCGTGCTGGCCGCCCTGGGTGATAAGCAGTTCATCGGCCATCAATGGCATACCTAAGGTATTTAACCAGCGAGCGAGCACCTCGCGATGCTCACGGCGCCCCTGGGCTCCTTGGTAGGTAACGCCGCGCGCTAATGCCGCTCCGGACTGGCTTAAGGCGAGCAGCGCTTCACTTAAAAGCGCCTGGCGTAGCGGATGGGGAGGCGGCAGGCTAAGGCTTAAATCGATCACACCTGCCGAGTCATCGGCAGGAAATGTCAGGCTAAAAGCACTGTCTTGGGTTTGGCTCTTTACATAGGTGCCGCTACCCACCCGTGCCGACACCCAGCCATTGCGTTCAGCCTCAGCGTACCCCCGGGTAACCGTGCCGATGGTCACACCTAGCGCATCCGCTAAACGGCGCTGGGGCGGCAAACGCTCCCCAGGCAGTAGCTCTCCTGTCTGAACAGCAGCCTCAATGGCGCTGGCAATAGCACGGTAGCGTGAACCAGAAAACTCAGCCAGTGAAGGCACCCAGATTGTCATGGTGACAATAAAACCTTTGACGTTAATTTAAACCCCATTATGCTAACAATAGTGCCTTAAACGCAATCTTTCACCCTTAATTGTATGGATACAATAAATGAACAGCGAATGGGTAATCCTCGGTCCGGCTGCGCTCTATATGATGTCGATGACGCTTACCCCTGGGCCGAATAACGTTATGCTCACCGCCTCGGGTGCTAACTTTGGCTTCAAGCGCACCATGCCGCATATGTGGGGGATTTTAGGCGGCTGCTTTTTGCTGTTTGCGGGCATAGCTTTAGGCTTGGGCGTGCTGTTTGAGCGCTACCCGGCAGTTCAAACAGCCCTACGTTGGATCGGCAGCGCCTATCTGCTCTACTTGGCATGGAAAATTGCCAGCGCCCCGCCGCCGGATCTTCACGGCACAGCACAGGGCAAACCATTAACATTCTGGCAAGCGGCCATGTTTCAGTTCGCCAACCCCAAAGCGTGGGTGATGGGGCTGGCGCTAATGGCCGGCTTTTTACCTGAAAGCGGTCAACCGGTGATTAACGCGCTGGTGCTGGCGAGCTTTGCCGAAATGGTGGCACTGCCTTGTATAGCCCTATGGGCCGCCTTTGGCACCGCAATAGGCCAATGGATTAAAAGCGATGGCGCTTGGCGCGCGTTTAATATCACGATGGGGCTTCTCACGGCAGCCTGTGTGGTGCTTATTCTCGGCTAGCCGCAGCTAACCTCCTCGATCGCATCGTTATCATTTAGATGGATATTGAGCCGTTCTGGCCGGTGGTCGAGTGTGGCGGCATCACCTGGGCGCAATACGCGAACTTTTTCAGCACCACTTTGACGCTTAAGCGCTTCTCTTGAGGTCTCGCTGAGAGGCGAGCCCACCGCAGACTGAATATCATCCAAACGGCAGGAATTACCGCCATCATCTGCGGCCTGAGTATCATCAACCTCCGGCGGCGGGGGTGCGCTCGGGGCTTCGCCACCAGCGCCTGGTGTTTGCGCGCACGCCACCACAAATAATGGCAAAACTGCAACAGCAATAAGCCGATAGAAAAGACGCCACATCATCCTTGAAACTCCCCTAAAACCGATGAAAAAGTAATTATAACGCAGCGGGCCGACGCTAATGGTCGGCCCGCTAAGTGCCGCTTTGCTTAGCTTGCGGCGTCTTGGACGGCTTCACCGCCCTCTTCTACATCCTGACCTGCACCACCGATGGTATTACAACCTGCCAGCGCGCCAGCCGACATCAAAAGAATAAAGCTCATTGCCAGTAGTTTTTTCATCCGTGTTCTCCTTAACATATACATTCACTATCGAGATGCTGCCACTCAGCATGTTTGAGCGAATAGCACTTTTAGCGTAACAGGCTTTTTAAGATAGTGCCTACTTTGAGCCGAACGCTAGGCACCCACAACAAAGGACGCTGCAATGACGACGTTTGTACTCGACGAACGCTTGGCTAACGATACACAGTTGCTGGCAGACTTGCCGCTTTGCCGGGCGCTATTGATGCTCGACGCGCGCTATCCTTGGGTGATTTTAGTCCCGCGCCGTGAAGCACTAAGCGAGATATTTGAGCTTACTGCTGACGAGCAGCAACAACTTTGGAAGGAAGCAAGCCAGTTAGGCGAGGCGATGAAAACCGCCTTTAACGGGGACAAACTCAATATCGCCACCCTGGGTAATGTAGTGAGCCAGCTACATGTGCACGTGGTCGTTCGCCGTCAAGATGACGATGTTTGGCCCGCCCCCGTGTGGGGCAATGGCGCTGCAGAGCCTTATTCACCCAGCCATCAGAGAGCTGTGCAAGCGCATCTTTTAGAACTGCTGGAAGCGCTTAGCTAGTCCACTAATCGCCCGTAAGAGGATTGCCTGACTGAGCGGGCGGTTCGCCCAACATGGGGTCGCCCAAGGGTTGAGCGGCTCCCGCTGCCCACAGCGATATACCTAGCACAACAATAATCAACCCGCCGGCGAGCGCGGCCCAGCCGGCCGCCCGCTGAGCACGCCGCTGCGTCGCACCCTGCCGTGCTAAACGCCGCTGCGCCCACCCTCGTGCAACGACGCTGGCCAGTGCAAGCATCGATACCGTTAGTCCTGTGCCCAGCGACATCGCCGCGACGGCGGCCACGCCCACGGCAAACTTACCTAATAAGCCCGCCGCGCCGAGCATAAGCACGGCCCCACTGCATGGCCGCATGCCGATGGCACCGACGGTCATCAGCGCCGTGCGCCAATCCAGCGACTGCTGAGGGCTTATATGGTGCCCACCGCAGCATGCGTGGTCGTGGTCGTGGTCGTGGTCGTGGTCGTGGTCGTGGTCGTGGTCGTGGTCGTGGTCGTTCACAGCATAAGCTCGCCGCAATTGGCCGATGGCTCGCCAGCACAACCATGCCCCCAGTGCAGCCACAAGCAAAAAGCTGGCGTATTCCACCCACACGACGCTGCCCATCGCTTGACGTGTCACCCAGCCAAGGCCGTAAACCAGTATGGCGACTAACGCGATGGCGGTTACCCCTTGAAGCAGCGCCGCGGCAAACGAGAGACCCAGTGCACGCCCTACGGCACCGCCGTGAGACATCAAAAACGTCGCCAGCACCGCTTTACCATGCCCAGGACCCGCCGCATGAAACACGCCGTAACCAAAGCTCACGCCGAGCAGTGCCGTCCAAGTTGCTATCGCCGACTGTTCAGACAGTGCTGTGAGTGTCAGGGTAAGCTCGCGGTGTAGCTCACGCTGCCAGCCAAGCAGGGTATAGCTTATCGACGTTAGGCCACCCTGCCACACCACGTAGCCGAGTACGGCGACCGCAAGCATTATGAGGCCCGCCAGACCCCACGGTATACGCCGAGATGTCATGGGCAAACCACTCGACCTGTTTCGGCGAAATAACGCCCTAAACCAGGCTCGCCGCTCTCATCCGCGTCCAAACGTGACGCCGCCATGACCCTTTCAGGGTCGGGGTCTGCGGGCAGCACGCTTAGCTCACACTGCGGCATCTTACGTAGCACAAGGGCATCGTCGCTAGGCTCGTCGCCTTCTGCTTCATGCACCACCTCAAGGTAATACGTCGGGTCATATACTTGATACGTTAGAGTGCTACCACTTAACGCTGGCGTGGATGAAAACGGCAGGATAAAAATAAACGTCAGACGGTCATCGCGTTGCATAGCGGTGTATTCCCTCACCTCTCCCAGCGGCAGACGCTCTCCTTCCACTCGCACTTCGGTAAAGTACCCCTGGCTTGCGAGATTATTACGTATTTCACCGCCCAACTGGTCGAGTCCCTCGTCCAGCGTTGCTCCTTCGACACGCTGCAGCTCGTCAAATACAACTAGACTGTAAAAAGGATCCATCTGCCAGGTTTGGTGCAGGCCGGTTACCCGGCCCTCATCATCGGTAAGGATACGAACGCTGATATCAATCCAGCCATGGGGGTGAGCCATGACGCTCGCGCTTGCCAGCAAGCTCAACGCACCGAAGATGCTGGCCCACTTAGGAGTCAACCAATGGTAAACGAACCTCACGGCGCCAACCCCAGCCGACCTTGAAGGGCCACTAACCAGGGGTCTAATCGGTTCGGCGGCAACGGCTGCCCGCCGCGCCATGCCGAGACGCTTACGTAGCTTTCACTGCCCACCTCACTCACGTCGAGCACTAGCCGGTAGCCCGGCCAGCGTGCCAATACGCCTTCGGCGCGCCTTAGCGATAAATCAGCATGACGCACGACATAGCCTTGCTCCAACATTAGGCCAACCGCCGCGCGAAAGGTTTTTTCAGGAGGGGCCTGATAGACCAGCTCGCGTGGCTCCGGGGTCGGCGTCACCGCGCAACCGCTAAGCATTATTAGCGCACCCAGCGCGATCCAGTGAATCCATCTCATGGTGAACGCTCTCCTGTGGCCGCATGCGCGTCGAGGGCATGCTGTAAACGCTGGCAGAACGCCTCAGTACTCGCGCTACGCCCCTCGCGTAAACTGCCGTATTGATCAAACCGGCGGATATCGCGCGACACCCGCATATGCTCGCGATCCCATAGCAACGATACCCGCTCTATCTCGGTAGGAGATTGGCCAAAGCCACCACTCAAGCCGACCCCGAGCCGCGTTCCACCGCCACCGCCCACACCACCAAACACACTCATTGAAGAGCGCGAACGATAATGCGGCGAGGCGTAAAGTTCAGAGTAGCCATACAACTCTTTCTCACGGCTGGCGCTCAATAGGCCTAACTGAGTATCGCTCGCGTCCAAGCTGAAGCCCCACTCCGTCAGCACATCGACACTGGCAGTTAAGGTTGAAGGATCTTCGATTGGGAAGTAGCACGACTCAGCCGGCGGTGGCTCGGCACTGGGCAGCGATGACGGAATGGCCTGGCATCCGCCAAGGGCGAGCATGCATATGAAACTAATAGGAGTTAACTTCATGACCGCTCCTTGGATTGAAGGATGATGCTGGTTTGCCAAAGCACTGCGCGCTAAGCTCAACCTATAGACCATGTTCGACGAAGAGGGTGCCCATGCATATCCTATTTTGTCCCGATAGCTTTAAAGATGCACTGAGCGCCGAAAACGCAGCACTCGCTATGGCCCGAGGCGCAGCACGGGCCGCCCCTCACCTTCAGCCGCTCATCTGCCCGCTGGCAGATGGTGGAGAGGGCAGCCTTGACGCACTGATCGCAGCGACGGGTGCAGAACGCCGCCAACAAACGGTACAGGATGCCCTGGGGCGCCCACGCTTAGCTTCGTGGGGCTGGCTTGCTGACCAGCGTACCGCGTTTATTGAACTGGCAGAAGCCAGCGGCTTGCAACCGCTTGCCGATAACGAACGCGATGCCCGTTATACCTCTACTTATGGCGTAGGCCAACTGTTCCTTGCGGCACTCGATCAAGGCGCAGAAAAAGCACTGCTGCTGTTAGGTGGCAGCGCCACCAACGATGGTGGCGCTGGCATGCTTCAAGCGCTTGGCGCTCGCTTGCTCGACACCCATGGACAACCGCTGTCGCCCGGCGGAGCGGCACTCGCCGACTTGGCGTCACTATCGTTAGAGGGGCTGGATTCAAGGCTCCGACAGTTGGACGTTGAAGCCGCGGTGGATGTCGATAACCCGCTATTAGGCGATCGTGGGGCAAGCGCTGTTTTTGGCCCGCAAAAGGGCGCGACGCCCGCCCAAGTGAAACAGCTTGATCAAGCGCTGAGTCACTTTGCCGACATAACCGCCCAGGTGTTAGGTGATGATCACCGCGAGCTTCCCGGCGCGGGCGCTGCGGGCGGCATGGGCTTTGCCGCGCGGGCGTTTCTTAACGCCAGATTAAGGCCAGGCATTGAGATGCTGATGCAGCAAGCCGGCTTTGCCACCTTGCTCGACCGGGCGGACTTGGTGATTACCGGTGAGGGTCGCCTGGACGGCCAAAGCCTCGCTGGCAAAACCCCTATCGGCGTTGCGCGGGCGGCCGCGCAGCAACAAACACCGGTGATTGTATTAGCGGGCAGTCTGGGCGATGGCTGGGAAGCCTGCTTGCAGGAAGGCGTCACCGCCGCTTTTGCGCTTGTCGACGGCCCCATGACGTTAACCGAGGCGTTGCCGCGCACAGCAGAGCTGCTTGAAGCACGCTGTGAAAGCCTGATTCGACTATGGCAGGCGTCCTACCCTTGAAAAGCAGCGGCCTCGCCAGCATTGAATAAGTATCGGTTGATGGGTAATGGGCTGGCGCTATGGCTGCCATGCAAAAAGCTTGCTTTGCAGCGATACCGTCACCCCTTACCCTAATGACTAACATTAGTCGCCGCTTAGCGACGCCCATTAAGGAGGCAGGATATGTCCGATACTAACAGCATCGGCCTTCACGAAGGCAGTGCCAGCCAGTTGGCAGAAAAACTCAACCACCTGCTAGCCAACTATCAAATTTTTTACATGAACGTTCGCGGTTATCACTGGAATGTAAGGGGTAACGATTTTTTCGAACTGCATGCCAAATTCGAGGAGTTTTACACCGACCTACTCACCAAGGTTGATGAAGTTGCCGAGCGTATCCTCACCCTGGGCCATAATCCGGTTCATGCCTACAGCGACTACGTGAAGCTCTCTCGTATCCAGGAAGATAAGGATGTTCACGACGGCACTGCCTGCGTCAACGGCGTATTACGCGGCTATCAAGCGCTGATCGAACTCCAGCGCGAACTGCTATCCATCGCGTCAGACGCCGACGACGAGGGCACCGCATCGCAAGCAAGTGACTACATTCGCGAGCAGGAAAAAACCGTCTGGATGCTCAACGCTTATCTCAGCAAATAAGCCTGTTCCAGTAACCAAGTGTGGGAAATCACTGCATCAATACGCCAACGGCACCCAGAGGGTGCCGTTTTGAGTTAGGGTTTATTCGCTAGATCTTCCACCAGCGCACGCAACAAGCACCAAAACTCATCCACTGTTGCCAACTCAACCCGCTCGTCCGGGGAGTGCGCGCCGCGAATCGTCGGACCAAACGAAATCATATCGAGATGCGGGTACTTACTGCCTAGAATACCGCACTCAAGCCCTGCATGGATGACTTTCACCGCGGGGGCTTGCCCCAAGAGCGCCTGGTGGCAGACTTTAAAGCGCTTGAGCAGCGCGCCATCCGGATTGGGCGCCCAGCCGGGATAGGCATTTTCAACGTTGACCCGCGCGCCAATCAGTCCAAACAGTGCTTTAAAGCGGTCTGCCATAGCCGCCACGGCGCTGTCGTGTAGCGAACGCACCAGCGCACAGAGATGAAAACGCCCCGCTTCAAGGCTTACGACCCCAAGATTATTAGACGTCTCGACCACACCGGGCACGTCGGCGCTCATCCGCTCGACACCGCACGGAGCGGCATGCAACGCCGCGACCAGCATGGTGCTGGCGTCCAACGTAAGCGGCTCGGCGTTTGCAGGGCTAACCGGCTCAGCGACGAGCTGCAGACCTGCATCGCCACTGCCCAACTCACGCTGCAAGGTTTGCGCTAGTTGACTGACAATCCCCACTGCCTCCTGCTGCTCGTCAGCGGGCAGCGCGATGTCGGCAAAGGCTTCCCGGGGTATCGCGTTGCGTAATGTACCGCCCTGATAATTGAGCAGCCTGGCATCGACTTGCTCCAGCGCCCGCAGTACGCGCACCAACAGCCGATTAGCATTACCCAGCGGCTGATGAATATCCATGCCTGAATGGCCGCCCTTCAACCCCGTTAGCGACAGTTTTAGCACACACTCGTCAGTCCTCAGTTCGGCGGTGGGCAACTGTGCATTCACGACCACATCGGCCCCACCCGCACAGCCAATAAACACCTCGCCATGATCCTCGCTGTCCAGATTCAGCAGTTGCTTTCCTTCGAGCCAATCATCGGCCAAGTGCAGCGCACCGCCCATTGAACTTTCTTCCTCAAGCGTAAATAAAGCTTCCAGGGGACCATGTGTGAGTTCAGGGTCTTCAAGCAGCGCTAAAATCGCGGCTACCCCCAAGCCATTATCAGCCCCGAGCGTTGTGCCCTGGGCATGCAGCCAGCCATCGGCGACATAGGTCGCAATCGGATCCCGTTGAAAGTCATGCGCGTGCCCGGCATTGGCTTGGGCCACCATATCCAGATGGCCCTGCAAAATAAGCCCTGGGATATGACCATACCCTGGAGTAGCCGCCTTACACAGGCGTAAATTACCAAAGGCGTCACGATCATGGGCAATGCCCTGCGACTCGGCCCATTTCTCCAGCACGGCGACAAGGTGCGCCTCATGCCCGGATGGACGGGGAGTATTACACAGCGTACGAAAGTGCCGCCACACAAGCACAGGGCTAAGCGAGTCAAGATGTTCGTTCATGGGAACTCTTTATCATGGATAACCCATTTACTTTAACGGTCCACGGCGGTGGGGGAAAGCGGCCGTTGGGCCCTTAACGTTTTTACAACCTCCCGCAGAGCTCGTACGGAGTCGCCCGGCGCATCGGCTAGCGGTTGATTCTGGAAGGCCCAGGTGGCGAGTTGCTGGTGTGCTAGTTGACCCGCATCCGTTAGCGGCCAGCGACTCGCTTCGCGCGCCAAAGCCTGCAAGGACGCCCGAGCCAGTGCCGGCGCCCGGTATGCTGTCGCCACATCATCAATATCCTGCCACTCGACCTCGGTTAACGGCTTTTCAGGCAGTTCGTTAATCACCAAGCTCACAACCGCTGCGGGTAAACGCGACAGCTCAAAGGCGAGTAAGCTAGGCAGCAAGGCGGCAAACCGCTCGCGCAGAGTATTCAGCACCTTCTCTCCCTCCTGATTCAAGGCGCATGCCACCATGACCGCAAACTCGCCGCTTGACGCTTCACGTGTCACCCCTAGACGTACTGTGACGAACCCTAGGGCGCGCCAAAAACGTACCAGCCCGGCATCGGCACCAAAGGTCGCGCCATACAGCATAATGCCCTGATGGGCGGCTTGGCGTTGATCATCGCGCAGTAGCGCTCGTCCTAATCCTTGACGACGATGGCTTGGGTGGCAGGCAATCCGCGCTACACGCCGCCAGCGTGCCGTCAATGCCTCACGGCAGCCTGAATGCGCCGCCAGCGACTGCGCCATCAAATGCCCTTGGGGCCGACGCTCACCGCGCGCAACCTGTTCGGCAAGCGCTGGCGCAAAACCGCCCTCTTCCCGGGTCACCAGCACCGCCTGTGGTTGAGAGCGTTGACCAACAACGCGCAATCCCATGTCGGGGCCATCCAGCAACTGGCGTAAGTCGCTTGGGGTAGTGCGATAATGAGACTGCACTAAAAGACCAAACAGTTGAGCAAGCTCTCCCTCGTGCTGGGCCAGCATCTCCCTGCTCACTTCCTGCGATGAAGGCAATGCCGGTAACACTGTACTTGCTGCTGGCAACGGGGCTTTCAACAACAATAGTTGATTAAGCGTTGCTTCTAGGGGGTCCTCTGCCTGCCAACGTACCGGCGTGTTAAGCGTTATCGCCTTCCAATCCGGCGTCTGAGCATCCAGCACGTGACGAAAGCGCAATGCGAACCCCCGCCCCGAACCTTCGTAGCCGTGCACGGTGGTCGCAAAGGCAATTCTTGGAAAGGCCGCCAACCACTGCGTCAATAACGCCGGCGGAAGCGCAGCGGCTTCATCGACCATTAAATAGCTGCCATCGCCGCCTAAGATGCCGGCTTTTACCTGCTCGCTAAGCGCATCGGGCTTCATGAACAGAAGCTCTGCTCCGTTGGCGAGAACAAATCGATCAGTGGCGATACGTTGCCCGTCTGGACACAGGGCCGCTACTCGCGCAAACATGCTGTCCACTGCGGCTAGGCCCGGCGCGGTGACAACCACCCGCGATGTTTTCGTCTGCAATAATCGGGCACAGGCTATGCCCAACGCTGCGCTTTTACCTCGCCCCCGATCGGCTGTCATCACCAAAGGCCGACGACGTTTAAGACTCACCAAGGCGCTAACGGCGGCCGCTTGATCCCTGGTAATGCACTCTGTATCTAAAGGAGTTTCAAAGGCTTGCGGAGCGGCGCGAAGCCGACCAAGCCTTGGGAAGGTATCGGGGGCCCAGTGAATAATATCCGCCGATGTGGCCAGTTGATTGGCAAGGCGTGCTAGGTAATGAGACGAAAGCGCTGACCACTGCCAGGGGTAATCAGCAATACGAGCGTAGTCAGGATCAGGCTGCTGCCCCCAGCCTTGGGGTGTTATCAGCACCAATAGCCCGCCTGCTGCCAACGTTCCCCCTATTGCACCCAGCGCATCAGGATTGAAGCCACCAGCGGCAGAGTGAGCATCAACAACCACAAGCTGATGCTCAGAGCCTAACCGGGTAGTGGACCGACCAGCTTTGAGCGCAGGAGTGACAGGGGCACCTTCGGCCACCCACAAGGGCGAGCACCAAGATTGCGCCTGCCACAGTGCGACAGCAAGCGCTTGGCAACGCTCTGTATCGCCCTGTAGCCAGACAAGCTGACGCCAGCGCCGCCTCGCTAATCGCTCTGCATGCCGAACCAGCAGCGCGATTGATCGTGACACCACTTCAGTGTCATTAAATAAAGGCGGCATAAAGTCTCCTCAATAGGCAAACAGCTTACAACTTTGGTTGCACTTAAGCGCCCCTTTCAACGTTTTTCACACTTAGAAGCCTTCGCCACCGGCGCTATAAAAAACGCTAACAAAATGTTTTTTATGAGAAAAATAATGTTTCAACAAGCATTTTTTGACCCTCGATTTAGCCAATCACTGATATTGCATTGCAATGGCCTGAGTGTGCTAATTTAACCATGCAGGGCAACATACCCCTTTACGTAAACGTAACGCATGCCAACTGCACTAACTGCATCCAAAAACTCTAAATAAATCAAAACGGCAACCAACAGGACCTACAACATGAAAAAAACTGCCAAGTTTGCCATTACAAGCCTAGCGGCCGGTGTTGCACTGGCGGCAATCTCCTCGACCGCTCACGCCCAACAAGAATGGACCATGACATCCACGTGGCCTGACAACCTGGATTTGATCAAAATTGATGAGCACTGGGTTGATCTGGTTAATCGCCTGGTCGGTGATGAGCTTGAAATCAACTTCCGCTCAGGCGGCACACTGATGCCTGGTACCGAAGTATTTGATGCCACAGAAACCGGCAGCATTGAAGCCGCTGGCGATTGGCCCGGCTACTGGGCAGGCCGCAGCCCGGCATTCTCACCCCTAGCCACTACGTCAAGCTTGTTTAACGGCGTGGACTACATGAACTGGATCCTGCAGTGGGGCGGCTGGGACCTTTATCAAGAAGTCTATGGCGACTACAACATGGTGTATTTGCCTTACGGCATTACCAATAACGAATCAGGCTTCATGGGTGGCACGCCTATTGAAAGCATTGCCGACCTCGACGGCAAACGGCTGCGCTTGTCTGGCCGCGACCAGGGTCGGGTGCTTGAAGAACTCGGCGGTTCACAAGTCACCCTCGCGGGTGGTGAAGTATACCAAGCGCTGGAGCGCGGCGTGATTGACGCTGGCGAATTCTCAACGCCGGGGGTCGACTATAAGGCTGGGTTTGGCGAAGTTGCTGAGCATTGGTCAGTGCCAGGCTGGCACCAGTCTGCCAGTGTTTTCGGTGTAATGATCAACAAAGACGCCTGGGATGAGCTGTCGGAAGATACCCAAGAAGCGCTAAAAATCGCCGCAGAAGCCACCATGGCCTGGTCACTTGCCTGGTCTGAGCGTGAGTCCACCGAAGCTACCGAAAAATTCATCGAAGACGGCATGGAAATCCACCCGCTGCCCGCCGAAGACCTTGAAGAAATTCAAAACATCACCAACCGGGTGATTGTCGAAGGCGCTTGCGAAGACCCCATGCACGCCAAGATCTACCATTCAATGGTGAGCTACATGGAGCACTACGCCACTTGGCGTGATCTCACGGTGCCCTTCAACATGAGTCGCTCTATCAGCAACCTTCCCGACCTCGAAGAAATCGAAGCCTGCCTCTAAACCCTGGTTAAAAGATCGCCTCAGCGCAGTGCGCTGAGGCGATCTTAAGTGCGGAACTTGGAGAACCTCCATGTATGCGATTGCTAAAGCCATCGATACGTTTAATGAGCTGTTTGGACGTATCGTGGCACCGTTAATTGCGCTGATAACGCTGATCGTGCTGTACGACGTGGCGATGCGCTTTTTTCTCGGGCGCCCCAGCGACTGGGCTTTCGATGTCACCAAAATGTTGTTTGGTGCCCATTTCATGCTGATGGCTGCTTATGGATTGCGCCACCATGTGCATGTTGAAGTCGATGTGCTGAAAAGGCTGTTATCCAACCGCAAACAGGCGGTCTTGACACTTGTGGGTTACGCGCTGTTTTTCGTGCCCTTCATCTGGATGTTTATCAATCAGGGCTGGAGCTTCTTCATACGCTCTTTCAGTCGCGGTGAAACCACTTACGGCATGGTGTCAATTCCAGTGTATCCCGTTAAGGGAGTTATCTTGGTCGCAGCAGTGCTAATTTTACTTCAAGCGATCGCGATTGTGCTACGCGCCATTATCCAATTACGCGAGGAGGCCACGACATGAACATCAGCCCCGAAATGCTGACGTTAGTAATGTTTGGTGGCTTGATGATTGGCCTTTTCATGGGCCACCCATTGGCATTTGTACTGGGTGGTGTCGCAGTAGTTGGCGCATTTTTAGGTCCAGGCACACAAGTTATGGGGACGTTGATCAATAACGTTTATGGCAACGCCATGGATAATTACGTTCTTGTCGCCATCCCACTCTTTATCCTCATGGCACGCTTTTTGAACGACTCAGGCGTTACCGAAAAAATGTTTGACGCCATGCGCCTGTTGCTCGCCAACCTACGTGGTGGGTTAGCACTGACAGTCGTAGTGGTTTCGGTGCTGCTTGCTGCGACGACAGGCATCGTGGGCGCTTCCATTGCGGTGATGGGCATGATTGCCCTGGTCCCCATGCTCAAATATGGCTACCACAAAGGATTAAGTACCGGCGTTATCATGGCGAGTGGTTGTTTGGGCATATTGATTCCGCCCAGCATTATGCTGATCTTGATGGCAAGCTATTCGCCGGTTTCCGTGGGCGCGTTGTTTGCTGGCGCCCTGGTGCCCGGGTTAATGCTGGGGGCCATGTATGCGCTCTACGTGCTGATTATTTGTCATCTAAAGCCATCATATGGGCCTGTTGTACCCGCTGAGGAACGGGCAGGTGTTAGCACTCGCGAGCTGCTCATCATGCTAGCGAAATATGTACTGCCACCCATGTCGCTGATCCTAGGGGTACTTGGTGCACTCTTCACCGGCATTGCCACAGCCACCGAAGCCTCGGCAATTGGTGTTTTTATCGCCTTCATGCTGTTTATGATTTTTGGTGATCGCCAGCTTAAAACGTGTTTCAACACCCTTATTGAAGCAAGCAAAACCACTACCATGGTAATGCTGGTGCTGGTGGGCGCTACCGCTTTCACCGGTGTCTTCTCACGCGGCGGTGGCATGGATGTTATCAGCGAGTTGGTGCTAGCAATGCCTGGAGGCACCATTGGCGCGTTAATTCTGATGCTTTTCCTGGTGTTTATCCTGGGCATGTTTCTGGACTGGACCGGCATCGTGCTGCTGAGCTTTCCGATCATGCTTCCGATCGTGGAAACCATGGGAGTCGACATGCTGTGGTTTGTGGTCATGGTAGCTGTGGTGTTACAGACCTCATTTTTGACACCACCGTTCGGTTACGCGCTGTTCTATTTAAAAGGCGTGGCTCCGCCCGGCGTTGAGACGCTTGACCTTTACAAAGCAGTGGTACCATTCGTTGCCCTGATCTTACTGGCCTGTGTGCTAATGGCCATATTCCCCTGGTTGATTACCGGCCTGCCAAGCTTAATGGTCGGCTACTAACCAGACGTCGCTAAGCTAAGTTCAGCCCGGTACTTTACCGGGCTTTTTTGTGCCCTCCGGTGCTTCCTAAGCGGCTGCAGCTTGCGGCTGCCAATGGTACTATTCCACGCCGTGTGCGCCGCATATCGCTGCGATGTCCGTTTGCTTTTGCAAGGAGCCTTCTCTTGTCCCGCTCTACTCCTGGTGAGTTAGCCGCAAAGCGGCGCAGGCCTCAGCAAAACTGGAACCTCTGGACCATGGTGTTAACCGGTGTCGCACTCGTGGTCGCGCTACCCGTCATTGTCGTGTTCACTCATATCGCGCTGCCTACCGATGGCGTCTGGCAGCATCTCGCCAGCACTGTCTTAACGCGATATTTGAACAACACCTTTTGGCTTGTTCTGGTGGTGGGTATCGGAACCCTGATTATCGGCACGGGTACCGCTTGGCTCGTTGTTATGTGCCGTTTCCCAGGCAAGCGATTATTTGAATGGGCATTGCTACTCCCCTTAGCGGTCCCCACTTATGTAATCGCTTACGCTTATACCGATTTTCTTCAGTTTGCAGGCCCGTTTCAGAGCTTTTTGCGCGAAATATTTGGCTGGCAACACGGCGATTACTATTTTCCCAATGTCCGTTCGTTAGGCGGCGCCGCTACGCTTATCACTGTCGTTCTGTATCCATATGTTTATCTATTAGCCCGCGCTTCCTTTTTAGAACAATCGGTATGTGTGCTCGATGTCGGCCGCACCTTAGGGCGCGGCCCGTGGCGGCTATTTTTCAGCATTGCAGTACCGTTAGCACGCCCGGCATTGGTAGGCGGCGTATCGCTGGTACTTATGGAGACACTCAATGAGTTTGGTGCGGTACAGTTTTTCGGGGTAGATACCTTCACTACCGGTATCTACCGCACATGGTTTGGTATGGGCGAGCCCGTGGCAGCTGCCCAGCTGGCTGCGTGCTTACTCAGCTTCGTCATTGTTTTGGTGTTACTGGAACGCTGGTCACGCGGCAAACGGCGCTACTTCCACACCACCAACCGGTACCAGCAATTGCCCGAATACGCGCTTCACGGATGGCGGGCGATAGCCGCTACCGTAGCTTGTGCCATACCAATCACCATTGGATTTCTGCTGCCTAGTGGCATCCTGCTTAACTTAGCGCTTACTGAAGGGGATACGCTATGGGGGCCACGCTTTATTGGTTTTGCGTGGAATAGCCTCAGTTTGTCGGCTATAGCAGCCTTGATAGCAGTCGGCATAGCGGTGCTACTCAGCTATGGCGTTCGGGTACACGATACCCCGCTCGCGCGATTTACCACCCGTATTGCTGCAATGGGCTATGCGATTCCCGGCTCGGTGGTCGCGGTAGGCATTTTAATTCCATTTGCGTGGTTGGATAACGTCATCAATACAGGCTTGCAGGCTTATAACGGTCAGATCGTCGGCCTAATCTTTAGCGGCTCAGCATTTATTTTACTCTACGCTTACCTAGTGCGCTTCCTTGCGGTTTCTTTTAATGCCGTTGAAGCCAGTCTCGGCAAAGTCACCCCGAGCATGGATGCCGCGTCTCGCACCCTGGGCCAAACCGCCGGCGGCACGCTGCGTTATGTACATACCCCTATAATGCGCAGCAGCTTACTCGCAGCAGGCATTTTGGTGTTTGTCGATGTCATGAAAGAGCTTCCCGCCACCGTCATTCTGCGACCGTTCAATTTCGATACGTTAGCGGTGAGAGCGCATAATCTAGCGTCTGATGAGCGCCTAGCTGAGGCCTCCACCTCATCACTGGCCATCGTTGTGGTCGGCATCCTGCCGGTGATACTGCTTAGTATGGCTATGCGGCGCTCACGCCCAGGGGCGTCGCCGTAACACCTAAACACTATTTTAGTGTGGCAAGCTATCCTCGGCTGAACGGGGAAACACAAATACCTGCGACAAATCCAAATGAATATCGATAGGTTGCCCTTCGGCTGGAAGGAAGACCCCCGGCACCCGTGCGTGCAGGTGAGCTTCCTGGCCATTCTCTGCATGTGCGCATAAATGCAGCAAGCTGCTGCGACCTAGCAACTTGGCCATCACAATATGACTATGCGTATGAATATTAGTGGGTAAGTCACGCTCAATGACACGCAAGGCTTCAGGGCGAATCATCACCCTAACGCCAGTGCCGTTGGCAAACCCCTCAGCCGGTACCCAACCAACAGGCGTTGCAACGTGCCCATCTTCCACTACTCCCTCAATCTCATTGACCTCACCAAAAAACGTCACCACAAAAGGGTCGTTGGGTGAGCAATATAACTCTCTCGGAGTGCCTGTCTGGACAATACGCCCATCGCGCATAAGCGCAATTCGATCAGCCATGAACATCGCTTCTTCAGGGTCGTGGGTAACAAGCAAGGTCGCGGCCCCGACCTTTTTTAAGACGTGCAATGTATCATCGCGTATACGGTCTCGTAGTCGAGCATCAAGGCTTGAAAATGGCTCATCTAAAAGCATCAGACGTGGTTCCGGGGCTAAAGCCCGAGCAAGCGCCACACGCTGCTGTTGCCCGCCTGAGAGCATATGGGGGTAGCTCGATGCATAGTCCGCCATTCCTAACTGCGATAGCAGTTCCTCGGCACGCTCTCGCCTATCGCTGGCGGATAGGTGCTTGAGCCCAAAGGTGACGTTTTCCAACACGGATAAATGGGGAAATAGCGCAGAGTCTTGAAACGCTAACCCAACGTTACGCTTCTCTGGCGGTACGTGGCGCAACCCTGGGGCTGCAATTTGTTCATCTTGCAGGCTGACGCTACCCTCTTGTAATGTTTCTAAACCCGCTGCGATACGCAGCAATGTGGTTTTACCGCAGCCTGAGGGGCCCAGTAGGCACACCACTTCTCCAGGTGCTACCGTCAAATCCACACCTTCCACAACGATATGATGGTCAAAAGCGTGCTGAACCTGATGCATCGTAAGCGCGGTCTCATTAAGCGCCTTTTGCTTAGCTGTCATCGTTGCCGTCATTGCGCCACCATTCTATTGGAGGGCCGCCTGTACGAAATGCGAACCACTGAATACGTTTGAAAGTAATTAACATTCTATTTTTTATTTGTCCTATATGCACGCTTCAACGCTAATAGGCTTGACGTTAACGGCACGAAACGCTTCAATCATCACGTTAATAATGCAACTTATTATCATTCATACAACAGGAAGATCACCCATGAAGACTGCACGCCTTACCGCGCCTATCGCGGTTGCTATCGCAAGCTCTGCTTTTGCTAGCCATGCGTTAGCTGATGAGCTCAATGTCTACTCTGCTCGTCACTACGATTCCGATGAGCGCCTGTATGATGCATTTACTGAAGAAACCGGTATTGAAGTCAATATCTTGGAAGGCGATTCCGATCAGTTGATCGAGCGCATCCAGCGCGAAGGTGCTGCAAGCCCCGCCGATATTATGCTGACGGTCGATGCTGGCAGGCTCTGGCGTGCAGAGCAGGATGGTATTTTCCAAGGCATTGAGTCAGACGTGCTTGATGAACGCCTGCCCGAATCAATGCGCCACCCCGAAGGTCGTTGGTTCGGCTTTAGCCAGCGTGCACGGGCGATCTATTACAATCGTGAAAATGTCGACCCCAGCGAGATCAGCAGTTACGAAGACCTGGCCAGCGACGATCTTGATTACAGCGTATGCATTCGCTCCTCCAACAATATCTACAACCAGTCGCTGCTCGCTTCGATGATCGAGCATCACGGCGAAGAAGGAGCCGAAGAGTGGGCTCAGGGCATTGTCGATAATATGGCACGCGATCCAGAAGGCGGTGATACCGACCAGATCCTGGGCGTTGCCAGCGGGGAATGCGATCTCGCGGTAGCTAATCATTATTATTATGTTCGCCTGCTTAAATCAGATGATGAGTCGGATCGCGAAGCTGCCCGCAAAGTTGGCATTATCTTCCCCAATCAGGATGAAAGAGGCACCCATGTCAACGTTGGTGGTGCCGGTGTCGTTGATGGTGCTCCAAACCAAGAAAATGCTGTTCAATTCCTTGAGTTTTTAGCATCCGATACCGCCCAGGAGATTTTCGCCTCGGGTAACAATGAGTTCCCCGTCGTGGATAGCGTTAAGCGTGATCCCGTCCTTGAGTCATGGGGCAACTTTAAGAAAGACGACGTGAATATTAACGCCTTGGGAGAAAACAACCCAGAAGCCATCCGCATTTTTGATCGGGTCGACTGGCGTTAATTTTTAGCGTTTAACAACGTAAAAGCCCTACTGTATACGCAGTAGGGCTTTCAGTATTTATAAGGTTAGATAAGAGGCTTACTCTTCCTCAGCAGCTTCTTCCATCTCTTCTCCGGTTTCTTCCATTTCTTCACCGGCATCGTCCATACTCTCATCAACATTTTCACCAGCCTCTTCTGCTGGCCCTTGCTCATCTTCACAGGCGGCTAACCCAACTGCCAGAAAAGCTAACAAGATAGCAACTCCAATCGTTTTCAGTCCTTTATACATAATCAAGCTCCTTTTATCACAGTAATAAAAAAATCAATTGCTGCTTAATATTAGATGCCATACATACACACCGCCAGTAACAAATCACTTATAACGTAAAAACCCCAGCCTATTGGCCTGGGTTTCTGCGGTGATATAGGCACCTGACGACCAGAGCGGCCTTCCGTCGGCCGGCACTCCGCGACGCTCCATGGGGAGAGACCCTGTTTTTCTTCCGCGCAACAAAAAGCCCCGAACACACTGTGCTCGGGGCTTTTCTAAATAAGTACCTGACGGTTACCCGGTCGGCGCTCCGATACTCTTCATGGGGAGACCCCTAAACACAAAGCCCCGACCAAACGGCCGGGGCTTCGCTAAATAAGTGCCTGACGATGACCTACTCTCGCATGGGGAGACCCCACACTACCATCGGCGCGAAGCGGTTTCACTGCTGAGTTCGGCATGGGATCAGGTGGTTCACGCTTGCTATGGTCGTCAGGCGTAACTTTAAATGTCTATCATGCTGTACGGTGTTTTGTGGCGTCTCTCTTACCAAGCCCTGTGTCGTCAACAGTCGGCTCAGTGCGCGTATCCGGTTCTCTCGTTATCATCACGACCAGACCCCTTGGGTGTTATAGGGTCAAGCCTCACGGGCCATTAGTACACGTTAGCTCAACACCTTGCAGCGCTTCCACACCGTGCCTATCAACCAGCTGGTCTCGCTGGGCCCTTCAGGAGGCTCGTGGCCTCAGGGATGTCTCATCTTGAAGGGGGCTTCCCGCTTAGATGCTTTCAGCGGTTATCCCGTCCGCACATAGCTACCCGGCAATGCCACTGGCGTGACAACCGGAACACCAGAGGTGCGTCCACTCCGGTCCTCTCGTACTAGGAGCAGCCCTTCTCAAACATCCAACGCCCACGGCAGATAGGGACCGAACTGTCTCACGACGTTCTAAACCCAGCTCGCGTACCACTTTAAATGGCGAACAGCCATACCCTTGGGACCGACTTCAGCCCCAGGATGTGATGAGCCGACATCGAGGTGCCAAACACCGCCGTCGATGTGAACTCTTGGGCGGTATCAGCCTGTTATCCCCGGAGTACCTTTTATCCGTTGAGCGATGGCCCTTCCATACAGAACCACCGGATCACTAGAACCTGCTTTCGCACCTGCTCGACGTGTCTGTCTCGCAGTCAAGCACCCTTATGCTCTTGCACTCATTGCACGATGTCCGACCGTGCTGAGGGTACCTTCGTGCTCCTCCGTTACGCTTTGGGAGGAGACCGCCCCAGTCAAACTACCCACCACACACTGTCCTCGATCCGGATAACGGACCTGAGTGAGAACGCCAATGATGCCAGGCTGGTATTTCAAGGTTGGCTCCCTTCGAACTGGCGTCCAAAGTTCAAAGCCTCCCAGCTATCCTACACAGGCAACATCAGCGTCCAGTGTGAAGCTATAGTAAAGGTTCACGGGGTCTTTCCGTCTAGCCGCGGGTACACCGCATCTTCACGGCGATTTCAATTTCACTGAGTCTCGGGTGGAGACAGCGTGGCCATCATTACGCCATTCGTGCAGGTCGGAACTTACCCGACAAGGAATTTCGCTACCTTAGGACCGTTATAGTTACGGCCGCCGTTTACCGGGGCTTCAATCAAGAGCTTCGGACGAATCCTAACACCATCATTTAACCTTCCGGCACCGGGCAGGCGTCACACCCTATACGTCCGCTTGCGCGTTAGCAGAGTGCTGTGTTTTTAATAAACAGTTGCAGCCACCTGGTATCTTCGACCGGTTCTCGCTTAAGCCGCGAGGGCTCTCACAATACGCCGGCGTGCCTTCTCCCGAAGTTACGGCACCATTTTGCCTAGTTCCTTCACCCGAGTTCTCTCAAGCGCCTTGGGATTCTCACCCTGACCACCTGTGTCGGTTTGGGGTACGGTCGCACATGATCTGAAGCTTAGAGGCTTTTCCTGGAAGCGTGGCATCGATGACTTCAACACCTTAGTGTCTTCGTCTCGTCTCTCGGCCTTAAGGGTCCGGATTTACCTAAACCCTCAGCCTACGGACTTTCACCAGGACTACCAACGCCTGGCTCATCTAGCCTTCTTCGTCCCCCCATCGCAACCATGTCCGGTACGGGAATATTGACCCGTTTCCCATCGACTACGCCTTTCGGCCTCGCCTTAGGGGCCGACTCACTCTGCTCCGATTAGCGTCGAACAGAAACCCTTGGTCTTCCGGCGAGGGAGTTTTTCACTCCCTTTATCGTTACTCATGTCAGCATTCGCACTCGTGATACCTCCAGCAGACTTCTCAATCCACCTTCATCGGCGTACACGACGCTCCTCTACCGCGCATTCCTAAGAACGCACCCGTAGCTTCGGTACCTGGTTTAGCCCCGTTACATCTTCCGCGCAGGCCGACTCGACTAGTGAGCTATTACGCTTTCTTTAAAGGATGGCTGCTTCTAAGCCAACCTCCTAGCTGTCTGAGCCTTCCCACATCGTTTCCCACTTAACCAGGATTTCGGGACCTTAGCTGACGGTCTGGGTTGTTTCCCTTTTCACAACGGACGTTAGCACCCGCTGTGTGTCTCCCACGCTCGCACTCACCGGTATTCGGAGTTTGCCTCGGGTTGGTAAGTCGGGATGACCCCCTAGCCGAAACAGTGCTCTACCCCCGGCGGTGATACGTGAGGCGCTACCTAAATAGCTTTCGAGGAGAACCAGCTATCTCCGAGCTTGATTAGCCTTTCACTCCGATCCACAAGTCATCCAAATCTTTTTCAACAGATCCTGGTTCGGGCCTCCAATTGATGTTACTCAATCTTCACCCTGCTCATGGATAGATCGCTCGGTTTCGGGTCTATATCCAGCGACTGTGTCGCCCAGTTAAGACTCGGTTTCCCTACGGCTCCCCTATACGGTTAACCTCGCCACTGAATATAAGTCGCTGACCCATTATACAAAAGGTACGCAGTCACCCCATCACTAAGCCACCTCTGCTTGTTTGGGTGGGTTGAACGTTGCAAGCAACGTTAACCGTCAAGCGGGGGCTGATGGTGTTCCACATCACGAAGAAGCTTAGTGATGGGGCTCCTACTGCTTGTACGCACACGGTTTCAGGATCTATTTCACTCCCCTCTCCGGGGTTCTTTTCGCCTTTCCCTCACGGTACTGGTTCACTATCGGTCAGCCAGGAGTATTTAGCCTTGGAGGATGGTCCCCCCGTCTTCAGTCAAGGTTTCTCGTGCCCCGACCTACTCGATTTCACATGATCAGATTTTCGACTACGGGGCTATCACCCGCTACGGCCGCGCTTCCCAACGCATTCGCCTAATCAGTCACATGCTTAAGGGCTGGTCCCCGTTCGCTCGCCGCTACTGGGGGAATCTCGGTTGATTTCTTTTCCTCAGGGTACTTAGATGTTTCAGTTCCCCTGGTTCGCCTCCTGGCCCTATAGATTCAGGACAGGATACCGATCTTGTGATCGGTGGGTTTCCCCATTCAGAAATGCCCGGGTCACAGGTTGTTTGCCACCTCGCCGAGCCTTATCGCAGGCTTCCACGTCTTTCATCGCCTCTGGCTGCCTAGGCATCCACCGTGTGCGCTTCATTGCTTGACCCTATAACCCGAAGGAGTCTGGTATCTCGCAATGATAACGATTGCCGGATACGCTTGAGACGTATCACAAAACAATTACGTAGGAACGTGTTCAAAACACGTTCCTGTCAGCATGATATACATTGTTAAAGAGCGACTGCTATGCGCAGTGATAAGCGGATGCTTTTTTCACTTTAAAAGAAAAAGAAAGGTCTTTAAAAAAAGGTCTTTTTTCTTTTTTCAATGTGAAGACAACGCTTATCACTGCGTATCGGCAGTTTCTTGATCAGGTAATTCATTGTGAGCGCTTACCGCGAGGATAATGCATCGTTTAAGGAGGTGATCCAGCCGCAGGTTCCCCTACGGCTACCTTGTTACGACTTCACCCCAGTCATGAACCACACCGTGGTGATCGCCCTCCAAAGTTAGGCTAACCACTTCTGGTGCAGTCCACTCCCATGGTGTGACGGGCGGTGTGTACAAGGCCCGGGAACGTATTCACCGTGACATTCTGATTCACGATTACTAGCGATTCCGACTTCACGGAGTCGAGTTGCAGACTCCGATCCGGACTGAGACCGGCTTTAAGGGATTCGCTGACTCTCGCGAGCTCGCAGCCCTCTGTACCGGCCATTGTAGCACGTGTGTAGCCCTACCCGTAAGGGCCATGATGACTTGACGTCGTCCCCACCTTCCTCCGGTTTGTCACCGGCAGTCTCCTTAGAGTTCCCGGCATTACCCGCTGGCAAATAAGGACAAGGGTTGCGCTCGTTACGGGACTTAACCCAACATTTCACAACACGAGCTGACGACAGCCATGCAGCACCTGTCTCTGCGCTCCCGAAGGCACCAAGGTATCTCTACCAAGTTCGCAGGATGTCAAGGGTAGGTAAGGTTCTTCGCGTTGCATCGAATTAAACCACATGCTCCACCGCTTGTGCGGGCCCCCGTCAATTCATTTGAGTTTTAACCTTGCGGCCGTACTCCCCAGGCGGTCGACTTATCGCGTTAACTTCGCCACAAAGTGCGCTAGGCACCCAACGGCTGGTCGACATCGTTTACGGCGTGGACTACCAGGGTATCTAATCCTGTTTGCTACCCACGCTTTCGCACCTCAGTGTCAGTGTCAGTCCAGAAGGCCGCCTTCGCCACTGGTATTCCTCCCGATCTCTACGCATTTCACCGCTACACCGGGAATTCTACCTTCCTCTCCTGCACTCTAGCCTGATAGTTCCGGATGCCGTTCCCAGGTTGAGCCCGGGGCTTTCACAACCGGCTTATCAAGCCACCTACGCGCGCTTTACGCCCAGTAATTCCGATTAACGCTTGCACCCTCCGTATTACCGCGGCTGCTGGCACGGAGTTAGCCGGTGCTTCTTCTGCGAGTGATGTCTTTCCTGGCGGGTATTAACCACCAGGCGTTCTTCCTCGCTGAAAGTGCTTTACAACCCGAGGGCCTTCTTCACACACGCGGCATGGCTGGATCAGGGTTGCCCCCATTGTCCAATATTCCCCACTGCTGCCTCCCGTAGGAGTTCGGGCCGTGTCTCAGTCCCGATGTGGCTGATCATCCTCTCAGACCAGCTACGGATCGTCGCCTTGGTGAGCCGTTACCTCACCAACCAGCTAATCCGGCATAGGCTCATCCGATAGCGGGAGCCAAAGCCCCCTTTCTCCCGTAGGACGTATGCGGTATTAGCCTGGGTTTCCCCAGGTTATCCCCCACTACCGGGTAGATTCCTATGCATTACTCACCCGTCCGCCGCTCGTCAGCATCCAGCAAGCTGGATCTGTTACCGCTCGACTTGCATGTGTTAGGCCTGCCGCCAGCGTTCAATCTGAGCCATGATCAAACTCTTCAGTTTAAAATCATTGTGATTCTTACTCACTACCCCGAAGGGCAGCAAAAGCGAACCAAACTTGGCTCAAGGGTCAAACGAATTCATTCAATATCGGCTTCGAAAAGCCGTAGTGCTTGAGTCGCTTGCCTTGATAATAGGTGATTTATCACCCTCATCGGCAAGCGCCCACATGAATTACCTGATCAAATTATTAAAGAGCGTTTCGCTTTACAAAACCGGCCAACCGGTGAACGGTTTGGCCTCAGCGAGGAAGGCGTATTCTACGTACTTCCAGGTGGTTGTCAATGACTAATTGGCGCGAGGTGATGCAAACCCACTGTCACCATCAGCAACCTAACTCACTGACAAACCGAGGGTTTTTAACCCCTTCCACCGCCAGCAACGCTTGGCGTCCCCGGCAGCGGATGCGTACTTTACGGTTTTAAAGACAGGTTAGCAAGAACCTCGGCAATAAAATTCTAACTTTTCGGCTTTGCCTTGCGCATAACAGCCAGTACAGGCCCCGAGAGCACATAGGCGCCGAACAGCAAAAGCAGCATGACAGATGGTTCAACGGAGATCATCACAAAGCCTAGCACCACCGCCAACAATACAACGAAAGGCACCGGCTTTTTAAAGTCGAGATCTTTAAAGCTGTAGTAGCGGATATTACTCACCATAAGGACGCCTGCCGCCGCCACCACGACCAGCATCAACAATTTGAAGCCGAAGGCATCCGCGTCAAAGCTGTGAAATGTCCATACACTGGCTGCCACTAAGGCTGCCGCAGAAGGACTGGGCAAGCCGATAAACCATTTTTTGTCCACACTACCAATCTGCACGTTAAAACGCGCCAAGCGCAGGGCCGCACAGGCAACATAGAGAAACGCCACGACCCAGCCGGTTTTACCGATATCTTGTAAAATCCAAGTAAAGGCCACCAGGGCCGGCGCCATGCCAAAGGAGATCATATCGGCCAGGCTGTCGTATTCGGCACCGAAAGCACTTTGCGTATTGGTCATTCGCGCAACTCGGCCGTCCAAACCGTCGAGCACCATGGCAATAAAAATGGCAACAGCCGCCGCCGTAAAGTCGCCATTGATACCCGCCACCACAGCAAAGAACCCTGAAAACAGTGCTGAAGTGGTGAATAAATTAGGCAGTAGATAAATTCCCTTGCGGCGGACTTTCTTACCATCCTCTACCGCCTCTTCAACCACTTCGGTTTCTCGCAGAAAAGCAGCGGCCAAATCTTCATTACCAACCGCCTCACTGCTTTCGCCTTTGCGGCCCTCTTGGCCATCTGGCCGCGAGGTAGATTCGTGCTCTTGATCACGAGCATCCTGAGTCATAGAAGTCATCCGTTGAATATGAAGTGACATGCAAAGCGTCTATTTCATTCTACACGGTGTGACGCACTCAGCCAGTCAATTACCGACGTACCTACCAAACGCAACGAGGCGCGCCCCGTTAAACTAAGTGACCACTTAGTTCTTAGATTTATCAACCAGCTGGTTGGCCGCAATCCAAGGCATTATGCCGCGCAGCTTAGCACCTACCTGCCCGATTTCATGCTCTGCGTTGAGGCGGCGGCGTGCGGTCATCGATGGGTAATTACTATAGCTACACACCGGCGACCCCGCCGATGTCATGACCCGCGTACTGGATGGCGCTGACGATATGGCAATAACCTCGCCCGCGTATCGCGTATACCGCCAAGTGCGCTGGCCTTTAAATCGCTCAAGCGCTCACCGTTAGTGTTTTTTTGGCAACCGTTAGCGCGCTAGAAAAGCCTTCGCATATAAAAAAGCCGCCCTGGGTAAGGGCGGCCTTCTTAGATTAAGTCAACGACTTACAGAGATAGCACTTTATCGCCACGAGCAATGCCAGAGACCCCGGTACGGGCGACCTCAAGGATGCCCACCGGCGCCATCGCCTGCAGGAAAGCATCCAGCTTCGAGGCATCACCGGTGATCTGCACGGTGTAGAGGCTCGGCGTAACGTCGACGATTTGCGCGCGGAAAATATCCACCGTGCGCTTCACCTCGTCGCGGGCAGCACCTAGCGCTTTTACCTTCACCAGCATGAGCTCACGTTCAATATGGTTGCCTTCGGTGAGATCCACCAGCTTGACCACATCAATCAGCTTATTAAGATGCTTGGTAATTTGCTCAATCACCCGGTCGTCGCCCACGGTGGTCACCGTCAGACGCGAGAGCGACGGGTCTTCTGTGGGTGCCACGTTAAGCGTTTCGATGTTGAAATTTCGCTGGGAAAACAGCCCGACCACACGCGACAGCGCACCCGGTTCGTTTTCCATCAGAATCGAGATGATATGACGCATCAGGTACGCTCCGTTTTAGACAGCAGCATGTCGCGCATGGCACCCAGCGGCACCTGCATCGGATAGACGTGCTCAAAAGGGTCGACCTTCACGTCAAGAAATACCAGCTCATGCTTGTCGGCAAACGCCCGTTCTAGCGCTGGCTCTAACTCATCCAAGGTATTAACGGTGATCGCGGTAAATCCATAGGCCTCGATCAACATATGGAAGTCAGGCAGCGACTCCATGTAGGAGTGGGCGTGGCGAGACTTGTAGTTCAAGTCCTGCCACTGGCGCACCATACCAAGTGAGGCATTGTTAAGGTTGACGATCTTGACGCCGATACCATACTGCTTACAGGTTGAGAGCTCCTGCATCATCATCTGGAAACTGCCTTCACCGGTGACGCACACCACATCATCATCCGAAAAGTTCTGCTTGATACCCATGGCGGCAGGAAAGCCAAAACCCATGGTGCCCAAGCCACCCGAGGTAATCAGCCGGTTGGGCTTCTCAAACTTGTAGTACTGCGCTGCGAACATCTGGTGCTGACCAACGTCGGTAGTGACGTAGGCTTCACCACGCGTCACGCGACACAGTGCCTCTACCACTTCCTGGGGCTTGAGAGGCTCACCGGGCTTGGCTGGCTCGTAAAGCTTGCCTTCACGGTCGGCGCGCCAGCCGTCAATTTTCTGCCACCAGTCGGTCAGCGCTTCAGGGTTAGCAATGCTTTGCCCCTGCACCAGACTAATCATTTCGTTAATAACGCTCGAAGCAGGCCCAACGATCGGCACGTCGGCACGCACGGTTTTGGATATCGAGCTCGGGTCGACATCCACATGGATAATCTTCGCCGTAGGGCAAAACTTCGATGTATTATTAGTCACACGATCATCAAAGCGCGCGCCAACGGCAATAATCAAATCCGCATGGTGCATAGCCATGTTTGACTCATACGAGCCGTGCATACCCAACCATCCCAGGCATTGCCGGTCGCTCTGGGGATAGGCGCCGATCCCCATCAGCGTGGTCGTGATCGGAAAACCCAGCTGTTTGACCAGATCGGTCAAGCCCTCGCTTGCCCTGCCTGTCACCACACCACCGCCGGTGTAAAACACCGGACGCTTGGCCTTGAGCATCATCTCAACGGCTTTTTTGATCTGGCCGGTATGCCCCCGGGTGACCGGGTTATACGAGCGCATCTTGACCTTTTTCGGGTAGACGTACTCGTAGCGCTCGGTGGGCGCGGTCATATCTTTTGGAATATCGACCACTACCGGGCCAGGCCGACCCGTTGCGGCTAAATAGAAGGCTTTTTTCAGCACTTCAGGAATTTCAGACGGGTGACGTATCGAGAAGCTGTGCTTCACGATAGGCCGCGTCACACCGACGATATCAGTCTCCTGGAAAGCGTCTTCACCGATCAGGTGGCTAGCCACCTGACCACATAGCACCACCATGGGTATCGAGTCCATGTAGGCGGTGGCTATGCCGGTCACGGCGTTAGTCGCACCAGGGCCAGAGGTGACCAGCACGCAGCCGGGCTTACCCGAGGCACGGGCGTAACCATCGGCAGCGTGGGTTGCCGCTTGTTCGTGACGCACCAGAATGTGCTTCACTTTGTCCTGACGGAAGAGCGCATCATAAATATGCAGCGCTGCACCGCCGGGGTAACCATAAATATATTCGATGCCCTCATCTTGCAAGAAGCGGGCGATCATATCTGCGCCGGAAAGCAATTCCACTGTATTTCTCCCCTGGAGGTCTCGAGTGCGATCCGCAGACGATTCTGCGGTGTCGAGTGCGGCGGTATGCCGCTGCCGGTCCATGCCGGCACCTGATGCCAAACCCTGGCATATGGCCCGGTTAGGGCCTGCACTCTCATCGGGAACCCTGATTTATGCGAGCACAAATCAGCGATCCCCTTTCACGGCGGTTTGCCGTGTCGGGGCGTTGGCCAGGTTCGGGCGGTTAGCCCAAGCCCGGAAATCCTTCGGCGGGTAAAGGTCTTCGCCTACCCTTCGCGCGGGGATTGGGGGTTACCCGTTGGTTCCGCGCCCGCAAATCAGGAACCCACAAGATTCCATTAGCATCCTCAGCCTGTCAACCTCCGATCAGGTTAAAGGCCATAAACGGCTAGTACTTGCATAAAAAAAGCCCCGCTGGCAACGCCCAACGGAGCTTAACAACACGGCGGTGGTATTAACTGAACACTAACTTGCCGTCTTGTGCACTGATATGGATAGTGTCACCCGGCGAGAACTTACCGGCTAGCAAATCCTGCGCCAAGGGGTTCTCAATACGGCTTTGAATGGCCCGCTTGAGTGGCCTTGCGCCATAGACAGGGTCGAAGCCTACCACGGCCAACTGCGCCATGGCGTCGTCGCTCACCTCCAGGCTTAGCTCGTGCTCAGCCAGGCGCGCTTTAAGGCGTTCCAGTTGGATGCCGGCAATCGCTTGAATTTGCTCCTGACCAAGCGCGTGAAAGACCACCACTTCATCGATGCGGTTGATCAGCTCAGGTCGGAAGTGGTTACCCACCACCTCCATGACCATGCTCTTCATCGACTCATAGTCGCTATCCTTATCAGCACTGACGTCACCGCCCATGCGCTGGATAATATCCGAGCCCATGTTCGAGGTCATGACGATCACAGTATTGCGGAAGTCCACCGTACGGCCCTGGCCGTCGGTTAGGCGGCCATCTTCCAACACCTGTAGCAGGATATTGAACACATCCGGGTGGGCTTTCTCTACCTCATCCAGCAACATCACCGAATAGGGTTTACGGCGCACGGCTTCGGTTAAATAACCTCCCTCTTCATAGCCGACGTAGCCAGGGGGCGCACCAATCAAGCGAGCCACGGAGTGCTTCTCCATAAACTCGGACATATCGATACGTACCATGGCCTCTTCGGTATCGAACAGGAAGTTAGCCAGTGACTTACATAGCTCGGTTTTACCTACGCCGGTGGGGCCTAGGAACAGGAATGAACCGTTGGGACGATTGGGGTCGGCAAGGCCTGCCCGAGAGCGACGTACCGCATTGGCTACCGCCCCGACCGCTTCATCTTGCCCAATCACCCGCTCGTGCAATGCCTCTTCCATGCGCAACAGCTTATCGCGCTCGCCTTCCAGCATTTTGGAGACGGGAATACCGGTCCAGCGGGAGACAACCTCAGCGATTTCTTCTTCTGTCACGTTGGAGCGCAGCAATTGATGGCTTGAGGTATCTGCTTCGCCTTCGCCGCTTTCGGCAATTTTCTTCTCTAGCTCGGGAATCTTGCCGTACTGGATTTCCGACATGCGGCCTAAGTCGCCCTGGCGGCGGGCCTGCTCAAGATCAATCCGGGCTTGCTCCAGCTCGGCTTTGAACTGCGCAGCGCCTTGAATGCTGGCCTTTTCGGCTTTCCATATTTCATCCAGATCCGCGTACTCGCGCTCCAATTCATGGATCTGGTTATTGAGTGCTTCCAAGCGCTTTTTGGTCGCCTCGTCCGTCTCTTTTTTAAGCGCTTCGCGCTCCATTTTGAGCTGAATCAAGCGGCGATCGAGCTTGTCCATCTCTTCGGGCTTGGAATCCAGCTCCATGCGGATACGAGAAGCCGCCTCGTCGATCAGGTCGATGGCTTTGTCGGGCAGTTGGCGATCAGTGATATAGCGCGTAGAGAGCTTCGCTGCGGCAATAATCGCCGAGTCGGTGATATCCACGCCATGGTGCACTTCGTAGCGCTCTTTCAAACCGCGTAAAATCGCTACGGTATCTTCTTCCGTGGGCTCATCGACCAGCACCTTTTGGAAGCGGCGCTCAAGCGCGGCATCCTTCTCAATATATTTGCGGTATTCATCCAGCGTGGTGGCACCGACGCAGTGCAATTCGCCCCGCGCTAGCGCCGGCTTGAGCATATTACCCGCATCCATGGCACCGTCCGCCTTACCGGCGCCCACCATGGTATGGAGCTCATCAATGAACAGGATGACCCGACCTTCTTCCTGGGAAAGCTCTTTAAGCACCGCTTTTAGGCGCTCTTCAAATTCCCCACGGAATTTAGCGCCCGCCAACAGCGAGCCCATGTCCAGCGACAGCACGCGTTTGTCTTTAAGGCCTTCGGGTACCTCGCCATCAACAATCCGCTGCGCCAGACCTTCAACGATGGCGGTTTTACCAACACCGGGTTCCCCAATTAAAACAGGGTTGTTTTTGGTACGCCGCTGCAGCACTTGGATGGTACGGCGAATTTCGTCGTCACGGCCTATTACCGGATCAAGCTTGCCGTCCAGGGCGCGCTGGGTCAGATCCAGTGTGTACTTATTAAGCGCTTCACGCTGATCTTCCGCATTAGGATCATCGACGGTTTCTCCACCACGCAAGCTGTTAATCGCAGCCTCAAGTGACTTTCGATCAATCCCTGCTGCTTTAAGCAGCTTGGTGACCGCCGAATTCATCTCCAATGCTGCCAACAGCACCAATTCACTGGCGATGAACTGGTCGCCGCGCTTCTGCGCTTCGCGGTCAGTTAAGTTAAATAGCTTGATGAACTCTCGCGATGGCTGCACTTCGCCATCAAACTGGCCCACCTTGGGCAAATCATCCAACTGTTGCACTAAACCATCGCGCAGACGTGAGCTGCTACCCTCGGCTTTTTCAATCAGCGCTTTGATGCCAGTATCTTTAGTGTCCAGCAGCGCCAGCAGCAGGTGAGCAGGCTCAAGCTGATTATGCCCACGGCCTACCGCAAGCGACTGCGCTTCGGCAATGCCGGCCTGGAGCTTGGCGGTAAATTTATCGAATCTCATGCAGTTCCTCCTGGGGGTGACCGCGCGTTTGGACGCGCGGCGTATCCCGACAACCTGTCTGTTAAACGTGCTAATCACGATTAGCTTGACAAGTTAAATGGCGTCAATTCCAGGAGGTTTCAAGGGGACGTGGTAGCAGCCAGCCGGTTTATTTGATCCAGATCACGCTCGCCATCCTTCCGGTATTGCCAACATCACGACGATAGGAATAAAAACGTGATTCACAGGCAGTACAGAAATGGCCACCGCTGATCTGATGAATTCCCAACGCCTCAAGGCGAAAGCGAGCCAACCGGTAAAGATCAGCCATGTAATGACCTAAGCGGTAAGGGCTGTGATCGAACGCTTCAGCCGTTTCAGGCTGAACGGCGACAAACGCGCCATACACTTCCGGCCCTACTTCGAACTGAGCATTGGAAATCGCAGGCCCCAACCAAACCAGAATATCATCCGGGTCGCTATTCATCGCCGCCACGGTGGCTTCCAGCACACCGGTTGCTAAACCACGCCAACCCGCGTGGGCAACAGCCACTTGGGAGCCCTGGCGATTACAAAACAATACCGGCAAACAGTCGGCGGTTAGCACCACGCAAGCATAGTCATTACCGTTAGCAATCGACGCATCTGCTTCCGGAACATCGGCCTGGAAGGCCTGTTGCACCCGCGCGCCATGGGTTTGCTTAAGCCACAAAAACGGGCGCTCATCGCCAATTTCTTTTCCCATAAGCCGCCGACACAGCGCCACGTGATCAGCGTTATCGCCCACATGAGACGCTGGGTTAAAAGCAGCAAAATTATCTTGGCTTGGCCCTGTTTCACGCGTGGTGACAAACGCCCGCACATTGCTCGGCGCCGGCCAGTCGGGTAGCAGCAACGTGGGCCTCAGGTCGATGGCATCGCTCATTGCATGGTCTCGCTATCGTCACGCAGGTAGTCCAATAACAGTAGTAGATCATCGGGTAGACCAGCGTGGAAAGTAAGCGTTTCGCCGCTAACGGGATGAACGAAACGCAGCTTGCGCGCATGTAGCGCCTGACGGGGAAATTCACGCAGAATTTCTTTCAAGGGCCCAGCAGCTCCCGGCGGTAGCTTGGCCCGGCCACCGTACAAGGGGTCGCCAATTAGCGGGTAGCGGGCATGCGCCATATGCACACGAATTTGGTGGGTACGCCCGGTTTCCAACTGGCAGCGAACGTGCGTATGGGCCCGGAAACGCTCCACCACACGAAAATGGGTCACCGCTGGCTTTCCCGAAGCGTTGACTGCTTGCCGCTTACGGTCTTTGGGGTGGCGTCCAATCGGCGCATCGATAGTGCTACCGGCGATCGGCTTGCCAATCACCACTGCATCGTATTGACGGGAAACACTGCGCGCCTGCAATTGCTCGACCAGAGTGGTTTGCGCAGGCAGCGTTTTTGCCACCATCATTAACCCGGTGGTGTCTTTATCAAGCCGATGCACAATGCCAGCTCGTGGCACTTCAGCCAACGCAGGGTGATGATGCAAGAGCGCATTCAATAAGGTGCCATCTGGGTTGCCCGCCGCCGGATGAACCACCATACCGGCCGGCTTGTTGACCACCATCACCGCATCATCCTCAAATACGATATCCAATGGTATGGCCTGCGGCTCAAAACGGGTATCCTCTTCGAGTGTCGCTTGCAACACCAGCATTTCATGCCCGTGGAGCTTGACTTTCGGCTTGGCTGGTTTGCCGTCTACGGTCAATTCGCCGGTATTGATCCACGCTTTTAAACGTTCACGGGAGTAATCACTGAACAACTCGGCCGCCGCTTGGTCCAAGCGGGCACCTGCCAATGATGTCGGCACGCGTTGCGTAGCTTCAACACTGCGAGGCATGGGATAATTTCCTTTGACGACACCTCGACAACGTAATGCGAAGCCTGCGTTTTGCGCCGAGGTGATTTATAGTGGACGAACTGCGACCTATTCTACCATTTCTACTTATGGCCATCGTCGCTTTTCGATGATTGAGGCTTGTTTGCAACGAGGATGATGATGCGCGTTTTTTCCGCTGCCAATCGCTTTGGCGTGTTAGCTTTAAGCTTTGCCTTGCTGGCCGGCTGTGCCAGCAACGATACGACCTCCGAAGAGGAGGATGAATACGCTGGCGTCGATGAACGTGAGCTATACGACCGAGCTCGCGACGCCCTAGATGATAATCGCTTTAACATTGCGATCGAACGGTTAGAAGCGTTGGATACACGCTACCCGTTTGGCGAACACGCTGAGCAAGCTCAGTTAGAGATCATCTACGCCTACTACGAAAATAGCGATTGGGAAGAGGCTCGCGCCGCAGCCAGCCGCTTTATTCGCCTGCACCCCGACCACCCACAGGTCGATTATGCCTATTACCTGCGCGGTTTATCAGCATGGCAGGCAGGGCGTTTCAGCCTTGAGCGTCTTCGCTTGATTGATATCTCCAAGCGCGATCTTGGCGCAACACGAGACGCTTACAGCGATTTCCGCGAGCTGATTCAACGCTACCCGGAAAGCGAGTACGCCCCCGACGCGCAGCAGCGGATTGTGTATCTGCGCGAATTGCTTGCTCGCCACGAACTACACGTTGCTGATTACTACCTGCGGCGTGGCGCTTACCTCGCCGCCGTTGAACGCGGACGCTGGGTAGTCGAGAACTATCCCGAATCCAATGCCAGTCACGACGCGCTTGCCACTATGGTTGAGGGCTACCAGGGACTGGAAATGGATGACCGCGCAGAGGAAGTACTCGCCGTGCTGCGTGAAAATGCTCCCGACCATGACCAACTTGATGGCAATCGATTTGCACCAAAACATCTCGACTAACGCTGGGACTTCGCTAAATGAGCGTTAAGCATAGCGCCTAGCTTGTACAAGTTTCACAAAAGAAGATTTTTCTTCAAGCCACGCCCGAGCGTGGCTTTTTTATTTTATATCAGATTCTTACGGGATATTCATGCTTGTTTATGAATAATCGCACGCCCCTTGAACCAAAATAAAGTTGTACAAAAACTATACCGATGATTAGAATCCTAATATCGACATAATAAAGCACCTGAACGGTGCCTAAGGAGAAATATAATGTTCTTGTCTAGCGCACGGTTCTCGGGAACCAAGATAAGTACGCGCCTTACCCTTGGCTTTTCGGCACTGCTCGCCCTTCTGGTGATATTGACGGGCATCGGTATCTATCAGGTCAACCAAATCGATCGTGGCCTTACCACCATCAACGATGTTAACGGCGAAAAACAGCGCCACGCGATTGACTGGCGCGGCAGCGTCCACGATCGAGCCATTGCGTTACGCGACATCGTGATGACAGGCGAAGGCGACATTACCCCTCTCCAAGACACCATGCAGCAATTGCAGGATAACTACGCAAGCGCCTCAGAAGGTATGCAGACGGTTATTGCGGATAATGCAGACAATAGTCAAAGCCAAAACGTTAACGACGAACAATCAATACTCAGCCGTATTGAAGAGCAAGCAGATTCGACTCGAGCGCTCACCGACGAGGTATTAAGCGCCCATGCACAAGGAAATTATCAATCGGCTCAAGAGTTACTGCTGGCTGAAGCCGGGCCTGCCTATGCTGAGTGGCTTAACCGCATTAACCAGTTTATCGATCTTCAAGAACAGCAAAACAACGCGGTGACAGCTGCCGCGCGCGACACAGCTTCCGGCTTCCAAATACAGATGCTTGGTTTAACCCTTTTCGCCTTAGTCGTTGGCGGGATCATTGCCGTGTTCCTTACCCGTCAACTCCTGCGTGAGCTCGGCGCTGAGCCCCATGAAGTCAAGGCTTTCGCGGAAGCCATCGGCCGTGGCGAACTGGACAGCCAAGGACGCTTAAAGAAGGGTGATAAGCGCAGCATCATGGCGTCTCAGGTGGAAATGGCACGCCAGCTACAAGGTATCGTTGCCGAGGTACGCGCGTCAGCCGAGGCCGTCGCCAGCAATAGTGAGCAAATTGCCGAAGGTAACAACGACCTATCGTCGCGTACCGAACAACAGGCCAGCGCACTGGCGGAAACCGCCTCGGCAATGGAACAGCTAAACAGCACGGTCAAGCTCAACGCCGACAATTCCGAACAGGCCAGCCAGGAAGCCTCCAGCGCATCCACTACCGCCACACAAGGGGGCGAAGCGGTTCACCAGGTGGTCGCCACTATGAACGATCTCAACAAAAGCTCTCAGGAAATTGCTGGCATCATCTCGACCATCGACTCCATCGCCTTCCAGACCAATATTTTGGCGCTGAATGCTTCGGTGGAAGCCGCACGCGCTGGGGAGCATGGCCGCGGCTTCGCTGTGGTAGCCGAAGAAGTCCGCAAACTTGCCCAACGCAGCGCCGATGCCGCACGCGAAATCAACAACCTGATTTCCAGCAACCTGGAGCGTGTCAATCATGGTAACGAGCGCGCTGCTGAGGCCAGTAAATCAACCGAAGAGATTGTGGCAGCTATCAGCCGAGTCACCGACATCATGAAAGAAATCAGCTATGCCAGCGCTGAGCAAAGCAAGGGGGTTCAAGAAGTTGGCAAAGCAGTCACCGAGATGGATCAAGTTACCCAACAAAATGCCGGTTTGGTGCAGGAAAGCGCTCGCTCGGCCAATAACCTGCGCGACAATGCACATAAGCTAATCAATTCAATGTCGGTCTTCAAACTGCCCAGCAGCGGCCGTGAACATGCCCTCACCTTGGCAGGCTTATCTGCCACCACCTCTAGCTCCCTCACAAAACCTCGACCTGCCACAACACAACAGCAGCCAGAACCCGAGTGGGAAAGCTTCTAAGCACACAACGCTACTCTTCATTGCCACATGATAAGCGCTCACCAAAAGGTAGGCTCCCGAGTGGAAGGGAGCCACTACTTTAGCCCCTCTGTATTGAGGCGATTATGAAGCCCACCCAAAGCCTACTCATGGTTTTTCTGTTGCCTGTTCTAATGATCATTGTCCCTGCGCTAATACTCGGCGCCTTCGCGCTAACCATTGCCAGGGAAAAAGCACTCGACAGTTACCGCATACAGTCAGCCGACCTTGCGACGCTAGTTGAAATGGCCAATTTTGAGCGCCGCCTCGGCAACCTACATGAAAGCCTGACCCAAGCGCTTAATGAGTCAAAAAACAACCACCCCAGCAAATTGGATCGCTACAGCGAATACAGTTATATCGACCTACAGCTGGACGAAATGGGCGAGCGTATTGAACATTTAGCCGGATCCGGCCTGATTGACGATTTACATGCCGACAACGCTGAAACGTTGCTCTTATCCTTCCAGGAATACCGGCGCTTTATTGACATGGCAAACGAGGCGGCAACGTTGAACCAGAACAACGTCGGTGACTTCATGCAAGAAGCGGAGGCCAACTTCAACCGGTTCATCATATTTACCCAGCGCACCTTTGAAGCGCTCACCGAACGAGCTAACGAGCGCCATCAACAAACCTTTCAAGCCTTAAGCCGGTCCATCGGCACCTTGGTATGGTTTGGGCTGGGATTAGTATGCGTCCTCATCGGCGGTGCCGCCTTTGCATCTTGGCGTATCAATCGACGGCTAATGATAATCGGCGATGCCATCCTCGACTTATCCACCTCCCACCAGACTATTCCTGACTTTGACGATATCCAGCGCATAAGCCAGCGCCATAGTGGTCCTTTAAAACATATTGCCACCGCTCTGCTTTCGTTTCGGAAAACCGAGCAAAAGCGCCGCGAGGCCGAGCGTAAGGTACATCGACTAGCTTACTACGATACGCTGACCCAGTTGCCCAACTGGCGCCTGATGAAAGAACACCTACAGCTTTCCATTGACACCAATCAGCAAACCGATACGTTTGGCGCTCTCGTATACTTAGATATAGACAACTTCAAACGCATCAACGACAGCTGCGGCCACCGAGCGGGTGATTGCCTGCTTCAGGAACTCTCCGAGCGGCTATCAGCCCTTAACATCGACGGCGCAACGTTAGGTCGCGTGGGCGGGGATGAGTTTGTGATGATTGTCGAGGGCTTGCCAGCAGACCTGCTAAAAGCGGCCGAGAAAACCGAACGGCTGACTGAACAACTACAACACTCCCTCGGCCAACCTTACCAATGGGGACAAAAGGAACATTATCTTAGCGCCAGCATCGGCATTGCGTTGTTCGGGGACTCTGAACATAACGTTGACAACCTATTTCAATACGCCAGCGCCGCCGCCAACCTTGCCAAGCAGTCAGCCCCCAACGGCCTCCGGTTTTACGACCCGGCGGTGCAGGCTGAACTTGAAGCCAAAACCGAGTTAGAGCGTGACCTGCGCCTGGCCATCGAGCGACAGGAGTTTGTACTGGTTTACCAAACACAGGTAGACAGCAAAGGACGGGCGATTGGCGCGGAAGCATTGATTCGCTGGCAGCATCCTCAACAAGGCTTTATCTCGCCAGGTACGTTTATCCCCTTGGCGGAAGAAACTGGGCTAATCGTACCAATTGGCCAGTGGGTACTTGAAGCGGCCTGCGCGCAGCTGGTTGCCTGGGCCAACGACACCAGCACTGACCATCTTGTACTGGCAGTAAACGTCAGCGCCAAACAGTTCCAACAACCCGATTTTGTCGACACCGTCCGCGGCGCTTTGGCCAATAGCGGCGCATCTGCGCAACGATTGAAGCTGGAGCTGACCGAAAGTACCGTGATCGGCAGCGTAGACGATACCATTGCTCGCATGCATCAACTCAAGGCCCTTGGCATCAGTTTCGCGATGGATGATTTTGGCACCGGCTACTCGTCCCTGCAGTACCTTAAGCGGCTTCCTCTAGATCAAATCAAAATTGATCAGTCCTTTGTGCGCGATCTTCATCAAAACCCAGATGATATGGCCATTGTGCAGACCATTATTGCCATGGGGCGGGCGCTGGGGTTAAACGTAATAGCGGAGGGAGTCGAAACCCTCGAGCACTGGCGTTATCTCAATGATCACCAGTGCCACGCTTACCAGGGCTATTATTTCTGCAAACCGTTATCCGCAGTCGAGATGGTAAAGCGTAGCCTGACGCCGCCACCGATGCTGACCTAGGCCTCGCAGTGCCCGGCTATTCGCCGGGCTGCCAGCCGTTAACAATTGGATAGCGACGGTCGCGACCAAAGCCGCGTGGCGTGACCCGCACACCTACGGGTGCCTGACGGCGTTTGTATTCGCAGCGGTCAACAAGCTTAACCACCTGATAAACATCCTCACGGGCAAAGCCTGCGGCAATGATCGCCTCGGCACTCATATCGCCTTCGATATAGCGCGCCAGGATGGCGTCAAGTACATCATAGTCAGGCAATGAGTCGCTATCCTGCTGATCGGGTGCCAGCTCGGCGCTGGGCGGACGCTCAATCACGCGTTCTGGAATAGCCGCTGATTGCGTATTACGCCAGCGGGCCAGTCGGTACACCCAGGTTTTATAAACGTCCTTGATGGCGTTGTAGCCGCCCACCATATCGCCGTATAGCGTGGCATAGCCCACCGCCATTTCGCTTTTATTGCCCGTGGTTAACACCATTAGGCCTTTTTTATTGGAGATTGCCATCAGCAGCACGCCACGGCAGCGGGACTGCAAATTTTCTTCGGTAGTATCGCGCTCAGTACCCGCAAAGCTTTCCGAAAGCGTACCCATAAACGCCTCCACCATCGGCTCAATGGGCATGATGTCGTAATGCACGCCCAATAATTTGGCCTGCTCGGCGGCGTCCTGTTTGGAGATATCGGCGGTGTAGTGATAGGGCATCATCACCGCCTGAACGCGCTGCGGCCCCAGCGCGTCCACGGCAATCGCTAACGAAAGTGCTGAATCAATACCGCCGGAAAGCCCCAACACGACACCGTCAAAGCCGCTTTTATTGACGTAATCACGCACGCCGGTGACCAAGGCGCAATAGAGACTCTCCTCGGGCTCAACCTCTGGTTCGATTTCCCCGGCTTGAGGCTCCCAGGTGGCGGCGCTGGTTTGCAGTAACTGCACCGGCATCAAGCCGACCTGCCAATAAGGCGCCAATACCTGTAATTGCCCCTGGGCATTAACGCAGCATGAGCCGCCGTCAAACACCAGTTCATCCTGGCCGCCAATGGTATTGACGTAAAAGATCGGCCGCTCGACATCCTGAGCGCGCTGTTCGAGCAAGCGCAGCCGCTCACTGGGTTTGTCCTGGTGGTAAGGTGAGGCATTCAGGCTGATCAGCACTTCGGCACCCGCCGCGGTCGCCGCTTGCACCGGTGCGCCTTCCCATAAGTCCTCACAAATTAACAGGCCCAGCTTAGCGCCCTTGTGCTCATACACCAGCGGTTCGGTGCCCGGCGCGAAATAACGCTGCTCGTCGAATACTTGATAATTGGGTAGCGCCTGCTTGGCGTACTCGGCCTCCCACTGGCCGTTATACAGCACACCGGCCAGGTTGTAGCATTGTCCTTCACGCATGCCGGGATAGCCGATGATCACCAAGACGTCCCGTACCATTTTCTCGGCCATAGTGGCGCGTGCTTCACGCAGGCGCGTTTCCATGGAAGGGCGCAGCAGCAGATCTTCCGGTGGATAGCCCGATAAAAACAACTCAGGAAATACCACAATGTCAGCACCGTGCTCGATGCGCGCTTCGCGCACGGCTTCAATAGCGCGCGCGGCATTGCCGGGAATATCCCCGACCAAGGGGTCGAGTTGGGCCATGACCAGGGTTAAATCTTGCATGGGCGATAAAATCTCTTGAGAATCTTTTAGAATAGATGCACACCATCAACCCGCATTGTCCCGCAAGGGCCGCTCGCAGGCAAAGGCTGCGCTTGCATATTGCATGGGGGCGACAACAGGATGAAACTTTTGATTATTCGGCTACTCATTTTCGCGGTATTGCTTTATGCAGGGCTCAAGCTTTACGGCATGTACCGACAGCGGCAACGTGACCGTCTGACTCAAGAACGCCAAGAGCAACAACAAAACGGCGGCCATATGGTGCGCTGTCGCTGGTGCGAGGTGCACCTACCGGAAGACGAAGCGCTACGCGATGCGGAGCAGTGGTTTTGCTCCAGCGCACATCGCGATCGTTTCCTTCAGGAACAAAAACAAGACCCGCGCGACAATGATAAGGATGCCTAGCCTAATCTAGCCGAGCCGCTCCGGCGTCATTTGATAAGGTGTCGGGTCGATCAACGGCGGGCGCCCAAGCAACTGATCCACCAGCAGATGGGTTGACGCCGGTGCAAGTACCAACCCATTACGGTAATGGCCCGCGTTTACCGATATATTCTGCCAGCCGGGCAGCTCGCCGATGAACGGCACACCATCCGGTGAGCCTGGTCTCAAGCCCGCCCAGTGGTACGCCACCGGATAGTTGGCAAGCGCTGGCACAATATCCTCCGCGCTTTGCCGTAGTGACGCCAAGGCCTCTTGATCGGTGGTTTTGTTGAAGCCGCACTCCTCAAGCGTCGACCCCACTAGTAACACACCATCGGCCCTAGGAATCACGTAACGGCCTGCCTTGAGCACTACCCGCCGCACCAAGTCAGGCGGCGTTTGATAGGCAATCATCTGACCTTTTACCGGCCGCACCGGCAGCGAAACATTCAGCGTTTCAAGTAACGTCCCCGCCCACGCCCCACCACAAATAATCGTATGCCCCGCGGTGATCGTCCGCTGGGGAGTGTGTACGCCCTGAATGTGCTCGCCATGGCGGATAAACCCATTCACCTCACATTGCTCATGCAGTGTCACCTGAGGCATCGCGGACAGCCTGGCGCGCAACGCTTTGCCGAGGCGAGGATTACGCACACTCCCAAGCGTCGGCATCCAAAGCGCTCCATCGGCGGGTGGCAGGGAACGCTCTTTAGCGCGCACCATATCGGCGCTCACTCGCTCAAGCGGCTTGCCCATTTGCCGCGCCCAGGTAAGCGCCGCCTCTGGGTCATCCACGCTTAAGTACAAAAGCCCTTTTTGACGGTACTCAGGGTCAATACCTGTCTCTTCCAACAAACGTAGCGACAAGCTGGGGTAAGCGCCTTCCGACCAGCGCGATAGCTGAGAAATCGGCGGGGCATAGCGCCACGGATACAGTGGCGAAACGATGCCGCCCCCCGCCCATGAAGCCTCTTGGCCACAGTTTCCACGCTCGACCAGACTGACTCGCTGCCCGGCGTCGGCTAGCTGGAGCGCGGTCATCATGCCGATAACACCGCCCCCCACAATTAAGAAATCGCTCACACGTTTTGTCCACTATGGCTTACATCAAAAAATATCAGCAGCGCCTAGGATAAAGACACTCAAACGCATGCCAAGCACGCAATGAGCATAACGGTGGGAGCGAAGGGGTCAAGCGCAAGGAGGCAAGATGCATCAGTCAACACGCTGCGTGAGCGGCGCTAAGGCACAGGGATTTACCCTTTTAGAACTATTGGTCACGCTACTCATCATGGGGATCATCGCTGCCTGGGGCATACCCAGCTTTCAGGCGCTGGGCGAGCGTAGCGCACGCACCGGGGAAGCCAGCCGTCTGCAAACAGCTTTGGGTTTCGCTCGACAAACGGCAATTAGCCAGCGCCACCCCATCACGCTTTGCCCAAGCCACGGTCCACAAGATACCACGCGCTGCGGCGACCAATGGAACCAGACGCTGATGGTGATTCGTGGGGATCAAACGGAGGGTATCTCATCGGCCGACGTGCTACGCAGCTTCCCAGCCACTGAACGCGTCGACGTTAACTACAGCAGGGGATGGCGGCGGATACGCTACGATGCGCTAGGCCACACCAGCGGCTTCAACGGGCGTTTCACTCTCTGCCCACCAAGCGATACGTCTCGCGCTAAGGGCAGCACCTTGGTGCTCAGCCAGCTTGGGCGCTGGCGGATGGCTAACGCACCCGCCGAATGCCCACACTAAGCTGAGAAGCTGATTGGCATTGCCGCTCAGCCCGCGATGCCGTCCAGATAACGTTCAGCATCCAACGCAGCCATACACCCACTTCCCGCGGAGGTAATCGCCTGGCGATAGATATGGTCCATCACATCGCCGCAGGCAAAGACGCCGGGCACGCTGGTCGCCGTAGCGTTACCTTCCAAGCCGGACTTCACCTTGATATAGCCGCCGTTCATATCCAACTGGCCGTCAAAGATCCCGGTGTTGGGGCTGTGGCCGATGGCAATAAACAAACCCGGCGCATGGATATCTTTAACCGAGCCGTCCTTGGTTGATTTGACCCGCACGCCGGTCACGCCGGTGTTGTCACCCAGCACTTCCTCTACCTGCTGGAACCATTCCAGCGCGATCTTGCCTGCCTCAACTTTTTCAAACAGCTTATCTTGCAGAATTTTCTCGGCCCGCAGCGTGTCGCGGCGATGCACCAGGGTTACTTTGGAAGCAATATTCGACAGGTAAAGCGCTTCTTCGACCGCCGTATTGCCACCGCCGACGACCACAACCTCTTGATTACGGTAGAAGAACCCATCGCAGGTCGCACAGGCCGACACCCCCTGGCCCATAAACTGCTGTTCGCTAGGCAAACCGAGATAGCGAGCGCTGGCGCCGGTGGCAACGATCAAGGCGTCACAGGTATATACACCATTGTCGCCTTTCAAGGTAAAGGGTTTATCGCCTACGCTAACCTCGTGAATATGGTCAAAAAGCACTTCGGTATTGAAACGCTCGGCGTGCTGTTTCATGCGCTCCATAAGCTCGGGCCCCTGCACGCCTTGCGCATCACCGGGCCAGTTATCCACGTCGGTGGTGGTGGTTAACTGCCCACCCGCTTGCATCCCGGTAATCAGTAAGGGCTTCAAATTGGCCCGCGCCGCATAAACGGCTGCCGTGTAGCCCGCCGGGCCAGATCCCAGGATGATTAAGCGCTCGTGACGTGTTTGCATGACACCACCTTGTAAAGAGTCGGCTGATAATTTTGCACAGAGTCTGCCTGAAATGGCGTCAAGTACAAGGGATTGCAAGGTCAACTTGGCGCAAAAAGACGGGCCTAACTTGAAACACCGCCCTCACATACCCATCTCTCGTAATAGTTGGAGGTCATGATGTTCGGGTGTAGCGACTCAGATGAGCCATACTAATATTAGCTATACGAAAAAAAGACCGTGACCGGCGCGCAACGCGCAATGCCAAGCAATAGAGGAGAATCGCATGAGCAAGCTTCCCGATACGGAAAGGACCTTAACGGTTGGCAACAAGCAGTACCACTACTTCAGCCTGCCTGACGCTGCCCAGACCCTCGGCACCATCGACCGGCTACCCAAGACGCTCAAAATTCTGCTCGAAAACCAGTTACGTTTTGCCGACGATGAAAGCGTTTCACAGGATGACATGCAAGCGCTGGTCGACTGGCAAAAAGAAGGCAAATCCAGCCGTGAGATTGGCTACCGCCCTGCCCGCGTACTGATGCAGGATTTCACTGGCGTACCCGGCGTGGTCGATCTTGCCTCCATGCGCGCCGCCGTTGAAAAACTCGGCGAGGACCCCGCCAAAATCAACCCGCTATCGCCGGTGGACTTGGTCATCGACCACTCGGTGATGGTCGACAAGTTCGGCAACGCCGCCGCATTTCAGGAAAACGTCGACATTGAAATGCAGCGCAACCGCGAGCGCTATGAGTTCCTGCGCTGGGGCCAGCAGGCGTTCGACAACTTCCGTGTGGTGCCGCCGGGCACCGGCATTTGCCACCAGGTCAACCTGGAATACCTGGGCAAAGCCGTGTGGACCAAGGAAGAAAACGGGCGCACCCTGGCCTATCCGGACACCCTGGTGGGCACCGACTCCCACACCACCATGATCAACGGCCTGGGCGTCCTCGGCTGGGGCGTCGGCGGCATCGAAGCCGAAGCGGCCATGCTGGGCCAGCCGGTTTCCATGCTAATTCCCGAGGTCATCGGCTTCAAGCTGACCGGCAAGCTGCGCGAAGGCATCACGGCCACCGACCTGGTGCTGACCGTCACCGAAATGCTGCGCAAGAAAGGCGTGGTCGGCAAGTTTGTCGAGTTCTACGGCGACGGCCTGAAGGACCTGCCGCTGGCCGACCGCGCGACCATCGCCAACATGGCCCCCGAATACGGCGCCACCTGTGGGTTCTTCCCAGTTGATGATGAAACACTTACCTACATGCGCCTAACCGGCCGGGACGACGAGCAAATCGACCTCGTCGAGGCGTATTCGAAGACTCAGGGCCTGTGGCGCGAGCCGGGCGACGAGCCAGTCTTCACCGACATGCTGCACCTCGACATGACCGAGGTAGAAGCCAGCCTGGCAGGACCCAAGCGTCCCCAGGATCGTGTTGCCCTCAAGGATATGGCCGCCGCCTTTGATAAGTTCCTGCAGGAAGATACCAAAGCGGACCCGACCGCCAAGGGAAAACTGTCTTCTGAGGGCGGCCAAACCGCTGTGGGGATTGCGCGCAGCTTTCAACATGACACCAGCCAGGCCGTGAAGCTTGATGACCACGACTTCAGTCTCGACCCAGGCGCGGTGGTGATTGCGGCTATTACCTCGTGTACCAACACGTCTAACCCCAGCGTGATGATGGCGGCCGGCCTGCTCGCCCGTAAAGCACGCGAAAAAGGCCTCACCACCAAACCCTGGGTAAAAACCTCCCTTGCGCCGGGTTCCAAGGTAGTCACCGATTACCTGGAGGCCGCCGAGTTGAACAACGACCTGGACGCCTTGGGCTTCAACCTGGTCGGTTATGGCTGCACCACCTGTATCGGCAACTCCGGCCCGCTCCCCGACGAGATCGAAAAGGCCATCGCCGACGGCGACATGGCCGTCGCCTCGGTGCTGTCGGGTAACCGTAACTTTGAAGGGCGCGTGCATCCGCTGGTGAAAACCAACTGGCTGGCGTCCCCCCCGCTGGTGGTGGCCTACGCCCTGGCCGGCAATGTTCAGTGCGACCTGAGCAACGACCCGCTCGGTGAGGACGACAACGGCAACCCGGTCTACCTCAAGGATATCTGGCCAAGCCAAGCGGAGATTGCCACCGCCGTTGAGCAGGTCAATACCGCGATGTTCCACAAGGAGTACGGTGCCGTCTTTGAAGGCGACGATATCTGGAAGGCCATCAAGGTGCCGGAAAGCAAGGTTTACCAATGGCCCGAATCGACCTATATCCAGCATCCGCCGTTTTTTGAGGGCATGGGCCGTGAGCCGGACGCCATTGAGGATGTGCACAGCGCCCGCGTGCTGGCCATGCTGGGCGACTCGGTAACCACCGACCACATCTCCCCGGCCGGTGCTATTAAGCCCGATAGCCCCGCTGGACGTTACCTTCAAGAGCACGGCGTTAAACCGGTCGACTTCAACTCCTACGGCTCGCGTCGCGGTAACCACGAAGTGATGATGCGCGGCACCTTTGCCAACGTGCGGATCAAGAACGAAATGCTCGACGGCGTGGTCGGCGGCGAGACTCGCCACGTGCCCAGCGGCGAGCAAATGGCCATCTATGACGCGGCAATGAAATATAAAGAGGAAGACAAGCCGCTGGTGGTAATCGCCGGTAAAGAGTACGGCACGGGCTCCTCGCGGGACTGGGCCGCCAAGGGCACGCGCCTGCTCGGCGTGCGCGCGGTAATCGCCGAGTCCTTCGAGCGCATCCACCGTTCCAACCTGATCGGCATGGGGGTGGTGCCGTTGCAGTTCCCCGAAGGTGAGAGCCGTAAGACACTGGGACTCACGGGTGATGAAGAGGTATCCATTGCCGGACTGAGTGATTTAACGCCGGGCGGCAACGTCAAAGTGATCATTAAAAATGCCGATGGCGAAAGAACCGTTGATGCCAAGTGCCGAATTGACACGGTAAATGAACTGGCGTACTTCCGTCATGGTGGTATCCTTCATTACGTGCTGCGTAATATGATTGGCGCAGCCTAATCGGGAAACCGACCAATGCTTGCTAGCCCCCACTTGGTGGGGGTTTTTTTTGCGCGGACGGTCGGCGTTACTAAAAGGCACGACGCCGGTAGACACGGTAATCTGGAGCCCAGCAAGCGCGCTCGATAGCATCGCGCAACTCAGTACCACCGGTTTTAAGCGCCACACCATTCTGTTGCGCCTGAGCCGCCACTTCAAAGGCAATCGACTTGCTAATATCGCGGATACGCGATAGCGGCGGCAGCAATGCGCCTTTGCCTTCTTTTACCAGCGGCGCTTCCCGCGCCAGCGCCCGCGAGGCACTCATCAGCATTTCATCGGTCACCCGGGTGGCTTTAGCCGCCACCACGCCCAAGCCAATACCTGGGAAGATATAGGCGTTATTACACTGCGCGATGGGATAGGTGCGGCCGTTGAACACCACAGGTGCAAACGGACTGCCGGTTGCCACTAATGCCTGGCCTTCCGTCCAGCGGATGACATCTTCCGGTACCGCTTCCGCCTGAGACGTCGGGTTGGAAAGCGGCATAATCACCGGGTGCTCACAACTCGCGTGCATGGTGCGCACCACCTGCTCGGTGAAAATCCCCCGCTGGCCGCACACCCCAATCAATACCGTCGGACTGATTTGCGCGATGGTCTCCTCGAGCCCTTGTCCGTTCCAGTTGGCTACCAAGGCAGCATCGTGGGCCAAGCGACGTTGAAAATCACGTTGCCAGGGCTGGTCGGTAGTCATCAGGCCCTCGCGATCCACCATATAAATGCGCGTGCGGGCTTCGCTTTCGGTCAAGCCCTCGGCCTGCATCGCCACCACGACCTGCTCGGCAATGCCGCAACCGGCAGACCCGCCACCCACAAACACCACCCGCTGATCGGCAATCGTTTGCTCGCGGGCCTGACACGCCGCCATGAGCGTACCGACAACCACCGAGGCGGTCCCCTGTACATCGTCGTTAAAACAGCACAGCTGATCGCGGTACTGCTCTAAAAGCGGCATTGCGTTGGCCTGAGCAAAATCCTCAAACTGCAGCAATACATTGGGCCAGCGACGCTTGACCGCAGCGATAAACGTCGCCATGAACTCATTGTATTCGTCCTGGCTGACCCGTTCATGCCGCCAACCCATATACATAGGGTCATCCAACAAAGCCTTATTGTTAGTACCCACATCAAGCATGATGGGCAGCGTGTACGCTGGGCTAATGCCGCCGCAGGCCGTATATAACGCTAGTTTGCCGATGGGAATACCCATTCCGCCGATGCCTTGGTCACCCAGGCCCAGAATCCGCTCGCCGTCGGTCACCACGATCACCTTGACGTTATCCTTGGTGGCACTGCGCAGAATGTCATCCATGTGCTCGCGGTCGGGGTAGCTGATAAACAGCCCGCGGTGGTTACGATAGATATTGGAAAATTCCTGACACGCCTTGCCCACCGTAGGCGTGTAGATAATCGGCAGCATTTCTTCTAGATGCTGCGACACAAGGCGGAAATACAGCGTTTCGTTATCATCCTGAATGGCGCGCAGGTGAATGTGGCGCTCCAAGTCACTATGACACTGCTGGTACTGGCGATAGGCGCGTTCGAGTTGGTCCTCGATGGTCTCGACCTTTTGGGGCAATAGGCCGATCAAGTTGAACGCTAGCCGCTCCTGCTGAGTAAACGCACTGCCTTTATTCAATAGCGGCATTTCAAGAAGGGAAGGACCGGCATAAGGAAGGTATAAGGGGCGTTTGCTCGCGGTGGTCATAAGCACTCTCTTTTTTCGCAAATTTCTATTGCAATGCAGCAACATAGCGCGTCTGCAGTCATTGGGCGTAATGTAACATGCTCGTTCGACAAAGGTAGCAAACAGGCGTTTTAAAGCGACAAAAACGCCCCAACCGAAGTTGAGGCGCAAAGAGTAAAATAACCTAAAAGCGAGGTTAATTAGCAGGTTTTAGCAGTGGGCTGCTTAGCCGCCTCACCGGTAAAAAATAACGGACGTAGTTTAACGCCCACCATGTTGCCCGCAAACGCCGCAACTAGCCACACCCAACCGTGGAGGCTGCCCGAGGCGATCCCACTGAAATACGCGCCAATATTGCAGCCAAACGCTAACCGCGCGCCATAACCAAGTAATAGGCCGCCGATAATTGCCGCCAGCACCGAGCGCAGCGGGATCTTGAAGTTTGGCGCAAACCGCCCTGCCAGGCTGGCAGCCGCTAACGCTCCTAGCATGATGCCCACGTTCATCACCGTGGTCACATCGCCCCACACGCTGGATGCCAGAGCCGCCTCGTTGCCTGCAGACTGCCAATAGCCCCACTGGGAAACATCGCCGCCGACCAATTCGAAGCCTTTAGCGCCCCACAGCGCAAATGCCGAGGTAATACCCCAAGGTCGACCTGCCAGCGCCAAGGTGGCAAAGTTCAACACCGCCAGCGCTACCGCCCCGGCTACCAGCGGCCACGGACCGGTTAACCAGCGTTGATACCCGTGCTTCTCAACCAAAGGCGCTTTTTCCAACTTGCCATGACGGCCTTTTTCCATCACCACAGTAAACGCTGCAATCGCCGCAAATAGCACCAAGCTGATGGCGATACCACCACCGGCGCCCGCCACATTCACCAGAGACACCGGCTGGAAAGCAGGCAGGCTTTGCCACCAGGCAAAGTGCGCGGTACCAATTACCGACCCGACAATGAAAAACACCAGGGTAATGACCATGCGCGCATTCCCGCCCCCGGCAGTAAATAAAGTGCCCGAAGCACAGCCGCCGCCTAACTGCATGCCAACGCCGAACAGAAACGCGCCAACCAGCACTGAGATACCAATTGGCGATACAAACCCAGCCACCTCTCGGCCGAATAGCGTGCCGGCGCCAAGCGCCGGGAAAAACAATATGACGGCCAGCGCCAGCATGATCATTTGTGCTCGAAGGCCACGCCCACGCCGCTCTTTAATAAAGACACGCCAGGCGGAGGTAAAGCCAAACGCGGCGTGATAAAGCACCATGCCAAACAGCCCACCGACGATCATTAGCAGGCCGGTATTGGCTTCAAATACCACGCCGATGACCAGCGCACCCAGTACAATTGCCGCCGCCACAATGAGTGGCACGCGATTGCTAGCGGACGGGGTTACAGTCGTTGTAGACATACACTCACCTTCAGCAACACCAAAAACGCCTGTCGGGGCAACAGGCGCTTTTGGACGATATGGACAACAGCGGTAAGCCTACCGCTGGCAAAAGATAGCGTGAAATGCTTTATTCATCGCCTTTTATATCATTATGGCATATATAAGAAACTTACGGCGCGGCATAACCGCTTTTTTAGCCAGGTCACCTTGAATCCTCGCGCGTTCGGCTGCATATCAATAGCTAAATTTCCTCATTCATGAGCACGTTTATGTCGTCCATTATTGATCCTCGCACCGGTGAAGCATTAACCCCCCCTGATGCTGGTAACGACGGGCAAGCCAACGCTGACCGTCCACCGGTTCGCCCCGAAGAGGTCATCATTGATCTTAATGCGGGCAATATCCAGCAAGTTCTTGAAGCCTCAATGAAAGTCCCGGTATTGATGGATTGCTGGACACCAGACTCCGAGCCGTGCAGGCAGCTCATGGCGGTATTGGAGAGGCTGGTGGTCGAGTACGGTGGGGCGTTCTTGCTCGCCAAACTGGATACTCAGGCCAATCCGGAAATCGCCAGTCAGTTGGGAGTGAAATCGGTTCCTGACGTCAAACTGATCAGCCAGGGCGGCTTGGTAGACGGCTTCCAAGGCGCGCTGCCTGAAAAACAGATCCGTGAGTGGCTAAACCGCTATTTCCCTGCTCCCGAAGACGCACCCCCCAGCCCCGAAGAACAGGCCGAAGCGGCACTCAACGCTGGCGACCCAGCCGGGGCACGGGAAATTTATCAAACGCTGATCAGCCAATACCCGGACCACTACCCCTATCAGGTCAGCCTCGCCCGTGCGCTGGTCGCCGAAGGGCGCCGCGACGAAGCCCGCAGCCTGCTGGATAACCTGCCGCCGGAAGAACGCGATGCAGCCCCCGCTCGCGGCGTTCGGGCCAGCATCGAGTTTGGCGAACAAGCACTTTCCGGCGAAGAAATTGCCGCGTTTGGCGATCGCACTGATAGCGAAGCACAATACCAGCGCGCCCTACGCCAAGTAGCAGATGGCCACTACGAAGCCGGACTCGATGCCCTGCTTGCGCTGATGAAGCAGGACCGTGCCTATAACGACGATGCCGCGCGCAAGACGTTGTTGCAGGCATTCGACGCGCTGGGCGCCGACCACCCGCTCACCGTCGCCTATCGCCGCAAGCTATTCGCCCTGCTTTACTAATTGCTCAGCAAGCCAGTAACGCATCCATCCGGGCTAGCGCCGCCTCCAACTGCGGGGCGGTAGTGCCAAAATTGAGCCGCACAAATCCAGGATGACCGAAGGCCGCGCCGTCTGACAGAGCAACGCCCGCCTGTTCAAGCAGCGCCGCCTGCGGCGATTCACCAAGGCTGGCTTGGCGCATATCCAACCACGCTAGGTAGGTCGACGACGGCGGGCTCATGTCGACCCCAGGCCAAGTAGCGACATGTGCCTTAAGCGTTGCTCGATGCTCTCGCAGCACCTGCAACAAGGCTTGACGCCATGGCTCGCCATCGCGGTAGGCGGCCTCCGCTGCCACCAACCCAAGCACGTTGCCATCGGGCAGCAGGCCTTTGGTCGCCTGGGCGAAACGCTTACGCAGGCTCGGGTCGGGGACCACCGCGCAGGCAGTGGTAAGGCCCGCCAGATTAAACGTCTTCGATGGCGCCCAGAGGGTAATGGTGCGCTTGACCAACTCAGGGAAAGCCGCCACCAGCGGCTGGTGACGCGCCCCTTCGTCAAGCAGCAAATCGCAATGCAGCTCATCCGACACGACCCATAGATCGTGACGCTCGACAAACGCAGCAAGCGCGGCCAACTCACCATGCGACCACACGCGGCCGGTGGGGTTATGCGGGTGACACCAGAGTAGCAAACGGGTTTGCGGGGTGACGGCGGCCTCCAGCGCACCGATATCCAGCCGCCAGCTATCGTCTGAGCTGACCGGTGTGGCCAATGCCGCCTGCTGGGGCAACCGGCCGGTGCGCTCGGCCACGGCCAGAAACGGCGGATAGATCGGCGTGACGGTTAGTACGCCGTCCCCTGGTGCGGTCAGCGCCAAGGACGCCAGATGCAACGCTGGCACCACGCCCGGCAGCCACTGCTGCCACTCAGCCTGGATCGGCCACTGGTAGTGGTTAGCGCTCCACTGGCATAGGGTTTCTGTTAACGTGGCAGGCACTTCACCGTAGCCGTAAACGCCGTGCGCCACCCTAGCGTGCAGGGCGTCAATCACCGCAGGCGGCGATCGAAAGTCCATATCTGCGACCCACAAGGGCAGCACGTCGTCACCATAGCGGTGCCATTTTTGCGATGCCCAACCCTCAGCGGGGTGGCGTCGCTCAATGGGCGTGGCAAAATCAAATGCCATTATTGCTCTCACTTATCTAATACGGGGGTGCTATAGAGCATGCCGCAAGATGACTTTTATACCAAGGTGCGCGAGGGATGTCCGGCGCTGTTGCGCCAATGGCGAGCGCTCGGACAGGCCGATGCCGACGGCCTCGCGCTGATTCTTGCCGAGACGGCGCGGGTCGCTAAAATCGGCGAACCCAGCGAGACGCCCACCGGGGCCACACTGGATGCCTGGAGCCAGGCCAAGAACGTCGATATCCCTCTCTGGGCACCGCGCACGGCGGTGTTCTTGCTAAACCAGATGCCGGCCAAGCCGCTACCAGACAGCGACTCTGAAGCCTGCGCCTGGGCCTACTGCTGGCTGCGCAACCGCCATTTTGACCACTTGGAAGATGCCCAACGGGCGCTGCCCGCGCACTTGCAGGCACCCCTAAAAAGCGCGCTGGCAGCTGCCTGGCGTGACCAGCAAGGGCTTCGTTTAGTGTAATGCGCACCGCCTAGACTTGACCAAGCGCTTGCTTGGGGTAATCCTTGAGCGCTTAACCAACCTTCTGGTTTATCCCCTACGCTGCGAATAAGATTAAAGGATGGCGCCCATGTTTACCCGTATTATCGAACCGGCGTTTTATGACACCGATGCCCTTGGCCATATCAATAACACCCGTCTTCCCGCCTGGTTTGAGCTAGCCCGCAACGACCTGTTCAGGTTATTCACCCCCGATCTGAACCCTAAAGCGTGGCGGCTGATCATGGCGCGGATGGAAGTCGACTACCGTGCTGAACTGTTTTACGGTCACGATATCGAATTACGTACGTACCTGACGCGCCTGGGCAACAGCTCATTTACCGTCACCCAGGAGGCGCGCCAGCACGGAAAGTTAACCAATGTTGGGCATACGATCCTGGTGCAATACGATCATCAGGCCAAATGCACCGTGCCCATTGAAGGCGATTTGCGGGAAGCGCTCGAAGCCCATTTGCAAGAAGCGCCCGCCCCCGCCTGAACCGCTACGCCCCGATAATGGGGCGGCCAGGAGTGCCCCATGGCGATCCGCTACAATCTATGGCTAGACCCGGACAACACTGCCCAACACCGCGCCGTTGAGGCGGACCTTGAGCGCTATTTTATGGAGCGCTTTGCAGACTATCCGCATATCCGCTTGTTCGGTGCCGACCCCTACGATTATGATGCGCCGTTCAACCGACTTTACGATGTGCTAATGGCGCGAGCGGCTGAATACTGTGAACGTACCTGGCATTATGTCGCGTCTCCAGAACAGCTCAACCGCTGCTTTTTTCGCGCCGTTGGCCGCTCCACCAAGTTTGTTCGGGAATAATCCTGCACAACAATACTGCCAGTAAGAGACCCGCCCATGGTGATTCGCACCGATCATGCCCCAGACGAGCGCCAACTGGCGATTATTACCCAACAGCTTGGCCGCCCACCAAAAGGCATTGAAGCCGTGGCCGCCGTGGATAGCAACAACACGCCGCTGGTGCTGCGTATGGCACCGATTGTCGAAGGCAAACCTTTCCCGACGCTTTACTGGCTATGCTCCGATGTACTTAAAGTCGAGATTTCGCGCATCGAAGCCGTGGGCGTCATCAAGTCACTGGAACAGCAGTTACAGGACGAGCCTGACTTCCTGGCCGCCTACCAGCAAAGCCACCGTGACTATGTTGAGACGCGCTGGGCGTTGATGAGTGAGGCACAGCGCGCCGAGGTCGCTGAGCGCGGTTACACGGACGTGCTCACCAAACGCGGCATCGGCGGCATTAGCAACTGGCATCAGGTACGTTGTTTACACACCCAGTACGCGCACCACCTGTGCGGCAATAATGTCATTGGTCAATGGCTGGATACCCACCATCACGTCAACACCTGCCTAGCTTAAAAGGAAGTGAGATGTCTCGAATTTGCGTTTACCTTGGCTCGCGGGAAGGCAATAGCCCCGCCTTCCGTCATGCCGCCCAAACACTTGGACAAACCCTGGCGGCTCGCGGACACACGCTGGTCTACGGGGGCGCACGGGTTGGTTTGATGGGCGTGCTAGCCAATGCGGCACTGGAGGCAGGCGGCGAGGTTATCGGCGTGATGCCGGACCATCTGGTAGAGCGCGAGCAGGCCCACTTTGGCCTCAGCGAGTTAATCCGCGTACCCAATATGCACGAACGCAAGGCCACCATGGCCGCTAACGCCGATGGTTTCATCGCCTTGCCCGGCGGCATTGGCACCTTTGAAGAACTATTCGAGACGTGGACCTGGGGCTATCTGGGCTTACATGAAAAACCGCTGGGGCTGCTCAATATTGAGGGTTTCTATACGCCGCTACTGACATTTTTGAATAGTACCGTCGAGCAAGGGTTCATGGCACAAGCAACCCGTGACATGCTACTTGATGCCGAGACGCCCGACGCGCTGCTTGAGGCGCTAGAAGCACAAGGTTAGAGGGACGCGGCGAGCCATCTACTGGCAAAGCTGGCGGGTTCGCTGGTAGGTCAACTGCAGTAGCCGCGCATCCTCACCGGCGCGGTGGCGGTGAATGCCACGCTCGGCAATGACGGCTTCCTTGGTATCGCTCCACAGCGCCTGCTGGTCTTCGCTAAGCAAGATTCTCAACGCTTCCAGACGAAAACCCGGCAGCATCCCCGCGTGATGAAACAGCAGCGAAAGCCAGGTGTTATCGTAACCCCAGCTATCGCTATACGCCTTACCCTCGCCACTTAGCTCGTCGTTAAGCCAGCGCGCTACTTGGCGCACCGGATAGCCTTCACGCATTAAGCGCTCGCGCGCAATGCCGTGTAGCAACTCAGCTTTGGGGTCCCAGTGCGTCCACTCTTCAAGCGGCTGAATCAGAAACGCGCAGCTGGTGCCGTCGGCACGGGCAATCCCCACCTCAATCGGGTAGCTACCGCGCCCGAAACCGGACGCTTCAATATCCAACACGGTAGGTAGCGTCTCGGACACGGACGGCCTCACTTGCGAAAAAGGCAACGGCACATCATGCCGCGACTGGGTCAGACGGCTGATGCACCAGACTTTGCCAGTAAGCGGCCTGGTCGGCATCGGCCGTTAAGCCCAGCTCACCGACCCGGTAAGCATGCGCAAGACGCTCAGCCGCTAACGAGTGGCCGGATTGCGCCGCACGGGCATACCAGGTGACCGCATAGTCATCACGGCGCGGATACTGCACGCAGCCGTGCTCGTAAATTTTCGCTGCCTGATACTGAGACTTTACATCGCCTGCATGGGCAGCTTCCAGCACATAGCGTGCACCACGCGCTTTATCGTGTGGCGATAAGCTCCGCTGAAACAGCATGTGGCCGTAAACGGAAAGTGCATCGGGATGGCCCGCCTCGGCGCAGCGCTTAAACAAGCGCAGCGTTAGCCGCTGGGTACGCGGCGAGCGTGGCAATAACCAACGATTTTGAAACAGCCGCTCAGCTAGCCGAAACTCCAGCCGAGTAAACAAAGATGATGCCTGTGTCATGGCAAACGACTCTGCCTGTTTGTTGAAACATTGGGCTAGCCGTCATTCCCTATGAGACAACCAACCACGCGATAAACCGGCCCTTGGCCGGTCAATGGGCTGGCAAGCATACGCCTGCCGTGGCAACGACTCAACCCCTCTGATTTGCTGCTTGGCGAACGCCTCGCTAACATGCCACACAACCCCCGTCGCGATGCACTGAAATCGGTGTGCATCCCGCTGGTAATCGTATTCATACAAGGAGACCATCATGCAAACGCGACCATTGGGCAGAACCGGGATGGACGTCAGCCGTCTTTGCCTGGGCACCATGACGTTTGGCGAACAAAACAGCGAAGCCGAGGCCCACGAACAGCTTGATCGCGCCGTCGCCTTTGGCATCAACTTTATTGATACTGCCGAAATGTACCCAGTGCCGCCCAAGGCCGATACCCAGGGGTTAACCGAACACTATATCGGTAGCTGGCTCAAGCAGCGCGGCGAACGCGACGACGTCATTATCGCCACCAAGGCTGCCGGCCCCGGACTTGACCATATACGCGGTGGGCCGCGCCTAACCCGCGAACACCTCTTCAAGGCGATCGACGCAAGCCTTGAGCGCCTGCAAACCGACTACGTGGATCTTTACCAGCTACACTGGCCCGACCGCAGCACCAACTTTTTCGGCAAGCTCGGCTACACGCATAACGAAGAAGAAGACGCCACGCCGCTGGAAGAAACCTTAAGCGCGTTGAAAGAACTGGTCGACGCCGGCAAAATCCGCGCCATCGGCCTGTCAAACGATACCCCCTGGGGCACCATGCGTGCGCTACAGCTCGCCGATCAGCTCGATGTGCCACGGGTCGCCTCGATTCAAAACCCCTACAACCTGCTTAACCGCTCGTTCGAAGTGGGTCTGGCGGAAATCGCTCACCGCGAAGACGTCGGGCTTTTGGCATACTCACCGCTCGGTTTTGGGGTTCTCTCGGGTAAATACCTGAAAGGCGCGCAGCCGCCCAACGCCCGCCTGACGCTTTATGAGCGTTTCAAGCGTTACACCTCGCCGGAAGCCGAAGCCGCCACCCATGCCTATGTGGCCCTGGCGCGCGACTATGGCCTCGACCCAGCCCAAATGGCGCTGGCGTTTGTCAATTCGCGCAGCTTCCTGACCAGCAATATCATCGGCGCCACGACCATGGATCAGTTGGAAAGCAACCTGGCCAGTGAAAGCCTTAAACTGGATGACGACCTGCTGGAAGCCATCGACGATATCCATCGCCGCATGCCCAACCCCTGCCCTTAACCGCTCATCGGTCCTTGTGGATGCTATCGACCTCATAGCCTCGGCAATCGCCGAGGCTTGGTATAATACGCCCCATTACATTTACGATGTCTCGAGGAAGCTGCCATGTTGAGCGTCATCTCACCAGCCAAAACGCTGGACTTTGAAACCCCGTCGACCACCCAAGACGTCAGTCAACCGAATTTTCTGGCTGATAGCCAAGCACTTATCGATATCCTGCGCGACTATTCACCGCAGCAGATCAGCGACTTAATGGGCATTAGCGACAAATTGGCAGGCTTGAACGCGGCCCGCTTTGCCGAATGGCAGCCGCCGTTTTCGCTGGAAAACGCCAAGCCCGCCGCCCAGGCCTTTCAGGGTGATGTGTACACTGGGCTTGAAGCCGACACGTTCAGCGACAGTGAGAATCGCTTTGCTCAACAACACCTGCGTATTCTCTCAGGGCTTTATGGCCTGTTGCGCCCGCTGGATCTGATCCAGCCCTACCGGCTTGAGATGGGCACCAAACTAGCTAACTCGGCAGGCAAGGATCTCTATGCCTACTGGAAGCCCACGCTAACCAAAGCGCTGGACGCAGCTATTGCCGAAAGCGGTTCAAAGGTGCTGGTTAACCTGGCTTCCAACGAGTATTTCAAAGCCGTTGATGCCAAGAAACTGGATGCCCGGATCATCACGCCGGTATTTAAAGATGAAAAAAATGGCACCTTCAAGATCATCAGCTTCTACGCCAAAAAGGCGCGCGGCCTGATGAGCGCCTGGATAATTCGTCAGAACATTAACGACCCCGAGGCGCTAAAAGCATTTGATGTTGCCGGTTACCGCTTCGATGCCGCCGCGTCACAAGGCGATACCTTTGTCTTCACCCGGCGCGAAGCCGAGCGTTAAACACACGCCTAGAAAAAACGCACTGCTTTCGCCGCACGAGGCTTCAAAAACTGCTGGTGGACCGCGCTGAAAGACGCTGTATCACAGCGGTGAAGCCACTCGTAGGCCACCATATCCGCCGAGACCGCCTGCGCCCCCAAGGCACAGGCCCTCTCGCGCGCCAGCATCGCTTCCTCGGCCCGGCGGCTTGCCGTCGCCTCGCTGAGCCAATAGACCGCATAGCCTTCGGCTAATAGCCCGAGTGCCGTTTGCAGTACGCAAATATGCGCCTCGGTGCCGCACAACACCACCTGATGCCTGCCCGACGCATGCAGCGCCTCACGAAACACGGCTTCCTCCATAATCCCGAAGTGCTGCTTTTGCCATATCGTGGGCGCTTGTCGGGCTTCCAGTAACGCTAGTGCCGTGCCCCCAAGTTTCTCGGGCATTTGTTCAGTTAGCCATACGGGCACTGCCAGCGCATCGGCTACGCCAAACAGCCAATGAGCCTCGCTTATAGCGGCCTCACCGCCGTCAATCGCTGGCAGTAAGCCCGCTTGGAAATCGACCATCAGCAGTAAACTTTTATCGCGTTGCAAGCGCACGATGCCACCTCATTATTGTCTTTATACAAAGACAGATTGAAACAGACGACGCACGATGCGTATAGGCGTTAAACTTGGTTCATTGCATCACCTTCGCGCCCCAGCGGCGCTTGTTAATCCGGAGACACACAATGTTGCGACAGTTTTTCGTCATCTTATTGGTAGGCGCAATGGGCTTTGGCCTGGCGGTCGAGTCCGCCGACGCACGACGCTTCGGTGGCGGCGCCAGCAGCGGCAGCATGTCGCGCTCGGCAGATCGTCCGGCGGCTACCCAGCAACAGCAGGCACAGCGCAACGACCAGGGCCAAGCAGGTTCAGCAGCGGCCCGTCGCGGCGGAATGGGCGGCATGTTCGGAGGCTTATTGGCCGGCGGACTTTTGGCCGCGCTGTTCTTTGGCGGCGCCTTTGATGAGTTGCGCTTGATGGATCTGCTGGTCATGGCAGGCGTCGCTCTGCTGGCAGTCATGGCCTTCCGGGCAATGCGCCAGCAGCGAGCGCCCGCACCCTCGTCTTCGGGTCATGCACGGTCGAGCGGCCCCACCTCTGCACCACGTTTCGACGCGCAAGAAGGCAGCAGCGCTGCAACCGACAGCCACTCAGGCGCAACAACGCCTGAGTGGTTTGATAAAGAACGCTTCTTGAGTGGCGCCAAAGAGCATTTCATGACCCTGCAGCGCGCCTGGGACAATAACGACTTCAGCCGCATTCAGGAGTACGTAACGCCCGCATATTACAACGTGCTGCGCGAAGAACGCGCCCAGCAGCCCGCCAATAACCGTACCGAGATTGTGCGCTTATTCGCCGAGTTGGGTAATGTTGCCGAAGTGGGCGACCAGGCCGAAGCGACGGTCATTTTCCACGGCCTACTGGAAGAAAACGGAGAACAAACCGAGTTCAACGAGACCTGGCACTTAACCCGGGCGATGCGCGACGATGCCCCCTGGTACCTGCAAGGCATCGAGCAAAATCCGGGTGCTTAACCACTCAGGCCATAACGGATAGCGTTAAAAAACAAACGCCCTGCTTTTAAATAAAGCGGGGCGTTTTAGTAGCAATACCACGAAAGGGGCGAAGATGAGAGCTTAAATAAAGCGCCCCAGACCCACAGCGGTACGCAACTTATCCATCGTCACCGCGGCTTCCTCGCGTGCGCGCTCTGCCCCGCGCTGGAGTACCGTTTCAATATGCCCAGGGTCTTCCATTAGCGCGTTGTAACGCTCGCGGGGTTTTTCAAGATGGGCGTTGAGATACTCAAACACCTGATTTTTCGCATCACCCCAGCCAATGCCCTCGGCGTACTGCTGGCGCATGGTCGCGGTTTCCTCGGCCGAGGCAAAGGCCGCATAAATCTGAAACAGCGTGCAGGTATCAGGGTCTTTTGGCTCGCCGGGCTCCAGCGAGTTGGTTTTGATTTTACGCACCAGCTTTTGCAGCTTTTTCTCAGCCGCGAATAACGGAATCGTGTTGTTGTAGCTCTTGGACATTTTGCGCCCGTCCAGCCCGCCAAGCACCTGGCTCTTTTCATCCACCACCGCGTTAGGCAGGATGAAATACTCGCCTTTATATAGGTGATTGAAGCGCCCGGCGATATCCCGCGCCATCTCGATATGCTGAATCTGGTCGCGGCCCACAGGCACCTTGTTGGCGTTAAACATCAGAATATCCGCCGCCATCAGCACGGGGTAGCCGAATAACCCCATGGTGATGCCTTTATCCGGATCCTGATTACCTGCTTCCTCGTTCTCAGCCACAGCGGCTTTATAGGCGTGGGCGCGGTTCATCAGCCCCTTGGCGCATACGCAGGAAAGCATCCAGGTTAGCTCGGGGATTTCTGGAATATCCGACTGACGGTAAAAAATGGCGTTATCGGTATCCAGCCCAAGGGCCAGCCAGGTCGCGGCGATTTCCAGGCGCGACTGCTGAACGCGCTCGGGATCCTGGCACTTGATCAGCGCGTGGTAATCGGCCAGAAAGTAGAACGACTGAACGCTGGGATCCTGGCTCGCCTCAATGGCGGGTTTGATCGCCCCCACGTAGTTGCCCAGGTGGGGTGTGCCGGACGTGGTGATGCCGGTGAGGACACGGGTTTTGGGTGACTGACTCATAGGATATTCAAGCTCTTGGGCAAATAGCGCTATGATAACGCGGCCTTGTGTCAGAGGCTAATGGCGTTATTGCCAACCAACTAAGCGCCAACCACCACTGTTTTCATCTTCTGGCGTGCCATTTTGAGAATTTCCAAAAGCGTCGACCAGCAACTCATCGTAAACGACACTGCTGCCGCCACTCACGCTGACACTGCGCCCTTTCACACTGCCAAAAAAGCTAGCGCCCGAATTCACTGAAACGTTTGTGAACGGCGCGTAAACGTTAGCTACTACACGATTGCTTGAACTGAAGTTAACTCCCGTACCTGAACTGCTGTAACCTGAATAGAGAGAAAATGTTGGGTCCCCGTTAAGGTTGATTGAGTGAGACTCCGGCATCTTTAGAACGCTACCAAAATCGACTTCACCTGATACAAAGACAGTTAAACTCGAGTCGTTATCAATCACTAGACCGTCGCCACCTCCCCCCATCGTAAAGTCTCCGTCCACCACAATAACTACATCACCACCACTGACCTTAAAAGATGGAGAGTTTGTCAGCTTAAGATCATTTACTCGATAAACAGATGTTTGCTCACCAAATAGAGTATTTAGCTCAGATGATGCATGCGTAACCCAGCGGTTAACGTCCCATGTTTGGTCAAAACGTTCCAACCGCTCCGGAGTAACGCGCCATTCAACGTTAGGGTAAGAGCCTACTGCAATATTACCAACTGTAATTAGCTCTTCTTGATAGCGGGTAATTTCCTCAATCAGCGAGTTCCCCGCAAAATCGACAGTATCGCAGGGCTGGCTCTCAACTTCATTGAGTGAAACATCGCTACTTGGAAAAAAATTAGCTCTATTATTTTGGTCTATATGGCTAGAAGGAGGATTTCGATTAGAAATGATATCACCACCAGAATAAATACCTTCCCCAACACTGGCTGACCAATTATTCAAACGCACCTCGCCCATGGCTCTTACGATGCCATCAACCCTTGCACTACTATCGAATATTACATCTGAAACGCTCTCAGCATTAACACGTACCCGTACACCTCCTCCATTCAGAGATATCTTACGATTAGCTAAAATACTTCCAAAAACCTGTGAAGAACCATTGAGTGTAACGGTGCCAAGAGCTTCTATACCACCATGAATCGTCTCACTGCGATCAAGAAATACGTTGGCGTTATCAGTAGTGGTACGTATAAGTGGAATATTATTCTCAGAAAAACTGCCTGGCTCCCCACTCCAGTCGCCCTCGCTAGAACGATAACTACTAATGGTAGAACCTCGACTAACTTGAACACCTTCACAACCGACTACCGGAGATTCAAATGGAGGCGATCCGATACCTTCATTACCGCCGCTATCACCACTATCGCCATCATTTCCATCATCACCAGTACCACTGCGTTCACGTCCCCTTTGATAGGTTGCAACCGTTTCCCGTTCAGCGTTATGGTTTGTACCTTGATCTCTAGTTATAATAGTAATACTTTCATCTTCCTTATTTACAAGTATATCAACTATTTTCTCAACAGAATCAAAACTTTCAAGGCTGTCCAAATGATTTAAAAAATCATTTTCATACTCTTGATAACAACTCTCTATTCCATCACATTCTTTATTATAAATTTCATCCAATTGATTTGGTGATGAATATTTTCTAAACTCCGCAACCATACTGTCAGAGTTCATCTTCGCTTGTATTGAAGCGCGGAAATTACCCGCTAGGCGCTCATCTACCAGCGCTGTTTGCATGCTGGAAAGGCCCAGTATCATAGCGCCTGAGAGTAACGCCATCACGATTACTAACGCCGCGCCTTGTTGTTTCATATGCATTTACCTAATTATTAGCGTTGCCACGTCCACCCGCATTTGAGCTTCCACTATTACCCGGACAACCATCTCCTGCTGGAGGTGCATTTCCGCTATTACCGGGACAATCGTCGTTGTCGTTGTCGTTGTCGTTGTCGTTGTCGTTGTCGTTGTCGTTGTCGTTGTCGTTGTCGTTGTCGTTGTCGTTGTCGTTGTCGTTGTCGTTGTCGTTGTCGTTGCCAGAAATGGTATCGAAGATTGATGACCTCACCGCTACATGAAATTCAATATTTCCCCCATTTCTCTCAAGCGGCAACGACACCTGGTAGAGATGCCCGGTCTCACCATCCACTTCGACGTCTTGAATAAATTGATCCGCACCTTCTGTGCAGCCATTGGCCACGTCATCAGGAGAGAGATCCTTGAAAAAGCTGGCCAAGGGCTGCTTGTTTCCATTATCGCCGTATTCAGTATCATATACGGTACAGCCACACTGGTTCTTATCATCCACTTCGCACTCAAGGGAATAACGATGCTTAATAGGTTGCCCCGGGTCTGGGTCCATCTTGCGAATCTCGCTGGTCACTCGCTGGGCAATGAAGATAAGACTTTCTTGTTTCCGACTTACCTCATCCACTTTTCTAAACGTTTGAAAAGTAGTCAGAAATAGCTGGCCAGCACCTAAGATAATCACCGTGCCGATAACCATCGCGACCATCAGTTCAACGAGCGTAAAACCTTTTTGCTCACTTGCCATCACTTCTCTCCCTCTATATCAGGAAGACGAAGGGTATAGGTAAATATGTCTGATCCGGCATCACCCGCTCGACTACCCAGGTCTATCTCAATTGTAAATTCACAACCATTTGGTATAACGTTGCTTTCCTGCGCGTTTGCATTGCGCAAAGGATTGGAATCGCTATCGGCAAACCACTGGGCCTTCCACTCGGCCTCAATATCAATATCTGCGCAGCCATCTACATCGTCTCTTGCCAACTGCCCCCACATTCGCTCCTGGGCGTCGACGGAGGCGATGCTGGCGACCGAGCGCTGGTAACCCTGCGTCGCACTTTGCAGTGCTTTCAACTGCATGGCCGCGACACCCACCAGGCCAAGCGATAGAATCAGCAGCGCAATAAGCGCCTCGACCAGACTGAAGCCGCGCTGCGTCATTGAGCGGTATCCTTATGCAGGCTGCCGGTTTCGCGAACGGTGATCGTCACCGGGTCGCTATCGTCTCCTGAATCGGTTGGCGCGAGTGCAATCACGCACTGACCATTACCGTCATCACAGTCGCTGAAATGTGCATCACCCAGGCTTTCAAACACTATAGAGAAGTTGTCTTTGGGCTGGGTAATTTTGGCAGTTTGCCCTGCGCGCATAACGCTCGCCTCACCGTCATCTTGAGAACTTTCGGCCCAAAAGCACCAAGAGGCATCGCTGCACGCTTCGGGGCGGCGAGTAGCGTTGAGTTCGTTGGGCGGAGAAAATTTCACGGTGATCGGCTGGCGTTGCTTGATGGCTTCGCTGCGCGCAAAGGTCATCACCGATTGAAGTTGGTTAACATCACCGGCCAGTTGCTGGCGGGCCATAAACGTAGAAAAGGAGGGCACGGCGATTAGCATTAACAACGCCGCGATAACCAGTACCAGCATCAATTCAATAAGGGTAAAACCGCGTTGACGCATAGGCTACCAGCATCCATCGGGTGATTGTCTGCCCCTGGCATCCAGGATCAACGGCTCGCCGCAGCCATCGTCTCGGTCGGTCTCGGCCGTTAGCGTATAGCCGCCATTCTGACTGCCGGTCGACACTTCAATGGTGTAGTGCCCTTCTGGCGAGGTGGCCGGTACGTCATCGCAATTGTCGTAGGTATAGGACTGAGTGTTACAGCGCTCAAGCGCAGATGCCGCTTGCATGAGCCCCGCATGGGCATCCGTTCGCAGCGATTTTTGTGCGTAGCGGGTATAGCTGGGGTAGGCAATGGCCGCCACGATGCCGATGATGGCCAACACAATCATCAGTTCAATTAGGGTAAAGCCGCGTTGGCCGCCTGATGAAATGCGGCCGGAGGAAGGATGAGAAACATAAGACACGCGGCTCTGCTCCTGTATTGGTTAACTCATACTATTTCAGTATGTCGTAAACCCATACGCTTTGCATCACGAAGTCTTTGTTTAGCCGCTGGCAATCACCCGTTCACGCAGTTCACGGGGCATCGAAAAGGTAATCGTTTCTTCACGCCCTTGAAGCTCTTGTGGCACGGTCGCGCCCATGGATTGAAGGCGCTCGATCACACCTTTGACCAGTACTTCCGGGGCACTGGCACCGGCGGTAACGCCTACGCAGCTGACGCCGTCCAGCCACTCGGGAACGATCTGCTCGGCGTTATCGATCAGATAAGCGGGCGTGCCCATGCGCTCGGAAAGCTCGCGTAGACGATTCGAGTTGGAGCTATTAGGACTACCCACCACCAACAGCAGATCGCTGTCGGCGGCGAGTTCACGCACTGCATCCTGACGGTTTTGCGTGGCGTAGCAGATGTCGTCTTTGCGCGGGCCTTGAATCGCGGGGAATTTATCGCGCAGCGCGTCGATCACCTTGGCGGTGTCGTCCATCGACAGCGTGGTTTGCGTCACAAAGGCCAGTTGCGAAGGGTCCTTGACGTCCAGGTTGGCGGCATCGTGCTCGTCTTCCACCAAGTAAATACGGCCACCGTGGGAAGTATCGTAACGCCCCATGGTGCCTTCAACTTCCGGATGGCCCTGATGGCCGATCAAGATGCACTCCTGGCCGCGCTTGGCATATCGCAGCACTTCAATGTGCACCTTGGTGACCAACGGGCAGGTAGCGTCAAACACTTTCAGGCCGCGCTGCTCGGCTTCTTGCTGGACTGCACGGGAAACCCCATGGGCCGAGAAAATCACAATCACATCGTCGGGCACTTCGTGCAGTTCCTCGACGAATACCGCGCCGCGCTCACGCAGGGTTTCAACCACGAAGCGATTATGCACCACTTCATGACGGACATAGATCGGCGGCCCAAACACATCCAGCGCCCGGTTAACAATATCGATTGCCCGGTCGACCCCTGCGCAAAAGCCACGCGGGTTGGCCAGCTTGATTTCGATGGGGTGTGTTTGCTGCTGTGATTGCGGTTTTGACAACATGAGTCTCGCGCCTTGGTACAGAGCACCGTTGGATGAATTCAGCCGCCTGTCAGTAAGTGATCTCTCAGTGCGTCGTGACCGGCTTCACGTCGAGCACTTCAACCTCAAACGTAAGGGTACGCCCCGCCAAGGGATGATTAAAGTCGACCTCAATCCGATCACCTTCAATGGTTTTGACCACACCTGGCAATTCCGTTCCCGCTTTATCGGCAAATGACATGACCATACCAATCTCCGGCACTTCATCGCCGAAGTCATCACGCTTCAGCGTTTGAATGTTCTGCGGATTATGCTGACCAAAGGCATGTTCGGGGGTAATCTCGAAGCTGCCCTCTTGACCCGCCGCCATGCCTTTAATCGGATGCTCAAAACCGGGTGGCAAGTTGCCATCTCCATACTGGAAGGTAGCGGGCACTTTCTCTTTGGTCGAGTCCACCACGGTGCCGTCTTCCAGCTTGAGCGTGAAGTGCAGAGTCACTTCCATGCCGTCATCAATTAAATAGTCGCTCATTGCGTTACTCGCTGTTGGAGGTAGACGAAGTCCGCTGGGCTTTTTTGCGCCGCCGCTCGCCCATTACCGATTCCCAAATTAGCCCGACCGCCCCTAGGGTAATGCCTATATCTGCCACATTAAATGCAGGGTAGTACCAGCCCGCCGCATGAAAAGACAGAAAATCGACCACGTAGCCGTGAACAAGCCGATCATAAAGATTGCCCAGCGCGCCGCCGATAATCAGTGGTAGCGCGACAGCCAGCAGCTTTTCATCGGCCCTGATACGCGACAGCCAAATGCTCAGACCAATACTCGCCCCAATCGCAACAATCGCAAAGAACCAACGCTGCCAGCCCGGGTGCTCTGATAAAAAGCTGAACGCCGCTCCCGTGTTGTGTAAAAGCGTGAGATTGAAAAACGGCAGCACCTCGACCGGCTGGGCGTAGTTCAACATGCTCGTCGCCAGGTACTTGGTGGCCAGGTCGAGCACGATCACCGCCGCCGCCAACCACAACCAGCGCAGCGGCCGGTGCATCGGCGGCCGCTGTAAGGGGTGGGCGTTTGCTGGGCTTGTATCATTAGGCATAGTAACGAATCTCTCCGCTGCCTTCGGGCAAGTTGCTGATACAGCGGCCGCATAAATCGGGATGCGCCGCATGGGTGCCCACATCCGGACGATGGTGCCAGCAGCGCTCGCACTTGGTGTGCTCACTTTGAGAGACCACGACCTTCAGGCTTTCAAGCTCGGTGGCTTCGGCATCTTCGGCCTCGGCCAGCGGTTTCAAGTGCACCTCGCTGGTCAGCATCACAAAGCGCAGCTCATCGCCCAGTTTGGTCAGCGTCATGTTGAGCTCGTCACTCACGAAAAGCGTCACCTCGGCCGCCAGGCTGCCCTTGATCACCTTGGCGTTGCGGGCATCTTCCAGACACTTGTTAACCGCGTGCTTGACCTCAAGCACCTGCTCCCAGAAATCACGACCCATCTTGGCGTTATCATCCAGGGTATTAAGGCCGGTGTAATAGGTTTCCAGCAGGACACTGTCGCCGCGCTCACCGGGGATATGCTCATAAATCTCCTCGGCGGTGAACGACAGAATCGGCGCCACCCAGCGGCTCAGCGCTTCCACCACATGGTACAGCGCCGTTTGCGCGCTGCGCCGGGCAAGCGAATCGGCTTGTGTAGTGTATTGGCGGTCCTTGATCACATCCAGGTAGAAGCCGCCCAGTTCACGGGCGCAGAAGCCGTGCACCTGCTGGTAAACATCCAGGAAGCGGTATTCGTCATAAGCGGTGTCGATACGCCCCTGCAACTGCGCGGCGCGGTCGACCACCCATTGATCCAGCGCCAGCATGTCGCCAAACGCCACCTGGTCCTTCGCGGGATCAAAGCCGTTAAGGTTAGAGAGCAGGAAGCGCGCGGTGTTACGGATACGCCGGTAAACATCCGCAGTGCGCTTCAAAATCTCATCGGAGACCGCCATTTCACCAGAGTAATCGGTGGACGCCACCCACAGGCGCAAAATGTCGGCGCCCAGCTTATCCATCACCGTTTGCGGCACAACCACGTTGCCGATCGACTTGGACATCTTGCGACCCTGGGCGTCCACGGTGAAGCCATGGGTCAACAGCTGGCGATACGGCGCGTGGCCGTCGATGGCCGAGCCGGTCAACAGTGACGAATGGAACCAGCCGCGGTGCTGGTCGGAGCCTTCCAGGTACAGGTCCGCCCTCGGGCCGCTCTCGTGGCCATGCGGGTGCGAGCCGCGCAGCACGTGGCGGTGAGTGGTGCCGGAGTCGAACCACACATCCAGCGTATCGGTGACTTTGTCGTACTCGTCGGCTTCCGCGCCTAGCAGCTCCGCCGGGTCGAGTTTAAACCAGGCGTCGATGCCTTGCTGCTCGACGCGTTTGGCAGCCTCCCCCATCAATTCCACGGTGCGCAGGTGCAGCTCGCCGGTCTGCTTGTGCAGGAAGAACGGGATTGGCACGCCCCAGTTGCGCTGGCGGGAAATACACCAGTCCGGGCGATTGGCGATCATACTGTGCAGGCGCGCCTGGCCCCAGGCAGGGGTAAATTGCGTCGCCTCGATGCCTTCCAGCGCACGTTCGCGCAGGGTTTTGCCGTCCTTACCTTGGATATCCATGCCCACAAACCACTGGGCGGTGGCACGGTAAATCACCGGCGTTTTATGCCGCCAGCAGTGCATGTAGCTGTGTTTGATCGGCGTGTGGGCCATCAAGGCGTTCACTTCACGCAGCTTCTCGACGATATGCGGGTTGGCCTTCCAGATCATCTGGCCGCCGAAGAACGGCAGGTCGTCCGCATACACGCCGTTGCCCTGCACCGGGTTGAGCATGTCATCGAACTCCATGCCATGCTCGCGGCAGGTAATGAAGTCGTCCATACCGTAGGACGGCGCAGAGTGCACGATACCGGTGCTGCCCACTTCGGACTCGACGTAATCGGCCAGGTATACCGGCGACAGACGGTCGTAGAACGGGTGGCGGAAGTTGATTAAATCCAGCGCCTCGCCCTTCGCGGTGGCGATCACCTCACCGGTCAGCTCGTAGCGCTCCAGACAGCTTTCGACCAGGTCTTCCACCAGCAGCAACAGACGCTCACCAGTATCGACCAGCGCATAGGTGAACTCAGGATGAACGTTTAACGCCTGGTTGGCCGGGATGGTCCAGGGCGTGGTGGTCCAGATCACCACGGCGGCGGGCTTGGGCAGCGCGCTCAAGCCAAACGCCGCGGCTAGTTTGTCGGCGTCTTCCACCGGGAAGGCCACGTCGATAGCGTCGGATTTTTTATCAGCGTACTCGACCTCGGCCTCGGCCAGCGCCGAGCCGCAGTCGAAACACCAGTTGACCGGCTTCAAGCCCTTGAATACGTAGCCCGCATCGACCATCTCCGCCAGCGCGCGGATCTCGCCCGCTTCGTTGGCGAAATCCATCGAGCGGTAGGGGTGGTCCCAATCGCCAATTACACCCAGTCGCACAAAGTCAGCCAGTTGGGTTTCAATCTGTGCGGCGGCGTACTCGCGGCATAGCTCGCGGGCAGTATCTGGCGCCAGGTGCTTGCCGTGGGTAGTTTCCACCTTGTGCTCAATCGGCAGGCCGTGGCAGTCCCAACCGGGCACGTAGGGCGCATCAAAACCCGCCAGGTTCTTCGATTTGACGATAATATCTTTAAGAATTTTGTTAACGGCGTGACCGATATGAATGCTGCCGTTGGCGTACGGAGGGCCATCGTGCAGCACGAACAGCGGTGCCCCCGCGCGCGCTTCGCGTAGGCGCTGGTAAAGGTTCATATCCTGCCATGCAGACACGCGCCCTGGCTCCTGCTTAGGCAGCATACCGCGCATGGGAAAGTCGGTTTCTGGCAAGTTTAGCGTGTGCTTATAATCCATAGTCCGGTCAGCCGTCGTTATCATCGGCGGAATCGCCCGCCAAGGAGGAATCAGAAGAAGCGGTCTCTCGCCCGAGGGGGGCCGAGGCCAGCGGTAATGCTGCGCTTTTGCCAGCGGCGGCGGCCGCAAAATAGCGCCGCGCCTGACGCTGATCGCGCTCAATCTGCGCTTTCAGTGCCTCAATATCGTCAAACTTCACCTCGCCCCGCAGCCGTGCGCAAGGCACTACCGTCATGCGTTGGCCGTAAAGGTCGCCTGAAAAATCGAACAGGTGCACCTCCAGGGTCGGCCGCTTGGCGCCTACCGTGGGGCGAAACCCAACGTTGGCCACGCCGAAGTAGCGCTCGCCGTTTTCCAGCTCACTAACCACTGCGTACACGCCGCGTAGCGTGAGCGGCTGGGGCAGCATCGGCAAATTAGCAGTGGGCACGCCGATGGTACGCCCCAGTTGCTGGTCGCGCACCACCCGGCCATCGACTGAATAGGGCCGCCCCAACTGGCGCTCGGCGGCGGTAAAATTGCCGCTGGCCAACAGCGTGCGCACCCGCGAGCTGGACACGCGCTCGTCGTCGACGGTAAAGGTACGGGTATGCTCAACGCCAAAACCGTACTCCCGGCCCACGGCTTCCAGCAGGGTAAAATCGCCACGCCGGTCGCAGCCAAAGCGGAAGTCGTCGCCGACCACCAGATGCTTTACGTTGAGCCCGTCGATCAGCACCTGATCGATAAACTCACGGCCGGTGAGGCTACGCAGCGCATCGTTAAACGGCAGGCACAGCACCTGCTCGGCGCCGTGCTGGCCCAACAGGCGGACCTTTTCGCGCAGCCGCGTAAGCCTTGGCGGCGCCTGGTCGCCGGCAAAAAACTCACGCGGTTGGGGTTCAAACACCACCACGGTTAACGGCGCCCCCAGGCGGGCAGCGTGCTCGCGGCACTGCTGCAAAATCGCCTGATGACCACGGTGCACACCATCAAAATTGCCGATGGTCGCCACGCAGCCCCGCGAAGACGCCGTTAAATTGTGCAAACCTCGAATGACCCGCATGGCACCTCAGCCGTTGCTAGCCCGCTTACCCGCCCAAGAAGCAGGCAGCAAAGCCCTTGATTATAACGAACCTAGCCGCTGCCGTGCAGCGTTAGGCACGCATTTTCAAATGCCGTATTCGTAAACCCAACGCCCCCAGCCAGGTAAAGTACAGCCCCGCGCCCAGCGCCACCAGCCCTGACACCCAGGCGACCCGCTGCCATAGGCTCATGGCAAGCCATGCCGTCCATTCGGGCGCGACAAAATACAGCGCGAGGCTCATCAGGGCACAGCCGCCCACCAGTTGCACCGCAAAGCGCCCCCAGCCCGGCTGAAACACCAGCACGCCCTCTTTATAAAGCAGGTAACCCAGCAGCCCAGCATTCAAAAACGCCGACAGCGCCGTGGCTAATGCCAACCCTGCATGGGCCAGCGGCCAAACCAGTATCAGGTTGAACAGCATATTGGCGACCATGGCAAAAATGGCCACCTTGACTGGCGTTTTAGTGTTTTGGCGGGCAAAAAAGCCCGGCGCAAGCACCTTGATCAGCATAAAGGCCACCAGTCCCACGGCGTAGGCACGCAGGCTCATCGCCGCCATCTGGATATCGGTGTCGGTCATCGCGCCATAGTGAAACAGCGTGATCAACAGCGGCTCGGCCAGCACCACCAGCGCCAGGGCGGCGGGCAACCCCAGCAACAGCACCATGCGGATCGCCCAGTCGAGCATGGCAGCAAAGTGCACGTTTGACTGGTCAGCATGCCGTTTGGAAAGCGCTGGCAAGATCACCGTGCCAATCGCCACGCCGAATACCCCCAGCGGCAGTTCAACCAGACGATCCGAGTAGTACAGCCACGAGACACTGCCTGCGGCCAGCAAGGAAGCCAATACGGTGTCCAGCAGCAGATTGATCTGCGACACCGACACGCCAAACAGCGCCGGGCCCATCAGCTTCAAAATCCGCCGCACGCCCTCGTGGGCCAAGTTGGGCCATGGGGTCGGCATCAACCCCAGGCGCAGCAAAAACGGCACCTGGAACACTAACTGGGCGACACCGGCGATTAATACCCCCCAGGCCAGCGCCATGGCGGGCTCTTGCATCAACGGCGTTAGCAGCACGGCCGCGCCAATCAGCGATATATTGAGCAATACCGGGGTGAACGCTGGCACCGCAAAGCGGTTCCAGGTGTTCAGCACGCTACCGGCAAAGGCGGTGAGCGAGATCAGCAATAAATAGGGAAAGGTTAACCGCAGCATGTCCGCCGTCATGGCGAGTTTTTCGGGATCGCGGCCAAACCCGGGCGCAAACAGCCAAATCAGCCAGGGTGCTCCCAGCATGGCAAGCGCCGTAATCAGTGCCAGAATGGCCGTTAAACTGCCCGCCACGGCGTTGAGCAGTTCACGGATCTCCTGCTTATTGCGCTGGGTCGAGTACTCGGAAAGCACCGGCACAAACGCCTGGTTGAACGCACCCTCGGCGAACAAGCGACGCAGAAAATTGGGGATTTTGAAGGCCACAAAAAACGCATCGGCCCCGTCACCCGCGCCCAGCAATGCGGCCACTACCACATCGCGCACCAAACCCATAACCCGCGAGAGCATGGTCATGGCGCTGACAATCAACCCCGAGCGCATCAACCCACGCCGGGGGGGCTGCTCGTGGACTTCCGGCTGCGAATTCGTGGTCATCGCCCTCGTCACCCTTCCATTGGCAATCCACAGACACAAAAAAACCGGCCGCAGCCGGTTTTTTAAGGCGCCTGCCGGCTTACGCCGCCAGTGCTTTAATGCGCTTGTTCATGCGGCTTTTCAGACGCGCGGCTTTCTTCTTGGAAAGCACGTCTTTATCCGCAATGCGGTCGATGACCGGCTGCGCTGCCTTGAACTCTTCCATCGCCTTGCCATGGTCACCGGTGTTGATCGCTTTGATCACACGCTTGATGTAGGTGCGGACCATGCTGCGTTGGCTAGCTTTCAGGACGCGACGGTTCTCGGCCTGACGGGCGCGCTTGCGAGCTTGCTTGCTGTTCGCCACTGGGTATCTCCTTGGAGAATAAGGTTGCCGCTTAAAGGGCAACGGATTAACTATGTGTTCGTCGCACGCCGACTCGGACAATACGACGCTTCCGTAACAACCAATTGATTTGGCGGCTATTTTTGTGCAATAGCCCGGCCAAATTAGTGTAGCGAGCAGTTCATTTCAGCTGCCCGCTCACGGGTCTTGTCTGAGAGGATGGCATAGTCTATCACGCAGAATGCGGGCTTGCTAGCGTGTTTCAACAGCGTAAAAAGTCCGCCACCAACACACCACGCTAAGCATCAAAGCATTAGACGATAGCGCCTAAGCTCACTGACCGTTTCAGGAAGCCGCTGATTTAATAGCAAATCAAGATATTCTTCGGCATTAAAGGGTGGACTCTTCAAGCTTTGTCTATGGCGCTGAGCTGCCTGGATAACATCACCTGGACTTAACGCCAACATGTCCGATAAAAACTCATCAGGATGTATCGATCTAATATCGTACTGAGCCAGGACAGCGTCTGGAAAGTCTTTGAGATTAAAGGTAATGATCGCCTCAGCCCCGCTATGAATAGCGCAAGCAAGCACATGGCGGTCATTTGGGTCTGGCAACGTCAACCCATCAATCAATGACTCAAAACCTTCCACGACTGCATCGCGTGTGTGCCTATCCATTAGCTCACGAACGCGCTCAAGCTTTTCCCATGACAGGTCATCACGCTGAGCCAGCAGGTTTCGCATCCATTCCTCATGTATTTGACGCGACCAACGAGCACGATACAAATCGGTTATTGTCAAATGAATGAGAAAGCTTCTTAACGGTGCCGGATAAAGGACACAGGCATCGTAAACCACTGTGTAATACGAACTCATCAATAGCCCAGACCAAGTGACTGATCCAGCGATGACAGCTCATCAAGGGCTTCAAGCCGCTGCTGATCAACCTCTTGCTTATAAGCCATCACATCCGTGTACTTAACTTTGCGACGATTCCCGACTCGATGGTAAGGAATATTTCCTTCGTCCAATAACTTAATAAACGTCGGACGCGACATATTCATCAAATCGGCCGCTTCCTGGGTGGTCATCTCTGCATGAACAGGGATCAGCTTTACGGTATTACCTTCACCTAGCTCCGTCAGAATATCTACCAACAAACGAAGTGCGCTTACGGGCACTTCAACGTGATGCGCATGACCATCCTTGCCGGAAAGCATTACCTGCTGCGTGGAGGCTTTTGTTTCCACAAACGCAGCTAATTCCCGGCTTGATAGCTTAGCAAGCGCTGCCTCTTCTTGGCTGGGCAGCATGGCGGTAAGCGAGACCATTGCCTCTCCTCCTAAAAACACAAGGGACTTACCCTTCAGAGTAGCATTATTCGAAATTTTCGCAAACCATAATGCTATCGACAATCACGGCACTGTCTGCCCCATGGGCGCCAAAATCTTGCGCAAAAAGTGGCGCGTGCGCTCATCCTTGGGTGCCGTAAACAGTTCCTCCGGCGGGCCCTGCTCGACGATGCCGCCTTCGTCCATGAAGACAACCCGGTCCGCTACTTCCCGGGCGAACTGCATTTCATGGGTGACCACGATCATCGTCTGGCGCTCAACCGCCAGCTGCTTCATCAGGCTCAGCACCTCCTCGACCCACTGAGGGTCAAGCGACGACGTAGGCTCATCAAACAGAATCACATCGGCATTGGCCGCCATTGCCCGACCAATACCAACCCGTTGCTGCTGGCCACCGGAAAGCGATGCCGGGTAGGCATCCGCTTTATCCGCCAAGCCAATCCGCGCCAAAATATCCCTCGCCCGCGCGTCGGCTTGAGCCTTGGGCAGCTTGTCTACCACAATCATGCCTTCGCTAATGTTTTCCAGCGCCGTTTTGTTCGCAAACAGACCATAGTTCTGAAACACAAAGGCGGTTCTTCGCCGCAGTGCCAGAATATCGGCGCGGCTTACTTGGCGTGCATCGACGCGTAAGTTGCCTACCGTGATATGCCCCGCTTCCGGGCGTTCAAGAAAGTTAATACAGCGCAGCAGGGTCGATTTACCGGTCCCCGACGGGCCAATAATGACAATGATTTCACCCTGGTCTAAATGCAAATTGATGTCTGTAAACACTGGCTGCTGACCAAATCGCTTGCTGACAGATTCCAGAGTGATCATCGCTGATACGCCTTATTCAGATACGTTTCCAGACGGCGCTGGCCCCATGAGAGCACCTCCACCACCACCCAGTAAATAATCGCCACTAGCAGGAACGCCTCCAAATAGAGAAAGCTTCCTGAGGCCTCTTTTTGGGTAGCGCCCATTAGCTCGGTGACACCCAGGGTAAACGCCAGCGAGGTGGCCTTAATCATATCGATGAAATAATTCATCAGCGTCGGCGTTGCCACACGGGTCGCCTGGGGCAGGATAATACGGCGCATCAATTGCGACTGGGTCATGCCGATGGAAAGCGCCGCCTCGGTCTGGCTCCGGTCGATTCCCACAATGGCCGCACGAATGGATTCCGCCATATACGCCGCGAAATGCAGCGTTAGGCCCAGCACGGCGGCGGTCACGCCATTAATGGAAATGAGCGCATCAATCAGTTGCGGTAGGCCGTAGTAAAATAGAAATAGCTGCACCAGCAGCGGCGTTCCACGGAAGAACGAAATAAACAGCAGTGCCCCACCATTCAGCACCGGTATCCGCGAGACCCGAACTACCGCTAACAGACAGGCGATGATCAGCGCAAACAGCATGGCGATAGTTGCCATCTGCAGCGTTAACGGTAAATAACTCAACAGGACCGGTAGCAGGCCCCACATATACTCCACATTCAGCATAGTTACGTCGCTTATAAGCAAAACGGCCGTGGCATTGCCACGGCCGCCATCAACAGGCGAGAGCCTCGATTATGGTTGGGTGATGTCAGTATCGAACCATTTCTGCGATATATCCGCTAGCGTTCCGTTATCGCGTAGTTCTTCGAGCGCTGCGTCGACACGGTCGCGCTGGGCACGGCCTTCTTCATCATCACGGAACGGTAGCGCATTTTCGATGGTATTGAATGGCTGCCCCGACAACTCAAGCGGCAAATTGCGCTCGCTAATGACCTGGCTGGCACTCACTCGGTCCATCACAAAGGCATCCACCCGGCCAACCGCCACGTCCTGCTCGACGTTAGACTCGTAGGTACGGATATCGATTTCATCAGCATTGGGCAGTTCACGTAGCAGTTGCTCGAAATTAGACCCGAGGTTCACGGCGACGCTTTTACCGGATAAGTCCTCTACGCCTTGAATGGTGTCGTTACCTGCCCGAACCACTATCTGCGCACCATCGTAAACATACGGTGAGGTGAATGCATACTTCGCTTGGCGCTCTTCGGTTATCGTAATCTGGTTGGCAATCGTATCGATCCGTCCAGATTCCAGCATACCGGCCAAGCCAGAAAAGCTTGCCGTCACGAACTCGATGTCATCGCCGGTTATCTCACCTACGGCGTTCATGACATCGACTTCAAACCCTTTGAGTTCGTCCTGCTCCACAAAGGTAAAGGGGAAATAACCGCCCGACATGCCAACCTTCAGCGTATCGGCTTGGGCAGTGGCGGCAAATAACCCGCTGGCGATGCTTAATGCAAACGCGCCCAGGGTCATATTCAGCGTGCGTGTTAGTCGCATGAATCTGTTACCTCGTTAGGTCGATATTCCGACGATTCAAATAGCCGCACAGAAAGCCATGTGGCGTTAATGATGGCTATTTTAAACGCATCACAAAAGCGAACAAAAGAATATTAAAACCACTTTTTATTCTTTTATTGAATATACAGCCAGCCTCGTTGGTGGACTATTTGTACCGTATAGCGTTGAACGTTTTAAGCGTAGCGACTTGGCGCTGGGCATCGAGTATCTCGCCGCCTAAGGCGGCTAATTGTTGCGTAAAGATAATAAGCTTTTCCAACTGGACCTTATCAAAACCACGCTTACGCTTCGGCTTTTCGAGAATCACGCTCACGCCGCTAATCAGGTTCTCCGTCTGCTGAAAAGCCTCCAGGGAAGGCATTTCCCCAGGCGGGTAAGCGTTGGCAATGCGTAACGGGTTCTGTGGGGTAACCCCAGGCACGATGTAAACCTTAAGATCGGCATCGTAGTGGGCCTCCCAGTTTTGCAAGCACAGCTGGAGTTTTTTATTGATTGCGATATTGGGCTGGCTATACATGACAAAAAGGACATGCACAGCGTTGTATTCGCCAGCCTTGTCCTTTTCAGGAGCCACCTCCTCTACACTATCTTCATGGCTAGGTAGCGTAGAGGAGGTGTTCACCTTTATATCCGCGACAGGCGACCGGGATGGCAATACGCCCCGCTCGGCAACAGGTGATAATCGTCGCCCAAGCTTCAGCCACTCGCCCATTTTCCAACCGTCGACTTCCAATATCCCTCTTTTACTTAGTATGAAATACATTGAGAGAATAAGACTGTTAAAACTTAGCCAACCTGCTGCAATGGCCAAGGCTACCGCCAGTTTATGCGGGTCCATGCGTTGATTCCCTGCTGAAAGAGGAACTGAGCGCCCCATCCCCCAGGGGCGCCATGTAAAGCCTCTCATTATCGAACAAAAACCAGGAAAATCAATTTTAGCCCAGACCGTGACGGGTCGAGCACTGACAACTCATCTAAAAAGCTTCCCACTCAGGTTCGTTTTTCATCGGGTTACGTTGAGCTGCCTGCTGGGAAGCCGGCTTGGGTAACGCTGAAGAAGTAGTCTCTGAGCCATCGCCACTGAGCTTGAACGCATCCACTAAGCGCGTGAGACGGTTGGCCTCCTGCTGGAGTGACGCCGCCGAGCCGCTGGTTTGCGATACCAGCGTGACGTTCTGCTGCGTGGCGGAATCCATCTGTGTTAGCGCCGTGCCCACCTGCTGGATACCGGATTCCTGCTCGCGTACGGCCAGCGAAATCTCGTTCATTAGTCCCGAGACTTGGCGGATGGCTTCTACCGTATCCTGAATGCCCTCGCCGCTACGTACCGCTTGCTCGGCCCCGCTGGCGATGCGCTGACTGATATCCGTAATCATCTCACGAATCTTTTTGGATGAGTCCGCGCTGCGGCTGGCGAGGTTGCGCACTTCGCTGGCCACCACCGCAAAGCCACGGCCATGCTCGCCCGCACGCGCCGCCTCGACCGAGGCGTTAAGCGCCAAGATATTAGTCTGGAAGGCAATCGAGTCAATGACTTCGACAATTTCACCCACTTGGCGCGAACTGGTTTCAAGCTCGCGCATCAAGGCCACCGAGTGCTGGACCTCTTTAACACCCTTCTCGGCTTTTTCGGAGGCTTGACTGGAAAGCGTATCGGCATTGCTGGCCGACTCGCTGTTCTGGCGGACGATAGAGGACATTTCCTCCATGCTGGACGCCGTCTCTTGCAGCGCCGAAGCCTGTTCTTCCGTTCGCGACGCGAGATCCTCACTGCCTGAGGCAATCTCATTCGATGCCACATTGACATTGCGGGCGCCATCTCGCACCGCCTGGAAGCTGACATCCATACGGGCAATGAAGCCATCAAACTCGCGGGCCAGCTCGCCGATCTCGTCGCGACGCTGGCTATTAATGCGCGCCGTCAGGTCGCCCTCGCCCTGGGTAATATCGCGAATGCGCCCGCTGACTTGACGAAGCGCCCGAGACATCAGGTTCGGCCCCATCAAGGCAATGACCAATGTGGCAAGGAGCACCAAGGCGGTGAAGCCCATCACCCAGCGCTGCTGCACGGCGACTTGGGCCAACGTTTCTTCCTCAAGGGCCAAGCCACGCGCATCAGCGCTTTCACCGGCGATGTTGTATAGCTCACGTAAAGAGTTAAAGGCCGCTAAAGAGTCGCCTTCCAGTTGCTCCTCAGCGGCATCAACTTCGCCGTCCGCATGAAGCTCAAAGACACGCAGGGACGCCGCCTCCCAGGCCGTAAAGCGATCCTCGAACGGCTCAAGCCCCTCGCTCACCTGCGGATACGCGTCCAGCAGCGTGAGGAAGTCATGCATCCGGTCATACGCCTGCTCGGCATTTTCAAGGTAATCATCGTACTGGGCGCTAGCCGCCTGACTACCCGGTTCTTCGCGCAGCACTTCAAGCTCTGCTACCCGCGACTGATACAAATCACGGTCCGCATTGAGCACCGCTGACACCGCCGGATTAAACGAGCCGCTGAATGCCGTCATGCGTTCACGTATGGATTGGACTAGCAGGCTATCGACCACCACAACGCCCAGCAGCGACAAGGCCACCAGGATAAACGCCAGGGTGTATTTCACATTGATCTTGTGGAGTTTCTCCAGCATTGCATCACCTGCTGATTGTAATACTTATAATGGTGAAGCCGACCCTGGCGGGATTAAGATGCATCCTATCTTTTATAGTATCGGCTGCGGGGGGAAGGGCTTGAGGCACAGGGGCGAGTAATATTGCATACAATAAAAGCTGGCGGCTCGCTCAGTGGTCGCGTGAAAGCTAGTGGCTTGGCAATCTTCTCAGGCCTGAGACTAATTGCGTTTATCTCGTTCGAGCAACAGATTCTGTACGTGAAGCACATTACTACGCATTCCGAATACGCCAAGCTTTGTCGTCGGTATGCCAAGGAGGCCGATAAATGAATGCCACCCCCTACCTCGAAGAGGCCAAGGCTGTTTTCCACGCCGTACCGTTCTTGTCTCATATCCACTCTGAGGCGGAGTATCAAGAGGCGCTGACCATGGTCGGCGAGCTGATTGACGACGTCGATAACAATATCGCCCTTATTGAGCGCCTTACCGATGCCATTGAGGAGTGGGAAAATGCCTCCAAAGAATTTACCGAGTTCAATGCCGGTGTTCAGTCTCAGGATGCGGTGGATATGCTCAGGTCCCTGATGGACCAGCACGGGCTTGGTGTCGCAGACCTACCCGAAATAGGCAGCAAGTCGCTGGTTTCCAGAATACTCAACCGCAAGGGACGCGACCTTACCCGCCGCCATATCGAGGCGCTCGCCAAACGCTTTGGCGTGAGCCCTGCCCTCTTTTTCCATTGAGCTTTTGGGGCATACAGCGCATACAAAATCAGGTAAATAAGGCGCTGTCTCTCTACTCTAAGCAACTGCTCCACTTCTGAGAAACACCTACACTTTCGCCTTCCCGTCGATCACTGCTTGAAAACCGCTGGGGGTCACTGGTTGCTTGTCGGCATCCACGACCTTTCCGCCAATCCGTGCGAGTTCTTTGGCTAACTTTACCAAGCGCACCAGCTGAAGTTTGTTGGGCGTGGCACTACGCGATTTCTTGATCATTTTCAACGCCACGCCCTTCACAGGGAATTGACCGTTATCCTGGTTGAAGGAAGGCAGTGAGGCGGGTGGGTAGGCGTTAGCAATATGAATCGGGTTGCGGGGTGAGTCTCCCGCCAGGGTGAAAGACTTAGTGCTGCTTTCATACACCGCGCCAGAAGATAAAAGCACGACGCTTAAGCGTTCGTTGCTAGCCATCGTCGGCTCATCAAACATCACAAACAGCCCCCAGGCACTGGCGCTTTCATCCACCAGCACTGGGGTATTATCTGGCGCTGTTGAACTAGATGGGGTCACAGGCAAGGATTCAGAGCACTTAGCCGAACGGAAATTTACTTCCAGTGATTTCCCGTTCAACAGCAAATATAACACCACCAAGCCACAGGTAAGGCTGAACCAGATCGACAAAATGGCGATCATGAGTATCAATTCTGTGGAATCCACCGCCGTTTCTCTTCTGGTTAGTATGTGAGCACTGCCTTGTGAGCCGTCTGAACTGCGCGACCAGCAGGCATACATCAGAAAAAATCATATACCAAGTTACTCGCCCTGTGCTTATCCATACAAAAGGCCTGTGTGCGAGGAGAAGACTACAACTGTTTTATTCCAGCAGCATCAAGCGTGTCTGCTCCCGCTGCTGTTTGATCGCGTTGTCCAGTATCGCGAATCAGCGTTTCCAGCTCCTCCGCGACATGTTCGTGTTCATCTGTACTCATGGCGGGCTCACTTAATTAACGGTTCACTATCGACCATGGCATACGTTATCGCCATTCAGCAGCTAGATGTACTGACCGTTGGCAAACTGTTTATCAGACAAGGTTAACGATAACCGATTCCCCACGCCAGTAAGCCACAGCACCGAGACTCCATCGCTACCAATGGCATCAAAAACTTGGGCATATTGAGCGTTTCGCTGCAAACAATTTCAGGCAAACTAATGCCTAGTACCATGATTAATAATTAGACGACCTTGTGTAAAAAAATTGATTTCCTGCGGCGCGGTATTTATCGACCACCGCACCGCTGTCGACCAATACGATAAAGCAAGTGAACTGTCTTTCTGATCCAACAAGCATTTTGGGACTATCAATGCCAAAACTCATTATTCTCGGTGCAGGCGCTCCCCACCACGGGAAAAAGCCTGCTGCATTAAGAGAGCCCAGGTCTGGTACGTCCATGCTCCAGTGGATACTTGACGCCTCACGATGTGAGCTAAATGAAGCAACCTTTGTTGCCGGGTATCAGGCAGATGCTGTTCAAGCAAGCTACCCCAAGCTCACGCTAGCCAAGAACCAAAATTGGGAAAATACCGGCAGCGGCGCCTCTCTCTTAGTGGCGAACTTTCCAACAGATCAACCTTTGCTGGTCTGTTATAGCGACATTCTTTTTCGTGAAACCGTGCCCACTGCCCTTACGCAGTGCGATGCCGATATAGCTGTCGCCTGGGATAGCGCATGGGAAAAACGATACTCAGGTCGAGCCGCAGAGCACCTTGATCACCGTGAAAAGGTAGTCGTGAATAACGGTCATATAGTGCGTCTGGGCGGTGATGTACCTGTTGACTGGGCTGATGGTGAATTTATCGGACTCGTGCGCTTTTCATCCAAGGCATTGAAGCAGCTGGCTGAACTGCGAGAGAAAGCCCCAGAAAGCCTAACTCGCCGCCATTTATCTGATTATATTGAGTATTTGCGAGTTTTTGGATGCAGTGTGGCCGCCGTTGATGTTGCCGGTGACTGGGCAGAATTCAACGACCCTCAGGATATTGCGCATTTTATACTAGGGACAAAAGCGGAAACACTTAGCCGCTTACGCGGCATGATGCGACACGCTATCATCCAAGACCAGGTTGCCTGTTCGGTATCAAGCTGGCGCTCAAACCCCAACGCCACTTTGTCAAAAACGCGCAAGCAATTTGGCAATCAGCGAGTTGTCGTTCGTTCCAGCGCACGTAGTGAAGATTCGTTTTACGCCTCCAATGCCGGTGGTTATGAAAGCTTGCTGAATGTTGATACCAATAGCGAACTGGCGGATGCCGTCAATCAGGTTATCAACTCATACGGCGAAGCTGCGTCAGACGACCAAGTGCTTATACAGCCCATGGTCACCGACGTTCGGATAAGCGGTGTTGCCTTTACCAGAACTTTAAAGCATGGCGCACCATGGTATGTGGTCAATTACGAAACCAATGGTGATACAGAAGCGATTACCAGTGGCGTGAGCAGCGATCACCGAACGCTACTGCTGCGTCGCGAAAGCACCGAAAAGGAGTTGCCCGAGCCTGCTTTAGCTGGCCTGATTAAAGCACTCAAGGAAATCGAATCATTACTGAGTTACGATGCGTTAGATATAGAGTTCGCTATCGACACCGATAACACCGTTTATATTCTACAAGTACGCCCGATTGCCGTTGACCGGAGTAATAGCGATTGCGACGACAGCCGCTGTCATGAAGCCATCCAATTAGCACATACCCGCTGGCTAGCGCAATCCAACGCTCTTCCTCACTTACCAGGCAAAGCCGCAGCGCTTTACGGCGTCATGCCCGACTGGAACCCAGCCGAAATTATTGGCACATCACCCGGCGCGCTTGCGAAAAGTTTATATCGCTATTTGATAATGGACGAAACATGGGCAATACAGCGAGCTGAATACGGTTATCGTGATGTCAGGCCAGCCCCTTTGTTAACGGAATTTGCAGGCCACCCCTACGTTGATGTTCGTGCCAGTTTTGCCTCTTTTCTCCCCTCAGAACTGAGCGAAGGCCTTGCCGGTAGGCTATTGAATTTCTATACAGGTTGGCTCAGCAAACACCCCGAGCTACACGATAAAGTCGAGTTCGACGTAGTTCCCACCTGCCTGGCGCCAGGGTTTGAACGCTGGGAAAAACGCCTGAAGCAGCAAGGAGGCTTTAGCCGAGACGATGTTGCGCAATTGCGTAGCGGTTTACGCCGAATCACTGCCAACGCCTTTCAGCGCTGTCCACAGGATCTGGCGCTTATTCACCAACTCTCGCAGCGCTTTGATGCCCTGATGGCGGAAAAGGACTTACCCGCGTTAGAACGCGCCTATGCCTTGCTCGATGATTGTCGGCGCCTGGGTGCATTGCCTTTTGCTCACTTAGCTCGTAGCGGTTTTGTGGCGGTTACTCTGTTACGTGAAGCGCAGGCAACGGGGATGTTGACCAATCACGCCCGCGAAAGCTTTCTTTCGACGCTGCATACTGTGAGCCACGAGCTTACAGCGGATGCCAAAATGACCGCCACGGGAGATATGTCGTGGGAAGACTTCAAGGCCCGGTACGGCCACCTCAGGCCTGGCACTTACGATATTACTTCCCCCCGCTATGACGCCGACCCCGAGCGCTTCTTGAGGCCCCTCGTCGAACACGCCAAAGCGGCAGCCCATGAAAAGGCAGAGCCGCACGCATGGCATGATGAACGCGACGCTTTCTGTCAGGCGTTGGCCGATATCGGCCTGCCAAGCGAACCAGAGCTCGTGGAAAGCTTTCTGCGCCAGGCCATCGAAGGCCGTGAATACGCCAAATTCATCTTTACCCGTAATTTATCCGCGGCATTAGAATCGCTGGCTGACGTTGGTCACGAATATGGCCTAACACGTGAACACGTTTCGCACCTATCCTTGAACGACCTGCTAACCCTTCGCCATAGCGTGCAGTCATTAAGCGCGGTCGCGGACTCCTTGCATCAGCGAGCAGAGGAAGAGTCCCTAGCACAACGTATTGCATCAACCTGCGAGCTCCCTCCCCTGGTGGCGAAAGAAAGCGATTTTGAAGCCTTCATACTGGGCGCAGACCAGCCCAATTTCATTGGCTCCGACAGCATAACCGCGAACTGTATCGACCTGAGCGACCAACCCGCGGATGTCAATGCACATGTCGCCGGGCGGCTGGTGCTGATTCCACAAGCGGACCCAGGCTATGACTGGCTGTTTGGCCAAGGTATTGCCGGCCTTATCACGTTGTACGGCGGCGCCAACTCACATATGGCGATCCGGGCCGCCGAGTTTGGCTTACCCGCTGCTATCGGGGTCGGCGAGCAACGCTTCCGCGAACTGGCACGCGCACGCGTCATCGAGCTGAGTCCCAGCAACAGCATATTGCGAGTGATCCAATGAAGCGGGTAGCGATAAGTCAACGCCAAGATGCCATTGAAGGCCGCAATGAAGTACGCGACAGCCTAGACACCCGCATGGCGGAGTTGCTCTGGCAGCTAGGCTTCTTGCCCATGCCGTTGCCCAATACGATTGCCAACCCAGAGGCATACCTGGATAAACTGGCACCTGATGCAATCGTGCTTTCCGGCGGTAACGACATAGGAAGTGCGACCCACCGTGATGCCCTAGAAAAAGCAGCACTCGACCATGCCATTCACCATAACATCCCTGTACTGGGTATTTGCCGTGGCTTACAAATGTTCAACCACTATCAAGGGGGGCGCTTACGCTCAGTAGCTGACCATATTGGCAATGTTCACTGGGTAACCGGGCCACTCACTCCCAAATCAGGCCGCTGGGTCAATAGCTACCACGGCCAAGGGCTAACAGTTGACGATTTAGGGTATGACCTAAAAGCTCTTGCGTGGGCCAACGATGGCACTATCGAAGCATTATGCCACTACCAACGCCCTTGGTTAGGTATCATGTGGCATCCAGAGCGCGATAGCCCCATCGCCGACGCGGACCGCCACCTGATCAATACATTTTTAACCCAGGGTACATTGCCATGAAGGCCATTATTCTTGCGGCTGGCCAAGGCACACGCCTGCGGCCACTCACCGACCACAAGCCCAAATGCCTTGTCGAACTTGCCGGCAAACCAATGCTGGAGCACCAGCTGACTACCTTACGCGGCGCAGGCATTAACGAGATTCATATCGTGGCAGGCTACTGTGCCGAACAGCTTGACCGGTCCGACATCACTCGCCACCTAAACCTGGATTACGCCAGCACCAACATGGTCACCACGCTTTTCGCGGCGGCATCCATCATGACCGGCGAGAGCGACTTGATTATCAGCTACGGCGATATCGTCTATGAGCCTCGGGTGCTTGCCGCGCTCAATGCCTGCAACTCGCCTATCTGTTTAGCGGTAGATAAAGAGTGGCATCGATACTGGGCAGCACGTATGGACGACCCGCTGAGCGATGCGGAAACCCTCAAGCTGGAAGATGGCAACCACATTATTGAGCTGGGTAAAAAACCTCAGTCCTACGATGACATACAAGGTCAATACACCGGGCTAATTAAAATCCGCGCCGACCATGTGCCCAAACTGCTTACCACATGGCAACAAATGGACAAGGATGCCCTGTACGACGGCAACGACTACCCCAACATGTACATGACCAGTTTCTTACAACACCTGATCAACAGCGGCTGGGAAGCCCGCGCTGCCTTGATCGAGAACGGCTGGGCAGAGGTCGATTGCCAAGAAGATTTAAAGGTAGCGACGCATTTTTGGCATCCTGTTAACTAGCTGGCAATATCTTTTTTTATGGGCAAATCAATTAAAAACCACCTCCAGGCAGCCCCATTGGTGCATCTTGCATCTAAGCACGGGCTTGCTCTCGAACTTTTAAAATCGACATGGTTTTAATAAGAGGATGGACGATATAGTAGGTTTCACCTTCTCCTGTGTTTTGCGCTTGCGTATCAGGTAGCCGGCCATGGGTTGAGTAGTAAGCCAGTACGCGAATAAGGACATCAGAGCGAATGATGCCGTCGTAATAATAGTCAATGTTCATTTGGGCAGGTGGCAAAGGGTACAGCGCTCGATAAACGATCTCTCCTGTATCGATATCTGGGGACAATAGAATAGCAGAGACCCCCGCATTCCCTGTCATCAGGAAGCTGTAATAAGCGGTCGTGCTACCTCGAAATTTCGGCAACTCTCCTGCATGCATATGAAGAAAGGGACCAGCAGCACCTAAAACATCTTCATGAACAATCTCTCCGCCAAAGCCAGAAAAGATCACAAGCTCAGGGTTAAGAGTATGCAGATTTTCAATAACTACTGGATTATTGACACTTCCTGTATCTAACACTTTCACGCAGTGCGTAAGTGCCTGACAAGTATCGTCCAATGGAATACGCAAATCAGGAATGAAGGCACCTCCAAAACTGCCCGCAGTAGGCGGGTTGAGTAGCTGATCAGATTGTCCCCATTGCTTGCGTGTAGAAGAGGTAAGCAATAAAATATTTTCTACATGAAACCCGTAAGCGAGCAATGCTTGGGTATAGGCGCGCGAGCGTATTGTATCCGCCACCAATAAGGTGACATTGCTCAGTGGTTTAGAAGAACGATCGCCGATTTGGGTAGAAGGCATGACGAAGGCTTGCCGAGAGTTAACCTCCAACCTGCTTCGCAAGCGAAGTACAAATTCTTGTTCTTTCGTCGCAACTCGAGCCACTCTTTGCTTTTGTTCAGCCGTTAAATTTTCTGTCACCGAATACAGAGTATCCAGGCATTTAATAAGAGCATTAAGCGCCGGGACTTTGTTCTTTTCACTGTAGGCAAGGACCAGTATTTCCGCAAAACGAACGTAAAGAGAAAGATTTCTAAATGTACCTAGTGGCTTGGTGCGTTTCCCGCTAAGGGCATAACGCACGTGCAAGCGCTTGGATACTTCAAAGCGCTTTATAATCCAATTGAGCCAATGTTGAAAATTATACGTTTGAGGCTCATCGCTTTCTGTTAGCTGATAGAACAGCGCTTCCAGAAGATGTGCTGTATGGACGTCACTCCCGCTGGGGTACGATGAATCAACAGGCATAGGAACCTCTTCGAGAGGTATAGTATCTTTTAAAAGCGCTTTGCGTGCCTCTATCCAGGCTTCCAAAAAACGCTCTCCATGATAAGGAGAGTAAGCATAATCGTGACGGTTTTTTAAATTATCGCCATTGCTGTAAGGATACAACATTTCCCTCATTAAACACTCCTCATAATGAACGCAAAAGACAATATCTTATAATACTTTGTTTATCCAAACATCCTGAACAAGATCCCACACTCTCTTAGAAGAACTACTATCTTTATGCATATGGGATTCATTCAGTGCAAAAGCTCTCGCATTTTTATAGTAACTACTATCATTTATGCTTTCTAGAATTCCTTTCTCTAGCTTCATTTGGTCATTACAAGTTGGGCCGCATTTGAAGCTTTCAAAGAAAGATACGATTCCGCGGCTTTCCGCATATTCTTTTTCGTCTGGTGTAATGAAAATAACAGGCCTATCTAACAATATATAATCAATAAATATTGAAGAATAGTCTGTCATCAACAAGTCAAAAGCATTCATGACCTCATAAAGATCAATCATACACTCATTCAAACGGCTACTTAAAAGCAAGCTAATGTTTTTATGCGGCTTTATTTTTTTTATAGCAATCGGCTCTTCAGCAGGATGCAGCTTAACTACAAAATGGATATTATTTTCTTCTAAAAAAAGATTAAAACTATCTTGGTTAAAGAAATCAAAACCAAAAACATTATCCCATTTTTTGCTCCCATCAATACGATTAGGCCAAAGCACACTTTCTCTAAACGTAGGAGCATAAAGAACAATATTTTTATTTTTAAATTCATGGCCTAACACTTTTCCAAGGTTCTTTCTGCCATTGCTATGTAGCAGAAAATCATTCCTAGGATAGCCAGTTATGCATAATTTATTGTCACCGAGATCGAAAGACTCTTTTTTAGTCAATAAGTCAAGTTTGGATATAGCGCACATATAGTCCACATTTCCCCATTGGCGCTTAACTTGTTCTTTATCAATAACGCCTTCAGTCATTAGGCCTAGGTTCTTCATAGGAAAACCATGCCAAAGATCAATAAAAGTTTTTCCACTCAACCTATCTTTTTTGCTAACTATAGGACCATGAGTTGTAAGTAAAAAATCACTTTTCAAAATAACACTTTCATTTATTTCATTCTGATGGTAAATATTCACATTTTTAGCATTGTATGGAAAAAAATCTTTTGCTCTTTTATACAAAGCTACAGCGTTAGAGCCTGAAAAATCTCTATACACTAAGCTTACAACAGGATGCCTGCGTGCTTTATTTTTTCTTAACCCTACCCCCCCCCAAGGCTTCCCGTAAATGTCAACAATCTTTTTTATATTCCTATCGTTACCACCACGATGTATATTTTCCTGCCAAAGTGACTCATTATTTTTAGCAGGCCATTCAACAATATTAAACTTATAACTAGAGCATTTAAACTTACCCCCATTAAGCGATACCATCCAATATAGCCAAACATCATCTGCAGTCGAGCAAATCTCCATAAACCGTTTTTGATTAGTAATATCTTGATGAAAAATGCGTGGGGGATATAACACACCTGCCCCACTAGTTGGAAAAATCAAACCATCTGAAAGCTCATCAGGCCCAACTTCCCATTTCCATTGGCGATATGGTTTTGGATTACCTTTATTATCAAGGCGAATTTTATGGGCACGGTGTGCAACAACTGTTTTATAACTACCATTCCAGCTATTCAACAACCCTTTAAGCCAGCTGGGCTCATAGTAGAGATCGTCATCAGCAGTAACAATAAAACTGCCAGGGTACTCGCGTAGCGTAGGGATTATTTTTTTGTAAGAGTGAATATTTTCACAGAAGCGAATACTTAAACCATACTCCTCTAACTGCCATACAGCTAGAGGAATCTCAGATTTTTCTTCTTCGGCAATCCATAAAATCAGAGCATCCGGTTTTATTTCCTGCAACAACAAGCTACGCAGAGTTAGATGAAGATTTTCAAAACGTGGTGTATAAGAGGTCAGAGATACGACTAAGTGGCCTGGTAGAGAATGGTTTGCTTTAACTCGTGAAAGTGGCGATTTAGATACCAATTCTTTTAAATCTTCAACGGTTGATACAGGCGAAAACCCCTTCTCTGGCAGCTTAGGCAAAATCGACTGCCCTTCCAGAAACTCCAGCGCTTTCTCCTGACTAACATCTGCTATTAGGTCAAAAGCGACATCATGCGCTGCAAAGATGGCACTCAGTATAAATGCCAGCTTGGTCTTGCTTTCATCGCTTATAATCGCCATGCGCTCGTGGGAGGGAAGGAACAGCACATCAGCGCTTTCCTGCTCTGTGGCGCAAGGAACACGGGCGCTCAGCTCATCCGGCAAATGACTGTGGTGCTGAATGTTATGGAAACGATAGAATCGAAAGCCATTGCGACTGGCCCAATGCTGCAGCTCCGCAAAGCTGGGTTGGTGCTCATGGGTAAGCTGAAAGGCGACACGTACCTGAATCAGCAGCGTATCTGTGAGTGATTTTTTTCCATGCTCCAGCACCGCTATGGCATCGCTCAGTTCATCGAGAATCAACCAGTCGAGGCTCCCCAATCCTTCAATACTATCCAAGGCCACGGTATTAATAGGCAGTTCCGCCAGTGGCTTGGCGGCCAATTGATGGCGTTTGGGAAGTTTGTCAGCCGGTAACGGTGCGAGAACACTGGTCATTTCCGGGGCGACGCAGGCGTGAAGCGTTGCCGCTTGCCCATCGCCTAGCAAGGCGTGCTGAAACAGTTGTATGTATTCGCTGCCCTCGTACTGTTTGGTATCCTTTATTTCGCTCGCGGGGTCGAAGGCAACAATGCCGAATGCGTGGGTTGCCGCCATCTGGTCGGCTAGGCCACTTTTGATCAGGCTGGCGCGGTTGTCGAGCACCATGACTTTGCCCTTGACTTGCCAAGTAAAATCATCAGTAAGCGACAGACGATTGGCCTTGGGCTCGCCGTTCTGTGTGGTCCCAGCATTGGCACTAACCAACTGCTGAAGAGACTTATCGACTTTAAACTCTGGCTTGGTCGCGCGGCTTGCTAGGCGTTGGCGGTGGCGTTTTTTTTGACTGATTGAAAAATCTTTGTTACCGGCGCGTTGCCGCACCAACGGTGTTAGTGCGGTGAGCAACCGATCAGTCGCACGATCAAGGTGGTGCTTGTCTTCGCCTACCTGCCAGGCACGAGCCACATAATCCCGATAGAGAGCTTCGTCATCATAAAAGTTGATGACGGAATCAAAGAGTGGCTGAAGCTCCTCGTCGCTAAGCAGGTGTTGATAAGGTTCTTCGTAGCAGGCGTCGGGGAAGTCAAAGGTCATACCGGCGTCGCCAATCATTTCCGGCATGCCACCACGGTTGGTAATCAGTGCCGGAATACCGTTGAGCATGGCCTCTGCTAGCACTCGCCCGGAGCTTTCCCACCATAAGCTAGGGGCCACCAGCACACGGGCACGGCTGTATGGGCCGCGCATATCACTGGTATTGGCCGTCACGGTCACATTGTTTAACGCGCTTCGCTGGCTACCCATACGTCGAGTGGTGTCCCGCAGTACTGCTGGCCAATCAGCCCGGGCTTCGACCACTTCTAGTTCAATATCAGGTCTTTCCCGCTCAAATTTTTCCGCCAGTTGGACAAATACGCTGGCACCTTTTTGCCAACTGGGGTTAACAAACAAGAGACGCTTGCGTTCATGGTGATCCGCGATAAAATTAGCCGGGTCAATGAACTTGCCTACAGGCTTCGCGGTATAGCCCACCGTTTTACGATACATGGACGCCGTGGCCTGACTGTCGGTGAGAATCAAATCCACATCGCGGCACCAGCGCGAGGCTTTATAGTTTCCATTTGCTAGATAGGAAGCGACAGGAATACCACGATTGCGCGCCTCATCGGCAATCAATAAATCTAGAGTCTGACCACCGTAAAACCAAACTATATCTGGCTTAAAGGAATCTAACAGGTAAAGGTACTGCCCATACCAAAGCCCTTCTTCATGTGTCGTAAAATGATTACGATTGTGGCTATAACTCACCACCAACTGATGCGTTAACGTTCCATCTTCTGCTTCAATCAATTGATGGAGGTAATCGTTTAGATTTGAAAACTGCTCTTTGAGTCGCCCCATACCTTTGGCATTATCGAATACCGTCGCCCCTAGCACCTGAACCTCATAGCCATGAGCCACGAGCTGTAGCAACATTTGCCGCACGGTCATGCTGGCACCGCTAGAGGTATCCAATAAGCAGAAAGGATTTGCCCAGAGTATGCGGGGCTTGCGTTTTTGAGTAGCGGAGGTAGATGAGGTTTTAACCATGAAGCGGCTCACAAAAAATGGACGGCAATATACCTAGCATACTGCGTTAGTGCGATAAGCAAAGGCACGAATGCGCTAGTATTTGAGTAGGTGTTCTCACAATTGGAATCAATCAGAGACTGGTGTGAGCTTGAATGTATGGTTATGCCTTTTTTTGGCAACAAACTCAACGACAAGCTTAACCACAAAAAACGGGGCCTTGGGCCCCGTCGTTACTCTCGTTCGAAACTTTTTCGGCTAAGTTATTAGCCCAGCAGAGACAGCACAGACTGAGGCGTCTGGTTGGCCTGCGCCAGCATAGAGGTACCGGCCTGCTGGAGAATGTTTGAGCGCGTCATGTTAGACACCTCCTCTGCGTAATCGGCATCTTCGATGCGCGAACGAGCTTCAGATAGGTTGGTGGACGTCGTTGCTAGATTATCAATTACTGAATCAAAGCGGTTGAGAGTAGCACCCAACTCCGCACGGTTGGTGTCCAGGGTTTCCGTAGCAGCATCGACGGAATCAATTATATTCTGGAAATCATCGTGCGTAACTGCACCAGAATCTCCAGACCCTGAGATTATAGAAGTATCGCCATCGGCAATAAGGGCGCCACTAGAGCCCGATTGCAGACCAAGATCGCCGCCGGTAGTAGCATCGACTGTGTTTACCGAAATAACATCTTCATCAGCAGTGTTAGAACCAACCTGAATGCTAAGGCTACCACTACTATTCAGCAAATCAGTGCCGTTAAAGTTGTTGCTTTCAGCAACACGGTCAATCTCGGCCAGGCGCTCATTGATTTCAGTCTCAATGGCTGCGCGGTCTTCTGCGGTATTGGTATCGTTGGCACCTTGCACCGCCAGCTCACGAATACGCCCCATATTATCGTTGATTTGATCAAGACCGCCTTCCATGGTCTGCACCATTGAGATGCCATCGCTAGCATTACGGCTAGCCTGGTCCATGCCTTTGATCTGCGCGCTCATTTTGTTGGCGATAGCTTGACCAGCGGCGTCGTCAGAGGCGCTGTTGATGCGCAGGCCAGAAGACAGGCGCTCTTGAGATTTGGCCAGCATAGACTGCGAGTTGGACAAGTTATTCTGGCCGATCAGGGCAGTAATATTAGTGTTGATTACAGACATGTGAATGCTCCTCGAAATTTAACTGGCCTTATGGCCTGCTTAGCGGCGCTTGCATCGCCGTTATTATAATTAACGGCAGTTCAGCCAGTTTCTTTAGAAAAAATAATTTTTTTATGTAAATTAATGTAACTCGCTTAGTTGCTATTCTGCATACCACTCATCATGCTGAACTGCTGAGATAAATAGCTGCTCATGGAGTTCATTTGGGCGATCATGCCATCCAACTGCCCAAACTGCTTGCGGTAGCGCTCTACGCTTCGCTCGATACTGTTTTCCATACGCAGTTTGCGTTCATCCAGGCTTTCAATTCGGAGCTCAGCACTACTCAACGAGCTTTGAATAATGCCCTCATCCGCCGTGATGGTTTCAAGCGTTGAATTTAATCGCCCTGCAAAGCCACCTTCCTCCGTATCACCCGCAAAAAAGGCGGCTAGCCCCTCAGGGTTACTGGCTACAGCGTCATCTAGCTTGGTTTCATCAACACTTAACCGCCCACGCTCATCAATGGCAATGCCCAGTTGAGAAAGGCGTGATATATCGCTGGTACCAAAATTCTCAGTGATATCCCGGCGTAGGCGCTCTTCAATCGTACGAACGGTGCGGTCGCCCACTAGCTCGCCCGAAGTTTCGCCTTCACCGTTGTAGGCGGTCATTCGGCCAACCGTGGACTTCATTTCATTGTAGTTACTGACAAACTCATCAATGGCTTCTCTCAGCGCTTCTTCATCACGCTCAATCATCAGCGATACGGGGTTATCAGAGACAGCTGTGAGGTCAAGTGTTACCCCTTGAATAGCTTCTTCAACCTGATTGGTTTTACTGGTGATCGCAATACCATTTACATCCAACTCAGCATCTTGCCCCGCACGAAGCGTGGCATCATCCATATTGAGTTGATCCAACCCCTCAAAGCCAATGATAGAGGCTTCTTCCCCAGTATCTTTTGTGCTGAGCGCCAAGCGATAGCCCGACCCATCGTTAACGATGGAGGCGGTGACACCAGCTTCTGCATCTTGGTTAATTTGGTCTCTCACATCTTCGAGCGTGCTGCCTGCGGCAACCTCAAGGGTACGAGTGCTTAGTGGCTCGGCATTTACGTCTAACTCGCCGCCGGTATACGTTGCCCCGAAGTTCAGGGTCAAGGTGGTATCAGCGGTTGCCACCACGGTACCTTGCGCCACGCTACCTGAAGCAACGCTGCCTGCACTGGCAAGCTGGGTTACGTTAATATTATAGCGGCCTGCATTAGCGGTTTCGCTTGCGGTCGCTATCACGCCGTCTCCATTGACAGTGGCTTTTTGCTGCTTAAAAGAAGCAATATCGTTCAGCGTGGCGACAGCGTCTTGCACTCGGCCCATTGCGGACTGAAGGCGTCCATAGGCAGAAATCTTGCTTTGCTCATTGTTTTGGCGCTCGATTATCGGTGTAAGCTTTTGTCGCTCCGCCGACTGGAGCTGATCCAACAAGCCGTTGAGATCAAGGCCAGAACCAACGCCGAGTGAGGTAATGGTTGCCATGTTGGACAGCTCCTAGTGAATTTATGTTGAGGTAGATGGCTTAATTAATCGGCACCAACCGCGATAACTTTAGGAAAATCTTCCAAAACGAACAAAAAAAAGCCCGACATTACATGCCGGACTTTTTTACTGCGGATATTTAACTATTTATCAGCCTGATAGCTGCACCCATTATTACCCAAGCTGTTCAGTCAGGTAAGCGCTTGTCTGGTTCATGTCGCCTACCATGCTATCCAGGGCAGAGAATTCCTCACGGTAACGCTCAACCGTTGTATTGATACGCTCCTCGGTGGTTGAAAAACGCTCACCCAGCCGCTCTAGCTGGTTTTCAGAAGACGTGATAGCGCCTTCCAGCCGACCATTAGTGCCAATTTGCTGTTCAATCGCGGTGCTTACCTGGCCTGCCAAGCCGCTGTTTTCGCTATCACCGGCAAAAAAGCTGGCAAGTTCATTGGGCTGATTGGCAATCGCGCTGTCTAGTTCGTCCTCATTGATAGCAAGCGTTCCATCGAGCTCTAGCGAAATACCCGCATCAGACAGAACATTGAAACCATCACCGTCCACCACGCTGCTGAGTGCTGTACGCAGGGAGGACTCAACGGCACGGGTAGCATTATCGCCACTTAAATCAGCCGCTTCACCAGATTCAGAATCAAAGGCGGTTAGCTCGCCAATAGTGCCTTTGAGAGCATTATAATCGTCAACAAAAGCAGTAACTTGCTCACGAATCGAATCGCTATCCTGCTCAACCGTTACGGTGCTTGAAGAACCTGCTTCGGTTAGGTTCAGGGTAACTCCCTGAATTGCATCTTCTACTTGATTAGTAGGGCTCGTGATATCAATACCGTTAACGTTAAAGGCAGCATCTTCGCCTGCCTGCACAACCTGTGCATCGCTTGTTTGCGCATCGGCTGAGAGGATATCGGAAAAGTTGGTGCTTTCAATACTGGAAGCTGCACCGGTTTCGGTTGAATTCACAGCCAAGCGGTAGCCATCACCGTCGTTAACGATGGAGGCATTCAGACGGCCATCACTTTGGGTGTTTACAGCGTCGCGCATGTCTTCCAGTGAGCTACCATCTGCAATATTGATAGGGTCGATATCACCTTCGGCCAAGTTAAACGAAAGCGACTGATCACCATCGATAACCGCTTCGTCGGAAGTATCTAAACGCTCAGTAACCAAGCTGCCTGCAGAGGCAAGTTGATCGACCTGAACATTATATTGACCCGGCTGGGCATCTTCGCTACTGACCGCGCTAACACCACTGCCTTCAACATCTGTCGAGAGACTTTCAAAAGTGGCAGGGTCATTCAGCTTTTCAGCTGCACTTTGAAATTGCGAAAGGTCGCTTTTCAATTGTCCATAGGCAGAAATTTGCGCTTCTTCCGTCTCAGCTTGCTGCTGGATCGGTTCAAGCTTTGCCTGCTCTGATTCTTGTAGCTGGCCGAGTAGTCCGTTCAGGTCTAAGCCCGAACCAACACCGAGTGAAGAAATAGAAGACATAACAACATGCGCCTTGTCTGATGCATTTTACTGCGCTAACCATCCCAGTACTTCTATTACGCCTTGAAGCCTCGCGCAGCACTTACTTCTCGTATTACCTAAACCCGTCGGCTTATTTATAAGTAACTTTAACTACCATAGCCTTTTTTTCGTAACGATGTGTTTCCTCACCGTGAATGTTTGCTATTAGCAGAAGTTAACTACGCCGCCCTACCCCAACATACATCAGCCCCGCCGCCTCCGCAGCGCTGGGGGTAAACAGGTTGCGCCCGTCCACCACCAGTCTGTCACTCAACTGGTTAGCCAGCCATTCAAGGTCGACGCTGCGAAACGCTTTCCATTCGGTGCAGATCACCAGAGCGTCAGCGCCTTTCACTGCCTGAATGCGGTCGCCGGCGAGCAGTAAGTCGTCGCGCTCGCCATAAATCCGGCGGCATTCAGCCATGGCTTCGGGGTCGAAGGCTTGCACCTTGGCGCCCGCCTGCCATAGCGCCTCCATCAACGTGCGGCTGGGCGCTTCGCGCATGTCATCAGTGTTGGGCTTAAAAGCCAGCCCCCATACCGCGATGGTTTTGCCGCTTAGGTTACCCAATGCAGTTTGCAGTTTGGTGAACAGCGTTTGCTTTTGCTGCAAATTGACCGTTTCTACGGCGCTAAGTAGCGCAGGGGTATAGCCTAGCTGGCGTGCGGTGCGCTCTAGTGCCTGTACATCCTTGGGAAAGCACGAGCCGCCATAGCCGCAGCCTGGGTAAATGAAGTGGTAACCAATGCGTGGATCGCTACCAATTCCCCGGCGTACGTCTTCAATATCTACATCGAGGCGTTCGGCCAGATTGGCCATCTCGTTCATAAAGCTGATCTTGGTGGCCAGCATGGCGTTGGCAGCGTATTTGGTGAGCTCGGCGGCGCGCACGCTCATGAACATCAGCTTGTCGTGGTTGCGGTTATAGGGCGCATAGCACTCGTGCATGCGGGCTTTCACACGCTCGCTCTCGGTGCCCACAATAATCCGCGCGCCGCGGGTAAAGTCCTCGATCGCCGCGCCTTCTTTCATAAACTCGGGGTTAGAGCACACATCAAAGGGCACATCGACACCGCGGGCGGCGAGGGTGTTGCTGATTGCCGCTTGCACCTTTTCAGCGGTGCCCACCGGCACGGTTGATTTATCAATCACCAGCTTGTAATCGTTCATGTGCTGGCCAATGGTACGCGCGACATCCAACACATAACGTAGGTCGGCGCTGCCGTCTTCATCCGGCGGAGTGCCAACGGCGATAAACAACAGTTCGCCTTCCAGAACGGCTTGTTCTGCGTTGGTGGTAAAGCGTAGCCGCCCCGCCTCAATGTTATGCGCGACGAGGGTGCTCAGCCCTGGCTCAAAGATGGGCACCTCACCGGCATTAAGCTGGGCGATTCGCTCGGCATTGACGTCCATACAGGTCACTTGATGCCCTACATCGGCCAGGCAGGCGCCTGCCACCAATCCTACGTAACCGCTTCCAAAAACACTGATATGCATGCCGTGTTAACTCACTCATCTATACGGGATGACGAAGATAAAGACGAGCTTATCACGTCATCCACGTTTTGATGACGGGGCGGCCAGTGAAAAACGTAGGCTAGACGTTGGTCTAATATCGACTTTGGTTTATAATGCACTGCAACACATCGTCATTGGCAATCAGGCTTTAGATGCCAGTGCCCTGCCGAGCTAACGTATTAGGAGAAGGGAATGCACAGCGACATATCCACCGCCAGTCACGTTCAGCGCAGCTTACGCCAGTGTTTGGCCGTGGTGGCCGAATTACTTTATGACAATGGCCATGTGTTGGAGACGATTACGCTGGCCCAGCGCGGCCTCAATCGGAAGGAACTGCAGTCGCTAAGCCAAAACGCTCCCGGATGGGCCACCTGCCAGCAGGTATTGGAAACCAGCCAAGCGGCCACTCGCAATGAGCAAGGCCGCTTCGTATTAACGCCCATGGGGCGCGAGCTGATGTTTGATATGTTTGGGGAAGGCGCAGCGGACTGCGCCTAGTCGTTGTACCAAAACTGCTTGCGATGACCCATACGGTTTGAAAAATCCTGATTAACGGGATGAGCGCGATGTTAGTCAGTGTTTTTTAGCGTAGGCCGAGAATTGAAAGAATAAACAGCACGACCACTACCAGTCCTACGATGTAAATAATACTATTCATTGCGTCGCTCCTTGCGTGTTGCGCGGTTGGAATACGTATTGCGATTATCGCTTACCCCCTAAAGCCTAGCAGGCCTTTTCAAACTTTGCGTATTCAAGACGTTACTTGATTTACACGATTTACCATGACGGGGCTGGAACCCTGGGATGATGGTAGGCTCAAAGGGATTCCCATTCGCTGAGGGTTTGTCATGCGCTCGCTGTTATCCGCTGCCTGCATCAGTTTTTTAGCTGCTACGCCATTTTTCTCCCCAGTGCTTGCCCAAGAAGCCTCATCCACTGCCCCCAGCGCCGCCGCGCTACAAACCCTGAGCGAGGACGCCCGCGGCTATTCGCGTTTGCACAACATTGTGGTCGCTCATCAGGGTGAGGTGATCCACGAGCACCACCAGGGCGGGCCTGGCGTTGATGCCCTGGCAAACATCAAATCGTTATCCAAAACCGTGTTGGCGGCGTTGGTCGGTGCTGCGATTGAGGCGAATATTATCGAGTCGACCGGTCAGTCGCTGGTGTCGTTGCTTGGCGATCGCGTGCCCGAGTCAGCGGACCCGGAAGTCGCCGATATTACTGTGAGCCATCTGCTGTCGCTGCAGGCGGGGCTTGAGCGCACCTCCGGTGAGAATTACGCTTCCTGGGTGGCCAGCCCCAATTGGGTGGAGGATGCCCTGACGCGGCCGTTTGTCGACCGCCCCGGCGGGCGCATGTTGTATTCCACTGGCTCTAGCCATCTGCTTTCCGCCGCGCTGACGTATACCAGCGGCGAGTCTACCCACGCCCTGGCCCAGCGCCTGTTGGCCGAGCCACTTAACATTGCCATTCCTGGTTGGTTGCGCGACCCGCAGGGGGTTTATTTCGGTGGCAACGACATGCAGCTTTCGCCGCGGGCGCTGGTGGAAATCGGCGAGCTATATCGCAACGATGGCATGGTTTTTGATAACAACGGAGACGGCCAGCGCGTGCTGCCGGAAGGCTGGGTAGCGCAATCGTGGACGCCACGGGGCACCTCGCGCTGGACCGGCGACGGCTATGGCTACGGCTGGTTTATTACCCAGTTGGGTGGCGAAGAGGCCTACTACGGGCGCGGGTTCGGCGGCCAGGCGTTGTACGTAATCCCAGAGCGGGAGTTAACCATCGTGATTACGGCGGACCCAAGCCCGCCCTCGCCCGGCGGGCAGTTTCAGGAACGCTTGCATGACCTAGTAGAGGACCTGTTGACTGACGGCTAGCCCGCTATTCTTTTTTGTGCCCCAGGCTCATCAGATAGAGCGCGGCGGCCAGCGCCAGTATTGAAAGCGCCAGGTAAATTGCCTCTAACGGGGTAGCGAAGCGGATATCCACCACCGCGCGGAAGAATTCGATAATCACCGCCAGAATCACCACCCGAGCGATTTTATCCTTTAGCTGGTCAAGCGAGGCAACATTAAAAGGGTGATTGGGATTTCGGGCTTCCGCCTGGTCAATGCGCGACACAAACAGTCGGTAGATGCCTAGCCCAAATATCATCAGTACGATGGCAATCAAATAGATATCCACAGCAATGATGATATCGGGCACCAGGCTTTCGTGGATATCCACGCTACTGTCGACAAAATAGTAATGCAGCGTGCGTATCACGACCTTAAAGATATCAGCGGTGCCCACCACAAACAGCATCACCGCGCCCAACAGGCTCGGCACCACAGCCAGCATGACCAAAAACCGCGAGTTCCATAGGGCGGTTTCCACTCGGCGCTCCCAAGAGCTCTGTTCTTCCGGCAGCTTTGGGGGTGTCGGCGGCGTATCGGTCATAATGAGGCTCCTATGAATAATGCCGGATTAAAGTACGTTAACCAAAACGAGCGCGGCGGTTGCGCCTATGAGGGCAAATCCTAATAGCAGTACTAAGCCGTCCCGCGCTACCAACCCCAGGCCTAACAGCGCCAGCGCCAAGCCCGCGCCATTGGCTGAGAAGGGAATAAACTCCATCGGCGGCATGGCCAGAGCAATCAACAGGCACACAACCGCCGTCACCCGGATGCCAATATAGCCGGTTAGCCACGGCAGACGTACCCTTAACAGCCCGTCAATCCAACGGGCGGGCTTTTTCATCAACTTGATGCCTTTATCGAACTTCTGGCGTGAAAGGGAGCGTTTGAGCATCCAGCCGGGCAACCAGAAGGACTCCCGCCCGGCTAATAGCTGCACCGATACTAGCAGCACCAGCGCAGCCATAAGCGTCGGCATACCGGGTATATCGCCGATGATCGGGGTAAGCGTAATTAATCCAGCGACCAGCAACAGCGGCCCAAACGAACGCCGCCCTATTGCCTGAACCACATCGTCAACGCTGACTCGCTGAGCTTCCTGCTCCATACGCTCCATTGACGCAATCAGATCCATTAATGTTGAGCCTTCGTTGCGATCATCCATCTTGGTTTACACGCTCCTCGGTTAATAGTTTGGTGCGAATAAAGTCGCTGTGGCTGACATGTAATAAATCAGCCAAGCGACGAATACGGTGTTCTTCCAACGCATCCACGCTGCCGTCGGCCCAGGCTAACTGCCACATCAGCGCCACCAATTCGCAGCGCTGATCGTAGCCGTAGTGCTCTTTAATCAGGCTGACGAACTGGTAGTGATCGACCGCGTCTTCCACTTCGTCCCGCGCCAACGCCATCAGCTCGTCAACATCGGTTTCGCTCAGTTGGTAGCGCTCAAGCAGCATACTGCGCAGGACGTCAAGCTCGGCGTCGCTGGTATCGTGGTCAGCGCGGGCGATTTCAAACAGCAACGCCGCCGAAGCCAACTCCAGCGTGAGGGTTTGATTGTCGCGCTGCTCAGGTTGCGAAAGCGTGCGCTGAAAAAACTGTTGGATAGTATCCAGCATGGGGGTCTCCTCGGGCGGCAAGCCGTTGTCGCGGCCTTACTCCTGCTTGGTTAGCTGCTCTTTGAGCTGTTTGGGTACCTGCTTGATAATCAGTCGATCCTGGGCGGCATCGTATTCAATGCTTGAGCCAAGCAGGTGTGAATCAAAACTGATCGACACACCGCCCGCACGCCCGGTGAAGCGCCTAAATTGATTCAAGGTGCGCTTATCCGGTGGAATCTCCGGCGACAGGCCGTAATCAGCATTACGAATGTGCTCGTAAAAGGCCTTTGGCTGCTTTTCATCGACCAGCGCTGAGAGTTCGTCGAGCGTCATGGGTTCCCCTCGACTTAGCTGGTCGTTGGCGTAACCTACCAGGGTGTCGGTTTTTTCACGGCTGGCCTCGTCGTCGAAGTCTTCTTTTTCGACGTAGTCACTGAAGGCTTTAAGCAGCGTGCGGGTTTCGGTGGGCGCGTCAATGCCTTCTTCCATACCCAGCAGCGCCATCATCCCCTCGCCTAGCTTCTTACCGCCGCGGTCTTTCAAAAACGACACGTACTGAGCATCCGGCGAATCGCTTTGCCATTGGCTGAGGTTAATCCGCGCCGCCAGCGTCAGTTGGCGGGTATTGAGCTGGGCGGCGGGTACTGCCTGGTGCGCATCGTTAATGCCAATGCCCTCGCGCTGGTGAACAAGCCCCATAAACAGGGTTTCGGTATCGCCCTGGCGCTGATGACTGATCACCAAGTAACCACTCACTGACAGCTGCTCTTGAAGCTGGCTTGCAAGCCTTTCGGCAAGCGCGGTGGCCAACTCGTCAAAGCGCTTCTCGCCAGCTAAATAGTCGCGCAACCATACCGACAGCGGCCCGGCTTGCTCGCCCTCTTCGGCGAAGCGTCCCCAACCTTTGGGCTTGGTGTTGTAGGTGTCGTTGAGCGCGCTGACCAGGCTTTCCATCACGGGCTCGACGTTATCGGCCTCGGCAGGAGCCGCGGTCAGCGTTAGGCGCTCGCCATCAAGCGTCGGGTCCAGGCGGTGGACGATACTGTGCAGTAGCGGCATAAAGGTTTACTAGCTTCCTGAGTTGACGTTTTAAGACGCGGGTTAATTCACGATCAGGGTTTGAGACGGTAGCCGGTGCGAAAAATCCAGCCAATAGTCGCCAGGCAAGCCGCCAGGAACAGACATATCATAATAACGCTGGCCGCAAGGCTGACGTCGCTGATGCCGTAAAAGCTCCAACGAAAACCGCTGACCAGATACACCACCGGATTAAGCAGTGTGACGCCCTGCCAAAACGGTGGCAGCATATCGATGGAGTAGAAACTACCGCCTAAAAACGTCAGCGGGGTAATCACCAGTAACGGCACTAACTGCAAGCGATCAAACCCTTCCGCCCAGATACCGATAATAAAACCTAGCAGACTGAAAGTGATCGCGGTGAGCACCAGAAAGGTTAGCATCCATATCGGATGGGCGACTTCCAGCGGCACAAAAAACCCGGAGGTAGCGAGGATAATCAGTCCTAGCAAAATCGACTTGGACGCCGCCGCCCCCACATAGCCAACGACAATTTCCAGGTGCGAGATAGGTGCTGAGAGCAATTCATAAATGCTGCCGGAGAACTTGGGGAAGAAAATCCCAAATGAGGCATTCGAGACGCTCTGGGTCAGCAGCATCAACATGATCAACCCCGGCACGATAAACGCACCATAGCTAACGCCGTCCACTTCGCTAATCCGCGAACCAATCGCCGCACCAAACACCACAAAGTAGAGCGAAGTGGAAATTACCGGCGACACAATGCTTTGCAGCAACGTGCGCCGGGTGCGCGCCATTTCGGCCATGTAAATAGCGCGAACGGGATAGAGGTTCATGCGTGTTCCTTAGGATTCACCAGGTCAACAAAAATATCCTCGAGCGAACTTTGCCGAGTGTGTAGGTCCTTGAAGGTGATGCCCTCACGTTCAAGCGCTGTCAGTAGGGCCGGAATACCATGGCCATCCTCTTCCTGGTGGCCATCGTAGGTGTAGACCAGTTCATAACCTTCAGCCATTAAGCTGAGTTCAGGCCGGTCGAGCGCAGGTGGCAGCATCGCTAACGGCTCGTTGAGGTAAAGCGTCAGTTGCTTGCTGCCCAGCTTGCTCATCAGCGCGTGCTTATTTTCGACCAACACGATTTCACCCCGGTTAATTACCCCGATGCGGTCGGCCATTTCCTCGGCTTCTTCGATATAGTGCGTGGTCAGAATAATGGTTACGCCGTTATCGCGTAGTTCGCGCACCACCTGCCACATTTCTCGGCGCAGCTCGACGTCAACGCCAGCGGTGGGCTCATCCAAGAACAAGATGCGCGGCTCGTGGGAGAGCGCCTTGGCGATCAACACGCGGCGTTTCATGCCGCCCGATAGCGTTATCAAGCGGTTATCGCGTTTCTCCCACAGCGCTAGCGATTTCAACACGCTTTCGATATGACCAGGGTTAGGCGGCTTGCCAAACAAGCCACGGCTAAAGCTAACCGTGTTCCATACCGTCTCAAAGGCTTCATTGGTTAGCTCCTGGGGCACTAGGCCAATGCGTTCCCGGGCTTGGCGGTACTCGGTTACGTTGTCGAAGCCATCGACCAATACCTGACCTTCGCTGGGCGTAACCAAGCCACATACCACGCTAATCAGCGTGGTCTTGCCCGCCCCATTGGGGCCTAGCAAGGCAAAAATTTCGCCGCGTTGAATCTGCAAATCCACACGGTTAAGCGCTTGAAATCCTCCTTGGTAGGTTTTATTCAGACCACGGATTTCGATAATGGGGTCGTTCAAGGCAGGCTCCTGACAAAGCGGCCGTCGGGCGGCCGCTGATAGCGAGTGGCGCGATGGCTAGTTTAGCACGGAGGATAAAAAACGGCTGACTACCAGGGCGCTCCCAGCGCACCACTGCGTCGCAGTGCCAGCCCCACGCCTGCTAGGGCGCGCTCATGGTCGCTGACCTCGTCCGGGCCCTGAGTACAGACCACTACCGCCCAGGCGGCGTTGGGCTGCTCCTTGCGCTCTACCAACCCGGCATCGCAGCTACGGCGGTTCTGGGTGCCGGTTTTGTGTGCGTAGCTGACTGACTCGCCAAAGCCTTTCTTTAGCCGCTGTTCGCCGGAGCGGGTGTTGGCCATTAAGGCGAGCACCTCATCGCTTGGCGAACCTTGAAGGTCGGGCATGGCACCTCGGTAAAGCGTCGCCAGTACATCGCCGAACGCGCGCAAAGTGCCTGCGTTTTCGCCCCTCTCTTGGTAGGCATCAAAGGCGCGATGGTAATCGGGCTGATTGAACGTCTCAGGGGAAACATTTAGCCGCTTGGCTAGCGCCTGAGTGCGTTGACTTACCGGGGATTCACGCAGCGCTATAAAATCCATACCGTCCAATGAGCGCGCCTCTGAATGCAGTTCGCCGTAAACGCCTTGGCGCACACCCACCAATTTGGATATCGGCCCTAGCGTATCAGGGTCCCCGCCATTGGCCGCCACCATGGCGCGGGCGCGTTGGTTGACGTTATCCAGGCCGACGCGCTCAATCAGCATGTCCGTAGCGGTGTTATCGCTCACGGTGATCATATGCTCCAACAAGTACCCCACCGATATCGGCGTGCCAGGGTCGTGCCAGTTGGTGGGCCCCGCACCATCTACATAATCGCTTTGGGTCAGCGTCAACCGCTCGCTGGTCGGCACACGTTTGCCCAACACCTCCGCCGCGACCGGCACTTTGATGAGCGAAGCAAGATACCAAGGATCATCGGCGCGCCAGCTGTAGGCTTCGCCGCTGGTAAGGTTTTGCACATAAACGCCAATATTGCCCGCAAAGCGCTCTGCTATTGCGGTCATTCGGGCATCCAGGTTGCTTTGCCAAGCACTTTGTTTGTCCACCTCATGGTACCAATGCGCGTCATATCCACCCGCGTGGGCAGGCAGCACAAAAAGCAGCGCTACCACGACCAAGCTGCCATAAAACCAGTGTCGCAACGTACCAACTCCTAAGATTGAATTAGCGATGAGCATTCATCCAGCGAGTCAGCCAAATCCACGCGGCTGCCCCAAGGATTAACAGGCCACCAACGCCAAGCGCCTGTGGATAGCTATACATACCCTCGCCTTCCCACAAAAAACGCAGCATCAGAAAAATCACCACGATATGAAAGATAAACGCTTTGAGCGCATCCGAGCCCACCAGCGTGAGGGGCATCAGTGCTTTGGCTGCTTTGGTGCCACCGGCTATCGCAAGGGCTAATAGCACCAGCGCGCCACCCAGGCTAAACAGCATAAACGCAAGCCCCGGCGGATGTTTACCCTGGTTATTGGCCACCGCCAGCATGGCGGCATGGACATCGCCACCGGCCAACGCCAGCACATAAAACCCAGCGACCAGTAGCGCTCCTACGCCAAGCAGCGAAAAGATCAGACGGCGTTTTAGCGCCGGGTCGCCCACGCAGCGCAGTAACGCTTCACCCAACAAAAGCCCCAGCAAAATAAGTGGCGCACGACTGAGCTGGCCCCAGGCATAGTGATCCTCGTGGTCTACCAGCAGCGCCTTGAGAATATCGTTACCGCCAAATGAAAGCCCTTGCAACCACGCTGCGAGCGAGGTCAGCCCGGCGATAACGGCCAATCGGCTCCAAAGGGGCGCTCGTGCCCAAAGTGGCAGTATTAACGGCACCCACAACAGCGCGATGGCGTAAAACCCGAGAATTTCCACCCAGATGCCAAAGCGACCGTAGAGCAGCGCATCGACGATTTCGCTCGGCGTGTTAAACGGCAACATTTCAAAAATCAGCAGGGCCTTGTACCAAAACCAGACCTCTACCGCGCGCAACCACAATTTAAGGCGGCGTTTGGGCCAGCCATCGCGATGCACGTGGGGCAAAAACGCCACCGCCAGCGCGATACCAAATACCAGGATAAACAGCGACGAAGAAAACTTGGTGAGAAAGTGAATGGGCACCATACCCCACTCGGGCACGTTAGGAATGCCCACTAGCCCACTGACGGAATGGCTCACGATCATTAACCCGATTGCGATGCCGCGAGCTAAATCGATCGCCTCAATGCGGCCTTCCGTTTTGGGCAGGTGGGGCGTCTCGTTCCAGGCAATCGCCATCGGCATATCCTTATTTCCAGTGATCATCCCACATTGACCCTTACGGTATTACCTTATTTGGCCTCGAATATGAACCCACCCTTATGTTTCTGCTTCAACGCTGTACACCTAGAGACTAGTAACAGTTTGATATCTACCCACGCAAAAATGCCCCGCAAACGGCGGGGCATTTTGGACTCATCATTGAATTTGAAGAGTTAACCTTTCATTGAAGACGGGCTTACCAGTCAGAATCTTCTTCTGAATCATCTTCCTCGGTTTCCCAATCTTCTTCCTCTTCTTCCTCATACTCAGTAGAGGTGTCTTCCTCTTCTTCTGAGTCAAATGAATTCATGGAACCTTGATCTTCATCCTGCGTCGTCTCTTCTTGCGGTGCAGGCTCTTGCTCCTCTTCTTCATCCATGCCAAAAGCTAACGGGCTGGCCATCAGACCGAAAGATACGCCGAGGATGCCTAGCTTCTTGAGAGAATCCTTCTTCAACATAATACTGCCTCCTATATGGCTTCACTTTCTGGGTAAGAACGTTAGGTCGTCTTACCTGTCCGTTCTTACCCAGATAATTGCAGCTGGCATGCCAGTTTTCACAATAAAATAAAAAGTCTCATAAAATCATGATGATAAAAAATTAATCGTCATGCCAATGCTTGCCAACCTACCGCTTGAAGGACGTTTTTGCTGTTTAACTCCGGCACATGAGCCCGCATTACACGGCCAATTCTTAAACGGTAATTGCCTGCTTTCGGCGCTGACTACTAACAGCAAGGTGGCGGCACTATGTTGAGATTTGAGACGCAGCTTGTGGTGCTGCCTGGCTTGAGAATTGCCGCTTGGTCGTCGGGGCAGATCCACTTTTACACTTGCCGTTCGATCATCACTGCGCCGGGCACGCCGTGACATTCAACGCCCGTTATTCACTGTGCGCTAGGCAAGCACACGCAAAATGCCCCGCCAGTAGCGGGGCATTTAAGATTCATCCTTGAATCTGAAGAGTTAATCTTCCATCAACTGAAGAGTTAATCTTCCATCAAGATGGGGATTACCAATCTGAATCTTCTTCAGAATCGTCTTCCTCAGTTTCCCAATCTTCTTCCTCTTCTTCCTCATCTTCGTAAGAGAAGTCTTTCTCTTCTTCCTCTTCCTCGTACTCAGTAGAAGTGTCTTCCTCTTCCTCTGAGTCGAATGAATTCATGGAACCTTGATCTTCATCCTGCGTCGTCTCTTCTTGCGGTGCAGGCTCTTGCTCCTCTTCTTCATCCATGCCAAAAGCTAACGGGCTGGCCATCAGACCGAAAGATACGCCGAGGATGCCTAGCTTCTTGAGAGAATCCTTCTTCAACATGATACTGCCTCCTATCTTGGCTTCACTTTCTGGACAAGAACGTTAGGTCGTCCTACCTGTCCGTTCTTGCCCTAATGATTGCAGTCACCATGCCATTTTTTTTATAAAAATAAAAAATTATTCAATTTCAACATCATACTGAAAAAAAGGCGTGCCAGTTCATGCCAAGCCCGGATCAACTTAGCGGCTTTTGGCTGTTTAACCGTGGCACATGCGCCCGAGGGACTCTGCCGTGAGGGGCAAGTGATTGAGTAAATGAATAGTATCTAGCGGCTTATGTTGCTTAATTGAGGCTCATCGCTAAATGAAAATGCCCCGCATTAGCGGGGCATTTAGAGCTCATATACGAAATGAGAGAGTTAAGACAGCTGAGACATAACAGTACCTGTTACCTCAAAACCGTAATGACTTATTCATCTTCGTCAACTTCGGACTCTTGCTGGGTGCCGGTCGATGCGTCATTTTCTTCTTCACCTACAACGGGGTCGTCAGAGTCAGAGGAACCCGTGGACTCTTGACTTGCGTCTAAATCAGATTCTTCTTGAGTACCCGTCGTTGAATCATTCTCCTCTTCACCCGCTACAGGCTCACCGCTATCTGAACCCGAAGAGCCCGCCGTATCTTGACCTTCATCCAGATCAGCCTCTTGCTTAGTGCCAGTCTTTGGCTCGTCATCTTCATGCATGTCGGCAAAGGCGAGTGGGCTGGCCATCAAAGCAAACGATACGCCTAGAATGCCTAGTTTTTTGGAAAAATCCTTCTTCATCATAATACCATCTCCTATTTGGCTTTACTTCCCAGGTGAGAACATCTAGCCGCCCTTACCTGTACAACTCTTACACTAGTAAATGATTATGTATCAGTCAAGTCATACCAAGCCGTATTTAAGTTTCCCCTCAACTGCAAAAGGTGAAAGGTCACCATAAACGCGTACGGCAAATAACAATGTAGTCGTCCATCAAGGAACTATCCAAATCTATATTGGCCTCGATTCCGCAAACGCCAAGCCCGCTTTCGTTATTAACGGCTGCTTATCTAAGCCCAGCCGGCATCCACCGCCAGCTCCTGGCCGGTGATGGCCTGGCTTTCGGCGCTGGCCAAAAACAGCACGGCGGGGGCAATGTGTTGGGATTGAAGACGCAGCTTCAAGCACTGGCGCGCTTGAATGGCGGCTTCGTCGTCGGGGCCGATCCATTTTTCCAACTGCCGCTCGGTCATCACCGCGCCAGGCACTAGCGTATTAACGCGAATATTGTGCTCCCCCAGGTCCCGCGCCAGGCTGCGCGTTAAACCGTGCACTGCCGCTTTGGCAGTAACGTAAAGGGGCAAACCGCCCAGCGCCATTTGCACGCTGACCGAGCCAAAATTAATGATCGAGCCACCGCCTGCTTTTATCATCTGTTCAGCCGCCGCCTGGGCAGCAAAGAACATCGGACGCAGGTTAAGTGACATACGCTCATCCCAGTAGGCAACATCCACCTTCTGCCAGGCATGACGATCATCGTTGGCGGCATTGTTCACCAGGGTATGAATCGGCCCGACATTTTGGCCGGTATCCGCGATCACCTGCTGTAGGCTTGCCACGTCGCGAATATCGCAGTGGTGGTAAAGCGGCGCCTGGCCGGTTTCGTCGCTGAGTTCTGCGACCAGCGCTTGGCTGGCCTCGTCGTTGATATCCACAAACACCACCCGCGCGCCCTGACGATGAAAGGCACGGGTAAGAGCAGCCCCAATGCCACTGCCACCCCCGGTAATCAAGACCACTCGCTGTTCTAGGCTCGCATAACGCGCTGAATGTTGATTCATGTCGATTCCTACGCCGCTTTATTGTTATTACAGAACCCCATTCGCCTTGCCTAAACGTCTACCCATTGCCCCCCGGCGGCGGACGAGGCCAATGCTCGGGTGATAAACGTCAGACCATCAACACCATCGGACACCCCCGGCGTTAGTGCGGCAAGCGCATTGGCGCTTGCGCCGTTCTGGCGAGCATGGATTTGCACCGCGAAATCACGATAAAGCTGCGCAAAAGCTTCGAGATAGCCTTCCGGATGCCCCGGTGGAATGCGCGCCGCCGCCAGCGCTGCATCGCACAGGCCAGGGCCATTGCGCGTCAGGATGCGTGGTGGCTCGCCCAGCGGCGAATGCACGAGCTGATTGGGGGTTTCCTGGCGCCACTCAAGACCACCTTGGCTGCCATAAACGCGGATCCGCAGGCCATTTTCATTACCGGGTGCCACTTGGCTCGACCACAGCATGCCCCGTGCGCCGCCCTTGAAACGCAGCAGCATATGCACGTTGTCATCCAGTGCGCGGCCTTCCACAAAGGTGTGCATATCGGCGGCGAGGGATCCGAGCTCCAGGCCGGTCACATAGCGCGCCAGGTGATAGGCGTGGGTGCCGATATCGCCCAAGCAGCCCGCGGGGCCGCTGCGCTTGGGATCGGTGCGCCACTCGGCCTGCTTAACGCCGCTGTCTTCCAGGCGGGTGGAAAGCCAATCCTGCGGATACTCCACCTGCACCACGCGCAGCTCGCCCAGCTCACCGTTGGCCACCATCTCCCGAGCCTGGCGAACCAGCGAGTAGCCGGAGTAGTTATGGGTCAAACCGAAGAACAGTCCCGTCCGTTCCACCAGCTCGGCGAGGGTTTCGGCCTCTTCCAGGGTGATCGTCATCGGCTTGTCGCAGATGACGTGAAAGCCCGCTTCCAGAAAAGTGCGTGCCACGTCGAAGTGCATGTGATTGGGGGTCACAATGGCGACCACATCGATGGCATCCGGGCGCTTGCGCTCCGCCTCAGCCATGGTTTGGTAGTCAGGGTAAGCGCGGTCATCCGCCACGTGCAGTTCCGCGCCGGCGGCCCGGCTACGCTCGGGGTCAGAGGCGAAAGCCCCGGCGACCAGCTCGTAGTGGTCGTCTAATCTGGCGGCGATGCGGTGCACCCCACCAATAAACGCCCCTTGGCCGCCGCCGACCATGCCCAAGCGCAGCCGACGCGGCGTGTCGTGTTGAGTGCTCATGTCGTATTGCCCTCCTTAAAGACCCAGAATGCGGCGATTGGCGGCTTGGTCGGAGCCGCCGTCGGCGAAGTCGTCAAACGCCCGCTCGGTGACCTCAATAATGTGGTCGCGAATAAAGGTCGCGCCTTCACGGGCGCCGACTTCCGGGTGTTTCAGGCAGCACTCCCACTCCAGCACCGCCCAGCCGTGATAGTCGTTAGCCGCCATCCAGGAGAAGATCGACTTGAAGTCGATCTGGCCATCGCCCAGCGAGCGGAATCGTCCCGCGCGCTCCGTCCACGACTGATAGCCGGAGTACACGCCCTGTTTGGGGCTGGGGTTAAACTCGGCGTCCTTAACGTGAAACATCTGAATATGTTCGCGATACACGTCCAGAAAGCCACGGTAGTCGAGCTGCTGCAGAATCAGGTGGCTGGGGTCATAAAGAATGTGGCAGCGCGGGTGGTGGCCGACCCGCTCGAGGAACATCTCAAAGGTGATGCCGTCGTGGAGATCTTCGCCGGGATGAATCTCGTAGCAGAGGTTCACGCCCGCCTCGTCAAAGGCATCCAGAATCGGCCGCCAGCGTTTAGCCAGCTCGTCAAACGCGGTGTCGACCAAACCTGCGGGGCGCTGAGGCCAAGGATAAATAAACGGCCACGCCAGTGACCCGGAAAAGGTGCCGTGGTCGGTAAGGCCAAGGTTTTGCGATGCCTTGGCAGCCAGCTTGAGCTGATCCACCGCCCACGCTTGGCGCGCTTTGGGGTTGCCGCGCACTTCGGGTACCGCGAAGCCGTCGAACATCTCGTCGTAAACCGGATGCACGGCGACCAACTGGCCCTGAAGATGGGTGGAGAGTTCGGTGAGCGCCAGGCCGTGTTTGGCCAAGGTGCCTTTGATCTCGTCGCAGTAGGTGCGGCTCTCGGCGGCACGCTTGAGATCGATCATGCGCGCATCCCAACTGGGAATCTGCACACCCTGATACCCCAGCCCCGCCGCCCAGGCGGCAATGCTGTCGAGGCTATTAAAGGGGGCGTCGTCACCGGCGAACTGGGCGAGAAAGAGCGCGGGCCCTTTGATGGTTTTCATAGGACTCTCTCTGTGAAATCTAATTGATATGAATAGAGGAGCGCGGGCGGCGTCACCCGCGCCTTTTTTGTCAGCTCAGAACGGCGAGTCGGGGAAATAGTATTGCTCGGCGTTCTCCTCGGTGATCAGCGGCGAGCCTAGAATGTACTCGCCCAATACCGGGCCATTAGAGACGAAGTGCTGCACGGTCAGATCCATGGCCGTGGCGATCATGGCGGGCGGATACAGCACGTCTACCGGCACCAGTTCATCGCCGTCCATCACGCGCTTGATAATGTCCTTCATGCCCGCGCCGCCGACGATAAACAGCTCGTCTTCGCGCTCCGCCTGACGTACCGCTTCAATCACACCAAGCGCGATGTCGTCATCCTGAGCCCAAACGGCGTCGATATTATCGAAACGCGACAGGTAGTCCTGCATCACTTCAAAGCCATCGTCACGATTCCAGTTGGCGTGCTGCATATCGAGGATATTGACGTCAGAACCTTCAATTGCCTCCTCGAAGCCTTCCACGCGCTCGTCGTCAATCACGGTAGGAATGCCGCGCAACACGACAATGTCGCCTTCACCATCCAGCTGTTCGCGGATGTACTCGCCCGAAACGCGGCCTAACTCGTGGTTATTACCCGCCACGTAGAGATCTTCGATGCCTTCTTCATTGAGTCCCCGGTCTACCACGGTAACGAACACGCCAGAGTCTTTAACGCGGCGCACCGGGTCGGTCAGCGGGCCCGACTCGAACGGCAATACGACCAGGGCATCGATATCACGCAACGACACCAGGTCCTCCAGATCGTTGGCCTGTTCGCCTGGCGTGCTCGCCGTGGAAATGGTGATTTCAATATCGGGGTACAATTCCTCAAGGCGCTCTTTGGCCTCCTCGGCGTGGTAGTTGACCCCGCCGGTCCAGCCATGGGTAGCGGCCGGAATCGAGACCCCGATGGTAACTTCCTGGGCCACCACGGCCCCGGAAAGCCCCAGTGCGGCTGCGGTGACAAAGGTTGCCACTGCTGTTTTGATAGTTGGCATAATGATGCTCCTTTTGTGTTTGTACTTGTTATGCGGTTGAAGCCTTCGATGTTGCACTCGCTGTTGCGGTTTTTAAGTGGCCCTACGGCCCAGTTTTCCTCCACGAGGCACGCTGCAGGTAGACGGCCACAATGATGATGATCCCCTGCACCGTACCGTTGAGATAGTTGGAAATGGCGTCGGTCAAATTAAGAATATTGCCGATCATGGTGAGCATGATGGCGCCCACCACCGTGCCCCAGATGCGACCGTGGCCACCTTTCAACATGGTGCCGCCAATGATCACCGCAGCAATCGCCTCAAGTTCCCATAGCACCCCGGTAGCCCCGGATGCAGAACCCAGCCGCGGCACATAGATAATCGTCGCCAAGGCCACACAAACGCCTTGCAGCATGTAGGTCATGGTTTTGATGCGGTCAACGTGAATGGCGCTGTATTCGGCGACTTTTTCATTGGAGCCGATGGCAAAACAGTAGCGCCCGAAACGGGTGTAGTTAAGCAGGATGTAGCCAACAATGGCGACAAACAGAAACACCCAGACTGGAAAGGTGATGCCTAAAAAATTGCCGTAATAGACCGGGCGGTAGATATCGCGCACCGCCCAATCAAGCGTCAGGGTGCCGCCATCGGCCAGGTAAGTAACCAGCGAGCGGTAAATCCCCATGGTGCCGAGAGTAACGATAAAGGCTTCGATTTTGCCTTTGGTGGTTACCATGCCATTAATCAAACCAGCGCATAGCCCCAACAACAGCGAGGCACCCACGCCACACAGCACGGTGGTCAACCCTGGCCCAAACTGCTCAACCAGGCTGTTCATCAGAATGATCATCACCCCGGCGATAAACGCCGCCATCGACCCCACCGAAAGGTCCAGCCCGCCGGCGGTAATCACGAAGGTAGCGCCAATGGCAATAATGCCGATAAAAGCACTGCGGGTGAGCATGTTCGAGAGGTTATCCAGCCCTAGAAATGCCGGATTGATCAGCACGCCCAGCAGCGCTAGAACCACCAGCGCCACAAACGGCCCCCAGGTTTTCAGGTCAACGGAGAACCCCTTCGAATTGATGTTTTTGTTGTTGGCCGTTTTGTTATTAGGCATGACGCTGCTCATCTACCCCTACTCCCTTAATGCCGGATGCGTACTGGATGATTTCTTGTTCGTTAATTTGCTCGCCTTCAAGCACCCCGGTGAGCACGCCAGCGCACATTACCGCCACGCGGTGGGAAAGCCCGATCAGCTCGCTCATCTCTGAAGAGATTAAAATGACCGAGCAGCCCGCCTCGGTAAGCTCGTGGATAAAGTGATAAATCTGGTGCTTGGTTCCCACATCGATACCCCGGGTTGGCTCGTTGATAATCACGATTTCGGGCTCGATGGACATTACCTTGGCGAGCAGTAGCTTCTGCTGGTTGCCGCCGGAGAGTTCGGAGGCGGTGCGTGTCGCCGTGCGCAGCCGGATATCGAAGCGCTGAATGGCCTGTTGAAAGGCTTGCTCTTCATGGCGGCGGTCAATCAGCGGGTGGCAATGAGCGCGTAAATTGAGCAGGGTAACGTTGGAGCGCAAGTCCATATTGAGCACCAAACCTTTGCCTTTGCGATCCTCGGTGAGGTAGGCAATACGCTGATGTACTGCATCGCGCAGGTGGCGCAACACTATCGGCTGCCCGTTACGCAGCACTTGGCCGGCACTTTTGCCGCGCAGTCCAAGCACTGCTTCGATCAGCGCCGTTCGACCTGCACCCACGACCCCGCCGAACCCCAGCACTTCACCTCGCCGCAGGGTAAAGCTGGCCTGCTTAACGGCGCCCGGCACCACAAACTCCCGCGCTTCCAGCACCACTGGCGCATCGGCCGGAAGGTGGGTACGCGGTGGATACATCTCGTTAATTTCGCGGCCCACCATCAGCCGCGCCAGCTCTTCTTTGCTGCGCCCGGCCATAGGCCCGCTATCCACCAAATGGCCGTCGCGCAGCACCGTTACATGGTCGGCAATCTGCTCAATTTCGCGCAGCTTGTGAGAGATATACAGAATCGCTACGCCCCGCTTTCGCAGGCGGGCAACCAATTCGAAAAGCACCTTCACTTCGCTTTCCGTCAGGGTGGCCGTCGGCTCATCCATGATCAGCACGCGCACATCGCGAGTGATCGCCTTGGCGATCTCGACCATCTGCTGATCTGAAGTACTGAGATCTTTCACTCGGGCGCGGGGATCTACATGGGTTTCAAGCTCCGCCAATACCGTCCGGCTACGCTCACGCATGGTGCGACGATCCAGCAGCAATCCACAGCGTAGTTCGCGGCCCAGGAAGATGTTCTCTTCCACGCTAAGCTGTTCCGCTAACGCCAGCTCCTGGTGGATCATCACCACCCCGTCGGCCTCTGCCTCGCCGCTTGAACGGTAGTATTGTTGTTTTCCGTCGAGAAACACCTCGCCCGAGGTGGGGCGAAGATAGCCAGCAAGGATTTTTACCAGGGTCGATTTACCGGCGCCGTTCTCGCCCAGCAGGGCATGCACCTCGCCCGCCTGCAGGTCAAGGTCAACGTCGAATAACACCTGGTTTTCACCAAACGAGCGGCAGATTCGCCGCGCCGATAAGAGCATGGGCCACCTATTTTATTGCTGTTGTTATTATGCGTATGGGGCTTACCCACTTTTCATTCTTATTGAATGATGTTTTATTTACTTTAGGCGCTAAAATAAATACCTGCATATGCAACTTAGGTCGTGTTTTGACATTTGAGCGAACAGGCCAGGATGTGAACGCAAATCGACTGTTCTGCGTTACTCAACAATGGCGATATCTATGCCCCTTCCGTCCACTGACACCAGCCGCCACGATAATACGTTGGCGGTGATTCGCACCCTGCGCGACCAAGGGCCAGTGGCACGCGTCGACCTGGGCACACTAAACGGCATCAGTTCCGCCACCGTCACCTCCATCAGCGCCGAGTTGCTTCAACAGGGGTTGATTCAGGAGCGTCCTCCTGAAACACCCCGCCCCAGCGGGCGTGGTCGGCCTAAAACCCTGATACAGCTCAACCCGCATGCCGCCTGCGTGGTGTGCATCAAACTATCTATTAATGAGATCCAACTGGTGGTGGGCGACTTTTCGGGTCAGGTACGCCACAGCGAGCACCACGCGGTGCCCACCTTGACGCTGAGCGCCGACGACCTGGAAGCGTTACTGGAAGAGAAGATCAGCGCTGTTTGCGCGCAACAGCTGAAGGGGTTTCAACGCTTGGCGGGGATCTGTTTGGCGGTACAGGGGGTGGTGTCGTCGCAGAGTGGTACGATTATCTGGTCGCCCGCTTTAAGCTTTCGTAACGCACCGATATCGGCACAATTAGCGGAACGTTTTCACTGCAGTGTACTGCTGGAGAATGATGCCAACTGCATCGCCAGCTTGCTGGCAGGCCAGCCCGCCTATGTGAACAGCCCCAACTTGGTGGTCATTATGCTGGGTTACGGCATCGGCATGTCGGTGCTAATTAACGGCGTGCCGTTTCTGGGTGCCAATGGCTCAGCGGCCGAATTTGGGCATAGCAAATACCAGCCGGGTGGCGCGCTATGCGCCTGTGGGCGCCGGGGCTGCATTGAAGCCTACGCAAGCGACTACGCGCTCTATCGCGCCGCCGCCGATCATTTAGCACTGCCTGCTGGCGACAGCGCCCACCCTTCTGAGCAACAAATGCAGGCGCTAACCCAACTGGCACTGCAGGGTGATCCCGTGGCTCAGCGCATCTATGAAGAGGCGGGCCGTGCGCTGGGTATCGGTGTTGCCAATGTAATGGCACTGTTCAACCCTGATTTAGTGCTGATTACCGGCTCCGGCGTGCGCGGCTTTGAGGCTATGCAAACCGCCATGCACGGCGCCATTGATGACGCTCTGGTAGCCGAGTTGAAGGGCACTACCCGTATCGAGAGCTGCGCCTGGGATCGCGATATGACCTGCATGGGCGGCATCGCCATGACGCTAACCGCCACCGATGCAGAGACCCTTTTCGATAGCCAGACCAAGTCGGTAAGTTAATCAGCGTAGCGCGCAGCAGCCAGCAAGGTGGGGTGAGTAGTGCTGCGTCAATCGTGGTAGACCACACTGCGCCCACCGTCGATGGTCAAGCAGCTTGCATTGATAAAGGGCGCTTCATCCGACGCCAGAAAAACGACCGTCATGGCCACCTCCTCGGGGCGCCCTAGCCGACCAGGCGGCAGCAGTGCTTCGATGCGAGCCTTCGCCGCTGCAGGATCCTCGAATGACTGCCAATGCGCCTCTACTGCCGGAGTGGCAATGTAGCCCGGCGCGATGGCATTAACCCGCACGCCACGCGAGGCATACTCAATGCCGAGCGCCCGCGTCAAACCAATCAAACCGTGCTTAGCTATTGGGTAGGGAAAGCAGCCCGGAATGATCGAGAAGCTATGGGTGGAGGCAACGTTGATAATCGCACCACCGCCTTGCTCGAGCATACCCGGCAATACCGCCCTACTGCAGTGCCAGGCGCCTTCCAGATCGACCGAGAGGCAACGCTGCCAAGCCTCGTCCGGCATGGCCAACGGCTCGTGAAAGACATTCATCCCCGCGTTATTGACCAAGGTGGTCAACGGCCCGGAAAGCTTACGCGCCTGAGCCACTGCGGCCTCCACCGCAGCGCGGTCGGCAATGTCCGCCACCAGGGCTTGGGCTGGGCAGCCTTCGCCACGCAGCGCTTCCGCCAGCCGTTCGACGCCATCGCCATCCCGATCCAGCAAAGCGACCTTGGCCCCCTCGCGAACGCAGGCCTCGGCAACGGCACGGCCAATGCCGGTAGCCGCGCCCGTCACCAGAATATGCTTAGCGGCCAGTCTGGCGGTCATTGGACTTCCTTATTGAGATATCAATGCGAGTGGCGCGGCACCTCAGCCCCTCGGCAGCCGACCAGAAAGTCGAAGTCGCAGCCTTCATCGGCCTGAAGGACGCGCTCAATGTAGAGTTGGCGGTAGCCGCCCTGGCTGGCAATCAACGTTGAAGCAGCGGTGGGGTCGCTTTCGGCCAGGCGCGAGGCCAGCTCTTCATCGCTGAGTTCCAGGTGCAGGCGGCCGCTTGCGCAGTCAAGTTCGATCCAGTCACCGTTGCGGACGGCGGCCAGCGGGCCACCGGCGGCGGCTTCGGGTGCCACGTGCAGCACCACGGTGCCGTAGGCGGTGCCACTCATGCGGGCGTCGGAGATGCGCACCATATCGGTAATCCCCTGGGCGAGGATCTTGGGTGGCAGGCCCATATTGCCTACCTCGGCCATGCCGTGATATCCACGCGGACCGCAGTGCTTCATGACCAGAATGTCGCTGGCCTCAACGTCCAGGTCCGGGTCGTTAATGCGCGCTTTGTAGTCGTCGAAGTCCTCGAACACTACCGCACGACCACGGTGCTGCATCAGTTCAGCGGTCGCGGCCGAAGGCTTGAGCACCGCGCCGTTGGGGGCGAGGTTGCCGCGCACCACGCAAATGCCGCCGTCCGCGGTGAGGGGATTATCCAGTGGGCGAATGACGTCGTCGTTATACAACGGGGCATCCTGAACGTTTTCCCACAGAGTTTTGCCGTTGACGGTGAGCGCGTCCTTGAAGGGCAGGCGGTCTGCGTCGCCCAGGCGCTTGAGTACCGCTGGCAGGCCACCGGCATAGTAGAACTCCTCCATCAGAAAGCGCCCGGAAGGCTGAAGATCCACCACCGTCGGGGTGCCGCGTCCGACCCGGCTCCAGTCATCCAGCGTCAGGTCTACCCCGATGCGCCCGGCGATCGCCTTGAGGTGGATCACCGCGTTGGTGGAGCCGCCGATGGCGGCGTTGGTGCGAATGGCGTTGTCGAAGGCTTCCCGGGTGAGGATTTTGGAGAGCTTGAGGTCTTCATTCACCATCTCGACGATGCGGTTACCCGAGAGGTGCGCCAGCACATAGCGGCGGGAGTCCACCGCCGGAATTGCCGCATTGTGGGGCAGCGAGGTGCCCAGCGACTCGGCCATGCAGGCCATCGTGGAGGCGGTGCCCATGGTGTTGCAGGTACCCGCCGAGCGGGACATACCGGCTTCGGCGGCCATGAAATCGTGGAGTGAAATCTCCCCCGCTTTGACCTGCTCGGAGAGTTGCCAGACCACGGTGCCGGAACCGATATCCTTTCCCTTGTGCTTGCCGTTGAGCATCGGCCCGCCGGTGACCACGATGGTAGGGATATCGCAGCTCGCCGCGCCCATCAGCAGCGCCGGGGTGGTTTTGTCGCAGCCCACCAGTAGTACCACCCCGTCAATGGGGTTGCCGCGAATGGCTTCTTCCACGTCCATGCTGGCCAGGTTGCGGGTAAACATGGCCGTGGGGCGCAGGTTGGATTCGCCGTTGGAGAACACCGGAAACTCGACCGGATAGCCGCCCGCCTCCAGAATGCCCTGCTTCACGTGCTCTGCGAGTTTGCGGAAGTGAGCGTTGCACGGCGTCAGCTCCGACCAGGTGTTGCAGATCCCGATGATTGGCTTGCCCTGAAACTCATGGTCGGGAATGCCCTGATTTTTCATCCAACTGCGGTACATAAAGCCGTTCTTGTCGGCGGTGCCGAACCACTCGGCGGAGCGTAAGGGGCGCTGGCGCTCGGACATGATGAGTCTCCGTAAAAAACCGGGAAAATGGGAATAAAAGAAGGCTGAAGCGTCAGGTGCCCTGACGGCGGGTCTGTTTCCAACGGTCAAACATCACCGCCATCAACAGGATCGCGCCACGCACCAGATACTGATAAAAGGTGGGCACGTTGAGCAGACCCATGGCGTTCTGCACGCAACCCATGATCAGCACGCCGACGAGGACGCCAGTGATCGTCGCCACGCCGCCCGACAGCGCCACGCCGCCCAGCACACAGGCAGAGATCACCGCCAGCTCGAGCCCCATGGAGGTATTGGGATCGCCAAGCCCCATGCGCGAGGCCAGCAGCACGCCGATAACGCCTGCCACTACGCCCTGCAGGCCGAAGACAATAATCTTGAGACGGCGTACGTTAACCCCGGCAAGCGCAGCGGCTTCCGAGTTGCCGCCGGTGGCCAGCACATTACGCCCAAAGCTGGTCATGTTGAGCACTACGCCGAAGATCAAGAAGCAGGCCAGCATGGTCCAAACCGGCAGGGTCAGGCCGAGAAAGGCCGTACTGCCCAGGTCGAAAAAGGCCGGCACGGTAATCATCACCGCATCGCCGCCCGCCGTGATGTAGGCGAGGCCACGTACGAACTCCATCGCCGCCAAGGTGGCAATCAAGGAATTAATGCCGAACTTGGCAATGACTAAACCGTTAAAGGCCCCCACCGCGCCGCCAGCGACAATGCCGCCGATCACGCCAATAAACACACTGCCGGTGGTCGAGGTCACCACCGCGGCGACCACCCCCGCGAAGGCCACCGTGGAGGCCACCGAGAGATCCACCTCCCCAAGCGCCAACACCAGCATCATGGTGGTGGCCAAGCTGCCGATCAGGGTAATCGAAAGCAGCAGCCCGACCATGTTGCGGCCGGTTAGGAAGTCGGGGATGAGCACCGCGAGTGCCACAAACAGCAGCAAGAAAATAGCAATCAGCCCCGACGTATCCAGCAGCGTACGTAGCGGTTTGATAAGTCCCTGGCGCCCCGCTGGACGCCCAGGTACGGCATTTTCCTCACCCTGGGTTACATTGTTAGTTGTCATGGCGTTTGTCCTGAAAACTGTTTCGAAGAGCGGTATGTTAAAAAATCTATGAAGCGCCGCGCTCAGGCCGGCAGTGCCAGCCCCAGCAGGCGTTCTGCCGTTGCCGACTCGCGTGGCACGATGTCCACCAGCTCGCCGTCGCGCATCACTGCAATGCGGTCGCAGATGGAGCTGACTTCCGCCAGGTCGCTGGAGATCACCACCACGCTTTTGCCCTGCTCGGCCAGATCGTAAAGCAGGGTGTAGATATCCCGCCGCGCACCGACATCGATCCCGCGGGTCGGCTCATCCATCACGAACAGGTCGATTTTTTCGGCCAGCCAGCGCGCCAGAATGACCTTTTGCTGATTGCCTCCCGACAGGGTGCCGATAGGCGTGCGGGGGCCTGGCGTTTTAATGCTCAGTTGCTGGATGTAAGACTCGGCATTGCGCCGCTCCCGCCCGGGGTGGCGAAAAAGCCCCCAGCGCTTGAATAGACGTCGGCAGCTGATATTGAGGTTGTCAGCTACGCTTGCGACCGGGAAGATGCCCTGGGACTTGCGGTCCTCGGGACACATGGCAATCCCGGCGCGAATCGCTTCGCCAGGGTTCTTGAAGCGCCGCGACTCACCGTTAAACTGCACGCTGCCTGCCTTGGGTTCTTCAACACCGCAGACCAGGCGCAGTAATTCGCTGCGCCCCGCCCCCACTAGGCCAAACAGTCCAAAAACTTCACCGCGCTTGACGGAAAAGCTCACCGGGGCTTTCAGGCCGCGGCCTTCAATGCCGTCTACCGCAAATACCACGTCACCCAACGGGCGCTCGCGAAAGCCATATACATCCTCGATATCGCGGCCGACCATCTCACTTACCAGAAGATCGTGGGTCAGCGTCGACATACCCTCGTGGGTGCGGATGTGCTTGCCGTCGCGGAAGATGGTGACCGCATCGCACATCTCGAACACTTCCTCCATGCGATGGGTCACGTAGAGCACCACCCGCCCTTCGTCGCGCAGCCGTTTAATGATGCGCTTAAGCTGGCGAATTTCCTGGATGGACAGGCTGCTGGTGGGCTCATCGAAGGCGATGACCTTGGCGTCTCGCAGCAAGGCACGGCCAATCTCAATCATCTGCTGCTGGCCGATGGAAAGCTCGCGCACCTTGGTGGAGGGGTGGATATCCCCCTCGCCAAGGTCGTCAAGAATCGCCAGCGCCTTTTCGCGTAGCTGGCGACGGTTAACAAATCCCCGCTGCGTGGGCAGTTGCCCCAGCAGCAGGTTTTCAGCCACCGACATATTGGGCGAGAGCGTGAGTTCCTGATAGATGATGGCGACCCCTTCGCCCAGCGCTTCCCGGGCGTTGCTGAACACGTGGCGTTGGCCATCGATCCACAGCGCGCCTTCAGCCACCCGGTTTACGCCACTTAGCACTTTAAGCAGTGTGGATTTACCCGCACCGTTCTCGCCCATCAGGGCATGCACCTGACCGGCGTGAGCGGCAAAGCTCACGCCATCCAGTGCGCGTACGCCGGGAAAAACGACGCTAATACCGTCGAAACGTAGATATGGATCTGACATGCTTCAATTCTCCCGCAGACGCTTGCCGTTATAGACACCGTGCTTTATAGGCCGAGTTCTTCACGCACTTCTTCCCAGTTATCGCGCGTCATCAACGTACCGGAGGTCTCAGTGTTGGCCTGCGGTTCTTTGTCCTCCGTAATCCAGCGATAGAGATCTTCCGCCGTTTGACGACCGTGCATGGTGGAACTCACCGCCACGGTGCCGTGAAAGCCGGTGGGGTTGTCGCGGGAGAATTCCGCAAAGGCAGCACCCGAGCCGTTGATACCCACGCCAATCACATCCTCATCATCCAAACCATACTGTTCAGACGCCCTGACGCCACCCAGCACACTCTCTTCGTTAAGGGCGTAAATCACCCAATGCTCGAAATCATCCTGCTTTGAAAACACGGGAGACGCTGCCGAGAAAGCCCCACTGGTGTCGGTGCTCTTCTGGGGGGCATCAAAAATATTATCTTCAGGAAAGCCTGATGCCAGCAGCGATTCAGTAGCACCGTCGGTTCGCTCGACGGCGGTGGGTAGCTCTTCATTAGTGATGCGTAGTGCACCAACCTCTTCTGGGTCCCAGCCGCGAGCTTCCATTTCCTCAGCAATGGCATCGCCCACTTGCTGGCCAATTTTAGTACCTGACATGCCCAGGTGTGGCACGCCTTCCATCGGCTCACCGCTGGAGGTAACAAATTGATCGTCCACGGTAATCACTTTCATGCCGTACTCTTCGGCGCGATTCATAATCGCAGACCCCAGGCGCACATCAGGCGGGCAGATGACGAATCCCTGGGCACCTTGGGAATTAAGATTATCGATCGCGCTGAGCACTTCCTGGCCGTCTTCACCGCCCAGCCGCACCACGTCGAAGCCCATCTCTTCGCCTAACTCGGTGGCTGCTTCTTGCTCATTGATGAACCAGGATTGCTCGGGTTTCTTGACGATAAAGCCAATCTTGACGTCGTCTTCCTGCGCCTGGGCCGTCCCTAATGAAGCCAGCATGATGGCGCTACCGAGAGCTAAACGATTGAATGTCGCTGTGAGTTGCATGGTCGTATCTCCTGCCGTTTTGGCGGTTGTTGTTATTGCGAAGTGTGTTTCGCTAACAGGTGTTGTTATGAGTCAAACGCTTCCTTGGCGGAAAAGCGGTACACCGTGCGGGAGCGATAGGTATCGCCCGGCGCTAGAGTAGTGCTGGGAAACGCCTCCTGATTGGGTGAGTCAGGGAAATGTTGGGTTTCCAGGGCAAAGCCGGAGCGGTGTTCATAGGCCTCGCCCTGCTTGCCGGTCAGACTGCCGTTGAGGAAATTGCCCGAGTAGAACTGAATGCCCGGCTCGGTGGTTTCGATTTCTACCATGCGCCCGCTTTGCGGCTCCCATACCTTGGCGGCCAGCACCAACTCATCTGACGCCGCGTTATCGCGGGCAAGCACAAAGTTGTGGTCATAGCCACCGCCGAATTCGAGCTGCTCGTTGTCCTGATCGATCCGTTCGCCGATGGCGGTCGCCTGAGTAAAGTCGAACGGCGTGCCTTCTACGGCGCGAAGCTCGCCGGTGGGAATCAGCGAATCATTCACTGGGGTAAATTCGGGGGCGTTGATCATCAACTGGTGGTCAAGAATGCTATCGCTACCCTCTCCCTTGAGGTTGAAGTAGCTGTGCTGGGTAAGGTTAATCGGGGTGGCTTTGTCGGTCACCGCCCGATAATCGACCATCAGCTCGTCATCGTCGGTCAAGGTGTAGGTGACTTCGGTCTCCAGCTTACCGGGATAGCCCTCTTCGCCATCCTCGCTGGTATAGCGCAGCACAAGTCCCGTACCTGCATCGCTCTCGAACGGCTCGGCCTGCCACAACACTTTATCGAAGCCCTGATCGCCGCCGTGTAGATGATTGTTACCGTCATTGGTGGCCAGTGAGTAGGTATCGCCATCGAGCGAGAACTGACCACCCGCAATGCGATTGCCGTAACGCCCGATGATGGCGCCAAAATAGGGATTGGCCTGGCGGTATTCGTCGGAGAGGTAGGCCTCAAGCGAGTCGAAACCCAGGGCGATATCGTCGAATTCGCCGTCTACATCGGGCGTCTTCAATGACAGTATGATACCGCCATAGTTGGTTACCTGTAGCTCAATACCGTTGGCGTTGCTCAACCGATAGACATCGACCTGTCGGCCATCCGGCAATTGACCAAACACCGATTTCTCGGTGCCGTTTTCGGCATCACTTCCGGCGGTCGTTTTCGTCTCGCTTTGTGCTTGAGCCGTGCTGACCATCAGCAGAGCGATACCGGCACTCAGCAGCAGCGTCGAGCCAGTGCGGAGTCGCTGAGCATCTATCTGCGCAGTTATGAGAGGCATGATATTCCTCCTTGAGGGCATCGTTATTGTTGTTCGGTTGTTGTTATTCGCTCGGCATCATTGCCGATACAGTCCCTACAGTAGCTACGCCTGACATAACCATCCAATACATAAACCCTGCAATCTTGATATGCTTATGGTTATCAAAAGCACCGTAAGGCTTATCCCATGGGCGTTCTTGACGAAAACTGGTTTCTCGGCGCACGACTAAAGTTGCGTCACTTCCAGCTTTTTTTAGCACTTGATGAGCACCGCAACCTGCACCGAGCGGCCGCTCAGCTCAATATGAGCCAACCCGCCGCGTCAAAACTACTGAAGGATCTGGAAGCCAACCTGGGAATTCGTTTGTTCGAACGCCACCCCCGCGGGCTCACGCCTAACTGGTACGGCGAAGTGGTGATTCGCCATGCGCACAGCATGCTGTCGGCACTCCGCCACACCGGCGAGGAGTTGAATGCGTTACAGAAGGGCAATGCAGGTATGGTGGCGGTAGGCACGGTCATGGCGCCAGCGGTAACGCTACTCACCAGTGCAATTGAGCAGGTTCACCGAGACCGACCGGGACTAAAGATCAGCGTGGATGTGGACGTCAGCAAGGTGCTGGTACCGCGTCTGCTCGAAGGTGAGCTGGATTTCGCGATTACGCGTATACCTGCAGGCGTGGATGCCGAATGGTTTGTGTTTGAAGAGATTGGCGAGGAGGAATTGTGTTTCGTGTGCCGCAAAGGGCACCCTTTAGCGGATAAAACACCGCTAAGCCTGGCGGATATGGCGACCTATCCGTGGTCGCTCCAGCCCACCGGCGCCCTGATGCGTCAGCGGGTGGATAGCCTGTTCCTGCATCATCAGGTCGCGTTACCTCGCCAGGTCGTCGACACCGCAGACCTGCTGTTGTCGTTGGCGCTGGTTGATAAATCGGACACCATCACGGTCACCACCCGTGAAGCCGCGGACCTACTGTGCAACCCACAACGCTTTCACCTGCTGCCTTTCAACGAGACGCTTAGCGTGCAGCCGTATGGGCTGGTGAGCTTGCGCCATCAACGACTTTCACCGGGGGCCGCCGCATTAATGAGCACCCTGCGCACGATTATTGCGCAGGATGCTTAACGGGCAATGACCGCTAGGCGACAAACCCACACCCTTGAGCTACCATACAAAAGTTTATGTTGAACAATTAATGCAAATGTTCAACATTATGCGATTCATGTGGCTCTAAAATATTGTGTCCACCCTATCTCGCATAACAATAAACGTTAGGAATAGCTCAATGCGACTAATTCAGTGTGACCACCAGGGCCAAGTGCGCGCCGCCCTGGTGGAGAGCGAAGAGCAGGTCAGGCTGCTTGACTGCGATACCTACACCCTGGCCCACCGGGCGATTAACGCCGGTCAGCCACTCAGCAATACGTTAACGGCAGCATTGACCGATACGCGCCTGAATTATCAGCAGTTAGTGGACGCTAAGCGCCTACTCCCGCCGCTAACGCATACCGACCCGGCGCACTGTCTGGTAACCGGTACCGGCCTTACCCACCTGGGCAGTGCCGACACCCGCTCGGCGATGCACGCAAAAGCTCAAGCGGCGGAAGAAGATATGACCGACTCCATGCGCATGTTCAAGCTGGGTGTGGAGGGCGGCAAGCCCGGCGACGGCAAAGTTGGCGCGCAGCCTGAGTGGTTCTACAAGGGGGATGGCCAATGTGTCGTGGCACCGGAAGCAGAGATTCCCTCTCCGGCCTTCGCCGAGGATGCAGGTGAGGAGCCGGAACTGGCGGGCCTCTACGTGATTGGCGACGATGGTCAACCCTGGCGGGTGGGCTACGCCCTTGGCAACGAGTTCTCTGACCATGTTACCGAGCGCTTCAACTACCTGTGGCTGGCCCACTCCAAGCTTCGTGCCTGCAGCTTTGGTCCCGAGCTATTAATCGGCGAATTGCCTGACCATCTGGAAGGCACCAGCCGTATCCAGCGCAGCGGCGAAATAGTGTGGGAGAAGCCCTTCCTCACCGGCGAGGGCAACATGGCCCATAGCCTCGCCAACCTGGAGTACCACCACTTTAAATACCCAGGCTTCCGCCGCCCCGGCGATGTGCATGTGCACTTTTTCGGTACCGCAACACTGAGCTTCGCCGACGGCATTAAGGTACGCGAAGGGGATCGCTTTGAGATCCATATCAGCGATTTCGGCCGTGCTCTACGCAACCCGCTGCGCGTGGAAGCAGACGCACCCGCCATTCGCGTCAAACCTCTTTAATTCAAACACGCTAACGCAAACGAACTAGCCCAGCAGGAGATGGTATGAATCTGGAAGGCAAACTGCTTATTGGTCAGCAGGCCGTCAGCGGCCAACAGGCTGACATTCAAGCCGTTAATCCCGCCACCGGCGAAAAGCTTGAACCCACCTACGCTGGCGGCAGCAAGGCCGAGGTCGAGCGCGCCTGTGAACTCGCCGAAGCGGCTTATGCCAGCTACCGCGAAACCTCGCTCGAGGAGCGCGCTGTGTTCCTCGAAACCATCGCCAGCGAAATCGAGGCGATTGGCGAAGAACTGACCGAGCGCGGCGTCGCCGAAACCGGCCTCCCCGAGGCCCGCCTGCAGGGGGAACGGGGACGCACCTGCGGCCAGCTTCGCTTGTTCGCCTCGGTAGTGCGCGCCGGCGAGTGGCTCGATGTGCGCATCGATCCGGCACTGCCCGACCGCGAACCCATGCCCCGTGCCGACCTGCGCCAGCGGCATATCGCTCTGGGCCCGGTGGCGGTGTTTGGCGCCAGTAACTTCCCGCTGGCCTTTAGCGTTGCCGGTGGCGATACCGCCTCGGCGCTGGCTGCTGGCTGCCCGGTCGTGGTCAAGGGGCACTCTGCACACCCCGGCACGTCCGAACTGGTCGGCCGCGCTATTCAACGCGCCGTTGCCAAGTGCCAACTGCCTGAGGGCGTTTTTTCGCTGCTGTTTGGTTCCGGTAAAGAGATTGGCCAGGCGCTGGTCGCCGATCCGCGCATCCAAGCGGTGGGCTTCACCGGTTCACGCGGCGGCGGCACGGCACTAATGGCCACCGCCCAGGCACGCCCTCAGCCGATCCCGGTTTACGCCGAGATGAGCTCCATTAACCCGGTGTTCCTACTGCCGGAAGCCCTCAAGGCACGCGGCAAAGCGATCGCCGAAGGGTTTGTCGGCTCGCTCAACATGGGGGCCGGCCAGTTCTGCACCAACCCAGGGCTGGTGATTGCGGTTCAGGGCCCTGAGTTGGATGCCTTTGTTGAGGCGGCCGGTGAGGCCGTCAAGGGCAGCGCCGCCCAGACCATGCTGACCCCGGGCATTCACGACGCCTATCAGCAAGGTGTTGATCGGCTCGCCAACCACGCCAAGGTCAGCGAGGTCGCACGCGGCCAGGCGGGTGACTCGGCCAACCCGTGCCAGGCAGGGCTGTTCGTGACCCAGGCCGAGGCATTCCTCAGCGACCCAGCCCTCCAGGAAGAGGTGTTTGGTTCGACCTCGCTGGTGATCGCTTGCGCCAATGTGGACGAGATGCACCGCGTGGCTGCCCAGGTGGAAGGGCAGTTGACCGTCACGCTACACATGGATGACGGCGACCTGGCGACCGCCAAGCAACTGCTGCCAACCCTGGAGCGCAAGGCGGGGCGGATTCTGGCCAACGGCTGGCCAACGGGTGTGGAAGTATGCCATGCCATGGTGCACGGCGGGCCTTACCCAGCGACCTCGGATTCGCGCACTACCTCAGTGGGCAGCGCGGCAATTTTCCGCTTCCTGCGCCCGGTGTGCTACCAGGCGCTGCCGGAGGGACTATTGCCCGAGGCCATTCGTGACGGTAACCCCTATGGGGTGTCACGCTTGGTCGACGGCAAGCGCGAATAAACGCGCGTCACTCAAACCGTTACTCAACGAAGGCGTCGGTGGTTTCACGATGACCGTATAGAAACGCATCGGCAACCTGGCGCAGCGGGGCAACATCCACCTCGCTGCGTTTTTTTGCGATCAGTTCGCCAAAGCGCGCGTAGAGGCCTTGGTACTCACGCTCTTCAGCGTCGATGATAAGTTCGTCGTCGATCATCAATCGACAGCCACCCTGGGTGAGGCTCAAGCGGCTACCATCGCTGTCGATATGCATATCCCAGGTGGGCGGACCGCTCTGACGAAAGTCAAAATCTGCCTCAATCGCCGCGCCTTCCGGGTCGGTAAACGATAGCTCGGCGGCAATCGGGGTTTGCGCGTTACTTGGCACTAATAGCCGCGCCTGTTGCAAGAAAAAAGGCTGAGGCAGAGTCTCGGTGGCAATCGACAGCGCGTTAATACCGGGATCAAAAACGCCCATACCACCGGGCTGCCAGATCCACGCCTGCCCTGGATGCCATACCCGCACATCCTCTTTCCACTCGATCTCAACCCGCTGCACCTGACGTTCACTCAACCACCGTTTGGCCTTCGCCACGCCGGGGGCAAACCGCGAGTGCCAGGCGGCAAACAGACTAACGCCCTGCTTGTCAGCGGTGGCAACCAAGTCTTCCACTTCGCTTAACGTTGCCCCGGGCGGCTTTTCAAGCAGCACGTGCTTGCCACGCATCAGCGCAGCCCGCGCTTGGGAGTAGCGCAAGTGCGTCGGCGTGCAGACCGCTACGGCGTCAATATTTGGACAAGCATCAAGCATCGCCTCCAGGTCTTGATAGGCGGGTAGATCAGGCAGCGAAGCGTAGGGATCCGCCGTGGCGACAAGGTGGCAGTTCGAGGTGGCGGCTATCGCGGGGAGGTGCTGGTCGCGGACAATTTTGCCCACGCCTACCAAACCGAGGGTGAAGTCAGACATACGCTTGCCTTTGTATTTTGCTATTGAACATAGACATTAAGGAGCGGTGTAGGGAAGTTCAACGCTGCGCCCCAATGAACTGACGCTGTGCTCAAGCCCTAGTGCTGCGGCAGTGCCTGCCAACACCGCTTGGGAGGCTAAAAACGCCTCCCGAGGGCGGCGCAGCCGAATGCTCTCCATCAGTTGGCGGTGACGCTCCAGGCTTTCTTCAGGATCCGCGGCATTCTCATTGGACATCGAGATCAGCATGTAGATGGAAGGACGCAGAATATGCGATAACTGCGCCCAGACAATATTGTGGGTCGCCTTGAAGATCGCCTCATGGAAGGCGAAATCGCACTCGCTGTGCAGTCGCCGCTCTTCTTCACAGGTGGCATTGCGCAAATTCTGCCCCAGCCCTTCAAAGGCCTCCTCGATGGCAACCAGATCACGCGCTTTGGCGCGCTTAGCGGCGGTCATGGCGACATAGGGCTCCACATCCAGGCGGAAGGCAAGGATTTCGCGCTGAATATCCGGGTTGGGCGCCGCGTAACGGGTCAACCAGTCGGTCACCTGGGCGTCAAGAATATGCCACTCCGAGTACTCACGCACCTTGGAGCCATGGCCGGAGATACGCTCGATAATACCGGCATCGACCAGCTGGCGCAGGTCACTGCGCACCGCAGAACGATTGATCGAGAAGCGCTCGCACAAATCCAGTTCACGAGGAACAAAGTCGCCGGGATGATAACGCCCGCCGAAGATCTCCTCGGCGAGATATTCGGCAATGCTAGGTCGAGCCAGTGGCTTGCTAAGAGATGACGTCACTAAGATGGGCCCCTGTTTAAATGCTTGCCAATCATACCGTACTTGACCGGTCTACTGTTACTTGGGGCTTCGGTTCGCTGATACCCGCACGCAGCCTCAATTCCAGTCGCCGTTCATAAAGCCCTTTGGCAAATAGCGTACCTAAGACGAGGGTGCCGCCGACCAATGCCATCGGCGCTGGCTGCTCGGCCAGCACCCACCAAGCCAACAATGTCCCCACTACCACTTCCAGCAACAGCAGTAAGCCCACTTCAGCGGAAGGCAAGTAAAGTGGTCCACGCTGCAGCAGCGTCACCCCGCAGGGCACAATGAACAGGCACAGCAGGACCACCACGCTTAGCTGGTTGACGGTAGGGAGTGACGGCTCGCTCCCTGCCAGCCAAAACAGTCCGGCGACGCTACCCACAATAATGCCATTGAACACCAGCATCGGGCTCATATCCACGCCTGGGCGGGTTCGGCAAAGGGTAAAATTAATCGCCAGCGTCGTCGCCGCCATTAAAGCAAAACCATTGCCCACCCAAGAGCCGGCGCCTGCGTCATCCAGCGCGATCATGGCGATACCCGCCATACACAGCACAATCGCCAGCCACGTTCGTCTAGGCAAACGCTCTTTAAGTATTACCCAGGAAAGAGCGGCAGCAATAAGCGGCGAACTGGCCAGGATCATCAATACATTGCCCGCCTTGGTGTACTGGTTGCCCAACACAAAACCGCATGTGGTAAGGCTGAACAACAGCGCCACGGCGATACCCGTCCAACCACAGCGGCGATAGGCTGCCAACGTGCCACGCCCATAGCGCAGCAGGGCAATCAGCAGAAAGCCCAGGCCCGAAAGGAAACCGCGCCACATCAGTATCTCCGCATCTGGCAGGTCGGCTACCTTAATCAGCAGGGCATCTGGCGCCATAATCATCGCCCCGCCACCGGTTAACAGCAGGCCCTGCTGGCGATGCGACAAGGTACTAAAGTGACTCATTTTAATGATTATCCCTGGGCGGATGCTGGCGAGCCACATCGCGATACTTGGTGGCAGGTTCCAATGTCATACCGCGATCCAGCGGCTCGACCATACTACGCTGGATCTCCTGCCAGGGGGTTTGGTGACCTGGGTAGCGGTATCCGCCCTGCTGAGCTAAACGCTCGCGTCGCGCCTCCAGCTCACTGGCCTCAATCAGCAGTTGTACCTCGCTGCGCTTGAGATCGACCCGCAGCCAGTCGCCACTCTCAAGCAGCGCCAAGCCGCCACCGGTGGCAGCTTCGGGAGAGGCGTTTAGAATCGACGGTGAGCCGGAGGTGCCCGACTGACGGCCATCACCCAGGCATGGCAGCGATTCGATGCCCTGTTTGATCAGTGCTTCCGGCGGCTGCATATTGACCACTTCGGCACCGCCGGGGTGGCCTACCGGGCCGGCCCCGCGCATCACCAGAATGGTGCGCGCGTCGATGTCGAGCGCTGGGTCATCAATACGCGCGTGGTAATCCTCGGAACCATCGAATACCACCACTTTGCCTTCAAAGGCGTCCGGGTCGTCGGGATCATTCAGGAAGCGCTCGCGGAAGTCCCGCGAGATGACGCTGGTTTTCATCAGCGCCGAATCAAACAGATTGCCCTTGAGATTGAGGAACCCTGCGTGCTCCACCAACGGATCGCTGTAACGGCAAATCACATCCGGGTCTTGGGTTTCGCGGCCCTGTAGATTATCGCCTAATGAACGACCATTCACCGTCAGCGCATCGCCGTGCAGCTTACCTGCCGCCTGCAACTCATGAAGAATCGCAGGAACGCCCCCGGCGCGGTGGAACTCTTCACACAGGAAAGCGCCCGCCGGCATGACGTTGGCAAGCAAAGGAATTTCATGGCCCAGCCGCTGCCAGTCATCGTTATCCAACTCAATGCCCGCATGGCGGGCGATGGCATTGATATGCACCGGCGCGTTTGAGGAACCGCCCAGGGCCGAGCAGGCCACAATGGCATTCTCAAACGCTTCACGAGTCAGAATATCCAGCGGGCGCAGGTCTTCCCAGACCATATCAACAACCCGCGTGCCGGTATCATAGGCCACCATGGCGCGCTCTTTATAGGGCGCGGGAATTACCGCTGAACCTGGCAGGCTCATGCCCAGCACTTCCGCCATGGAGTTCATGGTGGAGGCGGTGCCCATGGTATTGCAGTGGCCAATGGAGGGTGCTGAATCGCTGGCCCGGGAAAGAAACTCGGCGTAGTCAATATCACCCGCTGCCAGGCGCTTGCGAAGCTCCCAGATAATCGTGCCCGAACCCACCCGCTCGGCGCCGCGCCAGCCGTTCAGCATCGGCCCGCCAGACAGCACAATGGCAGGAATATTCACCGTTGCCGCGGCCATCAGCGCTGCGGGCGTGGTCTTATCGCAGCCCGTGGTCAATACCACGCCGTCCAGCGGATAGCCGTGCAGCACTTCAACGATGCCTAAATAGGCGAGATTACGATCCAGAGCGGCGGTAGGACGCCGGACGTTCTCGTGAATCGGGTGCATGGGGAATTCAAACGGCACGCCGCCTGCCGCGCGAATACCGTCTTTCACCCGTTTAACCAGCTCAATATGGTGACGATTACACGGCGTTAAATCAGAACCTGACTGGCATATACCAATAATTGGCTTACCGCTGGTTAGCTCATCCAGGGTAATGCCGTAATTAAGGTAACGCTCAATGCATAACGCCGTAGTGCCGGGGTGATCTGGGTTGTCGAACCAATAACGTGAACGCAACTGCTCTGGAGTTATTCGCTGAAAATTGGCCATGGTGCCGCTCCACGCCTAGAGTAAAAGCAAAGGATAGAAAGCGTGCATCAACCACTAAAGCTGCGCCGCCAACATTGTCGTTTAATCGCCTACTGAATTGCGCGTAAGTAGTCGCTATGACGGTACGCTTTCTTCCTAGAAACGTCGATACATACAAAAGTATATGTTGAACATATAACCAAAACGTTAGACATTTAGCTAAGGGTTGCGGCATTACTCCCATCTGAGAAAGTGCCGCTTACATACAACAACAATAGCCACCACGCTGTAGCTCGCTTGAAAGATCCCCTTAGCAAAGCGGACTGCAGCACGCCAGGAGAGTGATAACTATGACAAACCTTTGGAAGCGCACCCTGTTAATGACCGGTGCCACACTGTTCAGCTCAACGGCCGTTTACGCGCAAACGCCTGACCTATCCGACCCGCCAGACATCGAGGGAGATGTGATCACCGAGGATCTCGGTTCGCATAATATCCGTGTGGGTATTGGCTTAGCCGAGTCCTCTCCGCTGTATATCTCTACGCAGCATTTCGGTGACATCCTTTCCGAGCGTACCGAGGGGCGACTGACGGTTGATATATTTCCAAACAGTCAGTTGGGCGACGATGCTCAAATGATGGAGATGCTACAAACGGGGACGCTGGACATGACGATTCCATCGACCTCACCCGCCACCAGCTATGTCGAGGAACTGGCCGTTTTCGATCTACCCTTCCTGTTCCCCACGCGCGAAGCCGCCATAGAGGTACTGGAAAGCGATGTTGCCCTTGATCTGCTGGATAAATTCGAAGACTCCGACATTAAAGCGTTAGCCTACCATGAGAACGGCTACCGGCAGTTGACCAATAGTGAGCGGCCTGTCAAGTCGCCTGAAGACGTGGCTGGCCTTGATGTCAGCGGCCTCACCATCCGTACCATGGAAAACCCGGTGCAATTGAGCATTTGGGAAGAACTGGGCGCCAATCCCACGCCGATGGCATTTGGCGAGGTTTTCTCCGCCCTGGAACAAGGCGTCATTGATGGTCAGGAAAACCCTTGGAGCACCATCCTGACCTCCAATTTCAACGAGGTTCAGGACTACGGCTCTGAAACACGCCACGTCTATACTCCCTTCATCATCATGATGTCCATGCGTACCTGGGATGACCTTGATCCGGCTTACCAAGAGCTGATTGAAGAGGCCGCTCAAGAGGCAGCCGCCTATGAAATCCAGCTCGCCACTGAGTACGACGAATGGGCGCGTGATCAGCTTGAAGAGAAAGGTATGGAGATCACCCGCCTTGATGATGAGCAAATCAAAGCCTTTCAGGAAGCTGTTCAGCCAGTTTACGACGAATGGACACCGGAAATCGGTGAAGATCTAGTCGCTGAAATACAGGATATCGTCGAATCGACAATGTCGGACGAAGACGAATAAGCGTCGCACTGTCTTCCTGCTGTTAGATACGACAAGAGGCTAACGCCTCTTGTCGTGTTGTTATCTGTCTCTGTGGAGAACTCATGGATATACCCGAAACGCAAATCCCTGATACGGCGGTCTTTTTAGACGACCCACAACGCCGACCGCTGGAGATCGACACCGAGCAGCGCCGGGGGCCTGCGCTGTTTCGCTGGTTGACCCTAGCCATGGAACATGTGATCGCCACCTTGCTGTTAGCGTTAATCGTCTCGGTGTCGATCAATGTGGTGGGTCGCGCCGTCTTGAATAACTCCGTGCCCTGGGCCGATGAACTGGCCCGCATGCTGTTTATTTGGCTGATTTTTATTGGTGCCGCCGCGGCTTTCGCGCGTTATGAGCATATTGCCGTTGATATTTTAGTACGCCGTCTTCCTCCTCGTGCAGCACATATGCTGTATCTGTTTCAGCACGTGATTATCACGCTGTTAATGGGTGTCATCATTTGGGGCGGTTCGCTGGTGATGGTGCGCGCTTCTGGACGGACCGCCATCCTTAATGTGCCCTGGAGTCTGGTCAACGTCTCGGTAGTACTCTGTGCGATCTTTATTGCCGCCGTGGCGATTTGGCGCGCTTGGCAGAGCATTCAACAAATACGCTCGCCTGATGTTGCGATTACCCCCGATGGAGGCCGTTAGACCATGCTATGGATATTTCTCGGCATTCTTTTTGCTTCGCTAGCTCTGGGCCTGCCTATTGCGTTTGGTCTAGGCATTGCTGCCGTTGTTATGGCTTTTATCTCTGATATTCCGCTGTCAATCCTGATCGAGCAGTCGGTTCGCGGGGTCAATAGCTTTCCGCTGCTGGCGATACCGTTCTTTATCATGGTCGGCGAAGTAATGAGCAACGGTGGTATCGCCCGCCGATTAATGGAATTAGCGGGGGCCCTGGTAGGCTTCGTGCGCGGCGGTTTAGGTCAGGTGGCGATTACTGGCTCTATGTTCTTCGGTGGGATTAGCGGTTCAGCCGTGGCCGACACCGCCGCCACTGGGGCGATGATGATTCCCTCCATGACCAAGCAGGGTTACACCGCACCGCAAGCCACCGCGATCAACACCGTTTCGTCGGTAATCGGCATTATTATCCCGCCCTCTATTCCATTGATTTTATTTGGCATTGTGACCGAAACGTCAATTAGCCGCCTGTTTATAGCGGGCATTGTGCCGGGGATATTGATCGGTTTTGGGCTAATGGTCACGACGTTCATCATGGCCAGCATAGGGCACGCCGGTCAGACCCGTAAGTTCCGCTTAGATGTACTATGGCAAGCCTTCAAAGCGGCGTGGCTGGCGCTGGTGCTACCGTTCATCGTTATCGGGGGCATTATTGCGGGCGTCTTTACCGCCACCGAGGCCGCCGTCGCAGCGCTGCTTTACTCGCTGTTTATCTCACTGGTGGTCTACCGCGAATTTAAGATTACTGAACTATGGGGCATGCTGATCCGCACCGCCCGCCTGACCGGCATGGTATTGCTGCTGCTGGCCTTTGCCACCGTTATCGCGTGGTTTTTAACCATTAACATGGTACCGCAAACGCTGGTCACCCAAGTGCAAGCGATTACCCAGGACCCCTTCCTGCTATTGCTGATCGTTGCGGGCCTGCTGCTGCTGGTAGGCTTTGTCATGGACCTGACCCCCGCCATGGTGATCATGGCACCGATGCTAACGCCCATTGTCGAATCGGTCGGCATCGACCCAGTCTACTTCGGCGTATTGATGGCATTTATCCTGGGCATTGGTCTTTTGACACCACCCGTGGGCACCTGCCTGTACGTCGGTTGCGGGGTTGGCAGAGTTTCCATGGAACAGCTCGTTAAGGCCATGCTGCCCTACTACGCTGCCTTGCTAGTGGTGATGGTCATCCTGATCGCGTTCCCCGGTATTGTGACGTGGCTGCCTAACCTTACTGACGTAAGCGGCAACTGATAGCTTTCGAAATACTAGCCACGCAGCCGCCTATCCGCGCGCTTTAAGCCTTCGTCATCCGGCACGCTTAGGAGAGCTTTCAAGAAAATCATCAGAGGAACTATCAGGGACGGCTTCGGCCGTCCCTTTTACGTTTTATGGCAGATCCCAGGATGTTGGCAACGGCGAGTAACTAGGCCATACTTGGATAAACGTCATCCTAGCATCCTGTCATACCATATGACGTATCGTTAGCGACGCGATGACCGCCACCTTCGCAGTGGCTATTGCAACAGACCGATGAGCGATCATCACCGGATCAACAACAACAGCACCGGGAACCGCCATGCGACTCAACAACAAGACGGCCCTGATCACCGCCGCCGGCCAGGGCATCGGCCGGGCTACGGCACTGCGTTTCGCTGCCGAGGGCGCGCAGGTCATTGCCACCGACATCAATGCCCAGAGCCTCGCTGAATTGGCCGACACCTCCGGCATCACCACGCGCCAACTTGATGTGCTGGACACCGCTGCCATCAAGGCGTTAGCCGCCGACATTGGCGCGGTCGACATCCTCTTCAACTGCGCCGGCTTCGTGGCCAACGGCTCGCTGCTGGATGGCCGCGATGACGACTGGGAGCTGTCGCTCTCGCTGAATGTGATGGCCATGATGCGCATCACTCGCGCCCTGCTACCGGCCATGCTCAACAACGGCGGTGGCAGCATTATCAACATGGCCTCGGTGGCCTCAAGTCTCAAGGGCGTGCCCAACCGCTGCGCTTACGGCACCACCAAGGCCGCGGTGCTCGGCCTGACCAAGTCAGTGGCCGCCGACTACATCGGGCAAGGGATACGCTGCAACGCCATCTGCCCCGGCACCGTGGACTCCCCTTCGCTGCGCCAGCGCATTGGCGAACAAGCCCAGCGGCAGGGTCGACTGGAAGATGATGTCTACGCCGAATTTATTGCCAGGCAGCCCCAGGGTCGGCTCGGCAGCCCGGAAGAAATTGCCGCCCTTGCCACCTATCTGGCTGCCGACGAGTCGGCCTATACCACCGGTACCGCCCAGATCATCGATGGCGGCTGGCTAATCTGACCTCTTGGATGCCGAACCGCCCCTTGCCAACGCGGCTAAGGTTCGCAAAACCACTTGCTATCAAGACAATCGAGGAACCGACCGATGAAATTGTTACGCTTCGGCCCGCGCGGCCATGAAAAGCCCGGCCTGCTGGATGACCACGGCGTTGTCCGCGACCTCTCGGCCCATGTCACCGACCTCGCCGGAGATTATCTCGACCGTCAGGCCCTCAAGGGGCTCTCCGAGCTGGACGCCACGAGCCTGCCGGAAGTGCCTGCCGATACGCGCATCGGCCCTTGCGTTGCCGGCGTGGGCAAGTTCATCTGCATCGGCTTGAATTATTCAGACCATGCCGCCGAGACCGGTGCCCAGGTTCCCCCGGAGCCAGTGATCTTCAACAAATGGACCAGCGCCATCTGTGGCCCGAATGACGAGGTGATCATCCCCCGCGATTCCCAGAAAACCGATTGGGAGGTCGAACTCGGCGTGGTAATCGGCAAGCCCGGCCGCTATATCGACGAAGCCGATGCTATGCAGCACGTCGCTGGCTTCTGTGTGGTCAACGATGTCTCAGAGCGCGAGTTCCAGCTCGAACGCAGCGGCACCTGGGACAAGGGCAAGGGCTGCGACACCTTCGGACCGCTCGGCCCTTGGCTGGTTACCCCCGACGAGGTGGCAGACCCTCACCAGCTCGATATGTGGCTCGAGGTGGATGGCAAGCGCTACCAGGACGGCAACACCCGCACCATGGTCTACCAGGTCCCCTTTTTGATCAGCTATCTAAGCCGTTTCATGAGCCTGCAGCCGGGCGATGTGATCTCCACCGGCACCCCACCGGGGGTCGGCATGGGTCAACAGCCGCCGGTTTATCTCAAGCCCGGCCAACGCATGCGCCTGGGCATCGAAGGGCTCGGCGAGCAGCACCAGACCGTCGTTGCCGACCAGCAACGCTGATCCAGGAGGCCCAGATGCGAACCGTCGTATGTGCTGAACCGGGTCACATGACCCTTGAACAGCGCGACCCTCCGAGCTGTGGAGAGGGAGAAGCGCTGCTGCGTATTCGCCGTATCGGCGTGTGTGGCACCGATATCCACGCCTATGGCGGCAATCAACCCTACTTCAGCTATCCCCGTGTGCTCGGCCATGAACTGGCCGGCGAGATCGTCGAGGTGGGTGTCGGGGTGGACCCCGAACTGATCGGCCAGCGCGCCTACGTGATTCCTTATCTGCACTGCGGCCAGTGCCGCGCCTGTCGCCACGGGCGCAGCAACTGCTGCCAGCAGATACAGGTGATCGGCGTGCATCGGGATGGTGGCATGTGCGACACCCTGGCGGTGCCCATCGACCACCTGGTGGTCTCCGACACCCTCGCACTCGATCAACTGGCGCTGGTCGAGTGCATGGCCATTGGTGCCCATGCGGTACGCCGCAGCGAGCTCAGCCATGGAGAACTGGCGGTGGTGGCTGGCGCCGGGCCGATAGGCATGGGGGTCGCCCAGCTTGCCCGTGAACGCGGTGCACGGGTGGTGGTGATCGACACCAACCCTGAGCGATTGGCGTTCTGCCGCGACAAGCTTGGCCTCGAACTGACCTTGAACCCCAACGAGGACGATATCGACGCCGAACTCAAGACCTTGAGCGACGACGAGCTCGCCGATGTAGTGTTCGACGCTACCGGCAATCCCGCCGCCATGCAGGCCGGCTTCGACCTGGCAGGGCAAGCCGGGCGCTATGTACTGGTGAGTATTGTTAAGGCCGATATCTCCTTCCATGACCCCGATTTCCACCGCAAGGAACTGACCCTGCTGGCCAGCCGCAACGCCACCCGGGCCGATTTTGACCAGGTGACTCAACTAATGGAAAGCGGTCGTCTTAAAGCCGAGGTGATGATCACCCACCGCGCCGAACTGGCCGATGTACCCGAGCGGATGCCCGCCTGGTGCACGCCCGCCACCGGCGTGGTCAAGGCGATGATCGAACTCAATGAAACGCCCCAACCATCCACATCGGGAGCCCCGTCATGAGCCAGACCATCGCCAGGGACAGCGGCCAGTTGGACACCCTGCGTGTGCATGCCGCCGACAATGTTCGCGTTGCCCTCAAAGACCTGCCCGCTGGCAGCGAGATCACCGACAACGGCCAGCACATTACCCTCACCGAGGCGATTCGCCACAAGCACAAGTTCACTCTCACGCCCCTTGAGCCCGGCGATACCGTGATCATGTACGGCGTTACCGTGGGGCGCGCTACCCAGCCCATCGCCCAAGGTGCGGCCATCACTACCGACAATGTCGAGCACAGCACCGCTAGCACCGCGCCTCAGGCGAAACGCGGCAACTGGCAGGCGCCAGACGTTTCGCATTTTCATGGCGCCACCTTCGATGGTTACCATCGTCCGGATGGCCAAGTCGGCACCGCCAACGTATGGCTGGTCGTTCCACTGGTGTTCTGTGAGAATCGCAATATCGAGGTGCTGCGCCAGTGCGTCGCCGATGCCCTGGGCGAAGACCCGTTCCGCGAGTACAAGCAGCTTGCCCGCGAGCTACTGCACGGAGATGCGGGCGAGTCGTCGTCGCCCCGCGAGCGACTGTTTCCCAACGTTGATGGTGTGCGATTCTTGACCCACACCCTCGGCTGCGGCGGCACGGATGGCGACGCCCAGGCACTCTGCCAATTGCTCGCCGGGTATATCTGCCACCCCAACGTGGCCGGCGCTACGGTACTCAGCCTCGGCTGCCAGAAGGCGCAGATCGACATGATCAAGGCCGCCGTTCAGGCGCGCGACCCCAAGGGGCTACGCCCGGTGCACTACCTTGAGCAGCAGGCCAGTCAGAATGAAACCGCATTGATCCGCGAATCGCTGACCACCATCTTCGATGGGTTGGCCACGGCCAATCAGGTCGAACGCGCCCCCGCGCCACTGTCGAAGCTCAGCATCGGCGTGGAATGCGGGGGCTCGGACGGCTTTTCCGGGCTTTCCGCCAACCCGCTGGTTGGCGCGGTGATCGACCGCCTGGTGGCGCTAGGCGGCAGCGGCATCCTCAGCGAGTTTCCAGAACTATGTGGCGTGGAACACGAGCTGATCGCCCGCTGCAGTGACGATGCGGTGGCCGAGCGGTTCAGCGAGCTGATGGAGGCCTATCAGCGTCATGCGGCGCTGGTGGGTGCCGATTTTTCGATGAACCCATCGCCTGGCAACATCCGCGATGGCCTGATCACCGACGCCATGAAGTCTGCCGGCGCCGCCAAGAAAGGCGGCGACAGCCCAGTGGTCGACGTGCTCGACTACACCGAACCACAAACACGTGCGGGGCTCAGTCTGCTGTGCTCCCCAGGCAATGACGTGGAATCGACCACCGCGCTTGCCGGATCCGGTGCCAACCTGATCATGTTCACCACTGGGCTTGGCACGCCGACAGGAAACCCGGTCACGCCGGTGCTCAAAATCGCCAGCAACAGCGCGCTTGCCACACGCATGAGTGACATCATCGACTTTGATGCCGGCCCGATCATTCGCGGTGAGGTAGAAATCGGCGAACTGGCTGACCGCTTGTTGGAAATGTGCATCGAGACGGCGTCTGGGCGTTACCAGCCGCGTGCGGTGACGCTTGCTCAGTATGACTTCATCCCCTGGAAGCGCGGCGTCTCGCTGTAGGCCTGCTATGGCGTAAACGTGGGTAAGAAACGATACGACCCGCTTTAGGCGGGCCGTATTGCTAAAGGGCATACTAGCTTGATGCTGACAGGTGGTTGACCGCGTCAATCCGGGGCTGGGGCCAAGCGCTGTTTGAGCTGCATATAGGTGCCATAGTGACGGTCCAAATGACGGCGCATCGCCGCTTCGGCCGCATCCGGATCACGCGACTCAATCGCCTCAACGATATCAGTATGCGCGGCGGTGGCCGCCTTGTCCTCGTCCTTCTGTTGCAGCACCTGGGCACGCCGGTCGTCCAGCCATTCCGACAGCGCCACATGAATAGCATCGAAAATCGGGTTGCGCCCGATGCTCGCCAGGACGCCATGGAATTCATTGTCGGAACGCTTGAAGCGTGCTTCGTCACCGATGGCGTCGCGGTTGTCGGCAAGCGCACCGCGCAGCCGCGCCAGGTCTTCGTCACTGGCATTACGAGCGGCATAGCGAGCCAACGAAATCTCGAACATGGCCCGCGCTTCCTGAAAATACTGCTGACCATCGGGTTTTGAAAGCAGTTGCCGGGTTACCCCGGATAGCCTGGCCATGACCGCCTCGGCGGTAGGGCGAATCACTCTGGCGCGAGTGCCACTGTTGATGGCAATTAGCCCAAGCTGTTGAAGATGAAACAGCGCTTCGCGCACCGCGGGTCTGCCAACACCAAACTGCTCCATCAACTCTCTTTCTGAAGGCAATTGATCATTTTCACTTAGCCGCCCCTCGAGGATCTCCGCCTCGAGCTGTTCGGCGACCTGTTCGGACAGCGTTTTACGCTCGATCCGGTATCTGCTCATAGGCAGTCACCCCTGGTTAACCTGAAATTCGCCGCCATTTTACTGCATTTCTGACCATTATCCTTCAACCGAGTCGAGAGAGCGTCGATATTTGATACTGTTCAGCGATCTCGACGTAGGCTAACTGATTGGCAGAATCCAAGGGGATCCCCTCAGCATCGCGTTTTGCCTGGCAACGCCATTCCCGATCTCCCGGCGCCATTACCCTGGCATTGGCAGAGGCGGGTTGGGCACGCAGGTCAGCCAGATAAGCAGCCAGCCCTCGCGCAAATGTGCCCTCATCCACAAATGCGTCGGGTTTCATAACCAGAAAAAAGTGCCCCACTCCTCGGGGCGTCGACATATCCGGCCCACCCATGGGAAGAAGCTTAAAACCGTGCTGCATTCCCGACAGCATCGAACTCAGTATCTCCACCATGCCACCGAGCCCCGCGCCCTTAAAGCCAAAGTCACGGCCCCCTAGCGGCAGTAATGCCGCCACCTCGCTGGGATTGCGGCTGACCTCCCCGGTGGCATCAGCGGCAACTTGATCGGGTAGCTCACGGCCAATGGCGTCGAACTGCTGCACGCGATTCCAGGGTACCGCGCTGGTTGCCATATCCAGCAGGTAGGGCAACTCGCCCGCCACTGGCGCCGCGAAGGCAATAGGGTTAGTGCCATGGAATGGTTTGGCGCCATCGTGAAGCAGCACAAAGGGATCCGAGTTGCAGAACGCCATTCCCACATAACCACGCTCCGCCGCCGCTAGCGCGTAGCAGCCCGCCGCGCCAAAGTGCGATGAGTTACCCACGGCAACGGCGCCCATGCCCACTTCTTCCGCCATCGCCATGGCGTGCTGCATGGCGGTGTAACCCGCCAGATGCCCCAGCCCATCATCCGCATCTAAATAGCCCGTGGCGGGTAAGCGCTGATGAAACACCATGTTGGGCGTGCCCTTAATACGCCCGCCTTGGAGCGCCTGCAAATAGTGGGGCAACAAGCGCAGGCCGTGGCTATCCGTGCCCATGCGCGAGGCCGTTACCAGGGCGCGGGTTGCCGCGGCTGCCGAGGCATGATCGGCGCCGGCCGCGGCAAGCGCCTCGCCCATGAAGCGCTCCAGGTCCTTCCGGGCAACGCGGAAATCAAGCGAAGTGTCCGTCATTGTTCGATTTCTCCTTGGCGCAGTGTGCGGGCATCTGGGCGAAGCAAGCCCGTTATCAGCGATAGATCAGCGTGGGTAACCACATTGAGATTGCCGGGATAAAGGTCACCAATAGCAGACAGATCACCAACGGGATCAAAAACGGTATCGTGCCGCGCATGCAGCGCTCAAAGCTGACGTTTGAGACTCTGGACAGTACGTAGAGCACCATGCCCACCGGCGGGGTCAGCAACCCAATCATTAAATTGAGCACCATGATCACACCGAAGTGAACTGGATCTACGCCCACCGCTACCGCCATCGGAAGAAGTACTGGCACCAAAATGGTGATCGCCGCGATGGTTTCCATAAAGCAGCCGACGATAATCAGCACGATATTGGCCATCATCAGCACCGCAACCTTGCTGTCGGCGAAGGGGCCCATCAAGGCAATCACGTTTTGGGTGACCTGATTACTGGTGAGTATCCAGGCGAAAATCGACGCTGAGGAGACGATCAACAGGATCACCGCCGTGGTTTCGATGGTTTCCATGCTGACTTTAAGCAGCTTGTGCCAGGTCAGTGTGCGATAAACCACCACGCCCAGTAGCAGCGCGTAGAACACGGCAGCCACCGCCGCCTCGGTGGGCGTAAAGGCCCCAGTAATAATGCCGCCAACGATAATGACCGGCGTCAGTAGCGATAAAAAAGCCCGCTTGAAGGTATGGCCAAGGACGCGCATTGAGAATACCGCATCGCGGGTGTAACCGCGCCGACGCGAGATAATAAAGATCATCAGCATCAGCATGGCACCCATCAACAGACCCGGCAGCAACCCGGCTGCAAACAGCTGACCCACCGAAGCGGACGCCATGACCCCGTAAATCACCATCGGCAGGCTAGGCGGGATAATCGGCCCGATAGTGGAGGAAGCGGCGGTAATCCCCACCGCGAACTCTTCATCGTAGCCAGCGTCTTTCATGGCCTTTACTTCAATCATGCCAAGGCCACCAGCATCGGCGACTGCCGCCCCCGACATCCCTGAGAACACGATGCTGGCGCCGACATTGACATGCCCAAGGCCGCCACGCATCCAGCCCATCAACGCCTTGGCGAAATTGAAGATCCGCTCGGTAATGCCGCCGTTGTTCATTAAACTGCCAGCGAAAATAAAAAACGGAATTGCCAGCAGTGGGAAGCTGTCGATGCCGTTAATCATACGGTGCGCAACGACGATGTTGGGTATTTGCCCGGTGATCAGCACAAACATCAAACAGGCCCCCGCCAAACTAATGGCGATGGGCACCCCGAGCACCAGCATGGTAAACAGAGCGAAAAACAGAAATGCAAGATGGTAGCCCATCAGCGGTAAGATGACGCAGCCCAGCACCGCCAACACCGTCAGAAGTGGCGATATCATTGGCTTTTGCCAGCGCATCACGGAAAGTCGGGACATAGCAGGCCTCTCGATAAAAATGGCACGGCGGGAAACCATCCCTTATACGTCATGGGGACGCGCCCGATATTTCAGATAAAGCCGCTGAACGGTGCGCATGGCCATTAATACAAACGCAGCACACACCGTGAAATAGATAATGCTCTTGGGCAGGTCGATGGAAACCATCAGGCTGTTGGTGCGCGATGCCAGTTGAAAGGTTACCCAGGCCATCGCGATGTAAAAGGTCAAGCTGACGATATTGACCAAACGTTCCATCAAGCGCGCCTGCCACCCCGGCATATAGTGGTAGAAGAACTCCACCATAATATGACTGCCATTACGGGCGGCCATCACACTGCCAAGAAAACCCACCCCGATCAGCAGATAACGGGCGATTTCCTCGGTCCAGCCAATCGAATCACCCAGTATGTAACGACTAAAGAACTGCGCAAATACGACTAGAATCAGTGCCCAAAACAGGATCAGGGTCACCAGATCCTCAAGCCGGTAGTCGCTAAGTCTGAACGGGGTATCGTCGAAGCCAGCCTCAAAATCAATCATCGGATCGCCGATGGGTGGGGAATCGTCTCGCGTGTCATTCATGGCACAAGACTCCAGGCACTCCGCTCACCAGAGCGGAGTGCTGTCGAAGGATAAGATTACTTGCCGATTTCTTGAAGACGCTCGTAGGTTTCTTCGTCCCAGGTGGCGGCATCACCGTTATGTTCGGGAACAACGGCATCACGAAAGACGTCGCGGTCCACCTCGTTGATGGTGTTGCCCTGCTCCTCGAACCAGGCGATCAATTCTTCCTCAGACTTGAGGATATCCTTGGTATTGTTTTCGGCGGCTTCCTGGAACACCTCTCGGAAGATCTCGCGATCCTCTTCAGATAGCTGATCCCAACGCGGCCCACCCACAATGGTGATCAACGAGTCGGTGATATGGCCGGTCAGGTTGATGTAATCCTGTACTTCGTGGAATGCCTTGGCACGGATGGTCGGTAGCGGGTTTTCCTGGGCGTCCACCACACCTTGTTGCAACGCCAGATACACCTCGTCAAACGCAATAGGCGTAGGATTCGCGTCGACCGCTTCCGGCATCATCATATACATCGGCGCGTTGGGCACCCGGATTTTTAGCCCTTCCATGTCGGCAGGTTCATTGATCGGCTCGTTGGAGGTGACATGGCGTTCACCGTAGTAGTTGAGCGCAATGGGTACGTTGCCTGTTTTATCCTCATAGCCCTGGGCAATTTCCTTGAACAGGTCGCTATCGGCAAAGGCCTGCCAGTGATCGAAATCGCGGAACATATAGGCAGCCCCGGCGATGCCAATGGGGCCATAGGCGCGGCCAGCGAACTGCGTGCCGGTATAAATAACATCCACTGTGCCAAGCTCCAGCCCCTCGTTGATATCCTCCTCTTTACCCAGCGAGGAGGCGGGATGCACCTTCATGGTGTAGCGGCCATCGGTACGTTCTTCGATTTCATCTGCGGCCCACAGTGCCCATTCGTGGAAGGGCTCAGAGGTTTCATAGACGTGAGCGAAGCGAAGCTCTTCAGCGGCCTGGACGGTGCCGGCAATGCCGATACCCGCTGCAATTAGCGTGGCAGTCAGCAGGCGGGTCTTAGTTAGGCGGTGTTGGTGTTTGTGGCTCATCGTGTACTCCTCACAACCATTGAATTTGTTGTTGGTCATTGTGCGGGTGGCTTCAGCCGAAGTAACCGACCATCTTGCTGTATACGTATCATACCACCAGTTTCAAACCTAGTTGGTCGCCTGCAATCGCGCAACCATTCAGATAAGGGTTTTTAGTCGAGGTTAGCGCACTCCATCGTTTGGCCCGAGCTAGGCGTGCAAGCGGGCTAGCATTTGCGGATCACCAAAGGCATCCGCCCCGCACGCGGTAAACGAGGCAGATGCATCCAGCGCCCCCGATAGATCGTCGGCACTAACCACCAATCGACAGCTCGTCATGGTTTAGCACCGCTGGCGAGCCGCCGGGCGTAGGCAATCGCTGATCCCATGTTGGTGGCATCTGCTTTGCCCTGCCAGGCAATGTCGAAGGCGGTGCCATGATCCACCGAGGTGCGCTGAAGCGGTAGCCCAAGGCTGACATTCACCGTAGTGTCAAAGGCAATCAGCTTGACGGGAATATGCCCCTGGTCATGGTACTGGGCAATCACCAGATCGAACTCGCCTTTCGAAGCACGATAAAACACCGTATCGGCGGAGATCGGCCCGCTCACATCAAAACCCCGTTCCCGCAAGTGCTCCACCGCTGGGGCAATACAACGGCTATCCTCATCGCCAAAAATGCCGCCCTCGCCACAGTGCGGGTTAAGCCCCGCAACAGCGATACGCGGCTCACGCATGCCCAGTGCCACCAAGTGCGCCTGCCCGGCTTCAACCGTGGCGATGATGCGCTCGGGGGTAACCCGGTCGATGGCGCCCCGCAGCGAGACATGGGTGGAAACATGCAGTGTCGAGAGCGTCTCTGACGCCAGCAGCATAAACGATGAGGGCGCACCGGTCAGCGATGCAAGCATCCCAGTGTGACCATCGTAGTGGTGCCCGGCTTCATGCAGCGCCGCCTTGTTCAGCGGCGCGGTGACGATCACACGGGCGCGCCCCGCCTGCACCAGTTCGACGGCTTTTTGAACACAGCGAAACGCCATATCACCAGCACCGGCGCTAACCCGACCATCGGGAATATTGACGCCCTCCGGCACGTCAACCACGCCGATAGCCACACAATCCTCGCCACGCTCAACCTGTTCCAGCGGCACGAACTCAAGCTTAGCGCCAATACTCGCCGCCGCGCGGCGATAAATCGCCGGGTCACCAACCACCATGGCAGTGGCGCGCTCGGCGGCGGACATGGCATCCAGCGCACGGCAAATGATCTCCGGGCCGATACCGGCAGGGTCACCCATGGTGATAACAATGTCATAGCAGTTGTGACGTTCAGCGTTAAGTGTCGAGCTACTCATGGCATCAACTGCCCGCCATTGACTTCAATGATCTGTCCGGTGACATAGCCACTTAATGCATCCGTGCCGAGGAAAACATAGGCCCCCACGCACTCATCCGCCGTGCCCAGGCGGCCCATGGGAATCGATGCACGGGCGGCCGACAAATGCCCTTCGCTTGAGTGACGCTCGTGGAAGTCGGTGGCAATGGTGCCGGGGGCCACGGCGTTAACACGAATATTATCCCCGGCCAACTCCTTGGCCATATTGCGCGTTATGGTGCTCACAAAGCCCTTCGCCGAGGCATACAGGCCTGCACCTCCCCCACCGCCGTTACGCGCAGCAATCGAGGTGGTGTGAATAATATTACCGCCCCCCGCACGCTGGAAATGCGGCAGCGCCGCGCGGCTGGCCATAACCACCGAGCGCACATTGAGATCCATCACCCGGTCGTACTGGTCATCGTCCATCTCGGCTAGACCAACCCGCCCCAGCATGTCACCGGCGTTATTGATCAACACATCCAGACCGCCCAGGCGCTCGGCGGCGTTATCGACCAGCCGCTTTGTTTCACTTGACTGGCTAACGTCGGCCTTGAGGGTAAAGGCCTCGCCGCCTGCCTCGTTGATCGCCTTGACCACCGCTTCGGCGGGTGCGTCACTGCTGTGGTAGTGCACCGCCACATGGGCACCCAGCGCCCCCAACTGCTTGGCGACTGCCGCGCCTATGCCCCGGCTGGCACCGGTAATCAGTACTCGTTTTCCTTTCCACTCGTCTAACATGCAAGGCTCCTTAACGCTTTTTGTTTTGAAGGCCCACGCTCAGTGAAATCACCATCAACTAGGCAAATTTGCCTATCGACCTGAAATACAGCGGTGCGCTAGAGTAAGGCATGATCTGGCATACCTGTCATACAACACAACATCCATAACATGATAGGCGATAGCGCACCAACCGCCAGTCGCCATGACTAATTTCCACTACTCTGGAGGCACGCATGCAACCACTGTCACACACCGACACTCTTCCCGATGACGTGGACAAAGCGCTGCTCGTCGGCCGCGTATGGCGGGATGGCCAACGGCCTGGGCCCGCACTGATTACTATAAACAACGGCCAGGTGATCGATATCACCGAGTTTGGCCCGACCATGGCGGACCTGCTAGAGCGCGACGATTTGCTGGAGGTAGTGCAGCGAGCAAAAGGCCCCCATCTAGGCAGTATTGAAGCGCTGCTGGCGAACTCTCAGTTACCACAACCCCAAGCGCCCTACCTGCTTGCCCCCTGCGATGTGCAAGCCGTTAAAGCATGCGGCGTCACCTTTGCCGTCAGCCTGTTGGAGCGTGTGATTGAGGAGCAGGCAGGCGGCAACCCGGCTAAGGCCGCGGAGCTGCGTGACGATTTGCAGGCGCTGATCGGCAAAGATCTTTCCAAGATTAAGCCCGGGTCTGACGAAGCGATGTCGCTTAAAAAAGCGCTCCAGGCCCGCGGAGGGTGGTCACAATATATGGAAGTCGGCATCGGCCCCGATGCGGAGGTGTTTACCAAATCCCAGCCGCTCTCATCGGTGGGTTTTGGCACCCCGGTGGGGTTGCACCCGTCTTCAAAATGGAATAACCCCGAGCCGGAAATCGTGCTGGCGGTGGACAGCCGTGGCCAAGTGCGCGGTGCTACCCTGGGCAACGATGTTAATCTGCGTGACGTTGAGGGGCGCAGCGCCCTGCTGTTAGGCAAGGCGAAAGATAACAACGCTTCCTGCTCGATGGGTCCGTTCATCCGTCTGTTCGATGACCACTTCGATATCGACAGCGTACGCAATTGCCAGGTCTCGCTGCGGATCGAAGGCGAAGACGACGACTTCCTACTCCAGGGTGAGAGCGATATGCGCGAGATCAGCCGCGACCCGCTCGACTTGGTAAGTCAAACCATTGGCGACCATCATCAATACCCAGACGGTTTTATGCTGTTTCTCGGCACCATGTTCTCGCCAATTCAGGACCGCGACGGCGAAGGTCAGGGCTTCACCCACCACCTGGGCGACCGCGTCACCATTGCGACGCCAGCGCTCGGCGCCTTGGTCAATAAGGTAGGCAGAAGCGATCAACTGCCGCCCTGGACGTATGGCATTCGCGAACTGATGCGTCATCTATCGCACCGTTAAGACTGTTTCTGTTAATCAATACACCAACCACCTCAACGCCAAGGAGAGCACAATGACAACCATTACTCGCGTCGAGATCCAGGATATTCGTTTCCCTACTTCGCGCTCGCTGGATGGCTCGGATGCCATGAATGCCGCGCCGGACTACTCCGCTGCTTACGTCATCCTGCACACCGATGACGGCAGCCCCGAAGGGCACGGCTTAACCTTTACCATCGGCCGCGGCAACGAGATCGTGGTTACCGCCGTACAGTCGCTGGCACCGCTGATTGAAGGGCGAACGCTTGCCTCAATTACCGACAACATGGGCAATTTCTGGCGGGAGATCACCGGCGATAGTCAGCTACGCTGGATTGGCCCCGATAAAGGCGCGATACACTTAGCCACCGCCGCCATCGTCAATGCCGTGTGGGATATGTGGGCCAAAAACGAAGGCAAGCCGGTATGGAAACTGCTGGTGGATATGACGCCGGAACAGCTAGTGCGCTGCCTCGACTTCCGTTTCGTCACCGATGCGCTGACGCCCGAAGAAGCGATCTGCCTACTGCGCCGCCAGGCCCCCGGCAAAGCAGCTCGCGAAGCCGAAATGCGCCGCGATGGCTACCCCGGCTACACCACCTCTGCGGGCTGGCTGGGTTATAGCGACGAAAAAGTGCGCGGCTTGGCCCGGGAGGCGCTAGCCGAAGGCTGGACGCATTTCAAACAGAAGATTGGCGGCGATATTGAAGAGGACGCCCGCCGTGCAGCGCTGCTGCGCGAAGAGATCGGCTGGGACAACGTGCTGATGATGGACGCTAACCAGGTATGGGAAGTCGACGAGACGGTCACCAAGATGCGTCGCCTGGCGGAATTCGACCCGCTGTGGATCGAAGAGCCCACCAGCCCTGACGACATTCTTGGCCACGCCGAGATTCGTCACCGCGTTGCGCCTATCGGCGTGGCCACCGGCGAGCACTGCCACAATAAGGTGATGTTCAAACAGTTCTTCCAGGCCGACGCCATCGACTACTGCCAGCTCGATGCGGCACGCCTGGGTGGGCTTAACGAAGTCATTTTGGTGGTACTGATGGCCGCCAAATTCGGCGTACCCATTTGCCCCCATGGCGGCGGCGTCGGGCTGTGCGAGTACACCCAGCACATTTCGCTGTTCGACTACATCGCAGTCTCCGGCAGTCTTGAAGGTCGTGTGCTTGAATACGTGGACCACCTTCACGATCACTTTATCGACCCAGTGGTCATCAACCGTGGCCGCTACCAGGTGCCTGAAGCGCCGGGTTACAGTATTGCCATGCACGCGCAGTCTCAAGCACAGCACCGCTTCCCCGAGGGCGCGGCCTGGCAGGAAAAGTGTTAATGACAGACACCACCCCCTTTCTAAATGAGCTAACTGCCCTGCTCGGCGAGCGGGGTTTAGTCCGCGAGCCAGAGGCCATGGCGCGCTACGTCAGCGACTGGGCAGGCGATACGCTTGGCACGCCGCTGGCCGTGGCACGCCCGGCGACTACCGAGGAAGTCGCCGAGGTCGCCAAGCGCTGTTATGCGCATGGAATAGCGATGACGCCCCAAGGCGGCCATAGCGGCTTGGTGGCAGGCGCCTTGCCCGCCGCCAGCGGGCAGGAATTGGTAATCAGCCTGGAGCGCTTAAACACGGTGCGCGCCATTGATCCGGTCAACTTCACCATGACGGTGGACGCGGGCTGCATTCTTGAGAACGTTAAGCTGGCGGCATTTGAGCATGACTGCGATTTCCCGCTCTCGCTGGGCGCTCAAGGTAGCTGTCAAATTGGCGGCAACATCGCCACCAATGCGGGTGGGCTTAACGTGCTGCGCTACGGCATGATGCGCGAGCTGGTGCTGGGTCTTGAAGTGGTACTCCCCGACGGGCGCCTTTGGGATGGCCTTAATGCCCTGCATAAGGACAACCGCGGCTACGATCTTCAACAGCTGTTTCTGGGCAGTGAGGGCACCTTGGGCATTGTTACCGGTGCGGTACTCAAACTGTCACCACGCCCTACCCAGAGCCGCACCGCGTTACTTGGCCTGCCCTCTGTTCAGGCAGTGATCGACCTGTATGGTCTAGCGCGCCGCGACTGCTGCGACTTGCTGACCGCCTTCGAGCTGATCCCCTGCCGCTGTATCGAGCTGGCCATGGAAGCGACCCCCGAGCTGCGCGACCCGATGGACAGCGTCTACCCCTGGTACGTGTTGATGGAAGTGGCGGCCACGGGGCCGGTAGATCTCGGCTCAATGCTGGAGCAACTGCTGGAAACCGGCATGGAGCGCGAGCTGGTGCTGGATGGCGCGCTGGCATCAAGCGACACCCAATCCGCCCAGCTGTGGCAGTTCCGCGAGAGCATGCTGGAAGGCCAACGACGGCGTGGCGAGCATCTGCGCACCGATATCTCGGTGCCCATCTCGGCAATTGCGGACTTTGTTAGCCAAGCGAGTGAGGTCGTCATGGCCGCCTCCCCCGAGTGCGAAATTATTGCCTACGGGCATGTGGGCGACGGCAACCTGCACTTTAATATCCTGCCGCCTACGGCAATGGCGGATAGCGATAAAAAAGCCCACCTACACGACCTGGAGGAGCGGCTTTTTAACGTGCTCGACGACTTCCACGGCAGCATCAGCGCCGAACATGGCATTGGCCGCACCAAGCAAACGCATTATATGGCGCGCTTATCACCTATTGAACGGGAACTGATCAGCGGCGTTAAAGCACTATTTGATCCCAAGGGACTGATGAACCCCGGGCGGATTTTGCCTACTGATAAGTAGCGCCGGCTTGAGATGCCATTAGCGCTTGAAACGCTCTGCCAGCCCACGCAGAGCGTTTGCATAAAGCAGCGTATCAATCCCCACGCCAACGAAGGTGCAGCCCGCCGCGAGATAGCTGCGGGCGGCCTGCTCATCTACCGTGACGATACCCGCGGCCTTGCCCGCGGCGCGTATCTGGGTGATGGCATCGCTGATCGCCGCTGTCACCTCGGGATGGTCAGCGTTACCGAGATGCCCCATTGAGGCCGACAAATCCGCCGGGCCAATAAATACTCCATCGACGCCTTCTACGGCGGCAATGGCCGCTAAGTTATCCAGCGCCTGGGGGCTCTCCACCTGCAGCATTAGGCAGACTTCCTCATCGGCGCGGGTGAGATAGTCTTCCACCTGCCCCCAGCGCGAGGCGCGTGCCAGCACATGGCCCACACCGCGACTGCCCCGGGGTGGGTAGCGCGTGGCCGCGACTAGCTCGGCGGCTTGGTCGGCTGTTTCCACCATGGGGATCAGCAGGTTCTGCACGCCAATATCCAGGTAGCGCTTGATCAGCACGGCATCGCCGGTGGGCGGGCGAACCACCGGATGACTTGTATAAGGTGCCAGCGCCTGGAGTTGGGCAAGCAGGCTCGACACATCATTGGGGGCATGTTCAGCGTCAAGCAGCAGCCAATCGAAGCCTGCCGTGGCGGCGATCTCGGCCGAATAGGCACTCGCCAGCCCGAGCCAAATCCCCGTTTGGGGTTGGCCCGCCAGTAGCTGTCGCTTAAAAGCGTTGTGCGGCATTTTCATACGGGCTCCCTTGCATGCTGGCTCTGTTGACAATACCTGGGACATCGCATCCAGCTAAGCGCCAAACACCCCGCGATGCAAGGATAAAGACCCATGATGTCGGGTTAACCTTCTGCAGGCCCAATCACATGCTTCACTTCGAGATAAGCGCTTAGCCCCCAGGGGCCGAGTTCGCGGCCGATCCCGCTGCGCTTGAAACCGCCCCAACCGGTTTCGGGTAGCACCAGCTGTTCGCTGTTGTACCAAATGCTACCGGCTTTAAGCTGACGCCCAATGCGCTTCGCCCGCTCTGGGTCCCCGCTGATGACAGTAGCCGCTAGGCCAAAGACGCTGTCGTTGGCAAGCTGAATGGCTTCGGCTTCGCTGGCGACGCTGCGCGCGCAAAGTACCGGGCCGAAAATTTCTTCTTTCCATAACCGACTTTCTACCGGCACATCGCGGTAAAGCGTGGGCGCCAGGAAGTAGCCTTTTTCTGGCAAGGCGCGGTGTTTTACATCGCGCACTGCCGCAAGGCCTTCCTGTTCGGCAATATCCAAATAGCGCTGCACGGCGTCGCGCTGTTTGGCACTGGTCATTGGGCCAAGATCAGTGCCTTCGGCGAGAGGGTCACCCAGGGTTAGCACGTCCATACGCTCGGCAAGGGCGTCGTAAAGCGCCTCGGCTACGTTTTCATGGACCAGCAGGCGTGAGGTGGCCGAGCAGATTTGTCCGGCATTGAAGTAGATACCCGCCATCACCCAGTCAGCGGCTTGGGCGGGGTCGGCATCCTCCATCACCAGAATGGGTGATTTGCCGCCTAGCTCCAGGGATACGCTGGCAGAGCGTGCGGAAGCAGCCTGCATCACCGCTTCGCCGACCCGATTGCTGCCGGTAAAAGAAATTTTGTCCACACCTGGATGATTCGTCAGCGGCGCACCTATGCCTTCACCGTCGCCGTTGAGCAGGTTGAGCACGCCTGCTGGCAAGCCGATTTCCAGCGCGATCTCCGCCAGCACACGCTCGGGCAGCGGCGTCACTTCCGACGGTTTAAGCACGGCAGCACACCCCGCCGCTAAAGCGGGCGCCAGCTTCCAGGCGCTGGTCACCAGCGGGAAATTCCACGGGGCAATTAGCCCTACGACGCCCACGGGGTCGTGATAAGTGCGCGCCTCAACGCCCTCCATTTCCACGCTGACCAATTCGCCCTGGCGGGCATCCAGCGCCCTAGCCTGACTGGCATAGTAGCGATAGCAGGCAATGGCGTCGTCAAGATCGATACCCGCTTCCGCCAGCGGCTTGCCGTTATTGGTGGCCGAAAGCGCCATGAGCGCTTCCCGACGGGCTTCCAGCGCATCGGCAAACCCCTCAAGGTAGTTTGCACGAGCAGTTCCACCCAGCGCCTGCCAGGCAGGCTGCGCCATTTGCGCGGCTTGAACGGCAGCGTCTACATCCGCAGCATCTCCGGCGGTGACCTGAGCAATGCGCTCTTCACGATAGGGATTCATCACGTCGAGCAGACGCGTGCCTTTGGAGGCAACCCATTGATTGTTAATAAACTGTTTATCTAACAGCGCTGGGTGGTCTGCGCTTGAGGAAGTAGGCACCTGGGTGACTCCTTTAAAGGGCGTGTTGGCGAAGCCAGTCATCGATTAGTTGCTTGAGGTGCTGGCCGCTAAAACTGGGAAAATGGCCGCCGTGTACCGTGCGCACCGGCAACTCGTTAAGCCGTCGCATACTGGCGGCATAGTCGGTGAGGTTGCTGTGCCATAGATCTTCAATCAACGGGCCATCGTAAATTAAATCGCCCGAGATCAAGGTTTGGGTAGCCGCTTCCCACAGGGCGATACCGCCGGGGGAATGGCCCGGCGTATGAATGACTTGCCACTGGCGATTGCCTAAATCAAGTATCTCGCCATCTTCTAACGGGCATACCATCTGCGGCGCGGTAATGCAGTATCGTTCGTGGGAATATGGCTCGGGAGGCAGCGCTTCAAACATATCATCGCTGAGAAACTGCGCTGCCAGCGTACGGTTGTTGTCGGGTGAGCGAAGAATATCGGCTTCGGCAGCATGCACATGGCAACAGCCAAACTCATGGGCAGCGCCGATATGGTCAAAGTGCGTGTGGCTGGCCACCGCTAACAGATCACGCTCGGCAAGCTGCGCCACGTGCTGGCGCAACGGCACCGCGCCCAGGCCAAAGTCCACGACCATGCCCCGCTTGCTGCCCTGGACATGCCAGATATTGCAGCGATAAAACGGCTTGATCCACGGCTCGTCAATCAGCGTAATACCGTCCGCCTGGGTGGCGGTACGGTACCATTGCCGTTCGTTGATACGTGTCAGCCTCATGCCGTTGCCCGCTTGCTAATGGCCACTTTACTGACAACGTAATAAAGCGCACCGGTAATCACAAACACCGGTAGCGAGGCGCCGAAGTCCAGCGGTGCCACCCAGTTCCAGTAGTAAGCCAACATGGCCCCGACCGCATAGCTGCCCAGAGCGAACCAGTTAAAGGCGGGAAGGCTCTCGGCGCCATGAATCAACTGAGCCGATGTGTAGCGTTGGCGACCCAGCAGGAAGTAGTCGACGATCATCAGTGAAAAGGCAGGAATAAAGACGCTGCCAATAATCAGCAGAAAATTCTGGAACTGATCGAGAATGCCAGGGATCAACGCACCCACCACCGACACGACGCCAATGATCAGCGCTGGCTTCCAGAACGGCACCTTGGGCCGCACGCTCATGAACGAAAGCGTCGCGCTGTACACGCACATAACGTTGGTGGTCAGCACCGAAAAGAAAATCACCAGCGCTGCCGGTAGCCCAAACCCAAAACCGCTTAGCAGGGCTGTGGGATCGTAGGTCTGCTCCATGCCTTCCGCGATGGAAAGCGCCGAGACCGTTGCGCCCAGCCCCATGGCTATCAAGGTGGCCGTCACATAGCCGCCCCAGGTACCGACGACCGCTGCCTTCAACGTTCGGCAGTGGCGATTGTAGTCTGCCGCGAGCGGTATCCAGGAAAACGCGGTGGCCACCACAATATCGAAGATCACACCGCCGCCCAGCACCCCTTCAGGCTCCAGTTGGGTAATGCTTGGCAGGTCGTAGTGACGATTGAGCGCAAACAGCACCACCGCCGATAGCCCCACCATCAACAGCGCCGCGATTTTCTCGACCTTCTCGATACCCAGGTGGCCACGTAGGGCAATCAGCACCACCAGTGACTCACAGATGACGGTAAAGAGTGCCACATTGGAGTAGCCGGTCAGGCTTTCCACGGCGTAATCCAGGCTCATGCCCGCCAACAGCGCCTGGATCCAGCTCCAGGCAATCAGCGCCAGCAGGTTCACCCAGGCGGGGAAAAAAGCGCCTTTTCTACCGAAGGTACCGCGCGCTAGCACCATGGTGGTCATACCGGTCCGCTGGCCCATGACCCCGATCAACACCAGTGGGATAATGCCGATCGCCGAGCCTACCGCGATCAGCAGCATGGCATGCTGGAAGGTGAGATCTGGCACCAGAAACATGCCGGTTAGAATCGTGGTAACAACGACGTTAGCGCCCAACCACAGCGCGAAGGTTCCGGGCAGTCCGAGGCTATGCTCGACGTTGTCTGCCGACAGCGTATCCTGGCCTACAATTCGATCAGTCTTCATGGGTGTCTCCCAAGTTTATTAGATTTCTCTGCCAGGCAACGGCGTCAATTTCGATCATCAGAGGTCCGGTAGGTGCGCGATTGGCTAGTGCCTTGGCAAGCTCTTTGGGGCTTTCCACCAGAACGCCGGGGCAACCAAACCCTTCGGCCAGAGTGAGAAAGTTGGGCGCTTGAATATCCACGCCCAAGCGCGCCACGCCGTTAGCGTCCATATAGCGGCGAATTTCTTCGTAACCGGCGTTGTGCCACAGCACAATGACCACCGGTAAGCGTTCTTCTACCGCCGTGGCAAGCTCAGAGAGGGTAAACATCACCCCGCCATCGCCGACGAGGGCTACCACCGGCAGGTCCAACCGGGCAAGCTGCGCGCCCAACGCGGCCGGCAGGCCGTAGCCCAAGGTGCCGTAGCCGGTGGACGCATTGAAGTAGCGCCGGGGCGCTGGCTGACTGACCAGATGGTTGCCGGCATATACCGGTGCTGTGGAGTCGCCGACCAGAATGGCGTCGGGAAGATACTCGGCAAGCGTTGTATACAGCGGCACAAAGTCGCTAAACGCCGGATCATGTTCCAAGTTCAACGCGCTCAAGGCCGCGGCGGTTCTCTCAACGCCATTACGCTGTAGTTGATTAGGGAAGTAAGCCAGTAGCAGCTCAAGGCTCCGCCCCGCATCGCCCACCAGTCCAAGCGTTGTATGCTGGTTGCGTACTAACTGTTCAGGGTCTAGATCAATGCGAATCAGCGTGCCGTTGAGCTGAAAACCATCGTCAAACACCACGTCGTAGTCGGTTTCACCCAGTTCGGTGCCTACCGCCAAAATCACATCGGCGTTGGCCGCCAACTCTCGCACGGGTGGCAGCGCGGCGTTAGCGCCTAAATCCAGCGGGTGGTCGCGGCCTAGCAGGCCTTTGGCGTTGATGGTCGTTACCGTGGGGGCATCGAGTTTGTCGACCAATGCCGTTGCCGCCTCCGGCGCCGATACACAGCCACCGCCCAGCAGCACCAAGGGCTGCTTCGCTGCTTTTATTAAGCGTGCAGCCTCGGCAACCCCTTCTGGGTCGGGGGCGGCTCGATAAAGCGTAGGCGCCTGCCAACTCACCGGCACACTCACCGGCGCATTGAACAAATCGATAGGGATTTCAATATGCACCGGACCAGGGCGCGCGCCGTTAAACACGGCAAAAGCGCGGGCCAGCACGTCAGGCAGGGTGCTGGCATCCAGCAGCGTGTGGCTAAAGCGCGCCACACCGCTGATCATCTGCTGCTGGCTGGGCAGCTCGTGCAGTCGCCCCTGGCCCAGGCCCAGGGTATCGCGGCGATTAACGCTTGAGATCACCAGCATGGGGATCGAGTCCGCCAGGGCCTGGCCCATGGCGGTGGCGATATTGGTCATCCCCGGTCCGGTGATAATCAGGCACACTCCGGGCTGGCCGCTGGCCCGTGCGTAGCCGTCGGCCATAAACCCCGCCCCCTGCTCATGGCGCGGGGTGACATGCTGTACATCGCTGCTTTCAAGCCCACGGTAAAGCTCCACCGTGTGCACACCGGGAATGCCGAACAATGTCCTCACGCCGTAGGTATCGCGCAGCAGACGGATCAGTAACTCGGCGCAGGTCAGGGTCGTTGCCGTTCTCTCATTGGCATCGCTCATTACAGCCCCCTTAGAAGAAAAACGTGTGGGCCATAAAGGCAATAATCGGCAGCGTGATAGCGGTACGCAGCAGGAAGATCGCCACCAGCTCCCAGAGCTTGATGGGAATTTTCGACTTGAGCAGCAGCGCACCGATTTCCGACATGTAGATCAACTGGGTGAGCGACAGGCAAGCGATCACAAAGCGGGTAAGCTCGCTTTCAATATTGGTCGCCAGTACCGCCGGCAGGAACATATCCGCAAAGCCCACCAGCGTGGCAGGTGCCGCGGCTTCCGCTTCAGGAATCCTCAGCAGCTCAAGCACCGGCACCATGGGGTAGGAAAGCCAGGTAAACAGCGGGGTAAATTCCGCTAGAATCAGCGCTACCGTGCCAATCGCAAACACCAGAGGTAATAGCGCCAGGAAGATATCCATTACGTTAAGCAGCGCTAATCGCGCTAACTTCTGGGGCCCAGGGGCACCAGCGGCGCGGCGGGTTGCCTGCAATAGGCTATAACGAAACAGGCCGATTTTTGCGGTACGTTTTTCGCTTAGCTGACAGCCCACCGGCTCGTAGTAGTCATTGGCTTTACGAGACAATGGTGGCAAGCGAGGCACAATTACCGCCGCGATTAACCCCGCAACCACTACTGTGAAGTAAAACTGCACAAACAGGTGGTTAATATCCACAAAGCTGGTCACAAGCAGCGCAAAGGCAATAGATACCACCGAAAAGTTTGACGCAATCACCGCCGCTTCACGACCGTTATAGTAGCCCTGCTCATACTGCTGTGTGGTGATCAGCACGCCGACGGTACCCGACCCCATCCATGAGGCGGTGGCATCGATGGCGCTGCGCCCCGGCAAATTAAAAATAATCCGGAACGGCTTGCGCACCAGGCTGCCGATAAACTCCATAAAGCCGAATTCCACCAGAAAAGGCAGCAGCAGCGCGGCAAAGAAGAAGAAGGTGAGTAGCACCGGCGCCAGGTCGTTGAGCATCACCCCACCGGTAAACGACGCGGTGACAAACTCAGGTCCAAACTGGAAATAGGTCATCAGAGCAAATATCGCACCCAGTATGCGCATCGCAAGCCATACCAGCCCGACGTGGAACATCTCCTGCAGTATGCCGACTTTCGCCCAACTGGGATCGACCAGCTTGACGTAAAGCGTCGCCACCACCGATAGGCAGAGCACAATTACTGCAATCGCAGGCAATGCCGAGCCCAGTAATGTTTGCAAGCCATCGGCCATTAGGCCCATGCCGATGTTAATGGTGTCACCCACTTGGAACGGCACCAGAAACAACAACACCCCGATCAAGGAAGGAATTAAGAATTTAAGCAAATGGCGCCGTTGGATCGGCTCATCGGCGCTTGGCTCGTCTAGCTGCATATGCGAGGAGGACATAAAATTCACCTGTATTGAAGGTTTATTGGAGGTGAGTTGGCGGCGTTGGTCGCGGCGACAAGCGCCGCTGCTTTAGCTTGTCTATTTATCGACTGCGCCTTGTTAAGCCGACGCTTTTCTATCGCAATTTCCTGACGTCATCGGTTTAATCGCTACGCTTTACACCTGGCAGCACGCAGAGCATTTCATACAGCAACGTGGCCCCCATTAGTGCGGTGTTACCGCTGGTGTCATAAGGAGGAGACACTTCCACCAGATCGCCGCCGACAATATTTAAGCCCGCAGCGCCACGCACGATTTCCAGCCCCTGGGCAGAGGTCAGCCCGCCCATTTCTACCGTGCCGGTGCCTGGCGCCACCGACGGATCCAACCCGTCAATGTCGAAGCTGATATACACCGGGATGTTGCCCATCTGCTCGCGCACCTCTTTCATCAGCGGCGCCAGCGAGCGGTACCAGCAATCCTCCGCCGGGACGACACGAAAGCCCTGGTCGCGACACCAGTCGAAATCCTCAGCGGCGTAGCCGGTGCCGCGCAGGCCAATTTGCACCACCTTGCCTTGGGCTAATAACCCCTCTTCCTGGGCGCGGCGAAACGGCGTGCCGTGGGCAATGGGTTCGCCAAACATATGCTCGTTCACATCGGCGTGGGCATCGATGTGGATCAACCCCACCGGGCCATGCTTTTTGGCAATGGAACGCAATACAGGCAGTGTCAGCGTGTGTTCGCCACCTAGCGTTAGTGGAATGCAGTTGTGCTTGAGCACGTCATCGTAAAACGCGGTGATGATGTCGACGCTTTTCGGCAGGTGAAAGGTATTGATAGGCACGTCACCGATGTCGGCCACTTGCAGGCTCTCAAAGGGAGCCGCGCGGGTCGCCATGTTATAAGGACGAAGCATGCGTGACTCATCACGGATCTGGCGCGGCCCGAGACGTGTGCCGGGGCGGTTCGAGGTGCCAATGTCCATCGGAATGCCAATAAACGCCGCGTCGAGTCCCTTGGCAGTCTCCTGCGTGGGCAGGCGCATCATAGAGGCGGGCCCCGCAAAGCGGGGCATTGTGTTGCCACCCAGCGGCTGGTTGAAGTCCGACATGCATCTCTCCTCGATCTTCTTTGAAATTATTGAATCGCAATGCGATCGCTTTTAAAGCGCTATTTAACTGTTAATAAATACTGCACAGAGCGTGCCAAGTCGCCGAAACCGCTAAATAGGCGCTACCGCCAGCTATTTAATGCAAAAATGCATTGAAACAATCAGCCTGCTGATTCAATAATGAATCATCGATTCAAAAACGCATCATAGGAGCCAGCCGGTGAGCAACATCGACAGTTGCGTGCTGCAAACGATTGTGGAGACGGCCAACGACCACTTCTTCATTGTTAGTGGCAAGGGTCGGGTGCTGGATATTAGCCCCGGGGCAGAGGCGGTTTACGGTGTCTCCCGAGAAGAGCTGCTTTCCAGCACGGTTCAGCAACTGCAGCAAGCAGGGATATTAAAGCCGTCGATCACCCTGGAAGTGATGCGCACGCGAAGGCCGGCGCAGCTTATGCAGGTTACCGGGACGGGGCGCCGGGTAATTGCTGAAGCCTACCCGGTGTTTGTGGACGGCAAACTTGAGCGCATTATTAGCCGCTCGCGGGATCTAACCGACTTGCAGTTACTACAAGACGAATATGCTCTGCTGCAAAAACGCTTCAGCGAACATTTAAAACGCAGCCACGCCGCGCCCGACGCCGAAGAACAGGCACTAGATGACGCACTGGATAATCTCCAGGTCCGAAGTAATGTCATGCGCGAAATTGCCCTGCTGCTTAAGCGGGTGGCCCCTTCCGATGCCAACGTGCTGATGCTTGGCGAGTCCGGCGTGGGTAAGACCGCCTTTGCCAAGCAGTTACACCGCTGGAGTGGCCGACGCGATGGCCCGTTTATCGAGGTCAACTGTTCAGCCATCCCCGAAAACCTTTTCGAATCCGAGATGTTCGGCTATCAGCCTGGCGCTTTCAGTGGGGCCGCAAGGCAAGGTAAAGCGGGCCTATTAGAACAGGCCGAAGGTGGCACATTATTTTTGGATGAGATCGGCGAACTGCCACTGTTGATGCAAACCAAGCTGCTCAAAGTAATTCAGGACGGCAGCCTGACCCGTTTAGGCGATACGCGCCCGCGCCGGGTTGATTTTCGTTTGGTAGTGGCCACCAATCAGGACTTAGGCAAACAGGTCGAAGCCGGGCACTTTAGGCTGGATCTTTACTACCGTCTTAACGTAATTCCCGTCACTCTGCCGCCACTGCGCGACCGCCGAGAGGATATCCCCGACCTTGTTGATGCCTGTTTGAACCGGCTGAATCAGCGCTACGGCCGACAAAAAATTCTGGGCAATCAAGTATGGTCGACGCTGATGGGAAGCGAGTGGCCGGGCAATGTGCGCGAGCTGGAAAACTGGTTGGAAAGAGTCTGGCTTTCAAGTCCTAGCGATCAAATCGAAGCTCCCGGCGCTCACCCCTATACCGAGCAATCGTCGATGAATGTGCAAAGCGCCTCGCCTACTGCCGACGCAGCACCCATCGAGCCCCACGAAACCCTCAAGCAATATCTCGCGCGGCTGGAGCGGGAAACGCTCACACAGCTCAGCGCTACGTTACCCAGCACCTATGCCATCGCCGAGCGGCTGGGCATCAGCCAATCCAGCGTCGTTCGACGCCTGCAGCGCTACGGTATTAAAGTCACTCGGTAAATATTTCGCTTGACACAGCTAACGTAACAACCCATCCATATAAGTGTCATGCAAGTGCAACACCTTCAACACAAGCTGTACCAATAACAATCAACAGCCGGTGATGTGTGTTATGAACCAATCGCGTATCCGCCTGGAACGCGTCACTAAACGTTGGGATGCGACCGCCGCTGTCGATAATATTTCTTTCGACGTGACGCCAGGGCAGTTCGTCATTCTGCTGGGGCCGTCGGGCTGCGGTAAATCAACCACATTGCGTATGATCGCGGGCTTAGAAGAAGCCAGCGACGGGCATATTTATATTGGTGAGCGCGACGTAACCCGCTTACCGCCCGGCGATCGCGGGCTGAGCATGGTGTTTCAGTCCTATGCCCTATTTCCGCACTTGAACGTGGCCGACAACATCGTATTTGGCCTACGCAGCCGCAAGGTCCCCAAGGCAGAACAGCGCGAGCGGTTGGCCAAAGTCGCTGAATTAGTCGACCTAACCGACTACCTGCACCGCAAACCGGCTCAACTGTCTGGTGGCCAGCGCCAGCGCGTTGCCCTCGCGCGCTCCGTCATTTCCGAACACCCGATTTGCCTGATGGATGAGCCGCTTTCCAATCTGGACGCTCGCCTACGCAGCGATATGCGCCGGGAAATAAAAGCACTACAGAGCCGCCTGAATATGACGGTGGTCTACGTCACACACGACCAGGTGGAAGCCATGAGTATGGGTGACCGTGTGATTCTGATGCAACACGGCCAGATCGTGCAGGACGGTACGCCCGACGAGCTTTACAACCGCCCCGCCAGCGCCTTCGCCGCAAGCTTTATCGGCAGCCCGGCCATGAACCTGCTACCGCTGGTGGCAGGTGACAACGGCGCCGTTATTGAGGGTGAACCGACCACGCCCGTAGCGCCCCTGGCAGCCGTCGGCGGGCAACTGGGAGTTCGTCCGGAAGATATCGAACTACGTCACTCAGCCGCCCACGGTGTCACTGCAAGGGTGTTGAACGATGAATATTTGGGCGCCGACACCATCGCCCACTTAGCGGTAGGCGAACACACTTTGAGGATTCGGCTGAGCGGTCGCCACGCGATCACCGGCCAGACATGCCGGATTGGCTGGCCCGCCCACGCCGCTCACCTGTTCGGTGACGATGGGCTGCGCCGTGATGACCTTTCGCCTTATCACCTGATGCCCACCGCTGAAACGACGGCCACCAGTGCCTCGCCCTTCAGCTCATTTCAAGACGCTGTACTCCACCCCCCTCGTTGAGGAGTTACCCCATGCGTGCACGAATACCGTTTGCCCTTTCCGCGCTCACCGCGGGCCTGTTAAGCGCTGGCCAGGCTGTCGCCGACGACCCGATTGAACTGACCATGTACTACCCCGTCTCGGTAGGCGGTGCGCTTACCGATGTGGTTGACGATTTGGTTGACGAATTTGAAAGCGAGCATCCCGATATCGACGTGGACGCTATCTACGCTGGCAACTACGACGACACTCGTGTACGCGCAATGTCAGCCATTGAAGCCGGCGATACGCCGCAGCTGTCGGTGTTGTTTTCCATCGACCTGTACGAGTTGCTTGAGCAAGACGCTATTGTGGCCTTCGATGACCTGGTTGAGACCAACGAAGAACGCGAATGGCTCGACAGCTTCTACCCAGGGCTAATGGAAAACGGCCAGTTGGACGGCAAAACCTACGGCATCCCTTTCCAGCGCTCGACCATCGTACTGTTCTGGAACAAAGACGCCTTTGAAGCCGCTGGCCTTGACCCCGAGACACCCCCTGAAAACTGGGAAGAAATGGCCGAGATGGCGGCCACCGTGCGAGAGGCGTCCGACGAGGAGCAGTGGGGTGTCATGGTGCCCTCCACCGGCTATCCGTACTGGATGTTTCAGGCCTTCGCGTTTCAAAACGGCCACCGCCTGATGAGCGAAGACGGCACCGAGGTGTACTTTGACGACCCCGCCGCTGTGGAGGCGCTCGAATACTGGGTATCCCTAGCGGATGAGCACGCGGCAATGCCCGACGGTACTATTGAATGGGGCACGCTACGCCAGAACTTTATCGAAGAGTCCACTGCCATGATGTGGCATACCACCGGCAACCTGACGGCCGTTCGCAGTGAGGCCGACTTTGACTTTGGCGTCGCCATGCTACCGATGAAAACCCAACGTGGCAGCCCCACCGGCGGCGGTAATTTCTATGTTTTTGAAGACGCGACAGAAGAAGAACAGCGTGCGGCGATGACGTTTATCCGCTGGATGACCGATCCCGAGCGGGCAGCTGCCTGGTCGATCGAAACAGGCTACATGGGCGTCAGCCCCGATGCCTACGAGACCGAGGCACTGCGCGACTATGTGGAAGAATTCGCACCAGCGGCAGTCGCTCGCGACCAGCTTGAACACGGTACAGCGGAGCTTTCCACCTACCAGGGTGGCCGCGTGCGCCGCGCGCTGGATAATGCTGTTCAGGCCGCGCTAACAGGGCAAATGTCGCCGGAAGAAGCGCTTAGCCAAGCACAGCAGGAAGCCGAAGGCGTACTGCGCCGCTACGCTCGCTAACGCACTTTTCCATGCTTGCCGGGGCCCGCCCCGGCTTTATCCGACTTGCGGCATTCAGCTATGACCTTAACTGCCCATCGCAAAATGCAGCTGTACGGCGCGCTGTTGTTACTGCCCGCTGCCGTGCTCTTGGCTACGTTCGCCTACCTACCCACGGTGATGACCGTGATCAACAGCCTGTTTTTACCTGGCTTTCGCGGTGCGCCCGCCGAATTTGTCGGGGTCGAGAACTACCAGGTGCTGTTTGACGACCCCACATTCTGCAAGGTGGCGCGTAACAATCTGCTCTATGCGCTGGGCACTATTCCCACTTCTATTGCCTTGGCTTTAGGCATGGCGCTGTTCGTCAACGGCAAGCTGCCGGGGCGCGGCTTTGTGCGTATGGCCTATTTTACGCCCACCATTCTGCCGATGGTCGCGGCGGCCAATATCTGGATGTTTTTCTACGCCCCGCAAATCGGCTTGTTCAATAAGCTGCTCGGCGCACTGGGGTTTTCCGGCGTGAATTGGCTGGGTGACCCAAGCGTGGCGCTTGGCTCGGTGATTGTGATGTCGGTATGGAAGGAAGCCGGCTTTTTTATGATTTTCTATTTGGCCGCGCTTCAAAGTATCCCACCGGAACTTAAAGAGGCGTCTGACCTGGAGGGTACCAGCCGCTGGAGCTTCTTCTGGCGGGTCACCTTTCCGCTGCTGATGCCGACGACGCTGTTCGTGCTGATCAACGCCCTTATCAACGCCGTGCGGGTGGTGGATCACCTGTTCATCCTGACCAAAGGCGGCCCCAACAACGCCACCAACTTACTGCTTTATTACGTTTACGAGAATGCCTTTTCGTTCTTTGACCGCACCACGGCGGCGACCATCACGATGGTCATTCTGCTGGTGCTGGCGGTGGTGGCCACACTGAAGTTCACGATTCTCGACCGCAGGACGCATTATCAATGATGAATCAAACAACGACTTATGCGCCTCGCTCTCGTTACCTTTCAGTGCCGTCGCTCGATACGGTCGCGGCATGGCTGCTGGCGATCATCTGGGTGTTTCCGTTGCTGTACGCCTTCTGGGCCGCCTTTCATGCCAGCGAGTTCATGGTCAATTTTGAGTTCCTGGCGCCGCTGACGCTTGAAAACTTCGTCAACGCCTGGACCCAGGCGCCCTTTGCCCGCTACTACCTCAATACCTTTGCGCTGGTCACCGGCGTGGTATTGGCCCAGTTTGTGGTGTGTACCCTGGCGGCGTTTGCCTTTGCGCGCTTTCCGGTGCCTGGCAAAAACGTGTTGTTCATGCTGGTGCTGATTCAGCTGTTCGTGTTTCCCGAAGTGTTGATTGTCGAAAACTACCGCATCGCCAGCGGGCTGGGATTGATCGACACCATCACCGGGATTGGCCTGCCCTACGTGGCCAGTGCCTTTGGTATTTTCCTGCTCCGCCAAACCTTTAAAACCATCCCCCGTGAGCTTGAGGACGCCGCGCGCATTGAAGGCTGCGGTTGGCTTGCCATCCTCTGGAAGGTCTACATACCCTTGGCCAAGCCCACCTACTTGGCCTACGGGCTGGTGTCGATCAGCCACCACTGGAACAACTTCCTGTGGCCATTAGTCGTCACCAACTCGGTGGAAAGCCGCCCGCTGACCGTTGGCCTCGGCGTTTTCTCGGCACCGGAAACCGGCGTCAACTGGGCGACGGTAAGCGCCGCCACGCTGCTCAGTATCGCTCCACTGCTGGTGGCGTTTCTGCTCTTCCAGCGCCAGTTCGTGCAGTCGTTTTTACGGGCGGGGATTCGCTAGGCAGACGCCCCTCGGGTTTTTCGTGCGACAATCCTCCCTCAGGCACCAGACAAGGAGAGCATTGATGCACGGCGACCCTCACCCGGCAGCCCTCAAGGTGCTGCGGTCGGTATTTGGCTACGATAGCTTTCGCGGCCCGCAGCAGGCGATCATCGAACATGTAATGGCCGGCGGCGATGCGCTGGTATTAATGCCCACCGGCGGCGGCAAGTCGCTGTGCTATCAGATTCCGGCGTTGCTGCGCGACGGCACCGCGATTGTGATCTCGCCGCTGATCGCGCTGATGCAGGATCAGGTGGCAGCACTTCAGCAGAACGGGGTCAAGGCGGCCTACCTCAACTCCAGCCTTGATTACCATGAGGCGGTCGAGGTGGAAAACCGCCTGCGGGCGGGTGAGCTGGATCTGTTGTACGTCGCGCCCGAGCGGCTGGCCACACCGCGTATGCAGACGCTGCTGGAACAGACTCAGATCGCGCTATTCGCCATTGATGAAGCCCACTGCGTTTCCCAGTGGGGCCACGATTTTCGTCCCGAGTATCGCCAGCTCTCCCAGCTTCATCAGCGCTTCCCCCAGGTGCCGCGCATCGCCCTGACCGCCACCGCCGATGTGCCTACCCGTGGCGATATCATGGAGCATCTGCAGCTCCAGGCGGCGGCGCTGTACAACAGCGGCTTTGACCGGCCCAACATCCGCTACCATATCGCCGAAAATCAGGGCAACGCCAAGGAACAGCTGCTGCGCTTCATCCGCGAGCACCACGACGGCGAGGCAGGTATCGTCTACTGCCTCTCCCGGCGCAAGGTGGAGGAGACCGCCGCCTGGCTGGAACGCCAGGGGCTGACCGCACTGCCCTACCACGCAGGACTCCCCGCCGAGCAGCGCCAGCAGCACCAGACCCGTTTTCTGCGTGAAGATGGCGTGGTCGTGGTGGCCACCATCGCCTTCGGCATGGGCATCGACAAACCGGACGTGCGCTTTGTGGCCCACCTCAACCTGCCCAAGAGCATCGAGGCGTATTACCAGGAGACCGGCCGCGCCGGGCGCGACGGCCTGCCCTCCAACGCCTGGATGGCCTACGGGCTTCAGGACGTGATCACCCTGCGCCAGATGCAGCAGGACTCCAGCGCCGCCGACCAGCAAAAGCGCATCGAACAGCAGAAGCTCGACGCCATGCTGGGGCTGTGCGAGATCATCAGTTGCCGCCGCCAGGCACTGCTCCACTACTTTGGCGATCACCTGGACGCCCCCTGCGGCAACTGCGACAACTGCCTGACCCCGCCCGAGACCTGGGAGGCCACCGTGGCGGCGCAAAAGGCGCTGTCGTGTGTCTACCGCACCGAGCAGCGCTTCGGCGTGACTTATCTGGTGGACGTATTGCTGGGCAAGCACAACGAGCGTATCACCCGCTTTGGCCACGACCGCTTAAGCACCTTCGGTATTGGCAAAGAACTCGCGGCCAACGAATGGAAAGCGCTCTTTCGCCAGCTGATTGCCAGCGGCTTTTTGAGCGTGGACATGGAGGGCCACGGCGGCATCAAGCTCACTGCCAATGCCAAGCCGGTGCTGCGCGGCGAGCAGAGCCTCACGCTGCGCAAGCCCAGCAACAAACCCAGCAAAGCTAAAACCGCGCGACGGGGAAGCAAAAGCGCCTCTGCGCCCCAGGGCCACGGCCCGCTGTGGGATGCGCTGCGCCAGCATCGCCGGGAACTGGCCGAGGCTCAGGGCGTACCCGCCTATGTGATTTTCCACGACGCCACCTTGGCCGAACTGGTCGAGCAGAACCCACAAACTCTGGAGGCATTAGGCGCCATCTCCGGTATCGGCGCGCGCAAGCTGGCGGATTACGGCGAGGGGTTTTTGGACGTCATTCTGGCGCATCGGCAAACCGAGCAAAGCGGCTGAACCAGCGTGCCAGGGCTCAAAAAAAGATCAAATGGTCGATATTTTCAATAACCGCTCAACTGGCGTAAACTATACATCATTGAGGAGGAAACTATATGGCCATTCAGCACAAAACCGCCGACAAGCGCCGCGAAATGGGGGCCGCTGCGATGCGCACTTACCCTAACATTTCACACGCATGGGGTTTGAAAGAGAGCGAAGCCGCTCTGCTGCTCGGGGTGCCTGATTCCACCTACCGGCGCTGGAAACAGGCACCAGAGAATGCCCGCCTGGACGCTAACCACCTGGAGCGAATGTCGTTGATTCTCGGCATCTATAAAGCACTGCATATACTGTTGCCCAGTAAAGAAGCGGCTGACAGCTGGTTGCAGCGCGCCAACCGCAATCCCCTTTTTGCCGGTCATACACCAATGGAGCGTCTGTTAAACGGACAAGTCTCCGATCTCTACGTTGTTCGCCAACATTTAGATGCCACGCGTGGTGGGGGCCATGCATGACATTTCCAATAAGCAAGGTCACGTGGCACCCCAGCTATCGCATTATTCCCTCGCGCTTCCCACCCATTGATTTGTTTGAAGGCGTCAACAGCAACCCTGATGACTGGGACTTGCTCAATGAGCTCGAGGGTGAAACCTCCGCAAGGCTACGCGAGGAAGCGGGCGCCATACACCTCGTCCGTGATGATGACCGTCGCTACGGCCCAGGCTGGACGCCCGTCATGGCGGCCTTCTGCCACTTCCCCAAAACCGGTTCGCGTTTTAGCGATGGCACCTTTGGCGCCTACTACTGTGCGTTAACAGAAGCCACGGCCATCGCCGAAACCGTTTACCATGCAGAGCGCTTTATGGGAGAGTCAAACGAGCCGCCCATGATGCTTCAGCAGCGTGTTTACCTGTCGGATTTGTCGGGCCAACTGATTGATTTACGCGAACAGGATACGGCCCAACCGCTGCTAACGCCGGATAGCTGGGCAGCCGGGCAAACCTTGGGGAGAAAAGCCTGGGAAGAACAAGCGGACGGTATCGTTTACCAAAGCGTTCGCGACCCGGAGGGCGAATGTGCTGCGGTGCTTCGCCCTCCCGTGCTCTCCGCAACACGGCAAGGGCGTCATCTCGGCTATGACTGGGATGGTCAGCGTATCCGCCATGTTTATGAATTAACGGTATTGTGTTAACCATCCCAGTACGGCGGGTCACCAATCTGCATGAACAGACACTACAGACGGATCATTCAGTAAAGTAGAGCGGGATACCACTACACCTGATCAAGCGCCATCAATGCTAATATCCTGCAAGGCTAAGCCTAATCACCATGCCAGGAGGGACGCCATGCAAAGAGAGCAGGACGCAAAAACCCGCGACTGGATCTTCACGATAGGGCATCGTGAATTAATCGTGCATCAGCGCTATGAGGTGCTGAGCATGATCAACGATTTCCTGCTGGGGATATGGTTCACGATCGGGAGTGTATGTTTCTTTTACCAAGGCGCCGTTCAAACCGTCGGGGTGTGGTTATTTGTGATTGGCAGCCTGCAGCTACTGATTCGTCCGACGATTCGTCTTCACCGCTATGTCTATTTCAAGCGGTTGCCGGACACCGATCACGACGCCTAGGCCCACGTTCAACGCAGTTGGCTGTCTTTGCTGCCACGCCGGTTGTAGCCGCTAAAGGCCGACTGCTTTTTGTCCAGCTCAGCCTGACAAACGACACACAGCCGAACGCCTGGAATGGCGTTACGGCGCGCGTCGGGAATAGGGTCACCGCACTCTTCGCATAGCTCCAGGCTCTCGCCACGGGGAAGCTGGCTGCGGGCGCGCTGAACCGCATCGTTCAGCGTGCTCTCCATCTGTTCTTGTTCGGCACCGTCTTTTGCCCATCCGCCGGCCATCGTCGTCTTCCTCGCTTAACGTCACATCATCTTTTGAGCATAGCAGCCACAACACCTAAGGTAGCGCGGGCAAATACCGCTGGCTAATTGGCAGGATCACGCTTTATTGGGTTTTCAAGCACTTCCGGTTCTTGATACGCCTCGGGGTATTTACGCTTGGCCCGCGCCAACCGAATGATAGTGATGATATTGGTCACTACGATGAGCGCTTCTGCCATCGTGCCGCCTATGGTGCCTATCAGCAGGTTATTGAGCATCCACGCCAGGGCGGCGAGCCCCAGAAATACCCGCATACTGATACCGCGCAGCAGAAACATACCAACGGTACCCAGCACCATGGCAGTCAAGGGCAGCACATCCACCCAGCTCTGCCAGGTCAGCCATGCCACGATACCGCTGATCACCAGCACCCCCACCATGACCGGCTTGCTGCCCAGATAGCGGCGGGCCAGCACGATACGTACGATCACCAGTACGGTTAGCGCAGCGGCGGTCCAGCTCTTGAAGAAAACAAACTGCAGCGCAAAGGCGACATTGGCGGAGATGAGTATCACGAGCAGCCGATCGTCGTGCTTGCTTGAAAACGCCACCAGGCAAAGCACAAGCGCCACCAGACCAAAACACTGGCCTGCCAGGGCACTCTGGCTGAACGATTCAAGCATGGCGGCTAGGCTCCTAGGGGCGGGGTTGAGCCCCCAGGCTATCATCTTGCTGGCGGTACCGCTGCCAGGCGATGGCGAGGATCGGCACCAGAGCAATAGGAATCAACACGAGGTTAAGCGTCGCCCAGCCCAACCCGTTAACCAAGGGCCCGGCAAGCAAGGCGGTCGTGGCGGCGGTACCAAACACTAAAAACTCGTTGGCGGCCTGGGTGCGCGCTTTATCCACCGGGCGGTAGCTCTCGGTGAGCAGCCCGGTGGCAGGCAGAAAGGTAAAGTTCCAGCCCAGACCCAGCAGAATCAGCGCCACATTGAAACCGGCTAACCCGATACCCCACTGGGCGACCAAAGCGCTTGCCACCAGCAGCAGGCAGCCTGCCACAATGACCTGCTTGGCGCCGAAGCGGGTGGCCAAATGGCCAGTAAAGAACGAGGGTAAAAACATCGCCACCACGTGCCACTGAATGGTCATTGATACGTGGTTAAAGTGATGCCCGGCCCCCTCCATGGCAAGCGGCGTGGCGGTCATGGCCAGGTTCATCACGCCATAACCGACCATCGCCGCGCTTACCGCCACAATAAATCCAGGCTGGCGGAGTATCTTGCCCAGCGGCAGTGCGATGCCTTCGCCATGGGTGCGGGAAGCAGGCGGTAGTTGCGTCAGCATCAGCACCACTAGCGCCAGTGCGTAGATCGCGGCTAACCCCATAAAGCTGCCCAGAAATGGCACCTCGCCCATCTCACGACTCACCCTAGACAACCACGGCCCGGCAAACGCCGCCAGCACACCGCCCCCCATCACCAAACCAATCGCCCGGTCACGCAGCTGCGCGGGAGCGGCCTCCACCGCAGCAAAGCGATACAGCTGACCAAAGCCAATGCCGATACCGATCAGCCACGTGGCTAACAGAAACAACCCAAAGCGTTCGCTCATCAGCGCCTGCACGGCGACCAGCGCGCCCACCAAGCCAACGATATTGCCCAGAATAAAGCCGCGCTTACGGCCCAGCCTGGCCATGATCAGCGAGGCGGGAATCGTCGCGCACATCAGCCCCAGCCACTGGGTGGCGACCGGCGCGGTCGACCATGATGCACTGGGGGCCAAAGATGCCCCTATCAGTGGTGAGACGGCGATCAGTAAGACATTACCGGTGACCAACAACGCTTGGCAAAGCGATAGTAAAGTGACGGTTAAAGGCATGATAGATGCTCCATTGGGGAGTCAGCGCAGGAAGAAGCAAATCGTTGACGATAGACCGAGGGCGATACGCCGTAGTAGCGCTGGAACTGGCGACGCAGTTGCTCAGCGCCGCCCAGGCGCCAGCGCTGCGCCAGGCGCTCAAGTGATAACTGCCCACGCTCGTTGAGTAGCGCCAGGCGAGCTTGTTCCAAGCGTAATTGCGTCACATACGCCCCTGGGGTGATCTGCAAGTGGCGCCTAAACAGCCGAGTGAGATGACGCGGCGTCACAGCCATAACGTCGGCCATACGTTCAAGGGAGTAGTCGGCAGCAGGATCCGCATGCAACTGATCAATTAGCCGACGCAGAGAGCCTGCATCCTGCTGGTGGCGCAGCGCTTCGCTGAACTGCGATTGCCCGCCCGGGCGATGCAGAAACACCACCAGCTCGCGGGCCACTCGCCCGGCTAACGTCGCCCCATAATCCGCTTCCACTAAAGAGAGCGCCAAATCAATGCCTGCCGTTATGCCAGCGCTGGTGTAGCGGCCATTGCTTTCAATATACAACGCATCCGGTTCGACGCTTAGCGCGGGGTATTCATCAGCCAATTGCTGAGCATGTCGCCAGTGGGTCGTCACGCGACAGCTATCCAGCAGCCCAGCGGCGGCTAACAAAAACGCCCCGGAGCAGATAGAACCAAGTCGCCTAACCTCAGGCGCAACCCCACACAGCACCTCTTTCACAGCGGCGATGTCACGCTGCTGCATCACGCCACTACCGCCCGCGACCAGAAGCGTATCCAAAGGCACTAAATGATTGAGCTGACGGTAGGTGTGCGTGGCGTGCACCGCTAAGCCGCCGTTAGTGGCGACCGGGCCGACGTCATCGGCGACAAGCGTTAACTGATACAACGGGTGGGGGCTCAACGCATTGGCGCTGGCAAACACCTGCCAAGGGCCGCTGACATCCAGCAACTGGCAGTCGGGATAGGCAAGTAGGGCAATATGGCGAGTCACAGTCTCTCTCCGCGATACTCAAGCGATAGAGAGAGTGTCGGCGCTACGCCCCATGTCGGCAAGGACCATTACCCCACCGATAAAGACATACTCGTACTATCCCGTTTGTGAGATGGGCGCTTCCATACGCCGCACGCTGGACACAAAGTCGCTGAAACGCTCGCCCTGAATAAGTACGTGATCACTAAGCGCCTGCTGGGCGCCCGGCGCATCGCCGCGTTCAATGGCGTCAAAGATCGTCTGATGCTCGCTAAGCGAGTTGTGCATGCGCTGACGAACCTGCAACTGCAAACGCCGGTAAGGCTTCAAGCGCTGCTTGAGCTGGCGCGCCTCGCTGGCTAAAAAGCTATTGTGACTCGCCGTGTAGATACAGTCGTGAAACCCTTCATTCTCGTAATAATATTCGTCGGTATCACCTGCCTGGGCGGCGGCTTCACAGCGCTGATGGGCGTCGCGCAGAGCTGCAAGTTCCTGCTCGGTAATGCGTCGCGCGGCGAGTCGCCCACACATGCCTTCCAACTCAGCCATCACTTCAAACATTTCAATCAGTTGGTCAATCCCCACCTTAGCAACGAAGGTGCCCTTTTTAGGCGATACCGTGACCAGGCCGCTGGCCACCAACTGCTGAATCGCCTCGCGGACCGGCGTGCGCGAAACGCTGAACTGCTTGCCTAGTGTTTCAGGGTCAAGCCGCTCGCCGGGCGCCCGGCGCCCATTAATGATGTCATTTTCCAATGAATCCTTGAGCCGCTGGGCGTTGGAGCGCTTTGAGTCTGGCATGCGTCACCTCCTTATTTAGCAGCGCAATATTTTACACAAAGCATATGTCATAAAGTTGACATTAGCATACGCAGCGCCTATTGATATATATATCAGCTCGACTGATAAACACATTAAGCTAATCCAAGCACACAACAACAATTGTTGGAGACGCCACATGCAACGTAAACATCTAATCACCGCCACTGCCCTGGGCCTGATGATCGCCGCTTCTCATGCCTCGGCAAATACCGTACTGCGTGCTTCCCACCAGTTCCCCGGCGGGAAGGGCGATGTGCGTGACGAGATGGTTCAAATGCTCGCCGAAAAGGTCGCCGAGGCCGACGTCGGCCTCGAGATCGAGGTCCACCCCGGCCAGTCGCTGTTCAAGGCCGACGAGCAGTGGGGCGCCTTGGTCCGCGGCCGTCTGGACATCACCGCCTTGCCGCTCGATTACGCCAGCGGCCGCCATCCGGAATTCTCCGCCACCCTGATGCCGGGGCTGGTGCGTAACCATGATCACGCCCAGCGCCTAAACGACTCCGAATACATGGAGATGATTAAGGACGTGATCGACGAGGGCGGTGCCAAGGTGCTGGCTGATGCATGGCTAGCCGGCGGTTTCGCCTCCAGTGAGCAGTGCATCACCTCACCGGACACGGTGGAGGGCCAGAACATCCGCGCCGCCGGGCCAGCCTTTGAAGAAATGCTTGAGGAAGCCGGTGCATCAATCGCGTCCATGCCTTCTTCAGAGATCTACACCGGCATGCAGACCGGCGTGCTGGACGCCGCCAATACCTCCTCGATGTCGTTCGTTTCCTTCCGCCTCTTCGAGCAGGTCGAGTGCCTGACCGAACCCGGCGACTACGCCCTGTGGTTCATGTACGAGCCGATCCTGATCTCTAATCAGAGCTGGGAGAAACTCAACGAGGAGCAGCAGGAAGCGCTGACCGCCGCCGCCGAGGAGGCCGAGGAGTTCTTCGCCAGTGAGGCAGCGGGACTCGATGATAAAATGGTCGAGGTCTTCGAGGAAGAAGGCGTCGAGGTAGTCAGCATGTCCGAGGAAGATTACGAGGCGTGGCTTGAGATCGCCAAGGAGACTTCCTACAAAAACTTCGCCGAGAATGTCGAGAACGGTCAGGCGATCATCGACGCCGCCCTTGAGGTGGAGTGATCCCGCAAGCCCCCTGACGATCGGCCGCCCCGCCGGGGCGGCCTTCCTGCCTTCTCGGAGAGCCTCATGACCCACTCGCCCTCTTTCACGGCCAACTCCCGTGGCGGACCACGGCACGGCTATGTCCGGCTGATGGATCGCATCTCGCGGTGGATGGCCTACCTCGCCGCAGCGCTGTTCGTCGCTGGCACCTTCGTGATCTGCCAGATGGTCTTCATGCGCTACGTGATCGGCGTCAGCACCAGTTGGCAGACCGAATTCACCGTCTTCTCGGTCACCGCTGCCATGCTGCTGGGTAGCCCCTACGTGCTGATGACCGGCGGCCACGTGGCGGTCACCGTGCTGCCCGATAAGCTTGGCGGTACGCCCAAACGAATTATGAACCTGGTCGCCTCCCTGGTTGGCCTGGGGTTCTGTGCCTGCCTGGCCTACGCCGCCTGGGTCTACGTGTTCGAGGCCTGGCACGGGGGCTGGACCACCGGCACCGTCTGGAATCCCCCTCTGTGGCCACCTGTGCTGACCATGGCCGTGGGCACCACTCAACTGACGTTGCAATACGTCGCCGAAATCATGCGTGGGGAGAACTGAGCATGGATCCTGTTACCGCCGGTATTTTCGTCGCCATCGGCCTGATCGTGCTGATGGCCATCGGCACGCCCATCGCCTTTGCGCTGGGCGGCGTCTCGCTGATCGCGCTGGTCGCCAGCCGCGGCATCTCGGAGCTGACCTACTTCGGCGAAACCTTCTACGATCGCATCGCCGAGTTCGGCTTCATTGCCATCCCTATGTTTATCCTGATGGGCGCTGCTGTGGCGTCGTCGCCTACCGGGCGCGACCTCTACCGTTCGCTTGACCTATGGCTGGGCAAGCTGCCAGGGGGGTTGGCAATCTCCAACATCGGCGCCTGCTCGATTTTTGCCGCGCTGTCCGGTTCCTCGCCCGCAACCTGTGCGGCGATCGGCAAGATGGGCATCCCCGAGATGCGTGCCCGTGGCTATCCCGATGGCGTGGCCGCCGGCTGCATCGCCGCAGGCGGCACCCTGGGCATCTTGATTCCACCCTCGGTGACCATGATCATCTACGGCATCGCCACCGAGACCTCCATCGGTCGGCTGTTCATCGCCGGCGTGGTGCCAGGGTTCATGCTCGCCGGGCTGTTCATGATCTGGACGCTGATCGCCTGCAAGCTGGCAGGCGGCTACCAGAACCCCATGGCCATCAACACCGAAGCGGTCAAGCAGACGCTGCGCCAGAACGTCGACGCCAACCTCAAGGCGCTGGTGCGCGTGCTGCCCTTCCTGGCGGTGGTGGGCCTCATCCTCTTCGCCCTCTACGGCGGGGTGGCCACCCCCACCGAGGCCGCCGGCGTCGGCGCCTTTATGTGCCTGGCGCTGGCGATAATCATCTACCGCATGTGGCAGTTGAAGCCGCTCAAGCTGATTATGCGTGACTCGTTGCGCGAGAGTGTGATGATCATGTTGGTGATCGCCGCCGCGGAGGTGTTCGCCTATGCCCTGTCGTCGCTGTTCATCACCCAGACCGTGGCTGGCGGCATCGCCGACCTGGAGGTCAACCGCTGGGTGCTGATGGCCCTGATCAACCTCTTCCTGCTGGTGGCCGGCTTTTTCCTGCCCCCGGTGGCGGTGATCGTGATGACAGCGCCGATCCTGATGCCGGTCATCCTGGCGGCGAACTTCGACCCCTACTGGTTCGCGGTCATCCTGACCATCAACCTGGAGATCGGCTTGATCACGCCACCAGTGGGGCTGAACCTGTTTATCATCAACAGCATCGCGCCAGATATTTCGCTCCGCAACGTGCTGATGGGCAGTCTCCCGTATGCGCTATGCATGGTGCTGGGTATCTTGTTGCTGTGCCTGTTCCCCGGCCTGGCTTTGTGGCTGCCCAACCTGATCATGGGCTAAAAGGAGCATCGCTATGAACATGACCTTTCTTCAGGAACTGTTTAACAACATTACCCAACGCGATGCCCTGCTGCGTCGCCGCGACCCAAGCACCCTGGCCGTTGACCACGACCACTTGATCAAGGCCTGCCAGGCGCTGCTGGCAAGCGACGGGGAAGCCTCAAGCATTGCCCTGGCAAGCCGCGCGCTTGCCATCTACCAGCGCCTTTCAGACACGGAAAAACAACGCTTTTTCCAGCGTCTGGCAGACGACTTTGCAGCAGAGCCGGAGCAGATTGACCAAGCCTACGCCGCCTATCGCGACACGCGCGATAACCGCACACTGCAACAGTTGTTTGAAGCCTGCGAACCGCTACGCCAGGAGCTTTTCCGACGGTTGAACTTTGCCAGTGATGGCACTTATGAGCTGGTCAATATGCGTCAGGACTTGCTTGATCTGCTACGCGAGCAGCCCGAACTTGCACCCATCGATGACGACTTTGCCCACCTGTTCGGCTCCTGGTTCAACCGCGGCTTCCTGATGCTCAAGCGCATCGATTGGAATACGCCAGCATCGATTCTGGAAAAAATCATCCGCTACGAAGCGGTCCACGAAATTCAAGACTGGGACGACCTGCGCCGACGCTTGGATGCCCGCGATCGGCGCTGCTTCGCCTTTTTTCACCCGGCGATTGGCGATGAGCCGCTGATCTTCGTCGAGGTAGCGTTGCACAAGGGGCTGCCCAGCCGCATTCAACCGATTCTCTCCGGTGAAGATAGCGGTGTTGACGACCCCGAAGACGCTGACAGCGCCGCCTTCTTCGGCATCAGCAACTGCCAGACCGGCTTGCGCGGCATATCGTTCGGTAACTTTTTGATCAAGCAGGTGGTACAGGAGCTTTCCCAGGAACTGCCGCAGCTCAAGTATTTTGTCACCCTCTCGCCCGTACCAGGCTTCGCCCAATGGCTTAACGAGCAGCGTGATAGCGAGCAGTGGCCACCCAGCGTGCGTGAAACGCTGGCCGAGCTGGAGACACCGGGCTGGCACCAGGACAAACTCCGCCAGGAGCGGCTCAGAACAACGCTACAACCGCTGGCGGCTCATTATCTGGTAGACGAAAAAAACCGCCATGGCCTCCCGCTCAACCCCGTGGCACGCTTTCACCTGGGCAATGGGGCCAAACTGCACCGTATCAACTGGCTTGGCGACATATCCGATAAAGGGCTTAAACAAGCGGCTGGGCTGATGGTCAATTACCTTTATGTGCTCGATGACATTGAGCGAAACCACGAAAATTACACCTCCAAGGGCACCATTGCCTGCTCAAACGATGTGCGTGACCTCGCCAAGCGCGCGCGCAAGCTGGCCAAGGGAGAAACTGCCAAATGAACCATAACCTGTTTGCCACCTTTGCCACGCAAATGCATGAGCGCGGGGAGGCCGATTTTATCACCACCCGCGAGGGCCGGCGCTACTCCTACACGGATGCGCTGAACCAAAGTGCCAGGCTGGCCGGGGCGCTTATCGCTCTTGGCGTACGTCAGGGCGACCGCGTGGCGGTCCAGGTAGATAAAAGCCCCGAAGCTATTCTGCTCTACCTTGCCTGCCTGCAAATTGGCGGGGCTTATTTGCCGCTCAATACCGGTTACACCGGCGATGAAATTCGCTATTTTCTGGGCGATGCTGAACCGGCACTGTTTGTCTGCCGACCCGCTGTAGCCGATGAGGCCCGCCAAATCGCCAGCGATACCGGCTGCCCCGCCGTTGTGACCTTGGGCAGCGCAGCCGACGGCAGCCTGATGGACGAAGCCGCGAGCGTCACCCCTCATAACGACATCGCCGAGCTTCAAGCGCGTGATCTGGCGGCGATTTTATACACCTCGGGCACCACCGGGCGCTCCAAGGGCGCCATGCTGACCCACCAGAATCTGGCCTCCAATGCCGAAACACTCGTCAAGGCCTGGCACTTCAGCGCTGACGACCGTCTGATCCACGCGCTGCCGATTTTTCATACCCACGGTCTGTTTGTGGCGTGCAACGTCACCCTGATGGCCGGTGCCAGCATGCTGTTTCTGCCTAAGTTCGACGCCGATGTGATTTTCGAGGAACTGCCCCGTGGAAGTGTGATGATGGGCGTGCCGACGTTCTATACGCGCCTTGTGCAAGACCCGCGCCTGACGCCCGAGGTCACCACCAATATGCGCCTGTTTGTATCGGGCTCAGCGCCGCTGACCGCTGAGACCCACGAAGCCTTCGAGGCCAAGACCGGGCATGCCATTCTTGAGCGCTACGGCATGACCGAAACCAATATGAACATCTCTAACCCCTATGAGGGGGCAAGACGGGCAGGCACGGTGGGTATGCCGCTGCCCGGCGTGGAGATGCGTATCACCGATCGGGAAACCGGCGCCGAGGTCGCCCCCGGCGAGATTGGCATGCTACAGATTCGTGGCCCTAACGTGTTTATTGGCTACTGGCGAATGCCGGAAAAAACCCGCGAAGAGCTGCTGGAGGATGGCTTTTTCATTACCGGTGATCTGGCCATGGTCGACGAGCAGGGCTATGTGCATATCGTCGGGCGGGATAAAGACCTGGTAATTTCTGGGGGGTATAACGTCTATCCCAAGGAAATCGAGCAGGTGATTGACGAACTGGAAGGCGTATCAGAATCCGCCGTGATCGGACTGCCACATCCGGACTTTGGCGAAGGTGTGACCGCCGCTGTGGTCACCCAACCGGGTGCACGCCTCGACGAAGCCGCCGTACTGGCTCACTTGCAGGGTCGGCTTGCCAAATACAAGCAGCCCAAGCGCGTGTTCTTTATCGACAGCCTGCCGCGCAATACGATGGGCAAAGTGCAAAAAAACGAGCTGCGCAAACGCTTCCACGACACCTATCAGCCCGCATAAGGCGCAACGAAAACGCCCCATGCCAGCATTAGTGGTCATGGGGCGTTAAGCGATCGCGGGTTATTTATTTAGCCAACGCATTACCCAGCGAACGAGGCGTACATAATAATCACCAGCACCACCAACACGATACCGGTAGGCACCGCGCCCTTCCATGGAGTGAGATCAACGTCGCCCGAGTATTCCTGAACCCAGTCGGTCTCCCGGGGGCGCAGCTTGCCAATCACCAGCATCATTGCGACCAGCAGCACGAATACCGCCGCCACAAAGTGGAACTCGTGCATGATCGTCGGCAACATGTTGAACGGCGGCACGAAGTAACCCGCCGCGATCAGCAAACAGCCCCCCACCAAGCCGATTTTGGCGGCCATCGGCGGTACCCGTTTGGTCAAAAGTCCCACCAGCACTACGGCCAGAATGGGAATAAAGTAGATAGCATTCATCTTCTGCAGATAACCAAACAGGCTATCCTGACCCGCCAGCAGCGGCGCGATGGTCATGGTAATGCCTGCCATGATCCAGCCAAACACCTTGCCCGACTTCACTACCTGTTCTTCGCTAGCGTCTTTATTGAGAACCTGCTTGTAAATACCCAGACTGAAGATGGTCGTGGTGCTGTTTAGCGCGGAGTTGAACGATGACAGAATGGCACCGACCATCACCGCCGCGAAGAACCCGGTGAGATAAGGCGGCAGCACGTTGAAAACCAGGTGGCCATAGGCCTCGTCGGCACGGATGCCGTCATCAGCGTACAGGTGGTAGGCGATGATCCCCGGCAGCACCAGGTAAAGTGGGCCCAACAGCTTGAAGAAGCCGGTCAGCAGTACGCCTTTCTGACCTTCAGCGAGGTTTTTAGCGGCAAACGTACGCTGGATAATCTGCTGATTCGTCGTCCAATAGAACAGATTGATCAAGAAGACACCGGTAAACAGCGTAAAGAACGGCACCTGCTGGTCGTCACCGCCGATGGAGTTAAGCTTATCGGGATTGCTTTCTTTAAGGATATTCCAGCCTTCCGCGATGCCGTTGCCATCGCTCACCGCTTGCAGACCAAAGTAGACGATGACAAAACCACCGATAAGCAGACCGACGCCGTTAAGCGTGTCGGACACGGCTACCGTGCGCAGCCCGCCAAATAGAGCGTACACCGCACCGATGATGCCCACGATCCAAACGGTTAACCAGAGTAGCGTGGTGGATGATTCGATGCCGGTCAGTGCGGGCAAGTCGAGCATGCCCTGAAGCCCTACCGCGCCAGAATAAAGGATAATCGGCAGCAAAATCACCGCGTAGGCGATCAAAAAGATCACGTTGGCTATCAACTGCGTGCCTTTATCGAAGCGGATCAGCAGCAGCTGCGGTAAGGTCGCGATACCGCTTTTCAAGAAGCGCGGCAGGAAGAACAGGGCCAACGCCACCAAGGCTATGACCGCCACCACTTCCCAGGCCATCACACTCAAGCCATCACTAAATGCCGAGCCATTCAAGCCTACCATTTGCTCGGTGGACAGATTGGTCATCAATAGCGACCCAGCAATCAACGGGAACGTTAGCGTTCGCCCTGCCAGGAAATAACCGCTGGTACTGCTGTGATCATCCCGTCGCGTGATGCGCCAGGTGATAAAGGCCACTAAACAAGTGAAGAATAGAAATGACGCCAGGGTGAGGGCATGCATAAGAACATCCTTCGGGGCGGTCGCGCATGCTCGTGTACGTAAGTGTACGAATTGCCAGCGCAGTGGATTTAGGTAAATTTACCGATTGGCGATGGATTGTAGTTGGGTGACTCGATTCTACTATTGGTCTTTAGTCGAATTAATGATGCTAATGGCGTGTTTTCTTAACAAATTTTTCTAAATATCAGACATTTGTAACATGTTCTCTTTGAACAATTCGATTAGATCGGTGACCGCCCGCCTTGCTGAGGTATGGCAAAGGCGCTTCAGCGCTTCGCAAAGACATGCCCTATGGTGTGTGCCGAGACATGCTTCTCTGATTGGCCACTTACCCTAACCTGGGCAGCTTTGCACTCATTGCTAGATTGCGCGAATATGAACGCTATTAAGATCGACTATTAATGGTGAGGTCGATACCGATGCGTATATTGTGAATTGTAAGCTGTGAAAGGGATCTTCAGTGCTGAAATAGCTCGCCCCGCACGCTCACTTACCCAGGTCGCTTGATGTCTCACTCCTCCAAACCGCCGCATCACAAGCTGAGCCAACGGCGTCAGCGTTATATCGATGAGGAACAGTTGCAAGCGCTGTCTCCCAACCCATCTTCCAGCCAAGTACGCAGCAAGCGACAGCGGCTGATTTACCTGTGCGGTGATGACCCTGAGCACAGCGGCATTCTAGTTCATCACTTGCACTGCTTCGGCCACGAGGTGGTGTCCTTTGAAGATACCGAGACGTTTTTTGATGCTGCGCTGACGCGCCGCCCTGATGTAGTGATCATGGATGTAAACTTTCCCAAGGGCCAAACCGATGGCACCGATACGCTGGCCGAATTAAACAGGCTAACCGGATCGCAGATGCCCGCCATCGTACTGTCGGCCTACGGCAATTTTTCATCGCGTTTGAGCGCGGTACGCGCAGGCTGCCAGGGGTATTTCACACACCCGGTTAAACCGCTCGACTTAATGCTGGCCATCGACGAATTGACCACCCCGATAGAAAAGGAGCCACTACGCGTGCTGGTAGTGGATGATGAAGTCGACGCCGCCGAATACCACGCGCTGCTGCTTAAAGGCGCGGGCATGATCGTCCAGCAAGTTCACCACCCCGCCGAGACGCTCATCGCGCTGGAGCGCTTTAATCCGGATTTGCTGCTGGTCGATATGTTTATGTCTGACTGCTCCGGTGAAGAGCTGGCGACGATGATTCGCCATCAGCCCGAGTACCTTGGCCTACCAATCGTTTATTTAACGGGCAGCGCCGACAGTCAAAAGCAGCTTTCGGCGATGGCCTCCGAAGTCGAGGCGCTGATTACCAAGCCAGTACAACCCGCTGAACTGATCTCTGCTGTACGACTGCGGGGCGAGCGGCTGCGCATGCTGCACTCATTAATGAGCCACGACAGCATGACCGGGCTTTACAATCACAGCACCACTACCGATTTTATCAACAAGGCCCTCGCCCAGGCGCATCGAGACGATAGCCAGCACGCCATGGCGATGATCGATATTGACCACTTTAAGCAGGTCAATGCCATCCACGGTCACTTGGCGGGAGACCAAGTCATTATCACCCTGGCTCGACTACTAAAGAGCCGCTTACGGCTCTCGGATATTATTGGCCGCTACGGCGGGGAAGAGTTTGTAGTGCTGCTCAAAGGCGTGGATGTGCAACGTGCCGCCGAGTTGATCGACGGGCTTCGCGAGGATTTTGGGTCAGTTGATTTTTATGCCCACGGCAACCATTTTCGCTGCACCTTCAGCGCTGGGATAAGCGATTTTCCTGACCACCCCGCAACAGAGTCGTTGCGTTTAGCCGCCGACCAAGCGCTCTACCGCGCCAAACAACAGGGTCGCAATCAAGTGGCTATCCACATGGATCTAGCGCCATGAAAGCTAAAAGCTTACTTTTAGCCACTATCAGCGGTGCCACTGCTGGATACCCGGCGATGGTCTGCAAGCCTTAAGTGCGTAACCCCTTAGCTCATAAGCCAAAGACATGCCACCGGCTGCCCCATCGCAAGTTCACTGTGAGGTGGAATCACTGCCAATGCATTGGCCTGTATGCACGAGGAAAGCACTGAAGAGTTCTGATCGTCGAAGGCCATGGCTTTCGCGCCCTGGTCATCAAACGTTAGGGTTACGCGCATATAGTGCTGCCTTGGACCCGTCGACGTTGAAAACCCCGCCCGTGCAGTGACGCAGGGCAGCGACCTCAGATCGTGGCAGCGTAATAACGCGCCCATCAACGGGCGTAAAAAGAGCCACGCGCCGACAAACCCCGATACTGGATTGCCTGGCAGCCCAACAAAACGCGCCTGACCACCGCCCCGCCTAGGTAAGCGACCCAGGGCCAATGGCTTGCCCGGCCGAATGGCGAGTTTCCACATCGTAAGTTCGCCAAGCGCCTCAAGCGAAGCTTTCACGTGATCCTCTTCGCCGACGCTGACACCGCCGGTGCTAACGACCACGTCGGCGTCTTCCGCCGCCTGGGCAAGCAGTTCACGGGTACGCTCGGCATCGTCGGGCACGCTGACCTGACTCACTACCTCAGCGCCAAAGGTTTCCAGCAACCTGGTGAGCATGGGGCGGTTGGAGTTATACAACTGCCCGGGCTTGAGCGGTGTACCGGGATCAATCACTTCATCGCCGGTAGATAGTAGCGCCACCCGAGGCCGACGGCGTACGCCAACCTCTGTGACCCCCTGCCCGGCCAGGTGACCGAGGGCGGCGGCTTCCAGACGTTCACCGGCGCTTAACAGCACATCACCCTGACGCACATCGCGCCCTTTCAGACGCACATTGTCGCCGGCGGGAATATCCGCTGGAATGTGGGCAGCATTGCCATCCACCTCAACGCGCTCCTGCATGACCACACAGTCGGCCCCCGGGGGGATTTCACCGCCGGTAAAAATGCGCGCGCAGCTGCCCGGCGCCAGCGGGGTGGCCGGCGTGCCCGCCGCGATACGCTGGCTGACTTCAAGGCGCCGACCGGCTTCGGCAGCGCGCAGTGCGTAGCCATCCATGGCGCTGTTGGTGTAGGGCGGCACATCAAGCTGTGCGGTAACGTCTTCAGCCAGCACCCGCCCGGCCGCGTCGGTAAGCGCCACACGCTCCGCCGTCACGGGCGTGACATCCGCCAGCAGCGCGGCCAGAGCGTCCTCAATTGAGTGCAGCTCAGCCATGCTGGCCCCGCTCGGGGATGACCAGGTTGGCAAAGTTGCACGGCTTGTGGCGGCTGTCGAGCTGTTCGGCCAGAATACCGTCCCAGCCGGTGCGGCAGGCGCCGGTCGAGCCCGGCAGGCAGAAGATCACCGTGGCGTTGGCCAGCCCGCCGAGGCAGCGGCTTTGAATCGTCGAGCTGCCGATTTCCTCACCGCTGAGCTGGCGGAAGCGCTCGCCAAAGCCTTCGATGCGCTTATCCAGCAGAACGCCTACCGCTTCTGGGGTAGAGTCGCGGCCGGTAAAGCCGGTGCCGCCGGTGGTAATCACCACCTGCACATTGCTATCGGCAATCCACTGGGCTACGACGGCACGAATGGTATACACGTCGTCCGGCACGATGCGTTTTTCCACCAGTTCATGCCCAGCCTCGGTGAGTCGCTCGACCAACGCCTGACCACTGCGATCCGTCTCGTCGGTCCGCGTATCGGAAATCGTCAGTACGGCGATACGCAGCGGAATCATTAGCTCGTTCATGGCATCACCCCTGTTTGGCGGCTTTCTTTTTGGCGTGGTGCGCTTCCCAGGCCGCCATCTGCTCGGGTGTCGCTGGCGCTTGATAGAGCTCTTTCCATTCGCTATAGGGCATGCCGTAAACGTATTCACGGGCTTCTTCGTAGGTAAGCGGCTCGCCCCGTGCTTCCGCCGCGCTAACCAGCCATTTGGACAAACAGTTACGACAGAAGTCAGCCAGGATCATCAGATCGATATTCTGCACGTCTTTATTGTCATCAAGATGCTGCAGCAAACGGCGAAACGCCGCTGCTTCGAGTTCGGTACGGGTGGTGTCGTCAAACTTATCCATCGCCTTTGACCTCTATGGAGTGAAATTAAGCTCAGCATAACAAAAGACACCGCCCGTAGGCGGTGTCTTTTGCAACATTCCAACGCGCCTTACGAGGAGCGTGTGGCGGGAGACTCACCGGAGTCTTTTGAAGCTTTCCGATCGGCCAGATCCTGCTCGGAAACTGCCTGATCCTTGACCTCTTCGTACCACAAGTTGTGGTGCTCTTTGGCCCAGGTTTCATCGACGTAGCCGGTAGTCATGCCTTCAAGCGAGCCTTCCGTGCCCAGGGTGCCGATGTAGATGTGACCGATCGACACGGCCGTCAGCCCCAGGGCGCCCACCGCGTGAACGAGATTAGCCCACTGCATGGTGTCGCGTCCCTGACCGAAGTTGGGGAAGTCGAGCACGAAGCCGCTGGCAACCACCAGAAGCCCAACCGTGGCCAATAGCCAATACCAGGCTTTTTCGCCACCGTTGGCAAAACCGGCGTCCACGTGCCCTTTACCTACAAGGCCGCCACCTTTCTTGAACCATTCCAGGTCGTGCTTTTTGGGTAGGTTGTCTTTGATTAGACTGACCAGCAGTATGACCAGCAAGATACCGAAGATTGGTCCCAGATAGTTGTGCAGCACCTTGGAGGAGGAAACCATCCATCCCCAAAAGGCATCGCCAAACAGGCCGCGGAAGACGAACTTGCCGAACAGCAGGTTAAGCCCAGTAAGCGCCAGGACAATGAACAGCGATGCCACCGACCAGTGCAAGGCACGCATGAAAAGCGGCCAGCGGAACAGCTTGCGTCCCGTTCGGGGTTCTTCAAGATGCTTGCGACCAATGATCAGGTAGAACAGCGTAATGATCCCGATCATGCCGCCAATCACGATCAACCCGAAAGGTGACACCCAGCGATTACGCCATTGACGCCAGGTTTCCCCGCTAGAATTGATCAGATTGTAGTTACTCTCGTAACGCGAGTCGCGATAGTTGGCATCGGTTTCGCCGCTGCGCACTTCCCGCCACTGGTCAGCATCGATACCCGGCGCTGCCGTGCCCATCTCCCGGTCAGGGTCGGCCTGGGCACTCGCCACCTGTGTCACGCCGAGACTCAGCACCAGCACAAAAGCCAACAATAGCCAGCGCCAAACCCCTTGCCAGAGGTTCAGATGCGGCACCCCACCGGGCGCCTGAGCAGTCAACTGGTTCATGGAAAGCCTCCTTACCCTTTACGGGCAGCATCATAGGCTAGGTTGTCGGCACTGGCCTGAGGGTTGTTAGACCAGGCGCCATCCTCGTGACCGCGATGCACCACGCGCTGACGGAAAATATCGGCAACGTCTTGGGCGTCGCCCGCCAGCAGCGCCTTGGTGGAGCACATTTCCGCGCACAGTGGTAGTTTGCCTTCGGCGATGCGGTTGGAGCCGTACTTCTCGTACTCTTCTTCTTTGCTTTCGGCTGGGCCGCCGGCACAGAAAGTACATTTGTCCATCTTGCCACGCTCGCCGAACGCATCCTGCTGCGGGAACTGTGGGGCGCCGAACGGGCAGGCGTACAGGCAGTAGCCACAGCCGATACACAGGTCTTTGTCGTGCAACACGATGCCGTCGTCGGTTTTATAGAAGCAGTCAGTGGGGCACACTGCCATGCAAGGCGCGTCGTCACAGTGCATGCAGGCAACCGAAATGGACATTTCATCGGCTTCGCCGTCATTTAGTGTCACAACGCGACGACGTTGAATGCCCCATTCGACATCATTGGCATTTTTACAGGCGGTAACGCAGCCGTTGCATTCGATGCAGCGTTCGGCGTCACACATAAATTTCATTTGAGCCATGGTGTTCTCCTCATACGGTGCGGGATGTCGCCCACACCGTGGATGCTGTCAGGTCTGGGCGGGCCTTAGGCACGCTCGATACGGCAGATGGTGCACTTGGTCTCTTGCATCAGTGTCACCGGATCGTAGCCATAAGTGGTCGCGGTATTGGCCGCTTCGCCAATGACGTAGGGCGCTGTGCCTTCTGGGTAAATGCCTTCCAGGCTTTCGCCCTGGAACATGCCGCCAAAGTGGAACGGCATAAAGGCCACCTTGCGGTCCACGCGTGGAGTGACCATCGCTTTGACTTTCACCCGGCCGCCTTCGGCGCCTTCGACCCATACCTCGTCGCCGTCGCTGATGCCTAAATCATTCGCATCGGCAGGATTGATCTCAACGAACATCTCTTGTTGAAGCTCAGCCAGCCACGACATGGAACGCGTTTCTTCACCACCGCCTTCGTATTCCACCAAACGCCCGGAGGTAAGGATGATGGGATAGTCATCCACCGAGGGTGCGCCATCCTGTACGCTCTTGTACATCGTCGGCAGTCGCATAATGGAGTCAAAGTCGTCCCAGGTCGGGTATTTATCGACCAGGTCACGGCGTGTTGAGTAAAGCGGCTCGCGGTGCTTGGGCACGCCATCGGGGAAGGTCCACACCACCGCGCGGGCTTTGGCGTTGCCATAGGGCGCACAGCCGTGCTCGATCGCCACGCGCTGTATGCCGCCGGATAAATCGGTTTTCCAGTTTTTGCCGTCCGCCGCTTCTTTCTCCTCGTCGGTGAGATCATCCCACCAGCCAAGGTCTTTGAGCAGTTGATCAGTAAACTCTGGGTAGCCGTCGTCAATGTCGCCCTCAACCGGTGCCGAACCTTCGGCCAGCAGATTGACCCCATCGCGTTCGATACCGAAACGCGCACGGAAACCCATACCGCCTTCCATCACCGGTACGCTGATGTCGTAAAGGTTGGGCGAACCTGGGTGCTTAAACTCCGGTGTGCCCCAGCAGGGCCAGGGTAAGCCGTAGTAGTCGCCATCGGCCGGGCCACCTTGGGCGCGCAGGTTCTCGAAGCTGAAGGTATGCCAGTTTTTCTGGTGCTCTTTCAGCCGCTCCGGGCTCTGCCCGGTGTAGCCGACCGTCCACATGCCGCTGTTAATTTCGCGCAGGATATCTTCGATCAGCGGCTCATCGCCGTTCATTTCGTAGTTGGCCACCAGCTCTTCGCCAAACCCGAGCTTGCGAGCGAACAGGTACATGATCTCGTGATCGGGCTTGGACTCGAACAGCGGATCGATGACTTTATCGCGCCACTGCAGTGAGCGGTTGGTCGCCGTCACGCTGCCGGTGGTTTCGAACTGGGTCGCTGCCGGCAGCAGGTACACACCATCCGTACGGTCGTGCATAACAGCCGCAACCGTCGGGTAGGGGTCGACGATGACCATCATTTCAAGCTTTTTCATCGCCTGTTGCATCTCGACGCCGCGGGTCTGGGAATTCACCGCATGGCCCCAATAGAACATGGCTTTGAGCGCGGTGCGCTGGGAGATGTTTTCGTCTTCCTCCAGCACCCCGTCAACCCAGCGCGATACGGTAATACCGCTGGTGTTCATGGGCTTGCCGTCAGCATATTCGCTGTCGTCGAAACGCTCTTTCAGCCAGTCGTAGTCAACGTCCCATACCTTGGCCCAGTGCTGCCAGGCACCTTCTGCCAGGCCGTAGTAACCCGGCAAGGAGTCAGAACCCAGGCCCAGGTCGGTGGCGCCTTGAACGTTGTCGTGGCCACGCAAAATATTGGCCCCGCCACCCGACTTGCCAATGTTGCCCAGCGCCAGCTCTAGAATGCAGTAGGCGCGGGTGTTGTTGTTGCCCGTGGTGTGCTGGGTACCGCCCATGCACCACACCACACAGCCGGGGCGATTGTCGGCCAGCCGCTTGGCAACGTCGCGCATGTCTTCTTCGCTAACGCCAGTGATGTCTTCCACAACGTCCGGCGGGAAATTGGCGACTTCTTCGCGCACCTCATCCATGCCGTAAACGCGCTGGCTGATGTATTCGCTATCTTCCCAGCCGTTTTCAAAGATGTGCCATAGCAGGCCCCAGATATACGCCACATCGGAACCCGGGCGAATGCGCACGAACTTATTGGCTTTGGCCGCCGTGCGGGTAAAGCGCGGATCAGCGACGATGATGTCGCAGTTGTTGCGCTCCTTGGCAATCAGGAAGTGCTGCATCGCCACCGGGTGGGCTTCTGACGGATTCGAGCCAATGAACAGCATCGACTTGCTCTTTTGCATGTCGTTAAGCGAGTTGGTCATCGCTCCGTAGCCCCAAGTATTGGCTACCCCGGCAACCGTGGTTGAGTGACAAATACGCGCTTGGTGGTCGGTATTGTTAGTCCCCCACATGGAAGCAAGTTTGCGCATCAAGTACGCCTGCTCATTGCTGAACTTGGCTGAACCCAACCAGTAAACGCTATCAGGACCGTGCTCTTCGCGAAGCTCAAGCAGCTTGTCGCCAATTTCTTCAATGGCGTCGTCCCAGCTCATGCGTTCCCATTCACCGCCAACCAACTTCATGGGGTATTTCAAACGGCGGCTGGAATGGCCGTGCTGGCGTAACGAAGCCCCTTTGGCGCAGTGCGCACCGCGGTTGATCGGATGGTCGAAGGCAGGCTCTTGCTTGGTCCAAATACCCTCTTGCACTTCGGCGTACACGCCGCAGCCCACCGAGCAGTGCGAACAGATCGTGCGCTTGGTTTCCACTGGCGAGTCGAGCACCGGGGTTTTGTCCGCCGACTCGGCACGCCGCATCATGGGCGCGCCCATAAAGCCTAGCGCGGCCACACCACCGGTCGCTGCACCGCTGCGTTGAATAAACTGGCGGCGCGAAATACCCAGGCCGGGCGCTTTGGGAGTGTCTGTTTTGCGAGTTAAACGCATGGCAATTCTCCTGGCATTCCGCCGTCAGTCACGCAAGGTGGCGTAAAAAGCACGGACGTGATCGGTCTCACGGTAATTTGTTGTCGGTTTTTCAGCGTCGCTGGGTGCGCTATCGGCTTGCGCCAAGGTGACATGGCCCACCGCAGCGGCAGCACCCGCTGCGGCTGTTCCCAACCCCACGGTTTTCATAAACCGGCGGCGCTCAGGATTGTGTGACTTTTGCATGGTGTTCTCCTCTCTTGCCATGGCCTTTGGCCGTTTTGTCTTATGCTATGGCTGCCGCGCGCCCACCCGACGGTGAATCTACGCATTAGCGCGTCACGTCAAGGTTCTACGATTCGTACCGGGGCATGGCTCGCCTCAATGGCTAAGCGAGCCTCTTCGCTCTCCATGAAAGCGCTACCCAACTGCCCGAGCGCTGCATAAAAAGCCGTGTCGACCTGCCCTAGGTCGTTAAAACAGTCGCTTGCCCAAGGGGCAAGGTGATGCATAAAGAAGTGCGCCTGGTCCGCGCTCGTCGCGTCGATCAGCATGGCCATCACCTCGCAGAGCGCGGCCAGGTGATCCTCAGGGTCCTTTGTGTGCTCGCTGCGCTCGAAGCCCAGTGCACCAAGATCGCGACGCAGCGCCACCAGCGCTGCCTCCATCAATTCGCCGTTGCGGTACCAGGAGGCATAGGGCACGACATCGCCCTGAATCACGCCCACCAGGTGGCCGAAATGCGCGCGTTTCAAAGGCGCGGTGTCGGCACTGTCAGCGGCCTGGCTAAGCCCGCGCCAGCACTCGGCCAGACGGCTTCCGTCCTGTTCGATGTCCAGCGAGGCCAGCCAGCCGAGCAGTTCCTCGCTAGGCACTTCACGGAGGAGCGCGGCCAGCAGCCGATAGATATCAGCGCGTAAAGCATCGGCCTCATTCAGCGCTGGGGCAGTTTGCGTCATGGCTTATATCCTCAACTGGGCGTCAGGATCACGGATCATGGTTTTCCACACGTCTTTCACCCGGCAGTCCTCACACATTTCCAGGCGCAGCATGGCATCGCCTGCAAAATAGGGGTGATCGGCCAACTTGGCCTTGATGTTAGCGACCGTGCTTGCCGTGGCGAACGGTTTGCCGCAGCCGATGCACTCGAAGGGCGCTTCTTCGTGACACACCTGACGCGTTTCACGCTCGTCAGCGGCCAAAAAGCCCGGCATCAGCGTAATGGCATCTTCAGGGCAGGCCTGCTCGCAGAGCCCACACTGCACACAATCCGCTTCGCGGAAGTTCAGCGAAGGCGCTTTGCCACCGGAGGAAAGCGCCGGCGTCGGGCAGTTACTGACACAGGCATGGCACAGCGTACAGGCGTCACTGTCGACCTGAATGCTCCCGTACGCCGCGCCTTGCGGCATGGCGTGGCGCTGACCGCTAGGCGCACCCAGTTCGGCCAGGCGTGCCAACACGATATTCAGACGGGCGCGCTTATTGGGCTCGTTCAGCGCCAGCGGCTGGTCGGTCAACGGCGTCAGCATGGGCAACGCGTCGCGTGCCTGAGCATCGTCGTCGGCCAGCAGTTGCACGCGATCAGGGTCGTGCCCCAAGGCGGTCAACAACGTCTGGGCCTGGCGCACCTGGTCAGCCAAAAAGGCACTCAGCCGGGCGGGCATATCGGCATGCTGCTGAATGCGCACTTCGGCGGCGCCGCTGGCCAGAGCGGTCAGCCACTGGTCGTGCCCGGCCGCCCCAAGCTCTTCTAAAGGGATATCTAACACGTGCCCGGCGGGCGTGACGCCGGCCGCCTGTTCAGCGTCCTGCGAGTCGTGGGTGATAAAGCGCAGCACAGGCGCCTGGCCACCCGCCTCGCGGTAGGCAGCAAGCCACGTGGACAGCGTGTCCTGCTGACGGCGCGTGTCAGGCAAGCGAAACTCAATGGCACCGGTGGGGCAGGCGCTGGTACAGCTGCCCACACCCTGGCAAAGGTAGGGATCGATCTCGATCTGCGATTCAATGCGGCCCTGGTGGCTGCTAATAGCATCGGCGGGACACACGTCCAGGCAGCGGGTGCAGCCGGTGTTGCCGCTGGAGGAATGCGCGCAGAGATCGCTGTTGACCTGGAAATAACGCGGCTTGTCGAACTCGCCGACCAGCTCAGCGACCGCATCCACCGCGTCGCGGCGGCGGTCGACGTCCGTCCAGTCGAGGAGCACGTAGCCGGGGGGCGGCAGCTCGGCAGCCATCACCGGATTGGCATTCAGATCCAACACCACGTCGAAGTGGTCACGATCGATAAACGCCCGGGCCAGATTGAGCGGAGCCTCAACATCGTCATCGAGCTGAACATCAAATGCACCCAGGTGACCTGAAATACGTAACGCAGTGATCTGGCCGGGGGTCATTACATGGCGAACGAGCGGTTGGGCGTGGCCCTGTGGAGATGTGTCTAGCGGCGTTTCAGTTTGCGGCGACGCCTCTGGCGATTGCGTTGCCGGGTCGTCGGCATTAGCCATCAGCAATGTGATTGAGGCAAGCCCGCTGTTCTGAAGAGCACGACCCGCTTGCTCAGCGTCGCTAGCTGAGCCAATCACCATCGCATGACCTCGGCTATGATAGGTCACGTTGGCTGGCGTTAAGTTCGCTGGCCACGAGATGCGTTGGCGTACCGCTTCTCTGGCTTCAGCGTTACGCTGGTCGTCTAGCGACGCCAGCTGGATTCGTTGGTTCATGCATTCTCACGGTCAGAGGATCATTTTTTTATAATAGTTGATCATACTTTTTTACTATTGTGGCATAACGGCTGTGCCAATACCTAGCACTTGCTTAGCCGATCAGTCCTCATTTGATCGCCCCGTTACTCATGTTCATAAGCGTATGGTGACTGAGCAGGTTTTGCCAAGGCATTTGCACCCGGCACTTTCAACGCTGTTATCCCGCTACCACCACAACATCTTGTTTCTACTAGGCTAACGCCTATCCTTATGCTTTGGTCTGAGCGTTATCAGACTGGTCGTCTAGTGTCGCCTTCTGCTCATTCGTTGACGTAGCGGCAGCTGTTCCATCGCTGGCCTCTGACGGCAGGGTCTCGTTCTCGGCTACCGTAGACGCGGCTGGTTCGTTTACAGGTGTTTCCTCGGCAGCTTTGTCCAGGCTATCATCGGCTTTTTTAACCCAACGACGTAGCTTGCCCGCCAGCTCCGACGCCATGGGCTTCAACTGCTGGCGGTAATCCAGGTCGTAGTCGTCCAGCCCATCGCGCACGTTGTAGTTGCCGGTCGACCACAGGCGCTTTAACGCCCGCCGTCTCAGCGCTGCACTTACGCCGGGCACCATATAGCCACTGAAGTCGCTGCCGGCGACCAGTGTTTCAGGATCAGGCAACGTATCATCCAGGCTTCCTGGAGGCGGTGGCGCTTTGGCTGGCGTGTCAGACTCGTCGGCATCGTCGCCGTTGCGGCTTTCAGGCGCGTCTTCCAAGGAAGGCTCTTGCGAAGGCTGCGGCTCGTCTGACGATGGCGAAGACTGAGCATCGCGCTGTGCTGGCTCATCGCGCTTTGCGTCCGGTGCGGGATCGTCAGGCTCGATCCCCCGCTTGATGCGTGACCAGCGCTCTAAACGACTCATTGTGGTTTCTCCTGGGTGGGCGTTTCTTTAGCGCGCCCGGCCCCTTTGCGTTTCTTCTTGCGTATTTCCATCGGCGCTTCGCCATGGCGGGCCAGATAGCTTTCGATCCATATTTGGATTGCCATCGGCATCGCCACTTCCAGCACCTGCTGCTCACCGTCCATCCAACCGGCTGCGACATCTTGACTCGCCGTAATAGCGCCAGGCTCAGGCGCCTGACCGGTAAATCCGGCGCGCACAAATAGCCGTGGCGTGGCGGCCGTCAGGTTGAAGCGGTATGCCGCCCGCTCGGTCATGGACAGCTGTAAAAACAACACATACGGGCCTTGCTCGCCTAGCGTCAGTTCACCGATACGCCACTGCGTTTGGCTAAAACGGTTAATATGCTTGGTCTCGGCGACCAGCGTAATGCTTAGCGGGCGGAGATTATCGGTCATCACATTAGCCCTTATGCGTTATTTGCAAAGACAGGTTCGGGTAGACAAGTAAGCCTTTCGAGCGCCATCATCGTCAACTCAAACGTTGTACGCACCATGAGGATCGCGGATGCCCGCCCTGGAGCTAAGCCGAGCCCGCTTACCGGCCACCACCGATATAGACGTGGTAGACGAATTTGGTGATACCCGTCGGCAGGCCATCGCCGCCGAGCGGGCCTTGACCGTTTATCTCAACAAGCGTGAAATCGTCACGCTCATGACGCTCGGCGACGACCCGGAAGCGCTGGTGGTTGGCTACTTGCGCAACCAGGGACTGCTGCGCGCCGCCGCCGACCTTTCCGTTGTTCAGGTTGACTGGGAAGTCGAAGCCGCCGTGGTCGTCACCGGGCACCTTCCCGACGATCTTGAAGCGCGCCTGAGCACGCGCACCGTGACCACCGGCTGCGGCCAGGGCACGGTGTTCGGCAAGCTGCTCGACCAGACCGACCTGACCGCATTGCCCGATACCCGTCTGAACCAGACAACGCTTTATCAACTGCTGAAAAACCTCAACGCCTATAATGAAACTTACCGCAGCGCCGGGGCGGTGCATGGCTGCGCGCTATGTCGTCAAAGCGACGTGCTTGATTTCGTTGAAGATGTGGGGCGCCACAACGCCGTGGATACGCTGGCGGGCCGCCAGTGGCTGCAGCAGGCAGACAGTGCCGATGCCGATATTTTCTATACCACCGGGCGTCTTACGTCGGAGATGGTGCTCAAGGTCGCCCAGATGGGCATTAGCGTGCTGGTCTCGCGCTCGGGCGTCACCCAGAAAGGCGTCGAGCTGGCCGAGCGGTTTGGCGTCATGCTGATCGCCCGCGCCAAGGGTAAGCACTTTCAGGCCATCAATGCCGCAGGCCGACTCACCCTGGATGCCATTCCGCCGCGCCCGCCCCGCGCTCGCGCGGCCCATCAAGAGGCGCGCTCATGATTCCCACCCATGACCTAACCGGCATGATTCTCGCCGGCGGCGAAGGCCGCCGTATGGGTGGCCGCGACAAAGGCCTCGAGCCCTTCGCCGGGCTGCCGCTGGTGGCCCACGTGGCCCAGCGCTTTAACGGTCGCGTGGCCGAGTTACTGATCAACGCTAATCGCAACGCCGATGCTTATAGGATGTTTGCCGACAGCGTCATTGCCGACGCCGAAGGCGGCTTCAAAGGGCCGCTGATGGGCATCTACAGCGGCTTGCGCGCCGCCAAAACACCCTGGCTACTGGTCGCTCCCTGCGACTCACCCGCCCTGCCGGACGACCTGGTGGCACGCATGGTCGCGGGTATTGGCGAGCATGATATCGGCGTTGCCTTCGACGGCGAGCGCCTTCACCCCGTGGTGGCCTTGCTACGCACTGCGCTTGCCGATGATCTCGCCGCGACGCTTGGCGAAGGCGAGCGCAAGATCGACCGTTGGTTCGCCCGCCACGCGTGGTGCAAGGTGGATATGTCCGACTGCCCGGACGCCTTTGCCAACCTCAACACCGAGGAAGAGAAATTCCGCCTGGAAGCCGCTTTAGCCCCCAAGACAAAACCGGCGACGCCATGACCCTGTCCTGCTTTGAACTCGGCGAACAGATGCTCAGCGTGGAGGAAGCACGGACGGCGCTGGCCACGCTGGTCGAACGCCCCGTGGGTAGCGAGCGGGTCGCGCTGGCCGAGGCCCATGGCCGGCGGCTCGCAGAGGACATCACCGCCACGATCAACGTCCCGCAGAATACCAATGCGGCGATGGACGGCGTGGCCCTGGCCTGGACACAGGACGCGCCAACCGACTGGGCCGTGATTGGCGATGCCTTTGCCGGGCAGGCCTTCGAAGGACGCGTTGCTGCCGGACAGTGCGTGCGCATTACCACCGGCGCACCGCTACCGCCGGGGACTGACACGGTGATCATGCGCGAGCAGCTGAGCGAGCAGGGAAGCCGCGTGGTGATTGACGCCCCCGAGCGCGTCAAACGCGGCCAGAACGTACGCCAGGCAGGAGAAGACATTGCCGCGGGAAGCGTCGCCCTACCCGCCGGCACGCGGCTGGACGCTGCCGCACTGGGCCTGGCCGCCTCCCTGGGTTGCGCTGCCGTGTCGGTTTGCCGACGTCCCAGGGTGGCGATTTTTTCCACCGGTAACGAAGTCACCGCTCCTGGCGAAGCCCTGCCCAGCGCCGGCATCTACGATGCCAACCGCTATACGCTTTCGGGACTGCTTACCGAACACGGCGTTGAGGTGGTCGATCTGGGCATTCTGCCGGACGAGCTAACCGCGCTTAAGGACACCTTGTCGCACGCCGCGGCAAACAGCGACCTGGTGATTTCAAGCGGCGGGGTATCGGTGGGCCACGCCGACTTTACCCGCGACGCCCTGGAACAGTTGGGTCGGCTGGCATTCTGGCGGGTGGCCTTACGACCGGGCCGCCCCATGGCCTGCGGCTGGCTGGGTGAATCGCACACGCCTTTCGTCGGCTTGCCCGGCAATCCCGTTGCGGTCATGGTAACCTTTCTGCAGTTTGTCGTGCCGCTGCTGCAGCGACTTCAGGGCCAACCCGTTACACCGCCCCGCCGCCTCAACGCGATTGCCGACGACGCATTGAAAAGCCGCTTTCAACGGACAGACTTCCTTCGTGGGGTCTACCATAGTGATAAACAGGGACAGCTACGCGTACGTAGCACCGGCGCCCAGGGGTCGGGCATATTAACCTCGATGGTGGCAGCTAACTGCTTGATTGAGCTAGCCGACGACCAAGATGGTGTGCAACCAGGCGAGGTCGTCAGCATACAACCACTTACGGAATGGCTATGACCGAGCAACTGATCGACAACTTTGGCCGCCGCATTAGTTATGTGCGTATCTCGGTAACCGACCGCTGTGACTTTCGCTGCGTATATTGCATGAGCGAAGAGATGACCTTCCTGCCCCGCGCTCAGGTGCTCACGCTGGAAGAGTTGGCCATGGTCGCCCGCGCGTTCACCGAGCTCGGCGTGGAGAAAATTCGCCTCACCGGCGGAGAGCCACTGGTGCGCCGCGACATCACCCAGTTGGTGGATGAAATCGGCTCGATGCCAGGCCTCAGCGACTTCACCATGACCACCAACGGCGCCAGCCTGCGCAAGCACGCCAAACAGCTCTACGCCGGTGGCATGCGACGTCTCAACATCAGCCTGGACTCACTTGACCCGGAGCGCTTCAAGCAGCTCACCCGCACCGGTGAACTGGAAAAAGTCATCGACGGCATTCGTGCCGCCAAGGAAGCAGGCTTTGAGCGCATCAAGCTCAACGCGGTGATCCTCAAGGGCCGCAACGAGGACGAAGTGCTCGATCTGGTCGAGTTTGCCCGCCGGGAAGGCCTGGATATCAGCTTCATCGAAGAAATGCCGCTGGGCGACGTGTCCGACCACTCCCGCGCGGAAACCTTCTACTCGAGCGACGACGTCCAGGCGCTGATCGAAACCCGCTATCCGCTGATCGCCACCCCAGAAACCACGCCCGGCCCGTCGCGCTACTTCCGGATGGCCGACAGCAAAAGCCGCGTCGGCTTTATCTCGCCGCACAGCCATAACTTCTGCGATACCTGCAACCGCGTCCGCGTGACCGTCGAAGGACGCCTGCTGCTGTGCCTCGGCAACGAGCACTCGGTGGACCTGCGCGCCGTGCTGCGCCGTCATCCGGGCAACATGCAGGCGCTGAAAGACGCCATCATCAACGCCCTGCCGCTCAAGCCCGAGCGCCATCATTTCACCACCGACGGCGACGTGCAGGTCGTACGCTTCATGAACATGACCGGCGGCTAAACATGGCGGCACTGTCCAACGTTCCCGTCCATATCGTCACCGGCTTTCTGGGGAGCGGCAAGACCACGCTTATCCACAGCCTGATCGAGCAGAAGCCTGTGGATGAAAAATGGGCGATTCTGGTCAACGAGTTTGGTCAGATCGGCATCGACCAGGCGATGTTTGAAACCCGCGATGACGTGGTAGTGAAAGGCCTACCCGGCGGCTGCCTATGCTGCCAGCTGGCCTTTGTCCTCCAGGCCGCCCTGGTCAATTTGCTGGCACGCAGCCGTCCCGACCGGGTGATCATCGAACCTTCCGGTCTTGGCCACCCCGCCGGTTTGGTCGACCTGTTGCGCGGCGAGGCGTTTCAGGGAACCGTGGAGGTGCGCGATATTATCGCAACCCTGGACCCGCGCCGCCTGGATGAACCCCGCGTTGTCGCCCACGAGACCTTCCGCGACCAGTTGGAAATTGCCGACGCTGTCGCTCTGACCATGCGCAATCAATGTACCGCCGAACAGCTCAGCGCGGCACATGCCTTCATTGCCGAGCGCTGGCCACCGCGTAAGTGGGTCCATGAGGTGCACGACGGCCATCTGCCGCTGTCACGCCTGCTGGAAGGCGGACACGCTCAGGGCAGCAGCACCACTCCGGACGCCCACCAGCCGCAATCTGCGCCACCGAGTTTGGAAGGTGGTTTTTTCGACTTCCCGCCAGCGCCTGGCAAACCACAGTGCGAAACCGGCTCGTCACTGGGTTACACCAGCACTGGATTGCGCTGGCACCCTAGCGATTGCTTCGACCTTGACCGCTTGGCGGCCTATCTTGGCGAGCTACATGGGGATGTTCGTGTTAAAGGGGTATTTCACACTCATAATGGCTGGCGGCAGCTTAATCGTGCGGGCGGCACGCTGAGCGTTACGCCATCTGCCTGGCGGCAGGATTCACGTGTGGAGGTCATTGCAGCTGAGTTGTCAGCCTCGCACCTGCCAGACGCTGACATCCTCATAGCCGCGTTCGCGGATACCTCGATAGTTTAAGGCAAATGTCCACCTTTTAACCACGCCTCTAGCACGTCTAGCGGCATCGGCCTTCCATATAGAAAGCCTTGGTAGGTATGACACCCGTGGGTCAGCAGCCACGCCTGCTGCTTTTCACTCTCAACGCCTTCGGCAATGATTTCAAGCGACAGACTTTGCGCCAGCGCAATGGTGCTTTCCACAATCGCGGCATTCGCCTTGCTGTCAATTACCTGTTTTACAAAGGACTGATCGATTTTTAATTGATCGAGAGGCAACTGCGCAACATACGCAAGCGACGAGTAACCGGTACCGAAGTCGTCCAGCGCAAAACGCACACCCCGCTGTTTAAGCTGCTGCATCTTGTCACGGGCATCATCACGCGCTTCGACAAATAAAGATTCGGTTACCTCCAGCTTAAGCTTGTGCCAAGGCGCGCCGGTACGTTGCAATATGCCCTCCACTTTGGCGACAAAATCTGCCTGCTGGAACTGCAGCGGGCTTACGTTAACTGCCACGCTCAGCTCGGCAAACGCAGGCTGGCTGGCCCATTGCGCCAGTTGCGTACAGGCAGCCTCGAGCACCCAATCACCCACTGGGTTAATCAGTTCGGTCGATTCCAGTAGGGGAATAAACTCGTCGGGCATGACCAGTCCGCGTTCCGAATGCTGCCAGCGCAACAGCCCTTCGACACCTATGCAGCGACCGTCTTGGTCGACCTGAGGCTGGTAGTACAGTCGCCACTCCTGATTAGCGAGCGCTTGGCGCAGCTCGTTTTCCAAGCGTACTCGTGCCAACAGTTCGGCTTGCATGGCGGGATCGAAAAAGCTCAGCGCACTGCGGCCGCTACTTTTGGCTTGAAAAAGCGCCATGTCGGCCTGCTGTAAATAATCGTCTACCGAGCTTGCATGATCACTTACCACCGTTATACCAATGCTTGCCGTCACGCTTAGGCTTTCATCTTGAACGGCAATTGGCTGTTGAATCACGTCTTGTAGTTTTTGCGCAATACTCTCGGCAAGCTCGGCGGTATGCTCACGATTTTTGCCCAATCCTTCGATTAGCACGGCAAATTCGTCTCCCCCCAGCCGCGCCAGGGTATCGGTTTCACGCAGCATATGCCCCATTATGCGTGCCAAGTGCTGTAGCAACTGGTCGCCGGCGAAATGGCCTAGAGTGTCGTTGATTTGCTTGAAGTTATCGATATCAATGAATAGCAAGGCACCACAGTGCGCATACCGGTTGACGTCCTTAAGCGCGGCCTCCATGCGGTCCATGAACAGCCGGCGATTGGCAAGCCCGGTGAGAGGGTCGTAAAACGCCAGTTGATGAATTTCCTGCTCTGCTGCTTTACGTTCACTAATATCACTCATGGTCGCCACGTAATGGGTCAGCGCGCCTTGCGGGTCGTAGACGGCGCTAATGGTCAACCATTCGGGAAATACATCGCCATTTTTGCGCCGGTTCCAGATTTCTCCTTCCCAACTGCCGGTGGACTGCACTCGCCGCCATATCTTGCGGTAAAACGAGGCGTCGTGGCGACCCGAGTTGAGCATGCGTGTGCTCTTACCCACGACATCGTCTTCGCTGTAGCCGGTAATCCTCGTGAAGGTCTCGTTAACCTTCAAAATGCGCCCTTTGTCATCGGCAATCAACATGCCCAAGTGGGTCTGGAACGCCGTGGCAGAAATCCGCAGTTCCGCTTCACTTTGAGACAACCGATGTTCAAAACGTAGCCGATTCAGATAATGGCGCACCCCCCAAGCGCCCAACAGGGCAATCAACACCATGACACCAGCCAGTATGCCGGCTCGTTGCCGCCAACTGGCCAATTGCAGTTGGACGTCTTCGCCGACAACCACAAGCAGCGGCAGCGCTTCTATCCACTGCATTTGAAACAGTCGCTCGCGCTGGTCCAGCGGCGAGGTTAATTGCAGCGACCACTTCTCGTCGCCACGCTCAATCATCGTCAGGGTTTCGGGGCTGTCGACTTGCCATCCGGATGGCAAGGGGTCATCCAGCGCGGGCAACCGTGCGATCAGCTTAAGCTCAGCGTCGACCAGGGCAATGCTTTCACCTTCCGCAATACCCAGGCGTTGCAAGGCACGCTCGAACACCCCAGGGGAAATACGCGCCACTGCAATGCCATTAAACTCACCGTTGCTGCGTGTTAACCGTCGCGCTTGATAGAGAAAGTAACGATCATCGTGAGAGGCCAAGTAGAGCGGCGTCACCAGCTTGGTGCGTTCCGGCTGGTCGCGAAAGGCTTGAAAAAAGGCACTATCGCTCAGATCGCGGCCTACCATATCCGTTCTAATTGTGCTGGCTTGCAAAATGCCCTCGGCATCAATCACACCAATATCATCAATCCAATCCACATAGCGGCTACGGTTGAGTAAGGCACGCATTAACACCTGAGATTCGCCTTGGGTCGGCATACCCTCAAGCTCGATCAGCTCTGCAATGCTCAATAATGCCTGGTCACTTTGCGCAAAGACGCCTTTTGCCCACTCGACCACGACATCCGCTCGGGCGGCATTGCGTGCTTCAAGGGCATGAATTTCCTGGCGATATTGTTCGTAGAGTATCCACGCGAAGATACTTAGAAGTAGCAAAAGCGCTACCCCGTAAAGCGTCAACGCACCATGGCGCTGTTGGCGATACTTTTTCGCCAAATCGGCCGATAACGGAGTAACAGGTTGTGGCATTGCGCGGACGCCTTGTCATAAAGTGGCATTAAACAAATGTAATCGCCTTAACATAAGCCTAAACGTCGATGATATTGAAGGGTTATTTTTGAAAAGTATATCGGCCCTTTTCAACTCTCTTATCATAAAATCAACTGATTAACAGCCATGAGAGCTTGCCATGCCTACGCTTGGTCAAATGAGCGATTATGAGATTCGCCTAATTCGTATTTTTCAAACGGTAGTGGAGTGCGGTGGCTTTACAGCAGCAGAAACCACGCTGGGCATCAGCCGGTCGGCGATTAGCCAGCATATGAACGATTTGGAGGGACGGCTAGGCTTTTCGCTCTGCCAGCGCGGACGCGGGGGATTTAGCTTAACCGAGGAGGGTAAAGAAATTTATCAGGCAGGGCTTACCCTCCTCTCCGCCCTTGAAACCTTCAAAAGCGATGTCAACGCCCTGCATCAAACGATCAAAGGCGAGCTTAACATCGGCATTACCGACAATTTGGTGACCCTGCCTGCGATGCACGTTACCAATGCGCTGGCCAAACTCAGCGCGCCGGAGCACGATGTCACGCTGAACATTCATATGGAGCCATCGGACGCGGTGATTCGCGGCGTGATGGATGGCCACTTGCACGTCGGCGTGGTGCCAGCGGTCAATTTGCCCACGAGCTTAGACACCCAGCACCTCTACGATGAGCCTTCTTATTTGTATTGTGCGTCTGGGCACTCGCTGTTTAATGAGGAGAGTGACAGCCTCGGGTTGTCAGATATTGCGCGCCATCCTGCGATATCGCCGCGCTACCCGCTACCCGCTGCAGCACGCCAAGCCCACGAGGCACTCAACCTACGCGCCTCTGCCTCTGACCGCGAGGGCGCGGCTTTTTTGATTCTCACCGGGCGTTTTATTGGTTTTCTCCCTGAGCATGTGGCGGCGCAGTGGGTCTCAGCAGGCAAAATGCGCACGCTGAATAGCAAGAGCCAACACTACCGTATTCCCTTTGCGCTCATTTCACGCCGTGACCGCCGCCCCAATCGGGTTGTTGATGCCTTTTTAAGCTTTATCGATACGCCTTAACACGAATATCCCTCCACGTATTACAACACCCGACAGATAGCCGGGTGTTGGGATGAACGGTCAAACAGCAGCGTATCGTCTAGGGTAGTTGCTCCGTAGGTTCCCTATCAGCTACTGGCGACGGTCCAACTGATGGCACCGTAGAAAGCACTTGGCTGGCGATATAGTAAACAATCGCCCCCAGCGCCGAACCGGTAAACCAACCGTAATCGTAGAACCAGTACATCGTGCCTGTCGTTAGTGCTATTAAGGTCAGCGCCACGGGCACGCCAAACGCGATAAAGCCGGCGATATTGACGGCCGGATAAGCATGGTTATCCATATACAGACTGGGCACATCCAGGCGCTGCTTTTTAATCAGGAAGTAATCCACCGCCATGATCCCGGCGATCGGCCCAAGCAGGCTTGAGTAGCCCAACAGCCAATTGGAGTACATCTGTTCAAGCGATACTCCCGGCGGAATGATGCCGGCTTTTTGCAACAGGTCGTAGCCCATCAGCAGCACCCCCACCGCACCGGTCATCAGCACGCCACGCGTCTGATCGATAAACTTCGGTGCAATATTCTGGAAATCATTGGTCGGCGAGACGATGTTGGAGGCGGTATTAGTTGAAATGGTGGCGATGATAATCAGCAGCATCGCCAGCACGACCCAGAAGGGATTATCGATAAAGCCGATAAGACGCACGGGGTCGGCGACGGTCTGCCCTACCAAGTTTTCGGAGGCAGCGGTCATCACCACGCCCAACGCAGCAAAGAAAAACATCGTTAGCGGCAGCCCAATCACCTGGCCGACAATTTGGTCTTTCTGGCTTTTGGCAAAGCGGCTGAAGTCAGGAATATTCAGCGACAGCGTGGCCCAGAACCCCACCATGGCGGTTAATCCGGCAAAGAAGTAGCCATACACCGAGGCCCCCTCAGGCCGCGATGGCGGCTGCGCCAGCAACTCGGTCATTGACGTATGTGGCCACGCCCAGACCATCAGCCCGATGCCGACGGCAAGCAGCAAAGGGGCGGCAAACGTCTCAAGCCATTTGATCGATTCCGCACCGCGAATCACTACATACAGGTTCATCGCACCGAACACGAAGAAGCCAATGACTTCGCCAACCCCGCCCAGTGCGGCCCAGGCCGGTATCAACTCGGAAAGCAGCAGGTGGATGGCCAGGCCGCCGAACATGGTCTGAATACCGAACCACCCGCAGCCGACGAGCGCACGAACCAGACAGGGCACGTTAGAGCCGAAAATACCAAACGACGAGCGCAGCACCACAGGAAAAGGGATCCCGAATTTTGTGCCCGGGAAAGCATTGAGCGTGAGCGGAATCAAGACAATCACGTTGGCGAGCAATATCGCTAACAGCGCCTCGCCCACGCTCAGGCCGAAGTAGGCGGTTAATACGCCTCCCAGCGTATAAGTGGGCACGCAGATCGCCATGCCCACCCACAGCGCGGCGATATTCCACTTTGACCAGGTACGCTCGCTTGCCCGGGTCGGGGCAATATCCTCATTGAAACGTGAGCTGTCGCGAACATCATCCCCCACGTCCAGCTCAACCAGCCCTTCTCGATCTACCATCTGAGAGGTTGTTTTCGTCATTGATCTCTCCTCAGTGTCATCCGCTTCCCAGAAAACCCTCACGGTCTGAGGTAGTTTCAAGCAATAAGCGTGCCGACTAAGCCATTCTAGCCACTTAACTCATTGATCAAAAACTGTCTTCCAGGACAAGAATTTTATTGTTGTCGTCATCTTGCCGACTTCTGAGTCACCGAATACCCGGCGGACTCAAAAAGGCTAGATCAAAAAAAATATTTGCACCAATTTTAAACATAAAAACCTGCGTTTGTTTTCAACAAAAAAGTTCAAGCCACTGATTTAAAAAAATTAAGCCAAGCACCCAAAACAGTGCGCATCTTCACCAGATTAGGGATTTCTCAATGCTAAAATAAAAAAATCAATTTAACTCAATGAGTTAAACATCATCATGAAAAAACCACCGACTGACTTGCTAAAACGCACAACCTGACGATACTTTCTTAAAAGCTGTCGTAATGGTCAGCTTTGAAAACCACCCGCTTAAAACAGAACATCAAATAACACCAACACTTTGGCCTAACGCTAATAAGAGGGAGTGTCTGATGCAGAAGATGAAAATCGGCCTGATTCAAATGGGGCTAAAAACCAGCACCGACCTAGAACCCACGGCGATTCGTGACGCCATGAACGAAGCGCACCTGCCGATGATTGAGCAAGCGGCAGCTCAGGGCGTACAGGTGCTGTGCTTCCAGGAAGTATTTAACCAGCCGTATTTTTGCCCCAGCCAGGACGGCAAATGGTACGCCGCCGCTGAAAAGGTACCCGAAGGCCCGACCTGCCAGATGATGCAAAAACTGGCCGCCAAGCACCGTATGGTGATTATCGTCCCCGTGTATGAAGAAACCGAGACCGGCGTTTACTACAACACCGCCGCGGTGTTCGATGCCGACGGCAGCTATCTGGGCAAGTACCACAAAACGCATATTCCTCAGATCGCAGGCTTTTGGGAGAAATTCTTCTTCAAACCGGGCAAATCCAACTGGCCGGTGTTCGATACTGCCTACGGCAAGATCGGCGTGTATATCTGCTACGACCGTCACTTCCCCGAAGGCTGGCGGGCACTGGCACTCAACGGTGCCGAGGTGATTTTCAATCCTTCCGCTACCGTGGCCGGGCTTTCCCAGTACCTCTGGGAGCTGGAACAGCCTGCCTCGGCCGCGGCCAACGGCTGCTTTATCGCCGCCATCAACAGGGTAGGTACAGAAGCCCCCTGGAATATCGGCAATTTTTATGGCTCCAGCTATATCGTCAACCCACGCGGCAAGATCGAGGCACAGGCCAGCGAAACCGACGATGAACTGCTGATCCACGAGATCGATTTGGACATGGTGCGTGAGGTACGCAACAACTGGCAGTTCTTCCGCGACCGTCGACCGGAAACCTACACCCGCCTGACCGACGGCGAGTAACCCGGCTACCGGATAACACAAGGAGCAAACCATGAGCCTATTGATCAAGGGCGGCACTGTCGTCACTAATACCGATACCTACCGCGCCGACGTGCTGTGTGTCGACGGTAAAATCCGCGCCATCGGCACCGATTTAGAAGTCCCCGCCGATTGCGAGGTTGTCGATGCCAGCGACCAGCTGGTGATGCCGGGCGGCATCGATCCCCATACCCATATGCAGCTTCCGTTCATGGGTACCGTTGCAAGCGAGGATTTCTATACCGGCACCGCTGCCGCGCTGGCGGGCGGCACCACGTCCATCATCGATTTCGTGATTCCCCAGCCGGGCCAGTCACTGATGGAAGCCTTTGAGACCTGGCAGGGCTGGGCGGAAAAAGCCGCCACCGACTTCGCCTTCCACGTGGCGATCACCTGGTGGGACGAGAGCGTCAAACAAGACATGGGCACCCTGGTGCGCGAGCATGGGGTTAACAGCTTCAAGCACTTTATGGCCTACAAGGGCGCCATCATGGCCACCGATGACATTCTAGTGGAGAGTTTTTCGCGCTGCCTGGAGCTGGGCGCGGTGCCTACCGTCCACGCTGAAAACGGCGAGCTGGTTTACCACATGCAGCAAAAACTGCTCGCCCAGGGCATCACCGGGCCGGAAGCCCACCCGCTTTCCCGCCCGCCCCAGGTGGAAGGCGAAGCCGCCAGCCGGGCGATTCGTATTGCCAGCACCCTGGGCGCGCCGATCTACCTGGTGCACGTGTCTACCAAGGATGCGGTGGATGAGATTGCCTACGCCCGCGACCAAGGCCACCAAGTTTACGGCGAATGCCTCGCCGGTCATCTAATGATTGACGACAGCGTTTACCAAGATACCGACTGGGGCCGCGCCGCCGCTCATGTGATGAGTCCACCCTTCCGGCCCAAAGGCCATCAGGAAGCCCTCTGGCACGGCCTGCAGTCAGGCAACCTGCAGACCACCGCTACCGACCATTGCTGCTTCTGCGCCGATCAGAAAGCGGCGGGCAAGGACGACTTCACCAAGATTCCCAACGGCACCGCCGGGGTCGAGGACCGCCTGGCCGTACTGTGGGATGAAGGCGTCAACACCGGCAAGCTATCGCCCCAGGAATTCGTCGCCCTGACGTCGACCAACACCGCCAAGATATTCAACCTTTACCCCCGTAAAGGCGCGATTCAGGTGGGTGCCGATGCCGATATCGTGGTCTGGGACCCCAACGGTACACGCACGATTTCCGCCAAGACCCACCACCAAAACGTCGACTTCAATATCTTCGAAGGCAAGACGGTGCGCGGCATCGCCCGCCATACCATCAGCCAGGGTAAGTGGGTATGGCGCGACGGCGACCTGCGCGCCGAGCGCGGCGCAGGCCGCTATCTGGAGCGCCCCGCCTACCCCGGCATGTTTGAGCTGCTGGCCAAGCGCGCTGAGCTCAATGCGCCCGTCGCCGTTAAACGATAACCGGCGCTCAATAACAGGTGTTTCTATAAAAACAGCGGAGGCTCTACCGTGACTAGCCCACTGAATCATCTACCCAGCGCAAAAGAGGTCGGCACCTACGACCCGCCAACGCTGGACAGCAACTTTAGCGACCTACACCCGCCGCTGACCCATCGCCAGGCGATGATCGAAAGCCAGCGCTGCCTTTACTGCTTTGATGCGCCCTGCGTCGAGGCCTGCCCATCGGAGATCGACATCCCCAGCTTTATTCGCCAGATCAGCGAGAACAACATCAACGGCGCGGCGGAAACCATCCTGGAAGCCAATATCCTGGGCGGTAGCTGCGCCCGGGTATGCCCGACGGAAATCCTTTGCGAGCGCAGCTGCGTGCGTAATCACGACGCCGAGTGCCAGCCGGTGCTAATCGGCCTGTTGCAGCGCCACGCCACCGACAACATGCAGTTCGATGGCCACCCCTTCACACGCGCAGCATCCACCGGCCGTCATGTGGCCGTAGTGGGTGCCGGGCCAGCGGGGCTCTCCTGCGCGCATCGCCTGGCGATGCTGGGCCATCAGGTGACCATTTTTGAAGCCGAGCAAAAGCCCGGCGGACTGAACGAATACGGTATTGCCCGCTACAAGATGACCGACGACTTCGCCCGCAAGGAAGTCGAGTTTTTGCTGGAGATCGGCGGCATCGACATCCAGTACGGAAAACGGCTGGGTGACAACCTGGAGCTCGCCAGCCTGCATCACCAGTACGACAGCGTGTTTCTTGGCCTGGGCCTGGGCACCAGCCGTGCACTAAGCCTCACCGGGGAAGATGCCCCCGGCCTGATGCCCGCCGTGGACTACATCAAAACCCTGCGCCAAACCGATGACCTGGGCAGCCTTGCGGTCGCCAAGCGCTGCATCGTGATTGGCGCAGGCAATACCGCCATCGATCTGGCGACGCAGATGGCCCGCCTGGGTGCCACCGAGGTGACGCTGGTCTACCGCCGCGGCGTCGAGTCGATGTCCGCCACCGACCACGAGCAGGAGATCGCCAAAGCCAACGGCGTGCGCATGCTCACCTGGGCGCAGCCCGACGAGATTCTGCTCGACAGCCAAGGCCAAGTGGCGGGCATGCGATTCGCCAAGACCCGGGAACAGGCGGGACAATTGACCGCCACCGACGACACCTTCGAGATTGCCGCCGATGCCATCTTCAAGGCGATCGGTCAGGGCTTTGACGGTGAAAGTCTCAGCGACGCTACCGCTGCTGAGCTCGCCCGTGACGGCGAACGTATTCACGTTAATGAGATGTTCCAAACGTCGCTACCTAACGTTTACGCCGGCGGTGACTGCATCAAGCCCGGCCAGGATCTCACCGTACAGGCCGTCCAGCACGGCAAGCTGGCCGCCCACGCCATCCATCAGGCGCTTACCGCCAAGCAGGAGGCCGCATGAATACCCTCAACTTTACCCCACCGGGCAAGCACGACAGTGGCGCCAGCGTGGTCAACGGCGTTGACTTGTCAGTAAACTTCGCCGGTATCAAAGCCCCCAACCCGTTCTGGCTAGCCTCTGCACCGCCCACCGACAAGGCCTACAACGTGGTGCGCGCCTATGAGGCGGGCTGGGGCGGCGTGGTGTGGAAAACACTCGGTGAAGAGCCGCCTGCGGTGAACGTTTCGTCGCGCTATTCGGCCCACTACGGCAAAAACCGCGAGGTGATCGGCTTTAACAACATCGAGCTGATTACCGACCGCTCGCTTGAGATCAACCTTGAAGAAATCACTCAGGTGAAAAAGGACTGGCCCGACCGCGCACTGATCGTCTCCATCATGGTGCCCTGCAACGAGGAAGCCTGGGCCTATATCCTACCACTGGTGGAAGCCACCGGCGCGGACGGCATCGAACTCAACCTGGGCTGCCCCCACGGCATGCCCGAACGCGGTATGGGCGCGGCGGTAGGCCAAAACCCGGACCTGATCGAGAAAGTCACCTACTGGTGTAAAAAGCACTACTCCAAACCGGTGATTGTAAAACTTACCCCCAATATCACCGATATTCGCGTGGGCGCCCAGGCGGCACTGCGGGGCGGCGCCGATGCGGTGTCGCTGATCAACACCATCAATTCGATCACCAGTATCGATTTGGACAACATGGTCGCCAAGCCCACGGTGGGTCACCAGAGCACTCACGGCGGTTACTGCGGCAGCGCCGTTAAGCCCATCGCCATGAATATGGTGGCAGAAATCGCCCGGGATCCGGCAACGCCCACGCTGCCCATCTCCGGTATTGGCGGCATTTCCACCTGGCGGGATGCGGCGGAGTTTATCGCTCTGGGAGCGGGCAGCGTGCAGGTGTGCACCGCGGCGATGCTCAACGGTTTTCGCATCGTGGAGGAGATGAAAGACGGGCTTTCCCGCTGGATGGCGGAAAAAGGCTACGACTCGATCGAGGCTTTCTCGCGCAAGGCGATCCCCCAGACCACCGACTGGAAACATCTGGATATCAACTTCAAGACCATCGCCAAGATCGACCAGGACCTGTGTATCGAGTGCGGCCGCTGCTATATCGCCTGCGAGGATACCTCCCACCAGTCGATTGCCAAGCTCACCGAAAAAGACGGCGCGCGCCGCTACGAAGTGATCGAAGAAGAGTGCGTGGGCTGCAACCTTTGCCAGATCACCTGCCCGGTGGAAAACTGCATCACCATGGTGCCGCAGGAAACCGGCAAGCCTTTCCTGGCCTGGGATGACGACCCGCGCAACCCCTTCCGCGCGGCCTCTTGATTAATGTCCTGCAAAACGCCACCGCCCCCACAGAGTGAGGGCGGTGGCGTTTTTGTCGGCGCTGAATCGTTATCCAGCGCCTGCCGTCTTAAACCAAGAGCTCATCAGACAACTTGCGGCATTGATCCTTAAAACTCTTCCCACTCTTGGTCCGCGCTTGCCGCTGCTTTCGACTTCCCACCCCCTTGGGTGGCGGGCCGCAAAAGCGCCGGCTGCGTTTGGGGGGAGGTCAGAGGTGCATGCTGGGTGCGGCTCTCGCCTTCCACCAGGCGGAAAGCAGACACCACACTTTCAAGTCGTGCCGCCTGCTCTTCCAGGGAGCTGGCCGCCGAGGATGCCTCCTGGACCAGCGCGGCATTCTGCTGGGTGACCTCGTCCATCTGAGCGACAGCCTGGTTGACCTGCTCAATGCCCGAGCTTTGCTCCTGTGACGCCGCCGAGATTTCATCCATAATATCGGTCACCCGCCGCACGGAAGCGACCACTTCACTCATGGTTTTACCTGCGCTCTCGACCAGGACGGAACCTTCTTTTACCTGGGTCGATGACGCCTCGATCAATGCCTTGATCTCTTTGGCGGCGTCGGCACTGCGACTGGCCAAGTTACGCACTTCGCTTGCTACAACCGCAAAACCGCGCCCCTGTTCGCCCGCTCGCGCTGCCTCTACCGAGGCATTGAGCGCCAGGATATTGGTCTGGAAGGCGATGGAATCAATAACGCTGATAATATCCGACACTTTTTGTGAGCTGTCCGAGATGCCGTGCATGGTGGTAATCACCTTTTCCACCACCTCGCCGCCGCTGCTTGCCGTGGTGGAGGCATCCTGCGCCAGCTGCGTCGCATGGCGGGCGTTATCGGCATTCTGTTTCACCGTCGTCGTTAACTGCTCCATGCTCGCGGCTGTCTCTTGCAGCGATGCCGCCTGCTGCTCGGTGCGTGACGAGAGGTCCGCGTTGCCGGAAGCAATTTCCCGCGCGCCAATATGAATCGAACCGCTGCTATTGCGCACCTCCGTCACGGTTTTAACCAAATTGCTCTGCATATGCTGCATGGCACTGAACAGCTTGCCAATTTCGTTACGTCCGCGGTCTCTTACCTTACCCGACAGGTCGTTTTGGGCAATACGCTCAAAATGCGCAACCGCTTCGTTGAGCGGTTTGACAATCGACCCAACCATGGCAATACGCACAAACAACACCATTAACGCGGCAAAAATCAACACGGCGATATCGATATAGCCAATCAGCTGCATATCCCTTTCATAGTCAACAACCATCAGCCCATTTTGGTCCGCCATATAATCGTTGTAGGCAGTGCTTGCCTCGATAAACTGCTGATTTAAATCGCTGGCCGCTTCTCTTGAGTTACGAAACTGTTCCTCATCGCCTTCTGCCAACGCCACTTCCTGGGGCCTCACTCCCTGTTCTATCAAACTCTGGAAACTGGTCATCAACGTTTCTACAAGAGGCGTCTGAATAGCGATTGACTCAAATTGCGAAAAGTACTCCTGAGCCTGCTGCTGCATTTCCTGTGCTTCAGTCAGGTAATCACTCGCTGCGCGAGCATCACCTTCATAAGCCGCAACATAGCTATTCACGTAAAAAAGTTGAGCGTTCGCAATGGACAGTTGTCCACGATTGACCGAACGCATTTGATCTGCACCACGATCGACTTCTCTAAGCGACGAGCTACCCTCTTCGCCTGCTTGATAACCGAGAAACGCGATAATGATAATTAACAGTGAGAAAATGCCGAGAACGAGGGTTAACCCCATTTTGACGGAAACATTGCTAAGTAGACGGTTCATCGTGTGGTATTTCTCCAGGCTGGATATATTAGCTAGTGGCAATTTAAAACCTAGCTGGAGACAGACCAGCGATTTTAGATTCATTAAAATTGCCATGCTTTTGTGAGCGAGAAAAATTATCGGCCTGAAAAACACCTACTTTAGTCTAAGTTAACAATATTTATGGTTAACGCACTATTTAATAACGGTTAGCTTAAAAAACTCACATTAATAAAAGAAAAAAATTAAATAACTTAACCTGAGTTATCGCTTTAAATAATTTTACATGGAGCAACTTTAAGATTTACGAGCAGGGTCTACGCCAAGCTCAGTGCTTGGGCGTAAGAAATGGTTATGAAGGTACAGCAAAGGCGTGAGGTTGAGGCTCTGCGGGTGGATTACACCACCTCGACTGGGCTAGCCAACTTGGCCGCAAATTCTGAGTGCAACACCTGACCAAACCGGTAGGGTGTTGTATCCATGTCATATTCTGAACTCTGCACTGAAGAACGTGCCACGATCCATGTCAGCTTCGCGCAAGGCTTGAGCATCAGGAAGGTAGCGGCCCTGCTCGAGCGCTCCCCGGCAACGATTAGCCGAGAAATACGGCGCAATAGATCGTCCGATGGCAGCTATCGTGCGCCACATGCGCAACAATGCCGTGATCACCGTCGAGACGGTTGTCGACCAAGGCGCAAACTGCTTCCTGGCAGCCCTCGGTTCGCCCTGATTCAGCACATGCTGCGTCGGCGCTTGTCTCCCGAACAGATCAGCGGCAAGCTCAAGCATATGAATATCCCTGACCTTCGAGACGCCTACGTCTGCCGAGAAACGATCTACAGTGCCATCTACGCGTTGCCCGTCGGTGAACTGAGAAAGGAGCTGATCCATTGTTTGCGGCAAGGCAAGCCAACCCGTAAGCCGCGCCGTGGCCAGGTCGACCGGCGCAACCAGATCCCGGACATGGTCAGCATCCATCTCCGCCCTCCAGAGGTGGAAAAACGTGAATTTCCTGGCCACTGGGAAGGCGACCTGATCAAGGGCAAGAACAATGCATCGGCTGTCGGCACCCTTGTCGAACTCAAAAGCGGTTACCTGATCCTAGCGAAGATGAACGATGCGACTGCTACCTCTGCTGTAGAAGGCTTCAGCGCAGCGCTGAATCGCATGCCGTTGGCCGCACGGAAGAGCATGACGTATGACCAAGGACGTGAGATGACGCAGCACGCCAAGGTCACCCAGAATACTGGTGTCGCTATCTACTTCTGTGACCCACACAGCCCATGGCAGAGGGGCGCCAACGAAAATATCAATGGGCTCATACGACAGTACTTGCCCAAGGGAACGGATCTATCGATCTATAGCCAGCAAGAACTGGATGAGATCGCGCTTGAGCTGAACATGCGCCCGCGAAAGCGCTTCGACTTCAAGTGCCCTATTGAGGTGATGAGCGAGGAGCTGGCGAAGTACCATGAGGTTCCGTCATCGACACATTGACGGTGTTGCACTCAGAGCCTGCATCCGCCCAAGGCGGTGTAATGAAACAGGCGTCTAGGGATTATTAATCCGCATGGATCTTGATCCGGTACAGCACGCAGTAGACTACCGGCAGCACGACTAGCGTCAGCAAGGTGGCGACGCCAAGCCCCCCGATCAGCGCGACCGCCATGCTGGCGAAGAAGGCATCGCTGATCAGCGGGATCATGCCCAACATGGTGGTCAGCGCGGCCATGGCGACAGGCCTTACGCGGCTGACCGCTGCGCGCACCACCGCGTGGTAGCGGTCCTGATGCAGCGGCAGTTGTACGTTGATTTCCTCCACCAGCACGATGGCGTTCTTGATCACCATGCCAATCAAACTTAGCGTGCCGAGCAGCGCCATGAACGAGAACGGCAGGCCGGTGAGCAGCAGCGCCCCCACCACGCCGATAATGGTCAGCGGCACCAGCGACCAGATGGCCAGCGGCTGGCGGAAGTTGTTAAACAGCACCACGGTGATAATGAACATCATCGCCAGCCCCAGCGGCAGCGAGGAAAACAGTCCGCTTTGTGCCTCACCGGCGGTCTCGTACTCGCCACCCCACTCAAGATGATACCCGCTGGGCAGTTCAATGGCCTCCACGCGGTCGCGCACCTCGGCCAATACGCTGGCCGCCGTGACGCCGCTTAGCGGGTCCGGTTCGCCATATACCGCCAGCATGCGTTCGCGATTGCGGCGCATTACCAGCGGGTCGGCGACCTGGGTGGTGACGTCACCCATCACCTGATCGGCGCTGATATAACGCCCGCGCTCCTCGCTCCATACGTTCAGCGAGCCAAGGTTATCGATGTCGTGTCGCTGGCCGGGGATCGCCCGCGCCACCATGGGGATCAAATCGCTACCATCGCGATAAACGCCCACCTGGCTACCGCTGGTGTTCAAGGCGAGCGTATCCGCCAGGTCTTGGCGGGTAACGCCCAAACGCCGGGCGGTGTCTTCCAAAAACGCCGGTTCAATCGCCTGCACCCGGTTGCGCCAGCTGGTGCGCACGCTGGTCATGTTGGGTGTATCGCGGAAGATGTCATCAGCCTGTTCGCCAAGCTGGCGCAGCACCTCGGGGTCGCTGCCGTAAAAGCGCGCTTCCAGCTTGGCCTTGGGCGCGGGGCCGACTTCAAGCGGGGCGATTTTATAGTCAATATCGCCATGGTCGCGCTTTAGCACCTTCTCCACCTCGGCCATGCGTTCGCGCTGGGTGGCCTTATCATCGGTTTCGACGATCAACTGCGCGTAGCTGGCATAGCGATCTTCCGGCGAGTAGGTGAGGGTAAAACGCTGCGCCCCGCCGCCCACGGTGGTGGTCAAATGGCGGACACCGTCCATCTCCATCACGCTATCTTCAAGCTCGCTGACACGGCGCTGGGTTTCGAGAATGTCCGTGCCTTCGGGCGTTCGGTAGTCGACAAAAAAGATCGGCGTGTTCGACGCGGGAAAAAACGCGTTTTTGACCGAGCCAAAGCCGATACCCGCGCCGATCAAGAGGGCAACCACCAGGGCGATGGTGACCCAGCGAAAGCGAATGCCGACGATAATGACGCGACTGAACAGCCGATAAACGACCCCTTTGTAGGGGTCTTCCTGGCCGTCGCCGGGGGCCACGTTGCGAAAGAACAGCTTGAAGTAGAAAGGCGTAAGCGTCAGCGCGGTGATCCAGCTCAGCAGCAACGAGTAGAGCAGCACGAAAAACAGCGAGCCGATAAACTCGCCGGTGGTGTCAGGCGACAGCCCAATGGGCGCAAAGGCGGCAATCGCGATCAGCGTGGCCGCCAGCAACGGCCAGGCGTTTTGGCGAATCACCTGGTGGGCCGAGGCGCGAATGCTGTGGCCGCGCTTTAAGCCCACCAGCATGCCTTCGGTGACCACAATGGCGTTGTCCACCAGCATACCGAGGGCAATAATCAGCGCCCCCAGGGAGATCTTTTCCAGCTGCAGGCCGTGGATGCGCATCATCATGAAGGTGCCGATAATGGTGATCAGCAGGATAAAGCCCATTAGCAGGCCGCTGCGCCAGCCCATGAACAGCATCAGCACCACGATGACGATAGCCACCGCTTGTATCAGGCTGACCAGGAAGCCCGATACCGCCTCATCGACCACCTGGGGCTGGTCGTAGACCACGTTGAGCTCCATACCCAGCGGGGTGCGCTCCTCTAGCTCGGCAAGGCGTTGTTGCAAGCGCTCGCCGACCTCAACCACATTCACGCCGCTTTCAAACGAGACCCCGAGCGAAATCGCCGGTCGTCCCATGTCACGGTAGAGCTGCTGTGGTTGCTCCGCGAGCCCGCGCGATACATCCGCGATATCGCTTAACCGCACCAGCTCGCCCTCGCCTTCACTGACAATCAGCGCACGCAGGTCGTCGATGTCGGCCGCGCTGCCGGTGGGCGTGATGCGAAAGCGGCGGCCATCCTGCTGAAGGTGGCCTGAATCGGCCACCGCATTTTGCGTGTCGAGCAACTGTTGCAGGCGGGTGAGCGGAATATTTAGCGCGCGCAGGCGTTCGCGGTCGACTTCGATATAAATGCGCTCTTCGTGCTCACCACCCAGCGACACTTTTTCGACGCCTTCCACCAGCGCCAGCTCGCGTTTAAGAAAATCCGCATGGTCGGCCAGGTCGGGCATGCTGTAGCCTTCACCGGTCAGGTTGACCATCAGGCCGAACACATCGCCAAAATCATCGTTGACGTTCGATTCACTGGCGCCTGGCGGTAAACGGCCCTGGGCATCTTCCACTTTACGGCGCAGCGAATCCCATAGCTGCTCAAGCTCTTCGTTTTGCACCGTGCTTTCAAGCTCCACAGTGATCTGCGAGAGGCCATCTGAGCTGACCGAGCTTACGCGCTTGATCGATGACATTTCCTGGATGGACTGCTCAAGGGTCGAGGTGACTTCCTGCTCGACCTCTTCAGGCGTTGCCCCCGGGTACTGAGTGGTCACGAGCGCATTACGGATGGTGAACTCAGGGAACTCCAGTTGCCCCATGCCCAAAAATGCCAGCGCGCCGCCTGCCAGCAGCACGACGGTCATTAAATAACTGGCCGCCCGGTGGCGTAAAAAGTAATCCACCATGTTATAGCCCCTGCTCTTTTTCCCATGGGGTTACACGCATATCGGCCTTCAGCCGGTGCGCGCCAGCGGCCACAATGCGTTCATCGGCGGCCAACTCTCCGCTGACTTCCAGCCCGTTTGACGTCAATCGGCCCACCTCGACGGGCACCGCCTCAACGCGGTCTGGCTCACTGAACCGCCATACCTGGGCCTGGTCAGGGTCATCGCCTGAATAGCTCACGGCTTCCGGGGGAAGGTGCCAAAGCGGTGCTGTTTGATTGGACTGCAAACTACTCAAATCCAGGCGCACGTTGGCGCTCATACCATCGAGCAGGTTGATATCGTCAGGCTGGGGTAACGTCAGCGTGACCTCATAGGCCAAACTTTGCTCACTGGCCTGGGTAGTGTAAGACGCAAGCTGGGCCAGGTAGGGTGTGTCACTGTTACCAAAACGGACTTCGAACGCCAGTTCGTCACCAAAGGGCTGATCGTCGCCACGCGGCATGCGCTGAACGATCTGCTCCGGCAGGTGAAACACCACGTCCAACTGCCCCGGCTGCTGGATGACCGCGACGGTTTCCTGAACCTGGACAATCTGGCGGTTATCCACCGGCACCTGGGCGATCACCCCGTCGTAGGGCGCGCGCAGTTGCGTGTGGGTGAGCTGTTCTTCGGCCTGCTCAAAGGTTGACCGCGCCGCCCGCGCTTCGCTTTCAGCTTCATCAAACTGGGCCTGGCTGACCGCACCACGCTTCAGGGTATAGCGCATTCGCTCAAGGGTTGCGTCGGCAAGCTCCAGCCGCGAACGCGCGCTTTCCAGCTCACTTTGCGCGTCGCGATTATCGATTTGTGCGATTACCTCTCCCTCGGAAACCTTTTGGCCGGGGCTAACGTTAAGCTCAATCAACTCCCCCGCCATACGAAACGATAAGTTGCTGCGCGTAGTGGCCTCGACTCGCCCCGGAAACTGCCGCTGTGCCGCGGCGTTGGCCGACTCCAGCGTTAACAGCTTGACCGGGCGTACGGTGCTTTCTGATTCTGCCTGAGACGGCTCGCAGCCAGCCAGGACCAATAGCACCAGCAGCCCTGGCAATAAACGAATGAGGGTAACGGGCACGGTAAGCTCCTTGGCAACGGCCATCCAGAGTAGATAACGGAAGTATACACATAACTGACATTCATGAATGTCAGTTATGTGTATACTAATCGCCTACTGGCGACTTTGCTATCCATCAATGCCAGAATATTACAACGCATTCATTCAGGAGCCGCCATGACCCGCCGCAAGGCCGACGCCGAACGCACTCGCGAAGCCATTCTCGATGCGGCTGAAACGACGTTTCTCGCCCAAGGGGTTGCCCGCACCACTCTGGCGCATATTGCCCAGGCGGCAGGCGTGACCCGCGGGGCGATCTATTGGCACTTTGAGGACAAGGCGGCATTGTTTGATGCGCTGCTTGAACGCGTGCGTATTCCGCTGGATGAAATTGTCGACGACGCCGTGCACCAACTGGGCACCACGCCGGTGGATTGTTTGCGTAACATTGCCCAGCGCTCGCTGGCGGGCATCTGCCACGATATTTCCCTGCAGCGTGCGGCCACCATTGTGCTGCACCGCTGCGAGAAGCTGGAAGACGAGCACCCGCGGATCTGTATGATCACACGGCTTTCAGAGCATGCCGAAGCCCGGGTCGAGCAGCTTTTTGAACAGGTCCAGCACCACGGCCAGCTACGCGCCGACCTGACACCCGCAAGCGCTCGCCGCCAGTTTCACGGTTTTTTGATCGGCACCTGCTTTGATTGGCTGCAAGACACCCACCAGTATTCGCTGGATGATGACCGCGACAGTATTGTCGAAACGCTGATGCGCGGGCTGTTGGTAGAGCAGAAGCGCTAATATTCGCCACACTGGCACACGGCTTGCTTCCTATACTGGGTGAATGTCTTTTTCCTGGAGCCTGCCATGCACCCCTCTGACTACCCATTAACGGAAGTGCCTTTCAACGCCCGCAAGGGCCTGCTTTCCACGTCTGCCGTGCTACTTGGCTTTACGTTCTTCACCGCCACCATGTGGGCGGGTGGCACCTTGGGCCAAGCCTTCTCCATTGGCCAGCTGTTGTGGGTCATTGTGCTGGGCAATTTTTTGCTCGGCGCTTATGCGGCGGCCCTGGCCTACATTGCATGTAAAAGCGGGCTTACGTCCGTGCTGATGGGGCGCTTCTGCTTTGGTGAAAAGGGCAGCAAGCTGTCTGATTTTATCCTGGGCTTTACCCAGATCGGCTGGTACGCCTGGGGCACGGCAACGATTGCCTTGGTACTGGTTCGCACCACCGGGATGCCTGAATGGCTGGAAATCCCCTTAATGGTGCTGTTTGGGTTGGGTTTCTGCGTGACCGCCATGATCGGCTATAAGGGAATGGACTGGCTTTCGCGCTTTGCCGTCCCCGCCATGATGCTGTTTATCCTCATCAGCCTGTTTACCGGGCTGGTGGATGTGCGCGGCTTTACAGGGCTAAGCCAGCAAACGCCTACGGAGAGCATGAGCGTGGCGGCGGCGGTTACCGTCATCATTGGTACTTTTATCAGCGGCGGCACCCAGGCGACCAACTGGAGCCGCTTCGCCAAGACACCCAAAATTGCGGTCATCGCCACCATGGCGGCCTTCTTTTTAGGCAACGGTTTGATGGTGCTGACCGGCGCGCTGGGCACCATGATCTATCAGCAGGCGGATATCGTCGATGTGCTGATCGCCCAGGGCTTTGTCACCATCGCCGTGCTGATGCTGTTTCTGAACATCTGGACCACCCAGGACAACACCATCTACAACTTCGCCGTGGCGGGCTGCAATTTGCTGCGCACCGAAAAACGCCGCCTGGTCACCGTGGGCGGTGCGGCAATTGGCACCGTGCTGGCGGTCGGCGGCATGTATAACCTGCTGATTCCCTTCCTGGTGCTGTTGGGCACTTTTATTCCGCCCATGGGCGGGGTGATCATGGCGGACTTCTGGCTCAAACATAAAGGTCGCTATCCCGCCCTGGATACCGCCCAACTGCCCGACTTCAACCGCCGGGGTTTGGCGGCCTATGCGCTGGGCGCCGGGGCTGCCTACTTCTCGCCGTTGCTGCCGCCGCTTGTCGGGGTGGCCGTGGCCGCCGGCAGCTATGCCGTGCTGCTGCGCGTAAATCACGCTACGCTTGGCGATAGCCTTCCTTCGACCGCCAAGCAATAAGTGAGCCGTTTTTTATATGAGCATGCAGATCATCAACGCCCGTTTGCGCCAACTCCCGGCGCTTTATCGCCTCGAGATAGAAGATGGCATCATCAGCGCCATTACCGTTCAGGATGCGCCGCAAAAACCCAGCGAAGGGCAGATCGACGCGGGCGGCAAACTGCTGTGTGCCCCCTTCATCGAGCCCCATATCCACCTGGATGCGGCGCTGACGGCGGGTGAGCCCAACTGGAACCAGAGCGGCACGCTGTTCGAAGGCATTGAACGTTGGGGGGAGCGCAAACCCATGCTGTCGGAGGCCGACATTCGCGAGCGTGCGCTGAAAACACTGAACTTGCTGATCAGTAACGGCGTGCAATTTGTGCGCACCCACGCCGATACCAGCGACCCCAGCCTCGTCGGCATCAAAACGCTGTGCGCCTTGCGCGACGAGCTGAAAGATAAAATCGACATCCAGGTGGTGGCCTTTCCGCAGGACGGCCTGCTCTCCTACCCCGGCGGTGACAAACTGCTGGAAGAAGCGCTTGAGATCGGTGCCGATGTGGTCGGCGGCATTCCTCATTTTGAATACACCCGCGAGCTGGGGGTGGCCTCCATGAAGCAGGTGATCGAACTGGCGATCAAATACGATCGGCTGGTGGACGTCCACTGCGACGAGATCGACGACCCCAACTCACGCTTTCTTGAAGTGCTGGCCCATGAAGCGCTGACGCATGACCTCGGTAGCCGCGTTACCGCCAGCCACACCACGGCCATGCACTCTTACGATAACGCCTACTGCTCCAAGCTGTTTCTACTGCTCAAGCGCTCGGGCATCAACTTTGTCTCCTGCCCTACCGAAAGCATTCATCTGCAGGGGCGGTTCGACAGCTACCCCAAACGCCGCGGCGTGACCCGGGTGAAGGAACTCAACGAAGCGGGCATCAACGTGTGCCTGGCCCAGGACTCCATCGTCGACCCCTGGTACTCGCTGGGCAACGGCAAGCTATTGCGCACGCTGGATTTTGGCCTGCATATCTGCCACATGATGGGCTACCAGGACTTCAGCCAGTCGCTTTCACTAATTACCGATAACAGCGCGCGCACGCTTAATATTGAAGGCCGTTACGGCATTGAGGTAGGCAAGCCCGCCAGCTTCAACCTGCTGGACGGCGAGGATGACTACAGCGTATTGCGTACCCAGGGGGAAGTGCTCCTTTCGGTTCGCCACGGCGAGGTCATCATGCAGCGCGAGCCCGCAACGATCACCACACCGCCTTGGATTGGCTGATTCAGCCAAAAGCGCGTTACGCTAACCACTCAGTCAATAAAGGGATTTCACGATGAGCGTCGAGACCGTTCGCCAGTTTCTTGCCGAGCACGCGCCGGATATCACCATCGAGGCACTTGAAACCAGCACCGCCACGGTAGCGCTGGCCGCCGAGGCCCACGGCGTGGCACCCGGGCAGATCGCCAAAACCCTGGCGTTCAAGGTCGGTGAAAAACCGCTGCTGATCGTGGCCAGCGGCAACGCGCGTATCGACAACCGTAAGATTCGCGTTACCTTTGGCGGCAAGGCCAAGATGCTCGACGCCGAGACGGTGATGGAGCTCACCAGCCACCCGGTGGGCGGCGTCTGCCCGTTTGGCCTTGCCACCAATCTGCCGGTGTACTGCGACGAGTCGCTCCACGCTTATGACGAAGTGTTGCCCGCCGCCGGCTCGCCCAACAGCGCCGTGCGCCTGAGCCCCAAGCGTCTGGCCGAGCTGGTCGGCGCGCAGTGGTTGGATGTATGTAAGCTGCCGGAGAAGGTCAGCTAACCGCCGACCTCACTTCTTAGCGCCTACTTAAGATCCAATAGATACCCATAAAACGCCGTGTTGCGCTGCCAACCCAGGGATTCATAAAGGTGCTGGGCACGCGCATTTTCGACCTGCGTCATGAGTATCAAACGTGCAACGCCGTGCTCGCGAGCTAGCTTTGTGGCGGCTTCCATTAAGGCCCTACCGGTGCCCTTTTCACGGCATTCCGGCAGCACAAACAGGTCGTTTAAGGTCCAGCGGGCATTCAAGCCCACTGTGGAAACCCCAGGGTAAAGCTGAACAAAGCCGGTGAGCGCCCCTTCAGCGTCTTCACTGACTAGGATGCGCGAATCTGCCTGACCAAAACGCTGACGCAGAAAATCACGCGCGGCTTGCCTATCGCTCGGCTGCGCATAAAACCGACGGTAGCCATCCAAAAGCTCGGTTAAGGCCTCAAGGTCACCAACAGTGGCCGTGCGTACCCTCTTCATCAGCAATCTCCTTCATACGTTTGGCCTTGCACTAGACTATATAGCAAGGGATGACAGGCCAGCATGTTCTCTGGGTGCCGTCCTGTAGTAGTGTATCGTTCTTTACAGGCTTATCTATCAACCAAACGCAAAGGGGACACACGTTCCCAATGGGGTTAACGTGGTTCAATCGCTTTCTTCGCCTGCAGACTCCCGCGCCTCGATATGGAAGGCATGGAGCGTACACGTATTCACCGCCAGTGGCGTGCTGCTCGGCACCATGGCGCTGCTCGCCCTGGTCGACAATAATCCCGTTGCCTGTCTGCTCTGGCTGGGGGCTGCGATGATGGTCGATGCCGTGGATGGCACCCTGGCGCGCAAGTATGAAGTGAAAGCCATACTGCCCCATTTTGATGGCTCGACGCTCGACATGGTCATCGATTATCTGACCTGGGCCTTTATCCCCGCTCTGTTTATCTACTTCTTTATTGAGTTGCCACCTTATTTAGGACTGATATCAGTCTTCATCATTTTACTGTCATCGATGTTCTGTTTCTGCAACGTCGATATGAAAAGCCAGGATAATTACTTCGTAGGCTTTCCTGCCGCCTGGAACATCGCCGCTGCTTATTTTTATATCCTCGATTTCCCGCCCTTCCTTACGTTTGCCACTATCACCTTTTTGGCCCTTCTTACCGTGACACGGATGAAGTTTTTACACCCGTTTCGGGTGCGCCTGTTCATGCCGCTCAATATCGCCGTCACCCTGGTGTGGTGTGCGTGTGCCACGTCATTGGTGCTCTCAAGCCCCGAGCACGCGGCCTGGGCACTGTGGGGGTGGGGCATTGCGTCCGTCTACTTCATCGGTATGTGCCTATGGCGTACTGCCCAAGAATGGTTCGATTAATAGGCGAGTAGCAGATGGCCAACGATTTTATTGCCCCCGATGGACATCCCCGCTGCCAATGGTGTGGCGGGGCAGCGGAGTTTCTGCCCTATCATGATAACGAGTGGGGCTTCCCGGTAGATGATGACCAGCGGTTGTTCGAGAAGCTTTGCCTGGAGAGCTTTCAGTCGGGCTTGAGCTGGCGCACCATTCTCAATAAGCGCGACAGTTTTCGCGCCGCCTTTCACCACTTCGACTTCCATCACATCGCCCGTTTTTGCGAACACGATGTGCAGCGTTTATTGCAGGATGCGGGCATTATTCGCCACCGCGGCAAAATAGAAGCGACAATCAACAACGCCCGACGCGCGCAGGAAATGGTCGAGCAGGAAGGCTCGCTGGCCGCATTCTTCTGGCGCTATGAGCCTGGCGAGTTAGTCGCACCCCAAACCCAGACCACCTCGCCCGAATCCATTGCCCTAGCCAAAGAGTTAAAAAAGCGCGGCTGGAAATTTTTCGGCCCCACCACCGCTTTTGCCTTTATGCAGGCCATGGGGTTGCTCAACGATCACTCGCTTAATTGCATCACGCGCGAACGCGCAGAGCAGGCGCGGCAGCAGTTTCAGCGGCCCAGCTAGCATAATTAACGAATTAGGAGCGACTTCCATGAAGCCCAAAATCAGCCTGATCACCCTGGGTGTGCATGACCTGCAACGCGCCATCCGCTTTTACCGTGATGGATTAGGCCTTCCGGAGCACGCAACGGATAGCGAGGAGGTCGCATTTTTCAAAACGGAAGGTGCCTGGCTATCGCTTTTCCCACGTAAGGCACTGGCCAGCGATATCGGCATCGCGGATGATGCGCCGAGCGGTTTCAGCGGTATGACGCTTGCCCATAATGTCGCCAACCAAGATGCCGTTGATCAGGTGCTTGAACAAGCGGTTGCCGCAGGCGCTGAACTGATCAAACCAGCGGAAGAGGTATTCTGGGGCGGTTATTCCGGCTACTTTCGCGATCCAGAAGGCCACTACTGGGAAGTCGCCTACAATCCGTTTATGGATTTGACGTGAGGCAATTCTCATTGCCCAAGAGTGGAGAAGTTCAGAAGCACCTTCTGAGCGCTAGGGCGAAATGCCATCTCGATAGCTTGTCGCCACTTTTGACCTGGAAGCACTTGATAATCAGGCATCGCTGACTGGCCTAACAGTTTCCAGATAGCCGAGAATTTATGCTGCCAAGCTTCTGCAGAAACCCTGGCCAAACTATCGCGCAAATGAAACCTTCTGAAGTGAGCGCGGGGTTTGGAATCCAATTGAATTGCCTGCCCCGTTAATAGTCCATAAGCAATAAACGTCGTTCCCGATACCATTAGTTGCAATATATTTGCCGCAACCGGCCCTCCTAAGGCGTCAAACACCATGTCCGACTCATGGGCCACATACGAAATCTGGGACATATTTTGGATAGATACCGGTTTGATACCGAGCTTTTCCAGGCGGGCAACTCTACTCTCGGAACGGTATATGCCAACGACGTCCTTGGCGCCGTGCTGATATGCCCATGCTCCAAGGTATTCAGCACAGTTCGAACCGGCTCCAGTGAGAAGAACACGCTTCCCCTTTACAGGCCACGTTTCGAGCATGGTTAGGGCGGCTAAGGGATTAATGTAAGCGCGAGCTGCGGTGATGTCAGAAATAGTATCGGGCACGGGCACAGCGAGCGCTGGATCACAGTCCAAAATAGTCTGCCAAGTACCATCGCCTCGCAATGGCAGCACTCGCTTCCCGACCAAGTAGGAGTACTCTCGCGGAGCATCCATAACACAACCAACACCTTCGTAACCGGCGACAGCGGGCAGCTTGATACGATGCGAATAGGCACCGGTGATGGGGATCAAATCAGAGGGATTAACCGGGGCACACAACATCCGAACCCTGAGCTTGCCTTCACTGAGGCCTGGAACATCCGATGCTTCCATTTTCAATGTTTCCAGCGGCGCTCCGAGCGAGCGATAAATGAGAGCATGGCGCCGCAGGGGTACTTTGAACACAGAGACAAACTCCGTTTAACTAATGTAAATATTGCAAAAACAGTTGAGGATATGTTGAGCAGGAACTGAAACAGTTTTAACGGTCTGTTAAATAAAGGCGTCGTTACTTCATTTTCTTACAAAGACAGTATATAAACTTTTGTTCACTGCCATCTGGCGTTTGGTGTGACTCTCTTTCGTGACCGATAAGCTCGAACGGCTCACCAAACTCTGCGTGCAACGCGCCAGCGCTGTAGCGCATCACGGGGAGCCCACTGCATTGAGTTGGGCCATCTTCGGCAAAGGTAGCCACCATCACAAGCCCGCCCGGTTTAACAGCCCCCATCACTTGTTGTACATAACGATGACGCTCTTCTTCACTCGTCAGGAAATGGAAAACGGCGCGATCATGCCAAACATCATAGCCATGCTCAGTAAACTCAGCCTCCAGCACATTTTCTTCACGCCATAGGACGTGTGATGCACGCTTGCCAAGCCGTTTTTTGGCTGTGGCCAGCGCGGATGACGATAAATCCAGCACGGTTATCTTTTCATAATCAAGCGCTAACAGGTCATCCACCAGCGTTGAGGCACCACCACCCACGTCAATTATTGATGCTGACGCGGGAACGGTAGCATCGCGAATAAGCTTTACGGAAAGTGCCGCATATTCCTGAAACCAGCTGACCTCTGTGGGCGCTTTCTTGGTGTAGACCTTCTCCCAGTGTTCTTTGGATTGCATGATGGCTCTCCCATCGTGTTAAACAGCTAATATTACTCTATCACCCTATCTTCCAGCGCATGCCGCTCCTCCTCTTCCACCATCTCAGCGGCTAGCTCACCCACCGTGCGCACAGCATCTTCGATGGCAGGCGTGAGGGTAAAGGCGTAGTTCAAGCGCAGGCATTGGCGGAACTTACCCGAGGCTGAAAACAGCGATCCGGGGGCCACGTGGATGGCGCGCTTTGCCAAGTGTTCATTTAGGCGCACGCAATCCACGGCGGCGGGTAGTTCAACCCATAGCAAGAAACTGCCCTGGGGATAACTGATACCCGCGCCCTTAGGGAAGTAACGCTGCACCCAACTGATCATGATGTCCCGCTGGCGCTGATACTGGCGGGTAGCGAAACGCAGGTGGCGCTCGTAGTGCCCTTTAGCCACGAACTCCGCCACCGCCAGCTGCGGCAGCGTCGCCGAAGCGCCGGTGGAGACGTACTTCATATGCAGCGCCTGATCACGGTAACGACCCGGTGCCAGCCAGCCCACCCGCAGCCCAGGCCCCACCGTTTTGGAAAAGCCGCTACACAGCATCACACGCCCGTCGTCATCGAAGGATTTCACTGTGCGCGGCCTAGGCAGGGTGAAAGACAAGTCGCCGTAGATATCGTCTTCGATAATCGCCACATCAAAACGCTGGGCGAGCTGAAAAAGCGCCCGCTTGCGCGCCTCACTCATAGTGTAGCCAAGCGGGTTATTATACGTTGGCGTGACTTGTATGGCGCGGATCGGCCATTGTTCCAACGCCAGTTCCAGGGCTTCCAGACTGATGCCCGTTTGCGGGTCAGTGGGAATCTCTAACGCTTTTAAGCCGTTGGCTTTAAGAATCTGCATGGTGCCGTAGAAGCTGGGCGAATCCACGGCGACCACATCGCCGGGCTGGGTGAGGGTGCGCAGCGAAATGGCCAGCGCCTCCTGGCAGCCGGTGGTAATCATGATGTCGTCCGGGTGCAGCAAACAGCCAGATGCGATGGCCAGCCGCGCCACCTGCTGGCGAAGCTCGGGGCTACCGCTCAGCTTGTCATAATTAAACCCGTTAATATCCGCACTGCGATGCAGACCCGCTAGGATTTTCGACAATGGCCGCAGCGTCTCATACTCAAGATTCGGCACGCCACGCCCGAGTAGAAGTCGGATGTCATCTCGCTGGGTGGCAACAAGCTCCAGCACCTGGTCCCATTGAGAAATATCCAGAGGCCGTTGTGCCGGGCGAGAAACCGACGGCAGCACCGACGGCACCCTGCTCGGCAGCACGAAGTAACCCGATTTTGGCCGTGACTCGATCAGTGCCGCATCCATTAGCTGTCGATAGGCTTCCTGAGCTGTCGAGATACTGACATCCAACTCCTGGCACACCGCGCGGATAGAAGGCAAGCGGTCGCCTACACGGTAAATGCCATGCTCGATACGCTCCCGCAATACATTGGCGACCTCTTCATAGCGCGTCATAACACCCTACCCCACAGCCCATAAACGATACAGATACGCTTCTTAACCAGCATACAGAGGAATAACACGCCTCTCTGTATCCTTAAAATAATAATTTCTATATCTGTATTCAAATAGTAGCACTGAGTAATCTGGTTGGACATACAACACGGAGGGAGCGTTATGCCGCGTTTCAGCCTCAACCAGCTTCGCTGTCAGTTAAGTTATCAACTGTGTCAATATCATCACTATCGCCGTAGCCGCCGTCAGCTACTGGCGCTGGATGACCGGCTACTGGAGGATATCGGCATTACCCGCGTCCAGGCGCAAAAAGAGGGCCATAAGCCGTTTTGGCAACACTCGTCATGTAAAGGGAGACCGAATGAAGAGCACTGAGTATTATTTGCTAGATGTATTTACCGACCAGCCGTTTGCAGGCAACCCCTTGGCGGTGTTTCTAGATGCCGGTGGGTTAGCAACCAACACCATGCAGGCGTTGGCCAACGAGCTGAATCTTGCCGAAACGGTGTTTTTGGGCGCTGCCACTGGGCCGAACCACTACCCAATGAGGATCTTTACGCCCACCCGAGAGTTGCCCTTTGCCGGCCACCCTACGGTCGGCACCGCGCATCTATTGGCAGATTTAAATCTCGTCAATCGCGAGCAAACCATCGTGCTTCAGCCCCCTATCGGCGAACTGGCGGTACGCTATGAGCAAGGAAGAGCGACGTTTACTACCGCTAAGCCTGCCTCGGTGATGGCGAGCACACTTGATTACGCTACCGCCGCCGAGCTATTAGGTATCAAGGAGCATCAGGTGATGGGCGACCCGGTGATAGCCTCCTGCGGCCTGCCCTTTCATTTGATTGAGCTTACCGATCAGGACGCCTTGGAGTCCGTTTGTATTTCGGCGGCGAGCTGGGCGAATGCCATCACCCCGAGCAACGTGGAACAGATCTACCTTTATGTGAATAAACAGCGAGACGAAATTGACACAACGATTCATAGCCGCATGTTTTCCATGCACGCAAGCATTTGTGAAGACCCCGCTACCGGTAGCGCGGCAGCAGCCCTGACTGGCTACTTGGCACCGATACAACCAAACGTTTTAAGCTGGCAGATTCACCAAGGCGTTGAAATGAACCGCCCCAGTGTTATTCACACCGCCGCCAATGGCGATATCAAGCCCGGTTTCGTTCAGGTTGGCGGTAACGCGGTAGTGGCGGGGAAAGGCGAGTTCTATAAGTGAAGCCTCATTGAGAATAAAAAAGAGTGCCTGCTTTATCACAGGCACTCCTAGCTGAAGCTATTAAAAGGCTCAACAAAACATAGAGGAAGGATACTCACGTCCCTCAAGCAGCTTGGACGTCTATTCGCCGGGTTCGATGGCTATCTTTTTTCGGCAGCGTTACCGTCAGTACACCATTGACGATACGAGCCGTAATGGCATCACCGTCGACTTCGTGACTGAGGTTGAAACGTCGTGCAAAGCGCTGCCCACGTACCTCGGCGTGAAGTGCACTCAGCCCCTCCGGCATGTTGAGGCTGATATTCCCTTCCAGGCTCAGTACGTTATTGTCGAGCTCTACGTTAAGCGATTCATGCGTCACGCCGGGCATATCAGCGACCAGTTTGAGGGCATCAGCCTCTTCAACAATGTCGACCGCTGGCAACAATGTCTCTTCACGGCGTTTCTCTTCGCCACCTTGCTGAACCGCTTGATTATCGGATGAACGAACCATCTTATTCATGGCTTATCACCTCCTAAAATGCTTAATAAACAATGATCAAGCCGCTTGGACATCAATGCGACGCGGCTTAAGCTCCTCGCGCTTGGGCAGTACTATCTCGAATACGCCATGGGCATAACGTGCTTCGGCGCGATCGGCATCCACGCCATCCGGCAATGCAATGGCACGCACGAAGTCACCGTTAACGCGTTCACGGCGAAAGACCGGACGCGAGTTGCCGTTGTTGCCATTGCCGATGACAGATTCACGCTTACCGCGCAGCGTGAGCACATTGTCTTGGACATCAATAGTAAGGTCCGAAGCGTCTAGCCCCGCCGCAAACACATAAACGTGTACGGCTTCATCGCTACGCGCTACGTTGATCATTGGAAAGCTGCCATGCGGCACCGCGCGAATGTCCGCAGCGGCATCATTAGGCAGGAAGTCGTCCAACAACTGCCGGAACCAATCCAGCCGCTGGGGCGAGCCTACGTCAAAACGCTTGAGATCATCGAACATATCGAACACCTCCTACGTTAAGCAGATTGTGGTAAGAGGCCTTCATGCCATCGCACTGGCCTCTACAAGCTGAAAATAGGATCATTTGAGCGGCTTTCAAGGGCCTCCTAGGCAATTTTTTAGCGTTTTTTTTCGCCCTGGTTTGCAGCATCGCCATTGTCCAGCAAGTACTCTCCAACACGCCTACTTAGCTTGGCATTGCTGATGCTTGTACATTACGACTCAATTTTGTATATAGTTAGTCACAGCGGTTGGCTGAGGTCGTAAACTGCGCCTGCTCGTCAACATCGCGCTATTTTACCGTTTTAAGGAGTTTGTCATGCCCCGCCCACACCCAACCCCTCTCAACATTCTCGTTATCGGCGCGGGCATTGGGGGACTGAGCACGGCCCTCGCTTTCCAGCAGCAAGGGCACCACGTCAGGGTTGTCGAGCGCGTGGCGACCATCCGCCCAGTGGGCGCGGCGATTTCACTATGGCCTAACGGCGTCAAAGTCATGCATCAGCTGGGGCTTGGCGAAACCATCGAAGGCCTGAGCGGTGAGATGACCCAGATGCGTTATCTCACCCACACCGGGCAAACCTTGACCGACTTCAGTCTTGCACCGCTGTTTGGCGATGTGGGCCAGCGGGCCTGCCCGATTGCCCGCGCCGCGCTTCAACAAACACTGCTGGAGGCCGTCGGGTCCGAGCACATCCAGTTTGGCCGCCGTTGCGATGATTACACGTTAACGCAGGACGGCGTGTCGGCACATTTTGACGACGGCGAAAGCCTACATGCCGACTTGCTGGTAGTGGCCGAAGGCACACACTCAAAACTACGCGGCAAAGTAGTGGGTCACCCCGTTGAGCGCCAATACGTTGGCTACGTGAACTGGAATGTTCGCGTGCCCGCTGATGAAGCCTTGGCACCGCTGAGCCATTGGGACCAGTATGTCGGCGACGCTAAGCGGGTTTCGTTTATGCCCATGGGTAGCGGTGGTAATGAGGAAGGTGCTCAGGAGTTTTATTGCTTCTTTGATGTGCCCCTCCCCGCTGGCACTACCAACGACGCCAATCACTATCGCGATGAGTTACGTGGGCATTTCGCAGGCTGGGCCGAGCCCGTACAGACGTTGATTGAACGCTTTGACCCGGCGCGCATGGCACGCGTGGAAATCTACGATATCCCACCGCTCGATTCGCTAACCGCGCCCCGCGTCGCACTGCTTGGCGACGCCGCCCATGGCATGGCGCCAGACCTCGGCCAGGGCGGCTGCCAAGCCATGGAAGATGCCTGGGTGCTTGCCCAAGCGGTACAGCGGTCACTTGAAGAAAACGCGGACACGTCGGCGGCCATTGCCAGCGCCTTAACGCAGTATGATAGGGCGCGCGTCGACCGGGTGGGGGAAATTGTCCAACGCGCCCGCAAGCGCGCAGCGATGATCCATGGGCACGACGCCACTCACACCCAAGCCTGGTACGACGAGCTCAAGAACGAAGACGGCCAAGCCATCATTGATGGCTTGAAGACCACGGTTACCGGCGGACCGCTGAGATAACCCCAACTGACTTGAAGAGGGGATCTGCCCAGCTCAAGCCGTTAGCCCGATCCCTCTCAAGATCACGGAAGTCACCGACTGCACCGCTTTTTTTTCGAACTGTAGTTCGTCAAGCGTTGGGGGTGTCGATGGGCACGTTAAAGCGTAAATTCTGGAGGCGGTGTATTTGGTTCAGGCCCGTCTAGCGTTGCGACAACCGAACTAAGCATTGTTGTCAGTTCTCGCGACAGAAAGTTGCCGAATAACGGATTATCCAGCGTTCGTTCCAGCGTGTCAGTGGGGAGAAATCGCGTCATTTCTGAATAGAAAGCAGTGCCTGAAATAATACTGGGCAGTTGCTCGATCATGCCGCGCGCCTTGATTGCGTAATTCTCAACGCTGTAATCATTGAGTTTGCGCTGGAGTAAATCAAGTTTAAGTGTCGCGCCTTGCTGCTTTAACCATTGCAGATCCCAGATATCCCGGTGACGCACATACTTTTTGGTGTTCACTAACGAGACGAGCTTGTCTGCCATGATCTCATCGTTACTTTCAGTGACGACCAATAGATCACTGTACCCATCAGGCAGAAAAGGATAGTGAATCTTGATGGCATGCGCCTCGCGGGTATAAGCAGGAATGTTCGCGATCTCCAGCTTGATTCGCTGCTTCGGAATGTCTGGTCGCATGGGTGCGGTTACGACGGCAACCTGCCACTTATCGACTCTTACATCAGCGTATCGAGGATCGTCTCTGAGTTCTTTTGGTGCTTTCACTGTGACCTCAAGACGATAGCGGCTACTCATGTAATCTTCAATACATTCTTTGATCCGCGTAAAGTTTTCACGCTTAAAGTGTCGGTCTCCCGCGAAATCCAGGTCTTCACTAAATCTTGGTGCCCCCCGGCAAAGTCGCAAACACGTTCCCCCTTGGAACGTTAGTGCATCAAGCAGTCCTTCTCTATCAAGGGCATATAGAATATCGAAGTGGAGCAGTTCCTTTTCAATCACCGGGCGCATGGCTTTACGCGCTGGATCCTCCATGGCTTGCGCCACCAGCTTTTCATAATCACCCGGCTCAATCCGGCTCATTTAGCACCTCGATATCGACTAGATGGGTATTTCTCCCTACACGTTTTAGATCAGCCCAGGCAGCTTCAGGTGTCGCGATTTTGAGGGGGCGGCCGATATCCTTCATTCGCTCCATCAATTCAGTGATTGGGCGGCTTGTGTGGGTAAACTCAATGGTGCCATAAGGTGTGTGATAGGTTCCCTTTCGGCCGGTCGTCATCACGGTCAGTCGATCAACCGGAATCTGTGAGATAGCACCGTATTCTGATAAGGCAGACTCTAAAGATACATAGCTGTATTCACCACGCCGCATGGCACGAGCGATACGCTCCAGCCGGTAAGCATCTGGGGTTCGAGACAGGGTATAGCGGTAGATACCTCGCGCAACACCTTCAAGCACCCCATGACGACGGAGTCGGTTTACGCCTTCTTGCAGCGTTTTCGGACTATCCTCGTGGAACAGCTTGGCGATATCTCGCAGCGTAAAGATAGTGCGCCCCCGACGATCCCAAGCATCCAAGCGTTGGCGAGCGAGCATTTGATCCATAAGTAGACACCTGGACTATATACTCATAGTCTAGGTGTATACTTACAGATTTTCAAATCTTCTTCCCTAGCTTAAGCCGTTAGCCCGATCCCTCTCATAATTACCGAGGCGACCAGCTCAAAGCACCTCTAGGGCGTACTTGCTTATTTATTAGTTACCGTGGCTTTGGGCCAGCGAGCGATAATCGCGACAACCACAACGGCAAACAGCAACCTTGCCCACAAAATGCCCGCTATATCGGCCCCGAGCATTAAGATCAGCAGCGTATCTTCTATAACGCTGTGGCAGAGGCCGAGAAAGCAAAGCGCTAATGTGCTTTCTCGCTTGCTAAGCACCCCATTTTGCACGTCACGAATCAACAGCCCCGCGCCATAGCTTAGCCCCAGCGTGAACCCAATCACCGTTACATTAGCGGCCGAACGGCCGATGCCTAATAGCTTGAGTAGCGGTAGCAACCCAAGATGAATCCAGCGCTCCAGGCCAATCTTTTTCAGAAGTTTCAGGAGCACAATCAGCGCTAAAATAATGACAAAAACAAGTGTTAGCGTTTCAAGCTGAGCCACTGCCCAACCACTTAGCGTTGGCGCTGTCGAAAAACTTGGCTGCCATACCAATGCTGCAGGCGCTTGTAACAAATCAAAATACGAATAGAAGCAGTGTAAAAGCCAAGCAAACAACAAAGCCCCACCGACACGCAGCACTAGCGTAGCCCACCAGGGTACACCCGCACGCTTGGCAACCGCCCCCTCAACAGGGATCGAGTGTCCTACCAGCATTAACGCACCTAGCACGGTTACTTGCTCGCAACTCAAGGGCGTATCACCAGCAACTTGGAAAAATACCGCGATGGCGGTGTACAAATTAGTGAAGAGCGCCGCCGCCCAAACAATACCCATTTGCTCGGGCAATCCCAGCACGCTCATTAAAGGGGCCAATACGGCGCCCAACCAACCGACCACACCTAGCAGTTCTAATCCTTTGACGATAAGCAACGCCGGGATCAGGATTTTGAGTAGCGTCATGTATACGCGCAGCGCATCTTTGAGAACGCTAGATAAGCTACCTAATAGGTGATAAATGCTCATACACCTCTGGCTCTCCATTGCCATCGTCTGAATAATCGTTATTGTAAAAGAGGCAATGCAGAATCTTCTTTTCAATACCGCACTAACGATCACTATTCGTTCTTTATAAGCGCAGGGAGAGCATTTTATTTCATGGATGCCATTGATCGACGAATCCTTGACCAGCTACAGCGTGACGCCAGCCTGACCAATCAAGCGTTAGCGGATGAGATAGGGCTCTCTCCCTCTGCCTGTTTAAAGCGGGTTAAGCGGTTGCGCGACGCGGGAATCATCGAGCGGGAGGTGGCGCTGCTCAACCCCAACACCTTGGGGCAGTGCCTACATATGGTGGTGGAGGTGACAATGGAGCGGGATAACAAGTCGCTCTACCAGCGCTTTTTGACATCCGCTCTGAGCGCACCGGAGGTTAAGCAATGTTACCAAGTGACCGGTGAGTGTGACTTTGTATTGATTGTGACGGTGGCTGATTTAGATGAGTACGACCGTTTCCTTGACCGAGTGCTCTATAGCGATGACAACCTACGCAAGTTCCGCACGTTACTGTCGCGTAAGCGGCATAAGTTTGAGACGTCGGTGCCGATATAAAATCTCGCTCTACATCGCGTGATTTACGCTACTGGAACGATGGGATACGTCAGCCAGCCGGTTGGCGGCTCATGACCCCGCCAGTGGGCAAGTACCGCCTGGCTGGCCGGGAATAACGGCGTGGGAAGCGCGCCGGCTCTGAACCAGCGCCATTGAGTAAATACTTCCGGCTCAAGCACCAATGCGTCAGCCTCCTGTTCCACGTTGGCGAGCACTGCCCCTGTTATGATAGAGGCTGCACTATTCAAGTTCTGGGTAACCGCCAGCAATTTTGGACGCTGCAGCTCGGAAATACCCGTTTCTTCAGCAACTTCGCGAACAGCCGCCGCTTCAAATGATTCTCCCGCATCAACATGGCCGCCGGGTAAACACCAGCATGGCGATTCACCGGGCTTATCGCGGTAGCCAAGCAGCACAGCGCCGTCAGGCCGGGCAAGAATAGCGCCAACACCGATAACAGGCTGTCCGGTATAACTCTCCATTTTTCTTTTATCTCTTGATGAAATTAGGGGTTATAGATCTTCTTCGTACTGAGATTAGCATTGACGCGGGCATTTCGTCTTTAGGCAAACGACCATTTGCCAAATGATGGTGTTGTTCATCTGGATCCATTCAAGCAATTACCCGCCAGGAATAAGCATACTCTGGCGAGACTTAATCCGGTTAGCTGACCTCATCGGTGGAATCCAAGCTGCGAATCCATGTAAATCTTTGATGGGCGCTCCGACCATTGATAAGTGAAACAACCGCCAAATACGCAACAAACTGAAAAACTAAAGCAACTTTAGCCAACTCAGCCATTTTAAACTGAACTAGGATTTTAATAAACGTCGCACAAGGAGGATACATATATGCAGAATGTAGACTATATAGAGACATTTCTTCCTGAAGATATCAAAACATTTTGCTACCTCAGGCAGTCAAAACTCACCTCAAAAATAGCTATCGAATCACTGAGCGGATTTAACAAAATCAGCAGCCAGGCACAGATAGCCGCATTAAATAACATGATCGATAAAATCAGTTTTTTTGAGGTAAAAGAAGTATATGCACCTGCTGCCAATTATGCTCTTTTCGATAATTACTTCCGCATACGCCGCATACAAAGTCGCAATATTGAGGCGGCTATAAAGTCTCATCTCCTGGCTTTTCGTAGCGCCATCATTGATGCTCAGCAGAATGGTTCGCAGCTTCCTCATGATGAGTGGCAACAGATAATGAGAATGCTTCCCCTGATTGTTGGAAAAATACTCGACCAAGACAACACTGACATAACTGGCAATCAAGAGGAGGCTCTTGCCCAATGAACACACATCTAAAGCGCTGGACAACAGGCCATCATCTTTTTATTTCTCTAATTCAAGGGACTCTTATTAGTCTATCCCGCTTTGAAAACAACTTAAAAGCTGGAAACACCTCCAGGGCCAAAGGAGAGCTGTTGGATGCAGCAGCGCTTTTGGAGGTTTCGTCGTTTTCTATGAAATTTGCAGCGGATTTCAGCCGTGATAATTATATAAATGTGATTAGGCCCTCTATGCCAAATCGCTTCAGTGGATTGGACTCATCTGACCACAATGCGCTTGTAAGACAGATGAAAGCATTGCGGCCCTATTTTCTAGATCTTCCAGACGATCTTTCAGACGCGAAGGAGGCCTTCGATAATGCTCTAGCCAAAGCTTATGAAGCGCATGCATATGTCTGTGACCAGTTTGTACAAGAACAGACTAGCCTCCGAACAAAGGCATCGGCATCACCAGCCCGCGAAGTACTCAAAAATTTCAAAAGGAAGCGACTTTCAACTATTGATGCGGACTTATCGAAACTTTCAACTGAAGGAGTTCCCAATGAATAGCTTCTCTCGGGAAACAAAACTTCTTCATGAAAGCCTCAAGGTTTTAGAAGAAGGTTATAGTCACTTACCCAAGACAGAGGAGTCAAACGATCCTGTAAATATGTCAAGAATTTTGCGAGATGTCGCCGAGAGACTCCACGATAACTACCCCTACTTTCATCCTTACTATTTAGGCCAGATGCTTAAGCCTCCACATCACGTTGCCCGTTTGGCCTACCAGCTCGCTCTGCACATCAATCCCAATAATCATGCACTTGACGGAGGCATTGCCAGTTCTGCCATGGAAAAGGAGGCAGTGAAAGGTATAGCTGAAATGTTCGAGATTACCCACTACCTTGGTCATCTAACCAGTGGTGGAACAATGGCCAATCTTGAGGCTCTGTGGATTGCAAACCTGGAACATCCCGGAAAAGCTATTGCCGCGTCAGATCAGGCCCACTATACCCACCAGCGGATCAGTGGTGTATTGGGATTGGAGTTTAGGGAGATACCCAGCGACTCGATAGGGCGCATGGACATTCAAGCCTTGGATAAAATGCTTGGCGACGGAACAATAGGTACTGTCGTAGTAACGCTTGGAACAACAGGATTCGGCGCCATTGATCCATTATTTGAGGTGCTTCAGCTTCGGAAACACTATGACTTTCGGATACATGTCGATGCCGCATATGGCGGTTACTTCATGCTCGATGAATCTCTTGATGAGTCGATCAGGCGACATTTTAGCAGCATTCAGTTTACCGACTCTGTTGTCATCGATCCACATAAACATGGCCTGCAACCATACGGCTGTGGGTGCGTTCTATTTTCAGACCCTCTCGTAGGCAGACACTACCAGCACGAATCGCCATATACCTATTTCAGCTCAGATGAACTACATCTGGGAGAAATAAGCCTCGAGTGCTCTCGGGCAGGGGCCTCGGCAGTTGCCCTTTACGCGACAATGCAGGCGTTTCCATTAAAACCCGGAGGGGAATTGGGTCAACGCCTAGCCAGAAGTAGGCAGGCTGCACAGCGGCTTGTATCTCTTGTACACGCCGATTGTCGATTTCTCACTGCCTGGGTACCGGATCTGGATATTGCAGTTTGGATGCCCAAAGGGGCTAAAGCTAGTGAGGTGTCACAGTTATCCCAAGCCCTGTTACAGAGCTGTGCTACTCAGGAAATTCACCTAGCTCTGTTTCAGGTTCCAAAAGCTATGGTATCCATCCGAGCTCCAAAGCTGGAGTGGGATATAGACCATGTCACCTGCCTTCGTGCATGCCTCATGAAGCCTGAACACCTCAACTATCTCGACGAGATATGGCAGCGCATTAGCGCAGCCATGGATTGTGTTAGTAAATAAAGGAGACTCTTATGTCATTTATCGCTTTGGCGACTTCTGCTCGCGCTTTGGTCGACGACTTCAATGCTCGCGACTGGTCAGGAGTCATCGCACGCTGCGGTTACCAAGTTTGTTTTAAAGATATGGCTACTTCTAATGCCACCAGCGATATCCAAAAAAGCGTGGACAGTTTACAGCAATGGGTCAGCTCATTCCCTGATCTGAGAGCAACCCTCATTTCACATCATTTCGCTGAGAAAGTAGACATCGGTGAACTTCTGTTTGAAGGCCACCAGCAAGGCGGCTTTATAGTTGAGGATGGAAAGATACCTGCCACTGGCCGCAAGGTCTCCTGGGCTGCTTGCATTGTTATTGAGAAGCGACAAGAGAAGATCAGCGACATTCGCCTCTATTATGACCTGGGAACAATATTGGACCAACTTGCAACCCCCATCCCATCCCTTCCCACCCATTCGAGAAAAAGATTTGGAGAAGACAGTGACACGATCGATTCAAGACTTAAAGAAATTCAATCACGCTGGGCTGCAGATGGCTTCAATTTTGTTGAGTGGCGTGACCCTCCTGGGAAGAATTGGCCTCCTATCATTCACCCCGTCGATGAAGTCGTTTATCTGATCCAGGGAACATTGGTCTTTGTTGTTGATGGAGAATATATACGTGTCGAACCCGGGCAAGAGATATTTGTACCCGCAGGAGCTACACACACCGTCCATAACAATAGCGATTCGATGAACCACTGGTGTTATGGGTATCGCCTCAATAGTAATGACACGGCCAGCTTGAGGAAGAGATAGCTTATGCGAGTTTTAATAATCCTCAGCGAAGCTACACATATTCAGGGTAGTGATGGACTCAATCGTGAGACAGGTTATTGGTTAGAGGAATTTGCATTACCTTATCAATACCTGACGCAAAGAGGTATCGATATAACTGTGGCCACGCCCACCGGTAAGCTCCCCGTACCTGATCCAGCCAGTTTGGATGTCGATGGCGCTGGTGAATGCAAGAACTGGGAACAACCAGATCAGTTCCAGTATGGCTTACAACTTCACCGCCTTTTCAAGGACGAACGGATGTTTGCTTCTCTTGCTGATCTTTCAAGTACTGATCTAAACGCCTACAAAGGGGTTTTTGTGCCTGGTGGTTATGCCCCGATGGTCGACTTAGCTAGTAATAAATCTGTAGGCAGGGTGTTATGGCATTTTCATTGCCGGGGGCTTCCAACAGCTTTATTTTGCCATGGCCCAATAGCCCTACTTAGCACGGGGAGGACTCAAAAAGGCTTTGCGTATGAAGGATATGCAGTTACTGCATTCAGCCAACAGGAGGAAGCTGACACGGAGCTAGGGCGAGTTATTGTGCAAGATGCCCCAACTGCTTTGACCCAAGCTGGCTGCCTTTACCGCAACGGGGGGAGCTGGAGTTCCTTTACCGTCAAGGATCGTGAGCTGGTCACGGGCCAAAACACTCAGTCTACGCATGCGGTGATGCAGACTTTCTATACCTTACTTAAGGAAGCTTAATGATGAGTAAATTATTCATATATGGTGGAGAGCTTTATAACGGACTCGGAGACCCCGCGACCAATAACACCGGGATACTCGTTGAGCAAGGTATCATCATGCGCATGGATATCCACCCCACTGAGCTTGAGTCGATGCTAGAAAACCCTTCAATCCATACCATTGATGCTACTGATCGATGGATTATGCCAGGACTTATCGACGGACATTGCCATCTCACTTTCGGGCATCCTAGCTGGGGCCAGGCTCTACCCGATGGCAGCACTTCGAGAGTAGAACTGTGTACGTTACGGGCAATAGAAAATGCCAAGGCAGTGCTGGCCTCCGGCGTAACCGGCATCTCAGTTCCTGGAGGTGCTTGGTTCGCTGACGTCGCGGTTCGTGATGCAATCAATCTTGGAGTAACTCAAGGGCCACGTATTTTTGCTGGGGGGCGATTTATTTCGACATATGACACCATCGCCGATCCAGACCCTTCCTCTATCGGCACTCCAGAACATGGCATCGGAATTCTCGCAAACACCAAAGAAGAGATGGTCGCGGAAGTAAGACGCCAAGCCAAAAATGGCGTGGATCTCATCAAAGTTGGAGATAGCCCCTGGGGTAATGAACAGATGATTTCACTGGTGGAGCTGCAAGCCATCACGGACGAAGCTCACCGTCGCAACAAACGGGTAACGATTCACGCTCGTGGCGCTGGTTCAACTCGTATTGCTGCAGAAGCTGGAGTCGATTGGATCATGCATGCAGACTATGCACGTGCAGAAGAACTGGTAACTGTCGCCGAGCGGGGAACACCAATAATGCCTACCCTTGCCGCTCTGGAAGTGATCTGCCGCCATGGGGCAGAGTACGGTATCCCCCAACCCATCATTGATCAGGTTCGACTAAACCGAGACTGCGCCATCGCCATGCTCGAGTTGAGTAGAGAGTATGGAATAACCCTGCTTTGCGGGACGGACACCGGAAACAGCCAAATCATGCAATACGGAAAGTACCATGCGCTGGAAATGGACTTGCTGATGGAATATGCCGGCCTATCGCCTCAGGAGGCCATCAAGGCAGCCACAAGCGACAACGCCTTGACCTTAGGCTTGGAAGGGAAGCTAGGCGCGCTTGCCCCAGGCTATATGGCTGATCTTATCGTAGTGAACAAGGATCCTGCAAAAGGATTTGCTTCTATTCATAATCCTCAGAACCTTGAGCATGTCGTGAAGGCTGGTGAGCTTACTCAACTGATACCATTCCGACATGGGCACCAGGGGGCCTCATGACGGTCTCTCAGAATCTGGAGGATAACGTTACGTTCCGTACGATCGTCCTTATGCTTGGTGTGGCAGTCATTGGCTCTAACGCGTTCCTCATGAGTCCCATTCTGAATGATATAGCCCACTCACTGAGGGCCAGCGTTGCTCAGGTAGCCTGGGCTGTGTCTGCTTACGGCGGCTCAACGGCAATGGCTGGGCTGTTTCTGACAGGGTTAGCTCAACGCCTCGAGTATCGCCTGACGCTTCAATTGTCAGGCTGCACTCTAGCGGCAGGCATTCTTGCCTCAGGGCTAGCAACCGACTGGGCGATACTGATTTTAGCCCAGTCGTTGGCTGGCGTGGGAGCGGGCATAATGCTGCCAACACTGTACTCGATGACGGCGATTATTGCCCCTAAAGGGCATGAATCAGCCACACTGGGGAAGGTCATCACTGGGTGGTCTTTAGCTATGGTGGCCGGTGTTCCATTGAGCGCATTTGTTTCAGACTTACTATCATGGCGCTACGCCTATTATTTAGTCTTCCTCCTGACCTTCCTTGCCACTCTGGGCTTTTCTCGTCTTCCTCCAGGGAGGGCAAGCGTCGCGGGTGGATCCACAACACTGGTTCAGGCCTTGGCCATCCCAGAAGCAAAATCAACATTGATGATCAGCTTCCTATATATGGTGAGCTTCTATGGCACGTACACATTTCTTGGAAGCCAAGTTCAGCAAGGATTGGATCTAGCAGCGGCTCATGCAGGCTTTGCGGTATTGGCCTACGGTCTTGGGTTTGGCTTGGCTGGTATGTGTGGGAGCCTTCTCGATATTTGGACACCTCAGAAATTAATCAGAACCGTCCTCCTGGCCATTGCTGGCATCTACCTGGGGTTTCTACTCCTAGCTCAGCAATATTGGAGCTTGGTACTAGGGTGTATGCTTTGGGGCATCGTCAACCAGATAGGACTCAACTGCCTAGTTTCTATTCTCACGCAGCTCGATGAACGGCAACGGGTGCGGCTTATGGGAATATATAGTGCCGTGGCCTACGGAGGAACCATGGTGGCAGGAATTACTTTCGGTTGGTTGTACCAATTGGGGCAATTCCCCATACTGCTTCTGACCGCAGCAGCCCTATGCCTGACCGCTTTTCTAATCAGTGTTTGGCAGTGCGGTGGCTTTGTGAGGCTTGGCCAACCGCCCTGGTGAACCAGCCAACATATTTGTGACGCGCTTCCCTCGGCAATCAGATTCGATGCGTTATAATCTGGCACGCATCCTAATCAAAGATGCTAGGCTTTAGGTTGATGTCCTGATCCAAGGATGATGACTATGCGGAACGTCAGCTCCAGTCCGGTTCGCGGAGATGATTACGAGAAATATATTCCAGGCGAAATGGCACTTAGCTCATCCAATTCACAATTGGGGAGTTATTATGTCGGCTGGCACACTCAGCCCCGCGATCCCGAGGAAAGCTTACGCCCTGCCACAGAAGAACATCAATTCGTTTTGTATAGCGCTAACGAGGAAATTGGTGAGTATCAGTACAATAATGGCGGTTGGCGTACTTATCGAAAGCGAAAACATGACTGGTTTATCGCGCCTGCACTAGAAAACCAGATTTACTGGAAACCGCACTCTGGAGAAGCGAGTCAAACACCCTGTATTTGCCGAATACACTTGTCACCTGAACTTCTTCACTTAAAGGCAATTGAATGCTTTGGCCAGGCGAACCCTGTTATCCGAGTCGGCCATCGCATGAACATTCAGGATCCCGTAATGACCGGTTTGGCGTGCGGGCTCAAGGATGCATTGGCTTCTCCTTCAGCTATTTCATCACTTTATGTAGAGCAAACGCTTAACTTGTTTGCACTACATGTTTTGAAACGATATAGCAGCGTTGAAAAAAAGGAAATCTCCAAAAAACCTAGGTTATCTCGGGCACGACGTAGAGAGGTGATTGATTTTATTCAGGCCAATTTAGCTAATGATATTTCGCTTGACGAACTAGCCAAAGTGGCTTGCCTTAGCAAATATTACTTTATTCATGCTTTTAAAACCACTTTTGGTATGACACCTCTTCAATATGTCATCGCTCAGCGCATTCACAAAGCATCACAGCTACTGATAACTACGGAACTGCCTATTGGATTGATCTCCGAGCGTTGCGGGTTTAATAGCGCTTCATCTTTCTCAAAGACATTCTCTCAAGTTGTCAAGGCCACTCCAAGAGATTATAGAGCCAAATGTTCAGTATATAAGCCGGATTTCTCATAGCTTTCACCACTAGCTTTTCATAATCCCCAGGCTCAATTCGGTTCATTCAACACCTCAACATCGACCATATGGGTATTTCGCCCTACGCGTTTAAGGTCAGCCCAAGCGGCTTCAGGCGTCGCGATTTTGAGGGGCCGACCAATATCTTTCATGCGCCCCATCAGCTCGGTGACTGGGCGGCGTGTATGGGTGAACTCGATGGTGCCATAAGGTGTGCGATAAGTGCCCTTTCGGCCGGTGGTCATAACAGTCAGTCGATCCACCGGAATCTGTGAGATAGCGCCATATTCAGATAAAGCCGACTCTAAGGAGACGTAACTATATTCGCCGCGCCGCATGGCCCGGGCGATACGCTCCAGTCGATAAGCGTCTGGAGTTCGAGACAGGGTATAGCGATAGATACCCCGCGCAACACTTTCCAGCACTCCATGACGACGGAGGCGGTTCACCCCTTCCTGTAGCGTTTTCGAGTTATCTTCATGGAACAGCTTGGCGAGATCTCGCAACGTGAAAATAGTGCGCCCCTGGCGATCCCATGCATCCAAGCGTTGGCGGGCGACCATATGATTCATAAGTGAACACCTAGACTATATATACATAGCATAGATGTACACTTAAATGCCTTCAAGCCACTTTTCGTTCACGCCGTCAGGCCAATCCCCCGAAGGATGACCGAGGTGACTGACTGCACGGCTTTTTCAAACTGCAGGTCGTCAAGCGGTTGGTCGTCGTTGAGCAGGTAGATCTGGTAGTCGAAGTCGGCGTAGTGCTGGGTCGACGCCCAGATCATGTAGAGCAGATAGGAAGGCTCGACGGGATTGATCTGGCCCGTGTCGATCCATTCACGAATCTTGGCCTCCTTGAGCTTGGCCCATTCGTAAAGGTTGTCGCGCAGGCACTCTTTAAGGATCGGTGCACCCTGCATCACCTCGGCGGCCCAGACCTTGGAACCGTGGGCGCGGTTACGCGAGTGGTTCATCTTGGCGCGAATGTAGCTGGAGAGCACCACGCGGGGATCGTCATAGAGCTCAAAGCACAGCGCGTCCTGCTTCCATACCTCCAAAAGCTCCAGCAGCACTTCCTGATAGAGGGCTTTTTTGGTCGCAAAGTAATAGTGCACATTGGATTTGGGAATGTCGGCCAGCTGGGCGATATCGCCCATGGAGGCGCCGGCATAGCCCTTTTCAGCAAACAGCTGTTCCGCCGCCTGAAGAATCTTTTTCACGTTGGTTTGCCGAATTTCGTCCTGAGTTCTTGCCACGCTGTCCTCGTCCCTTTTACGCCTGAAGTACGCACCAAAAAAAGCACCACCGCCGGGCGATGGTGCTGAGAAGATGTCCTAGTTACCCCAGGACGTCAACTCTGATTGGCCGGGAACGAGAACTCGGCCTGGGTCGCTTCACTGACCGACGGCCAGCGCTGGGACACCGCCTTGCGGCGGGTATAGAAGCGCACCGAGTCAGGCCCGTAGGCATGAAGGTCGCCAAACAGCGAGCGCTTCCAGCCGCCAAAGCTGTGATACGCCACAGGCACTGGCAGCGGTACGTTGACCCCGACCATGCCCACTTCAATACCGTCGGTAAAGCGGCGGGCGGCTTCGCCATCGCGGGTGAACAGGCAGGTGCCGTTGCCGTACTCGTGGTCGTTGATCAGCTGCATGGCGTCGTCCAGGCTGCCCACCCGAACAACGCAGAGTACCGGCCCGAAAATCTCTTCCTGGTAGATACGCATCTCGGCGGTGACGTTATCGAACAGGCAGCCGCCGACAAAGTAACCCTCTTCATGGCCCGGCACTGTCAGCTTACGCCCATCGGCGACCAGCGTGGCTCCGGCACTCACGCCGTCCTCGATAAAGCTCAGCACTTTATCGCGGTGCTCGGCGGTGACCAGCGGCCCCATATCCAGGCCTTTCTCGGTGCCCGGGCCCACTTTGAGGTGGGCGATTTTGGGCAGCATGGTTTCCACCAGTCGATTGGCGGTCTCATCGCCCACGCATACGGCGACCGAGATCGCCATACAGCGCTCGCCGCAGCTGCCATATGCCGCGCCCATCAGGGTGTTGGCGGCGTTTTCCAGATCGGCATCCGGCAGCACCACGGCGTGGTTTTTAGCGCCGCCCAAGGCCTGCACACGCTTACCGGCGGCGGAGCCACGGGTATAGATCGCCTCGGCGACCGGGGTGGAGCCGACAAACGAAATGGCTTTGACGGCCTTGGCATCGAGCAGCGTTTCCACCGCTTCGCGCCCGCCGTGCACCACGTTCATCACACCGTTGGGGAGCCCGGCTTCCTGGAGCAGTTCCGCCACCGCCATGGCCGCGGAGGGGTCTTTTTCCGACGGCTTGAGGATAAAGGTGTTACCGCAGGCAATCGCCATCGGGTACATCCACAGCGGCACCATGGCGGGGAAGTTGAACGGGGTAATGCCCGCCACCACGCCCAGAGGCTGGAAGTTGGACCAGGCATCGATGCCCGGCCCGACGTTGTGGGAATACTCACCCTTCAGCAGCTCCGGCACGCCGCAGGCGTACTCGACGTTCTCTATACCCCGTTTGAGCTCGCCCATGGCGTCTTCAGGGGTTTTGCCGTGCTCTTCGCTGACCAGCTGCACCAGGCGGTCGGCGTTATCTTCGAGCAGCTGCTTGAAGCGGTACATGACCTGGGCGCGCTTGTTGGGTGGCGTATCGCGCCAGGCGGGAAACGCCGCCTGGGCGGCGGCAATCGCGCGTTCCACGTCGGCAGCATTAGCATCCGCCACCTGGCGGATCACCTTGCCCGTTGAGGGGTTAGTCACGTCCAGCGTGCGCTGACTTTCGATCAACTCACCGTTAATCAGGTGGGAAACAACACTCATGTTTTACTCTCCGAAATAACCTATGCCAGCGAATCCAGGGTGGTCGCCACCGCGTCGAACAGGCGCTCGAGTTCGGCCTCGGTAGTGCCAAACGGAGGGCCGAACTGCAGCGTGTCGCCGCCGTAGCGCACGTAGAAGCCCGCCTCCCAAAGCGCCATGTGCGCGTCGCGGGGACGAATCGTGGGATCGCCATCGCGGGGGGCCAACTGAATCGCCCCGGCCAGACCGTAGTTGCGAATATCGACAATATGGTTGCGCCCTTTCAGGGCGTGCAGCTTCTGCTCAAAGGTAGGCGCGATGGCCTTCACCTGGGCGGGGAAGTTGTCACGCTCCATCATGTCAAGCGCAGCGAGCCCCGCCGCACAGGCCACCGGGTGGGCGCTGTAAGTATAGCCGTGGGGGAATTCAACCGCGTGCTGGGGGCCGCCCGCGTGCATAAAGGTATCGAAAATCTCGCTGGAGGCGATCACCGCGCCCATGGGGATGGCGCCGTTGGTGATCTGCTTGGCAACGTTCATGATATCCGGCGTCACGCCAAAGGCCTCGGCACCTGTGGTGGCACCACTGCGCCCGAAGGCAGTGATCACCTCGTCGAAGATCAGCAGGATATCGTGGGCGGTACATATCTCACGCAGCCGATCCAGGTAGCCTTTGGGCGGCACGATCACCCCCGCCGAGCCGGACATGGGTTCGACGATGACCGCGGCGATGGTGGAGGCGTCGTGGAGCGCGATCTGATCAAGCAGCGCATCGGCGAGTTCGACGCCGCTGTCCGCCTGGCCTTTGGTGAAGGCATGGCTCGCCTGGAGTGTGTGCGGCAGGTGCGTCACGTCCATCAACGGGCCGTAATGCTTACGATTGGGGCCGATGCCGCCGAGGCTGGTGCCGCCGATGTTCACCCCGTGATAACCCTTGGCGCGGCCGATCATGCGGGTCTTCTCGGGCTTGCCCTTCAACCGCCAGTAGGCCTTGGCCATTTTGACCGAGGTATCCGCCGCTTCCGAGCCGGAGTTGGTAAAGAAGACATGATCCAGACCGGCCGGCGTGAGACTTGCGACCTTTTCCGCCAGCTTGAAGGCCAGCGGGTGGCCAATCTGGAAGCCGGGAGCAAAGTCGAGGCTGCCCAGCTGCGCAGACACGGCTTTCTGGATTTCTTCGCGGTTGTGGCCCGCACCGCAGGTCCACAGGCCAGACAGCGAATCGAACAGCTTACGGCCCTGATCATCGATGTAATAGCGGCCTTCCGCCCCGGTAATCACGCGGGGGTTGGCGCGGAAATCGCGATTCGAGCTGAATGGCATCCAGTAATGCTGATTAAGCGCGGCATTAGGCGAGTGATCTTCAACAGCATCCGCAGAAGTCTGCGGGGATGTTTTGCTTTTTAGTCCAAACATGGTGTCCAGCTCCATCGCTATAAGGCATCACCTCAGCATGGCTGACTAAACACGTTTGTAAAATTATGCTTTTCTTTTGTTCACGTTAGAAAATCCATACGCAAAAAAGCTGTTTCAGCATCCTGGTCGCTTGACGCTGATCACCAAATTGCCTAATTGTTATATTTATACGAATAAATACTAATAATACAGATCACGCCCCACAGTGCATTGCACTGCTCACAAATTTCTTACAACTGAAGGGCTTACTCACTATGAAGTATTTAACTCCGCAAAAACTAGCGCTCTACGGTGGCATAATTTTCAGCTTTTTAATGCTGGAAAGCCCGGTCATTATGCTGGCTAACCGAATAGAACCCATGGTACTGGGCATTCCGTTTCTTATTGTCTGGAACCTATTTTGGTGGTTTGTGTTAACAGCACTTTTTTTGGTGGCGTACTTTACCAACTGGGGCAGCCCAGCACCCAATGCCAAGCACGCCATTAAACAGCCATAGAGGGGGATAACGTATGACCGGCAGCTTATTAATTATCGCGGCTTTTATGATTATCCCCTTGATAGTAGGGGTTTTATCAGCGCGTCAATCGCAGGAAACCAGTGAAGATTTTTTCGTACAAGGCCGCGCCATGGGCAGCATCGCTGTGTTCTTCACCGTGGCGGCAACCTGGTGGAGTGCTTTTGCTTTCTTGGGCTCTAATGCCACATTTTATACCAACGGCCCGGTATTTCTTACCGCGCTGGCCTGGAACCTGCTATTTGGCTTTATGTATTACTGGATTGGCAAGCGGGTGTGGTTTTTAGGCAAGCGGTTCAACTACTTAACACCTTCAGATTTAATCGGTGATTTTTATAATAGCGAGGCCCTGCGTATTACCGTGGCCGCTATTACTCTTATTTTTACTATTCCTTATTTACAGATTCAGCTAACCGGTGGTGCCTACTTAATTGAAGTGGCCTCCGGAGGGTTGATTCCGTTCTGGCTGGCAGCGCTGCTGTTCTACTTCATTATCATTATCTACGTATGGATTGGCGGCATTCGCGCTATCGCCTGGACCGACGTGATTTATGGCGCCCTGTTGTTCTTTGGCATGATGTACGCTGGTTACTACATTTCTTCCCAAGTGGGTGGCCCGGCGGCGCTTTTTAGCCAGTTACAACAATCCTCTCCAGAACACCTCACTATGCCAGGGCCTAACGGCACGATGGGCTACCCCATGTGGTTCTCGCTATTTGTCGTAACCGCCATTGGTGCTTTTATGGGGCCACAGATTTGGCTACGCATGTATTCGGTTAAAAGCGGTAAGCTATTTAACTTAATGCCATTTCTACTGGGCTTGGCGGCCTTTGCCTATGTGGGATCGGTGCTATCTGGTTACTCTGGGGTCTTGCTTGAGCCCGATGTAGACAACCCTGACCAAATCCTGCCCATTATGCTGATGGAGTATGCGCCTTACCTGCTCGCTTCACTGATTATGGCCGCCGGGGCTTCAGCCGCCATGTCGACCGCTAATTCACAGATCCACGCGGTTTCCACCGTAGTGACGATGGATATCTACAAGCGCTATGTGAATCGTGAAGCAAGCCAAGCACGTATTGTTTTTATTGGCCGCTTATCACTGGTGGGCTTTTCCCTCGCCGCTTACATCATGGCGCTCACCGTACCCGGAGTACTAGTGACGATTGGCATTGCCGCTTTGGCGGGCACCGCCCAGCTGGTGATTCCCACCATCGGCGCTATCGCCTGGAAAAAAGCCCACCCTACTGCTGCGCTTGCTGGCTTGTGGGGCGGCGTTGCCTGTGTGCTACTGATGACCTTTGGGCCGCTAAGCGCTCCTTGGGGTTTCCATGCAGGCATCTGGGGCTTATTGCTAAATACCCTGCTGTTTGTTGGCCTAAGTCATGCGCTGCATCGTCGCGATACAGCCGTAGTGGAGCGCTTTACCCAGGCACGCTACGACTATGATGCTGAGTACCACCCCGAGCGGTTACCTGCCTACACGCAGGAAACGGCCTCTATCGACAGCTACAAATGATCGCTAACGACAACCAAGGAGTGTGTTGATGGCTCAAGCCCCTGTTCCAACCTCCAGGCGCCGACCCAAGCTCGCCGAGCTGATCAGCGATGATATCAAGCGCTGGATTGCCGCCGAGTCGCTTGGGGAAGGTGATCGCCTGCCTAACGAAAAAGCCCTGATGGAGCTTTATGGCAGCGCCAAAGCCACGGTGCGCGAAGCACTGAAGATTCTGGAGGTTGAGGGGCTTATTACCTTAAAAACCGGGCCTAAAGGAGGCGCGGTAATCAATCAGCCGGGCATGGAGCCCGCCAGCCGCATGCTGCGTAACTTCCTGCATTTTCAGCAGTTGGATGGCAAGCAGGTTTACCAGTTGCGCAAACTATTGGAAGTCGAGCTGGCAGCATCGGTGGTAGGCAGACTGACAGAGGACGATTACCAGCAGCTTGAAGCCAATATGACAGCCTGCAGTTGCTGCGGCGGTGAGGAGGACCACCGGCACCAGCGTTTTTTGGAGCTGGAGTTCCACCAATTACTGGCCCGCGCCTGCCCTAACCCTTTGCTAGCGTTTATATGCCAATTTTTAAACGACATGCTGCGCGACTTGGTGGTGATCAAAAAGGCCTACGTGCCCGAGCGTAAACAGTTCGACCACGCCAACCAGAATTACCACCGACAACTGGTGGAGGCTTACCGGGCCGAAGATACCCTGCGTGTACGCCAGATCATGACCGAGCATATGGCGGACGCAGAAAGCCATATGAGTGCGCTGGAAGCGGAAATGGCGGCACAAATGCTGATAAATAGTGACTTTCTGTACCCCCACAATCATCGCTCCAAGCTACACGACTTATTGACAGATAACGTTGCACCCTAGCGCTGCGTTTGACCCTGCGAGGACACCAAGATGAACACCTACGTGAACCCAACTACCAATATCACTGATCTACACACCGACAGCGACCGCCTTTGGCAGTCGCTAATGGAGATGGCAACGTTAGGCGCCACCGCTAAAGGTGGGGTTAACCGCCAAGCGCTTACCGATTTAGAGCGCCAGGGGCGTGATCTATTTATTCAATGGTGTCGGGCAGAGGGCTGCACGATTCGCATCGATAATATCGGCAATATCTTTGCCCGCCGGGAAGGCAGCGACCCCACCGCCAAAGCGGTGATGGCGGGCAGCCATTTGGATAGCCAGCCCACCGGCGGCAAGTATGACGGCTGCTTCGGCGTACTCTCTGGTCTGGAAGTGATCCGCACCCTTAACCAGCACAACATCACCACGAAAGCACCCGTTGAAGTAGTGGCCTGGACCAATGAAGAGGGCTGCCGCTTCGCTCCTTGCATGATGGGCTCTGGTGTCTTTACCGAGGCGCTTGAGTTTGATGCCATGATGGCGCGCACTGACGCCGACGGCATCACGGTCAGCGATGCCTTGGACGCCATTCACTACCGCGGCAACGATAGCGTCTCTCCGGGTGAGATCCACGCCTACTTTGAGCCCCACATTGAGCAGGGGCCAATCCTGGAAGACGCCGACACCACGATTGGCGTGGTGATCGGCGGACTGGGGCAAAAATGGTTTGATTTAACCCTAACCGGGCTTGAAGCTCACGCAGGCCCTACGCCGATGAACCTGCGCCGCGACGCCATGATGGGTGCTGCGGAAGTTACCCAAGCGCTCAACCGCATTGCCCAAGAGCACCAGCCCCATGGCCGTGGCACGGTCGGCTGCATGACGCTGCACCCTGGTTCGCGCAACGTGATTCCCGGCCAGGTCAAAATGACATTGGATATGCGCCACTGGGAACCAGAAGCGCTTGAAACCATGGGCCAAGCAGTCACTGCAGCCGTCGAGGAGATTTGCCAGCGCCATGGGCTTGAATACCTTCTGGAACCCACCGCCAACTTTGCTCCCGAACTCTTCGATAAGGAATGCGTAGATGCGGTTCGCCAGGCAGCGGAAAAGCTCACCCTCTCCCACATGGATATCATTAGCGGCGCGGGCCACGATGCAATGTTTGTCGGCCGCGTGGCCCCCGCCGCAATGATCTTTATTCCATGCAAGGATGGTATCAGCCACAACGAAATTGAGAGCGCCACCGCGGAGCACGTTCACGCAGGCTGTAACGTTCTACTACACGCCATGCTAAATGCGGCGGGCGTTAAGGAAAGCGTATAACCATGGCTGAAACGTTTGACACTCTAACAGCCGTTACCGCACTGGAGCGCTTTGGCGAGGGATCGCTCTCGCCGGAGGCACTGGTGGATGACTGCTTGGGGCGGATTGCCCGCGACAACCCCAAGGTGAATGCGTTTACCTGCGTTAACGAGGTAGAGGCCCGGCGTTTGGCGGAAAAATCCGCCCAGCGCTGGCAGGCAGGTGCACCGCTTGGTCCGCTGGACGGCATTCCCGTCACCATCAAGGATTTGACGCTGACCAAAGGGCTGCCTACGCGCTTGGGGTCGACGACCACTGCACCGGATGGCCCCTGGGAGGTAGACGCTCCTATCAGCCGCCATCTACGCAATGCCGGAGCCATCGTGATCGGCAAAACCACCTCGCCAGAGTTTGGTTGGAAAGGCGTTACCGATAACCCGCTGCACGGCATTACCCGCAACCCCTGGAAGATAGAACTTACACCGGGAGGCTCGTCAGGGGGTGCTGCCGCGGCATCCGCGCTCAATCTGGGCTTGTTGCATCAGGGCAGCGACGCGGGCGGTTCTATCCGTATCCCTTGCAGCTTTACCGGCACCTTTGGCATTAAGCCAACCTTTGGCTGGGTGCCCCAGTGGCCCGCCAGCGCTATGAGTACGCTCTCCCACCTCGGCCCAATCACCCGCACTGTGACGGATAGCGCGCTAATGCTCAACGTGATGGCGCAGCCGGATCCTCGGGATGGCTATTCCGGTAATCCACGTGGACCAAACTGGCTAACCCCGCCCCCTGTTGATCTACGCGGCTGGCGCATCGCCTTTAGCGCCAACCTGGGCTATGTGGAGGTAGCGCCGGATATTGCTCAGCGGGTAGAAGAAGCCGTTGCCCATCTCGAAGAGCTGGGTGCAACGGTTGAGCGGGTTGATCCTGGCTTCAGCGATCCGCTTAGGACATACAACAAGCTCTGGTTTGCAGGTGCCACTCAAGCACTCGAAAAACTGGACGAACAGCAGCAGGCAGCGCTCGACCCAGGGTTTCTGGATATCGCTCGACGTGGGCAGGATGTATCGCTTTCCGACTACCTCGCCGCGCGGCGCGAGCGTAGCGAATTGACGGCCCACATGGCGGCGTTTCATCAGCAGTATGATTTGCTGGTCACGCCCACCATGCCGATTGCGCCATTTGCTGCGGGCCACAACGTGCCACCGGGTGGAGCCTACCGCGATTGGATGGACTGGACGCCATTCAGCTACCCCTTCAATCTCACCCAGCAGCCCGCCGCCTCGCTGCCTTGCGGGCTGGATAGCCAGGGGCTACCGGTGGGGCTACACCTTGTGGCAGACAAATACCAAGACCTTAAGGTGCTACAGGCTGCCCAGTTGCTGGAACGTTATCTGCCCCTGCTAACGCCGCCTTCTCTGGCTTAAAATGTTAAGCGTTCATGGTGCAATGATGACAGGCACGCAACGCGTGCCTGTTGTATAGCATCAACTTTCGGTTGCGGTTAATTACTTCACTCAACACTCAACACTCAATCGTATTAACCGCCAACCCGCCTTTCGAGGTTTCTTTATATTTATCCTGCATGTCAGCGCCCGTATCGCGCATGGTGCGGATCACTTTGTCCAACGAAATAAAGTGTTGGCCATCACCCCTTAGTGCCATTTGCGCCGCGTTAATAGCTTTTATCGACGCGATGGCATTGCGCTCGATGCAGGGTACCTGGACTAGACCGCCGACAGGATCGCAGGTTAGCCCCAGGTTATGCTCCAGGCCTATTTCAGCGGCGTTTTCTACCTGCGCCACACTGCCACCCATCAATTCGGCAAGGCCTGCGGCCGCCATCGCACAGGCAGAGCCAACTTCCCCCTGGCAACCTACCTCAGCACCCGAGATCGAGGCGTTTTTCTTGCATAGAATGCCCACAGCACCCGCCGCCAGCAGGAAGTCGACGACGTCTCGTTCGCTGGCCCCTTCGCGAAAGTGCATGTAGTAATGCAATACCGCCGGGATAATACCCGCGGCACCATTTGTCGGCGCCGTCACCATACGCCCACCCGCGGCATTTTCTTCATTGACCGCCAGCGCATAGAGGTTGACCCAATCCATCGCCGACATCGTCGTGGTAATCACTGAGGGATTTTCATCAACCGCCTGCAATCGTTCATGCAGCAAACGCGCCCGCCGACGAACATTCAGCCCGCCGGGCAACACACCTTCGGCCTCAAGCCCTTTGTTCACACAGGCTTTCATCGCCTGCCAGATATCGCAAAGCCCCTTGCGGATCTCGGCCTCACTGCGCCAGGCGCGCTCGTTTTCGAGCATCAACTCACTAATGCGCAAGCCGCTTTCTTGACACATGGTCAACAAGTCGGCGGCGGTCTGGAAGTCATAGGGAAGCTTAGTGGTATCGCTATCCAATTGGCCTTGCTCTGCCTGGGCCTGATCCACCACAAACCCACCGCCTACCGAGTAGTAGGTATTCTGATACAGCTCAGCGCTGTGTCCATGTGCGATCAGCCGCATGGCGTTGGGGTGATGGGGCAGGCTTTCCTCGAACAGCTGCATGTCTCGCTGCCACTGAAAGGGCACGCTGTAATGGCTGTTCAGGAGCAGCACCTCAGAGGCTTTTAACGCATTGATAGAGGGCGCAATAACATCTGGGTCGATATCATCTGGCCTTTTCCCCATCAGGCCCATGATCACGGCGTGATCGGTGCCATGGCCAACTCCCGTGGCGGAGAGAGAACCGAAGAGGTGCACCTCCACGCGAGTTACTTCGTTCAACAGTTTCTTTGCCTCAAGCTCACCGATGAAGTCAAAAGCGGCCCGCATAGGGCCGACTGTATGCGAGCTCGATGGTCCGATGCCGATCTTAAAAAGATCGAAAACACTAATTGACATGCTTATCTACCTTCCAGAGGTGTTGTCATTATCTGACTAGCGGTCAAAAACTACGGTGCGGTTGGCATGCAGGAAGACACGTCGCTCCACATGCAGTGTAACGGCCCGAGCAAGCGTCAAACACTCGACATCACGCCCCTTGGCCACTAAGTCTTCCGGATAGTCGGTATGGCTGACGGGCTCAACCCCTTGGGTAATGATCGGCCCTTCGTCGAGGTCATCGTTAATGTAGTGAGCGGTCGCCCCCACTAGCTTGACCCCCTTCTCATAGGCCTGATGATAAGGGCGAGCCCCTTTGAAACCTGGCAGCAGCGAGTGATGAATATTGATCGCTTTCCCCGTTAACTTTTTGCACATGCCACTTGAGAGCACCTGCATATACCGCGCGAGAATGACCAGTTCAGCACCGGCTGCTTCTATTTCGTCCCAGACTTGAGCCTCTTGCTCTGGCTTGGTTTCGGGGGTGATCGGTAAATAACGGTAAGGAATATCATGCCATTCGGCCAGGGACGCCAAATCTGGATGGTTGGAGACAATGGCGCGAATATCGATGGGCAATTGACCAATGCGATAACGGTACAGCAAGTCGTTGAGGCAATGATCGGCCTTGGACACCATGATCACCACCGGCATCCGCGTTTCGGGTGCCGTCAGTTCGAAACTCATTGAGAAGTCAGCGGCCCGCTCGGCAAATCCCGATTGAAAAGCCTCAGCATCGAACGCCTCGTCTTCCGGTCGAAACTCGGTGCGGATAAAAAAGCGATCGCTTAGTCGATCATCAAACGACTGCTGCTCGGTGATGTAACAGCGCTGCTCTTTTAAAAAGCGCGTGACAACATCGACCGTGCCAAGCCTACTGGCGCACTGAGCCGCCAATATCCAACGGTTATTTTTATCTTGCATAGTAGGCTCCCCCCCAGTGAAGAAAGAGTGGACGCCGGCATTTGCCGGCGTCCACTCATCAGTCTTTAACGCCGATGGCATACTCTTCGCCCGCATCAAGCAGCCAGCGATAGAGGTAATCGGCGAAGCTACGGCGCAATACCAACTCCCAACGGTCCTCGGCAGGGCGACGCAGGATCAGATTACTTTTAGCAAAGACTGTGGTGACGCCTTTGCCAACGGGGAAGGCCGCAGGATGCACGTCACAAGGTGCCGATTTCATCAGAAGCTCCGTGGCGGCGTCGCCTTCAAGCTCAATCAACGTCTGGCCACCGCTGGCGTTGACGATGGCATAGTGAGCATCGCCCAGCGCCTCGCGCAGTTTTGCCTCCAGGGAAAACTCTTCGCCACCGGGGACAATGACGAGCCATTCGTCCGGTGAGAGCCACTGGGCAGAACGCTCGCCGCTTTGATCCTGGCTAAGCGTATTAGGGCGTGCCGGCAGGCCAAAGCCGAGGACTTGCCGAACCGCTTCATCAAGCACAATGGCACCACCGCGCAACATCACATGGCCTAACATGGCGCGCTCGCGCATCACCACGCGACTACGGTCTGAAACGCTAGGGCGGCCAGTACGATGATACGACCAAGCCAGTGGAGACTCTGTCAGCACCTCGGCGGTGGGGCGAACATCATACATATTGGTGCCGGTTAGCGTATTTGCAGATGTGTGTTCAGACATGCTGGCGCTCTCCCTTGGGGTCGTAAAAGATAGGGCTGACGATTTCGGCGGCATGAGTCTTGCCATCGCCCATCGGCAAATAGACGATCTCGCCCATACGCTGATGCCCGCCTTTGACCACCGCCAGTGCAAAGCCGCTTTCGAGTATCGGGCTGTAATAGCTTGACGTCACGTGCCCCACCATCGGCATGGGGATGGCGTGATCGGGATCAAGCACGATCTGTGCGCCTTCCTCAAACACCACAGAGGGGTCTTGGGGCTTCAGGCCGACCATCTGCTTGCGATCCACGCGCCGAGTATCCGAACGGGTTAGCGCTCGCTTGCCGACCCATGGAAAAGGCTTGTCATAGCCCACCGCCCACTGCATGCCGAGGTCTTCCGGCGTGACCGACCCATCGGTCTCCTGCCCTGCAATGATCAGGCCTTTCTCAGCCCGGAGCACGTGCATGGTCTCGGTGCCATAGGGGGTCAGGTCGTATTTCTCGCCGTGCGCGAAAAGCGTCTTCCAAACATGCAGCGCATAGTTGGCTTGGACATTAATCTCGAAGGACAGCTCGCCCGTAAAGGAGATACGGAAGACCCGTGCTGGCACGTCGGCAACCTTGCCCTCGCGCCAGTCCATAAATTTGAAGGTCTCGCGATCCAGGTCGATATCGGTGATCTCGGCAAGCAGCTTGCGTGCCTCCGGCCCGGTGACCGTGATCGTCGCCCAGTGGTCGGTCACCGAATTGAAATACACCTGTAACTCGGGCCATTCGGTTTGATGCCACAGTTCCAACCACTCCATCACGCCCGCCGCACCGCCGGTAGTGGTGGTCATCAAGAAGTGATTCTCACCCAGGCAGCTGGTGGTGCCGTCATCCATCAGCATGCCATCGTCTTTGCACATCAGGCCGTAACGTACGCGCCCGGGCGCTAGCTTGGCCCACTTATTGGTGTAAATTCGCCCCAGGAACTCTCGGGCATCCGGGCCCTGGATATCAATCTTGCCCAGCGTCGAGGCATCTAAAACACCCACCCCTTGACGCACCGCAAGGCACTCTCTGGCCACCGCGTCGTGCATCGATTCTGTCTTGCCATCGACGGTTCTCGGGAAATACCAGGGACGTTTCCACTGACCCACCTCTTCAAACTCGGCCCCCTGCTCGACATGCCACTGGTGCAAGGCGGTATAACGCTCGGGGTCAAACAGGTCACGGCAGTGGCGGCCCACAATGGCACCAAACGTCACCGGCGTATAGTTGGGCCGGAACACGGTAGTGCCTACCTCGGGGATCGTCTTATTTAGGCAACGTGCCGCAATCGCCATGCCATTAATATTGCCAAGTTTGCCTTGATCGGTACCAAAACCCATCGCAGTGTAGCGTTTAACGTGCTCGATGGACTCAAACCCTTCGCGCGTCGCAAGCTCGATCGCGGCCGCCGTCACGTCGTTCTGCATATCCACAAACTGTTTGGGACCACGCAGCGTCGATTTCTCGTGCGGCACCTGATACAGCGCGCAGGCGACACCTTGGCGGGCAGTATCAACATGTGGCAGTTCGATGGCCGTTACCGACTGGCCAAGCGCCGATAGCGCCTCAGCCGCTGCTGCACAACCATCCGCCAGGCCATCCGCGAGCTTATGCAGGCCACGTACGCTACCTGCGGCATGCACGCCTTTGACCAGGCTAGGCACGAAACCGAGAATCTCGTCGTTCCAAGTCGGCCGTGCCCCGGTATGCGACGCCAGGTGAATGGCCGGACTGTAGCCACCAGAGCTTGCGATGGTGTCACACGACAAGGTTTCAGACGGGCCGGTCACTTTGAAAGCTTCTGCATCGATCGTCGCAACGCGTGCGCCGCTTACTCGATCCCCGCCCTTCGCTTCCAGTACGGCGGCGCCGTCGATAATGCGCACACCGCGCGCACGAACCTGTTCGACCAAATCGCCATCCGGCGCCAGGCGAGCATCCACAACGGCGACCACCTCACGGCCGGCATCAAGCCAGTCGAGAGCCGCGCGATAGGCGTAATCATTGGTGGTTGAAAGCACCAGCTTGTTGCCGGGCACCACGCCATAGCGACGGATGTAAGCCGACACTGCTCCCGCGGTCATATTGCCCGGCACGTCGTTATGGCCATAAACCAAGGGACGTTCGTGGGCACCGGTTGCCAGCAGCACTTGCCCCGCACGCACGCGATGCATGCGTGAACGGCTCGGGCGACGCCCATCAAGCAGTGGAGCCGTCTCACCAAGGTGCTCGGTGCGCCGCTCATGGAGGGTGACAAAGTGATGGTCGTGGTAACCATTCGCCGTGGTACGCGGCAGTAGGGTGACGTTATCCATCTGAGCAAGCTCGCTCACAACGCGCTCGACCCATTGATTGGCCGGCTGGCCATCGAGTTGTTCGCGGCTATCGAGTAGCGAGCCGCCCATCTCTTCCTGCTCATCGCAAAGAATCACCCGCGCACCACTGCGCGCGGCGGTGAGCGCTGCGGACAGCCCGGCCGGGCCAGCCCCCACGACCAATAGGTCGCAATGCTGGTTGAGATGGTCGTAATGATCCGGATCGCGCTCCATCGGGCTGCGGCCAAGCCCCGCTCCTTTACGAATAACCTTCTCGTAGGTCATCCACATGGAGGCAGGCGCCATAAACGTCTTGTAGTAAAACCCCGGCGGCATAAAGCGCCCACCGAGCTTACCCACGAAGCTCATCATGTCGCGTTGCGCAGATGGCCAGCCGTTGGTGCTGCGCGCCACCAGGCCATCAAACAGCGCCTGCTGCGTGGCCCGCACATTGGGCACCTGAGCCGCTTCGGTGCTGCCTAGCTGCACCAATGCATTGGGTTCCTCAGCCCCAGCCGCCACAATCCCCCGCGGCCGCGAATACTTGAAGCTGCGGTTGACGATATTCACGCCGTTAGCCAGCAGCGCCGAGGCCAGGGTATCACCGGCATGGCCCTGGTATTGCTTGCCGTTGAAGGTAAAGCTCAGCGTTTTCGAGCGATCAATTCGCCCCCCTTCACGCACACGATTTGGCTGTTTCAACAACTGGCTCATACGTGAACTCCTTCCTGACGCGACAGCTCTTGTTGTGTGGCGTTGACCTGATCAGTGGGCTTGCCCTCGGGGTACTCCGCCGTAAAGTGCGGCTGCTCGCCCATGGGATACGTCTCAAGAATCTCGTACGTCACCGTGTTACGTGTGACATTAAAGAACTTTCGACAGCCGATGGCGTGCACCCACATTTCATGGTGGATGCCGCGCGGGTTATCACGGAAAAACAGATAGTCGCCCCACTCTTCATCGCTACAGGCGTCGGGGTCTGCTGGCCGTGTGATATGCGCTTGGCCCTTGGGATGAAACTCCTCTTCTTCTCGGAGCTCTTCGCAATAAGGGCAGTAAATATGCAACATGGTACTGACTCCTTTTAGTGGGCCACGCCTGCGGCGCCGTGCTCGTCCACCAGCGCACCAGTGTGAAAGCGATTAATAGAGAACGGCGCCGCAATGGGATGCGCCTGGTTTTTCGCCAGGGTCCAGGCGAACACATGGCCTGATCCTGGGGTGGCTTTAAAGCCACCGGTGCCCCAGCCACAGTTAAAGAACAACCCCTTAACCGGTGTGGCGGAAAGGATCGGGCACGCATCCGGGCAGGTATCCACAATGCCGCCCCATTGGCGGTTCATGCGCACCCGCGAAAAGATGGGGAACATCTCAATCACCGCTTGCAGCGTGTGCTCGACGGTGGGATAGCTGCCCCGCTGCCCATAGCCGTTATAGCCGTCAATGCCTGCGCCGATGACCAGGTCTCCCTTGTCGGTCTGGCTGATATAACCATGCACATGGTTGGACATCACCACTGTATCCAGCACCGGCTTGAGCGGTTCAGACACCAATGCCTGCAACGGGTGAGATTCCAATGGCAGCCTGAAGCCAGCCATCTTGGCCAATACCCCGGAATTACCTGCGGCCACGCAGCCCACGGTTTTTGCTTCGATATCACCGCGATTGGTATGCACTCCGTAGATACGCCCGTCGCGAATCTTGAAGCCAGTCACCTCGGTGTTCTGCAGAATATCCACGCCCAGCGCATCGGCTGCTCGGGCGAAGCCCCAGGCCACCGCATCATGACGCGCCACCCCGGCTCTCGGCTGCCACGAGGCGCCCAGAATGGGATAACGGGCATTTTTAGAGCAGTCCATAATCGGTACGATTGCCTGGATTTGCTCAGGGGTGAGCACCTCGCTGTCGATACCGTTCAAGCGATTGGCATTTACGCGGCGCTGCACATCGCGCATATCCTGGAGCGTGTGGGCCAGGTTCATCACCCCACGCTGGGAGAACATCACGTTGTAGTTGATGTCCTGGGATAGCCCCTCCCACAGCTTCATGGAGTGCTCGTAAAGCGCTGCCGACTCGTCCCACAAATAATTGGAACGCACAATCGTGGTATTACGCGCCGTGTTACCGCCGCCCAGCCAACCTTTCTCGACCACGGCCACATTGGTGATACCGTGCTCCTTGGCCAGATAGTAGGCAGTGGCCAGGCCATGGCCACCACCGCCGACGATAACGACGTCGTACTGCTTCTTGGGGGTGGGGTTACGCCACTGGCGCTCCCAGTTTTCATGATGACTTAGCGCGTGCTTGGCCAGCCCGAACCCTGAATAACGTTGCATATAACTCTCCTGATTCGTAATGGCGTTACAGCGCCGTCTCGGCCGTTACTTGTGGTTCGCGGCTCTCGCCATAAACCGGATGACGCTCGCAAAGTGCTGAGACTTTCTCGCGCACTTCGCTTTCCACCGCATCGGTGCTTCCGCGCTCGGCCAGGACATCAAGGATGTCGCAGATCCAACTGGCCAATTGCGCACAGTCCGTTTCATCGAAACCACGCGATGTCGCGGCAGGCGTGCCAATACGCAGCCCCGAGGTGACAAAAGGGCTTTCCGGGTCGTTGGGCACTGCGTTTTTATTGACAGTAATATGCGCCCGGCCCAGGGCCGCATCCGCGTCCTTGCCGGTCACGCCCTGCTTGATTAGTGACAACAGGAAGAGGTGGTCATCGGTGCCGCCGGACACCACATCAAAGCCTCGTTCCATGAACACATTTGCCATGGCGCGCGCGTTTGCGATCACACGCTGCTGGTATTGCACAAAGTCTTGGCTCATCGCCTCTTTGAACGCGACCGCTTTAGCGGCTATCACGTGCATTAGCGGGCCGCCCTGCTGGCCAGGGAAGACAGCGCCATTGAGCTTTTTATACAGCGCGGCGTCGCCATGATCTGAAAGAATCAGCCCGCCACGCGGACCACGCAAAGTCTTATGAGTGGTGGTCGTGACCACATGGGCGTGGGGCACCGGGCTTGGGTAATGACCGGCGGCCACTAACCCAGCGACATGCGCCATATCGACCATCAGCCAAGCACCTACTTCATCCGCAATGGTGCGGAAACGACGCCAATCGACGACCCGCGAATACGCCGAGAAGCCAGCAATAATCATCTTCGGCTGGTGCTCGCGAGCCAAGCGTTCAACTTCTTCGTAATCGATCTCACCGGTTTCCGGCTTGAGACCATACTGCACGGCATGGTAATGCTTTCCGGAAAAATTAGGCGCGGCACCGTGGGTCAAATGCCCGCCATGGGCGAGACTCATACCCAGCACCGTATCGCCCGGTTTGATCAACGCCATGAACACCGCGGCATTCGCCTGGGCACCGGAGTGCGGTTGAACATTGGCATATTCAGCGCCAAACAAATCGCAAGCGCGGTTGATCGCCAACTGCTCGACCACATCGACATGCTCACAGCCACCGTAGTAGCGCTTACCGGGGTAGCCCTCGGCGTATTTGTTAGTAAGCACCGTGCCCTGCGCCTCAATCACTGCCCGGCTGGCATAGTTCTCGGAGGCAATTAGCTCGATATGCGCTTCCTGACGCGCCACCTCATCAGCGATGGCCGCCGCAATTTGGGAATCGAAGTTGGCAAGTGTGGAATGGTTCATAAAAATCTCCTGTTGTTATCGGCAGCCGTGACATGGGCGATTTAGTGGCTGAATTGGCAGCGGTTCACGTTGAGGCGCTTATGACCCCGACTGTGGGCATGCCAGTGCTTTCGCTCCTTACTATTAATACGCCACACTCGCTGAAATAAATTGAACAAATGCGACATATTTCCTGAACGCCTGGAACACCAAACAGCAACTCATTGTTTAAAACGTCGTTTTTGGGTGCTTTTTATGAGCAGAGCGGCCTCGCCATAAAGCTTGATAAGCGGGGCATCCAGCCCTCTCAGACGGCCAAGCGGTCATCAATATTTAGGAAGAAAGGATCAACTTGGTCACGACTGGGCGAGCTAGCACGTTTGCGCATTTCCGACGGCGTCATACTAAAGGCACTACGAAAATGACGTGAGAAATGGGCCGTATCGGCGAAGCCGCAGCGCTCGCCTATCTCGGTAATACTTTTGCCTGTGTAATGCAGTAGCCAAGCACCGTATCGAAGGCGAAGATCCCGCGCGAATTTCTGTGGACCCACGCCCAGAACGTCACTGAATCTACGCTCCAGGTTTCGACGGGAGGTGCCCACTCGCCCTGCCAGCTCATCCATCGAGATCATCTCTCCGAGATGTTGCTCAAGCACGGCGATCGCGCGACGCACCAATCGGTCATCAACCTTGCCGAACACAACAGGCTGTGGCTGGGGATGCGCGCCTTTTCGGGCTTCATCAAGCAGCATGATGTTCAGGCTTTTCATCGCCCACGCCTTACCCAGGTGCTTTTCTATCAGGTAGCCCGCCAGATCAGCCGCTGCGGCGCCGCCTGCACAGGTAATCCTGTCGCCATCATCGATGAACAAACGATCAGCGACAGGCTCAGTGTCAGGAAAACGGTGGTTCATGTCTCGATGGTGATACCAACTGATACAACAGCGGCGTCCGGTCATTAACCCCGCTTGAATCAGCGCGAATACGCCTGTACACACGCCAATCAATGGCACACCTACGCTTGCTGCCTGGCGAAGGTAAGCAAGAGCGGCGCTATCCGGGCCATCCTGGTCGTCTTGGACGCCACCGATCACCACGATGTAGTCAAATTCATGGGGATCGCGAAACGTCTCACAGGGAGAGATGCTCGCCCCGCAGCTGGAAAGCGCCGCCTGCCCGCCGCTGGTCATGAAGCGCCAGTGGCAGCGCAACTGACGACTGCGATCGCCTTCGTCGGCAGCCAAGCGCAAACAGTCGACGAAGGCGGCAAAAGGAAAGAGCGTAAAGCGGTGTAGCAGCACAAACCCAATGGAAAGAGGCTTATTCAATAACATCGTCATTCGCAAGTACCTCTTTCATGTGCCACTAATACCATGTGCCACTAAAAATCCACGACCAGGTTACCCTTGGGACGACTGCAGCAGGACAGAATGTAGCCGTCTTCGACATCTTCCTCCGTAATACCACCGTTATGTTCCATTTCCACTTCACCCGACTTAAGTTCGACTCGGCAAGTGCCGCAAATCCCCATACCGCAGGCCTTGGGAATATGCAGACCAAGTTTTGCCGCCGCCGCATGCACGGTCTCACTAGGCTGGATACGCACACTTTTTCCTGATGACGCGAATTCGATGCTGTGCAGTTCATTGCTATCGACATTTTCGGCGTCGACTTCTGCTTGCTCGGCAAGCTCACGTACATCCTCACGGACATCAACCGGCGTAGCGCCAAACGACTCTTCGTGGTAGTGGTTCATGTCAAAGTTGTTGCTACGCAGGATGCGTTTGATGGCCTCCATATACGGAGTAGGGCCGCAACAAAATATCTCCCTATCCATGAAATCCGGCACCATCAGCTCGAACAGCGGCTTAGTGAGGTAGCCGCGGTAGCCGGCCCAGGCCTCACCAATATCTTCCTTACTCTCGCATATGATATGCAGCTTAAACTCAGGGATGCGCGAAAACATATGCACCAATTCGCGGTGATAAATGACATCGCGTGGGGCACGGGCGCTGTGGATGAACTCAACGTCGACAGCGGCGTTGGTATCGAAAAGCCAGCGTGTCATCGACATTAACGGGGTAATACCCACACCACCCGAGAGAAACAACACTTTCTCGGCCGGGTAATCGATAGAGTTAAAGTTACCTACCGGCCCGTGCACGACTAACTCGTCGCCCACCTTTAGATTGGCATGCAGCCAATTAGATACCTTGCCATCCGGAATCTGCTTGACGGTGATCGAAAAGCTGTAAGGAATGGAGGGAGAACTGGAGATCGTATAAGAGCGCATAACCGGCTCATTGTTGATCTCAAGCTCAAGCGTTACGAACTGACCAGGCTTGAAGAAGAACAGTACCGGCTGCTCGGCCATAAAGCAGAACGTGCGTACATCCTGGGTTTCCTGGATCACCTTGACGCAACGTACCTGGTGACGTCCGTTGGTCCAGGTTTGGGTCGTGACCGGATTGAAGAAATTAGTTGTCATTTTCGCCTCTGCCTGACCAGCCTTCATCGCTATGCATCACCGGACCGTATTCGTTATACGGCCAGTACCTTTGAGCTGCATTTTGGGTACGCGCCAGCTAACCGACTTACCTGACAGCGACGCGCACTTACCTCGTGCCACTCTTTATCGTTTAGAAACCTCTGTTTTAGTCGCCACTGCGTCACCTAATGTCGCGAGTAGATAACTGGCAGGGGCACGCCTGCAACACAATCTGTGACTTGATTCAGTTCGGGCATGAAAAAACGCCAGGTTACGCAACACAACAACAAGATTAAGCAATCTTGACTAACGGCCGACTCGCAGCCCTTTAGGGGGAGCAGAGGTTTACGAGGATACTGGTATGCAAAAAAGTGTTTCTAATCGGATGGACGACCCGCTCGCGGCGGCTCGTGAGTCAACGGCCGAGATGTTGCAGGAAAGAGAGCGAACCTTTTCGCTTCCACAGCCGTTTTATAACGATGCCCGCCTGTTCGCGCTTGATATGCAGGAGGTCTTCGAGAAAGAGTGGCTGTTTGCAGGCATGACCTGCGAGATCCCGGCCAAGGGTAACTTCATGACGCTGGATATCGGTGACAATCCCATTGTCATCGTGCGCGGCAATGAAGGCGCTGTCCATGCGTTTCATAACGTCTGCCGCCACCGCGGGTCGCGTCTTTGCGTCAAGGATAAGGGCAAGGTGGCCAAGCTCGTCTGCCCCTACCACCAGTGGACCTACGAACTTGATGGTCGACTGCTGTTTGCCGGCAGCGACATGGGCACTGACTTCGACCTCAACCAGTTTGGCCTCAAGCCGGTCAATGTGCGCACCGCTGGCGGCTTCATCTTTATCAACCTGAGCGATGAACCACCCGCGATTGACGACTTTCTGACAACGCTTGAGCATTATCTCGAGCCGTACCAGATGGATAACGTCAAGGTCGCCACCGAGTCCAGCATCGTCGAGCAAGCCAACTGGAAGCTGGTCATCGAAAACAACCGCGAGTGCTATCACTGCAACGGCGCGCACCCCGAGCTGCTGAATTCGCTGCAGGAGTTCGATGACACCGACGACCCGCGCGCCACACCTGCCTACAAAGCACTGGTAGCACGCAAACAGGCGGACTGGGACCAAGAGCAGGTGCCTTACCAGCTAACGCGGCTTGGCCAGCGTAACCGTTTGACCCGCACGCCGTTGCTGGATGGCATCGTGTCGATGACCATGGATGGCCAGCCCGGCTGCAAGAAGCTAATGGGCCGCCTGAAAAGCCCCGACATGGGCTCCCTGCGTATCCTGCATTTGCCCAACTCATGGAATCATTTCATGGGCGATCATGCGGTCGTTTTTCGCGTGCTGCCGCTTGGCCCACAGCAAACCGTGGTGACCACCAAGTGGCTGGTCCACAAGGATGCCGTGGAAGGTGTCGACTACGACCCGGAACAGCTTCGCCGCGTATGGGACGCGACCAACGATCAGGACCGCCAACTGGCCGAGGAGAACCAGCGCGGCATCAACTCCAGGGCGTATCAACCCGGTCCCTACTCCGAGACCTATGAGTTCGGCGTTATTGATTTTGTCGACTGGTATGCAACACGCATGCTCGAAAACTTAGGCTACGAGGCACCTGCGCTGCATCTAGCCCAAGGGTGACGTTTGAAATCTACAGGCAGTGGCGGTTGCCGTCTCTAGGCCTCAGCCAAAGGAACTGACAACGTGTACACATAACAGACACCTGTGTACACTTTGTCACAACATTCCTAGAGACGAGTTCGATGTCCTCCTCCAACACGCCCGCTGCCAAGGGCTCCCAAGACGTTTGGCTTGATGCGGCATTTGAGATGCTGCTCGAATCCGGCGTCGATAGCGTACGCATTCTTCCCCTGGCCAAGCGGCTAAAGCTTTCTCGCACCAGTTTCTACTGGTTCTTCAAGGACCGCGAGGCGCTGCTGGAAGCACTGATCGCACGCTGGCGTGAAAAGAACACCCAGGGCCTGGTGCATCAGACCGAAGCCTATGCCGAGAATATCGTCGAGGCGATGCTCAACGTCTTCGACTGCTGGTTGAACCCTCACCTGTTCGACTCACAGCTGGAATTCGCCATGCGCAGCTGGGCGCTGCAGTCGGCGCCAGTGGTGCGTGAAATCGATGCTGCCGATGCCACACGTATAGAAGCGCTGATGCGCATGTTCGAGCGCTACGGCTATGACCCGCTAGCGGCCAACGTGCGTGGCCGCACCATCTACCTAACCCAGATCGGCTATATCTCGATGAACACCCAGGAACCACTCGAGGTGCGTATGCAGCGCATCCCCGCCTATGTCGAGATATTCACCGGCCAGCCGCCTGGTTGCAGGGAGCTGCAACGCTTCCATGCCCGCCATGGGTATGCTCCACCCGACACCGACTGACCACCGTAAGCCCGACCGGCTAACGCCATCTACCTGGCCGCGGTGATGGCGGGTGAACGTGATCGCCTCAAAATGTACATCGATGAACATTATATTGACAACTATGAACATAGACACCTAGATTTATCCAATGCACAACAAAATGGCGTCCTATCCATGCTTAACGATCCGCTACTGCAGCCCTTTCAGCTAAAGCACCTGACCCTGAAAAACAGGCTTATGATGACCGCCCATGAGCCCGCTTATCCTGAGGACGGGATGCCCAAAGCACTCTACCGTGCCTACCACGTTGAACGCGCCAAGGCAGGCCTCGGCCTGACCATGACCGCCGGGTCTGCGGCGGTAGCCAAGGACAGCCCACCCGTGTTCAACAACATCCTCGCCTACAAGGATGAAGTGGTGCCGTGGATGCGCGAGCTGACCGACGCCTGCCACGAACACGGCACTGCGGTGATGATCCAGTTGACCCACCTGGGCCGGCGCACCCGTTGGGACAAGGGCGATTGGCTGCCAGCGGTATCGTCTTCGCATCGTCGCGAGGCGTCCCACCGCGCTTTTCCCAAGCAGGTCGAGGAGTGGGATATCGAGCGCCTGATCCGCGACTACGCCGATGCCGCTGAACGCATGCACGCCGCCGGCCTCGATGGCATCGAGCTGCAGGCCTATGGCCACCTGATGGATCAGTTCTGGTCGCCGCTGACCAATACCCTTGAGGGGCCTTATGGCGGGGATCTCGACAATCGACTGCGTTTCACTTTCGAGGTGCTGCGCGCCATTCGTCAGCGGGTTGGTGAAGCGTTCATCGTCGGCGTGCGTTACACCGGCGATGAGATGCTGCCGGGTGGGCTGACGTCCGGCGATGGAATGGATATCTCACGGCGCTTGAAGGACAGCGGCCTAGTCGACTTCCTCAACGTGGTTCGCGGCCACATCGACACCGATGCAGGGCTCACCGACGTGATTCCCATCCAGGGCATGCCCAGCGCCCCGCACCTGGATTTCGCCGGGGAAATCCGTCGTGAAGTCGACTTTCCCACCTTCCATGGTGCCAAGATCCAGGATGTCGCCACTGCCCGTTATGCCATCGCCTCGGGCAAGGTCGACATGATCGGCATGACCCGCGCCCACATGGCCGACCCGCACATCGTGCGCAAGATCATTGAAGGCCGAGAAGAAGAGATCCGCCCCTGCGTCGGTGCCAACTACTGTCTGGATCGTATCTATCAGGGTGGCGCCGCCTACTGCATCCACAACGCAGCTACCGGGCGCGAAACCAGCATGCCCCATAGTATTCCCAAGGCGGCACAGCAGCGGCGAGTGGTGGTTATCGGCGCCGGACCGGCGGGGCTGGAAGCCGCTCGGGTCGCCGGCGAGCGAGGCCATTCGGTAGTGGTGCTGGAAGCCGCCAGCGATGCCGGTGGGCAGGTGCGACTCACCGCACAGAGCGAGCGGCGCCGCGAGATGCTGGGCATCATCGATTGGCGTCTGGCGCGCTGCGAGGCGCTTGGCGTCGAGATCCGCTACAACGTCTGGGCCGAGGTGGAGGACGTACTCGCCGAGCAGCCGGACGTGGTGATCGTGGCCACCGGCGGCTACCCCATGGAAGATCAACCTGAGGTCGGCTGTGAGCTGATGGTCAACACCTGGGACATCCTGTCCGGTCATGTGCCACCGGGCAAGCGGGTACTGCTGTTCGACGATGCTGGCGACCATGCCGCCCTGCAGGCGGCGGAGATCATTGCCGCCACGGGGGCCGAACTGGAGATCATGACGCCGGATCGCACCTTCTCCGCAGAGATCATGGCCATGAACCTGGTGCCCTACATGCGCTCCCTGCAGCGACCCAACGTCACCTTCACAACCACTTACCGGCTGAAGTCCGTGGCACGCAATGGTGGCGAGCTACTGGCCAAGATCACCAGCGACTACATGGACCTTGAGCACGAACGGCGCATCGACCAGGTGGTGGTCAACTACGGCATCACGCCGATGGCCGATATCTATTTCGAGCTCAAATCGCACGCCAGCAACGGCGGCGAGGTGAACTACGATGACCTGATCGTGGGCAACCCCCAGCGCGTGATCAATAACCCGGACGGCCGTTTCCAGCTGTTCCGGATCGGCGATGCCGTCGAATCCCGAAACACCCACGCGGCCATCTACGATGCGCTCAGGTTGGTCAAGGACATATAAAAACCAGCGCGGCCTCAACGCTGTTTAGGCTCATTCGGGTGAAAGCCCCCGCAGCCGCTCGCTCCGGCGGCGTAGCAGTTCAAGGGTGGTGAGCATCATCATCGATAGCAGCACCAGCAGGGTCGCCACGGCGAGGATCGTCGGGCTGATCTGCTCGCGAATGCCCGACCACATCTGAATCGGCATGGTGCGCTGCTCAGGGCCTGCAATGAACAGCACCACCACTACCTCATCGAAGGACGTAATGAAGGCGAACAACGCTCCCGACACCACCCCCGGTGTGACCAGCGGTAGCACCACCTTGAAGAAGGTGCGGGTCGGATTGGCGCCCAGGCTATGCGCCGCACGAATCAGCGTGGTATCGAAACTCGACAGCGTAGCGGTCACGGTGATCACGACGAAGGGAATGCCCAGCGCCGTATGGGCCAGAATCACCCCCACATAGGTCTGGGCGAGATTAACCTTGGAAAAGAAGAAGAACATCGCCGCCGCCGAGATGATTAGCGGCACGATCATCGGCGAGATCAGCAGCGCCATGATCGCGCCACGCGCCGGCATGTAGCGACTCGACAATCCCAGCGCCGCCACCGTCCCCAGCACCGTGGCAAGGATTGTGGAGGCGATACCGATGATGAAGCTATTCTTGATGGCATTGAGCCATGCGCTCGACGTGAAGAAGTCCTGATACCAGCGCAGCGAATAACCGGACGGGTCGAAGGTCAGCATTTCCTTGCTAAAGGTGAAGTAGGGCTGCGAATTGAACGACAGCGGGATAATCACCAGCAGCGGTCCAATCAGGAACAGAAAGACCAGCCCACAGATGCCCAGAAATAAGTAGTGCCAGATGCGCTCGCCACGAGTGGCGTAAGAAGGAATGGCCATCGTTTACCCCAGCTTGACCTTGTCGACGCCGATCAGGCGATTGAATACCAAGTAGCAGATAATCACCACGAACAGCAGGATCGAGGCAATAGCGGCCGCCAGCCCCCAGTTGAGCGATGTCTGCATATGGTAAGCGATGTAGTTGGTGATAAAGCGCCCCGACTGTCCGCCCACCAGCGCCGGCGTGATGTAGTAGCCGATCGACAGGATGAACACCAGGATGCCGCCGGCAGCAATGCCCGGAATCGTCAGCGGGAAGTAGACGCGGCGGAAACTGAGAAGCGGCTTGCCCCCCAGCGAGCGAGCCGCTCGCATGTAGCTTGGCGGGATGGTCTTCATCACTGAGTAGAGCGGCAGGATCATGAACGGCAGCAGGATGTGTGTCATGGCGATGATGGTGCCCATTTTGTTGTGGATCATCTGCCAACGCGCCTCGTCTGCCACCACACCTAGCGCCACCATCACGTCATTAAGCACGCCCTGGGATTGCAGGATGGCGATCCAGGTAGTGGTACGCACCAGCAGCGAGGTCCAAAACGGCAGCAATACCAGGATCATCAGCAGGTTGGAGCGACGCGCCGGAAGACTCGCCAGCAGGAAGGCCACCGGATAACCGAGCAACAGCGTAAGGCCGGTGATGACGGCACTCATCCACAGCGTTCGCCAGAACAGGGTGGCATGGACCCGCATGTGCTCCGGCACCTTGACTATCTCGCCGTCCGGGCTCATCTGGCGGTCCATCGCCGCCAAGTAGTAAGACGGCGTGTAGGGCCGCGACTCGCGCTTGATCAACCGCCATGTGTCGGTCTCTCCCCAAGCACGATGAGCGTCAACCAGGGACTCACGGAACGGCGGCTCGAGGTTAGCGGCACCACGTGCGGTGCGGCTGATGGCTGAGCGCATGCCCGACTTCTCGTAGTTCAACCGACTGGACAGAGTTCCCATGCTGCGCTCGGCCTGGCCCACGCGCAGGTCCTCGGCAAGCGCGGCGAAGGCCTCCTCGTCGGGCAGGTCAGTGCCGTCCCAGCGCTCTAGGGCGGCGGCGGTACGCGGCAAGTAGGTGGAAACCTCGGGATTGTCGACGCTGCGCCACAGCATCTCAAGAATTGGCATTACGAAGGCGATGATCAGGAACGCCAGCAGCGGCGCGACCAGTAGCAGCGCCTTGATTTTCGAGCGTCGCACGGTACGACGCAAACTTACTTTGAGCGGCACACCATCGGCCGTTCTTAAAGGGGGTGCAGGAGACTCGGACACGTAGGTCTCTCCATCAGGCGAAAGAATCGATCAGCAATGACCGGCTATCGACATGTCGCCGCCCGATTTTCACCGGGCGGCGGCAGCACCTTACTGGGACAGCCAGGCGTCGAAGCGCTGGGTCAGCTCGTCGTTGAAGTCCGCCCAGAACAGGTCATCTTTCTGTATCGCCGTCTCAAAGTTCGGACCATAGGTGGGCATATGCTCTTCCATCTCTATTCCGGTCTCGGCATGAGTGGAGACAAATTCCGCGGAAGATTCGCGCGCCGGGCCGTAGGAAATATACTTGGCCTGGTCAGCGAGACGCTGGGTATCGGTGGCGAAATGCAGATAATCCTTCACCTTGTCGAGCTTGCCGGTGGGGACGACCCAGCCATCCAACTCGAATACCTGGGCATCCCAGATGATCTCGAAGGGTTGGTCTTCAGTGACCATGGCATCAAAGATCCGGCCATTATACGCGGAGGCGAAGGCCACCTCTTGGTCGGCCAGCAACTGTGGCGGCTGGGCGCCCTCTTCCCACCAGATGATCTCGTCCTTGATGGTATCGAGCTTGGCAAGAGCACGTTCAACGCCTTCTTCAGTCTCGAGCATGGCGTAAACTTCATCACGCTCGACGCCATCGGCGATCAAGGCCCACTCCATGTTGTTGATCGGCTTGCGCAGCAGGGCCCGCTTGCCAGGGTAGTTTTCCAGGTCGAAGACATCCTCGATGGTGCTGGGCTGGTCGTCTTCGGGAAACATCTCGCTATTGAAGGCAACGATATTCGAATAGACGATGGATGCCACGAAGCAATCGCCCAAAGCGCCCTCGACGAAGTCCTCACTGGGCGGCGTACCATCCGGGGCGTCGGCCAGCAGTTCGTCATGGTCAAGCGGCTCGATCAGGCCTTCATCGCAGGCAATCATGGCATCGGCCGGGAGCATATCGACCAGGTCCCAAGTGACGTTGCCAGCCTGGCTTTGGGAGCGTAATCCGGCCAGGGCGTTGCCGCTGCGGTCGATATTGACGATCTCGTCGCCGGTTTTTTCAATCCACGGCTTATCGTAAGCTTCATGTTGGCTCATGCTGTAAGCACCGCCCCAGGACACAATATTCAACGTCTGCTCGGCATGGGCGCTGACCGCCACGGCCAGTGCCGAGACCCCCAGGGCAGCGACACCCGTCTTGACAATGCGATTATTGATGCTGATTTTCATGGTTATTCTCCGTTTATTGTTGCCATCGCCGCCGACACCGTGGGATGCCGAGAAACGGCGCACTTGACTGCCGTCCTGCTCATGCATCCAGCGCTCGGCAATCGGCGCTCGACCAGCCGACCTGAATCTGCTGGCCGGGGCGCATCCCCCCACACCCTTGGGCGTTGGGTGTTTTCAAAATAAAGTCATCGTTACCGCACACCGACACCCGCGTGCGCAAATGGTCGCCAAGGTAGATCACTTCCTGCACGGTGGCGGTAAATTGATTCTCGAACTGTTCCGCCGCATCCCCACTCAGGATGCTGACCCGCTCGGGGCGTAGCGACAGTGTCGTACGTGAACCCACGCCGCTCACCGCCACTGCTTTGGCAACCACCGTGTCGCCGCTATCAAGGCGTACCTTGCAGTCGTCACCGAGTCGCTCACTGACCTCACCCTGCAGGCGATTGTTTTCGCCAATAAAGTAGGCAACGAACGCGTTTTGCGGCCGCTCGTAGAGTTCATCCGGCGAGGCTAGCTGTTGAACAATACCGTCGTTGAAAACCGCAATGCGGTCGGACATGGTCAATGCTTCGGTCTGATCATGGGTGACGTAGATCATGGTGACGCCGAGGCTGGCATGAATGCGTTTGATCTCGTACTGCATTTCTTCACGCAAATTTTTGTCCAGCGCGCCTAGCGGTTCATCCATCAGCACTAACTCAGGCTCAAACACCAGCGCCCGAGCCAATGCCACGCGCTGCTGCTGGCCACCGGAAAGCTGCGCCGGGCGACGGTCGCCAAACTCTTCCAGACGCACCATGGCCAGTGCTTTATCCACCTTTTCCTTGATCTGTGCTTTGTTGAGGTGACGTACTTCGAGCGGGAAGGCGAGGTTCTCAGCCACCGTCATGTGCGGGAACAGCGCATAGTTCTGGAACACCATGCCGATGCCACGCTTATGCGGTGGCAAGCCACTGATCGGCTCGCCATTGAGCAAAATCTCGCCGTGGGTGGGCGTTTCGAAGCCTGCCATCATCATCAGGCAGGTGGTCTTTCCGGAGCCCGAAGGCCCCAGCAGGGTGACGAATTCACCCTTGCGGATATCAAGGTTGAAGTCCTTGACGACCAGTTCGACACCGTCATAGCTCTTTTGGACATTGACGAAGCGGGCAAAACTCAACGGCGTTTCGCTCGTTGCCGCCCTCGCCTCCCCAGCGTCTGCAAGGGTCTCGTTCATGCACATCCCCCGATAAACGTCCCGTTGCGCCAAGGTCAACACCCCTAACCTCACGCATCCCCTGGAACTCTATTGATTTATATTTTTTTGCTAATGCTTGATAACGACAATAAGGCGAGCTTACATCGCATTACAATTTTCGAGGGGACAATTAGCGTTGAATATCAACCTGCCACATGTGCAGCAAAGTCAACTAAGGCAATGATTTCCGCATGCCTGGAAACGAAAACGCCCATGGAGGCAACCTCCATGGGCGGTCGGGGAACGGTGATCGGTCAGGCCACGTCTGCGCGGCTCAACCGGCAGGCGGCGTACTTGAACTCGGGAATTTTCCCAAACGGGTCCAGCGCCGGGTTGGTGAGTAGATTGGCCGCCGCTTCTCCGTAACAGAAGGGCACGAAGACCATGCCCTCGGGCATGCCCGGGTCGGTTCTCGCCTTGAGCGTGATGGTCCCCCGCCGGGTGGCGATCGTCAGGTCATCGCCCGGCGCCATCCCCAGCCGGATAAACTCGGCGGGGGCCAGGCTGGCGACCGCTTCCGGCTCCAGGTCATCGAGTACCTTGGCGCGTCGGGTCATGGAGCCGGTATGCCAGTGCTCCAGCTGGCGACCGGTGGTCAATACCGTCGGGTAGTCGTTGTCCACCGGCTCATCCGGGGGTAACGGGCGCGTAGGCGCAAATTTTGCCCGACCGCTGGCAGTGGGAAACGCATCGCTGAAGACCACGTCGTGCCCCGGTGCGTCTTCCGCTGGGCAGGGATAGGTCACCGACTGCTCCCGCTCCAGGCGCTCCCAGGAAATATGATCGAGGGACGCCATGCCCTGCGTCATTTCGGCAAAGACGTCCCGCGGGTGCTGGTAGTTCCAGTCCAGACCGAAACGCTTGGCGATCTCCTGGGTAATCCACCAGTCCGGCTTGGCCTGGCCGGGTAGCGGCACGGCCGCACGGCCCATCTGCACCTGGCGATTGGTGTTGGTCACGGTACCGTTCTTCTCCGGCCAGGCGGAGGCCGGCAGGATGACGTCGGCGAACTGGGCGGTCTCGGTGACGAAGAGGTCCTGAACCACCAGATGCTCCAGCTTGGCCAAGGCTGCCCTGGCGTGGTCCAGGTCCGGGTCGGACATGGCCGGGTTCTCGCCCTGGATAAGCATGCCGCGGATGGTGCCGGCGGCGATGGCGTCCATGATTTCCACCACGGTGAGGCCAGGCTTGGGATCCAGTTGGGTGTTCCACAGCTCTTCAAACGCCGCGCGTACCTGATCATCGCTGACCGGCTGGTAGTCGGGCATTACCATGGGGATCATGCCCGCATCGGACGCCCCCTGAACGTTGTTCTGCCCCCGCAAAGGGTGCAAGCCGGTGCCGGGGCGCCCGGTTTGGCCGCAGGCCAGCGCCAGCGAGATCAGGCCACGCGCGTTGTCGGTGCCGTGAGTATGCTGGGAAATACCCATGCCCCAGAAGATCATCGCCCGCTCGGCGTTGGCATAGAGCCGCGCCACTTGACGAATGGTTTCAGGCGCAACGCCGCATAGGCTGCTCATCGCTTCGGGCGTCATATCTACCGTATGCACTTTAAGGGCCTCGAAGCCTTCGGTGTGCTCGGCAATATAGGCCGTGTCATAAAGTTCTTCACTGATGATCACGTTGAGCATGGCGTTGAACAGCGCCACGTCGGCGCCCGGCGAGAAGCGCACGCTCAGGTGAGCGTAGGCATCCAGCGCCTGGCCGCGGGGGTCGAGGATCACGATCTTGGTACCGCGCTTGGCGGCCTGCTTGAAGAAGGTGGCCGCCACGGGATGGTTCACCGCCGGGTTACAGCCGGTCAGGATCACCACGTCTGCCTGCTCGGCCTGCATGAAGGAGGCGGTCACGGCGCCGGAGCCAATGCACTCCATCAACGCCGCCACCGAGCTTGCGTGGCACAACCGCGTGCAGTGATCCACATGGTTGGAGCCAAAACCGGTCCGCACCAGCTTCTGGAACAGCCACGCCTCTTCGTTGGAGCATTTGGCGCTACCGAATCCGGCCAGAGCGTCGGGGCCATGGGCCGCTTTCAGGTCCACCAGCCCGCCGGCGGCAACCTCCAGGGCTTCGTCCCAGCTCGCCTCGCGAAAATGGGTCAGAGGCTTGGCGGGATCGAAGTCCGGGTCGAGACCTTTCGCCACTCCCTCGCGGCGAATCAGCGGCATGATCAGCCTGGAGGGATGGCGCGGATAGTCGTAGCCGAAGCGTCCTTTGACGCACAGCCGGTTCTGGTTAGAGGGTCCTTCGCGGCCCTCCACATACAGGATCTCGTCGTCCTTGATATGGTAGGTCAGCTGGCAGCCCACCCCGCAGTAGGGGCATACCGAGTCGACCTGGCGATCGGCCGCTGCGGAGTCGCCGTGGCCTTGTTGATCGACCAGGGTCGCGGGCATCAGGGCGCCGGTGGGACAGGCCTGGACACACTCCCCGCAGGCCACACAGGTGCTATCCCCCATGGGGTCGTCGAAATCAAACACGATCTTCGAGGCCGCGCCGCGGTGCGCCAGGCCGATGACGTCGTTGACCTGCACGTCACGGCAGGCGCGCACGCACAGGTTGCACTCGATACAGGCATCAAGGTTGACGCGCATGGCAGAGTGGCTGCTGTCATGTTCCAGGCTATCCGCCCGGGAGGCCACATGGTGTACGGTGGGCGCCTCGCGCTCATCGCGCCGGGGCAGCTTGCGGCGCACCTCTGTGGCATCAATAGCCAACTGGTCAGCCATGGCCCAAAAGTGGCTTGAGCTGTCGGGGCTGTCTTCCCGCTCTGGCTGGTCGACTAGCAGCATCTCCATGACCATCTTGCGGGCCGCGTTTGCGCGTTCAGAGCCCGCGCTATTGACCACCATCCCGGGCGCCGCCTGGCGTAGGCAGCTGGCGGCCAACGCCCGCTCACCCTCGATTTCCACCATGCAGGCCCGGCAGTTGCCGTCGGCGCGGTAGCCGCTGGCGTCCTTGAAACAAAGATGGGGAATGGTTTCACCGGCGCGCTTGGCCACCTGCCAGAGGCTTTCACCGGGGTGTGCACTCACCTCTACGCCATCCAGCGTCAGGGTAAAGCGTTCGTTTAAGCTGTTGTTTAAGGCTTGGCTTGAGACCTGCTCGCTCATACTCATCTCCCCTACCCCTTGACGATGACATTCTGGGCGGCCAGTTCGCCGCGGAAATCCTTGAGCAGCCCGAGCACCGGGTTGGGGGCTGCCTGGCCAAGCCCGCAAATAGAGGCATCTATCATCACCTGGGAAAGCTGTGTCATCAGCCCGGCGTCCCATTCATTGCGCTCGAGCAGGGTGAGCATCTTTTCCGTGCCCACCCGGCAGGGCGTGCATTGACCACAGGACTCGTCGGCAAAGAAGGCCAGCAGGTTGGTCGCGACCCCGCGCAGATCGTCCTGGTCAGAGAGTACGATCACCGCGGCGGAGCCGATAAAACAGCCGTGCTCCTGAAGGGTGTCGAAGTCGAGGGGGATATTGGCCTTGGCAGCGGGCAGAATGCCGCCGGAGGCGCCGCCGGGCAGGTAGGCCGCCAGACGGTGGCCGTCGGCCATGCCACCGCAATACTCGTCAATCAATTCGCTAAGCGTGATCCCCGCCGGCGCCAGATACACGCCAGGGTGTTTGACCCGGCCCGAGACCGAGAAACTGCGCACCCCCACGCGGCCGTGGCGACCCTGGCTTGCGAAGGCCTCCGCGCCGCGCTGCCAGATCATGGGAATCCAGTAGACGGTTTCGACGTTATTGACCAGCGTCGGCTGATCAAAGAGCCCTTTCTGGGCCACAAACGGCGGGCGATGACGGGGCTTGCCCGGCTTGCCTTCCAGGGACTCGATCATCGCCGACTCTTCGCCGCAGATATAAGCCCCCGCGCCGCGCCTCAGCACGATGTAGCCCGGCGCCACCAGGCCGGCGGCCTCGAGCTCGCCAATCGCCTCGCGCAGTACGCCATGCAACGCCGGATACTCATCGCGCAGGTAGATATACAGCGCCTCGGCGTCGACCGCCCAGGCACTGACCAGCGCGCCTTCCAGAAACTGGTGCGGCGAGCGTTCCAGGTAATAGCGGTCCTTGAAGGTGCCGGGCTCACCCTCGTCGGCGTTGATGGCGCAGTAGCGGGGGCCGGCCTCCTGGCGCACGAAGGTCCACTTCTTGAAGGTAGGGAAACCCGCGCCCCCCAAGCCCCGCAGATTGGCCTGCTGCATCGCGTCCATCAGCGCTTCCACCGTGACCTCGCCCTCGCGACAGGCGCGCAGCAGCGCGAAACCGCCCTCGCGCCGATAGTCGTCCAGCCGCTGCCAGTCGACGGTAGCGGGGTGAAAGTGCGCCCCCTCGATCACCGTCGCAATACTCTCTTGGGTGGCAAACAAAACATGATGATGTCCTACTTCCGCCACCGGCGCCGTGTCGCAGCGGCCCATGCAGGGCGCCCGCAGTACCCTCACCTGCTCGATATCCACATTGGCTTCCAACTGGGCCTTCAGCGCCTCGGCACCGGCCAACTGGCAGGCCAGAGAATCACAAACGCGGATGGTCAACGCGGGCGGCGTCTCCTGATCGTCGTGAATCACATCGAAGTGGGCATAGAAGGTGGCCGTCTCGTAGACGGCCGCCATGGGCAGGTTCATGTAGGCCGCCAGGGCACGCAGGTCCGCAAGCAGTAGATGGCCCCGGGCATCCTGAATAACATGCAAATGTTCGATCAGCAGGTCACGGCGGCGCAGCGTGGCGTCTTCGCGTTCGTCGCCCAGCAGCTCACGCAATCCCTCAAGGCGGTTGGGATCGAGCTCACGGCCGCGGGGCTTGCCGCGAAAGGGGCGCTTGGGGGTCACGGTCTGAACGGTCATTGGGCACTCATTATTATCTTGATCGGCTTTTTTACGTAGGAACGAAGACGGCACCCCGCGGGGCGCCGTCTAGGGTCTCGCTACCCCACCGCCAGGTAGGGGTTAGGGCTGTTTACTAAATTGCTGAGTTAATACGTTATTAGGCCACGCTGCCATGTGGGTCAATAACGAATTTCTTGGCCGCACCACCATCGAAGTCAGCGTAGCCCTGGGGCGCCTGATCCAGGTTAATCATCTGGACATTGACCGCATCGGCGATATTGACCTTGCCAAACAGAATAGCCTGCATCAGTGGGCGATGGTACTGCATCACCGGACACTGCCCAGTATGGAAACTGTGGGACTTAGCCCAACCAAGACCAAAGCGCATGCTCAGCGCGCCCTGCTTGGCAGCATCGTCTTCCGCGCCGGGGTCTTCGGTCACGTACAGGCCGGGGATACCGATCTGGCCACCCGCGCGGGTCAGCGACATCGCCGAGTTGAGCACCGTGGCGGGCGCTTCTTTGCCGTGGTTGCAGCCACAGGCGTGGGCTTCGAAGCCAACGCAGTCGACAAAGGCATCGACCTCGCGCTCGCCGAGAATCACCTCGATCTTGTCGGCCATGTCACCGTCCTGGGTCAGGTCGATGGTCTCGCAGCCAAAGCTGCGGGCCTGGGCCAGGCGCTCTTCGATCATATCGCCAACGATCACGCAGGCCGCACCCAGCAACTGAGCGGAAACCGCAGCGGCCAGCCCGACGGGCCCGGCACCGGCGATATAGACGGTGCTGCCCGGGCCGACACCGGCGGTCACGCAGCCGTGAAAGCCGGTGGGGAAGATATCGGAAAGCAGGGTCAGATCCTTGATCTTCTCCATGGCCTGATCGGCATCCGGGAACTTCAGCAGATTAAAGTCGGCGTAGGGGACCATGACATATTCGGTCTGGCCGCCGACCCAGCCGCCCATATCCACGTAACCGTAGGCGGCGCCAGGGCGGGCTGGATTGACGTTGAGGCAAATACCGGTGCGGCCTTCCTTGCAGTTGCGGCAGCGGCCACAGGCAATGTTGAATGGCACCGAGACCAGGTCGCCCGGTTTGATGAATTCGACGTCACGGCCGGTCTCAATAACCAGCCCAGTGATTTCGTGGCCGAGTACCAGGCCAGGTGAGGCAGTGGTGCGACCACGCACCATATGCTGGTCGCTGCCACAGATATTGGTGGTAACGACCTTGAGAATCACGCCGTGCTCGCATTTGCGATTGCCTAAAGCAAGTTCAGGATAGGCAATGGATTCAACGGCGACTTCACCCGGTCCTTTGTAGACCACTCCGCGGTTGGCTGCATTCATGGCTGGCTCCTGTAGTTTATTGTTCTGCTCGATAGGGTGGATTGCGCTTTTCCACCCTATCCCCTCCGCGTCTTAGGACTTACCCCAAAAAGGCACTCACATATCTATTCAAGACATCCTAGCCAGAACGAATAGATAGAGGTCGCTTTCACGACACTCTTGTTCTTAAACAGGGCCAACAATTCGGTGCGTCGGCGATGCCTGGCTCATATCCGACGTCTAACAAGAGCAACCAAGGAACCCTGATGAACAACAATGACGACCCGGTCCTGTCGCCCGGACAGGACAATACTCAGATAATGGGGCTGGATTTTCATAACCCCGTCTTTCCGCTTTCCGCTCTCGCCATCCTACTGTTTATTATCTACGCGCTGGTCTACCCAGATGCCGCTAATACTCACCTGGGGCTTGCCAAGAACTGGTCGATCGAACACTTCGACTGGCTATTCATGATCGCGGGCAACATCTTTGTGGTGTTCTGTCTCGTACTGATCTGCTTGCCTTTGGGGCGGATTCGTCTGGGCGGCAAAGATGCGAAGCCGGAATACTCGCGCACCTCCTGGTTCGCCATGCTGTTTGCGGCGGGCATGGGCATCGGCCTGATGTTCTGGAGCGTTGCTGAGCCCGTGGCCTACTACACCGACTGGTACGGCACGCCTTTGAATGCGCCGGCGGGCACCCCGGAGGGCGCCAGCGCCGCTATGGGGGCGACCATGTTCCATTGGGGCCTGCACCCCTGGGCCATTTATGGTGTGGTGGCACTGTCACTGGCTTTCTTTGCCTATAACAAGGGCCTGCCGCTTACGCTTCGCTCCGCCTTCTACCCCATTCTGGGCGAGCGAACCCGCGGCTGGGCAGGCCATATCATCGATATTCTTGCCGTGCTGGCCACTATTTTCGGCCTGGCCACTTCGCTTGGCTTTGGCGCTACCCAGGCAGCTGGCGGGCTTGCCTATCTGTTCGATATCCCTAATACCATCGGCACCCAGCTGGCGATTATCGTGGTAGTCACGGTGATTGCGCTGATCTCGGTATGGCGGGGTATCGACGGCGGCGTGAAGCTTTTCTCAAATATCAACATGGTCATCGCGGCCGTGCTGTTGCTGTTTGTGGTCGTGGCGGGGCCGACCCTGATGATTCTGACAGGGATTGGCACCACCGCGCTGGACTATGCAAGCCACCTTCTGCCGCTGTCGAACTGGGTTGGTCGCGACGACGATACCTGGTATCACGGCTGGACCATCTTTTACTGGGCATGGTGGATCTCCTGGTCTCCGTTTGTCGGCATGTTTATCGCGCGCGTGTCGCGAGGCCGGACGGTGCGTGAGTTCCTGATCGCGGTGCTGCTGGTGCCGACGCTGGTCACCCTGGTATGGATGAGCGCCTTTGGCGGCACGGCGATTTTTCAGGCCTCAAACGAAGTGGGCGAGCTGGCCAACGGTATTGACGACGTCTCGCTTGCCATGTTCCACATGCTGGAACAATTGCCCCTGACCAGCATTACCTCGACGCTCGCGATCATTCTGGTGCTGGTGTTCTTTATTACCTCATCGGACTCCGGCTCGCTGGTGATCGACAACATCACCGCGGGCGGCAAGACCGATGCCCCCAAAAGCCAGCGAGTGTTCTGGGCCACGCTTGAAGGGGTGATTGCCGGCGTGCTGCTGTATGGCGGGGGGAGCACGGCACTCAGTGCGCTTCAGGCGGGCGCGGTGGCCACCGGGCTACCCTTTACGCTGGTGCTTCTGGTGATGTGCTTCAGCTTGTATATAGGACTGCACAAGGAGCAGCAGCAACTTTCTGGCAAGGTACCCACCACGTCGCTCCAAAAGTGATGTCGCAACATGACGGGAGCGCCTTGTAGGCGCTCCTTCTTGGGGGCTCGTTTAGCCATCAGTGATAGCAAAAACGCTAAACGCGAGCATACCCCTTCCCAGCGCCGTGCCCCGGCCGCTTATCTTTTCGCGAGCGTGGCTCACTCTCCGCGGGGAAACCGCTGGGCCTCTTCGAGTATGTTGAGGTCCATGTGGTTGCGCATATAGCGCTCCGAGGCCACCTGCAGCGGCTGATAATCCCACGGATAGTAGGCGCCGTTGCGCAGTGCTTCGTAGACGATCAACCGTCTCGCCTGGCTTTCGCGCACCTCGGCGTCGAAGCGCGCCATGTCCCAGCGCTCGCGGCATTGCTGTTGGAAGTCGGCGAGTTGTTCGGCATGCGCCGGATCTTCCGCCAGATTATTCAACTCGTGCGGGTCTTCGGCGAGATTGAATAGCTGCGGCGGATCAAGCTCGCAATGGTTGAACTTCCACTGACGATGCCGGATCGTGATCAGCGGCGCGTAGCTGCCCTCGGCGGCGTATTCCAAGCAAACCGGTGTATCGCGCCTTTCGCCCTTCATCAGCGGTGCCAGCGACTCGCCGTCGGTCCACGGTTCGATGGCACTCAGGTCGATACCCACCAGATCAGCCAGCGTCGGATTGATATCCAGCGCAGACACCGGCGTACCGACACACTTGGGCTCAAGACCCGGCGCACTGATCATCAGCGGTACGCGTGATGAGCCTTCGTAGGGGCTCATTTTGAACCACAATCCGCGCTCGCCAAGCATGTCGCCATGATCGGAGACGAACAGAATGATGGTGTTGTCGAGCATGCGGGTGCGCTCGAGCACGTCGAGAATACCGCCCACCTTGTCGTCGATGTAAGACAGGTTGGCGAAATATCCTTGGCGAGCACGGCGGATATTCTCGGGCTTTATGTCGAACTGGGTATAGTCGTTGGCATCGAAGAGACGCTGCGAGTGCGGATCCTGCTCGGCGTAGGGAATCTCACCCACCGTTGGCTCGAGATGCTCGCAGTCACGGTAGAGATCCCAGTATTGGCGGCGCGCTACGTAGGGATCGTGGGGATGAGTAAAGCTCACGCATAATGCCCAGGGGCGTTCGTCATGACCGCGCGCCAGGTCGTAGAGCTTTTGCTCGGCGTGGAAGGCAACCTCGTCATCATACTCCATTTGATTGGATATCTCGGCGATGCCGGCCCCGGTAACAGAGCCCAGGTTGTGATACCACCAGTCGATGCGTACACCAGGGGTGCGATAGTCCGGCGTCCAGCCGAAATCAGGCGGATAGACATCGGTCGTCAGGCGCGACTCGAAGCCGTGTAGCTGATCCGGGCCGACGAAGTGCATCTTGCCCGAGAGACACGTTTGGTAGCCAGCGCGCCGCAAGTGGTGCGCCCAGGTCGGAATGCTCGACGGAAACTCGGCAGCGTTGTCGTAGACGCCGGTACGGGAGGGAAGTTGACCTGACATGAAAGCCGCACGCCCGGGAGCACAGAGATAGCTCGGCGTGTAGGCATTGCGAAAGCGCACCGAGCGCTCGGCCAGTGCCTTCACGTTCGGCATATGCAGAAAATCTGCCGGGCCATCTTCAAACAGCGTGCCGTTAACCTGGTCGGCCATCAGCACCAGAATATTGGGTTTTGTCATCGCTGCCTCTGGGGTGTGGTTAGGGTGACGGAAGAAGCCTCAGCTTGCGTTACAAAGACAAAGCGGCACAAACGATTTATTTAGGCTCAAAGCCCCAGCTTAGCTGGGGCTCAGCGGCCGACCCACCCAGCGTTGCCTTTTGTGCTGCCACGACGCGACGTCCCGACTTTTTAACGGCATGTCGTAATTCTTTCATTGGGTGCCGCTGGCGACTATGAGCGTGCTTATAAAGCGCTGCACCATGACGGCACAATGTTAACAACCCCATGGTTATGCTCATGATTTATACCATCGCAATACTGTTGAGCCTGGTCGGCTATTTTGTCATCGGGCATCTGGCTGGGCGGCGCGTCAAGGGACTGGATGACTACCTGGTCGCTGGCCGCAATGCGCCCACTTTCTTTATCCTGGGTACGCTGGTGGCCAGCTACCTGAGCACCAGCGCCTTTCTCGGCGAAACGGGCTTTGCCTACCAGGGCTATCCGTTCGTCATGCTGATTTTTGCGGCGGTCAGCACCTCGGGCTGCCTGCTGGGGGCCTTGGTGTTCGGCCGTTACCTGCGCCGTAGCGGCGCCAAAACCGTGCCGGAGTTTTTTGGCAAGCGCTTTGCCTCGCGGCGCGTCCAGGTCATTGCCGGGCTCACCACGGTCATCGGCCTGGGGGCGTATCTGCTGGGGGTCATGCAAGGCGCGGGCATCATGTTCGCCGAGCTGACCGGCATGCCCTACTGGGTGGGTCTGGTGCTGGTGTGGATGACCTACACCGGCTTCATTCTGTATTCGGGCTCGCCCGGCGTGATGATCACCGACACCGTCATGTTCGTGATTTTTTCGCTGGCCGCGGTGGGCGGGTCGCTGTATGTCATTCAGGATCTTGGCGGCTGGAGTGGCGTCGTTGAGGGGCTTTTAACCCAGACGGACAAGCCCGGCATTGGCCTGTGGCATGGGGTGATCGAAGGGCCTGATGCCAACTTCTCCTCTCCCGGCGAGGCGCTTGTCTGGGGCCTGACCCTGGGCCTTGTCTGGGCGGCGGTGCTGGCGGCGAGCCCCTGGCAGTCCAGCCGCTACCTGATGGCGCGTAACGAGCACGTGGTGATGCGCTCGGCCATGCTGACGGCGGTGGCGCTCGCCGTCTTCTATGCGCTGATGATGATGACCGGCGCGGCAATCAATCTCTACGACCCGACCCTCGAGCCCGAACGTTCCATGGTCTGGGTGGCGCTCAACATCCTGCCGACCTGGCTTGGGGTGGTGATTCTCACCGGGGTGTTTGCCGCCGGCCTGTCGTCCTGCTCGACGTTCCTGTCGATCATCGGCTTTAGCCTCTCCAACGATATTCTCCCTGCCTCGCTGGACGAAAAAAAGGCCATGCGTAAAAGCCGTATCGCTGTGCTTTCGGCGGGGCTTACAGCTCTATTGCTGGCGCTTTTTCAGCCGCCCGCGGTCATGGCGGTGGTCTGGTTTGCCGCCACGCTGTTTGCCTCCTCCTGGGGTCCGGTGGCTTTGATGAGCATCTGGAGCCGGCGGATTACCGCCGCCGGGGCCAGCTGGGGCCTGGTGGTCGGATTTGTCGGCAACCTGGTCCTATCGTTAATGGCGCAGGCCGAGTGGATCAGTCTGCCAGTGTATTTACACCCGGTGCTGTTGAGTACGCTGATGGCGCTGGCGGCAATCGTGCTGGCATCCACCATGACCCGCGTGAGCCAGTCCGAGGTAGACTACCGTGCGTTTCTGCATGAGTTTGATACCCGGGCGCTGAGCGGCTGGGTGTCCGGCACCCGCTGGATTGCGCTATGTACCATGCTCTCCGGGGTCGCTATCGGGCTGTTTTTGTGGCAACAGTATGCGGTCACCCTGGCGGGCTTCGCCGAGCGCTTTGCGCTCTCATCAGGCGCGGTTCAAGGCGCCTACCTGCTGGCAGTAGGTTGCGGCAGCATGCTGCTGATTGCCGGGGGCGTGGGCTACTGGATAGTGCGCCCTCGCCATCAGCAAGCCGCTGTTGCGCGCGCAACCATGGCAGACAATCGCTAAGCGCAGGGCAGCCGAGCGAGCCAATGACCATTGGCCCGCTGCGCATTTCTCAACCGCTCGCCTAACCGGCGGGCGGTTAGCTTTTTACCCGCCGGGAGTAAGTCAATGCAGCTAAGTTCGTACCAACGCGGTCTGCTTACGGTAGTCCTAGGCGTGGTGTTCCTGAGCTTCGACGGATTGCTGATACGCCTGGCGCGCACCGACGGCTGGACCATCGTGTTCTGGCGCGGTTTGTTGATGTTTTGCGTGCTGGGGCTTCTGTGCTGGGCAGGCAAGCGGCTTGCGACGCTCTGCAGCAACCCGTTTTCCTCATTGGCCTCAGCCCTGCTGCTGGGCCTGATATCCAGCCTGTTTGTGCTGGCGGTCATGAACGCCAACGTGGCCAACGTGGTGGTGATCCTGAGTACCGCGCCGCTATTTGCCGCGCTGTTTTCGCGGGTTTTCCTGGGCGAAAAAGTCGCGCTGCGAACGCTGGTGGCCATTGCCGTCTGCATGCTGGGCATGGGCCTGGTATTTATGGGCGAGGGAGCCATGGGGATGCTAACCGGCAACCTCTATGCCTTGGCAGCCGCGGCGGCCATCGGTGGCAACCTGACGCTGCTGCGCCGCTATCCAGCGATTGACCCTATGACGGTAATTGCCGGCGGAGGGCTGCTCTCGGCGGCCATTGCCCTACCCATGGCCTCGCCGCTGACGCTGGATGCCCAGCGTTATGGCGTACTGGCCCTCATGGGCCTGGTGCAGATGCCGCTTGCCACGGTGCTGATCAACAGCGCCACCCGCTACCTGCCGTCGACGGAGGTGGCGCTGTTCTACCTGGTCGAAACCGCATTGGGCACGCTGTGGGTCTGGTGGCTGCTGGGTGAGACACCCACGACCTCGACGCTTATTGGCGGTGGCGTGGTGATTCTGGTGCTGGTCGTGCACGCCTGGATCGGCTTGCGCCTGGAAAGACAGCGCCTGCTGCTTTATCCGGGGTTTACCAGCCAATAGCACGCACGCCTCAACAAAAGAAAAGCCCGCCAAAGCGGGCTTGAAAGAGGGTTAGCAGCGTGATGCGCAAGCAACGTCAGCGCAGTACATCCTCTTCCTTGAGCAGCTTGTAGATCGCCTCGGCGCCCTGCTCGGGGGTCACGTCGGTGAGCACCTGCCCGCCCTTGCCCTCCGACTTGGCGGCTGCCGCCTTGAAGCGATCCCTGGCCGAAGCGGATTTGACGATCTTCAGACGCTTGGGCCGTTTACGCGCGGGGGCCAGCTGCCATTGCGCCAGCTCGCTGTCGGCTTCAGGATTGGTGGGTGCGAACGCGAAGGTGGCCCGACGCGCCGGACCGAAGGCGCTTTGGCGAGCCGCCGGGGCCGCTTCGTCCACGCTGATGATGGCCGGGAGGCGCACCTGGAGTCGGCGACGCTGCCCCCGGGGCAATGCCTGAAGCAGCGTCACCACGCCGTTTTCCACCGACTCGACCGCTGCCAGACCGTTCACCAGCGGCCAGCCCAGGCGCTCGGCCAGGGCATAGGGCAAAAGCCCCGACCCTTCACCGCGCTCCGCCCGGGCGCCGGTGATCACCAGTTGGGGCGCGGCGTTCGCCAGGTGCGCCGCCAGCGCGGGAATGGCGTCGCTGCCCTCGGGCTGCTCGAGCAGGGTCATGGACTCAAGCCCCATGCCCAGGTAGCCGCGCAGGGCGGCTTCGCTGTCATCATCCTGAGGACCCGCGTGCAGCACGCTGATCCGCATATCCGGCAGTTCGGTCTCCATGGCCAGCGCAAGCTCCAGCCCGCGGGCGTCCTGCTCGGCGCGCCGCGGGCGACCGGTGGTTGGGTGGCGGCCGATGGAGACCAGCACTGCCACGTCGATTCCCTGTTGCTGTCGTTCAGGCTGCATCGCGCTGCCCTCCCCGCTGCTGTTCCACCATGGCCACCAACGCGGCCAGGATTTGGGTACTGTCGCCAATCACCGCCAGGTCGGCGCGCTTGATGATGTCGCACCCCGGATCGAGGTTGATCGCCACCACCTTGTCGCAGCGCTGAATGCCCTGCAGGTGCTGGATAGCGCCCGAAATGCCCACCGCCACATAGACCCGGGCGGTGACCCAGGTGCCGGTCGCGCCTACCTGCCGGTCGCGGGCCATATAGCCGTCGTCCACCGCGACGCGTGACGCGCCTTCGGTCGCGCCGAGAACCTTCGCGGCGTGATGGAAAGCCTCCCAATCCTTGACGCCGTTGCCGCCTGAGAGGATGAACTCGGCCTCATCCAGCGCCACGCCGGCGGGGTCCACCGCCACCTGCCCCAGGTCTTCAATGCGGGACAGGTTGGTGGGAATTGACGCCGAAAGGGTCAGGTGCTCGGCTGCGTGGCGGGTCTCGTCCACCGGCTCGGCACACTCGGCCAGCGCCAGCGCCACCCGCGGTAGAGGCCGTTGAATATCCAGGCTTCCGGCGCCGCCCCGGGCCGTACACTGCCAGCCAAGCGGTGCGTCCTGGTCGGCCTCGATCTGCCACACCCCGGTGGCGGCCCGTTCGCCCAGGCGTAGGGACAGCCGCCGCCCCAGATCGGCACCGCCCAGCGGGGAGTCCGGCAGCAGCCAGAAACGCGGCGCCATCTCCCGCTCGACGGCGCTTAATACCGCCAGGCGTGCCTCGGGGGCGAAGCCTGCGTAGCGCTCATCCTCAAGGTGCACGACGCGATCGATGCCGGCTTCGCCCAGGCCGTCTTCCTTGTGCTCGCCGAACAGGATCGCCACCACGGCGCCGGGCTGGTCGGCGTCGGCATCCGCCACGCGCCGGGCCAGCCCCAGCAGGTCCTTGTCGTGACCGGAGAGACGCCCGCCGGTCATGTCGGGCACCACGGCCACCAGGAAGGCGGGGTGATCAATGGTCACCGTGCGCCGACTATCGCGTGCCGCCGCAGCGGCGGCGGGTGACTGCCCGCCCTGCTGGAGGCCGCTACGGTCAATCCGCCTGACGCCATTGGGGCCGATAAAGCCGATGGCACGCGGGTCCTTGCGCACCACGCCGTTGGGGCCCATCCATTCGCTGGTCGCACCACCGCCCATTGCAGCCAGCACCGTGGCGTAGTCGGGATGCAGACGGTTCCGGGCGATCCACTCGCGACGCGGATCGCGACGTATAATCTCGCTCATACGGTCACCTCTTCAGCCATTGCGTTTGCTGCCGGCCGGCGGGACGCGTCGGGCGCATCGGCGGCGGGGCGCTCAACCAGCGCATCGGCCACCAGCTCAGCGATGTCGCGCACCTCGGCGCTGGCATCCACCACACCTTCCAGCATGGCGGTGCACTGCGGGCAGCCCACCGCGACCAGTTCGGCGCCGGTCTCCTTGACGTCGTTCATGCGCATGTCGGGAATCCGCTGCTTGCCGGGAATATCGGTGATCGGTGCCCCGCCACCGCCACCGCAGCAGCGCGAACGGAAGCCGGAGCGCTCCATCTCCTTGACCTCGATACCCAGCGCCTTGAGCACGTTGCGGGGCGCCTCAAACTCGCCGTTATAACGGCCCAGGTAGCACGGGTCGTGATAGGTGACGCTGCCGCCCTTCCAGGGGGCAAAGGACAACCGACCGGCTTCAAACAGCTCGGCGATAAAGGTACTGTGGTGACGCACCTTGTATTGACCGCCCAGTTCGCCGTACTCGTTACCCAACACATGAAAACTGTGGGGGTCGCAGGTCACGATCTGCAAGAACTGATACTTGGACAGGGTGGCAATATTGCGTTTCGCCAGGGACTGGAACGTCGCCTCGTCGCCCAGACGCCGTGCCACATCGCCGCTGTCGCGTTCTTCATTACCTAGCACCGCGAAGTCTACCTCGGCGGCTTTCAGCACCTTGATCAGGGCACGCAGGGTACGCTGGTTGCGCATATCAAAGGCGCCATCACCCAGCCAGAGCAGCACGTCGACCTGCTTGAGATCGGCCATCAGCGGCAGGTCGAGATCCGCTGCCCAGTTGAGCCGCGAGCCGGGGTCGAAACCGCCGGGATTGTCGGTGGCGATCAGGTTGTCGAGCACCTCGGCGCCCTTGTTAGGCGTCTTGCCCCGTTCCAGGGTCAGGTGGCGGCGCATATCGACGATCGCATCCACGTGCTCGATCATCATCGGGCACTCTTCCACGCAGGCGCGGCAGGTCGTGCACGACCATAGCGTATCGGCGTCGACCAGCGCCTTGCCTTCCAGCGCCACGATGGGCCCGTGGGGCGAGCCCGCGTGTTCACCTACCGGTTTGCCAGGGTAGGGAGAGCCGGCATAGGCGGCATCGGTGCCCCCGGCCATGCCCACCACCATGTCCTGGATCAGCTTCTTGGGGTTGAGCGGCTGACCGGCGGCAAACGCCGGGCACACCGCCTCGCAGCGCCCGCACTGCACGCAGGCATCGAAGCCCAGCAGTTGGTTCCAGGTGAAGTCGGCGGGCTTTTCCACCCCCAGGGGCGCTGTTTCATCTTCCAGATTGAGCGCCTTGAGACCCGTTGACCGGCCGATGCCACCATTTTTCGTGGAGAAGCGCTCGGCGCGGCGGTGGAAGGCCAGGTGCAGGGCGCCGGCGAAGGCGTGCTTCATAGGCCCGCCCCAGGTCATGCCGAAAAACATTTCGCCCAGCCCCCAGGCCACGACGCCCGCTAACACTAGCGCCAGGAACCAGCTGCCGCTTCCTTCAAGCAGACCTTCGGGCAGCAGCCCCACCGTGGGTAGCGTAATCAGAAAGACGCCCAGCGAGAACGCCATCAGGCTCTTGGGCAGGCGCATCCAGGGACCTTTGGAAAGCCGGGCGGGGGGATTGATGCGCCGTCGCGCCACAAACAGACTGCCAATAAACATGGAAGTGCTGGCCAGCAGCAGCAGCCCACCCAGAACCGGGTTGGCAAGCCCCAGCCCGTGCACCAGGATCATCAGCACAGCGGCCGCCACAAAGCCACCGGCGGTGGCCACGTGGGTGTTGGAAATCATCTTGTCGCGCCCCACCACATGGTGCAGATCCACCAGGTAGCGACGCGGCACGGCCGCCAACCCCTTGAAGAAACTGACCGGCGAGGGGCGCCCCTGACGCCACAGGCGCATACGGCGTACAGCGCCGATCGCCGCCAGGGCCAGGGCGGTGAAGATTAATATCGGCAAGAGCGTTTCGAGCATGGTGCTCACCTCATGGCTGGAACAACTAGCGATCACGTCCGGGAATACCGGTGGCGGGCTGTTGCGAGGGCGCTGTAAACCCCTCCCTGGGCGCTACGTTTGCCATCCATGGCAAACAACCCTCGCAACAACCCGCCCCCGGCGCCCGGATCCCCTGCTTCAAGCTCGCGTTAAAAGTCCTTGCAGATCCGCAGGGCATCATAGATAGCCGCATGCGTATTACGCGGCGCCGTGCAGTCGCCCAAGCGGAACAGCAGGAAGCCATCGCCCTCCTCGCCTTTCTCATCAACCAGGCACGGCTGCGGCTTGATGGCGTACAGCGCCTCCAGGTCCACCTGCCCTTTGTTGCGGGACTGCTCTTTGAGGGCGTAATAGAGCGCTTCATCGGGCCGCACACCGTTCTCCACCACCACCTGATCCACCACGCGCTCTTCCAAAGCACCGGTGTACTCGTTTTCGAGCACCGCCACCAGGCCGTCGCCCTCGCGATAAACCTTATGCAGCATCAGGTCGGAGGACATGATCACCTCCTTCTCGTAGAGACTGCGGTAGTAGGTGGGGAAGGTGGTGCCGCCCACCGCCGCGCCGGGCTTGATATCATCGGTGACGATCTCCACCTTGGCGCCCTTGTCGGCGAGGAAATCCGCCGCCGAGACGCCGGAGAACTCGCAGATGGCGTCATAAATCAGCACGTTGTTACCCGGTGCCACTTTGCCCGAGAGAATATCCCAGGTGCTGACCACCAGGCTCTCCTCGGCGTTCTCCGAGTAACCCCACTCGGGGTGCTGGCTCAGGAAGGGCTGACCACCGGTGGCGAGCACGACGATATCCGGGCGCAGGTCGAGTAGCGTTGCTTCATCGGCGCGGGTGCCCAGACGCAGATCGACTTTCAGCCGCGCCAGCTCCAACTGGTACCAGCGGGTGATACCAGCGATCTGATCGCGCTGTGGGGCCTGGGCGGCAATGGTGATCTGTCCGCCCAAAGCGTCAGCAGCCTCAAACAGAGTGACATCGTGACCGCGCTCCGCAGCGACCCGCGCTGCTTCCATACCGCCAGGGCCACCGCCGACCACCACGACTTTGCGCTTGGCGCCTTCGGTCTTCTCAATGATATGCGGCAGCCCCATGTACTCACGGGACGTGGCGGCGTTTTGGATACACAGCACATCAAGGCCCTGATACTGGCGGTCGATGCAGTAGTTAGCGCCCACGCACTGTTTAATCTGGTCGATCTGGCCCATCTTGATCTTGGCGATCAGGTGGGGGTCGGCAATATGTGCCCGGGTCATGCCGACCAGATCGACATAGCCCCCTTCGAGAATACGCTGGGCCTGGTTGGGATCCTTGATGTTCTGGGCGTGGATCACCGGCACGTTCACCACTTCCTTGATCCCTGCCGCCAGATGTAGGAAAGGCTCTGGCGGGTAGGACATATTAGGAATGACGTTGGCCAAGGTGTTGTGGGTGTCGCAACCGGAGCCGACCACGCCGAAGAAATCCACCATGCCGGTGGCATCGTAGTAGGCGGCGATCTGCTTCATGTCGTCGTGGGAGAGGCCATCCGGATGGAACTCGTCGCCACAGATCCGCATGCCGACGCAGAAGTCGTCACCCACTTCAGCGCGCACCGCCTTGAGCACTTCCATACCGAAGCGCATACGATTTTCGAAGCTCCCGCCCCACTCGTCGGTACGCTTGTTGACCCTTGGGCTCCAGAACTGGTCGATCAGGTGCTGGTGCACGGCAGACAGTTCGACACCGTCGAGCCCGCCCTCTTTCGCTCGGCGCGCGGCCTGGGCGAAGTCACCAATGATGCGCCAGATCTCCTCTTCCTCAATGGTCTTACAGGTGGAGCGGTGCACCGGTTCACGGATACCCGAGGGCGATAGCAGGGTCGACCAGTCAAAGCCGTCCCACCGCGAGCGGCGTCCCATATGGGTAATCTGGATCATGATCTTGCCGCCATGCTTGTGCACGGCATCGGCCAAGTTCTGGAAGTGCGGGATGATGCGGTCGGTGGAAAGATTTACCGAGCTCCACCAGCCCTGGGGGCTGTCGATGGACACCACCGACGAGCCACCGCAGATACACAGGCCGCAGCCGCCCTTGGCCTTTTCCTCGTAGTACTTGACGTAGCGCTCGGTGGTCATGCCGCCGTCGGTGGCATGCACCTCGGCGTGAGCGGTACTGACCACGCGGTTGCGGATGGTCAGCTTGCCGATGTCGATCGGCTCGAAGATTGCGTCGAATGCCATGATGTTCTCTCCTCGTAGCCGGGTTAGCGGGCGCCGTCGGTCAGCGGCTTGACGTCAAAGATGCCCACATCGCAGTCAGGCTCGGCGGCACTCTGGGTCTGCTCGGCGACGGTGCGCAGTGAACTGCCACGTGCCGCGAGGATCTGGTCCATAGCCCCGGCGAACCAGCCGGTGAACATGTACTCTTCTTTTTTTCCCGTCTTGCCCAGCTGGTAAACAAAGGCGCTGTGCTCTAGACGCACGCTCGCTGTACCGGCATCGAGGTCGATGTGCTCGGTAATAAAGAGTCCCCAGCCGCGCTGGGAGAGGCGCAGCATATAGTGCTCAAAGACGGCCACGCCCTCGATCCCATGGCATTCGGCTTCTTTCTCGCACCAGTGCCAGGCGCTCTTGTAGCCGGCGTGGTAGAGGATCTCGGCATACTTCTCGGCACCCAGCGCCTCTTCGACGGCCACATGGTTGTTGATAAAGAAGTGTCGCGGTACATACAGCATCGGCAGGGCGTCGCTTGTCCAGACGCCGGTCTCGCTATCCACTTCGATGGGCAGTGCAGGGGCCAGTTTGGTCACGGTTATATTCCTCAAAATCATTGTTCTTCAATACATCTGGCTTGGCAGTCTCGGGGCTGGTTCGGCGATAGACCTGCGAGGAGGCGCTGTGAACCCATCCCTGGGCGCTACCTTCGCCATCCATGGCGAAGAACCTCCTCTCCGGCCTATCCCCGACGCCCCGATCGCGTCCAGTGTCGGTCTCAGTTCAATCAGGCACCCCATACATCCTTCAATACCCGCACCCAGTTCTCGCCCATGATCTTGCGCACCTGGGACTCGCTCATTCCGCGCTTCAGTAGCGCCTCGGTCAGGTTGGGAAACTCACCAATGGTGCGAATGCCTTCGGGGTTGATGATCTTGCCGAAGTCCGTCAGGCGGCGGGCGTAGCCCTTGTCATGGGTCAACCACTCGAAGAACGCTTGGTCGTGCCCCTGGGTGAAATCGGTACCGATGCCGATGGCGTCTTCACCGACGATGTTCATGATGTACTCGATGGCCTCGCAGTAATCGTCGATGGTCGAATCGACACCCTTCTTGAGGAACGGTGTAAACATGGTGACGCCGACAAAGCCGCCGTGGTCGGCAATGAACTTCAGCTCTTGATCGGATTTATTGCGCGGATGTTCTTTGAGACCTGAGGGCAGGCAGTGGGAGTAGCAGACCGGCTTTTTGGACTCGAGGATGACTTCTTCGGACGTTTTGGCACCCACGTGGGAAAGGTCGCACATGATGCCGACGCGGTTCATCTCGGCGACGATTTCGCGACCAAATCCGGAGAGCCCGCCGTCGCGCTCGTAGCAGCCGGTACCCACCAGATTCTGGGTGTTGTAGCACATCTGCACGATGCCCACGCCCAACTGCTTGAAGATCTCGACATAGCCGATCTGGTCCTCAAAGGCGTGGGCGTTCTGGAAGCCGTAGATAATGCCCGTTTTGCCCTCTTCTTTAGCGCGGGTAATATCCGCGGTGGTTCGCACGGGGCGTACCAGGTCGCTACATTCCGCCATCAGCTGGTTGGAGGCGACAATGTTATCGACCGTGGCCTGAAACCCCTCCCACACCGAGACCGTGCAGTTGGCGGCAGTAAGCCCGCCGCGCCGCATGTCTTCAAGCAGCTCACGGTTCCATTTGGCGATAATCAGACCATCGATGACGATAGCGTCATCGTGCAGTTCGGTGGGGGTCATGGCTAAGCTCCAGCAACATTGATGAATGTAGCGAGCATAGCGCTGACGTTGGGGTGAACTGCTCTTGGAAACGACAGCGGAAATTCCAAAAACGTCATTGTGTCTTGAACACGACCACTACGCGTGCTTCTGCCAACATTGCCGCCGAATAACGCCAAAATAGCCAGTAGCGATCATAAAAAACGTGCTACCCGGCAACGGGTAGCACGTTATAAGCATTGCTTGCGCAGTGGAGATTAGTCCAGCAACAACACGCTGGCAAAAGTAGGTTCGCCCTGTGCATTGGCAAGCGCCTGCTGAGCACCTGATGACGGCTCGTTGGCTGTCGGCTTGCTTCCCCACTGCCTGATTAAAGGTAACGGCTGACTGTTATTGCCTTGGCGATCATAGCCACCCAGACGCTCGTTTCTCGGCGGCACGCCAAAGTATTCACGGTAACACTTGGAAAAATGAGGCGTGGAAACGAAACCGCAAACGGAAGCGATCTCAATAATCGATAAGGAGGTTTGCTTAAGCAACTGCCGTGCCCGTACCAACCGCAACTTGAGATAATATTTAGACGGTGAGCAGAGCAGGTAGCGTTGGAACAACCGCTCTAACTGGCGACGGGACACATTAACGTAACGTGCCAATTCATCGAGTTCGATCGGTTCTTCAAGATTGGATTCCATCAAGGCGACGATTTCCAACAGCTTGGGCTGGGCAGTACCCAGCACGTGTTTGAGCGGCACACGCTGCTGATCCTGCTCGGTACGCACGCGCTCATAGATAAACATCTCTGAGATGCCTGCCGAAAGCTCGCGTCCATAGTCGTGGGCAATCAGGTTGAGCATCATATCCAGCGGTGCGGTGCCACCAGAGGCGGTGAATCGATCACGGTCGATAGAGAATAAATGCGGGGTCAGAACGACTTTTGGAAAAGCCTCCTGCATGGAAGCCAAGCACTCCCAGTGTACGCTGGTTTGATAGTGATCGAGCAGCCCCGCCTGCCCCAGCGCCCAGCTGCCCGTACATACCGAGCCTAACCGTTTTAGTTGGCGCGACTGCGACTGAAGCCAGCGCACGTGCTCCCGGGTAACGCTGTGCTGCGGGCCTACCCCGCCGCAAACGACCACCCACTCAAGCGACAGCGGGGTATGCATAGAGGCGTCCGGCGTCACCTGTAAGCCGTCGCTGGCGCGCACGGGCAAGCCGTCCTGGGTCAGGGTATACCAGCGATACAGCTCTCGGCCGGCCAACTGGTTGGCCATCCGCAAAGGTTCTATTGCGGATGCCAGAGAAATCAATGTGAAGTTATCTAACAGTAGAAAGCCCAGGGTTTGCGGTTCGCCTGTACGATTGAGCGGTGCTGTCTGGTCATTTGCTTGATGAGAACTCATCTTTACTACCTCGGTCACCTTTACGTCATCAAATTTTCTTGTTGATTTAGGTGTCGCTGGCGTTGTTCGGCTTCCCTGTGCGGCGTCAAATTCTCACCCACACATGGGTACTGCTCTTTAGTCGTATATTGGCACGAATAGTTTAAAACGCGACAAATTTTCTCTCGAAAAGCCAGCAACGCGTCGCAAATTAAACGCTCGATGTCGCTTTCAAACCGTGGGCTATGATCGCTCAGCAGAAAGGTCTGATTGGCGGCCATGCCTATGACACTTTATTTGATGACGTCTAGTTAATGAATGGCCTTAGAGCACCACCTCATAGCCTTCAAACTTGGGCGGGCCAAGGTAAATCCCTTCGGGCGACTTGGCATTGGCGTGAGCCTTGCGAAACGCCTCTGACTTGGTCCAGTCGCGGAAGGCTTCTTCCGACTCCCAGACACTGTGAGAAATAAACACGGTGTGATCTTCCTGGCTTTCGCCTTGCAGCATTTGGAACTGTTTGAAGCCCGGCACTTCTTCCAGGTGAGAGTCACGGTTACGCCATACCTCTAGGAAGTCCTCTTCGCGGCCGGGGGCAATACGGAAACGGTTCATGGCAATATACATTGTGTCTCTCCTACGGGTTGGGTAGCGCTAGGTTGATTACGCAAACGGTAGCTTGATGGTAACGTCAAGGCGTAACGGCGGATAGCCCTTTGCCACTCGGGGGCGTATGGCGAACACACACCTTCAGGTCGTCTGGTTTAAGCGCGATTTACGTATCCATGACCACGCACCGCTTGCCAATGCGGCAGCGGCGGGCCCGGTCCTGCCCATCTTTGCGATCGCACCTGAACAGTGGCAAGCACCCGACAGTGCTCTGCGCCACTGGCAGTTTGCCGCTGACTCACTTATCGACCTTTCCAACGCCCTGGAGACGCTGGGCCTGCCGCTGTGTATTTGGCAGGGCGATATTGTCGATTTGCTGAACGCCCTGAAAGTGCACTACAGCCACTTTACCCTTCACTCCCACCAGGAAACCGGCAACGCCTGGAGCTTTGAACGCGATAAAAACGTTAACCAATGGTGTCGTCAACATGGCATTACGTGGCAGGAGGCTCGCCAACAGGGAGTGGTGCGGGGTCTAACCAGCCGCATCGGGCACAAAACTCGCTGGGAAACTCATTGGGAAACGCTAATGGCGGCGGCACCCTTTTCTGCACCGCAAAACGCGCGAGTGGCCCAAGGATGGCAAGCCTTTCATCACATCGACGTTGAGCAGCTTCATAACCTAACGCTGGGATTTGATACCACGCCCTGCCCCGAGCGCCAGTCAGGCGGTCGTCGCGAAGGCCGCGCAGTATGGCGCAGCTTTATCAACCAGCGCGGGCGGCGCTATCGTGGATCGCTGTCTAAACCTTTGCTTGCCTGGGAATTTGGCTCGCGGCTGTCGCCCCACCTGGCCTGGGGCACGCTTTCCATGCGCGAAGTGGTCCAATCACTGCGCCGCCAGCGGCAAAAGCACGTCGACGATACCGCCTGGGCCCGTTCGCTGCGCGCCTTTACCTCGCGGCTTTACTGGCACTGCCACTTTATTCAAAAGCTCGAAAGTGAGCCAAGCATAGAGACGCAAACCCTTCACCCAGCACTGCGAGGCCTGCGGGAGCGCAGCCCAGAACATCCCAACCTAATCGCCTGGAAACGCGGCCAAACTGGGGTGCCGCTAGTAGATGCCTGCATGCGCAGCCTGATCGCCACCGGCTGGATTAACTTTCGCATGCGCGCCATGCTGATTTCCCACGCCACCTTTGGTTTAGGGCTGCACTGGCGTGAACCCGCCCTCCACCTGGCGCGGCTGTTTACCGACTTCGAACCGGGCATTCACTACCCTCAGGTGCAGATGCAGGCGGGCGCTACCGGCACCAACGCGCTGCGGGTCTACAACCCCATCAAGCAAGCGGAGGATAACGACCCCACCGGCGAGTTCATCGCCCGCTGGGTGCCGGAGTTAACTGCCCTGCCGCTGGAGTGGCGCGCCAAACCCTGGGCGCTGCCGGAAAGCCTGCACCAGCGATTCGGCTTTCAGCCCGGCGAGCACTACCCGCTGCCCAACGACTTTGAGTGTGAGGCGCGCCACTGGAAGAAGATGCTGTACGAGCTGCGTCGCACCCCGGATGCCCGAGACGCCAGCCAAGCGATTGTGGATAAGCTGGCTAGCCAGCGTCGGCCTTCAAAGCAGCGCGCTAAAAAAGCAAAACCCGCCAATCGGCAGCAGCTCTCGCTGTTTGATGACGGCGGGTTGGAAGGATAGGTAGCTGTTACCGCTTAGCTATAGCTAGCTTGTCAACAGAGGGCGCGGCCACATCGGGGAACAATACGGCATGGCATATGCGCCATGAGGAGGAGCCTAAAATTCGCCACATCGCTGATATTATTAGTGAATTTCTTCAGCAATGCCGCCAAACGCTACCCATCCTGCGTCTCGTTTGAGGAACGGCCGATATGTGCTTACTCAGTTGACAGGAAAGTGCCTAACGCCGCGCTTTGCAGCTGCTTTAGAGCGCCAGCGGAAACACAGCCCGACAACAGAACTTTGTAGCAACTTGCATCAATTGTTGCGTATTGCTACATTCAAGAAAACCCAACTTTGGAGGTACAAATGGCTACGAACAGCATTCGCTTAGATCAAAAGCTAATTGAAAAGGCAACCATTATGGCCAAGGCGCTTAATCGGACCCCGCCCAAGCAAATAGAACATTGGGCAAAAATCGGCGAAATCATGGAAGATAACCCCGACTTACCCTACGAGTTTGTAAGGCAGGCCATCATCGCGCAGGCAGAACGAGACGCCGGAAAGCTAGAGGCCTACGATTTTGGTTAAAGCCACGAGTGTCTTACAGACACCTACATTCAAAAAAGCGGTAAAGAAGCTCAAGCCTAACCAGAAAGAGGACCTTGATTTGGCCGTTAAGGAGCTTATGGCCAACCCTAACATCGGAGAACAAAAGAAAGGGGACCTAGCCTTCCTGCGAGTCCATAAGTTCAAGATGAACAAGCAACTGACGCTACTCGGCTACAGTTTTGATGATGGCACTCTTGTCCTTGAACTGATGGCACTAGGCTCACACGAAAACTTCTACCGCGATATTAAGCGTAAGCAGTGACGCTGTAACGCCCGCAGCACGCGCGGCTTTGTAATGGAGGCGAAGCCGCAATGAAAAAGGCGTCGCCGTGCCTGCGATACGTTGGAGGGTACCTGTATTGCTATTTTTCTCATCTAACCTGCCAAACCCAGCTTAGCACAAGGCCTTGGGAGCGAATGACTATCTCAGCTATGAGCTTTCAACGCATAAAAAAACCCGCCAATCGCCAACAGCTTTCACTGCTTGACGATGGCGGGTTTAGTGCTGCTTAAACGGTATTAGCTAAGCGCTTCCAAAGACTGCTCGATAATACTCAACCCCTCTTCCAATACGGCGACGGACACCGTCAGCGGTACCAGAATGCGGATGCTGTTGCCGTAGAATCCACAGGAGAGCAGGATCAATCCTTTTTCGCGGGCCTTGGCGCATAGCGCAACGGTCATCTGCGCGTCCGGCTTGCCGTCGCTGTTAAGCAATTCAAACGCTGCCATTGCGCCTAGCTGGCGGCCGTGGGCCACAGCGGGGAAACGCGCTTCCCATACCGCGAATCGCTCGGCAAGCATCTTGCCCATCTGCTCACTGCGCTCAAGGATGCTCTCTTCCTCGATCGCCTCGATGACCGCCAGTGCTGCCGCGCAGGAGAGCGGGTTGCCGCTGTAGGTGCCGCCCAGTGAGTTGGGGCCGGAGGCGTCCATCACTTTGGCACTACCCACGACGGCTGAAAGCGGCATGCCGTTAGCGAGACTTTTCGCGGTGGTAAGAATATCCGCCTCAATGCCGCTGTGTTCGAGGGCAAACAGCTTACCGGTGCGGGCAAAGCCAGACTGCACTTCGTCGGCAATCAGCAGAATGCCGTGTTCGTCGCACAGGGCACGCAGCGCTTTCAGGTAGTCCGGTGAGGCGATGTAGAAACCGCCTTCGCCCTGTACCGGTTCGATCACGATGGCCGCCGTGCGGTGGGGGGCGATATCGGTCTTGAACAGCGTGCGAATGGCATCAAGCGACGCCTCTTCGCTAATGCCGTGCAGCGGGTTGGGGAACGGTGCGCGGAACACGTCGCCCGGCATCGGGCCGAAGTCGTTCTTGTAGGGCAGCACCTTGCCGGTCATCGCCAGGGTCATCATGGTGCGGCCATGGAAGGCGCCATCGAAGGTGATGATGCCGGTGCGGCCCGTGGCGGCGCGGGCAATCTTCACGGCGTTTTCCAGCGCTTCGGCACCGGTGTTGACCAGCATCGCTTTACGCTCGGGACCGCGCACTGGAGTAAGTTCGCAGAGCTTTTGGCACAGCTGCACATAAGGGGCGTAGGAGATCACCGCGGCGCTGGTGTGCATCACCTTCTTGAGCTGCGCTTCTACCGCGGCGACGATTTTCGGGTGGCGGTGGCCCAGGTTGAGCACGCCGATGCCGCCGGCGAAATCGATCCAGCGGTTGCCGTCGGCATCCCACAGCTCGGCGTTTTCAGCATGCTCGGCAAACTGGGTGGTTGGCGTCGCAGCACCGTTGGCCACAAAGCGGTTTTTTAGTTCGTTCAGTTCTTGGTTCGTCATCATCGTTCTCTTTATAAACCGCCAACACAGACGTATTTCAGTTCGGTAAATTCATCAAGGCCATGGTGTGAGCCTTCACGACCCAGGCCGGACTCTTTTACGCCGCCAAAGGGTGCTAGCTCGGTGGAAATCAGCCCTTCATTCACGCCGACCATGCCGTACTCCAACTGCTCCATGGTGTGCCAAATGCGGCGGTAATCCGTGGCGTAGAAGTAGGCGGCTAAGCCAAACGGCGTATCGTTGGCCATGGCGATGGCCTCTTCATCGCGCTGGAAGCGGAATACCGGCGCTACCGGGCCGAAGGTCTCTTCGTCGGCTACCGCCATCTTGGTAGTGACATCGGCGAGTACCGTGGGGGTAAAGAAGCGATCACCTGCGGCGTGGGCCTTGCCGCCACACATCAGCTTGGCTCCCTGACTCATCGCGTCATCGACGTGGCGCTGCACTTTATCCACCGCCGCCTGGTTGATCAGCGGGCCGATAATGCTGCCCTCTGCTAGGCCATCGCCTACTTTTAACGCGTTGACACGCTCGGTGAGCTTGCTGACAAATGCATCGTAAATGCCGTCCTGCACCAAAAAGCGGTTGGTACACACGCAGGTTTGCCCGGCGTTACGGAATTTAGACGCAATCGCACCGTCAACGGCGGCATCCACATCGGCGTCGTCAAACACAATAAACGGTGCATTGCCGCCCAGCTCCATGGCGGTTTTCTTCACCGTGCTGGCGCACTGGGCCAGCAGGTGTTTGCCCACGGGTGTCGAGCCGGTAAACGACACCTTGCGCACACGTGAATCCGTGGTGAGCACCTCACCGACTGCGGCCGGTGCTGACGCGGTAATCACGTTAATGGTGCCTGCGGGCAGGCCCGCCTCCAGCGCCAAATAAGCGGCGGCAAGCGCCGTTAACGGTGTCGCCTCTGCGGGTTTGATGACCACGGTGCAGCCAGCGGCCAAAGCCGGTGCGCACTTGCGGGTAATCATCGCCAGCGGGAAATTCCAGGGGGTAATCGCCGCGACGACACCCACCGGCTCGCGCAGTACCAGCAGGCGCTTGTCGGCACCGTGGCTGGGCAGGGTTTCCCCGGCCATGCGCTTGGCTTCTTCGGCGAAGAACTCGATGAACGAGGCGCCGTAGATCACTTCGCCTTTGGCTTCCGCCAGCGGTTTGCCCTGCTCCAGGGTCATCAAACGGGCCAGGTCGTCGGCGTGCTCATGGATAAGCTCAAACCAGCGGCGTAACAGCGCCGAGCGCTGCTTCACTGGGGTAGCGCGCCAAGCGGCACCAGCGTTATAAGCAGCAGCCACCGCGTCACGGGTATCGTCGGCGTCCATATCAGCCACCCGGGCAATGATTTCGCCGGTAGCGGGGTTATCCACCGCAAAGGTTTGCTTGCCTGTGCGCCACTCGCCGCCTACAAGAGCGGGAACCGCGTCGTGCAACCACTGATCGATAAAGCTCATGACATTCTCCAGAAATCTTTTGGGTCGGCTTACATCTCAGCTTTCATGTGGCGATCGCTGTAGTCGCGCCCATAAGTGTGCAGCGCATGGAAGTACAACCCGATCCCCAGTAGCGTCCATACGGCAAGGATGATCCACTCTGCAGTGCCCAATGCTGCTGGGCTTCCCGGCAGGTAAAGGCAGGCCATGCCAAACGAAAGCACGACGGCCAAGGTGCCGCATAGCTTGCCGTAACTCACTTTGAACGGACGGGGCATATCCGGCTCGCGTACGCGAAGCACCATGAAAGACACCGCCACAAACAGGTACGCGAGTACAATCCCCAGGCCACCGGCATTGACGATCCACACCAGCGCGGGGCGGCCGAATAACGGGGCAAGGCAGGACAGAAAGCCCATTAAGAAAATAGCGTTGGTGGGCGTTTTATAGCGCGGATGTAGCTTGGAGAAGACGGCTGGCAGCATGCCCGCATTGGCAAGTGCGTAGATAGCCCGCGAACCGCCGATGTAAAAGGCATTCCAACTGGTAATGATCCCGGCGATACCGGCGATCACCATCAGATTACCCGCCCATGAAGCATTGAACAGGCTCTCCATGGCGTCGGGCACGCTTAGCGAACTGGCACCGATTGCTTCGTTATCCAGCGCCAGGCTGGTGGCTAGGATAATCAGCGAGTACCACACCACCGCCAAAATCACCGAGACCATCAACACTTTGCCGATGGCTTTGTAAGGCAAGTTGATCTCTTCAGCGGCTTGTGGGATGACATCAAAGCCGACAAACAAGAACGGCACCATCACGATAACCGCAATAATACCGGATATCACACTGCCTTCAGACTGTGAAAATAGAGGCATCATGTTGGCGGTGCTGCCCTCAAACAGGGAGCCGGTAACAAACATCACCCCCACCAGCAAAATCACCCCTGTGACCACTTTTTGCAGCAGTGCGGCCGTGCTCACGCCAAAGTAGTTGATGATCATCATGGCAAGCGAGCCACCTACGCCCACTGCCACCCAGGTGGCTTTAACTTCCCAGCCAGCAATGGTCCACATGTGGCCGACGGCGTAGTTGGGCGCAAGATGCTCGACCACTGTTGGCAGTGCGACGGCTTCGAACGCCACCACGCTCAGATAGCCTAATATGATCGCCCATGTGCAGAAGAAAGAGGGCCAATGGCCTAGCGCGCGGTAGCTGTAAACATGCTCACCGCCGACTTTAGGCATCGCCGAAGCGAGCTCAGCATAGGTTAGGCCGACTAAAACAATCGCTAAACCACCAATAATAAAGGCTAGAATGGCGCCTACGCTGCCAGCGGATTGAATGGCGGTGCCGGTAAGGACAATCCAACCCCAGCCGATCATGGCGCCAAATGCCAGGGCGAGTACGTCGCCGCGGGCCAGCACCCGGACGAGTTTGGCTTGTTCTGAAGAAGACGTTGTCATAGCGCAGAGTCCTGCAAGTTATTGGATGTTGTCATGGGCGCTCTGAGGCGCAGTATCCCGATTCCGCTTGAACGGAATAACCACACGCTAGCAGGCAGCGGGCAGAACGCGAATGCACCACTTTGGCGTTCGACTAGACCACTTTCTGGGCGCACCAAATTAGTGCGCAACTTGCATTCGACTTTCGTAGTAACACCCGATCATTGCCGGCTTAAAGTGCGACAGGAGACTTTCAAAATGGACCATACGGAGGCTTTGCACCACTTTGAACAGCTTTATGCACACCAGCCTGAACAGTTGAGTAAGCAAGTCCGTATCGAGTTGGCACTGCGCCAGGCGATTACCCATCAATGGCCTACTGGGCTGCGCTTGCCTTCCCACCGTGCCCTGGCCAGTGCTGTGGGGGTGTCTCGCCAAACCCTGGCGCAAGCAGTCGGCACGTTACTTGAGGAGCAATTGCTTAAAACCGCCCACGGCCAGGGGACCTGGACCTGCAAGCCGGCGGTTCTTGCAACGACATTGCCAGTCAACACCCAACTCTCAAAGCGCGCCCAGCGCGTACTAGACGGCCCCGGCGCCAGCATGATTCAAAGTGGGGCCTTTGTCCCCGGCATTCCCGATATTGCCCAGTTTCCGATGCGCAAGTGGCGGCAGCTGTATGCCAGTGTCACCGTGCCGCAGAATGCCCTGCTGCTGTCTTACTCCACCGGCGGCTATGGGCCGCTTAAACGTGCGATACGCGATTTTCTGGCGCGCTGGCGCAACATCAGTTGCGATACCGAGCAAATTATTATCACCGACGGCACTCATAACGGGATCCAGCTGTGCGCCATGGCGCTGGCCGATGTGGGCGATACCGTCGCAATGGAGTCGCCTTGTTACTGGGGGGCGCGCAATGTATTTACCGCTGCGGGGTTAGACATCCAGATGTTGGCGTGGCAGCCCGGTAACGGGCATTCGCTGCCCTCCGATACCGGCCCGATAAAACTGGCCTACTTGACCGGTTCCCACCACTATCCACTGAGCGTGCCCACCAGCGCCGAGCATAAGCAACAGCTTTGTGATGCCTTGTCGCCCAGCTACGTGGTGGAAGACGACTACGAATTTAACCGCGACGATCACGCTAACCTGCTCTTCGATGCGCACTCGGCGCGCCACTTGCTGGTCGGCTCGTTTTCCAAGATGATGTTTCCTGGCTTGCGCTTGGGCTACCTGGTCGTACCGCATCATCTAGCAGGGCCAATGAACCGCCTACGCAGCGAGCTTTTCCGCGAAGGGCGCATGCTTGATCAGGCCGTACTGGCGCAATTCATTTTTGATGGTGACCTGGACGCCTGGTGCCGCCGTATCCAGCGTGACTATTTAGGCCGCCAGCAGGTACTGCATGACCAGCTAGGCTCGCTGCCACAGGTGCGCAGCGTCTCACCGCCGAGCAGCGCCATCAGCCTATGTGTTGAGTTTGAGCCGGGTATCAATGATGTGCAGATCGCCCAAGCACTGTTAAAAGAACATCTGGTTGTGCGTCCACTTAGCCCCGTATGCGCCAAACACGACCCACGGGTTGGTCTGGTAATGGGCGTGGGAATGCTTTCGGGGGAAACATTGGTGCGCGAAGCCCAGCGATTACGCCGTTGCTTAGAGAGCCTGCTACGCTAGCGTGCGATTTGTGAGCAGCCACTCATTTAACGATAACAATTTATTCACAAGGACTTTGTCATGCCCCGCCCTGTTGATGGATTTATCGCTCGCCACTGGCCGGCTTTCGCTACGCTTCGCCGTTGGGTGCCGCTAGGCCTAGTTCTGGCGCTCTCGGGCTGCGCTACCTTCGCGCCCAACCCACCCGAGGATCAAAGCAACATCTGCGAGATTTTCCGCGAACAGCCCAGCTGGTATGACTACGCCCAAGAGTCTCAGGAGAAGTGGGGCACGCCGATCGCCACCCAGATGTCATTTATTCAGCAGGAATCGTCGTTTCGTAGCCACATTCGACCAGACCGCAAGTACTACCTGGGCTTTATCCCCGGCCCGCGACCTTCTTCAGCCAAAGGCTACGCCCAGGCCCAAGACCCTGTGTGGAGTGAATACGAAGATGACGTAGGCGGGCTATTTTCCCGCCGCACGCACATGAAACACGCCACCGATTTTATTGGCTGGTACAACCAACGCACCCGCGAACAAACCGGCGTTTCACTCAGCAACCCTGAACACCTTTACCTGGCCTATCACGAAGGCGCAGGCGGCTATCAGCGCGGCAGCTACCGTGGTAAACCCGCCGTACAGCGGGCCGCCAGCCAAGTCGCCACGCGGGCCAGCCGCTACCAATCGCAACTCAACAGCTGCGAAGCGGAATTCCAATGCCGCAAGTTTTATCAGGTATGGCCGTTCTGTCGTAGTTAAGGGATCTGACGATGTCACTATGGATTGGTGCAGCCCTGGTTAGTGTGGTGTTTTTTACGTCGATGCTCTCTGGCGTATTTGGCATGGCGGGCGGTTTGGTACTGCTGTGGTTTCTACTGTTGATCTTTCCTGCAGGCACGGCAATGGCGGTGCACGGCGTAATACAGCTCACCGCGAATGGGTCACGGGCATGGCTATCGCGGCGCTATATTGTCTGGCGTATCGTTGCCTTTATGACCCTTGGCGTATTGAGTGCCGCTGGCTTGCTGCTGTTGTTCAACTACAGCCCTAACGCCGCCAGCGTATCGATTTTGATAGGCCTGATGCCGATTTTGGTATGGATGCCCAAGCGCTGGTTTCACCTGGATGCCAACCGCGCCAGTCACACCCTGTGCTGTGGCATTGCCTCCGGCGGTTTGACAATTGCGGCGGGGGTTTCCGGGCCACTGATCGATATTTTCTTTGTGCGCTCCCAGATGGATCGCCGCCAAGTCGTGGCGACCAAAGCGATGATTCAGGTGGTGGCGCACAGCATTAAAATCATCTTCTACCTGGGTGCCGCCATGGCACTTAGTGCCGGAGAGTGGGGCATTGTGCTGCTAGCCGCCCCGTTTGCGATCTTTGGTACCCACACCGGCAACCGCATTTTACACCGCCTCACCGATGCCAACTTCCGCACCTGGACGCGCTGGATTGTTACCGGTATTGGGGTCTTCTACTTCTTGCAAGGGGTCTTTCTGCTCACCCGCTAGCGTTGCAGCAGAGTCCAAGCGATTTGCGCGCCATCATTGCTGCAACAGTTGCCGCACAATATAAGCCAGTAATGTCAGAACGTCTTACCAGGTGTAGCACAGCTAATTATCTTACAGGGTGCATCTCCGGTATTTCGGAAACGATGCGGAACGCTTGTCTTGAAATAATACGATTCACCCGGCCCTAAGCGTCTAGCGGTGCTTCCCACGATGATTTCGATTTCACCTTCTATGACGAAGCCAGCCTCTTCACCGTAGTGAGCAATCATCGCCTGCCCTGTGTCAGCGCCCGGTTGATAATTCTCAACCATAAATGCCAACGCGCGATTAGGCCGATTCGCTCCTACAAGCTTGTAGGAAATATCACCAGAGGCGATATCAACAAGCTCATCAGCCGAATAGAAAACCTGCTCCTGACTATCAAGGTCCATCGTAAAAAAATCACCGACGCTTATGGAAAATGCGTTCAGAATTTTCTTCAGGGAACTGACTGACGGGCTAACTTTTCCCTGCTCTATCAGCGAAAGACTAGAGTGAGTAACTCCACATAGCTTTGCCAGCTCACGCTGCGAAATTCCCCGCTGCTTGCGCAAGGAACGCAAGCTCGCACCCACGTCATCCGACATGCTTTTTTCACTCCCTCTCAATAAGTGAATTAGGTTATTTCGACTATCTATTGAGGGCACATAATAGCGCAAAAAAAAACCCCACGACTGTGGGGCAAAAACTTAATTAAAAGGGTACTTCCGATAAAAGATAATTCGCCTAATCGGTGTGCACCATCGTGCTCAGCTCAAGCACTTCGAGCATCAGCCAAGCCAGAGTTCACTTCAGCCTCTTGCGGCTCGTCTTCGTAAGCAATCCGGAAACCGGTAAAGCCGTAAAGAATGGCAAATAGCGGACTAAGCAACGCTAGAAAGGCATAGGGCGCGTAGCTGAAAGCACTGACACCAAGCGTGGCAAACATGAAGGCACCACAAGTATTCCAAGGTACTAGCGGTGATGTCATGGTGCCGGCATCCTCTACCGTGCGCGACAGGTTTTTCAGCTTAAGCGAGCGACGCTGGAACTCGTTGGCATACATACGGGCAGGTAGGATAATGCTCAAATACTGATCACAACCTACTACATTAGCGGTCATCGCCGTCGCCACCGTGGTAGCGATCAAGCTGCCAGTCGTCTTGGCCAGTTTAAGCAGGCTTTCTACAATAGTGCGAAAGAAACCTGCAGACTCAAGAATCCCGCCAAAGCTCATCGCGATGATAATCAGCGAAACCGTCCACATCATGGCGTCAGTACCGCCGTTGGTCAGCAGGTCGTCCACCGTGACATTGCCAGTGTCTACCGAATAGCCTTCCACAAAAATTGTGAAGCTATCATCTAGAGGCACACCCTGAATCACAATCGCACAGACGATGCCCATTAGCGAACCAACAGAAAGCGCAGGGATAGCCGGCACCTTTTTGATCATCATGACGATAACCGCTGCCGGCACCAGTAGCAGCCACGGGCTGATGATAAACAACTCATTTAGGCTCTGCTGCAACTCGGCTACTTGTGTCGCGCCATCGCCAGAAGGCGTCATGTTCAGACCAAGAATGGTGTAAAGCACCAGCGCTACTGCAAGCGCAGGAACCGTGGTGTAGAGCATATAGCGAATGTGTTCAAACAGATCGACACCGACGACACCTGGCGCCATGTTGGTAGTTTCGGAAAGCGGAGAAATCTTGTCGCCAAAATAAACCCCAGAGATCACGGCGCCTGCTACCATCGCCGGATTAAGGCCTAGTCCTTCACCGACTCCCATCAGAGCGATGCCAATAGTGCCGGCCGCCGTCCAGGCGTTACCGCCAGCCAGCGATACCAAGCAGCAGATCAGGCACGCCGCGACCAAAAAGTAGTCTGGTGCCAAAATGCTCAGCCCGTAATAGATCATGGTGGGCACGATCCCACCGGCAATCCAGTAGCCAATAATGGTGCCGATAATGATTAGAATCACAATCGCCTGAGTGGTCAGGCCAATAGAGCGCATGATTCCCGCTTCGAGATGCTTCCAGCGACTACCCGTCGCAATAGCCACTATCGTCGCGACAATCGCACTCAAAAAAAGTGGCAAGTGCGGATCCGTCTCGAAATAGCCGATAAAAATGCCCAATGATGCCGCCATAAACACAACGGGTATCATGGTCGCTTTCAAACTTGGGCGGGGAGTTTCTTGGTCTTCTTTAGCAGTGTGGTCAGTCGACATAATGTCCTCACTTAATATTTGATTATTGGTCGTCGTATTTCCGTTAGGAAATCCTTGCAGTGATGGCGACTCCGGTCCTTCTTATGCTTGTTTTTATTGGTTTTTCAGGCACAAGGCCCCCTCGGCGAGGGGCACGGCTTTTGCCGTGACACCTAGCGCTGTTGAATCGAATCAATAAAGGGTGAAGTACCCAGGTGAAGTTCGTTACGAACTTCGAGGGTTCAAACGCTCAGCGACATCCACACCGTCTTCACTTCGCAGTATTTCTCCTGCGCATGAAGCGATTTATCGCGCCCATTGCCCGACTGTTTAACGCCGCCAAAGGGTACTGTCTGATCGATACCCGCCCAGTTATTCACGTATACCTGACCGGATTGCAGACGCCGAGAGACCCGCATAATGCGGTCAATGTCCTGGCTCCAAACGCCGGCAGCGAGGCCAAAGTCACTATCATTGGCCAGTGCAATCGCTTGCTCTTCGCTGTCGAAACCGAACACGCTCAGCACGGGGCCAAAGATTTCTTCGCGGCCAATGCGCATATCGGGAGTAACGTCATCGAAAATCGTCGGCGACAGGAAATATCCCTGGGAGTGATTGGCTTCACCCCCTAGCGTCAGGGTGGCGCCTTCGCTTTCGCCTTGGCGAATATACTCAAGTACCCGGTGGTACTGCGCTTCATCGACCATGGCGCCCATGAAGCTATCCGGGTCGAGCGGGTCTCCTGGCTGCATGTGCTCAGCGGCTTTCACCACACGGGCCACAAACTCCTTGCGAATACTGTTTTCCACCAACAGGCGCGAACCGGCAATACAGACTTCACCTTGGTTGTGGAAAATAGCTTCTGCAGCGCTTTGGGCGACGGCATCTAGATGCTGACAGTCCGCAAAAACGATGTTTGGGCTTTTGCCACCGCACTCTAGAAACACGCGTTTCAGGTTGGATTGTCCGGCGTACTGCATGAGCTGTTTACCCACCGCCGTGGAGCCGGTAAACGCCAAGCAATCTACCTGCATGGAGAGCGCCAGTGCTTTGCCCACCGTATGGCCGTAACCGGGTAAAACCTGAAATACGCCGTCAGGAATACCGGCTTCCTGGGCAAGATGCGCCAAGCGCAGCGCCGACAACGGCGATTTTTCCGACGGTTTGAGAACCACGCTGTTGCCCGCGGCCAGTGCCGGGGCAATCTTCCAGGACGTCATCATCAGTGGAAAATTCCATGGCACGATCGCCGCAACAACGCCCATGGGTTCACGTAGCACCAATCCGAGCGCACGATCTCCCGTGGGGGCCACTTCGCCATAGAGTTTATCGATACATTCCGCCTGATAGCGCAAGCAGGCAACGGTGCCTGCCAAATCCCCAAGCGAGCTGGAAATCGGCTTACCCATATCGAGCGTATCGAGTAACGCCAACTCATCGCGGTGCGTCTCTACCAAATCCGCGAGGCGCAGCAACACGCGCTTGCGTTGACTCGGAGGGCAACGTGACCAGACACCGCTATCAAAGGTTTCACGGGCCGCTTGCGTTGCACGCTCAGCCTCTGGCGCATCGCAGCTGGCCACCTCGGCAAGCACGCTTCCGGTAGCAGGATTGATACTGGTCAGTGTGCTGCCACCTGCGGCGGCCACAAACTCACCATTGATAAAAGCGCGCGTTTCAAAGCTCAGTGACGCTGCTTTTGCTTGCCAGTCGGCTAGGGTTTTCGTGTTATCTGCCGCCATTATGCACTCTCCATGGGGTGTGTTATCGCCAGCTTTTCGGCTGTTTTGTCCAGTGCCAAACGCGCTTTGCTCACCAGTTCATCAATTTCACTGTGCGTGATGATAAGCGGCGGGGATATCACCATGGTGTCGCCCACTGAGCGCATCACTAGCCCGCTTTCGAAACACAAATCACGACACAGATTGCCTACCGAAAGGGATTTATCGAAGCGCACACCGGTCGTCTTGTCAGCAACCAGCTCAAGTGCCCCGATCAGGCCTAGCGAGCGAGCTTCACCAACTAACGGGTGTTCCGCCAACGCCTGCCAACGTTTCGCCAGATAAGGGCCCAGGTCATGGCGAACGTTGTCGACCACCTGCTCACTTTCCATCAGCTCGAGGTTTTTAAGCGCCACAGCCGCACAGACCGGGTGGCCGGAGTAAGTAAAGCCGTGGAAGAACTCACCGCCATCTTCTATCAATGTATCGGCCACGCGGTCTCCCACCAGCACCGCGCCAATGGGCAGATAGCCCGACGACAAGCCCTTGGCAATCGGCATCAGGTCAGGTGTTAGCCCATAGTGAGTACTGCCAAACCACTCGCCTAAACGCCCGAAACCGCAAATGACTTCGTCGGCAATCAGCAAAATATCGTACTTAGCCAGTACCTCTTTCACCGCAGGCCAATAGCTGTCCGGCGGAATGATGGCACCGCCCGCGCCCTGCACCGGCTCGGCAATAAAGGCGGCCACGTTGTCTTCACCCAACAACAGGATCTGCTTTTCTAGCGCTTGGGCACACTGCTTGCCGAAGGCCTCCTGACTCATGTCGCGCCCTTCGCCAAACCAGTAAGGCTGGCCAATATGGGTAATGCCCGGCACACAAGGGCCGCCTTGATCGTGCATCGGCGCCATGCCGCCAAGGCTCATGCCTGCAACGGTAGAGCCGTGATAACCATTGTCACGCGAGATGATCCATTGCTTTTCCGGCTTGCCTTTGATCGACCAATAGCGGCGCACCATGCGCAGCACGGTATCGTTGGCTTCAGAGCCGGATCCCGTGAAGAACACATGATTGATATGCTCGGGTGCCAGCTCACTTAACTTAGCTGCCAGCTTCACTGCTGGTGGGTGAGTAGTTTTGAAAAAGTTGTTGTAATACGGCAATTGCTGCATCTGATTGGTGGCAGCATCCACCAGCTCCTGACGGCCATAGCCGAGGTTGACGCACCACAGGCCCGCCATACCATCAAGGATGCGATTGCCTTGGCTATCGTTGATATACACCCCATCAGCATGGGTAATGATGCGACTGCCCTCTTCTCCGAGTGATTTAAAGTCGGAGAATGGGTGAAGGTGGTGCTGGCGATCCAGCGTTTGGTAATCCTGGGTCTGCATGAGCATGGCTCCTGATCAGATCATAACGACAAGCCTCAACAAGCGGCAGGCTGTGCGTCATGTTGGTAGCGATGGTGACGGCAAGCCGCTGCAAAGCCCTGAAACAGCGAGTCGTATAAAGGATGTTCTTTGGGATACCACTCAGGATGCCATTGAACGGCCAGCGCGAACGCGGTGGCATCACGTATAGAAATCGCTTCAATCAACCCATCCGGCGCCCACGCCTCCGCATCAAGCTCCGGCGCAAGCTGATCAATCCCTTGCTGATGAAGCGAATTCACCTCGGCGTGCTCTGCATCATATAGCGCCGCCAAAGCACCATCAGGACGGATATTCAGCTCATGAGCAGGCGCATAATGACCGGCTTTGTTATCGGCGGATGGCTCACGGTGGTCGAGCATATTTGGTAGCGTGTGTACGGCTTGGTGCAATGTGCCGCCAAATGCCACGTTGATTTCCTGGAAACCGCGGCAGATTCCGAATAACGGCAACGCTTGCTTCACTGCTTCATGCACCCAGACAAGTGCCAGCTCATCACGCCAAGCGTCATCGCGGGTATTTTCAGGTGCGCGCTCGGCGCCATAACGGGACGGTGAGACGTTGGTGTAGCTGCCTGTAAGCAAAAGACCATCAAGATTACCAAAGAGCGCTACGGCCTGAGCTTTGCGCTGTTCAAAGGTCAACGTGTCGGCAGCTAGCACGGGGAGAATAATCGGCGTCATACCATACTGGTAGAGCGCTTGGAGGTATTTGTCGGTCACCATCTGAGCAGGGTGGCCTTCCACATCCCGACAGCAGGCGATTACACCCACAACCGGGCTTGGGGATTGGATTTTTTCCATGGTTAATACACTTTGTCAGTTGTTATGCTTTAATCAACACTCACCTCAACATAGCGCGGTCTATTTTATTTTCCAATAGGGAAGACAACTTTTTTGCAAAAAAATATCTAATAGTATGATTTATAAATACAAAAACAAACGCACTTATTTTTACTCGAACAAAAACTAGGCTTTTTGTTATTAAATATTTGACACACGAGGTCGCCAGAGCAAGGATATCGTTATCAGAACGCAACCAAAACGGCATAAAAACAAGGTATATTGTATGTCCTCTGCCAGTCCTACAAACGCTCACAACGAACCCCAGGATTTCCTTGAGCGCTATCCTGACATTACCAGTATTGACCTTTTGATCAGTGACCTTAATGGCGTTATCCGTGGCAAACGGATCCCTAGAGACAACCTTTCTAAAGTCTTCAAAACAGGCATTTTCCTGCCTGCATCCGTATTTGCGCTGGATATCAACGGCAATACCGTGGAGGAAACCGGACTAGGGCTTTCCAGCGGCGATGGTGATCGTTTATGCCGCGCCATTCCCGGCACGCTCAACCCGGCACCTTGGCTGAATAAAAACCACTACGGTCAGCTATTGATGACCATGGAGGAAATGGATGGCACGCCGTTCTTTGCCGATCCGCGCCAGATTTTGCGCCGCCTTCTTAAGCAGTTCTCTGACCGTGGCTTAACACCAGTAGTCGCCCTTGAATTGGAGTTTTACCTGGTCGATCGTCTGCGCGATGGAGGGAATCTGATTCAGCCACCGCAATCTCCCTGCAGTGGCGAACGGGCCACGCAAAGCCAACTCTACTCAGTGCTGGAGCTGGACGAGTACGCTGAATTTATCAATGATTTGCAGAGTGCCGCTCAGGCACAAGACCTGCCGCTGGACACGGTGTTGAAGGAGTGCGCACCAGGGCAATTTGAAGCCAACTTGGTTCACGACGATGATGCTTTGCGCGCCTGTGACAATACGGTACTACTCAAGCGACTGATAAAGGGCGTGGCGCTACGCCACGGTTTTGAAGCCACCTTCATGGCCAAGCCCTATGGTCAGGAAGCAGGTAGCGGCACCCATGTTCATGCAAGCATAGTGGATAGCAACGGGCAAAATATCTTTGCCGAAAACGGCGATGACCCACTGGAAAGCAAAGCGCTACAACACGCCGTAGGGGGGCTGCTGGGGCTGATGCCGGACTCCATGGCGCTACTGGCGCCAAACCTAAATTCCTTCCGCCGTTTTCAGGAAGGGCTTTATGTGCCAATGGCACCCACCTGGGGATACGACAACCGCTCCGTGGCGATACGCATACCCGCCGGACCAAAAGAAGCGCGACGCATCGAGCACCGCGTGGCCGGCGCTGACGTCAACCCCTATCTGCTACTAGCCACCGTGCTGGCGTCAATCCACCATGGAATGGACCAGCAGCTCACCCCCGCTGCGCCCATCATCGGCAACGCCTATGACCAAATCGCGCCTCAGTTAACTAACAGTTGGACCCAAGCGCTACACCTGCTTGGCAACAACCGCGTACTCGGCGAACAACTTGGCGAAGACTTCATTCACGTGTTCATTGCCAACCGCCAATCAGAGCGTGCCGAAACCATGCGCGAAGTCAGTGCGATGGAATACGACTGGTACCTGCGGCAAGTCTAGATTGGCGATTACCAATCAACAGCCCCTCCCTCTCCCACAGGAATGTGGGAGAGGGCTGTGCACAAACGCTAGGTGAATACTAAAATTAAACCAACCACCAGTGCTGCAAGACGTTGCTGTAGAAGTAATCGAACCCGCTCACACTGCAAGCCGGTCACGCATGGCGTAAAACCACGCCCCTATGGCGGAAAGCGGCACACGCAACAGGCGCCCGCCAGGCATTGGCAGATGAGAGACCTGTGCAAAGGATTCAAAACGCGCTTCCTCACCGCTAATGGTTTCTGCCACCAGCTTTCCCGCCAGATGCGAGCACGTTACACCATGACCAGAGTACCCCTGCGCATAGTAGACATTGCTATTAATACGTCCGAACTGCGGCAAACGGTTGAGCGTCAGCAGAAAGTTACCGCTCCAGGCGTAATCAACGCGGACATCGCTCAGCTCAGGAAAGGTGGTTAGCATTTTCGGCCGGATGGCCGCTTCAATACTGGCTGATGCTTGCCCGCCATAATTCACACCCCCGCCATACAGCAAGCGGTTATCAGCAGTCAGGCGGTAATAATCCAATAGATAATTGCAATCTTCTACCGCTTTATCGTTAGGCAGTAATCGCGCTGCTAACTCTGCCGGCAGTGGCTCAGTGGTAATGATCTGGGTTCCACACGGCATCGCTTTACTTTCCAGCTTGGGTAGCAACCCTTGCAAATAGGCATTGCCAGCCATGACCACCCGCTGAGCAGTCACTCGCCCCTTCGGGGTATGCAGCGTTACCGGCTCACCGTGTTCCACTCGCGTCACGGGCGAATGCTCAAAAATCCTCCCACCCAGCGCCTCTAATGCTGCTGCCTGCCCCAGCACCAGATTGAGGGGATGTAGATGACCACCAGAGTGATCCATCAATGCGCCCACGTAGCGTTCGCTGCCTATCTCTCGCCTGACCTCATCGCCGTCCAGCAGTTCCAGTTCCTGATGGCCGTAGCGCTCCCATAAGGTCTTTTGTTCCTTGAGACCTTCCCACTGCTTCTTGTTACAGGCAGCAAAAAGGTTACCCTCTTTCAGGTCACAATCGATCTGATACTTCTCAATGCGTTGCCGGATAATCTGGTTACCCTCAAACGCCATAGCGCCCAGCGCGCGAGCGGTTTCAGCGCCATTCTGTTTCTCAATAATATCCATATCACGGCTATAGCTGTTAACGATCTGCCCGCCGTTACGTCCAGATGCTCCGAAGCCAATCGCCACGCTTTCCAGCACCACCACACGGTAACCACGCTCGGCCAGATGTAGCGCCGCTGAGATACCGGTAAATCCAGCTCCCACTACACAGACATCACTCTCCACATCACCTTCTAGCACAGACCGTTCCGGCGAAACGTTGGCAGACGCCGCATAGTAAGATGAGACATGCCCAGAAGAAGTTTGAGATTGCATCTATCGCCCTCCAGTTGTTGATTATTTTAACCACATCATGGTACATAACAGCCTAAAAAAGGGCAACAAGCACTGCTTTAGGCTGAAAAAAACCAACAATATGAATTTTTATGTCACATTAAATTCAACAAATTAAAAATTGTGTCTATCTCACACTTGCTTCTAGGCGCAAATATTTTGCTCCCAACAACCCCCTCAATCATGTCAACTATGCTCAACCCAATACTTCGTAACAGCCTATTTGCAAAGCCCGCTCAGTCAGCAGTCACTACTTAACAAGGGAGGCGCGCACCAACGAAATCCCGCTTGCACGCTTTCCCCAAACTGAAAACCTCCAGATGAGGCAATGATTCCTCTTTAACATCCGTACTAAAGGCATGGTTAGCGTTGATGACATGGAAAGCGTTAAGCTCTTAGCTGCCTATACTGACCTTACCTACTCCTGGAGGTCGCTATGGATTACCACCACTACCGCGAAGCCCTTGCCGAGACTCTCGCTCAGAGCGAGCTGCCTTTTTCTCATTCGGAATACCAAGCGCGCCTGGATACAGTTCGCCAAGCGATGGCCGAGCGCGGCCTTGACGCCTTGCTGCTCACCGATCCAGCCGATATTAATTACCTCACCGGCTACCACACCTTCGAGGTCTCGGTGCATGCGTGCCTAGTGTGCACACCAGAGCGCTTAGTACTGCAAGTGGCGTCGATTGAAACGGGAGCTGCCGTTGTTACGGCTCGGGTGGACGAGATTATTGGTTATCGCTGGGAAAACGTGGATGAAATTATCACCCCGCTGGCAGACCTGCTCGCCAGCTGCCCCCGCATCGGCATTGATGGCTGGAGCAGTGGATTACGCGTGGGTGTTATGGAGGCCCTGGCCAATAGCGTTGGTCGAGAGCGCTTCTGCGAGGCTGGCGATTTGCTGGATACCATTCGGATCGTTAAAAGCGCCGCCGAGCTCGACATGCTGCAAGAAAGCGCGCGCATTACCGCCGCTGGGTTGGACGCCGCCATCCAGATAATTCGCCCTGGCATGACCGATAACGATATTGCTGCCGTGGGGGCCAAAGCGTTGTTGGAAAACGGCAGTGAATTTATGAGCCTTCAGCCGATTGTTACTAGTGGGCATCGCATTGGGATCATTCACGTCAACCACAAGCGTCACGTAATACAGCCTAATGAGCCGGTTTTTTTGGAATTCGGCGCCGCCTATCAGCGCTATACCGCCCCTATGATGCGCACCGCCGTTACCGGCGCACCCAGCCCGGCCCTTTCTGCCACTCGCGATCTGTGCCGCTCGATGTTTGAAACGCTGTGCAATGCCATGCGCCCAGGTAACACCTTTGATGAGGCCGCCAGGGCCGCTGATGCACTGCTCGCGCCGCAACGTGACCGGCTGTTTTTCTCCGGCGTATTTGGCTACGCGGTGGGCGCGCAGTTTCCCCCCAGCTGGGTCGAGGGGACCGGCTATATCGCCCAAGGGCAGTTGCGTGAATTTGAAGCCAATATGGTGTTTCACCTGCCGCTATGCCTGCGGTCGCCGGGGCAGTGGGGCGTTGGGCTGAGCGATACAGTGGTGGTGACCGCGCAAGGTGCCAAGCCACTAACAGGTAACGACTGGCAGCTATTTCAGGCGCCCAGCACGACCAGATAACAGCCTCTTATAGCCGCAGTATTGACAGCCTGATGGACTGGCGCTATCGTCACACAGATGAAAATGAGAAATACTCTCTTTTGTATTTGGCCATCGACGACGATGCTGGATTAATCACATGAACAGCGAACAGCGTCAGCTTCGCCATACCATAATGTTCTTACGCACCTCGTTTGAAGCTATCCAGCACTCGATTGCCGGTCGCTTAGACGATCCTCTGCCCTGCTGGCTGGATACCAGCATGCTCACGATGTTATCGCGGGAGCTGACCCACTGCTGCCAGCAGGCCAAGCCGATATTTTCTCCCGCCGTCACCGAGCAGTTGTTCATCGCCTCCCAGCAGTGCGAGCTGCTGCTTAAGCAGTGCCCCGGCGTACTCAGCAGCGCCATCTGCCACCGTCAGTTAGCCGCCCTTATGCTGCCGCTATCCAGCGCGCTACAGCAGATCGACACCCCGCCTAAGCGCCGCTGGCCTTGGCAACGGGGATAAACATTACACGTCATCACTCACCTACAGGCACTGCCTACTGACCATTTACTGGTTAGGTAGCAGGTGTGCTTGCGTATTGTCGTTTTCTTGACCCCTGAATTTATCATGATAAATTGAATGTAAGGTGCCACCAACGAGCACCACGCTGCGACACACACTACGCAAGGGGTCTCTCATGACAGAACACAACACGGCGGCGGCAGCCCGTCCGAGCAAAAAATGGTACCAAACGGTCCCCGATCCAATGGTGCTGATCTTTATGATTTTGGTCGCAACTTATCTGCTGACCTTCATTATTCCTGCCGGTGAGTTTGAGCGAACGACACAGGACGGACAAACCGTCGTCATCGCTGACTCCTTTAGGTACTTAAACGACGTTGCCGCCTTGTCGCCCTTCAATATTTTTGTGGCGATACCGGAAGGCCTCATCTCCGCCTCGCAATACCTATTTATTGTCTTTATCGCCGGCGGCCTGTTTCATATCCTGCAGAAAACCGGTGCGCTCGAAAACGCCATCGGCGTCGCGGTTCATCGCGTCGGGATTGAGCGCCGCAATATGATCATTACCGTTGGCACCTTCATTTACGGCTTTTTCGGTGTCGCGGTGGGATTTGAGAATAATATCGCCCTCGTCCCCATTGCAGTGCTTATTGCCAGTGCTATTGGATGCTCTAGCTTGGTAGGAACCACAATGGCGGTTGGCGGCATCGGTATCGGCTTTGCGCTGTCGCCGATCAACCCATACACCGTTGGCGTGGCGCAAGGTATTGCCGAGCTACCCACGTTTTCGGGCGCCTGGCTGCGTACCTTGATGGTGGTTTCATCGCTCGCCCTGCTATCGCTGTATATCTGCAAACGTGTCATCAAGATGGACTTTGAAGAGCCTGACAACGCCGAGTCGTTAAGCAAGCCCCTAAGCGAATACCGCCTGACCAAGCGCAATCTTTTGACCATCGCGGTCTTTGTTGGCGGCTTGGGCGCAATGCTTATCGGCGTCTTTACGCGCGGCTGGTATATCAATGAGATCGCCGCCACTTTTCTATTACTGGCGATCATCATCGGTGCGCTCAACGGCCTTTCGGCCAACAGTATTGTTAAACAGATGATGGAAGGCGCGGCGAGTGTCACCGCCGGCGCGCTGGTGATCGGGGTCGCGGCCTCTATTCAGGTTATCCTGGAGCAGGCGGTGATTATTGACACCATCGTTAATTCGCTGAGCGCCTTGATCGACAACATTCCCCCGCTGTTCTCGGCGATTGGTGCCAGTGTCGTCCAGGGCGTTATCAACCTGTTCATACCCTCGGGTTCCGGGCAGGCGTTGGTTACCATGCCGATTCTGATTCCTGTCGCCGACCTGGTCGGCATGAGCCGTCAGTTAATGATCACGGCTTTCCAGGTGGGCGACGGCTTGACCAACCTGATTGTGCCTACCTCAGGCGGCACCCTGGCAATGCTGGCCCTTGGTCGTGTTTCTTATGCGCAGTGGCTGAAAGCCATTCTGCCCTTTATGGTCGTGGTCTATTTACTGGCCTGGGTAGGCTTGATCATTGGCCACTACGCAGGCTACTGATCAGCGACCTTATGACGCTTTCACTGGTTCACGTTCATCCTGAAACGGGCACCGTGGCCACGCTCACCGCAACCGGTGGCGTGGCGGTGGGTGGCTATGTGCATCATTGCTGGCGCGGCATTGGGGCGTGCGTTACCCAGGGGCGCTACACCAACCCCTGGTACCCTGCACGGGTATTCGAGACCTTGAGCCAAGGCGCTTCCGCTTCCGAGGCGTTGCAAGTGGCAATTCAGACTGATGGCCGCTCAGAGAATCGTCAGTGCCTGGTGATGGACGCTCAAGGACGAGCTAATGTACATACTGGTTCCGCCAACCTGCCCAGTGTAGCTGCCAACCTCTACCCAAGTGTCGCAGCAGCAGGCAACATGCTGCGTAGCACCGATGTAGTCACAATGTTGGCCAAGCACTTTATTCAAATCAGCACGCTCAACAGCACCGCTGTCCTGCAAGATGGCGCTCACCCTCGATACCCCCACGATCACGACCAACGGCTGCTCAGCCACTTACTGGACGCGTTGGAGGCCGCTCTCAATGCGGGCGGCGATGCCCGTGGGACACGCTCAGCCGCACTGCGTATCGAGTCCTTTGCTCAGCCTCCTATCGACCTTAGGGTGGATTGGGCCGACGACGTTATTGAGGCACTGCGGGCGCTTGAAGCGCGTTTCAGGGCGGACGACTTTCAAGCGTTTTGGCAGCAGCTACCGCTGCGCTGATGGCTCATTGATGGAGTTCTTATGTCTCACCAAGCCCCACCTACAACCTTTTCTGAAGGACAGATAGGTCACTATCTATTAAGTTGTCTGGACGAAGCGGCGCGCTACTCTCAGCCCGGCCCTGGCGTCACACGGCTGTTTTGCTCGCCCGAACATCGCCAAGTACTGCCGTTGATTGAACAGTGGATGCAACGCGCAGGCCTGACACCCGAGCTCGATGCGGCAGGCAACTTGGTAGGCCGCTGCCCCAATGCTCAAGCTGGCAAGCCCACGTTAATCATGGGCTCTCACCAGGACTCAGTGGTTGAGGGTGGCAAGTACGACGGCATGCTCGGCATAGCAGTCCCGCTGATCGCGTTAGAAGCGCTGCGCCACGAAGGCATTACGCTACCTTATGGGGTGGAAGTGGTCGCTTTTGGTGATGAAGAAGGCGTGCGCTTTCCTACCACCCTGGTTGGCAGCCGCGCTCTCGCGGGCACGGTTGACCCACAGCAGCTTGAGGCACGCGATGCACAAGGCATCACTTTAAAAGAGGCACTGCGTAGCTTTGGCACAGAGCCAGATGGCATTCCTGCATTGGCCCGCAAGCCTGCCAACACGCTGGGGTTTGTGGAAGTACATATCGAACAAGGCCCCCGCTTGGAGCAGCGCGATCATGCAGTGGGGATTGTCACCGCTCTCACTGGTATTGAGCGCCATCAAGTGACGGTTAGTGGAAAGGCCGGTCATGCGGGGACCACACCGATGCCTGGCCGCCATGATGCGTTGGTGGGTGCCGCAGAAATGGTGCTAGCTGTCGATAACGTGCTGCAAACTACGCAGGCGCTAGTTGGCGTCGTTGGGCAATTGGATGTACGCCCCAATGCCGTTAATGTAATACCCGCATCGGTCACCTTTACGATTGAGCTACGCTCTCCACAGTCAGAAACGCGGCAGCAGGGACGCGAGGCGGTTCAGGTCGCACTCAAAGAGATTGCCGAACGTCGTGGGCTGTCACTCTCCATGGACAACTCCTACCGCGCAGACGGTGCGCGATGTGCCGAATGGATTATGCAGGGTCTAGAGCAAGCCTGCGCCAACGTTCAGCAACCCACTGAGCGGATGTTTAGCGGCGCCGGTCATGATGGCTTGGCCATGCAGGATGTCACCGATATCGGCATGCTGTTCGTACGCTGCAAAGAGGGCTTGAGCCACCACCCCGACGAGAGCATTTCCGCTGACGATGGCGAAGCAGCGGTGCGGGTCATGATGGCCTTTTTGCAGCAGCTTGATCCCGCGAAATGCCGTTAGGCCAATAACTCCGGCAGGAAAGCTCGCCTTACCTGGGCTTCTTGCTGGTTCATTACCCGCTGAGCGTCCAACATATGCTCGCGCATGATGGCAAAGGCACTGTCCGCATCACCTAGCTCAATGGCATCAAGTATTGCCGCATGGTAGCGGCACCCCGTTTGCCCTAAATCGTGGGTAACCGGGTCATATAAACGGCGGTAAATCGTCAGGTCGGAAAGCACCTGGATCGTGAAGCGAATAATAAAGGTCAGCAATTGATTGCCGCCCGCCAGCTCGGCAAGCATCAAATGAAAGTTAAGCGAGTCGAGGTGCTGCTGCCGTTCGGTGTCGCTATCGTCACTAGGCTGTGCGTAACTGTGCAAGCTCTCCCGCAACCGAGCAATATCACTTTGGCTGACCTTGCCTGCTAACGAGGCGGCTAGTTCAGGCTCCAGCGCCAAACGAATCTGATAGATATCCTGAATCGAAATATCTTTGAAAAATAAATAATTACTTAAAAGCGATACGGCTTTCGCGTCGCTCATCGCACGCACAAAGGCACCGCCACCAGGCCCGGTGCGCGTTTCCACCAATCCCTGTGCTTCCAAGACACGCGTACTCTCGCGCACGGTCCCCTTCGATACGTTGAGCGTTGCCATCAGCTCCGCTTCACTGGGAAGCCGATCGCCAGGTTTCAAATGGCGGTCAACAATCCAGCACTTAATGGTTTCTGCCACCTGATGAGGGCGGCGCTGGGATACTTTTTTCGTCATGCGATAACGTCTATCCATTAGTAATGCCGCTAGCGTAGCAGAACTCGTCAGCGTTAGGGCCGCAGACGAAAATCCGCACGATATTGGCACTCACTAGTAAACTGGTCTATTCTGTGCGCTATTGTTCATCTAAGAACTCGAAAGGAGTTTGTTTAATGGCTTACGAAACGCTTTTTGCCCCGACGCAACTAGGCAGCGTATCAATCCCCAACCGGGTGATCATGGCACCGCTGACCCGTGCTCGCACGCCTGACAGCGTGCCTGGCAAAATGCAGGAAGCTTATTACGGCCAGCGCGCCGGGGCCGGATTGATTATCAGCGAAGCCACCAATATTTCCCCCACCGCCCGTGGCTATGTGTATACACCCGGCATCTGGACCGACGAGCAGGAAGCTGGCTGGAAAAACGTAGTCGATGCAGTGCATGCCAAAGGCGGGCGAATGGCATTGCAACTGTGGCACGTTGGGCGTGTTTCCCACGAAATGGTTCAACCCAACGGCCAGCAGCCGGTCGCGCCCAGCGCGCTGAAAGGCGAAGGCGCCCAGTGTTTCGTTGAGTTTGAAGACGGCACCGCCGGTCAGCACGCCACCAGTACACCGCGCGCGTTGGAAACCGACGAGATTCCCGGCATCGTTGACGACTACCGCCAGGCGGCTATTCGCGCCAAACGGGCAGGCTTTGACATGGTCGAGGTCCACGCGGCCAACGCCTACCTGCTGAACCAGTTCCTGGCTACGGGCACCAACCAGCGTACCGACCAGTACGGCGGGTCGCTGGAAAACCGCGCGCGCTTCCCGCTGGAAGTGGTCGATGCCGTAATCGACGTCTACGGCGCTGACCGGGTCGGCATTCGCATGACGCCGTTTATCGAACTGTTCGGCTTGACCGACGATGAGCCTGAAGCCATGGCGTTCTATATGGCCGAGCAACTCTCCAAGCGCGGCCTCGCCTATCTGCACCTGAACGAGCCCAACTGGGCCGGTGGTGATATCACTTTCCCTGACGGATTCCGTGAGCAGATGCGTGAGCGCTTTAGCGGTAGCCTGATGTACTGCGGCAACTATGACGCCGACCATGCGGAAACACGCATCCGCGAAAACACCACCGACACGGTGGCCTTTGGGCGTCCTTACATCGCCAACCCGGACTTGCCCGAGCGTTTCCGGGTCAATGCGCCGCTCGCCGAGCCCGACCACGAGACGTTCTACGGCGGCGACGAAAAAGGCTACACCGACTATCCGTTTATGGATAACGGTTACGACCGCATCCAGTAACAGCCAAAGGTAGCTTTCCCCCGCGCCCTGTTCAGCCTGTGGCTGAACAGGGCGTTTTCCCTGCGAAACGCTACACGCGTGGTTGCTGCTGAGTGATGCAGTGAATGTTCCCGCCACCAAGCAGTATTTCCCTTGCCCTAACGCCGATCACCCTTTTCGTGGGAAATAACCGGGATAGAATGCCTTTAGCCTGTCCATCGTAACGAGGATCCAGCAAAGGCATTACAATGACCGAGTTACTAATATAAAAATTGACGTAAGAACCCGCCATGCGATCCCCAGGTAACCGGGGATGCGAGCTGTTCAGGCGATCAATTCCACTGGCTTCATCGTCGGCAATATATAGCGGGCCTGGCTGGGGCAGTTTATGGATAGTGAGCCGCCTGCCTTGAGCATCCGTGGCGTTTTCCAGCACACGCAATGCTTCCCGACAAATAGCGCCCTGGGGATCTTGCTCATCCTCACACCACGTTAGCGCCACATGGCCAGGCGCAATAAAGCAGCACAGGTTGTCCACGTGGCCATCGGTCTCGTCGAGATAACAGCCACGCGGTAACCAGATGATGTGACTGACGCCTAAATACTCCTGCAGCCAGTATTCGATAGTGGCGCGGCTCATCTCCGGATTACGATTAGGATTCAGCAAGCACTCTTCCGTGGTGATAAGCGTACCTTCACCATCCACATGAATGGCTCCTCCTTCTAATACGAGCGGGGCCTCGAAGCGTTGAATACCCAGCATCTCACTGATTTTACAACGAACCCGCTTGTCTTTGTCCCATGGGAAATAGAGCCCCTCCTTCAACCCGCCCCAGGCATTGAACTCCCAGTCCACCATGGCGAGTCGCCCATCGGGGTGGGTAATAAAGGTGGGCCCGACATCGCGCATCCAGGCATCATTGCTGGACAACTCAACCACCCGAATATGCGCAGGCAACTGGTTGCGGGCATTTTCATACTGCTCATCATTGACACCCACAAAGACCGTCTCACTCTCTGCAATCGCTTGTGCTACATCGACAAAGGCTTGCTGGGCAGGTTTTGCGCCATAGCGCCATGTATCTGGGCGCTGAGGCCACAGCATCCAGCAGGCAGCATGGGGGGCAAACTCCGCCGGCATCGAAAAGCCCAACGCTCTGGGTGTTGGCTCGCTCGCCAGAGAGCCGGTGGTAGTTATAGGTAAGGACGTCGAGTGCTTCATATATGCCCCGCCAGTATAAAGAAGCCCGTTGCCACGGCAGCGGCTATTAAGACATAGGGCAGTTGCGTTAACGCATGGGCCATTGGCGTACACCCGGCCCCTTGGGCAGAAAGGACGGTAGAATCGCCGTAAAAGCAGGCGTGGCTGCCAAAGGCACTGGCTGAGATCAAAGCCCCCACTACGAGCGGCATATGCGCATCCATACTACTGGCAAGCGGTAATACGATAGGCATCGCCACAGCAAACAGTCCCCAGAAGGAGGCGGTCGCAAAAGCGAGAAAGGCCATGGTGACGAAGACAACCGCCGGTAGCATACCTGCGGTCATTAACGGCTGAACACTCTCGATCACATAGTTGGTTAAGCCAAGCAGGTCGTTCACCTCCTTAAGCACAAACCCAGCCACCAGCGTGCCAAGTGGCATAATCATGGCTTTGAAGCCATCAAGCGCGGTGTCAAACGTATCGTGAAAGCTTAACAGTCGCTGCACCGCGATAAGCACTAGCGTCACAGCAAGCGCCACAATAACGCCGCGCAGCACATCAATCTCAAAATACCAGGTGAAGAAAATCAGCGTCGCAATAGGAAGCAGAAAATTGAGCAGATGAGGGCGTTTTTTGTCTGTATCTTCTATTTCCAGCGCGCTGTCGTCAGTGCCATCTGGTTGTGGCTGGCCAGCTTCAGCGCGAGCCTCAGCTGCTCGCATTGGGCCAAGGTTGGGGATAATGCCCAGTGCCACCAGGGGCACAAGCGCCGCCGCTATCCAAGCGTAAAACATAAAAGGTATCGCTTGAATGTATAGCCCCATGCCGTTACCAGCAGCATTGTTCTCTTCCAGCAAACCTGCAAAGAACACAGCCCAGGTGGAAAACGGTACGAGAATACAGATCGGCGCTGCCGTGGAGTCAACGATATACGCTAACTTCTCACGGGATATGTTAAAGCGATCTGTCACTTTCTTCATGGAAGCGCTAATGGTCAGCGCATTGAGATAGTCATCGACAAAAATGATTAGCCCCAGCCCCCACGTCGCTAACAAGCTTTGTCGGCGGGTATGGATGCGTCGGGTAACCGCATCACCAAAACTTAACACGCCGCCCGTTTTTACCAGCAAGGCAATCAAGCTACCAAATAGCCCACACACAAGGATAATCCACGTCACCGTGTCATTACCCAATACCGATAGCAGTATATCCGACCCTTGGGTAATGACATTGAGAGGTTCAAACATCAATAAGCCTACCAGCGCGCCTGCCAGAAGTGACTCAATCGTGCGCCGGGTAATAATCGCCATGACTAAAACCACTAACGTAGGTATCAGGCTTAAAACTCCATACTCTTCCATTGTTATTCCCCTTTATCATTGTCGTAGATCACTACTCAAGACGGGCACTAGCGCCCGCCTCTCATAGCAGTGTTTATAGGTAACCATCCGCTTTAAGTGAGCGCGTGGTGGCGGCAAAAGCGTCATCAAGAATCGCTACAGCTTCGTCCACGACTTGACGCGTCCAGATCAAGGGCGGAGAAATGATATTGAGATGGCCGACGGGTCGAATAATCAAACCCCGCTTCTGTGCTTCAGCCGCCACGCGGTCACCCACGCGTGCTTCAACAGGGAGCAACGCCTTGGTCGTTTTATCTGCCACATTTTCAATCGCCATCATGAAATGACTGCCGCGTATATCGCCGACCGTTTCATGAGAGGCGAGGGTTTTGAGCTGTGACTCAAGATAGGGGCCAACCTCTAGAACATTTTCACAAATGCCTTCACGTTCAATGATTTCGATATTTTTTAACGCTGCAGCACAGCTAACGGGATGCCCAGAGTAGGTAAAGCCAGTGCTCAACACTCCGCCTGGGCCTTGAGGAGTACTTAGTACGGCATAAAGGTTGTCAGATATCAGCGTTGCACCCAGCGGGGCATAGCCAGATGAAAGCCCTTTCGCCACATTGATAATATCGGGCTGGGTTTCAAACACGGCTTCTGAGGCAAAGAAGTGCCCTAAACGACCAAAGCCCGTCACCACTTCATCGGCAATAAACAGAATATCGTTGGCACGGCATATGGCCTGCATGCGGGAGTGGTAGCCCTGCGGTGCAACCAATACGCCGCCTGCTCCCATAATGGGCTCTGCAATGAAGGCGGCTATGTTATCTGCCCCTAGCCGGTCAATGGTTTGCTCGAGTTCATCGACCAGATGATCACAGTACTCGGCCTCATTCATCCCCTCTGGACGGCGATAGCAGTTGGCTTCGCTCAAATGTGTCACCAGATCAAGCGTATCGAACTGCCAGTTATTGCTGGCGATACCGGTCAGGCTCGCCGCCATGTAGGTGGTGCCGTGGTAGGCATTGGTGCGCGACAAGATGCGCTTTTTTGAAGGCTTGCCCAAACGATTGAAGTAGTAATGCACAAGCCGGATGGTGGCATCGTTTGCCGTTGACCCGCCGCAGCTATAAAACACATGGTTCAAGTGGGCAGGCGCAAGCTCGGCGAGCTTGGCAGCCAGCTCGGTGGCCGGGGCATTGGAGAGATTATTAAAAGTAGAAAAGTAGGCCATGCGCGTGGCTTGCTCGGCCATCGCCTGGCCAATTTCGGCACGGCCGTGGCCCACATTGACACACCACAGGCCCGCAATCCCATCGATAAAGCGGTTGCCGTGTACATCCTCGACATAGATACCATCACTGTCGGTAATCACGTCACAGCCTTTTTCGTGGAACAAGCTGAAGTCGGTGAAGGGGTGAATAAAGTGATTTTTATCTTTGTGCCAAAGATCTTGCGCATCGTAAGAGGCGTGCGCCTGCTGCTGAGTCATCATTATGCCCTCGCTTATTAGGAAGCCGTTGTAGAGGTGGCTTCACAGGCTAGCGGGGAAAACAGTGTCGGGAATATATCCCCATTGGGGTATATCGGCTGCGCGGAAGGCCTCCTATGGTGGATATCCTTAACCCAACAAACACAACAGGAGACACGCCATGCAAGTGTCCATCGATGGTCGGCGATTGTGGTCAAGTTTAATGGCCATGGCAGAGATCGGCGCAACCCCCAATGGCGGCAGCAACCGCTTGGCACTAACACCCGAAGATACTGCCGGTCGGCAGCAGTTAATCGAGTGGTGCGCCGATATTGGCTGCCACGTTCGCAGTGATGCAGTGGGTAATCTTTTTTTTCGTCGCCCCGGCACACGTGACGATCTGGCGCCTGCCGCTGTCGGCAGCCACCTGGATACCCAGCCGAAAGGGGGGCGTTTCGACGGCGTACTGGGGGTTCTCGCAGGTCTGGAAGTGTTTCGCACCCTGCACGATCACCAAATCGTTACCGAACGACCTCTGGAACTGATCGTTTGGACGAACGAGGAAGGCAGTCGTTTTGCCCCCGCGATGGTGGCTTCCGGCACCTATGCGGGGGTGTTTACTGTGGAGGAGACCCTCGCTCGCCAGGACGAACAAGGGATCAGTTTTGGACAGGCCCTTGATGAGACAGGCATGAAGGGCAGCCTGCCTATTGGCGAGCCTCGGTTAGCCAGTTTTCTGGAACTGCATATCGAACAGGGGCCGGTGCTTGAAGAGGAGGGCTTAGATATCGGTGTGGTCACCGGAGTGCAAGGGATGCGCTGGTTTGACCTAACGATTGAAGGCAACGCTGCTCATGCGGGCACCACTCCCATGGCATATCGTCACGACGCCCTGGCCGCTGCCGCCCGGCTCATTGATCGGCTATACGCCATCGCCGCCACCGACACCAGCGGTGACAGCAAGGTGACCTTTGGCTGCCTGGAGATCGATACGCCTTCCCGCAACGTGATTCCTGCCCAGGTCACCATGACTGTCGACCTTCGTCATATGCACGATGATCGGCTAGACGCGCTGGAGGCCCGCTTCTATAGCGAGCTGGATGCCTTGGTAGAGACCTTTGGTGTCGTAGTAACACCGCAACGCCTCTGGAACTCCCCGGTGGAGGCCTTTAACGAGCAGTGTATTGCGTCCATCGAACAGGCCACAAAGGCACGCGGCATTGCTTACCGCCGAATGCTCAGTGGTGCGGGCCACGATGCGGTGTATGTGGCACGGGTGGCACCCACCGCGATGATCTTTATTCCCTGTCGCGATGGCATTAGCCATAACGAAGCCGAGTACTCAACGCCGGAGCAGTGTGCACTTGGCACCCAAGTGCTTTGCGACGCGCTACTGCATAACGCTAACGACCTTGAGGTTACCCAATGAGTACAACTGTCCCAACGAACCAGTCCGAGTGGCAATCACTGGCAGACACACTCTCCTTTGAAACCCGCGCCTATATCAACGACACCTTTGTCGATGCGCAGCGCGGCGCCACCCTATCCACGGTGAACCCAGCCACCGGCGAGGTGTTAGCCAGGGTCGCCAGCTGTGATGACGCTGATGCCGAGCTCGCTACCCGCGCAGCTCGGCAGGCCTTTGATCGGGGAGAGTGGTCGCGACGCGCCCCAGGTCAGCGCAAAGCCACGCTGCTTGACCTAGCGGCGTTAATGCAGGCCCATAGACACGAACTTGCCCTGCTGGACACTCTGGATATGGGGAAACCGATTACCAGTGCGCTGGGGGATATTGACGGCGCCATCGGCTGCTTGCGCTATACCGCCGAAAGTATCGATAAGCTTTACGGTGAGGTGGCTCCGACGGGAGACCATCACCTCGGCTTGATTGTGCGCGAGCCGCTCGGGGTGGTGGTCTCCATCGTCCCCTGGAACTTCCCGCTCATGATGACCGCCTGGAAGATTGCACCGGCATTGGCGGCCGGTAACAGCGTTATTCTCAAACCCTCAGAAAAATCGCCATTATCGGCGCTACGCCTTGCTCAACTAAGCCAACAAGCGGGCCTACCCGCCGGGGTATTCCAAGTACTCCCCGGCTATGGCCATACCGTAGGTAAAGCGCTGGCCCTGTCGATGGAGGTCGACTGCCTCGCCTTTACCGGCTCCACCCAAGTGGGCAAACAGCTCATGCAGTACGCGGGCCAGTCCAATTTGAAACGCGTTTATCTGGAGTGCGGCGGCAAAAGCCCCAACATCATCTTTGCCGACTGCAACAATCTAGACGCCGCAGCCCAGCACGCAGCCGCTGCGATTTTTCATAACCAAGGTGAAGTCTGTATCGCTGGCTCACGGCTGTTGGTGGAAAACCGCATTCGCGATGCCTTCGTTGAGAAGGTGGTGGGCGCTGCAGCTGCCATGCAACCAGGCGACCCACTCGACCCGCAAAGCTTTATGGGGGCGATGGTAGATGACACTCAATACCAGCGAGTGCTTGATTATATCCGCCAGGGGCAAGAAGAGGGTGCCACGCTGCGTACCGGCGGACAGCCATTAGATAGCGCCGGGCTCTTTATTCCTCCCACCGTATTTGACGATGTCACCCCGGCCATGACCATAGGTCGCGAGGAGATCTTCGGGCCAGTGCTGTCGGTTTTTGGCTTCGATACCGAAGAAGAGGCATTGGCCCTTGCCAACGACAGCGAATACGGCTTGGCTGCCGCCGTCTGGAGCCAGGATATTGATCGCATCATGCGTGTTTCACGCAAGTTGCAGTCTGGGCAAGTCTACGTTAATAACTGGGCAGGCCCGGATATGACCGTACCGTTCGGTGGGGTGAAGCAGTCTGGAAATGGGCGGGATAAATCACTGCACTCCATTGACGAATATATGAACATCAAGACTATCTGGATGTCCATCAACGCTTGATCTAAAACGACTGCGGATAAATACAATCGCCCTGTAGGCTGATTTAAAAAGCCATACAGGGCGATATTGATACTTAGCGCTTAGTTATTGAAATCGATACTTTCTGCAGCCTGCGTTAACGCAGCTTCATTTTCATCTAAGAAGTGCTGGTATTCATCGGTTGGCAAAAAATGAACGACCGAGCCAAACTCATTCTCTATTCGATTTCTAATTTTTTCATTTTCAAGCGCTTTAGAATAAGCATCTGCCAAAGCCTCTAAAATATGCGTGGGAGTACCTTTAGGAGCGAAAATGCCTCGATTGGTAGCACTGACCAAGTCCACCTGCTGCTCTCTTAAGGTCGCCACATCCTCTAACCCTTGAAGGCGTTCCTCATGAGACACGCCTAAAGGTCGAAATTTACCACTCTCAAAAAAGGCACGGCTTGAAGGCATGTCAGCGTTAACGAAATCTATTTCTTGCGCCATTAACGCCGCAATCTGCTCGTTTGTATCCTGATACGCAACAAATCGCACATCTTCTGGGTTGACGCCAATCGCATCAAAAAGCTGCACCCAATAGAAGTGATCCACTGAAGAGGGTGTCATTCCAAAGGTGACCTCACCCGGATGCTCTGAGATATAGCTGGCCATTTCAGCCATATCGTCCACAGGATGGTCGGCATATGTCATCGGAATGACAATTGTTTGGGTCAGTAATGCCACGGGCTCGAATGCATCGTAAGAGTAATCGACTGTGCCTGCGAGGCGTGAAAGCGCGATCGTATCGTGACTCCCCAGAAGCGTATAGCCATCCGGCTGCGCTTCTTTGACATGACGTGAACCGGTCGTTGCCCCAGCGCCTGCCATATTGACAGGTATCACCGACACGCCTAAATGCTTTTCTGCTTCTTTCGAGACTAAACGAAATATGGCGTCGGTTGCCCCTCCAGGGCCATAGGGGATCACCATACGGATATCTTGTTGAGGATAATCTGACGCTGAAGCGTTTAATGCCACTGTGCTCGAAGCGATTACGATAGCAGAGATAAAGCGCGTTACTTTTTTATCCAACATGGTCATCACCTTATTAATTAGTTAGTTATTGTGTGCTGACGCCGTTACACTTTAGAAAATCGTTATCGTTATTTAATAAGAAAACTAGCAACATAAGAAATTAAAAAAAATACCCTCATTGGGGTATACGTAAACTGAACACTCAGCCGTGACATCAAACAATTGCAGCGATCAGGAGGCGCAGAAAACGTTTCTTCAGTTGCCGGGTAGATGGGGGCAGCCATTAATCGGTTTTGGCCACACAAACAGTCTCCTCATATGCCGTTCGACATACTCAGTTTCTGTCGCTTCTCGCATTAATTTGCAGCGAGACGAGGGAAATATGATCAAGAAAGAGCTGAAACAACTGGGATTGACTGGAGACATCCAGGCGCTGATAAATATGTTTGCGGTGTACCTTCACAGTACCATCGCTGATATCCAGCTCCCGGGCCGCCGATTTGGTAGAGTGACCAGCGAGTAACAGACGAACGATCTCTTGTTCACGTGCCGTTAAAACCTCACGACCAAAGCTTGCGAAGGCTGCTTCCACCGGAGCATACTTTTCCAATGTCGACTGGAAATGGACGCCCTGCCACTTCCAATACTCCATTAACAACGTTTCGATCATCGGCTCCACATTCTTCAGTACCTGCAACGCACGTCTCTTCAAGGGCGCTCCTGTCTGAAAGCCCAGCGATACCACCATCAAGACATCATCCCCCACACGTGCGAAGAGGCCCACCTCATCCGCCAACCCTAACCCGCGATAATAGTGGGCATAGTAGTCACTGGACTCAAAACGATCAGGGGCTAGCTCCCGCAATCGGTGCACACCGCTATCCAGGCCACCACTTATAGCGGTAAAGAAAGGATCCAATAAATACGCCCCGCTGAGGTAGCGATCTATCGCTTGGGGGCGATTTTCTGATGGGTAATCATCATGAATCAGAAGCGGCCTGTGACGCCCTTTGTAGGTAGTGACCAGAATCGTGTCGAACCCAGTTACCGCTCTAAGTACTTGCTCTAACCGCGCTGGGAAATCGCGCTGCCCTGCTGTACGCACCAAACTTGCCAGGTGCCGGTGCCAAGCAGCACTGCCTGTGTTAGCAAGAAAGGCACTGTCGATATCATCAGCTGATGAGCAGTATTTCATGATAAGGGCTTCGTCAGGTTGTTTTATAAAACGATACTGGCTTGTGAACACGGTAAACTCAATTAATGCTGCTCAACAACTCATACTTCAAACTGGGCTGGTATATATGCCTCGCCAACAATCGCTGCTAAGCTATTGATTATTTCGTTTGAACAGACAGGTGATGAATGCTCGATTCGCTGTTGGCTTTGCTGGTATCGGTGGCGCTGGTTGGCCTTGCCGCCACTACCGGGGCACGCTTTAGGCCCGATGGCTGGTATCGCGAGCTCAACAAACCCACCTGGACACCGCCCGATACCGCCTTCCCCATCGCCTGGGGCATCCTTTACCTTTTGATGGCGATTGCCGCATGGCGAATCTACATGGCAGACGACTCGGCTTGGCGTACTGCCAGCCTAACTATTTACGCTCTTCAGTTGCTGGCTAACGCCGCTTGGTCGTGGCTGTTTTTTGGTCGCAAACAAATCGCTGCAGCGCTTGGCGACATTGTATTGCTACTGATATTGATTGTGCTGGCGGTTATTGTGTTTGCTAAAGTGAGCAGCTTGGCGGCGTGGTTAATGGTGCCCTACGCGCTTTGGGTGGCCCTTGCGCTAGTGCTTAATGCCTCCATTTGGCGGCAGAATTAACGCGCGATTGGCGCGACAAGACGAAGGATAACAACACAATGGAGACAACACCGTTAGTCACCTTATTGGCATTCGGCTCTATCGTATTAGCGCTAATCGCCTTGGCGCTGTTCATTTATGTGATGCGGCGACAGCGTCGTCAACGACCGGCAGACGCCGCCGAGCCGACAATGGAACGCGCCAGTACAACGGCCACCTCTCCGCCCCCCGCTGCAGAACCACCTTCCACCGCCTCTGCCAAGCGCACCAGCAAAGTGACCCAGCACTCCCTGTTCGTGATTTTTTCCCACCCTGACGAACAAACCGACCAGCGTCTTGCCGCTTGGCTGCGTGAAAAGAACGCCACCTTCGACCCGATCAAGAAAGTCTTCCACATTGCCGGTGAACAGCCCTCTAACCCGGTTACCATCGCCAACGCGTTTCCACCTGGTGAAATGCCCGACCTGCTGCGCGATGAAACTCACGATCCCATCAAGGGCATCAGCCTATTGGTGAAGCCACCGCTGCGTAAACGCCGCAATCAGCAGATGCACGTCTATGTGGCGCTGGCCAAAGAGATGCAGACCTTGTTTACCGGCGATATGCTGGATGCCGATCGCGAGCCTGCCACCGACATCACCTTTGAGCGCATTATTGGCTAACAACGGCTGAGCGGATTAGGCAACGCCCTGGCTGCGCAGATAATCGTCGTAGCTGCCGCTGAAGTCGACGATGCCTTCCGGCTGCATATCAATAATGCGCGTGGCCAACGAAGAGACGAACTCACGGTCATGGCTGACAAACAGCAGCGTACCCGGGTAGTTTTCAAGGGCTAGGTTCAGGGCTTCGATGGACTCCATATCCAGGTGGTTGGTGGGTTCATCCATCAGCAGCACATTAGGCTGAGTAAGGATTAACTTACCGAACAGCATGCGCCCCTGCTCGCCACCGGAAATCACCTTGACCGATTTATCGATGTCATCGCTGGAAAACAACATTCGCCCGAGCGCACCGCGCACCACCTGCTCACCGCCTTGTGTCCACTGGCCCATCCACTCAAACAGGGTGGCATCTACGGCGAAATCGTCGGAGTGATCCTGAGCAAACACACCCACCTCAGCGGCTTCCGTCCACTTCACTTCGCCAGCATCCGGGCGTAACTCGCCCGCCAGGGTTTTCAGCAGCGTGGTTTTACCAATGCCGTTGGGGCCGATAATGGCAATCCGCTCACCGGCTTCTACGGTCATGGAGAGACGTTCGAACAACGGCGGGCCGTCATAGCCCTTGGTAATGCCGTCCACATTCACCGCGTTACGGTGAATCTTTTTGTTCTGGTCGAAGCGGATAAACGGACTAACCCGACTGGACGGCTTGATATCTTCCAGCTTGATTTTGTCGATTTGACGCGCCCGTGAGGTAGCCTGCTTGGCCTTCGAGGCGTTGGCCGAGAAGCGGCTCACGAACTGCTGCAGTTCGGCAATCTGGGCTTTTTTCTTGGCGTTATCCGAGTGCTGACGCTCACGAACCGCGGTGGCGGCCGTCATGTAATCATCGTAGTTACCCGGGAACAGGGTAATTTCGCCGTAATCCAGATCCGCCATATGGGTGCAGACGCTGTTCAGGAAGTGGCGATCGTGGGAGATGATCACCATGGTGCTGCTGCGCGCTTTAAGAATATCTTCCAACCAGCGGATAGTGTTGATATCCAGATGGTTGGTAGGCTCGTCGAGCAGCAGGACATCCGGATCTGAAAACAGCGCCTGAGCGAGCAGCACGCGCAGCTTCCAGCCGGGTGATACCTCACTCATTGGTCCGGTGTGTTGCTCAATGGGAATACCCAAGCCTAGCAGCAGCTCCCCCGCACGGGCTTCGGCGGTGTAGCCATCCAACTCGGCAAAGCGGACTTCCAGGTCGGCGACGGCCATGCCGTCCTCTTCGCTCATCTCTGCCAGGGAGTAGATACGCTCGCGCTCGGCCGCGACCGTCCACAGCTCGACATTGCCCATGATCACGGTATCGATCACCCGCTCATTTTCAAACGCAAACTGATCCTGACGCAGCTTACCCAACCGTGTACTGCTATCCAGCATCACCTGACCGGAAGAGGGCTCCAAATCACCACCGAGAATTTTCATAAAGGTGGATTTGCCGCAGCCGTTCGCACCGATCAGGCCGTAACGGTTGCCGTTATTGAATTTCACGGAGACATTTTCAAACAGGGGCTTAGCCCCAAACTGCATGGTGATATTGGCGGTTGCGATCACAAAAGGAGCCCGGTTAGCGTGTCATTGACAGTAATAGAAAGGCTCGCGATTCTACGCGCTATTGGACGGGTATTCACCCATCAGACTTTAGTCATATCAAGCGATGGCCGGGATATCGAGTAGAAAGCGTTCATCATCAAGCGCTTGGCGCAACCGAGAGTGCAAAATATCGACGATTCCTTGGTGCTCCCCCACCAGCTTGGTGGTGGTAACGGAAAGGCCTGGATGCTGCTGTTCAGCGGCGGCGCATATTTCCGCAATATCACCGCCCTCCCCGGCGTGGCGCCCCGGCGAAAGAAACAGCATCGCCAAGATAACCGGGCCTGAGCTGAACTCGGGTAGCGCCAGCAAGTTTTCCAGCAGTGGTTCATTAAAGCGGTACTCATCGCCCTCGCGGCGCTCCATGGAGGCAGCGGCAACACAGGCGGCGTCATCGCCAAGCAGCACGCTAAGTTGCCCCGCCAGGCGGTTTCGTACGGCAGTGACTTCGGGAATCGGGCTGCCGTGATCCACCAGCGCCACGTGAGGCTTGGTGTCCGGCCGAAGATGGTCGCGCACGTTATCGGCCAGCAGATGGGCTAAACGCAGGTCATTACCACCGAACTCATCCACCAAGGGCTGGGCGACACGCACTTTTACATGGGGAAAGCGTTCTTGAAGCGTGGCCATGCGTTCAGGCAGGTAGCCGGTGAGGGCTTTGCTAGGGCCGAAAAAGAACGGCAGTACGATAATCTCCGTTGCCCCCTGCTCGGCACTGCGCTCAGCGGCGGGGCCAAGCGTTGTAGCAGGGATACCATCGATCTCGTCCGCTGGAATCTTGTTGGAGTGCAGCAGCGATGCCGCCTGCACGGTTTCGCCAATAAGCTCGCTAAGCGAAGCCGCCACGCGACGTAAGTTCAGCGTCGCCTGCGCTCGTAGCGAGCCGTTATCCACCAGAAATATCGCGCGCATGCTTGCCTCCACTCGCTGGGGTTGATGAGCCGTGTGAGCTGTCAGGTAAGCAATCACCAGTGACATGGTAAGATAGCTGTTTTACAAAGGGTGTAGCCCACGATGCTATTTGATGACGATATGTTGCTTGATAACCATGCTTGATACCACTGCCCTTAACCAGCAAAGAAACTTCTTTGAGGGCCATGCCGATATATGGCTATTCGGCTATGGCTCACTGATTTGGAAGGCGGATTTTGCCTATTTAGAACGCCGCCCTGCCTTTATTACTGGCTGGGCGCGGCGCTTTTGGCAAGGTTCCCACGACCACCGCGGCACACCAGACGCACCCGGCCGAGTCGCCACACTGATCCGCGCACAAGGGGCAGTGTGCCACGGCATGGCGTACCGCATTACCTCAGACGTGCTTGCCCCACTGGATGTACGGGAAAAAAACGGCTACTTGCGGGAAAAGGTCCCACTTACCTTTCTTAATGAAAATGGCGGCACAGCGGGCCAAAGCGAAGGGCTTATTTATCTGGCCAGTGAAGACAACCCGGCATTTCTTGGCGAGGCACCACTTGCCGATATGGCTCGCCAAATTAATCAAGCCCACGGACCCAGCGGCCCCAATCGCGAGTACCTATTGAATCTGGCCAGCGCTCTGCGCGAGCTAGGCGTTGATGATGCGCATATTTTCGCACTAGAGCAGCAATTGGACCGCCTTCCAGGTTACCAATAACGCGGGTAGCGGCGATGGCGCGCTAAATTATTGACCAAGATGGCCACGATCAACATGATGACGCAGCCACCCCCAATCGGGATCAGTGGATACCACCACCCCAATTGATGAACGCTGGCCCCCCCGCCTACCGCAATCAGAGCCGCCGCCGCTCCCGGTGGGTGAACCGTGTGGGTTAGCTGCATACCCAGCACCGAAAGTGATACGGCCAGGGCCATTGACATCGGTGTTGCCCCCAGCAGTTGATAGCAAGCAACGCCAATACCTGCCGATAGCATGCTGCCAAAAAGCACATGGCTGGGCTGGGCAAAAGGGCTTTCAGGTGCCGCATAAATGAGCACCGAGGTTGCGCCGAAGGAGCCTACGATAAGCAGTTGTTGTGACAGCCACGCCGAGCTTAACCAGCAAATCACTGCCATACCGGTAAAGGCCCCTGTCCATGACCAAAAAGCATCCTGCCAGCCTACCCGGGTGCGCTTAACTGGCTGCCCCCGCATCTTGCCAAGATAAGTTTTCATTGCACTCGCTTTGCACAAAATAAGTGCAAATCATGACAAAACGCACCAAATAAGCAAATGACAATCCGTCATGCCACTGATGAAACTGTTTCAAGGGCAAAATAATTGATCATTTTGAGCGCCAAGAAGCGCCCTCTACATCATCAACCAGGCAAGAATAAACAGCCCCAGCAGGGTGCGAATGATGCCGCCAATGATTGAGCCGCGAAAAAAAGCCCGCAGCCCGCCCCAAAGAATTAATAACCCAATGACCAGTACCACGATGCTAAAAAATGAGTCGCTGATACCCAGCGAGCGCGTCAGGCCGTCGATAAACTCATCGAACGCGCCAAAGAAATTGGTAAAAATACCGAGCAAAAACTCAACGACGCCGCGAATCACTTCACCGATCGTTTCGCCAACATCATCAAAAAATCCATTTGCTTGCATGTCTTATATCCATGTTTTAAGGGACTGGCCCTATTGTCGGTGAAGTCGCGCGCTGGCGCAAAGCGGGGGTCCAAAACGACGCTGCTTGCATAATCAACACGTAGCGCTAAAGTGATCAAACAGTCGTTTAAAAAATTCAATTTATTATTCAATCAAAAACAATAAGAGGTGGCCTCATGTCGCCGCATTTCCCCCTCGCCGATCAGCTCCAAGCGAGTACCCATCGGGTGGAAAACCAACCGCCACCGCTCGAAAACTATAATAGCTACACCGCCGACCAAGCGCTTCAAGAAGGCGTCAACCGCGAAGGCGGCACGAACGACAGCGCACTCCGGGCGTTTGGTCAGTGGGCGGGCTCCTCTGAAGCCATCGCGCTGGGGTTCGACGCCAATCGCTTTGCGCCCCAGTTGATGACCCACGATCGGCAAGGCCACCGAGTCGACCTGATTGAGTTTCATCCTGCCTATCATCAGCTTATGCAAACAGCGGTGGAGCACGGCCTGCACGCCAGCCCCTGGCGAAACTCGGGGCCTGGTGCACACGTTACACGCGCCGCCAACTACTATCTGCACACTCAGGTGGAAGCGGCCCATGGCTGCCCGATCACCATGACGTTTGCCGCCCTGCCAGCACTTCGCCATCAGCCAAGTCTGCTTGAGAGCTGGGGCGATAAAATCACCGCGCCGCACTACGACCCGCGCAACGTGCCCTATTTCGAGAAACAGGGCGTCACCCTGGGCATGGCGATGACTGAAAAGCAGGGCGGCTCCGATGTGCGCATTAACACCACCCGCGCCTATCCCATTGATCAAGGAGGGCCCGGCGAAGCCTATGAGCTGGTAGGCCATAAGTGGTTTGTCTCAGCGCCCATGTGCGATGCCTTTCTGGTGCTCGCCCAGGCGCCTGGCGGCTTGAGCTGTTTTCTGCTGCCGCGCTGGCGGCCCGACGGCAGCAAAAACCCGCTCCACATCCAGCAGCTAAAACGTAAGATGGGCAACGTGGCGAATGCGTCCAGCGAGACGGAACTGCGCGGCGCCTTTGCCTGGATGGTCGGCGATGAAGGCCGCGGCGTGCGCACCATCATCGAGATGGTCGCCATGACCCGCTACGACTGCATGATCGGCTCCGCTGCCGGTATGCGCCAGGCCACCGCCCAGGCGATTCATCACGCCAGCCATCGGCAGGCCTTCGGGGCCTACTTGAGCAAGCAGCCACTGATGCAAAACGTGCTCGCCGACCTGGCCATCGAGAGCGAAGCCGCCACCACCCTGATGCTGCGTATGGCGCGAGCCATGGACCACCAGGATAACGAGCACGAGCGTTTGCTTGCACGCATTGCTACGCCGGTCGGCAAGTACTGGATCTGCAAACGCACGCCCCACCACGCCTACGAGGCAATGGAGGTGATTGGCGGGAGCGGCGTGATGGAAACCCACATGATGCCGCGCCTGTTCCGCGAATCGCCCATCAACGCTATTTGGGAAGGCAGTGGCAATGTGCAGTGTTTGGATATCCTGCGGGCGATTGAAAAGCAGCCCGAAGTGCTTGACGCCTACTTCGCCGAACTTGCCAAAGCGCAAGGCGCTGATGCACATCTTGACCGCTTTATTCACCAATTACAGCGTTCAATGCAGGATACCCAAGCACTCCAGTACCGCGCCCGTCAGTTGGCGGACGGCATGGCCCTGGCAATACAGGGCGCCCTGCTGGTGCAGCACGCCCCCGCTTTCGTGGCCGATGCGTTCTGTGCCGGTCGGCTGACTGAGCGCAGCGGCCTAAGTACCGGCACGCTGCCCACTGGGCTTGATTGCGCGGCGATCATCGAGCGTGCCCAGCCCTTGGAATGAGCCTCGCGGAATAAGCGTTCACGACCATGGTCGACTTTCATCAGCAAGCTGGTAGCGTTAAAACATAACGCTCTATACAAGATATAAGACTCGGTAGTAGCGGGAGAGCTTGGCGCATCCCACAAGGATGACGCCAGCGCCGAAGGAGCAACTGCCCCGGAAACTCTCAGGCAACCGGACCGCTATCACCATCACTTTCCGAAGAGCGGCTGATGACTGCGTCACTCAGCCCACCGAAGGAGCAAGCGCGCCCCACCGGGCACGCGAATCTCTCAGGTTCCATGACGGAAGGGGTACGCCCAGCAGCCATTACGCCGTTAGGTGGGATTCCCCGACGCTCATGAAACTTGGAGAGTACTATGCAACGCATTGCCGTTATTGGTGGTGGTATCACCGGCATTACCAGCGCCTACGCCCTAGCAAAACGTGGCTATGACGTTACCGTGTTCGAAAAACATCGCTACGCCGCAATGGAAACCTCCTTTGCCAACGGCGGCCAGCTTTCAGCCTCAAACGCGGAAGTTTGGAACCACTGGCCGACCGTGATAAAGGGTCTGCGCTGGATGCTCAGAAACGACGCCCCGTTGCTGGTCAATCCCCGCCCAAGCTGGCACAAGCTGAGCTGGTTTGGCGAGTTCATCGCCTCGATTCCCAAGTATGCTGACAACACCACCGAAACCACGCGGCTGGCCATTGCGGCCCGCGAGCATCTGTTTCAGTGGGCGAAAGACGAGCAGATCGATTTTGATTTAAAGCAAAAAGGCATTCTGCACATCTACCGCGATAAAGCGGGCTATGATCACGCCGCCAAGGTCTCCAGGCTACTTAGCAAAGGCGGCCTGGAGCGCCAAGCGGTGACGCCCGAGGAAATGCGTGCCATCGAACCGACCCTGGCGGGCAACTATTATGGCGGCTTCTTCACCGAAAGCGACGCCACCGGCGACATTCACAAGTTCACCCACGGCTTGGCACAGGCAGCGGAAAAACGCGGTGTAAAGTTCAAATATGGCCACAGCGTGCAGGATGTCGGCGCCGATCAACAGCACGTCTGGATCACCGCCAATCTTGAAGGCGAGGCTGGCGAACCAGTGCGCGAAACCTTTGATCGCGTGGTGGTGTGTGCGGGGGTAGGCAGCCGGGCACTGGCCGCCAAGCTCGGCGACCGCGTCAACATCTACCCGGTCAAAGGCTACTCGATTACCGTGCAGCTCGACGACGCCGCCTCCCAGCAAGCCGCCCCCACCGTCAGCCTGCTGGATGACGAAACCAAGCTGGTCACCAGCCGCCTGGGCGACGAGCGATTTCGTATCGCGGGTACCGCCGAGTTCAACGGCTTTAATCGCGATATCCGCGATAACCGCATTCGGCCGCTGATCCGCTGGGTCGAAGAATGCTTCCCCGGCGTCAGCACCCGCCGCGTGGTGCCCTGGGCAGGCCTGCGCCCGATGCTCCCCAACATGCTACCCAAGGTCGGCCCCGGTAAACTACCCACGGTGTTCTACAACACTGGCCACGGCCACCTGGGCTGGACGCTCTCCGCCATCACCGCCGACATGCTAGCGGATGCGGTGGAGGCGAAAAACTCACAAAGCGAGCGAGTTTCGCAACCTCTCGCATAGCCTCACCTACATCAGCTGCGCTTGCCAGGCGGTCATCCGTTAATATGTACGGCACCCTATGTCAGGTGTATTTATGCTTAATCAGCGTGCATTAACTTACCTAAATGAAGTCATTCGCCACGGCTCGCTCAGGCGCGCCGCGGCTCACTTAAATGTCGATGCTTCCGCCGTTAGCCGACAATTAAAGGCACTCGAAGAGGAGTTAGATACCCAGCTATGTGAACGGCATGGGCGAGGCATGCGTGCAACCCCGGCGGGTCAGTTACTCGTGCATCACTTTCACGCCCAGCGAGCTTCTGAAGAAGCCGTGCTCTCCCAACTCACAGCCCTGCAAAGCCTGACAAAAGGGGAGGTTCGCATCGCCGTAGGAGAAGGGTTTATCGCAGACCTGATCACCGCACCGTTAGGCACTTTTATGTCAGCGTTTGAGGGTATTAAGGTAGAAATCCGCATGGCAGGTGTTAATGAAGCAATGTCGCTGCTCAAAGATCGCGAAGTGGATATAGCGCTACTTTATGCACCGCCGGTAGACCCGCAACTTTACTGCCATGTGGAAACGCGCCAACCGCTCGATGTCATTGTGCCTCCCAATCACCCACTAAGTGAGCTGGACCGCTCCGTGACACTGCATGATCTAAAAGATTGGCCATTGGCGTTAATGGACAATCCTTTCGGTATGCGGCAAATGGTCAATATGGTGGCCCATCAGGAGCGTATTCATCTTGAAGCACGCCTACATACCAACTCTGTTTCCGTTTTAAAGAATTTTGTGCGCTCGGGAATTGGCGTTACGTTCATGCCGGAAATCACCGTCATCGACGAAATACAGCGCGGCGAAATTTGTACGCTACCTATGCGCTACCCAATTATGAACGGAACCCGCGCGCAAATCGTTAGCTTGAAGGGGCAAGAACTTCCGGTGGCTTCAAAGGCCTGTATCGATCATTTACACAAAGGCATGCGCTTTTTCTCGGCAGATGCACCACGACTGTTGCGATGAAGTCAACACTCAAGGCCTTGCATAGTCAACGCCTCAATACATAGTCTTCCTGTAGGCAACACTTATAAATCTAATAGCGCTCACTCAGCACCCTACAGCTCACGACAACAAACCAGGAGACTGACTATGTTTACTCACCCGGAATTGACTCAACACTTTTCACCCAAGCGACTCATCTCGGCCTGTCTGATCGGCTCTGCCCTGATGGCTGGCCATGCCGTCGCCGAGACCACGATAAATTTGGGTTATAACGGCGCCCCCGACCCCGAGAAGAATGCCGTACATGTCTTTGCCACTAACCTTAAAGAGCTGGTTGAAGAAAAAACCGACAACCAGATTCAATTAGAGCTATATCCCAATAGCTCGCTGGGCGAAGAAGAAGAACGAATGGAGCAGACCATGAGCACGCCGATGCTCAACGTGGCGTCTTTTGCGGGTGTCTCGCCTCTCGTCGATGAGATTTTTGTCAGCGCCATTCCGTTTCTGTTCGACGATTTTGCGGCGGCCCGTACCTTCTTCGACGAAGGGGAGTACTGGCAGGAAGTTAGTGAGGCACTGAAGGAGCGTGCCGGTATCGATATGCTGGCAGTCGTTGAAGAAGGGGGCTTTTTAGCCTTTACCAATGACGAAACGCCCATCAGTCATCCTGATGACTTTGAAGGTCTCCGCTTCCGGGCCATGGACCCCAGTCAGGTTGCGCTCTATGAGGCCTTCGGTGCTTCCGGCACGCCGATTCCCTGGACAGAAACCTACATGGCACTGCGCACTGAGGTGGCTGACGGCCAGATGAACCCGCCGATGTATATCATTATGGAAAGCCTTCACGAAGTGCAGGACTACCTTACGCTTGCCAATATCCAGTACTCCAATCAGTTTCTAGTCGGCAACAGTGACATGATCGCCGGCTGGGATGACGAGCTTCGTGATGTCTTTCAAGAAGCCGTTGCCGAAGCTAACCAAAACGCCCGAGAGCATAACGAAAATCAGGTCGATTCACGTATCGCCTACCTGGAAGAACAAGGTATGGAAGTGATTCGCCCTTCTGAAGAGGAGCTCACCGCTTTCCGCGAAATCGGTCAGCCTGCGTATCTTGAATGGCTCGAAGAGCGTGATATCGAGCAACGCTGGATCGATATGGCGCTGGAAGATGCGGGTATGAGCGATCTGCTCGACTAAAGGCCCTCATCCATTTTGCCATATAGGGGCTGAAACTCTCCTGGCCCCTATTTTCCATGCTTATGCTTAATGGGATTGTCATGCTTACTACGCTCCGCTCTCGACTACTGGCGATCAGTCGCCCGATCACCCTTACGCTGGCTGGAGTCCTGCTATCTCTTAATGTGGCAGCCATTCTTTTTGGCGTTTTTGCCCGCTATGTTGCCGGTGGTGCGCCTATCTGGACAGATGAACTGTCCCGTTTTTTGATCATTGCCACTGTGATGCTTGCGGCTGGGGCAGTCTGGTCGGAGGGTGGGCATATGCGCGTGGGGCTGCTGGAAAAACTGCTGCCTGCACCCTTCGCTCGTTTACTTAATGTGTACCAATGGCTACTCACCCTATTGATTGCAGCTGGCGGCGCATGGGTCAGCTATCGCTATGCACTATCGGTCAGCGCGTTCACGACATCTGGGCTGGGCATTAGCCGTACGGTGCCAATGCTTTCATTACCTATTGGCTTCTTACTGCTGGCTTGGCATGCCCTTCTCTATGGTCCGACCCCTCTTAAGACCGTTGAGGACTCTCTATGAAAACCGTTGAGGACTCCCTATGAAGACCGTTGAGGACTCCCTATGACTTTGACCATGCTGGCCGTTTTCCTTGGCCACGTATTGCTTGGGCTTCCGCTGTTTATTGCGTTGTTAACCACTGCATTAGTAGGCTTTTTATTTGTCGACTTATCGATGATTCCACGCATGATGCCGCAGCAATTCTTCGGTGGTATCAATGCTTTCTCACTGATGGCTATTCCGTTATTTATCCTTGCCGGCAACCTGATGAACGTCAGCGGTTTGACGGAACGCTTGATGGGTCTAGCACGCCTGATAGTCGGGCACTTACGAGGTGGCATGGGCCATGTCAATGTGGTCTCAAGCGTGTTTTTCGCAGGCGTTAATGGCTCTGCCGTGGCCGACACCTCAGCACTGGGGTCGCTTTTAGTACCCGCTATGGAGAAAGAAGGCTACTCAAGGGCCTTTGCCGCAGGCTTAACCGCAGGCAGCTCGCTGATCGGCCCGATTATTCCGCCCAGTATCTTTATGATTCTCTACGCCTCATTAACTAACACATCCGTAGGAGATTTGTTTTTGGCGGGCGTCGTGCCTGGACTGTTGTTGGGTGTCGCCTTTATGGGGATGAACGCCTGGTATGCCTGGCGTCACCGATTACCCAAAAGTGGCCAATTACCCTCTTTGGGCCAGCTGGGTGTAGCGTTCGTGACGGCTCTGCCAGCGCTTATCGCTCCCTTTATTATCGTAGCTGGCATTGTAATGGGCTTTGTGACGCCCACGGAATCGGGAGCGCTAACAGCGCTGTATGTCGCCCTATGTGGTTTCGTGCTGGGCGGGTTGCGACTCAAGGAATGCTGGAAAGCCATTGTGGATACGGCGCGCCTGACCTCGGCGATTTTTCTGATCATGGCGGCCTCAGCCACGATTAGCTGGTTGCTCTCCTACGCCCAGGTCCCAGAGCAATTTGTGTCACTTTTATCACCCTATGTGGATAATGGCGTCGTCATTTTATTACTGCTCAGCGCTATCACTTTTGTCACTGGGATGTTTATGGAGGAGGTATCGGCGTTGATGCTACTCACGCCTATCTTCGCACCGGTGGCCACGATGGCAGGTATCGACCCGGTCCATCTGGGTGTCATCATCACGTTGAACATTACCATTGCCTTGATTACTCCCCCCCTAGGCGCTTGCGTCTTTGTCGCTGCAGCGGTTAGCCGCCTTGAAATTGTGTCGCTGTTTAGAACCATTTGGCCTTTTGTGCTGACAGCGGTTGCGGTACTTATTTTATTAATCCTCTTTCCACCGCTGGCGCTGTGGTTGCCTACCCTGCTTGGATAAGACAATGCCTTTGAACACACTTTTAAAGGCATTGCCGCCTATACCCAGCCACCCAGCACCCTGCTGGGAAGGGCTGCGCCGCGTGCCCATTACCGATAACGGTGAGCGCTTGGTACCCATGAGCCTTGCCCCCACACCGATCAGCGTTTTTCCGGCCTATGCCCGACTGGGCATTCCGGGTGCGGTGCCAGAGTGTTTCGTCCGCGAAGGTGTCTATCGGGCACTGCTCACAGCCGCTCGCAGCTTACCCGACGGTATTGGGTTAATCGTGCTGGACGGCTGGCGGCCATGGCGAGTGCAGCAATACCTGTTCGACACCCTGCATGAGGCTATTCACCATCACCAGCCAAATCTCGGCGAAGCGGAGCTGCTGGAACGTACAAGGGAATTTGTCTCGGTACCCAGCCGTGATCCGTTTGCCCCCAGCCCACACCTCACCGGGGGCGCTGTAGATGTCACGCTGTGCGACGCCGATGGCCTACCGTTGGATATGGGTACGCTATTTGATGAGGCGCTACCGGCATCGCATAGCGACTATTTCGAACATCTGGAAACGCTAACGCCGCCACAACGCAAGGCCCGGGACCACCGCCGCTTGCTGTATCACATCATGCATCAGCAAGGCTTCACCAATCTGCCTAGCGAGTGGTGGCACTTTGATTATGGCGATCAATTGTGGGCGTATTACGGACCTTATGATCATGCGCATTACGGGGCTGCTGAGCTGGACACCATCGAGAATCGCTGGCGCAGGCAGCTAAGTTGATGGCTTTAGCCCACACTAATCGGCTTAAACCACAGGCGCTTCCAGTTCTAAAAAGCGCCTTACCCGTTCGGTTTTGGGGTTAACGAAAAACTCGCTGGGGTGGGATTTCTCGATAATGATACCTTTATCGAGAAAGACCACCTGATCGGAAACGGCACGGGCGAATTCCATTTCATGGGTCACCAGTACCATGGTGTAGCCCTCTTTTGAGAGGTCTTTGATCACCCCCAACACTTCGCCAACGAGCTCAGGGTCAAGCGCCGAGGTGGGCTCGTCAAACAGCATCACTTTCGGCTGCATGGCCAGCGCCCGGGCAATCGCCACGCGCTGTTTTTGCCCGCCCGACAACGTGTAGGGGTATTGTTCGCGTTTATCGACCATGCCGACTTTTTCAAGTAGCGCCAGCGCTCTCTTGTCAGCCTCGGCTTTACTCAAGCCCTGCACATGAATAGGGGCCTCGGTGACATTGCGCATTACACTCAGGTGAGGCCACAAATTAAACCCCTGGAACACCATGCCTAAGCGCGCGCGCATGCCCGCCAGCTCACGGCGCGACATCAGTTTGCCGGTGTCGCTCACGCCAATACGATCACCGGCAATATGTATATCGCCGCGGTCGGGGTGTTCGAGCCAGTTAATGCAGCGTAACAGGGTGGATTTACCAGAGCCCGATGAACCCAAAATACTGACGACCTCGCCCGGCTGAACCTCCAGCGAGACATCCCGTAGCACTTCGGTGCCATCAAAGCTTTTGGAAAGTTTGCGGATACTCACAGCGGCTGTCTCAGGCATTTTCGAATCCTCGTTTGGCACCGTAACGGCCAATCAATTTGATAAACTGCTCCAGCCCAATGCTGATCAGCCAGTAAAAGCCGATCACGACGATAAAGGCTTCCATGGGAATGAAGTAAGTGCTTGATAAGCTGTTCGCCGCGGCAGTGAGTTCGCGCACGGTAATGATCACTAGAAAGGCGGTATCTTTGAGCAGAATAATAAGTTGGTTGCCCATCAACCCGCGGGTTTTTAGGATGAGCTGCGGCCAAATAATGCGAAGAAACATGGTTGGCAGGGAGAACCCCTGTGCCGTGGCGGCCTCCACTTGCCCCTGTGGAAACGTTGTACGGCAGCCGCGCAGTATTTCCGCAAAATAAGCGCCGTGATAGAGCACCAGGGCGGTTAACCCGGCGTACCAAGCGCTCATGCGAATCCCCACACTGGGCAGCCCGTAATACAATAGATAGGCCAGTATCAAAAACGGCAGCATGCGCATCCCATCGATGAAAATTCGCAGCGGGATTTTTAGCCGCGGCCGGGAGCCTTCCAGTAAAAACACCATCACACTGCCGAGTAAAAAGGCCAGCACCGCTGATATGCCAAACAGCTGTAGAGTGTTATAAAACCCTTGTAAAAACACATCCCGCGACGACCACAATATTTCCCAATTACTCATGACGACTTCCCCTTTAGACGGCCAATCGGTTGGCTTTGCGCTCAGCCAGGCGTTGCAGCCATACCAATAGGCTGATCAGCACCATGTACATGGCGGCGGCGGCTAAAATCGGCGGAAGTGGCTCATAGGTAACGGCCGAAATGCGGTTGGTCACCCGCGTTAAATCCACCACGCCGATAACGGCGACGGCCGGGCTGCCTTTGATAAGAAACGACATTTCGTTAACCAGCCCTGGCAGGCTGGTAAGGGTGATTTGCGGCAACATGATGCGACGAAAATACACCCAAGGCGTCATGCCAATCGCGAGGGCTGCCTCGCGCTGATCTTTAGAGAAGTTGTTGAATGCAGAGCGCCAAATTTCGGCGTTAAAGGCGGTGGTATTGAGGGTCAGCGCAATAATGCCCGCCACGTTGCGGTGAATATCCAACCCCATGGTGGGTGCAGTGAGGAAAATAAACAGCACCAGTGTCACCAGAGGGGTCGCGCGCGCCACACTGATATACATACCTAATAGCTGGTGCAATACCGGGATACGCGCAACGCGTAACAACGCCACTATCAACCCAAGCAACACCCCTATGGCAATGGCAACGCCTGAGATCCAGGCGGTTGTCCATGCACCATATGCCAGAAGCCCCCATGCGCTACTGTCCATGCGTCACCTTTACTCACTGGATAAAAAAAGCAGCCGCGTTCCGTCGTCCCGGTAAGCGGCTGCTGCACAGGATGGCTTACATGCCCGCCATTTCGTGAAACTCATCCACGGTGGTAATCGGCTCTTCAGGCAAGTCATCAAACGACTCGCCAAACCACTTCTCCTGAAGTTCGGCTAGGCGGCCCGAATCGCGCAGGTGGTCCATAAACTCGGTCATATATTCGAGCAGTTCAGGGCTGTCCTTGGGCATTGGCCAAGCGACGAACCCTGGACCTGAGACGGCTTGGCCGGCTTCGAACTCATCCGGACGTTCACGGACCACATCGTTGACCGGCACGATGGAGTTGATCACGTAGTCAACGCGTTCATTGGCGAGGTCGGCGTAAATCTCAGGGTAGGCTTCATACTCAACCACCTCACCTAATTCGCCGCCACTTTCCGCCAGCATCTCTTCGAGCTCAGGCAGACGCGAAAGCAGCGCACTGCCGGCTTGCACGCCCAGGGTCATGCCGCTTAGGTCCTCAACGCTGTTGATCCGGTCATCGCCTGCTCGCTTGATGTAATAGTGTTGAGCAGAGGCAAACGGCGGGGCGTAGTTGAACACCCGCATGCGTTCATCTGTCACCGACGCGCCGGTCAGTGCCATGTCGTATTTGCCCGACGTCACCGAGGCAAGGAGTCCCGTCCAGGGCAAAATCTCCTGGCGAATTTCAAAGTCGGCGTAGTCCTCCAACTCGGCCAATACATCTTCGATAAAGCCATCGGGATCGTCACCGTCCATAAAGTTAAACGGCGCGTAATTATCCTCCGTGGCCACGTTCATATAGCCACGTTCTTCGATTTCCGGAAGGTCGGCCGCGTGCGTATTTGTTGCTACACCAAGCGACACTATGCCGGCCATCATCAAGCTGGGAACTACTTTGACGTTGCTCATTGCAAGACTCCTCAGGTGACTTTTATCCAGTATGCCCAAATAGTTACGACGGCCAGCCCGGTGAGTGACCGGCCACTTCGGCAAAACGCTGAACGTCACATCACCCTAGTTTTTTTAGATGGCCGTCTCCTAGAGCCAGTTACCTGAAATTCAAGGGACAGTTTGGTTTTGGCCGGTTGGCACGAAAGCTGCTTAAGGTTACTAAGCGGGTGGATGAGTCAGTCAATGAAAAGAAGGGGGAGCATAAGATGACGGCACTGTGTCTTGATATTGACCCGGCAGCACCCATTTGCCTGCAGGAGCAGCTGCGCGAGTCACTGCTGGAAGCGATTCGCGTCGGCAGCTTACCCTCATGCGAGGCGTTACCGTCTTGTCGCAAGCTGTCACAGCAACTGGGCATTTCACGCAATACCGTCGCGATTGTTTACGAAAACCTCGTCGAAGACGGCTACCTGATCAGTCGACCCCGCAGTGGCTACTACTTACACCCCGACTATGGCGATGCCTCCCAGCAGGCGGCGTTGCCGGCTTTCACTGCCCCTACCACCTCGCCACAACGTGCACCAAGCTGGCACAAACGCATTATTCAACGCCCTACGAATTATCAAGGGATCTTAAAACCGGGCAATTGGTCGGATTACCCCTACCCGTTTATTTATGGGCAGCTCGACACAGACTTGTTTCCGTTAACCCAGTGGCGTGATGTATCTCGACGACTATTAAACTCCCGGCGGGATAAACCCTGGCTGTGTGATCGCATTGACCAGGACGATCCTTTACTGATTGAACAGTTACGTAAGCGTGTTTTAACACGACGCGGTATTTTTGCCCGCGCGGACGATATCCTGATTACCATGGGCACCCAGAATGCGCTCTTCTTGATCGCCCAGTTGCTCTGCCACCGGGGCACGCGCGTTGCCTTGGAATCGCCCGGCTACCGTGAAGCCATGAATGTGTTTGCCCAGCGGGGGGCCAGCGTGCAGTTGCAACCGCTGGACAGCGAAGGCATGTACCTTCAGGGTTCGCAGCACTGTGACTATCTCTACGTTATGCCGAGCCATCAGGTGCCGACCGGTGTGACCATGAGTCGGGCACGACGGGATGCCTTGCTCGCCCAGATCCCCCACCGCGATCAAATCGTGATTGAAGATGATTACGACGCTGAAATTCATGGCGACCAGTTCGCCCTGCCCGCGCTCAAAGCCAGCGCCCAAAGCGCCCGTATTATCTACATGGGCAGCTTATCCAAGGCGCTCTCACCTGGATTACGCATGGGCTACATTGTGGCCGACGCCGAATTAATTGACGAGCTGCGGGCACTGCGCCGCTTGATGTATCGCCATCCACCGGCCGCCCTTCAGCATCAGTTGGCACAATTTATTGCCCAGGGGTATTACGAGCGTTACCTGAAGCAACATACCCAAGAAATTGACCAGCGACGCGACGCGATGCGTCTGGCCATCGACCAGGCGTTACCCGGTTGCCAATGCATTAGCAGCCCGCGTTCCAGTGCGTTTTGGATGCAAGCCGAGCCAGGCATCGATACGCAACGCTTGGCTTGGCATGCCGCGCAACGCGGCGTGCTGATTGAACCCGGCTTTCAGCACTTTTTTGACACCGCGCCTCCCCGCCACTTTTTCCGCTTGGGCTTTGGGGCTATCGCACGTGAACGCATTGCCCCAGGCATCGAAACCTTAGGGCTTGCTTACGATCGCGCGTCAACCACTTAATAAGCGACCCTGTAATCGGTTAACACCTTGTCCAAAATCGCTAAGCCTTCGGTTACCTCGGCCTTTGTCACGTTGCAGGGCGGCACCACATGAATGCGGTTCTCCACGCTAAACACCAGCAGCCCCTGCTCCATCAATTGCTGCTTGAGCGTCAACACTTCCGCTCCCGGCAGAGGCGTCTTGCGCACTGGGTCGCTGACCAGTTCCAGCGCATGAAACACCCCAATACCCCGCCAGTCGCCAATGACCGCATGACGTTCGGCAAGCTGCTGCAACCCCTCGGCCAGGCAGCCGTTGCCGATGGTGTCGGCGTTTTCCACGATGCCTTCTTCCTCCATCGCATCCAGCGTCGCCACGATGGCGGCCATTGCCAGGGGGTGGCCTGAGTAGGTCAGACCGCCGACAAAAAAGTGGTCATCGAAGTAGGCCGAGATAGGGTCTGAAATAATCACCCCACCGGCAGGCACGTAGCCAGAATTGACCCCTTTGGCGAATACAATCAGGTCGGGTACGACCGCGTAGTGCTCAAAGGCAAACCAGCGGCCCGTACGCCCAAACCCGGCCATGACTTCGTCCAGAATCAGCACGATGCCGAATTCGTCAGCGAGTTCGCGGACACCTTTAAGGTACGCGTGTGGAGGTAGCAGCACCCCGGCAGTACCGGGAATGGTTTCCAGCAGGATCGCGGCCACCGCCTTGGGCCCTTCGCATTCAATCACCCGGCGAAGATGCTGAAGAGCACGCGCGCATTCCTCATCGTCATCCCGCGCCCAAAACTCGCTGCGATAGAGGTAGGGATTGAAGAAATGCACATGCCCGCTGGCATACTCGTTGGGCACACGCCGCCAGTCGCCAGTGGCGGCAATTGAGGCGCCGGTATTGCCGTGATACGAACGATACGCCGAAAGTATTTTGCTGCGCCCCGTGTAAAGGCGTGCCATGCGAATGGCATTTTCGTTGGCGTCGGCCCCCGCGTTGGTGAAAAACACCTTGCGAAACCCATCGGGCGCTTTGCCGATAATTCGTTTTGCGGCCTCGCTGCGGGCCAGGTTGGCATGGGCCGGGGCGATGGTACAAAGCTCGGCTGCCTGGGCTTGGATGGCACTGACCACTTTGGGATGTTGATGGCCAATATTGGTGTTCACCAGTTGACTGCTGAAATCCAGGTAGGTGTTTCCAGCATAATCCCAAACGCGGCACCCGGACGCGCCTGCTACAACCATGGGGTCCAGGCTGCCTTGCTGGGACCAGGAGTGGAAGACATATTGACGGTCCAAACCGTGCACATAGGTATTATCCACCTCACGGTTCGATAGGCGAGACGTGGCAATATCGGCATTCATAGCAAGCTCCCAATTAATTTACCCAACAATCATCTAATGAAAGACTAGCGACATCACCCGCGCTGCTATAGGGCCAACCACATCGGGTCTCTAGGACAGCCAATGTCACAGTCGATCGAATGATCTGGCTCTAAGCGCGTTGCTTCACACACTATAGAGTTGAGTTGATCTTTTATTTGATGAGTAAGGAGAAGCACCATGCCTAGCGTATTGATAACCGGCGCCACATCGGGTTTTGGTAAAGCCGCTGCGCGCCGCTTTGCCAAAGCCGGTTGGTCGTTGATTCTGACGGGACGCCGAGAAGAACGGCTTGCCGAACTAGAAACCGAACTCTCGCCGCAGGTAAGTGTGCTGACCATGTCGCTGGATGTGCGTGACAGCGACGCCGTCACAGACGCCATCGCCAATTTGCCAGGCGATTTTCTACCGTTAACCTGTTTGATTAACAACGCGGGATTGGCGCTAGCGCCGGAGCCATCGCAAAAGGTGGCACTCAAAGACTGGCACACCATGATCGACACCAATATCACCGGTTTGGTCAACGTGACCCACGCAGCATTACCTCATCTGATGGATACGGGAAAAGGCGCCAGTATCCTCAATTTGGGTTCGGTAGCGGGGCAGTGGCCGTATCCAGGCGGGCATGTGTATGGGGCGTCTAAAGCCTTTGTGCAGCAGTTCAGCTATAACCTGCGTTGTGATCTGCAGGGCACTGGGGTACGCGTGACCGACCTGGCCCCTGGGATGGCCGAAACCGAGTTCACACTGGTGCGGACTAAAGGCGACCAAGCCGCCTCCGACGCGCTGTATCGGGGCACCACACCGCTACAGGCAGAGGATATTGCCGAGCAGCTTTACTACCTCGCCACGCTTCCCGCGCACATTAATATTAATCGTTTGGAGATTATGCCTGTGCGCCAAGCCTGGGCACCGTTTGCGATTGATCGCGACCCTACCTAGGCTTGCTTAGCGGACGTCAACACCTCAATGGGTGAGACCTGATCACGCCCTTTCTCTTTGGCAAGATAAAGGGCGTTATCCACTCGCTTCATCACGCTTTTGACTGATTCTTGAGGATGCACTTCGACAACGCCAAAGCTGGCGGTAACGCTTCCCGGAATGGGGAAGCTCGCCGTTTTGATGGCCACTCTAATTTTATTGGCGAGTTGAACAGCCTGTTCAAGCGATGTTTCAGGTGCCAAAAGCATAAACTCCTCTCCACCCCAACGAGCGCAGCAATCCGCACGGCGTAAATTGCTTTCAAGTAAAACAGCCAGGTTAACCAATACCTGATCACCTGCATCGTGACCGTGACTATCATTGATGTCTTTGAAGAAATCGATGTCTAGCATGATCAGAGAGAGGGGGCGTGCGTAGCGATGTTGTCGATTCAGCTCGTTTTTCAGAACTGCATCGAACCGCGCTCTGTTAACAAGTCCGGTTAACATATCGGTAGTCGCTAGCTGCTCGAGCTGTGCCTCATTCTCCATTTGCTCGGTTACATCACGCTGGGTCAGCACCAGCGTCATGGGGCCATGGTGGTTAGCCCCCATGGCGGAAATCCGCCACTCTATATGCATGCGAGAACCGTCATGGCGGCGACTGACTTCACGTCCTCCCAACCCTTCAAAGGTATTACGGCTGTCTTGGCTCAACAGGTTCAGCGCATCATGCAGTTGCGTAAAAATTTGCTGATTGACTGCCTGTTGCTGGACCACGATAGGAACAGCCCCCAACCACTCTTCTCGGGTGCCGCCCCACAAGCGCTGATAGTCAGTATTCACATCCACAATGCGAACCCCTGGCGAGTGTCCTTCTACGCTCAGGATGGCTACCGCATGATCTGGCTGTTCGCCGTCAGACCGTGGCCCTGGTAGCGGATGGTGCTGATACATACTTTTAACTCGTCCCTGTGAAATAGAAGTGCACTCGTTGCCGTTGTTCATGCGAACATTGACAGGCATCGGCACTACGGGTTCAGCTATGCGCCACACGCCTATGTCAGCGCAAACCTTACTGTCTAGCACTGGCTACAGTTACCTAAAAATATAACCAATTACACTTCATTAACATAACGCAGGCTATGGGGCGCCAATTAAATGCCAATTGCCCTCCTTTCGCGCTGATCGCCTCATCAGGAATAGTTGCTAAGCTTTACATCTGCAACCGCTATTTTTAGCGACGTTTTTCAAGCACGCCTATGACCTCTGGCACTGCGAGCGCGCTATCGTCGATTGAGGAATACAGGGCATGCACTGCGCCCGCAACGCCTTGCTCCACACCCAACTCGCTGGTCATGGTCTGGTAGTAGCCGAGGTCTTTACTGGCATTGGCAACGGTAAACCGAAACCCAGAAGGGTCATTTTCAGCGATATAGGGGCGCAGCCGTTCTAGTATCACCCCACCACCGCCTCCTGCCCCCAGCACTTCTAACAGGGCAGTATCGCTGATGCCCGCTTTGCGAGAAGCAGCGGTGGCCTCGGCCAGTACGGCGGAAAAACCCAGTGAAACGAAGTTATGCAGCAGTTTGAGCGTATGCCCTGCGCCTACTTCGCCCGCATGGGCAATGTTTTCGGCAAAGCCTTGCAACAGCGGTAGCGTTTCATCAAACAGCGCTTGCGGCGCACCCACAATCAAGTTGAGCCGACCTTCTGCGGCTTCTTTTGGGGTGCGTGTCATGGCGGCATCCATAAAGCGCCCACCCGCGCCAGCAACTCGGGCAGCGACTTTTTCAGTGGAACTAGGTAAGGCGGTGGAGCAGTCCACCACCACGCTGCCGGACGTTAATCCCTCTAGTACGCCGTTGGGTTCAAACAACACTGCTTCTACCTGGGGCGACCCTGTGACACACAAAATCACCACCTCCGCGCGCTGAGCCACTTCCCGGCCCGAACGCAGCGCCGTGGCACCCGCGGCCAATAAGTCATCTACCGGCTGGTTGCCTGGGTGTTCTAGAAAGCTGACCTGATGGCCGGCGCGTAGCAAACTCGCGGCAATTCCGTGGCCCATTAAACCCACACCGACGATGCCGACTTGGCGTGCTGTCTTCATTGTTATCTCCTTAGGTTAGGTGACGCATCCGTTAATGCTTGATTGCGACGGTCTTAATACGTGTATAGCTACGCAGTCCTTCAAAGCCTTTTTCACGGCCATGTCCGGAACGGCCAACGCCCCCAAAGGGCAGCTCGACGCCCCCGGCAGCGCCGTAATTATTAATGAATACCTGACCACTACGGATGCCTTTGGATAAGCGTAGCTGGCGACCGCCATCACGCGTCCAAATGCCTGCACATAGACCAAAATCGGTGGCGTTGGCCAGTGCCAACGCTTCCGCTTCATCCTCAAATACCTGCACCACCAACACAGGGCCAAACAACTCCTCTTGGAGCACTTCGTGTCCCTCAGGGATGTCTGTCAGTAGTTGCGGAAGCACGAAATGGCCTCCGGAACACGCGCCTGGGGCTAACTTGCCTTTTGCCGCCACGCAAATACCATCCGCCTCAGCCGCCACCAAACGTGCTTCCAATTTGGCTTTTTGGCGCGCACTGATCAGCGGCCCACAGTCAGCATCTGCTTCACCCGCGTCACAACGCAAGGTAGCAAAACGCTCACAAAGATTTGCTACCACACTATCGGCAATTTCACGCTGAACCAGTAAGCGACTGCCTGCCGAACAGGTCTGCCCGGCATTTTGAATAATGCCGCGCACTACTGCTGGAAGCGCTGCGTCAAGGTCTGCATCGGCAAACACTAATTGGGGCGATTTACCGCCTAGCTCCAGGGTAACCGGGACATGGTGTTGCGCAGCCGCCTGGGAGACATGCGTGCCAGTCTCAGGCGAGCCGGTAAAGGAGAGATGATCAATGTCAGGATGGGCGGCAAGCGCAGCACCCGCCTCGGAGCCAAGCCCTGGTACTACATTGAGGGCCCCAACTGGCAAGCCATGGCTCACTGCCAACTCCGCCAAGCGTAGCACACTCAAACAGGCGTCTTCCGCTGGCTTGAGCACTACGGTGTTGCCCGCCGCCAGCACGATGTGGGTTTTACGCTCCAAATCGGCGGCAGTACTTAGTTTTGTAATCAGGCGCCAAGATAGCGCCGGGTAAGCGCACGGGGAAATTCCGGCTTGCGCCGATACGCGACTCACCCGATAGCAATCGAAACAGCCGTATTGCCTTATAGGTTTACGCCATCACCATGGCTGATGAGTTACAAAACCAGCGTCATATCCATCAGCGCTTCTGCGTCGCGTATCATGAGGTAAGCGCTACCTGCATCAACGCGCCGACTGCCAGTGGCATCACTGCCTCATCAAAGTCAAAGCAGGCGTGGTGATGGCCAGCCGCAAGATCCGCACCAAAAATCATGTAACTCGCCTGGCCACCGTGCTCCATCACCCTGGCCATTAGTGAGGTGGCATCTTCTGAGCCCGAGGCCGTTACATCGTGCTTCACTAACTGGGTGATGCCAGGGTAACCGCCAAGACAAGCGGCAATTTTATCTACCAAAGCAGGGCTGGCGGCGCAGGCACTGGCAGCGCCAACGCGCTCAATCGAGACATCAACGCCCTGCATGGCAGCAGCGCCTTTAAGCACCTCAAACGCACGGTTTTCCATATAGTGGTTGATGTCTTCCGTAGCACCACGGGTCTCCAGCCTTAACAGCGCGCTATCGGCAATGATATTGCGCCCACTCCCGGCATGCAGTTGACCCACATTAATCCGCGCAGCGCCTTGGCTATGGGGGGCGATGGCGTGCAAACCAAGGGTCGCCTGGGCGGCCGCCAGCAAGGCATTCTGGCCAACTTCTGGCTGACCGCCGGCATGGGCCGCCTTGCCTGAAAAGCGCACATCCAGCTTGGTGGTGGCCAGAAAGCCATCGGCGGCGCAAATTACATGGCCGCTGGGGTGCCCAAGGCCCAGATGCGTGGCGACCAATCTATCAACGTCATCGACGACACCCGCTTCGACCATCGACTGGGCGCCCCGCACGCCCTCTTCGGCTGGCTGGAAAATCAATTTTATTTTGCCGCACAGCTGGCTGGAAAACTGGCTCAGCAGTTCCGCCATGCCCAACCCGATGGTGGTATGGCCATCATGGCCGCAGGCGTGCATGGAGCCTTGATTGAGCGAGTGGAAGCCCGCTTGGTAAGGACGGTGATCACCCTCGCTGGACTCAACGATTGGCAGGGCATCAAGGTCGAAACGGAACGCCTGGGTTGGCCCCAGGCGCTGCGTATCCAGCGTACCCACAACGCCGGTAAAGCCCCCTTCCAGGGCAGGCAGCCAGCGCTCAACGGCACCCTGAGTACGTGCACGTGCCAAGGCTTCGTCCAGCGTTTGAGCATCTGGCACGCCCATGCGCGTGCACTCACTCACCACTGCTTTTCCCAGTTGAACGCTGAACCCCAACTGGCTAAGCCGTTCAGCCACAAGGCTGGCGGTGCGGAACTCCATCCACCCCTGCTCGGGATAGCGGTGAAAGTCACGCCGCAGGGCAGAGAGCTGAGGAGCGAGGGCATTCGCGGCATCCATGATATTCGCGTTCATAAGCTGCCTCCGAGTTAGCCCAGCGCCTGAGTCAGCATGCCAAAGCGCGTTAACGGCCCCTCCTCGACAGCCTCGCCACAGCGCATGCGGGTGATTTGATCGACACAGGTGAGTCCTAACGCCGTCAGCCAGCTATCGTCGTTGGGATCGACTAAATCAATGCGTATAAAATCACCCTCAGCATCCGTCAGCAGCGCCAACACCAGCGCCTGCGCCTGTTCGGCACTGCGCGCCAGAATGGGGCCAATATGCTCGCCGCGCCCATAGGTACGCTTTAGCGCAAACCCTTCAATGACACCTGCCTTTTCAATCACCACCCCTCTATTAGCCGATTGAACGGCCACCGCATGAGCCGGGCTGTCGGGTGAGAGCGCGATCAGTATCGCCTGATCGATTGCCTCCATCGGACGTAAACCCGGCTCACGCGGCGCAGGCGGTGCGCCGGTGACCACTCCTTGGTATTGGCAGATGCGATTGCACGGTTCAAAGCCCAGTTTTTGGTACAGGGGCTGGCCCGCTTTCGTGGCCACTAATAGCAGCGTTCGTGGGCCCGCCAGCGCCATCAGCCGTACCATCATCTCGCGCCCGAGCCCGAGGCCCTGCCAATCGTCGCTAATCACCACCAGCCCCAGGGTGGCCACGGCCCCTTGATTGAAGCAGAGCCCAGTGCCCACCAGTTCACCGCCGACGCTTTCCAGGACAACGCCTTCTCCCACCTCAAGCATCTGGCGCCAATCGTCGACGCGGTGGGGCCAGCCAAGTTTATGGGACAGGCGATGCGCCGCCTCAAGATCGTTAACGGTCATGGGTCGCCACGTTAAGCCCTCACGCTCAAAGCGGGCGGGAGCACTAGCTGAAGCAGTCGTCGAAGGGGAGTGAGTCATCGCACGATTTTCCTTGCGCTGGGGTTGTTTGGTTTGCTGCTACTTTGGCACTCAGGGCGGCGCGATGCCACGCCGTAAACGGGCACTTGGCGCAATTCAGCAGATTTAACCGTCGCGGCTATAGGGGAGCGCATCACCTGCGCCCAAGCCCCCTGTACTCAGCACCCCATGCTGGGGCATCCGACCTAGGATGGTAGGCAAGCAAGACACCCATTGGATGCCGTCACCATTCCTTATTATTAAATATCTCTAATCAAGGACTAACATGCCAAGTTTCGATCCTGCCCGCATTGCCTTGCCCTGTGCGCACTTTATTCAGGGTCAGCGCGTAACTGACCCAAGCGCGCTCAGTGTATCCCGTCCCTCCGACGGGGCCGTCTATGCCGAGCTGCCCCTGGCCGATGCCAGTCGCGTCGATGATGCCGTCGCCAGCGCCCAACAGGCGTTTATGCGCGGTGACTGGTCACGCTGCGCGCCGCGGGAGCGGGCACGGGTTATGCGCCGCTGGGCAGACCTGATTGAAGCCGATATTGACTATCTCGCCCCGCTGGAATCACTTGGTTCCACCCGGCCGATCGATCAGACCCGGGCCTGGGATGTGCCCTACACCGCCGAGGGTATTCGCTTCTTTGCGGAATTCGCCGACAAGCACGGCGGCGAGGTCGCGGCGACCGCCCACGACCACCTGGGTATGCAGATTGCCGAGCCGTTGGGCGTCGTTGGCGCGATCGCGCCCTGGAACTTTCCCCTCAGCATGACCTGCTGGAAAGTCGCCCCCGCGCTGGCCGCAGGCAACACGGTGGTGCTCAAACCCTCCGAGATGACGCCTTTCACCGCCGTGCGGCTGGCCGAGCTAGCCATTGAGGCGGGCATGCCACCAGGGGTGCTCAACGTTATCCAGGGCAACGGGCCGTTAACTGGCGACGCGCTCTGTCGTCACCCCTCTGTGGCCAAGGTCACCTTCACCGGCTCAACGGTGACCGGGCGCACCATCATGGGCGCCTGTGCCGAAACCGGGCCCAAGCCGGTCACTCTGGAGCTGGGTGGCAAGAGCCCGCAGCTGGTGTTTGCCGATATCCCGGATATTGATCGCACCGCCAAAACCCTGGCCGCCGCGATTACCGGCAACGCCGGGCAAGTGTGCGTTGCAGGCTCGCGGCTATTGATCCAACGGGAGTTGCTTGAGCCCATGGTTGAGCGGCTTAGCGGTCTGTTCAAAACCCTTACCCCTGGCCACACCTGGCAGGCTGGCGGTTGGTTTTCGCCGATTATTTCCGCTATCCAATTGGAGCGCATTGAATCCATCGTGGCGCGCTCCCGCGAGGCGGGCGCTGAGCTACTGAGTGGTGGAGAGCGCTTTGAACGCAATGATGGCGGCCACTTTTACCAGCCCACCCTGCTGCATACGAATGACCGCCACAATCCCGCCGTGGAGGAAGAAATCTTCGGCCCGGTGTTAACTATCCAAACCTTCGAGGGTGAAGAAGAGGCCTTAGCGCTGGCCGAACACGATGTCTACGGCCTGGCGGCGGGCATTCATACCGCTGACCTGGGGCGTGCGCTGCGCACGGTAAGAAGCCTCTCGGCGGGCACGGTATGGGTTAACCGCTACGGTCGCAGTAACGATTACATTCTGCCCACTGGCGGCTACAAACGTTCAGGGGTGGGCCGCGACCTGGGCCGCGCGGCCTTTGACGCCTGCCTGCAGCATAAAAGCGTGCTGATCGATCTCGACCAGTGAGTAATCCAGCGTATTGGATAGTGATTTTATCTACCAAGTAGAGGTAGCAAGCATGTTTATCAACGTGGACGCCGTACACGACAGCCCGGCCCTTCCCGAGCAGGTGGATGTGGTGGTAATCGGTGGCGGCATCGTGGGGACGACCGCCGCCTATGAGTTGGCTAGCCAAGGGGTCTCGGTGGCGCTGCTGGAGAAGGGGCTTATCGGCGCTGAGCAGTCAAGCCGCAACTGGGGCTGGGTGCGCCAGCAGAATCGCGACATGTTCGAACTGCCGCTGGCCATGTATAGCCTCGATCGCTGGGAGGCGTTCTCTCAAGAGATCGGCCGCGACGTGGGGTTTCGGCGCAACGGTATCGTTTACACCACGGATAGCCAAGCGACCCTTGCAAAGTGGGAAGCCTGGGGGCAACAGGCCCGGGAACGAGGCTTTACCAGCCATATGTTGAGCGCCGAAGAAGCCCGCAAGCGTGCCTCCGGCACCACCTCATCGTGTATTGGCGGCGTTTGGTCGCCCAGCGATGCCCAGGCCGAACCTTCGATGGCATGCTCCGCCATTGCCACTGGGGCCCGTGAACACGGCGCCTACCTTCACCAAAACTGTGCCGTGCGCGGCCTGGATCTGCATGACGGGCGTGTGAGCGGCGTTTGGACGGAGCACGGATTGATCAAAGCCTCGACGGTCATCTGTGCAGGCGGGGCCTGGAGTTCTCGCTTCTGCCGTCGCCACGGCGTTGAGCTACCTTCGGCCAATATCATGGGCACCGCGCTGCAAACCACCGCCGCGCCGGAGGTCACACCGGGCTGTCTGATCACCCCTAAGGTCGCGCTGCGCCGCCGCCTGGATGGCAGCTACACCTTGGCGCTGCCAGGCCTTGGCCGGGTGGAAATCAGCCCCCAGGGGCTTCGCTATGCGAGCAAATTCTACGCCGCCTACCGCAGCAAATTAGCCAAGAAGCTGCAGATACGCATTGGCGCGTCTTTCTTCAACGGGCCTGAAGCGGCAGGCAGTTGGCAGTTTGATCAGGTATCGCCATTTGAGCGCCAGCGCGTGCTTGACCCCACCCCGGATCTTCCCCAGGCACGTGCCGCCCTGGCAGAACTGAAGGCAGAGTACCCCGAACTGAAAGGTATCCATATTGCCCGCGCCTGGGCCGGGATGATCGATACCACCCCGGATATGATACCCATCATTTCCCCGGTTGAGAGCATCCCTGGCTTTATCGTCGCCGCTGGCTGTAGCGGCCACGGCTTCGGCATTGGCCCTGGTGCGGGAAAACTGGCGGCGGATTTGGCGACCAATGCCACTCCCGTGGTCGACCCCACCCCTTACCACATCAACCGCTTCTCCGATGGCAGCCGTATCCGCCAGCCAGAAATGATGTGAGCGGCCTGCCGCATTCTATGCTGCATCCATCCCAAAAAAAGACGGTTTGTGTTAGCCGGGCGCGTACTTTCAGCGTCTGGCGCCTGCTCAAGAATGCTGTAATGACATGAGTGGCTGCACCAAAGACTCTCCAATCACGACAAACGAGGATCAAACAAAATGAGCGAGATTATGCGTCCTAAATACATCACCTTTGATTGTTACGGCACACTCACCAACTTCCAGATGGGGCGTATGACGCGCGAAATTTTTGCCGATCGCATCCCCGATGCCGACCGCATGGAGCGCTTCGTGAAAGACTTTGGCGCCTACCGTTTCGACGAAGTCCTTGGCGAGTGGAAACCCTACGCAGAAACCCTCTGTGCGGCGCTGGAGCGCACCTGCAAACGCTGGGGCATCGAATACCGCGACAACGAAGGCATGCTTTATTACAACGCCGTCCCTACCTGGGGCCCACACCCGGACGTGATTGAGGGGCTTTCGAAAATTGCCGACAAAATCCCCCTGGTGATTTATTCCAACGCCGATGACAGCCAAATCATGTCGAACGTGCAGAAGCTTGAGGTGCCCTTTCACAAGGTCTTCACCGCCGATACGTTCAAAGTCTACAAGCCACGTTTAGCCGCCTTCGAAGCCATGATCGACAGCCTGGACTGCCACCCCGAAGAGCTGCTCCACGTCTCATCAAGCTTCCGCTATGACCTTATTTCAGCTCACCTGATGGGCATCAAGAACAAGGCGTTTGTGGCACGCAACCACGAGCCCTACTGCGACGGCTACGGGGCGACCAAGATTAACGATATTCGCGACTTGCCCGCGTTAGTCGGTCTTTAAGCTGACTGTTTCGCCCACCGTGCAGGAGCCGCCCATGCAACTCAACTCCTATTGGCTGTCCACAGCGCCGCCCTTTACCGGGGGCCAGCAGGCACTCACCCAAGAGCACTACGACGTGGCGGTGGTGGGCGGTGGCTTTACCGGGCTGTCGGCTGCCCGCACGCTGGCCCGGGGTGGGTCCCGCGTGGCGCTCCTGGAGGCGGGCCAAATCATTGGTGAAGCCTCGGGGCGCAACGGCGGCCAGTGCAACACCGGCGTGGCCCAAGACTACGCCAGCCTGGTCGAGCAGCTTGGCCGCGAGCGCGCGATTGCCTACTACACCACCTACGCCGAGGCGGTCTCCAGCGTCGAGCGTGTGATTGGCGAAGAGGCGATCGACTGCGACTACCTGCGCCACGGCAAGCTGAAGCTGGCGGCTAAACCGGAGCACTACGACAAGCTCGCGCGCACCTGCGACGCCATTCGCCGTGACGTGGATAGCGACGTAGAGATGCTCTCCGCCGCCGCCGTTCGCGAGGAGGTGGATTCAAAGCTCTACCATGGCGGGCTGCTGCAGCGTAACGGCGGCCAGATGCATATGGGGCGCTTCGGCGTCGGCCTGGCCGACGCGGCAGCCAGGCATGGCGCGCATATTTTTGAACGTACGCCGATGACCTGCGTCACCCGCGAGAAGTCCACGTACCGGCTAGGCACACCCAGTGGCGATATTCGCGCCGAAAACGTGCTGCTGGCCACCGGTGCTTCGCAGACAGGCCCACTCAGTTGGTTTCGCCGCCGCCTGGTGCCGGTGGGCAGCTTCATCGTCGTCACCGAACCGCTTTCAGCCGCCCAATGTGCCCAGCTGTTACCCCAGCGGCGTTCCTATGTCACCAGCCGCATCGTCGGTCACTACTTCCGGCTTACTGCCGATAATCGGCTGCTGTTTGGCGGACGGGCACGCTTTGCCATGTCCGGCAGTCAATCGGATGCCAAGAGCGGCGAGATACTGCGCCGCGGCCTGGAAGAGGCCTTTCCCCAACTAAAAGGGATCCGGCTCGACTACTGCTGGGGCGGGCTGGTCGATATGAGCAAAGACCGGCTGCCCCATGCAGGACAGCACAACGGCATGTACTACGCCATGGGCTATAGCGGCCATGGGGTACAGATGTCGGTGCATATGGGGCATGTGTTAGCCGAGGTGATGCTTGGCAACCGCCAACACCATCCTTGGCAGGATACCAAATGGCCAGCTATCCCCGGTCATTTTGGCAAACCGTGGTTTTTACCCCTGGTGGGCAGTTGGTACCGACTACAGGACCGATTGCATTGAGCCATCACCACAGCACTCACACTGCTTCCCAAACTCACCAAGAGAGCGATAAAACAGCAACTATAAAAACAGGGCTATTAAGAACAAGGCCATTAAAAAAACAGCCAAGCACGCGCTGCCAGACTCACAACAATATTTAATCGCAGTAAGGAGAAGGCTTATGACACGCGATAAAAAACCCAATGATCTGTTTGTTTCTCCCGAGCAAAGCATGCAGGTTTACAACGCCATGCAGCGCGGGCTGTCTCGACGCGACGCCATGAAGGTCATTGGCGCGGCGGGCGTCTTTGCCGCCGCGTCTGGTGCTTTTCCCGGTTTCTCTTCAGCCTGGGCGGCGGATAGCGAAAGCGCGAAGCCCCAGTACGGCGGCCGTATTCGGGTTGCGGCGCACTCGGCGTCCACGAAAGATACGCTGGATCCTGCCTTGGGGGCGACGGCCATCGACTATGCGCGCGCCTACATGTTTTATAACGGCCTGACCCAGTACGATGAGGATCTGACACCCCAGCCCTGCCTGGCCGAGTCGTTTGAAAATACCGACAACGGCAGCCACTGGATATTTACCCTGCGTCGTGGCGTCACCTTCCACGATGGCAAACCACTGACGCCCCAGGATGTGATTTTTTCGATTATGCGACATAAGGATCCCGAAACAGGTTCCAAAGTTGCCTCCATGGTCGAGCAAATCGAAAGTATCAAGGCCCTGGATGATCACCGCGTCGAATTCAATCTTTCCTCTCCCAATATCGAATTGCCCTCCATCCTGGCCGTTTCGCACCTGGTGATTGTGGCAGACGGCACGACCGACTTCTCTAAAGGTGTGGGTACCGGCGCCTTTAAGTGCCAGGAGTTTACCCCCGGCGTTCGTTCAATAGGCGTTCGCAATGAGAACTACTGGCGCGATGGCTATCCCTATCTGGATGCCATCGAGATGGTGGGGATCAGCGACGAATCCTCAAGGGTCAATGCGCTGCTCTCGGGCGATGTGCATATGATCAATGAGGTGAGCGGTACCTCTGCAGAGCGCATGAAGACCAAGGACGGTTACCAGGTGAAAGCGACGAACGCCGGTAACTACACCGACCTGGTGATGCGCTTCGACAAAGAGCCCACCAGTCGCCCGGAATTCCGCGAGGCGATGAAGTATCTCTTCGATCGCGAGCAGATCAAGCGCGTCGCCCTGCGCGGTTATGGCGAGATCGCCAACGACCAGCCGATTATCTCGAGCTCTCCTTATTACTTCGATGGGCTGCCCCAGCGTGAGTACGACCCGGATCGCGCCTCCTCCTTGCTTGCCAAGGCAGGACTGTCTGGCGCAACCGTGCCACTGGTGGCGTCGCCTGCAGCTTCCTCGTCGGAAGATATGGCGGTGCTGCTTCAGCAATCCGCCTCTCAGGCAGGGCTCAACCTTGATATCAAACGGGTTCCCTCCGACGGCTACTGGTCCAATCACTGGATGAAGCATCCGCTGGGGTTCGGCAATATCAACCCGCGCCCAACGGCGAATATTTTGCTCTCCCAGTTTTTCCTCTCGAGTGCTTCCTGGAACGAAGCCGGTTGGCAGAACGAGCAGTTCGATCAGCTATTGATTGCCTCACGAGGTGAACCCGATGAGGGCACCCGTAAGCAGATGTACGCCGACATGCAGACCATGATCCATGAAGAGGGCGGCATCGGCATTCCCGTCTTCCTGAGCAATGTCGAAAGCTTTGATGCACGCATTGGTGGCATGGACCGCACCGTGCCCCTGGGCAGTTTTATGGGCTATATGTTCGCCGAACATATCTGGTGGAAAGGCTGATCCCTGCTCTCCCTACTGTCATCACGAGCCATGGGCATCATCACAAAAGCGCCTAACGACGCTTGGTGATGACGAACATGGCTCTTGCGCCGGAGAAGAACGATGCGCGACTCTCTCTTTGGACTGGTGCTAGGTCGCCTGGCCTCCAGTCTTATTACCCTGCTGATGGTATCGCTGGTGATCTTTGCAATCACCTCGCTGCTGCCAGGGGATACCGCCCAACAGATACTGGGGCAGTTTGCCACGCCGGAACAGGTGGAGGCGCTGCGCGCCCAATTAGGTCTCAATCAACCGCCCTTGCTGCGTTACTGGCAATGGCTGAGTGGCTTTGTCACCGGGGACCTGGGGCGCTCTGCCAGTAATGATACAGAGGTCATTAAACTGATCAGTGACCGGCTCCCCAATTCGCTGTTGTTAGCCGCCATTACCACCGTAATTTCCGTCCCCGTGGCGATCATTATGGGCATTACCGCTGCCATGCGCCGGGGTGGCGTGCTCGACCGCACCCTGAACCTGATCACCTTGTCGATGGTGGCGGTGCCCGAGTTTCTGGTCGCCACCCTGGCGGTGCTGATTTTCGCCGTGCAGCTCGGCTGGCTACCGGCGCTCTCCTACACGTCTACCGTCGACAGTTTGGGCGCCTTCATGAAAGTTTACGCCATGCCGGTGCTCACCCTGTGCAGCGTGTTGATTGCTCAAATGGCACGTATGACACGGGCGGCCTTGATCGATCAGCTCGACAGCGCTTATGTGGAGATGGCGCGGCTCAAGGGCGTTCCACCCATGCGGCGTGTACTCCGCCATGCGTTGCCTAATGCCGTTGGCCCGATTGCCAATGCGGTGGCACTTAGCCTCTCCTACCTACTGGGCGGGGTGATCATCGTCGAAACCATCTTCAACTATCCAGGCATCGCCAGTTTGATGGTCGATGCGGTTTCCAATCGCGATCTCGCCCTGGTACAGGCCTGCGCCATGATCTTTTGCGGCACTTATCTGCTGCTGGTCATGTTGGCTGACCTGTGCGCGATTCTCTCCAACCCGAGGCTGCGAAACCGATGAACGATACCAAGACAATGCCCGCTGCCAAGGGCAACCGTCATCCCTATGTCTCGCCAAGAAGCCGCCTGCCGATAGCGGTACCCAAACAGCGCAATCGTTCAGGGTGGCAGCTCACCCGCTGGATTGGTCTCAGCCTATTCAGCTTCTGGCTGCTCGTCGCTCTGTTTGGGCCACTGTTGGCACCGTATCCCATGGGCGCCTTTGTCTCTGATGAGATTTATGGCGGCGCGACCACGGCCCACCTGCTGGGCACCGACTACATGGGCCGCGATATGCTCAGCCGCATGCTCACCGGGGCACGCTATACCGTGGGGCTGGCGCTGGTGGCCGCGTTACTGTCAACTCTGGTTGGCGCGGGCTTTGGCATGTTGACGGTGCTCCTGCCCCGCTGGCTCGAGGAGAGCGTTCGGCGGATATTCGATACGCTGATCTCGATCCCCAGCAAAATGATGGCCCTGGTGATGGTCTCCGCCTTTGGCACCTCTATCCCACTGCTGATTTTGGCGGCAGTGCTCAGCTACGCGCCGGGCTCGTTTCGTATTGCCCATAGCCTGGCCAAGAACCTCTCCACCCTGGAGTACGTTCAAGTCGCCCGTACCCGGGGAGAGGGACGGCTGTACATCGCCGCCGTGGAAATTTTTCCCAACATGATCCAGCCCGTGCTCACCGATATGGGCATGCGCTTTGTGTTCATCGTACTGCTGCTCAGCGGCATGAGCTTCTTGGGGCTGGGTGTCCAGCCTCCCGTCGCCGACCTGGGCTCCCTGGTGCGTGAAAACATCGGTGGGCTTAGCGAAGGCGCATTGGCCGTGATTGCCCCAGCCCTCGCGATTGGCTCATTAACCGTCGGCGCCAACCTGTTGATCGACAGCCTCTCGAACAGCCGCGAAAACCAGAAGGAGTGACGCCATGCAAGGTGAATCGCTGATCGTACGCGATCTTGATATCTGTGCGACCCCGCCTGGTGAGGATGAGCGCACGATCGTCAGCCAGATCAATTTCACGCTCAAGCCAGGCGAAGTGATGTCGCTAATCGGTGAGTCCGGTTCGGGCAAGACCACCATTGCCCTGGCCATGATGGGCTATGCCCGGCGCGGCTGCCGGATCGCCGGCGGCAGCGTGCAGCTGGGCGAGACCGATATCCTGTCGCTCTCGGCCGTGGAGACCCGCGCGCTGCGCGGCCACCGGGTGACCTACATTGCCCAAAGCGCCGCGGCCGCCTTCAACCCCTCGCGCCGCCTGATGGACCAGGTCATCGAAGGCGCGCTCATTCACGGCGTGATGGATCGTCAACAAGCGCAGCAGAAAGCCATTCAGCTGTTTGGCGAGCTGGCCCTGCCCGACCCGGAAAATATCGGCATCCGTTACCCTCATCAGGTTTCCGGGGGCCAGCTACAGCGGCTTATGGCCGCCATGGCCCTGATCACCGACCCCGCGCTGGTAATTCTGGACGAGCCAACCACCGCACTGGATGTGACCACCCAGGTGGATGTGCTGCGGGCCTTCAAGCGCGTGATGCGCGAGCGGGGTACCACGGCGCTGTATGTCTCTCATGACCTCGCCGTGGTGGCGCAGATTGCCGATCACGTGCTGGTGCTACAGGCCGGGGAGGAGCAGGAGCAAGGGCCCATTGGGCAAATCCTGGACAATCCGGGCCATGCCTACACGCGCAGCTTATTGGCGGCGGCGCGTCCCGAGGCCCACATGCCCCCCAGCCTGCCGTCCGGCGGCGACGAACTGTTGCGCATTGATGATCTTCAAGTGGGCTACGGGCGCTGTGATCGCAGTGGGCTCCCGAAAAATGTCGTGCTGGATCATATCCAACTGCGCATCGATCGCGGCCAGGCGCTAGGCGTGATTGGTGAATCCGGGTCGGGCAAATCGACGCTTGCCAGGGCAGTTGCTGGCCTGGTGGCGCCGTCACGGGGTGAAGTTCAGTTCAATTGCCGTGAGCTACCGCCGACGCTGCGCGGACGCACCCCCGACCAGTTTCGGCGTATCCAGATCGTCTTCCAGAGCGCCGACAATGCGCTCAACCCCGCCCACTCGGTGAGGCGGCTGCTCAACCGGCCACTGGAAACTTATTTTCAGATGAGCCGCGATGCCCGACAGCGTCGGGTCGAGGAACTGATGGACTTGGTCAAACTGTCGCCCTCCCTGCTCGACCGCAAGCCCAGTGAGTTGTCAGGCGGCCAGAAGCAGCGCGTCAATCTCGCCCGGGCGCTAGCCGCAGAACCCGACCTGATTCTCTGCGATGAAGTGACCTCGGCGTTAGATACCGTGGTAGGCGCCGCCATTCTCGAGCTGCTGGCTGAACTGCGCCGTGAGCTTGGCGTTGCCTACCTGTTTATTAGCCACGATATCTCGACGGTACGCTCGCTGTGCGACGACGTCATGGTGCTTTACCAGGGGGAGTGTGTGGAGTTCGGCCCCTGCAGCACGGTGCTCAACCAGCCACAGCACGCCTACACCCGCAAGCTGATTGGCTCGGTGCCAGAGCTACAGCCGGGCTGGCTGGAAGGGTGCCAATGGTCGACCCATACGCAGCCGTCAACCGCGCCCGTTTAACCACTAACCCTATTGATGACCAGGAGAAAAGCATGCCGTCTTTGCCCCTCAGCGACTCTCAACTGCTCCGCGAGCAGGCCTTTATCAACGCACAATGGTGCGACGCCGACGATGCGGCCACGCTGACCGTCACCAACCCCGCCAGCGGCGAAGCACTGGCTAGCGTACCCAGCATGGGTGCCAGCGAAACCCGCCGTGCGATAGAGGCCGCCGAAGCGGCCTGGCCCGACTGGCGTGCGCAAACAGCGGCAGCGCGCGCAGCACTGCTGGAGCGCTGGCATGCGCTGATACTGGAAAACAGTGAGGACTTGGCGGTATTGATGACCCTGGAACAGGGCAAGCCGCTGGCCGAATCACAAGGGGAGGTTAAGTACGGCGCAAGTTTTATCAAATGGTTTGCGGAAGAGGCACGCCGCGCCTATGGCGAGACCATCCCCTCGCCCAGCGCGGATCGCCGCATTGTGGTCCTCAAACAGCCGGTGGGCGTGTGCGGTGCGATTACCCCCTGGAACTTCCCCATCGCCATGATTACCCGCAAGTGCGCGCCCGCGTTAGCGGCCGGCTGCCCGATTGTGATCAAACCGTCGGAGCTGACGCCGCTTTCAGCATTGGCCTTGGCAGTGCTCGCGGAGCGTGCTGGTTTTCCCCCAGGCGTGGTGAATATTGTCACCGGGTTGCCCGAAGGCATTGGCGGCGAACTGACTTCCAATCCCACCGTGCGCAAGCTCTCCTTCACCGGCTCGACCCGGGTGGGTAGCCTGCTGATGCGCCAGAGTGCCGACGATATCAAGCGCCTCAGCCTGGAGTTGGGCGGCAATGCCCCGCTGATCGTGTTTGACGATGCTGACCTGGAACTGGCGGTGGCCGGCGCCATGGCGAGCAAGTTCCGCAACGCGGGCCAGACCTGCGTCTGCGCCAACCGTATTCTGGTTCAATCCGGCATTCATGACCGCTTTGTGGCCCGCTTGGCGACCGAAATCGAGGCGTTGCGCTGTGGCGACGGCATGAAGGAAGGCACCACGATCGGCCCCCTCATCAACGACCAGGCGGTGAGCAAAGTCGCCCGCCATCTCGATGACGCCTTATCCCATGGTGCTGAACGGGTGGTCGGTGAGGTGCCCAGTGGTCAGGATCGCTTTGTGGCGCCGGTACTGCTCACCAAGGTAACCGAAGCCATGCTGGTCACCCAGGAAGAGACCTTTGGCCCCGTCGCCCCCATTATGCAATTTGACAACGAAGAAGAGGCTATTCGTATTGCCAACGCTACGCCCTTTGGGCTCGCCGCCTACTTCTTCACCGAGAGCGTGCGCCGGGCCTGGCGGGTCGGTGAAGCGCTGGAATTCGGCATGGTCGGCCTTAACACTGGTTCTATTTCAATGGAAGTCGCGCCGTTTGGTGGCATGAAACAGTCAGGCCTGGGCCGTGAAGGTGCCAGCCAGGGGCTGGATGAGTACCTGGAAGAGAAAGCGTTTCATATGGGCGGACTGAACTAACACGTACTTAACGAACGCCAACATACCCCACTCGCTCGCCGATACACAGCGAGCGAGTGGGGAAACGCTATGCTAGTAACCACGCTGCAGGTCGACACGGCCAATCATTGGCTCACCGCGTTGATAACGACGCAGGTTGTCCAGCAGGATCGGGAAAGCGCTATCCGGCTGCGTCATCGCGGCTACGTGGGGGGTCAGCAAAATCCGCTCGTCTTGCCAGAAGGGGTGGTCATCGGCGGGCGGCTCTTCGCTTAACACATCTAATACCGCCGCGCTCAGATGCCCGTCGTCGAGGGCTTGCGTCAGGTCGTGATCAACCAGGTGCTCGCCCCGGCCAATGTTGATCAAGGCCGCGCCTTCGGGCATACGCGCAAAAAGGTCGCTATTGAGAATACCGCGCGTAGCGTCGGTCAGCGGTAACACGCAGATCACAATATCGCTTTCAGCCAGGAACCCATCCAGCGCTGCCTGGCCGCTGTGGCAGTGAACATTCGCCACCTGCTTTGGCGAACGCGACCAGCCGCGCACGTCAAAACCGTAACCTGCCAGATGGGTGGCGATGGCGCAGCCAAGCTGGCCCAAGCCGAGGATACCGATGCGTCGTTTTTCAGTCGGCACAAGCATATGCGCCTGCCATTTCCCCTCGCGCTGCTGGCGCACATAGTCGCCCATGCGGCGGTGCAGCCACAGCGTTGCAAAGGTAGCGTACTCAATCATGCCGCGCTCAATGGCGGGGTCGAGCATCCGCACCACCGGCAGCTCTGGAGGCAGGGCGTCAAAATCAAACTGATCGACTCCCGCAGAGGTGGCAAACAGCACTTCAAGGGAGGGCAGGCACGCCATGATGTTTTCCGGGGGCGTCCACGCCAACAAATAGCGGATCTCATGAGGGTCGCCGATATCGGGCCATTGGCGGAACTCAATATCCGGCGCGTGTTGGGCAAACAGTTCCTTCCACCGGGCGCCGCGCACCGGGTCAGATTTATACAGCAGTGCCATCGCAGCGTCTCCTTAGCTAAAACGTCATCCTACGGTGGTTTGAGAGGCAGCGGATACCGTTTTGACAGTGGTGAAGCGAAGCCATGGGCCTAAATCCACGTTTAAGTGGCAGATTACACTGCGCTCCCCCATACAGTGAATCATGCTGCACAAGCCAGTAAATACGAAGGATTACGCGGTTACCGAGGCCATGCCAAGCGCATCTAGCTTGCTAACAACGGTAAGCTCAAGAACGTATGGGTATTGGCGTTCGCTCTCTCGTTCTATCTAAAGGCGGCGCCAACACACCACAACATGAACATCGTGACTATAACCATGAATATGTTTAAGGAGCCCGCAGATGAATACCGCCGCCCACCCTTCCTACGCCATGCTAAGCCAGCGCGAGCAGTGCATTCCCCGCGGTGTGGTGAACGCCCACCCTATCGTCATTTCCCATGCCTGCGGCAGCGACGTCTATGACGTCGACGGCAAGCGCTATTTGGATTTTGTGGGGGGTATCGGCGTGCTCAATGTCGGCCACAATCACCCACGGGTGGTGGCAGCGGTTCAGGCCCAGGTGGAACGTATTTCCCATATGAGTTTCCAGGTGGCTGCCTACCCTGGCTATATAGAACTGGCTAGCCAGCTGGCCAAGCTGGTCGGCGGCACACAGGACTACCAAAGCGTGCTCTTTACCTCCGGTGCTGAAGCGGTGGAAAACGCCATCAAAATTGCCCGCTCCCATACAGGGCGCCCCAACGTGATCGCCTTTCGCGGTGGCTTTCATGGGCGCACGCTCCTGGGCACCACGCTCACGGGTATGAGCCAGCCCTATCAGCAGAATTTTGGCCCCTTTGCCCCCGCTATCCACCACGTGAGCTACCCGGATGCGCTGCGTGGCGTCAGCAGTGAGGATGTGCTTGCGGAGTTGGACACCCTTTTCGCCACGGAAGTCGTCCCCGAGCAGGTCGCCGCTATCCTGATCGAGCCGGTACAGGGTGATGGTGGCTTCCTGCCTGCGCCGGTCGAGTTTATGCAGGCACTGCGCGCCTTGACGGAACGCCACGGCATTGTGCTCATCGCCGATGAAATTCAAACCGGCTTCGGGCGCACGGGCAGGATGTTTGGCTTTGAACACAGCCATATCCAGCCAGACCTGGTCACTGTCGCGAAGAGCCTGGGCGGAGGCTTGCCGATTTCAGGCGTGGTTGGGCGTACCGAGATGATGCAAGCACCCGCGCCGGGTGGGCTCGGCGGCACCTATGGCGGCAGCGCGCTGAGCTGTGCGGCGGCACTGGCGGTGCTGGATATTTTTGCCGATGAGCAACTGATTGAACGTGGCATCGCCATGGGCAAACGCCTGGAAACAGGATTGCGCCAGCTGCAAGCCAAGCATCCTTTGATTGCCGACGTCCGCGGACAAGGCCCAATGCTTGCCATCGAGCTTCTCAAGGGCCCGCGGGCCACACCTGAAGACGCCGCCCTGGTGCAACAGGTCATCGATCACTGCCGTGCAACGGGTTTGCTGGTGATCAAGTGTGGTGTTCATCGCAATGTCATTCGCTTCCTGGCGCCGCTGAATACCAGCGACGAACAAGTCGACGAAGCAGTAGGGATGTTAGACAACGCATTATCGAACACCACGCACTAATTCATCGCCAATGCCAGGAGAGCAGGACGTCATGCAATTGACCGACTATACGACGCTATGCATGGATGCCCATGGCGTTCTGATCGATCGAGACAGAGACATTATTCGCGGTCTATCGCCACTGTTGGCGATGCTACCTGCTCCTCCCCCAGTGGAGCAGGTATTAGCAGACTATGTGCAGGCGTTGCATGAACTCACGGATGAGCAGATGGGCGCCGTTTCGGCTCACTGCACGGTCTATCGCGCCCTGGCCAACCGCTGGGGGCTGGAGGTGGATTGGCAGGAAGGGATCGAATTCGCCAGCTCACTTGGCTTTGGATCCCTTTATGAAGATGCCCCTGGGGCGATCCACTATCTGCGCAAGTTCTATCAGCTCAGAGTGGTGACGTCCCTCAATGAGCAGGAGTTCTTCGCGTTTAACCAGCGCATCGGCCTTTCAGTTAACGAGCGGTTCACCACCGGCAGCTTTGTGGGCGCGCGCGCCAAGCTTCGGGAGATGGAGGCGGATAGCCACGTCCTGCTCTTAACCGCGGGCCCTGCATCTGCTAATAGCCGAGGCGGGCACTGCCGTATCACGCGCAGTGCCAAAGCGGACCAGCCGCAAACGCCGTCATGTATCTCGCTAAGCGATTTTATTTATCAGCATCAGCTTGCTCTACGCGGCGAATTGCTTTAGACAAAGGTATTAGTTCAAACTAATGGGGCGTATTTACCGCCCCCCTAGCAACCCTAATAATGTAGAGGACTTTGCATGGTGGCCAGCGTCCGTCTTGATCGTATCGACATTAATATTCTCGTTCAGCTTCAAGCGGATGGACGGATGACTAACGTCCATTTGGCCGATGCTGTCGGGCTATCGCCCAGTCCCTGTCTACAGCGCGTCAAACGATTAGAAGCCGCTGGCTATATCACTTCGTTTCAAGCTCGACTCAACCTTGCAAAAATGATGGAGAGCGTCACCGTCTTTACTGAGATCACCCTGACGGACCACCACCGGGAAGATTTTCTGCGCTTCGAACAGAAAATTCGCCAGGTCGATGAAGTCATGGAGTGCCACCTTATTAGCGGCGGCTATGACTATTTGCTGCGCTTTATAACGCGCAGCATTGCCCATTATCAGCGCGTCATGGAGGCACTGATCGAGGACGAAATCGGTATCGAAAAATATTTCAGCTATATCGTTATCAAGACGCCAATCAATAAAGAGCAGCTTCCGCTTCGCACTTTAATGGAGGGTTAACCTTAGCGCATTACCTTCACCCCTCCCGAAACGCCTCCACCACCCGATCAGCCAATACCTCGCTGGCATCACCACTGCCTGCACGCTTTACCAGTGCCACTTGGTAATCACCTAGCGGCGGCAGCGATTCGTTGTGCAGGCGTTTGAGCGGCGGGCGGACCAGGCTTTTGGGGAAAGCCGTCACGGCCAAATCGGCCAGCATAGCGGCCTCCTGCCCGGCACAGTGGTCGCAGGAGTAAGCAATGCGGTAAGCAATCCCCGCTTGATCAAGAGCATTGAGGGTAATTCGACGCCACGCACACCCCTGCTGGGCCAGAGTTACCGGCAGTGGCGTTCGCTGCACGGCAACGCCGTCTTCACGACCCGCCCATACCAGCGGTTCGCTGTGGACGATTTCTCCCCGCGCCGCCTGACCAGGCCCTCCAGCCATCACCAGGGCGAGATCAAGCTCGCCCTCATCCAACCTGGCGAGCAGATCTTTGCTGCGCCCCACCTCGACATCGACCTGCACCGCCGGGTGCGATCGGGCAAACTGGGCCAGTACCGTCGGCAAAATACGTCCCACCACGTCGTCCGTTATCCCCAGCCCCACGCGCCCTTCGATGGTAGGGGCTAAAAACTGGGTCACGGCTTCCGCATTGAGTTTAAGTAGCCGCCGTCCATAGCCCAGCAGTACTTCCCCCTCGGCCGTCAGGCGGACATGCCGCGCCTCGCGGACAAACAGCGTCTGGCCGAGGGTCTCTTCCAGGCGTTTGATCTGCATGCTCAGGGCGGAAGGGGTGCGAAATAACTGCTGGGCGGCGCGGGTAAAACTGCCGCTCTCCGCAATCGTCACAAAGGTGCGCAGCACCTCGCTATCCAGTAGCGGCAAGGCCGTCCGGCTGGGAGCTATGGTAGAGAGTTGATTCATCACGCCACCTTTCAGAAAAACTTAACACACAGTGTAGATCTTTTCGTTTGATTGATCCAAGTCAGCACGCCAAGCTGGTAACAGAGGTCGCGACCCTCCACTTATTAATCACATAACACACCTGCCGAGTGGGCCCGTTTAGCCAACCGCAGGAGTGAAAAAGGAGGTGCGCGATGAAGTGTGAAGCCCCTACCCAACATGCCCATCAGGCATGGGAAAAAGCCAGCCAGTTGGCGCCGCCGCCCAAGCCCCCGCAATTGCAGTTTTACACGCCTGCCATGCCCTCGATGCGGATAATTCGAGCGCTGGATATGCGCTGGTGGCGCTACCTTCGACGGCGGTTGTATCGTCGCCATATATTGCCGCTATTAGATTACGACGACCTCGTACTGCGGGATATTGGCCACTCCCGAGGCGATATTCTCTGGGCCAACCAACTGCCACTAAAGGTCGATGCCATTCAGGCGTTAGAGGCGCGACAGAAACAATGTCATGTGCCGCCAAGCTAGCATTGAAAAAAGCGTCGAACCTGGGAGAGGTTCGACGCTTGTTATGGTCTTGCCAAGGCGTGTTTCAGCTTGGGGACTAAACGCCTACCGGCCCACCATCGCGCTTTTGAATCACCACGGTCGATGCCCGTGGGCGAACGTCGCCGCTGGCGGCAACGGTGGCATCTTGCACGAGTTCATTGCCATCCGCTGGCCAGTTACTTGGGTGTTGAATGTTGATAAACAGCGCGGTTTTATCCGGCGTGGCAAAAATACCGGTGACTTCGCAGCCGTTTGGCCCGACCGCAAAGCGCTTTAGCTGCTGCTGGTTGCTGCTGTTGACCACCGGCCCCGTACCGCTAATATCGTCCAATGCCCTTGGCACAACGGCGAGCAGTTGGTCGTTGGTGTACTCCGCTACCCCTTCATAGCCATTATCGGTCTGAATCCATAGAATGCCTTGCCCCTCGCCACGTTCGTCGAACCAAAGACCATCGGGGCTGGCAAATTGATTCATTTCATTCAGTCCTGAGGGGTTATCGGCATCATCTTCCGCCGCGCCAAATACAAATATTTCCCAGCGGAACGCATCTGGCAGGCGACTTTCGCGCCAGCGAATAATGTGACCAGCCTCGTTATTGGCACGTGGATTAGCCGCGTTAGTGGGTGCCAAGTCATAACCTACCCCCACCTGCTCCAAGCGCTCACCGTCGTTGGTATAGGTTGGCTGTGAATCTTCAGCGATGCGCTGTGAGTTATTCGTCAGAGTGAGATACACCTCGCCCGATGCAGGGTCAACAGAGGCCCATTCGGGCCGATCCATCGGCGTGGCCCCCAGCAGGTCCGCCGCATCGCAGGTATTGATAATCACACCGGCTAAATCGTTCTCTTCCAGGCCCAGCGCCGCCGCCAATGTACGGCCATCCCGGGTCTCAGCCTCGGGCGTCAGCGGCAGCCACTCACCGCTGCCGTCGGCATGAAAGCGGGCTACGTACAGGGTGCCGTTATCGAGATATTTATGGCCAATGGAAAGACGGTCGTACGCCTCGCCCGGCCGGTTGGCATCGGCAGGATCCCAGGCGGCGTCGGACACGTATTTATATACGTACTCGTTGCGGGCATCGTGACCGGAGTAATAAACGATTGGCTGGCCAGCTTCCAGCTTGCCTAACCAGCACCCTTCATGGCGGAACCGGCCCAGTGCCGTGCGCTTGACGGCGCGGGCATCGCTATAGGGGTCGATCTCGACCTGATAACCGAAGGTGCGCGCTTCGTTACGATAATCATCCTCGGCGCGCTCGCCGCGTGGCGTGATGTTAAAACGGGCAAACTCGTCGTTTTCTTCTGAGGCATCGCCTGCCGACGTTTCCCAGGCGTAACGGCCACGCTCAGTGGGAATGCCAATCCGGGCGTCGTCCTGGAAGCGCTCGCCAGTGTTGACGAAGACGTTAGGCCAGTTCTCTTCACAGGCAATGTAGGTGCCCCAGGGGGTGACGCCGTTACCGCAGTTATTGTTGGTACCGCGGGTTTGGGTGCCCGCCGGAGAGAAGCGCGTTTTAACGTAGTCGCTGCCCGCCACAGGGCCCGCCAGATCCATTTCCGTTGCGCTGGTAAAGCGGCGGTTATAGCGGGAGCCCGGTACATGCGACCATTGCCCATTGGCGTCTTTTTCAACCTCTACAATGGTGACACCGTGCGCGTTGATCTCAGTGCGCGACTCTTCCGCCGGGCGCTCACCCTCATCAGCGTTAGTGGGACCGCCCTGAGGGGCCCACAGCGCGGTTTGATCGATGTATTCGTTATTGAGCGCCAGCACAAAACGGCGCGAGGCGTTATCGGCATCCAGGGCAAAACCGGCCATGCCGTCGTGGTGCATGCCCACGCTCGCCGCTTGACGCTCAGGGGTCATTGGCTGGTCAGGCTGCCACGAGTCATTTTGATTTAGCGGCGTGCCCCATGGCACTAATACCTGAGCCACGTAGCCGTCAGGCACCACGACGGCATCGGTATGCGAACCCCGGACCGCCTCAAAGGCAAGCGTCAGCGGTGTTTTTTGTGATCCGTTAGAGGCAAGCGCTTGAGCAGCACCGCCAAAACTAAGCATTGAGGCAGCCGCCACGCTCAGGCCGCCGCGCATGACATCACGCCGCGACACATGCTGTGCCAGTATGTCAGCAAATGGCTCATTACCACTCTGATTAAACAGACGATGATCTTCGATTTCCTTGCTCATTCTGGTCTCCCCTGATCGTTTGTAAGCCAACGATTAAACGTTAGGAGACACTAAAGAAGCTAAATGACAGCACGATGGCGAAGTGCCTACATTTAGATGAATACTGCTTATGTGGCGAATCATTGATATAAGTCCATACTTCTTTAATACTCAGCACGCTGGCTTTATGTAAGCGTGCCTATTGTAAGCAAGAATGAGACTGATCCGCCTCATGTGGGTGGTGCTGGCAGGAGTAAGTTTTAGCATCGGTGTACTGGGCATTTTTCTGCCTCTGCTGCCCACCACTGTGTTTATGCTGATGGCGGTTTACTGCGCCTCCAAAGGCTCGCCGCGCTTTGAGGCCTGGATCCGCTCCCGCCACTATGTCGGGCCACTGCTGGTTACCTGGGAGCAGGAGCGCGCCATCCCCCGCCGCGCCAAGCTGGCGGCCGTTAGCATGATCGCATTGAGTGCGCTGATCACCGGCTGGTCACTCGGCCCCGGCTGGCAACGCTGGGGAGTGATCGCCCTACTGGTGCTGATTGCCCTGTGGCTGGCTACCCGGCCAGAGCCTTCTTCTTCCTCTGCAGAGTAGCGTTCAGGCGTTCTCACACTGCATATTCAAGCCGCTTTATTCGGGTTTAGACCGTAGCTTGGCCAGCGCCGCCTGCGCTATATCAACCCGCACACTCCCTTGCTTCACTAATTCGTCGGCGACCAACGCCACTTCCGCCCCTTCCGCTCCTGCCATTAGGGCGATATTTTTAGCATGTAGCGCCATATGCCCTTTTTGAATACCGGTGGTGGCCAACGCTTTTAATGCGGCAAAGTTCTGCGCTAGCCCAACCGCAACAATGATACGGGCTAAACGATCAGCGCTACTGACGCCTAAAATTTCAAGGCACCGCCGTGCGGTTGGGTGCGCTCGCGTAGCGCCGCCGATTAATCCCACTGGCATGGGCATCTCAAGGGTGCCGGTTAGGTTTCCATCATGATCCGCTTCCCAATGGGTAAGTGACCGATAGCGCCCGGTACGTGCAGCATAGGCATGAGCACCCGCTTCTACCGCCCGGGTATCATTTCCCGTCGCTAACACCACCGCACTCACCCCGTTCATTACCCCTTTGTTATGGGTAGCTGCACGGTAAGGATCCAAGTCCGCAAAACGGTAAGCCGCCAATATACCGTCGCGCACCGACTCCCCGCCTATTTGGTCAAGATGCCAGGTCGCTCTGACTCTTGCCAAACGACGGTCAGCCAGGTTGGACAAAATGCGCAAACGACTCTCACCTCCCGACCACGCTGCTAACGACGGGGCTACCGCTTCAGCCATCGAGTTCACCGCATTGGCACCCATGGCATCACGCACATCCACCAGCAGATGCACAATGACCATATCCTCAAGTACGCGCACCTCTATATCCTGGAAACCACCGCCGTGCTCTAACAGCACGGGATCTGTCGCGTCACAAATACGCTTAATCTCGTCGCGGGCTTCTAATAAACGCAGCCGGGCAAAATCAGGATTTGCGACGCCCAGTAGTTGCACCTGAGCGATCATAATGGGGCTAGAGGTATCGGTATAAAAGCCGCCAGCATCTCGACACTGCCGTGCAGCATTACATACGGCAGCGACCACCGATGACTCTTCCGTCGCCATGGGAACCAACGGCTCCTCACCATCAATAATTAAATTAGTCGCAACGCCAATCGGCAGATTCAACGTGCCAATCACATTCTCGATCATGCAATCTGCCGTCTCGGCTGGCAGATTGCCGGTGTCTGCCAAATGAGCCTCCCCAGCTGCATCAAGCCCACTCATATCAGCAACCTTACGCAGTCGCTCGCGTAGTGACAGTTGGTAAAACCCTGGAATCCGCGATGAATTTATTGTCATAACTGTTACCTACAATGAATAAACTATTGGTGTAGCGTCACTTAAAAAGGGAGTGTTCAAGCCAACCAGCCCATTAGCCAAGGGGCGGCATAAAGGGTCATAAACTGCACCCCATAATTCACGCCCCAGCGGTTTAATAGCCCCGCCAAAAGTGCTAACACCGCGACACCTAAAATGCCCATCACACCCGCATCCATATAAGCCAACAGCACGACCAACGAGAAGAACATCGCCAGGAAGGCCTCATGAGGAATACGCTGGAAAACAAACACGCAAATGTGGCGGGCATAACGAACGGCGATGGGATACGTAATCAACAGCGCCACTCCAGCGCCCAAAATGCTGGCAACAGCGATTTCACCAAAGCTCATTAAGTGGTGGGCATTCTGTTCCAACGTAAGTACTGGCGGCGCATTAAAGAAGGCGTTACCTGGCCCAATTGCCATGGGGCTCATCGGAATGCCCAGTGCTGCCAGGGGGATCAAAATGCCTGCGATATAAGCAGCATTAGTCACCGCATCCATTGAAGAGAGGGCACGACTGGCTTTCTCTACTGTGCCTTTTACCCAACTCGACATCACTTCACCCAGGAAAATAGTGATCCCTACCGGGCTCATAAAGAAGGTAACCGAGCCGAGCACCGAGCTGGCGGTTGCAGAAACAGCTTCTTGGCGCGTCAAAATACGAAAAGGGTTGGGGAAGCGGCTCTTATCATCGCTATCATCTGCAGCGTAGATTTTGATTGTTTTAGGTTCACCGGTAGCCATTTTTCGCCGCTCTTCGCCCACGGTTAACTGGGCCAAACTGAAGATCATCGGCCCTATCGTGATACCCAGGAAGAACGAAATGAAGACCACCTGACCTTCAGGGATCACCCCCATTCCCCAGTAGAAGTGGCGCAGTGCCTGTATCAGCGCAGCCAAAATCACGATACTGATTAAGCTGATCACTTTTTCGCGGCTCATTAACGCCAGGAATATCGCGCCGACAAAAAATATTTGGCTAGCGTACTGGCTTAGCACATCCGCCAGGGGGGTTAGCAGGAAAGCCAGTAGCAAGCTCACGGGAATAGCAACGAGGGTGCCAATAACCGAACCCGACGCCATTTTGCGAATGGCCATTGTGGCGTGGCCTTCACGCTTCAGTATCATTGCGTGCTCAACCATGGGGGCCGACATCACCCCACCGGGTATCCCCGCGACCGAAACGGGTATCGAGTCGGTAAGTTTTTTGGCGACGATGGCAGCCATAAAGAAAGCCAATACCACTGGCAAGGGAATACCGGCCACGACCAACGCAAGCGTCACCGGTGCAAGTACGGCGGTCTCATCGGTACCTGGCGCCACCCCAATCGCGGTATAAACCACAACACCGATTAAGGCAGCCATTAACATCTGCAGAAGTAATACAGCGTCCATTGCTACACCTCCCCATCAGTGTCGAGGCGTCTTTTCGGGCGCAAACAAACCGTATTAATAGCAAACCCCAGCAGTGCGCCGCATAACCCCACTATTAAAGGCATTGGCGCCGGCCCAGGGGTCAGAATGAAACCACCTAGTGTGAGAGGAGTGGAAATTACTAGGGCGAGCAGCAGGTCTCTGCCGGTCACCGTATCGTCCCAAACCGTTAGGTAAGAAGTTGTTTTATTTGGCATGCCTATTCTCCGCGGAGATCATTATTAGTGTTGTATACCCAAGTAGGCTGGCCCTAGCTTGTGGAAAGACAAGGCACTGAGTAAGGTACAGTGATACAAATTGTATGAAGTACTGTACCTATAAAATAACAGGTACAGTTTCACCGCCATTGAGAGATATTCATGTCGAAATCTCGTCAGGTCGCAACCGCTTTGCTAAAAGCCATTGACGAGGGGCGCCTCTCGCCTGGTACCCGAGTGGCTTCCATCAGAGAAGCCGCTCAACAATTTGGCGTATCGAAAAATACCGTGGTTGATGCTTACGACCAATTAGTTGCACTTGGTCATTTGAGCGCTCGACAGGGCGCAGGCTTTTTTGTTTCGCGCCCCCGGCCAACGCCTATTGATGAGCCTACGCACGACCTTTCCGAGGCGGTGGACAGCGTGTCACTCCTGCGGGAGCAGTTAGTCGGGAATTTTGCAGTACGCGTGGGCGACGGCCGAGCGCCCGCAAGCTGGATGGGTGGCACTGAGCTGACGCGTTTAATACGACGAAGAAGTGGCTTATCTGATGAAATGAGCGACGTCGAATACGGCATGCCTCAAGGCTACTCCCCGCTGCGCGAGAGCCTAGCGATGGCACTGGTTGGGCGTTCCATCCATGCATCACCGGATCAAGTCATGATGACTTTCGGTGCTAATCATGCCTTTGACTTAATTATTCGCCACTTCGTAGCCGCAGGAGAGAGTGTTCTGGTTGAAACGCCAGGCTACTACCCACTGTTTGGAAAACTTCGTCTCGCTAAAGCGAAGCTGGTGGGTGTTCCACGCACGATCGATGGCCCCGATTTAGAAGAGTTTGAGAGAAAAGCCAAGCAGTACCGGCCCAGGCTTTTTTTCTTACAACCCAATGCCCACAACCCTACCGGCAGTACCATGTCGCTAAGCAATATGCATCGCTTGCTAAAGCTCGCCGATCACTATGGAGTAACCCTAGTGGAAGACGATGTTTTCGCTGACATCCTGCCCAAAGGTAGCGCCCATCTTGCTGCGCTTGATGGATTAGAAAGGGTTATTTATGTGGGCACTTTTTCAAAAACGCTCTCCACCGGCCTGCGTTGTGGCTATATTGCAGGCGGCAGATCCATCATTCGCGCACTGGTCGATATCAAGATGCTGACTGTCGTCAACACTTCGACCTTCAATGAAATGATCGTACATGAGCTGCTAGCCAGAGGCCGCTATCGCCGCCACCTCGCACAGTTGCGTGAGAGGGTGGCTAAGGCAAGCGCTACGGCGATAAGAGTGTTGGGGCAAATAGGCATTAATGATGTCATTGGATCCGGCGGCGGCTACTATTTATGGGCCAAATTGCCACCCCATATCAACACCACTGAGTTGGCTAAACGCGCCTCTGCAAAAGGCATTTTCATTGCCCCAGGCGCTATTTTTTCACTGCGTCCCGACAGTACCGATGCCAACTCAATGCGTATCAATATTGCTCATGCCAACGATCACCGGTTTCTGGAGTTTATTAGCAAAGCACTCAATGGGCAGCCCCTTACTTAGCCTTGCACCTCTCTCCAAACATTTCTTTCTCATGGATTCTCAGCTAAACCAACACCTTATGGGTCGAGACCACCTGACGCAGCCCCATAAACGAGCGGATCTGACGCACGCCGGGCAGGTAGAGCAGTTGTTCGGCGTGTAGTCTGTTGAAGCTTTGGCTGTCCCGGGTGCGCACCAGCATAAAGTAGTCAAACTCCCCCGTTACCACGTGACACTCCATGCAGCCGGATACCTTCTGGGCCGCCTCTTCAAAGGCGGCGAAGGATTCCGGCGTCGAACGATCCAGCACCACGCCAATCAGCACCACCATGCCTGCCTGTAGCTGCTCCGGGTCTAAGTGAGCCACCACCCGGCTGATCACCCCGTCCCGTTTGAGCTTTTCCACCCTGCGTAAGCACGCCGCAGGGCTCAGGCTCACCTGCTCCGCCAACGCCACATTGGAGAGCGTAGCGTCGTCTTGCAGCAGTTTAAGAATACGCCGGTCTGTTCGATCTAATTCAGCCGCCTGATCATCAGGTACAGCGCCTGAACGGAAATTTTTTGAGCGCACCATTATTTACCTTATTAGCCTTTATACACCATTTAAAACCATATAAACCACTTGATGCCAATTCTTATTGCTTTAAAACCTCTTATTTTGCAACACAAAAATATCAGCTAACACTTAGTATAAATAGCAGAGCCCGCCAACTGTTCACACGAAGCTTTTACCTAAATCTTTCATCTAAACCCTCGCCAAGCGAGCTTTCTATTTCGCACTGAAACGCTTATATGCAGGAGCCTGCTATGAACCTAGATCGCTTTCCACGCTACTCGCTCACCTTCGGCCCCTCCCCCATCACACCGCTCAAACGACTGAGTGAACATCTAGGGGGTGACGTGGAGCTCTACGCCAAGCGCGAAGACTGCAACAGCGGTCTAGCCTTTGGCGGTAACAAAACCCGCAAGCTGGAGTACTTGATTCCCGAAGCGCTGGAACAGGGCTGCGATACGCTGGTATCGATTGGCGGCATTCAGTCCAACCAGACCCGCCAGGTGGCCGCCGTGGCCGCTCATTTGGGCATGCAGTGCGTGCTGGTACAGGAGAACTGGGTCAACTATTCCGACGCAGTGTATGACCGGGTAGGCAATATCGAGATGTCGCGCATCATGGGCGCCGACGTGCGCTTGGACGACGCGGGGTTCGATATCGGCATTCGCCCCAGCTGGGAGCAGGCGATGGAAGATGTTCGCCAGCGGGGCGGCAAGCCTTTCCCGATCCCCGCTGGCTGCTCCGAACACCCGAACGGCGGCTTAGGTTTTGTAGGCTTTGCCAAAGAGGTTCGCCAGCAGGAGAAAGAGCTGGGCTTCAAATTCGACTATATCGTGGTGTGCTCGGTCACCGGCAGCACTCAGGCGGGGATGGTGGTGGGCTTTGCCGCCGATGGCCGTGCCCAGCGAGTGATTGGCATTGACGCCTCTGCCAAGCCTGAGCAAACCCGCGAACAGATCCTGCGTATCGCCCGCAACACCGCTGAACTGGTAGAGCTGGAAGGCGGCATTACCGATGACGATGTCATTTTGGATACCCGCTATGGCGGCCCGGAATATGGCCTACCCAATGAAGGCACATTAGAGGCTATTCGCCTGTGCGCCCGCCTGGAAGGCGTACTCACCGACCCGGTTTACGAAGGCAAATCCATGCACGGCATGATCGATATGGTGCGCAACGGTGAGTTCCCAGCGGGCTCCAAAGTGCTGTACGTCCACCTGGGCGGCGTACCTGCACTAAACGCCTACAGCTTCCTGTTTCGTAATGGCTAAGGCGTAAAACGCCTACCTCGTCCCGTCTGATTGAGCGCCTAAATAACGCCGATCAGGCGGCTACTTCTGTACAAATAAAGTACAACCTTTAGTCTTGGTGTATAGCCTATTCACTGATGAGGATACGCCATGCCTTCCACTCTCCCCGCACGTGTCACCCTTGACGAACTGGCCCAATTACCCGCCCCGCTCCCCGACGTTGAACTACATGGGTTGGATATGGGGTGGTATATCGTGCGCCTGCATCAGGATAACGCCGTCAGTTTGCTCACTGACAAGCATGGCGAAACCCAACGCTTTACGGGCACACAGTGGGTCAGTCGCGCACTGGCACCGCTGGGATTCACTCATGGCACGCTGACCTGGGCCGATGCCGCCGATGAAATGGTGGGCACCGATATTCCACCCGTGTCCACTAAACAGCGCATGGCCTACGGCGTACGGGTGGCATTTGCAACGCAGGGGTAAGCGCTGGCAACGAGTATGCGCTTCCAGCTAACGGCAATAACCCGCGCATGAAAAGCCTCTATGGCGTTCAGCCACGCCTGTCTATAACATTGATACAGTGCCATCAAGAGCTTTCAAGTGTCTGTGTTGAAAACCAGTTTCCCAAAGGATGGACTCTATGCTCGATGATGAAAAATACATCAATAATGAAGAGCAACTGCTGTATCTTCAAAAGCGGTTAGACGAAGAAGATACCCACGCCCTGAAAGCGCTATTCGCAGAGCTGGACACCCTGGCCATTGCGCGCACACTCGAGTCTTTTCCCGCAAAAACCCGCGATCTTCTATGGGAGTACATTCCAGAAGAGCTCATCGGCGAAGTATTGGCCGAAGTCGATGAAGACATCCGGGCTGACTACATCGAAGACTTATCGGCCAGCGATGTGGAGCAGATCGTCAAGGGCCTGGACGCCCAGGAAGTAGCTGAAGTACTGGATGTTGCTGACGAGGCCATAAAAACCAGCGTTTACGCCAGCCTGGATCAAGAAATTCGTGCCCAGGTCGAGAATCTGCATGCCTATGAAGATGATGTAGTTGGGCGTTACATGGACCCTGAAACGGTCAATGTGAAACAGGGCGTCTCGTTAGAAGCCGTACAGCGCTATATCCGCATTCATCATCTGCTAGATGATGAGTCACAGCAGATCATGATTACGGATAAGGATAAACGCTTACTCGGCACCTTGAGCCTGATGGATTTAATCAAGCAACCGCAAGATGCCGTAGTTGATGATTATATGGATGATTTCTTCACCCTAAATGATCAAATGAAAGTCAGCGACGCCGCCTCGTTATTACGCTCTAAAGAACTTCACTTTGTACCCGTATGCGATAGCGAGGGGTTATTGGTTGGTCAGCTCAACTCCGCCGACGTATTAGAAATCACCCAAGATGATGCTGATATGACGTTTAAACATATGTCCGGCGTCAGCGATGAAGAAGAAGTGTTTACCCCTATCATGCGCAGTGCTAAAAGCCGCGGCATTTGGCTTGGTATTAATCTGTTAACGGCTTTCTTAGCGGCTTTCGTGATTGGACGGTTTGAAGCGGCCTTAGATCAAATTGTGGCGCTGGCGATTTTAATGCCGGTAGTTGCCAGCATGGGGGGTATTGCCGGTAGCCAAACCCTCACCGTCGTCATACGCGGTTTGGCTCTAGGGCAGCTCGCGGGTAACAATATAAGATGGCTTTATAACAAAGAGCTGTGGGTGGGCATGACCAACGGCTTGGTTTGGGCGCTAGTGGTTGGTTTAATTGCCCATATGTGGTTTGGCGATGCCATGATTACGCTGGTCATTACCCTGGCTATCTTTATCAATATGAGCCTGGCCAATGTCTCTGGAGTGCTAATTCCATTGGTATTGAAAAAGCTGCAGATTGATCCCGCTTTATCCGGCGCGGTGATTCTAACTACCGTCACCGATGTGGTGGGATTTTTGTCGTTCCTGGGGCTCGCGACGCTGATTATATTATGAGTTTTCCCTTCCAGGCAGGCGCTGGGCCTTCCCAAAGCAGAACCCAGCGCTTGGATCGTAGCAACGACTACACCCGTAACCACTGCCCCGCCTGATCTGACCTTTCGATAGCATCGATCAGCCGATTGACCCGAGCCGCTTCGCGAAAATCGGGATAGAGGGGGCGGTGGTTAATAATGCCCTCGACCAGATCACGCACCTCGATAATTTTCTGATCGTTATAGCCCAAGCCATGACCCGGCGCGGGGCTGAACGCCGCATAGTCGGGGTGTTCGGGGCCCGCTAACAGGGTGGTGAAGCCGCGCCTGCCGTGGGCGTCGCCATGGCGATAAAGCTGCAGCTCGCTCATGCGCTCCTGATCAAACACTATGGCGCCTTTGGTGCCCGTTAACGTATAGGCCAAGCCCATTTTGCGGCCAGCGGCCACCCGAGACGTCTCGATATTGCCGATTAACCCCTGGTCAAAACGCAGCATGGCCTGGGCCTGATCATCGTTCTCTACCGCAGCCATACCGCTGCCATCGGCCTTGGACCGAGTGGGGATAACGGTCTGTAGTTGGCCGCATACCTCGGTAATGCGCTGCCCGGTTAAAAACTCGGCCATATTGAGAATATGCGAGCCCACATCACCTAACGCACCGGCGCCAGCGGTCGCCCGCTTGGTATGCCAGTCGTGGGGCTTTTGCGGGTCGAGCAGGTAATCCTCGTTGTGCCGTCCACGAAAATGAATCAGCTCGCCAATTTCACCGCTGGCAACAATCTGGCGGGCCAATTGGGTAGAGGAATTGCGAATGTAGTTAAAGCCTACCAGGGTTTTGACGCCCGCCTTTTCAGCCGCGGCGACCATCTCTTCGGCATCGGTGCTACTTAGCGCCAGCGGCTTTTCAGCGTAAACATGCTTGCCCGCGGCAATGGCGGCCAGCGCCATCTCTTTGTGCAGGAAATTAGGTGCGCAGATATCCACCACGTCCACGTCACTGTCTGTCACCAGGGCGCGCCAATCGTCGGTGGCTCGGGCAAACCCCCAGGCACGCGCCCGGCTTTCTGCAGTGGCGAGGTCGGCATCCGCCAACAGTTCGCACACCGGTTTAGCGGGCAGCTCAAAAACACTGGACGCCGCATTAAAGGCAATGGCGTGGGCTTTGCCCATAAAGCCGGTGCCGATTAGGCCAATCTTGAGGGTTTTCATTGTCATGATTCCAATGGACAAAGTCGATAATTCACAAACGCCCTCTGTCGCTGACTGGCGACTCCCCCCCCGCTCGACACCTTCTCAACGACGCGTAGATGTGCCTTGCACTGAACCAGGATATGCGAGGGCTTCAGCGACGCTGGCGATGTTTAGCTGGCAACGTCAAAACCCGCCTGCTCAGCAAGCCGACGCAAATTGCGATAGCCCAGGCGGGCGTAAGTCAGCGGGTGGGCTACTTCCGGGTCTTGCTCGGCTTCCACCACCAACCAGCCCTTGTAGCCCTTTTCGCACAGGTGGGTTAAGGCAGGTAGGAAATCCACATTGCCATCTCCCGGCACCGTAAACAGGCCGTCTAACACGCCGTTTAAAAAGCTTTTGTCGCGGTTACGCACCGAATCCAGCACTGGGAAGCGCAGGTCTTTGCAGTGCACATGATGGATGCGCCCACTGTAGCGTTTGGCGATGGCGAGCGGGTCGCCGCCCGCACCGCGCAAATGACCAAAATCAAGCAGCAGCCCCACGCCTTCGCCGGTGTTGCCCATCAAGCGTTCAACGTCGGCCTGGCTTTCGATCACCGTGCCCAGGTGGTGGTGATACACCAACTGTATGTCGTGGGATTTCAGGTAGTCGCCCACTACCTCCAGGCCATTCAGCAGTCGCTGCCACTCTTGCTCGGAGAGATGCGGACTCTGGGAGAGCGGGCGCTCCTGATCGCCGTGTACACAGTGGGTAACTTCACACAGCACCATCACCTTGGCACCGCACTGCTTGAGCAGGTTCATATGATCCTGAACGGCGTCAATCTCTTCCTCGGGACTGCGTTCAAGCAGGCGCGCGGAGTACCAGCCCGACACAAGCGTCAGGTCGTGGGCGCTCAGCACCTGATTCAAGGCGTCGGGCGTGCGGGGGAATTTGTTACCTAATTCAAAGCCGCTAAAACCCGCTTCGCGCCCCTCTTGCAAGCAGGTTTCCAGCGGTGTTGCGCCGCCCAGGCTCGGCAAGTCGTCGTTCGTCCAGGTGAGCGGATTGATGCCTAAAGTGACCGTTGGCATAGCGTATTCCTTGTGATGATGTTTATTGGTGTTAATGGCGTTGGCGCTGTTTAGCTTCGCGGTACCCTTGATAGGCTTTATTGACGGCTTCCCGCTCGGAAACTTCGGGCACGGCGACGTCCCACCAGGCACCGCCTTCCTGAGTGCTGGGTAATGGGTCAGTATCCAGAGCAATCACATAAGTCTTGGTGGCGCGGCGAGCGCGCACCAGCGCTTTTTCAAGTTCGGCAATACCGGCCACTGACTCAGCCTCACAGCCCAACGCTTTGGCATGGGCGGCAAAATCGGTTTTGGGAGCGCCCGTCTCCACAGTGCGGCAATCTTGCAGCAGGTTGTTGAACCCCACGCCGCCGGTGGCCTGTTGCAAACGGTTGATACAGCCGTAGCCGCGGTTATCCAACACCACCACTATCAGTTTGTGGCCCAGCATCACCGAGGTCGCCAGCTCGGAGTTGTGCATCAGGTAACTGCCGTCGCCGACCATCACCACCACTTCCCGATCAGGTTTGGCCATCTTGACGCCCAGCCCGCCCGCTATTTCATAGCCCATGCAGGAGAAACCGTACTCGACGTGATAGCTGCCGGGGCCGGAGCATTGCCAGAGCTTATGCAGCTCGCCGGGCAATCCACCGGCCGCGCATACCACGGTGGTATCGTTGCCAGCCTGGCGATTGACGGCACCGATCACCTGGGCATCAGTGGGCAGCGCCAGCCCTTGATCGGCGGTTATGCGATTTACTGCCTCGGCCCATTCGCGCTTGAGCGTTCCGGTCTGTTCGCGCCACTCATCACTGCCGCGCCATTCGCCCAGCGCTGCATCGAGTTGACCCAGCCCGATCAAGGCATCGCAGCTTAGCGGCAGCGCTTGATGCTTGAGGCTGTCGAAGCGGCCAACGTTGAGGGCAATCAGTGTTTTATTGCTGCTTTCAAACAGCGCCCGGGAGCCGGTGGTAAAGTCCTGCAGCCGCGTGCCCACTGCCAAAATGACATCGGCCTGCTCCGCCAACTGGTTAGCAGCTGCGCTGCCGGTCACCCCAATGGCACCCACCGCGCAGGGGTGGCTATCCGCCAGCGCGCCTTTCCCCGCCTGGGTTTCGGCGACCGGGATGCCGCGTGCTTTGGCAAACTCGGCCAAATCTTCGCAGGCAGCGGCGTAGTGCACACCGCCACCGGCAATGATCAGCGGGCGCTTGGCCTGCTTGAGTGCAGCGACTGCTTGACTAATTTCATAAGCATCCGGCGGCGGGCGGCGAATGCGATGCACCTTGGGGGCAAAAAAGGCCACTGGATAATCGTAGGCAAAGGTTTGAACATCCTGAGGTAGTGCCAACGTCGCGGGGCCGCAGTGCTCGGGGTCAAGCAGAGTGGCAATCGCTTGAGGCAAGCTGGTCAGCAGCTGTTCCGGGCGGTTAATACGGTCGAAGTAGCGCGATACCGGGCGAAAACAGTCGTTGACGGTAATGGTCGGGTCACCGAAATGCTCCACCTGCTGCAGTACCGGATCGGGTTCGCGGGTGGCAAAGGTGTCCCCCGGCAGCAGCAAGACCGGCAGCCGGTTGGCATGGGCAAGTGCCGCGGCGGTGACCATATTGGTCGCCCCTGGGCCAATCGAACTGGTTGCCGCCATTAGGCGCTTACGGCCATTGGCTTTGGCAAAAGCAATCGCCGCGTGGGCCATGGACTGTTCGTTATGGGCGCGGAAGGTCGGCAGCGTGTCTTGTACGTGATAGAGCGCTTCACCCATCCCGGCCACATTGCCGTGACCAAAAATCGCAAACACGCCTTCGAAAAGCGCCACCTCTTGACCATCTAGCTCGATACGTTGCGCGGCAAGGTACTTGACCAGCGCCTGGGCCATGGTGAGTCGAATAGTAGTCATCTTACGCCTCCTCCGTGTGGGCCAGGGTTTGCGGCTGCGCCTGCCTTAATTGCCGCCACGCTTGTATTAGCTCGGCATAGTTTTGGGCTACCCTCTCTACCAAGCTGGCATCATTGATACGCCCCGCCAGCCAATCGCGGCTGGCGTTGGCAAATAGCGTGCGTCCAACGGTGAACCCTTTACAGCATGAGTGCTTGGCCGCTGCTTCGAAGCCGCGCTTCATATCGTCCATAGGTGCGTCCAGTCCGAGCAGTACCACCCCACGGCAGTAGGCATCCTCGCGTTCAATGGTCTCGCCCACCGCCTGCCAGGCAGCATCTGACAGGGCGGGGAGCTTCCACCAATCGGGGCGAATGCCCAGGTTGTAGAGCCGCTGCAGGCTGCGCGGCAGCGTGGTGTCGTCGCTGGGCATACTTGCGGGGGGAATGACTTCAATCAGCAGCTCCAGTCCATAGGCACAGGCCGCCTGGTAAAGCTGGCGCAGCCGTTCTTCCTGCTCCAGACGCAGCGAGAGTTCATCGTCAGGGTGGTAGAACACCAGGCATTTAATGATCTGTTCTCTGGGCCAGTGGCGTAGGCAAGCGCCTAAATCATCGCCATGCTGGAAACGCAGCGGGCGTGATCCCGGAAGCTCCACCGGTCGACCGATCCACCAGCCTTTGCCGCTGGCTTGATTGAGCGCTTCCTGACCCAGCACGTCGTCCACCAGAATCGCAGGAGTGGCAATACCGCCCAGCCTGGCGCCCTCTTCGGCGGCGATGACCAGGAGTTTTTTGAGTGCTGGCAGCCGCGCGCTGTCGGCATACTCTTCGCGGGCCATATCGGTGAGCTGACGGCGGTGGTCAAACGCCAGTCCCAACACTTCGGGCCAGTGAGCAGGCACTCGGGTGGTGACGCGGTGTAAGTGGTTTAAGCGCTGATCGATATCCGGCCGGCTTACGTCGTCGCGGCGCACCAAGTAATCAAATAACTCGTCTTCGGTGGGCATGGCCGGCGCACAGCCGTGGCGGGAGACCACCAGCGCGCCACAGGCGTTGGCATAGTCTGCGCTGGTTTGCCAGGGCTCATTGCGTAACCAGCCACGTAGCAGACCACTCATAAAGGCATCCCCGGCGCCCAGCACATTGAGCACTTCGACCTGGACACCCTTGACTAAAATCCCGTCTTCAATGCGTGAGGGAATTGCCCCTTCAAACACCACACAGCCCATGGGCCCCAGCTTGCATACCAAGGTGGCCTCGCTAATCTCTCGCACTGCACGCAGGGCCGTTAAGGTGTCCGTACTGCCGCCGGCAATATGAAATTCCTCTTCGGTGCCTACAATCAGGTCGAAATCAGGTAGCCAGCGCTGCAGATCAGTGGTCACTTTGTCATCGGCGATAAAGCGGGTTTCACCATCGCCGGGGTTGGTCAGCCCCCAAAGCACGGGGCGGTAGTCGATATCCAGCACCCGCTTCACGCCATGTTTGGCAGCGGCGTCCAGCGCTTTGCGGCAGGCTCGGCGGGTGGTATCGGTGGAAAGATGCGTGCCGGTAATCGCCAGCGCTTTTGCCCGGGCGATAAATTCAGGGTCGATGGCGTCAGCGTCGATGGCCATATCGGCGCAGTCGCGACGGTAAAACAGCAGCGGAAAGCTTTCGCGGTCTTTTAACGCCAGCAGCACCAGGCCGGTATGGCGCTCAGGATCGGTTTGTAGCGCGGAGGTATCCACCCCCACCCGCTCCAGCTCTTCGCGCACGAAGTTGCCCATCTGTTCATTGCCCACCCGCGAGAGCATGGCGGATTTCAGCCCAAGCCGCGCGGTACCGTAGGCCATGTTGCCGGAACTGCCGCCCAGGTACTTGGCAAAGCTCGCTACGTCTTCCAAACGGCTGCCTATCTGCTCGGCGTAAAGATCGACCGCCACCCGCCCCAGGCAGATCAGGTCCAGCGGCCGGTGTTGCATACTGTTATTCCGCATGAAATTCTCCCCACGTCACTTTCTTATACTTAATATCCGCCTGCTAAACGTTTTTCGGCAGGCTCATCGACAATCCCGCCAGCGGTCTTTGGCGTGGGTTGATCGGCAGCAGCGCTATTGGCTTTTTTCTCGCGATCACTGCGTTGAAACTCTGCGAGCTCGGCATCCAGGCTCTCCAGCTCTGCGCCTCCGGCCATCATGTTAAGTATTTCCTCGCGTGAGACGTCTTCTTTGCTGAATGAGCCCAAGCTGCCGCCGCGCGACAGCAGGGTGAACGCATCAGCCACCGGGAAGGCATGGTGAACATTGTGGGTAATAAAGATCACCGCCAGACCATCGGCACGCGCTTTGGCGATATAGCGTAAGACCACGGAGGCTTGCTTGACCCCAAGTGCTGACGTTGGCTCATCCAGAATCAACACTTTGGCGCCGAAATAAACGGCTCTGGCAATCGCCACGCATTGGCGCTCACCGCCGGAAAGTGTGCCCACCGGCTGGCTTGGGTCACGCACATCAATACCGATTTTTGCCATTTCCGCTTTGGCAATCTGGTCAGCGTATTTCCAATTGATACGCTTGAACGGCCCCCAGCCCACCGTTGGCTCGCGGCCCATAAAGAAGTTACGGGTAATCGACATCAGGGGAATCATTGCCAGGTCTTGGAAGACCGTGGCGATGCCCGCATCCAAGGCGTAGGCAGGAGATTTGAAGTAAACGGTCTTACCATCCAGTAGCAACTCACCGTGGGTAGGGCGATGGACGCCAGACAGCGTTTTAATCAGCGTCGACTTACCCGCACCGTTATCCCCAAGCAGGCACATCACCTGGCCTGCATAAACCTGCATAGAGATATCGCTTAACGCGATGACGCTGCCAAAGTGCTTACTGACATTGCGCATTTCGATCATGGGCGTGAGAGATGTCATATTATTTGGCCTCCATCGCCTTTTTGCGCATAAAGTTGTTAAACAACACGGCAACCAGCAGCATTACGCCTAAAAAAACCTCAAACCAGTCGGTATTCACTCCGGTGTAGAAGATCCCCATTTGCACCATGCCAAAGATCAATGCCCCCAGCGCGGCCCCAATGGCCGACCCATAGCCGCCAGTCAACAAAGCCCCACCGATGACAACCGCAATAATTGCCTCCAGCTCTTTAAGCAGACCACGGCTGGTATCAGCTGAGCCCGTATCCATCACTTGCAGGCAGGCAAAGATCGTTGCGCACAGAGCAGTGAACATGAATAACGAGATTTTGACGCGGTGCACGGGCACACCGGAGTTGCGAGCCGCATTGGCATCACCGCCGCTGGCAAAAATCCAATTCCCATAGGGCGTGCAAAGCAGTACCCATGTCGCTACCGCGGTCAAACCCAGCCACCACACAATGGAGACAGGAATACCGGAAACAACGGGGTTGCCAGCGAAATTTGTCGCCATCAGCCCCTGGTCAGCGAGCCACACAAAAAGTCCATTACCCACCTCACCGGTAAAGAGGGTTGCCAGCCAGTCTCCTTCAGCGTGGTCTTGAATTCCGCCCACTTGAGTGCGGCCTGTCAGCAAACGGCTAATACCAATTGCCAAGCCACGAAGGATAAAAAGAAACCCAAGCGTGACAATAAAAGATGGCAATCCAGTGCGGTTAACCAGGTACCCATTGAACCAGCCAACCAAGGCGGCGCACGAGAGGGCAAGCATAATCGCCGACCAGAGTGGCCAGCCGTATTCAACGGCGGGAATGGCAATAAGGATCCCTGCCAAACCAATCATTGAGCCAATCGACAGGTCGAATTCACCGCCTATCATCAATAACGCCGCAGCGGTCGCGATAATCCCCAACTGAGCGGACACTTCAAGAAAGTTGAGAACGCCTGAAGGGGTAAACATGCCGGTACCCCGGGAGGCGACAATAAAAAAGGCCAGTACCAATACCGTGCCGGCAAGCGCACCTAATTCCGGACGACTGAGCGCTTTCTTCCACATAGGAATACGTTGAATCCGCTCATCGCTGCTTTCTATAGTTTGCGCTGGCGGGGTTTGATCGGCTGAAGGGGTAGCAGTCATGATTCGCTCCTCAGGCTTGGCTGAGCCAAGCCTGTTCATTGTCGGGTGCTTAACGGATACCTTGTTCGCTCAGCTCCATTACTTGCGCCGCATTATCTGACGTCACGAAGCCAGGACCGGTCGCCACATCCCCAGCGGGTAGCAAACCATTTTTGACGTATTGGTCGAGGAACATAACCGGCAGGTAACCCTGCATGTACTGTTGCTGGTCGATCGCAAAATCGAGTTCCTCTTGCTCCAGCGCTTCTAGAATACCGGGCGACAAATCAAAGGTGCCTAACGTGAACATGTCGGTAGCACCTTGCTCTCGCATGGCACGAATCATGGGTTCCGCTGCTAAAGAGCCAAGCGTGAGCAGACCGCGAATATCATCGTTGTCATTTAGGTAGGCGATGATAGCGTTGCGAATTTCGGTCGGGTCATGACTGGTGGCGAGCTGCTCAGCATTGCCATCAAAGCCTTCAATGAACCCATCACAGCGCTGGTCAAGTCCCTGATTACCTTGCTCGTGATTGATGCAAAGCCCCTTCTCGACGCCCTTTTCCTGCATGCGTTCTGCGGCTTGCTTGCCGGCTTCGTATTCACTCTGGCCTATATGTAAGCGAGCACCGTAGTCTCCCGACACATCGCCGCCCGAGTTAATGGTAATCACGGGAATACCGCTGTCGGAGGCTTCCTGTATCACATCGCCCAGTGCGTCTTCATCCGTAAACGACACAATCAGTCCATCGGGGTCTGACGCAATCGCTGCATCGACAAGCTGCTGCATTTTGGCCATGTCAAAAGAGGAAGGCGCGCGATATTCCAGACGCGCACCTACCAAATCAGCGGCATCTTCCGCACCATTTTTCACCACCGACCAGAAAGGATCCGAAGGAATGCCATGCGTCACCATGACAAACCGGCTTTCATCAGCGTAGGTGGTGCTGATGAAACTAGCGGCGGCGGCAGTGAGTAACCATGTTGATAAGCGTGCCATTGTTGATGTCCTCTTACGTTGTCTTTGTTGGTTGTTGTGAGACGTGGAGTGCTTTTGCACTATGGAATATAGATTCTAAAAACCAAAACCAGCAAATTATTTATTCTATACTTTGGTATAAATGGAATATTTATTTCAATCAACTAGACTGCAGAGCAACTTGCCACTTTGCGGCGCGATGGATGCCTAACCGCCGAGGAATTTTTCTATGCCACAACCGCCCCAAAGCTACAGCGAGCTTGAAACGCTGATCACGGCCGAGTACGCCACGCTAAGTAAGCGGCTGCAGCAAACCGCGCGCTTCATGCTCGACCACCCACAGGAAGTTGCGCTGGCCACCGTAGCGAAAATTGCCCAGCAGGCGGAGGTCACGCCCTCCACCCTGATTCGCTTGGCCAATAGCCTGGGCTTTAACGGTTTTTCTGAAATGCAGCAGCTGTTTCGCAGCCGCCTGGTGGACGAGCTACCCAACTACACCGAACGTATTCGCGCAGTCCGTAGCGCTACCGGAGAAACTCCAGACAGTACTCAGCTCCTGTGGGAGTTTGCCGACGCCAACCGGGCCGTACTGGAGCAACTACCTAGCCGTATCGACCCGGCAAATTTAGAGAAAGCGCTGGATATCTTTGAAAAAGCCCAGGCTATTCACGTGATGGGCGCTAGACGCAGCTTTGTGGTGGCGAGCTATATGACCTATGCCCTGGCCCATGTGGACAAACCCGCCTTACTCGTCAGCGGCTTGGGAGGCATGTACGGCGAGCAACTGCGTGCCATGAGTCAACATGATGCCCTTTTGACGATTAGCTTTTCGCCCTACGCCGAAGAGAGCCAAAAAGCCTGTGAAGACGCCCAACAGCGCGGGCTACCTATAGTGGTAATTACCGATTCCAACCTTAGCCCGCTCGCTCGCTTCGCCAATGTGGTCTTCGTGGTTAATGAAGCCGAGGTAAAGAGTTTTCGTGGTTTGACCGCTTCGCTTTGCCTAACACAAGCCTTAGCGATTGGTTTGGGCGTGAGGCAGGACAAAACACGTGATAAAGGACAGGAAAAACAGCGCAAGGCCTAGACGCCAACACTAACAACAACGCAGGAGAGCTTATGAAACTCGCGCTTATCGGCGCTGGCCGCATCGGCAAGGTGCATGCCCAGGCCATTCACTCACACCCGAACGTTACGCTGGCCGCCGTGGCCGATTTTCACCAGCCCGCCGCGGAAGCTCTGGCCGAACAGTACGGTAGCAATGCGGTTTCCGTTGATGAGATATTTTCAGACGACACCATTGATGCCGTCCTGATTGCCTCCAGCACGCCTACTCATGCGGAGTATCTGGAACGTGCCGCCCGTTCTGGCAAAGCCGTACTGTGCGAAAAACCCATCGCCCTGGATTTAGCGCGTACGCGAGATGCTCTGCAGGTACTCAGTGAGCATCCTGTGACCTGTGCACTAGGCTTTAACCGCCGCCACGATCCTCAGTTTGCAGCACTGAAAAAAGCGATTACCGAAGGGCGTATTGGCGCACTTGAAACGCTGACAATTATTAGCCGCGACCCCTCTCCCCCGCCTGCCGAGTATGTGGCTGAGTCCGGCGGCCTGTTCCGGGACATGATGATCCACGATCTGGACATGGCGCGCTGGCTACTTGATGAACCCATCGAGAGTGTTTTTGCCGTCGGCAGTAGCATTATCGACCCAGCCATTGGCGAAGCGGGGGATATAGATACCGCCATGGTCACGCTCACCACCGCCAGTGGCAAGCTCTGCCAAATCAGCAACTCACGGCGCGCCTGCTACGGCTACGATCAACGCATCGAAGCCTTTGGTAGCCAAGGCATGCTCCAAGCACAAAACGAAAGCGACACCCGTCTACGCTTCACTGGTGAAGCAGGCCAAGTGGAAGAGAAACCCAAGTGGTTTTTCTTAGAACGCTACGCCGAGGCTTATCGATTAGAGATTGGCGACTTTGTCGATGCTTGGCGCGAAAAGCGTGCCCCTCTTGCAGGCGCCCAGGATGGCTTGGAAGCATTGCGCCTCGCCGACGCAGCAGAACGTTCGATGCGCGGAGGCCGCAAAATCCTGCTTCAGGCTGATGCCGACCTTGATAAATAAAGGAGCAACCTATGGCTTCACTACTGGTTCACCCCACCGCCCCAGATGCCCAAGGCACCGTGATCGACGTTACCCCGAAGTCTGCTGGCTGGACGCACGTTGGCTTCCGGGTGCACACACTCGCCAAAGGTCAGCGCCTGGAGGCCAGCAGCGATAACCATGAAGTCTGTCTGGTGCTGCTCACCGGGCTCGCCACGGTGACCTGCGGCGAGCACCGCTTTGAAGATATCGGCGAGCGCATGGATATCTTTGAGCAAATCCCGCCCTACGCGGTTTATCTGCCCAATGGGGTTAGCTACGCGGTGGAAGCGACAACGGATCTAGAGCTAGCGGTGTGCGCCGCCCCTGGGCATGGCAATCACGCCCCCAGGCTGATCGCGCCTGACAACATCAAGCAGAGCACCCGTGGCCAGGGCACCAACACCCGCCATGTGCACGATATTTTGCCGGAAACCGAGCCCGCCGATAGCCTGCTGGTGGTGGAAGTATTCACACCCGCGGGTAACTGGTCGAGTTATCCGCCCCACAAACACGATGTGGATAACTTACCCCATGAGTCGCTGCTGGAAGAAACCTACTACCACCGTATTAACCCCGCTCAGGGTTTTGCCTTTCAGCGTGTCTACACCGATGACCGCAGCCTTGATGAGACCATGGCGGTCGAAAACGGCTGCTGTGTGCTGGTGCCCAAAGGCTACCACCCAGTGGGCGCGGCTCACGGCTACTCGCTTTATTACTTGAACGTGATGGCGGGCCCTAAACGCGTGTGGAAGTTTCATAATGACCCCGACCACGAGTGGTTGATGCAGTCTTAAACCGCCACACCATTTGCCCGCTAACATTTATCTAGTGCTATGCTGTCGTGCCCCGCTTAATGCGGGGCTTTTTATTGACCGCTAAAATCGAGAGAGACCTATGCTCCCCGACTACTCCCTCATCGCCTGGCTACTGATTGTGTTTTCGGTCTACCTCACCGGCGTTTCCAAAGGCGGCTTTGCGGGTGGTTTCGGCACGCTGTCGGTGCCGTTGATGGCGCTGGCGATCAGCCCGGCGCAGGCGGCGGGCCTTTTATTACCGCTGTTACTGGTAATGGATGTGTTTGCGGTGAAGGCGTGGTGGGGCAGGCAGGCGGTGGCCGAGGTATGGCGCTTTGTGCCGGGGCTGTTTATCGGCGTGGCGGTAGGGACGCTGCTGTTCGACAGCCTGAGCGAACAGGGCTTGCGCCTGACGCTCGGCGTGATCACCTTGCTATTCGCCACCTATATGCTGCTGAAACCCGTCGCCAAGAAGCCGATTTCCGCCCGCTGGGCGTTGCCTGCGGCGAGCGTCTGCGGGTTTACCAGCTTCATGGCCCATGCGGGGGCACCGCCGCTGAACGTGTACCTGCTGCCGCGTAAGCTGTCGAAAGAAACCTTTATCGCCACCTGCGCCGTCACCTTTGCCGTGGTCAACGTGATCAAGCTGGCGCCGTACATGTGGCTTGGCGAGATTAACGTGACCAGCGCCTGGGCCTCGCTAGTGCTGGTACCCATCGCCTGGATCGGCGTACGCAACGGCCTTTGGCTACAAAGCCGCGTCAACGAAGCGCTGTTTTACCGCCTGGTGATTCTGGCCATGTTTTTGGTCGGCTTTAATCTGATTTGGCAGGCACTAAGCGGCTAGCGAGCTAACCACTCGGCGGCAAATTCATCGGCTGGCTGGGGGCGACCAAATAAAAACCCCTGCGCTTCAAGGCAACCCATATCGGCCAGCAGTGTGGCCTGCTCCTGATGCTCCACCCCTTCAGCCAAGGTTTTCATTTCAAGCGCTTTGGCCATGGCAATAATGGTCTGCACGATAGCGCGATCATGCTGATTGTCGAGCATGTCGCGTACGAACGAGATATCGATTTTAAGCGCGTCGGGTGCGAAACGTCGCAGATAAGAGAGCGATGAATATCCCGTGCCAAAGTCATCAATATACAGCGCATATCCCGCTGCACGCATCGCCTGGGTAATCGCGACCGCTTGGTCGGGGTCACGCATAAAGTCACTTTCGGTAAGCTCCAACGCCAATGCCGATGCGGGCACGTCTTGGGTGATGTCGGCGATATGCGAAGCCAACTGCGGGTCGGCAAACTGCTGGGCGGCGATGTTAATCGAAAGCCGCCCTGGCAAGGTCTTTCCCTGAGCCCGCCATACGCCCAATTGCCTTGAGGCTTCCGCTAGCACCCAATCGCCTAACACCCGAATCAGCCCTCGCTCCTCCGCTAGAGGAATAAACTCACCGGGGCTGATCCAGCCCCAACCAGGTTCGTACCATCGGCACAGCGCCTCAGCACCGGTCAGTTGGCCGGTCTCGAGATTCACTTGTGGCTGATAACAAAGTGACAGGCGATTATCAACCACGGCTTGATGCAAACGCTCTGCCATTTTCTGGCGACGCCGCTGAAGACGCATCATGTCATGGCTAAAGGGGCATACGCCGCCATCGCGCTTAGCGTGATGCAAGGCAATACTGGCAGCTTTGAATAGCTCACCGGCCACCGAAGCATCGGTTGGGTAGCAAGCAAAACCGATACTCACTTCCAGGTTGAAGGCATTGTGCTCCAGCCGAATGGTTTTACCTACCGCGTCGCATAGGCCGTCCAACGTAGCGGTCAATTGCGCTTCGCTAGGGTTGGTCACGAGTATCGCAAATTCATCACCGGATAAGCGTGCCAAGGTGCTGCCTTCTGGAATGGCATGCTGCAAACGGCCTGCGATGGTGGCCAACAATTGGTCACCCACCTGATGACCGTGAGTATCATTGATTTCTTTAAAGCGGCGAATATCGAGCAGGATCAAGCGTAGCGAGTGATGCTTTTGGGCGGCCTCGCGCAGCATATTGGCTTGAACTTCCATAAAGCGCACACGGTTCGCAAGTCCCGTAGTGCCATCAATATAAGCCAGCTGGTACATGCGGCGCTGGTCACGTCGGCGTTCCAACTCAGCCGAGGCCCCGGTTGATAAAATGCGCAGTACAGAGGTCGCAAAAGCGTTGGTGTTGAGCGGCTCGCGGTAGAACACCATCATCACCCCAATTGCTTCGCCATCGGCGTTGTCCAAGCGGCGGCCTATCCAGGCCTGTGCTTGAATCGCTTTTCCCGGAATCGGCTTGTATTGACCACTGTGGGCCACGGCCTCGCGTTCGCTGACCACTTGTTCGCTGGGCGACCCACTCAACACAAAGGTCTGATTGCTGAGAGGCTCACCGTCAGCGATGACGCTCACCGTACTGACAGTGGCCGCCAAACGGGAACGCTCGGTGGCCTCGTGGGAAGGCCGATTGAGCACCGCAATAAAGCCACCATCGGCATCCAACAGCTCCACCAGGGTACCGATTAACTGCTGAAAGTAATCATCACCCACGCGGGAAGTAACCGTTGAGGCTACCTGCATTACCGCTTGTTGAACGCGCTGTGCCTCGTGATTATCGGTAACATCGGAGATAAACCCTTCCAGGCAAGCAACGTCGCCTGCCTCATCAAACACCGCTTGGCCTTGCTCCCACATCCAGCGTAAACGGCCATCGCGATGATGAAGTCGATAAATCACTTGGTAAGGGCGTTTATCATCAATGGCCTTCTGCACCTCATGAAACACTCGCGATGCATCCTGGGCATGTGTCAGTTCGGCGAAGCTGATGAGCTGGTTGCCTACCAGTTCATGTGGGTGGTAACCGGTGAGTGAATAAGCACCCTGACTGACCAACTCCATCGTCCAGTCGTCATCGTTTCGACAGCGATACGCCATGCCCGGAAGATGATTGAGGAGCGTATCCAAACGCCGCTCGCTTTCCAGAGCCGCTGCCTCGCTGTTCTTAAGCGCCGCCTCCGCCTGCTGACGCCCCAGCTCCGCACCGGCTTGAGCCGCCACGATACTCAGCACTTCGCTGGCTAGGCCATCCAGTGACATGGGCGAATTTTTAAGCAGCGCCAGTAAGCCAATGGGCGTGCCGTCGCTGGCGAATAACGGCATGCCCATATAGCTCTCGGCCCCAAGCTCTTCAAGTAAATGGTCGTGTGGAAAGCGGCGTTGCACGCCGCAAGAGTAAAGACAAGGCGCGTGCCCCACCACGCTCTCGCAGGGAGTGCCGGCCAGAGAATAGGTAATATTGGGTAGATGACGGCCATTTGACCAAACCGCCAACGTTTGCGCACAGTTCTCTTCGCTGACGCTGGCGACAAATACATGGTCAACGCCCAGCAGATTGGACAGCCGCTCCACCAGCGTTGGATAAAACTGGGGCGTGCCCGTCTGCCCCATGCCTTCAGCCAACTGCCGAAAGATATCCGCCGCTTCGATCCCCGTGTGCATTGCGTTACTCACTGCCCTGTTTAACTCAGCTTATCTTGAAGTGCCTTGACGGTGAAGCACTCCTACTAAACGATTACTTGAGAATCGCTGTATCCGTCCAAGGTATTAGCCAACCTTCTAACAATATAAGGTGAAAAATAATAGCCGGGGCTCTAAGCTAGTAACATAAGAGGAGCCAATATGACGGGCATTATCATTAGTGATAACACAGAGCAGCTGGCTACACCCGCCCTGCCTGATTTTTTGCAGAGTGACTTGACGCAATGCACTAAGCTGCCAACACTACCGACGGTTGCGATTCGCGTATTAGAAGTCGCCGGATGCCCCGATGCCACCTTGAACGATTACGGCCATGCCATTGAGCAAGACCCGGCGTTGACGCTGCGGCTGATTTCTCTTGCCAATAGTGCGTTTTATGCGCGTCACCATACAGAAGCGCATTCGTGTCTTGAGGCGACGTCTCGGCTGGGCCTGGACGCCACACTCGCCGCGGTGATGAGTTTTAGCCTTTGGCGCGACCGACGTGCAGATGATCACATTCAGCGTATTTGGGGGCGCTCCATCGTCTCCGCCATTGCGGCACGCTATCTCGCCGAGCAGCTGTGTCCCGACCGCGCAAGCTTTGTATTTACCGCCGCGCTACTCCAAGACATCGGCATGCTGGCGTTATTAGCGGTTTACCCCAAGGATGCTCATGAACTGTACGATAGCATCCCCCGTTCTCACGCGCAGATCAGCCAAGGCGAGCGCACACGTTTTGGCTGTGACCACCCCTCCGTAGGGGGCTGGCTCGCGGCTAAATGGGGCGTACCTGTTTCACTGGCCCAAGCGATCAGTGACAGTCACCATGAGATTACCGCGCAAACGGATACATACCTGCTCTGCTTACGCCTCTCGGGCCCGATCGCCGATGCCTGGCTATCGGATAATCCAAGCCAGGCCCTTGTTACGCTCATACGGCAACTTAAGTCTTTGGGCACCACACCCAATATCTCGCTGAAAGATTTATTGAACAACGTACAACGTCAGCTGCCAACACTGGCAGACCTGTTCGAGCTCACGATGCCGTCAGCGCACGACAACGAAGCGTTGATTATTCAAGCGCAGCAGTTGCTCTTCCAACAAACACTTGCACTCAATGCGCGTTTAGACGCCCAGCAGGAAGAACTGGAGTGCCTGCGCCAGCGCCAAACCGAACTGGAGGAGCGTAGCCGGCGTGATACGCTCACCGGGCTTGCCAACCGGGCTTGGCTGGAGGAGCAGTTAAATCGGCGTTTTGAGCTTTGTCGGGAGCAAGACCGCACCATGTCGGTGGTCTTTATCGATCTCGACCACTTCAAAAAACTCAACGACCGCTTTGGTCATCAAACCGGCGACCGCGTATTGGAGCGCTTTGGCCAAGTGTTGGGCTCGCTGGTCCGCGAAGGCGATTTAGCCGGCCGCTACGGCGGCGAAGAGTTTTTGATTATTCTTCCCGATGAGTTCGCCAAAGGGGCGTACCGCTTCGCCAAGCGCATTGCCAAGCGCCTGAAAGAAACACCGATGGAAACAATCGAGGGCACGCCGCTTTTCGTGTCTGTGTCGATTGGCATTGCCTGCCTGAGCGACGGCGGTTTTGAAACCGGCCGAGAACTTATCGATGCCGCCGACCAAAGCATGTACTTCATCAAGCACACCGGGCGCAGCGGCATTTCCATTTACGGACATCAGTAAGCAAGACGCCCAGCTTACCGATTCATTGCGTAGGGAAGGTAAAGCGCAATGTTTGGAAAAGCGTGCATCAAGGCAATCGCCACCAGCATTAGCAGAAAGAACGGCAGCGTGGCTTTGGTGATGGTCAAAATATCCTTGCCGGTGAGGCCCTGTATCACAAACAGATTGAAACCCACGGGCGGAGTAATCTGCGACATTTCGACCACGATCACCAAGTAAATGCCAAACCAGATCAGGTCAAAACCGGCGGTTTCCACCAGCGGCATTATGATCGCCGTCACTAGCAAAATCAGTGAAATGCCGTCCAAAAAGCAGCCCATCACCAGCAGCAGCAAGGTTAACGCCACCAGCAGCATGGTAGGTGAAAGCCCCATTTCGCCAATCGCTTGCGCCAGTTTCATCGGCACCTGGGTAAAGCCCATGGCCGAGGTAAGAAACGACGCCCCGGCAATGATGAAGGCGATCATACACGCCGTGCGTACCGCCGCAAAAAGTGAGTCTTGAAAGATATCGCGGTTGAAATGTCCGTTCCAGCGAGCGATCAGCATCGACAACACCACGCCGACTGCCGCCGCCTCGGTGGGCGACGCCAGCCCGCCGTAAATCGATACGATAATCCCACCTATCAACAGCAGGATGGGTATCAACGACCAGGTGTTACGCAGCTTTTCGGCAAAGCTCATGCTCGATTCGTCTTCGCCGGTGAGTCCCTCGCGATTTCCCTTGAGCAGTGACCACAGCACCAGATACCCCATGAACAGCGCCAGGATCATGATACCCGGGCCAATCCCCGCCATGAAAAGTCGTGAGATAGATTGCTCGGTCACCACGCCGTAGACGATGAGCACGATAGACGGCGGAATCAGCAGCCCAAGCGTCGAGGCGCTCGCCAGGGTGCCAATCGCCATGTTGCTGTCGTAGCCGCGCCGCTCAAGCTCCGGCAGGGTCATCTTGCCTACGGTGGCACAGGTGGCCGCCGACGAACCGCAAACCGCTGCGAACATACCGCTGCCGATAATATTGGTGTGTAGCAAACGTCCGGGGAAACGGTTTAGCCAGGGCGAAAGCCCACGAAACATGTTATCGGCAAGCCCCGAGCGGAACAGTATCTCCCCCATCCAGATAAACATTGGCAACGCGGTTAAGTCCCAGCCATAGCTGGCCCCCCAAAAATCCGATGCCAACACGGAGCCTGGGTCAAAAGTGCTGAACATGGCCAGCGCCATCCAGGCGGTGCCAATCAGCGCAAAGGCGATCCACACGCCGCTGCCCAACAGCACAAGCAGGGTTAAAACGGTGACTACGCTAAGTAATAGCACGAGGTGTCTCCAACAAAATGAGGATCAGGGTTCGTCGCGTTCATCGCGGGCCATTACCTCGCGAAAACGCGAAGGATCCTGGGCCGCAATGCGCAACGCCATCAGCAGCGCCTCAATCAACGCCAGACACAGCAAGGCAACGCTGGTGGCTAGCACGGTTTGCGGGATCCACAATGGAATCGACATAAAACCAGAGGAGACATCGTTATACGCCAGGCTCTCGCGGGCCAACGCAATCAGTCCGTAGCAAAGCAATAGGCTTAGCGTAATGGCAACGATCAAGCCAAATACCTCGAACCACACCCGTAACACCGAGGGCAAACGTGAAATCAGCAGTGTCATGCGTATATGCGCATGGTGAACGAAGGTATACGCCAACCCCAAGAAGGTAGCGCCCACCAGCAGGTAAGACGCCATTTCAGAGACGCCAGTAATGCTAATGTTTAGCCGTGCGATACCCGCCATCACTAACAGTGCATCGACCATGCGAAAAAACACCTGAAACGCTATCAGCGCGCAAATCGCTATCATGCAAAGCGCAGCCCCCCAAGCGCCCAGCCGATAGAGCTTATCGAATTTGAATGTCATGGCTTCGGCCTCTTACGCGCAAAGCGGTGCAAGGGTAGCCCCCTGCACCGCTTGATGGGTGCCTCAATCGTCGAGCTGGTCACGGTAAGACTCAAGCGCTTCCTTGGCTTGGTCATCGGCGCGCGATTCCCAATCAGCGAACAGCTCATCGCCTGCTTCCTGCAACGCCTCAGAGACGGCGTCGTTGGGCTCAGCAACGGTAATGCCTTCTTCTTCAAGCTTGGCAAGACTGGCTTCGTTGTCTTCACGACTCATTTCCCAGCCACGTTCTTCAGCTTTCTCAGCCGCCTCTAACAGCGCTTCCTGGGTATCTTCATCCAATGCATCAAAGCTGCGCTGGCTGATAAACACGATATTTTTCGGCAGCCACAGGTTGGCATCGGTGTAATGCGAGACATAGTCCCAGGCCGACATTGAGTTGCCCGTGGAGCTTGAGGTAATCATGGCATCTACACGGCCAGTGCTAAACGCCGTAGGAATGTCCGACTCTTCCGTTTCGGTAGGGCTGCCACCCAGGTTTTCGATAAACCGTTGGGTATTGATGTTGGGCGCACGCACGCGCAAACCGTCGAACTGCTCCGGATCGCTCAATTCCTCGTCGGTGTATATGCCCTGGGCAGGCCAGGCAACCGCGTAAAGCGGAATCAAACCTTCTTCCTCGAATAGCTCGGTAATCATTGGTTTGGTCGCTTCCCAAAGCGCGTAAGCCTCATCGTAGCCACCTGCAACGCCAGGCAGGGTATCGACCTCAAAAATCGGGTCGTCATTGGAGAGTACCGAGAGAAACACTTCCCCCGCATCGATGGTACCGCGGCGCACCGATGGCTTGATCTCACCGTGGGACACAAGGGAGCCCCCGCTTTGCACGTTGATGGTCAACTCATCATCGGTTGCCTCGGCGACATCTTCGGCAAATTGTTTGGTGTTTTTAGTATGGAAACTGGCGTCGCCATAAGGCGTTGCCATTGTCCATTCGGCGGCCTGGGCAGACGCGGCGAGGCTGCACGCTGTGGCTAAAATAAGTGGTGTTGCAATGGACGTACGCATAATCAAAAGCCCTCTTATCGATATTGTGATGTTGCGTCATGTTATTGCGAGCTTGACGTAGGCGGTGCTTTTTCATCACCTTTAAGCTATAGCGTAGTGTCGTTGATAATCTTACAGTGCTTGTGCGTCAACCCTTTTTCCACGGCATAACAGCACGATACCCTTGGCGACGCCCAAAACGCCTGGCAGGGACGGCACCCCGTCCATATAGTGAATAGAGATTCGATGACGCGCTAATTCGTCGCTCGACAGGCGCGTGAATAACAACAGGAGGCCCCATGACCCTTCCGCTACTCAACTGCGATATGGGCGAGAGTTTTGGCAACTGGTCGATCGGCCTGGACGACGAGGTCATGCCCCATGTCGATTGCGCCAACATCGCCTGCGGCTACCATGCCTCCGACCCGCACGTCATGCGCCGAACGGTCAGGCTGGCGGCCAAGCACAAGGTGCGTATCGGCGCGCACCCGGGCTACCCGGATTTGATGGGATTCGGCCGCCGCTCCATGGCCTGTTCGCCCGGCGAAGTCGAGGATATGGTGCTCTATCAAATGGGCGCCCTGGCGGGTATCTGCCAGGCGGAGGGCACCCAGCTCAGCTATGTCAAACCCCACGGTGCCATGTACAACGATATGGCCGCCAACCCGGCGCTGCTCGAAGGGGTGATGCGCGCGGTGCGCGCCTTCGACGCCCGTCTGCCGCTGATGGTGATGGCCACCGCCAACCCTGAACCGCATCGCGAACTGGCCGACAAGCTGGGCCTCACCATCTGGTTTGAAACCTTTGCCGACCGCTCCTACGAAGCCAACGGCCACCTGGCCTCGCGGCGGCTTCCCGACGCCGTCCACCACGACCAGACCACCATCGTTGACCAGGCCGTCATGCTGGCCAAGGGCGAGCCGCTCACCGCCCGCGACAGCACCTCGCTAGCCTTGCCCTGCGACACGCTCTGCGTGCACGGCGACAACCCTGAATCGGTGGCCGCAGTGCGCGCCATTCGCGAGGCGTTCAACGACCTGGAGTCGGCGTGAAACGACGTATTGAAAAACGATGCATTGAAACCGCTGGCATGGAAGCCTTGATGGTGAGGCTGTTCGATACCATCGACGTCACCAACATGGCCTGGATTCTGGCCGCCGACCATGCGCTGCGCGATGCCTTTGGCGAGACGCTGGTCGACCTGCTGCCGTCCTACACCACGCTATTGCTGCACTACGACTGCCGCCAGCTCAGCCACGCGGAAGCCCTGGCACGCGCTCGAGACGCTCTGGCCGACCTGTCGCCCGCCGATACCCGGCAAGGCCAACGCCATGAAATTCCCGTGTGGTATGACGAGAGCGTCGGGCCCGACCTTGCGCGGGTGGCCAAGCGGGCGGGAATGAGCATTGCCGAGCTTATCGACCAGCACTGCCAGGATGAGTACTGCGTGTTTGCGCTGGGGTTTGCGCCGGGATACGGGTTCATGGGGTTGGTGGATGACGCCATCGCCACCCCGCGCCTGACGACCCCGAGGCGTCACGTGGCTGCAGGTAGTGTGGGCATCGCCGATCGCCAAACCGCTATTTATCCGCTGCCCTCGCCCGGCGGCTGGAACCTGCTGGGGCGCACCGCCGTACCACTATTTGAACACGCCAAACGCGGCGAGCCGTTATTGCGCCCCGGCGATAGCGTGCGCTTTCGGTCGATTTCCCGCGCCGAGTTCGAGGACCAGGGCGGCGATACCACGCCCATGGAGGAACGCCCGTGAGCCAAGCCATGTTGGAGGTCAAACAAGCAGGCCCGCTGGCGCTGATTCAGGATGCCGGTCGCTTCGGCGTCAGCCATTTGGGCGTGACTCAAGGCGGCGCCGCCGACTGGATCGCGTTTTACTGGGCCAACTGGCTATTGGGCAACCCGCTGAACAGCGCGGCGCTGGAAATCGTCATGGGCGGAGGCCTGACACTAAAAGCCCACGGCGAAATTACGCTGGCGCTGACCGGCGCTGATTTAGCCGCGACGGTGGACGGCCAACCGCTGGCGCCGAACGCCAGCTTTACCCTGCGCTCAGGTCAGCAATTGGTATTTCAGCAGCCTCGCCATGGCCTGCGTGCCTATTTGGCGTTTCCCGGGGGGCTCAACGCACCCGAGGTACTGGGCAGTCGCGCCTGCACCGCGCGCGAGCAACTGGGCGGCCTCAACGAAGACGGACAGCCACTCAAGGCGGGCGAGCGTTTAACCTGGCAGGGCAACGACCATTCCTCGCGCACGCTGCCTGATGGGGTTGGGCCGGTGATGCCGACGTCAGGCTGTCGCCTGCCCATGGTCCTGGGGTCCCAGGCGTCGAGCTTTTCCGGCCGCAGCCTTTATCAGGCGTTCAACACGCCCTGGCAGGTGGATAACCGCGCCGACCGCATGGGCGTACGGTTAACCGGTCCGGTACTCAGCGGAACCCTGACCGGCATCGTTTCGGAAGGCATACCGCTGGGGGCGGTGCAGGTACCCCCCGACGGCCAGCCCATTGTATTGATGAACGACCGCCAGACCATTGGCGGCTACCCGCGCCTGGGGGCATTGACGCCGAGCGCCTGCGCGGCGCTGGCGCAATGCCTGCCCGGCACCGAGGTGTGGCTGATGCCGGTCAGCGCCAGCCACGCCCAGGCCGACTACCGTCGGCAACACGCCCAGTGGGCTACTGCTTAGGCAGCGTTAACCGCGTTAAGGGGCATGGCAGGACCGAAGTGTTCGTAATGGCGGTGCGATTCCGCCACGCCCAGTTGCTTGAGCGACTGCTCGACGACTTCCATCATGCCGTGGGGACCAACGAAGTAGCAGTGCGCGCCTTCGGGTAAATAGTCGGCCAATAGCGCCTGATTAATGCGCCCTTGATGATCGCCCTCAGCGCTTTGTTCAAACACGGTGACCAGTTTGAACTGTTCTGGGTAAGCCTTTTCAAGCGCGCGTAGCTCATCGGCAAAGGCCCAATACTCAGGGGTTTGTGCCGCGTGCAGATAAACCACCCGGCGCCCTTGACCAAGTGCTTGTTTGGCCATCGGCAACAGTGGGGTCTGGCCCACACCGCCGCTGATCAACATCAGCGGGGCGTCGCCGGGTACCAGCGTCATCTCGCCCGCCGGGGGAAGCAGCTCAACCACCCCACCATTGGCTAACTGGTCGTGGAAGTATCGGCTGACGCGACCGTCGCTTTCGCGCTTGATAGACAGCCGATAGGCCCGACCGTTGGGCGTTGCTGATAAACTGTAGTGGCGATGTACCGGCTCGCCATCGATAGTCACCTTGACGCCGATATACTGGCCAGGGGCATGCTCAGCCACCGGACCGCCGTCTTCGGGCTCCAGGATAAACGAGCGAATTACCGCGCTTTCCTGCTGACTATCCGCCACATGGAAGCGCCGCGTGCCCCGCCAGCCACCCTCACGTTGTTCAAATTCCTGGTAGCGTTTTTCTTCCAGATCGATCAGCAGGTCGGCTAATTCCTGGTACAGCGCGCTCCATGCATCGGCGATTTCAGGGGTGACGGCGTCGCCCAATACCTCGCCTATCGCCATCATCAGACACTCACCGACAATCGGGTATTGATAGGGCTCGATGCCCAGCGACACGTGCTTATTGACGACCGTTTCGAGTGTTTGGCGCGCTTTGGCCGGGTCCTGACGAATCCCCACGTAAGCCAATACAGCGCCTGCCAACGCCCTTGGTTGCGCGCCGTTTTGCTGGTGAACCTGATTGAACAGCGGCTTCACACTCGGGTAGCGCTCAAACATCAGCGGGTAAAAACGCTGGGTGATGGTATTCAAGTGTTCCGCCACGACGGGAGCGGTGGCGGCAATTAACGCTTCTTGGTCTTGAGTCAGCATGGTGAGCCTCGCGGATTGGGTGATACGACGTGTCTTTTTATTAAAGTAGTATCCATAATACATCTTTAAATATGCCCGCCAATCCATAGCGACAATCTGCCACAGCGCTCGACTCCCCCGCGTTGAAACACGTCCTGGACGCGCTTCGCCTTGGTCCCGATTCACCGTACAATGATGGTTTGAGCCATTCGACCCGCGCGGACTGCTTATGCACCTGACCAGTTTTACCGATTACTCCATTCGCGTGCTGCTGTACCTGGCGGTGAAAGGCGAGGAGCGCGCGACGATCGACGAAATCGCCTCGACCTATAACGTCTCGCGCCATCACGTGATGAAGATCGTCCAGGAGCTCAATCAAAAAGGCTATCTCACCGCCCTGCGCGGCAAAAACGGCGGCCTGTGGCTGAAGCGCGACCCGGCCACTATCCGGCTGGGCGCGCTGGTGCGCGATACCGAACCCGAATTTGGCCTGGTGGAATGCTTTCGCGATAAAAACGCCTGCGTGATCACCCCCGCCTGCCGCTTACCGCCGGTGCTCAACGATGCCCTTGAGGCATTTTTTGCAGTGCTGGACCGCTACACCCTGGCAGACTTGCTGGAAGAGCGACTGCCTCAGCTACGCCAGCTGCTGCGCATCCCTGCGCTGGACATAACGGCCTAGCCAGCCCTGAGCGACAAAACGCAGCGATAAAAAAGGGCGCTGCCTGATGGCAGCGCCCTTATCGATCACGGGGTCACTTAGACGATGAGGTCAAAGCGGTCCGCGTTCATTACTTTGGTCCAGGCAGCGACGAAGTCTTTAACGAACTTCTCTTCGTTATCGTCCTGGGCGTAGACTTCCGCGTAGGAGCGCAGCAGCGAGTTGGACCCGAACACCAGGTCAACGCGCGAGGCAGTCCACTTGACGGCGTCCGTTTGGCGATCACGGATTTCGTAAGTGTTGTTGCCCGCTGGCTTCCAGGCATACCCCATATCGGTCAGGTTGACGAAGAAATCGTTGGTCAACTGGCCTTCGCGGTCGGTAAAGACGCCGTGCTTGGTGCCACCATGGTTGGTGCCCAGGACGCGCATACCGCCGACCAGCACGGTCAGTTCCGGACCGGTCAGCCCCATCAACTGAGCGCGATCAAGCAGCATTTCTTCCGGCTTCACCACGTAATCTTTCTTCTGCCAGTTACGGAAACCATCTGCCAGCGGCTCAAGCGGCGCGAAGGAATCAGCGTCGGTCATCTCGTCAGTGGCGTCACCACGACCCGGGGTGAAAGGCACGAGAACATCGTAGCCAGCGGCTTTAGCCGCTTTCTCAATACCCACGCTACCACCTAGTACGATCACATCGGCAATGCTGGCACCTGACGCAGCAGAGATTTTTTCGTACACCGCCAGTACCTTGGCCAGACGCTCGGGCTCGTTGCCCGCCCAGTCTTTTTGCGGCGCAAGACGGATACGCGCACCGTTGGCACCGCCACGCATGTCAGAACCACGATAGGTCCGCGCGCTGTCCCAAGCGGTGGTGATCATGTCACTGATGCTCAAGCCACTTTCGGCAATCTGCTTTTTGACCTTCTCGATAGAGTAGTCGGTGTTACCGGCCGGAATGGGATCCTGCCAGATCAGATCTTCGTCAGGCACTTCCGGGCCAATGTAGCGCGACTTGGGTCCCAGATCGCGGTGGGTTAGCTTGAACCACGCCTTGGCGAAGGTCTTTTTAAAGTATTCCGGATCGGCCATGAACTTTTCACAGATGGCCCGGTAGGTCGGGTCCATCTTCATCGCCATGTCCGCATCGGTCATGATCGGATTATGACGAATTGACGGGTCGCTGGCGTCGACCGGCTTGTCTTCTTCCTTGATGTTTACCGGCTCCCACTGATGGGCACCGGCAGGGCTTTTGCTCAGTTCCCACTCGTAGCCGAACAGCAGGTCGAAGTAGCCCATGTCAAACTTGGTCGGGTGAGTTGTCCAGGCACCTTCGATGCCTGACGTAACAGCGTTGCTCGCCTTGCCACCCATGGTCGGGTTGCCCCAACCCAGGCCTTGATTCTCAACGTCAGAGGCTTCCGGTTCCGCATCTAGCGCCGCCGCATCACCGTTACCGTGACACTTACCGACGGTGTGGCCACCGGCCGTCAGTGCGGCGGTTTCTTCGTCATTCATCGCCATGCGGGCGAAAGTTTCACGGATCTGCTGACCGGTTTTTAGGGGGTCAGGCTGGCCGTTGACACCTTCGGGGTTAACGTAGATAAGCCCCATCTGTACTGCGGCCAGCGGGTTTTCCATGGTTTCTGGGTTGTTGACGTCGTCGTAACGTTCGTCGGAGGGCGCCAACCACTCTTTTTCATCGCCCCAGTAGATGTCTTTTTCCGGCTCCCAGATATCTTCACGACCGAAAGAGAAGCCGTAGGACGGCAGACCCATAGATTCATAGGCAACCGTGCCGGCCAGGATCATCAGATCGGCCCAGCTGATCTTATTGCCATATTTTTTCTTGATCGGCCACAGTAAACGACGCGCCTTGTCCAGGCTAACGTTATCAGGCCAAGAATTAAGCGGGGCAAAACGCTGGCTGCCGGTGCCACCGCCACCACGACCGTCAGCAATACGGTAGGTGCCTGCAGAGTGCCATGCCATACGAATCATCAAGCCGCCGTAGTGGCCCCAGTCGGCTGGCCACCAAGACTGGCTATCAGTCATCAGCGCATGCACTTCTTGCTTGAGCGCATCGAAGTCAAGTTTTCTGACTTCTTCCCGATAGTTGAAGTCAGGGTCCATCGGGTTCGATTTGCGATCTTGCTGGTGGAGAATATCCAGGTTAAGACCTTCGGGCCACCAGTCCTTGTTGGAGGTGCCTGTGGAGGTATTCCCACCGTGCATTACCGGACATTTGCCGCTCATTTTTTTCTCCCCTTATTGCTTTCGTACTTGGTAAGTACCAAGACGACCATCAGTGGGTGCTCGCTAGCCTACATGGCCCCGCGCGCACCTCGTTTTTCCTGGTACTGTTTTAAAGCACTAACACCATAGTCACAATTTGCATTTAACGACTGCTTTAATAGCCTGGAGCTATAGTATTTATTTTGCCGTAAATCAGTTTGGAAACCGGTTTAAAAGAGCGCGTTCTAACGTAACCGTACCAATTCTTGTACACCACTGACCTACCCCTGTCTACGCAGCGATGGTAGCCATAGCAGCAACGCTGCACAGCCTGGTTTTACACAGTGATAGGGAATTCTTCCGTGTCGATATCGGCCTGCTGTGTGTCACTGTAACGACCGCCAGCCACTTGCCCGGGCGTCAACATGGCGGTCAGCTGTTGGCAGGTGTTAGCCTCCAGAGACAGTGTCTCGGACGCCAGATTTTCGCGAATATGGTCAAGCGATGTCGAGCCAGGAATGGGTATTACATCGTCGCCTTGGGCTTTTACCCATGCCAACGCCAGTTGCGCAGACGTGACGCCCAACGACTCGGCTAGGCGTGACACACCTTCGAGCAGCGCCCGATTATGGGCAAAATTTTCCGCGCTGAAGCGCGGCATGTGGCGGCGCATATCGCCCTCCGGCAAACGGCTGGGATCGGTAACCGCCCCGGCTAAAAAACCGCGTCCGAGCGGGCTAAATGCCACCAGTGCCGTCCCCGCCTCGCGGCAGGCGTCGAGCAGGGCAATTTCGGGGTTGCGCGTCCACAGCGAGTACTCCGGCTGAACAGCGCCAATCGGGGCTTCCTGGCGTGCTCGACGCAAGGTAGCCGCGGAAATCTCCGATAGTCCAATGCTGCCAATCTTACCCTCATCGACCAGCCGAGCGAGGGCGCCTACGCTCTCCTCGATAGGCACTTGTCGGTCGAACCGGTGTAAGTAATACACGTCGATATGGTCGGTTTGCAGACGTTTGAGACTGGCATCGCACTGGCGGCGCAGCGTGTCAGGGTGCCCGTCAATCACCCGTTTCCCCGAAGCCGAATCAATCGCCATGCCGCACTTGCTGGCCAGTAGTACCTGCGCACGCTTGCCCTTCAGCGCGCGGCCGAGCAGGGTTTCGTTGGCGGTGGCGCCGTATAGCGTTGCGGTATCAAAGTGGCGATAGCCCATATCGAACGCCGCATCAAGAGTGCGCAGCGCCTCCTGCTCGGGCACTTGCTGGCCGTAACCGTGGGAAAGATTCATGCAGCCAAGGCCAATAGACGGGGCGTTAACGGCGCTGAGGCGGTGAAAAAAGCTCGACATGGACATTCTCCGGCTTGAGCAACTTTGAGGCGCTACTGAGTAACGACGATGATTGATCTATCCACCGTTTTATAACGTTTAACCGCCAAACTGCAACGCTGCGAGATGGCGATAAAGCGCACTGGAGTTGATCAGTTCACTGTGCGTCCCCGCCGCCACTAACCGGCCGCCGTCGAGCACCAACAGGCGGTCGGCGGCGATTACCGTGGCCAGCCGGTGGGCAATCACGATACTGGTGCGCCCGACCATCAACCGGTCCAGCGCCTGTTGCACCAGACGCTCACTCTCCGCATCCAAAGCACTGGTGGCTTCATCCAGCAACAGCACGGCGGGGTCTTTGAGCAGTGCGCGGGCAATGGCGAGGCGCTGGCGCTGACCGCCGGAAAGCTGCACGCCACCCGGGCCAAGCGGGGTATCAAAGCCCTGGGGAAGCGCGTCGATGAAATCCAGGGCGCTGGCATCCTGAGCGGCAATTCGCAGCCTTTCGCTTGTCGCGTCAGGGTCACCATAGCGTAGATTGTCAGCCACCGAGCCGCTGAACAGCACCGGCTCTTGGGCCACCAGCCCCATAGTGCCGCGTAGAGCGGCAAGGTCCAGGGTGCGGATGTCCATGCCATCAAGCGTAATACGCCCGTGGCATGGGTCATAAAAGCGCAACAGCAGTGCCAAGAGCGTGCTCTTGCCCGCCCCTGAAGGCCCTACCACGGCCACCCGTTCCCCCGGCTGAATATGCAGATCAAAGCCTTCAAGCGCTGGTGTTTCCCGGCCGGGGTAGGTGAAGCTAATATTTTTCAGCGTAATCTCGCCACGCGGCGGGTTAGGCAGGGCATGCGGGTTTGCGGGCGACTGGATAGCGGGCTGGGTATCGAGCAGTTCCAGCAGCCGCTCCGCCGCGCCTGCCGCGCGCTGCACATCCCCCGCCACTTCTGCCAGCGTGGCAATGGCCCCTGCCGCTAATACCGCATAAAAAATAAACGCCGAAAGTTCACCCGCGCTCATGGTGCCGGCCAACACCGCCTGACCACCCTGCCAGAGCATTATCCCTACGGCGGCAAACACCACCAGCATAGCGATACCGGTCAGCCAGGCGCGCTGCTGGGTACGCTCCACGGCGCTGCCAAACGCCTGCTCCACGCGCTGACCGTAATGGGTTTTATCCTCCGCTTCGTGGGTAAACGCCTGGAGGGTTTGGATACCGCTTAGCGCCTCTTCGGCATAGCGGCCAAGCTCGGCGACCCGGTCCTGACTGGTGCGTGAAAGTCGCCGCACCCGGCGGCCATACCATACGATCGGCAGCAGCGTGGCCGGGATACCCACCAGCACCATCGCCGACAGCCACGGTTGAGTGATCAGCATTAACACCACCGCACCGATAAGCATCACCACATTGCGCAGGGCCAACGATACCGAGGAGCCAAACAGGCTCTGCAACACACTCGTATCTGCGGTTAGACGCGAAGCGATTTCCCCGGCGGCACGACCATCACTGGCGCTCTCGAAAAAGCTCGGCTCCAGGCTGAGTAAGTGGTCAAACACGCGCTGACGCAGGTCGGCCGCCAGGCGCTCGCCAATCCAGGTGACCTGGTAATAACGCAACGCGGAGGCCATCGCCAGCACCGTTACCACGGCCAGCATCAAACCAAGTGTCTGGGCCAGCGCCTGATCATCCGCCGCCAGAAAACCGCGGTCGATGACCAGTCGTAGCCCATTGCCCAGCAACAACACGCTGCCCGACGCCAATAACAGCGCCAGACCAGCCAACGCCAGGCGCAGACGATAAGGGCGCAGCAGACCCAGCAAGCGCAGCAATACACGGGGATTAGGGCGTTGGGTCATGGTGGGTACATTCAGCAGAAGAAGCGGTTAGTGAACATAGCAGGCAAGCGGGTTGCATGCAGCCATCGGTTGGATAGTAATGATAAAAAAAGCCCGCGATCGCTCGCGGGCTCAGTACTTAACAGTTCAATCGTTGCATGAGTCGCTAAAGGCTACTCAACCAACGGCAACAGCGTATTGAGGCTGTCGCGGGCATCGCCGTAGAACATGCGGCTGTTTTCCTTGAAGAACAGCGGGTTCTCGATACCCGAGTAGCCGGTCCCCTGGCCGCGCTTGCAGATAAATACCTGCTTGGCTTCCCAGACCTTCAACACCGGCATGCCAGCGATCGGGCTGTTGGGGTCTTCCTCGGCGGCCGGATTGACGATGTCGTTGGAGCCAATCACGATCACCACATCGGTCGAAGCGAAATCGTCGTTGATTTCGTCCATTTCCAGCACGATATCGTAGGGCACCTTGGCCTCGGCCAGCAGCACATTCATATGCCCCGGCAAACGCCCCGCCACTGGGTGGATACCAAAACGCACCTCTTTACCGGCCGCGCGCAGCTTGCGAACCAGGTCGCTCACCGCGCTTTGCGCCTGAGCCACCGCCATGCCATAGCCCGGCACGATAATCACGCTGTCGGCGTCGTTAAGCGCGCTGGCAACGCCACCGGCATCAATCGCCACCTGCTCGCCTTCAATCTCCGCCGCTGGCCCTTGGCTGCCGCCAAAGCCGCCCAGAATGACGTTGATAAAGTTGCGGTTCATCGCCTTGCACATAATGTACGACAGAATCGCACCGGAAGAGCCGACCAGGGCGCCGGTGACGATCAGCAGGTCGTTCGACAGCGTAAAGCCGACGGCCGCCGCCGCCCAGCCGGAATAGCTGTTGAGCATGGAGACCACGACCGGCATATCCGCCCCGCCGATGCCCATGATCAGGTGGTAGCCGATAAAGAACGAAAGCGCCGCCAGCAGGATCAGCGTCCAGAAGCCCGCGCCGTTGAGGTACAGAATCGCCAGCAGTAGCGACACTGCGGCCGCCCCGGCATTGAGCATATGCCCACCTGGCAGCTGGCGGGGTTTGCCATCGACCTTGCCTGCCAGTTTACCGAAGGCAATCACCGAGCCAGTGAATGTGACCGCACCGATAAAGATGGCGAACACCACCTCGATTTGCAGGAACATCAGCTCATCAGGCGCTTTCGTGGCAACTAATGCTGCAAAGGCGGAAAACTGGTCCATGGAGGCATCAGCGGCCTGCGCTGCCATTACCCGGCGGCGCTCCAGGTCCGCGCTCCAGGCGACAAATACCGCTGCCAGGCCGACAAAACTATGCAGTGCGGCCACCAGCTGGGGCATCTCGGTCATCTCGACCTTGCCCGCCACGTAAACACCGATGCCGGCGCCGATGATCATCATCGGGATCAGCCACCAGTAGCCACCAATCCCCGGACCCAAGGCGGTAAAGAATACCGCGACCGCCATACCGACGATGCCGTACCACACCGCTCGCTTGGCTTTTTCCTGGTTACTTAACCCCCCTAACGAGAGGATGAATAAAACGCTCGCCGCGATCGCCGCAGCAGATACGAATCCTTGACCTAACATATCGTTTCTCCGCTGCTTAGGATTTTTGGAACATGGCGAGCATCCGGCGTGTCACCAGGAAGCCACCGACAATATTGATGGACGCAATCAGCACTGATATCGCGGCTAATATGCCCACGATCACGCTACTCGTGCCGATCTGCAAAATAGCGCCAAGAATAATGATGCCCGAAATGGCATTGGTCACTGCCATCAACGGAGTATGCAGCGAGTGGCTGACATTCCAGATCACCTGGAAGCCAATGAAACAGGCCAGCACGAACACAATAAAATGCTGCATAAATGAGGTCGGCGCCACTTGGCCGAGCAGCAACATTAGCGCACCGCCGATAGCCAGCAAGCCAACTTGTCGCTTGGTTTGCGCCTTGAACGCCGCATGTTCGGCGGCTTTTTTCTCTTCCGGCGTGGGCTCCTTCTCTTTCTTCTTCGGCTTGGCCGCGCCAATCGCTTTCACCTTGGGCGGCGGTGGCGGGAAGGTCACTTCGCCCTGGTGGGTCACTGTCGCGCCGCGGATCACGTCGTCGTCCATGTTGTGGTTGATCACACCGTCTTTTTCAGGCGTTAGATCGGTCAACATGTGGCGGATGTTGGTGGCATAAAGCAGCGACGACTGAGTCGCCATGCGCGAGGGGAAATCGGTGTAGCCAACCACCACCACGCCGTTATCCGTCACTACCCGCTCGTCGGGCTTGGTCAGGTCGCAGTTGCCGCCTTTCTCGGCCGCCAGGTCGATAATCACCGAGCCGGGCTTCATCGCCGCGACCATATCCTCAAGCCACAGCTTGGGGGCGGGCTTGCCGGGAATCAGCGCGGTGGTGATGACAATATCAACATCCGGTGCTTGCTCGCGGAAACAGGCAAGCTGCTTCTCTCGGAACTCGGGGCTCGAGGGCGCCGCATAGCCACCGCTCTCGGCGCCATCCTGGGTCTCGTCAAACTCGAGGAACAGGAACTCGGCGCCCATGGATTCGATCTGTTCGGAGACTTCGGGGCGCACATCGAAGGCGCGCACAACCGCGCCCAGGCTGGTCGCCGTACCAATCGCCGCCAGGCCAGCCACGCCAGCCCCGACCACCAGCACCTTGGCGGGCGGTACCTTGCCGGCCGCCGTTACCTGCCCGGTGAAGAAACGGCCAAAGTTGTTGCCCGCTTCAATGACCGCGCGGTAGCCCGCGATATTGGCCATGGACGACAGCGCGTCCATCTTCTGTGCCCGGGAAATGCGCGGCACCATATCCATCGCCACCACGGTGGCGCCCTGGGCCTTGCAGGCTTCCAGCAACGCCTCGTTTTGTGCGGGCCAGAAGAAGGCAATCAGCGTTTGTCCTTCGCGCAGTAACGTTACTTCTGCGTCGGAAGGCTCGCGGACTTTAATGACCACCTCGGCGTCGCGCCACAGCGCCTCGGCGCTGTCTACCACGCTGACACCCGCGTTGCGATAAGCGTCATCATTAAAGCCCGCTGCCTCACCGGCACCGGCTTCAATCAGGCATTCGTGGCCCAGCTTTTGGATATGTTGGGCGCTCTCGGGGGTGAGCGCGACGCGCGCCTCCCCCCGGGCACTTTCCTTCGGTGCGCCAATTTTCACTTTTATTCTCCTTTGTTGAGGCTCGATAAAACGTCGATATGGCCGCTGGCAATCAATAACGCTAACAATTCATAGGGCGGGCGTCACCGCCTAACGCTCGGACACATGTAAATCTTAAGGCGAAACCACCCGCGGCGATTAAACCTTTGATTCAACCGTTGCCTGAGTAAACGTCTCGGCAAACGCGACCAACTGCTGCTCTAACCATACAATGTCAGGGTCGTTAGCATATAGCCCGTGCTGGATCAGCGTCATGTTCAACGCGGGTAACTCGCTTGGCGGCGAAACCAATCGAACCGGCAGCATAGCACTAAAGCGCTCGGCCATTTGGCGCGGCAACGTCATAATGGCATCCGTCAGCGCCACCACCCTGGCACCGGCAATGTAGTTCAGGTTTTTGGACATCACGCGCCGCTGTAAGCCATGCCGCGCCAGACAGCTGTCGATATTGCTTGGCAGCATTCCACTAATATCCGCGAGCTCCACATGGGGCTGGCGGGCAAACTGCTCCAACGCCAGCGTATCGCCGACGCGGTCGTTATGGGTAGCCGCCAGGCATACCAGCGCTTCTTTCATCCACGGCGTTTGTATCACCCCGCTGGGCAAGCTGTGCTGGCTATCCAACCCAACCACCATATCCACTTGACGCTGCTCCAAGGCATCGCTAATCACCTCAGGAGTAATCAGCTCGATGGCAAAGCGAACCCCTGGGGCGATGTTAAGCAGTTGGCGAAGAAATTCCGGGTACATGACCTCTTCAAAATAATCGGTGGTAGCCAGGGTAAAGCGCCGGGTAGTGGCGCTTGGTGAGAAGATTGCAGGCGGTGCCAAACCTTTCTGCAGCGCGGCAAGTGCCTGTTGCACCACCGGCAAAAGCGCCTGCGCCCTGGGCGTTGGCTGTAAGCCGTTTTCAGTGCGCACCAGCAGCGGGTCGTCCAGTGCCTCGCGTAGCCGCTTCAACGCGTGGCTGATGGCTGGCTGGCTTAAATGTAGCTTTTCTGCCGCCCGGGTGACATGACGCTCACGCATCAGCGTCTCAAACACCAACAGCAGATTAAGGTCAAAGTGACGAAGCGTGCGCATGGCGACTTACCATTCATATAAAGAATGAATTCATTCTAAACATTCATTTCATCGATTACGAACACTCCGTTATTGTCAGCGCCTGTTGGTTAGTTAATCGCTTAGGAGACGCTTTCGGTGTCCACATCGCCCCTTATGCCGAGCTTGTTCGGTGACGTTATCTCGACCTTTATGGGCGTGCCCAAGGCCACCGACCCGCAGACCACCGACGCCGAGGTAGTGGTTAGCGGCGTGCCGTTTGACCTAGCCTGCTCGGGCCGGGCGGGTACCCGCATGGGGCCGAATGCTATTCGCCAAAGTACCGCCAACCTGATTTGGGAAGGCAAACGCTGGCCGTGGGATTTCGCCCTGCCAGATCGCTTAAACGTGTGCGATGCAGGTAATGTTGACTATGCCTATGGCGAGCCCGAAAGTCTGGTCGATAACCTGGAAACCCACGCCATGCGCTGGCTAAAGGCGGGCAAAAAGATGCTGACGCTGGGCGGTGACCATTACATCACCCTGCCGCTGCTACGCGCGCATGCCCGTGAACATGGCCCGCTGGCCCTAATACACCTTGATGCCCATACCGATACTTACGAGCACGGCACGCGCTTTGACCACGGCACCATTTTCCACCATGCCTTAAAAGAAGGCCTGCTGGTGCCTGAGCACTCGCTGCAAATTGGCATACGCACAAGCTACGACCGCCACAACCACCCTTTTGAGGTGCTAGAGGCCGACTGGGTCAACGAACACGGTGCCGCGGCAGTGCTGGAGCGCATTCGCGCTCGCGTGGGCCACCACCCGGTCTACGTGAGCCTGGACATCGACGGCCTTGACCCCGCCTATGCGCCCGGTACGGGCACGCCGGTCTGCGGCGGCATGTCGACCGATTTTATGCTGAAAGTGATTCGCGGCATGGTGGGTATGGACTTGATAGGAATGGATGTGGTGGAAGTGAACCCCGCCTACGACCACGGCGAGATCACCTCGCTTGCCGCTGCAACGCTAGGGCTTGAGTTTTTGTATGTGCTGGCGGCTTCTAAGCGAGTCGCTGGCCAATAACCTCTCACGATGCCTGGGTGATTGACGTAACCAAACGCTCAACAGCACCATTGCCAGTAGCATTTCTGCCAGGTCGCCGCCGTAATACATCCACTGCGCGGCGGCCTGAATGTTTTCTTGCCCATGAGCGGTTCCCCGTGGCCAGCCATAGCCGTACATCAGCTTACCTAACAGGCTATGGGCGGCGATGGATATAAACAGCACCACCAACCGAAAGCGAAGGCTCAAGCGGTGGGGTGAGACATCTGGCCCTGCCAGGATAGCCCAGCAGAATAGATACCCCGCCAGCAAAAAATGCACGTGCAGCCAATAGTGCAGCAACGGACTATGTAACGAGGCGGCATAAAGCGGCGTTAAATAGAGGGCGTACATACCGCCGATATTGAGGAACAGCGCGCTTACTGGATGCGTCACCACCTGCAATGGCCTGCTATGCAATACGTCAACAAGCCTGCGCCCTCCCGCTTGCGGCAGGCTGCGCAGCAATAACGACACAGGCGCCGCCAACACCCACGCCAGAGGGGCCACCATGCCAATCAACAAGTGTGCTGCCATATGGCCACGCAAGTCGTGGTGAGCCCAGTCCATCATCGGAGGCATCAGGGCAATCGCCAACAGCAGACTTCCTATGATGAAAAAGCCGCAACGCCAGCCGCTCCACCCCGCTGCCGTAGAACGCTGCGCATAGGCAGCTGCCAAGTACCCCCACGTCAACAGCACGACGACAATTAGCGGCGCCCACGCTAAAAGCCAGCCCACGTCTGCCGGGGCCGGCATGTTCATACGGGGTTCCTGCGCTTGGCGCGATGATAGAGCCACCCACCGATCAGCAATAGCACCACGGCGGCGGCGTTCCAGGTAAGGTCATAGAGCAGCGGGTCCACCCCGTAGCGGATTTGGTGAATGCGCAAAATCTTATGGCTAACAATGCCATCAAACAGCTGAAAGCCCCCCATGCCTAAAAAGAACCCGGACCAGGCCCACGCCTTGGCCAGGCGCTTTCGTTGGGAGAGATCGATTAATAAAATGACACCTATCACAATGGCCAGCAGCTCGGCTGCATGTAATAAGCCATCCGAGACGATGCCTATCATGGGGGTCGAGCGGTCGAAAAAATGATGCCACTGAAGCAACTGGTGAAAGACGATTTCGTCAACACCCGCCATAATGCCCGCACCTGCTAGCGCGGCGGCCCATAGCGAACGGCGAGCATCTGATTGTGAAAAGAAGTTGGAAACATTCATTGCCGCATCCCTGCTGTTGAATATTCTTCTTCAGACTAGGTAAGCGATATGCCAAACGCAAAAAATGCCGCCTGAGAAATTGGTTGGTGCCATGTTGGAGGACAATGGCTAGTGGCTTCCTGGGTGCGTTTCGTTATTGATCCTCAACAAGCGCTGCACGGAAGGCCAACAATCGTTCAGCCGCCCGTGCGCCAAGCAAGCCCATGCACGTTCACCAATTCCACTCGCTGCACGCCACTGCATTGTGGGCGTGCAGGCTCTCGGCATGCACCACCTTGAGCTGGAACCCGGTTAACTCTTGGGATGAGTGGAAAAAGCTGTAGAGCTCGGCCACGCTTTCGGGCGCAACGTTGTGGGTAATAAACACAAAGCGTGATATTCGCTCACTGACACTGTTGGCTGGCAGCGGCGCTGGGGGAGGAAAAAGATGCTGCAAGTCATGTAACGCGAGTGGGATATCCCGGTCGGTAAGTTGACCGGTATTAATGGCCGCCCTCATAACGGCTACTCCCAGCGTGCTTTGCGATAATGGTGTTCCTGTTGTTCCTGGCGCTCTTTCGCCTCAATACAGAGCTTCGCAGTGGGCCTAAACATTAGCCGGGCTAGGCCAATAGGCTCGCCGGTCTCTTCGCAGTAGCCATAGTCGCCGTTCTCAATGCGCTTTAAGGCTGACTCAATATTGTTAAGCAAGCGGCTCTCGCGATCCGCTTGCCGCAATGCCAAGCGCAGCTCCTCCTCAAACGAGGCCTGATCCGATTCATCGCTATCGCGCTCGTGGGAGGCGATAACGTCCTTCATCTCCTTTAAGTGCGCCTCTATTTCGGCGCGTTCGTCGAGCAGCCGCTGGCGGAAAAATGCCAACTGCTCGGCGTTCATATAGTCACTGGCAGGCATCGCCAGTAGCTTCTCTGCCCACGCTTTATCAGCAGCAACACTCTGTTCTTTGGCTTTTATGCCTTGGTCGTGCATAGATTAATCTCGCCCTGAAGTAAATGTTATAACGTAACATAAAATACCCGCGAGCAAATAACACCGGGCGATATAGCCCGCCACCAAACGCCGATGGGCTGGCTGCATTGCGCTCGCGATCATACTTGAGTGATAGCATTCAGGTGACATCGCTATCGCAGGAAAACTATAGTGAGGGCTACCGTTAATGATTGAAGGTCAGAAGGGTTCACGCTATGTCGATTGAGCTTTGGTTATCGTTTGTGTTGGCTTCGTTTTTGGTGATCGCATCTCCCGGCCCCGCCGTTGCTTTGCTGGTAATGACCGGCATCAACCAGGGTCGCAGGGCAGCTTTGGCAATGCTGCCCGGCTTTTTCTTGGGCGACTTGGTGGCGATGTCACTTTCGTTTGCAGGCGTTGGCGCCCTGCTAATGGCGTCGGCGGAGCTATTCGCCATTGTTAAATGGCTAGGGATTCTCTATCTACTTTATCTCGGCATTAAGATGTGGCATGAATCCGGCCAATTGAATGATCTGGAAGCCTCTGGGGCAAACATCAAGCAAGGCACTGCAAAGGCCTTTTGGGTGACACTCTTAAACCCCAAAAGCATTCTGTTCTTTATGGCCTTCATGCCGCAGTTTATTAACCAGACCCAGCCGTTGGCGCCCCAGCTGGCGATTCTGTTTACCACCTTTCTGGTGATGGGGGTCATTTCAGATCTAGGTTACATGCTGCTGTCGACGACCAGTCGGCAACTAATGACCGCTAAGTTTCGGCGACTGCTTCATCGCTGCGGCGCAGGTAGCTTAATCGGTGCCGGGGTATTGATGACCTTGATGCGCCGCCCGACTGCCTAACCCCATCTAATCGGAGGTCGTTTATGCCACAACCGATTATGAAGGACGATTTTCCTGTCTCGAACGTCAGGCACTTTCTTGAGCCTGGCCCGATTGTGCTGGTCTCATCGCAATGGCGACAGCAAACCAACATCATGACCATGGGGTGGCATACGGTCATGGCGTTTTCGCCCTCGCTAATCGGGTGCGTTATCGCGGCCGGAAATCACTCCCACGAGCTTGTGCGTAATAGCGGGGAATGTGTCATCAATATTCCTGCCGCGTCACTTGTCGATAGGGTGGTGAGTATCGGCAACTGCTCCGGTAGCGAAGTCGACAAGTTCAAAGCGTTTGACCTTACCCCTGGCAAAGCCTCCAAGGTCGGTGCGCCACTGATCGAAGAGTGCTATGCGTCTTTCGAGTGCAGGCTTTACGATGACGCCATGATTGAACCCTACAACCTGTTTATCTTTGAGGTCGTTAAAGCCCATGCGGCTCCCTCGGCAGATAATGAAGAATCACTGCATTACCGGGGCATGGGGGAGTTCCTGCTGTCAGGCAACACCATCGACCGTACTGCATTGTTCAAACCGTCGATGCTTGTCTAAGGTAGATAAGCCGTGCCCATAGCTTGCCTCTGCGCAGCGTCCAATTGCGGGCTATCACACCGTCTAATTGCTGGCTAAGCAACCGTCCAATTGCGGGTTGGCAGAGAGAAGCAACTACCTTGGCTTACCGTCAGCAGGTGTGCCCTCACTTCATCTTAAACCCTTTCTCGATCAGAAATTCACGCATGTGCGGGCGCAGCTTCTGCGTGAACAACGGCGTTAGGTTGTGCGACCAGTCCGTATCTTTATTGCCGCCTTTACGGGCCTGATAGTAAGCCTGCATGGTTTGGTCGAAGGCTGCCACCGGCTCAGCGTCGTCGCGGTAATGATTTTCCTTGAGCACCGCTTCAACCGGCAGACGGGGCTTAACATCGGGGTCATGAGCGGGATAGCCGATGCACATGCCAAATACCGGGTAGACATGCGTCGGCAGGTCCAACAGGTCACTGACGGCCTGGGGATTATTGCGTATCCCACCGATATAGCAGATGCCAAGCCCTTCCGACTCCGCTGCGATGGCCACGTTTTGTGCCACCAGCGATACATCCACCGTGGCGACCAGCAACTGCTCAGTCATGCCGCTCACGACGTCTTCACCGGTGCGCTCAGCAGCCTCAAGCGGGCGCTTCATATCGGCACAAAACACCAAAAACTCACTGCAGCTTGCCACATAGCCCTGTCCGCCGGTTAGCTCAACCAACTGATCCCGGATAGCCATGTCGGTGACACGCATCACACTGTAGGCCTGAATATGGCTAGAGGTGGCAGCCGCTTGCCCCGCGCGGATTAATTCGACAAGCAGTCCCTCCGGCATTTCCCGCTGCTCAAATTTGCGGATCGAGCGGTGTGAGGTTAGCAGCTTGATAACGTCGTTCATCGGCTTCTCCGTTTCTAAAAAACACACACTATAAAGGCATAACCTATTACGTACTTAAGTCACTGCACATAGTAGCGTCTAGCGCCGTTCTATCACGAAAAAATAAACCATGCATTTATCTACATCACTCCTAAAAATGTAAGATATTTCTTACATTGCGTACGAGTTTTCTGTCTCTTTAACGTTAGGCGTTCCCTAATCTGTATTTTTTCCGTATGGTAGCTTTCGCTTTTTCGCAGCCACCCTAAGAATTTATAAACACTTCCTATCATTGCATTTAACAACGTTAGCAGCCTAGAACGCATCAAAGACTAAACTGCTAGCGCCATCGGCTCTTTAGGAAATAAAGAAAAAGCAAAGAACTGGCTTTAAGTAGCGGCCACGGGTGGTCCGCACAATAACGCCTTCGCTATACGTTACGGGTTTAACTGAAGGCGACGGGGCACACACGATTTTAGAAATCAAGAGAACCTGAAATGAACGAGTCAACTCTCGAAAACACTTCTTCACAGGAAGAGGTTAGCTCAGAAAAAGAAACTACCCCAAAATTGTTCGCAGGTAGCGGCAGAATAGGGCGACTGCACTTTTTGCTGTTTTTCAACCTCATTAACTTACTGCCCGCCTTGGCAATTCTACTCACCATCAGCACTGGTCTGATACTTCATCGCGACGGCATCACCATATTAATGACCTTTATAACGTTCTTAATAGGCGGAGTCGCCCTGGTGATGAACTTCATTATTCCCATTAGGCGTCTAAATGATCTTGATGCCACTGGCTGGTGGGTCTTGGCAGCCTTTTTTCCTATTGCCAATATTATATTAATGTTAGTTCTCTTGTTTGCCCCTGGAACGAAAGGTGACAATAGCTACGGACAACAGCCTCCTGCACCCAGCGATAATGTTAAAGTAGGCATAGTGCTCATCACAATCATCTTTACCTCTATCATGATAATTGGTTTTTCATCTCTCCAGTCAACACCTTCTTACTACCCGTAAGCCAGTTAACTGGAGTTCGTTAGCTCCCCGATAATAAGCTGAGGAGTAACGAATAACGTCATCACTGACGACCATTGTTAAGGCCCATTACTCGCTACCTATTTACCTGGCCGCCCATTTTTGATGGATGGACCACTACAGCAGTTGGCAAGCTTGTTCGAATGCCAACCTGGGGCTACGAGGGTGCAGTTTCGTATCGTCACCGTACCCCAGGTTGCACAGAAAGTTGCTGCGGTAGTGGGTGCCATCATCGGCGAAAAAAAGATCATCTACCTTGTCGTTATCAAAGCCTGACAAAGGGCCAACATCCAGCCCCAGGGCACGCGCGGCGAGAATGAAATAGCCGCCTTGTAGGCTACTGTTACGAAAAGCGGTCTCTTCACGATAGGGCTCATTACCGACAAACCACGCTTTGGCATCTGCATGGGGAAACAATGCTGGCAAGTGTTCATGAAAACGCCTGTCATAGGCCAGTATTGCCGTTACCGGGGCCTCCTCCACTTTACGATGATTGCCCTCTTTCAGGGCCGGCAGCAGCTTCTCTTTAGCCTGCCGGGTGCGCAGAAAGAGGATACGTAATGGGCTGCAATTCACACTCGTCGGCGCCATTTTCATTACGTCATACAGCTCACGCAGCGTATCGTCACTAACTGACCGTTGCTGCCAGTATGCGTGTGTTCGAGCGTCAATAAACAACTGTTTCAGCGCTGGGCTACCCAGTACACCTGGTGTCATTATGATTCTCCTTTCTCTTACTTGGGCTCGGTGAGCTTAGTAGCGATACGCTAAGTAGGTGGATAGCACTGGGAACAGTGCCAGGATCAACAACACAAACATCATTGCCGCAAAGAAAGGCACGACGCCTTTAAATATTTCCTTTACAGGCACTGTACGGTCATCAAGCGCGGCTTTTACCGTATAAACCGATATACCGAACGGCGGTGTAATCAAACCTATCTCTACCGCGACGACTGTAAGGACCCCAAACCAGATCAAGTCCATACCGAAAAACTGGGCGATGGGCAGTACGATGGGCAGTACGATCAACATGATCGAAACTGAATCGATAATACAGCCCATAAGGATAACAACGAGCAGGTAGAGGAATAGGAAATGGTAGGCCGTGAGCTCCATCGCTGTTACCCACTGGGCAATCGCTAACGGTAACCCGGTCAGAGAGAGCATCCGGCTGTAGAGCGACGCTGCAAGAATCAAAAACAGTATCGAGACGGCCACATAGCCCGTTTCGCCGAGGACTTGATAAAACTTTGATGGACTCAGACGCCGCTTGAGCAGCGCCAACAACAGCGCGCCAAAGGCACCTACCCCACCCGCTTCTGTCGGGGTAAAGAACCCTGAATAAAGCCCACCCAGTACCAGCAGCATCAGCGCGAAAATAGGCACGAGCTTAAGAAACAGCGACAGCGGTGTTTCATCCATTACCACGGTATCTTCCACCGCCCCCTGCGGCTGCAGCATAAAACTTGGCCGGAAGTAAGCAAGCAGTAAAATGACCAGACAAAATGACACCGCCAACAAAATGCCGGGAATAATACCGGCAATAAACATCCGCCCGACAGACTGCTCGGCAAGTACGCCATAAACAATCATTAGTAACGAGGGGGGAATGAGCATGCCCAGTACAGAACTGCCGGCCACAACGCCCACCGAAAACTTGGACGTGTAGCCATGGCGGCGCATTTCCGGCACGGCCACCTTAGTGAACACCGCCGCCGACGCCACACTAATCCCAGTGATCGAGGCAAAAATACCATTGGCGCCCACGGTGGCAATGCCTAAGCCGCCGCGTATTTTGCGGGTAAACCACTGGAAGACATCAAATGTGTCCCGGCCCACACCGGATATCACCACCAGCAGCCCCATCAAGACAAACAAAGGCACCACCCCGTAGAGGTAGCTTCCCAGCGAATCGTTGGCGGCGGCAGCCACCATGCGTGTCGCCAGTTCCGGGTTGCGCAAGGCAGAAATTGCCAAAAACGAGACCAGCATCAGTGCGATGCTAATGTGCATGCCAAAGTAGATGAGTGCCAGCATGAGTACAACGGCGATCATGCCGATTTCAAGACCTGTCATTACTTGACCTCCTCAGTCAGACTGACTTGCCCACGCCAGGCCAGCCACAAAGACTGAAGTGACAGCAGCAGGTACTGAGCGACGGTGATCGCAGCGCAGCTAATGATGACAAAACGGATGGGCCAAACCGGAAAGGTGAACACCCCCTCCACGCCCATGAACTGGTTGCGCTCCCAAGCGCGTAGGAAGGTGGGCAACGTGCCGGTAAAGACGATATAGAGCATGTAGGCCCCCGCCAAAAAGAACACACACTGCACCAGGTGGCCGAGGCGAGGATGCTTTTCCGTAAAACCGGCGATAAAGATATCTGCCTGGGCCATGCGGTTGTGTCTCAGGGTACCCGGCAATTGTAGAAACACGATCATCACGATGGAGGCCGCGACCAGTTCGGCCACCCCAGCAATCGGGAGGTTGAAGAGGTTTCGCGACAGTACATCGATAACAATCATCGCCATAATGGCGAAGATCAGTAGGGAACCGATGGCATTGAGACCGTCCACTAGATAACCAAACAGGCTATTGTGCTGGCCGTGGCCCCACCTGCGCCCCAGAATTAGAGTCTTCAGAGAAAAAGACATTGCCCGCTACTCCTGGCATTCTGCCCGCCTGCTAACGGGCAGAATCCTGACATTGAGTTGAATCACAAGACCGGTCAGGTGTTATTCCTGGTCCCAAGCCCGTTCAGGCTCATGTCCGCGCTCACGCATGGCGTCCATGTACGTTTCGAGTAGCTCTCTGGCGGGTAAGCCGCGCTCTTCGTTTCGCTCGATCCACTGGTTTGCCAAATCCGGCATACCGTCAATCCACTCCTGTCGCTCCTCGTCGGAAAGCGTATTGATTTGTACCGGTGTGCTTTGCTCGGCCCCCAGCTCGACCATACGTTCAAGTGAGCTTTCGTAGCGCTCGGCTAAATCGCGGCCGTGCGCCAGGGTATAGGTTTCACCCGCTTGCATTAGCGCGTCTTGCACAGGCTCGGGTAAACCATCCCAGGTGAACTGGTTGATGGCCAAGCCACCCGAAAACACCACGCCGAGATTTGCCTGGGTAATGTAAGGCGCCACCTCATAAACACGCGCGGACAGGTTACCGGTGGCTAGCCCCACCACTCCTTGGGAGACCCCAGTCTGAATATCCGTGTAGTAACTGGCCAAGGTACCGTCTACCGGCACCGAGCCAACCGGCTCTAACCACACACCCAACACACCAGGGGCGGAAATCCGCGCACCATCCAGGTCGTCGAGGCTCTCAACGGGGAAGTCGGTATAAATATCGTAGGTATCCGAGGCGGTAGCGCCCAAGAAGACCAAGTCATGGTCTTCCCACTCTGCCCGAAATGCGGGCTCCGAGCGCACCAGATCGTTCATCACTTCAAGCATCAGCTCCGGGTCGCTGGTGGTGAACGGGGTATAGGCGCTGATCTGCGATAGTGGCATCCGTGACCCTTCCAGATAGCTGAACACCCAACCAATATCGGCAATGCCGTCTTGAATAGAAGTAAGCGTGGCGTTGGTGCCATAAAGCTGGCCGGCGTAGGCTTCGGTCCAATTGACTTGGTACTCGCCTTCTTCTTCCAAGACCTCGTTCACCTTTTTAATGAACACATCCGGAATCATACCCACCCAAGGAATCGTTGTCGGATGGCTTGAGCCAACGGTTAGGTTGATCACTTCCTGGGCATTCACTGGCGAGGGTGCGATAGCCATGGATAAGGCTAACGCGCTCAATGTCATGGCAGGGCGAGGCTTGGCGATGGTAGTAATTAGTTTCATGTTATGACTCTTTTGTTGACGTTATTGTTGTGCGTCCATCGGTTAGATCGGTCAGCTCATCGGTTTAAGAACCAATGGGGGATTCTGGTAGGCGTGACTCGCCGGGCGACAGGTCAAAATCAGCGGTGAGTGTGCTGTAAGGGCCCATCACATCAGCGTCAGGGGCGTTGCCATCGTTATGCATAGGAAAATCCATGGCTAAATCGGCGCTGGTCACCCCAAACACACAGTCAGACTCGATGAATAAGTCATCTTTGGGGAAAATCTGCGTCACCAATGTCTGGTGGCCTTCTGCAGAAACGCAGAAGTGAATATGCGCCGCCCGAAACGGGTGACGACCCTGCGCTTGTAGCATGTCACCCACTAGGCCATGGGTAGGAATGGGGTAGCTGGCGGGCCTTAGCGTGCGGAAGTGATAGTGGCCGTTATCATCAGTGTGAAATTTGCCACGCAGATTCATATGTGGCTGACGGTCGTCCTGATTTTCGTACAACCCTTCCGGCGAAGCCTGCCACACTTCCACAAGCGCATTGGCTAGCGGTTGCCCATCGCGGCTTTTAACCTGCCCCGAGACAAATAGAGGAATGTCGTTCTCACGGGGCTTATCGCGGGCAATATTGGTCCCCAGCGGATACTCCGGATCTTTGCGGGTATAGAACGGACCCAGCAGCGCGGGAGAGATCTGCTCGTCAGTCCGGTCTTGATTCATAATCATCACCAGCGTGGAGAACCCCAGGGCATCCGACATCACCATGGTCTCGTTATGGCGATCTTTGGTGAGATGGCCCAAGCGCGTAACGGCATTAATAGCGGCGGTGAACTCCTCCTCGGTCAGCTTCACCTCGCGCCCGAACGCATGCAGGTGCTTAACCAAACTCGTAAGAATTTCCCTCAATCGGTCATCTTGAGTATGACTAAATGCCTTAATGACAATATCGGTAATGTCGTCTGGCGTGGAGGGAATGCCATGGTTGACGATGTCTTCTTTCCTGGGCAGGTCGAACATGATTAACGCTCCTATGGAGTGTTGTGTCAGCTAGACACTCCACTGACGATGATTTGTTATTAGTTGTCACTTAAACGCGGCGATACGGTTCATTCAGCGCTTGCGCAATTTCAGCTCTTGAATGATTTCATCATGATGCTCGTTCAAAATAGGGGGCGCGCTCACCTCTAGCGGCCTGACACCGTCGTAAGACACTGGCGATCGAACCGTTCGGAAAGTGCCTATCGTGGGGTGCTGGGTACTCACCTCCAGTTGCAGGTGCTTCACCTGCGGGTCTTCCAGCACTTCATCGGTGTCGTACATCGGCGCGTGGGGCACATCCTCGGCTTCCAAGCGTTGGCACCAGGTGGTCCGGTCATGGCGCTTGAATACTTGTTTGAGCACCTCGATCATCTGTTCCTGGTTATCGATGCGCCCTTCGCGTGTCGCAAAGCGTCCATCCTGCAGCAGCTCCGGATACTCCATGGCGTTCGCCAAGCCCTGCCAAAACTTCTCGGGGGAGGACATATGCAGCGCCACCCATTTACCGTCGGCGCACTCCATTACGTAGGACTGAGACACCTGAGGACGGCTGTAAGGCCCCATCACCTCGTTTTCAGATAGGTAATGGGTAAAAGCATCAAGGTTAAAGTGGCACATCGCCTCAAGCATTGAGACGTCTACCCGGCGACCTTTACCAGTGCGGCCACGCTCCACCAGTGCACCAAGAATGCCATAGGCGGCATAGAAGCCCGACATCGCATCGGCCATCGCGGGCCCCACGACCCGTGGGTTTGCTGGGTTAATCAAGAGCTTCAAAAAACCACTCGCCGCCTGGGCCACCGTGTCGTAGCTGGGGCGCGCCGCATAGGGGCCGTCTTGCCCAAAACCACTAATGGCACAATAAATAAGCCCTGGGTTCATGGTCCTTAAGCGACTCTCACCGGCTCCCAGCCGCTCCGCGGTGCCGGGGCGGAAATTCTGGATATAAACGTCAGCATCACGAATCAGTGCGTCAAACGTTTCGAGATCTTCGGGCTCTTTCGTATTCAGCGCAATGCTGCGTTTGTTTCGGTTGTAAGTCTGGTAGTGCGGACTGTATAGCCCGCCCTTAAACGCCCGGAAGGGATCGCCCTTACCCGGCATTTCCACCTTGATCACGTTGGCGCCTAGATCGGCCAACAACATTCCAGCCGCAGGCCCAGTAATGAACGTGCCCTGCTCAATAACCGTAATACCGTCGAGTACTTTGCTCATGAGCTACTCTCCTAGCGCTTGAAACCCGGCGGAACTTCACCGGTGTATTCGACCTGTTGGGCCGCTTGGTAGGAGAGCGCAAAGCCACACGGCTGTTCGGACTCTTCCAGCAGATGGGCGATAAGGCCAGCGGTGCGGGCCAATAACGGCACACCTCTCAGCGCTTTGAGTGGGAAACCTGCACCCAGCAACACCGCAGGGATCGCCGCCGAGACATTCAGCTTCAGTGTTTTGCCAACGATCTCGGGAATGGCGTTTTCAACGGCTTCGGCGATAGCCACATAGCGTAGGTCTGCACCTGCCTCGCGAGCCACGTTAAACAGCGCATCCACGCGTGGGTCGCGTTCTTTGTGTAGCGGGTGGCCATAACCGGGGATCGGCTCCCGCTTGGCGCGCAGATCAGTGATCACATCGTGCACCGCTTGCTCAAGCGACTTACCGCCGTCAGCTACTTGCCCAATGCGATCAAATAGCTCCCCCGCGGCTTGGGACGCGCCTAAAATCACCGAACCACAGCCCAGTAACCCCGCCGCCACAGCGCCTTGTAGCGCTTCCGGTGACGCGGCATACGTCATGCGGCTCGCCTGTACGCTAGGCACCAGCCCGTGTTCCGCAATCGCCACCAGGGTCGCATCCAGCACGCGACGCCGTGTCTCACTCGCGGGCTGGCCATCCAAAAGCATTAAAAAGTAGTCGGTAAACGTTGTCTGGCCTATTAACTCCTGGCTGAGGTCTTTGCCCCGCACCACGATGGTGTCAGCGTTCGACGTGCTTATGGCGGTTTTTGGAATTGTCTCGCGCCCTATCTTCATGTCTCGCTCCGCGAATGTAGACGAACAGGTAAGGCGCCGATGGCGCTTGCGTTCGTGGGTGTATAACGCTTAATAGCACTGAATATAGGAGGACGTAACAATGAATAAAAATGATTAATTTCTATAGAAATAAGAGATACCATCGATCGTTAATCCATCGATAGTAGAGGTTGGCTTATGGAACTGCGTCATATGCGCTACTTCTTGGCCATTGCCGAGACCCTTAACTTCACCAGCGCGGCCAAGCGCGTGCACGTGACCCAGTCCACGCTGTCGCATCAAATCCGCCAGTTAGAAGAAGAGCTAGGGCAGCCGCTGTTTGCCCGAGTCGGCAAAAAAGTGGTGATTACTGAAGCAGGCCTGAGCTTTCAGAAGCATGTGGCTCCGATTGTGAGGCAGGTCGATCAGACGCTTGGCGCCATGAAGGCAGCCCCAGAAGAGTTGCACGGCGAGCTACGCATCGCCGCGACTCACAGTTTTAACGTACAGCTTATCCCGCTGTGTCTTTCCGTATTCATACAGCGGTTTCCGCACGTCAAAGTGGTCGTGGAAGAACTTTCCGGCGATCAGATCAGCGAGGGGCTAGTCAGGGGAAGCTTAGATATGGGCATCTCATACCGGCCAGCGGTATCTCGCGGCCTTCGTTTTGAGCCACTCTATAACGAAGAGCTCAAGCTAATCGTCGCGAGCCACCACCCGCTTGCCAAACGCAAGCGATTGCGTATGGTAGAACTCAACGGCCAGCGTATGACGCTGCTGGCGCCACACTTTTCGACGCGCCAGATGCTTAATGAGTGCTTCGAGGCGGCTGGCGCTCAGCCCCAAATTGTGGCTGAGCTCAATGCTATCTCGCCCATGATCGAGCTGGTACGACGCACTGATTTATGCAGCATTGTGTCCGAAAACGCCTTGAGCGGTGAATCTGGTGTCAGTGCTATTCCGATTGAAAGCCCCACCCCAGTACGCACGCCGGGCTTGCTCTGGTCGCAGCAAACCGAGCGTTCAGCCGTCAGCCGCTTTATGGCAGACACGATTCGACAAGTCGTCAATCAGGGAATCCATATCATCAGCCACACCTCACCCTAGCGAAGATTTTTGGCGACTCAATCAAGGCTGTGTGCTCATCGCTTTCACTTATTTTTCGACAGAAACATAAGCACTGAAGCACTGAAGCACTGAAGCACTGAAGCACTGAAGCACTGAAGCACTAAAAGGCCTCAAAATTTTCTTAGTCTTAAAAAAACGATTGCTTCAACCCAGCGAAATAATAGACTCGCTACGCGTAATCGCCTAAAGCACTTTACCGGCTGGCCTAGACTTATTACCAAAGACCAAAAGATACATTTAGGCGTGAAACTATAATAGCTGTTGCTTAAGTTCGGCCATCAATTCATCAATATTATCCCGAATGGTTGCATCCATGCTCCCACCAAATGCCCCCACGGTTAAATCACTATCGCTGGATAACTGTAACAACGTCTCTTCGCTGACTGCATCACGTAGCACAAGCGTAGAGCGCACGGTTCCTTTCCCAGCGCCAAATCCTACCCAATACCGCTTTGCTCTGCTTCCATAAGTGACATCGATATTTGCCTCTGCGACTATCGTACTTACCTCTGATACTTGCTCGTCAGTGGCGAGCTGGAAGCGTCCAGCTTCCTTGATCACTCCAAGTAGGCGACTGGTCGCATACTCATCAAACTCCTCATTAAGCGTGGCAAATTTCTCACCTTTCTCGGTCGAACTGACGTCGACGTTGTCCACATGAAATTGCGTATATCTATCGAGTGGCGCAGCCGCTTGGTCTGTCCTCACTTGGGCTGATCCGCAGCCCGAAACAAGCAGCACAACAACGGCAATCAGCAAATATCTCATCATTTCTCTTAGCTCCCTTTTCTTTTAATTAATACCCTAGGAATTATTAGACTCCTCAAGGAATTTGTTATTATCGGAAGCTTAAATATTTTCTTTAGCTATTTTTAAATTTTTTTATTAGCCACTCCTTATTGACATCATATAAAGAGCACAGCAAGCCCTAAACAACTTGAGCCAACAGCATCGGCAAGTTAACCTTGTCGGCCATCCTTATGCAAAGACAGCGATATGCCCGCAGCCTTTCACCTTGAGGACTGGCAGGCGTGGAGCGCGGCTCAGCCAAGCGTTGCAATACGCCGTCAGCACGACCTCTCGTCTAACGTCAGCGCTTCCCCGCTTCCGCCGATGCTGCGTCGTCGCTTGGACGAAGTCGGCCGCGCGACGTGTGGCATTTTGAGTCTGCTAGACTCCGAAAGTGCGTGCCCACTGATTCATGCCTCACGCCATGGTGATGCGTCACATACGCTACAAATGCTGGAATCGATCACGCAGGGAGAGCCGATCTCCCCAACCCGCTTTTCGATGTCTGTTCACAATGCCGTCTTGGGCGTGCACTCGATCGCCAATCGACACCACCTCCCCTTGCAAGCCCTGGGTGCCTGCGGCAATGAATTCGACGCGCTGCTTTGTGAGGCAAACGGCTATCTCGTTGAAGGATACCCGGCGGTCGTAATCGTTTTCTCTGAGGGGCCCCTGCCTGCCCCCTATCAGGGGTATGCCGAGGACCCCGGCTTACCTAGCGCGGTGGGTATGCGGCTATCATTTGGCCCGGGCACCAAGCTAGTGTCTCAGCCAATTTCATCGCCCTCACGCCCCACCCCGGCTGATGTGATCGCCTGGTTGAATGCCGACACCCCATTTCTTGACGGTTTGCTGCGCTGGCGACTGGAGGCAGGATGACGCTTGATCAGTGGCGCCGTGGGTTAGGGACGGCGATCTCGTTTTTGATGTTCGGTATCGGTGGCCTGGTCATTGGTTTAGTGGTCGCCCCCCTTATCCGACTGTGTATTCGCAATAGCGAACGTCGTCAGCGAATTGCACGCCGGTTGATCCAGCGCTGTTTCCGCTTATTCGCCACGCTCATGCAGAAACTCGGCGTACTGGATTATCGTTTCGAACATATGGAGCGTTTGCAGCGCCCTGGGTTGCTAGTACTGGCCAACCACCCTTCGCTGATCGATGTGGTGTTTCTGTTGGCCTATGTCCCCAATGCTGACTGTATCGTCAAGGGCAAGCTGGCCAACAACCCGTTCACCTGCGGCCCCATCCTGGCGGCGGGCTATATTACCAATGCCGACCCTGAAGCGGTGCTCGAGGCAGCCAAGGCGAGCCTGGCAAAAGGCAATTCCTTGATTCTGTTTCCCGAAGGCACGCGAACCGCCCCCCAGCGGCCGATCAAGTTTCGTCGCGGGGGCGCCAATATTGCCCTGCGCTCGGGCACGGATATCACACCGGTACTGATACAATGCACGCCGACCACGCTGACCAAAGGGGAGCCTTGGTACCGGATTCCTATCCGCAAGGTGCAGATGGATCTGCGTGTGCTTCACGATCTGCCCGTCAATACAGACAATCAGCAGCCGACCGGGCAGCTCGCCAGACAACTGACACGTCGGCTAAGCGATCACTTCAATAGGGAATTGGAACACTTACATGATGAGCGAACCCTCCGACCTGACGCTTGAACTCAAGCGCATGATCATCGACACGCTGGAGCTTGAGGATATTGCGCCAGACGATATCGACCCTGAAGCCCCTTTATTTGGCGACGGGCTAGGACTCGATTCCATCGATGCCCTGGAGCTTGGTTTGGCACTGCAGAAGCGCTACGGTATCAAGCTAGATGCCGAAGCCGAGGAAACACGCCAGCACTTCGCCAACCTGAATGCCCTGCAGGCACTCGTGGAGGCCCGCCGTGTCGACTGATGTTGCTGCCACTGAGCGTACGAAAATCTTTACTCACGTGAGCAAGACGCTGATCGAGTTATTTGAGCTCGATTCTCACGATATCAAACCCCAGGCACGCCTCTATGAAGACCTGGATATCGACAGCATCGATGCTGTGGACCTGGTCGTCGAGCTCAAGCAATTCACCGGCCGACGCATCAACCCCGACGACTTCAAATCGGTGCGCACCATCGATGACGTGGTCAATGCCGTCGAACGCCTGATGCAACGCTGAGATATGCCAAGGCAAGGAATCAACACACTCAGCGTACTGCTGGCAGTGGCCTGGCCGGTACTGGTCTTTGTGCTGCATGGCCATGTAGGTAGCTGGCCACTGCTGGTCGCCGGGGCAGCGCTACTCGCCTGGCGGATGTCGCAGGCTCGCTATCTGGCGATCATGGTAGCGGTATTGATGCTTGTGCTCGGTGGATTAGGCTACGCCGACCTGGGCATGCGTGCCTACCCTGTCGCCATCAACGCCCTGATGCTGGCCGTTTTTCTCTCCAGCCTGTGGCGGGGCATGCCGATTGTCGAGCGCCTGGCGCGACTGAAAGAGCCCGACCTGCCGACGGCCGGCGTTGCCTATACCCGCCGCGTCACCTGGGCGTGGTGCGGTTTTTTTGTGCTCAACGGCAGCATCGCCGCCTGGACCGCTTTATATGCCGACCTGGCCACCTGGACGCTGTACAACGGCGTCATCAGCTATGGGCTGATCGCGCTTATGTTCGCCGGAGAATGGCTGTTGCGCCACCGTTTGCGGAGAAGCCTGTCGTGACATTCGTGCCGCTCACCCAGCTACCCTGGCGTCGGAAACTCGCGCGCCACCACCGCATCCTCCCTCAGCACTGGGTCGACCCGCTTTCGCTCGCGCCGCGAATCGATGCCTGGCATCACTGGCTGGCCGACCAACCTGGCGGTGAATGGTTACTCTATCAACCTCACCCTGGGGAATTTTGCGCAGCCTTGATTGCCCTGTGGGAGAGCGGTCGTGTGGCGGTCCTGCCCGCCGATGATCGTCCCGCAACACTGGCACGCATTGCTCAGGAAGTTAACGGCACGTTGCCCGACGCTCCCGGCAACCGAGTCGAACATGCTGTGGGTGAGTCGCTTCCTCAACCGGCGTCGCTTCGTTCAACAGCGACGGCGGTTGTCCTGCATACTTCAGGCTCGACGGGCGCGCCTGTGCGTCTCACCAAACGGTTTGACCAGCTCGAAGCAGAATTAGCGGCCCATGCGCAGCTGTGGCCGCTGGCTGATTGTTGCGTCATTTCTCAGGTCAGTCACCAGCATATTTATGGGTTGCTGACCGGCGTGCTGCATCCTCTATGCGCCAGCGCTGCCTTTTGTGGCGACGCGTGCTGTTACCCTGAGACGCTGGCCGCGCGGCTGAAGGACGCTGGCGATGCCGGCCTTGCGCCGGTGGTTGTAAGCTCCCCCGCTCAATTGACGCGTTTGCCGGAGCACCTGCCGTGGCGCGACCTTCCTCGCCCCCTACGCCTGTTTTCCTCGGGCGCGCCGCTGGCTTCAGCGCATGCCCAGCGCAGCGAAACGTTACTGCATGCTCCGGTGATTGAAATCTATGGCAGTACTGAAACAGGCGGGATCGCTCAGCGTCGCCAAACCTCAAGCGCTGCCTGGCAACCCCTACCCGGTGTGCAGGTAGCGTGTGAGGATGAGTACTTAGCGCTGCGTTCGCCCTTTCTTGAGGACCCTCAACGCTGGTGGCAACAGCCAGACCGAGTGACACCCGTGCGCAATGGCTTCGAGCTGCTGGGCCGCGCGGATCGCGTGGTAAAAATAGCGGGCAAGCGGGTTTCCTTGTCGCATATCGAGCGTATCCTCGCCACCGCGCCGGAAATCAGCGACGCACGTTGTATCGATCTTGGCCGGAGTGACGGTCGGCTAGGCGTCGTGGCCGTGCTGCCCAGCGCGGTGATTCCGCACCAACACACTGACCGCCATGCACTGATTCAGCGCCTACGAACGCATTTATCGCATCACCTGGAGCGGGTCACCATCCCTCGCTACTGGCGCTTCGTCGATGCCCTGCCGTGTAATACGCAGAGCAAGCTCGACCGCTCGCTGATCAACCAGCTATTCGCTGACCTTGATGACCCCAAATCGCCACGCTGGCTAGGCGATGATCGCCCGGACCCCGACACCTGCACCCTAACCCTGGAAGTGCCGGAGCGTTTGATTTTTCTCGAAGGCCACTTCGATGAGTATCCGCTGGTGCCAGGGGTGGTCATGGTACAGTGGGCGATTAATTTCGCCGGTGAACGCTTCGGACAGCTCGGCGAGTTTCAGGGTATCGAACGCTTGAAATTCCAGCGAGTATTACGCCCTGGAGCCCGTTTCACGCTGAAACTGACACGCCGGGACGACGGCTTGGCTTTCTGTATTGATTCACACGAAGGACGGCATTGTAGCGGACAGGTTCGCATGCATATCCAGGAGGGAGAGCAACATGGCTGAATACTGTACCAAGTACTCCCCCTGCGTTCTCATTCCCGTCTATAACCACCCCGCCACGGTCGGGCCGGTGTGCGAAAAACTCGCTGCGCTGGGGATACCGCTGCTGCTGGTCGATGATGGCTGTGATGCCGAGTGTGCCGCCGAACTCGACCGCCTCGCGGAACAGGGCCACCACCTGCTGCGGCTTGCCTATAATCAGGGCAAGGGCGCGGCGGTGCGTGCCGGACTGGCACACGCCCAGCAACTGGGCTTCACCCATGCCCTGCAGGTGGATGCCGACGGCCAACATGCCAGCGACGACTTGCCTGCATTTCTCGCTGAACTGGACACGTCGCCCGAGACGCTGGTGATCGGCTACCCTCGTTACGATGCCAGCGTGCCAAAAATACGCTTCTACGGCCGCTATGCAACGCACGTGTGGGTATGGATCAACACCTTGTCCTTGGATATCCGCGATTCCATGTGCGGCGTCAGGCTTTACCCGGTTGCGCCGCTCAATCACCTGCTGGAACGCCACGCCTGTGGCGACCGCATGACCTTTGACACCGAAGTACTGGTGCGCTGGCACTGGGCAGGTGGCGCTGTCTCCAACCAACCTGTGCGGGTGCAATACCCCGACGATGGCGTGAGCCATTACGCCCTGTGGCGCGACAACCGCCAGATCGCCGCCATGCATACCCGATTATTCTTCGGCATGCTGGGGCGCCTTCCCCGCCTGCTCGCCCGGCGCTTTCGACAACCGTCGAGCAAGGTGCGCCCATGAACCACCATTGGGCAAGCATCGGCGAGCGTGGCAGTGTTATTGGCATGACCCTGATGGTGGCAATACAGCGTTACCTGGGGCGCTGGCCGTTCCGGATCGTGCTGTGGCCGGTCATACTCTGGTATTTCGTGATGCACGGTACGGCAAGGCGTGCCTCCCAGGCCTACCTGCAGCGCCTCACTCCAAGCCTCGCGAAACGTCCACTCGCAAGGCGGTGGCAAAGCTATCGACATTTCCTGGCCTTCGGCGATACTTTGATGGACAAGGTCGCCGCGTGGAGCGGAGATATCCCCGATGACAAGCTGGCCGGCAAGGGTATCGAGCATTTTGTGACGGCCATCGCTGGCGGGCGCGGCGGCCTGATTCTCGTCGCGCATCATGGCAATCTCGACGTGGTTAACGCGCTTGCTGAGCGACACCAAGCACTTAAGCTGAGGGTGATGATGCATACCCGCAACGCCCGCAAATTCAATGCGCTGCTAGAGCGCGTCACGGGCCGACCACGCCCGCATATAATGGAAGTCAGCGAAATTACCCCCGCGACCGCCCAGTCCCTGGCCGAACACATCAATGCCGGCGGATATGTGGTGATTGCCGCCGACCGTCTCCCGCTGTCGGGAGAACGCACTCAGCGTGTTAACTTCCTGGGGGATGCCGCCCTGTTTCCCGAAGGCCCCTTCTGGCTGGCGGCGCTGCTCCGCTGCCCCCTGTATGCGTTGGCCTGTGTACGTGAGGATGGCCGCTTCCGGATCGATTTCGATGCCATCGACGACACCCAGCAGTTGCCACGTCGGCAGCGTGAAGCCTGGATTGCCGACGCGATGCAACGTTATGCCGACCAACTGGCTGAGCGCGTGCGGCGTCACCCGCTGCAATGGTTCAATTTCTACCCCTTCTGGATCAACGACATTGACTACCCCCATGACGACGCACCATGACCCGGCTGCTGACGCCAAGGTCAGCGCGCCCCTTACCCTGGATGGCTCAATCGTCACGCTCGAGGAAGTGTTGGCGGTCGCCGAAGGCCGACGCCGCGTCGTGCTGTCGACAGCACCCGCGTTCCATGAGCGCATCGCCCGCGGCAATGCGTTTCTCGAGCGCCTGCTCGAAGAAGAGGGCACGGTTTACGGCGTCACTACCGGCTATGGCGACTCCTGCACCCGCGACGTCTCCGCCGCCGACCTGGAACAACTGCCCCGCCAGCTATATACCTTCCATGGCTGCGGCCTGGGCGATGTGCTCTCGGTGGAAGCCTCGCGGGCCGTGGTCATGGTACGCCTGGTGTCGCTGTGTCGCGGCGTGTCAGGGGTCAGCGTCGAACTGCTCGAACGCCTGGTCTGGTTACTGGAACACGATGTCGTACCCGTTATTCCCGAAGAGGGGTCGGTGGGCGCCAGCGGTGACCTGACGCCGTTGTCGTACCTGGCCGCCGTACTGTGCGGCGAACGCGACGTCTTCGAGCGTGGGCAACGCCGCGCCACGGCGGAGGTGTTCGCAGCGCATGGCCTCACCCCGTATCGTCTCAAGCCCAAGGAAGGCCTGGCGCTGATGAACGGCACGGCGGTGATGACGGCGCTGGGCGTGTTCGCGTTCGCACGGGCAAGCTATCTGACCCAGCTCTCTACGCGCATCACCGGCTTATCGGTCTACGCGCTGGACGGCAACCCTTACCATTTTGACGCCGACCTGTTCGCCGCCAAGCCGCACCCCGGCCAGAACCGGGTCGCCGAGCGCTTGCGGGACGACCTTCACGCGCCCGACACGCCGCGCAATTCCCCGCGCCTGCAGGATCGTTACTCGACGCGCTGCGCCCCGCATGTGATCGGCGTCGTGGAAGACTCGCTGCCCTGGTGGCGCCAGTTCCTCGAGACCGAACTCAACAGCGCCAACGACAACCCGTTAATCGACGCCGAGCACGGCAAGGTCATGCACGGCGGCCACTTTTATGGGGGGCATGTGGCGTTTGTCATGGACAGCCTCAAGCAGGCCTGTGCCAACCTGGCCGACCTGCTCGATCGCCAACTGGCGCAGCTGGTCGACACTCGTTTCAATCACGGCCTACCCAGCAACCTGAGTGGCGCGGCGCCTGAGCGGGCTAGTCTCAACCACGGCTACAAGGCGGTACAGATCGGCGCGTCAGCGTGGACGGCCGAGGCGCTCAAGCTGACCATGCCGGCCAGCGTGTTTTCGCGCTCTACCGAATGCCACAACCAGGACAAGGTTAGCATGGGCACCATTGCCGCCCGCGATGCACTGCGTATCCTGACCCTCGTGGAGCAGGTCGCCGCCGCCACCCTGCACGCCACCTGCCAGGCCGTTGAACTGCGCAGCCACCTCGACGACGCCACGCCGCCCCCTACGCGCCTGGCTGACTTTGTGGATGAGTGCCGGTCCGTCTTCCCGGTGCTGGAAGAGGACCGTGCTCTGGAAGCCGAACTGCGCAGTCTATGTGACCTGATTCGCCAACGCCGCTGGAGCTTGTATGACACCTGACGACCGCCCGTTGCCACGGGGCGAGACCGAGCTGGTGATTCCCTTCCACGATGTCGACATGATGCAGGTGGCCTGGCATGGCCACTATGTGCGGTATCTGGAAATCGCCCGTTGCGAACTGCTGGATGCTATCGACTATAACTACCCCCAAATGCAGGCCTCGGGATTCGCCTGGCCGGTAATCGACCTGCGCCTGCGCTATGCGGGTCCGGCCCTGTTTGCCCAACGTATCGCCATTGAGGCACGCATGAGTGAATGGGAGCATCGGCTCAAGATTGATTACACCATTCGCGATGCCGAAACGCGCAAACGCCTGACACGCGCCTGGAGCGTGCAGGTGGCGGTAGGCCTCGACGACCATGAAATGCGCCTGGCGTCGCCACCCGCGTTAGTTGAGCGGCTGATCGCCTGGCAGGAGGCCAACACATGAGACAGCGACTTTTCTGGTACCCCGCTATCACGGTAACAGTGACCGTGCTGAGCCTGATGCTCAGCCCGACCACCTGGGCAGCGCCCGATGGCGACGCCCTTGCCGACCGCTTAGCCAAGCACGCGCCGCAGTGCGGCCGCTTCGAGCAAACCCGCCACCTGGCCGATCTTGAGACACAGCTGGATAGCCGAGGCCATTTTGAGCAACGCGACGAGGGTCTCGTCTGGGAGACGACCTCGCCGGTGCAGGAACGTGTTGTGCTGAGTGAAGACAACGACGACTTGCCCGCGGGATTTCAGGTCATCGCCCCGGTGTTTAGCGGGCTTCTTGGAGGCCATTGGCAGGCCCTGGAGGAGCATTTCACCATCGAACTCAGCGGCGAGTTGGACAACTGGCAGGCCACGCTGACGCCCAATCAATCAAGCGTCAGCGAACGGCTTAATCAACTGGTGGTGAGCGGCGACCAACGCGTAGAGAAAGTCGCCCTTGAGTTCACCAACGATGACCGGCTCGATCTGACCCTGACGGCCGCTTCTTGCGATGACCTCGACGACGGTGATTCATCGCCGTGAACCATGTCCAACCGCCTAGCCCCACCCATCGCGAGCGCCTCGCGGCCTGGGGCTGGGCCGGACTGCTGCTGGGCTGCGCCCTGTTACTGGCCAGCTTGCTGAGCAAGGGCGCGCCGCTTGATACACGAATTACCGCACTGCTGCCCGACAGCCATCAGACAGCCTTGATCGAGCAAGCCGAACAAAGCCTCAGCCACGTCGTCGAAAACCGCTTTGTACTGCTGGTGAAGGGGGATTCGCCCGAACGCTTGGTAGCCGACCTAAAGGAACGACTGGAGGCATCCGGTAGCGTCAGCGACTTCGACGTTGACGGCTTCGAGAACCCCGCAAATGATTTATCGCCTTATCGCTATCGCCTGCTGACCGACTCCCTCGCCGAAGCTGATAACGATGCCTGGGTACAGCGTGGCCTGACACGGCTGCATTCGCTGGGTAGCGAGGTCGAACCCAGACGCGACCCTTTCGGCCTGCTCGATGCCTGGCTTGAACAGCGGCTCGACAGTCCCATTCGGCTACGCGATGGCCTGCCCAGCGTGAACGAGCAAGGCACGCGCTGGTTTATCGTCAGCGGCCAGCTGTCGGCAAGCCCCTACGATATGGATCTGCAGCAACGCCTGTCTACGGCGTTGTCGGACTTCCAGACGGCGCATCCCGAGGCTGAGATGTTGCGCAGTGGCCTGGTCTTCCATGCCGCGGCCGGGGCGGCGCAGGCCAAACGCGAAATCTCGACCATTGGGCTTGGCTCACTGCTGGGCATCGGGTTGCTGCTATGGGCGACGTTTCGGCGTGGCTCGATACTGGTCAGCCTATTATTGCCGATCAGCTGCGGCGTGTTGTTTGCGCTGCCTGTCACCTGGTGGTTGTTCGGCACGCTGCATCTGCTAACGCTGGCATTTGGCGCCAGCTTGATCGGCGTCGCGGTCGACTATGCGCTGCACCTGCAATGCGCTCGACAGCTGGCGCCCGAGCGTGGGCTGGCTTACCTCTGGCCGGGGCTGCTATTAGGCTTAGTTTCCAGTTTGGCGGCTTACCTTATTCAACTCATCACGCCGATGCCAGGCTTGCGCCAAATGGCCACCTTCGCCGCGCTAGGGTTGGTCGGCGCCTGGTTGACGGTGCGCTTATGGTTACCCTGGTGGTCCCCACGCCCCCACATTGCGACGCAACGCATCGCCACCCAACTGAACCGCGTGCGGCTGCCGCCTCACGCGCCCTACCGCTGGGGTCTGCTGGGGTTGCTCGGCCTATTCGCGATGGTGTTGATCGTCACGCGGCTAACCGCCAACGACGACCTGCGCCAATTGAACCCCTCGCCCGACTCGCTGATTGCCGAGCAGCAACGCGTACAGACGCTAATGGAGCGCTCTGCCGACAGTCGCTATCTGATCGTCACGGCAGAACATGAAGCCTTGCTGCTGGAACGCCTGGAGGCCCTTGAAGCCTCGCTGGCGGATCTACAGGCCGAAGGCCATCTGGCGCACTACCGCCACCTCGCTCAAGCAGTGCCGTCACCGGCGACGCAGCAGGCCAACCTGGAACACGTGCGCCAAGCCTATAGCGATGCCCTGCCGGACTGGGTAGCCGAGGCCGGGCTTCCCGACACGCTTCTCGAAGAGGCTCAACAACCGCTACGCAGCGTGTCGCTGCTGACAATAGAAGCGTGGCTTAAGATGCCGGCAGGCCGTGCCGATAGCACACTGTGGATGGGCGAGACCGCCACGGCGGAGAACACGCACCCTCAATTGGCCGCCCTGGTGACGCTGGGCGGCGCCAATGAGCATGCCCAGCAAGCGCTTGATGATCTCGCCGCACCAGATCATATCTACTACCAGGATCGAGTGGCCACGCTCACAGACACCCTGTCGCGACTGCGTGAGCAAATTGCCCTGTACTTGGGCATTGCTGCGCTGGGTTTAGCGCTGGTGTTTGGCTGGCGCTATCGCGGGCGGGCCTGGCGTGTGTTACTGCCACCCTTGGGGGCCGTGTTGGCAACCCTGGCGCTATTCAGCGCACTCAACATCGGCCTGACGCTATTCCACCTGCTAGGGTTGTTACTGGTACTGGGCATTGGGCTCGACGCGGGCATTTTCAGTACCGAGCACCCTGATAGTCCCGCGGTGTGGCTCGCCATCAGCCTGTCCTGCGCCTCCAGCTTGCTGGCCTTTGGCTTGCTATCGTTCAGCGCCACACCGGCATTGCATTATTTGGGCCTCACCTGCCTTGTCGGCCTCGCCGCGGTGTGGGCACTGGTGCCGTTCGCCAGGGCCAAGACGCGTCGCGCTATTTCCCAACCCCATCAGCCATGACGGCATCAGGAGACACAAACGCTATGGAACTGCAGGAAACCACTGATGTAGCGATTATTGGCGCGGGCCCTTCGGGTGCTGCCGCGGCCGCATGGCTCGCCCGGCGAGGTCTACGCGTTCGGGTTATCGAGCGCAGCCTGTTTCCACGTTTCTCGATTGGCGAAAGCCTGCTGCCGCAATGCATGGCGCATCTCGACGCCTGCGGCCTGCTCGACGCCGCGCAGGCAGGTGACTTTCAAGTCAAGAATGGCGCCGCCTTTACCTGGCGAGACCGCTATTCCGCAGTCGATTTTCGCGACAAATTCAGCCCCGGCCCCGGTACTACCTGGCAGGTCGAGCGCAGCGATTTCGACCAGCGGCTGATCGAAGGCGCACGCCAAGCCGGCGCCGAGGTGGAGTTCGAGACACGCGTCGATGCCTTCACCGCCGATCATGACCGGCCAAGCCTCACATTGGTCGATGCCAGCGGTGAGCATCGCACGCTCAATGCACGCTTCGTACTGGATGCCAGCGGCTATGGGCGCGTGCTTGCAAAACTGACCGGGCTTGCCCGCCCCTCGTCACTGGCGTCGCGCTGCGCCTTGTTTACGCACGTCGAGGATCGTATCGACTGCCCGGATCACGACCGCGAGAAGATTCTGATCGGCGTGCACCCTGAGCATCCGGGCATCTGGTACTGGCTGATTCCTTTCCGCGATGGCCGCGCCTCCATCGGCGTGGTGGGCGATAGCGCCACACTCAACGCCGCGGGCGTCGACGATAGCCAGCGGCTGTGGCACTTTATCAATGCAGAACCTCGGCTTGCCAAGCTACTGGCCAACGCCCACGCCATCCGCGACGTCGGCCGTCTGGAGGGTTATTCCAGTGATGTTGAGCGGTTACACGGCCCGGGCTTTGCCCTGCTGGGTAATGCCGGTGAGTTCCTTGACCCGGTATTCTCCTCAGGCGTGACGATTGCGCTGGACTCGGCCGTGCGTGCCGCCCCGTTGGTCGAACGTCAGCTTGCCGGTGAAAGCATCGATTGGGATAGCGAGTTCGAACAACCGCTGCGACGCGGCATCGCCACCTTTCGTGAGTTTGTCGACGCTTGGTACGATGGACGCCTGCCGCGCATCATCTTCAACGAGACGCAAACACCCCGCATTCGCTCGATGATCAGCTCAGTGCTTGCGGGCTATGCATGGGACATCAATAATCCCTTGGTCGCCGCTAGCCGCCGACGGCTCAATACGCTGGCCAAGGCCTGTACCGACAACACCTTTCCTGACATCAGCGAGGTTTGAGTGATGCGATATTTTTTACCTCGTTTCATGCTATTGATAGCAGCCCTTTTTCTTCTTATCGGCTGCGCTGGGCGACCGTCGAATGCGCCTATTCCTGCGCTTGAAAGGCTGCCGGAGCGGGAGTCTCAGAAACAAAAGCTGACATTCGAACATGACGGTGAGCGGCAAGTGCTGATTGGCGCCTTGCGCCAGGACGGTCAATCGGTGCGCCTGGCACTGCTCAGCCCCCAAGGCCAGCGCTTATTGACGTTAGTGCATGATGACACTGGCAGCCGCTTTCTCTCCGACAAGTCGTTCGACCCGCCGTTTACTGCCGAGTGGCTTGCTAGTCGCTTGAGCTGGAGCCTATGGCCCGCATCGGCCCTATCCCAAGCCTTCGAGGAGGAACCCTGGTCGCTGGAGCAAGAACGCGGCGAGCGAACCGTCCGCTACCGGGATCGCCTCATCGCGCGCATCACTGGCGACACGGAATGTCGGCTTATTGAGGATCTGGAAGCCGATTACCGCTTATACATCGCGCCCCTTGCTGACGATGCCGACCCGATGGACGCCCCATGCCCAGCCAATTGACCCCACTCCAGGCACAGCCTTGCCGCCTGTTGCCGCCAGCGCTGGTCTGCCCGTTGGGCGACGATTTGGCGACCATCGCCGATGCGCTGTTCAATGGCCGTCGCGGTCTGGTGCTCGACGACACCTTCACCCCTGGTCGCCCCTTGCCGCTTGGCAGGGTGACCTCTGCCTTGCCCGATACCGAGAGCCTGCCGATGCCGCACCGCTCGCGGAATAACCAGTTGCTGGCCGCCGCCGTGAAGCAGCTCGCGCCGACCCTCGATGCGTTTCGTCAGCGGCATCCTGGGGCTCGGATTGGCGTCGTGTTGGGCACCAGCACCTCGGGTATCGGCGAAACCGAAATCGCCTTGGCCAAGCGCCAACAGCAAGGCGATTGGCCCGAAGATTTTCGTTATCAGCGCCATGAAATCGGCTCGTCGGCATGTTTCGTTGCCGAGTGGCTTGGCCTCGATGGCCCGGCCTATACGCTATCCACCGCTTGTACCTCCAGTGCCCGGGCACTGGCCAGTGCCAAACGCTTGCTGGCAACCGGAGCCTGCGATGCCGTCATCGCAGGGGGTGCCGATAGCCTTTGCAGCCTAACTGTGAACGGTTTCGCCTCGCTTGAAGCGCTCAGCGATAGTCCCTGCCAGCCCTTCTCGATCAATCGTTGCGGTATTAACCTCGGCGAAGCGGCGGCGTTGTTTCTGGTTACCGGTGAAACCGGAGGCATCCAGCTCAGCGGCTATGGTGAGTCCAGCGATGGCTATCATATTTCCTCACCCCATCCGGACGGAACGGGGGCTACCGCGGCCATGCAGGCCGCGCTGACCATGGCACGGCTGGGTGCCTCAGACATCGACTATCTCAACCTGCACGGTACCGCCACCCGCCAGAACGACAGCATGGAAGCCTTGGCCGTCAGCCATGTCTTCGACGATACGCTGCCCTGCAGTTCGACCAAGGCCTTGACCGGCCACACCCTGGGCGCATGCGGCGCGCTGGAAGCCGCCTTCTGCTGGCTGACCCTGGATGGCGGCCGTTTACCGCCCCACGTGCACGATGGCCAACTGGACCCGGCACTGTCGCCACTTACCTATGCCGCCGCCGAGAAACGCGACTGCCGCCGCGCACTCAGCAACGCCTTCGCGTTCGGTGGCAACAATATTGCCTTGCTGTTGGAACGTGTTGATGACTGATTCACCGGCCGTAAAAAAACCGGATCTCCCTTGCGATATCGCGCCCTACGTACCGCATCGTCATGGCATGTGCCTGCTCGATACCCTGCTCGATGTGGGCGATGAATACCTGCATGCCAGGGTCACGCCACGGCGCGACGACCTGTTCGCCACCTCCCTGGGCATTCCGGGCTGGGTAGGGCTTGAATGGCTCGCCCAGGCGGTTGCCGCCTGGGCGGGCGTACAGGCGATAACAGGCGGTGACAAGCCAGGTATTGGTTTTTTGCTCGGCACCCGGCGCTATCAATGCCTAACCCCGCAGTTCGCGTTCGACCAGCCGATACGTATTGAGGTCACCCTCGACTTTCGCGCCGACAACGGACTCGGCGCTTTTAGCGGACAGCTGTTGGACAGCGAAAACCAGCGGCTCGCCACCTCCACGCTCAACGTCTTTCAGCCCGAATCAACACAGGCGCTGGAGGCTATACAACCAGGGAGCCACCCATGACCGATACCATTTTGATCACCGGTTCGAGCCGCGGCATCGGTCGTGCCATCGCCCTGCGCCTGGCGCGGGATGGCTTCGATATTGTGCTGCACTGCCGCCAGCGCAAAGACGCCGCCGAGGCGGTCGCCGATGACATCCGTGCTCTGGGGCGCGATGCCCGCATCCTGTGCTTTGATGTCGCCGACCGCGAAGCGGCACGCGAGGCCATTGAAAACGACATCGAAGCGCACGGGGCCTATTACGGCGCCGTTTGCAATGCCGGAATTACCGCCGACGGCGCCTTCCCTGCACTGTCTGACGAAGACTGGGACAGCGTCATCCACACCAATCTCGATGGCTTTTACAACGTCATCAAACCGTTAGTCATGCCGATGATTCGCCGCCGCAAAGCGGGCCGCATTGTGGTGATGTCGTCGGTGTCAGGGTTGATGGGCAACCGCGGCCAGGTCAACTACAGCGCTGCCAAGGCGGGACTGATCGGGGCGATGAAGGCCCTGGCGGTGGAGTTGGCCAAGCGGAAAATTACCGTCAACTGCGTTGCGCCCGGGTTGATCGACACCGACATGACCGACGAACTGGCGACCGAGGAGGCGCTCAAGCTGATCCCCATGCGCCGCACCGGGACCAGCGAAGAAGTCGCCGCCACGGTAGGCTTTTTGTGCTCATCCGATGCCAGCTATATCACCCGGCAAGTGTTCGCCGTTAATGGAGGAATGTGCTGATGCCAAACACTGCACTACGCCAGGATGGGCTGGGTCGACGAGTGGTGGTGACCGGGATAGCCGGTTTCTCACCGATCGGCAATGACTGGCCGAGCATTCGGGCCCGCTTGGAACGCCTGGAAAGCGGCATTCAACACATGGCGGACTGGTCCAGCTACGAAGGCCTCAATACGCGTCTTGGCGCGCCTGTGAGTGATTTTACGTTGCCCGACCACTATCACCGGCGCGCGCTGCGCAGCATGGGCCGCGGCGCCCAAATGGCCACCCGCGCCAGCGAACTGGCGCTGGCGGATGCGGGGCTGCTCGACACCCCGCTAGTGGGCAGCGGCGACATGGGCATCGCCTACGGGGCCTCGGCAGGTGAACCCGATGCAGTGGCCGATTTCGGCAACATGCTGATCAACAAGTCGACCGATGGGCTTAATGCCAATTCCTATATTCGCATGATGGCGCATACTGCGCCGGTTAATATCGGGGTATTCCTTGGCGTGCGGGGCCGTATCCATACCACCTCCAGCGCCTGTACATCGGGCAGCCAGGGCATCGGTTACGCCTACGAAGCCATTCGCTTCGGCCGCCAGACCGCGATGATTGCCGGGGGCTGTGAGGAGCTGTCGGCATCTGAAGCGGCCGTCTTCGATACGCTGTTCGCCACCAGCACCCGTAACGATGCCCCACATACCTCGCCTCGCCCCTTCGATGCCGAGCGCGATGGCCTGGTGATCGGCGAAGGGGCAGGTACCCTGATCCTTGAGGAACTCGAACACGCCGAGGCACGTGGTGCCAACATCTACGCCGAGCTGGTCGGCTTCGGCACCAACAGCGATGGTCGGCATGTCACTCAGCCCGATGCAGGCATGATGGAGCGCGCCATCCGCCAAGCGCTTGACGACGCTGGACTAGACACCGGGCAAATTGGCTATGTCAGCGCCCACGGCACCGCCACCGATCGTGGCGATATTGCCGAAAGCCACGCCACCCATGCCGTGTTCGGCCCCAACATGCCGATCAGCGCCTTCAAAAGTTTTACCGGCCATACACTGGGAGCCTGTGGTGCACTGGAAGCCTGGGTGGCGATCGAGATGATGCGCGAAGGCTGGTTCCATGCCACCACCAACCTCGACCAGCCCGATGACGCCTGCGCAGAGCTCGATTACCTGCGCGGTGAAGCACGCCACATCGACTGTGAGTATGTCATGAGCAACAACTTTGCGTTCGGTGGTATCAACACCTCGTTGATCTTCCGTCGCTGGCCTTAATGCCACGCCTCGACCTTATCATTGCGCAAGTGAGTGCAGCACACGTTGGCGCCGCGCTCTCACAGCGAGGCCGGGAACTACTGAGTGTACTTGCCAAGCGGAAAGGGATTGAGTGTCCTCTTGCCGACTGGTCGCCTAGAGGCAGCGGGGTGCCGAGGCACCCCGCCCTAAAGGCCCCTTACCAGGCCAGTCTTAGCCATAGCGATAAGCGGGTACTGGCGGGCATGTCGAATGTCCCCGTGGGCATCGATATAGAGCACACCCGAGCCCGCCATGCTGCACGTCTGTCGTCTCTTGTTGAACTACTGCCTGAGCCCGACGTAAAACGCGCTATTCTAAAAGCGAAAGACCCGCTGGCTGCCTTCTACCGCGCCTGGACGTTGTATGAAGCCCTCTACAAGTTAGATAGCGTTAGTCATGAACCACCTTCCAGCCTACTTTCGACCCGGCTCGCACGACTTGCTCCTCATGGAAACGCTCATGCATGGATTTGGCAGTCGCAGGGCTGGACCATTAGCGTTGCCAGCCATGCCTTCAACCTGCATATTGATTGCTTGCCAGAATTACCCTTTAAAAAGTTCGAGTTAAAACGTTCGTAAGCACGCATGCGCTTCAGACGATAGACTTATACTAGTGCTAACGCGATCAATGCCTCCATTACAAAGCATCGCGTTGCTGCCCACACGTTAAGGAGCCCTATGCTGCATATTTCCAACACGGTGGAACTGGCCGACTGGGAGATTGAGCTGAACCCTATCCGCGCGCAGGGTGCTGGCGGCCAAAACGTCAACAAGGTGGCCTCGGCTATTCACCTGCGTTTCGATATTCAGCGCTCGACCCTACCGCCCTTTTACAAAGAGCGCCTGCTGGCGCTGACCGACCAGCGCATCACACAAGAGGGCGTGGTCATCATCAAGGCCCAGCGCTTTCGCACCCAGGAGCACAACCGCGAGGATGCCCTAGCACGGCTGCGCGAGCTGATTCGCGAAGCGGTCAAGCAACAGAAGACACGCAAACCAACCAAGCCCACCCGCTCCGCCAAACGCAAGCGCGTGGATGCGAAAACCCGCAAAGGCAAAACCAAAAACCTGCGCGGCAAGGTCACACGATAAGGCTCAGAGTGGCATAAGCATCATCGATGCCATTAAATGCCGGCTTGTGACCTGCCCGCTACCGCAATGGGAGGTGTCATCATGAGTCAACGCGACGAGTTCGTTGAGGAAATGAAAGCCCGGTTAGACGAGTGGAATGCTGAGATCGACAGGCTAGCCGCCAAGGCCCGCCAGGCCAGTGACGAGGCCAGGGTCAAGTACCAGGAGGACATAGAGCGGCTCAAGAAACGCCAGGCGGAAACGCAACAAAGGCTCGATGAACTCCAGCATGCCAGCGAAGCAGCCTGGGACACCGTCCGCCAGGGTATGGATGACGCCTGGGAGTTGATGCGCAAGGCGTTCAGGGACGCCTCCTCCCATTTCAAGTAACACCGCGCGTTACCTGGTTGATTCTGGTGTATCCGTTGGGCCGTGATTGCCTGACGCTGGCGTATCAACGTCATTGTTCTGCAGTTGCACCTCACTACCCTCGCGGAGGCGCTCGATGGACGCATTGCCCTGGCGAGACAAGGTCGCCAGGCGATTGATCTGCTCATCCAGCCGGGGCAGAGCCTCCTGACGATAGTTTGAGAGATCATCAATCGCGCCCATGACCTCGCTGAAGGCCTCTTCGAGCACTTGCATGTCGAGCATCGCCGAAGAGGCCCGCTTTTGGATGTCCACGCCCTGCTGGCGAAGGGCCTTGGCAGTCCCGCCGATCATCTGCGAGGTGGTGGAATTGAGGGCTTCGATGCGATCCAGTACCAGACGCTGATTGGCCATCGCCATGGCCACGGTGACCGCCACGGTGAGGGCCGAAACGGTGACGTTTATGGCTCTGTCCACGCCGCGCATTAATTCGCGGTTGTTGCGGATGATCACCTCCAGCGCCAGCACGCCTTGCTGGCTCACCGCCAGTTGCTGCTGAAGATCGACGATGCGCTGACGAAGGGGAAAAAGCAGCTCTTCTTCGATAAAGTGACGCCGCGGGTCATCGGTATCTCGCGCGGCAATATCGTCCTTCAAGCGACGATCAATCAAGCGACCTAGCGCGACTTGGCGGTTGAGCTCGCTTAGGATTTCATTTAGGGCTTGCTGGTCATCGCTCAGGGTGAGGTTGTCTCGATGCAGCATGTCACGCCCGCCTTCCAGCTCTTCAATGATGGCGTCCAGCGCCTGTTGAGCATTCTCGAACTTGCGGAAGTAGCGCTGCACGCGGCTGTCGATACCGGGAATCATCGCCAAAACGCGATCCAACGCACTCGGCGCTAGACGATGGCGAGCAGGATCAAGCCCTTCCATGCGTCCGCGCAGGCTAACCAGCGCCTGGGCGACCGGCCCACCTTCGTCGCCCTGGTGGGCTAGCTTACGCAGCGGCGTCTGTAGCATGGCACTGCGATGGGCGGCCTGCTGCTGTAGCTCAAGCCCCATCTCGTCCACGGCACGGCGCTGGCGCACCAACGACTCGTCGCCATCCGCGGCGAGCACCTCGTCGACAAAGCGGTCAGCCATCGCCTCAAGCTCAGGGTCGAGGTCGAGGTCATCGGGGTCGGCCGAATCGGACTGGCTAACCCCCAGCTGACTGGCGATCTCGTCCACCGGCGGCAGGGAGAGGCGAGGTTTGTCATCCGGTTGCTGGGTCATGGGCATCTCCTGGGTCGTGAAAGCCGTGCAGCATCAGTGCCCACCGGCTTAATCCTTACGAGCGTAACGGTCGGCACCTTCGACAAAGCGGCGCAAATCCTCCAGCGCCTTCTCGGTGGTCACCGACGCCTGGGGGCGCGCCGTCTCGATACGTGCCAGGGAAACGGCGGTATCATCGAGCACGGTCAGCGCCGATTCGATACGGGCTGAGCGTTCATTCAGCCGGTGCTCGGTCTCCACCAGCAGATCCAGGCGGCGCACCAGGGCGGCGCGCTCCTCCTCGCTCAGCCGCATGCCCCCCCGTTCCAGACGTCGCCGCACGTAATCACCGTCCACCCGAACGACGCCGCGTGCTTGGGACGCCATAGTCGTCAGCGTATCCACCGCGCCAAGACACACCTGAGTCACCAGGCCGCGCGAACGCTCGAACGCCAGCTCGCCACTGTGGAAACGACCGCTCAGCACATCCATCACATGACGGTAGCGGCTGTAGAGGCGATCCGCCAGAATTGCCAGGTCGGGGCGGTTAACGTCCAACAGGCTCTGCTTCGCTCGGCACATAGCCAACACAAGGTCGTCGGCTCCCTCAGGCGGCCGCGCCGGATCAAGCACCGACACTCCCTCCTCATAGGCCTTGCGCTCTTCCTGAGCCCGGCGCTGACGCGCCTCGGCCGCTCGTTGAACCTCAAGTCGACGCTCACGGCGGCGGGCCAACCAGCCACGCAGCGTTCGCTCGACGGGTAGCGCCACCGGAATGGCGACAATGCCAGCAAGCCAGCCAAGCAGGCTGGGGCTGAAACCACCCCACAGAGACGTCAGCCAAAGCAACATGCTGATAAAAGGCACTACCAGACAATAGCGGAGGATCACCTGCAGGCGGCCGGGAGCCGCCAGCGGAAGCGCCAGGGCAGGATTGAAGAGCCCGACCATTAGCCAGGGCAGGCAGGTCATGAAAAGACCGTAGGAAAATCCCTGCAGGAAACCCAACATTAATGCGACTATCCTTCATGGATTGAATGTGTAGAGTAACCGAGCCGGGGCGATAAGCACCAGCCATGTGCGTTGCAGCCTTTCAACCATCCTCGAAGTGGTCTGAGATTGTCGCTGAAAAGAAAGCCTTCTGGGTCTCCTTGAGCCCGCTAGCGTTCCTTCAAACAATGATCGCCTTGGAGTCTAAGAGCGCTAAACGTAGCGACGTTACCTATAAGCTAACGGACTCCCCACCTCGCCGCATAAATCATCATGAAAAAGGACTGACAGGGTTTTATCCAACGCCGTCTTGGCGAACAAAATATAGGCTTTACCGGATCATTTTATATCAAAAATTAAAAGTGCGGTTGCGCAATATAGCGATATAAATCAATATGCCACATACCACCATTTTTAGATTGAAATTTAAACAATTAAATGTTGGCGTGTATAATGAAAATAGTGGACATTACTTAAATTAAAAACATGGGGAAACTGAGATGGCGTCAGTATTGAATGATTACATCAAAAAAGAGCAGCTGCTAAAGCAACTGCAAGAAGAGCTGCAAGCGCTTGAAAGTAACAGCGAACTCAAGAAAGAGCTTGAATTCAAAGAGAAACTGCAAGCCCTTATGGCGGAGCATGGCAAAGCGGCACGTGATGTGTGTGAAATGCTGGACCCTACATACACCAGCACATCAACCAAAGGGTCTAAGGACAGCAGCACGGGCACTCGTAAAAAACGTGCTTTAAAGGTTTACAAAAACCCACACACGGGCCAAGTGGTCGAGACACGTGGTGGAAACCACAAGGTCATTCAGGAGTGGAAAGCTAAATATGGCAATGAAGAAGTTGTCAGTTGGGTCGTGCAGGAGCAGGCATAAGCCGCGATTGATGACTCTCTAAAGAAGCTCATCGCTTTGCGTACTTACTCTGCTATTGGACGAACAAAATACCTTACGCTATGGTCGCTAACGACTCCAAGCGAGCATATTGGGAAAGGCAGCAGGAACGCGAATTGCGTATATACCGCCTAATCGAAACCAATAGATAAAAAATCATGACCTTGGGAGAACGAAGTTTTCAGGGTCACAAACGCAAAAAAAAGCCTGCGATATCTCGCAGGCTTTATTAACGCGGTCTACATCATCAGTACCGCTAAGCGGGTGCTAGACCTTGAGCAAACCTTACATCAAGGCGCCCTGGTCACCCTCCTGCACCCCACTGATGCTGACATCATCACTCAATGCGACCAGCTCTTCTTCGTTGGAAGAAACGCCATCAGCATCAGTGGACATGGCCATCATCATATCCATGTTAGAGGCACTGGCTGCATTGATATCCGCATCGCGACTGAGTTGGAACGAGGCCAAGTCCTGAGAGCCTCCGTTGAAGGTGAGGCGTAGTACCTGAACCCCTTCCTCCAGATCGAGTGTCACCGAGGGCCCATCGACGAAGTTACCCCAGGCGCCGGAGTTCGGCACTGAGCCACTTGCTTGATCGTAGGTCACGCCATCCTGCTCAACCGATGCGGTAATACTGCGCCCGTTGTTAGGGTTGGAGGTAACAAACGACAGGGTGTGGCTGCCAGCCTGTTCGACGTCGATGGTGTATTCCACCCATTCTCCGTCATCTACCCAGCCGATTGCTTCGCCCTGCCCAACGATATCCACGCCTTCACCCGGGCGGAAGTCCGTACCAATCTGAGCGGCATCGGCATCGTTATAGGCAACGTCCTGGCCGCCTTCATCGTAGTTGACCGCATCAAGCGCCAAGCCGTCCTCAGCATCCACCAGCCAGGGGGTTCCCCCCGCGTTAAAGGCTTGCTGCCCATCACGCGCCAGACTGAACGAAGCCAGATCCTGCGAGCCGCCGTTGAAGGTCAGCCGCAGCACCTGCTCACCGGCCTCCAACGCCACCTGGGTGGCATCGGTGGGCTGGAAGTCGCCCCAGCCACCGGTCGGCGCTATCACCACCGGGTCGGTCGATGCGTAGGGTGAGCCGTCGCCTTTGGTAAAGGTCGCCGTGATGCTGCGCTGCGCACCGCTACCATCGCCAAGGGCCGACAGGAACGACAGGTCATAGACCCCTGCCTGCTGGACGTTGAGGGTGTATTCCACCCATTCGCCCTCGTCCACCCAGCCGATGGCGTCGCCGTCACCGACGATATCCACGCCATCTCCCGGGCGGAAGTCCGAGCCAATCTGCTCGGCATCGGCATCGTTATAGGCCACGTCCTGCCCGCCTTCGTCGTAGTTGACCGCGTCCAGCGTGAAGTTACTACCCACCTGCCAGGGATCACCGCTATCCGTGAAGGCCTGCTGTGTATCGTCGACCGGTGCTTCCTCCACCGCTAGCGTGAACGCCGTTTGAACGCTGTCCTGGCCATCCGAAGCCGTCACGATAACGTCAAAGCTTCCCACGCTGGTCGCCGTACCGGAGAACACGCCTTCCGTCGACATCGAGATTCCGCTGGGCAGGCCGCTGGCGGTATAGGTCAAGCTGTCGCCATCTGCATCGGCAAACGCATCGTCAGGCAGACTGAAGTCAATCGCTTCGCCTTCCACCATCGTGATGTCATTGATACCGGCCTCCACCTCTGGCGCCTGGTTGACCGGCGTTGGCTCAACGGGCACCAGGTTGAACGAGGCCAGATCCATGGGGCCGCCATTGAAGGTCAGCCGTAGCACCTGCTCACCCGCTTCGAGCGCTACCTGGGTGGTATCGGTCTGGGTGAAGGTGGTCCAGCTTCCTGTTTGCGACACGCCGACCGGCGATGCCGTCACGTAGGGCGTATCGCCCTTGGCGAAGCTCGCGGTAATCGAGCGTGCCGCCGGGTTTGTGGAATCCATCGAGGTCAGGAAGTCGAGGTCGTAGACGCCGTCTTCCGCCACGTTGATGGTGTATTCCACCCACTCGCCGTCCTCGATGAAGCCGATCGCCTGCGAGGGCGTGGAGATATCCACCGCTTCGTCGGCGCGGAAGGCATCACCCTGGTGGGCCGCGGTGGTGTCGTTGTAGGCAACGCCCTGGCCGCCGTTGTCATAGAAACGCGCTTCCAGATTCAGCCCCTCAGCGCCCACCTCCCAGGCGGTTTGGCTGTCGTTATAGGCGCTCTGACCATCGTCCACCGGTGCTTCAAAGTCCAGCGTGAACGAGGCCAGATCCAATTGGCCGCCGTTAAAGGTCAGCCGCAGCACCTGCTCGCCCTCTTCCAGTTCAAAGGTCAGCGGACCGACGGTCTGGAAGCTGGTGAAGCTGCCGGTGTTGGGCAAGTCTTGCACCTGCGCCGGGGTATAGAAGCCGCCCCCCTGCTCAAAGGCCGCGGTGATGGACTTGCCATCGGTGGTCGCGGAGGTCGAGAAGCTAAGCGTATAGGTGCCCGCCGTCTCGACGTTGAGGGTGTACTCGACCCACTCACCATCGGCGATGTAGCCCAGCGCCTCGGTGCCGTTGGAGATATCCACCGCCTCGTCAGAACGGAAAGCTGCTCCCTGGTGCGCCGTGGTAGTGTCGTTATACGCCACCCCCTGGCCGCCGTTATCGAACAGTTTGGCTTCCAGCGTAAAGCCATCGCTGCCCACCGCCCAGGCTGTTTCACTGTCATTAAAGGCAGTTTGATCGACCGGGTCCGGGTCGTCGAGGAAGTTCGGCACGCCGTCGCCGTCATCGTCGTCGTACAAGTCCACCCGGCCGTTGCCATCGGCATCTTCCGCCCCAGTGGGGTCGTAGGTCTGAACGTTCTCGACCAGGAAGATATTGTCGTTGTAGTCGTAGTTCACCCCCGCGTAGTCCTGGATCACGATATAGGTGTCCGGGATCACGTTGCCATCGGCGTCCTTGGCCACATAGACGCGAATCAGGTGGCCGTCGTTCTCGTCCCAGTTGAGGTTGGTGCCGGGGTTACCTATCTCATCGACGGTGTCCTCATACAGATTGGCATCCGGATCCGACCAGGAAATATAGCCCTGACGACCCGAAATCTCGGCGAAGAAACCAAACGGCGCGTCGCGATCAAGCGTGGTCGTGGTCAGCAGATCCCCGTCGTTGAGCGTGCGTGGCAGTAGCGTCTGACCATCGGCCTCGTCGTGGGCCAGAATCTCATCGAGATTGCGGCTATCCACATCGTGGATGAACAGGCGGGCCACGTCGCCCTGGGTGTGATAAGCCGCCAACTGGGTGATCTTGATTGGCGAACTGCCGTCGGCACGCTGGAAGTACGGTGACAGAATCTCGTCGCCGTTGGCTTCCACCAGCCCGCCCTGGTTCATCTGCCCTTCGGCCACGTTGGTGGTGTAGCCAAAGGCGTTGATGATTTCCTGAACCAGCGGTTCCTGCCCGCTCTCGGACTGGTTCTGGGCCAGACCGGCCAGTTGGATAACCTTCTCGCCCTCGTCCGAATCGCTTGAGTTGATGACCAGGCTCGCCTCATACAGACTGGCGTCGTTAGGATCATCGGCGATGAAGCGCACGGTGACGTCGATGGATTCGCCCGGTTCCAGGCTGACCGCCGCGAAGGCCTCGGTGAGTTCGAACAAGGTGGTATCACTGACCTCGACGCTATTGATATCCAGCGTCTCGAAACCATCGTTTCTGAGCGTGATGGTCACCTCGTCGTGCACTTCTTGCGCGGCGTTGGCGGGGTTCTCAATGCGCGACATTACCAGGCGATCGTTGGACGGGATGCCGTCGTTATTGATCACTGTAAGATCCCCCCCGGCGACGGGCGACACGCCCTCAATGAGGAACATGTTGTCGTTGTAGTCGTAGTTGATGCCGGTGTAATCCATGATGCCCAGGTAGGTATTGGGAATCACGTTGCCCTCGGCATCGAGTGCCCGGAACATGCGCACCGTATAGCCGCGCTCGATGCCATCAGCATCGGCAGGCGGCGTGCCGCCTCCCTCGGGGTTAAGCGAAGGGTCGGTGGACAGGTTCGCCACCTCGATGCCAAACACACCTTCGCCAGCCCAACTGCTAGGAATATCGGCAAGCGAGAAGCTCGCGGTGGCAAAATCACCATTTCCTTTTATCGGCAGAAGGGTCTGGTTATTGTCTCCTGCATGATCGCTGAAGATGATGTCCTGACCCTTGTTGCCTGGATTATGGATACCCAGCGTTGCCCCGCTGGGGCCATGGTAGGCCGCCAGTTGGGTGATCTTCGCCTCTCCGGCACCATCAGCCAGCGTCCAGTAGCGCGACAACACCTCGTCGTCGTTAACGGGACGATAGAGGTCGAAATCATTCAATACTGAATTCTCCCCGCCTCCCACGGTGGTCAGGCCGTCGATACGGTTACCGAAGCCGAACACCTCCCACACTTCATTAACGTTGGGTTCCCAGCCGCCCTCGTCCCGTGCCTGCCAGAAGCCGGCCATATGGATTTCGGCAATCGGCGAATCGGCATCGTTGGTCACCAGGCGAATGCGTCCTTCGAACACCCCGTCGCCAGCGTCGTTGGTGGGCGCCGTATAGCTGTCACGGTCGAACAGCACCGTGACTTCAAGCGACTCGCCGGCGGCGAGCGTCAGGCCGTCAAAGGCGCTCGGGTCCTCCAGTACGAAGGGGCCATCAATATCGGCATCGAGAATCGCAAGCTCGCTGGTGCCCGTGTTGGAGATCGTGACGGTAGCACTCTCCTTGAAATCACGATCGTCCGCCGAGGCGCTGTTGTTCTCCAGGTAGCTGAAGTGCAGTCGGTCGGAGTAGTAGGCGGCATCACCGCTCTGTACGCCGATGTCAGCCCCTTCATCCCCGGTTAGCGGTGTGACGTCGAGGTAGTCCAGCTCATCGGCACCGTCGGCGCTGGAGACAACACGCAGGTTATATTCCACACCGGCTTCCAGTTCGACATAGGTGCCTTCTTCCCCGGCATCGCCCTCACCCGGATAGGACAATACGTCCACTGGCTGGCCGTTGAGGGTTAGGGTCAAGCCCTGACCATCGCTGGCACCGGCGTTGGCCGCCAGATCCAGGCGATAGAGACCGTCGGCATCCACGGTAAAGTAGAAGTCGGCCGTCAGGTCGTTGATGGTCCTTGCACTATCACCGCTCTCAAGCTCAATGCGCGCGCCATCGGATACATCGGCATACACCGGCATGAAGTTATCGGCCGGAGCGTCAGGCACTCGCAACAGGTCGACATTGGGGCCGTTGGCCTCCGGTGCCGTTACGCTGATGGTGTTGCTGCCTGCTTGCAGGTTGACCAGCAGCTCCTGGAAGAACCAGTTGCTTTCCGCTTCATTACTCTGGCCTGGGAAATTGAGCTGCCCCAGGCTAACGCCGTTGACGGTCACTTCCATCGGGCGGTCGGCCTTGCTTGCCGCCAGAGCATAGCGGAAGCCAACCTCGTAATTGCCGGTCTCATCGACCTCGACGGTCCAGGTGATGGTCTGATCACCCGCGCCATCGAAGTCGACAAAGCCCTCACCGGACGCATTGCGATCGTCGACGCTCTCTGGCACGACCACCGGGCCGTCAAGCGAGGCATCTTCAGCTTCGTAATCGGTGAAGCCCGAGGTGCTGTCAGGCGGCGACTGCAATACTTCAAGCTGGTCGATGTTGGGGCCGGTATTGTTCGTGGCCTGCAGGCGCACGGTGTTTTCACCGACGACCAGGGCCGCTTCGATATCCTGCGTCATCCACTCGGCCCAGCGCTCGTCCGTATCGACGATGCCAGCCGGTGCAGGGCCGAAGTTATAGACGCCAACGCTCTGGTTGTTGACGAACACTTCAAGCGGTCGGTTAGTCTCGCCACCGTTGGCGTAGCGGATACGCAGAACCGAATCGCCCGCATCGTCTGCGGCCAGATTAAAACCGAAGGTCATGAAGTCGGCATTGGTGCTGCCGTAGTCGGCATAGCCGCCAGGCACACCGTCATCACCATCGGTGTTGCCATCCAGTCCAAAGGCACCGGGGCGCAGACCGTTAGGCAAACCCTCGGTGGTTTCGGGGTTGTCGATGTCACGTATCTGGATTTCCGCACCCGCGCCATCGGCGATAGTCACCGACGTGCCATCGTTGGGAGTGTTATCTTCCGCCTGGATGACCAGCAGCGATACCAGATCGTCGCCGGGATCGGGATCCACAGGATCCACTACGCCACCTGGCGCCGGATCGAGGCGGATAATCTGGCTCTGGCCGTTGCCGCGATTCAGGGTCAGCACATAAAGCTGGCCGGTGACCGGGTTCTCGATAATATCCAACGGATCAACGTAGGTAATGACATTGCCGTCGGGATCGCGCAGTACATCGTCACCGATCACGTTGCCGTTGGCGTCGAGCGTAATGCTGCGCACGTCATCACCGCCGGAGTACTCGGTGAACAGCACATTGCCCTGCAAGTTGCCGCCGAACACATCGCTGGTGTACTCCACCGCCCCGTTGGGCGAGCGGTTCTCACCCAGCGAGTAGACCCCGGAAATATCATAGTTGCCCTCGGGGTTGGTACCCGTCGGATAGCGATCCACCTGATTCGGATCGCTGCCCCCGGTCGGGTTACCGCCGTTCATGATGTACTCATCCCGAAGCGGGTTGGGGTGTCCGTAGTATCCCCCTTCAACCATCTTGAACAGATAGTCGTCCTGCTTCTCAACGTTCAGGAAACGTTCATCTTCAGGTGTTGAGGGATCGTCCGGCACGTTGCCGCCCGCCGCCGATCCGTTGGTCGGCACATACAGGAAGCCGTTGGAGTGCCACACCAGGTCGTAGGCGTTGCGCGCCCCGGTGGCAAAGATGGTCAGCACCGCGTCTTCGGCGTAGGGGTCGTAGTAGCTCTGGAGCACGTTGCCGTCGGCGTCCTGCACCGTCGCCACACCGCGTTCATCGAACACCAGGAATTCGCCGTTGCCCATGGGGATGGGGTCATCCTTGGGATGGCCGTCCGGGTCATCGAAGCGGGTGTTCTGGCCGTTGTCGGGCACCGGCTCGGTGGAGACATCAAAGCCCCCGGGAGGCGCGTCGCGGGTCGGGTCAATCTCCATCACCGCGGCATTCAGCAGACGCTCGGGACGATTGCCCCAGGCGCTATCCGGCTCACCCATGGCCGAGTTGGAGCCCTGAATCAGATACAGCAGATGCGTCGGCACATCAGGGTTGGTCGCCGCGTCATAGTCCGGATTGGCGCGGAACTCGAGGCTATTGGTCACGTGGTCGCCGTTGGAGCGCGGCAGCCCGGTGATGTAGGGCTCGGCGGTACCGGAAAAATCACTACCGCCGTCCAGCGTGATCTTGGTAATGCGGCCACTGAATTCCGGCACGCCGTTATCGCGTCCATTGAGCGGGATCGGGTAGTTATCGGTGATCCACAGCACGTTCGGGTCGGTGGGATCCACCACCAGGCCGATGATGCCACGTTGCTGACTCTCCCCGGGCTGGTCGAAGTAATCGTTCGGCAGGCTCAGGTCCTGGCGGTTGGATAGCGAGCCGTCGACCGGATCGACGTTGTAGCGCAACAGATCACCGCCGATGGTCGCGATGTACATGAAGGCGCCGTCGGGGCTCATCTCAAGCGACGTGAAGCCGAAGGCATTGTCCGCTTCACCGTTGAGCTCGACCACATCGTTGAACGCTACGTCGCGAGCGACCACCTCCGGCTCTTCACCGGTAACGAAGGTGTTGGTGTACTTCTGGAACTCGCGGGTCGGGGCATCATTATCATCGTTAGGGCCGCGGTCACGGAAGCCGTCGATCACCAGGGTATAGCTGGTAAACGGCTTGAGCATCTGGCTCGGCGAAATGGTCAGCGAGTCAAAGCCCCCGGTGGTATTGACGTTGAACGAGACTTCCTCGCCGGTAACCGTTTCGAACAGCTTCACCGAGCCGTCGTTCAGGCTTTCCAGCAAGGCGCCGCCACGCCCGTCGACCACCGAAATTCCCACGAAGATGTCCGAGGTCGGGTCAACGCCCGTGGGAATAGCACCGTCTTCTGCGTCGAGGTCAACCTCCACTTCGTTTTCCCCGACGCCAGCAATCGCGCGGGCGTCGGTGAAGAAGGCGTAGTCCTGCGGCGCTTCACGATCATCATCCGGGGTCAGGTCGGGAAGCGACTGGATCTCGATGTACTGGATCTCGGTGTTCTCGTTGTCGAGTCCCATCGAGTCGAGCGTCAGCCGACCATCAGTCACCTGCACGATGCGCGTCACCAGATCAGAACGTGCGCCTTCTGTGTCGTTGCCCGGATTGCCATCCGCCGGGAAGTCGTCTGGCCGGAACGGGGTGAAGGGGTCGTTGAACAGCTCGCCTTCCGCATTCAGCACGTTACGGCTGTCATAAGGCCCGGAGGTGTCGCCAATCGAGATGGTGACCTCGTAGTAGCCGTCTTCCAGCTCAATTTCCCAGCCGGCGCGTACGTACTCGCTTCCGGGCTGATCGAAGTGGGCATAGGTGCCCTGACGCGGGTCGAGACCGGCGATATCATCGGTACGGTCATTGACCGCGACGCTGGTCAGCTCGCTGATATCCAGCGGCGTCGTGCCGGGTTCGTCGTCGTAGATCGATTCTTCGGTGACCCAGCCGTACTGGTAGGTCTGGCCATCGATGGTTACCGACTGGGTACCAAAGGCTTTGCCGTTATCGGCAATATAGCCTTCCGGCACCGCCACGCCCTCGGGCTGGAAGTTGATCTTGACCGAGAAACGCTCGCCCGGCTCCACTACTTCAGGCGGTTCGACACCGTCGCGAGTCACGCTTAGGCTATCGATGTTAGGGCCGTTGGTGGTCAGGTTTTCCAGGCGAATGGTATTGCTGCCGGCCTCAAGTTCAACCTCGATCGTAGCCTCTTGCCAGTTCAGCCAGCCGTCATTCCCTTCACCGGTAACGGGGAAGGCAATCTCACCCTGCGACTCGCCGCCCACCAGTATATCCATGGGCCGATTTGCGCCACTTCCATCACCATTGGTGTAGCGTACGCTCAGGGTATAGGTACCGGCTTCCTCGACCTCCACGTCAAAGAAGGCCGCATCACCCACTTCGCCCCCCATATCGAGATAGCCGCTGCCGGTATAGCCATCCCATAGCCCATCGGGGCCCGCCGCTTCGTTAGTTTCAGGATTGCTGGCGTCACGCACCACGGTATCGGGAGTAGGCTCATCATCGTCGATCGACAACGCCTCGCCCTGAATCTCGAAGGTGAACGGCGCTGGGGTCGTATCACCATCATCGAAGCTGAACACGACCTGATCGATGTTGGGGCCGTTGTTCGTACCACCGTTAGCCACCGTGGGGATGGTCAGCGTGAAGGTATTGGCGCCCTCTTCGAAGGTGACCTGTACCTCCTGCTCCAACCATTCATCCCAGGGGTCGTTGACGCCATCGTCCGGCGCGTTGGCAAAAGGCACCTGCGGTTGCGCACTGCCATTGACCGTCAGGTCGAGCGGCCGAGGGGTGGCGGCGCCGTTAGCGTAACGAATCGTCGCCGTGTAGGTACCCGCTGCGGGTGCGTCGATATTGAACGTGATCTGATCACCGGCATCGGTACCGAAGTCCAGATAGGCGTCACCCACCGCGCCTTCGCGGAAGTTTTCAAAGTCATCGGGATTATCAGCATCCACCACACGCGTGACGGCCCCCTGGCCGGTGCCACCGACATCGGTGACGCTCGCCTCCTCTCCTTGCAGAGTGATGGGCTCCACGACCACGCTGCCGTCATCGATGGTCACGCTATCGCTGGCCTCGGCCTCGTTGCCTACCGCATCGGTGACGATCAGCGTCACGGTAACGTCACCGCTTTGGCCGCTTAGATCCACCGTGATATCGCCATTGGCCTCAGGCGTTACTTCCGTACGCGTGGTGCCGCCGTCGAAGCTGACTTCATAGCTAACAATGTCGTCATCGGCACCGCTCACATTGAACAGCGCTGCATCAAGCTGATCGGGTTCCAGGGTATCGGCTGCAGCGGTCAGGGTCAGGTTGCCATCTTCATCCGCGCTGTCATCGACGGGGATCGGTCCGCTGCCGCCCTCGGTGATTTCGATACGGTCGATATTGGGGCCGGTGGTCGCGCCTTCCGGAATCGCCAGTTCGATGCTGTTGGTACCCGCTTCCAGGGTCACGGTGACGGTCTCGAACAGCCAATTGTCGAAACCTTCCTCCGGCCCGGTGCCGTCTGGGTCGGTCGCCAGCATGTCGAGCACGACCGGCGCACCGCCATTGATGACCAGATCCAGCGGACGATCGGAGTTGGTGGCATAGCGCACGCTAATGTCATACTCGCCCGCTTGTGCCACCTCGACCTGCCAGGTGACGTTGTCACCAGCGGTATCGCCGAAGTCCAGATAGCCGGTGCCGGAAAAGTCCGGGCGCAGGCCGTTCTCTAAATCTGGATTATCTTCGGGATTATCCGCATTGCGAATGGTGGTATCCGTTTCGTTGGCGTCGTCATCGAAGCTGGTCACCGTGCCGTCCTGCACTTGCAGGCTGAGCGGCGTGAAGGGCGCTTCGTCGACATCATCAACGGTGACTTCCAGGGTCTGAACGTCGCTCAGATCGCCATCGGTTACCGTGACCTCGACTTCGTAAACGCCATCTTCATCGTCATCCACCGGAAGCTCGAAGTCGCGGGCGCTGGTGAAACTCAGTACGCCGGTCGTCTCGTCGATGGTAAACAGCGGTGCATCGGCGCCGCCGGTAATAGCGAACACCGGTGCGCTCAGGCCTGTCGTAGCACCATCTTCGTCGACCACCGGAATCGCGCCGATCTCGGTCAGGTTCTCATCAATCGAATACGCCGTCTGATCGATGACGATACTCTCGTTGAGGTCCGCCACCGTAATCAGGGTGTCCTGCGAGACGCTGTCTTCACCGTCGGAGACGGTGACCGTCAGTTCATACACGCCGTCTTCATTGCTGTCGGCAGCCAGTTCGGCGTCCGGCGGGTTGACGAACGCAAGCTCCCCGCTCACCTCATCGTAAGTAAATAGCGCCGCATCGGCACCGGACAGCGTGATGGTCAGGTTGTCACCATCGGCATCGTCGATCACCAGACTGGCCACGGCTGAACTGTTCTCGTCGACGCTGAGGTCGCTCGCCAAGCCTTCAAGCGTTGGGGCGGTGTTGGTCGGCTCCTCAATGCGTTCAAACACCAAGGAGTCGATGCGCATCAGCTCACCGTCAGCACCGCGCAGCTCAAGGCTCGCCAGGTCACCGGCGGTCACCTCGAAAGGCGTTTCGAAGGCAATTTCCTTGCGGTTACCGCTCTGACCCGCATTACCACGGGGGCCTTCGCCCACGATGGTGCCAAAGTCGTCGCTGAGCACCACATCGGAGCTCAGGCTGTCGCTTGCGGTATTGCGCGCTTCAAGCACGGTATCGCCGATGGTCAGCGTCAATGAGCCTTCACCATCGTTTTCATCGAACACATACAGCCGGGCCACGTACCAACCGGGCTCTACGCCACCGGCTGCCAGGTCGGTACCGATAGTCGCGGGTTCGTTACTGGTCAGCCGGATCAGCTGTTCGTTGGAGGCGCTTGCGCTGCCGGTCACGATCAGGTTGGACGCATCGAGATCGGTGAAGTTTTCCGCCTCGATGGTAATGGCATCACCCACTTGCGTGCCTTCGATCACGAAGCTCAGCGTTTGGGTGTCGGAAAGGCCAGCCGGATCGGTGGCGCGAATCACTACATCAAAGGTGCCGCCTTGGCTCGGCGTGCCCTGAATAACGCCATCCACTACCTCAAGCCCGGCGGGCAGATCCTCGGCGGAGAGCGTCAGGCTGTCGCCATCGGGGTCGGAAAACAGTGACTCAAAGTCCGCGAGCGGAATCTGGATAAAGCTCTCACCGACTTCGCCAAAGTAAGGCTCCAGTGCCACCGGTTCGGCCACCGGCGCGTCATTGACGTTCTCGACCGTCAGTGCGAAGTCGGTCGAGGTGCTGGTAGTGCCGTCATCGGCGGTCACCGAAATGGTGTAGTCGCCGGGGGCGAGTCCTTCGAGGCTGCCGCTGAGCACCTGGTCGGCGACGCTCAGGCCGTCCACGGTGACCGGCTGGCCGTCGCCGTCGGTGACCACGAAGCTGAAGCTAAGCGCGTCGCCATCGTCATCGACGAAGGGCAGGTCGACCTCGATATTTGAGCCTTCATCCAGCGTGAGGTCCGCAATGCCGCCGCCGACTACGCGCGGCGCGTTGTTGGTGTCCACTACCTCATCTTCGGAAAGGCTCACGCCGCTGAAGCTCGTGCTGCCCTTGGCGCCCAGGTCATCGTCGTTGACGAACACCAGCGAGTCGATGGTGGTGCCGGCATGCGCCGACAGATCAATGGTGAAGCGGAAAGTGCCGTCCTCATTGTCGACGCCCTGGCCGCGCAGGTCGACAAACCCGCCCTGGGTCTGGGTGCCGCCGAGCTGATAGACGCTATTGCCGCCGTTGAAGGGGTTGTCGTCGGCATCGAACCCGATCGCGACGATTTCCGGTACCGGCGATTCCGAGATAGCCACGTCCAGCGTCAGCAACGTTTGCCCGGTAATGGTGTAGCTGCTCGGCAGCTCGGCGCGTTTCCAGACGTTGTCATTCAGCGTGAGCGTGGCACCGTCGTCTTCCACCACAGCGCCCGTGCCGCTTGCCGGATTGTCCTGGGTGTCGTTGTAGGCGCTGATGATAGCGTCGTCGAAGATGACATCGATCGCCACCGGTTCCGGGTCGGTCGCTCCAGCCAGTGTCACGGTGTCTGCTACGCTTGCTTCGTTACCGGCGGCGTCTGTGACGATAAGCGTTACCGTCACCTCGCCTGGGCTCTGCCCCGATAGATCCACGGAAAGGGTATCGCCATCGCTGGTGGCCGTCTGGCGAGTGGCGCCGCCATCGAAGCTGACTTCAAGCGTAGAGTCGGCGTCGACGCCCGCAACACTAAACACCACCGTGTCGCTGTCATCGGGTTCGATCTCGGCGGCAGGACCTTCCAGTGCCAGATCGTCGCCCTCGTCGGCCGTGGTATCCAGGGTGAGATCAAGTGACTGCTCAGCGCGGTTGCCAAAGGCGTCCATGGCGATCAGTGTGGCGGTGAGATCACCGTCGTCTTGCCCTGAGAGATCCAGGGTGAAGTTGCCGTCGGCGTCTGGCGTGACGTCTTCGACGGTGACGCCCTCATCGAAGCTCACCCCGACAGATACGATGTCATCATCAAGCCCCGTCACGCTAAACCCGGCCGCATTGGCGTTGGCGCCGTTAATCAAGAGGTTGTCGGCGCTGAAAGCCAACGGTGTCTCATCGGCATCCGCCTGGACATCGCCCACTGGACCGGTACCCGCGGTGGTGACTTCAATGCGGTCGAGGTTGGGCCCCTTGTTCGCTCCAGCGGGGATGCTCATCACGAGTGTATTCTCACCGGCAACCAGCGATGCGGTCAGGGTCTCGTATCCCCAGTGGTCGAAGCCTTCCTCCGCGCCTTCGCCGTCAGGGTCGGTTGACAGGAAAGCAAGCGAGCTTGTAGCCGCGCCATTCACCGAAAAATCCATCGGCCTGGCATCATTGGTGGCATAGCGGAAGTTCAGGTCGTAGTCGCCTGCTTCTGCCACGTTGACCGTGAAGGTCAGGCTATCGCCAGGCACGCTGCCGTAGTCGACATAGCCGGTACCGGAATAGTCGGCACGAAGGCCTTGGAAACTTGCACCACTCTCGGGGTTCTCGACGTCGCGTACCAGGGTGCCGGCGTCGTTATCGACACCCAATTCGGCGTCTTCGGCCTGAACGACGACCGGATCAATCACCGGCCCGGTAGGATCGACCGGGTCGGCCTCAAGTAACGCCACTTCGATCTTGTCGATATTGGGGCCGTTGGCGGCACCGCCTAATCGCAGGGTGTTGCTGCCTGCGGCAAGGGAAATTTCAATGGTCTCGGTGGACCAGCCTTCCCACTCGCTCTGCCGCGTGTTGTTACCGCCGGGTACAGCTGGCTGGTTGGCCGTGGGCACATCGTCGTTCACGTCGTCTGGGTAGTAAACGGGCTCACTTGTCGCCGCAAAATTAAAGGTTCCAAGTGAGCTAAGCGCTTCGCCATCGACCAGGGATAGGTCCAACGGACGCGGATTACCTGCAGAGGCATAGGTCACGGTGACGTTGTAGGTACCGGCGGTGGCGACATCCAGAGTGAACTCGCCGTAGGCATCGGCATTGCCGAACGCCCAATCGAGATAGCTTGCGCCCTCGGCCCCCACACGGAAGGTTTCATTACCAGTGGTAAAGTCGGCGATGTTGTCGACGGTGACCACACGGTTGGTTTCACCGTCTTTGTTGTCAGCCACAGGCGACAGCACGAGATCTTCCGCCTGAACCACGTAAACATCCGGGTCGGGCGCGCGCACTTCCAGATAGTCGATGTTGGGGCCGCTGGCACCGTTGGAGGTAAAGGTTACCGTGTTCTCGCCCGCCTCTAGCTGCACGCGGATGGTGCGTTCGCCAAATTCGCTAAAGTCGGTTGAGTCGTTGGTCAGGGTGGTGCTGGGCAGATCGAACATGCGATCCACTAACTCGTCGTTGACGTCCAGCCGCAGGGGGCGGTTTCGATCCGTACCATCGTCATTCTGGCTAAGCGCATAGCCCAGCGCCAGCTCGTACTCGCCCGCCTCTTCAACGCTGAAGGTGAAGGTCAGCGTCTCACCGCCGTTAACACCATCGCCGTAATCGACGTAGGCTTGACCGTCGGCGTTGACGGCATTGGGTTGGCTGTCGGGATCATCGACGACGTTGATGCCAGAGCCCGAAATCACTGCCGAGGTGCCATCGCTGGCGTCGTCATCTTCTGCCTGGATACGTATCGGCGTGAAGCTGTCCACCAGTATCGCCTGGGCAAAAACGCCTTCGTCAGCCTGCGCGAGGAGGGGCTCCTCCGCGAGCGTGGCGGCGAATGGTTCGGATGCGGCTTCCACGATACCCTCACTTTCTGGCACCACATCCAGGTCAATGCTCATATTCGAATGGGGTAGTACCTGGCCCCATTCGTCCATGGCTTCCAGGCGCATTTTCAGCCGTCCCAGCGCTGGCGTGGGCAGGTTCTCGAAGACAAAGGGCCGCTCAAAACTCTCGAATACTGACACTTCATTGCGAGCGTCTTCCCATGCCATGCGCATCGCTTTGATAGACGATTCCCAAGGAGAGGGGTGAGGCTCCACGTGCAGGTGATGGCCTTGGAAGGTATCTCTACCCCAACGTCCGCCTTCATGAACGGCACCCAGTAGAGACTTCGCCTGACCGGAAACAAATGACATCGAAAACATGGTCCACCTCACGGTTTTCATTAGAATTCTTCAAACACACCAGAATGTGCGCCTGTGAGCACCCACCAAGCTTTTGTTACAGCGCTTGTTACAATGATCCCTTCCGCCAGTGGCAGCATATAGCCCTATAACCGCTGGCAAATCGGAGCGACACTTGGTGAGTCTAATCGAGCTTTCCTGGGTGGCAAGATAAGACCAAGAGCACCAGAATGTATCCAATTGTTACAATTTGTCAAAAATATAGAAGCATAAAAGCAATTAAAAACATACACTTAAAATAAATAGTGCCGATTTCGACAATATTGAGACCGCTAAACGTGACATAAAAAATCGGTGGTTTTCGTTAGAAAAATAACGTTGCCGACTCACGGTAAGTGTTGGTTAATCCAAATTTGCGCACGAGTGATTAACTCAAACAAAACTAAAAAATTGATCCTCTGCCTTCAAAAAGAACCTGATACGCTAACTAACATATTATTTACATAATGATTACAAAAGAGCGGCATCGCCTCGCGGCAGGTAGCTGGCCATTAGGCGATAAGTCCTCTCATGGTGACCCGCATCATTGATGGCAAGACCCCTCTTGTCGGTAGCGTGATAGCTGGGCCTTAAGCACCACCCAACAATGCTCTGGAGCTCAGCCATGTTGAATTCGCACGAAGGGTCGGACTTGCAGAAAGTGCTTAGCACCTGCAAACGCAGCTTCCTTTATGTTGGTCTATTCAGTTTGTTTATTAATCTGCTGATGCTCGTGCCACCGCTTTACATGTTGCAGGTCTATGATCGGGTCATCACCACGCGCAGTCAGGAAACGCTGCTGATGCTGACCCTGGTCGTGGTTTTCCTGTTTGTGGTGATGGGGGGGCTTGAGCTGATGCGGTCACGCATCCTCGTAAGGATCGGCAATAAACTCGATGTGCAGATCAGCCAGCGACTTTATTCGGCGATGTTCAAACGCTCGCTGATGATGCCCGGCAAGCCCTCGGCCCAGCCGCTGAATGACCTGACGACACTGCGCCAGTTTCTTTCTGGCAACGGCCTGTTTGCTTTCTTCGATGCGCCTTGGGTGCCGATTTATATCGGCGTGCTGGCGTTGTTCCACCCTTGGTTTGGGCTGTTCGCCTTGGGGGCGGGCATCATCCTGGCGACACTTGCCATCATCAACGAGGTCACCACCAAAGCGCTGCTGAATGACGCCAACAGCCAGCATGTGATGTCCCAGGACCTGGCCAACAGCAACCTGAGAAACGCCGAGGTGCTCCACGCCATGGGCATGTTGCCGGGCATTATGGGCCGCTGGAGCGTGCGCCATCGCGAATACCTGGTCCTGCAATCCAAAGCCAGCGACAGGGCCGGGCTGATCACCAATACCTCCAAGGTGCTCAGGCTGATGTTCCAGTCGCTGATTCTCGGCCTAGGGGCGTATCTGGTACTGGCGGGCGACCTGACGCCCGGCATGATGATCGCGGGTTCCATTCTGATGGGACGCGCCTTGGCCCCTATTGATCAGATGATTAACGGCTGGAAGGGGTTCTCTGGAGCTCGCACCGCCAAGGCGCGTCTCGAAGAGCTGCTGACGGCGATTCCTGCTGAAGAGCCGCGCATGCCACTTCCCAACCCTAAAGGACGCCTCACGCTTGAGGGGGTGACGGCGGCACCACCTGGACAGAAACTGGCGACCCTGCGCGATATCAACCTGACCATCGCCAAGGGCGAACACATCGCCATCGTGGGGCCCAGCGCCTCCGGCAAGTCGACCCTGGCCCGCGTGGCGCTAGGCATCTGGCCAAGCCAGTTCGGCTGTGTGCGCCTGGACGGTGCCGACATTACCCAGTGGAATCGTATCGCGCTGGGCCCCCACATCGGTTACCTGCCCCAGGATATCGAGCTGTTCGATGGCACGATCTCGGAAAATATCGCCCGCTTTGACGAAGTCGACCCCCAAGCGGTGGTACTGGCGGCACAGAGAGCTGGCGTGCATGACATGATTCTTGAACAACCCAACGGCTATGACACCTGGCTCTCCCACGGAGGAAACGCCCTCTCCGCAGGCCAGCGCCAGCGTATCGGCATGGCACGCGCGCTGTATGGCAAGCCCGTGTTGGTCGTCATGGACGAGCCCGATGCCAATCTGGACGATGCCGGTGAGCAGGCCCTTGCCCACTGCTTGGTTCGGCTACGCCAGGAAGGCACCACGGCATTGATCATTACTCACCGCTCGCTCCTACTGAGAAATGTCGATCGGGTACTGGTGTTGAAAGAAGGCCAGATCGCCTCGCTCAAACCACCCACCAGAATAGCGCCCGTTACACGCATGACGGCAGATGGCGGCCGCCCTGTGCCGTCCCAGCGCGTCGCGCCACTAAAACCTAGCGCACGAGGCCGCCATGGCGGCGAGGAGACCCCGTCATGAGTATGCAGAAGCCTCAAGGGCCCGGCATCGCACCCGCAAAAAGCGATGAATTACCGCTCGAAGATACGCGCTACCGCCGACTGGGCATCGCCATTTTGATCATCGCCGTTGGGGGGTTTGGCAGTTGGTCCGTGTTCGCCAATCTGGCGGTTTCCGTTGTGGCGCCAGGTTCTGTGTCGGTAGAAAGTTTTACCAAAACGGTTCAGCACCTGGAAGGCGGAATCATCAAACATATTGAGGTTGAAGATGGCGACCATGTTGAAACCGGGGATGTGCTGATGGTACTGGACGACACCCAGGCACGCTCCCAACTGCAGGTCACCCGCTCTGACTACCTTATCAGCCGCGCCACCGAGGTACGGCTTTTGGCTGAGCTGAGCAACGCCGAGACGCTAAGCTTTCCCGAGGAGCTTACCGCCTCGGAGCATCCCCGAGTGAAGGAGGTGCTTGATGTCCAGCGCCGCTTATTCGACTCCCGGCGTGAGTCGCTCACCAGTACGCTGGCGTCTCTTGACGAGCAGATTGTGCAAATGAACGAGCAGATTGAAGGCCTGATCAATACGCAGAGCATCAATCAGCGGCGCATCAGCTCGCTCGAAGGCGACGCCGCCAATCACCGCAAACTGTTTCAAAATGGCATGATCAGCAGCCAGCGGATGCACGAACTGGAGCGAGAAAGCCTCGAATACCAGAGCGTCAATGCCCAGCACGCCTCAGAAGTTGCCCGGCTGCATTCACAAATCAGTGAAAACGCGCTGCAAAAGCAGGTTCGCCTGCAGGAGTTTCAGCAGCAAGTGGGCGAGGCTCTACGCCAGACCCAGGCCGAAGTGGCCGACGCCGAAGAGCGGCTCACTGCCCTGATGGACAAGGTGAACCGCACCGAAGTGCTAGCACCGGTTTCAGGCACAGTAGTGGGCCTGAAAGTGCATACGCTGGGCGGCGTTATCCGTTCGGGTGACCCCCTGCTGGATATCGTGCCAACCGATGTGGGGTTCATCGTCGAAGCCAAGGTACCGGACCATGATATTGACCACCTCTACATGGGTCAGCCCGCCGAGATCCGTTTCAGCGCTTTCAACCAGCGTCTTTCAAACGTCATCGACGGCGAAGTCATCCACGTAAGCGCCAATAGCTTTGAGGACGAAGCGACCCGGGCCCGCTACTACAAGGTACGTCTGCGCGTCACCACCGAAGGCGAAGAAGATATGACCGAGACCATGAAGCTGCTTGCCGGTATGCCCGCCGAAGTGATGTTGCGTACAGGCGAAAGAAGCTTCTCCAGCTACATGGCCAAACCCATCACCGACATGCTGGCCCGTGCCATACGTGAAGATTGAGGAAGAAGAACTCGTTTAAAGGCCGTGATTGGGATATTGGGCTAACGGCTCAATATCCTTTTTAGCTTTTAATTCAATTATTAAACGCCTTAATAACACATCCAGCTACCCCATAAATAAGGCAAACACGTACGCCCATTTTCAGCCTTCCGACCTAGCAAAAAGCATATAAAGATGTGGCTCCCATAAAGCATGGTTGGTGTACTTTAGATGACAGCGTCCCAACGCAGACCTTCAGGCAAATATTGAATTCTCGTACTCCTGATTCGTACAGCTTACGAAGTGAATCGCAGCAGTAAAACCTCTACAACCTTTCATCAAAAACCCTACAACTCGATTGCCATTTGTAAAGAAATCGACTAGCTTGAAGGAAGTAATACGCTTAAAAACTTCCCTAGTGCTGGCATGTTCGATCATCTCTACACAACACTGGCTGCGGCTTTTTCACCCAGTGCGCTCTAATGTCGGCGCGGCCTGTCTGGGTCACCCAGCAAAGGAGAACATCGAATGTCGAGAACATCAGAAAAGCAATTACCCGAAGCAGTAGCCGCTTGGCGCGATCCAGAAATGGACTCGGTTAAGGGAACCGAGACCCCAAAGGATCCGAACAAGGGATATATCGCCCTACTTGGCTGGAGCGTTAATGCGATCAAAGCGGCACAAAAATTTGATCGCCGCTATGTGGTAGTTGCTCCAGAATGGGCGGAGGACTTCTGTGCCGCCAACAACATACCTTTCATTTCGTGGGATTTTATCCGCTTGAATGATCGGTCTATGGAAATCGCCGAGCGGCTCAAGGCCGAAGGCGTAGACGTGGCCATCCCCCTGTTCGAAGAAACCGTCGAGTGGTCTGGTGCAATTAATTCCGTCCTTCTCGACAGCCCTCGCATGTTCGGGCAGTCCATCCTATTCCGTGACAAAGCGCTTATGAAGCGCCGTGCACAGCTTGGCGGTATTCGCGTGGGGATTTTCGAGGAGGCGCACGAGAAAGAAGACATCGTTCGCTTCATGAAGCGCGTTAACCAAACGCTGCTCAAGCTCGACGGAGACCCGGACGACCCGATTCACGTCAAGGCATTCGACAAAGCGGGCTGCCTTGGACACCGCATGATCCGCACCATAGATGAAATTGACCATATTCCAGATGAGGAATACCCGCTGCTGATGGAAAGCCACTTGAGCGGCTGGGAGTTTGCCGTTGAAGCCTGGATCCACAATGGCAAAATCAAGTTCCTCAACATTTCGGAATACGTCACCCTAGGCTATTCGGTATTCGTCCCCGCGACCGAGCAGCTCGAGAGCTGGCGCAACGCGATTACCAAACAGATCGAGTTGTTGATCAAAACGTTCGACATCCAGTTCGGCCTAATTCATCCCGAGTACTTCGTGACGGCAGACGGCGAGATGTACTTTGGCGAGGTTGCCTACCGCCCGCCTGGGTTCAAGGCGTTTGAGCTAATCGAGAAAGCCTACGGATTCAACGCCTACCAGGCATCCATGTTGGTGTTCGACCCCAAAAGCACCACTGAAGAAGTCGATGCGTTCTTCCCCCGCGAAGTGGTCGACGCGAAAGGCTACGCGGGTTGCTTCGGTGTATATCCAAGGCGCCGTGTGGTCAGCAAACTGGAAATGCCCAAAGAATGTGTTGACCACCCCTACTTCGAGTCACACGAGCTGGTCGCACCGACGGAAGAAACCGTTCCTGACCGCTCGGCCTTCGGGACGCACTGGGGCCTTGTCTTCTTCTTTGGCGACGACCCCATCAAGATGCGCGATCTGCTGAAAGCGCAGGAAGACCTAGACTTCTACGTCTAGCGCTCCTGAAACGCAAAACGTAGCACGATGGGCGCGTCTATCAGTCTCCGGAATACTCAAATTCCTGATGTTGATAGGCGCGCCCTACTTTTTTTTGCCAGTAATCCCATAGCATGTATCAAAAATATCCGTAACGTGGTGAGCTCGCCATATGGATATACACCGCTCACCCCTTTCCGAAACAACTGGCGAGGTAACGCAATATGGTTCAGGGTTTTTTGATACTGCTGATTTGCCAATTAATTGGCGAATGGCTAATGGTATGGTTCGGCTGGCCAATTCCAGGCCCGGTGGCGGGAATGATGCTCCTACTGATTGGGCTGATGCTCTTTGGCCGCGTGCCCGATGGCCTACGCTTACCCGCCGAGGGCTTAGTTCGGCATTTATCGCTGCTGTTTGTGCCAGCGGGCGTAGGCTTGATGCTATTTGCAGAGACACTCGCCCAGCAGTGGCTTACGATCCTGGTGTCGCTGCTACTGAGCACCCTTATTACCCTGTCGCTAACCGGCTGGATGCTGCAGGCGTGGGAAACACGTCAATACAAGCATAAGGAATAAGCGATGGAGCTCACCAGTTTTTGGGTTTACTTCAACGCTCGGCCACTATTCTGGATTGTGATTACTCTGGGGGCTTATCTGGTAGCCAGTGCGCTTAATCATAAGGCAGGTGGCACGGCGCTGCTACATCCTGTGCTGGTTGCTATGTTGATGATCATCTTGCTGCTGACCCTTAGCGGCACCGACTACGACACCTACTTTGAAGGGGCGCAGTTTATTCATTTCCTGCTGGGTCCCGCCACCGTCGCTCTGGCCGTGCCCCTTTATGATCACCGTGCACGTATTCGCCAAATGCTGCTGCCATTGCTGGTAGTTTGCCTAAGCGGCAGCCTGACGGCCGTCGTGACCACTGTGTTGATTGGCCAGCTTTTTGGTGCCAGCGATGCGCTGTTGCTATCAATGGCCCCTAAATCAGTCACGTCTCCCATCGCCATTGGCATCTCGGAACAGATAGGCGGGTTCCCATCACTATCCGCCGGTTTATCATTGACCACCGGCATGATGGGCTGCCTGTTAGCCCCACTGGTATTTCGTGTTCTCAAGGTGCGTTCACATACCTCAAGCGGCTTCGCTCTGGGCCTGGCCGCACACGGGTTCGGAACGGCCTATGCCATGCAACGCAGCACCCTCGCAGGCGCTTTTGCCGGCTTGGCGATGGGCATGACGGGGATATTCAGCTCCGTGTTGATTCCGCTTGTCAGTCAATTACTCGGCTTGAATTGAATACGACTCACGGAACACAAGTTATATTTTATGCAAAAAGAAACCAGCAGACATTATAGTGCTAGTAACAGGCGATGGGGGGTTTTGACTTACTCGTCAATAAAATTCGCACTAAACATGGTAAAAGCGTTAAAGCTTATAGCACCCCTAAGTTTACAGCAGCATCACTTATCAACGAAGCCAGTGATTCTATAAATATCGATAAGGAATTGCTGCTCAATTAGTTTTACCAAAAATTGCTTAACATTATATCTACCCATTAACGCCATATATTTTTTTAGTATAGTGATTCAGCCAGCGTGAACTATCTTATGCCGCTCTTGGCATACGCTCAACGGCCAAGAAGAACTTGTTGCCGTGGTGACCAAACCCGTGCTGACATGAGTCAATTTCGGTCATCATCGTTAAGGGTAAAATCTGGTGCAGCCATCACTCATCGTTACCGCTTTGATAGCGACTGAACTCTCGTTGCCACCGCGCCATAAACGCATCGCGACGTAGCGCATCAACAAAGGCAAGCACCGATGCGTTGAGTGTAATGGGATAGAGGCGGTCGCCAACTTGATCGCGTAAGCGTTGAGCGGTGTAGGGACCAACAACATCGGGCCGCACGCTGAAAAGCGGTGTTTGCGACGCCAGGACACGCTGGCCATCGCGGCTGAGTAGAAAGTTCATAAAGGTTTGCGCTGCCCGCGGATGCGGGGCATCACGATGGATAAACCCTGTCCGCATCATCACCAAGGCATAGTCCTGAGGCACCTGCACAATCACCTCGGGATGTTCCTGTGCCCACACCATGGCGTAGGAACCCAACAGGTTGTAACCCAGCCAGTAACGCCCTTCTGTAAGCCCTTCAAGCATCGCGCGAGTATTGGATTCGAGCTGGGCGTCAGCATCCCCCAATACCGTCACCAGGTCCCAAAACCTGTCTGTATAACGGGCATCCTGTTGGAACAGGGTGTAGCCAATCCCGCTCTCTGACGGAGAGTAAGTGGTTACCTTACCCTGTAACGTCTCACGCTGTTCGCTTAGCAGCGTGTGAAGATCCGCATGGGTTTGCGGTGGCAGGATGTGGCGCGTTAAATCAAGCCGGTAAGCCATGACGATCGGCTCAAAGGTGAAACCAAACAGCTCATTACGCCATTTTGCCCAGTCAGGCCATTCACTGGCCTGGGCAGAGTCCAGTGGTTGCGCATAACCCTGGTTCACCCGATTCATCTGCCAGGGCATGGCGGAACTGATCACTACGTCGGGAGGCGGGTCCGCTGTCTCTATCAAGTCATTGACTTGCAATGTCGAGCGGTCACGGTAGGTGAGTTCGATATCGGGGTGGGATTGTTCGAAAGCCTCCAACAGAGGCGCTACTACCTGCCGGTCCAAAGCGGCTTCTACCACCAGGGGCATCGCTTGCAAACGCTGAGAGGATGAAAAACAGACAACCAACAGGGCCGTCATCAGCCATAGGCGGTGCATCAGGTTTCCTCTCTTATGGCTAGAAAATGCAGCTCAAACCGAAGCCCATGAGGCTGTCTTTCTTTGACCCGCAGTTCGGCCGCATGGCGTTGCGCAATGGAATCAACAATGGCCAGACCGAGGCCTGACCCTTGCGTATCCTGACGCCCGCCGCGTTCGAAGGGTTGAAACATCCGATTGCGAACCTCGGGATCCACCCCAGGACCGTTATCCTCGATATAAAGCATGATGTGATTGTCGATGTTCTTTAGTCCCAGGGTAATGACGCTACCTGAAGGGGTATAGCGAACTGCGTTATCGATCAAGTTGCCCAGCAGCTCACGGAGCGCCCACGCTTGCGCCCGAACCATGACAGGCCCGGCAGGCAGCTCGTCCAGCCCCAGATCATGGTTCATCGCCACTTCACGTTGCGCCCATTCAAGCACGGTGTCATGTAGCGTGGTTTTCAGGTCGAGCGGCATGAGCTCGTCAGCCTCTTCAATATGGCGCAGGCGCGCAAGGCTCAACAGCTGGCTGGCAAGGCGACTGGTGCGCTTTGCACCGTCGTGGACGTCCGACAGAGCTCGATACCACTCACCAGGCTCACGGCTGTGCAAGGCCAGCTCGCTGGTACTCTGCAAGCCCGCTAGTGGGGTCTTGAGCTGATGGCTGGCGTCAGCCGTGAAACGTAGCAGGTTGTCGCGGCTTTCGCGCTGGCGGGTAAACAGGGTATCGAGCGTTTCGACCATTTCACGTAATTCTTCCGGAACGTCGGCATTGAGGGGCCGTATGTCATCGGCCTTGCGGCGCCGCAATTGATGACGCAGCTTGCGCATCGGTTTCAATGCCACTCGCATCGCCAACAGCATCAGGATGCCTGCCAGCAGCACCATGGCGATAAAACGAATGACCGCTCGATCGAACAGCTCTTTTGCCAGTGCCTGGCGCCCACTGACCGTATGCCCCACCCAGATCTGCACCGGATCTTGAATGTCCCATCCCGCCGAGTCGTATTCTCTACCATGCAACCTCCAGCGCGTCCCTGCCTGCGTCAGATCGAGCCAGGTTGGCTCGATGGCCGCCCTGTCTCGCCCTGCCTTGGGTATAGGGATATCGAGGTTGGCCGAGATTCGTCGTCCGTTATGGTCGAGCACGGCGTAGAAGACCCGCTCCTGATGAGAGGTGGCCAGAATTTGCAGGGCGGCGGGAGGAATCCTTACAACAGGGTCGCTACCTTCCCATTGAACCGACTCGGCGGTGGTCAGTGCCGCCGCTTCAAGCTGACTATCGTAAGCACGCTCAGCCGCGCGCTGGGTTGAATAATAAGCCTCTATCAACAGTAGCGTACCAAGGCCCGAGACCATGACCATTAGCAAGATAGCCAGACGCGCTTTTAGCGTGCCTTTAACGTGAATCACCTTTGCGTATCCTCAAGGCGATAGCCCAGGCCACGAAATGTTCGGATACGCAGGCAGCTCCCTTGAAGTCGCTTGCGTAGGCGGCTCACGTAAACTTCCAGTGCGTTGGGGCCAACGTCACCGTAGCTAAACACTCGCCCTTCCAGCATCTCGCGTGGAGCAATATTGCCCGCGTGTAACAGCAGCCCTTCAAGCAAGCGCAACTCACGGCGGGGTAGTTCAAGTATTGTGCCATCGAGTGTCGCGGCGCCGGCAGTTGTATCCAGGCACAAAGGTCCATATTTCAATCGGTTATCACTACGCTGCTGGCTGCGTCGCAGCAAGGCACGCACTCGGGCTTCAAGCTCTGCAACCGAGAACGGTTTGGCAAGGTAGTCGTCCGCGCCCAGGTCAAGACCACGGACTCGGTCATCGATGCCGTCCCGGGCCGTGAGAATCAGCACAGGTGTTCTGTCGTTGCGATCACGTAACTCACCCAGTAATTCAAGGCCGTCGCCATCGGGCAAGCCCAGATCAAGCAAAATAAGATCGAAAGTGTCATTCCGCAACGCCGCACGCGCCTCGCTGGCAAGCGAGAAGATATCAACCGTATTACTCAGCCGAGCAAGCGCATTGTCCAAAGAGCGGGCGATCATCGGATCGTCTTCAACAATGATTAGGCGCATATGACTAAAGTCTCAGAGCGGTATTAGTGAGATGACAGGTTGGTGAAAGGTTAACTACCTAACATGGCGACGGTCATCTGGCATGACCGGGCTTGGGTCTTTCCCGCCCCGACTAAAACAAGAGAACAGGAGATCGCCATGAAGATCAACCCAATCCTTCGCCGCACCTCTGGCCTTGCAGTGATCGGAAGTGCTTTGTTTTTCGGCCACGCCTACGCGCAGTCGATCCCAGAGTCCACCGAGTGCATCGCACCTGCTAAACCCGGTGGTGGCTACGATTTGACGTGCCGACTGGCGGCCAATGGCCTTCAGGATACTGGCCTGATAAGCAAACCGATGATGGTCAGCTATATGCCAGGCGGCATCGGTGCGGTGGCCTATAACCACGTCAACGGAGTACGCACCGATGATCCTAGCCTGATCGTTGCCGCCAGCACTGGTGCCGCTGTGAACCTGGCACTGGGCAAGTTTGGTGAGTATGACGCTGACGAAGTGCGCTGGCTGGGCGCGATCGGCGTCGACTATGGCGCTATTGTCGTCAGTGCTGATGCTCCCTGGGAAAACCTTGACGAGCTGATGACCGATCTACAAGAAAATCCCAACGAGATTGCCTTCGGCGCAGGCGGAACGGTCGGCAGCCAAGACTGGATGAAAGCGGCGTTGATCGCCAAGTCCGGAGATATGTCACCGAAGGATCTTCGTTATGTGGCCTTCGAGGGTGGCGGTGAGGCTCTGGCGGCATTGCTGGGCGACCATATCCAGGTGTTCACCGGCGACCTCTCGGAGCTTAAGTCACAGCTTGAGAGCGGCAAGATCCGCGTGTTGGCGTCGCTTTCCGAAGAGCGGATGGGCGGTCCCTACGCCGAGATCCCCACGGCGGCCGAGCAAGGCTATGACGTGGAATGGCCGATCTGGCGTGGCTATTACATGGGCCCAGACGTCAGCGATGAAGCCTATGAGGCCTGGATCGAGCGCATGCAGGCGATGGCAGAAGATCCTGTCTTTGCCGAGCTGCGTGAGGCGCGCGGCCTGTTCCCGATGTCACGCTTCGGCGAAGATTTTGACAGCTACGTCCAGGAGCAGGTTGCCGAGTTTAAAGGATTGGCTGAAGAAGTGGGGCTAACGCAATGAGAATCGCCGCCGACCGCGTAATGGGCATAGCCCTGATCGGTCTGGCGGCGTTTATCGCCGTCCAGGCCGCCCAAATGGAAATGCCCTTCAGCTCCGAACCCGTGGGCCCCAAGGCCTTTCCGCTGGGGCTGTCGATTTTGCTGATACTACTATCATTGGTGCTGATTTTCAGACCCGGCGATAACGGCAGTTGGCCGCACAAGGCACTGGCGCTCAGGTTGATACTGGTGCTGGTCTTGCTGTTGGCCTACGCCGTCTTGTTCACACAACTGGGGTTTATCGCCTCATCGCTGTTGGTGATAACAGCCCTGGCGCGACTGTTCGATGCGACCTGGGGCAAAGCCCTGATCACCGGCATTGTCATGTCGATTGTCGGCTATTTTCTGTTCACCGCCGCCCTTGGCATCAGTCTGCCTTCTGGCTACTTGTTCGCCAGCTTCATCTAAAGGATCGCTGAGATGTTCGATTTCCTGATCGACGGCTTCGGGGTTGCTCTAACCCCTCTCAACCTGGGCCTGGCCTTTCTTGGCGCCCTGCTGGGCACCCTGTTTGGCGCCTTGCCAGGCATTGGCCCGATCAACGGCATCGCCATTCTAATGCCGCTGGCCTACACCCTTGGCTTGCCAGCTGAGTCATCGCTGATCCTGCTGGCCGCCGTCTATACCGGCGCTGAATACGGCGGGCGCATGTCGAGCATCCTGCTCAATGTGCCCGGTGATGCCGGCGCTGTCATGACCACCCTGGATGGCTACCCACTGGCACAGCAAGGGCTCGCAGGCCCCGCTCTAGGCCTTTCGGCCGTCAGTTCATTCATTGGCGCTACCATTGCCATTATTGGCCTGACACTCTTTGCGCCGCTACTGGCAGAAGTCGCAGTGATGTTCGGCCCGGCAGAATTTTTTGCGCTCATGATCTTCGCTTTCTCCTCCATGTCAGTGATGATGGGCAAAGATCCCATCAAGACCGCCATTGGCGCGGTGCTTGGCGTGATCATTGGCACCGTAGGGGTTGACTCCGGTAGCGGCGTGTTGCGCTACACCTTCGGTTTGCCAGAGCTCTACGATGGCATCGACTTTGTGGTGATGATCATCGGACTGTTTGCCATCAGCGAAATTCTGCTGATGCTTGAACATGCCCACCGCTCGGAGGACGACGGCAAGCTCCCGCCTCTGGGTCGCGTGTTTGTCACCCTCAAAGAGGTGTTGGCGTGTAAAGGCGCTATCGGTCGCTCGGGGTTGCTCGGCTTTATCATTGGCGTTCTACCTGGAACCGGTGCGTCGGTGGCTGGTGCCGTCTCCTACACCACCGAGAAGCGCCTTTCCGACAAGGACAACACCTTTGGCAAGGGCGACATGCGCGGATTGGCAGCACCAGAGTCGGCCAATAACGCCGCTGCAGTCGGCTCCTTCGTGCCTATGCTGACGCTTGGCATACCGGGCTCTGGCACCACGGCCGTATTGCTTGGGGCGCTGATGCTTTACAACATCACTCCCGGGCCAATGATGTTTACCGAGCAGCCTGAAGTGGCGGGCGGCCTGATCGCCTCACTTTACATTGGCAACGTAGTGTTACTGATCCTCAATCTGCCACTGGCTGGCGTATTTGCTCGCGTGCTGACCATTCCGCGCTGGGTACTGGTACCCGCCATTGCTATTCTGGCGTTCGTTGGCGTCTATCAGTTGCACTCCGATCTTTTTGCTATCTACCTGATGCTTGTCATCGGTGTGTTTGGTTATCTCCTGCGCAAGATGGGATTCTCTCTGGCGCCAGTGATTCTCGGCTACGTGCTGGGGGGCTTGATGGAGCAGAACCTCCGCCGTGCTCTGTCCATTAGCGGTGGCGAAGTCGGGATTCTATGGCAGTCAGGCATTTCACTGGGGCTGTGGGTTGCCGCTGCCTTATTGCTAGTACTGCCCTGGTTAGTACCAAAACTACTCGCGGCCAGACGCTAACACCAACAACGAGAAGCGCTGGGTTTCAGTAAGGGGTGGCTTTACAGCCATAGACCAGCGCTATCACAATCATCTGCATACGCTATAAAATGCAGTGGTATATCTTGAATAACTGCATTGATAGATGAAATTTACAGAATTAGGCAATCTTCAGCGAGAAATACGCCTATTGTTAGCAGTCTAACATCACTATCATTTCTCTCATGGTCGTAACGGCCAATATGCCGCCAACCGGGTATCTATCGTGCCCTGTTCCACTGGATCGATGCGAACAGGCATGCAGCCAACACCCCTGGATTTTGCGGCTATATCATTCAACGAGAGGAAATCATTCCATGAAATACGCCACTATCATTATGCAGACCCTCACCGCTGGCGCCCTGGTTCTGGGCATGGCCGCTCAAGCCACAGCCGCAGAGCCAACCCAGGCACGCTTCGACACTGGCAGCCCGGCCCAAGTCGGCACACGGGAAGGCATCAACCAACTGGCAGATGATGGCCAAGCCTTCGACAACCAAGGCACTCACTACCGCACTACCTTCGACGTCGGCAGCCCTTTAGTCGGCGGCACACAGGAAGGAATGTTCAGTGAGCGTGTTGAAGTCGAGGACAATCAGGCCATGTCACAACAGGTATCGCATACCGAGCATGCTGAGAACCTGACGCGTGGTACACGCGGCTAAAGCGCCGACGCGCATCCAGAGCGGCGCAGACATCACGGGCCACCCAAGCGGGTGGCCCGTTTTCATGCCTTGGCAACATAGCGATACATCACTACTGAAAAGGCAACCTAAGCGGGCACGCTTATGCGGGTTTCACCACGTAACTTGGCAATATCACTCCGCGGCGGTGCGCCAAACATGCGGCTGTATTCGCGGCTAAATTGCGATGGGCTTTCGTAACCGACACGATAGCTGGCCGTGGAGGCTTCTAGCCCCTCTCTAAGCATCAATAAGCGCGCTTCGTGCAGCCGCAGCTTCTTCTGAAATTGTAACGGCGACATGCAGGTGGCCTGCTTGAAGCTGTGATAGAGCGCAGATTCACTCATATTCACATCGTCCGCCAGTTGCCGCACCCGCAGCGGCTCAGCAAAACGGTCCTTGAGTACCGAAATCACCTGGAAAATGCGGTTTGACTGGCTGTCGGCGGAGGCGAACTCGCGCATGCGTGGGCCCATCTCCCCCACCAAGGCGCGGTAAATGATCTCACGGCGAATCAAAGGCGCCAGCACGGGAACATCCGTGGGCGAGTCGAGTAGCCGAACCAGCCGGGTCATGGCATCCAGAATCCCCAGGTCGACCTGGGCAACACACATACCACAGCCTGAATAAGGGGCATCAGTGGGTTCGCTGGCATGGGGGGAATCGCCCAACTGCAGCACCAATTCGGCGACTTCGGCGGGGTCGATATTGATCTTAATGGCTAGAAACGGATTCTCAGGCGAAGCGTCTACCACAAACCTGTTAACCGGCAGGTCGACGCTGGAAACCATATAGCTGAGCGCATCGTAGACGATTTCCCGATCCCCCAGTTGCACCACCTCACGCCCCTGGGCGATGACGCAGAGAGACGGCTCGTAGACTGCAGACATACAGCTGGTAGGCGCGTCTACGCGAAACAGGCTTAATCCCGGAATATCCGTTTCATTCAGACCCTCATTGCTCATTCTGGCCGAGACCAGATCGGCGAGTTGCTGGCACATAGGCTCGGCAATTGACTGCGCTGGACCGGCTAGAGAGTGGGGATAGGCGACGTTATTCATGACTGACCTCCATATGCGTGGAGACAGTATACCAAGACCAGCAAAATATTAGCCTGCGAACAAAAAATTCACAGGATCAGGCAAAAAAGGCGACATAATAACGCAAACCCATGCCACTGGCGGTTCAGGGGGTAACTCCGCCGTGACCAGAGCGCGAGGAATACCTCAGAGTGACAACCAAAAATTAGTTGAGCTCTACACTATTACCGTTGAGAAAACCGGCGGTGACGTTTGCTAGTCACTTGGCGTGATCGTCGAATACCCCCTATGGTGACGGAAAGACAAAGACTTGGGGAGAAGTGGTAATGGATGCACTTGCGAGAAAACTGGGCCTAAAGACGGACCCCATCATTTTTTTCACGTCTGCAGGGATCATGATCCTTTTTCTAGTGGTGCTTTTGATTGCGCCAGAGCCAATAGGCGCAGCCTTTGGCGCGGGGCGGGAATGGATCGTTACCAACCTTGGCTGGTTCTTTATTTTAGGGGTGACAAGCTGGGTGGCCTTCCTGCTGTGGGTGGCAATCAGCCGTTTCGGAGCAATCCGCCTGGGTGGCAATGATGCGAAGCCTGCTTATGGCAACATTTCCTGGTTCACCATGCTGTTCGCTGGCGGCATCGGCACGGTGTTGATGTTCTGGGGCGTAGCCGAGCCTATTTCACACTTTGCCACCCCACCTAGGGCCGGCGTCGACCCTTTCTCTGTGGAAGCTGCCGACGATGCCATGAGTTTTTCGATCTATCACCTGGGGCTACATACCTGGGCGATTTTCGCCATGCCGGGGCTAGCTTTTGCGTACTTTATTTATCGATATAAACTGCCAATGCGATTCAGCTCGGTATTCTACCCGCTGATAGGCGATCGTATATACGGCCCCCTGGGTAAATCCCTCGATATCTTTGCCATTCTCGGCACCCTGTTTGGCGTGGGAGTTTCCGTCGGCCTGGGCACCCAACAGATCAATGCGGGGTTAACGGAATTGTTTGGTGTTCCGGATGCCGTGATTACCAAGGTGATCATTATCACCGTCCTGACGGCCGTCGCTGTCGGGTCGATCGTGGCGGGGTTGGACTCAGGCGTAAAACGACTTTCCAACATCAATATCGCGATGGCCGTCGGCTTGATGATATTTGTGCTTTTTACCGGGTCGACCGTTTTCCTTTTTCGGGCCGTCGTCGAAACCTTTGGCCTATATATAACAAATCTGCTGCCAATGGCTTTCTGGAATGACACGCTGGCCAGCTATTCCAGCGAAGGCGGCACCTGGGGGTGGCAGGGTAGCTGGACAGTGTTCTATTGGGCCTGGACGGTCACCTGGTCGCCATTTATCGGGATTTTCGTGGCGCGGATTTCCCGGGGGCGGACTATCCGTGAATTCGTCTTTGGTGTGCTGTTCGCTCCCTCCATCTTTACGCTGGTCTGGTTTGCGATCTTTGGCTGGTCTGCCATGGAGATTGACGGTATCGGGTCAGAGGCCCGCGAAGCAATGGGGAGTCAGGCGGGCATATTGTCCGATGCCGTCGGCGAAAGCATACCCCTGGCTATGTTCACATTTTTTGAGAGCTTCCCGGGAGCTACACTGGTTCAGGGGTTGGCGGTCGTTATTGTCGCTATCTTTTTTGCCACGTCATCGGACTCCGCGTCCCTGGTAGTCGATATGCTATGCACCGGCAGTGAGGATCCAGGCCCCTGGCATCAGCGGGTGTTCTGGGGCGTCTCTGAAGGCATGCTGGCGGCCATGCTCATTGTGCTTGCCGGTGATGCCGGGCTTACTGCCTTGCAGGAGGTGATCACCGTTGTCGGCCTGCCGATGTTTATTCTGGTGTTTATCATGATGTTCGCCTTGTACCGCGGCCTGTCCCATGAGGAATTCAGCGAAGTCAAAGTGGGTAGCCCACCCAAGCCAGAGGAGTTGACACAGGATAGTTAGGCGAGCGGCAAGCAAACGCAAAACAGGCCTGCGACTTCTCGCAGGCCTGTTTTGTGTAATGCCCTGCAGCCGCCTCCACATCGAGAGAGCCGAGGTCTGATGGGCCTGAGGATCATGACGCTTGCGAGCTCTATCCGGCGCAAAGCGTGGCACGGTGGCGTATCATGTCAACCACCGGTGGCGTGTTTGCTAGCCCCCACAACTAAAAGAATAAAGGTAATATTTCATGGTAAAAGTTGCGATATTTATTGATGTTCAAAATGTTTATTACACAGTGCGAGAAGCATACGGTAGAAACTTTGACTACAATAAGTTTTGGGCCAAAGTCACCGCTAACCGAGACGTTATAAAAGCTTTTTGTTACGCAATAGACAAAGGCGATAAAAAGCAACGCGAGTTTCAAACCATACTTCGTGCCATTGGTTTTGACGTAAAGCTAAAGCCTTTTATTCAACGCTCGGATGGCTCTGCAAAAGGTGATTGGGATGTTGGCATCGCTATTGATGCAATGGAATATGCTGAACAGGCAGATGTTATCGTACTGGTCTCAGGCGATGGAGACTTTGACTTATTAGCAAACAAGATTCGTGTTAAATATGGAAAAAAAGTTGAAGTTTATGGCGTTCCTAAATTTACAGCAACGTCGCTCATGAATGAGGCCAGCGAGTTTTTCGCTATCGAGAAAGAGCTTCTGTTGGACTAGAAGGCAGAGTTCAGCACTTCTACCGGCTGCAAGAGTCAAATATCCGCTCCCCAAAACAATTGCCAGCGCCACCATGATGGCGCTGGCTTTTATGCAGGGTTATCGACTAGCCGACTCAACCTCCGCATACGCTTTCGTGCCCCATGCCCATCGCAGCACGCACACCACCACCAATAGCGAAACCACCCCGCTAAGGCCGCCGATCCAGGCTGATTCTGTCAAACCGGCGACGAAGAAAGCCATAATACCCGCTGCTCCCGCACTTAGCGCATAGGGTAACTGGGTCCGCACATGATCGATGTGATCACAAGAAGAACCCGCCGATGAGAGAATAGTAGTGTCCGAAATTGGCGAGCAATGATCGCCGAAGATGCCGCCACTAAGCACTGCGGCGATGGCCAACGATAGTGACATATCCATTGCAACAGCCACTGGCATGGCGATAGGGATCATGATCGCGAAGGTGCCATAAGAGGTCCCGGTGGTAAACGCGACGAGCGAGCCAATCAAGAAAAGCAGTACCGGAATCATGCTCGGCGCAATGCTGGCCTCGGCCAACGTGACGAGATAATCCGCGGTGCCCAACTCCGAGGTCACGCTACCGATTGACCAAGCCAGGGTGAGGATGATGTAAACCAGCGTCATGCTTTTGATCCCGGTGACCACCAGGTCCATCGATTCGCGAAAATCGAATAATCGCTGTTGTAGGCCCATGCCCAGCGCTACGCTCACTGCCAAGAAGGTCGCGATCAGGATTGATTGGCCACCATTGGCCTCCCCCATCGCCGTGACCACATCATTCTCGGGAAAATTACCGGTCCACATGAACAGCGGCGGAATCATCCCTATTAGCACCACGATCGGCACAATCATGTTGCGTTTGCGCGAGCGCTCCTCAGACACCACCTGCATTTCGGTCGCTTCACGATCGGAGGGCGGCTGAGCACTATCTGCCATCAGCTTACCACTGGTCCGGGCACGCTCTTCGGCACGCGCCATGGGGCCGAAGTCCCATTGGGTGACGACAATCACGAGAATCAAAAGCAGCGCCAGCCAGGCATAAAAATTGAGTGGAATCGACGAAAGGTAAATCAGGTATTCAGAACCCGTTATATCCATTTCGCCAAGTTGAGTGCCAATCAGCCCCATCACGAAGACGACCCACGTGGAGACGGGCCCCAAAAGGCACATCGGTGCCGAGGTCGAATCGACAATGTAGGCGAGTTTCTCGCGTGAGACACGCATGCGATCGGTGATCGGACGCATGACACTCCCTACCGTTAGGGCATTGAAGTAGTCCTCGAAGAAAATCAGCACCCCGAACCCCATGGTAGCCCCTTGAGCACCACGCGGTGAGGCCACTTTGGCGCTAATCGCCCGGGCGATGGCGTGAGCACCACCGGTTCGCTGTAGTACGGTGATCAATATCCCAAATAAACCGCAGTATATGAGGACGGTGGCACTCCACTCATCGCCCACACTCGGAATGATGAACTCCGCAAAGCTATCGTAGAGCCCAGCCGCCGGGTTGCCACCGCTGAGCATCGTCGCCCCCAGCCATACCCCGCAAAATAACGCAGGAATCACGTTGCGGGTTACGAGTGCGAGCACAATCGCCAGCAACGGAGGAAACAGGGAAAACAGACCAAAGGACATAAATCGTCTCCATCATTGAATTGTTATCGGTCTTACCAGGAACATAAAGGCACACCTAACCATGAATGGGCGGCTCTCATTCCGCGTTCAACCGCCGTGGCCACGCCAGCCAGTGTGTTATGGCGAACCCGGCCATAGCCAACTGAAGCCCTACCGGTAAGCCAATGCCCCCAGAACAACGAGCAGCCCCCAGTACACCCCTTAAGATAATTAAGGAACACGGCTCGGCGTATAATACGGTCGTTTGTGTCAGTGTAAACCGGCTATCACATCTTTGCGTGGAAACAGACAAGGGCGTGGTCGGCAGAGCCGATGCAGCGACGCAGATCTCCTTAGGGCGTTCTTGCGCATGGCGTCATAAGCGCAGGGTGGAGGAGGCGTTGAGGCTAGTCGACAAGACAGCAGTGATTTTCATCACTACCCTTTCGACAACGGTTGCGAAACGAAGCTTAAAGAAAGAGACTGCTTTACAGGATGCGGCAACTGTTAGGCTCGCGAGAATGGACCTATTACTAGGCGCGCTAATTGAGTAACCCTAGCCCAGCCTGTGCTGGTGACATGGTTGAAGCAGAGCAGACGTATCGGGAAGGGCTGCAGGCGCACGAATTTTGGATATACAGCCTAATGAAAATTAATAACCAAAAAGATCATAGGCTTGGGATGACTTAGCTGGCTGTTTTTTGTCGGACAAAAGTGCCAGCACCTTCATCCAATCATAGAACGCGCGGTTTAATACCTGTTAGGCCCATGGGATCCTCATGTTAAAAACGAATAACTACATTAATATTGATCTGAATGTAAAGGATCAATACATCTATAGAATTATTTCGATTGAACGCTTGATTGAGCTTTTTTCAAATAAGAAAAATGTATTAGTCAGCCCGAGGAAATGGGAAGACCCATTTGAGAACTTCATCCTAAAGTCTAAAGCCAGGCTATCTGATGGGGAAATTGCCGATTTTGGGTTTAGGGACGATTTTTATGGTCAATGCTGGACTCGCCATAAGGCATCTGATGCTATGTGGAGAATCTACTCTCCAGAATCAAGCGGGGTAAGAATCAGAACAACCATTCCAAAGCTAGCAAATAGTTTGGCCGTCGGGCTACAGCCTTGGCAGAACGTTCAGTGCTTTATCGGTAAAGTGAAATATCTAAATAACAAAAGAATGATGGATTTTGCGAATACTGTTTTCAAAGGAAAAATCAACCCTGAGGCATATGAGCTAGCAAAAACGCTTCTGATAAAACGGCCGGCATTTAAACACGAGAATGAAGTGCGTCTTTTATATTTTGAGAAAGAAAACGGAAAGTCTGGGAGCATCTATGAATACGACATTGATCCACACTCTTTGATTGATCAGATAATGATCGACCCGCGGCTTGACTGCTCGGAATTTAGAAAAGTGAAAGCTGACATACAGTCCAAGACTAATTTCAAAGGCAGAATACTAAGATCGTTGTTGTATGCACCACCAGAGAATATGGTTTTTCCTTTTGGACTGTAACTGGCCTAACCAAGCAATTAAGTACGCTCCCTGTGGTCGCCGGACGCTCGTTCCGCGCGCCGCTTATTGCGGGCGTTGTGTGTCCCTTACAGTTTGTTAACTCCACCTGATAAATAGTTTGCCAGATGGAATGCTATTGGCTATAGTTCTCCACATGGAAAACTATACAGCATCTCTTGATGAGGCATTTCACGCTTTGTCTGATCCGACAAGGCGCTCAGTTATCCAGCGACTTATCAGTGGCCCGGCCGACATCACCCCCTGATTGAGTAGCGCTACACTTTAGAGTCCGATCCTATGGGTAAGGAGATTGGACATGAAGAAGCGTTTCAGCGAAGAACAGATCATTGGTTTCCTGGGCGAAGCCGAAGCGGGGCTGCCCATCAAAGAGCTATGCCGTCGGCACGGTTTCTCAGAAGCCAGTTACTATCTATGGCGGAGCAAGTTTGGCGGCATGAGCGTCCCCGATGCCAAGCGACTCAAAGAACTCGAAGCCGAAAATGGACGCTTGAAAAAGCTGCTCGCAGAGTCGCTACTGGAAATGGAGGTCACTCGCGAGGCGCTGAGAAAAAAGTGGTGAGCGCCCCGGCACGCCGAGACGTGGTGCGCTTTATGGTGTCACGTGGCCTGAGTGAGCGCAGAGCGCTCCGTGTCATTCGTATGAGTGCCAGTGCATTGCGCTACCAGCCGGCCCCTGACCGCAATGAGACATTGCGTGAACGCATTGTTGCCTTGGCACACCGGCATCGCCGCTATGGCGCTGGCATGATCTACCTGAAGCTGCGTCAGGCCGGAGAACCGGTCAATCACAAGCGTGTTGAGCGTCTGTATGCGGAAGCTCGCTTGCAGGTGAAGCGTCGCAAGCGCAAGAAGGTTCCCATGTCTGAGCGAAAGCCACTTGGTCGCCCTGGGGCTGCCAATCAGGTCTGGTCAATGGATTTTGTGTTTGACCGGACGGCAGACGGACGAGTGATAAAGAGCCTCACGGTTGTCGATGACGCCACCCATGAAGCCGTGGCGATCGTGCCTGAACGTGCCATTAGCGGACTGTTTTTAACACGTATTCTGGATCACCTGGCCCTACAACGTGGCCTACCGAGCGCCATTCGTACGGATAATGGAAAGGAGTTCTGTGGGCGCGCCATGCTGTCATGGGCGCATCTACGTGGCGTTGCCCTGTTTTTAATCGAACCTGGAAAACCCAACCAAAACGCCTACATCGAATCGTTCAATGGGCGCTTTCGAGATGAATGCCTAAATGAGCATTGGTTCACCAGCCTTCAACACGCCCAGGCTGTCATCGAGGCATGGCGGCGGGAGTACAACGAAGAAAGACCGAAGAAGAGTCTTGGAGGGCTGACACCGTCAGCCTATGCCGAGCAACTGGTGGTAAAACACGATAAAGTTATTTCTGACTCTAAACCCGGGTGCTACTGAAGATGGGGTGACGTCGCGGCTACTGTAAAAGAGCTGTCTGAACCATTTTCTATGGGCCTCCCCTCTTTCATGAAGCACATCAAGGTGCTTGAAAAGAGCGGGCTCATCAGCTCTGAGAAGGCGGGGCGTACTCGTACATGCCATATTGAGCCTATCCAGCTAACGGCTGCTGAAAAGTGGCTGTCGGAACAGAGAATACTCTGGGAGGGGCGGACAGACCGGCTCGCGGAGTATGCTGAGTCACTTGCATCGTAAGCGCGCCATAAACCCCATCTATGCAAGCTTCGCTTAGACCGGTAAGGTCTCTTTCCACTGCCAGGGCAGCAGCGTCGTCAGTTCATCATCGTTGAGGGTGGGCAGTGTCTTGAAGACGTGTTGTAAGTAGTCGTAGGGCGAGAGGCCATTGGCTTTCGCGGTTTCGATCAGGCTGTAGATCGCCGCACTGGCGTGAGCGCCGCTCTGCGTATGGCTGAACAGCCAGTTTTTGCGGCCGACGACGAACGGGCGGATGGCATTTTCGGCCGGGTTGTTGTCCAGCGGGATCAGGCCATCATCGAGGAACCGGGTCAGGCGCGGCCACTGATGATCCAGGTAGTGCAGGGCTTTTCCCAGCGCACTTTTAGGCAGCACCTGCGCCAGTGACTTGTCGAGCCAGGTGCGCAGTTGAGCGATTAAGGGTTGGCTCTTCTGCTCACGCAGCCTGTGGCGTGCTTCGGGCTCAAGTGCTTTGGCCTGTTTTTCCACGCCGTACAGCTTACGGATCTGGTTCAGCGCCCAGTCCGCTTTGCCGGTTTTGCCTTTGGGCTGCACTTTTTGCGCCTCGACGAACTTGCGCCGTGCATGTGCCCAACAGCCCGCCTGGGTGATCCCATTGCGACGCACCACCTCGGCGTAGCCTTCGTAGCCATCGGTGACCAAGCGACCTGCATAGTCACCCAACAGGCGCACAGGCACTCGCCCGGCACGGCTGGCGTCATAATCGAACAAGACCACCTGTTGGCCTGGCGGCCCCCCGCGCTGCACCCACATGTAAGAGGTGGCACTGGCTTTGCGATCCGCTTCTTGGTTCACCTGGAGCGTCGTTTCATCCATATGGATCAGCAGGGAACGGAGCAGGTGTCGGCGTAGCGTCTCGATCAGCGGGGCGATGCGTTCACCGGCCTGCACCATCCACCGGGCCAGCGTATTGCGGGGGATCTCCGCCCCATGGCGGGCAAAAATCTGGCTTTGCCGATACAGCGGCAAGGCGTCTTGGTACTTGGCGGTGGCGACATAGGCCAGCAGCGTGGCGCTGGCATTGCTTTTCGGCAGTAACTTAGCGGGCGCCGGGGCAGTCTTGACGCCGTCTTCGCAGGTTCGGCACGCATACTTACGTCGCACATGACGGATCACCTCCACCCAGGCGGGCACGACGTGCAGTTCCTCGCTCACTTCTTCGCCGATGACCGTGAGCGCGGTGCCATCATCCTGACAGTGACGTGCCTCTTCAGGGAGATCATGCACCACCTCAACCCGTGGAAGCTCGGGCGGCAACGCTACCCGGCCACCCCGAGAGCGGCGTTTCTTCGCCGGCGCCGTGGGCTCGGCCACGGTGTCATTAACCGCCTCGTTGTCCGCTGCGTCGGTGTCGCCGTCTTCCTCGTCAACCGCCACTTCGGCTTCGTTGATCAGCAGGTCCTTTTGATCCACCTGATACTTCTCGGTGGAAGGACCGAACTGACGCTCCAGGGCCAGCCGGAACTGTTCAAACAGCGATTGTTTGGTGGCTTCCCACTGGGCTTCTTTTTTCTCCATCAACGCCAATAGCCGCGCATTTTCAGCGTCAGCAGCGGCCAGCTTGCGCTCAAGCTGGGAGATCGTTGGCGAGGAAGAATCGGCGTTTTGCATACTACCGAGTATACCAAAAACACCGCTGAGACAGGAGAAAAAACTAACCAACCTGCTGAAAATACAACGCTTTATGAGGTTGCATGGCCTTAAGGTTAACGCCATCCAGCAGCCAGTTCAGTTCCTGACCGGTCAGCGTCACCGTGTCGCCTTCCAGATGCGTTGGCCATTTAAATCGCTCGCGCTCCAGGCGCTTGTACCACACCACAAAGCCGTTACGTTCCCAGAATAGCAGCTTCACCTTATCGCGTTGGCGGTTGCCGAACACAAACAGCGCCTGATCGAACGGGTTCAAGTCCATGGCCTCCTGGACCAGCAAGGCCAACCCATCGATTTGCTTGCGCATATCCACGGGTTCGCGGCATAAATAAACCGTCAGGTCGGTACCAGGGCGGATCATGTCACCACCTCCACCGACAAAAACCGCGCGGGACGGCAGCGTGGTGGCACCGGCAAGCCTTGCACGCTTAACCGCTTCTCCCATGTCAGCAGGTCGGTGAGGGGTAACGCTTGTGAGTCGGCGTAATCACTTAACGGCATATTCAGCGCTGAGGCATGATAGAGATGGCCCAACCAAAAGGCCTGAGTGGGGTTGAGTTCACAGGTCATGACGATCTCCAAAACCAAAGAGATCACCAGTGTGATCAGCCCTCACGAGATTAGGTAGATGGGTTTATTGGATCGCTTACATACCAACAGGAGTAAACACTGACTGCGATGACGGGTAGATCGTCAAGCGTGGGGGGTGGATCTGCCCATCAGTCGCAGACCCAGCCACGTATAGCTGCATTTAACATTTAGGTTTAGAAGAAAACTTTGAGGACAGATAAATGGCATCAGGAAAGTGTCATAGCGGGTGGTGTGAACGAAAACGCAACTACGGTTACGGACGACGGTTGGGTTATGCCGCTCTGTCAGCACTACATGATCATTATGGAAGCACTGATCACTATCAAACTAAGCATAGTCATCATGCTCGGTTTGCGAATTTCGTGCGCTGGATAAAAGAACACTATGAAATAAAAGACGCTCGATTGATTGCAGCAGCACATATTCTGTCGTATGGAGAGCATTTGCTAGAGTCCGTTCAAGACGGAGCATACTCTGTTTCGTATGCCCAAAATCTGCTCTCGACTGTAAATACTGTTATGCGCTGTCTGCGACATGACCGAAAGTTGTATGTCTCACCTTCCAAACTAGTAGGCCGAAGAACCCATACTCGACAGAATACACCTCACGGAGAGCGTAATGAGGATGTAGAACAAGCAGCACACGCTCTGGAGCAAGCACAAAACCCAAGAGCGGCAGCTGTATTGCTACTTGCAAGAGCATTTGGAATGCGCGTGCGCGAAGCGTCATTAGCTAACCTAGATAGGCTTTTTCATGAAGCCCGAAATCAAGGAAAGTGCCGAATTTTAGAGGGCACGAAAGGCGGGCGACGGTGTGATGATCGTTGTATTCCTGTGGAACAAGATCAGTGGAACGCATTGGAATACGCGCGCGCCCACTCTCCTAAGGGAAGCAAAAATATGCTTAAGCAAGATGAAACTTATCTTGGTTTCGTATGCCGAGTTATCAACCCAGGACGACCCATCATTCAGTTGCATGGTCTGATCACTTATCGAGAAATGCGCGCAGCATTTGCCGTTGCGATTTATGAAGAGAATGCCAAACAGCTAGCTCCTGTTAAGCGAAAACCTCTTGATTTAATCGCACATCTAAAAGCACTTGATTTAGTCTCAAGGATGCTGGGGCATAACCGTCGGCATGTATCGCGAGCTTACGTGGGATAATTACATGGATCTAAAACCAATTTTTTCTCGCATCAAGTTTAATGGCATGAAGGCACCACACCCTACCCGGCATCTTAATCGTATTGAAAAACTCGCTGCTGCAATTCAAGAAAGGTTTCCAGAGATTAACAGGCCGGAAAAAATAAAACTCAAACATGCAAAGTGGCTAATCAGTCACTGGCTGGAAGAAAAGAACTATAAAACCACAACTCGAAATGATTACTTGAGCTCGTTAAAACTGTTGATAGAAGCACTTGGACGAAGTGACCACTGGATCGGCGAGTTGAAGCTCAAAGCAAAAGGTGCAGGTGGGAGGCCAAGAACTAGTCGAGTAGTAAAGAGTAAAAAATACTATCAATAAATTGGCACATTACCGTCTGAAATCGACCGGTAATGTGCCAAACTATTATTTAAAACCACATATGATAGCTTTCTGCTGGAAACTTGACTTCAGAACTATAGTAATTACAGAAATCTAGCTGTTTAACATGTTCAATAGCTTCTCGCTGTTCAAGCCAATTAGCTTCTTTCAACATATCGATTACATCAGCAAGCTCACCCAAAACATCGGCAACTTCTGAAACTACTGACAAATCACCGCCCTGAAGCGCATCGTAAAGCTCACGAATAGTCATACTTATGTATCCTTATGAATGAACCTCTCATTGAGGTAAGTACAACGTATCCCAAGATTAAAAAGCTGCAAGAGAGTAAACAGCCACCTTTTTGTTTACTTTTGTTACTATCAACTAAAATGGACTATTGATTAACCGCTTTTCTAAATGCTGCCGAATAGCGTTCTGCATCAGCAAGCGCACGATGCGGTACCGGGCTATCGTTTAAATACCTTTGCATAAGTAGGAACTCTTCTTTAGACATTTCACTATACAGATTAAAAACATCGACTAAAGTAAATGTCATTTCCATTTCAGCGGCCTCAAATAGTCTCTTTAACCAGAAGCCGTCAAAATCTAGCGCGTCACAGTAAACTATTTCGCCCCCAAGCGATGAGTTTAGACGCATTGCTGCCTCTTTCACAGATAAGCCATCTGATAGTAGCTCCTCTCGCGAAATACTATGTATCAGCTGTGCATTTGGATCCCAATAACTCCAATTTACTAATGGCTTAATTAGAAAACCATCCTGATTGCCCAACGTATCTGACCAACCAACCTCAATTGGATAGCTGTTTATCTGATCAAGACCTGATGCCTCAATGTCTACAAAAGTCCGCAATGCCACTCCTATATTCATTTTTTCTTATCCAAAATGCCCATCAAAAAAACCGGCTGCACCCTATTGACCACAGCAGTTGCTCTACCCCCTGTTCATAACAAACGGTATGCAACTATAAGTCACAATATCCTTTCAGGATTTTGAGTTCCAACTGCGCTTGCTCCAGTTGATCCTGCACAGAAATCCGCCCATGTCAGCATTAGTTCTGTACGTTGAGGCAATAATTCGTCGCGAGCATATGCCGCCCGAGTGGCGTCACTATTTACGTGAGCAAGCGCTAACTCACTCACCTCATCTGGAAAACTAGAGCTATTGCGCGCCCAATCCTTGAATGAACTTCTAAAACCATGCGGTACTACTGGTCGGCCATCAGTAGTATCAATGTAGTGTCCGTCACCATTCTTATTTTTGGTGGCATTCATACGACCTATTGTGGACAAAATACTTCTATCACTCATTACTCCGCCACGAACGCCCGGAAATATCAAAGCCTGATTCTCCATTCTGGGAAGAGACTCCAGCAGAAAAATAGCGGTGGGTGATAGTGGGACACGATGAGGCTTTTTTCCCTTCATACGATTTGCCGGTATAGTCCAAACTTTGGCACTGAGATCTATTTCTTTCCAATTGGCAAAGCGTATCTCGCCCGAACGTGCAGCGGTTAAAATAGCGAATTCCAACGCTTTGGCGCCCATGCCCTCTCGGGTGCGCAGGTCTTTCATGAACTCGGGGACCCGCTGCCAGGGCAGTGCCGGGAAGTGCTTTTTACCCTTACCCAACTTGCTAGGCTTAGCCAGTACAGCATCAAGATTTCCTTTCCAGCGTGCAGGATTATCACCTTGACGGTATCCCCGCACAGTTGCCCATGCCAGAGTTCCCTCTACGCGCTGCCGAACGCGGGTAGCTGTTTCAGTTTTCTTTTCCCAGATTGGTTCTAGCGCTTTCAAGATGTGGGGCAGTTCAATATCTCTTACTGGCACATCACCGAAATGAACAAAGGCATAGCGCTTAAGCGAGCCAATCCAGTCCTTACGATGCTTAGCGTTATCAAACTCTTTTTCCTTGGTGACGTGGTACCGTTCTGCCGCCTCGCGAAATGTCAGTTGCTTAACTTGGGCAGCAATATGAGCAGACCTTACAGCTTGACGCTCAGCTATTGGATCAATTCCTTGCGCCAGCTTTTCGCGTAACTCACGTGCCTTGATTCTCGCATCACCCAGAGAGGTGGTCGGAAAACCTCCTAGTCCAAAATCACGTCGGCGGTTGCCAACACGTGTGCGAAGTATCCATGAACGCCCTCCACTACTAGACACTTTAAGCAGCAAACCAGCGCATCCCCCCACGGCATATGTACCTGGCTCTTCAATACGTCTCACCTCAGCGGCGCTTAACTCTTTTGCTACTATTGGCACGAACTTTCCCTCCCATCCACCTTGCCATCCACTATACCATCCAAAATAATACCATTGGGTGATATTTCCTGATATAGAATAAGACGACGTAAAGTATAAAAAACAAGGAGTTCAATAGGTTAAAGCATCGGCATGATGTGCTTTGATACACCTAAACGGTGGACGCCGCCTCCACCACCTTATCAAGAAAATCAAGCACCTACGGGTGCTTTTTTTGTTATTGTAGCCCTTACATCAAATCAATCTGTACCATTAACGCGGGCAGCTCAGATTCCCCTCTTCACAATTTGCATGCTCGCGCAGCCTTGCCGTGCGCTGCTGTGTCAGCGTTGCAAGGCAGCCGTTACGTACCATGGGTTGTGCGCTGCCGCCTTCTACGCCGCCGCTCTCGAGCGCGCATTCAGCGTCTCGAAAGCTGATCCAGGCCCGTTGGGCATCGCGCAGCTTTTCAAGAGTCGCTGGATTTTTCTCCAGCTTGCTAACAAGGGCTTGATACGCTTCGTTAAGCTCATCATCGGCCGATTGATATGCCTGCGCGGAACATTCCGTTAGCGCTAGTTGTGTACTCTCGTTATCGCACCCCGCGTCTGCGGTCACCACGCTGCTTGAGACCAAAAGTCCGATGCTCAGCAAGCGTTTGCAAAAGCGCGTAGCAAGTGGGGCCATTGTGATCAGTAAAGGCAAATAGGGGGTCATGGATCGACTCTTCAACGCATTGGGTCTTACCCATATAAGCAAAGCGCTGGCATCTCTGCCAGCGCTTTGTCGTCGTTACTCGAGCACACTCATCAGCGTTTTCCGCTCAGGAGGCTGTTTAGTGGGCGATCATCTCATCGACGATTTCATCACCATCCAGCGCCGAGGGATAATACGTCGGCCAGTTAGTAACTTCTTCCAGTAGGGCTTCGCGGTCATCGCCCCAATAGAGGTGAAAATGTGACGCATCAGTGGGATAGATACTATGGTCACTAAACTGGATGTATTGAGGAAGCTCATCAGCGGCTTCTTCAAGCTCAAAGATATAGCGTACCCCACGGTTACCAGCTTCGTAGGTTAATATCTCATAGCCATCGAATTGATACTCCCCCGTACGTTGCTCGCCGTCTTCATAGAAGGTGACGTTTTGCCCTTCGATAACGATACGCTCCACATCCGTTTGATAACCCGTATCGTAATATGCTTTGTATTCCTCGGCGGTTTTGTCGCCCTCAGATGCTTTATGCTCAAAAACCTCGTCAAGCGTACCGTCTTCCAGGTAGGGGTATACCGACTGCCAATCACCTTCCCAGTCTGAGAGTGGACGATCCTTCACTTGTTCATCGTCAAAGTAGCCTGCGTAGATATCGCTATCATGGTCATGGCTATGGTCGTGGTCGTGGTCGTGGTCGTGGTCGTGGTCGTGGTCGTGGTCGTGGTCGTGGTCGTGAGCATGATCATCAGCATGCACACTTTGTATACCTGAAATCAGTAAAGCGCTTAACGCAAGCGCAGTGACTTTTTGACGATACGTCATTTTGATGTATTTCCTTTGGCAAATCACAAGATTAAGACTTTCAAAAAATAAGTTAAGTTATAACATAACTATTGTCAACTCTCCGCTATGCGATGGCGATAACTGCCTCACGACGCTTCCATTACCGTCTTCGACTTGGTAGCGCTTAGCGTACCGCAGAGCTTTTTCTGCTCAACACGATTATCGAATCGCCAGCACGCGAAACCATTAGGCAGAAGCCGCTACTCTCCGCTATGTTATCGCCTAAGCCAGCTCGTTTACGGGCCAACATTGAAAAGGAAAATTCAGCATGCTGTACGCCTTGAGCCTATTAGCAGGCATTGGCTTTTTAACACTGGGCGGCGAAGCGTTAATACGCGGTGCTGTCGCGGGCGCGCGGCGGGCGGGTGTCTCCCCCCTATTGACGGGATTAGTCGTGGTGGGCTTTGGCACGTCGGCCCCAGAACTGGTGGTCTCGATAGACGCAGCGATCAACCAGCAGCCGGATATTGCAGTGGGTAATATCGTGGGCAGCAATATCGGCAATATCCTATTGATTCTGGGGTTGTGCGCAATTATCTGCCCAATGACCGTTCAACCCCAGGCGCTGCGCCGTGATGGCGTCGTCATGGTGGCAGCCAGCTTGCTATTTATCGGCTTGGCGTGGGGGGGAGCCCTGGGACGACTGGATGCTGGCCTTTTTATAGCCGGTTTGGTCGGTTATCTCGTTTGGGCGTACCTTAGTGAACGCCAACAGACCATACCCGCTGCTGAAATGCACGCCTCGGAAGCCGATGAAATGACGAAGCTTCCCAAAACCGGCCTAACCATTATCGTCGCCCTCGTCCTCGGTCTTGGTTTACTGATTGGGGGCTCCCAGTTGTTACTTTATGGTGCCATTGGTTTAGCCCAAGCCATGGGCATTTCAGAAGCAGTGATTGGCCTAACTATCGTGGCTGTGGGCACATCGCTACCGGAAATGGCCGTTTCCATTATTGCCGCCCTGCGTCGACACGCCGATGTCGCCGTGGGAAATATTCTGGGCAGTAATATCTTCAATATTCTCGGCATCTTGGGTGTGTCGGCGTTTCTACAACCGCTGCCCATTGCTGCCCGGGTTGGTGCTTTTGACCAGTGGGTCATGCTCGGAGCAGCCGGCATCCTAATGCTTTTCCTGTATACCGGTATGCGGTTATCACGTGTTGAGGGCGCTTTTTTATTAGCAGGCTATATCGTTTACTTAGCCCTAAGTTTTAGCGTCATTAATGCAACCTAGGCCTGAAAATTTTCCAAGTTACTATTACCTAAACGATTAATTTGCTAAAAAATGAGCTGTAACGGTTAAGAACCGCTACATTCATTCGTTTTTATTACGTATTGCATCGCAATACGGACTGATAGACTGACGCGGCTTTTAAATCCTTCCTATAAACCTAACGAAAGGAAATGCATCGTCATGCCTTTTTTTCGACCTCCTTGCCAGCCTCGATTCGATCGTCGCTGGCTTTTTTTGTTGGCAGCGTTATTGCTGCTGTTTAGCCCCGGGGTATTCGCCGTAACGGGTGAACTCGATTTAACCCAATCGGCAGTGGGTTTTTTCGCACTTGCTATTTTTACCATGGCCTATGCGTTGGTCATGGCCGAAGAAAAAATCCACATGCGCAAGTCCAAACCGGTGCTGGTCGCGGCTGGTATCATCTGGAGCCTCATCGGCTGGGTGTATGTCCAAAACGGCATGTCGGAGGCCTCTGAACAAGCCTTCCGCATGACGCTTCTGGAGTTCACCGAGCTGATGCTGTTCCTGCTGGTGGCCATGACGTATATCAACGCCCTGGAAGAGCGCCGGGTATTTGATGCACTGCGTTCGTGGATGCTGCGCATGGGGTTTAATTACCGCGCGCTTTTCTGGTTAACCGGCGGTTTGGCGTTCATGCTGTCACCGATTGCCGATAACCTGACCACGGCACTACTGATGTGTGCGGTCGTCACCAAAGTCGCCGAGGGCGATAAGCGCTTCATCAATATGGCGTGTATTAACATCGTGGTGGCGGCCAATGCGGGCGGTGCCTTTAGCCCCTTCGGCGACATTACCACGCTGATGGTTTGGCAGGCGGGCATTGTGCCATTCCAAGACTTCTCTATTCTGTTTTTACCGTCGCTGGTGAATTTCTTAATCCCAGCGATCGTCATGAGCTTTTTCATCCCCAACAAAAAACCCGAAAGCCTGCAAGAAGATGTATGGATGAAACGCGGCGCAAGGCGCATCGTGGCGCTTTTTCTGCTGACGATTACCACCGCGGTGCTGTGCCATACGTTACTGCACCTCCCCCCGGTACTTGGCATGATGACCGGCCTGGGCTATCTGCAATTTTTTGGTTACTACCTTCGCCGCAGCCTGCCGCGTTCATTGGAGCGCAAGCGTGAACGCTACAGCCGCCGCGGCGACAACAAGAAGCTTGAACAGTTGGGTAGCGTGGTACCCTTCGATGTTTTTAACCGCGTGGCGCGCGCCGAGTGGGATACCTTGCTGTTCTTCTACGGCGTTGTGATGTGTGTAGGCGGGTTGGGCTTTATGGGCTATCTCGGCTTGCTCTCGGAAGCCCTGTATCTCGGCTGGAACCCAACGGCGGCCAATATTGTGCTCGGCGTGGTCTCCGCCGTCATCGATAATATTCCCGTCATGTTTGCCGTGCTCACCATGGAACCTGATATGTCGCAAGGTCACTGGCTGCTGATCACGCTAACCGCTGGGGTAGGCGGCAGTTTGTTGTCGATTGGCTCCGCCGCGGGCGTGGCGGTCATGGGGCAAGCGCGTGGCGCTTATACCTTTATTGGACACTTGAAGTGGTCGCCGGTGATTTTACTAGGCTACGTCGCCAGTATCTTGGTGCACATGTGGCTTAACGCCGAGAGCTTTGCCTTATTTGGCTAACGCCAACACGATGTATTAACAACACGTATTGATAGATAAGATGCCCTGCCATTCACGATGGCAGGGCTTTTTTATTCGAATAAATGATCAATGGGCTTAGGGCGGCCAAGAAAATAGCCTTGATAGCGATAGCAGCCGTGACCTTTTAACCAATCTAACTGAGCCTGGGTTTCCACGCCCTCGGCCACCACCTCCAGCCCTAAACTAACGGCCAGCAGAATAATCGTATCGACAATCGCGGCATCGGCTTTATCGGTTAATAACTCACGGACAAACGACTGGTCGATCTTGAGTTCATCAAGGGGTAACCGCTTTAGGTAGTTTAATGAGGAATACCCGGTGCCGAAATCATCCAACGCAAAGCGAATCCCCCGCTCACGCAACCTGAGCATGGTATGGCGCACGCGGGTCGGCTCGCGCATCAGCAGGCTTTCGGTGACTTCTAGCACCAGCTGGCTAGCCGGCGCCTGAGTTTGCTTGAGCAGAGTTTCCACACGGCGAATGAAGTCGGGCTGCTGAAACTGCACTGAACTGACGTTAACCGAGATAGTCAGCGGCGCGTAGGCGGTTTGCCGCGCCCACATGGCCAATTGCTGGCAGGCTTGTGTCAATACCCAGTTGCCAATCGGAATAATCAGCCCGCTCTCTTCTGCCAGCGGAATAAACTCAGCAGGCGAGACCCAACCGCGCTCCGGGTGGTACCAACGCAGCAGCCCCTCCACCCCAATGGTCACGCCTTTTTGATTCACTTGAATTTGATAATGCAGCTCTAGCTCACGTCGGGCTAAGGCATGGTGGAGGTCGGCTTCCAGGTTTGCACGCTCCAGTACGCTGGTTTGCATGCTAGGGTTGAAAAAACGCAGCTCATGCCCGCCAGCGGCCTTGGCCTGCTGAAGTGCCATATTTGCCTGCTGCAGCACCTGATCCAGTGGGCTCGAATCGCCATTAAATAGCGCCAGCCCCACGCTGGCACTAATCGGTAATGAACGGCTATTGCGTAACTGATGAATTGTCGTCATCAACTGTCGGGCGATGCGCTCAGCCTTGGCAGCGGCCTTTTCCTGATGCTCACCCAAGTGGTTGATAAGCACGACAAATTCATCACTGCTAAAACGTGCCAGGATAGCGTCATTATCCAGCGCTTGGCGAAGCTGTTCGGCCACGCTGATCAATAGCTGGTCGCCACTCGCATGACCTTGTAAATCGTTAACCAACCTAAAGTGGTCAAGATCCACCACTAATAGCGCACCGTATTGATTGCCCTGCGTATCTTCCTTGATGGTAGTCGCCAGGGATTCCATAAGTAGGCGACGGTTCGGCAGACCGGTCAACGCATCGTAGAATGCGAGATAGTGCGTTCGGGACTGCATTTCCAAATACTCGGTCAGCTCAGTCGAGATCCCGCAAAGCGAAGGAGGCTCGCCTGGTGTAAAGGCAAGCGGCATTTTGATCGATAAAAATGTTCTCACCCGATCGTCGTGCTTTAAAACATTACTCTCCTCAATGGTGACTTTTTCACCCGAGGCCAGCACGCGCCGATCTACCCGAGCGATTTCAGCGGCCGTAGCGGCGTCAAAAAAAGTCTCGTCACGCTCGCCTATCACGGCTTGTGCGGGGTGGCCAAATAGCTCACAAATGCGCTGATTGACGTACTGATACGTCAGATCGGGCGACTTGATATAGATATAAGCATCCACGCTATCCAAAATGGTCGACAGCATGGCCTCGTTGGTTGCCAAGCGCACCCGCTGCTTTGCAATACGTCGCCTCATCAGCAAGCTCACGCCTACCACCAGCGCCAGCGATCCCAAAAGCCCCGCTATCCCCCAGCGCAGCCAGCTAGGCGTAGCAGGCGGGGTGGGGCCCGCTGCCTGCCAAGCGCGTAGCGAGTCAAAGTAAATCGAATCACTTTTCGCTTTCCAGCGCATTAAGTACTCATCGATGCGGGTAAGTACTTCTTGAGGCAGCGACGGCGAGGCGGCGTAATAAAGCTCGACGGGCTGAAAGACCACGGGAGAACTCTTCAGGCCTGCCTTTTGCGCACGCCACTCGCCAAACTGGTGACTGGCCGCTGCCGCGTCGGCCTCTCCTCCTACAACCCGCGCAAAGCCTTCTTCAAAGCTATCGACGCGGACCCAATCAACCGGTATATCAAAGCGCTGGGTAATATCGACGAGATAGCGTTGCTGGATGGAGTCCTCAACCACTGCTACGCGTTTTTGCGCCAAGTCGACCATGGCGTCAATCGTGACGCCTTTACGCTGGTAAAGCTGGGACCAGCTATGCAATACCGGTTCGCTGTGAAACGTAAACCGCTCGGCACGCGCCTTGTTCCATGCCACATCAGGCAACAGGTCAATATCGCCGTGTTCAAGCAGATCCAGGCAGCGTTGCCACTCACACACAACCGGCTCGATTTGCCAGACCTCGCGCTCGGCAATGGCCCATAGTAAATCGCCAAAAATGCCGTCTAACCGCTGTTGGTCGGTGAGGAACAGTTTAGGGGGATTGTCATAAACGCCTACGCGCAGGGGTTCATCTGCCATTAGCGCAGGCGTTATCAACAAGCTACCGAGCACCAGGACACCACGGCAAACACGCCGCTGCCTAGCCTGGCGCAGGTTATGCTCGAGGTTGGTCATTACCAACGCCGCCATGATATCGGTTACGCACCGGGCATGGTCAGTTGGCCTGCGCGCTCCACGACGCGCTGCCAAGCAGGATCAGACTCAACTCGCTCAACGAAACGGGCAATCGAGGGGTAAGCCATCAATGAATGCGTCGCCGCTACCGCCTGGAGAGGGAAACTCATCTGTACATCTGCGCCGCTGGGCCAGGGGCCTGAAAAGTGTTCGTGGGACGCCAGGTAATCATCGATAAAACGCAGGTGCTGATTAATTTGCGGGTGCAAGAAGGTGCTGTTAACAGTTTGAGTAATGCCTTTGGCAATCGGTTTGACGAACCAAGGCGAGCGTTTAGGCAGTTGACCAAACACCAGTTGCATGACCAGCAGCGGCATCAAAGACCCCTCGGCGTAATGCAGCCAGTACCGATAATCTATCCAGTCATTGGTGTTATCGCTATCTGGCTGGCAGCGATCATGGCCATAACGCTGCAGTAAATACTCAATAATCGCGCCGGACTCAGCAATCGTCAGTTCCCCATCGGTGATCACCGGCGACTTACCTAACGGGTGTATCTTTTTGAGTGCCGCAGGGGCTTGCTGAGTGGCACCGTCACGTTGATAAACGATAATCTCGTATTCAAGCTCCAGGGTTTCGAGAAGCCATAAGATACGGTGCGAACGAGATTTTTCGAGATGATGGACGTGAATCATAGGCACTCCATGGGCAGTTGGGCACGCCAACATTGCGCTGACGCCAGTCTTCCGTTCACTGTGTGCCCGTTCAGCATAGCAGCGTTGGCGATAAACAAGAAAACGCCCCATTACCCCGCTACCAACGCTAACTTCACCCTAGGTGCGTCGTTCGACACTGCGCCCTATAAGAGCACCCAATGGTGACCGTTTACCCTGTAACCAAGGTGCCAATAGCCGCATCGAGAGGGGGATAAACACAAACACCATGACCGGTGTCAGCATCAAGGTGCTGACCAAGACACGAGGCAGCATTGGCCAGTGGGCCAAGGTGCTGCCGAATATCCACTGAAAAATCAGCGAAACAGGAAAAAACGCCAGCCATACCGCCACCGCTTGCTTCCAGCGGGGCGGTACGGGCGAATGCGTTTGGAACCAGGCATCTAGGCCAGTAGCGCGATGCTCATGCGGGGCATCAAACAAGCCCTTACCACGGGCAAGCCAAGCATGCCGAGAAGCTGAATGTTCCCAGGCAGCCAGCGTGTCAGCGCTGCTGAAGCGAAAGATAATTTGGTACTCATCGTCGTCGGCAGGAGGCGCCAACACGCCGGACCCCAAGTAACCGGGAAAGTCTGCGGCCAAATGACGGCCTTCGTTCAGCCAGCGGGTAAAATGTGGGTAGCGTTTTTCAGCAACGCGTCGCGCCACCATTAAGGTGACCGGTGAGGCAGACATGGTATATCTCCTGTTGGCTCAGCAGCCGTTGCCGGGTAGGCAGGCTGCCAACATCCCAGCGGGTAAGCCAGGAGGTAGCAGTGAAGCCACTATTATAACTCAAGTCTTGCCGGATCATCTTTTCATGGTGCAGAGCATTTAAACTGTAATGATCAACGGCCTGGCAGGGGATGACGCCGCTCGCCACGCTGATACGCGCGGACGTGTTGATAAATATCAACGGCGCTGCGGATTGCCTGCGCTTCAAAGGGGTCCGGTGTCACGATGGGGCCTTTTTCACGACCTTCAGTACGAACCAGTTCGGCCACTTCATCACGGTAGCGCTCCAATAAATGCTCAAGGTTCATCCGCACATGGTGGATTTCCAGGCCGAGGGCTTCTTGCTGCTCTTTACGTCGCAGCATATCCAAAGGGTTGGAGGCCTCCTCCCTCAAACTTTTCAAGGTATTGTTAACCAGCTTTTCAGCGATATTGAGGTTCGGAATTACCTCATAAACGACTTCATATAGCGACACGTCAGATTTAGAGTGGGACATATAGGCTCAACAAATACCAAGCGGATGAATACTGACAAATCGGCCTGCTTCAGAAAACTTTAATCGGTAGATACCATAAACGCCGTCGTGGGTCATCACATGGCGCAGCGCTTCTGCCGGAAACACCACCCGACGACCATCCAGGCTATGAGTATACACCTGGGCAATGCGCCCCTCGTAGTGCGCCAAGCATGTCTCATAAGAGAGATTAATCACCACATCAATCGTCTGCATCCCCTTCTATCCCCACCTCTTTGCGCCCCATCCATTGAGCGACAGCTTGCGCGACTGGCCCGCCTCGCTAATACTTAACGTCATTCCTTTGATCGCATGGGACACTTGCCATGACAATCGCCGTGATCGGTGCGGCTTCTCTCTCTGCATGGGCATCGCCCACGTTTAATGCAGGGGCTGCCCAGGTAACGACCTCATCGCCTAAAGCGGCCAACGACGACGTTGAGCAGGAAACGGCTGCTCAAGATGCGACCCGTGACGAATCTGCCGTCGGTCCGAAAAGTGCGGACGGCAGCCCCCTCGCCCCTGAGGAAATTGAGCAGCTAAACCAACTCAAACAAACCGACCGCGAGGTCAGGCAACATGAAATGGCCCACCAGACCGTCGGCGGGGCGTATGCCGGCGGGGCTAGCTACGATTACGAGGTAGGCCCCGATGGCCAGCGCTATGCCGTTGCCGGCGAAGTCTCGATTGATTACGGCCCGGTTCCCAACGACCCCGATGCCACGATCGAGAAAATGCAAACCGTGATCGCCGCTGCGTTGGCTCCCGCTGACCCTTCACCCAAAGACTATCAAGTCGCCGCCCAAGCGAGGCAGTATTTGCTTGAAGCGAAACTAGACGCCGCCATGCAGCGCAGCGAAATGGACCAGGCACGGGCAGGCGCAGAAGGAGGCATTCCATCTAGCGATGAAGGCACCGAGTCTACTTCGGCTCCCAACCCCAGCGCACCTCGTGCTGCCTGATCCACTAACAACGGATCCAGTGCTTATTGAACCAACGTTAGTGGGCTCTGCCTAGGGCAGTCCAATCCTCTCGCTCTGGCCATGCAGCCAGCCACAGCGGTAGTTCATCGGCGGGCATTGGCCGTGCAATACCGTAGCCTTGCGCTAACTCACAGCCCAGCGCAATCAGCGCTTTTGCATGCGCCAGCGTCTCGACCCCTTCAGCAAGCATCGGCCGCTGAAAACGGTTCGCCATATAAATCACGCTCTCTACAATCGCCATGTCATCAGCATCGCTTAGCATGTCGCGGACAAAGCTTTGGTCAATTTTAATCAAGTTCACCGGCAACTGGCGTAAATGTGTTAGCGAGGAAAACCCGGTGCCAAAATCGTCAATCGCAAAGCTGACCCCCAATGCCTGGCATTTCGCCATGGTATTTAACGCCGCTTGAATATCGTGCATTGCCGCGCTTTCCAGCACCTCAAGCTTGAGCATGGCCGGCGACACACTGGGGTAACGCGCCAATAACTCACCCAACCGCTCGCTGAAGTTACTCAATAGCAAGTGCGCAGGGCTAATATTGACGTTGACGGGCAGTGAGATATCTTCCGCTTGCCACTGCACTAGTTGGCGCATGGCGTGTTCCAACACCCATTCGCCAAGATCAACCTCAAGCGGTGTCGCTTCGATAGTCGGCAAGAACTGCCCCGGTGCCAGCAGCCCCTGCTCGGGGTGCTGCCAGCGAATAAGTGCTTCAACGCCCACTACCTGACCAGTCCGCATATCTACCTGGGGCTGGTAGTGAAGTCTCAGTTCATCGTTCGCCAACGCATCCACAAAGCGCTGGCGTTGCTCGTGGCGTACCTGCAGCAAGCGATCATGCTGGGGGTCGAAGACGTGAAAAGTGTCACGCCCGCGCTGCTTTGCCCGGTACATGGCTTGATTAGCATGACGCAGCAAACCATCACCCTGAGCAGGATCGTTAGGGTAAAACGTTACCCCTAAGCTGGCCGTCAAGTGAGCCGTGTGCCCCTCAATGAACAGCGGCCGTCTAATGGAAGCCAACAGTTTTTCAAAAAAAGCCTCATCCACACCGTGGTGGAGCAGCAGCACAAACTCATCACCGCCTACCCGGGCCAGTACATCGTCGCCAAACAGCAGGTGGCTAATCCGCTGTGCAAACGTCGATAGCAGCGTATCGCCCACACCCGAACCCAAGCGATCGTTGATCGATTTGAAGAAGTCGATATCCAGCGAACACACCGCCAGCGGCGTCTGCGTGCTATCAGCGTGCTGCATAGACTCTTGTATGAGCTGGGTCAGCAGCTGGAGATTGGGTAAGCCGGTCAGAGCATCAAAGTACACTTCCCGGTTAAGATGCCGCGCATGGGCAGGAATAGTCGATAAATCGGCCAACACAATGACATGATGGTCCACGTTACCCTGAGCGTCGCGCACCCGGTTAATCGACATCATACCGGGATAGAACTGACCGTCGTGGCTGCAGTAACTCACCTGGCTTTTACTACGGTCGCGGAGCTGCAGTTCCTCGCGCATCAGGCGGGTCGTGCGGCTATCGTCCAGCGGCAGGATACTGAATGCCTCGGGGGTCTTGCCCTTTACGGACGCTAGCGTAGAGCCGGTTAGCTCGCAAAAGGCAGGGTTAACATCGATTACACAGTTATCCGCGTCGGTAATGATAATCGCCTCGTTGGCATGCAAGAACGCCGCATGAGCGGGTAACCGTGCTGGCATAGTCGCGGGGTCGTTAGGCGTTAAAGACGATGCATGCGATTGAGGCAAAGACTGCGCCTTTATTGTCGTAAAAGACTGGCTCATACGTCCTTGCTCTCCTCGTTAATTAAGTAATGACAGGGGCAATCGCCGCATTACCACCCGCAGGCAGATACGATGCAATCTTGAAATCAATACTTCCCATTTAACGCGCTTGCATCCTAAAGTTTCGTCAATTAAATATTTTACGTCAGCATATTAGCCGCCATTAGCGGCACACTATAAAACAGTACGCTTGCTGGCGCCCTAATGCATTAGTAATAAATTAATCATCATTTAGAACAGGCAGGTATCGCCCAATCTCCAACGTCCCCACTGTGCCAACCATGGGAAAGCGTTAAATGGAAAATTATTTTGTATTCTATTATCGGCCAACTTAGCGGCAACTTTAGGGAGACGGGGGCATGTGGCGTAGCACTCGCACTGAGCGCCAAAAGCAGACAGCGTGGTTTTACACCAGCTCAATCATGGAAAGACATCAAGGCGCGGGGCTGGCAGCGCCCAAAAACCGCTGCTGCCAGTAGTCGATATCCAGAGGTACGCTGACCACTTCTCGACCGTTGCCGGGGGCATGGATCATTTGGCCGTTACCGCGGTAAATGCCCACGTGGGTGGCTTTCTGGCGTGAGCCAAAAAACAACACATCGCCGGGGCGAGGTGCATCGACGCTAGGCAATTGGCGAAACTGTTGGTCGGCGGTACGGGGCACATTAATGCCCGCGGCTTGATAGACCATCTCAACCAGCCCAGAGCAGTCAAGGCCGTCGCCCGTGTTACCGCCTAGCCGGTAGGGCGTGCCTAGCGCCTGTTGGGCATGGGACAGAATTAGCGCGCGCTCCATGGATAAACCCTGGGCATCGTCCAGGCGTTCGTTCAATGCGGTGTCGCGGCTGGCACAGCCTGCCAAGATCAGCAGGGTTAACAAACTTACGATGGGTAACCCGCGTATGAAGGGCATGGCATGCGTCTCTGATTGGCCGATTCGCCTTTAGCATGGCGCATACGCCGAGACGCTGCCAAGTGGATTATATGATTGCGTGACGAACCCGCGCAGAAACCCATTCCGAGACCAGCACAGTGGCGAAAATCATAATGAAAATGACACTCACCTGATCCCACGCAAGGCTGTTGATTGAAGAATTCAACTGCAGGCCGATCCCGCCAGCGCCCACCAAGCCAAGCACCGTCGATTCACGGATATTAATATCCCAGCGATACACGCTAATCCCCGCAAACGCTGGCATCACTTGCGGCAATACGCCGTAGCTCATCACTTGCATACGGCTGGCACCGGTGGCGCTGATGGCCTCTACTGGCGTTGGGTGAATCTCTTCAATCGCTTCGTAGAGCAGCTTACCCACAAAACCGATGGAGCGAAGCGCAATGGCGATAATCCCCGCCAGCACGCCCGGACCTAAAATCGTCACGAGCAGCATGGCCCAAATCAGCGAGTTGATAGAGCGCGATGACACAATCACCAGCAGCGCGACGCTGCGCACCAAGGGATGTGGCGTGGTGTTACGGGCCGCTAAAAACGCCACTGGAAACGCCATTACAATGCCGAGCAACGTGCCCAGGGTAGCGATATTTATGGTATCCCACATGGGCTTCCACAACACATTAGCGTAGCCCCACTCCGGCGGTACCATGCGGCTGATAAGGTCGCCACCCTGCCGGCCTGCATCGGCGACAAACACCCACATGGTATTGTCGGAAATCACCTTCCAGCAGACGAGAAAAAGGCTAAGGCCTGCTAGCCACGCCAGGTAGTGCAGCCACTGCGCCCGCGTCGTACGCCGCCGCCATACCGGCTGGCCCTGGGAAGTTGTTAAAACAGGCATATCAATTCTCCAGGGGTTACTGGGTCCAACGGCGGACATGGCTAGAGCTGTATTCGCATAGCAGCACAATGGCGATAACGATCAACAAAATCGCCGCGGCGGTATCGTACTCATAACGGCTGAGCGAGGTGTTTAACGTCGCGCCAATACCACCCGCCCCAACGATGCCGATCACCGACGACTCGCGGAAGTTAATATCCAGGCGGTACATGGACAGCCCAATCAAACGCGGCATAACTTGCGGCTGAACGGCGTGATTCATGGTTTGCCACCAGCTGGCACCGGTCGCCCGAACGGCTTCCACCTGCCGCCAATCCAAATCCTCAATATCTTCCGCCAACAGCTTGGCCATGAAGCCAATCGTGGCAAACGCCAGGGTGATCATCCCCGCCAGCGGCCCGAAGCCGAACATCACCACAAACAGGATCGCGATGATGACCTCTTGAAAGGTACGCGACACGGCAATAATCGAACGGCACATAAAGTAAATCGGTAGCGGTGCAATATTGCGCGCCGCACCAAGCCCCACCGGAACCGCCAATAGAATTCCCAGTACGGTGGACGTGAATGTCATGGTCAGGCTTTCCATCAACCCTGCGACGATATCGTCCCAGCGACTGATAAAATCAGGCTGCACAAAAGCGCCCAAAAAATTGACAGCTCTCCCCGCCCCTTCGGCAACGCGTGACCAATCCACCTCTACCGAGGCCAGCGCCAAAACAAGGTATACCACCGTCCCAAAGGCAATGCCCCAACGCATGCGAGGACTATCAATCAGTGGCAGACGCCGCCATTGGCCAGCTCGGGCCGCTTGCTGACGCACCTGGGCGAACCCTTCAGCCTGCTCGTTCATAGTGCATTCCCCACCGCAAGAGACGGCATGGCGCGTTCGTGAGCCGGGTTGAGCGGCGGCGCGCCAGTAGCTTCGTCATCCATGGGTTCAGACGTGGTGTCCCAGTCCTCTTCACCGTAAATGGTCGTGAGAATATCGCTGGTCAGTTCACCAGGGTGTCCATCAAATACAATTTCGCCCGCCCGCAGGCCGACGATGCGATCGGCAAACTGCTTAGCCAGCGCGACGTCATGAATGTTAATGATGGCGGCAAGCTCACGCTCGGCACACAATTCACGAATCAATCGCATTATTTGGCGGGAGGTTTTCGGGTCGAGGCTAGCGGTGGGTTCATCCACCAATAACAGCTTAGGACTTTGCAATAGCGCCCGGGCAATGCCCACCCGCTGGCGCTGCCCACCCGACAGCGCATCAGCGCGCTTATCAATCGCCTGGGGCAGGCCAACTCGCTCCAACAAACGAAAGGCTTCAACGACCGCTTCCTGGGGGTAACGACGCAAAAAACTACGCCAAAAACCAACATAACCAAGCTGACCGGACAGCACGTTTTCCATTACGGTGAGGCGGTCAACCAAAGCATACTCTTGGAAAATCATGCCCATGGAACGCCGCGCCTGACGTAGCTTATGGCCCGATAGCTGGGTGAGTTCGGTATCTTCCAGCCGAATGCTGCCCTGAGTCGGCTCAACTAACCGATTCACACAGCGAATTAGCGTGCTTTTACCGGCTCCGGACGGCCCAATCAGCGCCATGACCTGGCCCTTGGGCAGCGTTAAGTCAATATCTGTTAGCGCCCGGTCCCCAGTGGGGTAGCGCTTGGCTACGCCGCTTAGTGTCAACATTGTGCTACCTCATGTGCATAACATAACGGCCAGAAGGTGAGCCCTCCTGGCCGAATCACTATGTTTTTACCGACTGATTAGTCGCAGTCGTAGGTCACTTCGTTGGCGTCGGCGATGGTGCGAATCACTTCCCAGTTTTCCTCATAGGTGATTGGGATAAACTGCGCTTCACCGGAGTTGGAGAACTCTTCCTCTAACGCTGTGCCTTCCCAGTCGTAGCTAAAGAACGCGTCCTGAATGTCTTCCGCGAGCTCCGGATCCAGATTGTGGGCCGTACCGTAGGCGGTGGTCGGGAAGGTATCGGAGGTATAGATCACTTCGTAATCGCCCTCTGACACGACATCACGCGCCAGCATGCGGCGTGCCACTGAGTTGGCGATGGCAGCGGCTTCATAGTCTTCGTTGACCACGCCTAAAACGGAGTTATCGTGAGAGCCGGAGAACGCTGTTTCAAAGTCTTCGTCCGCTTCCATGCCGTACTCAGAGCGCAGCAGGGCGGAAGGTGCGCGGAAGCCAGAGTTAGAAGTCTCTGAGGTAAACGCCAACTGGCGGCCCTGCAGGTCTTCAACTGACTTAATGCCGCTGCCTGGGTAGGTGATAATCTCCATTTCGTAGCCAAAGCTGCCGTCCTCGGCGGCCATCATGGCAAACGGACGGAAACCACCGCAGTTAACCGCCACTGGAACACCGCCGGTGTTAAAACCGGCAACGTGCAAACGGCCCGCGCGCAAGGCTTCCTGTTGAGCAGAGTTGGATTGCACCGGGAAGAACTGAACGTCTTTGCCCGTTGCTTCGCTCAGGTGATCAAGGAAATCAGACCATACATCCGCATAAACAGCCGGGTCTTCAACCGGCGTGTAGGCAAATACCAGCGTATCGGGATCAACTTGGTCCGCTTCATTACTCGGTGTATCGGCAATCAAATCGCCGTCTGAATCACTATAGCGACTGGAAAGGTCGGCCTGCGCCGCGATTGCTGTAAAAGTAAAGGCACTGGCGACAGCGGCGCTGAGAAGCGTACGAGGGAGCGATAATGTCTGCATGGGTCACCTAAAGCGTTGTTAGAAGATAGCGCTAATCCTGACAACGTCAGATGACAACCACGGGGCTGTTAGATGACCTATTGGTGACGTTTTGACGTACTTAAAATGACACTATTTTTTGACGCCAGCGACGTTGTTGCCGCGACGCTCGACAAACAGGCTGTTACCCGGCATTTTTTTAGCTTGATGCTTCAGCTCAGAAAGTTCCGCGGCGATATCCAGCGCCTTGTAGCTCGCACCATCGGGAATAGGTTTCACCGCAATCGACACGCTAACGAAAGGAAAAAAGGCTACTTTATTCTGTCGGTTCTCAATTTGGATCCCTCCCTTTTCACGATCAGTTTCTTCATAGAAGCCTGGCGCTATTAGCTCGAACGAATACAGGATTTGATCACAGACGTTTTCCCAATGAGCTAGCGGCAGTAACATCATGAAGTCATCACCACCTACATGGCCAATGAAGCCGCCTACGCTCTCTACTTGGGCCTGCAGCAACCGTGATAACGAAATAATCACATGGTCGCCCCTGGCATAGCCGTAAGCATCGTTAAAGGCTTTAAAGTTATCTAAATCAACGTAGGCGGCGGCAAAGCCCTGCTCTGCGATTAGGTAGGCAGCAAGCGTTTCATTGATCACAATATTGCCCGGCAAGCCGGTCAGGGGATTGGCATGGCGCGCTTGTCGCACCTGAATCGCGGTAATCTCGCGCAATAGGTCAACGATATTACCCATGCCCAGATAGTGACCGTCCCTGCATACGATGACAAAATCTTCCTGCTCAATATCGTGACTGTCTGTCAATTGCTGACTCAAATTCTCCAGCAGCATATCAGCCTCGGCCACCAGCATGCGTGAGTCTGCAACATCCAATACCGCACGTTTGGCATATAGGGCATGGCTGTACGGATTGGTAAAAAGGGTTAAAAATGCGTTACGGCGCACTACCGCAACGGGTTTACCATTATCGACTACCGCAATACAGCGCAAGCCAGGGTATTGGCGAAACCGCTCGGCGACCAGTGGCACTGCGCAATCAGGTTTCACTGCTTCGGTAATGCGGTAAATAGAGCGCGCGGTGCGGCCAGCTGGGCTTTTTAATTGGGTGGCCGCGGGTAGCAACATGTTGAGCTGCAAAGGCGGATGCTGGCTCGGGCGGGCAAAATAGAAACCTTGTAGCAGAGCAAGACCGCGATCAAGCTCCCATAAGCAAAGGTGTTCTGCAGCGGTTTCAACACCTTCAGCGATCAATTGGCAATCCAGACTGCGTGCGACGTCCAGAATAGAGCGTAAAAATTCGCGCTTGGCTGGCTCCTGATCAATTCCCGAGATGAAGTGGCGGTCCAGTTTGACGAAATCCGGACGCAGTTCTGACCAGTGGCGCAAACTGGAGTGCCCCGCACCAAGGTCGTCAAGCGCCACCTGAAAGCCCATATCGCGGTAGTGAGCCACGGCTTGGCGCATCAGGTCGTAGTCATGAATCGGCACGTGCTCAGTGAGCTCAATCACCACCCGCTCGGCAGGTAAACCGCTTTCGCGAATAAACCCCAGTGTCAGGCCTTCTTTAAAATCACGCTCGACAATGGTGAGTGGCATCACGTTGAGAAATAAAAGGCCGGGCAGTTCAAGCTTCGCGAAGCGTCGAATCGCCAAACGTCGACAGAGTAAATCCAACTCGACCAACTGCCCTGTCTGGGTCGCCACCTCGAACAAACGCAGCGGTGAATACAAAGGTGAGGTGTTAGGCCCACGAATTAGCGCTTCGTAGCCGTAAATCGCCTGCTGGCTAGCATCAACAATCGGCTGGAACAATACATGCAGGTCTTCTGTGCTGATAATGCGGTCTAGCCATTGAGCTTCTTGTACGGTCATTGCCTATTGGTCACTTTAATCAGCGGTCGGATATCCCCAGTGTTATCCCTTTCCCGAGGCTACAATCGTGAGTCAATAAAGTGACAACATGATGACGTGCTTAAATAGCCGCTGAGAAAAGCATGCTCCTGGCGCGCATTTCAGCGCGACCGCTACACGTTAGCGTCACAACAAGCTACCGTATTTCACAAATGACGCGCGCCGCCCCTTTCCATCAGGAGTTGTCATGCAAGCCATCAAACCGCAGCAGTTGGAAGGCGTGACCTCGTCACGGCAGGGGGCGATATTACGCGACCTGGCCTGGCTAGTGGTTACCCCTGATGTGGTCGAACTAGCGCCGCCTTTTCCACATGCGGGCCGCCCTAGCCTGGCTGAGCTAGGCCTAAGCGACTCGCTGGAGACTTGGCTAGATGGCTTGGCAATACCTGATCTGGCGCGAAATGGCCGCCGGACTAGCCGCATGGGGCACTATCACGAGCAGTTATGGCACTGGTTGCTGGATCGTGCGCCCAACACGCGCTTGCTCGCCCGTAACGTGAGCATTACCCGCCAACGGATCACCTTGGGCGAGCTGGATATGCTCTACCGCAGGTGCAATCACCCGGCACCGGTACATTTGGAAGTGGCGATCAAGTTTTATCTGGGATTGCCCGAAGGGCCGGGAGAGGAAACCAGCCAGAGCCGTTGGATCGGCCCAGGCGGGCTAGACAGCCTGGCGCTCAAATGCGGTCATTTACAGCGCCATCAGTTGCCGCTGTCGACGACGCTGGCTGGGCTGGGCACGCTCAATCACTGGTTAGCGCCGCGTGATATTGGGTCTTCCGCCAGCCTTCTGGCGTCACAGTTAACCCAGCGGCTGGCCATGCCGGGCGTGCTGTTTTATCCATGGAACGCCTCAATGCCGCCGCCAGAGGGAGCCACCGCTACGCACCGGCGTGGACGCTGGTGCCATGTTGGCGATTGGCCAGCCTTTGTCGCGACGCTGCCGGTGAGCTTTCTTGTGGCTTGGCTAGAAAAGCCACATTGGTTGGCGCCGCCAGCGTTTGATGCCTTCACACCAGCCTCTGTTTCATTGAGGCCATTATTAGCGATGGCCGAGTATCGGCCGCAGCAAATAATGCTGTATATGCCGCTGGAGCAACGTACCGAGCGGCTGTTTATCGTGCCCGATAATTGGCCGCGCCAGATACCTTTACCGCCGACGGGGCGTTAAACCACCACTAGATTATCGCGGTGAATCAGCTCGTGGGCTTCTACATAGCCGAGGATGGCTTCGATTTGATGGCTCGGTTGCCCCGCTAACTGACGGGCTTCCTCGGAACCATAGTTGACCAATCCTTTCGCCACGGTTATCCCCTGCTCGTCGACACACGCCACCATATCGCCACGCTTAAAGCTTCCCTGAACGGTTCGCACGCCAACGGCCAGCAGGCTCGATCCCTTGTCGCGCAGGACTTTCACCGCCCCTGGGTCGAGCATCAATGTGCCGCGCACCTGGAGCTGCCCCGCCAGCCAGCGCTTACGAGCGGCGATGGGAGCCTGCTCTGGGCGTAACAACGTTCCTAACGCCTCGCCGGCCATCACCCGCGTAATGACATCTGGTTGACGGCCACTGGCGATCACCGTTACCGCACCGGAACGGGCAGCCAGTTGAGCGGCGCGTACCTTGGTGGTCATGCCGCCCCGGCCGAGCGAGCCGCCGCTCCCGGCCACAGCGGCCAACCGCGGGTCATCGGCCCGGGCCTCACCAATCAGCTGCGCGTTTGGGTGGTGGCGAGGGTCGGCATCGAACAAGCCTTCCTGGTCGGTCAGCAACAGTAGCGCGTCAGCTTCAAGCAAATTGGCGACCAGCGCGCCCAGCGTGTCGTTATCGCCAAAGCGAATCTCATCGGTGACCACGGTGTCGTTTTCATTGATCACCGGCACCACCCGCATTTCGACCAGGGTGCGCAGGGCGGAAAGCGCATTCAGGTAGCGTTTGCGGTTGGAGAGGTCATCGTGGGTCAGCAAAATCTGCGCGGTGAGCATGTCGTGGCGCGCAAAGTGCTGCTCGTAGCACTGGGTCAAGCCGTTTTGGCCCACGGCGGCGGCGGCTTGAAGCTCGTGCACGGCACTGGGGCGTGCCTGCCAGCCAAGACGCACCATCCCCGCCGCGACGGCGCCTGATGACACCAGCACCACTTCAATGCCACGCTGGTGCAACGCGGCAACTTGATCGACCCAGCGGCCGATGGCCACTTCGTCCAGGCCACGGCCGTCGTTGGTCAGCAATGCGCTACCCAATTTAACTACGACGCGCCGAGCCCTGCTCAACGCCGCTCTGTCCAGCTCCGACTCGTTGCTTGCCACGCCGTCTTTCTCCCCTGAACGTTATCCACCCTGGACATGCCGCCAACTGCTAGCCCTTAAGGGGCATACTCGACGTCAACGTCATAATCATCATCGTCGAAGTCGTCGTCATCCTCATCATCGCGCTTGCGGCGACGGCCCAGACGCGCTTCGGTGCGGGCGACCGACTCTTCCTCCATGCGCCGGCGCATTTCCTGCTCGCGGGCATGGGCTTCTTCGTCTTCGTGCTCCAGGCGTTGCTGCTCGGTGAGCCAACGATAGGCCGCCTGCACCAGCTTGTCGGTACCGTCGCTGCTGATCGCCGAAATACGGAACACCGGGCCTTCCCAGTTAAGCGCTTGAATAATCGCTTGAGCGCGTTCTTCACGCTCTTCTTCATGCAGAAGATCAAACTTGTTCAATACCAGCCAACGGGGGCGCTCGGAAAGCGCCGGTGAAAACTGACCTAGCTCGTGAACAATCGCCTTCGCCGCCTCCACCGGGTCCGACTCGTCGAATGGCGCCACATCAACCACATGAAATAGCAGCCGCGTACGGGTCAGGTGCTTCAAAAAACGCAGCCCTAAGCCCGCGCCGTCGGAGGCGCCTTCAATGAGCCCCGGCACGTCGGCCATCACAAAGTGCTCGTGCATGCCGAGCTTGACCACGCCCAGGTTGGGCACCAGCGTGGTGAAGGGATAGTTGGCCACTTTGGGCTTGGCCGCCGATACCGAGCGAATCAGCGTCGACTTGCCCGCGTTGGGCATGCCCAGCAACCCGACGTCTGCCATGACTTTCATTTCAAAGCGCAGGTTGCGACGATCGCCTTCGGTGCCCGGCGTGGTACGCCGCGGCGCGCGGTTGGTGGACGACTTGAAATGAATATTACCCAGCCCGCGGCGGCCACCTTCGGCCACCAGCACAACCTGACCGATGTCCGTTACATCGGCAATCACTTCAAGGGTATCCTCGTCGATCACCGTGGTACCTACCGGCACTTTCACATGCAGGTCTTCCCCGGCTTTGCCACTCATTTGGCGACCCATGCCGCCCTGCCCGTTTTCGGCTTTATAGAAACGCTGGTACTTGAAGTCGATGAGCGTATTCAGCGCATCGTCACCAATCAGGTAAACGCTGCCGCCGTGGCCGCCGTCGCCACCATCAGGGCCGCCTTTGGGCACGTATTTTTCGCGGCGAAAGCTGAGACAGCCATTGCCGCCTTTTCCCGCCTCAACAATGATCGAGGCTTCATCGACGAACTGCATTGTTTCTCCCGGCCGCTTCCGCCGCCCTAATATGCACTACTTTTTCCAATCCTTTATTCCCACCAGCATACTGGCAAAGAATAGTAAAAATGCGTATTGGAAAAGAGGTTTAACCGACAAAAAAGCCCCGCCATGGCGGGGCTTTTTCTCGCAACTTTGTCTCGCAGTTACGAGCGCAACGCTAATCGTTTAGGCAGAAACGATACTAACAAACTTGCGGTTTTTCGGACCTTTGGTCTCAAACTTCACAAAGCCTTCGTTCAGCGCGAAGAGCGTGTGATCACGACCCAGGCCTACGCCAGTACCAGCGTGAAAACGCGTGCCGCGCTGACGAACGATGATGCTACCTGCGCTCGCTGCCTGACCGCCAAAGAGTTTCACACCTAAGCGTTTGGACTCGGAATCGCGACCGTTACGCGTGGAGCCGGCTGCCTTTTTATGTGCCATTGCAAAATCCTCCTTAAGGGGAATTGGCCGCTTACGCGGAAATTCCAGTAATTTTGACTTCAGTAAACCACTGGCGGTGGCCCTGGCGCTTCATGCTGTGCTTACGGCGACGGAATTTAATGATCGTCACTTTATCACCACGGCCATGGGAAACCACTTCGGCAGACACTTTCGCACCGCCAATTAGCGGTGCGCCAACGTTTACGTCGTCACCGTCGGCCACCAGCAGCACTTCGTCAAACTCAATCGTTTCGCCGGTAGCGACTTCGATCTTCTCAAGCTTGAGGGTCTGGCCTTCCTGAACGCGGTACTGCTTGCCACCGCTTTTAATAACTGCGTACATGTCTCTCTCCAGACGTCAATATTGCCGTTTTGATTAACTGTAAACGGCCGCTCATCGCTTTACGCTCTTTCGAGTCGTGCTCTTGTCGACCTGCGGCGAGTGGCGCCCCTTTTGGCAGCCATCTGACAGGGAGCATGATGAGTGGGTCGCGGATTATAACGATGATTACGTTTTGCCACAAGACCTATTGCGCCATTTCAGATGATAGGGTATCACACACTCGCAGGCGCCTTGACGCCTAACGGACAGCCCCATAGCATGACCTCAATCTTGCGCGGCCTATGCCGCCTCCATCTGCCGCGACGAACATTCCATGACCGCTAACGTCTCATCAGCCCAGTCTGCCAGCTCTATGCCTTCACCGCTGCACGCCGTGGTAGCGGAAGACTTCGAGGCCGTTAACCGGACCATTGTCGCCCAGCTCAACTCCAAAGTGCCGCTGGTCGAAACCATTGGTCAATACATCACCGAAAGCGGCGGCAAACGCCTGCGGCCGCTACTCGCGTTGCTGGCTGCGCGTTCGATGGGTTACACCGGTGACAAGCATATCCCGCTGGCCACGCTGATCGAGTTTATGCATACCTCGACGCTGCTGCACGACGACGTGGTGGATGAATCGCATATGCGCCGGGGCAAGAAAACCGCCAACGATGCTTGGGGAAATGCGCCGTCGGTGCTGGTGGGCGACTTTCTCTACGCGCGCTCGTTTCAAATGATGGTCGACGTGGGCTCGATGCGCATCATGGCGATCCTGTCCGGCGCCACCTGTGTTATCGCCGAAGGCGAAGTGCAGCAGTTGACCAATATCGGCAACCCCAGCATTTCCGAAGACGACTACTTCGAGACGATTCTTGGCAAGACGGCCATGCTGTTCGAAGCTGCCTCCCACAGCGGCGCGGTGCTGGCCGAGGCTCCCCACGAACAGGAACAGGCGCTGCGATATTACGGCCGCTACCTAGGTCTGGCGTTCCAGTTGATTGACGATCTACTGGATTACCAGGGCGACGCCGAGGCCATGGGCAAGAACGTCGGTGACGATCTGGCGGAAGGCAAGCCGACGCTACCGCTGATCCACGCCATGGAACAAGGCACGCCCGAGCAGGCCAAGCTGATTCGTCAGGTTATCCGACAGGGCGGCCTTGAGCAGTTGGACGCAGTATTGGACATTGTGCGCGCGACAGGTGCGCTGGACTACACCCGTGCGCGGGCCGACGAAATGGCCGATAAAGCGCTTGCCCAGCTTGACGCACTTCCCCCCAGCCCCTACCGAGATACAATGGCTGAGCTCGCTCGCCTGGCGGTCGACCGGCAAACATAAATCTGCTTTTCGCCGCGACCAAGGCTTGAAAAAAAACGCCTGGCTACGTATGATTTCCCTCCGTTGTCGCACCACCGGCAACGCCTCGGAATATAGCTCAGCTTGGTAGAGCGCTGCCTTCGGGAGGCAGAGGTCGTAGGTTCGAATCCTGCTATTCCGACCAAGAATTTTATGAAAACGGCCACTTAGCTCATTGAGCAGGTGGCCGTTTTTTATTGGCTGGAAATTCAGCTAGCCCTCTGACAGCAATCATAATCATTAATGAGAGAAAGAGAATACCTATGACGAGTCTCGTCAGAAGTTCAAAGTGGCGTTTTATTGATACGGTCTCGCCCGCCGCGTTTCGCTTGATAAAGCGCATCGTCGGCATCCTTGAGCAGCGATGAAAAACTTTCCGAATCTGCAATTTCGCGGCTGGCAAGGCCCATGCTTAAGGTAACCAGACCAGAGGCTGTTGCGGGATGGGGAATGGCACTGTTACGCACGATGTTTTTGATTCTTTGGGCCACCCGCTGAGCTAATGACATGGGGGCACCCAGCATCAGTACCAGAAATTCGTCACCACCGAGCCTTACCGGGTAGGCCTCACTCACTCGAAGACCGCTCTGAATTAACCTGGCTACCTGCTGCAAACAAAGGTCACCCTGCAAATGCCCCAGCGTATCGTTGTAGGGTTTGAACTGGTCGATATCAATCATCAATGCCGTCACTTGATAACGGCATCCCTTACTCGCCAGAATCTTACGCAAGCGCTCCAAAGCCCGACGATTGCCCATATTAGTTAGCAGGTCGGTTTCTGCCTCGACCAGTGCATTCTGGTATTCCTGCTTTAACTCAGTCGTCATGTTCTTGGCCTGAGTGACATCCACACCGATGCCTAGCAGGCCTACATCAGGGATCAGTGTTTCCGTCATCAACAGCCATCGGCCATCCCACGCGTCAACTTCAAACTGACGGTAGGTTTGCTTGCGACGCTTTGCTAGCGCCGCCCGAATCCACAATTCAATATCATCTGTCTCGGCAATCAGCCCCTGACTCTTGGCATAGTTGTCACGCACAATATCCGGCCAGGCAGGGTGCGTACCCAAAGGATGGCAGATCAGTTCGTAATATTGGGCGTTACCATAAAGCAACCGGTCTTTGTCATCGAACAGGGAAATTGCGGCGCCGCTATTATCAAACAGGCGGGCTGTTACCGGCAAAACATGCGCTAGCTGGTCTGAACGATCATTCGACGAAAACGTCACGATAACGACCTCTGCTGCTATTCGGTCAGATTGCTAGCTATAACAGATAGACGTCAGCTAGCCTATTCAATTAACCATAAGTGCACATTATAAAATTTTTGATGCTGGCGTCGCCCCGGCTACCCAGGTGGATGGAGTAACCCCACCACGCTAACCAGAATTAGCACCGCCCCCAGCACACGAAAGAACAGACCGGTATCCGCTTTAAGCATATAGCGGTGGGCTTTCTCGCCGACCAAGTGGCCAATAAAGGCACAGGGCAGCAGCCACAACTGATGGATCAGTTGAAGGTCGACACCGGCAATGACGAACGACACCATTTTGATCACCACCAGGATAAACCACAGCACAAACAGGGTATCGCGCAGCTGCTCCTTGGCCACATGAGTGGCAAACACCGCCACAATCAGCGGCGCGCCAATCAGCGAAGTACCGCTGACGTAGCCCCCCAGCGCCAGCAGCACATAATCCACGTACTTGTTCTTACTCTTGAACGGCTTATTCAACACATAGCCAATGGCGTAGATGATCACAATGCCAAAAATGATGCTGGTCATCACGTTAGCGGGCAGTGTCAGCAGCCCCACCACCCCAATCAGCTTGGGGATAATCATGATTTTCAAGGCCTTGGCTAGATAGCCCCAATCAATATTGCTCTCTGGAGATGTGGTGCCCACCCCCGCTTGCTGCACTTGGCGGTGCCCGCGCCAGGCGATCCAACTGGAGAAAATCAGCAGGTGAATGGCAATGATCGGCAGGAAGACCAGAGGCTGATTGGTCACCAAAAGCAGAAAAGGCAACGCCAGCACGGCACCGCCAAAGCCCAGGCTGGTGCGTACAAAGCCGCTCCAGGCAAAAATCAGCCCGATCAGCGCATACTGGTACCAGAGTAGATCTGTCATGGCTCGCGTTAGGGTCCTAAATTATGGGTTGGGATTGCCCAGCGACCACCAGCTTGGCAATAGCGCACGAACGCTGGCCTGGGCAAAGCGATCATCCATTAATACCACAACGCCTTCATCGTCTGGGCTGCGAATCACCCGGCCTGCGGCCTGCACGACTTTAATCATGCCTGGAATGCGGTAGGTGTAGTCGTCGCCTTGACCAAAGCGTGCAGTCAAACGCGCTTTAAGCGCCTCGTTGAAATCGTTAAATGGCGGCAGACCCAGGGTAGCAATAAAGGCGCCGATCAACCGATCGCCGGGCAAGTCGATGCCCTCGGCGAAGGCGCCGCCCAACACCGCAAAGCCGATGCCTTTTCCACCGGGCATAAAGCGAGCTAGAAAATCCTCGCGCTGCGCCTCAGGCATCCCACGGGTTTGGCCGAAAACGGGGATGTCAGGGTGCGCCTCGCGGAATCTCGCCAGCGCTGCCTCCAGGTAAGCAAAGCTGCTGAAAAACGCTAAATAGTGGCCTGGCCTGCATTGATACTGCTGTGCCATGGCCGCCACTATCGGCTTGATGGAGGCGTCCCGATCACGAAAGCGTGTGGAAATATCGCGCCGTATACGCACCTCCAACTGGCGGGCAGCAAAGGGGGATGCCACCTCACGCCATACCGTGTTTTCCGGCAAGCCCAACAGATCCCGGTAATAGTGGGCAGGCGTTAGCGTTGCCGAAAAAAGCACCACTGAGTGGGCGGCGCTAAATCGCGCGGCCAGAAAATCGGCGGGGATCAGGTTGCGGAGACCCAGCACTGCCCGCCCGCGACCCTGGCGAGTAAGATCACACAGCGAGTGCTCGCCAAACCGCTCTGCCAAGCGGCAAAATGCCAGCGACTCGAACAGCAGCTCCTGAAGTTCAAGCGTCGCATCCTCGGGATGTTCACCCAGGTGGTCGGTAATCGCAGCGCCTACTTGCTGAGCGGCAGCCACCAGTTTATCGGGTAACGTCGGCAGCAGCCGATAGCCTGGTTTACCCGGCTCGCCGTTTTCTTCCAACCCTGCGTCTTTGAACACGGCCTGCCACTGGCGAGCCAAGCGCCCCAGGGGCCTCGTAAGCGCTTTGGGAGCCGCGCGGCGAGTCCGGTTGAAACGCTGCTGATCAAGTTCGGCGCTGTACATGCCCCGAGCGCGCTCGACCAGGTTATGCGCTTCATCGACCAACACGCCCGTTCGCCAGTCGTTGGCTTGTGCCAGGCCATGCAGCAGCGCGTGGCTGTCGAACCAGTGGTTAACGTCGCCGACGATCACGTCTGCCCAGCGCGCCAGCTCTTGGCCCAGGTAATACGGGCACACATCATGTTCAAGGGCCACCTCGCGCAGCGCCCCGCGATCCAACCACGCCTGTTCTACTGCCGCTTGGCGGGCGGCAGGCAAGCGGTCATAAAAACCGGCGGCCAGCGGGCACGACTCGCCGTGGCAGGCGCGGTCGGGGTACTCGCAAGCCTTCTCTCGCGCCACTAGTTCCAGCACCCTCAACGGCTGGGGTTCCTCGCTCTGGCTAGAGCGCAGCGTGGCAAGCGCATCCAACGCCAAACGGCGGCCGGGCGTCTTCATGGTCAGAAAGGCGATACGATCAAGCGGCTGGCGTGGCATAGCCGTGAGCATGGGGAACAGCGTCGCCATGGTTTTGCCAATGCCTGTGGGTGCTTGCGCGAGCAGGCAGCGCCCGGTGCTGGTGGCTTTGTAAACGTCTTCAGCGAGTTCGCGCTGGCCGGGACGAAACGCAGCATGGGGAAAGCGCGAGCTTTGCAGGGCGCTATCACGGCGTTGGCGATGGTCGGCCTCTTGCTCTGCCCAGGCAAGAAAGCGTTGGCACTGGTCGGCAAAGAACGCCTGCAGTTCGTCGGCGCTGGCCTCACGGCTGAGAAGCGTCTCTTTACCGCTGGCGATGTCCAAGTAAACCAGCGTTAAGGTGACTTTCTCCAAGCCGCGCTCTGCACATAGCAGCGCACCGTAGACTTTTACCTGCGCCCAATGCAGCGCGCGCTGGTTATCGGCCATGCGCTCCAGGCTGCCGCGGTGGGTTTTGACTTCTTCCAGGCGGTTGGCCGCGGGGTCAAAACCATCGGCACGCCCCGTTACGGTAAGCCCTTCGAAGGTACCCGACAGGGGCAGTTCGGCAAGGTAATCTGGCCCGCGGCGACTGGCAACGAGGGTATGCCCCTCAATACCTTCCTGAGCACTTGGCGCAGGAGTAAAGCGGTGGTCAAGGTCGCCTTCACGGGCGGTGAAATCGCATAGCGCCCGCACGGCGATCCGATACGCCGATCTCATACTTCACGCTCGTCGCCATCTGTCCAGCGTACATAACATACCGCGACGGGCATCTCATGGCGGTGAAAAAAACTCAGCCAGCGACGTTGGTTATCCTGCAGCCGGTCGCCGGGGCCTTTGACTTCGATCATCCGGTAGCGCGGCGTGCCCGTGGGCGCATCGGGCAGAAACTGAACCAGATCCGGTAGCCCGGCCCGGTTGGCTTTCAAATCACCCAGCAGCCGTTCGAAACAGGCCCGTAAATGCTCAGCGGGGATACACTCGAGCGCCAGCTCAACCAGCGGCTCATCGACAATTGGCCAATGGACAAAGGGGGAGGCCAGCCCCTGTTTCTCCCGCCAGGTCGCCCGAATCGCTTCACAATAGCTGCCGTCTTCCAAGCACCCCAGACAAGCATCAAAGACATGCCGCCGCCGCGCCACGAAATCGTCGCGATACAAGTCCGCCGGGCCGTTGTGAAAAGGGTGAAAGAAAGCCCCAGGTAATGGCGCGAAAATCGCCGGCCAGCAGAGCAGCCCAAACAGCCCGGTGATCAGGCTGTTTTCCACGTAATAGACTGGCTCCTGCGGCTTGCTGTACGCCTCAACCACAGCGCGTTCGACGCTTTGCGGGCCTGTCAATGCCGCCTGCCAGTGCTCATGGGCGGGGTCGGATACGCTCGGGCTGGGGGGCAACTTAAGCTTCCGCCGCAATCGGGGCAGCAACCGGGCCAGCGCCTGGTGTTCGCTTTCATTGGGGCTTTCATTCAACGCCTGGGTCGCCAGTTCAAAGGCCGTCTGGTGTTCGCCTAATCGTTCCAACACACGCAGCTGACGAATGCGCGCTTCACCACTGCCTGAATCGCCATACATCACCAGCGCTAACGCCACGTCTTCGTTGCGCTCGGCTGCGCGGCCCAGCTGCAGCAATAATCGCGCCCGGCGGGCGGCCAGCCAACGGTTCTCCGATGTCGGCGGCAGTTCCTGATAGAGGTCGGCGGGCCGTTCGCCGGCGTCCAGCCGTTGGCGCAGATAATGGAGCGCTAAGTAGGTATCGACCTCATGCCGCGATTGAAAAGCGCGGGACTCGGGCGTGAAAGGCACAGTCTCAAAACGCTGTAAGCCAAGTTCGGTCAGCACAAACTCAGCCCAGTCTTGGCGCAGGTTGCCAAAGAACATCAGCCGTAAGCGGTCGCAGATGTTCATTACGCTGAGACGCATGACAGAGTCGGTCGCATTGGGCCACCAGCTGTTTAGCGGGGCGGCTTGCGGGAATCGGCTCGCCATCGCCGCCTGTAGCGCCGTTTTACTGCTGGAAGCGACTAACCCAGCGGTGCGTATTTCTTCCGCCAATACGTGGCGCAGCTCGGCGAGGCGTAGCTGATTAAAAAGCTCATCGATACTCAACGCCGGGTCATCATCGACCCAACCCAGCGCGATCAAGGGCGCCATCGCGTCGGCGCTGTCACCGATTTCGGCATAGCTGAGCTTGCTAAGGCGAAATAGCTCGCCTTTGCGCATCACCATGCGCACCAGTAGCGCCTGGGAGGCGCGTGGCAAAGTAGCGAACTGGTCTAGGAAATTGTGCTCATCAGCCGCCAGCAGGTCAGCGTGGCGCTCCCCCACCCAGGCCAAAACGAAACGGAAGTTCGTCAGGTAATAGAAGGGGTCGTCTAGCGAGGCGGTAGGTGTCGCGAAAGCACTGTTCATTTATCCATTGTAACAGTGCAGCGGTTTCGCCGTCATGAGGAATAGCAGGGGTGTTTACCCTACCCGGTGCTGCTTGAGTACCGTGAGGCTTCGTTCTTCTTCATTCTGGGGCTGGGAAGGCGCTTGGCGCGTGCCAACCAGCACGTACCACTCCGCCTCACTGAGATAGCTTGCGCACCAGCGTCCAAGCTCAGCGGCACACTCTTCGCGGGTGAGCTGGCCGCCGCGATAGTCGTTGGCAAGGAGCAATAAACTCTGGCGAGCCGTCCGTGCACGCCCATCGCCGCCGTGCACTTTGGAAAGCGGACAGCGTCTATCGTAAGCAGCGTTGGTCAAAGCATTTAACCAACGCTCCAATTCATGTGCTTGAATACCGCCGTAAACGGCCACACGCGTACTCCCTGCCCTATATAAAGGGCAATAGCCTGCCCGAATTGTCTTCGGATGTCATCTGTCTACTTCTTAACTTATACCCTGCTTAAAGCCTTGTAGCACATTGACGACATTGACACCAATGTCATCCACTGCATAGCCGCCTTCCATAAGCAATACGGTCGGCAGGCTGGCCGTTGCAAGCCGTTGACCTAACTGGCTAAAGTCGTCGCTTTTAAAGGTAAAGGCGCTGATGGGGTCGCCTTCAAAGATATCTACACCCAGCGACACGATCAGCATGTCGCATTGGGTTTCCTTAATCTTGGCTAAGGCATTATCCAGCGTTGCCATCCACGTATCCACGCTGGTGCCTGGCGGCAACGGGTAGTTGACGTTAAAGCCTTCCCCGTTGCCCTTTCCCGTTTCATCCGCGTAACCGAGGTAGTAAGGAAAAGTGACGTCAGGGTCGCCGTGTAGCGAGATAAACAATACATCATCGCGTTCATAGAAAATTTGCTGGGTACCGTTACCATGATGGAAATCAACGTCTAAAATCGCCACGCGGCGCTTGCCTGAAGCGAGCGCTCGCTCTGCAGCGACGGCAGCGTTATTAAAAAAGCAGTAACCGCCAAACTGATCATAGGCGGCATGGTGGCCCGGCGGCCGGCACAGGCCAAAACTTGGCTCGCCGGTCTCAAGCGTTTGCTCTAAAGCGCCTAGTGCGACATCTTTACTCGCCATGGCGGCTTCAAAGGTGCCCTCGGTGATCGAGGTTTCCGCCGCCAGGGCGTAATAGCCTAACTTAGCGCTCACGGCGTGGGGAATACGGTCCCCGCGCATCGTGCGCGCAGGCCAGATATTGGGAATTGCCTCACCTTCGTGCCCGGCCGCCACCCACTCATGCCAGCAGTCAGCCAGGAAGTTGACGTAGCCCTCATCGTGCACCGCCAACACCGGTTCCAGACCATAAGCGCGTGGCTCGTGCAGGTCGCCCACCGCCGACTGCTGGATTTGTTTCAATACAAGATCAACGCGCTCAGGGCACTCAAAGGGCGCGACCAGTGCGCCGTCATGCAGCTCCGTACGGGCTTGGCGCAGACGAGTCTTGTCAGAATGGAAGATGTGCATGTGGCCTCCTGCAAATGACAAACGCCGTTAGTTCCACTTAGTGGCGCTAGGCTCGCTATCATGGCACGTTTGCTGACTCGGACAAGGGGCAGGGCCATGCCGATGCCCAGGCACGCTTTTGCTGCGCCGACTGACGCTTGAGTTGGTACTCAGCGCGGCTGGCGCTTGACCGGTCAGGAAATGGCTGCGCACCCAGCAAGGCCACTGGTGGATTGGCCCGAGTAAAGCGCGCACCTTTACCTGTGGCGTGGGCGCGGTAGCGCTTCGCCAGATCATTGGTAATACCCGCGTAGGTGCCCCGCTGGCATTCGAGTAAATACAGGTACCATTCGCCCTGCTCGGCGGACATGCTATCGACTGGCGGGGTCACCGCTAGCTCCCGTCTGCTCGTTGAGTGAATCCATGAATGTGACTAATCTATCCAACGGCATGGGCTTAGCCAACCCAAAGCCCTGGAACGCATCGCAGTGATAGTCTAGCAATTGCTGATGCTGCTCAGCGGTTTCAACGCCTTCGGCAACCACGTTCAAGCCTAGGTGGTGCGCCATGGAAATAATCCCTTTGACAATCGCGGCGTCGCTGTCGCTATGGCTCAACTCGTGAATAAAGCTGCGGTCGATTTTTACCGTGCTGATCGGCAAGTGCTTTAAGTAGCTAAGGCTTGAAAAGCCGGTGCCAAAATCGTCGATGGAGATCCCGATATCCATATCGCGCAACGCATGCAAGGTGTCGATCGTGGCCTCGGTATTCTCCATGAGAATGCCTTCGGTGAGCTCCAGCGCCAGCTGCTGAGAGGGCAAGCCGGTGGTCAGTAATGTCTGGCGCAGCGTGGTCAGAAAACTTGATCGCTGAAACTGCAAGGGCGATACATTAACGGCCACCGCTAGATTTCCGCGGCCTTGTTGCGACAGGCTTTGCATATCGCGGCAGGCACGATCAAACACCCATTCGCTGATCGGTATAATCTGCCCGGTGGCTTCCGCCAGCGGAATAAAACGCGCCGGCGAGATAAAGCCCTTAGTCGGATGCGGCCAGCGCAGCAAAGCCTCTACGCCGATCAGCCGACCATGGCGGTTAAGCAGCGGCTGATAATACAGCTCAAACTCATGACGCTCGATAGCCTCTTGCAGCTCGTTGCGCAATATCAAGCGCTCGCTGGCGCTATCGTTAAACGCCGCTGTGAACCATTGGTAGGCATTGCGCCCCTGCTGTTTGGCTTTATACATCGCCATATCCGCTTGCTGAATCAGCGTTTTCGGCTCTGATAAAGCGTCCTGGCTGATGGCGATTCCCACGCTCGCGGTCAAGTATAGCTCTTGCCCCTCGATACAGTACGGAAGTGACAGAGCCGCCAGCAGTCCTTCGGCCACATTCACCACTTCGGTTGCGTCGTTGACGCAGGGGTGCAGAATGACGAACTCGTCGCCGCCCAAGCGAGCGACTAGGTGCTGCTTGCCCACCGCGCCGAGTAATCGCTGAGCGACTTCTTCCAGCACTCTGTCACCAACGGCGTGACCCAGATTGTCGTTGATCGGCTTGAAGTCATCCAGATCGACAAACAACACAGCGACCTCATGATGCTGATGCCTTGCCGTTGCAAAGGCGTCGCTTAGCGTGTCTTCAAAACACGAGCGATTGGGCAGCCGCGTTAAGTCATCGTGCGTCGCGTGATAAGCCAGCCGTGCCTCGAAGGCCTTATGTTTGGTGATATCGTGCTGAACGCCCACGAAATGGGTCAGTTGCCCATCTGGGTTGCGTACCGGGGCGATGTAAAGATCATTCCAGAACAGGCTGCCGTCTTTGCGGTAATTGCGCAGCGTCACGTGAACATCGCGCTGCTCGCTTAACTGCTGACGGATTTTCTCAACGATATCTGGGTCAGTGCCCTCGCCCTGCAGGAAACGGCAGTTGCGGCCTATTATTTCCGCCTGCTCATAGCCTGTCATGATGGTAAAGGCCTGATTGGCATAGACAATCGGCAAGCCAGGCTGCGTGGCATCGGCAATCACCACACCGTTAACGCTTGCTTCTACGCTGCGCTCAAGGGTACGCAGTCGAGACTCTTGCTTACGTTTATCGGTAACCTCCTGGGCAATCCCATAAAGACCCTGAATTTCGCCGTCGATGACGATAGGTAGATTGATCAGGTCCATGATGTGCGGCTCACCGGCGCGGTCACGGATAACTAGCTCATACCGGATAATGTCGCCCTGCATCACCGATTGATAACGCTGATTAACTGCCTCGATATCGGATTCATAAATAAAAAGGTGGAAGTGACTACCCACAATCTCGTCAACGGAATAGCCGCTAATCGACGCGCAAGTGGCGTTCGCGCTGACAAAATGCCCCTGCTCATCAAGCGAAAAGACCGCATCAGGATGGTGGGTGAACAACGAGCGGTAACGCTGCTCGCTTTCCTCAAGCGAGCGCCGCACCTGGAAGCGTTCGACCGCCAGAGCCATCAGGCCGGCCGCTTTCTCGGTCAGTAGAGCGTCACGTTCGTTGGGCACCCGTGGCTGGCCGTAATAGGTGGCGAATGTGCCCAGCAACTGGCCGTTGCTGCCTATCACCGGGATTGACCAGCACGCGGCCAGACCGGCCCTTCGGGTAACATCGTGGTACCCCTTCCAGCGCGAATCGCTTTGGATAGACTCGCAAATCACTTGGCAACGTTGATAGGCCGCCGTGCCACACGCCCCTATGGCCGGGCCAATCCCCACCTGCTGAATTGCCTCCCGGAACGCCGTGGGCAGGCGTGACCCCGTCGCCAGAGTTAAGTGTGTCTTGGCGTTATTCGCCAGCATGATCGAACACAGCGCGCCGGGCAGCTGGCGCTCAAGCAGCCGGCAAAGGTTTTCTAGGATATCCTCCAGGGGCGCCTGCTGGGCGATCATGCGCTGGATGTGCTGCTGGTCTTCAAGGTTTTGACGCGCCTCCGCCAGTTCTTTCGCCCGGGCGATACTGGCACCCACTAAGCCAATGCAAAACGCTAATAAGCCGCTTAGCATCAGCCCCACCATGGCGACCACCACGGGTGCAAAACCGGCCAGATACCAGTTGTAATGACTGCCCGATAACGCCTCAAGACGCAGGCTAACCCCCCCGGGCAGACCCGCATTGCGCTTCGCCAAAACCCGTCCTGGGTGTATCTCTCGCTCGGTATGTGCGCCAGGCGGCTGCAGCATCAGCAGAGGGGTTCCGCTGCGGCTTATGTTAGCCTGAAAGGGTCCCAGTTCAAGGCGCAAGTCGTAGTCGAGCAGCACGGCCAGGTCGAGGCTCGCCACAAGCCGTTGATCGCGCTGGGCGAGCGGCATCGCCACAAACGCAAGGCTCGGCATGTAAGGGTCAGAGATCACCACCCAGGGCCGTTCAAAGGGCACCGATAACCACTCCGGCACCGACGGCTTGTCGAGCTGCTGCCGGAGCCACGCTTCGCTTCTGGGTGTGCGGGAATGGAACCAGATAGGGCTCAAGCGCTCATCGACCAGGGCAATCGCCTGCAGGCTGGGGGTATCACGCAGATAGCTTTCCCCGTCCAGGGTCAGCAGCTCACGATCGAAGCCGTCCGGTGCGGCGTCGATGCGTTCGGCCATGCGCTGCAACAGTTGCAGTCGAGAATTGACCGCCTTTTCGGCGTTCAACTGCACATTGTCTAGCAGGTAGCTGGCCTGCTGCTGCGTATCGTTGAACTGCTGCAGGCTGAGTAACCCCCAGGCCGCTGCGCTGGCGGCCACCCCGGCCAAACACGCAAGCGCAGTCGTGCGGGTCAGTTTGAGCGGCCCGGGGGAGCGGCGCAGGCAAGACGCCACCATGGCGGTTCCCAACAACAGCGTGAACACCACCACTGCCACCGGGGACGACGCAAACATCGGGTGATCCAACTCGACCCCCACCCACAGCCTGACCAACAGCAGGCCGCCAAATAGCCACTGGCCAAGCCCACAGAACAGCCACAATAACCGGCGTCTGGGGGTCGACTGGCCGCACCACAGCGCCAGCCCCACCGCCAGCAACAGCAGTGCGCCAATACTGGTCATTCGCTCCTGACCGGTTAACCATGAGGAGCTTGCCGTGGGTGAAAGCAGGTTGTGGCCGAGGGTGTACAACGATAGCCCTACTAACGCCAACGCGCACAGCCAGCGCGTGCGCCGCCAGCCTTGCAGGATAGCCAGTACACCTACGCTCGCCAGGCAGGTGGCGAGCGCCGCATCGGGCACCAGTGAGACAGCAAACAGCGAGTGGGATTCGGACAAGCCAAAGAGGCTGCCGACCAAGCCCATTAGCAGCAGCGTAGCGACGGTCATTAACAGCAGCGTGTCTAACGCAAGATCGCGCGCATTGATTGGCACGGTAACGTCCTCTTCCTGCTTTATTGTCATCAATCTCTAACGGGTAAACGCCAACGCATCGGTTATCGGTGGAGGACGGCCATACAGTGAATTCCTCTCTCAAATGCCGCGCCAACGCCAAGTTCCCAACCATCCGCGCTTCCACGTCACGCCTGGCGCGCCCATTAAATTTCCTCATCTTGCTTAGCGCCATTTCATCTACTGGCAACATACCGATAATGGGTGGTTTCGACCATTCTGTTTATTGGCAGGTATCCCAGGGACGACCGTTCTGTTAGTTCTAATGGTCTTTTACGTCATTCAACTTCTGCATCGCCTGTTCCAGCTCTGCCAGCGCTTGTGCTCTCTCTTCAGCGGCTTTCTCCGCTGCCTGACGAGCATGAATCAGTTCGCTTTCCAGACGGTTCTTACGTTTTATCGGCAGCAGCGAGATTTGCGTGAGGCGCTCGTCATCAACGATTAGTCTTACAGCGCAACACAGCACCGGAATATCCTCATGGCGGGATGAACGCAGAACTAAATGTACTTCATCAACGCGTCCCATAGTGGCCATGCGAAACGCAAACAGCCCCAGGTAAACGGCACGCGAGGCAGGGTCAAGAAGAGTGCTGGCCGGATGGCCTATAAGTTCGGAGGCAGGCTGCCCCATCCATTCGGCTAACTGGGTGTTACAGGCATAGATAAGCCCCTGGGCATCGACCACTAGCTGACCGGTGGGCGAGTGTTCCCACCAGCTTTCGCGAGCGGTTAAGCCTGGTGGGTTAGTGGCGGGCATAAATCAACACGGCTCATTGAGGTGCCTTAATTATTGAATGGGTAACAGCGGCAATATTACTCAGTGTGCGCCCCAGAAGTTCTGGGTGAGTCAGGCGGGTAATGCCCCGGAGCAGCGTCGTCGATGCATTGTGATGCCCGCGCTGCGTAATGTTAAATCGCTCAATGATGGTCGATGATGGTCGATGATGTTCCCATTTGGTACCTCTTGAGGCACTAAGTCAGTTGTTTTAATTAAATATAATGAGAAGCCAGCCATACTAAAGAATGGCGGCACTAAGCCGCGCTTGGTAACAGCCTACGCTATACAGGCCGTTGCGTCTCGACGCTTATTGCGGTTTTGTTTCGAGTTACACCACAAGTTCGGTATAGTGGTCTTGCAACAACATCAGACAGACGGAGTACGAATCACGATCGATCATTCTTTCCAAATTGCAGTGGAGGTTCTCCCTATGAAGGTCTACAAACCGGAATGGCAGTGCACGTTTAGCGTAAACGAAGGCGCGGAAGAATCAGCTAGCTGGAAAGAGAGAATCGCGTGGCGTCTCAGGGGGTTCGCGGATCGGCTAGAAGGCGGCGGTCGCACGATAAAAATCGATTATCGCGTGACGCCAACGATTAGTTCGCATGAAGTTGATACCTGCTTAGGTAAAGGCTTTGAAGTGACCCAGCGCTTGCTGACGCAACTTGCGCAGCAGCAAGCCTGTGAAGATGTAATGCGCCATGCCAAGGCTGAGCTCTATGTAGAAGATCATCAGCATTGACAGGGTAACCTCGTCCCACCCGGCGCTATGCGGGGTGGGACCCTCATTACTCGCCATGACGTTCTGCGGGCTGTTCCAACGCAACGCTCATGTCAGTTAAAAACGCCAGGCAATCCTCGAGCTGGCGGCGTTCAACGTACTCATCCGGCTGATGCGCCTGGGCAATGCTGCCCGGCCCCAGGATCAGCGTCTGCAAGCCCTGCCCCTGAAACTGCCCTGCCTCGGTCGCATAGGCCACAGCGTGGTCGCAGCACCCTGCTGGCAAATGGTCTTTGGCCAGGCGCAGCACCCGATCATTATCCCGATCTGCCAGCCCGGGCACCGTGACGTTCAACGGCTCGGTGGTCATCTCGACGGTCTTGCCCTTGGCCTGCAGCTCAGCGCTTAGCTGCTTGCAAAAGGCATCAAAGCGGGCGTAGATCTCATCGAAAGTGTCGGTGGGCAAATGGCGGATCTCCCACTCGAACTGGCATTCTCGCGCCATGATATTGATCGCAGTACCGCCCTTGATCTTGCCCACGTGCAGGCTGGTATGCGGCACGTTGAACGCTTCATCGACCCGGCCTTCCTCGACCAGCGCCGCCATGGTGTCTTCGATAAAGGTCACCAGACGCGCGGCCACATGAATTGCCGACGTTCCCTGATTGACCTGACTGCTGTGGGCTTCGCGGCCAATCACTGTGGTGCGCAGGTTGGTGGCGCCCTTTTGCGCGACGACCGGCTGCATGCTGGTCGGCTCGCCGACAATCACGTGGGCCGTGGTGGAGTAATGCGTGTAGAAGCGCTCGATCAGGCTCGGCGCCCCCACACAGCCGATTTCTTCATCGTAGGAAAACCCCAGATAAATCGGCTGCTTGAGCGGCGCCTTGACCCATTCGGGCACTTTGGCCAGGACGCAGGCCAAAAAACCTTTCATGTCGCAGGTGCCGCGTCCATAAAGCCGCCCATCACCGCCATCGCGCAGGGTGAAAGGATCGCTCGACCACGGCTGCCCCGCCACCGGCACCACGTCGGTGTGCCCCGATAGCATGACGCCGCCCGGCGCCTCGGGGCCGATGCGGGCGATCAGGTTGGCTTTTTGGCCACACGGACTCATCACCCGCTCGGCCTCGACCCCGTACGTCGCCAGATAGTCTTCCACGTAGCCGACCAACGCCAGGTTGGATTCACTCGAGGTGGTATCAAACGCTACCAGCTTTGCTAACAGTCGCTCTGCGTCGCTCATCGCGCTCTTCCTGTGATTATTTAGCTTGTCCTCCAGCCTATCACCCTCGCCCTGAGCCGCCTACTCACCCTCTACTCACCGTCATCAAGCGTTCATGTGGCGTTCACGCAAACGTCATCTACACTTTCTACAGTCAATGTGACCAAAAATTTCAACAATGCATTGCCCTGCCTGATTGCATTCAGGCCCACAAGGAGATGTCATGCCACGCTTTACGCTGCAAAGCCTCGCCGTGGGTGTAGCCACTGCTAGCCTAAGTTTGTCTGCCAACGCCGCTACTGAAATTAGCTGGTGGCACGCGATGGGCGGCCAGCTCGGTGAAATTCTCGAAGAGATTACCGAGGACTTTAACGAATCCCAGGACGAGTACCGCATTAACCCCAGCTATCGCGGTAACTACTCGGAAACCATGACGGGTGCCATCGCCGCATTCCGCGCCAACGAACAACCGCATATTTTGCAGGTATTCGAAGTGGGTACCGGCACCATGATGAGCGCGGAAGGAGCTATCTACCCGGTTCACGAGTTGATGGAAGAGCATGGGCGTCCCTTCGACCGCGAAGCGTTCTTACCCGCCGTGGTCGGCTACTACACCGACACCAACGGCAACATGCTGTCGTTCCCGTTTAATTCCTCAACGCCCATCATGTACTACAACCGTGAGGTGTTCGAGGAAGCAGGCCTAGACCCCGACCAGCCACCGGAAACCTGGCAGGAAATGGAAACGGCAGCGGAACAGATTCTTGAATCCGATGCGGCCGAATGTGGGTTTACCACTTCCTGGCCTAGCTGGGTGATGCTTGAAAACTTCTCGGCCATGCACAACCTGCCGCTTGGCACCAAGGAAAACGGTTTTGGCGGGCTCGACACCGAGCTCAACTTCAACAATGAAACCGTCGCCCGCCACTGGGACAACCTTAAAACCTGGGAAGATGACAATATCTTCCGCTGGGGTGGACCAGGCGCTGGCGATGACGCCGAACCGCTGTTCTATTCCGGCGAGTGCGCCGTGTTCTTTGGCTCGTCATCCTCGCGTGCGGATGTAATGGCCAACGCCGAATTCGACGTCGGTTATGGTATGCAGCTCTACTACGATGATGTTGACGGCGCGCCACAGAACTCGATTATCGGCGGGGCCACCCTGTGGGCACTGCAAGGCCACAGCGATGAAGAATACGCCGCGATTGCCGCGTTCTTCGAATACCTCTCGCAGCCCGAGGTCCAGGCCGATTGGCACCAGCGCACCGGGTATCTGCCGATTACCCAGGCCGCCTGGGACTTGAGCAAAGATGAGGGCTATTACGAGGAAAACCCCGGCAGCGATATTTCGCTTAAGCAGATGACCCTCAACGAGCCCACGGAAAATTCCAAAGGCCTGCGCTTTGGCAACTTTGTGCAGATCCGTGACCGGGTATCAGAAGAGCTTGAAGCGGTGCTGTCCGGCGACAAAGATGGGCAAGAAGCTGTTGATGACGCCGTTCGCCGGGGTAACGATTTACTGCGCGACTTCGAGTCTTCCAACCAGTAACGCCAACGCCAACATCGCCGCCTGCAGAAACTGCGGGCGGCGATGCGTTGTTTGATGTGAGCTGCCCATGCAAACCAAACGCATGACTTTTCCGGGCCATTGGTTGCCTTACGCCCTGCTCGCCCCCCAGGTCATTATCACGCTGATCTTTTTTATCTGGCCAGCGGGTCAAGCGCTTTATCAGTCGCTACTTCGCGAAGATGCCTTTGGCATCAAGACCACGTTTGTAGGCCTTGAAAATTTTGCCCGGCTGTTCCGCGATGGCGATTACCTTAATTCGCTCTCAGTGACCGCCGTCTTTGCGGTGGGCACCACGCTGATATCGATGGGGCTGGCGCTGCTGATGGCCACGACGGTCAACCGCATGATTCGCTCGCGAAGCACCTACACCACACTGCTGGTATGGCCCTATGCGATCGCCCCCGCGATTGCCGGGGTGTTGTGGTGGTTTATCTTTAACCCCTCGATAGGCATCGTGCCCTACCTGCTGGATATGGTCGGCTACCGCTGGAACCACCGCACGTCAGGCAACGACGCCATGATGCTGGTTATCTTCGCCGCCGCCTGGAAGCAAATTTCCTATAACTTCCTGTTTTTCCTCGCCGGTCTGCAGTCGATTCCACAGTCGCTGATTGAAGCGGCGGCGATTGACGGGGCCAGTCCCTTGAAGCGTTTCTGGACCGTGGTATTCCCGCTGCTGTCGCCCACCACCTTCTTTTTACTGGTCGTGAACGTGGTCTACGCAATGTTCGATACGTTCGGCATCATTCACGCCACCACCGAAGGTGGCCCCTCTCAGGCCACCAATACGCTGGTCTATAAAGTATATGCCGATGGCTTCGTAGGTCTGAATCTGGGCTCATCCGCCGCTCAATCGGTGATCTTGATGGCCATTGTGGTCGTGCTGACCATTATCCAGTTCCGCTTTATTGAGCGGCGCGTCAACTACTGAGGCTGCCCTCTGGAGTATTGTGATGGTAGAAAACCGCCCCTGGAGCAATTTCTTTGCCCATACGATTCTGATTTTGGGGGTCGCCCTGGTGATGCTGCCGGTTTACATCGCCATCGTCGCCTCGACCCAGGAGCCCGGTGAATTTTTACGCGGCACCCTGCCGCTGCTGCCTGGCGGGAACGGCATCGATAACTACACCACCATGTGGCAAACCGGCATTTCCCGCGCCGGGGCGCCCGCAGCGGGCACCATGCTTCTCAACAGCGTGATCATGGCGCTGGCGATCACCATCGGTAAGCTATTTATTTCGATTTTATCGGCCTTTGCGATTGTCTATTTCCGCTTTCGATTTCGGGTGTTTTTCTTCTGGCTGATTTTCATCACCCTGATGCTGCCGGTTGAGGTACGCATTCTGCCCACCTACCAGGTGGTCGCCGATCTCGGCATGCTCAACAGCTTTGCCGGCCTATCCATCCCGCTGATCGCCTCGGCCACGGCCACGTTCCTATTTCGCCAGTTTTTCATGACCGTTCCCGAGGAAATGCTCGAAGCGGCGCGCGTGGACGGCGCAGGCCCGCTGAAGTTCTTCAAGGATATTCTGTTGCCGCTGTCGACCACCAACATCGCTGCGCTGTTCGTCATCATGTTTATTTACGGCTGGAACCAGTACCTGTGGCCGCTGCTGATCACCACTGACGCCGATTACTACACCATCGTCATGGGTATCCAGCGCATGACCGCCGAGGAGAATCCCCAATGGCACCTTATTATGGCGGCGGTGGTCATGGCGGCGTTACCACCAGTGTTAGTCATTCTATTTATGCAACGCCTGTTTGTGAAAGGCCTGACCGAGACGGAGAAATAAGATGGCGAGTATTACCTTGGAAGGGCTGAAGAAGACCTATAGCGGTGACGTTCAGGCAGTCAAAGGCGTGGACCTTGAGGTGCATGACGGTGAGTTCGTGGTGCTGGTAGGGCCATCAGGCTGTGGTAAATCCACCCTGCTGCGCATGGTGGCGGGGCTTGAAACCATCACCGAGGGCACGCTCAAAATCGGCGACCGAGTGGTCAATAAGCTCGAACCCGCCGAGCGCGATATCGCCATGGTGTTCCAGAACTATGCGCTCTACCCGCATATGACGGTGTACAACAATCTCGCCTATGGGCTGAAAAACCGCGGTTTTAACAAGGACGAGATTGAAAAACGTGTGCAAGTTGCCGCCGAAATGCTTGAGATAGAAGAGTTTTTGGATCGCAAACCGCGCAAACTCTCCGGCGGCCAGCGCCAGCGGGTGGCCATGGGCCGTGCGCTAGTGCGCGAACCCGCCGCCTTTCTGTTCGACGAGCCGCTTTCCAATCTGGACGCCAAACTGCGCGTGCAAATGCGCGTGGAGATCAAACAGCTACAACGGCGCCTGAAAACCACCAGCCTATATGTCACCCACGATCAGCTGGAAGCCATGACACTGGGCGACCGCTTGGTGGTGCTGAACGCCGGTCAGATCGAGCAAGTGGGCACGCCCATGGAGATCTACGCACGCCCCGCGACCATGTTCGTGGCAGGCTTTATCGGCTCACCGGCCATGAACATGGTGCCGGTCGAGTACCTGCACGCTCGCGGCGCCAACGGCCTGCTGGATAACCTGCCCGAGGGCACCGACATCGTCGGCATTCGCCCGGATGACATGCACCTGGCCCCGCCGGCAGGCCAGCATTTAATCGTTGAATCAACCCTACAGTTATTTGAAGCCGCCGGTGCCGAAAGCCATCTATATGTGAACCTTGCCGACAGCGACCAACCCACGGTGATTCGCGTATCCGGCCAGCCGCCGGTCGCCGAGGGGGAAACGCTGCGCTTTTACGTTACCCGCGACGCCTTACACCCCTTCAACAGCACCACAGGGCAGCGCACCGGGGATTGAGTCCGTCAGTTCAGGGAAATAGTCAGTCAACAGGGTCATCATAGGCTACGTTTGAGAAAGTGAAATTGACGCCTAGCTGATTTTTTAACCCTGTGTGAGGACCACCCATGGACTTTCGGCCATGAGTATCGAGCCTTCTGCCCTCGACTCGCTGTATCGTATTTACTCCCGGCGCGTTCAGGCGACGTTGATTCGCCTGTTGGGAGATTTCGAGCTTGCCGAAGAAGCCATGCAGGACGCTTTCGTTGCGGCTGTCCAACAATGGCCCGTGAGCGGTGAGCCTGACAACCCCCAAGCATGGCTGATTCGTACCGGCTATCACTGTGGGATTGATCAAATTCGTCAGCGCAGCACCGCCCGCCGACGGGCCCACATGCTATTGCCTATTGAAGAGGCGTTGGAGATCAACGATGCCGCTATTGAAGACGACTCGTTGCGGCTTCTCTTCACCTGCTGCCATCCAAGCCTGAGTATAGAAGCCCGCATTGCGTTGACCCTACGCGAAATGTGCGGGTTGACCACCGAGCAGGTGGCCAGCGCACTGCTGATGAAACCCACGACGCTGGCCCAACGTATCGTACGGGCCAAACGTAAAATTCGCGATGCGCATATCCCTTATACGGTGCCTGCCCAGAAAGAACTCCCCGAGCGCCTACCCGATGTGCTCCAAGTGATTTACCTAGTTTTCAACGAAGGCTACTCCAGCAGCATGGGCACTGCGGTGGTCGATATCAGCCTGGCCCGCGAGGCATTACGGCTTGGCGCTGAGCTGGCAAGACTGCTGCCACGGGGCGAAGTATTTGGGCTAATGGCGCTGATGCTGCTCAATAATGCCCGCCGGGATGCACGTCAAAATAGCGCCGGCGAGTTGATGACGCTGGAAGCCCAGGATCGCCGCCTATGGCATCAAGAGGAGATTGCCACCGGCATCGAATGGCTAGAACAGGCATTGGCATTAACACCGCTCGGCTACTATACCCTTCAGGCCTCGATTGCCGCCGTGCATTCCAAGGCCAGCCGCGCCGATAAGACCGACTGGGCACGCATTGTGAGGCTCTACGATGCCCTATGCCGACGCTTTCCATCGCCAATCCTGACGCTGAACTACGCCGTCGCCATTGCCATGAACGGTGCTCCCGATACCGGCCTGAAATTACTCGACGACATCGCGCATCATCCGCAAATCAGCCGCTATCATCTATTTTATGCCGCTAAAGCAGATTTACTGCGTCGCCAAGGTCAGCATGAAGCCGCGCGCAGTGCCTATCACCAGGCGCTGCAATTGGCCACCCAGGCCCCAGAAAAGCGCTTCCTAATCAGCCGCTTGGCCGAGCTGGAAAATTCACCATAAAAAAGTGACCGAGCCTGTCGATTTATGGACACACCAAACGTCTAGAGAGTATCTACCATCACATTAAAAGGACTCTCAATGAAATTCATGCTGATACGCCGCGCCGATGCCAACACCGAAAATGGCGCTATGCCATCTCAGGACATGCTCGCCGCCATGGCCGCTTATAACCAGCGAATGACCGAGGCAGGCGTGTTTTTGAGCGGCGACGGCTTACATCCGACCAGCGAAGGGTGCCTGATCCGTTTCGAGAATGGTGAGCCCACCCTCATCCCCGGGCCGCTGTCTCCAGCCAGTGAGCGTATTGCCGGTTACAGCGTGCTCGAAGCCCCGTCCCTGCAGGCGGCCATTGAGTGGGCCCAGCAGTGGCCCACCCAGGATGCCGATGGCAACGTCACCCTAGAGCTACGGCGTTACTTCTCACTGGAGGATTTCGAGCCCGGTGCTGGTCTCGAGCAGCACCGTACCCTCGCTCGTGTACCGGATGCCATGAACGTGCACGTCGCGTTTCCCGGCACCTGCCGTGAAGCCATGCAGTTCTATGCCGACGTGACCGGCGGGCAGCTGGAGTGCCTGTTGACCTATGCTGAAACACCCGCCGCTGAACACTCACCACCGGAACTCCACGACCGCATCATCCATGCATCACTGAACCTACGGGGTCGTCGCTTAATGGGCGCGGATATGGCGGGTGACTGCTATACACCACCCCAAGGGGTAGAGGTTCAATTGGAGTATCAGGATATCGAGCAGGCCGCCCGAACCTTTGCCCAGCTAGCAGAGGGGGGAAAGATTACCATGCCGTTCGAAGCGACCTTCTGGTCACCAGGGTTTGGCATGGCCACCGACCGCTTTGGCATTCAGTGGATGATCAACGTATCGACGGAACACTGCCCACTGGCAAGTGAAGGAGGTAACCCATGAAGTACGTTGCGCTGGTGTATTACCAGGAACAACTCATCAACGCCATGAGCGAACAGGCATGGCAAGACCTTAATCAGGAGTGCATCGCCGGGGTAGAGCGTCTGAGCGCCAGCGGCCACTACCTGGCCGGGCAGCCATTACAACCAACGGAGACGGCAACCACCGTACGCGTGCGCGATGGCGAGACGTTAATCTCCGATGGCCCCTTCGCAGAAACCAAAGAGCAACTGGCAGGCTTCTATCTGCTTGAAGCCCACGACTTGAATGAGGCGCTGCAGCTGGCTAGCCGCATCCCACCCGCCAGGCTGGGTAGCATTGAGGTACGCCCCGTTCGAGAACTTCCCCCTAAAGCAGAACCAAAAAAAGAACCTGGAGAACAGCCATGAGCGAGCTTACACACCCTTATGTTGATGGTTTCGTCGCTGCCGTGCCCACCGCTAATAAAGCGGAATTTATTGAGCATGCCCGTGCCGCGGCCGTTGTTTTCAAGGAGCACGGCGCACTGCGGGTCGTGGAGTGCTGGGGAGACGATGTCCCCGAAGGAGAAGTGACCTCCTTCACCATGGCGGTCAAGCGCAGGGATGACGAAAGCATCATCTTCTCCTGGATAGAGTGGCCATCCCGCGCCGTGCGCGATGAGGCTATGCCCAAAGTCATGCAGGATCCGCGCCTAGAGATGGACGTTAACCCGATGCCGTTTGATGGCAAGCGACTCATCTTTGGGGGCTTTGAAAGCATCATTGATGAATGAAAACATGCATTAGCGCAGTGCTGTCAGTGGTCCAGCATGCCCTTGCATTGACCTGGGCCACTACGGTGAAAGCACAGCGCTAGGGCGGCGTTCATATCAATGTCATGGTTGACCGGTAGCGTGCCATTAAAGGCCTGACTAACGGTGACAATAATGGCTAACCAACCGCGAAAACCCCTTAGCGAAGAAGAAATTACTTACCTGGTCGAGCTGGCGAATGGCAATGCGCTAGCAAAACAGCGCAGGCGTGAGCGCAAGAACTCACGCCCACCCCGCACGCCCTCACCAGGGGAGTGACTCGCCATTGCTATGCCAAAACCCACCGCTAGTGTCGAGCGTTAGCGCGTCAATGCGGGCGGCGATGCCCAACGCGGCGTCTTGAGGGCTGATCAACCCCCCAAAGTTCACCATGCGCGTTTGCACATAGCCGGGATGCAACTGAGCCACGGCAATTCCACGCGGTCTCAAGTCCATCGCCAACGATTTGCCAAACGCATTGAGCGCTGCTTTAGACGCCCGATAACCATAACGGCCGCCCGAATCGTTATCCGCAATTGAGCCCATCCGGCTGGTGATATTGGCAATCTTACTGCCTTTGTTAAGGTGAGGTAATAGAGCCTGCGTAACACGCAGCGGTGCATAAGCGTTGATTTCCATTTGCTCGCGTATACTGTCGAAATCAATACTGCCCAGCGACTCATCGCGCAACAGGCCGGCATTGTTGATGAGCAGATCCAACGTCTGGCCCTCAAGCGCCCCGGCAAGCCTAGCAACGTCCTCAGGCTGAGTGATATCAATCCCCTCAACCACTTGATCGGCCACACGATCAAGTGCTTCTGAGGACTGCCGGCAAACCCCTAGCACTCGATAGCCCGCTTCAGCGTAGTGCTCAGCAAGTGCCAACCCAACACCCCGGTTGGCGCCGGTAATTAATACGGTGGATGTCATCGTCTACTCTCCATTCTCAGTGATTGGGTCATGAATCATCGCCTGTCATCGCTTATTCACCAGGCTGTCTCGGCTGTGTCATGCGCACCAGCCACACTGGCGCAAATGGATGAAAGAGCGAATGGAACATGCGGCTTTGCATCGTCAGCGAAACATGGGCTCCGGAAATCAACGGCGTCGCGCACACCCTGAGCCGACTCAGCCGGGAGCTGGCGCATCACCAGGTCGACATCGATGTCATCCGGCCGAAACCCGCTTGTGCGGCCAAAGCTCCCCTGGTCCGTGCTGAGTTACAGGTGCCCCGCTGTTCAATACCTGGCTACCGCGAGGTTCAGGTGGGCTTTTGTCGCCCCGCAACCCTGCGCAAGTTCTGGAAAGCGAATCGCCCCGATGTGATTTACCTCGCCACCCAGGGCCCGCTGGGCTGGTCGGCCCGCCAGGCCGCCCGGCGGCTGGGCATCCCTTTGGTCGCTGGCTGGCACACCAATTTTGACCACTACTGCGGCGATTACGGCGTCCCCTGGCTCGCCTCAGCGACCCGCCGCTACTTACGCTATTTCCACAATGGCTGTGGGTTAACGCTGGTGCCCACTCATCTTCAGGCCCGCCAGCTTCGCCAGCAAGGTATCAACGACGTTCAAGTCATGTCACGTGGTATCGATGGGGAGCGCTTCTCTCCTACCCACCGAGACCCTGAATTAAGGCGTAGCTGGGGGGTTAACGACCATCAGCCGGTGGCGCTGTATGTAGGCCGACTCGCCGCTGAGAAAAACCTAGCACTGCTACAGGAAACCTATCACGCCATGCGCAACGTTCGCCCCGACATGGCACACGTTATCGTTGGCGACGGGCCCGCGCGAGCTCAGCTTGAACATGCGCTTCCCGATGCGCATTTTACTGGCTTTATTGACCCCGACGCGCTCGCCCAACATTACGCAAGCGCCGACCTGTTTATCTTTCCATCGCTGTCTGAAACCTGGGGAAATGTGGTTAGCGAAGCCATGGCAAGCGGATTAGCCGTGGTGGCTTACCGCCACGCGGCCAGCGCCGAGCTGATTCAAAACGGCTACAACGGCATCACCGTACCCATCGACGATCCAGCGGCATTTTGCCAAGCCGCGGTGTCGTTATGTCAGCACCCGGCGGACTACGCAAAATATAGTCGCCTGGCCCGCTTGAGAGCACTTGAACAGAACTGGTCGGGCATCGCCCAGCAGTTCCTTCATTATCTTCTAAAGGCCCAGGAGGCTTATCATGCGACCCCGTCCCCTCGTCGTATTCGACCGTCTTGATTTGCTGGAATGGCAGTTTTGCCAGCGCGTGTCGCGTTTGTCGCTCTATCGTCCCTGGCGACTCACCCTGCAGGCCGCCAGCCGCTTGGGCGATTGGCCGATTTGGGTGCTGCTGATTATGGCGCAACCCTGGCTTCAGCCTAATGGTGCTTGGCGGGTCATGCAGTACACGGTGATCGCCAGCGTCGCCATAGCGATTTACCGATTGGTAAAAACCCGCTTATGCCGTGAGCGTCCCTTTATTACTTACGGTGCAGGCATTGAGTGCTGTGAACCGGCCCGCGACCGTTACAGTTTCCCCAGCGGCCATACCATGCACGCAGTGATGTTTAGCATCTTGGTGGCCGCCCACACGCCGTGGTTATTGCCTGTGGTCATCCCCCTATCGGTGCTAATTGCGATATCCCGAGTCGGCCTGGGCCTGCACTATGTCAGCGACGTGTTAGCGGGTGCCGCGTTGGGATGCGCTTTTGCCTTGGCAAGCCTCTATTGGATGGGGTAACCCCGACTGGTTTTCGCGTAAATAGTCACTAACCACTTTGGTTAATTCAACCCTGTCTTTTTGAATGCGCCCGCTTGGCGTTAATAGCGGTGTGCCTGCATCAAGGAGTGATGAGATGACTATGACGGTGGGTGAATTATTTATCGCGCTAGTCACCATTGCATTAGTTCTTTTAGCCAGCAATGCTCTGCGACTATGGCTTCCCTGGTTAAGACGACTCTTCCTGCCTAGCTCGGTCATTGGCGGCTTACTGCTGTTAGTGATGGGCCCAGATGTGCTGGGTCGCGTTCTGCCTAGTTTTTTTGAAGAGAGCCCTGGTCTGTTTCCTGCCTATGTGCAAGAGAGCTGGGCAGCGCTGCCAAGCTTGCTGATTAATGTTGTCTTCGCGGCGTTGTTTATTGGTAAAACAATCCCCGGTTTACGCACTATTTGGTTGCGCGCGGGGCCACAAGTGGTGGTCGGCCAAACAATGGCGTGGGGCCAATATGTTGTCGGCTTGAGCCTGGCACTGCTGGTATTGGTACCGGTGTTCAACATGAACCCCATGGTGGGTGCGTTAATCGAAATCGGCTTTGAGGGCGGTCACGGTACAGCGGCTGGCATGGCCGACACCTTTGAAGAGCTAGGTTTTGAAGAGGGGGCGGATCTTGCCCTGGGCTTGGCAACAGTAGGTATTGTAGCGGGGGTGTTGATTGGCACTGTACTGATCAATATTGCCGCGCGCCGCGGGATCATCCACCTTAAGGATGAGAGCCAGCACGCTGATGACCCGGACGAGCTAATGCATGAAGACGAGCGACCTTCCACTGAAGAGTTCAGCGAGTTCAAAAAAGATCTGGTGCAAGAGTCGGGTACGACGGACCCACTAAGTCTGCATATCGGCTTAGTGGGCATCGCCATTTTGATCGGCTGGCTAATTCTGTCTGGGCTACAGTGGATTGAGCAAGTCACCTGGGCTCGCGATGGAGGCTTAGAAGTTCTTGCTCACGTTCCTCTGTTCCCTATCGCCATGATCGGTGGCGTCATCGTTCAACTGGTGGTGATGCGGTTTGAGTTACACCGCCATGTGTCTAGCCGCACCATGTCGCGCATTGCAGGCACCGCGCTGGACTTTACCATCGTGGCAGCACTCGCCACCCTTTCACTCACCACCTTGGGAGATTACTTTCTCCCCTTCCTGCTACTCGCTGTAGCGGGGATTGCCTGGGGGCTATTCGTACTCATTGTGATTGCTCCCCGCGTTATCCCTGAAAACTGGTTTGAACGTGGAGTAGGTGATTTTGGCCAGTCAATGGGGGTCACCGTGACCGGCCTACTGTTGATGCGCATGGCAGACCCGAAAAATGAGTCTGGCGCACTAGAGAGTTTTGGTTATAAACAGCTGATGTTTGAACCGATTGTGGGAGGTGGGCTGTTTACAGCCGCCGCCTTGCCGTTGATTGCCGAATTTGGCGCCTTAGCCGTGCTTATTTTTGCCAGCCTGTTAACCGTAGGGTGGCTCGCATTTGGCTTACTCTATTTCGGGCGTATGGTGCCTGATCGCGGCAAAGGGCGCTGGAAGAGCTAAGACCTGGCCGTGATGGGATGAAATGGCGTAACAGCCTTACCATTGCGGTGGCAGGTCGTCTCGGTCATCCATCAGGGGGGTGAGCGTCGTCTTGATCGCCATGTACACCCCAACGGCGGAAAAAACTGAAAACAGCACAAACATGCCTAACATCAATCCCATGGTCATATGCTTGTCCCTGTGAGTCTGCGGCTTTACTGACGTTATTGACTTCGTCGTTGTTAACCGCTGATATCATTTAACTCATAGGATAGACCAAAACATACAGCCTAGCTGTACCAATGTTATGCGTCCAAGGGACAAACCGGCCGCAGCACGAAGATTGAGACGCAAAAAAACCACTTTGCCGAAACAAAGTGGTAATTTCGCATCGTTGCCATTCCTTGGCGTCGATGTTTAGCGCGTCCTGGCGCTAAAGCGGAGAGTGCCAATTCCTTTGAATGCTCCGTTATTTACCAAATGGCGTCCTGCCTTCCTTTTGATGTAACGACACTCTCCTCACCCGCTTTACCTTTCTACTGCTTTACTACCTTCTTACTGCGTTACCTTCCAACCTTACCTTCCAACTTCGAGCAACTTTCTTTAACGGCATTCTTTCACTACTCATTTGACCTGCAACTTAAATAACAGTGACATTGGATGCGAATAACACAATTTTTCATGACATCTCGCATACAAACCAAATAAAGCACGCCCCGGGCCAAACACGTCGATAAAAATTATTAATCTTTTAAAACATATACTTAGATAAAATAAATTAGGCGACCTGTCCCTCCCAGTGGCACACAAAACATGTAGCGTAATGGCACATGCGACAAAACAGCATGGTGATATGGCAAAAGAGGTACATACTAGCGGTGTCGCTAAATAGCTAACGTTTGCTAATCTAGCTAATACCCCACGAAGGGGTGACCCGCCTGAAAGGAGGCTTCTATGAAACGCTTGACGGCCCTTGGCATTATTAGCATTACCATCTTACTGTTAGTGAGCGGCTGCAACACCATGCGCGGTGCGGGTGAAGACATCGAGCAAGGTGGAGAAGCCATCCAAAAATCAGCGAGTTAACGAGATTATGCTAACGGTTTACCTATCACATGGTTTAGAAAGCGGCCCCGGCGCGCTAAAAATGCAGGCGCTAAAGGGCATTGCCGAAAAGCTCGACGACTGCGAGGCCGTCGTGATGGATTACCGTAATCAACCCGAGCCGCCACAACGCCTTCAGCACCTGCTGGCGACGCTTTCGGCCAGGGGAGACAACCCTGAGCGCTGTGTTTTTGCCGGTTCAAGCCTAGGCGGCTGGCTCAGCGCGGCGGTCAGTTCACAGCAGCCCGTCCTGGGCTGCTTTTTATTGGCCCCAGCACTCGGGTTGGCGCATTACCCCGAAACCTCCCCCACCCTCCAAGCCCATTGCACCCACATTATTCACGGCTGGCAGGACGAGGTAATTCCCCACCGCCCGGTTATTGAATGGGCTGAGCGGCAGCGCCTATCGTTGCGCATGGTGGATGATGACCACCGGCTCCACGAAAGCCTGGACACCCTACTCAGCGACTTCGATGCCTTCTTAACACGCTGCAGCGCCGTATTGCACGCCAGTACGATTGCTTGTTCTCGTCGCTAAGCAAAACATTCGACAAGCGCGCCCAATAGGTGTACAAAGCATGTACACACAAAAGGAGAGCGTCCATGTTTGGCCCATTTAAGCGCGACCCCAAAAAGAAGCTACAGCAAGCCTACGAACGCAAGCTGCAAGCCGCTATGGAAGCCTCCCGTAACGGCGACATGCGAGCTAATGCCACCCTTACGGAAGAAGCTAACGCTCTTCTCGCTGAAATTGAGCGTCTGAAGAAAGAAGGCGCATAGCGCCGGCGACTTTTATATGCCGGCGGCTACTCGTCCGCTAACGCGGGTAAGAGCGTTTTCAGCTTACGGGTAAGGGTATTTCGCCCCCAACCCAGCAATTCAGCGGCTTCCCCTTTGCGACCACCGGTATGTTTAAGGGCTGTCTCGATTAAAATTCGCTCAAAATCGGGCACTGCTTCTTCCAGTAGATGGGTATGCCCTTCTGCCAGCGCGTTGTCTGCCCAATCACGAAACGCGCTACGCCAATCACCGTAGGCGCTGGTTTCCGAGGCGCTAGATGAGCGCAACTCCGCCGGCAGGTCTTCCACCAGCACTTCGCGCCCCGAGGCCATCACCGTCAGCCAGCGACAGATGTTTTCCAACTGCCGGACATTGCCCGGCCAGGGCAAGCGCGTGAGGTGGGCTTCGGCTTCAGGGGTTAATACTTTGATATCGGTGGACAGCTCTTTGGCCGCTTCGGCCAAGAAATGACTCGTCAGCCGCGGAATATCCTCGCGTCGTTCGGCAAGCTTCGGCAAGTGAATGCGGATAACGTTTAGACGGTGGAACAAGTCTTCACGGAAGCGTCCATCTTCTACCAGTAACTCAAGGTTCTGGTGGGTGGCCGCGATAATGCGCACATCGACCTTCGTTGGCGTATGCCCCCCCACCCGGTAAAACTCGCCGTCGGCCAGTACACGCAGCAAACGCGTTTGCGTTTCGGCGGGCATATCGCCAATTTCATCTAAAAACAGCGTGCCACCATTGGCTTGTTCAAAGCGGCCCTGGCGCTGCGACGTCGCACCGGTAAACGCCCCCTTCTCGTGGCCGAACAGCTCCGACTCGATCAAGTCACGCGGAATCGCCGCCATGTTCAGCGCAATAAAAGGCTTGCCTTGGCGGGGGCTGTGCTGGTGTAGCGCCTCGGCAACACGCTCTTTACCGGTGCCTGATTCGCCGTTGATCAGTACGGTAATGTGCGAGTGAGAAAGCCGCCCAATCGCGCGGAACACCTCTTGCATGGCGGGCGCTTCGCCGATAATTTCCGCATTGAGCCCTTCTGGCACGCTGACCGGGCGCTGACGTTCACGGGCATGCGCAATGGCGCGGCGCACCAAAGCCAGGGCCTCATCAACGTCAAATGGCTTGGGCAGATACTCGAATGCACCGCCTTGATAGGAGGCCACTGCGCTATCCAAATCGGAGTGCGCGGTCATCACAATGACCGGTAAATCGGGGTGCGCCTCACGCACACGCCCCATTAAATCCAGGCCATCGATCCCCGGCATGCGAATATCAGTGACGAGTACATCCGGCGGGCTTTCGAGCAAGCGCGAAAGGGCTGTGTCGGCCCGTTCGATACATTCAACCTCAAGATCGGGTTGCGCCAGCGCGCGTTCAAGTACCCAGCGAATCGCGCGATCATCGTCAACAATGACGACCCGCGCAACATCATTACGGGCAGGCTCAGTCATGACGCTTCTCCGGTGGAATTAATAACCAATGGAATCAATAGACGAAATTCGGTGTGTCCGGGGCGTGAGTCGCATTCGATCAGTCCTTGATGTTGGTGCAAAATGGATTGGGCGATTGACAGGCCAAGCCCGCTACCTTCGGCGCGGCCTGACACCATCGGATAAAACAGGGTTTCTTGCAGCGCACTGGGAATGCCGGGGCCGTTATCAATCACGCCTACTTCGCTAACCAGGCGATGTCGTTCGGCTCCCAGGGTGAACTGGCGACGCGCACGGGTGCGCAGCACAAGCGTCGGCTGTTGAGTCTGGGCATCGCTCATCGCCTGCACCGCATTGCGCGCCACGTTCAATACCGCCTGGATCATCTGGGATTCATCACCGGATAAATCCGGCAGGCTGGGGTCGTAATCGCGTTGGATATCAACGTGTGGGTGCTCGGCGATCAACAGCGAACGAACACGTTCCAGTACCTTGTGGATGTTGACCGGCTCGTGCTTGACGATGTAGTTCGGGCCCAGCATGGAATCCACCAGATCCCGCAGCCGGTCGACCTCTTCTACAATGATGTGGGTATATTCGCGCAGCGACGGGTTGTCGAGATCGCGCTCCAGCAACTGCGCCGCCCCGCGAATGCCGCCCAGCGGGTTTTTCACTTCGTGGGCGAGGCCGCGGGCCAGTACCTTGATGGTTTCCTGGCGAGTGGTTAGCGCTTCCTCGCGGGAAATCTGCATCAGCCGATCACGCGGCTCGACCTCTAGCAATAACTCCGTCTCGGAGAGCGGCGTCACCGTATAATCGACGGTCAGCGTCTCACTATTCAGCGGCGTAATGCGCGCCTCGCGCTGGGTAAAGGGATGAAACGCATCCCGGGCCTTGGCCAGCACGTCATCAATGCTTTCATCACCGCCCAGCAGCCCGTCGAGGCTCATGCCTTGCACACGGCTCAGGCTAACCGCCAGCAACGCCTCAGCGGCGGGATTCATCCAGCACACGTTAAGCCGTCCATCCAGCAGTAGCACCGCCGTCGTAAGGTGTTCAAGTAAACGTTGGTGCATGGTGATGTCTTGCAAAGTCGCCTCATCCATTATCTTGGTTCAGCCTTCCGCTGGAAAGATGTAGAGGGAACTGCAAAAAGCGCGCCAAATATGCCTCCGCGCTGATCTGCACGGCACTTGCGCCGCGTAGCGGTGCATGGCGTGCCGTTTTAGCGCAGGTCAGTGCCCTCACCGATTTCTTATGCACCATAATGGCGCATTCGCGCTAATCTGCCACTTCGATTGTCACCGCTGTTGTGCGATGCTGGCGACGCCCTTGGCTATCCAATAGCTCCGCCTGAAGCTGATGCCGACCGGCGGGCAGGTTCGCCAGCCAGAACACATTGCTATGCAGCGCCGACTGGCTAAGCTCGCCATTAACGCGTAGCTGTACCTGATGATCATCGCGAAGCTGAGGCGCAATACTCAACGTCACCGGTGTGTTAGCGTCCACCTCAGCACCCGCGCTAGGCGAGCGAATCTGAAAGCGATCGTAGGGCATAAAGGGCTGACCTGGCGATGTGGCGGCAGGCGGCTTTTCTTGCCTATCCGCGTACTGGCTTGGCAATCCAGGCAGCGGGGCAAGCTCTAGCGCTTCGCCACCGCCACTTGGCGTGTCGGAAAAGGTAACGTTGCCGTTTTCATCCACGGCTCGGTAAACCGTCGACGAGGCTGCCGTGTTCACGGCCACCGCCGCCAACAGCAGAGCAAAGCCAGCTACCCAGTACACCCTAGCCTGCCTCATTAACGCCTTGCGCCACATGCGTCCCCCTAAACAAAAAAACCCCGCCGTGGCGGGGTTTAGGCTTATCAGCACCACATAGGTGAGATTAGCAGCTGTTCTTAGCAGCTATAGTACATATCAAACTCAACCGGGTGCGTGGTCATGCGAATACGCTCCACGTCTTCCATTTTGAGTTCGATGTAGGCATCGATCATTTCGTCGGTGAACACGCCACCTTCGGTCAAGAATGCACGATCGGTGTCCAGCGCTTCCAGCGCCTGATCCAGGCTGCTCGCCACGGTGGGTACCGATTTACCTTCTTCCGGCGGCAGATCGTAGAGATTTTTGTCCATGGCATCGCCAGGGTGGATCTTGTTCTTGATACCGTCGATACCGGCCATCAGCATCGCTGCGAAGGCCAGGTACGGGTTAGCCGTCGGATCAGGGAAGCGCGTTTCAACACGCTTGCCTTTCGGGCTGGCCGTATACGGAATACGAATCGACGCCGAACGGTTACGGGCACTGTAAGCCAACATGACCGGCGCTTCGAAGCCCGGTACCAAACGCTTGTAAGAGTTGGTAGAGGCATTAGTGAAGGCGTTCAGTGCACGGGCGTGCTTGATGATACCGCCAATATAGTACAGCGCCATCTCGGAAAGACCCGCGTACTCATCACCTGCGAACTGGTTGTTACCGTCTTTCCAGAACGACTGGTGAACGTGCATACCAGAGCCGTTATCGCCAACCAGCGGTTTTGGCATGAAGGTAGCGGTTTTGCCGTAGGCGTGCGCCACATTGTGGATCACGTACTTCATTTCCTGCACTTCGTCGGCTTTCTTCACCAGCGTATTAAACTTAACGCCGATTTCGTTCTGACCGGCATTAGATACTTCGTGGTGATGAACTTCTACCGACTGGCCGATGGCCTCCAGGGTATTACACATCGCACCGCGGATATCATGGAAGCTGTCTACCGGCGGAACCGGGAAGTAGCCGCCTTTAACGCGCGGGCGGTGGCCTAAATTGCCGCCTTCTACCTGGCTATCCGTGGCCCATGCACCTTCTTCAGAGGTGATTTTGTACATGGCGCCCTGGATGTCGGATTTCCAGTGAACTTCGTCAAAAATAAAGAACTCAGGCTCCGGACCAAAGAAAGCGGTGTCGCCAAGACCGGTTGACTGTAAGTAAGCCTCAGCACGCTTGGCAATAGAGCGTGGGTCACGATCGTAGCCCTGCATGGTCGCCGGCTCGATGATGTCACAACGTAGCACCAGCGTAGCGTCTTCGGTGAACGGGTCGAGGTAGGCAGTGCCGTCTTCCGGACGCAAAATCATGTCGGATTCGTTAATGCCTTTCCAGCCGTTGATGGAGGAGCCATCAAACATCTGACCGTTCTCGAAAAACTCTTCGTCCACATCGCGGGCAGGCACGGTGACGTGCTGCTCTTTACCGCGGGTGTCGGTGAAACGTAGATCTACCCACTTAACATCATGCTCTTCAATTAGCGCGAGAGTCTTGGCTGACATAGTGTCCTCCGGTATGAGCGTGGCTTAAAGCTAACGACAGTAAGCTACCGATAAATGTTGTTCGACATAACGCGTGCATCATGGCACGCCTGCCTTGCTTGTTCACTCAACGTTTGTTCATTGCATTCAACAGAACGCCTAGCGATAACGAAACCGGCTAATGTTGTAGCACGCCGCAAGGCGCTTTGCCTATGACTTACTTAGCCGCTACAGGTAACAATGCAGATTGCGTGCCACTATTGCACCAATATGGCATAAAAAAACATCAAGTCATTGTTTTAAATGCACTTTAAAAATAAAAACCGTGCCACTTCATGTTGCATCTAGAGCTTGACTACCAATATACGGCTTTATAAGGACAACAAAAGCACCAAGTTTGTGCAAAAACAAGCCCGCTAGCACCAAAAAAGTGCATTGCGTTGTAAGCCCTGAGCACAGCAAACATTATTTGCTTGCGCACCAAACAATAGATACTATATTAAACTTTTAGACACAGTCAGTTACACTAAACAAAAAATAAACACACAAGGCCGGAGGGCACCCCCATGAAGTCGGTATGTTTTATTATCGACACCTGCGTCACCGGTGCCCAATTGCCGCGCCACCTTCATGCCATTTACCATGCAGCCGCCGACCACCCCGCCTATTCGCTGCAGGTAACCAGCCTTAACCATGACAATCGATTATCACTCATCGAGCAACGTTTTGCTGCGCACTGCATCGTCTCGCCGGCCACCACCCTGGGCGCACGGCTTAATCACGCCGCTGCCGCCAGCCAGGCCGAATGGTTGATTTTTGCGCTGCACGCCACCGCACTACCAGCGACCTTATGGCGGGCGCTTTTTCCTATGTTGGATAGCTACGCCGTTGAGGCTGTTGTACTCGGCGCCAGCGAACCCACTTTGCCAGCACGATTACTGCAACGCTTTTTAGCCACCACACTGCAATCGCCCCCTTACATAGCGGTGCGACGTACATGGCTCGAACGTCTGGGAGGTTTCGACCCTGAACTCGACCGTAGCGCCATACACGACTTCTTACAGCGTTTGCATGCCTGCCCGACCCGTATCCATACCTTCACTTCTCAAGCGCCTATCCCCCCAACAGGTCATATTGCCTAGCGCATCGCCACATTCAGCTGTTTGCCGAACATCATCGACCCGATCCTCGACTTGTTGACCACGTTGCTTAATACGATGCACCCCACCATGCTTACCACGGCAAGAATCGCGGCATAGACCACAATTGGCAGCGATAAAGGCGCGATCACTAAATCGGTGACGATGAAAAACATCGGATGCGCCAAGTAAATGCCAAACGAATAAACATTGATTTTGCGCACCCAGTTGGGCGCGGTGTAGCCTTTAAGCCGTCGCGTGGCGCATAGGGTAAACAACACAAAGAACGGAATGATCCACACCTCTTTCGAGGTGAAGTCCGGCAAGTGGGCGAGCGTTGCGATGCACAGTCCGAGCACAAAAATCCCCAGGCAGGCCGGTAGAGCCAGATATTTCATCCATAACGGTCGCTCGGCTTTAATACCGTTTGGCGCCAATGGGTAATACCGAACCAGCACTAGGGCCAGGAAAAACAGATACAGCCAGCCCAGCGGCGCCACCCACAGCAGGTACCCAGGCGGGTCGACGCCATACCAGTAGGCCGTTCCCCAATAGCCCATGCTGATCAAACAGGAAAGCCAGAACCACGGCACCGGATTGACCCGCCAAAGACGCCAACGGGTAAACAGCCAATAGCCGACATAAAACTGCATGGCGATAATCAGGAAGTAGCCGTGCCAGCCCGCGTAAACAAAATACTGGACAGCATTGGCCCAGAAGCTGATCGGATCGCCCTCTCCCCATGCCCGCACCCACTCCGCCGTTGAATAAATAAGTCCATAGACAAAATAAGGCAGCATGATGTACTTAACGCGCTGGCGTATGAACCCTTCGGGCACTTCTTTATCGTAACGAATAGCGAACACAAACACCGATATAAACAAGAAAATCGGCGTCCCCAGCACCAGCGGAATACGCATGAAATCGGTAACGAGATTGTCTACGTAGTTATTCACCTGATCCATCAAGTGGAATAAAAAAACGGCGATACAGCCGTAGGCTCTAAGCCAAAAGATCTCTTCAACTTTTTGCACGAGTCCTCCCGCTAGTGTGTTGTTGCGCTACGCTTTACGCATTAGCGATCTGAACATCTCACGCCGTGGGCTGTCCGACCTCATCGATACTCGATAATTCCCAGCAGACGAGGTGCTCATGAGAAAACGCCCCCCTTGGCGGCTCGGGGCCGTCAGCCTGTTTGGTTTATTCGCGGGCTTATTGGCCACCTGTTCGACCGCCCTCGCTAGCAGTGTTGAACGACACCATTTCGATTCGACCACCTTGGGTAACCCTTACCCCTACACGGTATATTTGCCCGATGGGTACGCTGATGACAGCGATACGGTTTACCCAGTGGTTTACCTTCTACATGGCTCGTTCGGTAACGAGCGCGACTGGGTAGCCAAAGGCAATTTAAAGCAGACCGCCGACCGAATGATCCGCGCCGGGCACATCCTCCCCAGCGTATTCATCATGCCCGGCAGCCGTAGCTGGTGGGTTGATGGCCATAACGAAGCGGCCCGCAGCGCCTTTTTCAATGACCTTATGCCCCACGTAGAAGAACGCTACCGCGTAGGCGATGAACGTGCGATGCGCGGCGTAGCCGGGCTTTCCGCAGGCGGTTTTGGAGCACTTAATTTTGCCCTGGAACGCCCCGACCTGTTCGCTGCGGTGGCCGCGCTAAGCCCCGCCAGCTACGCGCCTTTCCCACCGGCCAACTCCTCGGCCAATCGCCACCCTGCGTTTTTAAACGAACAGGGCGAGTTCGACCGCCAGCTTTGGGAACAGCTAAACTATACCGCACACCTTGAAGATTACCGCATTCAGGTCACGCCGCGCCCCGCTGCCAAGGAAAGCGATGTGCTACCCGTGCCGCTGTATATTAGCGCTGGGCGTAGTGATGTATTTGACGCTGAGCTCCATGCTCGCCAGCTGCGCCAGTCCATGGAGAAAATTCAGCCCAACGACGTACATCTAGACCTGTACCCCGGCGGACACACCTGGCAAGTATGGCGGGCCAGCCTGCCCGCGGCGCTTACCTTTATGTTCCAGCACATCGGCCAACCCGCCCAGAGCGAAAGCGGCGAATAGGCTACGCTAACGTAAAGACATTTACCTTTGTCCCTTGCAACACAACACGAAGAAGGAATTTGTTATGCATCGACACATCGAATGGGATGAGCCAGGAAGCGCCAGCGTAACTCAGCTCTACGCCAAAGACGCCAATTTCGACCCCACGCCCCACACCGGCGACATTCTCACAGCGCGGTATCAGGGTTGCTCTGTGCGCATCGACGTACGCAGCTACCGCGAGGACGATGCCGTCAGCATTGGTGATGTGGTCGCCATCATCGACGCCCAGGGCCAACGCCTGGACAGCCGTGGCAAGCTCCAAAAAGGCGACACCGTCCGCCTGCCCGACGACAAACGGGCCATGGAGCCTGCACCGGAGGAATAGGGCTGGTCATTTAAATGTCTACTTGCTGCCTGGGCGGCAGCGCACTTCGTGTCGCTCCATGACGGTTGAATCCATCATTTCTGAGCTGCCTGGGCGGCAGCTAACCGAGTTGTGAGCATCGACCACGCGGCGGGTCTTTTCTGAGCTGCCTGGGCGGCAGCTAACGGCGAGCATGTCCGCCTGCGCTGGAACCCTGATTTCTGAGCTGCCTGGGCGGCAGCGCACTCGATGCCGGGGAGCATGCCAATCGCCATGGCTTTCTGAGCTGCCTAGGCGGCAGCGCACCTGGTCGGCCTCCTTGCCCTGGTCTTGCTCCTTTTCTGAGCTGCCTGGGCGGCAGCGCACTCGACCTGGGCGCACTAATGCGCAACGTGCCATTTCTGAGCTGCCTGGGCGGCAGCGCACGCGTCCATCGGCTGCGGGATGCGTATCCAGAATTTCTGAGCTGCCTGGGCGGCAGCGCACCGCTACGTGCCAGCACTACGATCATTTGAATATTTCTGAGCTGCCTGGGCGGCAGCGCACAGTACGCTAACTTTGTAACACTGCGCGGCATTTTTCTGAGCTGCCTGGGCGGCAGCGCACGAAGTGATGGATTCGCCGTCCGACGCTTCCTTTTTCTGAGCTGCCTGGGCGGCAGCGCACGATACCCTTCGCTGTTCAAGGCTTCGTAGGGTTTTCTGAGCTGCCTGGGCGGCAGCGCACATCTGATTCCATTTCAAGCGCCCAATCCGTTATTTCTGAGCTGCCTGGGCGGCAGCGCACATACCGTTTCGTCTTACGGCCCAGGATTATCAGTTTCTGAGCTGCCTGGGCGGCAGCGCACATGGTTAACCGCGTGTTGCCCGCAATTATTTGTTTCTGAGCTGCCTGGGCGGCAGCGCACGCCGATCGACTCGGGAGAAGCTTCACAGGCCATTTCTGAGCTGCCTGGGCGGCAGCGCACCCGAACGGTGTGGAGTGCTCCTTTTCCTACCTTTTCTGAGCTGCCTGGGCGGCAGCGCACTCGGGCACTTCCCCGGCAAAGTCACGCGCCACTTTCTGAGCTGCCTGGGCGGCAGCGCACACCGCGACGCCGTGGCCGGTGACATTGTCGACTTTCTGAGCTGCCTGGGCGGCAGCGCACGTGAATGCGGAGATCCGCGCCCAGCTGCGTGATTTCTGAGCTGCCTGGGCGGCAGCGCACGGGTATTATCATTGGGCAGCTTCTGTCGACCATTTCTGAGCTGCCTGGGCGGCAGCGCACCCGCCGTTGTCGGCTTGGTGGGATACTTCTCTTTTCTGAGCTGCCTGGGCGGCAGCGCACACGGTATTGTTATCGACTGCCAACCAATGCAATTTCTGAGCTGCCTGGGCGGCAGCGCACTATCAAGTTGCGTTTAGAGAAACAACGTGAGTTTTCTGAGCTGCCTGGGCGGCAGCGCACTATTAACCATTGTTAGTTATCCCTTTTAATTATTTCTGAGCTGCCTGGGCGGCAGCGCACGCTGCGATTTTCTTAAACATTTATTTCTCTCCTTTCTGAGCTGCCTGGGCGGCAGCGCACGTGATATTTATCGGACTACCGGCTGGCGTCGTTTTCTGAGCTGCCTGGGCGGCAGCGCACTGAGGCGTACTGTAGGGGCATCTTTGGGGATATTTCTGAGCTGCCTGGGCGGCAGCGCACGACGACGCTACGCAGGCTATACGCCGCACAATTTTCTGAGCTGCCTGGGCGGCAGCGCACTCGCCCGTCGCTTCATTGACGTTGATCATGTTTTTCTGAGCTGCCTGGGCGGCAGCGCACGAGAACCGTCATGTTTCCGCCAAACGGCAGAATTTTCTGAGCTGCCTGGGCGGCCGCGCACCCCAACACCAGCCTATGCCGGTTTGGCAGGCTTTTCTGAGCTGCCTGGGCGGCAGCGCACCGGGTGGCCAGCGTCACACCGGCGACTAATGATTTCTGAGCTGCCTGGGCGGCAGCGCACCGCCGGACGCGCGAGCATCTTCAACAACAGACTTTCTGAGCTGCCTGGGCGGCAGCGCACACGTACCCAGACTCTGCCCTGGTAGGGTTAGATTTCTGAGCTGCCTGGGCGGCAGCGCACGATAGCGCTCAGTGGCGCCGCCACCGGCAAACTTTCTGAGCTGCCTGGGCGGCAGCGCACACTCTGGCGAAAGCGGTTAGAGCGCCGCGGGTTTTCTGAGCTGCCTGGGCGGCAGCGCACACGCTAGCCGTCAGCGCTCCCGCCTCTGTAGCTTTCTGAGCTGCCTGGGCGGCAGCGCACCTACGGCGCGGGGCTGGATAACGTCGACAAGTTTTCTGAGCTGCCTGGGCGGCAGCGCACAAGCCAAAGCTCAAACTGCGCATCATCGGTCTTTTCTGAGCTGCCTGGGCGGCAGCGCACGCTCTCAGCCGAGCCGATCAACGGTGCCGTGTTTTCTGAGCTGCCTGGGCGGCAGCGCACGCAACTACGACCCCGATACCCGCGAATATTCATTTCTGAGCTGCCTGGGCGGCAGCGCACCTCGGCTTCGGCTTCCTCTTTGCGGCGTTCCCGTTTCTGAGCTGCCTGGGCGGCAGCGCACTTGCCTATGCCCAACTTCCTATTCAGCGTCAATTTCTGAGCTGCCTGGGCGGCAGCGCACGCGTTAACCCGCCTTCTGGCTGCGTGTTGAATTTTCTGAGCTGCCTGGGCGGCAGCGCACTACCTCGCCTGCAATCTCGCAAGGCGCAAGCTTTTCTGAGCTGCCTGGGCGGCAGCGCACATACCTCGTCAGCGTTTCGGTTATTCGGACAATTTCTGAGCTGCCTGGGCGGCAGCGCACCCAGTTAGGGCCGATCTATTGAAGGCGCTCAATTTCTGAGCTGCCTGGGCGGCAGCGCACCAGGAACAGGCGAGAAAGTGGCGATGTTTGATTTTCTGAGCTGCCTGGGCGGCAGCGCACTTTTATAGGCTTTCATGTAACCTCCTTATTGGTTTTCTGAGCTGCCTGGGCGGCAGCGCACGCGTCTTTGTGGTTACTGTTCAGCATGAAGTTTTTCTGAGCTGCCTGGGCGGCAGCGCACTGCTAAAAGCTGAGCAATTCAACGCCACGTACTTTCTGAGCTGCCTGGGCGGCAGCGCACCGGGTATTGCTCACAGAAAACCGATTTCATTTTTTCTGAGCTGCCTGGGCGGCAGCGCACTAGCGCACTATATCTCTACGAAGTTGGTTCATTTTCTGAGCTGCCTGGGCGGCAGCGCACACGACACGACGCCCGAGCACATGCAGCCGACATTTCTGAGCTGCCTGGGCGGCAGCGCACGACATGACGATTGGCGACAGTGTGGAGTTGGTTTTCTGAGCTGCCTGGGCGGCAGCGCACTTAACGGGATCGGCGGCTCGTACCATTCATCCTTTCTGAGCTGCCTGGGCGGCAGCGCACCTACCCGGCGCGCTGGAACAGCTCAAGCAAGCTTTCTGAGCTGCCTGGGCGGCAGCGCACGCGGTCACGTCGCCCGCGCTCAGCGCTTTCTGAGCTGCCTGGGCGGCAGCGCACTACTAATGTCGGCTTGTCGTCGCCATCACCCATTTCTGAGCTGCCTGGGCGGCAGCGCACCCAGCGCCCAATAAAGCGCGATTTGCGGTGCTTTTCTGAGCTGCCTGGGCGGCAGCGCACCCACCAAACCGGACAGGCCAGCCGCTTAAGCTTTTCTGAGCTGCCTGGGCGGCAGCGCACGTCAGATGGACAAGCACGGAATGCCCGTGTACTTTCTGAGCTGCCTGGGCGGCAGCGCACGCACACGCCGAAGCGAGCCTGAACAGCTACGATTTCTGAGCTGCCTGGGCGGCAGCGCACGTTTGATGAGTTCTCGAAGTATCCCGGCGCTTTTTCTGAGCTGCCTGGGCGGCAGCGCACAGCCGCCGTCATCGCGACGTTGACCGGGTACGTTTCTGAGCTGCCTGGGCGGCAGCGCACATAATATAGTCCCTCTGCCGTAAATAGTGCATTTTCTGAGCTGCCTGGGCGGCAGCGCACACCTTGTTAACAACGTTCCCGGCGTGGACATTTTTCTGAGCTGCCTGGGCGGCAGCGCACATCGAATCGGAAGGGCGCGCGCTACGCTTGAGATTTCTGAGCTGCCTGGGCGGCAGCGCACGCGTTTAGTAAACGTCAGCGTCAGTTTATCGCTTTCTGAGCTGCCTGGGCGGCAGCGCACAGATTTACCTCCAGTTCGCCGGCGGCGTTAATTTTCTGAGCTGCCTGGGCGGCAGCGCACGCCAGGCAATCACCACTGCGTTCAACTATATTTTTCTGAGCTGCCTGGGCGGCAGCGCACAGCTTCGCAAATCCGGTCACGCCCATTTCAACTTTCTGAGCTGCCTGGGCGGCAGCGCACCTGGCGGCTTCGAGTCCTGTGAGTGGGAGGAATTTCTGAGCTGCCTGGGCGGCAGCGCACGTCATCGAGCGTCGTGTAATCGACCCGGCTGATTTCTGAGCTGCCTGGGCGGCAGCGCACTTTCCGTGCCTTACCAGTTGGTCATGCGCGAATTTCTGAGCTGCCTGGGCGGCAGCGCACGGTAGCAGACGACGGTTTCCGTCATCGTCGTCTTTCTGAGCTGCCTGGGCGGCAGCGCACAGTAGGGCGCAATTTTTGGGTATCGTTTCAAGCTTTCTGAGCTGCCTGGGCGGCAGCGCACAATTAGACGTAACGGGCAGCGTGGACGTGGGCTTTCTGAGCTGCCTGGGCGGCAGCGCACAAGCGCGCGCAGCGGCGTCGGGTCGGTTTTATTTTCTGAGCTGCCTGGGCGGCAGCGCACTAGAGCATATCAAAATTAATGTGCTGATTGTTAAAGAGCTTTAGCCGAAAAAAGCGGTATCACTCTTTTTTGAGCGATACCGCTAAGTGCTTGATTATTGGTTACCAATTTTCATGTTGAAAAAAAGGGTCAAAACCACGGAACGGTAGCATTACTGCTTAAACCGTAGTAGTTAAACGCACCCGCCACCGAGTTTTTCTGAGGTTTGCGGTGTTCTATAAACAGGCTGAATCGCTGCTGGGTAGAACGACTATTTATCTGCACAAAGGGCAGTTCTATACCCCGCGCCGCGACTTTGGCGTAAATTTTCCGAGCCTCATCTTCTAAAATGTTATGCCGCTTGGCATATCGTTTTGCACGGCTTTCGCTCCCTGTATTGAACTGCTTCCGAGCGACATTAATATGCTGCGCATTAGCGGGAGCAGCGATTACCTCACTCACCTGAGTATGATCGCGCATGCCGGTTAGCCAATCTGCACTCATTAGCTGTTGCAAACGCGCTTGCGTGCCATGCAAGCGAAGGTGATCACCCAGTGTGCGAGCGCGTACACCGTGCTTATGGCTAGGGAAACTGACACCTACATCTTCGGCCTGTAAATCAAACAGCGCCCGGTGCAGCTTGTTATAAAGCGCGCCCATTAACATTGCCGGGGCAAAGTCAGGGTCGGGCCGTAAACGAATGTCGATATAGTGATCCATGGTTTACCCCGCTTCGCCGAATACACCGCCGCGAATCAGGGTCGCCATAACAAAGTGCTGGTCTTCCTTCGTAGGCACTTGGTCTTTAAGCATCCAGTTGTCGAGCAAGCTGTAAAAATCTTTTTTCTCTTTGGGGTGCCGGTATGCTTTTCCGCGAGTTGTCACCGAGCCATACGGCTCTACCGCGATAGGGCCAAGGTCTTCCTCTACCTCATTGGGGTACCAGGTATCGATAGTGCGAATAGCATTACCCAGCTTTTGGGAGTGGATCGCCCCTGTTTTATCATCACCAATGCTATATAGAGTCTTGCTCTTATCTCCACGTGAACGATCCATAATAAGTTCTTGAGACGGGAACACTTCCTGGCCACTGCCCACGCGCACATAGGCCACCACCTCTAGCAGTAAATGCTGTTCACCCGCCAACGCGGAGGCAATAACACCGGAGAGTTCTTTAAGCTCGGCGGTGTCCTCAAAAGCCCGTAATGAGAGCGACAGTGCATCAAACGTCCACTCTTTGGTGGTTTTGCCCTGTGCCAATTGGCGAACGCTTACCTCAACTTGCTCTGCGCCCATGCGGTTGCGCCACAGAAAGCGACCATTCGCGAGGTTATTGGCATAGCGATGCGCCAGCTCGCCAAAACCTTGCGCCTGTTTATACTTGGCGACTGCTTGTTCCAGCTTTGCTTGGTACTCCGCGTTATTACAGGCAGAGGGCGTGCCGGCACCGGCCAATACGCGCAGCGTAAAGCGCGCTACTAAGGTATCTGCATTATGGGGCAGCGTGGCGACATCGACTGATTGGGGATTGGGGTTCTCAATCTGAGCATCTAACTTAGCAGGATCTTTATGCTCTTTACTTGAATCTTTCAGGCGGTTGGAAATGGTACCACGTACCGATTTTTCGCGTACTTCTACCGGCTGCCACTGCTGATCATCTTGCCGCTTTTCCCAGTTACTGGCGTAAAGCAGGGCATCGGAGGGGTCAAGCTTGCGTTCAAAGGCGAGGACGGAAGCGGTTTTAAGGGTATCGTTTTTAGCCATGATAAAGCTCCTTGTTTACTGTGCTGAGGCGCGAAGGTGGTAATCGTTATTGAGCCGGTAAAGTCCCGCTTCTTCGTTGTTATCAACGTACCAAAGCAGGTCTTCAGGTTGCTTCATGCGGTGGGGGCTTACCCATTCACCGATGGAGTAGAGGCTTTCGACAAAGCGAAATTTAGTTTTGGTATCCCGGGCGTTGGCCACCTCTCCGGGATTAAAAAGATCGGAAATGGCGCCATAACCCACGGGGATAGGCACCAGCCAGCCGCGATAGGGGCGCTGCACCTGCCAAAGGGGCTTCTCGTTGGATTCACCTTTATTTTCAAGGGCGCAATAGTGGTTAAGCCGTGAAAGGTCTAGCCATGCATCCAGCAAACTGGCTTCCGGGTTTTGCTGTTGCAGCGTTTGGTGGTGCTCGGCGAGGTAGTCATCGCGCAGAGTTAACGCAAAGCCCGGCAACCAACGCCGTTTTAGGCGCGCGAACTGCTTTTCCCGCCGCTCTTCATTGTCATCAAGCGTGACCCATTGCGGGCGTTGTTTGTGGCTTGGCACGCTGCGATTAGGGATGACGCTGCCACCGGCAATACGCATACCCCCAACGATCTCACCAATTTGTTGGGCAATATCATCATGCTCACTTTCTGCCGCGGCTGAATCAATCGTGAAGATCAGCGTAATATCCAGATGAACCCGCCCCTCCTCCACAATAGAAGGTGCTTTATAGCTGCTATCTTTCTGTATTTTGGCACGATCTTTCGGCGACGAAAGCGGTGTGCGAGTTAAATGGAACGTGTATTGATAACGGTCTTTAGTTGCCTGAGCCTCTAAGTCATGGCAAATAACGCCGAAGTTACCGAGTGAAACGTTGATACCTTCTGCATAGAGCTTGCGCTCGAGGGCGTGCATCAAGCCCACAAAAGCGCTCATGGCAGGAAAGCCCCAGGTCATTGGGCTGGAAATCGCGTTGGCGTTTTGCACCCGCAGGCGCGGCAGGACTAGGAGGTTTTTCACTTCACTCATCGTCATCACCTCCTGGCAGGTTGTGTAAATCTTCCATTAGGCTTTCCATCCATCGACGGTCACGATCCTGCAGGCGTTGATGGGTAGCATCTTTCGCCAGTGTTTTCTTCCAGTGACGAAATTCCACATCGCCTAATGGGAGCTTTTCACCCAGCACGGTATTAAGCCAGCTAGCGAAACGGTGGCGAATCTCGTCTACCCATTCCACGCTGTTCCGCGCTTCACGAAAAGCAGCATCTTCCTCGGCACGGCCAGGATCTAGCCAGAAGGCTTCTTCGGCGACCAGTTCACATTTTTCATCGTCGCTCCAACCCGCAGGTAGGCTATGCATCTGCATAGCAAACAGCGATAGCTCGTCCATCAGCATGGCCGTGTAGTCATCGCGCAGGTCTCGGGTGTGCATATCCGTGGTGGGGTTGGTCTCCAGAAAGCGCTTGAGGTCTTTAACAAGGGAGCGCACTTCTGAGCGGCTGCCAAATATTCCAGGGTGGGAGAAAACCGATGCGACTTTTAGCGGCGGGCGAATATCACGCACATTCCAGTTGGGCGGAAGCGATGCCAATAAATAGTTGTTACCGCCACGCTCGCTATTCAGTTGCGAGATATTTTGCGGCTTGGTGCCGCCCATTTTCTGTACAGCTAAATTGGGGTAGCTATGCAAGGATTGCTCGGCGTATATGCCTTCCCGCTTGGCTTTACGTGCCTCTTTAGCCGCTTCGCTAAAGCGGTCATGGTTAATGGTTTGGAATACGCAGTGGGCCAGCGAAGTGCCATAAAGCGGGGCTAGCAGATGATAGTCTTCATCTTCTAGGGCTTCATCTCTCACTAGCCAGTAGACCTGTTTCGCGTGGGTGTGGGAAGCGGGATCGCTGCGGGCTTCGGTAATCGCCGCAAAGGCGTTGATCCATACTTGGGCTTGTTCGGGGTCATCGCTTAACGCCTTTGCAAGATCGGTATCATTTTCCAACACGCGTTCAAGCAGCGATTTGCCTTCAACCTCCAGCTTCAAAAGCTTATAAACATCAAGCGCGGCAGCATCACCTACCACATCACCTGAAAAGTCAGGGGGCAATACATGGCTACTTACCAAGCCATAGCTGGTTAGTGATTCGGGTGGAGCGTAAAAAGTTGAGCCCTTGGCATATGGGTGGGCCTGCTTGAGAGAGTGAGTCACCACTTGAAGAGAGCCAACCCGCCTTGCCGCATCGTTGATCCAGGTATCGAATTGGAACTGCTCAATCAGTGCCTGGTATTTCGGGTCATCCGGAGCTAGCTTTTCCGCTTTGATGTCGAAGCGCTCTTTCAGGAAGGCTTCGATCCCAGAGCGAATTTCTGCTGCTCTGCTATTATTTGCCATACGTTTTCCTTTTGGTTATTTCACCCTGCTGGCATAGAAATGATGATAAATCACAGCGATCACACCTTCAGTATTCTTTGGTCTGAAGAAGACCAACAATTTGTAGGCTTATGCTCACGATTTCCAAGTCTCTCTTGGCTTGCTAATGACAGCGCTGAAGCCCTTGCTGGCATACAAACCCTGGCTTGCGAAACGCTCGCAGATATTAACGAGCAGGTTTAACGTCATTTGCTACGCCAAAATCCCAACACCGGGTGATACCCCCATCGCTGGCCTCTAGCCGAAGCTGTCACCGTGCCAAAGGTACGGGCGGCGCGATCAAGGGAGATATCCAGGTCTTCGGCCAAGTCAGCCAGTGCCGTTAAGTAGTCGCTGGCACCCCAAGGCTGAATCCGCTCGCCCTGCTCTTTTGCCTGGTCTACCCGCACCAGCAGGCTCTCCTCCACCGGTACATAGAGCTTTTCGCCCCGCCTTGCGCCATCGTCTACGCGGTGTAGCGTCCAGGTTTCGCCGCCCTCATCAGGTATCAGTGCGAGGGTTATTTCAGGTTCGAGTTGCTGGCGAAACGGGTCACGCTGAATCAATACACCAGTTAAGTGCACCTGCGGTACCGCATACCAACTGTAAGCTCCAAGTGGTGGCGGCTTGGGCTGCTTGCCAAGCCTGATCTCTTTTTTGGTTAACGGCTCAGCAGGCTGTTCGATCATCAGCTGATGCAGCCGCTCGTGCTCCAGATCGACGAGGCTTTGCTTGGCGTGCAGCGTTTCCCGCGCCAGCACACGCGGGCGGGCATCAATCACCTTGTACTCATCTTCCGTTAATAGCTCACTAAGGAAGTGACTACTTAGCCGCCAATTGATATCTGTTTCAAAGCCAGGTTTGTGGAATGCAGGCTTTCCCGACTGCTCAAAATGCTTGAGGTTGGTATCAAGCAGTAAAATATTAGGCGATTCACACGCCTGTTCGCGGTGGCGTCGCACTCGGCCCGCTAACTGGATAATCGAGCGCATGGAGGAAGGCTCTACTATCGCCCAGTCGTAATCATGGTCGCGGCCGACTTCCGTTACCGGTGAGCCCAGCACAATAAACAGATGGTCGTTTTCTTCGCTGCTATCCAGAAGGCGGCGGATATCGGGCTGCTGAAACACTCGTTCAGGCTCGGCCCGTTGCAGCGTTCTGTCTAACCGGCGCTCAATTTCTGAGCGCATCACCAACGGGTGACGTGAGTGGTAAACGCAGAGGTGAATGCGCATACCTTCAGGGGCGCCCTGCTGAAACAGCGCCCTGGCCACATCTACCAAGGGGTCGATATTGGCCATACGCATAAGGCCAAAGCTAACGCGTTTGCTGGTGTGAGGGTCAACGGAGTGGTGCTGCTGGTGAAGCGCCAGTGCATGCTCGCGTAGCAGCTCTGCAACCGCGGGCCTGATCTCTTCTGGGCGTTTGCCCAGCGGTGGCAATGCTAAAATCTCGCCACGGCGGCGCACCGGGCTAGTCGATAGGCGTTCTAAACGCCGCTTGGCAAAGGCATGATGCGCGGTCTTGAAGGTCTCACTACTGGCGCAGTTTTCATGCTGACGGTCGTGCTCGTCGAACCAGGCGCAGCAGATATCCACCGCCAAGCCCGGCTCGCCACGATGGCGCTGAAAGGCTTCGCGGCCGCTGCGATAGGCTTCATATAAACCTTCGACCAATGCGGGCGGCAAAGTGGCCGATGACAGCAGCACCCTAGAGCCCAAAAGCCCCGCCCAATTCACTAATCGAGTAAGCGCGGGCAGATCGTTGATGTCGAAATCGTCGATTTCGTCAAGCACCAAGTCGCTGCTCATTAGGCGCAGCATGGGCACGATCTGCCGCCCGCCGCGCGTGCTTTCCGTGGCGGGTATCAGATGGTCAACGGTACATACCAAAATGGGCGCGGCGATCAGCGCGCGGGTGCCCGGCTCATTATTAAGGCGGCGCAGCACCGGGTGGCTATCGAAATTGCCGTCAAACACCACGTGGGCGTCTTCTTCGATCAGCGCCTGTTGAGACGCCGAGCCGCTGGCTTCGGCTTCCTGTTCGTAGTGTTCAAACAGGGTTTTATTGGCGCTGCCACCTACCCGCACAGCGAGTTCATCTTCACCTAAATGCAGACGTTCACGCAGCGCCTGACCGGTTTGCAGCGTTAGCGTGCGTAGCCCCAGCGCTATGCTAAAACGCGCGCCCTGTTGAGGGTCAGCCAGCGCATACATAATGCGTCCATTGGCCAGGGTTTTACCGCAGCCGGTGGAGGCCATATTGATGCCAAAAAAGCCCTGGCGCTGGCTACGCTCCCTCAACGAATGGGCCAGATCAAAGGCTTTATCCTGCCAGCGAAAACGCGGGTGACTGCTGCGTTTACGAAAACCCTTGTGGCGCGCTAAACAGGGCAGGTGGCTGTCGACACTAGGCAGCGCACGGGCGACCGCGGCTGCGTGTTTTTCAACGCCCAGAATATGCTCATCCAACGGCTGGTTGGGCTTGCCTGTTTTGCGCACGGTATTGGCGGTCAACGGATAATTTGGCTCGCCCCGCACGCGATGTTGAAGGTCTTCCAAACTTGAGTAGTGGTGATCGGCCAGCATGAGGCTAAGCCGGGCTAAATGCATGACGTAGCGGCTGTCCAGCCAGTGGCTACCATTTTGCAGCCGCGCCTGTAGCCGAGAGGCCAACTTTACCGCTCGTTCGCGCCAGCGCGGTGTACTGACAGGCAAGCCTTTACTGAACTGCCAGTACGGCGATATCCGTTTAGGGTCTTGGGTCTCAGGAATCTCGTTCCACTCGGCATGAATAGAGGCAAACAGCCCACCTAGCTGCTCCGCCTGAAGTGGCGCCTTTCCTCTGCCCCAGCGCCGTTCGTGATCGCCATCGTTTTCCGGCGGTTTTAGCGGTAGCCGATGGTGGCTAAGCACTAGCCAACCCAGCGCGGCAGCTAGCGGTGGCAATTGGCTAAACACGGCAGAGATAGGAGCGTCTATTCCGTCACGCTCCAACCCCTCCAGCCAATCCTGCTCTTGATAGCCGCCGTCGGCCAGACGCGCCAGCCAGGTAGCGTCGTCGTCACTTCCTACAAATGCTTGGAACAGGCGTAGCGATATCCATTCATGACGGTATAAGTTGCGCCCTTCCAGTTTGCCTATAAGCCGCTGCTGGAAGGCGTCGCAGGCTTTGCCCAGGTCGTGCAGTAACGCAGCCATCGCGGTGAGCAAGAGAATATCTTCGCCGTTGTGCCAGTCATTTTCATCCCGGCGGCGTAGGATATCCCGGGCGGTGGTATTGGTCGGTACTGCGCCATTGAGATTGAACTGAGCGGCATCCCCCACCACCCACATTAGTTCGCTATGGTCGTGGCCACGAATCCAGTGGCAGGCAACGGCAGTATTCTTGCGGGCGGTTTTGCGCAGTAGCTTGCGCAGCGTCTCCAGCCCTGCCTGGGTGATGGGTGTTTGCCAGGTGCGGTCGCCACGGCGTTCGGCAAACTGATCAAGCACGCGCCGGGTTTGCTTGAGAGCATTTTTATTGCACTGGGAAATCAGCAGCACATTCATGCGTCGCCACTCCCCAGCGCCTGGGCGACTTCCTTGAGCGTATCGATCATAAAGTCGAGGGATTCGGTGCGAGTTAGGCGCTCAATGCAGGCTTGGCGAAACTCCTGCTCCTCATCGCCGCGCATGGCGGAAATAAACGCCTGGGGCAAAATCACCGCGTCTTTCACCAAATCCGCCACATCAAAGACTAAACCACCCCGGCGGGTTTTACCGTGGAGTACCGCCAGCCCATGGGGAATGCCCAGCACCCAGGTGGCGGTCGCTGCCAGCCCGTAGGCAAGATAATTGCCGTGATCGAGAAAGCGGTTGGCAGGGTCGGTGCCTGTACCGCGTTTCGCGCGGGTGAAATCACCGTACTCGACCGCGTTTACCGCCAGCTTAAACAGTGTCTTGGTTAAACGCGCTTCCAAAGTCAGTAGATCGACGGTGCTGGGGGCTTGCTTGATCGCTTCGCGGTGGTGGGTCAGCGCGCTATGCAGGTGGTCGGTGGAAATAGTAAAGCCTGCGTCTTTCATCACCCGGCTTGTCCACAGCGCTTCGATACGGGCAAGGCGGGCTTGCTGAAATGCGCGTGCAGCATCCAGGCGTTTGGCATCATCAAACCAGAAGCGCACCCAGTATTGCAGGTACTCCGTGGGGCGGTACTCGCTTTGCGGGGTCAGCCAAGCGACATCCACGTCAACTTCATTGGCAGCAAATAACGGCGTACCGCCGCCGCCACAAAACCCGACTAACACGCCTGCTTTGGCAAGCTCACGCATGGCCGCTTGGGTAATCGAGGTGCCGGTGCCCAGCAATATCGAGGTGGTGTTGGCAATGGGGATATTCCAATAGCGGGATTTGCTGCCCTCATCGGTGACATACTCCACTCGGCCCCCGTTCACCAACACCCGGCAGTGCTGCAGGTAATAGAGGTTGGCGCGCTTGGAGTGAAGAATGGTTTTTAGGTCATTGGGTGAAAAATCATCCATGGCGGCCGTCCTTTTGCATTTTTTCCATCTAACCATTCTTCATTAATAATGACCATTGACCCCCATCAGCCTTTTCCTACAAATGATTGCTTCGGCACATTACTTTTGAGCTGTCGTTGCATGCTTGGCGTTGCCCTGTGCCGCTGAGCGAGTAAAATACGTGGCAAATTTATTGGCGTCGCCAATTGTTATGTTATAACCTATTTGATTATTCGCGAGGTCGGCTTAATGAGTGAGCATTCACATCGCCATAACAAGGAAGGGCCTTGTCATTTTTCGCTGATGTCGCTGTCGGCGTTGCGGCGGCTGCTGTCGGTCTCGGTGCCGTTACTGGTGCTTTGGTTGATGGTGCTATGGGCTAACGGGTGGGCGTTATGAGTGAGCGTTCACTGTCACGCCTGCAACTGCACGACCTGCATTTGGCCCAAGGACACCGCACGGTGCTTGAGCATGTGGAAGGCGACTTTCAACCAGGCGCGATCACCGCGCTGATTGGCGCCAATGGCGCGGGGAAAAGCACACTTATTCAGGCCATCATGGGCGAGTTACGCCCGATCAGCGGCAAGGTGGTGTGCACCGTGCCCAAAGAGCGCCGCGCCTGGCTGCCCCAGCAGTTGGCGTTGGATTTGACCTTCCCAATGAGCGTGGAAGAACTGGTCATGACCGGCAGTTGGCCAAGCCATGGGGCGATGAAGGGTTACTGTGCCGCGCACTACCGTAAGGGCCGCGAGATCATGGCGCGGCTGGGTATTTCGCACCTGGCCCACCGTCCGCTGGGCGAGCTTTCCGGCGGCCAGCGCCAGCGCGCACTGATCGGTCGTACGCTAATGCAGGAGGCCGAGCTGCTACTGCTCGACGAGCCGTTTGCCAACGTGGATGGCGAGACGGTGGATATTTTGATCCGCATTTTGCGCCAGATGGCCGACGACGGGGCAACGCTTATTTTGGTGCTCCACGATATGGACCATCTGCGTCGACTGGCCGATGAAGTGCTGATGCTTAACGGCGGGCATGGCCGCTGGGTCTCGCCTGGCGCGCTTAGCCACCAACACGCACCGGCGGAAGTGGTGCCGTTTACGCTAGGAGGCCGTCATGCTGGCACTGCTTGATACCTGGTTTATCGCGCCTTTCGATTACGGCTTTATGCGTCGCGCGGTGGTAGGCGGCCTGGCGCTTTCGCTGGCGGCGCCCACGCTTGGGGTGTTTTTGGTGCTGCGCGGCATGAGCCTGATTGGCGACGCCATGGCCCATGCGATTCTGCCTGGGGTGGCGCTTGGCTTCCTGCTGGCCGGGTTTTCACTGCCGATTATGAGTATCGGCGGGGTGCTATTCGGGGTGATGGTGGCATTGCTTGCCGGGGCGGTGTCCAAAATGGGCGGCCAACGCGAAGATGCCGCCATGGCCAGCTTTTTTATTATTTCGTTGGCCGCAGGCGTGATGCTGATTTCGCTTGGCGGCAGCAGCGTGGATCTGACCCACGTGCTGTTTGGCTCCATTTTGGCGATCAACTCCACCGCGCTGCTGCTTATCGCCGGGATCAGCACGCTGATCGTGCTAACCCTGGCGGTGATTTTCCGTGCAATGGTAGTGGAGTGCCTGGACCCGCTGTTTTTGCGCGGCCAGAGCCGCCGCAGCGGCTGGGTACACAGCGTGTTTTTGGGCCTGCTGGTGCTCAATCTCACCGCCGGGTTTCAAACCCTGGGCACGTTGATGGCGGTGGGTTTGATGATGCTGCCCGCTACATCGGCGCGTTTCTGGAGCAAGCGGCTGGAAGGCCTGATCGGTATTGCCGTGGCGCTTGCGATGATTGCCAGCACCGGGGGATTACTGCTGTCGTTCCACCTCGATATTCCCTCAGGCCCCAGCATTATTCTATTGGCCGGTAGTGGCTATCTGCTCTCTGCCTTATTCGGCCGTTATCACAGTTTGGCAGCCAGATGGCGCCGTAAAACCGCACCGCTGTCTGCAGAGCCGAGCCATTAATCCTCGGGCATGGCCCGATTGACCCTTTTAGGAGCGCTTAAATGAGATTGCACCCCTCTCGCTGGCTGGTTGGCGTATCAGCCCTGCTGGCGTTACCCGCCGCCATGGCATCCGAACGCGTACAGGTGGTCACCAGTTTTTCGATTCTGGCCGATATGGTCGAACAGGTGGGCGGTGAGCACGTCGAGGTGAGCTCGCTGGTCGGCCCTGACGGCGATGCCCACGTCTATACCCCAAGCCCTGGCGACGCGCGGGCGCTGGCCGATGCGGACCTGGTGGTGTTCAACGGGCTGCTGTTTGAAGGCTGGATGGAGCGCCTGATCGACTCCAGCGATTACGCCGGCGCGCTGGTCACCGCGACCCAGGGCATCGAGCCGCTGGCCCGGGCTGGCCAGGATGATCACGACGGGCACGGGCACGGGCACGATGACCATGGCCACGACGAACACGCTCATGACGATCATGATCACGACGAGCATGGCCACAATGGAGACGACGAAGAGGCCGACCACGCCCACGGCGATGACGACCCCCACGCCTGGCAAGATCTGGCCCGCGCTGAAACCTATGTCGAGAACATCCGCGATGGATTGATTGAAGCCGATGGCGACAATCGCGAGACCTATGAGGAAAACGCCGAGCGCTATCTGGCCGAGATAGAGAAAGCCGACGACGAGATCCGTGCGCTGATTGAAGAGATTCCGGCGTCTACCAGTGTGATCACCGGCCACGACTCGTTTGGTTATTTTGCCGATGCCTACGGCGTGCGTTTTCTCTCTCCGGTAGGGCTCTCGACCGAAGCCGATCCAAGCGGTGCCAGCATGGCTGAGTTGATCGACGTCATTGAAGAAGAAAACGTCGAAGCCCTGTTCCATGAAAACATGACCAATCAGTCGGTGTTGGATCAACTGGCGGAAGAAACCGGACTTAGCGTAGCAGGCACGCTGTATGCCGATGCACTAAGCAGCGAAGGCGAAGCAAGTACTTACTTAGGCATGATGCGCCACAATGCCGAAACGCTTCACGATGCGCTGGCTGAGCCGGGTCATGACGATCACGAGCATGACGATGACGACCACGACCACGACCACGACCACGACCACGACCACAGCGAGCATAGCCACTAGCCGGGCCGGGGCAATCAACGCGGCTCAAGCATTGCTCGCCTTTAGCAGCCACGCTCGGAAAGACGCCATTGCGCGGGTTTCCGGGCGTGTTTGCAAGCGCGTCAGCCAATAGCCTCCCAGGCTGACAGTGGCGTCGAAAGGCTGGACCAGGGCGCCACTGCTTAGTTGACGGGTAAACATCGATGTTGGCGCCAGCGCCACTCCTGCCCCTTGTAACGCTGCTTCCACCATGGCGATGGAAGAGTCAAACACAATACTCTTGGTCATCGGATAGCTGTTTGGCAACCCTGCGGCCGCTAACCACTCTGCCCACTCGTCGGCGCGATAGGAACGCAACCACGTCTCGCCCAATAGATCGACAGGCGTTTCGAGGCGGGTAGCAATAGTAGGGATACACATGACCGATAGCGATACCGGCATCAGGGGCTGCGCTGCAATGCCGTGCCAGGCACCTGCCCCATAACGGATTGCGAAGTCGAGCCCTTCGGCTGCAATATCTGCCCGGTTATTGTGGGTAGAAAGGCGAAAGTCGACAAACGGATACTGTTGCTGAAAATCATCCAGCCTGGGTAGCAGCCAGCCAACCGCAAAGGTTCCCACCACGCCAACGTTTAATACGTCCCGATAACTGCTCTCACCCACCCGGTCTAGCGTGTGGGTAATCTGGTCGAACGAACTCTTGAGCACCGGCAAAAGTCGCTCGCCCTCTTGGGTGAGCATTAAGCCTCGGGGCAACCGTTTGAACAGTGGCACCTTCAGTTGGGCTTCGAGCAGCTTAACCTGATGGCTAACCGCGGCCTGGGTCACGCACAGCTCGTCTGCTGCGCGCGTAAAACTCAGATGCCTCGCCGACGCCTCAAAGGCGCGTAAAGCCTTCAGCGGCAAGTAAGAACGCGCCACGCTGCCCCCAATTTTTCTAATGGCTCGTACAAAATATAACTGTTTGTTAGCTCACCCCGCAGGTCGTAAATTAACGCTTTGCCACGCCTTCGCGGGGCGAGCGACAGCGCATTCCTCACTTCACTCACGGAACAAGGCTTCAGCATGGGTAAGATATTAGCAGCAAAAACGCGGGTTATCATGACAGGATCGCTCCTTTTAAGCTGCCCAGGGTGGGCATTAGCCGCGCCCCATAGCGAAGACGTGGAGGCGCTAGTCAACAGTACTATCGAATCCCTGATGGCTGAACATGATATCCCAGGGATGACCGTTGCGCTTAGCATTGATGGCCAACAGCATTATTTTAATTATGGTGTCGCCGACCTGGAAGCACAGACACCGGTGACCGAAGAGACGCTGTTCGAGCTTGGCTCCGTCAGCAAGATATTCACCGCGACGCTGGCGGCCCACGCGCAGTCCAGCGACGCCCTTTCGCTTTCTGACCCAGCCAGCCGCCACCTGCCCGCCCTTGAAGGCAGCGCCTTTGATGATATTACGCTGCTGGAACTGGGTACTTACACGGCGGGCGAACTCCCCCTGCAATTTCCGGAAGAGGTACAAAGTGAAGAGTCGATGGTCGACTACTATCGCCAATGGCAGCCGAAATCTGCACCTGGCAGCCACCGGCTCTATTCCAACCCGAGCATAGGGCTTTTCGGTTATCTCGCCGCGCAAAGCCTGGGCAAGCCATTTAATACGCTGATGGAAGAGCGGATATTGACTCCGCTGGGCCTTGATCATAGCTATTACCAGGTTCCTGACGATCAGATGGCGAGCTATGCCTACGGTTACTCGAAAGAAGATGAACCGATCAGGGTGAATCCTGGCGTACTGGATGCCCAAGCCTACGGGTTGAAATCAACAGCGGCAGACGTACTGACGTTTGTGGAAGCCAATATGGATAGCGCTGAGCTTGATGAATCACTGAGCCAAGCCATGGAAACCACGCGAACCGGTTACCTTGAGGTCGGTGATATGACTCAAGGGTTGGGCTGGGAAAGCTACGCCTATCCGGTCGCACTTGATGCGCTTGAACAAGGCAATTCGCTTGAGATGATACTCGAAGCCAACCCAGTCAACCGCCTAAGCCCACCGCTGCCCCCCAGGCAGCAGGCGCTCTACAACAAGACCGGATCGACCAATGGCTTTGGCGGCTATGTGGCCTTTGTGCCCAGCGAGCAGATCGGTATTGTGATGCTGGCAAACCGCAACTACCCCAATCAGGCGCGCATCGAGGCAGCGCACCATATCTTTACCGCGCTGACCGACAAGCCCTGAGCAATGGCGCTGAGCACAGGAACGGAATCAGCGAAAGTTGCATTTTTGCGCAGCGATAAGGAGACTAGCACCACTTCCTTTGCCTGCAAGAGTCAGCCCCATGCGTTTAAACGCCGACTTTACCCGCTTTGCCTGTGTGACACCGGAAGATTACCGCTGGGTGGCCTCGCCCAGCGCTGGCGTCGAACGGATGATGCTTGACCGTATTGGCAATGAAGTGGCGCGCGCCACAAGCCTTGTTCGCTACGCCCCCAACAGCCAGTTTGACCGCCATATCCACGGTGGTGGTGAAGAGATTTTAGTGCTGGAGGGCGTCTTTGCCGACGAGCATGGCCGTTACGCCGCCGGTAGCTATCTGCGCAACCCTATCGGTACAGGCCATACGCCGCAGATTGGCGATGAAGGCGCGCTGATTCTGGTCAAGCTCCATCAGTTTGACCCCAACGATGAGTTACAACTGGCGGTGCCCGCCCATCGCTTGCCCTGGCAGCCAGACCGCCGACCGGGCATCGCCTATAAAATGTTGCACACGTTTAAACAAGAGCGCGTCAGCCTGGAGCACTGGGAGGCAGGGCAAGCCATCAGCTATCCGGTGCTAACCGGTGGGTTGGAGTTTTTCGTTCTGGAAGGTACGTTGAGCGACGGCGACAGTGAATACACAGCGGGTAGCTGGTGTCGTTATCCCAGCGGCATGGCACTGACACTCACCGCCGGAACCGACGGGGTGCAGCTATATCTCAAACGCGGTCACTTGCCGCCCGCTCAGGCCGGATCAGCCTAAAGCGAGAAAGGGCAGGAGCGTTAACGCGATCAGCATGACGATGGCCACGCCCACCAGCGTGACTTGCACGGGGTGGGCGGTGAAGCGCTGCCATAGGGTTGGCGCATCGCCGCGCGCTAGCGCGTCATGATGTTCCTGCCTGGCGCGCGTCTGGCGCTCGGTTTGGTACTCGGCCAGCAGCGCCTGGGCATCCTCAAGCTGGCGTTTATCACGCAGCCAAATCGCATCGACACCCAGCCGAAAGAAGCCCGCCTGCGTCTCGTAGATATCCATGCCGTGGGCATCGAGTAACTGACGCACTTCCATGGCCTCTTCGTCGGTTACGTGGCGCAGGCGGAAAAGCAGATGTGCCATGCTATTCGCCCTTACCGGCCATCAGGTCCGCTTGGATCACTTCGATCCAGTAGCCATCCGGGTCTTTGACGAAAATTACATCCTTCATTTTGCCCTGATCGGCCCGTTTGACAAACGTCACGTCGTGCTCGTCGAACCATGCCTGTGCTGCGACTAAATCGGGTACGCTAAAGCAAATATGACCAAAGCCTTGCGGTTCGGCGTTGCCATCGTGGTAGGCAAAGTCGTCCTGGTTTTCTGTTCCCCAGTTGTGGGTCAGCTCTAGAAGACCCTTCTGGCTAAACGTCCAGGCGGTGCGCGCCTTTGTCTCTTCGGGTACGTCTTCGCCGCCTTCGAGGTTCGCAAGGAAGTAAAGCGAGAACTGCATTTCCTCGAAATCGAGCCGACGCATCACCTGCATGCCAAACACCCGGGAATAAAACGACAGCGCCTGCTTGGGGTCCTTGACCCGCAACATGGTGTGGTTCAGGCGGAAGCCTTGGGTCTGCTTAGGGGCAGGTTTCACTCCTGGATGCTGTTCACCTTGAAACGGCATGCGCTATCTCCTTTGACGTATCGGTTACTTTGTATAAGCCTTTAGAGACTCTGCACAATGTCTCTACTTACCCTTATGATTGCCCAATTTCGGTGTCTATCGCTTCATCATGAGGGCAATCTGACAAATTACCAACCCTGGACAAGAGGCCTTATGTCCCTCGAGCTCAATGTACTGAGTGCACCGCCCACCCCGTGCTACCACGCCCCAAAGCCGGCTTCTAACGCGTCTTGCTCTGGAATTCCTATGCAAACGTCCTACGCTTTAATTATGTCGTTATACAAGACGCTAGGTAATATCTAGCTGAGCGCGTCCATCAGGAGCCGGTAATGACCTCGATTGATATGACCCTTGGCGATCACATCACGTTGAAGCAGCTTTCCCAAGCGCTCCGCAACGGTTTTTCGCCAATTGTGGAAGTGGAATCCATGGACGGTATCTATAAAGTCCGTTTTCACCATGCCAACGGTGTCTCCGATTTATCCAATGCCGAAGGACACGTCAGCACTTTCCTGGGCACTGGCGAAATCCGCGATACGCTGGGTGAATTAGGCTTAACCCACGGCATCCTGACGTTTGCTGATCAATGCGGCGACGAAATGATTGGCGTTGAGGGAAAAGCCATGACACCTGATGAAATGCTCACCTACGGAACACGCATCTCGTTTCGCTAGATGCCGCTGCCAGGGCTTTACAGACCGGCTCAACACGAAGATAGTATCAACACGACAGGGGCGCTCGTGACAGAACGGGCTGAGACGCACCCTTATAACCTGAACCGGCTAATACCGGCGTAGGGAGTCGTGGCGCGCTTGCCACCTCCCCCGTCGGGAGGATGCTATGACGCTACCCCCACTTGGTGACTCCCTCGCAAAACTTCATGCTAGCACTCCGCTAGTCCATTGCATTACCAACTATGTGGCGATGAACAGCAGCGCCAATGTGTTGCTTGCCGCTGGCGCCTCCCCCGCCATGCTACATGCCCAAGAAGAGGTGGCAGAGTTTACCCAGCTAGCTGGTGCGCTCTCGATTAATATCGGAACCCTTTCAGCTCCTTGGGCCGATGCCATGCTTATCGCCGCAAAGACCGCGAATGCCTGTAGCGTTCCTTGGGTTCTAGACCCAGTGGCCGTTGGTGCCACCGGCTATCGCCAGACCGTCTGCACAGCACTATTGACCCACCAACCCAGCGTTATTCGCGCTAATGCCTCCGAAATACTTGCGCTCAATGGATTAAACCACCAGGGCCGCGGCGTCGATGCGACCGCCGCTACCGAGGATGCCCTGGCAGCCGCCATGGCTCTAGCCGAGCAGTATCGCTGTGTGGTCGCCATGACCGGGGAGCGGGACGTGATTACCGATGGCGACAAGTGCTACATCATCAACGGCGGCCACCCAATGATGCCCCGAGTTACAACGCTAGGCTGTGGGCTTAGCGCCTTGGTGGCGGCGTTTGTCGCAGCAACCCCCGACGCGCCGCTGGACGCCAGCAGTGCAGCAATGGCGTGCTTTGCCCTGGCCGGTCAACGCGCAGGGGCTATAACTAAGGGGCCGGGAAGTTTTTACGTTGCCTTCTTGGATGCACTGTACCAACTCACCCCGGACGAGCTCAGCCAGTTCGCCCAGCGGGAGGTGTCGCATGCTGCTTGATCTGTCGCTCTATTTGGTCACCGATGCAACGCTGTGTCAGCGCCATGGGCTTGAGAACACCGTCCGCGAAGCCGTCAGCGGCGGCGTTAGCATTGTACAACTACGCGACAAGCATGCCAGTGACGCCGACATGATCGACCAGGCACGGCGCTTGAAAGCCGTGCTGGCGGGTAGCGGGGTGCCACTGATTATTAATGACCGCCTCGAGGTGGCATTGGCAAGCCAGGCGGATGGACTGCACGTCGGGCAAAGCGATACGGCCGTGCACCAGGCACGCCTGGCAATGGGGCCGGAGGCCATACTGGGACTTTCGATCAACACAGTGGAGCAGCTTCAGGCAGTACCCACCGACCTGCTTGATTACGTGGGCATCGGGCCGGTGTTTGCCACGCCCAGCAAACAAGATCACGCCCAGCCGATTGGTTTTGGCGGGCTCGCCTCCCTGGTCAATGCCTGCCCGCTACCCAGTGTGGCCATCGGCGGGCTCAATGCCAGCCACTCAAGCGCCGTGCGGCGCGCCGGTGCCCATGGGCTGGCGGTCATATCGGCGATCTGCGGTCAGCCTGATCCACGCCAGGCGGCGCTGGCGTTTAGCGACCAATGAATCGCCTTGATGACATCACGGCTTTCGTCAAAGTCGCCGAGCTGGGTAGCTACACCCGCGCCGCTGAAGCGCTCGATCTCTCACGAACGCGGGTATCTCGACAGGTAATGGCACTGGAAGAAGCGCTGGGCGCCCGATTGATTCAGCGCACCACGCGGCGGCTGCATCTTACCGAGGCCGGCGAGCGTTACCTGGCCCGGGCGCAGGGTATCTTGCTTGCTCTGGAAGAAGCCGCCGCTGAAGTGAGCAGCGGCACCTGTACCGTCAGCGGGCGGCTGCGCATCAACGGCCCCATGAGTTTCGGCACACGCTACCTCGCACCACAGGTCGCCCGGTTCATGCAGGCGCACCCCGGCCTCGACATCCGCCTGGACCTGAACGATCGCCGGGTAGACCTGCTGGAAGAAGGCTACGATCTGGCCATCCGGATTGGCAGCCTGCCCGACTCCAGCCTGATTGCAAAGCGCCTTACCCGCTGTCAGCTGGTGTTTTGCGCCTCACCTGAGTACCTGGCGCAGCACGGCACGCCAGCGCGTATTGAAGACCTCTCGCAGCACCGCTGCCTGCGCTATCGCAGCGGCCAGAACAGCGGCCACTGGTACGTCGGCAAACAAACGCTGGCCGTCTCGGGGCCGCTTGAGAGCAACAACGGCGATATGCTGACCCAGGCCGCCGAGGCAGGCCTGGGAATTGCCCAGCAGCCTAGCTTTCTGCTGCCCGAGAGCATCGCCAGCGGGCGGTTGGTGCCCATTCTCTTGAAGGCGCCACCAACGCTGTTGGAGATTCACGCTCTGTATCCCGCCCGGCGCCACCTGCCCGCCAAGGTGGCGCGTTTCATTGATATACTCGCGGACGCCTGGGGCGACCCGCCGTCGTGGGAAACGGAAATGGGATTGTCGCCTGTTGCGCAACAGTGAAGTGCTTGGCCAAGGGATTATCGAGCTCCCGCGCGGTCGTATAGTGGTGCCATCGCATCCCGCGTGATGCCTACTACCACGAGAGAGACCGCCATGACCCCTTCGTCTTCCCTACCCCGTCACACCACTGCCCTGCTGCGCATCAGCCTGGGCGTGATGGCCCTGGCCCACGGCCTGATGAAAGTTTTTGTATTCACCCTACCCGGCACCGTTGCCTACTTCGAGTCGCTGGGTTTACCCGGTTTCATGGCCTATTTGACCATCGCTGCTGAAGTGGGCGGCGGCATCGCCCTGGTGCTCGGCGTGTATACCCGTTGGGTGAGCCTGGCCCTGGTGCCGGTACTGCTCGGCGCTGCCTGGGCACACCTTGGCAATGGCTGGGTGTTCTCCAACCCCGGCGGTGGCTGGGAGTTTCCGGTATTCTGGGCGATTGCGCTGCTCGTTCAGGCAGGCCTGGGCAGTGGCAGCTGGGTGTTGAACCGCCGATTGGCATAAGCTTGACGCTGGCACTGGCCTGGTTGCTGGTGTCGGCCCACGATGGAGTTTCCCCATGTTACCTAGCCTGTTTATTTCCCATGGTTCGCCCATGCTGGCCCTGAATAAGACGCCAGCCCACGCGTTTCTGCGCGGGCTGGGCAAGCGGCTTTCCCCCAAGGCAGTGATCGTGGTGTCGGCCCATTGGGAGAGCACCGCGCTCAAAGTCAGCGTCAGCGCCAAGCCGGAGACGATTCATGATTTTGGCGGCTTCCCTCAGGCGCTTTTCGACTGTCGGTATCCAGCTCCCGGCGACCCTGAGCTGGCAGAGCGACTGGCCAGGCTGCTCGACGCCGAGCGGGTCGAACGCGGCCTGGATCACGGCGCCTGGGTGCCCCTTTCGTTGATGTTTCCTGACGCCAATGTGCCGGTTGTGTCGCTGTCGCTTCCCGTACGCTGGAGCAATGCAGCGCTCGTGACGCTGGGTGAACAGCTATCGGCGCTGCGCGATGAGGGCATCCTGGTAATCGGCTCGGGCAGCCTGACCCACAACCTGTATGAAATCATGCCGCCGGACAGCCCCATGCCGCTCTGGGTGGATGCCTTTGCCCAGTGGGTCAACGCGCGCCTCAGCAACGGCGACCGGGAAGCCCTGCTCGACTGGGAAAGCGCACCCCATGCCCGGCAAAATCACCCGACGCCTGAGCACTTCCAGCCGCTGCTGGTGGCCATGGGCGCCGGTGGCGAAGCCACACAGCTGCACCATAGCGTAGAGCATGGCGTTCTCGCCATGGATGTCTACCAGTTCGCTTAGGCCCAGGCTAGGCGGTTGGACGACGTTTCAGGGTCGTGCGTCGGTCGTGGTAGGCAATCGCCAGGCCGCTGGCCATAATCAACGCACTGCCGACCCATACCCACAGGTCGGGTAGCTCCCCCCAGAACCACCAGCCGAGCAGCACAGCCCACAGCATGGCGGTGTAATCGAACGGGGCGGCTATCGCCGCTGGCGTAAAGCGAAACGCCAAGGTGATAAAGGCGGTGGCCGCCACGCCCAACACGCCTGAAGCCAAAAAACCGACCCAGTGCCATGGCTGCGGCGTCTGCCACACCCACGGCAATGTCAGCCCGGTCACCACCAAGGGCACACAGGTCATGTAAAACAACATTGCCCAAAGGTGCTCGCGCCCCCCATAGCGGCGCGCGGTAATCATCATCAAGGCATAGAATAGTGCCGCTCCGACCAAAGCTAAGGCACCCAGTTGAAACGCATCGCCACTGGGGCGCACGACAATCAGCACCCCAACAAACCCCACAAGCGACGCAATCAGCACCGGGGGATCAATACGCTCACCCAGCAACGGTACCGACAGCAGGGTGACAAACAGCGGTGCCACAAAGGCAATCGCGGTCGCCTCAGCCAGCGGTAATAGCGTTAACCCCAGTACAAAACAGACCATCGTAGCGGTATATATCAACCCGCGCAGCAGGTGTACGCGTGGTCGTTTGGTGCGCAGCTTGCGCAGGCCACCGGCAAAGTGAGCGAGCAGGGCAATCAGCGGCAGCGAGATCAGGGTACGGAAAAAAATGATCTGCAGCGGCGAGTGCACCTCACCTAGCCATTTGGAAACGGCGTCCCCTAGCGCCAGGAACAAAACGCCCAGACACATGCAGAGGATGCCTTTCAGGGACGTGGTCACCGCGATCTCCTTTGTTCTTCCTCACCTAAAAGCAAAAAACCCCGCCAAAAGCCTTTGGCGGGGTGATCGCACCATACCGCGCTAGAGACTGGCGTTAACGACTAAGCAATCCATTCCTCGCGAACGCAATTGCTCGCAGGCTTGACGCGCTTGCTGCTCTTCGAGCGCCATGAGCCGAGCACGAAATACCGGCGTTTGGCCTACCGATGCATCGACTGCCACTTGCCCTTCTACATCACGGGGCAAATACCCGGCCGCTTCACGCGCATAGCGCTGAGCTTGATCTTCTTGACTGAAAGCGCCCACCTGGATACCCCAGCCACTTGCTGAGGCACGCGATGCCATAACACGCTCGCGATCAATAAAAGCTTGCAGTGGGTCCTCTTGCGGCTCGCGATCCTGCGCTTCGGTAGGCGCCTCTGGGGTTGGCTCAGACGGCTCCGCTTCCGGCGTATAAGTCGCTACCACGGGTGACGTTTCTGACGGCTGTGGGGGTGCTGGCATGTCTTTTGGTGCCGATGAAAAGGCCATATACTCGTCGGAAAAGCTCAAATCGGCCACCCAATTACGCTGGTCCCGTAGCGTTGCCCGGGCAAAACTTCGATCCAGCAGACTGGCCATGTGCTTGTCTCGCGACTGCGCAGTAAAACCGCCCATCACAATGCCCATCAGCCGACGATCACCGCGCATCGCGGTCGTCACCACATTGAAACCCGAGGCGCGGATAAAGCCGGTTTTCAAGCCATCCGCACCGGGGTAATCACGCACCAGGCGATTGTGACTGGTGTGCTTGGTACCCCGATAGGTGAACTCTTGCAGGCCGAAGTAATGATAATAATCGGGGAAATCCTGCATTACCCGAACCGCCAGCGTCACCATATCCCGAGCCGTGGTTATCTGCTGGTCATCGGGAAGCCCTGAGGCATTGCGAAAGGTGGTGTTGGGCATCCCCAGTTCCCGGGCTTTTTCGGTCATCAATTGGGCAAAGCGACCCTCACTTCCTCCGATTGCCTCCGCCATGACGACCGCCACGTCATTGGCCGAACGTACGGCTAAGGCTCGAATGGCCTCATCAACTAAAATTGAACTGCCAGACGATAGCCATAATTTTGACGCGGGCATGGACGCTGCCTGGGAAGATACCGGCAACGCCTGATCCAAACGCAAACGCCCTTCGTCGAGCGCTTCAAAGGCTAGGTAGAGCGTCATGATTTTGGTTAGCGAAGCGGGATAGCGACGAGCATCGGCATTTTCCGAGTAGAGAACTTCACCTTCATCCAGGTCAACGACCATCCCAGCATAGCGAGGGTTAGCCGCCTGAAGGGGCAATGCGGTGACGATTAACAGTAATCCTATAAACAGCGCGCCGCTTTGAATAGACGCGCCGAGCCGCCATCGCCTCGCTATCATACATCCCCCTAGAATTGTACTTTTAACCACCGCGATCTTGTTTAATCTGCGTATCAGGCTAACGTCCTGAGTATATACGCAGAACTGGCTAAACGGCGATATAAAAAAAACCGACCCGTAAGGGGTCGGTTTTAGCGTTGACGGGGCGTCAGCAGCGAATTACTCCTCTGCCACGGCCTCTTCAACGACGGGACGATCGACAAGCTCAACGAACGCCATGGGCGCATTGTCGCCGGTGCGGTAACCGCACTTGAGAATACGGACGTAACCACCCGGACGCTCGGCGTAACGCGGACCCAACTCGTTGAACAATTTGCCGACGGCTTCTTTAGAGCGCGTGCGGGAAAATGCCAAACGACGATTGGCAACGCTGTCCTGCTTAGACAAGGTGATTAGCGGCTCAATAACGCGACGCAATTCCTTGGCCTTAGGCAGGGTTGTCTTAATAACTTCATGTTCGACCAGCGAGACAGACATGTTCTTGAACATGGCCTGCCGATGCGAGCTGGTACGATTCAGATGACGACCACTCTTACGATGACGCATGGTTGTGATTCCTTACCAAACTGGGACTCGAGTCGACACTCACGCGGAGGCCTTGTCGTCCTTCAGGCTAGCCGGCGGCCAATTTTCCAACCGCATGCCGAGGGACAAGCCACGCGCTGCCAAAACATCCTTGATTTCATTCAGGGATTTCTTGCCGAGGTTCGGTGTCTTCAACAGCTCAACTTCAGTGCGCTGGATAAGATCACCAATATAGTAAATATTCTCGGCTTTTAGGCAGTTCGCGCTGCGAACGGTCAACTCAAGATCGTCTACGGGGCGCAATAGGATAGGATCAACATGATCCTCTTCCTCTTCGACTACCTGCTCTTTATCTGCTTCCAGGTCGACGAAGGCGGCCAGCTGCTCTTGCAGGATGGTCGCACTGCGGCGGATAGCCTCTTCCGGATCCAGGGTACCGTCGGTTTCCAAGTCGATAATCAGCTTATCGAGGTCGGTGCGCTGCTCAACACGAGCAGCCTCAACCGCATAGGAAACACGGCGGACAGGGCTGAAGGTGGCATCCAGCTGCAAGCGACCAATAGCACGGGTCTCTTCATCAGAGCCACGGGCATCAGCCGGTTCGTAACCACGACCCAGCGCTACCTTAAGCTGAATCTTCAGCTCGGCACCTTCATTGACGTGTGCAATGACGTGATCCGGGTTGACGATTTCGACGCTATGATCAAGCGCAATGTCGCCAGCGGTGACGACGGCTGGGCCCTGCTTGTTCAGCGAGAGCACCGCCTCATCGCGGCTGTGCATCTTGATCGCAACATCTTTCAAGTTCAGGAGGATTTCAATGACATCTTCCTGCACCCCTTCGAGGGCACTATATTCGTGCTCGACACCCGCAATTTCGGCCTCTACCACGGCACAGCCGGGCATTGACGAAAGCAGAATGCGGCGCAGTGCATTCCCCAGGGTGTGACCAAAACCACGCTCGAACGGTTCGAGGACGATTTTGGCGTGATGTGCGCTGATTTCTTCGACCTTGATGTCACGAGGACGGAGAAACTCTGTCACTGAACGCTGCATATGAACACCTTTCAGGCTGCCAAACGGATACTTGGTACTCGGGATAACCTGGTGCTGGCAGTAGACCTGCACCAGATCAACAAGAAGCAGACTTTGCTTACTTGGAGTACAGCTCGACGATCAGGTTTTCGTTGATGTCGGCAGTCAGGTCACCGCGTTCAGGCAGAGCCTTGAAAGTGCCTTCCATCTTCTTGGCGTCGGTTTCGATCCACGCCACATCACCACGGTTGGCCGCAATGGACAACGCGTTTTGGATGCGAGCCTGGTTCTTCGCCTTTTCGCGAATGGAAACAACGTCACCCGGCTTCACTTGGTAGGAAGCCACGTTAACGGTGCGACCGTTCACGGCAATCGCCTTGTGGCTGACCAGCTGACGCGCTTCAGAGCGAGTCGAGCCGAAGCCGATGCGGTAGACGACATTATCCAGTCGGGATTCGAGCAACTGCAACAATACTTCACCGGTCGCGCCTTTCAGGCGAGCGGCTTCTTTGTAGTAGTTGCGGAACTGCTTTTCGAGTACGCCATACATACGACGTACTTTTTGCTTCTCGCGAAGCTGCAAGCCGTAGTCTGAAAGACGCTGACGGCGCTGGCCGTGTACACCCGGGATTTGCTCGGATTTACACTTTTTCTCGAAGGGAGTCACGCCACTCTTCAAAAAGAGATCGGTGCCTTCACGACGAGACAATTTGCACTTCGGTCCAATATAACGGGCCATGAATCTGTCTCCTTAAACGCGGCGTTTCTTCGGCGGACGGCAGCCATTATGGGGGATGGGCGTCGCGTCGATAATGCTTTGCACGCGGAAGCCGGCGGCATTCAGTGCGCGCACGGCGGATTCACGACCGGGACCGGGGCCTTTGACCAGCACGTCGACGTTTTTCACACCATACTCGGCTGCAGCAGTTGCTGCACGTTCGCTTGCCACTTGAGCAGCGAACGGGGTGCTCTTGCGAGAACCACGAAAACCCGAACCACCGGCAGTCGCCCATGACAGAGCGTTGCCCTGGCGGTCTGTGATCGTCACGATCGTGTTGTTAAAAGAGGCATGGATATGCGCAACCGCATCCACTACCTGCTTTTTAACCTTTTTACGGTTACTACGCGGGTTAGCCATGTTGATGTCTATTCCTGTCTTTACGCCAGAACGTGCGTGTTATTTGCGGATCGGCTTACGCGGGCCCTTACGGGTACGCGCGTTAGTCTTAGTCCGCTGACCACGCAGCGGAAGACTACGACGATGACGCAGACCACGGTAGCAGCCTAAGTCCATGAGACGCTTAATGTTCAGCGTAACATCACGACGAAGGTCGCCTTCTACGGTGTACTTACCAACTTCAGAACGCAGGGTGTCGACTTCTTCAGAAGACAGGTCCTGGATCTTGGCAGTCAGCGCAATACCGGCAGCAGCACAGATGTGCTCTGCACGAGTACGGCCAATCCCGAAGATATAGGTCAGCGAGATCGCCGCATGCTTGTTGTCCGGGATATTGACGCCTGCAATACGGGCCATCAGCTTACTCCGAAATTTGAGCGGCTTGCTCGTTAATCATCTTTAAAAGGCGCAACAGCATACCCCTTTAGCTGCCAAAAGGCAAGGGGTATGCCGGCACCCGCTTAATACAGTCCAGGAAATTAACCCTGACGCTGCTTATGCCGTGGTTCGCTGCAAATGACGCGAACTGCGCCATTGCGACGAATGATCTTACAGTTACGGCACATTTTCTTTACGGAAGCTCGAACTTTCATCGTTCTCTCCAATACGGACGGCACGCGCCTTAGCGCATAATGCCGCCACTACCGTAGCCTTTCAGGTTGGACTTCTTCATCACTGAGTCATATTGATGCGACATGAGGTGCGACTGCACCTGGGCCATGAAGTCCATGATAACCACAACCACGATCAGTAACGAGGTACCGCCAAAGAAGAACGGCACGTTCCACGCTACGATCAAAAACTGGGGCATCAGGGAAACCGCAGTGATGTACAAGGCACCAAACAACGTTAAACGCGTCATGACCTTGTCAATGTAGCGAGCGGTCTGCTCACCAGGACGAATACCCGGTAGAAACGCACCTGACTTTTTCAGATTGTCAGCTACATCCTTGGGGTTAAAGACCAGCGCTGTGTAAAAGAAGCAGAAGAATACCACTGCCGCCCCAAAAAGCAAGATGTAAAGCGGCTGGCCGGGGCCTAATGCTTGCGAGGCACGCTGCAACCACTCCATACCATCGCCTGCACCTACCCACTGGCCGATCGAGGCCGGGAAGAGCAGGATACTGGAAGCGAAGATGGCGGGAATAACGCCCGCCATATTCACTTTCAGCGGCAGGTAGCTGCTTTGCCCTGCATACATCTTGTTGCCGACTTGGCGTCGCGGATAATTCACTTTCAGGCGGCGTTGACCGCGCTCGATGAACACCACAAACGCTACAGTGGCAATACCCAGTGCCGCTAACGCTAACAGAGGCAGTACGTTCCAGGCCCCTTCGTTGCGGGCCAATTCAAACGCCTGGCCCACGGCACTGGGAAGCCCAGCCACAATACCGGCAAAGATCAGCAACGAAATACCGTTGCCGATGCCTTTCTCGGTAATCTGCTCACCCAGCCACATCATGAATACCGCGCCTGATACGAACGTAATCACGGCGGTAAAATAGAAGCTGAAGTCAGCCGTGTACGCGATACCTTGGCTAGCCAAACCGACGGACATACCGACAGCCTGAACAAAGGCCAGTATCACCGTGCCGTAGCGGGTGTACTGACTAATCTTGCGGCGGCCGGCCTCACCCTCTTTCTTGAGCTGTTCAAGATGAGGAGAGACCGCAGTCATCAGCTGCATGATAATCGACGCCGAAATATAGGGCATAATACCCAGGGCGAGGACACTCATGCGCTCCAGGGCGCCACCCGAGAACATGTTAAACATGCCCAGGATGGTGCCCTGTTGCTCCCTAAACAAGGCAGCAAGCTGGTCAGGATTGATACCGGGAACGGGAATGTGGGCACCGATACGGTACACCACGATGGCGAGGAGCACGAAGCGCAAACGCGCCCACAGTTCACTCAGACCGCTGCCCATCGCCGGCATGTTTCCTGACTTGGCCATTTAGTCCTCTACCTTGCCGCCAGCGGCTTCGATCGCTTCACGGGCACCTTTGGTGACCTTGATTCCGCGAACGGTAACCGCTTTTTTCAGTTCGCCAGAAAGGATGATTTTCGCGTGTAGCGTCGCATCCTTCAGCACGTTAGCTTGCTTCAGCGTGTCGAGGGTTACCTCGTCACCAGCTACTTGAGCCAGCTCAGCTAAGCGCACTTCTTCTGACACCAGCGACTTGGCCGAGGTAAAACCAAATTTCGGCAGACGGCGCTGCAATGGCATCTGACCGCCTTCGAAACCTGGCTTAACGCTACCGCCGCTACGTGCTTTCTGGCCTTTGTGGCCACGGCCAGCGGTCTTACCCAGACCGGAACCGATACCACGACCAACGCGCTTTGCAGCGTGTTTAGAGCCCGGTGCCGGGCTCAAGGTATTGAGTTTCATGGATTACTCTCCCTCAACGCGCACAAGGTAGTTCACCTTGTGGATCATGCCGCGTACGGCAGGGGTGTCTTCCAGCTCAACCGAATGACCGATGCGACGCAGGCCCAAACCACTGATAGTAGCCTTGTGCTTGGGCAGAACGCCGATGGTGCTGCGGATCTGGGTAACCTTGATCGTTGCTGCCATGGTGTCTTACCCCGTGATCGCTTCGACAGACAGACCGCGCTTGGCGGCCACGTCTTCCGGTGCCTGCATGGAAGAGAGACCTTTAACAGTCGCCCGAACCACGTTAACCGGGTTGGTGGAACCGTAACACTTGGCCAGTACGTCGTGGACGCCAGCGAGCTCTAGTACAGAGCGCATAGCACCACCGGCGATAATGCCGGTACCTTCAGACGCCGGCTGCATGTATACCTTTGAAGCACCGTGACGGGCTTTAACCGGGTATTGCAGCGTGTGGCCTGAAAGGTTGACCTTGACCATGTTGCGACGAGCTTGATCCATCGCTTTCTGAATCGCGATCGGCACTTCACGCGCCTTACCACGACCGAAACCGACACGACCTTTACCATCACCAACGACGGTCAACGCGGTGAAGCCGAAAATACGACCACCTTTGACCACCTTGGCGACGCGATTGACCTGCACAAGCTTTTCCTGCAGATCACCGCTTTGCTGTTCGTTCTTCGCCATCGTAAAAACCCTTTAGAATTCCAGGCCGCCTTCACGTGCGGCGTCGGCTAAAGCCTTGACGCGACCGTGATACTTAAAGCCAGCACGGTCGAAGGCCACCTGGGTGATGCCTGCTTCTTTAGCGCGTTTGGCAATCAGCTCGCCGACTTTCGTGGCGGCTTCTGAGTTACCAGTCGCACCCTCGCGCAGTGCTTTGTCCAGCGTAGAAGCACTGGCTAACACTTTGCCACCATCCGGCGAGATAATCTGCGCATAGATGTGACGCGGGGTACGGTTGACGCACAGGCGATACACGCCCAGCTCGCGGATCTTGGCGCGAGCGCGGCGGGCACGACGGAGACGAGATTCTTTCTTCGCGTTCATAACCCTGCCTTACTTCTTCTTGGCTTCTTTGCGACGCACCTGCTCGTCGGCGTACCGGACACCCTTGCCTTTATACGGCTCGGGAGGACGGAAGGCGCGGATTTCCGCGGCGCACTGGCCGAGCTGCTGTTTGTCCGCGCTTTTCAGCACGATCACGGTGTTTTTCGGCGTTTCCGCTGAGACACCTTTCGGCAGTTCGTAGTCGACCGGGTGCGAGAAGCCCAGTGAAAGATTGAGCGTCTGGCCCTTTGCTTGGGCACGATAACCGACGCCAACAATTTCGAGAGTCTTTGTGAAACCCTCGGATACGCCCGTCACCAGGTTCTGAACCAAGGCGCGGGTTGTACCGGCCATTGCCCAGCTCTTGGCAGATTCACTCGGGGCGAAGGTCAGCTGGCCATCTTCTTGAGCCACTACCACATCGTGGTGAATGGTCATTGATAGCGTGCCCTGGCCGCCTTTGGCGGTCAGCTGGTCAGCGTCAATTTTGATCTCAACGCCGGCAGGCACTTTAACCGGATATTTCGCTATGCGGGACATTCCAGCCTCCTAGAATACGGTGCAGATGACTTCGCCACCAACACCCGCCTGGCGAGCGGCACGATCGGTCATCACCCCATTAGAGGTGGTAACGATCGCGATACCCATGCCATCGGCGACCTTAGGCAGGTTGTCCTTGCCCATGTAACGGCGCAGAGACGGCTTGGAAACCCGCTGGATATGGTCGATAACCGGCTTACCCTCAAAGTACTTGAGCGTTACGGTTAGTTCGGGCTTGGTGCTTTCAGCCACCGCGAAATCGGTGATGTAGCCCTCTTCTTTCAGCACGCGGGCCACTTCCACTTTCAACTTGGAAGACGGCATGGTAACCGTCTCCTTGGTGGCCATCTGCGCATTGCGGATACGGGTAAACATATCCGCCAGAGTGTCTTGCATGCTCATTTAATGTGCGCTCCTGATGATTCTACGTGGCGTTACCAGCTGGACTTTTTGAGACCAGGAACGTCGCCACGCATGGCGGCTTCACGCAGCTTGTTACGGCCGAGGCCGAACTTGTTGTAAAAACCGTGCGGACGTCCGGTAATGCGGCAGCGGTTACGCTGACGTACCGGGCTTGAGTCACGCGGCAGTTGCTGCAGCTTCAGCGTCGCCTCGAAGCGATCTTCCTCAGAAGCGTTCACATCGATGATAATTGCCTTGAGTTCAGCGCGCTTGGCCGCGTATTTCTCGACCAGCTTGGTGCGCTTAAGCTCACGCTCTACCATGCTCTTCTTTGCCATGATCCAACCCTTATTTCTTAAACGGGAAGTTCAGCGCGGTTAGAAGCGCGCGACCTTCCTCGTCGGTGTTGGCGGTAGTAGTGATGGTGACATCCAACCCCCGGATACGATCGATTTTATCATACTCGATCTCCGGGAAGATGATTTGCTCACGCACACCCATGGAGTAGTTGCCACGACCGTCGAAGGACTTCGGGTTAAGACCACGGAAGTCACGCACGCGAGGAATCGCGATGTAAACCAAACGGTCCAAGAAGTCCCACATACGCTCAGCGCGCAGGGTCACCTTGATACCAATTGGCCAACCTTCACGTACCTTAAAGCCCGCGATGGACTTACGTGCCTTGGTCACCAACGGCTTTTGACCGGACAACATCTCCAGATCACCGATGGCATTATCGATCAGCTTTTTATCGCTGACCGCGTCGCCGATGCCCATATTAAGCGTCACTTTCGTGATGCGCGGCACCTGCATTACGTTGGCATAGCTAAACTGCTCTTTGAGCTGAGCTACTACCTCGTTTTGATAACGTTCTTTCAAGTTCGCCATTTTGCTACCCGACTCGCGTTAGGCGTCGATCTGCGTCTGCGTCGACTTGTAGATACGTACCTTGGTACCGTCTTCCTTCACTTGGAAGCCGACGCGATCCGCCTTACCGGTCTCCGAATTGAAGATGGCTACGTTGGACGCGTGAATCGGAGCCTCACGCTCGACGATACCGCCCTGATTTCCCGCCATGGGATTCGGCTTGGTGTGACGTTTAATCATGTTCACACCGGACACCAAGAAACGGTTTTCAAGTACCCGCTTAACAGTGCCACGCTTGCCTTTATCCTTTCCGGCGATGACGATGACTTCATCGTCACGTTTGATTTTTTGCATATCCGCCTCGCTCCTTACAGCACTTCAGGCGCTAAGGAAATGATCTTCATGAACTTTTCGTTACGAAGCTCACGAGTAACCGGCCCGAAAATACGCGTACCGATTGGCTGTTCGTTGGTGTTGTTCAACAAAACCGCCGCATTTCCATCGAAACGGATCAGCGAACCGTCGCTACGACGGACGCCACTACGGGTGCGAACCACCACCGCTTTTAGTACCTGGCCTTTTTTGACCTTGCCACGCGGAATGGCTTCTTTCACCGTAACCTTGATGACGTCACCAACGCGAGCGTAGCGACGGTGTGAACCGCCTAACACCTTGATGCATTGCACCCGGCGCGCTCCGCTGTTGTCGGCGACATCCAGCATTGTCTGAGTCTGAATCATCGGTTTTCTCCAAACCTAATCTGACTGCACTGGTTAAACAGGCACATGGATTAACCCTTGGCCTGCTCGACCACCTCGACCAGCGTCCAGGCTTTCTTTTTGGAAAGCGGACGGCACTCCTGAATGGAAACCGTATCGCCTGCCTTAGCCTGGTTCGCCTCATCATGGGCGTGCAGCTTGGTGGAGCGCTTAACGTATTTTCCGTAGATCGGGTGACGCTCACGACGCTCGATCATTACGACGATGGATTTTTCCATCTTGTCGCTCACCACCTTGCCGGTGAGCGTACGTGCTTTTTTCTCTTCGGCCATCTCAATCACCTGCCTTCTCGTTGAGCACAGTCTTCACACGGGCAATATCCCGACGGACCTGCTTGAGCAGATGAGTCTGGCTCAGTTGGCCAGTGGCCTTCTGCATGCGCAGGTTGAACTGCTCTCGGAGTAGCTCGAGGAGCTGCTCATGGAGCTCTCCTGCGGACTTTTCACGAATTTCCTGGGCTTTCATCACATCACCGTCCGTTTCGCAAAGGTGGTGGATATGGGCATTTTCTGTGCCGCGAGCTCAAACGCTTCACGTGCAAGCTCTTCAGGCACACCCTCGATCTCGTACAGGACCCGACCCGGCTGGATCTGGGCTACCCAGTATTCGACGGAGCCTTTACCTTTACCCATACGAACTTCGAGCGGCTTCTTGGAGATCGGCTTGTCAGGGAAGACGCGGATCCAAATCTTACCGCCACGCTTAACGTGACGTGTGATCGCACGACGGCCGGCTTCGATCTGGCGCGCAGTAATGCGGCCGCGACCGGTAGCTTTCAGACCGTATTCCCCGAAGCTGATCTTGCTTCCGCGATGCGCCAAGCCACGGTTGCGGCCTTTCTGCATCTTGCGGAATTTCATACGCTTGGGCTGTAACATCGACTCGCTCTCCCCTTACCTGGAACCTTTTTTCTTGGGCGCGTTGCCGGCAGGCTGCTGTTGCTTAGCCTTGGCACGTACTTCCTCGATACCGCCGAGGATTTCACCCTTGAAGATCCACACTTTGACGCCGATAACGCCGTAGGTGGTGTGAGCTTCGTAAGTGGCGTAGTCGATGTCCGCACGCAACGTGTGCAGCGGAACGCGACCTTCGCGGTACCATTCGGTACGTGCGATTTCAGCACCACCCAGACGACCTGACAGCTGAATCTTGATGCCGCCAGCGCCAAGACGCATTGCGTTTTGTACCGCACGCTTCATGGCGCGACGGAACATCACGCGACGCTCAAGTTGGCCCGCTACGTTAGCAGCGACGAGCTTGGCGTCTAGTTCCGGCTTGCGAACTTCTTCAATGTTCACGTGAACAGGAACACCCATCATTTCAGTGAGATCACGACGCAGACGGTCGACATCTTCACCTTTTTTGCCAATCACGATACCCGGACGGGCAGTGTGAATGGTGATGCGGGCGTTGTTCGCCGGACGCTCGATGTGAATACGGCTAACGGAGGCGTTTTTAAGACGCTGTTCCAGGAAGCTACGCACTTCGAGATCGTTATTGAGCTTATCGGCATAGGCGCCGCGCTCGGCATACCAGACAGAAGCATGGTCTTTGACGATGCCCAGTCGAATGCCTGTTGGATTGACTTTCTGACCCATCGGTCGACTCCTACTTCTCGGCTACCTTGACGGTGATGTGGCAGGTGCGCTTCAAGATACGATCCGCCCGCCCCTTGGCGCGCGGCTTGATACGCTTGAGCGTCATGCCCTCATCGACGCAGATGGTCGAGACACGCAGCTCGTCAATATCCATGCCGTTATTTTCTTCCGCGTTTGCAATAGCGGACTGAAGCACTTTTTTGACCAATTGGGCAGCCTTCTTCGGTGAGAAGGTCAGCAGGTCGAGTGCTTCGGCGACAGGTTTACCGCGCACCTGGTCAGCCACCAAACGGGCCTTCTGGGCGGATAAACGAGCGCCACGCAGCTTAGCTGTGACTTCCATCTCTCAATCCTCTTTGGCTTACCGTTTGGCTTTCTTGTCCGCTACGTGCCCGCGATAAGTGCGAGTGGCAGCGAATTCGCCTAGCTTGTGACCAACCATTTCCTCGGAGACGTGCACCGGGACGTGTTGGCGACCGTTATGGACTGCGATGGTCAAACCCACCATGTTTGGCAGGATCATTGAACGACGCGACCAGGTCTTGATCGGTTTGCGATCGTTCTTTTCCACTGCAGCCTCTACCTTCTTCAAAAGATGAAGGTCAATAAACGGACCTTTCTTTAGTGAACGTGGCACAGCCGTTACCCCTTAATGTCTTGGCAATTTCAATCAGTTACGAGCCTTACGGCGACGTACGATCAGCTTGTCGGTGCGCTTGTTCTTACGCGTCTTGTAACCCTTGGTCGGCACACCCCATGGGGTAACCGGGTTACGACCACCACTAGTACGGCCTTCACCGCCACCGTGCGGGTGATCGACAGGGTTCATCGCGACACCGCGAACCGTCGGACGCACACCTCTCCAGCGCTTCGCACCGGCCTTGCCAAGTTGACGTAGGCTGTGCTCGGAGTTGCTCACTTCACCCAAGGTCGCACGGCACTCGGCCAATACCTTACGCATTTCGCCAGAGCGAAGACGCAGGGTGGCATAGTTACCTTCACGAGCGACCAACTGAGCGCTAGTACCGGCACTGCGAGCAATCTGCGCGCCTTTACCCGGCTTCAGTTCAATACCGTGAACGGTAGAACCGAGCGGGATGTTACGCAGCGGCAAGGCATTGCCTTTCTTGATGGGCGCGTTAACACCAGATTCCAGCACGTCACCCGCGCTGACACCTTTCGGCGCAATGATGTAACGACGCTCGCCATCGGCGTATTTCAGCAGTGCAATGTGCGCACTGCGGTTCGGGTCGTGCTCCAGACGCTCAACGGTGGCAGGAACGCCATCCTTGGTGCGTTTGAAGTCGATCAACCGATAGTGGTGACGGTGACCACCGCCCACGTGGCGGGTGGTGATGCGACCGTAGTTATTACGGCCACCGGACTTGGACTGTTTTTCCAAAAGCGGTGCATAAGCACGGCCCTTGTACAGTTCCTCGCCAACGATCTTGACGACGTGGCGACGACCGGCGGATGTGGGTTTGGTCTTGACGATTGCCATTATCCGTACTCCTGCCCTTATTCGGCGCCAGAGAAGTCTTCGAGCGTTTCACCCGCGGCGAGGGTCACATACGCTTTACGGTAACCCTTACGCAAGCCAACGCCGTTTGCAGTACGCTTGGTTTTACCCTTGACGTTCAGTACCTGAACGCTGCCGACCTTCTTGCCGAACAGTACTTCAACGGCCTTCTTGATCTCGGGTTTGGTAGCATCGGTTGCCACCTTGAAAACGTACTGGTTGCGCTCGGCAGCCATCGCGGCCTTCTCGGTCACGTGCGGTCCAAGCAGAACCTTGAATACGCGTTCCTGGTTCATGCCAGCTTCTCCTCGAATTTACGCAGGGCGGAGACGGTGACCAGGACCTTATCAAAGGCAACCAGGCTCACCGGGTCAGCAGCCGCAACGTCCACCACATCAACATGGGGAAGGTTGCGCGCGGCTAAATAGAGCTTTTCATCAACTTCTTCAGTGACGATCAACACTTTTTCAAGGTTGAGCTCTTTCAGCTTGGCAGCGACCTGCTTGGTTTTCGGCGCTTCGACGTTGAACTCTTCAACCGCGACCAGGCGCTCTTGACGTACCAGCTCTGACAAGATGGAACGCATGGCAGCGCGATACATCTTGCGGTTCACCTTCTGGGTATAGTCTTGCGGACGCGCCGCGAAGGTGACGCCGCCGCTACGCCATAGCGGAGAGCGGATAGTACCAGCACGAGCACGGCCAGTACCTTTCTGACGCCATGGCTTTTTACCACCACCACGAACGTCGGAACGGTTCTTTTGAGCGCGGGTGCCCTGACGACCACCAGCCAAATAGGCAGTGACGACCTGGTGAACCAGCGCTTCGTTGAATTCTTTGCCAAAGGTGGCGTCGGCTACTTCAACGGTACCCGCGCCTGCAGCAAGATTCAGATTCATTGGTAATTATCCCCTTCAGCCAGCTTTCACGGCGCTGCGAACGATAACGTCACTACCGGTTGCACCCGGTACGGCGCCTTTAATCAGCAGCAGGTTACGCTCGGCGTCGACACGGACGATCTCTAGGCTCTGCACGGTGCAACGGGCGTTACCCATTTGACCGGCCATCTTTTTGCCTTTGAAAACGCGACCCGGGGTCTGACACATACCGATAGAACCCGGCGCACGATGCGACAGAGAGTTACCGTGAGTCATGTCTTGGGTACGGAAATTCCAGCGCTTAACAGCACCCTGGAAGCCTTTACCCTTAGAGGTACCGGTCACGTCGATCATCTGACCAGCTTCGAAGAGGGATACGGTGAGTTCGCCGCCAACTTCAGGAGCCTCCTCGCCATCTTCAAGGCGAAACTCCATCAGTGAACGACCAGCCTCAACACCTGCTTTAGCAAATTGACCCGCCTGGGCTTTGCTGAGGTGCTTGGCCTTACGAGAGCCAGTTGTTACCTGAACCGCTGCGTAGCCGTCAGACTCGACAGACTTAACGCGTGTAACACGGTTAGGATCAACTTCAATAACGGTTACGGGCACGGATGCGCCGTCTTCGGTAAAGACACGAGTCATCCCGGCCTTTTTACCGACTAAACCGATAGTCATTCTCAGTTCTCCTATAGTGTACGGGGCTATCACCCGCTATGGCTGCCCTTTCCAGAGCATTCCACTAGCACGTTGTGTAGCGCCTCACGGCGCGGCGGCTGCTGCTCAATGATTTTCGTAATGAGCGCTGGGCCGCAAGTGTCTAGTGTAATTAGTCGAGCTTGATTTGCACGTCTACGCCAGCGGCGAGGTCGAGCTTCATCAGCGCATCAACGGTTTTCTCGGTCGGCTCAACGATGTCGAGCACACGCTTGTGCGTACGAATCTCATACTGGTCACGCGCATCTTTGTTGACGTGCGGCGAGATCAGAATGGTGTAGCGCTCGCGGTTGGTCGGCAGCGGAATCGGTCCACGAACCTGAGCACCAGTACGCTTAGCGGTTTCAACGATCTCCGCTGTGGACTGATCGATCAGGCGATGGTCGAACGCTTTCAACCGAATGCGAATCTTTTGGTTCTGCATTTGCCCTAAACTCCAATGGATGTCGACGGCGCGAGCCGTCTACCCACGCATTCAAAGGATGCGCATTATAGGCACGCCAAAAGCCCATGTCAAACATTTGCTAAGGGTGCGCAGAAAAGGGGGCTCTAACGAGCCCCCTTTCACATTCAGACAGACAACTTACTGAATGATTTTGGCCACAACACCAGCGCCGACGGTACGACCGCCTTCACGAATCGCGAAGCGCAGGCCGTCGTCCATGGCGATCGGAGCGATCAGGGTAACAACCATTTTCACGTTGTCGCCCGGCATGACCATCTCAACGCCTTCCGGCAGTTCACAGGTACCGGTGACGTCGGTGGTACGGAAGTAGAACTGCGGACGGTAGCCCTTGAAGAAAGGCGTGTGACGACCACCTTCTTCTTTGGACAGTACGTAAACTTCTGCTTCGAAGGTAGTGTGCGGGTTGATGGTGCCGGTCTTCGCCAGAACCTGTCCACGCTCTACGTCATCACGCTTGGTACCACGCAGCAGCGCACCCACGTTCTCACCTGCACGACCTTCGTCGAGCAGCTTACGGAACATTTCAACGCCGGTAACGGTGGTTTTAGTGGTGTCGCGGATACCTACGATTTCCACTTCTTCGCCCGCTTTGACGATACCGCGCTCTACACGACCGGTCACAACCGTACCGCGACCAGAGATAGAGAATACGTCTTCGATCGGCATCAGGAACGGCTGATCGATGGCACGCTCAGGCTCAGGGATGTACTCATCCAGCGCCTTGATCAGATTAGCGACGGCCGTTGTACCCATGCCGTTCTCATCTTCACCGTTCAACGCCATTAGCGCAGAACCAGTAATGATCGGCGTGTCGTCACCCGGGAAGTCGTACTCGTCGAGGAGTTCGCGAACTTCCATTTCGACCAGCTCGAGCAGCTCTTCGTCATCGACCATGTCCGCTTTGTTCAGGAACACAACGATGAACGGAACGCCAACCTGGCGCGACAGCAGGATGTGCTCGCGGGTTTGCGGCATCGGACCGTCAGCGGCCGAACATACCAGGATCGCGCCGTCCATCTGCGCAGCACCGGTGATCATGTTCTTGACGTAGTCAGCGTGTCCTGGGCAGTCAACGTGCGCGTAGTGGCGCTGTTCTGACTGATATTCCACGTGTGACGTAGCGATGGTGATACCGCGCTCGCGCTCTTCAGGAGCGTTATCGATGGTATCAAACTCACGCCAGTCGCCGCCGAAAACCTCAGCAGACACGCGGGTCAGGGCCGCAGTCAGAGTCGTTTTACCGTGGTCGACGTGACCGATGGTGCCGACGTTGATATGCGGTTTGGAACGTTCAAATTTTTCCTTAGCCACTGCTATAACCTCTTTACGTTAGCTAACGGTTAACCGTTTTGGTTGATGACGGCTTCAACGACGCTGGAGGGCGCCTCCTCGTACTTCGCGAACTCCATAGAGTAGCTCGCACGGCCCTGGGTTTGTGAGCGCAGATCGGTTGCGTAACCGAACATCTCACCCAGCGGCACCGTTGCACGGATGACTTTACCAGAAGAGGAATCATCCATGCCCTGCACCAAGCCGCGACGACGGTTCAGGTCGCCCATGACGTCACCCATAAACTCTTCGGGGGTCACGACTTCGACCTTCATCACCGGCTCCAGCAGCACGGCCTTGGCCTTCCTGGCACCTTCTTTCACTGCCATAGAAGAAGCAATCTTGAACGCAGTCTCATTGGAGTCCACGTCATGGTAGGAACCATCAAACAGCGTCACTTTAACGTCAATCATCGGGTAACCCGCAATGACGCCGTTTTTCAGCTGCTCATAAGCCCCTTTCTCTACCGCCGGAATGTATTCCTTAGGAACCACACCACCGACAATTTCGGAGACAAACTTGAAGAAGATTTCATCATCTCCCTCGCCTTTCTCTTCATACGTCAGCGGCTCGATGCGCATTACAACGTGACCGTACTGACCACGACCACCGGACTGACGTACAAACTTGCCTTCCTGCTCGACGCTGCCACGAATGGTTTCGCGATAGGCCACCTGCGGCTTACCGATGTTAGCCTCAACCTTAAATTCGCGACGCATACGGTCGACAAGAATGTCGAGGTGAAGCTCACCCATACCCGAGATGATCGTCTGACCGGTCTCTTCGTCGGTCTTCACCTGGAAGGAAGGATCTTCCTGGGCCAACTTGCCCAGTGCGACACCCATCTTCTCTTGATCGGCTTTGGACTTCGGCTCAACAGCCACCGAGATCACCGGATCCGGGAATTCCATACGCTCGAGTACGATCTTGTGATTGATATCACACAGGGTATCGCCCGTGGTGACGTCTTTTAGACCGATACACGCAGCGATATCGCCAGCGCGCACTTCTTTGATTTCTTCACGCGAGTTGGAGTGCATCTGAACGATACGACCCACGCGCTCTTTCTTACTTTTGACCGAGTTATATACCCCGTCGCCCGAGTTCAACACGCCCGAATAGACGCGGATGAACGTCAGGGTACCGACGAACGGGTCGGTAGCAATCTTGAACGCCAAGGCGGCAAACGGCTGATCATCGTCCGCTTCACGGGTATCGACGGTGCCGTCCTTGTCGTCAAGCTCACCTTCAATCGCCTTAACTTCGGTGGGTGACGGCATGTATTCGATAACGCAATCAAGTACCGCCTGAACACCTTTGTTCTTAAAGGCAGACCCACAGGTGATAAGAACGATTTCATTAGCCAGGGTACGCGCACGCAGACCGGCTTTGATCTCTTCGATGGTCAGCTCCTCACCTTCGAGGTACTTCTCCATCAAGTCATCAGAGCCTTCCGCTGCCGCTTCGATCATCTGCTCGCGGTAGGTTTCTGCGGTTTCTTGAAGCTCTGCAGGAATATCAACCAATTCATAATTCATACCCAGGCTGGCTTCATCCCACAGGATGGCCTTCATCTGGATAAGGTCGATAACGCCCTTGAAGTCTTCTTCCGTACCCCAGTTAATCTGGATCGGTACGGCATTAGCGCCCAGACGCTCTTTCAACTGGTCAACGACCATGAAGAAATCAGCGCCAGTACGGTCCATCTTGTTGACGAAGACCATACGCGGGACTTCGTACTTGTTGGCCTGGCGCCATACGGTTTCGGTCTGCGGCTGAACGCCGGAAGAGCCGCACAGCACAACCACCGCGGCATCGAGTACGCGCAAGGAACGCTCAACTTCGATAGTGAAGTCAACGTGCCCAGGCGTGTCGATGATATTAATGCGGTGCTCAGGAAACTGCTTACTCATGCCCTGCCAGAAACAGGTCGTTGCAGCCGAGGTGATAGTGATACCACGCTCCTGCTCCTGCTCCATCCAGTCCATGGTCGCTGCACCGTCATGCACTTCACCCACTTTATGGGAAAGACCGGTGTAGAACAGTACCCGCTCGGTTGTCGTGGTTTTACCCGCGTCAACGTGAGCAACGATACCGATATTGCGATAGCGATTAAGTGGTGTCTTGCGAGCCACGGTGAAACTCCCGTTTGTTGGCGATGCTCGTGATTCTAGCGATGCGTTTTCTGCTTATGCCGCCGCCGTCACCATGCATGGTAACGGCGGTGCGTTGCGATCAAGCGACGTATGACGTTGACAAAGCGCAACCCAGCAAAACGCAAACCCAGAAACGCCGAATTTAAAAACGCTGATCTTAAAAACGGTAGTGCGAGAAGGCCTTGTTAGCTTCTGCCATACGATGCACGTCTTCGCGCTTCTTAACGGCAGAGCCTTTGCCTTCAGCGGCATCCAGCATTTCGCCTGCAAGACGCAGAACCATCGTTTTTTCACCGCGACGACGCGCCGCGTCAACCAACCAGCGCATGGCGAGCGCCTGGCGGCGTGACGGACGAACTTCAACCGGCACCTGATAGGTCGCACCACCCACGCGGCGCGACTTCACTTCGACCATCGGCTGGATGGTTTCCAGCGCTTTGTCGAAGATTTCCAGCGGCTCTTCTTTACTACGCTCGGCAACCTTGTCCAACGCACCATATACGATGCGCTCAGCTACGGACTTTTTACCGCTGAACATCAGGTGATTCATAAACTTGGCTAGGCGCTCACTTCCGAACTTGGGATCCGGCAGGATTTCGCGCTTAGCTACAACTCTTCTTCTAGGCATGATAAGCCCTCAATTTAAGGATCCTTCAGGTAAACTCGGAACTCACGCTTGGCGTTGGCGCTCAGCGCCGCCCGACCTTACTCTTATCAGACCATCATATACATGATAAACATCTCGTACGGCGGCTGCTTACGCAGCACCGCATAGCGTCGAATTAAGACTTCGGACGCTTGGTACCGTACTTAGAACGGCCCTGCTTACGATTCTGTACGCCAGAGGTGTCAAGGGCGCCACGCACGGTGTGATAACGCACACCGGGCAAATCCTTTACACGACCGCCGCGAATCAGCACTACAGAGTGCTCTTGGAGGTTGTGACCTTCACCACCGATATAAGAAGACACCTCAAAACCGTTGGTCAGGCGCACACGGCATACCTTACGCAACGCCGAGTTAGGCTTCTTAGGGGTGGTAGTGTAAACGCGCGTACATACGCCGCGCTTTTGCGGACAAGCCTGAAGCGCGGGCACGTCACTTTTGGTGACGGGGCGCTTGCGCGGCTTGCGCACTAGCTGATTAATCGTTGCCATGGTGTTTAGCTGACTCCAATGGTTGCCTGGCCTTTCAGCGGCTGCGGGCGCACCCACCCCACTGTTAAAGGCTGCGCATTCTAAAGGCTGACCCTAGCCTCCGTCAAGTCTTGCCGGTCGTTTAACCAGCAAGACGAAGGCGGCATAAGGTCAGATAGTAATGTTAGAGCTCGTCGTCGGAATCCAATGCGGTCAACTGAGCTCCCAGCTCCTGCTCTACCTCGGTCGCCGAGGGGGTGAGCAGGCGCTCTACGTCTTCGCGCTTGCGACGACGCTCCGCGTGGTGAGTCAAACCGGTACCTGCAGGAATCAGGCGACCCACTACCACGTTTTCTTTCAGGCCGCGCAGGTAATCGCGCTTGCCGGTCACCGCTGCCTCGGTCAGAACGCGGGTCGTTTCTTGGAACGACGCTGCCGAAATGAACGACTCGGTGGCCAGGCTGGCCTTGGTGATACCCAGCAGCAAGCGCTGGTACTTGGCCGGGAATTTATCTTCCTTCTCAAGCCGCACGTTCTGCTCTAGTACGCGCACCAGTTCTGCCTGATCACCAGTGATAAAGTCAGAGTCACCCGAGTCGGTAATTTCTACCTTGCGCAGCATCTGACGCACGATAACTTCGATGTGCTTATCGTTAATGCCGACACCCTGCAAACGGTACACATCCTGAACTTCAGCAGTAATGTACTTGGCCAGTTCCGCCACGCCCAGTAGCCGCAGAATATCGTGCGGATTACTTGGGCCATCGGAAATCACCTCACCCTTTTCGACGGTTTCACCCTCGAAGACGGCAATTTGACGCCATTTAGGGATCAGCGTTTCAAATGGATCACCAGATTCAGGCGTAATCGTCAGACGACGCTTACCTTTGGTTTCTTTACCGAAGCTGATAACGCCGCTGATCTCCGCCAGTATCGCCGACTCTTTCGGCTTACGTGCTTCGAACAAGTCAGCAACACGTGGCAGACCACCGGTGATATCTTTGTTGCCCGACGCTTCAACCGGAATACGGGCCACTACTTCACCCACGCCGATCGTCGCACCGTCATCAACGGAGATGATCGATTTACCCGGTAGCAGATACTGTACCGGCGTGTTCGAACCGGAGACCGACACGTATTCACCCGAAGCATCTTTCAGCATGACCATAGGACGCTTGTCGCGACCCGCCATCGGGCGTGCTGCCGACTCGATAACCTCAATAGACGACAGGCCAGTCATCTCATCGACAGTGCGGTGCATGGTGACACCCTCGTCGAGATCGATGAACTGGGCCTTACCTTCGACTTCGGCAACGATTGGGTGGGTGTGCGGGTCCCACTTAGCCACAATCGTGCCAGCATCGACGACATCGCCATCGCGCACGGAAAGCTCAGCGCCGTAAGGCAGCTTGTAGTACTCACGCTCACGGCCATGGTCGTCGGCAACGGCAAGCGCACTCGAACGAGATACGACCACCAATTTGCCGTCGGCGCGCTCAACATTCTTGATGTTGTGCAACCGCACTTTGCCGCCATGCTTCACTTGGACGCTATCAACCGCAGAGGAGCGCGATGCCGCACCACCGATGTGGAACGTGCGCATGGTCAGCTGGGTACCCGGCTCACCGATTGACTGTGCGGCAATAACGCCAACGGATTCACCGATATTAACCTGATGACCACGCGCCAGATCACGACCGTAACAAGCAGAGCACACGCCGTGCGGTGTGTCACAGGTAATGGTGGAGCGCACGATGATCTCATCGACACCCATGGTATCAAGCTCGGCACACCATTTTTCGTCAAGCAAAGTGCCCTTGGCGATAAGCACTTCATCAGTGCTGGGGTCGACCACATCGATAGCTACCACACGGCCCAGCACGCGCTGGGACAGCGGTACGATAATATCGCCGCCTTCGATGATCGGGTGCAGCGTGAGGCCGTTTTCGGTGCCACAGTCGGTCTCGGTAATCACCAAGTCCTGGGCAACATCGACCAACCGGCGGGTCAAGTAACCGGAGTTAGCCGTTTTCAGTGCCGTATCCGCCAGACCTTTACGTGCACCGTGAGTCGAGATGAAGTACTGCAGTACGTTCAAGCCTTCACGGAAGTTGGCGACGATCGGCGTTTCGATGATTGAGCCGTCCGGCTTGGCCATCAGGCCACGCATACCCGCCAGCTGGCGAATCTGAGCGGCAGAACCACGCGCACCGGAGTCGGCCATAATGAAGACGCTGTTGAACGAGTCTTGCTCGACTTCATTGCCTTCGCGGTCGATTACCGTTTCTTTCGAGATACCCGCCATCATCGCCTTGGCCACTTTATCGTTGGCCTTGGACCAGATGTCGATCACCTTGTTGTACTTCTCGCCCGCCGTGACAAGGCCGGAGGAGAACTGGTCTTCAATCTCTTTGACTTCGGCTTCGGCTGCATCGACGATTTCGGTTTTCGCATCGGGAATAACGAAGTCGTTAACACCGATGGAAGCGCCGGACCAGGTAGCCAGACGGAAGCCGGTGTACATTAGTTGGTCAGCGAAGATAACGGTCGGCTTCAAACCAGCACGACGGTAAACCTCGTTGATCAAGCTAGAGATGGCTTTCTTTTTCATCGGCTGATCGATCAGATCGAACGGCACGCCTTCCGGCAGGATACGGAACAGCAATGCACGACCTACCGTGGTGTCGTAAATACGGCGGTGTGCGGAACGTTCGCCGGTTTCTTCGTCAACATCCACTTCGTCCAGGCGAACCTTGACGCGAGCGTGCAACGATACCGATTGGGTACCAAAGGCGCGCTCTACTTCATTGAGACCAGAAAACACCATGCCTTCGCCTTTGGCGTTGATCTTCTCACGGGTCATGTAGTACAGACCCAGAACAACGTCTTGCGAGGGTACGATGATCGGCTCGCCGTTAGCCGGCGACAGCACATTGTTAGTGGCCATCATCAGCGCACGGGCTTCAAGCTGGGCTTCCAGGGTCAGCGGTACGTGTACCGCCATCTGGTCACCATCGAAGTCGGCGTTGTAGGCGGCACATACCAGCGGGTGCAGCTGGATCGCTTTACCTTCAATCAGCAGCGGCTCAAACGCCTGGATGCCCAAACGGTGCAGCGTCGGTGCACGGTTAAGCAGTACCGGGTGCTCGCGGATAACATCGGCAAGGATGTCCCACACTTCCGGCAGCTCACGCTCGACCATCTTCTTGGCCGCTTTAATCGTCGAGGCATAGCCCAGCGACTGCAGCTTGGAGTAGATGAACGGCTTGAACAGCTCAAGCGCCATTTTCTTCGGCAGACCACACTGGTGCAGGCGCAGCGTCGGACCCACGGTAATCACCGAACGGCCCGAGTAATCGACGCGCTTACCCAACAGGTTCTGACGGAAACGACCCTGCTTACCTTTGATCATGTCGGCAAGCGATTTCAGCGGGCGCTTGTTAGAGCCCGTGATCGCACGACCACGACGGCCGTTGTCGAGCAGTGCATCGACGGCTTCCTGAAGCATGCGCTTCTCGTTGCGCACGATAATATCCGGCGCATTGAGGTCAAGCAGACGCTTCAGACGGTTGTTACGGTTGATCACACGACGGTAAAGGTCGTTGAGATCCGAGGTCGCGAAGCGGCCACCGTCAAGCGGTACCAGCGGACGCAGGTCCGGCGGCAGCACGGGTAGCACTTCCATGACCATCCACGCCGGCGCATTGCCCGAGTGGTAGAAGGCTTCCAGCAGCTTCAGGCGCTTGGAGAGCTTCTTGATCTTGGTTTCCGAGTTGGTCTGCGGAATTTCTTCGCGCAGGTGGTTAATCTCTTCTTCCAGATCGATGTCTTTGAGCAGTTCCTGAACGGCTTCGGCACCCATACGGGCGTCGAAGTCGTCGCCGAACTCTTCCAGCGCTTCGAAGTACTGCTCGTCGTTCAACAGCTGACCACGCTCAAGGGTGGTCATGCCTGGGTCGATCACCACAAAGCTTTCAAAGTACAGCACGCGCTCGATATCACGCAGGGTCATATCGAGGAACATGCCGATACGCGACGGCAGTGACTTCAGGAACCAAATATGGGCTACCGGAGAGGCTAGCTCAATATGCCCCATGCGCTCACGGCGCACGGCGGCTTTGGTTACTTCCACACCACACTTCTCGCAGATGATGCCACGGTGCTTCATGCGCTTGTACTTGCCGCACAGGCACTCGTAGTCCTTCACCGGGCCAAAAATCTTGGCGCAGAACAGACCGTCGCGTTCCGGCTTAAAGGTACGGTAGTTGATGGTCTCGGGCTTCTTCACCTCGCCAAACGACCAGGAGCGAATCATGTCCGGCGACGCCAGGGTAATCTTGATCGCGTCAAACTCTTCGGACTGAGATTGCGATTTGAGTACTTTCACCAAATCTTTCATGGGACGGCTCCTAGCTCTCTAACTCGATATCGATGCCCAGCGAGCGGATTTCCTTCACGAGTACGTTAAAGGATTCCGGCATGCCTGCCTGCATGGTGTGGTCGCCATCCACGATGTTTTTGTACATCTTGGTGCGGCCTTCGACGTCGTCCGATTTGACGGTGAGCATCTCTTGCAGCGTGTAGGCCGCGCCATAAGCTTCCAGCGCCCACACTTCCATCTCACCAAAGCGCTGACCACCGAACTGCGCCTTACCGCCCAGCGGCTGCTGGGTGACGAGCGAGTAAGAGCCGGTAGAGCGCGCGTGCATCTTGTCGTCGACCAAGTGGTTAAGCTTCAGCATGTACATGTAGCCAACGGTGACCGGACGGTCAAAAGCATCGCCGGTACGGCCGTCGTACAATGTCATCTGACCTGACTCGGGAATACCCGCGAGCTTCAGCAGGTGTTTGATTTCGTGCTCTTTGGCACCGTCAAACACCGGCGTCGCCATGGGCACACCCGCTTTAAGGTTTTTCGCCAGCGCAATGACTTCTTCATCGCTTAGCGAATCAATGTCTTCCACGCGGGTGCCCGGGGTATTATACACCTGACCCAGGAAGTCACGGATTTCAGCCACTTGCTGTTCGCGGGCGTCGCGTAGCATGGCGTCGATCTTGACCCCTAAACCACGTGCGGCCATACCCAAGTGGGTTTCGAGGATTTGGCCTACGTTCATCCGCGATGGTACGCCCAGCGGGTTTAGCACCACGTCAACCGGCTCGCCCTTCTCGTCAAACGGCATGTCTTCGATCGGCATGATCGCTGAGATAACACCTTTGTTACCGTGACGACCGGCCATCTTATCGCCCGGCTGAATGCGACGCTTAACGGCCATATAGACCTTGACGATTTTCAGCACGCCGGGGGCAAGGTCATCGCCCTGGGTCAGCTTGCGCTTCTTGTCTTCAAAGCGCTCGTCCATTTCTTTACGACGGTTTTCCAGCTGCTCGTCGGCCTGGGCCAGCAACTCGTTATACGACTCATCCTGCATGCGCAGCTTGAACCACTGCTGGCGAGGCAGCTCATCGAGGTAGGCCTCGTCAAGGGTATCGCCTTTCTTGAGGTTCGGGCCGCCGTTAACCACCTGACCATCAAGGGTACGCTTGAGGCGTTCGAACGTGGCGTCCTCGGCGATACGATAGGTTTCCTGCAGATCCTTACGTACTTCATCCAGCTGCATTTGCTCGATGGCCAGGGCGCGCGAGTCTTTCTCAACGCCGTCGCGAGTAAACACCTGTACGTCAATCACCGTGCCTTTCATACCCGTTGGGGCACGCAGCGAGGTATCTTTAACGTCCGACGCTTTCTCGCCGAAGATGGCACGTAGCAGCTTTTCTTCCGGCGTCAGCTGGGTTTCACCTTTCGGCGTGACCTTACCCACCAGAATATCGCCCGGCCCTACCTCGGCACCGATGTAGACAACGCCCGCTTCATCCAACTTGCCTAGCGCCGATTCGCCGACGTTGGGAATATCAGAGGTAATTTCTTCAGGCCCCAGCTTGGTGTCACGGGACACGCTGGTCAGTTCCTGAATATGGATCGTGGTGAAACGGTCTTCTTGTACCGCCCGCTCGGAGAGCAGGATGGAATCCTCGAAGTTGTAGCCGTTCCAGGGCATAAACGCGATGCGCATGTTCTGGCCAAGTGCCAGATCACCCATATCGACGGACGGGCCGTCGGCGAGGATATCACCACGGGCGACATTATCGCCTGGGCGTACGATCGGGCGCTGGTTCATGCAGGTGTTTTGGTTCGAGCGGGTGTACTTGGTCAGGTTGTAGATATCAACCCCGGCTTCACCGCCGATAATCTCATCTTCATTAACCCGGACCACTACCCGACGCGCATCCACGGAGTCGATGACCCCGCCGCGACGCGCCACGGCACAAACGCCGGAGTCGCGTGCAACGAAACGCTCCATCCCGGTGCCCACTAGCGGCTTCTCGGCGCGCAGCGTGGGGACCGCCTGACGCTGCATGTTGGAACCCATCAAGGCCCGGTTAGCGTCATCGTGCTCAAGGAACGGAATCAGGGCCGCGGCCACTGACACGACCTGGCGCGGTGACACGTCCATCAGCGTGACTTGCTCAGGGCGCATAAAGGTGGTTTCACCCCGATGTCGCGCCTGGACCAGGTCATCGCTCAGCTTACCGGATTCGTCCACTGCGGCTGACGCCTGGGCGATAACGAAGTCGCCTTCTTCAATCGCCGACAGGTGAACGATGTCATCGGTCAACTGACGATCTACCACCTTACGATACGGCGTCTCAAGGAAGCCGTAGCTGTTAGTGTGGCTGTAGGTTGCCAGCGAGTTGATCAGGCCGATGTTCGGGCCTTCTGGCGTTTCGATCGGGCATAGACGCCCGTAGTGCGTGGCGTGTACGTCACGTACTTCGAAGCCAGCGCGCTCGCGGGTAAGACCACCTGGGCCGAGTGCTGAAACACGGCGCTTGTGGGTTACCTCGGAAAGCGGGTTGTTCTGGTCCATAAACTGCGAGAGCTGGCTGGAGCCAAAGAACTCTTTCACCGCCGCCGCGACCGGCTTGGCGTTGATCAGATCCTGGGGCATCAAGCCTTCGCTTTCGGCCATGGAAAGACGTTCTTTCACGGCACGCTCAACGCGCACCAGGCCAACGCGGAACTGGTTTTCGGCCATTTCGCCAACGCAGCGAATCCGGCGGTTACCCAAGTGATCGATATCATCAACGTCACCAAAGCCGTTGCGGATGTTGATCAGCTCGCGCAGCACGTCGAGGATGTCTTTGCGATCCAGTACACCAGAGCCAGTATCGCCCTCGCGACGTAAACGACGGTTGAACTTCATGCGGCCCACGCCCGACAGGTCGTAGCGGTCCTCAGTGAAGAACAGGTTGTGGAATAACGTCTCGGCCGCTTCTTTAGTGGGCGGCTCACCGGGGCGCATCATACGGTAAATTTCCACCAGCGCTTCCAGCTGCGACCCGGTTGTGTCGAGCTTCAGCGTGTCGGAAATAAACGAACCGCAATCCAGGTCGTTGGTATACAGCGTCTCAATACGTGTAATACCGCCATTCGCCATGGCCTCTAGAACGTCCGGGGTAATTTCGGTGTTGCACGGACAGATCAGCTCGCCGGTTTTAGTGTCGATCTGGTCTTTGGCCAAGGTTTTTCCGAATAGATACTCCATTGGCACGTCCAGGCGCTCAAGGCCCGCTTTTTCAAGCTGACGGATGTGCTTCTGGGTAATCCGACGTCCTTCTTCAACAATCGTCTCGCCTTTGCCATCCTTGATATTGAAGGTGGCGGTTTCGCCACGCAGCCGTGACGGCACAAGCTCCACGGAAAAGCCTGACTTTTCAACATGGAAAACGCTGGTTTCGAAGAACTCGTCGAGAATCTCTTCCGCGCTCATTCCCAGCGCACGCATGAGCACCGAGGCCGGCAGCTTACGCCGACGGTCGATACGCACGAAGACATTGTCTTTAGGATCGAATTCGAAGTCTAACCAAGAACCACGGTAAGGGATAACCCGCGCTGAATAGAGCAGCTTACCGGATGAGTGGCTTTTGCCTTTATCGTGATCGAAGAAAACACCGGGTGAACGGTGGAGCTGGGAAACAATAACCCGCTCGGTACCGTTGATCACAAAGGTACCGTTCTCCGTCATCAGGGGGATTTCCCCCATGTAGACTTCTTGCTCTTTAATATCTTTGATTGCTTTGTTCGAGGAATCGCGATCATAAATGATCAAGCGAACCTTGACGCGCAGCGGGGCGGAATAGGTTACTCCGCGCAGCTGGCACTCCTTAACATCGAACGCCGGCGTGCCGAACCGGTAGCTGACATACTCAAGCGCCGCATTACCGGAGAAGCTCTCAATCGGGAACACGGACTTAAATGCCGCGTGCAAGCCGACCTCGTGCCGCTCGTCGGGCGAACGATCTTGCTGGAGAAAGTCGTAATAGGAATCAAGCTGGATGGCCAACAAATAAGGCACATCCATCACTTGTGGCAGTTTGCCGAAATCCTTGCGGATGCGTTTTTTCTCAGTATATGAGTAAGCCATCTGTATTCCCCAGCTTGTTCACCATGGGTGACCGATGCGTGGTCATCTGCCCTGCGGGCGTGTCAGACGCGAACAGCAAGCTCCAGGTCCGGTAGCTCGCCGTCGAAAATCTTGATCGATAACAGTCTTGCGATAACCGTACTACAACGATTCTGCTTCACCGTTCAGTTACAACAGAAAAAGGCCGGCAGCGGGATCTCCCGCCGCCAGCCGTGGAAGCTTACGCAACGCGTAAAGCCGCCAGCACAAGAATTACTTGAGCTCGACGCTTGCGCCCGCTTCTTCCAGCTTCGTCTTAGCTGTTTCAGCGTCTTCCTTGGACATGCCTTCCTTGATGGTCGCCGGTGCGCCGTCAACGGCACCCTTAGCTTCCTTAAGGCCAAGACCGGTGATTTCACGTACTGCTTTGATGACGTTAACTTTCTTGTCACCAGCAGCCGTCAACACCAAGTCAAATTCGGTCTGTTCTTCTTCAGCAGCGGCTTCGCCACCACCTGGGCCAGCCACTACGGCCGCCGCAGCAGAAACGCCGAATTTCTCTTCCATTGCTTCGATCAGCTCGACAACTTCCATGACGGACATGTCGGCTACAGCATTGATGATATCGTCTTTGGTCAGTGCCATTGTTTCATTCCTAACTTTGCGGGAGTCTCGGTTTACCGACGACTCGGGATTCATTGCTCGGTTCAAGCAGCGTCAGGCTGTACAAGAGAAGCAGTTAAGCCGCTTCTTTTTGGTCGCGCAGGGCGGCCAGGGTACGAACCAGCTTGCCAGCGGAAGCTTCTTTCATTACCGACATCAACTTGGCAATTGCCTCGTCGTGAGTCGGCAGGGTTGCCAGACGATCGATGTCAGCAGCCGGAATCAGCTCACCTTCGTAGGCCAGCGCTTTGACTTCGAAGTCTTTATCATCTTTGGCAAACTCTTTGAACAAACGAGCGGCAGCGCCCGGATGATCCGTGGAGAAGGCCAACAGAGTCGGACCAACGAAGCTCTCGGTTAGGCATTCCCATTGGGTGCCTTCGAGGGCGCGACGTGCCAGCGTGTTGCGAACAACACGTACCTGGACGCCATTCTCACGTGCCTGCTTACGCAGATCGGTCATTTTGCTGACCGCTACACCGCGAGAATCGGCAACTACGACGGAGAGTGCGCTCTTGGCCGCTTCACTGACCTCGGCAACAATCGCTTTTTTGCCTTCAAGTGCTAGTGGCACAGTGATCACTCCTTCGTTCCGGAACCCATTAAAGGTTCCGGTGGTTACCATCTCTTCCTGCCCATACGACTAGCAGAAAGCCTTAGAGGATGGTGCTCACCAGAAAAGAAAGCGTTGCTAACCAACTGGCGGCCACACCATCTGCGCAGGCGCTTTTGAGGGCAATTAAGCCGCACTTTCAAAAAAGCGCGGCACCTGCGGTCTTTGACGGCGCCTCGGCATGACCGAGGGACCGCAAAGTTATTGCTCGGTTGTTGCTAAAACCTGACGATCACCCGCTTAAGCAAACGCGGAGTGGTCGATAGTCAAACCCGGGCCCATAGTAGTAGACAGGGTGACTTTCTTAAAGTAGATGCCTTTTGAAGTGCTCGGCTTGAGCCGCTTCAGGTCGGCGACCAGGGCTTCCAGGTTGCCGTTGATCGCTGCCGCGTCAAAATCCGCCTTACCCAATGTAGTATGGATGATGCCGTTCTTGTCGGTACGGAAGCGCACCTGGCCGGCTTTGGCGTTTTTCACAGCGGTCGCAACGTCAGGCGTCACGGTGCCCACTTTCGGGTTCGGCATCAGGCCGCGGGGACCCAGAATCTGACCCAGTTGACCAACGACACGCATGGCGTCCGGCGATGCAATAACGACGTCAAAATCCATGACGCCTTTTTTGACCTGCTCGGCCAGATCGTCCATACCGACGATGTCGGCGCCAGCTTCTTTAGCGGCGTCGGCATTGGCACCCTGAGTAAAGACCGCAACGCGCACGTCTTTACCGGTACCGTTAGGCATAACGGTTGCGCCACGCACCACTTGGTCAGATTTACGCGGGTCAACGCCTAGGTTAATCGCGACATCCACCGACTCTTTGAATTTAACAGTCGACAGCTCAGCGAGCAGAGCAACCGCTTCTTCAATTGAGTAGGCCTTATTGGTGTCGACTTTTTCGCGAATCAGCTTCGCACGCTTCGTCAGTTTCGCCATGATTAAAGACCCTCCACGTTGAGGCCCATACTACGGGCGCTGCCCGCGATGGTGCGAACCGCTGCGTCAATATCAGCCGCCGTCAGGTCAGGCTCTTTGGTCTTGGCGATTTCTTCGAGCTGTTCGCGCGTTACCGTGCCGACCTTCTTCTTGTTCGGCTCGCCTGAACCCGACTTGATGCCGGCTGCTTTCTTGAGCAGCACCGCCGCGGGTGGCGTCTTGGTAACGAACGTGAAGCTACGGTCAGAGTAGACCGTAATCACAACAGGCGTCGGCAGGCCGGGCTCAATGTCTTGAGTCTCAGCGTTGAACGCCTTACAGAATTCCATGATGTTTACGCCGTGCTGACCCAGCGCAGGGCCGACGGGCGGACTTGGATTGGCTTTACCTGCAGCAACCTGCAGCTTGATGTAAGCCTGTACTTTCTTGGCCATCGTTTTTACTCCAGTTGGGTGATAACGCCTTACGGCTCCCCGGTCACCGCCAGATGACAATACCGCCACCTGGCACGAATCAACTCACAACGCTACATACTTAGGCGATGTAAGCCTGACTATTCCTTCTCAACCTGCGCGAATTCAAGCTCGACAGGTGTTGCACGCCCGAAGATCAACACACTGACCTGCAGACGGCTTTTCTCGTAACTCACTTCTTCCACGACGCCGTTAAAATCAGCAAAGGGGCCATCTACAACGCGAACCGACTGTCCCGGCTCAAACATGGTTTTAGGCCGCGGCTTATCGGTACCGTCTTTAACGCGCATCAAGATGGCATCAGCTTCGCGCGATGTAATGGGTGCGGGCTTTTCTTTAGTTCCGCCAATGAACCCCATCACGCGGGGGGTCTCATTTACCAAATGCCACGTATCGTCGGCCATCTCCATCTCGACCAATACATAGCCGGGATAGAACTTGCGCTCGCTCTTGCGGCGCTTGCCGTCACGCATTTCAACGACTTCTTCGGTCGGCACAAGAATCTCGCCAAAGCGATCTTCTACGCCATACATTTTGACGCGCTCGATCAAGGAACGCATCACATGCTTTTCGAAGCCGGAATAGGCGTGAACGACGTACCAACGTTTGGACATGAAAACTCCTAACCAATAACGCCGGACATCGCCCAGCCAAGAAGAGTGTCAATCAACCATAGCATCAACCCAACCACCAGCACGGCGACGAGGACAATGGCCGTGGTCTGAATGGTTTCGGGCCGAGTTGGCCATACAACGCGCTGAATCTCTTTCTTAGCGCTTCTTGCCAGCTCTACTAGATCGCGCCCCTTGGTGGTCATCAGCGCTAGCAAGGCAGCCGCCACGCATAGCACCACGACACCCAACACGCGGTAGATCAGGCCAATATCAGCAAAATAGGTATTACCTACAACGGCAACCACAAGCAACGCAACGACCGCTGCCCACTTGAGCCCGTCATGGCGCGTCTGTTGCTCCTCAGCGCCATGTTTTACAGAACTCGGCTTCATAAAAACGAGACTCCTCAGGGTGCAGCGAGCGACAAAGGAATTCTTTAAAGACATACCAGCCTGGGGAAGACTGGCAGGCCAGGAGGGAATCGAACCCCCAACCTGCGGTTTTGGAGACCGCTGCTCTGCCAATTGAGCTACTGGCCTGTATCAACATCTGCACAGACAAATCCATTAGCCTACGCAACAGCGGGCGTCATGGTAGCTGACAAACAACCACCTGACAACCCCTTTCCTCACTAACCAACAACCCACTACTGCGGCCGGCGGTAGCGACAAAAAAAGCGAGCATCGCTCGCTTTTTATAATATGGAGCTCATGGACGGATTTGAACCGTCGACCTCACCCTTACCAAGGGTGTGCTCTACCCCTGAGCTACATGAGCCAAACGCCTAACTGGAGCGGGCGGCGGGAATCGAACCCGCACCATCAGCTTGGAAGGCTGAGGTTCTACCATTGAACTACGCCCGCCTAACTTGCTTCAGAATGATCATCCGCTGCGTGCTCATTCATTGTTACGCCCGCTTCCGGCTTTTCATTCTACGACACCGACATACGTCGCTGACGCTTGAAACTGGTGGAGAGGGAAGGATTCGAACCTTCGAAGCTTTCGCGGCAGATTTACAGTCTGCTCCCTTTGGCCACTCGGGAACCTCTCCAACTGTGGCGGCACATTATGCCAAGCTCCAAAGCAGTGTCAAGCTCGTTTATAGCGCTTTGGCCTAACAATGTATTAGCTTCAACAACATAAACTGCTTAGTGCCTAATACGTGTTAACCACCTGCCCTGGAACGCGCTGAATTCTGTCAAAGCAGCATGGAAAATGCAAGGCCTGCGCGGATTTTTTCCAATGACACCGGCTCAGGAACGCGAGGCGCCCCAGCCATTTTGCCAGCACGTTCAGCAAAGGTCAGCGGGAAGCGCGCTTCCAGCCCGCCGTAGACCATGTCTGGCCACACGGCATGGGGCACCTGAACGCCGCGCGAAATGACCCGCGCATCCCCCCCGGTCAGCAGCATCGGTAGCGCCACGCCCTCCTGGTCGCATACTTCGCTGTAGATACGGTTGATAGCACTCACGGCCGCCATGTAGATACCATGGTTGACGGCATCCACCGTGCGACGCCCCGGTTCGAGCAGTTCTTCCGCCTCGCTTTCGGGGTCGATAGCGACGTTGCGCGTACCCAGCTTCAGGCTTTCTTTCATCAGCCTCAACCCCGGCACGATAAAGCCCCCCAGATGCTGCCCGCCGGGCAATACGAAGTCGATGGTGATCGCACTGCCGCAGTCGACCGTACAGCAGCCGCCTGCCAACTGATACCCCGCCAGCGCCCCCAGCCAACGGTCAACGCCCAGGCGCCCCGGCTCTTCATAGCCGTTGACCACGCCAAGCGCCTCAGCGGTCGAGCGGGCCACATGCACGTGGCGGACGCGACGACGCAGCAGCCCCACGGTCTCATCGAGTACTGCCGCACGGGCCACGCTTGAGATGCGCACGGCCTCGACAACGTCAAGATCCGGAATATCAGCACCTGGACGCCACTCTTCGCGGGTCCACACAGCCCCCCGCGAGCGTATTTCGCTACTATCAGCGTCTTTTAGGCGCCACTTGGACAAGGTATTACCAATGTCTAAATCAAGAATCATAAGCGCCTACGTACGCTGATTTCACCGCCAGACAAGCGCTTTGAGTGCCCCGCTTCCGTTACCCACAAACTGCCGCTATCGTCGACCTCGCCAGCGACTGCTTCATGAACCTGGTTACCCTGAATCACCTGAATCGGCTGGTCAGTGTAGGCGTGTCGCTGGTTCCAGGCAGCACGCCAGGGTGCAAAACCTTGCTCCTCAAAGCCCGCCAGCATGGCAAGCAGCCCAGCCACCACGTCCGCCGCCAGTTGGTTACGCGAAAGTGACGGCAAGTCATCAAACAACGCCGCTACCGGCTGTTCAATAGCCTGGCGCATCGACTCGGGCAACTGAAGATTCATGCCCATGCCGATAACCACTTCGCAAGGGCCTGCCGCATCGCCAGTCACTTCTACTAATATGCCGGCCAGCTTACCCAACTCAGCGCTGTCACCCTGCGCCAACAAAATATCGTTGGGCCATTTAAGCCGGGGCGCCACACCGTGCTGCTCCAGCACCTGGGCAACCACGACGCCGACGGCCAGACTCAAGCCCTCAAGAGCGGCGACCCCCGCCTCAAAACGCCAGCCAACTGACAGCATCAGGCTTTGCCCCCAGGGGGTGGTCCATACTCGCCCACGCCGCCCGCGTCCCGCCGTTTGCAACTCAACCAGGCACACCTCTGCGTGGCCCGCCCCTTGTTCAAACCGGTCACGCAGGTAGGCATTGCTCGATGGCAGTTGGTCCTCGACAAATAGGCGGGCCAGGTGATGACGCGCTGAGGCGGGCAGGCGCTCGACTACCTTTGCGCCGACAAGAGGCTCCAGTGGCTGGGCAAGCCGATAGCCCCGCCCTTTCACCGCCACCAGTTCTACACCCAGTGCGTCTAATTTTTTTAGCTGTTTCCACACCGCAGCGCGTGAAACGCCCAAGGCATCACCCAGTTGTTCACCAGAATGAACCTCGCCGTCGCTTAGTAACCGCATCAGGTGGCCGATGCTCATGTCCTTGCCCCATCTGGGAAAACGCCTATCTTAACGGATGCGCCATCAGCACGAAAACTACTGCCAAAGGTTAATGCCTTGACGCTTTGCACAATACAATGCTGGTAGTCGACCGCACCCAGACCCTATAATGCCGCCCTATTTTTCTAGCAGGATCGCGTCGTGATCGAGAATCTTCGCAACATTGCCATTATCGCCCACGTTGACCACGGTAAAACTACCTTGGTCGACAAATTGCTAAGCCAGTCCGGAACGCTCGACCGTAAAGCCGAAGGTCAAGAGCGGATTATGGACTCTAATGACCAGGAGAAGGAACGTGGCATTACTATCCTGGCCAAAAATACGGCAATTAAATGGCAAGATGGCAACGGCACTGACTACCACATCAATATCGTGGACACGCCTGGGCACGCCGACTTCGGTGGTGAAGTTGAGCGCGTGATGTCGATGGTGGATTCAGTGTTGCTTCTCGTTGACGCCGTTGACGGCCCGATGCCGCAAACCCGCTTTGTTACTCAAAAAGCCTTTGACCGCGGCCTGAAGCCTATTGTGGTGGTTAACAAAATTGACCGCCCGGGCGCACGGCCCGACTGGGTGATCGACCAGATTTTCGACCTGTTCGATAACCTGGGCGCTTCCGACGAGCAGCTCGACTTCCCGATTATCTACTGTTCGGCGCTCAACGGTATTGCAGGCCCCGACCCTGAAGAGCTGGCTGACGACATGACCCCCATGTTCCAGTCCATCGTCGATATCGTCGATGCGCCCAAGGTCGAGATCGACGGCACATTCCAGATGCAAATTTCAGCGCTGGATTACAATAGCTATGTAGGCGTTATCGGGCTAGGCCGTATTTCCCGCGGCAGCGTCAAGCCCAACCAGCAAATTACCGTCGTGACCAAAGAAGGTCAGTCACGCAAAGGCAAGATTGGCCAGGTCATGACCCACATGGGCCTTGAGCGGGTACAAACCGACGAAGCCACCGCTGGCGATATCATCTGCATCACTGGCATCGAAAACCTGGCGATCTCCGATACCCTGTGCGACGTCAACAACGTCGAAGCGCTGCCGCCACTGACCGTTGACGAACCCACCGTGTCCATGACCTTCCAGGTCAACGATTCGCCATTCGCCGGTAGAGACGGCAAGTTCGTCACCAGCCGTAATATCAAAGATCGCCTGGAACAAGAGCTGATTCACAACGTCGCGCTGCGGGTTGAACAGGGCGAAACGCCGGAAAAATTCAAAGTCTCCGGGCGTGGCGAGCTACACCTTTCGGTACTCATCGAGACCATGCGCCGCGAAGGTTTCGAGCTGGCCGTTGGCCGTCCTGAAGTGATCATCAAGGAAATCGACGGTGAGAAGCAGGAGCCCTACGAAGAGGTCATCATCGATTGTGAAGAGCAGCACCAGGGCGCCATCATGGAAGAGCTCGGCTATCGCAAGGGCGAGTTGACCAACATGAACCCGGATGGCAAAGGCCGCGTTCGCTTGGATTTCATTATTCCTGCCCGCGGGCTGATCGGCTTCCGTGGTCAGTTCCTAACCCTGACTTCCGGTACCGGCATTCTGACCAGTCGCTTTGACCACTACGGCCCACTGAAGCCCGATGCCTCCATCGAGCGGCGTAACGGCGTAATGGTGTCAATGGTTGATGGCAAGGCACTCGCCTACGCGCTTTACACTCTTCAGGAGCGCGGCAAGTTGATCATCGATCACGCCACTGAAGTCTACGAGGGCATGCTGATCGGCATTAACAACCGTGCCAACGACATGGTGGTTAACCCGACCAAGGGCAAAAAACTGGATAACATGCGCTCAACGGGTAACGATGAAAACATCGTGCTGACGCCGCCGATCAACTTCACCCTGGAGCAGGCTATCGAGTTCCTGGACTCTGATGAGCTGGTGGAAGTGACGCCAAGCCATATTCGTCTACGCAAGAAGCTGCTCAAGGAAAACGAGCGCAAACGCTCCAACAAGAATTAAGCATCCGACGCCCGCTGAAATGCGGGCTTTTTTATGGCTAGGCGCCAGCCCGCCATGTGATCCCCGTGCGTTTGCCAAGCATCTCCCCCCAACGCAACCTTAACGGTCTCTCTCTGGAAAGCAGGCTAGGGGTAGCGCAAAGTAGCGCTATCCCTAGCACAGGGGGTTATTCTATTATCGGATTCACACAAGCGTTTGGATCGTGATCGACTCTTCACGCCTGCCCGACGGAAGCGCCTTACCCATAGCGTCTCCGCGACTGACAACTAGGCGGTCACCGCCTTGCCTAGCAGATGAGGAAGCCCATGACCCCGCTTATTGAGGTTCAGCAGGTCAACAAAGCCTTTGGTGGCCTACAAGTCATTGATAACTGCTCTATCCGCGTTGAGAAAGGCTCGATCACCGGTATGATCGGCCCTAACGGCGCGGGCAAGTCGACGCTATTCAACTTAATGGCGGGCGCATTACAGCCCGATAGCGGACGTATCTTACTAGAAGGCGAAGACATTACCGCCCTCAGCGCCGACCAGCGTTTCCACAAAGGGCTGTTGCGGACTTTTCAGATAGCTCATGAATTCAGCCAAATGAGTGCTCTGGAAAATTTGATGATGGTGCCGCCAAACCAAGCGGGTGAAAACCTGTTCACCACCTGGTTCAAACCAGGCTTGGTGCGACGCGAAGAAGCCGAGGTCCGCCGCCGGGCGCTGGAGGTGATCGACTTTGTAGGCCTCCACCACGTGCGCAACGAGCTAGCGGGCAATCTATCCGGTGGGCAGAAGAAACTGCTGGAACTGGGCCGCACGATGATGACCAACGCCAAGGTCGTGCTGCTCGATGAAATTGCCGCCGGGGTCAACCGCACCTTGCTCGGCGACCTAATCGGTAACATTGAGCGCCTCAATCGCGAAATGGGCTACACCTTCCTGGTCATTGAGCATGACATGGACATGATCGCCCGCCTCTGCGACCCGGTCATCGTGCTTGCCCAGGGTCAGGTCATGGTAGAAGGCCATATCCAGGATATCCAAAACAACCCCGAGGTTATTGAAGCCTATTTCGGCGCCGGGGCAGCGTGACGGATGACGTTAGCATGCTTATATAAACGCCACGACCACCCAGGTGGCAACACAATAGAGATTTTTTCACCATGCCTTTAATCGAAGCACGCGACGTCTATGGCGGCTATGGCAGCATGAACATCCTCAACGGCGTAAACATGTCGCTGGAGGCCAACGAAGTCGGGGTGATTGTAGGTCCGAACGGGGCGGGCAAATCCACTCTGCTGAAAGCCATCTTCGGGCTCCTGCACGTTAATCAGGGCGACATTTTGCTCCACGGGGCTCCCATACAAAACCTGGCGCCCAACCAGCTCGTCGAACGCGGCATGGGTTTTGTGCCCCAGGAAAAAAATGTTTTCCCCAGCCTCACCGTGCAGGAAAATCTGGAGATGGGGGCCTTTCTCAAGCCGCAGAATGTTAAGCGCATGCTGGGCCAAGTCTACGAGTTCTTTCCGCCCCTGCATGAAAAGCGTCGGCAGCCGGCAGGCGAACTGTCCGGCGGCCAGCGGCAAATGGTCGCCATGGGCCGGGCACTTATGGCCGAGCCCAGCATACTACTGCTGGACGAACCCACCGCCGGACTTTCACCGCTCTACATGAATGAGATTTTTGACCGCGTTAAGCACATCAACGCGGCCGGGGTCGGCATCCTGATGGTCGAACAAAACGCCAAGCAAGCACTTGCCATTGCCGATAAAGGTTTTGTATTGGCAGCGGGCCAGAACCGCTTTACCGACACCGGCGCGGCGCTACTTGCCGATCCAGACGTGGCTAAAAGCTTTTTGGGCGGCTAGCCCAGGGGACAATAACGTGAATGAACTGGTTTTCTTTATTAACAATGTGGTGATTGCCGGCAGTGTGACCGGTGCCATCTATGCCATCGGGGCGATCGGCGTCACGCTGGTTTTCAGCATCATGCGCTTTGCCCACTTTGCCCACGCCGACATGATGACCTTCGGTGCGTTTATGGTACTGATACTCACCACGGCCTTTCCATGTGTCGGCATGAGCCTCGGCGTACCCACGGCGATCGTCATGTTACCTATTGCCATGCTGCTGACTGCCTGCCTTGCGGTGGGTATTGATAAAGCGTTCTACAAGCCGTTGCGCGCCCATGGCGTTAAGCCCATCGTCATGGTCATCGCTTCGCTTGGGGTCACGCTGATACTCCAGGGGCTGATTCGCCTGTTTGCCGGCACGAGCGGCCAAGGCTTGTACGTTGACGATCGCAAGTCGATCTTTCGGCTGCTGCCGTTTGAAGAGGTAAGTGTGCCGATTGTGATTACCGAACCGCAGATTTACCTGTTCGTAATCACTCTGGTCGCCGTCATCGCCTTGCATCTATTTTTAAGCCGTTCGCGGCTTGGCAAAGCCATGCGGGCAATGTCAGATAACCCAGAGTTGGCCCAGGCCTCGGGCATCAACACCAATACGATTGTCGCTGTAACCTGGGTGATTGCCGGCGGGCTTGCCGCCATTGCGGGCACTCTGCTGTCGCTGGATGTAACGTTCAAACCCGACCTCAGCTTCTTCCTGCTGCTGCCGATTTTCGCGGCCGCCATTGTCGGGGGTGTAGGCCATCCATACGGTGCCGTTGCGGGCGGCTTCGTAGTGGGCTTTGCCGAAACGCTGGCAATCTTTAACTGGGCCGTCTTGCTGCGCCCCTTCCGCGACAGCTTGCCCACCTGGCTCGACTTACCGTCCAATTTAGCCTTCGTGGGGAGCGAATATAAAATCGTGGTGCCGTTCTTCATACTGGTCGCCATTCTAGTTTGGCGTCCTACCGGCATCTTCAAAGGCAAGGTGATCTGATGGCTGATAACAACTACACCCCGCAGGATGCGACGCCCAAGACATCGCGCCTGCCGCTGCGCGAGCTTTGTCTGTTTGGCGTTCTACTGATCACTATTGTCGGCGTTTATGCCGTCATGGGCCCCGCCTATAGCACGCGCATGCTGGTGGAGGCCGCATGTTACGCCGTCCTGGCGTTGGGGCTGACGATTCAGTGGGGCTATGCGGGGCAGTTCAATGCCGGCGTGATGGGGTTTGTTGCCCTGGGCGGCGTCAGCGCCATGCTGTTTAGCGTGCCGGTCAATGACGCGTTTTGGGAAACCGAGCTACCCGCAGAGCTAGGCAAAGTACTGCTCTATGCGTTAGGTGCGACCCTGCTGGTAGTGGCGGCGACCAAGTTAACTCGGCTAGGCGTTCCCAAGCGGGTTCGCACGGTATTCGTGGTGCTGCTCGCGGTTGTACTGTACTTGGTCGTCATCAGCCTGTTGCGCGACGTTACCGCCGATATTGAATCCCAGGCAGGCTTCATCGGCGGGCTGGGCTTACCGGCCTGGTCAGGCTGGATCATGGGCGGCGCGTTAGCCGGTGGCGTTGGCTACTTTATCGGTCATGTTTGCCTGGGCTTGCGCAGCGACTATCTCGCCATTGCTACGCTTGGCATCGCCGAGATCATTAAGGCGTTTTTGAAAAATTCAGACTGGCTAACCCGCGGGACCGCTACCGTCTCGCCACTCCCTTGGCCAACGCCGGGACCGGCGGATTTAGGCTTCACCCTGTCACGAGCGGTATACCTTTCGCTAACAGCGGTGATTATTGCCGCCATCTTCTTTCTGCTTCACCGCGCTTACCATGCCCCCTGGGGCCGTATGATCCGGGCCATCCGCGACAATGAAATATCATCGGCCGCCATGGGCAAAAGTATCAATAAGCGGCGTTTGGAGATTTTTGTCCTGGGCTGCATCTTGATGGGTGTCGGCGGCGGGATGATGGCCAGCTTCAACAGCCTGTTCGACCCTAACGGTTACCTACCGCTCAACCATACGTTCCTGGTTTTGGTCATGGTGATTTTGGGGGGGCCGGGCAACAACCTTGGCACCATCTTCGGCGCCATCGCGGTGTATATTATCTGGATCATGTCGGAACCACTGGCACTGTATTTGATGGAACTGGCCGTGGCCTTCGGTGAGTTTGCCTTCGATTGGCAAGCCCCCGGCAATATCGACAGCCGCGCCCTTCAGGCACGGGTCCTGGTGATTGGTTTGCTGATCACACTGGTATTACGTTTCGCTCCCAAAGGCTTACTGCCGGAACGTATTAAGCACCACGATTAAGCAAAAAAACCGCCCCTGCACATGGCAGGGGCGGTGTAGGCGTCAAAGCAAGGCGTTACAACTCGTCTTCTTCCAGCTCGCCTACCCGTTTAAACTCGCCATCCTCAACGGTCATTTCCACTACGATGCCGGGCACGTCGCCGTTGTCGTCAAACTCGTGGCTACCTGACGCGCCTTCGTAGTTAATCTCTTCACCCTCTGCAATTAACTCAAGGGCCTTTTCCCACTCGCCGGGCAGAATAGTTTCGCCCGGCGCCATGGCGACGTCGCGTAAAGCCTCGGATAATCCTTCACGCTCGGCGCTACCATTTTGCTCAATAGCCAGCGCCAGCAGGAAAGCCGCGTCGTAGGCCTGAGCGGCAAATACCGCTTCGGGGTCAATGTCTTCGGCTTCGGCCGCTTCAATGAAAATATCTGTGCCGGGTAAGTCCGGGCTGCCAGGGCGAGTGGCAATCATACCGTCCAGCACATCAGCACCCACGGCTTCGACAAGGCTGTTACCCACCATGCCATCGGCCCCGACGTACTGGGTGAAGACACCACTTTCCGCGGCTTGACGCAGCACGGTTTGACCGGAAGTATCGGCATACGCCAACACCACCAGGGTTTCTACCCCTGCCGAAGAGAGTGTACCCAGTTCAGAACGGTAGTCGGAACGGTTATCTTCGTGGGCAAGGCTTTCCACCACGCTACCACCTTCTGATTCGAAGGTAGTGGCGAACGCCTCGGATAACCCTTGACCGTAATCGTTATTAACAAAGGTCACGGCGACTTCGTTAATGCCTTTCTCAATTAATAGCTTGGCCAGCATTTCGCCTTGGAAGGCGTCGGAAGGCACGGTACGGAAAACCAGGTCGTCGTCATCAAGCTCGGTGACCGCAGGCGCGGTGGAGGCTGGCGATACCATGACGACATCGCCGGGGATCGCCGCGTTGTTGGCCGCGGAAATGGTGGCACCGGTACATAGCGCGCCGACAATGGCGGTGACGTCCTCAGAATTCACCATGCGGTCCGCCGCATTCGAAGCCGCCGATGCGTCAGAGCAAGTGGTGTCACCCGACGGCATTTCCAGCGTCTGGCCATCAAGAATGCCGCCCTGCTCATTAATCTGTTTTACCGCTAGCTGAGCGCCATCAAAAATGGGCGGTGTTAAGCTTTCGATCCCCCCCGTAAAGCCCCCTAAAAAGCCCACTTTGACCTCAGCCTGAGCCGCACCGGCCAATGCCAATGAAGAGACGGCCACTGCCGTGGCTATTATGCGCTTATTCATCATGTTATTGATCGCTCCCTGTAGGATTTAGCGCCCCATCGATACACGCTGGGGTCTGCTCTTAATCTGGAACTGGAACGCTAAAAATACAAGCAACGTTTTCCAACGCTAGGCATCGCGGTCGTCCTCAACGCGCTCCGCCCAGCGCTTGCGAGCTAAGTTACGCCGATAAAGCCGCACCAATGCAATGCTCAGAGCCGTTACCAACATGGCCGCCAGCACGCCCCCCTGCCAGGGACGTGCTGCATCATTCAGCCATGTTTCCAAGGTGATGATGGCCACTAAACCCACCGCCTGCGAACCAATGGCGAGGGTGCGAAGTTTATCAAACGTCGTTTGAGGCATAGATGTCTCCGTTATAACCGGCTCCATGGTATGGTGCGCCAGTGTACCTGCTCAACGGGAAAACCATGAACGCCATTACCCTTGGTCCGCTGTTGATTTCACTGCCTCGTCTTTACGCGATTGCCTGCGCGCTGGCACTACTGGTCAGCACGCGCTATTTACTGGGCCTACCCCAACGGCGCCACCAGCGCTGGTTTTTGGGCCTGGTGGTGGTCTGGCTGATCGCCGCCCGCTTTGGCCACGTTGCGCTACATATCGAAAGCTTCAGCGTCGCGCCCCTGACGGCACTAAAACTCTGGCAGCCGGGCTATCAAGGGCTTTGGGGCCTGGCCGCAGGCCTGGTATGGACGGCCTGGACGCTGCGCTCACGGCTTATTGCCATGGGCGGTGCGATGGCCCTGCTGGTCGGGGCCTCAAGTCTATGGCTGGTACTGGTAACGCTCTCCCCGCTGGGTAGCGACCTGAGCGTGCAAACCCTGCCCGACATTACCCTTGAAGATATCGACGGTAATTCGGTGCATATGCCATCACTGGCGGATGACCATGACCGCATTATCGTCAATCTGTGGGCGACTTGGTGCCCGCCTTGCCTGCGCGAAATGCCGCTGCTTGCCAACGCTGACCAACGCGAAGGTGTCGGCGTCGTGGTCGCCAACCAGGGCGAAGACCTGCTGCCCATTGTGCGCTATCTGGACGAACAAGAGCTGAGCTTTCGCTACGCGCTGCGCGACCCCAGCCAAATGCTGATGTCGATCGTCGAGGCCCCCGGCCTTCCCACTACCGTGCTGTTCGACGGCGACGGCAACGCCCTTGACGTCCACGTCGGCGAGCTCACCCAGGCGCAACTGGACCGCTGGTTGGAGGATTGACGACGATACACCTTAATCCGCCAGCGCCTTTGCGTTAGAATCGCCCGCCCTGTTGCTGCTGGTCGCCACGACCGGCAGCGTACGTCCTGTTTTGCAGACTTCCTTGAGGCATCATGAGCGATTTTTCCCCCGGCCAACGCTGGATTAGCGACGGCGAAGCCGAGCTTGGGCTCGGTACCGTGCTTAACTGCGACGCCCGTAGCGTTACCATTTTGTTCAGTGCCAGCCAGGAAACCCGCACCTATAACACTCGCCAAGCCCCGTTGACCCGCGTCATGTTCGGCTCTGGCGACCGCGTTGTGTCGGCCGACGGCTGGCAATTAATCGTCGATGACAGTCACACATCCAACGGCCTGATTACTTACGTTGGCAATGATAGCCAAGGCCTGCGGCGTGAACTACCGGAAGCTAAACTCGCCGACACCATGCAGTTCGATCAGGCACGCGACCGATTGCTCACCGGTCAAGTCGATCGCAATGACTGGTTCGACCTACGCTTTCGCACCCTGCATCATCACCAGCGTATTGAACAGCACAGTGCGCTGGGCTTTGCCGGGCCACGCATTGATCTCGTTCCTCACCAGTTGTATATCGCCGATGAAGTCGCCCGTCGCCATGCACCACGCGTGCTGCTTGCCGACGAAGTAGGGCTAGGCAAAACCATCGAAGCCGGGCTGATACTGCACCGTCTGCTGCTGACGGGACGCGCAGAGCGGGCACTGATCCTGGTACCCGATAGCCTGACCCACCAGTGGCTGGTCGAACTACTGCGCCGCTTTTCGCTCAACGTAAGCTTGCTCGATGAGCAACAAAGCCAAGCCTATGGCAGCGAAAACCCATTTGAAAATGCCCAGTTGGTGCTCGCCAGCCAAGGCTGGCTGTTTGCCAATAACCACCGCCAGGAACAGGCGCTTGCCAGCCACTTCGACCTTCTGATCGTCGATGAAGCCCACCATCTCGACTGGAACCGAGAAGGCAGCGGGCCAGGCTATCAGTGCGTTGAACAGTTGGCGGCCGATATTCCCGGCCTGCTGCTACTGACGGCTACCCCCGAACAGATGGGTATCGAAAGCCACTTTGCCCGCCTGCGCCTGCTCGACCCAGAGCGCTACCACGACCTGGCGCGTTTCAAGGATGAAGAGCGCCACTACGGCGCGGTGGCCAGTGCCATTGAGGCGCTTGAAGAACTTCCCAAAGCGCCTGAAGCCCGTGTCCACGTTGAAGCCGTTGCCGATGACCGCGACAGCCAAGCGCTACTGGCCACGCTGTGTAACCTTGAGGCCAGCGCCGATCAGCAAGACGCCGCCCGCGCCCAGCTACGCGAGGCACTGCTCGACCGCCACGGTACCGGGCGGGTGATGTTCCGCAACAGCCGACGCCACGTAGGCGGCTTCCCCCAGCGCCGCCTGCACCTCACTTCACTCGATCTGCCGTCGGCCTATCGCCGTGTGCTACGCCGCCTGGAGCGCGACGACGACTACCTTGACGAGCTGTTGATAGAAACCGGCATGGATCATCCAGACGTGCTGATTTACCCGGACGCCGCGTACCGGGCACTCAGCGACGACCCGCTTAACAGTGAGCCCTGGTGGCATATCGACCCGCGGGTTAACTGGCTGCTCGAAAAGCTTAGCGACGACAGCGACGCGGGCTTCGCCAACGACAAGGTGTTGGTGATTGCCCACCATCGCGACACCGCCGAAGGCTTGGCCGAGGGGCTACGCGAACTGGGCGGCTACCATGCCCCGGTATTCCACGAGGGCTTATCGCTCATCGAACGTGATCGCGCAGCGGCCGCCTTCGCTGACGAAGAAGACGGCTGCCAGGTGCTGGTGTGCTCGGAAATTGGCTCCGAAGGGCGCAATTTTCAGTTCTGCCGTCACCTCGTCATGTTGGATATGCCCCAGCATCCCGACCAACTGGAACAGCGCATTGGCCGTCTTGACCGGATCGGCCAGCGCCACGCCATTGAAATGCACGTCCCGACGTTCGCTGGTAGCCCCGGCGAACGCCTTCTTCGCTGGTATCACGAAGGCATGGATGCCTTCAGCGCGCCCCACGGTATTGGTAGCGACCTATTCGACGCCTTTGGCGATGCGCTGGCCGAGGCGCTGCTCGACGAAGACATGCTCGCTGAAATCATCACCGAGACCCGCGAGATGTTTATCGCCAAGCTTGCCGAGCGCGACGCGGGCCGTAATCGTCTTCTCGAGCTTAATGCCTGCCGCCCTGAGCGTGCCCAGCAGGTGATTGACGCGGTGCGCGAGCTGGACGACGACGCCGCGCTACCGCGCTACGTGGAGCGCGCGCTGGATGTTTTTGGTGTGGATAGTCAAGAGATTGGCAATGGACTGCTTTACCTACAGCCCGGTCAGCATATGCTGGATGGCCTGCCGGGGCTGGTGAGAGGCGAGGAAGGGTTTTCGGCAACGTTCGACCGCCATCAGGCACTCGCCCGGGATGACGTTCAACGGCTTTCCTGGGAGCACCCGCTGCTGCGCGAAATGATGGGCCGCATTCTGGACGGCACCATGGGCAACACCGCGCTTGCGTTACTCGGCCACCCGGCAATATCCAGCGGGCGACTACTGACCGAGCTGATATTCCGCACCCATTGTCCAGCACCCAAATCGCTACACCTTAATCGCTTTTTGCCGCCAACGGCGGTGCGCGTCCTGCTGGATGAGTCAGGCGCCAACCTGACCGACAAAATTTCCTTCACGGGGCTGGGTAAAAACCTGCAAAAGGTCAATAAATCCCTGGCGCGGGATTTGATCAAGAGTCGCCACGACGCGCTTCGCGGGCTACTCACTCAAGGCGAAGGCGAAGCCGAACGCGAACTACCGAGTATTGTAGAAACCGCTGAGGCGCGAATGCGCGCGCAGCTTGACGCCGAACTTGCCCGCTTAGCCGCCCTGGCAGAACACAACCCATCGGTGCGCAACGAAGAGCTTGACGCCCTGAAAAAGGAACGCCAGGCACTCAGCGATGCGATTGAAAACACCCGATTGCGGCTTGATGCCGTCCGGGTGATTATCACCGTTGACCCAAACGCTTAAGCGCTTCGCTTAGGCGCAAGGATCGCGGCAAGCGCCTTATCGAGCGTCGGATACTGAAAGATAAACCCGGCCTCCATAAGGCGCTCAGGGCGCATATCCGCACCCGTCAGCAGCAGTTGAGACATCTCGCCCAAACCCGCTTTCAATACACAGGCGGGCACAGGCAATACCGCCGGGCGGTGCAGCTGCTTGGCCAGCGTTTGGGTGAACTCAGCATTCGTAACGGGATGCGGCGCACTGCCGTTAAAGGCTCCTGACAAAGGTGAGTCATTGAGCAAGAAGATAATCGCCGCCACCAAGTCGTCGCGATGGATCCAGGGCATAAACTGTTTGCCATCGCCAAAACGACCACCCAAACCCAGTTTGAACGGTGGCAGCATCTTTTGCAGCGTGCCACCATCCGCCCCGAGCACCAGACCAGTGCGGATAATTGCCAGGCGCACGCCCAACGCCTCTATGGGCTTGGCCGCCGCTTCCCACTGGGCACACAGTCGGTGAGCAAATTCGTCATGGGGCGGGGTGTCTTCATTCACCCGCTTGTCGCCTTGATCACCGTAGTAGCCCATCGCGGAACCACTAACGAGGACTTTGGGCAGCGGCTGGCCGTTCTCACCTAGCTGCTCGCACAGCGACACCAATTGCTCGGTTATCTCGACCCGCGAGCGAATGAGCGCTGTTTTCTGATGCTCACTCCAGCGCTTGGCGGCAATGGACTCACCCGCTAAGTTAATCAATGCGCCGGGCGGAGAGTCGATAAACGCCTGAACACTATCACGAATATCGCATTTGCCAGGTAGGCGATCACGCACTTTATGGGGAGTACGGGAAACCACCTGCACCTCATGCCCCTGCGCGATCAAGGCCGGGCAGAGTCGCTGGCCGACAAAACCGCTACCGCCGGTCACTAGTACACGCATGGTGTTCCTCCCTCTGGTATCGGCGGGCTAGATACGCCCGAATAAGGTTTACAAATCTGATTATTTATACAAAACTATTACAAACCGAGCTTATTGTACATCAATATGCGTCAGTCCTGTACGCCACATTGGGAAAACAGCCTTGAGACGCGATCATGACAGCAGCACCGTTGCCACGCCTTTTAACGTCGCTATTGTAGGCGCCGGCATCGCAGGGCTGGCCTGTGCCAATGCGCTGGCAGAGCGGGGCGTGGCGGTGACGCTGTTTGATAAAGCACGAGGCCCCGGCGGGCGGATGTCCACCAAGCGTCTTGAACAGGCCGATATAGATTTAGGCGCCCAGGCGTTCACCGCACGCGACCCGACCTTCCAAAAAGCGCTGGCCTCCTGGATCGCTTTGGGACACGCCTCCCGCTGGCCGAACGTCAGCTATCAGGCTAGTCCAAACGGCTGGCAGCTGCATCATGATCCCCAGCCTCGTTATACCGGCGCGCCCAAGATGAGCACCCTCACTCGCCACCTAGCGAATACTTTTCAGACGCATCCTCGCAGCACGTTGCACCTTGCGATCCGCATTGAGCAATTAAAACGTTTGCGCAACGGCTGGCAGCTCGTCGATACGCAGCGACGTTGGTCTGGGCCATATCAGCATGTTGTATTGACCACCCCACCGCCGCAGACATTGCCGCTGGTGACTCCCTGGGATGGCGCGCTAACCGAAGCCTGCCACGCGCGTCCGCAACGCAGCTGCTGGGCAGCCTGGGCGATACTGGACGGGCCACTGCCGTTGCCACCCGGTGGTGAACACGGCTGGCAAATGGCCCACGTCGATCATCCTGCGCTGCGCCTGGTCTCACGCAACCAGACAAAACCGGGGCGCGAACATCAACCCGAAAGTCTCAGTTTGATGGCGCATCTAGACTGGAGCGACAGCCACCTGGAAGACGACCCACAATCAATTGCCGACGCATTGTGGGCCGCCTTTAGATCACTTTTTCCTGCCGACGCCACACTCCCCAAACGCATTGCCAGTGGTGCTCATCGTTGGCGATATGCCCAGCCAAGCACTGCCGATGACCAGCTATACCTATACAGCAACAGCGGCTTGGCGCTGTGCGGCGATAGCTTTACCCACAGCCGCGTGGAGTCGGCGTGGCGCTCAGGCACGTATCTAGCTCAAGCGCTAGTAGATCGGTCGGTCTGAACGGGTCGCACATCAGCATGACGAATGCGCTGGATGCAAAGGTTGTACCTTGGGGCAACAAGTTGTACAAAGGAACGTTAGTTATTCAAGATTGTTGATCGGTTAATTAGATATTAGGTAATTGCTATGGATAGCAAACCACATCGCCCGCCGCAGCAAACCACGATAGGCCCATGCGGCTTGGCTCCGCATACAACTAAGAGGCACTGGCGCCCATGAGCAATAAGGCGACCCACCCACCCGATACGCCCCTTTATCCGATTCGGGAAGTTTCCCGCCTGACGGGTGTCAACTCAGTTACCTTGCGCGCTTGGGAGCGACGTTATGGGTTAATTCGTCCCCAACGCACACCTAAAGGGCACCGGCTATACGCACAGGATGACATCACACGCATTGAGCGTATTTTGCAGTGGCTTAACCGCGGCGTGCCGGTCAGCCAAGTGGCCGACCTGCTTGATCAGCCCGACACCGTGGATACCCCCGTTCCGGACGCCGGCGATTGGGTCAGCCAGCGCCAACAATTGCAGGTGATAATCGAAGCGCTCGACTTGCCCAAGCTTGAAGCGTTCTATCACCAAAGCCTGGCGCTTTACCCATTGAGCACGGCCATTAACGAACTTTGGCAGCCGGTCGTGCTAACGCTAGAAGCCAAATGGGCGGCAGAGCCCGATGCCCTCGTGCGTCGCACCTTTGAAGCGTTTCTGCGCAGCCAGGTCGGCATCCGCCTGCATTATGCGAACCAAGCCACCCGCGGCCCATTAATTCTGCTCAATGTCATGCCAGACGACCCAGGGCCGCTTTGGGTGTTGATGGCGGCGCTCATGGCCAGCGAGCAAGGCTACCGAGTGCAGCTTCTGGATCATTCTCTACCGCTTGAAGATCTTCCCCAGGCCGTTGCGCGGCTTCACTCGTCAATGGTTTTACTATCCAGCGGCCAGCGGGAAGATGATCACTATATCCGCCAGGCACTGCCCGATGCCGCAGCAGCGCTGAACGTGCCCATTGGGGTGTGCGGCGAGGTCGCAAGGCTACGCGACGCCGACCTGCGCGGCACCCCGGTGCACATGCTGGGCGATGATTTGCCCCAAGCGATCGCCCGCTTGCGGCCGTTATTACGCGAATCAGGCGTGCTTTGATAAAACCACCCTGACACCACCGCTGCGGCGGTGGCCATCCGCTTGTTAATCGCCCCGCAGGAGTGCCCATGTCACGACAGTTGGTTTGGCTGCGCAGCGACCTGCGTATCTACGATAACACCGCGCTGGCTGCCGCCGCGGCGAAAGGACCGGTCGTCGCCGTATTTCTTCGCTCGGTTGCCCAATGGCAGGCACATGGCCACGGCATCAATAAGATCGACTTTTGGATGCGTAGCGTCACTGCCCTGAAAGAGGCGCTTGATGGCCTCAATATTCCGCTGCTGCACCGCGATATCGATTCTTTTGACGACGCCCCCGCCGCCTTGCTGGACGTTGCCCGCGAGCATCAAATTGAGCAGTTGCACTTCAATCATGAGTATCCGCTTAATGAACAGCGGCGCGACGCAGCGGTACTTGACGCATGTAAGCAAGCAGGGATGGCCGCACACGGCTACCATGATGCAGTCGCCTTTGCGCCGGGAACGCTACTGACCGGCAAGGGCGATTATTACGGCGTGTTCACACCGTTTGCCAAGGCTTGGCACAAGCAGATCACCCAAGAGCAATTGGCGATACGCGACACACCAGAGGCCCAATCGCCACTGGATATACCAAGCGACCCGCTGCCCGCACTGCCTGAGTTCGGCGAATCTGCCATTGACGGTCATCAATGGCCCGCGGGCGAGCAGGCTGCCAGTGACCGTCTGGAACGGTTTTTACGCTTCCGCGGACGCCACTACAACGATCAGCGGGATGTCCCCAAGGTGCGTGGCACCAGCGAGCTTTCACCTTACTTGGCGCTGGGGGTGATGTCCTACCGCCAATGTATGCAAGCCGTTATGAGTGAGAATGGCGGGCACTTAGCCGATGGCGATAAGGGGTTAACTACCTGGGTGAGTGAACTTATCTGGCGGGAGTTTTATCAGCACGTTGCGGTAGGCTTTCCACAGGTTTGCCGCTACCAGCCGTTTCAATCATATACACAACAGCTCGTCTGGCGCGATGACGAAGAAGGCTTTCAAGCCTGGTGCGAAGGGCGCACCGGCTATCCACTGGTCGACGCTGCCATGCGCCAGTTGGTCACTACCGGCTGGATGCACAATCGCCTGCGTATGGTGACAGCGATGTTTTTAAGCAAGCACTTGCTGATCGACTGGCGCCGCGGTGAAACGTTTTTCCTGCGCCACCTGGTAGACGGCGAGTTTTGCGCCAACAACGGCGGCTGGCAATGGGCCGCCTCCACTGGCACCGACGCGGCGCCGTATTTTCGCATTTTCAACCCCACCACCCAATCCTCGCGTTTCGACCCGGACGGCGAGTTTATTGCTCACTGGTTACCCGAACTTGCCACCTTGCCAGCCAAGGCTCGCCATGCACCCCCTCGCGATTTACTTACCCAACTGGACTATCCTGCCCCGATAGTTGATCACAAAGCGGCGCGTCAGCGGGCGCTGGATGCTTTTAAGGCGCTGTCAAACTGACGCTGCGTTAACCACTTACCTGCCTAATCGTTCTCGGGAGTCGTCATGTCACAGGACAAGGCACTAGAAAATTTTTGCGCCTTTTTTAATAAACTAGACAATACCTGTACAGAAAAGCTATACGAGGTATATACTGAGGACATTGTTTTCAGTGACCCCTTGCATCGCATTGAGGGGCAGCGTGCGCTTCAGCGCTATTTTGCGGCGATGTACGAAAACGTCGAGCACTGCCAATTTGTTTATCACACGCGCCAGCGCCAAGGCAGCCAAGCGTTTGTTACCTGGACAATGACCTTTGCACATTCACGCTTGGCAGGCGGCCGTCCTATCGAGGTTGATGGCTGCAGTGCCCTAACGTTTGCCGACGATGGTCGTGTTTCACTGCATCGCGACTACTTCGATGCCGGCGCCATGCTGTATGAGCACCTGCCGCTGATGGGCCGCGTCATTCGTTGGTTAAAGCAGCGCCTAGATTAACGATCCCCTTGCTTCGCACGCCTGATGTCGTGCCTGCAGGGCGCCACAGGAGAAGCACGATGAGCACATGGACGACGCCCCAGCGCATCTGGCTGACAGGGGCGACCTCTGGCATCGGAGAAGCACTGGCCAAAAAACTCATTGCCCAGGGCCACCAGGTGGTGCTTAGTGCTCGCAACCAGCAGGCACTGGACACCCTTTGCAACGGCCACCCTAATGCCTATCCACTGCCGCTTGATGTGAGCGACCGCCAGGCCGTACTGGCTGCGGGGGAGCAGATTGGTGAGCAGTTGGGCGCGCTTGACCTTGCCCTGTTTAACGCTGGCACTTGCGAATACCTGAATGCACAACAGTTTGATATGGACCTGATCGAGCGGGTGTTGACGCCCAACCTGTTCGGCACCCTGTATGGGGTGGAAGCCGCGCTACCTTTACTGCGATCGGCGCGCCGGGAAGGCAAACCCGCCCGGCTTGCCGCCACCTCAAGCGCTTCGGCCTACCTGCCACTGCCACGCGCCGAAGCCTATGGAGCCTCTAAAGCCGCCGTCAGCTACTTCCTGGAATCGCTGCGCCTTGACCTCGACCAGGAGGGCATTGATGTCAGCCTAATCCACCCTGGGTTCGTCAAAACCCCCTTAACTGAACGCAACGACTTTCCCATGCCCATGCAGGTCAGCGCTGACGCCGCCGCCGACGCTATTATCGAAGGTTTGGTAAAGGGCCGGTTAGATATTCACTTTCCGCGACGATTTACCTACATCGTCAAGTTTTTGGGCATTTTACCGCCCGCCCTGCGCCGCCGAATTGGTCTGCGCATGACACGCAAGCAAGAGGCTTCTTGATGAGTAACGCGGCGTCTCAGCGCATCGCCATTATCGGCAGCGGCATCAGCGGCATGGCGGCCGGGTGGTATCTCTCTGCCCAGCACGAGGTCACGCTGTTCGAAGCCAACGCACGGCTGGGCGGACACACCGCGACCATGGATATCGAGGTTGCCGGTAACGCTTACGCCATCGACACCGGCTTTATCGTTTTCAACGATTGGACCTATCCACACTTTCAGAGCCTGCTGGAGTCGCTCGGCGTGCCCAGTCAAGCCACCGAAATGAGCTTTTCGGTGCATGAAACCAGCGTGGATTTCGAATACAACGGGCATACCCTGGCGTCGCTGTTCGCCCAGCGGCGCAACGTGCTCAACCCTGCCTTTTACCGCCTGCTTGCCGATATCATGCGCTTCAACAAGCAAGCGACGCGTGATCTGGAAAACGACCGCCTGGCGCCGGGCATGACCCTGGGTGACTACCTGGACCAGAACGGCTATGGCCAGGCCTTCCAGCGACGCTACCTGCTGCCCATGGGAGCCGCCATCTGGTCGGCAAGCATCGGTGACTTGCGCGCCTTTCCGCTGACCTTTTTTGTACGCTTTTTCCGCAATCATGGCCTGCTATCGGTTAACCATCGGCCGCAGTGGTACACCCTGGTGGGTGGCTCGCGCCGCTATATCCCAGCACTCACCGCGCCTTATGCCGATCGCATTCATCTCAATACGCCGGTTACCCGGATAGAGCGCCACGCCACTGGGGTGATGCTCACGACACCTGAAGGCTCCCAGCGTTTTGATCACGTAGTACTGGCCTGCCATGCTGACCAGGCGCTGGCCATGCTCGGCGACGCCACGCCGACGGAAACCGAGATTCTCGGCGCGATGCCTTATCAGGATAACGAGGTGGTATTACACACTGACACCTCGTTGCTGCCGCGTCGCCGACGCGCCTGGGCCAGTTGGAACTACCGTCTTGATGGCCGCGGCGCCAATGAGCGGGTGTCGGTCACCTACAACATGAATATTCTCCAGCGGCTGGAAAGCGACACCACGTTCTGTGTCACGCTAAACGACTCACAGAACATCGATCCGGCCAAGATCCTGGGTCGCTACACCTACGCCCACCCGCAGTTCACCCTGGCCGGGCAGGCCGCACAACAGCGCCACGCCGAGATTTCATCACCCACCCGACGCACGCACTTTTGCGGGGCTTACTGGCGCAACGGTTTTCATGAAGACGGGGTGTGGAGCGCGCTGCGCGTTGCCCGTTCACTGGGTTGCGATGAAGCACAAAGCCCCCCCAGCGCGCCCACGGCCCTTCCCACCACGGACCTGTTTGATGCCTATCAAGGGAGTGACGCGGGATGACCACAAGGCCCCATTCGCGTATCTATCGCGGCACGCTGCGCCACCGTCGTTTCACACCGCGCGCGCATGCGTTTAATTACCAGTTGTGGATGGCCTGGTTGGATCTGGACGAACTGCCGGGGCTATTTGACCGTGTGCCAGGGTTTAGCGCGCGCGGCCCGGCCCTGGCTCGCTTTCGCCGCGAAGACTACCTCGGCCCCACTGATCGCCCGCTGGCCACCGCCGTACGCGAGGAGCTGACACGTCAATTGGGCAGCGCCCCCGAGGGTCGCATCTGCGTACTCACACAGTTGCGTACGCTGGGCGCCATGTTCAACCCACTGTCGATGTACTACGCCTACGACCGCGAAGGCCAGCTAGCGGCGGTACTCGGCGAAGTCACCAACATGCCCTGGCGAGAGCGCACCTGTTACGCCTGCCGTGTCGATGCGAAGCGCCATAGCCACCACGCAACTTTCGACAAAGCCATGCACGTCTCGCCGTTCAACCCCATGGACATGACCTATCGCTGGCGATTTAACACGCCGAGCGACCAGCTGTTACTGCACATGGAAAACTGGCAACACGGCCAACGCCATTTCGACGCCACTTTAACTCTGGAAGCAGCTCCCGCCACCCCCAAGGTGCTGTTAACGGCGCTCATGCGCCAGCCATGGATAAGCCTGAAAACGGTTGCCGGCATTCATTTTGAGGCATTGCGGCTATGGCTGAAGCGCGTGCCCGTTTATAACCACCCCAAGCGCAAGGAGACCTCGAAATGACGACCCTGCGTTCCACGCCGCCTAATATTCAACCCGCACCCCAGGGCCGTCTTACTCGTTGGCTGAAAAAGCGCTTGATTGCTCAACTGGATGCATTTACCGGCGGCAACATCACCTTGATCGAAGGCAACCAGTGCCATCACCTGGGTCAAGGCGGTGATCTGCATGTGACGGTGGTCATCCGCCATGCGCGGGCCTGGAAGCGACTGGCCTTTGGCGGCACCGTGGGCGCCGCCGAGTCGTATATGGACAACGACTGGGATGCCGATGATCTCGTCGCCCTGGTACGGCTATTTGCGGTTAATTTAGACCAGGTCAATGGCAATCTGGAGAATGGCAGTGCGCGCGCGACGCGCTGGTTGATGGGCTGGGCCTACCGCTTTCAGCGCAACAGCCTGACCGGCTCCAAACGCAATATCGCCGCTCACTACGATATTGGCAACGACCTGTTTGCCACCTTTCTCGACCAGCACCACTGGATGTACTCCAGCGCCGTTTTCCCCTATCCGGACGCCAGCCTGGAAGAGGCCTCAACGTATAAACTCGACATCATGCTCGATAAACTCGACGTGCAATCCGAGCATCATTTGCTCGAAATTGGCACAGGCTGGGGCGGGCTTGCCATCCATGCGGCCAAAACCCGAGGCTGTCGGGTGACGACTACCACGATTTCCGAAGAACAATATGCCTACACCGCTAATCGTATTCAGGAAGAAGGACTGGAAGCGCAAATTACGCTGCTGAAGCAAGACTACCGCGAGCTAACCGGCCGTTTTGACCGGTTAATCTCCATTGAAATGATTGAAGCCGTTGGCCATCAATACCTCGATACCTACCTGCACAAAGTTGACAGCCTGCTGACCCATGACGGCCAGGCCATGCTCCAGGCAATCACCATTCGCGACCAGCGCTTTGAAGAAGCCAAACGCGATATGGATTTCATCAAACGTTATATTTTCCCTGGTGGTTTTTTACCGTCCCACCACGCCATTGCCAGCAGTTTGATGCGCAAGACCTCGCTAAATATGGTGTCGCTAGATGAAATCGGTCAGCATTACGCCCGCACTCTGCGCGAATGGCGACACCGCTTCGAGGCCCACTTAGAGCATATTCATACGCTGGGCTATGACGAGCGCTTTATTCGCATGTGGCGCTACTACCTCTGCTATTGCGAGGGTGGCTTCCTTGAGCGCTCAATCGGCACCTGCCACTTGCTGTTGGCCAAGCCCGCCGCCAAGCCGGTGCCCCTGACCGGAGCGCTGTAATGCTCGCACGGCGGCGGGTAATAGCGGTGCTCGTCAATGCTTTGGGCTTTGAGGTGATCTGGACGCTGTGCGTACTAGGCGGTTCCTGGGTGGCGGCTATTGCCGGCAGCGCCTGGATCGCGTTGCATTTGAAGTACTTGGGTAAACCCGGAGAATGGCGTTTGGTAGCGGCCTTTGCCCTACTGGGACTGATAATCGACGGCGGCCTGAAACTGACGGGCGGACTGATGTTTGGTGATCGAACGCTGATCGCCGGTCTGTTGCCGCTATGGCTGTGGATGCTGTGGCCGCTATTCGCCACTCTGGTGCATCATTCACTTGCGTGGCTATGGCGATGGCCCTGGCTGGCGGCGGCACTTGGTGCGCTGGGCGGGCCGCTTTCGTATTTTGCCGGTGCTGCTCTCACCGATGTCTCTTTAGCGCCTTGGCTGCTACCCGCTCAGGCGCTGATATGGGCAACCCTTTGCCTCGCTGTGTGCCCCTATTATCGTCGCTGGCAACAACGCTATGCTGACGCCAGCGCGCCTAGGGCCCAGCTTTAGCCATGGCAGGCGCCTTTGACTGGGCCTTAGGCAGCAGACGCTGCTCGAGTTCGTGGGCGGGCACCGGGCGGGCAAAATAGAAGCCCTGTACCATATTGCAGCCGGCATTGACCAAGAACTCGCACTGCTCCTTGGTTTCGACGCCCTCTGCCACAACCCCAAGTGACAGTCCTTTGGCCATTGATAGCACCGCCCTCACAATGGCGGCATCGGCTTGGTCGCCCGGCAGTTCACGAATGAAAGCACGATCAAGCTTTATCTTGTCCACCGGCAAGCGCTTTAAGTAGCCAAGCGACGAGTAACCTGTGCCAAAATCATCAATTGCGATAGCGTAACCTTGGGCGCGCAACGCTTTTAAGCGTGGCCCCATATCCCCTGCACGCTCATCTAATAAGACCGATTCGGTCAGTTCCAAGCCGATGTGCGCAGGCGTCAAGCGGTAGCGTTTCAGGCAGGTAGCCAGCAAGGTTTCAAGATCGCCCTGAAACAGCTGAAGCGCCGAGATATTCACCCACATCGTTAACGTTGGCATTTCGCTGTTGGCCCAATGCGCCTGCTGCGCACAGGCTTTTTCAATCACCCAACTGCCCAGCTCCGCCATCAAGCCATGGCGCTCCGCCAGAGGAATGAACTCACCGGGGGATATCATGCCATCACGAGGATGCTGCCAGCGCAGCAAGGCTTCCATACCCAAGAGTTCACCGGTGCCGGGGTGATGCTGGGTCTGGAAATACAGCTCAAGCTGGTCGCCCGAGACCAGTGCGGCGCGTAAATCGCTGACCAACGCCAGTTGGGGATTATCCTGTTTATCCAACGCGGGCCGAAAGCGCAGGCTGTGATTTCGCCCTAATCGTTTGGCGTTATACAGCGCCGACTCCAGGCGCTGAAACAGCACGCCCGAGTCGCGGCCATCTTCTGGTGCCCGGCAACTGCCGATCGTCAAGCCCAACCGCAGCGACTGCTCGTTTATCTCAAACGGGCTGCTCATGTGATCGCGCAGATTGACGATCCACTTGTCGTGATCATCATAGGTGGTGGTGCGAATGACCATGAATTCATCGCCGCCCAAGCGGCCCACAACGCTGCCCGCCATGTGGCTGGTCAGCCGTTGAGCAAAACGCGCCAGCAGGCGATCGCCCTGCTCAACGCCCATGCTGTCATTCACCGACTTAAGCCCGTCGATATCCACCAAGGCGATATCCAGGCTTTCCCCCGCGCGCAGTTGACGCAGGCGCGACTCCATCAGGTCGTGCAACCGGCGCCGGTTCGGCAAGCCGGTCAGCGGGTCTTCATAACCAATACGCCGCAGGTCACGTTCACGGGCTTTCTGTGCCGATATATCGGTAAATAAACTAATAAAGTGGGTTATTTTGCCACGCTTGTCGGTGACGGCGCGGACCTTAAGCCATTCAGGATACTCATCGCCGTGCTTTCGCCGGTTCCACATCTCGCCTTCCCAGCGCCCGGTGCTTTTCAGGGTGCTCCAGTAGTGCTGGTAAAACGTTTTGTCGTGTCTCGGCGCGGCAAGCGTTTCGAGCTTACGTCCCACCATTTCATGACTTTCATAGCCGGTAATTTCGGTGAACGCAGGGTTCACAGCAATGACACGGTTCTCAACGTCGCTGATGACTATTGCATCATTGGCGAGACCCATCGCATCCTGTGACAACCGAAGCCGGAGGCGTTGCTGACGAACCTGACGCCACGCATCCCACAGCCCGAACGTCACCATTGACGCCGCGACCATGCGCAAGGCGGCATCAGGAATCCAGATGCAAGCGGGCAGTGCGATCAACGCCGCCCAAATCAATGGGCGATTAAGCGAAACGGATAGCCACATGCGAGTTCACGATATCCTATAAAAACGAGCTAAAAGCTGCTCCCAACAAATTAGTAGATCCATCTCATTATGCCGCTAGTACACAGTCTGATTAGACAATCTTACGCCAATACGTCGTTTAGTGTGCAAAACCAATCATTCGACCCTACACTATTCGCCTCATTATACTGTCGGCTGCTAATAAAAAATCTGTAACGACAACCGATAATAGCGCGTTACGTGCATTCAGCGGTTTCGGGAAGTAGACTAGGCAAGGCTTTGCGGGCCGTGCCTCAGTGCTTCACTCCAGTACGGCGCGATGCCTCGGCTTTAGGTGCCGCACGCGGCCAACAACCATCTTGATAATCGGAACGACTCAGTGACCAAGCAACATTCCTTTGATCGCGAAGAACTGCTGGCCTGCTCGCGCGGCGAACTTTTTGGCCCGGGCAATGCCCAACTGCCAGCTCCCAACATGCTGATGCTTGACCGCATCACACACATTCATGAAGCAGGCGGCGAGCACAACAAAGGCGAGTTGATTGCCGAACTGGATATCACGCCCGATCTGTGGTTTTTTGATTGCCACTTTCCCGGCGACCCGGTAATGCCAGGCTGCCTGGGCCTTGATGCTATGTGGCAACTGGTCGGCTTCTACCTGGGTTGGCTGGGTCACCCTGGCCGAGGACGAGCGCTTGGCTGTGGCGAAGTGAAATTCAGCGGTCAGATACTTCCAGACGCGCAAAAAGTAACTTATCGTATTAACATGAAACGTATTATTACTCGTCGGCTGATTCTGGGCATGGCCGACGGCACCGTCTCAGTAGACGGACGCGATATCTATCAGGCTAATGATTTGCGCGTTGGCCTATTTACCTCCACTGCGAATTTTTAACAGGAGGCTCCCATGCGTCGAGTGGTAGTCACCGGCCTTGGCATTGTGTCTTGCTTGGGCAACGACCAACGACAGGTCTTGGAAGCACTTAAAAGTGGCCGCAGCGGCATTCGCTTCAAAGAGGAATACGCTGAACGCGGCTTTCGCAGCCAAGTAGCAGGCAGCGTCAATATTGATCTTGAATCGCTCATCGACCGCAAGTTATTGCGCTTCATGGGTGACGCGGCTGCCTATGCTTATATTTCCATGGCCCAGGCCATTGAAGATGCAGGTCTGTCCGCGGACCAGGTATCCAACGAGCGAACCGGTCTGATCGCGGGCTCCGGCGGCGCGTCCAGTGCCAACCAGGTAGAAGCGGCCGATGTCATGCGCGAAAAAGGCTTGCGCCGGGTCGGCCCTTACCGCGTTACCCGCACCATGGGCAGCACCGTGTCGGCTTGCTTGGCGACGCCATTTAAAATCAAAGGCGTGAACTACTCCATTTCGTCAGCCTGCGCCACATCAGCTCACTGCATTGGCAGTGCGATGGAGCAGATTCAGCTTGGCAAGCAAGACGTGGTGTTTGCCGGCGGCGGCGAAGAAGAACACTGGACGCTTTCTTGCCTGTTTGACGCCATGGGTGCCTTATCAACTCACTACAACGATGCACCTGACAAAGCGTCACGCCCCTATGACCAAGCCCGCGATGGCTTTGTTATTGCAGGTGGCGGCGGCATGTTGGTGATGGAAGAGCTTGAGCATGCCAAGGCACGCGGTGCCAAGATTTACGGTGAGCTGGTGGGCTACGGCGCCACCTCCGACGGCCACGACATGGTCGCGCCTTCTGGCGAGGGGGCAACACGCTGTATGCGTCAAGCCATGGCCACCGTAGAGGGCGATATTGACTACATTAATACCCATGGCACCTCGACACCGGTAGGCGACGTCGCCGAGCTCAAAGCAGTTCGCGAGGTATTCGGCAACTCAACACCGGCCATGAGTTCGACCAAATCACTCACCGGCCACTCGCTGGGCGCCACGGGCGTGCAGGAGGCTGTTTACTCGCTACTCATGATGCAACACGGCTTTGTGGCTGCTTCAGCCAACGTAGAGCAACTTGATGAGCAGGCTGACGGCTTCGATATCGTCACCGAGCGCCGCGACGGCGTGACGATTGACCGCGTACTATCCAATAGCTTTGGCTTTGGTGGTACCAATGCCTGCTTGGTGTTCCAGCGCTATGCCGAGTAATAGATCGATCGAGTAACCACTCGATAGGCCCAAAAAAACGCCGCCCTACTCATTCATAGGGCGGCGTTTTTTATTGTGTTAACAACCCCGTAAGCCGTTACTGTGGCCTGGGCACATCCGAAATATCTACCAATTGGGCTTCTATCCAGGCCTCCACATCGGCCAGCACTTCGTCTGAGGTTCGTCCAGCGGTTTCGATCGGCTCGCCAATGCGTACGCGCAACACCCCGGGGCGTTTGACCCAGTGGCGACCCGGCCAACGCTCTCCTGCATTATGGGCCACGGGCAATACCGGCACACCCGCCCGGCAGGCGACAACGCTACCGCTTTTGTTGTAGCGCTTGCGCTCGCCAGGCTCGACCCGGGTACCTTCAGGGAAAATCAGTACTGAAAGGCCTGTGTTCAGCCGCGCGACGCCCTGACTCAGCACTTGCTTAATGGCTCGCGCTGGCTTGGAGCGGTCCAGGCTGATCGGATGTAGTAAACGTAACCCCCAGCCAAAGATGGGTAGACGCAGTAATTCACGTTTCAACACGGTACATACCGGTGGCTTCATCACCTGCAAAAAAACCGTTTCCCATTCACTCTGGTGGTTCGCCTGAATCACACAGGGCCCAGCAGGCAAGTGGTGCTTTCCTTGGATGTCATAACGCACACCGCAGGCGACGCGGAACCAAAACATCAGAAAATAATTATATAAATTCAGCAGGCGATAGCGCCCTGCCAGGGGCAAAAAGGGCGCAATCGGCAAGAACAGCGCGCCAATCACTAATAAGGCGGCAAAATAACCTACGTAAAAAATCACACTACGAACCACTTGCATCAAGACGACGCTCCTGTGTCGTCGACACCCTGATGGTCCCGGGTTAAACACCATGCATCGAGCATCCGCCCAACTTCCAAACGCCACGGCTTTTGATGCACACCAAAGACATCCAGTACCCGGCGGCAATTTAGCACCCGCCGTAGTTTGGCATCGTGGTGATGCTTTAGCGCTTGGACGTCGCCTAGCGTCACTTGCTCGCCACGCCCTTCCAGGTGGGTCGACAGCTGGGTTCTCACCATGGAGGTAAACGTAAAGGCGCTGACAGGCTCGGTGCCGGCTAGGTGATAGGCGCCCCACGCGTCCGCACCGCAGGACTGCTGCTGCAGCATGCCGATCAGGGCAAGCGCTACGGCATCCGCCGAGGTGGGGCAAAAAATAACGTCTTCTGCCGCCCGCACGCTGTCGCCCATTACCAGGCTGTCCAGCAACTCATTTAGCCACGCATGACTGCCCTCAAGCGCAAACAACGGCCCCAGGCGAACAATTAAATGACGGTCGTAATCTGCTCGAATGCGATTGCCGGTTTGCACCAAACGACGCAGACACTCATCCCTGGGTGCCGGCACGACATGCTCGTCAATGGGCACGTCGAAACCGTCTTCATACAGCTGATCAGATACGCACCAGACGAGCGCAACGCCTTCTGCCAGGCAAGCCTCCAGGCACACCTCCACGGCATCGGCATGCGCTTTAACGTCGGCCGGAGCCATGTTTAAAGGATGGGCCAAGGGCGGAACGATCACCGCATCCGGCGACACTGACCGCAGGCGCTCCGCGCTCACCTGCGTCGCTTGTTCAATTACCAGCTCAGTATCAGAGCGACGGCTTGCTTCACGCGCCAGCGCTAAACTTAAGCAGTGCCCCGCATCGAGTATCAAAAGCTTCAAGACGGCCGGTCTCCCTTACCTTCACTCGCGTCATTGACCGTCACTTAAAACGGAATCTCATCGTCGAAATCATCAAAATTACCAGGATCAGGCGCGCCATATTGATTGTTTTGTTGGCCTTGCGGCGGTGTTGGCTGGCTTTGCTGTGGCGCTCGCTGTGGCTGAGGCGCCCCTTGCCCGGCGTATTGATCTCCCTGGGGCGGTTGAGGTTGGCCACCCTGCTGAGGGGCACCTTGACTACCTTGCGCATAATTATTTTGCGCCGCGCCGCCGCCTTGGAAATCACCGCCACGGGAATCCAGCATTTGCATGTCGTTAGCGACGATTTCCGTGCTATAGCGGTCCTGGCCGTTTTGGTCTTGCCATTTGCGCGTTTGCAGGCGGCCCTCAATGTAAACCTTGGAGCCTTTTTTCAGATATTGCTGGGCAATCTCGGCAGTTTTATTAAACATCACCACCCGGTGCCACTCGGTACGCTCCTGGCGCTGACCGCTTTGACGGTCCGTCCAGGTATCGCTGGTTGCTAGGTTGAGATTAGCGACCGCAGTGCCGGAGGGGGTAAACCGTACCTCAGGATCCTGCCCGAGGTTGCCGATTAAAATGACCTTGTTAATGCCACGAGCCATAAGGCGCTCCTTTCAATTGATATCGATAAACGTCGACAGCGTCCCAGCGACGCGCCACTACCTCACCCCGTTTACGATTTGGGGGGCGTTACCAGCTTAGCAAGCGCCGCTTGATCAAGCTGCTGTCGATTGACCTTCAAATACGCTAGACGCTCTTCGGGCACGACCATGACATCTTCAACGCCTGCCACATCCGCCAAGTGCTCAAGCAACACATGCATAGTATCGGCCTCAGTGTCGTGCAATGCCACCACTTCACTGGTGAGCGGCGGCGGAGAGGGCATATTCAACATCGCGCCCCACCATAATAGTGCCAGCAGTGCACAGCCGAGAAATACCGCGTCCAGACCTCCGTAGTTGGCCAGCACACCGCCCAGGGTACCGCCTAAAAACGCCCCCAAGAATTGGCTGGTAGAGTAGACGCCCATGGCCGTGCCTTTTGCCCCGGCCGGTGCCAACTTGCTGAGCATCGACGGCAACGTTGCTTCTAACAGATTAAAGCCGGTAAAGAAAACAAACAGCCAGGGAAACAGCCAATAGCCTTGCGATACCGGCAGCCCCAAACCCGCCAGACTAACCGCAATCGCGCCAATCGCCAGCACACAAATACGCGTCATGCGCTGACGCTTCTCGGCCACGATCATCAACGGCAGCATGGCCACAAATGAAAGCGCCATGATGACCAAGTAGGCTAAGCCATGATGCGCGGCGCTGATGCCCGTCTCAAGCAAGCGAAAAGGCACGGCCACAAAAATGGCCATCAGCACAAAGTGCAGGGCAAAAATCGATACATCGAGACGCCATAGATCCGGGCGCCCCAGAACGCTTCTCAGCTGCTGGCGGTCCATGCCCACATCGCGGTGACGCACACGGCGCGGCGCGGGTGGCACCCAGCGCCACAGCACGACTAAACCCAGCAGCGTCAGCAACACCGTCAGCCAGAACACACCGGCTAGCCCAGCCCACGCCGCCAACCAAGGCCCGATCACCATGGCCAGGGCGAACGCCACGCCAATCGACAACCCGATGGTGGCCATCGCCGCGGTACGCACCTGCTCGCGGGTCTGATCCGCCAGCAGCGCCATAATTGCGGCGGCCACCGCGCCGCTACCCTGCAAGGCTCGGCCTGCAATCATTGCGCCGATGGAATCGGCGAGCGCCGCCACCACGCTGCCCAACGCAAACAGCACCAGGCCGAAGGCGATGACACGCTTGCGACCAATCCGGTCGGACCATAACCCAAAAGGAATTTGCAGGATCGCTTGGGTCAACCCGTAAACCCCGAGGGCCACGCCAATCAGCAGCGGCGTCGAGCCTGCCAGCGTGTCGGCATACAGCGCCAACACCGGCAGCACCATGAAAAGGCCGAGCATACGGGACGCATAGAGCCCCGCCAGGCCGCTGATGGCACGGCGCTCAGAGGCCAACAACAGTGCGGAAACCTTGCGCATAAAGCCCTTGGGGTAGTCCTTAGGATAATCACCGTCAGTGGTAAATGCCCGCAGGGGGCTAAGATAGCCGTTCATTCTAGCGTGTTGGGAGATCAGGCGAAACGTCCACACACCCTAGACTCGCGAAACCGCTTTGCCGGGAGGGGGCCGAGAAACGTATAATCACGCTTTTGCCGCGCGATTCGAGGTGTTGATGGACAGCATTCTGGTCAGGGGTGCACGCACCCACAACCTCAAGCAGATCGATGTGGAACTGCCCCGCGATAAGCTGATTGTGATTACCGGGCTTTCGGGGTCAGGTAAATCATCGTTGGCGTTTGACACCCTGTATGCCGAAGGACAGCGCCGCTATGTGGAGTCGCTCTCTACCTATGCACGCCAGTTCCTGTCGATGATGGAGAAGCCCGATGTGGATCACATTGAGGGGCTGTCACCGGCGATTTCCATTGAGCAGAAATCCACCTCGCATAACCCGCGCTCGACGGTCGGCACGATTACCGAAATTTACGATTACCTACGCCTGCTGTTTGCCCGTGCGGGCACGCCGCGCTGCCCCGAACACGGCGAAGACCTCGAAGCCCAAACCATCTCGCAGATGGTTGATCAGGTGATGAACCTGACCGAAGGCACCAAACTGATGCTGTTGGCCCCGGTGGTCAAAGGCCGCAAAGGCGAGCACCTACAGTTATTGGCGGAACTGCGTTCTCAAGGGTTCGTGCGCGCTTTGATCGACGGTCAGGTGCTTGAGCTGGACGATATCGCCCCGCTGGACAAGCGCAAAAAGCACGACATTAGCGTGGTAGTTGACCGTTTCAAGGTCCGCGACGACCTCGCCCAGCGGCTGGCCGAGTCATTCGAAACGGCGCTCAACCTAACTGACGGCACCGCCATGATCCACTTCATGGACGGCGAACAGGAGGACTTGGCTTTTTCGTCACGCTTTGCCTGTCCGGTGTGCGGTTACTCGCTGGCTGAGCTTGAGCCTCGTATGTTCTCGTTCAATAACCCGGCGGGAGCCTGCCCCACCTGCGATGGTCTGGGCGTACAGCAGTACTTCGACCCTGCCAAGCTGATCAGCCATCCGGAGCTATCGCTTGCCGAAGGCGTTATTAAAGGCTGGGACCGGCGCAATATTTACTATTTCACCCAGCTTCAGGCGCTTGCCAAACACTATCGTTTTGAGCTGGAAACGCCCTGGAATGAGCTTGCCCGTCACGAGCAGGAGATTATTCTCAACGGCAGCGGCGACGAGACCATCCCATTTGTCTACGTCGGTGACCGCGGTCGTAAGGTGACCCGTGAGCATGCCTTTGAAGGCGTGCTGCCCAATATGCAACGCCGCTATCGGGAAACCGAATCCAACATGGTCCGCGACGACCTGGCCAAATACATTGCCGTGCAGTCCTGCGCCACCTGCAGTGGCTCGCGGTTGCGCAAAGAATCGCGCCACGTTTACGTCGACGACCGTAACATTGCCGATATGGTGCAGTTGCCGATTGGCGACGCATGGCACTACTTTGCCGACCTTAGCCTACCAGGCCGCAAAGGCGAGATTGCCGATAAGATCGTCAATGAAATCCACGCTCGCCTGGAGTTTCTGGTCAACGTCGGGCTGGACTACCTCAACCTGGAGCGCAGCGCCGACACCCTATCGGGCGGCGAGGCCCAGCGTATCCGCCTGGCCAGCCAGATCGGCGCGGGTTTGGTCGGCGTGATGTACATCCTCGACGAACCGTCAATTGGCCTGCACCAGCGCGACAACGACCGCTTGCTGAAAACCCTTGAGCGGCTGCGCGACCTGGGCAATACCGTGATTGTGGTTGAACACGACGAAGAAGCCATCCGCGCGGCCGACCACGTGCTGGATATCGGCCCTGGTGCAGGCGTTCATGGCGGCGAGATTGTCGCCCAGGGCACGCCCCAGGACGTCATGGATAATCCCAACTCACTGACCGGCCAATACCTTTCCGGCACCCGGGAAATTGCCGTGCCGCCCTACCGCATTCCCGGCAACCCGGAAAAACAGTTGGTGGTGCGCGGCGCGACTGGCAATAACCTGCAGGATGTGACGCTTTCTCTTCCGCTGGGGCTGTTTATCGCTATTACCGGCGTCTCCGGGTCGGGTAAATCGACATTGATCAACGGCACTTTGATGCCCATCGCCGCGCGTGAACTGAACCGCGCCACCACACTCACCCCCGCGCCCTACCAAACCATCGAAGGGCTCGATCAGTTGGATAAAGTGATCGATATCGACCAAAGCCCGATTGGCCGTACGCCGCGCTCCAACCCGGCGACCTACACGGGTATTTTCACGCCCATCCGCGAGCTATTTGCCGGCACCCAGGAAGCCCGCTCACGGGGCTACAAGCCTGGCCGCTTCAGCTTTAACGTCAAGGGCGGGCGCTGCGAAGCCTGCCAGGGCGAGGGCATGATCAAGGTCGAGATGCACTTCCTGCCGGATATCTATGTGCCCTGCGATGTGTGTAAGGGTAAGCGCTACAACCGCGAAACCTTGGATATCCATTACAAGGGCAAAACCATCGACGAAGTGTTGGCCATGACGGTGGAAGACGCGCTGGAATTCTTCAGTCCGGTACCCGCTATTGCCCGCCGCCTGCAGACGCTGCTCGATGTGGGGCTGTCCTACATTCGCCTTGGGCAAAGTGCCACCACACTATCCGGTGGCGAAGCCCAGCGGGTCAAGCTGGCCCGCGAACTGGCCAAGCGCGATACCGGTAAAACACTGTATATCCTGGATGAACCAACCACCGGCCTGCACTTTGAGGACATCCGCCAGTTGCTAACGGTGCTGCACCGCCTGCGCGATCACGGCAACACTATCGTTGTGATTGAGCACAACCTGGATGTGATCAAAACCGCCGATTGGATTGTCGATCTCGGCCCAGAAGGTGGTTCCGGGGGTGGTCGAATCATCGCCGAAGGCACACCCGAGCAGATTGCCAAGCAGAAAGTCTCGCATACCGGGCGCTTTTTGGCCCCGCTGCTGGCGCGACACCAGCGCGCGTCCGCTTAACGCTGCTATCGCCGCAGACAGGCGTTTGTTGGCAATAACAGGAGCGCTGATGCGCTCCCCTGTGGCGAGGCTAAGACCACATACGCGACGCATTCTTCATCTGCTTCGTTTATAGTAGTGGTCGACTGAATAATCGATTTTAAGCGCCAATAATTTTTAGAGGTCATCAGCCGTGGGCCAAGAAAAAAGCTGCATTATTAAGCATTTCAGCCACTACTGCTCGCTTACTGAAGAAGAAAAACAGCTCCTTACTTCACTGGAGGAGAGCCCCACTGATATTAAAGCAGGCACACTACTCTGGGAGATGGGCGACGCGGCAAATGAGTTCTGCACGCTGAAAAGCGGCTGGGCCTATTCGTATCGTCACCTGGAAAATGGTGATCGACAGATTTTGGAAGTGTTTTTGCCGGGGGACATCATTGGCCTACGCGAGTTTGCCTTTGCCCAGCGCCTTGAGAACGTGCGCATGATCAACGATGGGGTTATCTGCCACTTTCCCCACCGCCGCATGCTGGAGCTATTCCGCCAGTCGCTACCACTCACCTCGGTGATGTTCGCCATTGGCAGCCGTCAACAAGCCCTATTGACCGAACGACTAGTCAACATTGCCCGGCGCAGCGCACGCCAAAAAATGGCTCACTTCCTTCATGAAATGTATTTACGGTTGCGCCAAACCAACGACGATATCAGCGGCCACTTTCGTTTACCGCTTTCCCAGGAGCAACTGGCTGATATTTTGGGCTTAAGCCCGGTGCATGTCAGTCGGACATTCAGCGCTCTCAGCGAGGACGGCTTGGTGTTCCGTGACCGCCACAACGTCACCATCCCCGACCTGGATGCACTCTCAGTAGAAGGCGAGTTTGACGATGCCTACCTGACCGATAACGTCCGCCCTCTGTTTGACGCTACGGCGTAGTCGCCACGCATAACAACGCCGCGAGCTTATTTAACTCGCGGCGTTTTAGTTGTCACTTGGCGATCATCTCAGCGGCTCAGCCGCACTTCGACCAGCCACACCCGGCGTAGCAGGTGGGGCAGCCATCCATCATGATCAACTCGCCACGGCACTCCGGGCAGTGGCCCACGGTGGCCGGTCCGCTGCCTTTGGTGTTGGTCGAAGCGTTACCTTTGCCGATAGGTTCTACGGCGCTGCTTGCGGCCTCTTCAGGGGCCTCATCGACAGGCGGCTGCCAAGCGTGCCCGTGCTGCATGCGGTGGGCGTAACGTTCCACTAAATTTTCCACCGGCACCTGGTTGCCGTCCTGGTCCAAAAAGCCACGGCGATACAGAATTTGCTGAATCGACCAGGCAATCGCGGCCACTTCAGAATCATGGAACATGGGTTTGTTCCAGCGGTTCATGCCGCAACGCACCAAGCCCTTATCCCAGGCCACCTTGCGCAAGTCCGCCACTGCCTGGGTGACATAGCCACCGCGCGCCGCCAGCGACAGGCTTCGCATGGTGGCCGTGATCCACTGGTGCTCGCTTGAGAGCTGGCCGGAAGGGAAGAAAAACTCTACCGGGCGCTCAATGACCACGCGTTTGCCGCCGACCACGCCTTCCACCGGCATGAAAGACACCAGCAAATAGACTTTTTTGCGGCCTTCCGCGCCCACGTAGGAAATCTTTTCTGAGACGGCTTCCAGCGTGCCTTCCGGACGCGATGGAATACGCACCGTCAGCGGGTCTTCTTCAGGCAGTTCGCGGACAGGCACCGCCTGCTCTTGCTGTTTGATGCGGTACCCGACGATTTTTGAGGTAATTTCAACAGTCATAACGGTCTCCAATTAGCAAAGGTGTGCGGGCGTTGTGCGTGATGAGGCTTGGTCCTGCATCACCATTTGCCGTAGGTGCCTTCTTTTAAGCCATCAAACAGGTTGGCGGCGTTATGCTCCTCGCCGTCGTATACCACTTTCTCATCGCCGGTCAACTCGAGGGTTTCGCCGTTCTCAAGCTCAAACACATAGGTGGTATTTTTCAGGTCATCCTCGCGCACCAGTACGCCCTGGAAGGCTTCTGGATTAAAGCGGAAGGTGGTGCAGCCTTTCAGACGGCTTTCATAAGCTTGCAGATACAAGTCCTGGAAGTTTTCAAACGGAAATTCGGTGGGCACATTGACCGTTTTGGAGATCGCCGAATCAATCCATTGCTGTGCCGCCGCCTGTACCGCGACGTGCTGTTCAGGGCTCACCGCGTCGGCGGTGATGAAGTAATCGGGCAGGTCACTGTCAACTGCATCGGCGGCAATAAAGTGACGATAAGCCGCTAACTCGAAAGAAACTACCTCGACCTGCTCTTTGGTTTTCTTGCCCGACTGGATAATATTGCGGAAATAGCGGTGCGAGAACGACGGCTCGATGCCGTTAGACGCGTTATTGCCCATCGACAGCGAAATCGTACCGGTCGGCGCGATCGAGCTATGGTGGGTAAAGCGTGCGCCGTGCTCGGCAAGCTGGGCTACCAGTTCGGGCTCCAGCTCGGCCACTTTGGCCATGTACTGGCTATAGCGGGCGTGGAGAATACGCCCCGGCACCTTGTCGCCCACTTCGTAGCCGTCTTTGGCAAGCTGCGGCCGCTCGCGCATCATCTTCGGCGTGATAACGTGCTCTTCAGCAAGCACCGGGGCCATACCTTTCTCTTGGGAAAGTTCCAGCGCTTGCTTCCAGCCCTCAAGCGCCAAATGGCGGCTGACTTCTTCGGTAAACGCCAGCGATGCTTGCGAACCGTAGGGGATCTTGAGCATGGTTAGCGTCGAGCCCAGGCCCAAAAATCCCATGCCATGGCGGCGTTTGGCCTCAATTTCACGCTGCTGCTGGGGCAGCGGCAAACCAGCAATTTCGACCACGTTGTCGAGCATGCGGGTGAAAATGGCCACCACCTGGCGGTAGCGGTCCCAGTCAAACCGGGGCTTGTCACTGAACGGCTCAATGACGAACTTGGTCAGATTGACCGAGCCCAGCAAACACGCGCCTTCCGGCGGCAGCGGCTGCTCCCCGCAAGGGTTGGTGGCACGGATATCTTCGCAGAACCAGTTGTTGTTCATGCGGTTTACTTGGTCGATCAGGATGAACCCTGGCTCGGCGTAGTCGTAGGTCGAGGACATGATGGTGTCCCACAGCTCCCGCGCCTTGATCACTTCGACAATTCGGCAGGCCACGCGGCCTTCATCGTCAACCGTGTAGCCTTCCTCGACCACTGGCCAGTCACGGTAGATGATGTCCTCGGCGCTGACGTCGTCTTTTTCACCGGGGTGCAGCGGGAAGGCGAGCGGCCAGTCGGCGTTGCGCTTCACGGCCTCCATGAACTCATCGGTGATCAACAGACTGAGGTTGAACTGACGCAGGCGCCCGGCCTCGCGCTTGGCCTGGATAAATTCACGCACGTCGGGGTGGCCGACATCGAAGGTGCCCATCTGCGCACCGCGACGGCCGCCGGCGGAGGCCACGGTGAAACACATCTTGTCGTAGATATCCATAAACGCCAGCGGGCCGTTGGTGCCCGCGCCAGCGCCAAACACAAACGCCCCTTTGTGCCGCAGCGTCGAGAAGTCGTAGCCGATGCCCGCGCCAGACTTGAGCGTCATGCCCGCGTCCACTACGGAATCCAGAATATCGCGCATTGAATCGCGAATGGTGCGCGACACCGTGCAGTTAATCAGGCTCACCGCTGGCTTATAGGCTTCAGCGCCGGCATTTGAGAGGATTCGCCCGGCGGGAATCGCGCCGTGTTCCAACGCCCAGCGAAATTTGGGCAGCCACTCATCGGCTTTATCGCCTTCCACCTCCGCCAGGGCTTTCGCCACCCGCTCGAAGGTTGCGCCCAGGTCCTGATCCACCGGCTGACTATGACGATCTTTGAGACGATATTTAGCGTCCCAAATTTCTCGCGACGGCTCCTGCAGTGGGACATCGTTCGAAGTGTTCATAGCCTGGGTAGCAGTACTCATGTCGCAAAACTCCTTCACGGCGGTGGAAATGGCGCGTTAATCAGCACGATTATACGGGGCAATCAAATGAAGTATAGCCTTGACTTTGCACTACATCGGCCGTTTTTTCACACTTTTTCTACCATATATAGAAAAATCAGCGCGTTAGTCTTTTGCCCTTGGCCATCAGACGATAGGCTAAGGGTTTTCCAGATGATGGGCCTGTTCATGCCGTTAATGTCCCGCTTTTATTCAGCACTTGCTTACCCCGCGCTTGGCGCGGCGTTGGTCTTATCGCTGCCATCGGCTTATGCCGTATCGTTTAACGTCGAAGACGATCAAGCCCACGGTCACTGGCAGTCAATGTCATTGACCCTCGGTGAAGAGCGGCATTTTCGTGCGGTGGAGACCCATAGCTACTCGGATGCCACCTTGAGCGTCAACGCCACCCAAGGCGTATGCGATTTGCCGTGGCTGGAAATGCGCGTTGAGCTGGACGCCGCCCAAGGAGAAAGCCGGGCGGTCGATCTGGTACCCGCGCGATTACGCGTCGATGAGCGCGAACGACTCAACAGCGTTGCCGAATTTATTACCGAGCGCGCCGATAACGGCTTTTATGCCCACTTTTATTTAAACGATATCGACGCTTTAATCGCCGACATGAGCGACGGTGAGCGGATATTCCTGGGCTTTGATCAAGGCGATGAAGAGCCTTGGTATATGACGTTTAGCCTGGAGGGCGCAGGGAAAGCGCTGGCGCGCATGCAGGCCCTGTGTCAGCAGGCTTCGTAAGGGTTGTAAGAGGTTATTTACTCGCGCGCTGACGGTTGCCTAAGCACAAGTTCAACCCGTCGATTAGCGGCTCGTCCCTGCGACGTGGCGTTGTTTTCTATCGGCTGGGTATCGGCATAGCCAACGGCGCGCATGCGATCAACATTGAGCCCTTGGCTTTCTAAATGGCGAACCACCGCGATGGAACGAGCTGATGAGAGCTCCCAATTGGATGGGAAGCGCGAGGTCGCAATGGGCACATTGTCGGTATGTCCTTCGACGGATACCTGCCCTTCAAAGGCATTCAATACATCCACTAGGCTGGCAATGAGATCGCGGCCCTGACCGGTAAGCTGCGCCCGCCCGCTATCGAATAACAGCCTATCGTTGATGCGCAGCGTCACGCCTTCCTGGCCTTGGGATACGTCCACCCCGGGGATACGAATGCCGTCGAAGCGAGGTTGCACGCCACTATGCCGCGGCTGGATACCGGCGGCCAAGGTGGCCAGGGGCAGGTCTTCGATAGCGCCGGGAGACACCTCGGCGACACTGCCGGCGGCACCCTCGTCGTTACCGCCGGGCGGGGCCAAAGAAAGCAGCAATACGAACAGGGTAAGCAATAACGTCAGCACGTCCAGGTAGCTGGTTAGCCAACCATCATCCTCTCCACCCGTTAGCAGCGGCGCCTCTAAGGTCTGTCGCGTATCCCTGTCTAACATGGCCGCTACCCTTTGGCAGCAGCACTTGTGCGGGTGCGCGGCTTCTTAACGTCAGGTTCACGGATTTCGTCATGGTAATTAGCGATGAACGAATTGAGCGTTTCTTCGATAAAGGAAGGCAACCGGCGCTTGGTAATCAGTGAAATCCCTTCCAATACCATATTCATGGTAATCAGCCGTTCTTCGGTGCGCCGCTCCAACTTTACCGCGACAGGCTTGAACACCAGATTGGCCAGCAAAATACCATAGAAGGTCGTCAGCAATGCCACCGCCATACGCGGGCCAATGACGTCAAGATTGCCGGAATCCATGACTTCCAGCATATTGACCAGGCCTACCAGCGTGCCAATCATGCCAAACGCCGGTGCATAAGTGGCCATGGTTCGGAAAATTTGCGCTTCCGCATGCTCGCGCGCTTTTAGCCGCGCAATACGCCAGCGCAGCATATCGAAGATTTCGTCTTCTTTGGTGTTGGCGATAACCAGTTGGATACCGGTACGTAAAAACGGGTTGCGGGTATGTTCAAGCTCTCTCTCAACGGCGCGAACATCGCCCTTAAACCATAGCCGCGACATGGAAACCAGTTCGTTGATATCGTCACGCACATAGGTATTTTCGCGGCGAAAGACAAGCCCGACCAAACGCACCACACGGAGCACTTCTTTAAGTGGATAGCTGATAAAGGTGGCGGCAAGCGTACCGGTGACCACGATAGCGAGCCCCGGTAAATTGAAGAAGCTTTCCGGCGATTCAGCAGTAAAAAACAAGACGCTTACCAACAGCAGGATGCTGGCACATATACCGATCAGCGTCGATGGATTCATGTCGTGCTCCTTAAAGCATTAAATACGGGACGCGTTAGCGCGGGGTGTTGAAACAGCAGCGCGTTCCCCGCCGTTTTTGCCGTCACGACTACGCCGAATCGTTTAACTTTGCGCGCAGGCGACTCACCGCTTGGCTATGCAGTTGGGAAACGCGTGATTCAGTAACGCCCAACACAGCACCTACTTCTTTTAAATTCAATTCTTCTTGGTAATACAGCGCCATAAGCAGCTTTTCACGCTCGGGCAATGCCTCAATGGCGGCCACTAGCGTTTCCCGCTGTTGGCCATCTAGCAAATGATCGAACGGCGAACTACTCGCCTCACGGCTATACGGCTCACTGCCATCGGCCACCAACTCTTCGAAGGGCAGCAACTGCCCACTATTAGTGTCATGCAGCAGTTGCTGATAATCGCCGAGCGGCATATCCAACGAGGCCGCAATTTCTGCTTCTTCAGGGGCGCGCCCCAGCGATTGCTCCAATCGCCTGACAGCCTCATCCACGGCCCGGGCAGAGCGCCGGACGCTGCGGGGCAACCAATCGCGGGTGCGCAACTCGTCCACCATGGCGCCGCGAATGCGCTGACTAGCAAACGTCGCAAAGGTAGCGCCCTGAGTGGCATCGAAGCGTCCTAGGGCCTCTAATAGACCCATCATGCCCGCCTGGATTAAGTCGTCCAGCTCAATGCTGGCTGGCAACCTGACTTGAAGCGTCAAGGCCTGACGTCTTACCAGTGGCATGTACTCCGTCATCAGCTCACTTTGTTCGATCCTGCCTTGTGCTGTATACATCCTCTTGCCTCGCGGCTAAACCACCTTGACTCACTGATAATTTATAATCATCTGCAACCCTTTAATGCTGACGGGCCGCTGCCCTGGCCGTAGCGCAAACTGAAAATGCAGCGGCGTTGTCGCACCTAGCCCTGATAAAGCACGGGTCTCCCCACGCATCCCTGATAAAGGAACACAACGCTCAGGATGACATAGCCAGGACTGAAGCGCTGCCCCGGGGGGATGCTGGTATTGCCATTGGACGCGCTCAATGACCGCCGTCGGTGCGGCGACACCCGCTGGGGGACGCGCCGTATCACTGCGGCTGGCGCGGTCGCTCATGGCCACCGTAAGCCCCGGCACTTGCGTGACCCAACTGCTGGACGCCGCCTGAGCTAACGAGCCAGTCCCCACTGCTAGTACCAAAATGCTAATTACATAACGCCAATAGCCTAGCATGCTTGGTTCCTTTTCATGAGCGAATTAGCCCCGTTTATTAGGCGCTTTACAGGCGTTCGCCGCGCTCAGCGGGCCAACAATAGCAGCTCGATGCCTAAATAGTTCTTGGCCGCCTGCTGTAGGTTTTCCAACAGACCTTGCCTGGGCAAATTAGGCTCGTGCAACGCCAGTAGACGCTGCGGGCCGTTATGCTGGCTTAGCTGTTTCAATACATGGTACATGCGCCCAAACGCATCGGCATCGCTGTGTATCCATAGTGCCCAGCGACGATGATCCTGGCTAAGTCGTGCCAGTTCGGGCGCATCCGGCATCACAATACGAATATCCCAGTCGGCTGGGTCCTTGGCCCAGGCGCGTCCCAATGCAGCCCACTGGCCTAGCCGCGCGCTAACCTTACGTACTTGAACCGGCCCAGCGTTGGGCAACCCAATCACCATTAACGGCGTTTTCGGTACAGGTGGCCCGACGGGCGGCATCATGGCCGCTGCGCTGGGTACAACAGGCGACCGGTAGGCCATCGGCCGGGGCGATTCCGTTGCCTCAGGGGGCGCTTCATCGCCCCGCTGCTGACGCTGCAGGTCGGCCCACTTGCGTAGCCCGGCGGCTTGGTCATGAGCGCTCATACCAAGCCCTCACGGTGAACGCCACCCAGCTGGCGGATCGCATCACGGGCCATAAAGGCATACACCAGAGCATCGAGCAGCGCTGTATCGCGCCGCCGCCGACGGCTGCCCAACAAGTTCAACACGTCACTATGCAATGCACTGGCGGCCTCATCGTCAGCGCAGTCGAGATGCCCCGCCACGGCGGCGATACCACTGGCCATCAGCAATCGCACCTCTGGGCTTACCTCACCACTGTCGGCATCTTTTAACTGTTGCCAGGCACGACGGGTCATTGCTGAAAGCCCTTCGCTTTGCAGTTGGGTCACCAACAGGCTCAGCACCTCATTGCCCAACCGCGCAGGTGTAAGCCAATAACGCCGCGTGACTACCTTAGCACTTTCCGGATCGCGCACTTCGCCGTACCACGCCAGCAACTCCCGTCCGTCTTGATCGCTGACTTCGGCATAGGCCGTCCACAGGGCCATCGGCTGGCCACGGAAACGCACGTTAACGCGGTGGTTGAGCGTGCTTTCCACAAACAATTGGCGTAGCGCATAGCGTTCGCCGTGCAAGTGTACCCTGAGGGCTGGCGGGGCCAAGCTGACCCAGGTCAAGTATTGGCGCTCCAGCCAGGACAATGCCTCGCTGTCGGGTAAGGCAGGTAATAAATGGACCGCGACACCATCGCGCTCACTAAAGTTTGCCATGCGCGGCTGCCAACCGGCTGGCTGACGGTGCTGTAGCCAGGGCAGCGCCATCCAGGCGCCATCTGCATCGAGCCCTATATCGGGCATTGCCCAATCACAGCCACGTTCATTGCGGCGTGGCGACCACGTCATGCCCAGCATGCGCTGGGGCGGCGGGTACCCCTCCAGAAGCTCGTCCAGTCGCTGATCCTGCAACACGCTGGGCAAGTTGGCGATGTCCCAGACGCCTTCCAGCCGGTCAAAGCCCGCCAGCCGCTCGCGCAACTGGGCAAACAGTGACGACAGACGGCGGCCCTGGCCCAGCACATCCCGCGACCAGCGCGGCATGCTAATCGGCGAGGTAGTCATGGGAGCGCTGCCTACCTGCGCGGCGGCTGTGTTCAACGCCTGGTCGACTAGTGCAGCAGGATCAGCCACCGCCATATCTTCGGGTACCTGCTGGCCATAGGAGCCAAACAGCACACGCATGCCATGGCGCATGACAATATCCAGGATGGGCGCCAACCGCCCCGCTTCATCCTGCTTGGTGATGATGCAATCATCCAGCTCAGCACCCGCCGCTCGGGCGGCTTGACGATAGCGCAGCACCACCTCTTCGAGGGTTTCCGGCTGACTGGCGGCATTAAGCAGTAGCACCAACCTGACGTTGGAACGACCGCCCTGCAGGTGGGCGATCTGTTCGATCACCCGCTGGTCGCGCTGGCTCATTCCCACGGTATCGATAATCACCCACTGCTTTCCCTGCAGGCGACCCAACAGGTCGTCGATGGGTTGTTCCGCATCCAGCGCGTACATGGGGATATCAAGCAAGCGCGCGTAGATGCGCAGTTGCTCATGGGCGCCGATACGGAAGCTGTCGGTGGTTACCAAGGCGACCGGGCGAGTACCGTGGCGCATCACAAATCGGGCCGCCAGCTTGGCGGTGGTGGTCGTCTTACCCACCCCGGTGGGACCCACCAGCGCCACAATGCCTGTTTGATCAAAGAATTCAGGCTCATCCTGGAGAACGGTTAGGCGCGCCATGAGTCGCTCGCGAAGCCATGCCAACCCCTGCTCGCTATCGGCGGTTGGCGTCGCCAAGCTGGTAGGCAAATCTACCAAAAGGTCGTCAGCTAACTCGGTACTAAATCCTACGCCACAAAGTAGCTGGCGCCAGCGCTCGGCCCCGCTGGCGGTTGAGGCGGGCGACGCGCGGTGGTCGGTTTGCTGGGAGGCGAGCAGCGAGCGCATATCCTGCATCTCGCGTAGTAAGCGCTCGCTCATCGCTTCGAGCGGGTCCTTGGGCGTGGCTGTCGGCTCGCTAGGCGGTGGCGGTGAGGGTTCGAAATGATCAACGGCTTCATCCGCCATGGCGAGAATTTCGACGCCGCCTTCAGTGCGGCGGTTAGCGACAATCAGCGCGTCGTCACCCAGTGCTTCTCGCACTTGGCGCATTACATCGCGACTATTAGCGCCCACGAAACGTCTAACACTCATGTATTACCCCTGAGCCGTGAGGAAAAATAGCAGCGCGGGCATTAGCGCCCCCCTACCACAGTGGTCACCCGCAGGGTGCGATCGTCAGGTATTTCAGCTTGTGATAGGACCGCCATATGGCGCAAGCGACGGCGCAAAAACCGCGATAGCACCGCGCGCAGGGAATGCTGAACCACCAGTACCGGCGGCTCGCCGCTGCTTTCGTGGCGCTCCAACGCCTGCTGGGCCTGGGTCATCAACGTTTCGGCAAGCCCTGGCTCCATGGCCCCGTTGCCGTTCATGGCCTGCACCAGCACTTGCTCTAGCTGTGCATCCAAGCCCATCACGTTCAAGGTATCCTGACCGGCAAACCATTGCTGGGTGATCGAGCGGCCCAGGGCCACCCGGACCAGCGCCGTTAGTTCATTAGCATCCTGCTGCTGGCCTGCGAACTCCGCCAGCGTATCGAGGATGGTCCGCATATCGCGAATTGAGACGTCTTCGTCCAACAGGTTCTGCAGGATACGCTGCAGCACGGTCAGCGAAATCGCTTTGGGCACTACTTCTTCGACCAGCGCTTTCTGTTCACCGCCCAGCTTATCCAGCAGTTTTTGTACTTCCTGACGCCCCAACATCTCTGGCGAATGACGGTGCAATAAGTGGTTAAGATGCGTAGCAATCACCGTGCTGGCGTCGACAACCGTATAGCCGTACACCTGAGCATGCTCCCGCTGGCCGGTATCAATCCATACCGCAGGCAAACCAAAGGCCGGGTCGTGAGTCGGCGTACCTTGCAACTCGCCTGATACTTGGCCTGGGTTAATGGCCAGCCACTTGCCTGGATAGGCATCGGCACGACCAATTTCGGCGCCTTTCATCGATAGCACGTAAGCGTTAGGTGACAGCTCGAGGTTATCGCGAATATGTACAACCGGCGGCAAAAAGCCGACTTCCTGAGCAAATTTCTTACGTACGCTTTTAATCCGAGCCAACAGCTCGCCTTTCTGGCGTGAATCGACCAGCGGAATCAGGCGATGCCCCACTTCCAGCCCAAGCGTATCGACCAGTTGAACATCTTCCCAACTGGCCTCTGGCGATTCCTGAGTAGGTGGCGGCGCGGCGGAAATTTCCTCCTTCACCAGTGCCTGCTCTTGTCGACGCATGATGAACCAAGCCAGCCCAGCAAGCATCAGGGTAAACAGCAAGAAGACCATATTGGGCATGCCCGGCACGATACCTAACAGGCCCATGACCAGCGCCGCCAGGATCATTACCTGGGGGTTGACGAACAGCTGACTGATCATCTGCTGGCCGACATCCTGGTCAGTATTTACCCGTGATACCGTCACACCGGCGGCAGTAGAAATCACCAACGCCGGTATTTGCGCGACCAAGCCATCGCCAATCGCCAGCAGCATATAGGTGCGGCCAGCGTCGGCGAAGCTCATATCGTGTTGCAGCATGCCAATCATCAGGCCGCCAATGATGTTGACCACCATGATCACCAGACCCGCCACGGCGTCGCCGCGCACGAACTTGCTGGCGCCATCCATTGACCCGTAAAAATCGGCTTCCTGGGCGATTTCAGCACGCCGCTTTTTGGCGTCTTCCTCGCCGATCAGCCCAGCATTTAAGTCGGCATCAATCGCCATCTGCTTGCCGGGCATGGCATCCAGTGTGAAGCGCGCGCCGACCTCAGCAATCCGGCCGGCACCTTTGGTGATGACCATAAAGTTGATGATCACCAGAATCAAAAAGACCACCAGGCCCACCGCAAAATTACCGCCTACCAGAAACGCCCCGAACGCCTCGATGACTTTACCTGCGGATGCACCGCCTTGGTGCCCTTCCATCAACACCACGCGGGTGGACGCTACGTTCAGCGAGAGCCGTAACAGCGTGGTAAACAGCAGCACGGCGGGAAAGGCAGCAAAGTCGAGGGGCTTTTGCGCAAACATGCTGACCATCAGCACCATAATGGCCAGGGCAATATTGAAGGTAAACAGCAAATCCAGCGCAAACGGTGGCAGGGGCACGATCATCATGCCCAAAATCATTAAGATCAGCAGCGGTCCCGCGAGCAACTGTACCTTCATGTCGCTCATCCAGTTTCGCTGGCTGATCAGTTGGCTAAAGCCTTTCATGTTTGTGCCTCATTGCCACCGGTACCACGCCCGGGGGTTTCCATTTCCGGGGGCACCGGCAGGTTATCGGGGGTAGGGGGCACCTCGCCTCCTTGTTGCGCTATAGTTTTCAAACGATATGCCCAGGCCATGACCTCAGCCACGGCGGTGTATAGATTCGCCGGAATTTCGGCGTCAAGGTCGACGTGATGATACAGCGCCCGTGCCAATGGTGCTGCTTCTAATCGTGGCACTCCGGCCTCATTGGCAATTTCACGGATGCGCGCAGCCACCGCATCGGTACCTTTGGCCACTAACCTTGGCGCGCCCATCTGACCCTCTTGATACGACAGCGCAACAGCATAGTGGGTCGGGTTGGTGATGATAACATCGGCTTCGGGCACTTTACTCATCATCCGACCCCGCGCCATCGCCTGCTGCTGCTGACGAATACGTCCCTTAACCTGCGGGTCGCCTTCTGAGTCCTTGTGCTCGCGCTTAACCTCTTCCTGGCTCATACGCAGCTTTTTGGCATTGCTCCAAAGCTGGAAAGGCACGTCGATTAAAATCACCACAATCAGGGCCAAGACCATTAACCCCGCTGCTTGGGCCGACATGGTCAACGCGCTGGCCAACGCCTGCTGAATAGGCTGGTCCATGAGCGACATGAACTTGCCCATATTCAGATATAAAAACGCTGCCCCAACCCCGCCGACGAGAAGTGATTTGGCAATCGCTTTGGACAGTTCAATAAGTGCCTGCATGGCAAACATACGCTTCAGCCCAGCGATCGGATTTAACTTTGAAAATTTGGGCTGCAGCGATTTTCCTGAAATCAGAAAACCGCCTAGCAACGTCGGCGACACCAAAGCAATTATCGTCAGCAGTAAAAACAACGGCATCATTGCAAACAGCGTACGTTGACCAAGGTCTAGCGCATTAGTCAGCATTGGCATACTTTCCATGGCTTGACGACGCTCAAACAAAAACGCCTGCTCCATCACCATGCCAAGCTGGTTGTAAAGCATCCGCCCCATAGTCCATAGACCGATCACCCCGCCCAGTAGTACGAGAAAAGTAGTCAACTCCCGCGACCGGGCCACCTGACCTTCTTCGCGCGCCTTTTCCTTTCGTCTGGGCGTGGCCTCTTCGGTCTTTTCCTGGTCGCTGTCGTTTTCTGCCATAAGGTCATCCGGCCAGGTAATTTATCGCGGCTAAACACGAAAAGCCGCCCCTAAGGACGGCTGAGCGAAACTTCGTATAGCCCGAGCAAACGTTCACACAGTGCGTTAGAAGCCCAATTCGTCCAAGAGATCGTCGACCTGATCTTGCCCGGTCACGATATCAGGTGCATTGTCCTTCACTTGAGGCCCATTCAAAAGGTCTTCGTTACGCCGTGCATTCTCGTTTTTCCACTGATCTTCGGCCTTGCGTTGCATCGTTTCTCGTGCCTGGGCACCCGGAACGTTGTCAATTAGCACCTGAACCAGCTGATGTTCGATCTCGCGGATGACGTCCATCATCTTTTTGATGACCTGGCCGGTTAGGTCTTGGAAATCTTGTGCCATCATGATTTCCATCAACTCTTTGTTGGTCGCTGCCGTTATACCCGGCACGCTCCCCAAGTAGCCACGGGTCTCTTTGACGAGTGCCTTGGCATCATCCAATTCTTGGGGCGCTTCGAACCACTCTGCCCAGCGCTTATCCAGCGATTCTGCTTGATCACTGAGTTGGTCTTGCAGCGGTTGCGCACGATCAATCGCATTCAGCGAGCGGTCAGCCGCTTGCTCGGTCATGGTAGCCACATAGTGCAGACGGTCTCGCGCGTCTGGAATGGCTTCTGCTGCTTTCTCGATTTCCTTATCCAGCCCCAGCTCGCGCATATTTTCCCTCAACATGCGGGTCAGCTTGCCGACGCGATGAATAAGGTCTTCGGCGGCCTCATCGGACAGCTGGGTCGAACTGGACGGCTCATTTTGGCTCATGGTGTTCTCTCCTCGTAATCCCGGCCCGCAGGCCTTGCCGCGTTACTTACCCATTTTCTCAAAAATTTTATTGAGTTTTTCTTCCAGGGTAGCGGCGGTAAACGGCTTCACAACGTACCCGTTAGCCCCCGCCTGGGCCGCCGCGATGATGTTTTCTTTCTTGGCTTCCGCCGTCACCATTAGTACCGGTAACTCTTTGAGAGCGTCATCTTGACGGATTTCCTTGAGCATCTCCAGGCCGTCCAGGTTGGGCATGTTCCAATCGGAGACCACAAACTCGAAGTTGCCAGCGCGTAGCTTATTGAGCGCGTCTTGCCCGTCTTCTGCTTCGTCAACATTGGTAAAACCAAGTTCTTTCAACAAGCTGCGCACAATCCGGCGCATCGTGGGGAAGTCATCCACCACCAAAAAGCTCATGTTCTTATCTGCCATGGGTCATCCTCTCATCAGTCGGGGCTGGTTAAAACTCTTCCCAATCGTCGTGTTCGCTAGGCGAAGACACCGTACGAGTGGGCGTAGTAGATGATGTTTTTGTGGCCGTTGCGGCCACTGCTTTAGGGGCTGAGTTAGGCGCACTGGTCTGCTGATGGGCCACTTGCAACCCTACCAGCTTAAATACTGCAACCGCTTCTTCAAGCCGGTTGGCCTGCTCTTCCAACGAAGACGCCGCGGCAGTGGCCTGCTGCACCAACGAGGCATTCTGCTGGGTAACCTGATCCATCTGGCCGACCGCTTGGCTGACTTGCTCAATGCCGTCGCTCTGTTCCTGAGAGGCCGCAGAAATTTCATCCATAATATCGGTGACACGGCGCACAGCGGTGACAACGTCCGACATCGTTGTCCCGGCCTGCTCGACCAGTGAAGAGCCTTGTTGAATCTGGGTGACCGAGTCATCAATCAAGCTTTTAATTTCTTTGGCAGCATCGGCACTGCGGCTCGCCAAGTTGCGTACTTCCCCGGCCACAACCGCAAAACCACGGCCTTGCTCACCCGCACGAGCCGCTTCAACAGACGCATTAAGTGCCAAGATATTGGTTTGGAAAGCGATCGAGTCGATCACGGTAGTAATATCCGACACTTTTTGCGAACTGCTGGAAATGCCGTGCATCGTTTCCACTACCTGCTGCACCACGTCTCCGCCGCGCTCTGCCGTGGATGACGCATCCACGGCGAGCGTGCTGGCTTGGCGCGCGTTATCGGCATTTTGTTTCACCGTCGCGGTCATTTCCTCCATGCTTGAGGCAGTCTCTTCAATTGAGGCGGCCTGCTGCTCGGTGCGCGATGACAGGTCGGCGTTACCGCTAGCGATTTCCCGCGTGCCGTGGTGAATCTCACGGCTGCCTTCGCGTACTCGCGTCACGATATCATTGAGGCTGTTCTGCATGCGCTTCATGGCGGTGTACAGCTGACCCACTTCGTTTTTACCGCCGGTCGGAATCGGCGTGGTGAGATCCGCGTCGGCAATGGTGTTGAGCTGAATGACCGCTTGGTTAAGTGGCCTAATGACGATTTTGCGCAGGCCTAAATAAATCAATACCGCTAAAAATAGAATGACCGCGAGCACTACCCATTCGAGCATAGTGTAAAAATTATTAGTGTCATCAAGCTCTTGCTGCGCTTGGACGCCACGCTGACCAGCGTACTGAACGAACTCCGTGAGGGCGGCATCTTGCTCTTTACCAGGGGCGACCATTTCCTCGCGAATTCTGTTGAATCCCGTGGTATCCATTTGGTCAAGCGCTTCTACCTGCTGATGGGTTAGCGCAAAAACAGCTTCAAAGGATGCTTCAACCTCTTGCCCTAACGCTTCACCACCGTCGCTACGCGGTACCGACGCAAAGCGATTAAAGCGGTCTTCTGCACGACCTAGCTGGTCTTGGGCAGATTCAAAACGCGCCGTCGCTTGACGGCTACGCCCCAGCATAAATTCATTGGAGGCGATTTCCAGGTCGACCAGCGCGCCACTCCAAAGCGCATCGGCACGGTTAATTTCGTTAAGCTGCTGCACATTAATCTGGTCAATCGTCTCTACCATGCGCTGAGTCGCCTTGTCGGAAAGCGCGAAGATCAGCATGTTGGCCCCAACGGCCAGTAGAAACACAATTAACACTGCAATCACGGCAACATTAATACTCAGGTTGCGAAACATTCGATTCATACCATTCCCTTACAGCCCAAAGCTGACACGTTGTTGTCGTTATACGCGCTGTGCTCGTCCCGACGAGTCAATCAGCGACATTAACCGCGCAGGGATTTCGCCCAACGCAGTGACATCGGCGGCTCCCCCCATAGCAATCGCCTCGCGTGGCATACCAAAGACCACGCAACTTTCTTCATTTTGGGCGATGGTTGCGGCCCCAGCCTGACGCATCTCAAGCAGCCCGGCTGCACCGTCTTTACCCATCCCGGTGAGAATCACGCCAATGGCGTTTTTACCGGCTTGTTCGGCGGCGGAGTGAAATAGCACGTCCACCGAGGGGCGATGGCGATTGACCGGAGGCCCATCGTCTAACCGGGCGACATAGTTGGCCCCACTACGCGCCAGTTTAAGGTGCTGATCTCCCGGCGCAATGTAGGCATGGCCAGGCAGCACCCGTTCGCCATCGGCAGCTTCTTTGACGGTGATGCGGCACAGCCGGTCAAGCCGCTCGGCAAACGAACGGGTGAAACCTCCTGGCATATGCTGAGTAATCAAAATGGCCGGTGCATTAGCCGGCAGCGGCTCAAGCACGGCACGGATCGCCTCGGTGCCACCGGTCGAGGCGCCAATAATAATCAGCTTTTCACTCGAGACCATGGGGGCTTTTAGCTGGACGGGGGGCGGCGTATTTTTATGCCGCGCCTGGCGTGGCCGCGAACGCGCAGCAGCCCGAAGCTTTTCAGCAATCTCATTGGCGTAGTCCATCATCCCGCTGCGGATGCCCAGGCTGGGCTTGGCGACAAAATCCAACGCCCCAAGCTCCAGGGCCCGCAGGGTAATTTCTGAGCCACTTTGGGTCAGCGAGGAGACCATCAGTACCGGCATTGGGCGCAGGCGCATTAAACGCTCGAGGAAATCCAGCCCGTCCATGCGCGGCATTTCCACATCAAGCGTCAGTACATCCGGGTTATGCTGTTTTATCAGGTCACGTGCGGCGATTGGATCGGGCGCTACCGCGACCACTTCCATATCGGGCTGAGAGTTAATAATTTCCGTCAATAAATCGCGGATTAGCGCTGAATCGTCTACACATAACACTTTTATTTTGGCTGCACTCAAAGCACGCCTCCTTATCCGTCAAGCCGTCTGCCGCGCCAAGGCACGTTGATGATTTATCTGTTTGCCAGGGTATAAACCGTTTGCCCACGCAGCTTGAATGCATCGCTGATGTAGGAAAAATTCTCCGAATGACCGGCAAACAGCAGTCCGTCGGGCTTGAGCAGGGGAGCGAAGCGTTTGAGGATTTTCGCCTGAGTCTCTTTATCAAAATAAATCATGATATTTCGGCAAAAAATCACGTCAAAGGGGCCTTTAACCGGCCACTGGGGAGCTAGCAGGTTCATGGGCATAAACTCGACCAGCGACGTCACTTCGGGCCTTACACGGGCTAAGCCAGTGTGATTACCAGCGCCTTTCTGAAAAAAACGCTTCACACGTACTTCGTCTAGCTTGCGCACCTGCTCCTGGGGGTAGATCCCTTTGCGCGCTTTATCCAACGCATCGGTGTCAATATCCGTCGCTATAACGCTGGACTGAGATGCACGCCCGCCGAGCGTTTCGAGCAGCGTCATCGCAATCGAGTAAGGTTCTTCACCGGTCGACGCGGCGGAGCACCACACCGAGACAGGTTCTTGCTTATGCTTTATATGCTCAGCTAATAACGGAAAGTGGTGGGACTCACGAAAAAACGCCGTAAGGTTCGTCGTTAGCGCATTAGTAAACGCCTCCCACTCTTTAGCATCAGGCTGACGATCAAGGCGGGCGAGGTAGTCGCTAAACCGAGTCATGCCGTGATGGCGTAGCCGCTTCGCCAAACGGCTGTAGACCATTTCGCGCTTGTGTTCGGCCAGCACAATGCCGGCACGCTGATAAATCAGCTCGCGGACACGGGTAAAGTCAGCATCCGTCAGCTCCAGGTCGCGCTCAATTTGGCTGCCTGACGCCCACTGGCCGATGTCGACTCTTTCACGTTGCTCGGTCAAAATATTTCCCACTCCTCTACAAAGCCTAACCCGCTTGCTGCTTAGCCACGGGGGTGGTTGCACGACACGGTGAGTCTGAGAAACAACCGATTGCTGGCACGAAAGGCACGCCGCCTTGATTTAACGACGCGCTTTTTTGCGGAGATGTTCTCTACCCCAGCTATTAACTTATCGGCCTGAAACCCGCTTACTTGAGCACTTTTGCATCACAGCGTTAACGTTTAAAACGCTTCCCATTCAGTTGCTGTTTCGGCGGTAGCTGGCACAGCAGAACGGGATGGCGGAGTGGCTAACGGGGTGGCCTGGCGGGGGGTGGTGGTTGGCGCCGTTAGCGAGTCAGCGACGCGAAAGCGCTCCACGGCTTCACGCAGTCGCCCGGCTTCACTTTCTAGCTCATTTGCACTGCTCGCCGCTTGTTGAACTAACTCAGCGTTTTGCTGAACCACTTGATCCATTTGCGCCACGGCTTGGTTAACCTGCCCAATGCCGTTACTTTGCTCTTCGGAGGCTGCGGCGATTTCATCCATGATGTCACTGACCCGCTGCACGGCGGCAACCAGGTCTTGCATCGTCTGACCGGCCTGGTTGACGCGCTCGGTACCGACATCGACCTTGTTCAGCGAGGTGTCGATCAGGGTCCGAATATCCTTTGCCGCACTGGCACTTCGACTGGCAAGACTACGCACTTCTTGGGCGACCACAGCGAAGCCTTTGCCATGCTCACCAGCGCGTGCTGCTTCCACCGACGCGTTGAGCGCCAGAATATTGGTCTGGAAGGCGATATTGTCGATCAGGGTAATGATATCGGCGACCTGATGCGAACTGGCGCTGATCTCACGCATGGTATCAACGATCTCGCCTACCTCATCGCCGGAGCGCCGCGCGGTATGGGTAGCATCTCCCGCCAGTTGGCTGGCTTGTCGAGCGTTATCGGCATTGTGGCCTACCGTTGAGGCGAGCTGCTCCATGCTTGAAGCGGTTTCCTCTAATGAGGACGCCTGTTGCTCGGTACGCGATGACAGATCATTGTTGCCACTGGCAATCTGCTGCGAGCGCTCAAAGATTGAGGTACCGCTAGTGCGCACCACGCCCACCGTGTGCGATAGCGACGACTGCATGTGCGCCATGGCAACGTAAAGGCGGCCAATTTCGTTATTACCCGGCGCGGTAATTTGCTGGCTGAGGTCTCCCTTGGCCATACGCTCGAAATAACCCACTAAGTTATCTAATGGGCGCAGCACATTGGTCGCCACCCCCCATACCACGATGATCACCGTTGCGATGGTCACCATCACAACACCCAATAAGACCCAGCGGATCTGTGCGGCAAATGCATTAAATGCCTGCTGCTGCGAGGCTGCATCGTTGCTTTGGACGATGTCGGCACCATGGTGCAGGGCGTAGAGGCCAATCCCGCAGGCCAACAACACCATCGCTGTCAATGTTACCAGTACCAGCCCCCAACTCAGCCGGACAGTCATGTTATTCATTACTTGACGTATTACCTGAGCCACTCACCGATCTCCTCGCTATCAGCTACTCACCTGTTTCCTTTACGGCTGAGTGGCCGACCGAATAATCAAGCACGTCTCCCTGTGCCGCCAACCGTTAGTCTTACTGGTGGCTCGCGCCGTCTACCAGAGCCATCTCTTCGCTCGTCAGCAGCTTGTCGATATCGACGATCACCAACATGCGATCTTCCAGGCTGCCGAGTCCGCTCAGGAAGTCAGAAGATAGCGTGACACCAAATTCAGGCGCAGGTTTGATTTGATCGGGCGTTAGCGTCATCACGTCAGACACGCCGTCCACCACGATACCCACGACGCGATCCGCGACATTGACAACGATCACCACGGTTTGACCACCGTACTCAACATTATCGAGGTGGAATTTGATGCGCAGATCGACGATCGGCACAATCACGCCACGTAAGTTGGTGACCCCTTTGATAAAGTCCGGCGCGTTGGCGATGCGTGTTACGTTTTCGTAGCCGCGAATTTCCTGAACTTTCAAGATATCGATGGCGTACTCTTCGTCGCCTAACGAGAACACCAAAAATTCACGATTATCTGCTTCAGTCGCGTGGACTGCCCCGTTGTTTGCTTGGCTCATGACGGTTCAGACTCCTTGTAAAAAGACATTGTTTGAGTATTGGCTGGTTTGCCAGCCTCTTTTTTTGCCCGACTTAGCCGATGCAGGCCGGAAATATCCAAAATAAGTGCCACGCTGCCGTCGCCGAGAATTGTCGCCGCCGAGATACCGGGCACCTTGCGGTAGTTGTCTTCAAGATTTTTGACCACTACCTGCTGCTGGCCAATCAGTTCGTCCACCAACATGGCGTAGCGGCGACCTTCGCCCTGCACAATCACCGCAATACTTTTGGTTGGATCGGTAATGGCGTTTTCAACGTCCAGCACTTCGTGAATCGCGATCACCGGCAGGTACTCGTCGCGCACCTTGAGGACCACATCGTCGCCCGCCATGGCATACATGTCATCCTTGCTGGGCTGCAGCGATTCCAGCACGGTGGAAAGCGGCAGTATGAAGGTTTCGCTGCCCACCTTGATCGACATGCCGTCCAGAATCGCCAGTGTCAGCGGCAGCACGATGCTGGTAATGGTGCCTTCACCTTTTTTGGACTGGATCTCAACGCGCCCGCCCATACCCTGGATGTTACGCTTGACCACGTCCATGCCCACGCCGCGTCCCGACACGTCGGTGACTTCTTTGGCGGTGGAGAAACCTGGCGCGAAGATTAGCTGAAAGACCTCTTCGTCCGACATCGTATCGGAGACGTTCAGACCATTTTCTTTAGCCTTGGCGAGCAAGCGATCACGGTCTAACCCTGCTCCGTCATCACGCACTTCAATCAGGATATTGCCGCCCTGATGGCGGGCGGACAGGGTCAATTTGCCGGTGCGCGGCTTGCCGATCGACTCACGCACATCAGGCATTTCAATGCCGTGGTCGAGGCTGTTGCGCACTAAGTGTGTTAGCGGGTCGGTAATCCGCTCTACCAAGCTTTTATCCAGCTCAGTGGATTTGCCTTCAGTGATAAGCTCAATTTCTTTGCCCAGCTTGCCAGCAGTATCCCGCACGACGCGGGGGAAACGGCTAAATACAAATTCCATGGGGATCATGCGGATCGACATGACCGATTCCTGCAGGTCACGGGCATTGCGCTGTAGCAGGCTCATGCCGTTTTGCAGCGAGCTATTGCCGACCGACTGGTCATCCAAATCGCTCACCGTTTGGTCAAGCATCGACTGGGTAATGATCAACTCGCCGACTAAGTTGATAATCTGGTCGACCTTATCCACCGATACACGAATGGACGACGTCTCTGCAGCGGCTTTCTTGGCTTTGCCCTTAGCCGGTTCATCGCCCCCAGCCGCTTTGGCAGGCGCCGGTGTCTTGGTTTCTGCGGGTGCAGCTGGGGTTTTCTGTTCAGCCAGCGGGGTTGCTGACGCTGCGGGCGCTTGTGGGCTTGCCGCGCTGGCGGTAATCGGCTGAATGTCGATCTGGTTGGGCTCGATAATAAAGCACATCACCGCTTCAATATCGTCAGCGCTCACGCTCCCGTTGAGAATGACCTCGTAGCGTTTGTCGTCTCCCGACTGGGATTGGATATCGCCCAGCTGCTCGAGCTCTTCGACGAGCAGAACCCGGTCTTTTTCGTCGACGTTAATCAGCGCAACCTTCAGTTGGCCTTCGGAGGAAGTGCCTGCCGCTTCTTCCTCGACGGAGGCCGTCTCAGCAGGCGCGGGCGTGCTCGTCAGCGGCGCTGTTTCGGCAGGCGCATCCAACTGCTGGCCAATCTCTTCCAGGGCGATTTGCTGAAGCGTCTGACAAATCCGCTCGTACGTCTCTTGATCAGGCTCTTCCTCGTTGCGGTAGGCATTGAGTTGCTCGTGCATGATATCTTTGGCCTCTAAAAATGTATCAACGAGGTCAGCCCGCAGCGCTAGCTCCCCTTTACGCGCGTAATCCAGGAGGTTTTCGAGGATATGCGTTGTCTTCTGAAGCACGCTGAACCCGAAGGTGCCTGCGCCCCCTTTGATCGAATGTGCGGCACGGAAAATGGCGTTGAGCTGCTCGCTATCCGGATTATCAACATCCAGCTCCAGCAGATGCTGCTCCATGTCCGCCAGCAGCTCTTCAGCTTCTTCAAAAAAGGTGTCAAAAAAATCAGCTATATCCATGCACCATCCCCTACCTTCACGTCAAAGTATTAGCACGAGCGCAGCGTCATTCGGCACTCGTTGCCTCTTGTTCTAAGTCTGGTTGTTCTATGTCTAGCGCTTGTTCCGGGTCTATCACTTGTTCCGGATTTTCTGCGGGTGGAGCATCATCGGGTATGCCGCCGCCGTCTTCCGCAGTTTCTGATAGCACCGTGGAAACATCGGTCTCCATTACCACCGGATTACGGATGGCCTCGGCAATTTCGGGTAATAACACGATCAGCTCAATGCGACGGTTAATCGGATCGTCGGGCTCAGTGTCGGGCAGCAGTACCCGATCGGCATAGCCGGAAACGCGCAACAGTTGATCTGGATCAAGCCCTCCCGCGACCAACTCGCGGCGGGAGGCGTTGGCTCGGTCGTTCGACAGCTCCCAGTTGCTATACCCACGATAGCCCCCGGCATAAGGCACGTTATCCGTGTGACCACCGATACTCAGGTCGTTGGGCAACTCATTGAGCAGCGGCGCAATGGTCCGTAAAAGGTTGCGCATGTAGGGGGCCACTTGGTCACTGCCCAACTCGAACATTGGACGCTGTTCGGTATCCAGAACCTGGATACGCAGACCCTCGCGCGTCAGGTCGAAACGCAGCTGTGAACGCAACTGACGTAGCTCAGGGTCGAGTTCAATGGCGCGCTCAATGCGTTCCTGTACCTCCATGAAAAAACGCCGCTCTTGCTGACTCGGGCGCGTCGCCTGCATTAAATCAATACGTGCGCGCTCACCATCGCTATGCGTCGGGTCAGGCCCGCCACCAGGAATAGCACTCGTGCTGCCCGAGCGATCTCCGCCGGTAATCGCGGTCGTCAGCGGCGTACTGAAGTACTCAGCGACACCCTGGCGCTCTTCGTCGCTGGAAACACTGAGTATCCACAGCACCAGAAACAACGCCATGAGCGCGGTCATAAAGTCGGCAAGGGCAATTTTCCATGCGCCACCGTGATGGGCATGCACGACTTTTTTGCGCCGAATAATTATCGGGCGCTTATCTCCCGCCGCACTCATGCACTACCAGCCTTTTTCGCGTCGCGTACGTAGTCTTCTAACTCGTTAAAGGTGGGCCGCTCCGTGCTATGAAGCGCCTTCCGGCCAAACTCCACGGCCAGTTGGGGTGCATAGCCGTGGAGGCTTGCCAACAGCGTGACACGAATACACTGGAGCATTTTTTCAGCTTCTTTCGCCTGCCGATCAATAGTGCTGGCTACGGGGTTGATAAAGCCGTAACCCAATAAAATGCCTAAAAATGTCCCCACCAGCGCGTGGGCAATCATTTCCCCCATTTGCTCTGGGCCAGCATCAGCGTAGGTCAATGCTTTCACCACTCCCATCACCGCCGCCACGATACCAAAGGCGGGCATCGCATCGCCGACTTTGGCGATGGCATCAATAGGGATATGGGCTTCCTGCTCAAACGCCTCAATTTCGTGGAGCATCAACTCGTCAATTTCCATGGGCTCCATGCCACCGCTGACCATTAGGCGCAGGTAGTCGGTTAAAAAGTCCATGATATGTGGGTCAGCCAACACCGTGGGGTGCTCTTGAAATAGCGGGCTTTCCTGCGGGTTATCAATATCCCGTTCGATCCCCAGCATGCCCTCACGACGAATTTTGGAAAGTAGCTTGTACTGCAGCGCCATCAACTCCATATACATGTTTTTGTTGTACTTTTTGGTGCGCTTCAGCTTCGGCATGATTTTGAAGGTGGCCTTGATCGCTTTACCGTTGTTAGCAGCAAGAAATGCCCCTATGCCGGCACCACCAATCATCAACAGCTCCAGCGGCTGAAACAGCGGCCCCATACTGCCGCCCGCCAGCACATAGCCACCGAATACCGAAAGCAATACAACGATGTAACCTAAGAGGATCAGCACAAGCAGTGTCCTTCACTATTTCAATGGTCTGTAACGGAACCAACCACGCACCGTTGCGTCAAAAAATCACGTCGCTTTCGACGCTGGCTTACACATTTGCCGCGTTTTGCCTGCCCGGGAAGGTGGCTGGCAAATACCGCACACATAATCGTGTAACGGGCTGTGGGCGTGGGCGACAAAATGCCCGCCGCAGCGGGTACAGGGCGTCAGTTGAAGCAGGTCGCTCTCAAAAAACCGCACCAGTGTCCACGCGCGGGTCAAACCTAAAACCGGCTCGACGCCATCAACATCAATCTGCTCGCCGTACAACCTATAAGCCTTCACAAAGGCGTCAATTCGCTCGCAGCCAGCCACTTTCACGAGGCTTAAGTACATGTTGTAAAACAACGAAGAGTGAATGTTAGGCAGCCACGTAATAAACCAATCGGTCGAAAACGGCAGCATGCCTTTTGGTGGCGACATCCCTCTTACTTCTTTGTACAGTTTGATCAGGCGAGTGCGACTGAGCTCCGTTTCAGTCTCCAGCACCTGCAGCCTTGCCCCCAGTTCAATCAGCTCAATAGCGAGCTGCACCTGGTGCATTTCGTCTACTAAGCTTTTTTGACTCACGTGCTGTCCTCCGGCGGCATCGACTCATACCCCTCTCCAGCCAGTAGCAGCGATGTGTGCAGACTTGCGAGACCTTGATCACGCGGGTTGTCTGTCACCTGTTGCAGTCGCTCGACGCTGGCCTGACCGAACCGGCAGATCAACTGGTTGGTCCGCGCCAGCTTCGTCAGCTGCCGTGCATTGAGCGATACGATCAGGTCCGCCACTTCGCCGTCGACTTTGAGGCGGAACATAGCGGCTTCACGGTCTTCAGTTAACAAGCGTTGTGCAAGCAGCAAATACGCTAAATTTATTTCCTGTATTTCATCGAGAAAGCTGGTTTGACTCATAGTGGCCTATCGAACGACACAGGCGCTTTCATTACTGTTGTACGAGCGCCCTGGATGACTTTGTACTACCCCAAAGTCATGGTTGCATACAACGTTTGTATTGGCTACTCAGCGCTTTCACGCTTAGTAAGCCCAGCCTCCGATAACTCAAATACCCATACCAATAGTTCGGCAATAACTTGATAAAGATTAGCGGGAATTTCCGCATCTAAATCCAACTGCATCAACAGCCCCACAAGTTCAGGCGCATCATGCACATAAATACCCTGCCGCTGCGCCTCAGCCATAATCCGTTCGGCCAACTCACCATAGCCTTTGGCAACTACCCGGGGCGCACGATCATGGTCTTGATAGGCCAAGGCCACCGCCTGGCGTCGAGATTCATCCGATGACATCCGACACCTCCTCGACGTAACGCGCACGCACCTGCACCTTACGGAGATCTAACGCCTCCAAGCGCGCTTCCAGTGAGGGCAAACCCGCCTCCAAACGCTGATGCACCTGCGCTTCAGTGGCGGTTAGGTCAATGCTCAATGCGCCCCGATAAAGCCGTAGCGATACGCTGAAGGCGCCGAAACCGGGCACATCAAGCTGCATATCGGACTGCCAGCTATCTTCAGCGGCCTCCTGCTCTTCCTCGCCTTCCTGGGATTGCCCGCGGGCTGGCAGATTAATCACCAGCGCCATAAAAATACCCGTCCATACGTCGCCTTCCCAACGAATCGTCGGCGTTACCAGCATTTCCAGCTGCTGACGCACCAGGCTTTGTAAGCTTTCATGGACCACCTCGCGAGGCTGCCGGTTGGGCATGATATCAAGCGTGTCGCGAGCTAGACGCGCATCAATGCTCGCTTGCTGTGCTTCTTTGGCATTCGTGGCGACCTCGGCGGCGTTAAGTAACGCGGGTCCTGCTGAGGGTGGCGGGGTCGCAGGTTGCGCATTGGCCGCTGGCACTCGCGCCGCCGCAGACTCACTTGCGGCGGGTATTAAAGGGGTATTAGGTAAAATGGTCGCACTGCTCGGCGATGCCACCAGCAGTGGCGCGGTACCGCTGGGCACTACGCCTTGCCCTCCCAGCCCGCTGCCCGGCCCTTGAGGCGTAACGCCCATGCCCAACGCTGTGGAGACCAAAGGCGTGGGAACCGAGGCCCGCGGACCAGATTGCATCTGCGGCTCTCTAAGCAGTTGCTGACGACTGGTATCCCCTTGAAACCAACGTTTGAGGTGCGCCTCATAAAATAGTCCGCTGTCGCGCACGCTGGCCTCAAGCCGACTCGCCAGCTGTGCTGACGACGCCGGCTCGGCGGCATTCATCAATGGCGCCTCTGCGCGCATGACGGTGGGAGGAGCAGGAAAGCGCAGCAATACATCGGCAATACTGCGTGCCGCTGGGCTAAAATGCGTCTGGGTCGAGCCGGGAGGCAATGCTTGGGCGTCGCCTCGCTGGGGTAATCGTCCACCGTCTAGCTGGGGTGGCAGGCCCCTCAGATCACGCAGCGCCGTATCACGTAGCGCCGCAGAGGCAGGGTCTCGACCGTCTAGCCGTGCATCCCCCATCAAGGCACGAGGGCCTTCTCCTGGCGCAATGGGCTTTATCGGCTGATCCATTAACCGTTGATTCGACACATCGCCCCGCCGCCCCAACACTTGATGGAGCAGGGTATCGATCAACGGATTAATGGTGCTCACGACGACCTCGACATCTGGTCATCATCGCCAGGCACACTGCCCCTGCCCTGCTGAGGGGCGTAGGCGCGGTGCAAGCTACGCTGCCGTTGAGACACATTGATTAGTCGCCCTAATTCGTCACGGCGTGCAATCAACTGTCGGCGGATTTCAACGTCCTGCTCCAGAATCGCTTCCAGTAGCTCCGCTTTGTGTTGTTGTGCGGCAGCGTCGAGCGTCACCGATGCGTCCAGCTCACGCAGCTTTTCGACCAGAAGGACGTAGTGGGTGCGCTGATCAATCAGCTCTGCCCACTGGTCTTTATCAGCCAGCTGATGCATATGCATGACGCTATCAAGCAGCGCCGCATAGGTATCAAGGAGCGTCTGTTGAGCGTTATCGTGTGCCGTGGTTGAAGCCGCCATTAGTGCCTCATGCAGATTGCCGTTGGCCAATTTCACGCCACGCAGAGGCAATATCCTCAAGCAGACGCTCGGCTTCGTCCAAACTCGCCTCGTCATTGCGCAAATTAGCTTTCAATAACAGGCGTGCGATGTAGCTGTATAAAGAGGACAGCTGTTCAGCAATATCACCGCCTTGCTCTCTATCAAGAGCAGCGGCCAAACCGTTATTAACAATATCGAGCGCTTTTGAAATAGAGCGCCCTTTTTCAGCTGTATTAGCCGATTGCATATGGATACGTGCCGCTCGAATAGCCGCTTGCGCCCCATCAAATAGCATAACGATGAGCTGATGCGGATCAGCTGACATCACGCCGCTTTCAACGCCAACCCTTGCGTAAGCGTTGGCTCCCCGGCCATAGGCGGCAGCACCGCGCGAGTACGTCATACGTGATACTCCTAATCGCGTGGCTAGCCAATGCGGTTAGCCACAAAGCAAGTTACCAGCAGACAAATCACTGCGATTGCCTGCCTGTAATAGTTATCGGCGAGCGCCTTAACGACTTTAATGCTTTAGCGCGTTTTCTTCGCCAAGTGCGCGTTATGTGAGCCTTTCAGCCGAGATGACCACTAGGTCGACACCGCAACTTCACTCACCGGCCGACCCAGCTTCTCAACGACATTGCCGCGTATTGTCTTGCCTAAATTATCCCGCATTGGCGCACTCGCTGACATCGCCATACAAACCTCAGTTGGGCTGCCCCGCTCATCAACGCGCAACACCCACGCCAACTGCTCATTGGAGAAGCGCACCAAGGCGCCCACCGGCAAGGCTTTAAAGTGCTCGATATAGCGTTTGATCCAGCGCGGATCGAACTGATGGGGATGGCTTAACAAGTGGCGATAAATTTGCTGTGCGGTTTTAGCGGGGCGGTCGCTGCGGTCACGCCGCAAGGCTTCCACGACATCTACAATCGCGCTGGCTTTGGCCAGCTCATTTAACGATTCGCCAGTAACACCATTTGGATAGCCGCTGCCGTCCATGCGCTCATTGATGCCACCCACTACGGCAGATGCGATGCTGGAAGATAGCCATTGACAGCTCTCCAGTCGCTCCAATAAAAGCGGAACGTGCTCGCTTAACGCTTGCCGATGCGTTGCCTCGAAATTCGCGGCTTTAAATAACACCTGCGGCACCAACGCTTTGCCTAAATCGTGTACTAAGCCACTGGCAACCACCGCCTTACGAAGATCACGCGGCATACTGGCGCCCACTAAATCCAGCAGATGGGCCGCCACTGATATGCCGTGACGAACCAGTAACGGCTCAGGCGACAAGCATCGAGAAGCAAAAAGCAGCGCTTCACGGTCCTCCTCATGTAGATCCATCAATCGGTCGGCGTAAAGGGAGAGTTGGCGCGAATCAATGTCGCTGCCTTGTTGCAGCGCCAGCATCTGTCCATCCAAAAACGCAGCAATTTTAACCAGTCGCCGCGCCGTTGGAGTGGCGTAGCGCTTCAGGTCGCGTCGCCCGATATGCTCACTGGCATTCGCTCGACCCGCGGGGGAGGTAAACAGCGGTGAGGGCTGGCGCTCATCCTGATGCTCTTTTGCATAGCGCGACGACTCACGCTCGATTTCACACACGAAGTACCAGATCTGACGCTCCTGCTCGGGGCTACACGCACCAAAATGAAAGCCCACCCGCAGCAGGTTGCGCTCAGGGTCGGGACGCCGGTGGCGTGCAGAGGCTTGGATTTCAAAGTGTGTGCCATCGGGAAATTCAAAGGAGAGCGTCAAAGGCACTTCCGTTGTGGCCAAAACCCCACTGGCAGTCATCGGCAACTCAAGCTGGCAGCCACGCTGAGACAAGTCTCGCAGCTCACCTTGGATAGCGTCTTGGCCAGGCACACTGACCATAGCGACCACCGGCATGCCTATGCGCAACTCGGCACGAAAGACCTCACGTCGCTGGAGCACATCCAGATACGCCGGGTAGCCACTGCAGCATAAAAAACGCCCGCCAGAGCGGCGGGTTTCGGTTAGCGAGAGCATCGGCGTGCGCAACATTTTACCCTGCGCCTCGCCAGTCAGGTAAAAAGACGCGCCGCCCTGAAGCTGACCAAGCAGATAGTCCACCGAGGAAAGATCCAGCACTAGCGCCTGGTCAGGGTGCTGCTCCATCAGCACAATGGGCTCTGGTCGCCCTTCACCGCCCTCCAAGCATAGCGACGTACCGCCGCCTTCCACCAACGTATCCAGCAACGATGCTACCGCGACAGGGTTCGCGACTCGTTCGTATTCTTCTTCGTGGGCCACCATGCTCTCCTCACCTTCCCCATTGCATCAGCGTGTTATGCGCAAAGCGATGCAGAATACCAGAAGCCGAGAGCAACTAGGATGCTTCACCACGCTTTCGTGCGACGTTGCGTATATCGTCTATGCTAAGCAGGGCGGCAAAGTTAACTTACCCAACAGCATAACGATCAATATCCTAAAGTTATCGATCTCTGCGCCGATATCTTTAGCGTAGATACCTGTAAATCGCACTAAAAACGTAGTTCCAAAAAAGCCAACTGCCAGCGGCACTCACTTGCGGGGCGCTAGCAGTCAAAGGCAAACATTAAAAATAGGGGAATACGCACGATGAACTCATCTAACATTGATGCCATTAACCGCGTCCAAACAGCTCAGCTAAACACGCTGTCGCCGCGCCAGCGTCTTGACGAAGTACTAGAGAATCTGCCCGCGCCCGGAAGCCAACTCAGTGAGGCTCAACAGAGTACACCCACCGCGGGGGAGCTCGTAGAACCGGTCCAACGCATCAACGAGGTTATGCGAGAGCGTGGGATAGAGTTTGAAATCAGCGAGAACTCATCAAGGGTCATTACTCGTGTCGTTGACCGCAACTCAGGTGATGTTATTCGCCAGATTCCCGCAGAGGAAGTCATCCGCATTGCCGAACAGCTACAGGATATGCGCGGCAAGTTTGTCTCTCTAGAGGTTTGAACCACTGACACAGAATCCAGGAAACAAAGGGCGTTGCGCAAAGATTGCGTTATAGGGTTACACCTGCATATTCATAACATCACGGTAAGCGGACACTAGCCGATTGCGCACCTGTAACCCCATTTGAGAAGCAACGCTCGCCTTCTGCATATCGACCATGACGTCGCCTAATTCGACATCAGGGTCTCCCGCCTGAAAGGCCATCGCTTTGTTATTTGCATCCAGCTTTAGCTGATTGATTCGCTGAATGGACGCCTGCAACTCACCACCAAAACTGCCATGGCCTGCCGACTGAGTAAGTGCGCCACTTTGCATTGGCTGGTTTGCCGCTTGGCTGGCTAACCCCTGCATTTGCTGCAGCGTTGCCTGTATTGCAGGAGTGCTCATGTGTACGCCTCAATCAGTAAAATGGCTGAATGGGTGAAGCCTAGCACTAGTATGACAAAGCTCATACGGACAATTACGCACAAAAAGCCAAGCTTTTCGTTCCTTTAGGCTTGCCCAGCCACCGGATAATAGCGTTCATCATAATTTCGCCTCATCTTTTCGGCGGATAACCGCGATCGACGGATATAGCCTATGCCTTCTTTGGTGATGCGCCTGGGCCGGAACTTGTTTTGCTTGTCCCAATGGAGGGATTCATGAGCGAAGCGGGTGCAACGGCAGGCCGTCAGACGAACACCTCCACGCGTGGCAGCGCAGGCGGTGATAATACGAAAACTCCATTTGCTGAACGCGTGCTTTCGCAGTTGCGCGGCAACCCTATTGTCGCGTTATTGATTGCCGGGGCTGCATCGATTGCGGTGGTGGCTGCCCTGATGATGTGGGCCAGCAGCCCTGATTATCGCGTCCTGTATAACAACCTTGATGAGGCCGATGGCGGCCGTATCATCACGGAACTCGACGGCCGAGGCGTGCCCTACCGTTTCAGTGAAAACGGCCAAGCCTTAATGGTGCCGAGCGACCAAGTGCATCCCCTGCGCCTCTATCTTGCCGAACAAGGGCTACCGCAAGGCGGCAACGTGGGCCTTGAGCTCATGGACAACCAAGCCTTCGGGGTTAGCCAATTTGCCGAACAAGTCAATTATCAACGCGGCTTAGAGGGTGAGCTTAGCCGCTCGATTGAATCATTGGGACCTGTCGAGGGCGTGCGCGTTCACTTATCGATGGCCAAACCATCGGTTTTTATCCGTGACCGGGAGCCCGCTAAAGCCTCGGTGGTGCTGACATTGCTACCGGGCCGCGTACTTGGCGATGGCCAGGTTAGTGCCATTGTTCACATGGTATCGAGCAGTGTTCCTGAACTGTCTCCCGAAGACGTGTCGGTGGTCGACCAGAATGGCCGCTTACTGTCGGCAGACAGCGGAGGCAATAACGATCTTGACGGTAGCCAACTGGAATACTTGGCCGAAGTTGAAAGTTCTTATCAACGGCGCATTGAGCATATCCTGGCGCCGATCCTGGGCGAGGAAAACGTGCGTGCCCAGGTAGCCGCGCAGGTGGACTTCTCCCAGCGGGAAGAAACCTCAGAACGCTATGGGCCTAATCAACCGCCCAACGAAGCGGCCGTGCGCAGCCGTCAATTAAGCCTTTCTCTTGATGGGGAGGATCCGCTAGGCACCGGCATCCCCGGCGCACTTAGTAACACTCCCCCGGGGGTCGCGCCGTCGCCCATCAATCAGCCCGACGAAGAGGGCGAGGATGCAGACGGCGAAGAGACTCCTGACGAGGCACTCCGCAATCTTCAGCAAGACGATGTCGTCAACTACGAGGTTGATCGAAGCATTGAACATATCCAGCACCGCCTCGGTCGCGTCGAGCGCCTGACAGCGGCGGTGGTAGTGAACTACCGTGAAACCACAAATGACGAAGGTGAGACAGAACAGGTTCCTCTTTCGAATGAGGAAGTTCAGCAGATTGAGCGTTTGGTGCGCCAGTCGATGGGCTTCTCAGATGGGCGTGGCGATGCAATCGATGTAGTGAATACGCCATTTGCCGATATCGAAGAAGATACGAGCGATGCGCCTGAGTGGTGGCAGCGCCAAGGCACCCTGGAGCTCGCCGGACAGCTCGGCCGCTACCTACTCGTAGCGCTTGCCGCTCTGCTGCTTTACCTGCTGATTCTACGGCCGCTCATCAAGCGCTACACCGAATCACCTGTCATGGCGACCGCCGCGTCTGGCACAGCGCTTCAGGCACGGGTCGGTGATGATGATGACGACATAGCTGAAGACGACGACAGCACAGCCAATGACGAGACGTATCAAAAGCCAAAACGTCGACGCAAGACATCACTGTACGAGCACAACCTCAACGACCTGCGTGAAATGGCCCAAGAGGACCCCCGCATGGTGGCGATGATTGTGCGCAGCTGGATGAATAACAATGAGTAGTGCAATGGCCAATATGGGAGGGGCTCGCAAGAGCGCCATCCTGTTACTCGCGCTGGACGAAGATAGCGCCGCTGAAGTGTTTAAATACATGAACGCCTCGGAAGTCCAAGCAATCAGCATGGAAATGACACGCCTTCAACAAGTCTCCCATGAAGACATGAAGGCAGTCCTCGAAGCGTTCCATAAAGAAACCGAAGAGTTTGTCGCCCTTAACCTGAACTCAAGCGACCATATTCGCTCGGTGCTCACCAAAGCGTTAGGCAGCGAACGTGCGTCCAGCCTAATTGAAGATATCCTGGAAACCACCGGGGAATCCACGGGTATTGATACGCTGAATCTCATGGAAGCTTCGATGGTGGCCGAACTCATTCGCGATGAGCACCCACAGATCATTGCCACCATTTTGGTCCATTTGGATCGCCATCAAGCGGCCGATGTGCTTGAGCTCTTTGAGGAAAAACAGCGCAACGACGTCGTCTTGCGTATCGCGACCTTCAGCGGCGTTCAACCCGCCGCCCTGCAGGAATTGACCGAGGTGCTATCCAGCATGCTGGATGGGCAAAACCTCAAACGCAGCAAAATGGGTGGTGTAAGAACAGCAGCAGAAATTCTCAACTTGATGAATTCGTCTCAAGAAGAAACCGCCATCGAAACTGTACGTTCGCATAGCGAAGATTTGGCACAAAAAATTATCGACGAAATGTTCTTGTTCGAGAACCTGCTCGACCTGGACAACCGCGCTATTCAGATGGTCCTGCAGGAAGTCGAAACCAACTCGTTGGTGGTGGCCCTCAAAGGTGCACAAGATGCCCTGGTGGACAAGTTCCTGCGCAATATGTCGCAGCGTGCAGCCGACCTGGTCCGCGAAGATATGGAAGCACGAGGGCCGATTCGCGTGTCTCAGGTCGAAACGGAACAAAAGGCGATTCTGCAAGTGGTGCGGCGCTTAGCTGACTCGGGTGAAGTCGTCCTGGCGGGTGGAGATGATGAGTATGTCTGAGTCTCAATCACCGCAATTTGATCGTCACCACCAATGGCGGCGCTGGCAGATGGACGAACTCATTCGCCCGGCCGGCCCCGGCGACAATCAGGCGCCAACTAGTACGTCGACGTACCAGCGCAAAATTGACGCGGCCCAAAAAGCTGCCAAGCAGGCACAACAACGCGAAGCGGAGGCACGTCAAGCCGAGTACGACAAGCTTCGTCAGCAAGCCGAAGAAGAAGGTTATCAGGCGGGTCTTGCCCGTGGCCATGAAGAAGGCTTGGCTAAGGGACTCGAAGAAGGGCGTCAGCAGGCCCAGCAGGAACTGGTCCAGCAAACAAAAGATACCCTGACCCCGCTTGGCATGCTGGCCAAACAGTTTTCCGAAGCGCTCACGCAAATTGACGACACCATCGCCCATGATTTGGTAGAGCTGGCGACGGAGACAGGCAAGCAGCTTGCCGCCGAGGCTTTACACGAAACGCCAGAGCGTATCCTGACCCTGGTACGCGAGCTTCTGCATACCGAACCGCCGCTGGTCGGCCAGCAGCGGCTATGGCTAAACCCCGACGACCATGCGCTTGTCGCAGAGCACCTTGGCGCCGAACTGGAAGCCGCCAACTGGAAGCTGCAACCCGATGACCAGTTGGCCCGCGGTGGATGCCGAGTCACCAGCGCCCAAGGCGAACTAGATGCGACGTTCGAAAGCCGCTGGCAAGCGGTGCAAGCCCAAGCGCGTAAGCGCCAATCCAGCTCATCCAAGCCGTCGGCTTCTTAGGTGCTACGATGACGACCACCTGCCCCCATCAACACCACTGGCAAAAAGCGATCCGCCGCACCACACAGCGGGTCAGCACCCTTTCACGGGTGGGCACCAGTGGCCGCGTTGTGCGCGCGACCGGCATGGTGGTTGAAGTCGTCGGGCTGCGGGTTGCCGTCGGTAGTGCCTGTAAAATCGAGCTGCCTAAAAGTGATGCACAGGTGGCTCAACACGCCCCTTACGCCGAAGCAGAAGTCGTCGGCTTCTCCGGCGACAAGCTATTCCTAATGCCGCTTGAGCAGATCTCAGGGCTGATGCCTGGCGCCCGCGTATCACCACTTAGCGACGGAGGCGGCCACAGCGCTCGCCGCTTCCCCATCGGGGAGGAACTGTTAGGCCGAGTACTCGACGGCAACGGCAACCCGCTTGATGATCGCGAATACCTTGAAGACACCCCGCGCGCCACGCTCACTACACCACCGTTAAACCCGCTGTCCCGCGCACCGATTGACACCCAAATAGATGTAGGGATCCGCTCGATAAACGCGCTACTAAGCGTCGGTCGAGGCCAGCGCATGGGCCTGTTCGCCGGGTCAGGGGTGGGTAAATCGGTGCTCTTGGGCATGATGGCACGTTATACCAAGGCGGACGTCATCGTGGTCGGCCTTATCGGCGAGCGGGGGCGAGAAGTACAGGATTTTATTGATAATATTCTTGGCCCCGAAGGTCGGCGGCGCGCCGTGGTGGTCGCAGCGCCTGCTGATACTTCCCCTCTTCAGCGCCTTCAGGGGGCTGCGTACGCAACGCGCCTGGCCGAGGGGTTTCGCGACGAAGGCCGTAACGTGCTGCTGATCATGGACTCGTTAACCCGCTTTGCCATGGCGCAGCGTGAAATTGCCCTGGCGATCGGCGAGCCCCCTGCCACCAAAGGCTACCCGCCGTCAGTGTTTGCCAAACTACCCGGCCTGGTTGAGCGAGCGGGTAACGCAGAGCGCGGCGGCGGTTCAATCACCGCTTTTTATACCGTGTTAACCGAGGGTGACGATCAGCAGGATCCAATTGCGGATTCTGCCCGGGCGATTCTTGATGGCCATATCGTCCTATCAAGAACGCTAGCCGAAGCGGGGCACTACCCGGCTATCGACATCGAAGCGTCGATCAGCCGCGCAATGACGGCTATCACCGACGAGGCTCAGCAGCGTCAGTCACGCGTATTCAAGCAGTATTTCTCTCGCTATCAGCGCAACCGCGACCTGATTAGCGTAGGTGCTTACACACCGGGCCATGACCCACAACTTGATGAAGCCGTGCGAAGGTTTCCAGAGCTTGAGCATTTTTTACAGCAAAACATTAACGAAAGCGCCACCATCGACGCTTCCCGACAAGCCCTTAACGCCTTGGTTGGAGAGTCAGCATGAGCCGGACGCAGTTAGAAATGCTTGCCGATTTAGCCCGTGAGGCCCGGGACCAAGCGGGTATTGCCCTTGCCCAAGAGCGACAAAGCGAGCAACAGACTACCGCGCAATTGCACTCGCTCAATCGCTACCGCGCCGAATACGCCGAGCGTTTACAGCTGGCGATGCGTGACGGCATTGACCCCGCTACGATGTACAACTATCAGCAATTTCTTGCCTCACTGGATGCCGCGCTGGAACGCGCCCGCCATACGCTGGCATCACAGCAAAAGCGAGTGCAAAAACGTCAACAACATTGGCAACAAGAGCAGCGTAAGCTGTCTTCCTACGATACACTGACCTCAAGGCGGTTAGTGGAAGAGCATCGGCGCCTTGAGCGTCATGAACAGAAAACCAACGACGATTTGGTGACTAGCCGTTTGGCTCGCCAACGTAATGAGACGCCGCAGTAGCGGTGCCAGGGAACTGAGTATGAATATTCACCAGTTGCTTTCAACGACGCAAGGTCAAACGACCAGCAGCCAGCCGGGCAATGCCGCATCGGCTGACGGCGCGCGTGGGTTCTTCCAGCAGGCGCTTTCCCAGGCCTCTGCTTCGCCCCATCAGCGCCTTGCCAGCGCAGCGGTCACTTCTCCTTCAAACCAGACGGGAAGCAACCAAACGGCGAATAGCCCAACGCCTGAAGCCACATCGCTTTCGGCGTGGATAGAATCGTTAGGCTTAGATATCAGCCCCGAGGCACTGGAAGCATTGGTGGCGCGTTTTTCATCTGCCGATAGCGGCTCAATGCCCGAAGATATGAGTATTCTTGAGGCCTCTGGCAACCTAAAGAATGCCACACTCGATGAAATCGCCCAGCGTCTGTCGTTGATGGCCAGCTATAGCGACCCCTCAAGCGAGTCAACCGCCCGCCTTACTGGCGATGGTGATGACGCTGCACCAACTGCGGCCGAGCTTGCCGAGCAGCTAGGCATTGAGGAAGGCGAAGCTGAGCAACTGGTAAGCCTACTTAGCGCCTTCGTCGACACTCAAAACCAGAGTAACGGTGGTGATACCAAGCTTTCTGGATCTTCGCGAACCCTGGGAGATATTGCCCAAGCATTAGGCGCGGCGTCTCAATCTGGCGACACGAGCAAAGCTTCGCGGTCGGAAAGCCTGCTCAGTCAGATCGATGCGCGATCATCCTCTCGCGGTAGCCCGGATACCTGGGTTAATGCCCTCGATATATCAGGGCGAGCAGCAGAAGGATCGCCTAAAGCCAACGTGGTGCTACCCAGCTCCGCCTCGGAAACGCTGCTAAACACGCTGTCTTCGAATAACGCCAGTCAGTCTAATAACCAAGCCCTCGCGTCTGCTAATATTAGTCAGTCAGCACCTACTTCGAGCTTAGGTAGCGCCGCTAACCCCACACCCGCTGCGGTTAACACGCCGGTGACCAGTCCAGCATGGCCTCAACAATTGGGTCAGCAACTTGTCCAGTTCGCTCAGCGAGGGGGAGACCAGCTTGTGCAAATGCAATTACATCCTGCCGAGCTTGGCCCGCTATCTATCTCGTTAAAAGTTGGCGAACAGGGTGCTCAAGCGCACTTTTTATCCGGCCACGCCCAGGTTCGCCAGGTGATCGAACAAGCCATCCCGCAGTTGCGTGAAGCGCTGGCAGAGCAAGGTATTTCACTCGGCGAAACATCCGTTGGCGAACAGAACGAATCTAGCGATCAAGGCGTTGCGCAACAGCAGGCGGGGCCAAATGGCCAACCTAATGTCGACGCTAGTGAGGAAGGCGGCGACTTAGCCTCCAACACGCCCAGTAAGCCTATTGCGCTTGATGGCAGGGTTGATCTGTACGCTTAACCGGTAACCCATAAGGGCAACACTTTCTTCCATGACTATGACAAATCGCGTGGCCATTGGAAGCTAAGCCAAAAGATAGGCTCGCCAAGCGAGCCTGTTCATTTCATCACCAGCATGCGCTTTAGGCATAATGCCACGTTAACGCCACGCATGGAGATAACGGGAACGACCAATGGCTGAATCAAGCGGCGGACCAAAAAAACTGCTCTGGATAATGATCATTTTAGTGCTGCTCTCCTCTGCCGGTGCGGCAGCCGCCATTTATATGGTGTTGGATGATCGTGAGGATAATCCGGAAGAAACCACCGAAGAGACCGCTGAACCACAGCCGCCGGTGTTTCTGACCATCGAGCCCTTCACCGTCAATTTGGCCGATGATCGTCATGGTACCCGCTTGCTATATACCGGCATCACCCTTCGCGTAGAGGATGAAGAGACGCGCGAATTATTGGAAGAACACATGCCACAAGTTCGCAGCCGATTGCTGTCAGTGCTATCAGGTCAGGAAGCAGGTGAGCTAACGTCATCAGAAGGCAAGCAACAACTAGCCACGGCTATCAACGAGAGGCTGAGCGAGCCCTTCGATGAGAACCAGCCACCGCTTGAGTTGCGCGAAGTACTGTTTACTGAATTCATTGTGCAATAATCTCGGGAACTGGAGCCGTTCATGTCGCAGGACGATCTACTGTCCCAAGAAGAAATTGATGCCCTACTAAAAGGCGTCAGTGGTGATGATGAGTCGTCGACATCATCGGACCAGTCGCAGGATGAATCCCGGGTAAAGCCCTACGATCCATCTACCCAGCATCGTGTCATTCGCGAGCGGTTGCACGCCTTAGACTTTATTAATGAGCGCTTCGCGCGGTACTTCCGCACGAGCTTGTTTAATTTGATACGACGCAGCGCCGATATCACCGTTGAGTCGGTTCGCTACCAGAGCTTTAGCGATTTTTCACGCAATGTGCCCGTGCCGACCAATCTGAATATTGTTTCAATGCGCCCGTTGCGTGGCTCTAGCTTGATCGTCTTTCCGCCCAACTTGGTGTTCATGGTGGTAGACAACCTGTTTGGTGGCGACGGACGCTTTGTAACGAAATCGGATGGCCGCGAATTTACCAACACCGAGCAGCGCATCATCCACCGTTTGTTAAGCTTGGCAATTGATGCTTATCAAGAAGCCTGGAAAGTAGTATATCCACTGGAAGTCAGCTTCTTACGCTCGGAAGTACAGTCCAAGTTCGCCAACATCACCAATTCGCCTAACGAAATCGTGGTGAATACCAAGTTCAATATTGAGGTAGGTAACCTGTCGAGCAACTTCCAGGTCTGCATGCCTTACGCCATGATTGAGCCGCTGCGCGACCTTCTGGCAAACCCGATTAATGACAGTAACCATGACCAAGACGGCACTTGGTCTCGACGCATGGCCAGCGAATTGCGTCAGTCGGAAGTCGAACTGGTAGCCGAATTTGCTCAGATACCTAGCCGTATCGCCCACGTAATGGGGCTTAAAAAAGGCGACGTACTACCGTTGGAAATTCCCTCGACCGTTACCGCCAACGTTGATGGCGTACCGGTTATGGAGTGTGAATACGGTAGCCAACGACAGCAGCGCGCCCTGCGGGTGAAGCGTATGATTGATCACGCCGCGATGAACAATGTACCGTCCAACGACTTCGTTAAAGGGTCTACGCGACAGAAAGCCAAGGAATCTAAAGCATGACGGATCCTAATAAACCCGATCAGAACATCTCTGACGACGACTGGGCGTCTGCCATGTCGGAACAGGAGCAAGAAGAAACAGCCGCCTCATCCGAGGCCGCCGACGGCGAGGATGAAGATCCCTGGGCCGCAGCGATGGCAGAACAGCAATCCGCCGAGGAAGAAGCGCCAGCAGAAGATGCCAGCGAAGCTGAGGAAGCGCCCGCCAGCGAAGCCAAAGCGGCCAGTGACGATGTGTTCCGTCCACTGACTCAGGAAACAGGCGACACGCAGTCCCGCGATCTAGAAATGATCATGGACATTCCGGTCAAGCTTACCGTTGAGCTAGGCCGCACAAAGCTGACGATCAAACAGCTACTTGAACTGGCCCAAGGCTCGGTGATTGAGCTTGAGGGGCTAGCAGGCGAGCCCATGGATATCTTGATCAATGGCTACTTGATTGCACAAGGTGAAGTCGTGGTCATCGAAGATAAGTATGGTATCCGCATCACCGAAATCATTACGCCTTCTGAGCGCATTCACAAACTGAACCGATGAGCGATTCCGCCTCAACGCAAAGTAGCTCGCTCGACGCGCTAAGCAGCGGCAGCGACTCACTGATCGGCATGGCCGTGCTCGGCAAAACCGCAGCGGCGTTGGCATTAGTCATCGCCATTATTTTGCTGTGCACGGCGCTTCTAAAACGCCTCGGGCACGCCAAACGTGCTGGCGGTCAGCTTCAGGTGATCAGCAGTACCGCCGTGGGTAACCGTGAGCGCGTTGTGATCGTGCAAGTGGAGGAAACCTGGTTGGTATTAGGTGTTGGCAATGGGCGCATTACTAAGCTGCATGAGCGACCGGCACCCGCCACGCCTCCCCCCGACATGACCCAGACCCCATCTGGCTTTGCCAAGCGATTTTCCCAAGCACTGACCAATAATCTGTCCAGCAAGAAGCAGCAACGCAGCGGTGCTCCTTCACCTTCTTCTGATATAGACCGTACCCCATGAGGACTTCATCCTTGTATCGGCCGCTTATCTCGCGGTGGCCATGGCTAATTGTTCTAGGCCTATTGTGTCTTTTTCCACTCATAGGCAACGCACAAGAACTCCCTGGGATTACCTCTCAGCCGATGGAAGACGGCGGTCAACAGTGGTCAGTGTCGCTACAGACGCTGTTATTCCTAAGCTCACTGGCGTTTCTACCCTCCATGCTGCTGATGATGACGAGCTTCACGCGCATCATCATTGTGCTGAGCCTATTGCGCACTGCCATGGGTACCCAGGCAACACCCCCCAACCAGGTGCTGCTAGGCATCGCATTATTTCTGACGTTTTTTATTATGTCGCCCGTGCTAGCCGAGGTCTATGACACCGCCTGGGTACCGTTGAGCGAAGAAACAATTAATTTCGAAGAATTTTTGCGTTTAGCGCAGGTGCCATTTCGTGAATTTATGCTCGCACAAACGCGAGAGCCCGACTTAGCGCTCTTTGTACGCCTTGCTGATATCGGCCCGATGCAAGGTCCTGACGAACTGCCTATGCGGGTTTTGCTGCCTGCTTACGTCACTAGCGAGCTGAAAACAGCCTTTCAAATTGGCTTTACGATTTTTATTCCTTTTTTGATTATTGACTTGGTTGTAGCCAGTACACTGATGGCTCTGGGTATGATGATGGTCCCTCCAATCACCATTTCTTTGCCGTTTAAGCTAATGCTGTTTGTCCTGGTTGACGGGTGGCAGTTGATTGTTGGTTCGTTAGCAGAAAGCTTCTACATGATATAGCCGTCATTACGGCGTTGGAGATCCAGAATGACCCCTGAAATGGTCATGACGATTGCATATCAAGGCATGCGAGTAACGCTATTGCTCGCTGGCCCAATGCTGCTCGCCGCTTTGTTTACCGGCTTGATTATCAGCCTGTTTCAAGCGGCCACGCAAATCAACGAAATGACCCTCACCTTTATCCCCAAAATTCTGGCGGTCTTTGCCGTCCTGGTTTTGGCAGGTCCATGGTTGCTTGGCTTGATCACCGATTTTACCCATCGCTTATTCACCAATATCCCCAGCATGGTGATGTAAGCCAATGGTTGAAGTCACCTTTGCCCAGCTACACGCATGGCTGGTGGCATTTATCTGGCCGTTTGCCCGCATCACCGCTTTCATGGCGGCATCGCCCATTTGGGGGCACTCGAGCGTTCCTAATCAGGCAAAGATCAGCTTGGCCGCCGTTATTGCCGTGGTGATCGCGCCTATTCTTCCCCCTATGCCAGATGTACCGCTGATGTCCTGGGCGGGCGCTGGCATCATGGTGGAGCAGGTGTTAATTGGCCTGGCGATTGGCTCGGTCATGCATATTGTCTTTGCCGCCGTGCAGGCAGCCGGGGAATTTATCGGCCTACAGATGGGCTTGGCGTTTGCTAGCTTTTTCGATATGTCCAGCGGCACCAATATCATGGTCTTGTCGCGGATTTTATATATGATCTCGCTGCTAATGTTTCTCGCCCTGAACGGCCACCTGATGGTGTTAGAAACGCTGGTAATGGGCTTCCAAACCTTACCAGTTGGTGTCGGCACTCTTAATCCGAACGGTTTTGAACTACTAGCGCGCTATGCCGGAACTATATTTTCCTCTGGCATGCTACTTGCCCTACCGCTGGTAGGGTCGCTATTGATCATCAATTTAGCGCTGGGTATTCTGAACCGCTCGGCACCACAATTAACGGTGTTTAACATCGGCTTCCCGACCTCGCTAACGGTGGGACTGTTATTATTGATGGTGCTAATGACCGATATCGAACGGTTTTTACAACGACTGTTCAGCCAAGGGCTTGAGTTTATGCAAAGCCTAATCGAAACCCTGGCCCCGCTATCTTAGTATCAATAATTAAAAAGCCCTTTGCCGATGGCAAAGGGCTTTTTATCGAAGCAGGCTTGTTCAGTTGAGGTTACAGGTAGTCGAACAGCGACATACCCTTCACATCAACAAAGGCTTTTTGTGAGGCCTGTAAGCCGATTTGGCGCAGGCTATATTCGGAAATCGCCTCGTTGTAGTCAAGATCGACCAGGTCAGACAGCGTTTGCTCGTAGTTAAGACTACGGTTATCGCCCACTGCGTCGATGACATCCAGCTCATTGAGACGCGCCCCAGCGGATGCACGTACCGTAAGGACGTTATCCAGGCTATTGTCCAAATCGCGCATGGAGGTCTTGAGCGTATTACTTAAATCCGCTTTGTCTGACTCGGTTTCAGCGGGTTTCTCTAAAACACGAATGGCTTCTTCCATGGTGCGGAATAAATTAGGTTCGCGCTGAGCACTACCTGATTTGGCTACCTGAATCTGATCTCCAACTTCAGGCTCGCCTTTTAAGTCAACATTAATGCCACCAAAGGAAACACTTTCGCCAGAGGTATAGGCTGCATCGGTAAAAGCACCGTCATTATCCGGATCGTAGGCAACCCAGCTATCACTGTCCTCGTCAAAGGTCTCGATGCTGTAGGTGGGATCACCAGCACCATCCTCATCAAACTGAATACGATAGCTATCGCCATAGCCGTCATTGTTTACATCTGCAACGTGCGGCCCCCCAAACGTCACGTTGCCAGCATTATCACTATTGGCTTCTGCCACATAGCCCGCACTGTTGGGCACGCTTTGGAAGATTGAAGCGCCATTTTCGGTCACCGGCATTAAGCGTGATGAGTCAACCCGCTGTTCACGAGTATTTTGGTCGCCCTGATACTCTACCGCCTCTCCCTGTTTGACGAAGGGCGGATTGCCATCGTTATAACCGCCGAACAAATAACGGCCGTTACCGTCCGTCGCATTCGCCTGGCCTAGCATGGTCTCGTAGACGCCTTTCAGCTCACTGGCTATCGACTCGCGGTCGACATCGCTAAGCGTATCGCTTGAAGCCTGGACCAACAGCGTTTTGGCGCTGGTGATCGCATCACTCGTACTATTGAGGATACTTTCCGTTTGCGCGAGCGAATTGCGCGCTGAGGTGCGGGCATCACCGTATTGCTCGGTGATCGCTTTTGCTTGGTCAACACCTACGGCACGCGAGGCGGCTTGGGGATCATCCGAGGGGTTAACAACGCGGCGGCCACTGGCAATTTGCTGGCTGACTTTTAAAAAGTCGCTCTGCTGGCGGTTCATTGACGCCGTGCTTTGGTCAAACATGGTAACGCTGCTAATACGCATGGCTATCTATCCTCGAATTAACCGCGCAAATTCAAAATGGTGTCCATCAGGGTGCCGGCCGTATCAATCACACGGGCGTTGGCCTGGTAATACTGCTGGTAGCGAATCAGGTTGGCCGCCTCTTCATCAAGATTGACCCCGGATTCGGACTGCTGCACCTCGGTAAGCTGGTCGGTGAGGCCTTGACGTGCCTCCAGATTTACCTGGGTAATGTTGGTCCGGTTACCCACGTCGCTAACCATCGAGCCGTAGGCGCCGCTCACCGTGGCGCTGCCGCCAACAATATCCTCGCTTTGCAGGTCTTGCATGGCCAGCGCATTACTGTTGTCGCCGCTATTGGCATCGCTAAGACTGATAGAAAATGTTGCCCCATCAGCGTCAGGCAACTCGTCAAGCGTAAACTCGACGCCGTCAATAGCGATGCGGTCCCCAGCTTCTAGCGTATCTCCATCGGCTAAGGCTTCACCATTTACGGTCATAGCCCCTTCTAACTCACTGACGGTACCGTCCTCTGCCACGCTCAGCGAATACTCACCATCTTCCGGTAGCGCACTCAAGGCACCCTCGGCCATGCTAACGTCGCCAATAGCCAGATCGCCTTCCATGTCAGCCAAACTACCTGCGGCAATCTTATCCAGGTCGGTAATATTGGTATCCATCCCGGCTCCGGCACGGCGAACGGGTTGGATTTCGTATTCATCACCGGCTATAGGAGGCTGACTGAACTCAAGCGTAACACCACCGAACTTTAACTGGTCATCTTCAGCCCAGGCATCCTGATCGTATTCCACGACTTGGCCATTATCTTTCCGAGTGATAACAGGGTCGTCATTGTCATCAAAACTTACGCTGTAATCGGTGGCGCGCAGTTCGTCGATCCGGCTGGGGTCAAATTCGGCGCTTTCAATTGTCGCATCGCTATTGTCATCATGCCCGTAGGTCTGCGGCGCGCGAATATTGAACAGGTCTTCGCCTTGATCACCATTTAGATCAACGCCTTGTTTGTGCTGTTCATTCATTGCTGACGAAAGCGACACCGCTAGCTGTCCGATCTGGTTTTGGGTTTTATCAAGCGCCTCTTGGCGGAAGGTCATTAACCCACCAAGCGAGCCGCCCGTCACCACATCTTCTTCTAGCTGGGAAAGGTTACCACCGCCATCCCGATAGCCGATTACCTTGCGCTGCGGGTCGTTCTCCGCCTCCATGGTCTCTAACTCGAACGAGTCTGTACCGGTCACCAGCGGCTGGCCGTTGGGCAGGCTGATGTTATATGTTTTGCCGTCTTGGACATTAAGTCGCAGATCCATGCGCTCGTTTAGGTCAGAGACGAGTTTATCACGCTGGTTGAGCAGGCTATTGGGGGCTTCGCCGTTACGAGCGCGGGCGAGGGCAATCTCTTTATTGAGCCCGGCGACTTGCTCGGTGGTGTTGTTAATCTGGGTAACTTCATCGTCTAGCTGGTTGTTAATATTGCTTTGCATATCCTGCAGGTAGCTGTCGAACGAGCGGAACTGCGCGCTAAGCGTTTCGGCATTACCCAGCACGCCCTGGCGAGCAGCGGGGTCGGATGGCGAACTGGCTAAATCTTCCAGCGAGGAAAAGAAGTTTTGCATCAGCGGTGAAAGACCCGCATCGCGGTCGGCCAGCAAATTATCAATTTGGGTCACTTGCTCGGAATAGGTTTCTAACGCGCTCGACTGCGTTTTAGCGCTATTGAGCTGATCCGCCACGTATTGATTAAACTGGCGTTCAATATCATTGACCTGAACACCTGACGTTCCTGCGCTGCCCTCACCAAGTTTGGTGATTTCGCGATTGTAGCCGGGTGTGTTCACGTTGCTGATATTGTTGCTAGCCGTATTCAGCGAGTTTTGCGCCGCGTTTAAGCCGCTTAGCCCAATAGAAAACATGCTCATGGTTCAATTCCTTTAGCCGATATTTCTATAATCGGCAGCGCGGTACAAAACTTGAATGACGACTAACGCGAATCGGCCAAGAAATTACTGGCGTCCGGCATCGGGCCCAAAGTGTCCATCACGCCTACCAGCTTATCGGCATAGCGCGGATCAGTAGCATAGCCACCACGTTGCAACTCACGTGCCGCTTGCTCCGCTGAAGGTGCCTGCGTCACACCCGCGTAGCGAGGGTTATTACCAATTAGATTGGCATAGTCGGTAAAGGCATGTTCATATGAATCGTAAACGCGGAAGCTATCAACCACTTTCTCGCGACGCCCGTCTATGTATTCGTGAGTCACCACCTCAGTGCTATCACCCTCCCAATGCTCTCCGGCTTTGATGCCAAACACATTGTGACTGTTCTTACCGTTTTGCGTGGCAATCTCATGTTTCCCCCAGCCCGTTTCTAATGCAGCTTGGGCCAGTATCAATTCAGCGGGCACCCCGGTGGTACGGCTTGCAGCCTGGGCTGAAGGTGCCAGCGTTTCCATAAACTGATCCACATGAGGCAGTTGACCTCCTGCTTGGCGCGGAGCATCAGACTGAGTAGACTCTGTTTCTGCCACCTTTCCTTGCCGTACAGCATCTAGTTCCGCCAAGAAGCGGCTCTCGGTAGGTGCTTCGGGGACCTGTTCGTCACCAGGATTCAGGGGGCTATCTAATACCCGCGGCGTTCCACGCGGAATACCAGCGATTAACTCCTGCATTTGTTGATCAGCGCTGGAAGCCCCTTCTTTCTCACCGGAAATCGCGCCTTCCCGCTCAAGCTGTTCAACCAGTACATCCGCTAACCCCACCCCTTTGGACGCAATCACCTGAGACCACTGCTGGTCCAGCATTTTTTGATAGCTATCCGTAGCACTGCTGTTCATCAAGCCAGACTCAGGAATCGCATCGCGCATGCTTTTCATCATCATTTGCACGAATAGTGCTTCAAACTGTTGAGCCGCCGACTCCGCGCCAGCGTCTGGGTCTGTTTTTGCCGTGTGCTGCATCCTTTGAAAGCCTTGCATATCTAGCGCAAACTGATTACTCATATCAGTGGCATTCATCAAATGATCTCCAGCTCTGCGCGTAGCGAGCCCGACGCCCTTAACGCTTCAAGAATCGACATCAAATCCTGCGGGGTGGCGCCGAGGGCATTTAGTGCGTTAACAACTTCGTTGAGGTCGGCGCCTTCAACTACCTGTAGATAAGCTTCTTGCTCTTCTATGTCGATATCGCTATCAGGTACCACCGCCGTTTCGCCTTCACCAAAGGGTGATGGCTGGCTAACACCAAATTGGGTATCAATCGTAATCGACAGGTTACCGTGGGCGACTGCCGCTTCACGTAAACTAACCGCACTGTTCATGACCACAGAGCCGGTGCGCGCATTAAGCACTACTCGCGCTGGTGCATCCATCGGCGTAACGTCAACATTCTCAACCCGCGCCATAAAGTTAACGCGCTCATTATCATCCACTGGCCCATCAAGCGCTATCACACGACCATTACGTGCATAAGCGACAGATTGGCCGAATTCATTGTTAATAGCGGTTACCATGCGCTGCACTGTACCGAAGTCCGCGTCATCCAGCTGTAGCTCTAACGTGCCACCTTCACCCCCTAAGTTAAGCGGCACTTCTTCCTCTACTAAACCACCATTGGGGATTCTGCCCGTGGCCTGCTGGTTGACTTGTACACTGCTACCACCCGCTTCTGCCCCCGCGCCGCCCACCAGCATATTGCCTTGGGCAATGGCATAGGTATCGCCATCAGCTCCTTTCATCGGCGTCATTAACAAGGTGCCGCCACGCAGGCTCCGGGCATTGGCAATCGATGAAACGACGACGTCAAGCCGCTGCCCAGGCCGAGAAAACGGCGGCAAGTCGGCGGTTACCATCACCGCCGCGACGTTACGCAGCTGTAAATTTGTTCCGGAGGGTACCGTCACGCCCAATTGCGATAGCATGTTGGTCAAACTTTGACTGGTAAACGGTGCCTGGGTCGTCTGGTCGCCGCTGTTATCCAGCCCGACCACTAGCCCATAACCCACCAGTTGATTGTCCCGCACGCCGGAAAAACTGGCTAACTCGCGTATACGCTCTGCCTGAACAGGCATTGCCAGCAGGCAAGCCAAGCCGATAATACTAAGCTGCCAAAGCCGTTTTGCCATCGCGTGAGTCTTCATACGTTGCATGTCAGTGACCATTGAGTCAGGTGCGACTAGAAAGGCGACACGTTTAGGAAGAAGCGCTGTAGCCAGCCCATATGCTGCGCTTCATTTATATACCCATCCCCTACATATTCAATTCGTGCGTCTGCCACCTGGGTGGAGGGCACGGTATTTTGCGAGGTAATGGCACGCGGATTCACGACGCCTGAAAATCTGATAAATTCTGTGCCCTGGTTTATGGCAATTTGTTTTTCACCGCGCACACGTAGGTTACCGTTATTCGTCACCTCCAAAACCGAAACAGTGATTGTACCGGTAAAGGAGTTATTGGCTTGCGAACCACCGCCGCCAGAAAAGTCACTTTGCCCTTCAACCTCAAAACCATATTCAGCCAGCGTTTCAAGAGCATCCGGCAGTGCGCCAAACTCCAGGCCAGCGCTGCCGTCGCGATCAGCATTGGATTCAGAATTTTTACTAGCACTGACCTCTTCATCCAACACAATCGTCAATATATCGCCAACTGATCTTGGCCGCCGGTCTTCAAAAAGCGGCTGATAGCCTCGACGCGCCTGATAAATAGACCCATTGGGTTCCGGCGGCGGGCGGTCAACGATATTAATCTGCTCTTGCTCACCGACCACCGAGGCTCTGGGTATTTGGGCACAGCCAGCAACCACCAACAGAAAAAAAACTAGCCCAGCCAGCGCAATACGTCGCGAAATACAATGTCGTTCCAACATGACCCAACCTGTCAGTAAACGTCGTTACAGCTGACCTAAACGCGCCAACATTTCATCGCTAGTCGAAACGGCCTGACTATTGATTTCGTAAGCCCGTTGGGTCTGAATCATGTTGACCATTTCTTCGACCACATTGACGTTCGACGTCTCTACGTAGCCCTGGGAAAGACGCCCAGCGCCATTCATACCCGGCATATTTTGATTAGGCACGCCTGAAGAGCCCGTTTCCTGATAGAGATTGCCGCCCATGCTTTGCAGACCAGCGGGATTGATGAAAGTGGCAACGTTAATCTGGCCAATCTCGTTTTCCTGATTGTCGCCGGGCTCTCGCGCACTCACCGTACCATCTTCCCCGATACTGACAGACACGGCATTTTCGGGAACAAAAATCGCCGGCTCTATCGGGTAGCCATTCGCCGTTACCATCTGGCCATTTTCATTCAGTTGAAAGCTGCCATCCCGTGTATAGGCAGTGTTGCCATCGGGCAGCAGCACTTGAAAGAAGCCCTCGCCATTGATCGCAAGATCTCGTGAGTTTTCTGTCTGCTCGAGCCCCCCCTGGGTGTGCAAGCGCTCTGTGGCGACTGCGCGCACACCGGTACCCACCTGCATGCCGGACGGCAGCCGATCCTGAATATTATTTTGTGCGCCGGGCTGACGCATATTTTGATATAGCAAGTCTTCAAACACCGGGCGTGAGCGTTTAAAGCCATTAGTACTGACGTTAGCCAGGTTATTGGAAATGACGTCCAGCTTGGTTTGCTGGGATTCCAAGCCGGTTTTGGCCGTCCACAATGATGAAATCATAAAAGAGTCCCCTTGGCTGATAAGTGTTTATCAGCCCTGAATCGTTAACATGCTGTTGGCGCGCTGCGCGTTTTCGTCCGCCGAACTCAACATTTTCATTTGCATATCGTAGCGGCGCGCCGCATCAATCATTGTCACCATGGTGTCGACCGCACTGACATTACTGCCTTCCAGCGCACCGCTCACTAGCTTGGCGTCTTCATCTGCCACTAGCGCCCCTGGCTCGCCTTCTTCATTGGGCGGTGCGCGGAAGAGTCCATCTTCACCGCGGGTAAGCTCACCCTCTTCGGGTGTGACCAGCTTAATGCGGCCTACATCTACCAGCGCTTCCGGACCTTCGCCCTGAGGAATCGCGCTGACCGTGCCGTCGGCACCAATCGATACCTGGGACCCCTGGGGGACCACAACGGGTCCGCCATCACCCATTACCGGGCGACCTACACTCGTCAATACGCCGTCGCTATCGACCTGTAAATCGCCACGCCGAGTGTAGGTTTCAACGCCCTCTCCATCCTGTACCGCCATCCAGGCATCGTCTTGCATGGCAACATCAAGCGTACGGCCCGTACGTTCGATTGGACCTTGAGAATAATCGGTGCCCGGCGTGGTCGTAACGGCAGAAGCACGAGTAGACAGCAAGGCGTCACCTTCCACAGGCACAGAGCGTGCCGCCTGTAGCTGGGCGCGAAAGCCCGATGTTGAAACGTTCGCCAGGTTGTTACTTACTACCGACTGTTGATCCATCGTATGCTTTGCGCCGCTCATAGCGGTATACAGCATTCTATCCACGACCTTGCTCCCCTAAGTACCTTCAGCCGTTAGAGATTGATGATGGTCTGCAGCAACTCATCCTGGGTACTGATGGTTTGCGAGTTGGCCTGGTAGGCGCGTTGGGCGACGATCATATCGACCAGTTCACCCGCCATATCCACGTTGGAGGTCTCCACGGCACCTGGCTCAATCAAACCGCGCTGGCCAGTACCAGGCGCCCCTACTAGTTCCTGCCCCGATGAACCAGTGGCGGTCCATAGATTGTCACCGTTCGGGCTTAACCCTTCAGGGTTGCGGAAACTTACCAGGGCAACCTGGCCAGCAGCACGCGATTCTTCATTGGAGTAATTGCGCATCACAGAGCCATCATCTTCGATGGTCACGCCTACCAGTGAGCCAGACGTGTAGCCGTCCTGTTCAAGGTCATTCACCGTTGAGCTATCGGCGAACTGAGTGGAGCCAGAAAAATCGACCTGGATTTGCTGAGAGGTTAAATCAGCACCAAATTCACTATCCGCAATGTCATTACCATCCGCATCACGAATATCATCGGGATTATCTAAATCGAGATCAAAAGCCGTAAAATCATTGCTTAAGCGGCCATCCGACGTGAAGTCAAAGTTTTCATCTTCTGCAATATTAGTGAACCCATAATTAGGCGCGCCTTCTGGGCCTCCCGACATACGCGCATCAACCCGCCATTCATTAGCCGCCGTCTTGGTAAAGTATGTGGTTAGGTTGCGTGCATTACCTTGGGAATCGTAAATAGTACCGTTGGTGGAGTATGAGTACTGACTGGAGTCTAGACCGTTGGCCACTTCTTCAGCTGTGGGGGTGGTGTAGCCGTTCTGCCCATCAACCAGCGCCGCTTCTTCTGAATCCAGATTAAGCGACATATCGAGGTTTTCCGTGGCACTGGCCGCTAGATCTCCTGCATCAACGCTCAAGGCTTCTACGTCACCACCACCCTGGACATTACCTTCTTCATCCGCCGGATAGCCCATAATTTGCGCGCCCTGGGCGTTCACTAGATCGCCGTTCGCGTCCATGGTCAGTTGACCATTACGCGAGTAGCCAATTTCACCATTGGGCTGCTGGAAGCGGAAGAAGCCCTCGCCAGCAATTGCCAGGTCCATATTACGGTTCGATGACTCGATATTCCCCTGGTTGAAGTTCTGTAACGTGGCGGATGTGCGCGTACCTAGCCCGATTCGTGACTCAGCGTACACATCGGCGAACTGTACGTTCGAGCTTTTAAAACCCACGGTTTGCGAGTTTGAAATATTGTTGCCTACGGCTCCTAGCTTGTCTTGCTGGGCATTCAGGCCACTTAACGCTTGTGAAAAACTCATAGTAGTCCCCTGCTAAATCGATTAATTAAGGTTCAGAGTATTTGTTTAATTTGGTCCAAAGAGACCTGACCGTAGATGGCACCCAGGTCAAGACGGACTTCCTCACCCGATTCGGCGGGCGTCACCCCTTGGACCTGGGCATAATTCAACGTTTCTGAATCCAGTTTCTCGCCTTCAGCGTCGGTCGCTTTATAGCTGACGTTGTAAGAACCTTCTGGAACCGCTACTTCGTCATTGTTTAAACCGTTCCAGCTAAACGACTCAACGCCTGCGTCAACTCCCTCAACTTCGTTGCTATAAACGACTTCGCCCGCCTGATTGGTTACGCTGATTTCAAGCTTTTCGGCGGGTTCTTCTAACTCAATACCGAAAGGCGTGGCGTAGCTATTGCCGTCTTCGTCAACGCTTACTTTGACTTGGTCACCCGGCACCAGAACGGAGTTACCAATAAGACCCGACGCTTGCAGCATTTGAGAAGCATCCATCTGCTTCGTAATGCCGCTGATCGTATCATTCAATTCCTCAATACCACTGACCGTATTAATCTGCGCCAGTTGGGAGGTCATCTCCGCATTTTCCATGGGATTCATCGGATCTTGATTTTCCAACTGGGTGATCAGCAAGGTCATAAAACTTTCACGCAGTTCTTCAGACTGACGAGCCGGCATCCCATTCGACCCGCCGCCATTGACATTGCTTAGTACACTTGTGTCGATATTCATAGCTTACCCTTCACCCAGCGAGAGTGTTTGCATCAGCATCTGTTTACTGGTGTTAAAGACCTCAACGTTCGCTTGATAAGAGCGCGACGCTGAAATCATGTTGACCATCTCGTGGACCGGCTCAACGTTAGGCTTTGCCACATAGCCGTCTTCATCCGCTGCGGGGTGATTGGGCATATACTCCAGACGAAGTGGCGAATCATCTTCAACCACTTCATTTACTTGAACCCCACCGACGCCATAGCGTGAATTATTAGCTTGTGATTCAAACATGACCTGCTTTGCACGATACGTTTCGCCGTCAGGACCCGCCACGCTATCGGCATTGGCCATGTTGCTGGCAGTCACATTCATACGCTGCGACTGAGCACTCATGGCGGAACCTGCGATATCAAACGCAGAAAACATTGACATATTGGTGTCTCCTAACCGATATAAGCCAGCTTATTCTGGCTGCATGGCAGTTTTTAGCCCTTGAATCCGGCTATTCATTATCGTAAGACCCGCCTGATATCGAACCGCGTTGTCTGTGAACTGTGACCGCTCACGATCCATTTCGACAGTATTACCATCTAAGCTGGGCTGACTAGGGGTCCGGTAAAGCAGATCAGCGTTATTGCCTACCGCTCGCGCAGGCCCCTCACCTGCCAAGTGGCGCCCAGAGGTACGTGACAACGCCAACCCCCCACCATCGCTTCCCTGTGCACGCTGACCACCGTCAACGGCTTTCTTCAATTCGCTTGCAAAGTCGATGTCCCTGGCTTTGTAATTCGGGGTATCGGCATTAGCAATATTGGCAGAAAGCACTTCGTGCCGCGCCTGACGCAACCCCAGCGCCTGCTGGTGGTAATTCAAAGAAGACTCTAATTGGTCGATCATGCCAACCCTCGCTTACTGAGAGGCAAAAACAGAATTTATTGATGATGAAGAATACGCCGACGCCTGTCAGCCTAAAGCATGGAACAACCCGCGTTTCCCCCAGTATTTCTTGTGATAATACTCAGACATTTTCGTTAAAATAAACGGTGATAAATTCCCGCTTCCATCATTGAGCATCCTCTTCCATGCACCGATCGCCGCTTACGTATAGGTCAGGCATGCTGCTGCGGTGGGTCCGAAACCTATTGCTGACCAGCATAGCAATAGGTGCCGCTGCACCTCTCGCGCACGCGTCAGAAACGAAGCATGACGCCCTCCTGGAGAGCGTGCATCAATTTCTCTATGAAGAGACACAGGCACTCGGCAATGATGTGGTGATTAACTTACGTGCACCCTCCCCTCACCTGCCTGCCTGCGCCGACCCCGAACCATTTTTGACCAACCAAAATGACGCCCCTCTTGGCCGTGTCTCCGTAGGCGTTCGCTGCGGTACTGATAGCCGTCAAGTTCGCTATTTACAGGCAGAAGTAGATGTTATCGGCAGCTACATGGTCGCCGCCGAGGATATCGAGCGCGGCAGTCAAATAACGCCTGACATGCTGCGTGAAGAAGGTGGCAATCTAGGTGATCTTTCCTCGCGAGCCATAACGGAACCCGATGACATTATTGGCAAAATAGCACGCAGACCCATCGCCAGCGGCACGACCATGCAGACTCATTTCATCCAGGCGCCTCACCTAGTTGAACGTGGCCAGCGCGTTAAGGTCATAGCTGAAGGGTCATCTTTTCGCGTATCCCGCGAAGGAGAAGCTCTTGAAAATGGTGCAATGGACGATAAAGTTAGGGTGCGTTTTGATTCTCGCGAAGTGCTATCTGCTCGCGTAGTGGAACGCGGCACCCTCATGGTCGATTTTTAATTGAATGGCTAAAGTTTTACTCAGCGGCGCCGATAATTCACGTAACTCGCGCATCGCGCTCCAAACGTTGACGATGAGGCATACAACGTGAAAATTGATAACGTCAATAATCCGCTGCTTCGCTCCAATCATGCCCAGCAGCGTGATGAAACTCAGAAAGCTGAAAATTCGCCATCTGCTGCGGCAGATGCTGAGGCTAAAGACTCAACTCAACTCAGCACGCTAAGTGCCGATGACACTCATGATATCGACAGCACTAAAGTCGAAGAAATTCGTGACGCCATTCGCGATGGTCGTTTAGAAATTCGAGCTGACCGTATCGCGGATGGCTTAATCGCCAATCTTCGAGAGTCACAGGAGTAACCTATGAGCCTCGCCAGCTTGTTGACTGACCAGCAACAGCGCATTGATGCGTTGATAACCCTGCTAGGCAACGAGCAATCCCTATTGACCCAGGGTAATATCGATGGCGATGCGCTCGCTGACGTGGCAAGCCAAAAGCAGCACTTGCTAACTGAACTTGAACGGATTGAGGTTCTTCGGCGCAATGTGCAAAGGCGTCTTGGATATGAAAGTGGCGCGCTAGGTGCCAAGGCTGCCGCACAAGATGCTGGCTGCACCGATGCTTGGCAGCACTTACTAGAAAAAAGTGAACGCGCCGCCCGAATGAACGCATTAACAGGTGAAATGCTTTCTTTACGCATGCAGCATAATCAGCAAATGCTCGATTACATTCGACAGATAGCTGAAAAGACGCTTTATAACCCTAATGGGCGCAACTCAGCCCAGCCGGGACGTATTAACGCCTCCGCTTGAACAAATCCTATATATAACCACCTAAAAGCTAGACAACTCCTCTGCAAAAAACTTCAATGGGCAACATATCGTTCCCTTATGGAGTAGTTGCATGCTTTCATTCCTGCCCGAAAATTTTACTGCCGTCGTCATCGGCGCCAACGGCGGTATTGGCAATGCTATGGTTGACGCACTCCTCACCAATAGCCAGGTAGGCAGGATCGTAGCAGTTAGCCGCTCTCCTGTCCGGCTAAATCGTCCTAATGTGGAATCCGTGATTGCCGATGTCTCGATATCCCTTGGACGAGAAGTGCTATCTCAACATCTGGATGGCCGCCCCGTTCACCTTCTGTTTAATGCGACCGGGATACTTCACGACAGCGCAAACGGCATTCAGCCTGAAAAAAGGCTTGAGCAGCTCAATGAAACCTCCATAGCACATGTCATGCATATTAACGCGGTAATGCCAGCGCTTTTGCTTTCGTCACTGAAGTCATGTTTACAAGGTAAACATCCAGCGATCATTGCCAGTCTTTCTGCTCGTGTGGGATCAATTGGCGATAACGGTTACGGGGGCTGGTATAGCTATCGAGCCAGTAAAGCGGCGCATAACATGCTGATGAGGACGGCAGCTATTGAGATATCACGCCTCAACAAGCAGTCTATCGTGCTATGTCTTCATCCTGGCACTACTGACACAACACTATCAAAGCCTTTTCAAGCGCGCGTACCAAAAGAAAAGCTGTTTACACCTGCGTTTGTGGCCGAGCACTTGCTTGCCGTCATGGACCAGCGAACGCCTGAGGATAGTGGTAGTTTCTGGGATTGGAACGGTAAATCTATTGAGTGGTGATTATTTTGATAACACCCAACAAAAAGCCCCGAACACACTGTGCTCGGGGCTTTTCTAAATAAGTGCCTGACGATGATCCGGCCGGCGCTCCGGGACTCTCCATGGGGAGACCCCTTGCTTCCTTCCGCCCAACAAAAAGCCCCGACCAACTGGCCGGGGCTTCGCTAAATAAGTGCCTGACGATGACCTACTCTCGCATGGGGAGACCCCACACTACCATCGGCGCGAAGCGGTTTCACTGCTGAGTTCGGCAAGGGATCAGGTGGTTCACGCTTGCTATGGTCGTCAGGCGTAACTGGCTGTATATCATGCTGTGTTTTGTGGCGTCTCTGACTGGCTGATACTCATCAGCGCAGTGCGTATCCGGTTCTTTCGTTATCATCGCGACCAGACCCCTTGGGTGTTATAGGGTCAAGCCTCACGGGCCATTAGTACACGTTAGCTCAACACCTTGCAGCGCTTCCACACCGTGCCTATCAACCAGCTGGTCTCGCTGGGCCCTTCAGGAGGCTCTAGGCCTCAGGGATGTCTCATCTTGAAGGGGGCTTCCCGCTTAGATGCTTTCAGCGGTTATCCCGTCCGCACATAGCTACCCGGCAATGCCACTGGCGTGACAACCGGAACACCAGAGGTGCGTCCACTCCGGTCCTCTCGTACTAGGAGCAGCCCTTCTCAAACATCCAACGCCCACGGCAGATAGGGACCGAACTGTCTCACGACGTTCTAAACCCAGCTCGCGTACCACTTTAAATGGCGAACAGCCATACCCTTGGGACCGACTTCAGCCCCAGGATGTGATGAGCCGACATCGAGGTGCCAAACACCGCCGTCGATGTGAACTCTTGGGCGGTATCAGCCTGTTATCCCCGGAGTACCTTTTATCCGTTGAGCGATGGCCCTTCCATACAGAACCACCGGATCACTAGAACCTGCTTTCGCACCTGCTCGACGTGTCTGTCTCGCAGTCAAGCACCCTTATGCTCTTGCACTCATTGCACGATGTCCGACCGTGCTGAGGGTACCTTCGTGCTCCTCCGTTACGCTTTGGGAGGAGACCGCCCCAGTCAAACTACCCACCACACACTGTCCTCGATCCGGATAACGGACCTGAGTGAGAACGCCAATGATGCCAGGCTGGTATTTCAAGGTTGGCTCCACCCGAACTGGCGTCCGAGTTTCAAAGCCTCCCAGCTATCCTACACAGGCAACATCAGCGTCCAGTGTGAAGCTATAGTAAAGGTTCACGGGGTCTTTCCGTCTAGCCGCGGGTACACCGCATCTTCACGGCGATTTCAATTTCACTGAGTCTCGGGTGGAGACAGCGTGGCCATCATTACGCCATTCGTGCAGGTCGGAACTTACCCGACAAGGAATTTCGCTACCTTAGGACCGTTATAGTTACGGCCGCCGTTTACCGGGGCTTCAATCAAGAGCTTCGGACGAATCCTAACACCATCATTTAACCTTCCGGCACCGGGCAGGCGTCACACCCTATACGTCCGCTTGCGCGTTAGCAGAGTGCTGTGTTTTTAATAAACAGTTGCAGCCACCTGGTATCTTCGACCGGTTCTCGCTTAAGCCGCAAGGGCTCTCACAATACGCCGGCGTGCCTTCTCCCGAAGTTACGGCACCATTTTGCCTAGTTCCTTCACCCGAGTTCTCTCAAGCGCCTTGGGATTCTCACCCTGACCACCTGTGTCGGTTTGGGGTACGGTCGCACATGATCTGAAGCTTAGAGGCTTTTCCTGGAAGCGTGGCATCAGTGACTTCCTGACCGTGGTCAGTTCATCTCGTCTCTCGGCCTTGAGGATCCGGATTTACCTAAACCCTCAGCCTACTGACTTTCACCAGGGCTACCAACGCCTGGCTCACCTAGCCTTCTTCGTCCCCCCATCGCAACCATGTCCGGTACGGGAATATTGACCCGTTTCCCATCGACTACGCCTTTCGGCCTCGCCTTAGGGGCCGACTCACTCTGCTCCGATTAGCGTCGAACAGAAACCCTTGGTCTTCCGGCGAGGGAGTTTTTCACTCCCTTTATCGTTACTCATGTCAGCATTCGCACTCGTGATACCTCCAGCAGACTTCTCAATCCACCTTCATCGGCGTACACGACGCTCCTCTACCGCGCATTCCTAAGAACGCACCCGTAGCTTCGGTACCTGGTTTAGCCCCGTTACATCTTCCGCGCAGGCCGACTCGACTAGTGAGCTATTACGCTTTCTTTAAAGGATGGCTGCTTCTAAGCCAACCTCCTAGCTGTCTGAGCCTTCCCACATCGTTTCCCACTTAACCAGGATTTCGGGACCTTAGCTGACGGTCTGGGTTGTTTCCCTTTTCACAACGGACGTTAGCACCCGCTGTGTGTCTCCCACGCTCGCACTCACCGGTATTCGGAGTTTGCCTCGGGTTGGTAAGTCGGGATGACCCCCTAGCCGAAACAGTGCTCTACCCCCGGCGGTGATACGTGAGGCGCTACCTAAATAGCTTTCGAGGAGAACCAGCTATCTCCGAGCTTGATTAGCCTTTCACTCCGATCCACAAGTCATCCAAATCTTTTTCAACAGATCCTGGTTCGGGCCTCCAATTGATGTTACTCAATCTTCACCCTGCTCATGGATAGATCGCTCGGTTTCGGGTCTATATCCAGCGACTGTGTCGCCCAGTTAAGACTCGGTTTCCCTACGGCTCCCCTATACGGTTAACCTCGCCACTGAATATAAGTCGCTGACCCATTATACAAAAGGTACGCAGTCACCCCATCACTAAGCCACCTCTGCTTGTTTGGGTGGGTTGAACGTTGCAAGCAACGTTAACCGTCAAGCGGGGGCTGATGGTGTTCCACATCACGAAGAAGCTTAGTGATGGGGCTCCTACTGCTTGTACGCACACGGTTTCAGGATCTATTTCACTCCCCTCTCCGGGGTTCTTTTCGCCTTTCCCTCACGGTACTGGTTCACTATCGGTCAGCCAGGAGTATTTAGCCTTGGAGGATGGTCCCCCCGTCTTCAGTCAAGGTTTCTCGTGCCCCGACCTACTCGATTTCACATGATCAGATTTTCGACTACGGGGCTATCACCCGCTACGGCCGCGCTTCCCAACGCATTCGCCTAATCAGTCACATGCTTAAGGGCTGGTCCCCGTTCGCTCGCCGCTACTGGGGGAATCTCGGTTGATTTCTTTTCCTCAGGGTACTTAGATGTTTCAGTTCCCCTGGTTCGCCTCCTGGCCCTATAGATTCAGGACAGGATACCGATCTTGTGATCGGTGGGTTTCCCCATTCAGAAATGCCCGGGTCACAGGTTGTTTGCCACCTCGCCGAGCCTTATCGCAGGCTTCCACGTCTTTCATCGCCTCTGGCTGCCTAGGCATCCACCGTGTGCGCTTCATTGCTTGACCCTATAACCCGAAGGAGTCTGGTATCTCGCAATGATAACGATTGCCGGATACGCTTGAGACGTATCACAAAACAATTACGTAGGAACGTGTTCAAAACACGTTCCTGTCAGCATGATATACATTGTTAAAGAGCGACTGCTATGCGCAGTGATAAGCGGATGCTTTTTTCACTTTAAAAGAAAAAGAAAGGTCTTTAAAAAAAGGTCTTTTTTCTTTTTTCAATGTGAAGACAACGCTTATCACTGCGTATCGGCAGTTTCTTGATCAGGTAATTCATTGTGAGCGCTTACCGCGAGGATAATGCATCGTTTAAGGAGGTGATCCAGCCGCAGGTTCCCCTACGGCTACCTTGTTACGACTTCACCCCAGTCATGAACCACACCGTGGTGATCGCCCTCCAAAGTTAGGCTAACCACTTCTGGTGCAGTCCACTCCCATGGTGTGACGGGCGGTGTGTACAAGGCCCGGGAACGTATTCACCGTGACATTCTGATTCACGATTACTAGCGATTCCGACTTCACGGAGTCGAGTTGCAGACTCCGATCCGGACTGAGACCGGCTTTAAGGGATTCGCTGACTCTCGCGAGCTCGCAGCCCTCTGTACCGGCCATTGTAGCACGTGTGTAGCCCTACCCGTAAGGGCCATGATGACTTGACGTCGTCCCCACCTTCCTCCGGTTTGTCACCGGCAGTCTCCTTAGAGTTCCCGGCATTACCCGCTGGCAAATAAGGACAAGGGTTGCGCTCGTTACGGGACTTAACCCAACATTTCACAACACGAGCTGACGACAGCCATGCAGCACCTGTCTCTGCGCTCCCGAAGGCACCAAGGTATCTCTACCAAGTTCGCAGGATGTCAAGGGTAGGTAAGGTTCTTCGCGTTGCATCGAATTAAACCACATGCTCCACCGCTTGTGCGGGCCCCCGTCAATTCATTTGAGTTTTAACCTTGCGGCCGTACTCCCCAGGCGGTCGACTTATCGCGTTAACTTCGCCACAAAGTGCGCTAGGCACCCAACGGCTGGTCGACATCGTTTACGGCGTGGACTACCAGGGTATCTAATCCTGTTTGCTACCCACGCTTTCGCACCTCAGTGTCAGTGTCAGTCCAGAAGGCCGCCTTCGCCACTGGTATTCCTCCCGATCTCTACGCATTTCACCGCTACACCGGGAATTCTACCTTCCTCTCCTGCACTCTAGCCTGATAGTTCCGGATGCCGTTCCCAGGTTGAGCCCGGGGCTTTCACAACCGGCTTATCAAGCCACCTACGCGCGCTTTACGCCCAGTAATTCCGATTAACGCTTGCACCCTCCGTATTACCGCGGCTGCTGGCACGGAGTTAGCCGGTGCTTCTTCTGCGAGTGATGTCTTTCCTGGCGGGTATTAACCACCAGGCGTTCTTCCTCGCTGAAAGTGCTTTACAACCCGAGGGCCTTCTTCACACACGCGGCATGGCTGGATCAGGGTTGCCCCCATTGTCCAATATTCCCCACTGCTGCCTCCCGTAGGAGTTCGGGCCGTGTCTCAGTCCCGATGTGGCTGATCATCCTCTCAGACCAGCTACGGATCGTCGCCTTGGTGAGCCGTTACCTCACCAACCAGCTAATCCGGCATAGGCTCATCCGATAGCGGGAGCCAAAGCCCCCTTTCTCCCGTAGGACGTATGCGGTATTAGCCTGGGTTTCCCCAGGTTATCCCCCACTACCGGGTAGATTCCTATGCATTACTCACCCGTCCGCCGCTCGTCAGCATCTAGCAAGCTAGATCTGTTACCGCTCGACTTGCATGTGTTAGGCCTGCCGCCAGCGTTCAATCTGAGCCATGATCAAACTCTTCAGTTTAAAATCATTGTGGTTCTTACTCACTACCCCGAAGGGCAGCAAAAGCGAACCAAACTTGGCTCAAGGGTCAAACGAATTCATTCAATATCGGCTTCGAAAAGCCGTAGTGCTTGAGTCGCTTGCCTTGATAATAGGTGATTTATCACCCTCATCGGCAAGCGCCCACATGAATTACCTGATCAAATTATTAAAGAGCGTTTCGCTTTACAAAATCGGCCAACCGGTGAACGGTTTGGCCTCAGCGAGGAAGACGTATTCTACGCACTTCCGACTGGTTGTCAATGACTAATTGGCGCGAGGTGATGCAAACCTACTGTCACTATCAGCACCCTAACTCACTGACAAACCGAGAGTTTTTAACCCCTCCCACCGCTGGTAACGCTTGGCGTCCCCGGCAGCGGATGCGTACTTTACGGCTTCACCGCCGGGTTGGCAAGAGGGTTATGAGAAAAAGTTTTATGATTAGGCGCTATCCACTGTGAAAGCGCTTCGGCGATAGGCTGGTTGGCGGTTACACTAGCGATACTTACTTTCCTGCCGAGGTCCGTGATGAGCCAGAGCCAGCATCTGTTAACCGTCGATTCATTAGATCGCGAAAGCGTTGATCATTTACTGCGTGTTGCTGCACGTATGGAGCCAATTGCTCAGCGGCGTCAAGTGACACGAGTTTTGGAAGGGGCGGTACTCGGCAATCTATTTTTTGAAGCCAGTACGCGCACGCGCGTAAGCTTCAACTCAGCGTTTTGCCGTTTGGGCGGCAGCGTATGTGATACGACAGGCTTTACCTTCTCTTCCATGGCCAAGGGAGAGTCGCTGTATGACACCAGTCGTGTGATGAGCGGCTACTGCGACGCGATTGTGATGCGACACCCCGATCAAGGCTCAGTGGCGGAGTTCGCAGCTGCAACCAATGTGCCGGTGATTAACGGCGGGGACGGGCCAGGCGAGCACCCCAGCCAAGCGCTGCTCGATCTTTATACGATTGATAAAGAGTTCCATCGCCTAGGGAAATCTCTTAGCGGTGCGCATATTCTGCTCACTGGAGATTTAAAATATGGCCGTACCGTCCACTCACTGATTAAGCTACTGTCACTCTATGATCCACTACGCATTACGCTAGTGTCGCCGCCAGGCCTTGAGATGCCTGCAAAGCTAATCGATCTCGTCACCTCGCGCGGCCACCGCATTGAACAACGCAGCTCGCTGGCTAGCAACTTCTCGGATTTGGACGTGGTGTACGCGACCCGGATTCAGAAGGAGCGTTTTACTGACGAGATGAACGAGAGCTTTCAGGGGCTTTCCGACGACTTTATGGTCAACCGAGACTTTCTGGATCGACGCTGCAGCCAAAATACGATTGTGATGCACCCCCTGCCCCGCGATAGCCGCCCTGGCGCGAATGACTTGAATGTGGATCTAAATGGCGACCCTCGGCTGGCCATCTTCCGGCAAACGGATAGTGGCATTCCCATGCGCATGGCGATCTTTGCCACGCTATTAGAAGTCGATGAACTGATTGAAAAAGAGATGCGGCCCGTGCGCTGGTTTGTGCCCGCTCAAACCGGCACCCTCGACCGTTAATGCACTCGCAAGCTGGCTCTTATTGAGATAAACGCCCGCCGGGAAGCCCTTCCTGGTGGGCAAACCAGCCTTCCAAAATAAGTACCGCGGCAATACCATCGACACTGTCTTCGCGGTAGTTACCGCGGTGGCCCGCCGCATGGGCGATTTGTTTGGCTTCCTGGGTAGAGCCGCGCTCATCGACCATTACACAGGGCTTTCCAAAACGCCCGTGGAGCCGGTTGGCAAATTTACGCGCGCGGGTACTCATGGCCGACTCGGTGCCATCCATGTTGAGCGGCAAGCCTACTACGAACATATCAGGCTGCCACTCCTTTACCAGACGCGCTACCAAGTCCCAGTCGGGAATGCCGTCACGGGCGGTGAGCGGGGCAAGCTCACGGGCGCTGTTTAGCAGTTCATTGCCGACGGCTACGCCGATGCGGCGCGTACCAAAATCAAACGCGAGTAACAGACGCTGCCCTATTTCAGCCATTATCCTCAACCATTATGCGTGCCCTGCGTCACGGGTCATCAGGTTAAGGTCAACGCCAAGGATGCCTGCCGCGGCGGCGAGCCGTTCAGCAGGCGGGGTATCGAAAAGCACCGACGCTTGGCCTTCCACGGTCAGCCAAGCATTCTCTTTTAGCTCTTCTTCCAACTGACCTACTTCCCAACCGGCACAACCTAAGCACACCAGAAACTGCTCGGGGCCTTCACCATTTGCCAAGGCCTGCAAAATATCCATCGACGTCGTCAATGCAATGCCGTCCTCCACTTGAAGGCTTGAGTCCCACGCCTGGCTATCGCCGATGTGGAGAATAAAGCCGCGATCTTTATGCATTGGCCCGCCGTAATAAACCGGTGCGTTGCGGCACGGACTCTCGTCTCCCCCTAGTTCCAACTGTTCAAACAACGCGTCTAGGGTGATTTCCAAGGGACGATTGGCGATGACCCCCATACAGCCATTGTGATCATGGTCGCATAGATAGATAAGGCTTCCCGCAAAATTAGGGTCGTCTTGGTGCGGCATGGCCATCAAAAAATGATGCTTTAAACTTTGCATGCGTCTCCTGCGGCCAGCTGACATCAACAGCCGACCTAAAAAATCAATAAATAGTGCGCGCCAGAGCCATAGCAGCCCGCTTTATGCAGCAAGACGACGCTCAATGGCATCCAACAGCAAACCTGCGATATCCGTGCCACGCTGATCGTCAATTTCACGTACGCAAGTTGGGCTTGTGACGTTAATTTCCGTAATGTAATCGCCGATCACATCCAGACCGACAAACATCAGCCCTTTCTCGCGGATCATGGGCTGTACTTGCTGAATGAGCCACTGGTCTCGCTCGGTCAGCTCACGACTCACACCACGACCACCGGCAGCAAGGTTGCCACGCGTTTCACCCGCTGAGGGGATGCGTGCGAGTCCGTAAGGAACAGGCTCGCCATCGACCAGCAAAATCCGCGTGTCGCCTTCTTTAATAGCGGGCAGGTAGCGCTGCGCCATAATCTGGCGTTGGCCGCGTAGAGTAAGCTGCTCAATCACCGCGCCGATGTTGCGCCCTTCAGGGCCAATGTGAAAAATACCGGTGCCGCCCATGCCATCCAGCGGCTTAAAAATGACATCGCCATGCTCGGCATGAAAGGCGCGCAACACATCGGCGCGGCTGGCTACCAACGTCGGTGCGCAGCACTGCGGAAACTGCTGGGCAAACAGCTTTTCATTGCACTGCAATAGAGCGGCGGTTGGATTGACGACCAATACGCCCTCGCGCTCTGCAAAGCCAAGCAAATGAACCGCGTTGGTGAAATCCGCATCCACCGGCGGGTCTTTACGCATCAATACTGCGTCAAGCTCGTCGAGCGGCCGCGCAGAAGGCTCACCGAGTTCATACCAATGCGCGGGATCTCGATAAACCGTCAACGGCCGCATGCGTGCATAAGCTTGCCCTGCATTCAAGAAAAGATCTTCCTGCTCCATGTAATGCAACGTATAGCCGCGATCCTGGGCCGCCCATAGCATCGCCATAGTGGTATCTTTCTTGTAAGCGATATCGCTGATGGGGTCCATCACGACACCAAGGTGCAATGTTGACTGACTCATTGGGGCACAATCCATACATGAACAATAGTTGAGCAGTATGCCGTACTGCTTCTCAGGCTCCAACCGCGAGCCGCCTCAATCGCTGAGCGCACCGGGCACTAGGCGTATGGCACCGGGTTCCAGGGTGACCAACCCTTGCTTGTAAAGTCGCCCAATCGCCTGTTTATAAGCGCTTTTGCTCACGCCTAGGCGCGCCTTGATGGCATGAGCGTCACTTTTATCGCCCAGCGCCAGATAACCGCCGCTTGCACGCAGTGCCTGGAGTACTTTATCGCCCACCACATCCAAGCGAGCAGCACCTGGGGGAAGCAGAGAAATATCCACTCGGCCATCTTCGCGGCGCTGCTTTACAAAGCCTGTTAACGACTGACCTCGCCGTAACGGCTGACTAATATCATCCTGATAAATCAACCCCCAGTAACGGTGATTGACGACGACTTTCATCCCCAGATCGGTGCGGTCGGCAACCACTACCGCCACAGGATCGCCCGTCTCGAGTGCCCAGGCGTCGTCGGTTAAAAAGCGATCAAGTCGCATGGTCGCCACGGGCCGCCCCTGGTCGTCGCTGTACAGCATGACCAGCACGCGTTTGCCAGGGTCGGGGCGAAAGCGCTGCTCGCTGTAGGGCAATAGCACATCTTTAGGCTGGCCCCAGCGTAAAAAAGCCCCAGTGCTATTCACGGCGGTCACCGTTAAGTAGGCCACTTCACCCAATTGGGCGGAAGCATCGCTAGCAGATCGGGTGGCGGAATGAGGCTCGCGAACCATGGGTGCCGTCCTTACAGTAAGTAGGCCTTCATTATGGGGCCTTGGCAACGCAAGGCAAAGCGTAGCCAGGCTTACAAATCGCCGAAATAGTGCTGCAGAAGCGTTAACGCCACTATCGGCGCCGTCTCAGTACGCAGCACCCGTGGGCCCAGGGTGAGTGGGGTAAAATCGGCGGCTGATGCAGCCGCAATATCCGTGTCACTCAAGCCACCTTCGGGCCCAATCAATAGCGCCACTGCCTCTGGGGACAGCTCGCGATCAAAAGGATGACCGGTCGCTAAATGAAGCATTAAACGCAGTGGTTCCTGGCGCTCGTCAAGCCAAGCTTGGAGGGTTACCGGCGAATTCACAGGCGGCACTACGGCCCGCCCGCTCTGTTCACAGGCACTGGCAGCTACCGCCTGCCAATGGGCAAGCTTTTTCTCCTCCCGGTCGCCTTTAAGGCGTACATCACACCGCTCGGTATAAAGTGGAGTGATGGCCGACACGCCAAGCTCGACGGCCTTCTGAATGGCATAATCCATTCGGTCGCCTTTGGAAATCGCCTGGCCTAAATGCACCGCCAATGGCGATTCATCGCTGCCCGGCCAAACAACGTCTACCCGGGCCACCGTTCGCTTACGGCTTGCCTCAACCAAGCGCACACCTGCTTCATGACCTTGGCCATCAAATAACACCAGCGGTGCGTTTTCTGTAAGCCGAAGCACGCGGGTAACGTGTCGTGCGGGGCCTTCTGGCAGCACCACCTCATCGCCTGTACTAAACGCCAAGGGCACGTAAAGGCGAGGCATTTTGCCGTGCAAGGCGTACCAGTCGGCAGCGCGCATCGCTTAGTGAGTGTTCTCTTCGGTTGGGCTGGCTTGTTGTTTCTCGCGCTGTTTACGCTGCGCGTACATCGCTTCAAAATTCACCGGGGCCAGCATCAACGGCGGGAAGCCACCACGATTGACCAGGTTGTCTACACATTCCCGGGCATACGGAAACAACAAATTAGGGCAGAAAGCGCCCAAGGTTTGATCCAACTGAGCACCTTCGATACCGGCAATGCGGAACAAGCCTGCCTGTTCGACTTCCGCCAAAAAGGATGTCGTGCCGGTTTCGTTATCGTTAACCTGGGCGGTCACTTTGACGACCACTTCGTACTGGTCATCGGCAATTTTGGTGCTGCTGGTGTTAAGATCGAGATTGACCTTGGGCTTAAACGCCTCCTTGAACACCGACGGGGAATTGGGTGCTTCAAACGAAATATCTTTCACATAAATGCGCTGTAGTGAGAACTTGAGCTGGGGCTTTTCGTCGGTTTGCGCGCCAGCCTGCGGGGTGTTGTTATCTTCCGCCATGGGAGAACTCCTCGTTGTTGATGCAATAAAAAGAGAGATACGTTTGTGCTTACTTTTTAACCACTGGCAGGCCGTCTGCCTGCCACTGCGCCATGCCGCCTTTCAATTTAAAAGCCCGTTCAAAGCCTGCTTTAGCGAGCTTGGCCTGGGCAGCGCCCGAACTTTGGCCGTGCTTACACACCACAATGATCGGCTTGTCTTTCACCTTATTCAGCTCATTCATGCGGCTATCAAGGCTGCTCTGGGGAATGTTGCGCGCACCGGCGATATGGCCCGTTTTAAAGTCTTTGCTCTCACGGATATCCAACACGACAGCGTCCTCACGGTTAATAAGCTGCGTAGCTTCGGAGGCCCCCAACGCATGGGTGGAAGCACTGCGTGTTTCATAAATAATCCACGCTATCAGTGCCAGCAAAAACGCCCCCACTAATAGGGGATGATTCATTACGAATTCGAACAACTGATCGATCATCGCGACACAATCTCTTGGTCAATACGGAAAAAAGCGGCGTTACCACCGTTAAAACGCGACAAGTATACACGTCTGGCGGCGGAGCGCGCAGGCCTGAGCCATGACGCTGTGCCATTGGCTGCGTTATGATGCCCCAAGCATGCGTTGGCCGCGACCCCGATCCACTTTATGTCGTTCGGCTTGCCACTCATCAGGAGGATTTCATGGACACTGTACGCACCCCACGCCCCGTCGCGCTGATTATTTTAGATGGCTATGGGCACAACCCTGATAGCGCGCACAATGCGGTGGCCGCCGCCAAGACCCCGGTAATGGATAAGCTGTGGGCTAGCTACCCCCATGCGTTCGTACATACCGATGGTCACCACGTAGGGCTTCCTGATGGGCAAATGGGCAACTCCGAAGTCGGTCATATGAATCTGGGCGCCGGACGCATCGTCTACCAGGACTTTACCCGCATCACCAAAGCGGTTGAAGACGGCGACCTGGACACCATCGACGTGCTTACCCAGCCCATCGACGAAGCCGTGGCCAACGGACGTCCCGTTCATCTATTGGGTCTACTCTCGCCCGGCGGCGTTCACAGTCACGAGGACCATTTTATCGCCATGGCAGAATTGGCTGCCCGTCGCGGTGCCCAGCATATCTATGTGCACGCCTTCCTGGACGGCCGGGACATGCCGCCACAAAGCGCTCTACGCTCCATAGAACGTGCCAACGCCCGCCTGGCTGAGCTGGTAGGGGCTGACAACGGCTTTGTCGCTTCAATTATCGGTCGCTTTTATGCCATGGATCGCGACAACCGCTGGGAACGCGTGGAGCAAGCCTATCGGCTGCTCACGGAGGGTGACGCTGAGTACTACGCCACCAGCGCCGAAATGGCCCTGCGCGATGCCTACGCGCGGGGAGAAACCGACGAGTTTGTCGCCGCCAGCAGCATACCGCTGGGCGACGGTTCCAAAGACAAGGCCATCACGTTGCAGGATGGCGACGCGGCGATTTTCCTGAACTTCCGCTCAGATCGTGCCCGCGAACTGACTCGCGCCTTCGTCGAGCCTGACTTCAACGGCTTCGAACGGCGCGTATGCCCCAAACTCGCGGGTGACGGGCTGGTTATGATGACCCAGTACGCTGCTGATATTGCTGCACCTGCCGCCTTCCCACCCAGCGACCTTAACGACAGCCTGGGCGAAGTCGTCGCCAAGCGCGGTTTAACCCAACTGCGCATTGCCGAAACCGAAAAATACCCCCACGTAACGTTCTTTTTTTCGGGCGGCAATGAAGCCGAGTATGAGGGCGAAGAGCGCATTCTCATTCCCTCCCCACGCGACGTAAAGACCTACGACGAAAAGCCCGAAATGAGCGCCTTCGAGATCACCGACAAGTTAGTTGAGGCCATCGAGACCGGCCGCTTTGACCTGATGGTGTGTAACTACGCCAATGGCGATATGGTCGGCCACACCGGCGATTTTGACGCAGCGGTAAAAGCCATCGAGACCGTCGATACCTGTGTGGGCCGCGTGGTCGAGGCCATTGAGCGAGCCGGTGGAGCCTGCCTGATCACAGCCGACCACGGCAATGCCGAGCAGATGGTGCACCCCGAAACTGGCGCGCCGCAGACCGCCCACACCACCTTTATGGTGCCGCTGATCTATGTCGGCGAACGCACCGGTGCGCTTGTGGATGGCCGGCTGTGCGATCTCGCACCGACGCTTTTACGCATGATGAATCAAGAGGTTCCTCAAGCGATGACCGGTCACCCATTGATTACCTTCGGTTAATTCTTTCATGCGACGACTTGTCGGGTTGGTAGCTGGGATAGCGCTGATATACACCACGTCCAGCGCTGCCCAGCCCAGCGAAAACCAAGCCCGCCAGCAGCTGGACAATATTGGTCAAGCGATTGAGGCGCTTTCCGAGCGTTTAAACGAAACCGATGATGCCCGCGATGGGGCTAAACGCGAGCTGCGCGAGGTCGAAACCGAGCTCGCCAAGACCCACCAGCGGCTCGACCAACTGCAAGGTGAGCGCCGAAAGCTCAATGAAGAAACCGATCAGCTTCGCAAGCATCGCGATAGCCTTCAGGCAGACCGGGAAGCCCAGTCCGAAGCCCTTGGCCAACAATTAGCGGCGCTCTATCGGCTGGGTCCGACCCCCCAACTCAAGCTGCTGTTAAATCAGGGCGATCCTGCCGAGCTTGACCGTATGCAGGCCTACTTGAACCGGCTAACCGAGGCGCGCCAGCAACGCTTGGACGAGATTGCCCGGCTGGATAGTGCGCTTGCCGACACCCAGCAAGCACTGGCCGAGCGACAAGACCGCCTGGCGTCACTGGCCGATGAGCTGGAGGACGAAAGTGCGCAACTGGCTGAACGGACCCAGGAGCGTCGCGGCGTAGTGGAAAACCTTGATGACCGTTATGGCAGCGAGGCGGCGCGGTTGGCCGACTTAACAAATGACCGCGAGCAGGCCGAACAACGACTACGTGAGATCCAGGCAGAACTAGCCCGCCTTGACGAGCCCACACCGACCACTCATATTGCCCGTACCCAAGGGGACTTACCCTGGCCGGTTCAAGGCGACATTACGGCTGACTTTCAGCGTCGCGACGGTGTCCATTACAACGGTATCGTCATCCAGTCCTCAGCAGGCACATCAGTAAGCGCAGTGCATGAGGGCCGAGTGGTGTTTGCCGACTGGATGCGCGGGTTTGGCAATCTACTCATTATCGACCACGGCGATCAAATCATGACGCTTTACGCCCATCTGCAACAGTTCACCGCACGCCCCGGCCAACAGATCGAGCGCGGCGACGAAATTGGCCGGGTTGGCGATAGCGGGGGCCAGCCACGTAGCGCGCTTTACTTTGAAGTTCGCAAGCGGGGCGAACCAATTAACCCACAACGTTGGATTGCACGCCGCTGACGGGATAAGCTGAGTCATTATTATTGTCACTTCGGGTAGCGACGCACGCTGCCCACCTATCGCTCGCGGAGTCTGCATGACGCTATCTGTTACCGAGGTATCGGCCCCCGCCAAACGCCTCTTGGCAACCCTGCTCTCTATCGCTTTACTATCGGCCCCGTTACCGCTGCTGGCTCAACCCAGTAGTGAAGGCAGTGGTGCTGGCGATAGCGTCAGCGACGACTTGCCGCTTGAAGAGATCCAGACATTTGCCGAAGTGTTTGAACGCATTAAACGCGCTTATGTTGAAGAAGTTGACGACCGCACCCTGCTGCGTAATGCCATGCGTGGCATGCTGAGCGAGCTAGACCCTCACTCCGCTTATCTTGATAAAGAGGAATATCAAAGTCTGCGCGAATCCACCGAGGGTGAATTTGGCGGCATCGGTATCGAAGTCGGCATGGAAAACGGCCAGCTCATGGTCATTACTCCGATCGACGATACGCCTGCCTCTCGGGCGGGGCTGATGTCGCGGGATATCATCATCAGCATCGACGGCACCCCTACCGACAACATGTCCTTGCAGGAAGCGGTTACCCTGATGCGCGGCGACCCCGGCACCAAACTGGAGATTTCCGTGCTACGCGCCGGTGAAGACTCTCCTCGGGCCTTCACCCTGACCCGCGAGGTTATCCGCAGCGAAAGCGTTAAACATGAGCTATTGGAAACCGGCTATGGCTATTTACGCATCAGTCAATTCCAGTCGCGTACGCCAGAGCAGGCCCAAAAAGCGCTTGAGAATATGGCCCGCGAACAACCGCTGGAAGGGCTAGTGCTCGATTTACGTAATAATCCCGGCGGCGTTTTACAGGCTGCTGTTGGTGTAGCTGATTTATTTTTAGACGACGGCCTGATTGTCTATACCGAAGGCCGTATTCCCGACAATGAGCTGTCCTTCTCAGCCTCCGCTGATACACCTGCAGCCGACGTGCCACTAGTGGTACTGATCAACGGCGGCAGCGCTTCAGCCGCCGAAATTGTCGCTGGCGCCCTCCAAGACCAGCGCCGTGGCGTCATTATGGGTACGGATAGCTTCGGTAAGGGGTCTGTTCAGCAGATTATGCCACTGGGCAACGGTGAGGGCCTTAAGCTTACCACCGCGCTTTACTACACCCCGGACGGCCGCTCGATTCAAGCACAAGGCATTGAGCCCGACGTTGATGTGGTGCGTGGACGGCTAGAGGTTGCCGAAGGAGGGCGCGAGACCCGCGAAGCCGACTTAGAAGGCCACCTTCGCTCCCAGCAGGCTCCGCGTGACCGCGAGGAAGCCTCGCAGCGCCTGCGCGACGACTACCAACTAGGCGAGGCGCTGAACTTGCTGAAAGCATTGAATGTGGTCGACCGCCGTCGTGATTAACGACACGGGGCCGGCAAGCGACCGCGCTCGCCGGTCGCTTGCCGCATAACAAGGCGCTTGAGTGGGGTCAGCCGATGCATGCCGCTCATACCTAGATTACGCATTAGCGTGAGCGCCGGATCGTGGCTACCAAACAGGGTTTTAAAGCCTTTCATCAAGCCAAGCATCGCGCGATTATCCCCACGCCGTCGGCGGGCATAGCGATTCAGTGTGCTCAGCTCTCCCCAAGGAGCCCCCCGCCGCCAAGCCGCGGTGACCTCGTCAGCCAAAACGGCAGCATCCATCAACCCCAGGTTAACTCCCTGTCCAGCGAGGGGGTGCAGGCTATGGGCCGCATCCCCCACTAGCGCAAAATGCGGTTGCACGTAACACGTCGCATGGCGCTGCACCAACGGAAATCGATACGCTCGATCACAGGCAGTAACCGTCCCCATACGACCTGCCAGGGCGTCACTAAGCGCCTCGCCTAACGCCACTGGGTAAAGCTTGCACAGTTGTTCAGCGTGAGCAGGCGTGGTCGACCACACAATCGAACAATAGTGGGCATCTCTGTCTACCGTTAGCGGCAAAAAGGCCAGCGGACATCCGTCGACAAATGCTTGCCGCGCGGTGTCGCCATGGGGTTTGTCACAGCGCACCGTGGTGACCACGGCATCCTGGCCCATTGCCTCGCTGATCACGTCGATTCCGGCCATGTCACGCAGCAGCGAGCGCGCCCCATCGGCTGCCACAACCAGCGGCGCGTGCAGTGACTGGCCGCTCGCCAAACCCAGCCGACGCCCCGACGCCGAGCCCCCCAATGTTTCTACCGGCGTACCGAAAAACGCGCTAACCCGGCCCTGACCTTGAAGCGTTGTGTGCAACGCCGACAGGGTTACGTCGTTTTCAACGATATGTCCCAACACGGGAACGCCCGCCTCGTCGGCGGAAAAACCAATCTCGCCGTTGCCTTCGGCGTCCCACACCTGCATATGGCGATAGGGGGTTACGCGGGCATTGACCATTAACGGCCAGGCCCCGATATGAGTTAACAGTCGCTGTGAAACCGGCGTCAGTGCGCTGACTCGAGGTGACGGAAGGCTGCTCACCGCATGTGACGGTGGCTGTGCTTTCGCCTCAACCAGCGCCACCCGCATCCCGGCATCGGCCAACAGCCAACTCAAGGTGCTACCCACCATGCCAGCGCCGGCCACGATGACGTCAAAGTCACTCGCCGCCGATTTATCTGACTCATTGAACGTCTGCATAACGCTCCTTATGTTGGCTTGATTTTCGTACAAAGCTTGGCGACGCTGCCAGGGCTCAACGTTCGAGTCCCATTGCTCTGCGCGCTAGCCCTTTACGTAATGGTCCAACGATATTGAGGCCAATCAAGCCAGCCGCTCTGGCATGGGACAATAGGGGGAGCGACAAGCCAAACAGGCGAATCAGCCCATCGCTAAAGCGAATCACGTTGGCGCGGTCGCGCGCACGTTGGCGCTCGAACGCCTGCAGCGTAGTCATATCGCCCAGTGGCCGTTTTGCCCACTCGCCTTCTTCCAGAGCCTCGACCAGATCCATCACGCCACGCAGGGCTAGATTGAAGCCTTGACCAGCTACCGGGTGAAGCGCATGGGCTGCGTTGCCCAACACAGCCAGCCCAGGGCGGACGGGCTCTTCGGCGGTGATTAAATTCAATGGGTAGCTGTGGCGCTGGCCCACCTGAGTAAAGCACCCAACCCGATCGCCAAAGGCGGCCTGGAGTTGCGCCAGGAATTCGCCGTCCGAGAGCGCCAGACGTGCCTGCTCCTGCCCGGTGGTATGCGTCCAGATTAACTCCATTGCCTGCCCCGGTAGGGGAAGTAGCGCAATCGGCCCTGCGCTGGTAAACCGCTCATAGGCGACGCCACGATGTGGCTGACTGACGCCTACGTGGGCAATCAACGCGGTTTGCTGATAGGCCTCGCGGCGGCTGGCTATACCCAGCTGTTCTTTTAACCCTGAGCGCCCACCATCGGCCAACACCGTTAAGGCGCCGTGCAGGCAACTACCATCAGAGAGCCTCAGGTCGTGACCCTGAGGGGTCGGGGTAATGCTCTCGACCTTGGCGGGACAGTGCCATTCAAGGGGTAACGTATTGAGCCGTTGATGAAGCACGCGCCCCATCCAAGCGTTGGGAATCACATGCCCCAGCGCATTGACGCCAAGCTCATCGGCGTTGAGCCGGGTGGCCCCCAGCCGGCCCCGCTCGCTGATATGGATACGCTTTATTGGCGTGGCTTCAGCTTGCATGGCCTCCCAAACGCCCAATTGACGAAAGCGCTGGGCCGAGCCTTCGGCAATGGCGCTGGCGCGGGCATCAAAGCTTGGCTGCCAGCTCTCATCCAGCGACTTAACGGGTAGCGGTGCCGCCTCGATAATGGCGACTTTCCAACCAAAGCGCTCAATCAAGGGAGCCAGGGCACAGCCTAAGCTCGCGCCCACTAACCCGCCCCCCACAATCACAATGTCATGGGTTACCGTTTGCCCAGACGCTTGCATTGGCTCTCTCCCACTGGTGACAACGCTCTCAAGTACAGCGCTTATTGCGTAACGTAAATTACATAATGCACTGCAATGAATTAATCAGATGCCATGAGTGCTTCTATATCGGCGACCCGTTTAGGGACCTGGTCGGTTAGTACCTCGTGCCCCTGATTAGTGACCACCACGTTGTCCTCAATGCGGATGCCAATGCCTCGATACGCTACCGGTATGTCCGTTTCATCCGGAATATAAAGACCCGGCTCAACGGTCAGCACCATACCGGGCTCAAGCGGCCGGGGGGTGTCTGCGTTAAGACGGTAGGTGCCCACATCGTGCACATCCAGCCCCAGCCAGTGCGACGTCGAATGTAGATAAAACCGCCGGTAGTGCTGCTCGTCGATGCAGGTTTGCAGCTCGCCTTCCAGCAGACCAAGCTCAATCAACCCAGCGGTCAAGTCGGCTACCACACCCTTATGGATGTCGGCGAGGGTGACGCCAGGCTGAATAGCCGCAACGGCGCGCTCCTGGGCGTGAAGCACCACTTGATAAAGCGCACGCTGTGCATCGTTGAAACGCCCAGAGACAGGGAAGGTACGGGTAATATCGCCTGCGTAGAGCTCAAATTCCGCGCCTGCATCAATCAATACCAGTTCGCCGTCAGCCAGCGGTGCGCTGTTCTCAATGTAGTGCAACACGCAAGCATTGGCACCGCCGCCCACAATGGTGCTGTAGGCCGGGCCGCTGCCACCCTGCCAAACAAACGCATGCTCCAGCTCAGCTTGTAACTGGTACTCACTAAGGCCAGGCCTCGCCGTGCACATGGCACGCACATGCGCATGGGCAGAAATTGCCGTGGCATGACGCAATAGGGCGATCTCCGCTTCGCTCTTAATCTGGCGCATGGCATGAATCAGCGGATTAATATCCATCCAGCCTTTTAACGCGGGAAGACCACGGCGTTGGCCTGCCTTGGCCTGAGACAAGGCTTCTTCAGCAATATCGAGGGCACCGTCATGGTCGAGCGGTAAATAGAGCAGTTCACGGCCCGCCAGCAACTCAGGCAGCTTGGCTTCCCGCTCGGCGTTTTCGAATGCCTGATCAATGCCGTGCGCTGTCATCACCCCTTGAGCGCCCAGCCGTCGCCCTGTCCAGGCCTCCATGGTGGGGTCACGGTCCTGACAAAACACCACGCTTTGACCTGCTTCACGCCCCGGCAACAGCACCAGCAGGGCATCCGGCTCGCTGATGCCAGTGAGGTAGTAAAAATCGCTGCTTTGCCGGAACGTGTACTCGCTGTCGTTGGAGCGCGTCACCAACGAGCCCCCCGGTAAAATAACGGCGGCATTAGCCGGCAACTGGGCCATTAGTGTGTCGCGCCGCTGGTGATACTCTGCCCGCGTGATAGCTGGCGGGCGAGGCAATACATCAGGCAACATAGCATTTTCCAACAACAGATTAATGAACGGGCGTATCGGTTTTCTCGACCTGCGGCTGGCCGGGGTGCTGTTCGGTATACAACAGCATAGCGGCCATGCGGGCATGCTCGGTAAGCGCAAATAGATCGTTTTCGTTTTCAGGGCTATCGTCGATGTCGGTATCGATTCGGCCTAACCCTTCTAGGTCACTTATTGCCTCGCGTAGCGCCTGTGACCAGCGCTCGCGCAGCTCATTGTCAGCCACCTCATCGACTACTTCGATAAAGCCCAGCGTCCACTCTTTAAGGCCCTGCGCCTGCTCGCCCAAAGAAAACAGTTCATCAGGTAGCAGCGGCGTATAATCTAGGTCGCTGGCGCTTAGCGCCTCCAGGGTTTGCCGCCGCCACCCAAGTAGGCGTTCGGCGCTAGCGGAATCACGAGGCTGGTCCACACCGAGGCTTAAGCAGACCTCCTCCAGCCAGGTTTGGGCATCCACATCGCGCAAGGCAAGCAGTGCGCATAACCGACCATCGAGAAAGGCGGGCGACTGCATACTTCCGTGCAACAAAAAAACATCGGCGACATCCGAAAAATCTTGGCGTTCGTCAATTAGCGACATGGTCTTCACTCGTCAAATGGGTTTGCGATCATATGCCGCTCCGGCTTGCGCGTTGACCCCGTGCAAGCCGCTCTCTTATAGTGAACGACATCGTCCTTCCTATGCAGTGATGTTAACGCATTGGGCATCCCTTTGACCCGTGCCGGAGTTTGTCATGAGTAACACTAAGCGGCCTACTACCGAAATCAGCCTATTGGGGCGTGATTACGTGATTGCTTGCGACCCCGGTGAAGAAGCCAAGCTTGAACGCGCGGCCCGCTACCTGGATCGCGCCATGCAGGGTATCCAGGCACAAAGTAGCCTGCTGGGAAGTGAGCGTATCGCCATTATGGCAGCACTCAACATTACCCACGAATTGCTTGAGGCAATGGACGAACATCGCGCCGGGGAAGCCAGCTTGAACCGGCTAAATGAGCGGCTCGAACACGCTTTGTCACAAACTCGCAAGCCGTGAGGTCGTTTAACGCAAGCCTTTGGCATTGGCCCCCGCTCTGTTAGGATAACCAAGTTCTCTGGGGTGTGCGCCAGTCGTTATAGTCCCTCGAGCCTATGCGTAATACCCAGGGGGCCAAATGCTAGCCAGGCCCGTGTGCATGTCCGTGCGTCGGAAAGCCTGACGGTTTGGCTGCGGCCACCCACCTGAACCAGTAGGTTCAGGGCCAGAACGACAGCGGCACTCTGGGGAACACTCATTATGATGGACAGCCTCCACAGCGCTGACCAAAAAAGGATGCTACGGCGTGAATTGCGCCAGCGGCGTCGATCGCTTTCACCACGAGAGCAACGCGAAGCGGCCTCCCGCCTTTGCCAGCAACTCAAGCGCCTTCCCGAAATCCGCCGTGCCCGGCGAATTAGCCTCTACCTACCCGTGATGGGTGAAATCGACCCAACCCCGTTAATTCCCTGGCTGCGTCGACGCGGGGTAACCGTTTATTTACCAGTGTTGCGGCCATTCGTAGCTAATACGCTGTGGTTTGTGGCTTATCATGCGCATACCCCGATGGTTAAAAATCGCTTCGGCATCGCCGAACCCGACACCCGCTTTGCGGCCAAGCGCCTAAACCGCCTTCCCGCGTGGGCATTAGATACGTTGATAGTGCCGCTGGTCGGTTTTGACGCCCAGGCCAATCGCATGGGTATGGGAGGCGGTTTTTATGATCGCAGCCTCGCCTTTATGCGTCGCCCTGGTCCTAAGCCTACGCTGCTGGGCGTGGCCCACGCTTGCCAGCAGGTAGACACCCTACCCGTCGAACCCTGGGACATACCGTTAAACGCCGTGGTGAGCGATCAACATATCATTCGCCCTGGGGATGTTTAATCGGCCTCATAGCAAAACGGGCTGGCCCAAAGGCCAGCCCGCTCGACGTTGAGCATATTATTTATTTTGCCAAGGTATGGGTTAACTTCCCGATAACGCCTGCGCGTAGCCGGTGGCTAATACCCCGAGCGCAAACACAATCATCAGTGCCATTACCATGTCGGGCTTTTTACGCCGCATATTGCTTCTCCAACCCCCTGAGTGTTGCCAATGCAATAAAACGTCACCTAGCTTACCCAATTATGAGCAGCCTAATACTGCCCTGATGACGCCTTTCATTAATTTCGCCTCTGACTATAGGGCCAATAGGCTACCGTTGACAACGGTTTAAACGGCAATATGCTACGAAAAAATAATCGCACAGCGTTTCTTAATAGGCTGACTCATGGCGGCCTGCAATGCGAGTAACCACTAACTCATTATGCGGAGGAATATTACGCCATAAATAACCGGTAAGCGGGATTATCACTTTCCCGCCAGTAGCGGTATCCAATGGTATCCAAATGCTCCGCGACGTGTGTGCGGTCACCGTTGGGGACTTGCATGCCAACCAGGACGCGGCCATAGGCGGCCCCGTGGTTACGATAATGAAACAACGAAATATTCCAGTCGTGAGGCAACTGGGTAAGGAAGTTCATCAGCGCCCCTGGGCGCTCAGGAAACTCAAAGCGGTACAGCTCTTCTTCAAAATGTTCACTAGGGCGACCGCCACTCAAGTGACGAATATGCAACTTAGCCAACTCGTTATCAGTCAAGTCTTCAACCTGGTATCCCGCTTCTCGGAGCTTGTCGATAACCGCCTGGCGGTCTTCACCGCCGGGCTTTACCTGTACCCCGACAAAAATATGCGCTTCACTGTTGTCCGCATAGCGATAGCTAAACTCCGTTACCATGCGCTTGCCCAACGTGCGGCAGAATTTTTTAAAGCTGCCCGGTTTTTCGGCAATCGTCACCGCCAGGATAGCCTCACGCTGCTCGCCAAGCTCGGTCCGCTCGGCAATATGCTGGAGACGGTCAAAGTTGGTGTTGGCGCCGGAATTGATGCACAGCAGGGTTTCGCCTTCCGCGCCGGTTTGCTGAATATATTTTTTCAGCCCGGCCAACGATAGCGCGCCTGAAGTTTCCGCAACGGCACGGGTATCTTCAAAAATGTCTTTGACCGCGGCGCACATTTCGTCGGCGGTGACGGTAATCACATCGTCGATAATGTCTTTCACCAGCGAGAAGGGCACTTCGCCAATCTGCGCCACAGCAACACCTTCGGCAAAAACGCCCACCTGGTCCAGCACTACCCGCTCACCGGCTTCCAGTGCCGCCTTCAGGCAAGCACTATCCTCGGATTCGACGCCAATAACCTTGATATCCGGGCGCAGGTACTTGACGTAAGCCGCAATCCCGGCAATCAGGCCACCGCCGCCAACTGGCACAAAAATAGCGTCGAGACGCCCCGCCTGCTGGCGCAGGATTTCCACCGCGATCGTGCCTTGGCCGGCGACCACGTCGATGTCATCGAAGGGCGGAATATAGGTGTAGCCGTGCTCCTTGATGAGTTCCTGGGCATGCTCGGCGGCGGCGGCAAAGGCATCCCCCTTCAGCACCACCTTGGCGCCTCGGGCACGCACCGCCTGCACTTTAATTTCAGGGGTAATGCGCGGCATCACAATGACCGCTTTTACGCCCATCAATTTGGCGGCCATGGCAAGTCCCTGAGCATGATTGCCCGCAGAGGCGGCAATCACGCCTTTGGCTTTCTGTTCTTCGCTGAGCTGGGCCATTTTATTGTAGGCCCCGCGGATCTTGAACGAGAAAACCGGCTGTAGGTCTTCGCGCTTGATTAAAATCTGGTTATTGAAACGACGCGACAAAAAGGGAGCAGGCGAAATGGGGGTCTCACAAGCGGCCTCGTAAACGTGGGCCTGGAGGATCTTTTTGACGGTAGCTTCAAGCATGCGGAGAATTCCAATGAAGAGCATAACCCTGACGGGCGTGGGGAAAACCCCTATTGGTAGCAGATTACGCCTTACGTCGTCCAGCGGCGTTTTGATCGGCAGGCCGCGTTCGCGTCGTTATAATGAGCAGTGAGTCCAATGTTCCCAGCGAAAAGGCATACCATGACCCAAGACGAACTCAAGGCCGCCGTCGCGGATAAAGCGATCAGTGAAATTGAACCCTGGCTAGAGAAAGATACCGTGCTGGGCATCGGCACCGGCTCGACAGCCAATCTGTTTATCGATCGACTCAAGCCGCTCCGGGATCAATTCAAGGGCGCGGTGGCGAGCTCAGAGGCCAGTGCCCAACGCTTGTCGGCGCTGGGCATCGAGGTATTCGAGCTTAATAGTGTGGGCACGATGCCCTTTTATATCGACGGTGCTGACGAAGTGACCGCTCACTTACAGATGATCAAAGGCGGTGGGGCTGCGCTCACTCGCGAAAAAATCGTGGCGGCCTGCGCAGAGCGTTTCATTTGCATTGCCGACCACTCTAAGTATGTCGACCAGCTTGGCCATTTTCCGTTGCCGGTGGAAGTCATTCCCATGGCCCGCTCCTATGTTGCCCGCCAGCTTGTCACCCTGGGTGCCGAGCCAGTGTATCGACAAGGCGTGGTCACCGATAACGGCAACCAGATTATCGACTGCTATGAATTTATGATCGACGACCCCGTCGCCATGGAAGCTAAAATTAACGCCATCGTCGGTGTCGTCACTAATGGCTTATTTGCTGCCCGAGGGGCCGACATACTGTTATTAGGCAATCCAGAAGGCGTTGAACGGATCACACTACGCTGACTGACACCGCCAGCTTTTAACTTTTCTAGGCCAGCTTTTACGCTGGCCTTTATTTTATAGGGCAACGCGGATAAAAAACCGCGACACTCCCTCCCCTCTTTCCCCGCTCATCACTCAAGTATGAGTAAAAGCATGCTTTGCTAGTTAGCAATTCCATTACCCCGCCTATTGCGCGAATTGTAATTATAATTAAACATTAAGATACAAATTGTTTCAAAACCTAAAGCGCTGAATAAGCCCATATGCCGCAGGCGTCATCAGCCAATAAGGGATAGGGAGCATGATCATGGACAACGACGACAAACATGTTCTGGTAACAGGGGGAGCGGGTTTTATTGGCTCTCATACAGTCGACCTGCTGTTAGCCAGCGGGTACTCGGTACGCGTACTGGATAATTTCTCAAGCGGCTGCGTTGCCAACCTTCCTCAACATGAACACCTGGAAATTGTTCAAGGCGATATTCGTTCTCGCGACGATGTCAGCACTGCAATGCTAGGCATCACTCACTGCCTGCATCTTGCCGCTCAGGTATCTGTTTCCCGCTCGGTTGAAGACCCTTACGACTCTGCCACACATAACATCCTAGGGGCGCTTAACGTAATGCAAGCGGCGGCCCAGGCAAAGGTCACGAAGCTCGTTTATGCCTCTTCTGCTGCGGTGTACGGCACGCCTACGCAACTGCCGCTTGGCGAAGAAACCCCTCTACAGCCCCTGTCACCTTACGGGCTGGAAAAATGGGTGGATGAACGCTACGCAGACCTGTTAGCAAGTCTGCATCATTTACCCAGCTTGGGGCTGCGCTACTTTAACGTTTATGGCCCGCGCCAAGATCCCCACTCACCTTACGCCGGTGTCGTGGCACGCTTTATCGATAGAATGCTCACTGATCAAGCCCCCGTCGTTTTTGGCGATGGTAGCCAATCGCGCGATTTTATTTACGTCGGCGATGTGGCCCGCGCCAACCTTACTGCGCTGTTCAGCGCGCAATGCGGTATTTGCAACGTCGCGACAGGCCAGCGGATTGATCTGCTTGAGCTAATCGACCTGTTAACCCAATTAACCGGCTGCCTCTTACCCGCTAAGCACCTGCCCGCCAAGGCGGAAGACATCCACCATTCTTATGGGGACCCGCAGCGCTTAGCCGATTGGTTATCACTCACCCCGCAATGGACGCTGCGCGAAGGCCTGAGTGAACTAATTCATGACTACCATCAAACCATGGTCCGTCACACGGCCCCCCCGCTCATAATGAACGCCTGATAAACGCACCGGGTTCATGCGAACTTACCGATAAAGGTGATGCTGTGGCTACTTATCTCTTCCGCGGACTGCTGTTGGCACTAACCATGCTAAACAGTGGCCTGGTGCATGCGGCCACAACGCCTGACCAACCCAGCGTTGCGTTCTACTACGGCAATGACGCTCCCACCGAGCTGCTCTCGCAATTCGACTGGATCGTGGTCGAGGCAGCCAATATTGATAGCGACCATTATCGTCAACTGGGACAGCACGGCGGGCAGCTTTTCGCCTATGTAAGTATTGGTGAACTCGATGCATGGCGGGAAACCAATACCCCCATTGCCGAAGAGGCACTGGTCACCCGTAACGATGCCTGGAATAGCCAGGTGGCCGACCTAACCGCCCCTGAGTGGCAGCAGTGGTTGATTGAGGAGCACGTTCGCCCGCTTTGGGTCGCCGGCTATCGAGGCCTGTTTCTCGATACCCTGGATAGCTATCGCCTATTTGCGCCTGACGGAGACGCCGCTGGGCGCCAGCAGGATGCCCTGGTGGAGATCATTGCCCAGATCAAACGCCAATTTCCCGATATGCAGTTGATACTTAACCGTGGGTTTGAAGTCCTAGACCGCGTTCACGGCGATGTGGTTGGGGTGGCGGCTGAGTCACTCTATCGCGGCTGGAATCCTACCACTGAAGTCTTTGGGGCGGTGCCTGACGAAGATCAGACTTGGCTTTACAAACAGCTTGCCCGGGTCAGGGATGACTATCGACTGCCTGCGATTGCCATTGACTATGTCCCCGCCAATAACCGCTCGTTAGCGCGGGAAACCGCCCAGCGCATTCACGCCGAAGGGTTTATTCCCTGGGTGAGCGTGCCGCATCTCAATCAAATGGGCGTCGGGCTGGTCGAAGCCATGCCGCGACGGGTGTTGATCCTGTTTGATAAAGCTAAAACGGAAGCTGGCGAGCTAGCCTACACCAACGCCCACCGCTATCTGGCGATGCCCCTGGAGTACCTGGGCTATGGGGCTGAGTATCGCGACGTTAACGACCCGCTACCCAACGATATCCTGCATGGCCGCTACGCTGGGGTGGTGACCTGGTTTGATGAGTCGCTGACCGGTGCATCGCATTATGCGCCTTGGTTGCAACACCAGTTGGAAAACGGCCTGCGCGCAGCGATCGTGGGTGACCCTGGGGTGCCACTATCAGGCGCGCTAGGCAGCTTAATGGGCGTGCGCGAAGTCAGCGGTCTGACGGCCGCCTCATTAACACCACTTAGCCATGACGAACTAGTTGATTTTGAGGGTTTTTCTCACCCGTCCCCCGTCCCTCAAACCAGCTATCAAATACTCGACAGCACCATTACGTCGCACCTTACATTAAGCGATGATCGTGATCGACGCTTTTCACCGATCTTCACCGGCCATTGGGGGGGACTTGCGAGCTACCCGTGGATTTTCGAGCAGGCAAGTGAAACGCAAATGCGCTGGAATCTTGACCCCTTTGCGTTTTTACAGCGCGCCTTAGCACTACCTGACATGCCGATTCCCGACGCCACCACCGAAAATGGTGCCCGCTATTGGATGACCCAAATCGACGGCGATGCCTTTGTCAGCCGCGCTGACCTGCCCGGCACACCCTTCACCGGCGAACTGATGCTGTCGGATATTTTAAGACGCTACCAAGTGCCCACTACGGTATCGATTATTGAAGGCGAGATAGGCCCCGAAGGCCTCTATCCCCAGCATCGCGCAACGCTGGAGCCTTTGGCACGGCGTATTTTCAGCCTCCCCTGGGTCGAGGTGGCAACGCATACCTTTAGCCATCCTTTCGAGTGGGAAAGCCTTCAGGAAAATGATATGGCAGGCCAGGGCCAAACCCTTGCCAAGTTCAATTACAACCTGCCGATTCCCAATTATCGCTTCTCATTGCGGCGTGAAATCGAAGGTTCTAGTGACTATATCAACCGCGAACTGGCACCCGCCGATAAGCCGGTCAACGTAGTTCTGTGGACAGGTAATGCACTGCCGCCTGAAAAAGCTTTGGCAATTGCCGACGAACTGGGGCTACGCAATCTAAACGGCGGTAACACAAGCGTTACCCATAGCAACCCGACCATGACCAACGTATCGCCCATGCTGCGCCCGCAAGGCCATTACCTTCAGGTTTACGCCCCACAGATTAATGAAAATGTTTATACCAACAACATGTTAGGTCCTCTGTGGGGCTACCGGCGGGCAATCGAGACCTATCAGCTCACCGACCAACCGCGTCGCTTAAAGCCCATCGATATTTACTACCACTTCTACTCCGCTGCGAGCCCCGGCGCGCTACGTGCGCTCCATCAGGTGTATGAGTTTGTACTCACCCAGGAGACATTGCCGCTGTATGCCAGTGCCTGGAGCGATGTAGCCACCCAGTGGTACCACGCCGGTATCGCTAAACGGTTAGACGGCGGTTGGCAGATCAAAGGGGCTGACCACATGCGCACCCTACGACTCCCCACCGACATGGGCTGGCCTGATCTTGAACGCTCTGACGGGGTTGCGGGCGTTCGTGACGTCCCTGTGGGTCGCTATATCGCGCTCTCAGGCGAAGGGAATGCCACGCTTTACGTAACTTCCAGCCAACCGAGAACGCCTCACTTGCGCTATGCCAATGGACGTATCACCGAATGGCAGGCAAGCCCAACTGGGCAGCTCCGCTTTGGTATTGCCGCCGAACAGGTTCCGTTAAAGGTCGAGCTTGGCGCCACTCAAAACTGCCAGGTTTCGGCCCCTGGGGCACGCATTGATCAGCGTGGCAACGCTACCCTGCTCGCCTTTGACCACGCTCGCGCTGAGCGGATCGAGGTGCGCTGTGCAACACGCTAAGCCTAAAGTAAATACCGACATGCTGCGCCAACGGCGCTTAATCCGCCCGTTAACCCTGCGCTTGGTGGCCTTGGCCATTGCCCTGATGCTGGTCTTGCTGTTTCCCGCCCACCATCTGCTGACGCTTGAGAACAGTGACAGCATGCCGAGTCGAATTTCACTGCTCTACTCCCAGGCGCTGCTAAATACCAACCCTGATAACGTGGAGCTGCGCGTCAACCTGGCAAGCAAGCTGCTTAACGTGGGCGATGCCCCGCTTGCCCGTACTATCCTGTTGCCGTTACAAGACACCGACGATGTAGCAATTCAGTGGTTGCGTCTCTCCATTGAGTGGCAGTTGCTGGCGGCGGTCGCGGCAGAACAGCCAGACCGGCAACAAGCCGCTCAAGACTTTCAGGCAATCCTAGAGGCTTTTCAGGCCAACATCCGTCTTCCTGCTGAATACCTGGAACGTATGGCTGATTATTGGCTGGCTATTGAGCATCCTTCGCAGGCGGCCATGCTTTACGAGCGCCTTGCTGACCAGCAGGTCGATCGACAATATCATTGGTTATCACTGGCCGGTTACTGGTGGCTGCGTGCTGGCCATCCAGAGCGCTCGGCCGCCGCCTGGCACCGTGCGTATCGGGTCGCTGAAACGCCCCGCTTAACGCTGGGCTGGCTTTCCTGGCTGATTGCCCCAGCGCATGCCCAACAAAATGACGATAGCGCTGAATCACCGCGTCGCACGGCTGCGCTTGAGGCCCTGCGCTCCGCCCAACAGAGTCAGCAGGACGAGGGGGTCGAGTATGCCCGCGAGTATTTGGCGGCATTCCCCAACGACCGCGAACTGCTCGACTTAGGTGTCCGCTTAGCGCTTGCCCATGATCAGCCGCAGCAAGCGCTTGACTGGTCACAGCGACTGATCGACCAACAACCTGATACAGCTAACTTAGAGCGTCACTTGAGCATTGCGCTGGGCCTCAACGATCAAGCCAGCGCCATGACGTCGCTTGAGCAGCTGCGCCGCCAGCATCCAGACAATCTCGATTACCTTGAACAGCTAACCCAAACGCTACAGTGGTCCGGCGATGCCCCAGGGGCCTTGCAGAATGCTGAGCAACTCGCGCGCCAAACAGACAAGGAAAGCCATAATCGGTGGGTTATCGCGCTGGCTCTCAGTGTCCGTGAGCGTCCTGCCGCCATTCGTGCCCTGAGCCGGTTGGAACGAAAGCGTCAGCTGACGTTGGAAGATCGCCGCTTATGGGCTGATTTGCTTGAACAATTGGGCGACCCCGATGCCGCCATCGAGCATATACAAGCCTGGCAGGCGGCCGGCATTCGTGATGAAGCGTTAGGCATTCGCCTAGCCACCTGGCTTGAACAAACCGGACGTCTGGATGAAGCCACTGAAAGCTGGGCGGCACTCAATGCCCGCTATGGGGCACGGCCTGAATTTATTCAGGCACAACAACAGCTAATGAGCCAAAACTGGCAGTTGGATAGCGCCTTGCAACTACTCGGCCAGCCCACGGACAGCGCCAGCACCGACTCTGACCAACACCGTGCTGAGCTGGCTTGGCAGCTGGGTGACAGCCAGGCCAGCATGGTCGCCTATAGTGCGCTGTTTGAGCAGGATGCCCTGGACGCCGAAGGCGCCTCGCGACTCATCCAGGCCGCCGCCGATAACGATAACCTCAACCTCGCCATGCGGGTGACCGAGCATCGCTGGTCCCAGGCGCGTGACGGCGACGCGCTAATTCAAATGCTCTATTTAGCTCAGCGCGACCGTCAGCCAGCCTTGACTCAATCGCTATTAGCAATGGCAGAGCAAGCGCCTGAAACATTTGAGCCATCCGCCGATTATTGGGCTGCGCTAGCGCAGCAAGCACTGCTTCAACGAGCACCCGATGAGGCCGTCGAGGCTTACCAAAAAGCCCTTGCGCGCTCACCCCAGGACCCTGGCCTGCGCGCCGGCATGCTGTATGCGTTAATCGCCTTAGGTGATGAAGAAGAACTGCGTGGACGCATGACAGAGTGGCAGGATCAAGCCGCTCAAACCCCCGCCATGATGAGCGCCATAGCCGATGCACAGCGATTTTTAGGCAATCTTGACCAAGCACTTGTGTGGTATGCCTTAGCGGGCGACGCAGGCGTGCTGGATGCATGGCAGCAGCTTTACCATGCCGATGCCCTGAGTCAGAGCGGTGAAGAAGCACTGGCGTTTAACATGCGCTTGGCCGCCTTCGCCGAGCTTTCGCCATCGTTGACCTCAGCGCTAGAGGCTCCCCTAAGCGAGGCGCAACGCCGCGACCATACCCAGGCGATGGCACTAGTGGCCAAACGGCATGGCCCCGATAGCGTGCACAGCTGGTATGGCCAACTCGTGACCAATACCTTGGCTGAAAAGCCCATTCAGGCCAGCGACAGCGAATGGCTGTTCGATGCGCACATGGCCATGCAACAGCCCATTCACGCCCGTTATTTGCTACTTCGCGCCGAGTCACAGGGGCATGTCAGCCCCGCCTGGCAAACGCTGGCTGTGGCTTTAGCAAAGAATGACCGCGACACTCTGGCACAACTGTTGGATGGCGATGCCGGGCGCGAACTTTCGGCCACCGATCGCTTGGCGATTATGCGCCAGCTCGACCGCCGTCAAACCGCCCGCACACTCGCCAAACGGCTCACCGCCGAGGGCATGGACCGACGGCATGATATCGTTGAACTGGCGGCCGATATGCCCCACCGGCTGGCCACTTCCGCTGAATATCAGCGCCTGGGCGAGCTGGATATCACCTCACAAGAAGCGCTATACCAGGTGAGCGGAGAGCGTTTTTTGGGCCAGCTTACGCTGGTGCAACGTCAGCTTGACGCCCAGGACGAGATTGCCGATAGCCAAGGCGTCACCGATGAACAAGACACCGAATTGACACTAGGCTTTAACGGCACACGACTTGATACCACTCTTACGCTGGGCCAATTACACACAGAGCGCAACAACCGGCTTTACGGTGGTGCGTCGCAACGCTGGCAGGCAACCTCACGTTTGGCGGGCACGCTGTACGGTGAAGTTAGTCATGTATCCGACATTAACGACACCCTGCGGCTGCTCGCCGTCGAAGACCGAGTCGGCGCTCAGTTGGAATGGACCCCCACCGCCCGAGACACCCTCACTCTAGAGGCTAGCCACGTGAGTCTACGCAGTCGCGAAACGCGCGATTCCCTCGGCGATGGCTATCGGGTGGACGCCGAGTTGCGTCATGCATTGCTGAAAGGAGCCACCCGCCAGTTGGATCTAAGCGTGTTAGCAAATCATGCTGACTATTCCATTGACCAACTGCCTGATGATATCCGCCAGCGGCTGCCAACCAATTTTCAAACCGACGACCTACTCACCGATCAATCGAGCTTTGTTGGCGTCGGCGTTGCTCTGCGCCGCGGCGATCCTGCCAGCACCGCGCCTTTATTGGCCTCGCCGAGTTTCGAGCTGGCGTTGGAAGCGGGTTATCAGCTACCCGAAAACGATATCGGCCTCAACGCACGCTTTGCCCTGGGTAGCCGGCTTTTCGGCAACGATTCACTCAGTCTGAGCGTAGAAGCTGACCAAGGGTCGGGGAATGATGGCGACACCAACCTCGGCGTTTCACTGACGTATCAATACTTCCTGGGGCACTGACGATGTCACAGGCGACCCAACGGCCACGCCGTTACCCCTACCACTGCTTGAGGCGCCGACCTAGCGCCCTGGAGATACCGCGATGCGTATTATTCGATTAAGGCCGTTGGTACAGCTGGTGCTGCTCGGCGTGCTCATGCTAACTGGCTGCGCGGTCACGGATGTTCACCGCACAGAACCGCTAAGCCGCCAAGCGCAATGGGCTTTACTGCCTATCGCCAATCATTCCGAAACGCCGCTGGCAGGACAGAAGGCGGAAGCCAGCCTGCTGACGCTTTTGCATCAGCAAGGGATAAGCTCGCTAAGCCAAGCACCACGCCCGACTCAGCAAAACTTATTAGCGCTGCCCAGTGAGCAGGACTATCAAGCGGCGCTTGACTGGGCTCAGCAGCAAGGGGTTCGTTACGCGTTAACGGGCTCCGTGGATGAGTGGCAATACAAAGCCGGCTTGGATGGCGAACCCGCCATTGGCATCAGTTTGCGCGTGGTGGATGTTAATACGGGAGAGATTTTATGGAGCGCCAGCGGCGCACGCACTGGCTGGGGATTTAGTACCACCAGCGGCGTGGCGCAGAAACTGATGGCGGAGTTAGTCGACACCCTGCCCGTGCAGCAGTGAGGCCACCATGTCCCCATCTATCGATGAACTTCAGCCTGCACTGCCGCCCCGAGGGTTACGCCTGCTAGAAAGCGTTGTGATCACCCTCGCGTTTCCGGTTATCGGCTGGGCGATCAATCCAGACGACCCGCTGCTACTTGGCAGTGGCTTGACCTGGTTATTGGCCATCGCCCCTTTGCTGGTGGGGATGCGCTATGGCTTCGCACTGGGCTTTAGTAGTGCCTTGGTCAGCGTTATGTTGATGGGGCTTGAGGGGTGGTGGTACCACGGTGACCTGCTCAACGAGCCATCCCAGCGCTTGCCAGTTGCCATCGCGCTGATATTGGTCGGTATGATAGCGGGCGAAATGGCCGACACTTGGCGTCGGCGTTTACAGCAAATGGCCGTTATCCACCATGCTCAGTCGACACGACTAGAAGAGTTCGTCCGCCACTATCAGTTATTGCGCGTTTCCCACGACCAATTGGCCGAGCGCTTAGCGGCCAATCCGTTCACCCTGCGCGATGCCCTGAAAGCCCTTGAGGAAAAATATCAATCGCTCGCACCTGGCGGCAATCTGCTCAAACAGCACGGTGGCGAACTGCTGAACTTCCTGGCGCTGCACGCTCGGGTTCAGCAAGCGGTGTTGATACCCGTGGATCATCGTGGGCAATTGCAACCCTCGTCTGCGTCCTGGTTTGGTGGTGAGGTCACATTCCCGTGGCACGACCCGATGCTGGCTGCCTGCCTTGAACAGCGCCGTATGATTTGTCTCAAAAGCGCGATGGATCAAGGTATTAATATTGATAACGCGCCGTTGCTAGCCGTCGTACCTCTCATTGATGTTGAACAACACATCTACGCTGTGGTGGCCATCACTGCCATGCCCTTTATCGACTTTCATCGTGGCCACTTACATTTACTGGCAGTGTTGGGGGCACAGTTGGGTGATATGTTGCAGCAGACCCAACACACTCGGCAAGGGGAAGACACCGATCCTCGCGCCGTCGTCGCCCAATGGGTACGCCACGCCCGCGATCATCAACTTACCTCTCTGCTGATCACCATTGATTTCTCAGCGAAGTTAAGCGATGACCAAGTCGCCAACGCTATCGATAGCATTGTCAGCCAGCAACGCGGCCTCGACCGGAGTTGGGTCTCCCCACAAGATGACCGGTCACAGCGACTCTATGTACTGCTGCCACTCACCCAGCAGGGTGCCTTTGCGATTTATGCCGAGCGTTTGCAGGAAACACTTGCCGCTCAGCCGGGGCTCGGCGAAGACTGCCAGCACATAACCATTAGCTACAAGGTGCTGGATGGCCGCGTATCGGCTAAGAAATTGCTGTCGACCAAGATCCTTCCCGAGGTCCATCATGCCCACGCCTAGCCCCCCAAGACGTTTTACAGCCGTGTTGCTGCGCAGTCTGCCATGGCTGACCGTCGGTTTCTCTGCGGAAGCGGGGGCGGCTTACCTTTGGCTAGCCACGACAGCTGTGCCTTCACTACATGTCATCGCGTTGCATGGGATAGGGGCGCTGCTACTCGCGGAAGGTAGCCGCCAAACCCTACCCGTTGCCTATCAACGGCCCGTCATGGGTAGTCTGTTAGTGCTGTTGTTGCTGGTTTTTTTACTGCCCGGCATAGGCATATTGGGCTTAGCCATGGGAGTAATCCCAGCGCTTTACCGCGCCGTACCAAAGCATGACGCGTATTGGCAGGCGTTGGATTTACCACCGCTGCCCTACCAGCCGCTTTCCCCACCTAGCCCTGATACAACCGCCATGCGAGAAGGGTTAACCAGCGTACTCAGTTATTCCGAGAGCCCCGTGCTACGCCAGGAAGCCATTTTGGCCTGCCGCCATTTACCACGCCGCCAAGCAGTAGGCCTGCTTCGCATTGGCCTGGCCGACCCAACCGATGACGTACGCTTGCTGGCCTATTCCATGCTCAGTGGCATTGAACGTGAGGTAGACGAGCGCATTCAACTGCTTGCGCAGCAATACGGGCGCGATGGGGACCCCTTTGGCCATTACGCCGAAGCGCTGGCCGTGCTGTATTGGGAATATGATTATCTCACTCTTGCCCAGGGCAATACCGTCGAGTTTTATTTAACCCGTGCCTTAGCCTACATCGACCAGGCCATTGTCCAAGCTAACCGCGCTCATCGGCAGCTATTACGTGGCCGCATATGCCTCGCCTTGAAGGATTATAAAAGTGCCGAAGCCGCCTTTTGCCAATGCGAAAGACTGGGCATGAACGACGACGACCTCGCGCCATATCGCGCCGAACAAGCCTTTCTAACCCGTCACTACCCTACGCTTCGTGGCCATCTGTCACGTCTTAGCCCTGCGACCCAGCGGCACCCTGTGCTGCACCCCTTAATGGAGTATTGGCAATGAGCTGGCCAACACTGAACCAACGTGACGCTCCGGCGGATGTCACCTTGTTGCTGGAAGGAACCTATCCCATGGTGCGAGGGGGCGTGAGCGCCTGGGTGGATCAACTGATTCGAGGTCTTCCCCAGCTTCGTTTCGCGCTGGTTTTCCTGGGTGGCCGCAGCGATCATTATGCTGGCATCTTATTTGAACGACCCGCTAACGTGGTGCATTTGGAATGCCATTATTTGATGGAGGACTTACCCGCGCATCGCGCCATAAAAGCGCGCCGAGGGCGGCCCAGTACGTTTGCTAAAGTCCGCGAACTTCACGAAACGTTGCGCAAACCGGCGACTATCGACCAGCAACGAGCACTGTGTGACGTCGCACGGATGATCGGCCAGCACGGGGGGTTAAGTCAGGAGGATTTTCTCCACAGCCAAGAAGCATGGCAATACATTGTCGACCACTACCTTGAGCATGCAACGGAGCCTTCTTTCATCGATTATTTTTGGTCAGTGCGCAATATTCACACGCCGCTCTTCATGCTGGCTCGAATTGCCAACGCGTTGCCTAAAAGCCGCTGCCTTCACACCATTTCTACCGGCTATGCTGGCTTTTTAGGTGCTATGGCGCACCATATTCACCAGCGGCCATTGGTTATCACCGAGCACGGCATCTATACCAAAGAGCGTCAAATCGACCTGCTCGAAGCCAAGTGGATTAAAACGTCCCGCGATGCGCTCTCTCACGGGTTTCAAATTGATACCGGCTATATCCGACAGATGTGGATCCGTTTTTTCCAGGGCCTTGGGCGGATGACCTACGCCAGCGCTGCGCAAATCACCACGCTCCATGAAGGCAACCGCGCACGTCAGTTGCTGGATGGTGCCCCCGAAGCGCGTACGCGACTGATCCCTAACGGCATTCACATTGAGCGCTTTGCGCCGCTGCGTGACGCCACCGCCCACAATCAGGCCCCTATTGTGGCATTACTGGGTCGCGTCACACCGATTAAGGATATCAAGACGTTTATTCGTGCCATGTGCCAACTCATCAGTCTAACGCCCGACGCCGAGGGCTGGATTGTCGGTCCCGACAGCGAGGATCCGACCTATGCTCAGGAATGCCGCGACTTAGTGGCGCAACTTGGTGTGGAAAGCAGCGTTCGCTTTCTAGGCTTCCAGCGCACCGAAGACATCCTCGCCCAGGTGCGCTTGGTGGTGTTGACCTCAATTAGCGAAGCACAGCCATTAGTGGTACTCGAAGCCATGGCGGCAGGCGTGCCGGTAGTGTGCAGCGATGTCGGCGCCTGCCGCGAACTGGTCATTGGCAACCCGGCCACACATCAAGCCGCGGGACAAATTGTACCGATTGCCAACCCCATGGCGACGGCTAATGCTATGCATCATTTACTGGCTAATCCGTCTGCATGGCATAGCGCACGCGCGGCAGGCATTGCCCGCGTTGAGGCCGAGTACACCGACGCTTTAATGATGGAACGCTATCAACAGTTGTATGAAGACGTCATTCATCCCTCCTTAGCCGTCAGTGAGGCCTCCCCAACGGGAGATAGCCTGCTGTCGACAATGAGTACCCGTTAACCGTTGGCGTCAGGAGACGATATTTATGGCCGGCATTGGCTTTGAACTGCGGCGGTTACTCCGTCAGGACAGTTATTTCAGCCTGTTGCGTGCCTATGGCTACGCGGGTTTGATCAGCTCAGGCCCTTGGGTCTTGTCTATTCTGGCGGTAATGGCATTGGGCGTGCTGTCTGCGGCGGCAAGCCCCTCTAGCACCGCCCATGTAACGGCGTTCTTGGTCTCCGTCACATGGCTAGTCGCCGGGTCGCTGCTACTGACATCACTGGTGCAACTGCTGTTTACCCGCTTTGTGGCCGACAGGCTGTTTGAAAAACGCGATGCCGCGATTTTGCCCAACGTGATGGGCCTGCTAACGCTGGTCATGTTAGTAGCTACCCTCGTTGGCGGCGCCGTGCTGTGGTGGGCCTTTGCACAAACGCCTTGGCTCTATCAGTTGGAAATGCTGATCAGTTTCGTGGTGCTCAGCATGATTTGGTGCGTCACGGTATTTGTTGCGGGGGTAAAAGCCTACCGCCAAGTGTTACTGGCGTTTACCTGCGGTTATGGGGCCACCTTTATTGGCGGCGTGTTGCTCAACGAACATGGGCTGGAGGGCCTGCTGGGTGGCTTTGTGCTCGGCCAAAGCCTACTGCTTTTCATGCTCCTGGCGATGGTCATCCGGCATTACCCCAGTAATCGGCTGTGGGGTTTTGACTTACACCGAGCAGGACAGTGTCAGCGTTCGTTGATCGCCATCGGACTATTCTATCAGGCCGGCATTTGGGCTGATAAACTGGTGTTCTGGTTTAACCCCGCCACATCCGAGCCGATTATTGGCCCGCTGCGTGCCTCACCGATTTACGACTTACCCATCTTTTTAGCTTATCTCTCCATTGTGCCGGGAATGGCGGTGTTCATCATGCGCATGGAGACCGACTTTGCAGAACGCTGCCATGCGTATTACGACGCTATACGGGGTGGAGATACGCTGGGGCACATTGAGGCACTGCGCGGCGAAATGGTCGCCAGCGTTCGTCACGGTATCTACGATATTTTTAAAGTACAGGGCATCACCGTTGCCGGGCTGCTATTAAGTGGCCCGCTACTATTCACTTGGTTGGGCTTTTCCCACTGGTATTTACCGCTATTTAATATCGATATTGTGGCGGTGGGAATACAAGTACTGCTGATGGCCATCCTGAACGTACTGTTCTATCTCGACCGACTCAAACCAGCGCTATGGCTTTGCCTGCTGTTCTTATTAAGTAACGTGGTCCTTACGCTGCTGAGCCAGCTGTTAGGCCCAGTGTTCTATGGTTATGGGTACGCGCTATCGCTATTGTTCACCACATTAGTGGGCTTAGCCGTGCTCGACCACGAGTTCGAACAGTTGACCTATCAAACCTTCATGCTGCAACCGAACAAAGCCTAATGAAGGCGTCGTGGCGATTGGGGGACCAGCTTGCCTAACCCGTCCAGCGTGCGCTTGAGGGCTCCCTGTTGGGCGTTAATCACCGCCAAGCCGGCCTGACCTTTTTGCTGGGCACTGCTAGGGTCGTCAAAATAACGGATCAACGCTTCAGCCAGGGTGCCGGGACTGTCCACCAGGGTTAGGGCGCCAGCGGCTAACAGCGGCTCGGCCACATCAGCAAAGTTCTCGATCGAAGGCCCGCTTAGCACAGGTCTCCCCATGGCGGCGGGTTCCAGCACGTTGTGGCCGCCCAGCGGCACCAAACTGCCACCCACATAGGCCACACTGCCTGCCGCATAGAGCACTGCCAACTCCCCCAGCGTATCAGCCAAGTAGACATCAGTTCTTGCCGTTACGGGCTGCTGTTGACTACGACGGCTTAACGACCAGCTGTCATCGAGACACAGGCGGGCCACCTCATCAAACCGCTTTGGATGGCGCGGCACCAAGACCAGAAGCGCGCCAGGGTAGCGTTTGCCAAGCTGGCGGTGCGCCTCAAGCAATAACGCTTCTTCGCCGTCACGGGTGGAACCCGCCACCCATACAGGCCGCCCGTTCCACTGCCGATGTAAGTACTCACCCTCTTCAAAAGCCTTGCTATTACTAGGCATTTCAAACTTCAGCGAGCCCACTACGCTGGTCACGTCAACGCTGCAGCCTAGTGCGTTAAAGCGCTTGGCGTCAGCCAATGACTTGGCTGCCAGCCAGCTAACGTTCGCCAGGGCATTGACCATCAAAGGTCGCCACCGTCGATAACGTTGGTAAGCACGAGGCGATAAACGGCCGTTGACTACGGCCACAGGAACTCTCTGGCGATGACAGGCGTGTAGCAGATTGGGCCATAGTTCGGTTTCAAACATCAGCGCCATGGCTGGCTTTAGCCGAGCGATAAACCGCTTGGCCGCGCCTGGGTAGTCGAGCGGCAAAAGCCGATGGGCAAGCCGCCTCTGGTCACTTTCAGACTGTTCATAAATAAGCGCTTGAGCCTGCTGAGCACCGGTGGCGGTCATGGTGGTCAACAGTAGACTGTGCTGGGGATAGCGTGCAAGTAAGCCTTCGATCAGCGGACGCGCGGCACGCACTTCGCCTACCGAGGCGCAGTGCAGCCAAAGCCGTGGCTCAGAGGGAAGCGGGTCCAGGCGCAGACCTAAACGTTGCAAGCGAGAGTAAGTGGGTACTTGCTCTCGCCAAATCCGCCATGTAATCAGCGGTGAGAGTGCATACAACGCGATTGAGTAGGCAAGCCGTGGCCAAGCGGATACCGCCATTAGCGCTCACGATCCAGAATTGAGCTGATCAACGCCGTGGTTGAGACACCATCTTCAAAGCCCAGTACCTTGACCTCCCCCCCATTGGCGATCACGGCTTTGCCGCCGGCAATATCTTGCGGCCGGTAGTCACCGCCTTTCACTAAGATATCTGGCAGCACCACCTCGATAAGTGCTTGTGGTGTGTCGTCAGAAAAGGGGACGACCCAGTCCACTGCGCCCAACCCCGCCAGCACCTGCATGCGACGGTTGAGCGGATTGATCGGCCGCGTTGGGCCTTTCAAGCGACCGATGGAGGCATCGTCGTTGACGGCCACAATTAAGCGATTTCCCAGGCGCTTTGCCTGTTCGAGATACGCCACGTGCCCCGCATGCAAAATATCAAAACAGCCGTTGGTCATTACCACTCGCTCACCACGCCGCTGGGCAGCACGCACTGCCTCAATCAGCGATGCCTGCTCAATAACCCCAAACTCGGCCAGTTTATCGCCGTGCAGCGCGGTATACAGCTCAGCAATCGAAAGCGTGGCGGTCCCCGGCTTGGCGACCACCAATCCGGCACCTAAATTGGCCAGCATCATTGCCTCGGGTAGCTCGTGGCCGGCCGCAAGCGCTAGCCCCATCAAGCCAATCACAGTGTCTCCCGCGCCCGTCACGTCGAAAACCTCTTGGGCGCGAGTAGGCAAATGCAGCGGCTCATGCCCCTCGCAAATCAGGGTCATGCCTTTTTCGCTGCGAGTGATCAACAGTGCTTCCAGCTCAAGCTCAACGCGCAGCGCTTCACCACGCTTTGAGAGCTCAGCATCGGTGCTACACGGGCCCACTATCGCCTCAAACTCCGTCAAATTCGGCGTAATCAAACTGGCCCCACGATACTTGCTGAAATCGCTGCCCTTGGGATCTATCAACACCCGTTTACCCTGGGCACGCGCCAACGAGATCAGCTTTTCCACCTGATTCAACGTGCCCTTACCGTAGTCGGAGAGAATCATCACGTCGCAATCAGGCAGCGCCTCTTCTACCTGAGCAAGCAAGTTGCTGGTATCGACACCATCCAGACGCTGCTCGAAGTCCAGGCGCAGTAACTGCTGATTACGACTCATCACACGAAGCTTAGTAATCGTTGGTATATAAGGACTTCGTTGAAAGTAAGTACTTACATTTGAAGCAGACAATTGCCCCATAAGCAGGTCGGCATTGTCATCGGCGCCCACTAACCCAGCCAGGGCGACATGGGCACCCAACGCCGCAATATTCAGCGCGACGTTTGCCGCCCCACCGGGCCGGTCGTCTGCATCTTCAACACGTACCACCGGCACGGGCGCTTCTGGCGATATACGCGAAGTGCCACCGTGCCAGTAGCGGTCTAACATCACATCGCCCACAACGAGAACGCGAGCATGTTCCAGGGCGGTCAAATCAACTTTCATCCGTGAGTCCTGTTATTGGCTGCGCGGCGGTGTGTGCCAGCAGCGCATCGAGCTTAGCGATCACGTCGTCGGCTTTGATGAGCGACATGGCATCCGCATGGCGTACTCGCTGCCCCCAATTTACCTCGTCCACCGACTTGTGCAGAAAAGCATTCACCGCTTCGGGGTAGGCGTTCACCGCATAATCACGCCACAAATAGGGCGCAGCACGCTGGGGATTGGTCGTCGCGTAAAGCCCTAGTGTTGGAGTACCCAGAGCATTAGCCATATGCGCAGGGCCGGTATCCGGTGCAATCACCGCCCGCGCGCCACCAATCAACGCCAGAAGGCCCTTTAACGACGTTTGACCAATGGCATTGATAACACTGCCTGGCTGACAGAGCGCTTCAAGTTGTTCACCGACCTCACGCTCAAGCGAACTGCCACCTCCGGTCAACACAGTTTTCAGACCATGCTGTACCCAGACATGTTCAACAACACTGGCATACCCCTCTGCTGACCAGTTACGAAAATTTCGTAGCCGCACGTTGCTGCATGGATTAATTACTAAATAAGGCGCTCCACCGCTGATCAAACGCGCTTCGTCATAAGCCGCAAGGGGCACCGGCAAATCCCACTCCAGTGGCCCTTCTTCGACACCCATCAAACGTGCGAAATCCATAAATGATTCCAGCACATGAGGGTTGGTTCTGGGCGCTATATGGAGCTGAGTAAAGCGGTGCTGAGCATCTTTGGCCCGCGCCTTGTCGTAACCTACGCGCACCTTGGCTTTCAAACCAAGCGATAAAATACTGGCACGAATGGCTTGCTGCATATGCAACAGTACGTCAAAGCGCGTGTCCGCCAGTTCACGCCACAGGACGCGCATCCCCTTAAACCCCGTCGATTTGTCGTATACAACAAACTCGACCCCGGACAGACCGGCCAGTAGACTGTACTCCCCTTTGCCGATGATCCAGGTAATGCGCGCTTGCGGCCACTGGCGCTGCAACGCTCGCACGGTGGGCACAAGGTTGCACACGTCTCCTAACGCAGAGAGGCGCAGAATGGCAATATGGTTAGGTTTAGCAGGCAGAGAGGGCTTCATGCGCTTAGCGGCACTCCGGCAAGGAAATAGTCTGATTTTACATGATGAAGACAGTTTATGTGACGCCGCCGTGTCACACCAACCCGATCCCGCTTTGTTCAGCGCTGAATACTGGCACTCGCGCGACTTAGTGGTCGGCGAAGCACCGGGCCGGGGCAGCAGCCTTTTTTTACAGGCCACTCCTACTGAACAATGGGTTTTGCGCCCTTACCGGCGAGGCGGTTTAGCCGCGAAGCTAAGCAAGCAGCGCTACTTCTGGTTAGGGGCTGAACGCAGCCGCGGCTTTCGCGAAATGCGCCTGACGGCGCAATTATTCGAAAAAGGACTGCCTGTTCCTCGCCCTATCGCCACCTGCGTAGTCCGTTATGGACTCACTTACGAAGCCGCTTTGCTCACTCAGCGCATTGTCGGTGCAAAAGCGTTAGCCGAGTTGATCATCAATAATTCAGCTGACAAAGCACTCTTGCAGCGGGTGGGCGACATGATTCGACGCTTTCACGATATAGGGCTTGATCATGTTGACCTGAACGCTCGCAATATTCTGATTGATGCCAACGGCGCGCCATGGCTGATTGACTTGGATCGCTGCCGTATCCGCCCGCGAGGGAAATGGCAGCAAGCGAATTTAGATAGGTTGGAACGGTCAATACACAAGTTTCAGCCGACCTTGTCAGCATCTCCGATTCTACAAGGATACAGCTCAACCAATTGATCTATAGACCTTTTATGGCCATGTAAAGTGTTTAGGTGATTCGTGAGGATCTAGTGGGCCGGGTTCTGTCTCGGGCACACAATGTGGCAGCGCTTCCACCACACGTTCAAGCGCTTCAGCGCCATGCGTATGCTCGGTTACTTTTTCCCACCAAGCTCTATGGACAGCTTTAACTTTCACCGGTACTGAAGGCAAGCCTAGATATTGCGCCATCGCTAATCGATGTAGGCCACGGTTTATTTTTATCAACTTCCCCTCACGACTTACGGCTACTCCGAGTTCATCCTTACCACGCAAGCCATCGAAGCCGTGTACCGCCATATCATCCATAAACGCCAGATAAACACGCAGGTAAGCGATAATGCGCGCCTCTGAGTCCAGCAACAAACCCTGCTGGTGGGAAGCCCAAGGGCGCTTTTCATCCAAGCGCTGTTTCAATTGGCGAAACGTCTCACTGTTGACCAAATCATGGCGATGGGTTTCGATATCGCGAATAAAGCGATAGCGCGATCCATGGCGCAGATCCCCCCGGCGCAGATCCCAATAACCGTCCCAAATAAACGCCGAGGATGAAGGCCGCTGGCGCTTTGGCATTTCTTGCCAATCGCGGATGCGTATCAACTCCCGTGGATTTATATTAAGTATCAACTCCTCACCTAGCGCCTGCTCGACGATTCGGCGCGGTAGGCCCCACTGCTCCACCCGATAACTTCCAGGTAGGCCTCGCTTCCATAGGCCAAAGACGCCCCGCTCAATTGGGATACCCACCGAAGCCTGAAAGGCCTCACGCACCGCCACCTGTACACGGGCACGCTGCACCGGCCAATACATTCGAGCGTCAGCTAATGGAGAAAAGGCAGGGTCTCCCCCAGGCGGAAGCGGGAATTGTCGCGGCACTATTTTCTCCTTTGCAGAACATATAAACCTATTGGTTTAATTGCCCGTGACTTTTATTGAGCCTAATTTTTGCTGCCTATCTAACTAAAACCCAAAAACTATTTAAAATTAATTAATTTTTTTTCAAAAGCTAAAAATTGCTTTTTTGTTTTTCTGTTTGAGTATTTTTTTGAAAAAACATACATTAAATTTTTAACGCTAAACCTCTCTCTACCGCCTACCCCATCAACTAAAACAAGCTCCAATATCCCTCCAGTATCTCTCACCATAATATTAACTTCATTAGGCTCAATAACAGCTACGCCATTTTTTAAAGCCCAAAGCTTCAACGAACTTACTAACTCAGCAATCTTTTCCTGATCTACATTCAACACATCATTCTTCAAAAAATCTTTTAATGTAAGCGCATTTGTTCCATCAAAATTAACAACTCTATCAAATACTAAACCATGGCCGAAATTAGTGGAAGTCCAACCATGACACATAGCAAGGTGGCTAGTATCTATTGACTTTAAATTTAAAGATTTTATATATAGCCACTCTATGATATTTTCCTTCCACCCATCTTTCCTATGAGCAACCTTCACACATAATGATTTATTACCAGGGTGCTGAAAACAAATTCTCTTATTACCCTTTCCAATTGCCATCTCCATGTCCAGTATAATTTCTTTCATACTCAATCACTTCTTCAAGACTTTTTTGTATACATCAAGATAACGAAGCGCCATGGCAGCGGCAGTATAGCCCTTGCTTTTAGCCAATGCATTACTTACTAAGGCTTCTCTAAATCCAACGTCATTCTTAATCTCAATCAACTTTTCTGCCAATGCACTATAGTCTCCATTTTCTATCAGAAGACCATTTTCTTTATCGCTGATCAGATCAGGAATACCACCAACATTAGACGCTACTATAGGCACGCCCGCAGCCATAACATCAATAAGGATTGACCCCATACCCTCACTTCGGGAAGGAAATACAAAAGCATCGAAGGCAGGTATATAGCTACCTACACTCTTCTCAAAGCCCATCCAAATAACATTTTCAAGATTTTGACTTTCTCTTTTAAGTATATTCTCGTCTTCCCCTTCTCCAAATAAAACAAAAACAAAATCTTCATATTGATTATTTATCTTTTTAACCGCATCAATAATAACTCTTTGACCTTTATCTCTATCAACCAATGCACCTATATGACCCACTATAAATTTATTTTTAAATCGCTGCTTAATTTCATTTTTTAAATTTTCATTATTCACCGATACTGAACCGGCGTCCGGTATTCTATACACCTCACTAACGCCAAACTCTTTTATTTTTTTAACGACAACACTTGATATACCAACACCCGCAGATGCGCTAAGGTAAGACAGCCTATTAGCAAATTTTTCTTTTATTTTTAAATCAACTCTTTTGGTAAAAAGATAAGGGGTCTTACACATCACCTTATTTATATATGACCAGTGAACCGCCTTGGCATCATGTGCGTGTAACACATCCGCGGGCATAGAGGAAAAATGACCATCTAAAATATTATTTGCTTTTTTAAAACTTATTCTTGAGGTTCTTTTTAGCTCATTTTTCATTGGTGAATCTGAGCGGCAGACCAAAATCTGATGAAGCTCTTCATCGATTTTGCTTAGCTCTTTTATTAATAAGACGGTTTGCTTTTCGCCTCCGCGAAACCCCTTCGCCAAATTCACATGTACTACCTTCAACTATATCACCATATTTTATTAAAATTTTCTTTCTTTAAAACTGAAGCATCTTGTTTAAGCTCTAATAGACGAGCATATTTAAGGTACCCGCTTAAACCAGCACTTATAGAAACTGTCAATCCATCCACACCTGCTAAAAACCCTTTTTGGAGTAGATATTTTTTCAAGAAAGCGCTCAACCCATGTATAAAAGGGGAATATGAATTAATCTTCTTTTCTTTAAGATACATTATCTTTGCAGCTCTGCCACTAAAATCTCGACCTGGCTTGCAAAAAAGCTGCCCTATATGGGAAAAAGAATAATGAATAATATCAGCTTTAACTTTACATATGTTTTCAGATTTTATACTCGCATGTTGCTTAACGTCAGCAAATCTTGCTCTTTTCTTATGATAGAGTCGGACACAAAAATCAGGATACCAGCCGCACTCTTTCATCCATCTTGAGCCAATCATATTTTTCCTTCTAAATGCATAGGCGTCATACTGAGATTGGTTTAAATCTATTTTTTTTATTTCCTCAACCATCTCTTCTGAAAGTCTTTCATCGGCATCTATGCTAAGAACCCAGTCATTCGAAGCATAATCTAAAGCCACATTTTTCTGAAAGCCATCACCTAAATAAGCCTGATGCACTACCGTTGCCCCGAGGGACTGAGCGATGTTAACCGTGGCATCGTTGCTGCCTGAGTCTACAATAATAATCTGATCGCAAACTTTAGCTACTGATGCAATACATTCAGCTATATTTTTCTCTTCGTTCAATGTAATAATATTGGCTGTAATCACTGGCCTATTACCCTGGCATGCTGGAATCATTTGGCGTCATACACCCTCGTGCCTTTCTTCAACTGCATGATAAACTTTATACTGACGTAGCGATAGCACTTGGTCATAGCCCTGCGGTGAGCTAGTGAATGCATAACGGAAAATTGCAGGGATAGCGTCTATTTTTACGTCGGGTTTTTCGCCTATCTCAGGTTTTTTTGCGACACACGCCCTTCGTCGAATATTTTAGCAAGGTAGTCGTCCCAAAAGTATGTGGCAGCAATAATAGTTGTGCTTGGCGCAATTGCAATAGCCTATTGTAACCTACGACAGTTCTTCAGGAGGCCCATGCCCTCGCGTTTTTTTTCAGCACCTCCGATTTCCTCATGGTTGCCCATTACGGTCATCGGCCTTTGCCTTGGCTATGCTATCACCGTACTCACTCGCTTACCTTGGTGGACGCTGTTCTTCTTTGCGATGGTATGGATAGGTATCGGCCTTAAATTACGCTGGGGTCGTCCACTCAATGCACGTTATCGCAAAGTATGGCCCTGGTCACTCGCGCCGTTAAGCTTATGGGGCATCTATGTCTACCTAGCGGACAGTTTCGGTAACGTCGATTTAGGAGCTGTGTTCTTCCATCTCCAGGCGGGAATGGCGGAGCATGGCGGTGCAGGAAAGTTGATTATCGCCGTTGTTTACACACTCAGCATGCTTGCTGTATTGGCTTCTGTCACCTGGTTATCGCGCCATGATCAACGTTGGCGATTGACGGAGCGCTTCTTGGCGATTGGGTTGCTCGCCAGCAATCCTTTGCTTTTCGGTCTAGGCCAGCGTAGTGCGGCCGTGGTAGCCGACGACGCCGATTGGCTTGATCACCGCTATGTAGCCCCACCTTCGTCTGATCAAGAAGACGCCCCCAACTTGCTGTTACTTTACTTAGAGAGTATCGAGCGAACCTATAGCGATCCCCAGTTTGGTGATGCCTACAGCGACCTTAACCGTCTGGGTGAGCGTGGCATTGTCTTTGAAGGCGTTCAGCAAATGGAGAATACCGGCTGGACCATGGCGGGCATGATCGCAAGCCAATGCGGTGTACCTTTAATGCCTGCCGGACTTCTCCACGACAGTCAGTTCGAGCCTTTAAAGAGCGTGGTGCCAGGCATTGACTGTCTCGGCGATATCTTAGCCGCCCAGGGATATCGACTCAGCTATTTAGGCGGTGCCAGCACAGAGTTTGCCGGTAAGGGGCTATTTTACCGCGGGCACGGGTTTCAGTCAGTTAAAGGTAAAGAGGAGTTGGAGCGCCAGCTAAATGACTCAGAGTACGTAAACAGTTGGGGAATATACGACGACAGCCTTTACGACATGACTGTCGATGAAATTCGCCGCCTTGAGGATGCTGATGACGGGCCTTGGGGCGTGGTTAACCTGAGCATTGCAGGCCATGCCCCCAGTGGATTTCCTGCACAGAGTTGTCTCGATCGTCAGGGGCCATTTGATGAGCAAGACATTCTTTATTCGGTCGAGTGCTCTGCTTGGCTGGCACGCAAGCTTATCGATCGCCTGGAAGATGAAGGATTATTGGACAATACCGTGGTAGCAATCATGAGTGACCACCTCACCATGCGCGTATCAGTATGGGACCAGCTAACCATGCTGGACCGCGAAAACACCTTTATGCTGATAGGCGATCACTTGCATCCCCAGCGTATTCAACGTGATGCAACTATGTTGGATGGCTTCCCAACGATTCTTGAAGCACTCGGCCTTAGTCTTGAAGAGCATCGCGCTGGGCTTGGCACCTCACTGCTTAGCGATCAAGAAACCCTGGTCGAGCGACATGGTTTCGAGACGTTAAACGAGCGCTTACGCGAGGAATCTGCGTTGCAGCATCGCCTGTGGGAAGGTCTTGCCCCCCAGCGTCGCGATACTGACACCACCCCGCAGGAGCAAGTGATTGAAACGCCCGCAGACCAAACAGAAGAAGTCGATATTATGCGTTAACAATCACATTTTCACACGGTCGATTAGCCAAAATTGCTTGATAGACCGAGTCCACGTGTAACTCGTTTAAGCAGTTAGTGTGGCCCAATGGGCAAGTACGCTCAAAGCATGGAGAGCAGGAAAGGCCAAGATAATGAATTACTGCATTATCGGTAAGCGGTGGCGTATAAGCAGGCGAAGAGGAACCGTAGAGCGCATGGATACGCACGCCTACCGCAGCCGCGACATGCATTAACCCGGAATCGTTAGTAACCACTTGGCGACAATCGGCTAGCAAATCGACGGCATCCGCCAAGGATGTTTTACCACATAAATTGTGGGCTTGAGGGAGGCCCTTCACAATAGTCTCAGCAGCAGCGTGATCTTTTGGCCCGCCGAACACACGGACTTCATAGCCATTGGCAACCAGCGATTGAGCTAATTGATGAAAGTAAGCAAGCGGCCACTGCTTAGCTGGCCCATACTCAGCCCCCGGCATCATGCCAATCGCCGGGCGGGAGGAAAGCGCATGGGTCAAGCGCAAATTCACTAAATTGTCCCGGTCAATGAATAGCCGCGGCTTGGGTATGGCGAAGTTACCCTTCATAGCCTCATCAAGCGGCAAACCTAACGAAACGAACCGCTTTACAGTTTGATCCAATACTTGTTTATCCAGCTTGCGGCGCTCTTTCAAAAGACCATAGCGATGTTCACCCAGAAAACCAATCCGCTCGGGAATGCGTGCCATAAAGGGGACCAAGGCTGCTTTCCAGGACCTGGGTAGGACAATAGCGCGGTCAAAGCGCCCTTTTATACGACTGGCAAGATCACGACGACTAGCAAGACCCAATTCTCCGTGGCCTACCGCTAAGGGAAGCACCTCATCCACCTCAGGCATGCGCTCTAAAATAGGCTGCGACCATGCCGGCGCCACCACACCAATGGTGGCCTGGGGAAACCGTGCTTTTAGGGTCATAAACAGGCTTTGGGCCATTACCATATCGCCGACCCAGGAGGGGCCAATGACCAAAAGCCGCATTGCGGGATTAGCCATTGAGCCACTCCAAATACGCTTTTACGCCCTGAGCAACGGTTTTGAACTCAACGTCGCAGCCTGCTGCACGTAGCTTGCTGATATCTGCCCGGGTATAGCTCTGGTAACGCCCTTTCAATTCTGCGGGGAAATCAATGTAATCGATTTGCCCTTTTGCGTAGTAGTCGATTACCGCTTCGCCAATCGCTTTAAACGGCTCGGCTCGGCCGGTGCCTAAATTGAAAATACCCGAGGCGCTGGGATTATCTAAAAACCACAGGTTCACATCCACGACATCACCCACATAAACAAAGTCGCGGCTCTGCATACCAGCCTCATAACCCGCATAGGCGCCGAACAATTTCAGGGATTCGCCATTACGGATCTGCAGGTGGTTATGGTACGCCACGCTGGCCATCTTGCCTTTATGCTGCTCGCGAGGGCCATACACATTGAAGTAACGAAACCCCACCACCTGAGTGGTCAGTTCGTTCCACCGAGAACGTACATGCTGGTCAAACAGTAGCTTCGAGTAGCCATAAACGTTGAGCGGTTTTTCGCATTCGGGTACTTCTTTGAAGATCTCGCTTCCCCCGTAGGTAGCTGCCGACGAGGCGTAGAGGAACGGAATACCCAATTTTTCACAGTAATTGAGCAGTACCTTGGAATACTCGAAGTTATTTTCCATCATGTAATGCCCGTCCCATTCAGTGGTATCGGAACAGGCGCCTTCATGGAAAATGGCATCGATGGCCGACAAGTCAGCCGACTCACCGCGAAGCGCTGACTTCACGCGCGCAAGAAAATCATCTTTATCCAGGTAATCTGCTAACGTACAGTCCGCCAAATTGACAAACTTGGTACCGTCGCGAAGATCGTCGACAACCATCACATCGTTACGGCCACGCGCGTTAAGCGCTTTGACAATATTGGCTCCAATAAAACCCGCACCGCCTGTTACAACAATCATTTTCTTTCTCCTTGCCAAAAGCGGCTCTGTTGGCTTAAGCGCCTATAACCTATCTGCCTGGGATTGTATACTTGACGGCTTATGAATTCATGGCCAACGGTGCTTTCCGCGATGAGTGTCTCGACAAACCAATCGACACCTGATGTGTCGACCTTTCAAGGCTTGATCCTTGCGCTGCAACAGTATTGGGCAGAGCAAGGCTGCGTCATCCTCCAGCCGCTCGATATGGAGGTCGGCGCAGGCACTTTTCACCCCGCCACCTTCCTACGCGCTATTGGGCCGGAGACCTGGAATGCGGCCTATGTCCAGCCTTCTCGCCGCCCGACGGATGGCCGTTACGGTGAAAACCCCAACCGACTGCAGCATTACTACCAATTCCAGGTGGTCATGAAGCCATCGCCTAGCAACCTGCAAGACCTTTACCTTGGCTCGTTAAAACGCTTAGGCCTGGACCTACTGGTCCATGACGTGCGTTTTGTCGAAGACAATTGGGAATCTCCCACGCTTGGGGCCTGGGGGCTTGGCTGGGAAGTATGGCTCAACGGTATGGAAGTCACCCAGTTTACCTACTTTCAGCAGGCTGGAGGCATTGAATGTTATCCCGTCACGGGCGAGCTTACCTACGGCCTTGAGCGTATCGCCATGTACTTGCAAAACGTTGACAGCGTTTATGACCTTGTTTGGGCCATCGCGCCTGACGGCAGCGAAGTGAGCTACGGCGACGTTTACCTGCAAAATGAACGTGAGCAGTCCGCTTATAACTTCGAGCACGCCGATGTTGACCAGCTGTTTGGTGCCTTTGATCACCAGGAAAAAGAGTGCAGCAAATTACTAGAAGCCAAATTACCGCTGCCCGCCTACGAACAAGTTCTGAAGGCATCACATACGTTCAACCTGTTAGATGCACGTCACGCTATTTCGGTCACCGAGCGCCAACGCTTTATTCTACGCGTTCGTACCATGGCAAGGAACGTCGCCACTGCTTACTTTGATTCGCGCAAAGCTGAGGGTTTCCCCATGGCCACGGAATCACTACGCCGCGAACTATTAGCCGACCAGGGAGACGCATAATGGCTGTTGATACGCTTCTATTAGAACTAGGTGCGGAAGAGCTTCCGCCGACCGCACTGGATGCGCTGTCTGATGCGTTTGCGGCTGGCATAGAGAAAGGCCTACTGGAAGCCGAGATCCCCTTTCAAAAGGTTACTGCTTACGCCACCCCGCGTCGTCTGGCGGTTCAGGTCGCCGCTCTAGCCAATAAGCAGCCAGACCGTGAAGTTGAACGCCGTGGTCCGGCCCTTGCGGCGGCCTTCAAAGATGGTGTGCCCACCAAAGCAGCTGAAGGCTTTGCTCGCTCCTGCGGTGTCAGCGTCGATGAATTGATTCACCTTGAAACCGACAAAGGTACCTGGCTTGGCTACCGTGAACAGCAGCCGGGGGAGAATGTACAAGCGCTGCTACCCGACATCTTGCGCAAAGCCATCCATGGATTGCCGGTGCCTAAAAACATGCGCTGGGGTTCTTCGCGCATTGAGTTTTCGCGCCCTGTGCATTGGCTTTTAGCCCTGTACGGCAACGAGGTGGTTGCTGCCGAAGCGCTTGGCTTACAAGCCAGTCGGACCACCTATGGCCATCGTTTCCACGCGCCGGATGCCATACAGCTTGAGCATGCGGACGATTATCTTGACGCCCTTGAGAACGCGTTTGTACTAGCCGATCGCCAGCAGCGTCGTGAACGTATTCGCGAACAGGTGTTGGCAGAAGCCGAAGTGCAAGAAGCCAACGCCGTAATTGACGAAGACTTACTGATCGAGGTCAGTGGATTGGTTGAGTGGCCTGTAGCGCTAACCGGTAGCTTTGACGAGCGATTCTTGGAAGTCCCTGCAGAGTGTTTGGTCTCCTCCATGAAGGCCAATCAAAAGTATTTCCACCTGCTGGATGACCAAGGCAAGCTTAAGCCGCTGTTCATTACCATCTCCAACATCGACAGTGCAGACCCTCAACAAGTGATTTCGGGCAATGAAAAAGTTATCCGTCCGCGCCTCGCGGATGCGGCTTTTTTTTACGACACCGATCGCAAGCACAGTCTCGCCTCGCGCATCCCACAGCTGGAAAGCGTGGTATTTCAGCAACAGCTGGGGACATTGGCTGACAAAGCGCGTCGTAACACCGCAATTGCAACCTTTATCGCCCAGCAGATTAATGGTGACGTGAACCATGCGCAGCGCGCCGTAGCGCTCGCCAAGTGCGATCTGGTCACTGAGATGGTGCTCGAATTCCCTGAACTGCAGGGCATTATGGGTCGTTACTACGCCGAGCAGGACGGTGAGGCCGCAGAGGTTGCCCAAGCGTTAGAAGAGCAGTATCTGCCGCGTTATGCCAGCGATGCTATCCCCCAGACGCCCACCGGCCAAGCCCTGGCCCTAGCCGACCGTTTAGATACGCTGGTGGGTATTTTCGGTATTGGCCAGCGCCCTACCGGCGCTAAGGATCCTTTCGCCCTGCGTCGTGCGTCTATTGGCATGCTGAATATTCTTGTCAAAGGCAGACTAAATCTCGACCTTCGCGAGCTGCTGAGTGTGGCCGCAGAGCAGCATCAAGGCTTGCCTAAGCCAGACGGGTTAGTCGAAGACGTGCTGACCTACATGCTGGACCGTTTCCGCGCCTGGGGGCAAGAAGAAGGCATAACGGCGGAAATGTACTTGGCCGTTCGTGCACGCCCAGTCAGCAAACCATTGGACTTTGCCCGCCGTCTGAGAGCCGTAAAGGCCTTCGCTCAGCGCGAGGAAGCTTCCGCCCTGGCCGCCGCCAATAAGCGTGTTTCTAATATACTCAGTAAACAGGAACATGATGGCAGCACCCAGGTTGATCAGAACCTGCTACATGAACAGGCTGAACAAGCGTTATTCAAGGCAGTGACTGCCAGCCAACAGCAAGTGGCACCGCTGTTTGCCGCGGGCGATTACCAGCAGGCTCTGGATGCATTGGCAACACTACGCGAGCCGGTGGATAGCTTCTTTGATCAGGTAATGGTCATGGCAGATGATGAAGCGGTTCGTCGTAACCGTCTCGCCCTGCTCGCCAGCCTTCAGGCGCTATTCCTTGAAGTGGCTGATATTTCTCAGCTTCCCCAATAATCGGTAAAATCACTTGCAGCACCTAGCCCGGCTTGCAATCAATAAGCCGGGTTTTTTGTGGATAATATTCACTGTTTCACGTGAAACACACTCGCGCTCTTGATGCTAGCGTATTACGCTGACTCCCATTCGATCCGCGCAACGTTATAAGGCCCTTTATGATCAGCGCCAATCAACTGGTTATCCTCGATCGCGACGGAGTGATCAATCATGACTCAGATGCTTATATTAAGTCGCTTGAAGAGTGGATTCCCTACCCTTCATCGATCAGCGCTATCGCGCAGCTAACCAAAGCTGGTTTTAGCGTAGCCGTAGCCACTAACCAATCGGGTATTGCCCGTGGCTATTATAGTGAAACAACATTGCGTGACATGCATGCTCACTTAATTGACCTTGTGGAGGCAGAGGGGGGGCATATCGCGCATATTGCCTACTGCCCGCATGGCCCAGATGACCATTGCGTTTGCCGTAAGCCACTACCGGGGCTGCTCACCCAAATTCAAGAGCAGCTAGGGATGGCAAGTTTAGAGGGCAGCTGGATGGTAGGCGATAGCCTTCGCGATCTCCAGGCGGGCGAAGCTGTAGGTTGTCGATCTGTACTGGTTAGAACCGGGAAAGGCGAGAAAACGTTGCAAAAGAATAGCGGACTTCGTAAAGCACTAATCTATCGAGATCTTGCCGATTTTACTGACTGGCTGTGCATGCAAAACTAGTTGTAGTTACTTCAGCATGAAAAAAACCGCACCGGCATTAAGGCTGGTGCGGCATTTTTTTACAACTATCTGGCATGTTTCACGTGAAACATGTAGTCACATACTTATATATCAAGGTTGGCTACCAACGCATTCGTCTCAATAAAGTCACGGCGCGGCTCAACCTCATCACCCATTAACGTATTGAACATCATGTCAGCAGCAACGGCGTCTTCAATTGTAACACGCAGCATGCGCCGACTATCGGGGTCCATCGTCGTTTCCCACAGCTGGTCAGGGTTCATCTCGCCAAGGCCCTTATACCGCTGTACAGAAAGCCCTCGTTGCCCTTCCTGCATCAACCAAACTAGCACTTCGGAGAAATGCGAAACAGACTTCTGGCGCTCACCACGAGCAATATAAGCCCCCTCCTCCAGCAAACCGTTCAACGTCTCGCCCAAACCTGCAATGGCGCGATAATCTGCACTTTCAAAGAAATCCAAGCCCCATAGGTACTCGGTGGTAACGCCGTGAGCGATTAGTGACACAGCTGGCAGGTGAAGCCCGCGCTCAGTGTCTTCCTGAAGGTAGAATTGATAACGCGGTCCTCCTTCATAAGCCACCATATCGTCCATGACTTTCTGCAGCTCAGCAATCCAGTTTTCCATGGTAATGCGATCTTTAAGACTTGATTCACCCTGGAGTGCGGTGGCATGAACAGCCTGCTTGAGAACCTCAATGGGGTAGACACGGGCAAGTCGATCAATCCGCTTCATCACATTGCGATATTGATTCACCAACGCTTCTAATTGCGAACCTGCAATCCCAGGCGCGTCAGCGTTAACATACAAGCCGGCTCCATCAAGCGCCGTTGTGGTCAAATAGTCGACCATGGCTTGTTCATCTTTTAGATACAGCTCTTGCTTGCCACGCTTAATCTTATATAGCGGCGGCTGGGCAATAAACACGTGTCCACGTTCAATTAGTTCAGGCATCTGCCGGAAAAAGAACGTAAGTAGTAGCGTTCGGATGTGCGAGCCATCTACATCCGCATCGGTCATGATAATGATCGAATGATAACGCAACTTATCGGGATTAAATTCTTCGCGACCAATGCCACAGCCAAGCGCGGTTATTAACGTACCGACTTCTGCCGACGACAACATTTTGTCGAAACGAGCCTTCTCAACGTTAAGGATCTTACCTTTAAGCGGCAGTATCGCTTGCGTGCGACGGTCACGGCCCTGTTTCGCACTACCGCCCGCTGAATCACCCTCTACCAGGTAAAGCTCAGACTGACTGGGATCTTTCTCTTGGCAATCGGCAAGCTTACCGGGCAAACCTGCGATATCCAGCGCACCTTTACGGCGAGTCATATCCCGGGCTTTACGGGCGGCTTCACGAGCCCGCGCTGCGTCCAGCATCTTATTGACGATCGATTTGGCTTCGTTTGGCTTCTCAATCAAATAATCAGAGAACAGACGGCCCATTTCCTGTTCAACCGCTGTTTTCACTTCAGAGGAAACCAGCTTGTCTTTGGTTTGTGAAGAAAACTTCGGATCAGGTACTTTTACTGAGATAATCGCGGTCAAACCTTCGCGTGCATCGTCACCAGAGGTATTGACCTTGGCTTTTTTAAGCAGACCCTCGGCTTCTATATAGCTATTTAACGTACGGGTAAGCGATGCACGAAATCCTGCCAGGTGCGCACCACCATCGCGCTGGGGAATATTATTGGTATAACAGAAAATATTTTCGGTAAATGAGTCGTTCCACTGCATGGCCACTTCCACTTCTATGCCGTCTTCACGCACAGCATTGAAGTGAAACACAGGGTTGAGAACCGATTTATTCTGGTTAAGGTGATCAACAAACGCTCTCAAACCACCTTCGTAATGAAAAAGCTCTTCCTTTCCGCTACGCTCATCTAACAAGCGGATGGCAACGCCAGAATTCAGGAAAGACAACTCCCTTAGCCGTTTCGCCAAGATATCATAGTGAAATTCGATACTTGTGAAGGTATCCGGCGAAGGTCGAAAATGTACCCGGGTGCCACTTTTCTCTGTCTTCCCGACAACGCCGAGCGGAGCCTGAGGAACACCGTGGTGATAAACCTGCTCGAAAACGTCACCCTGGCGCCAGATCGTTAACCGCAGCTCTTCAGACAATGCGTTAACCACGGAAACACCTACGCCGTGGAGACCGCCAGAGACTTTATACGAATTATCGTCAAACTTACCGCCCGCGTGTAGAACGGTCATAATAACTTCGGCCGCTGATACGCCCTCACCTTCGTGAATCTCGGTAGGCACACCACGCCCATTATCGCTAACCGTGATGGATTCATCAGGGTGAATAACCACACGGATTTCGCTGCAGTGACCCGCCAGGGCTTCATCGATGGAGTTATCCACCAACTCGAAGACCATGTGATGCAGCCCTGTGCCGTCGTCGGTATCGCCGATGTACATGCCTGGACGCTTGCGCACAGCGTCCAGCCCTTTGAGCACCTTGATGCTTGATGAATCGTAAGCCTGCTCGCTCATTGACCACTCCGTCGTGAAGTCTGTCTCAATCCGTGTCGTCTAACCTTCAGGCGCCAGCTTGCTCAGTCCATTGGCAACATGTTTCACGTGAAACATGCTAACCGGAGTATGAGCTTGCCATGTTTGCCTTAAAGCTCCAGGTTCGACGCTGGTTATAAATACTTGGCATTGCATATCTTCGAGTAACTGACAAAACCGTGAACGATGCCGCTCATCAAGTTCGGCGGGTAAGTCGTCAATCAGGTAAATACAGTGTCTCTGTGATGCACTTTCCAGAAGCCGACCTTGCGCTAACTTTAACGCACTCACCACCAATTTCTGTTGGCCTCGGGAAAGTACTTCAATAGCGGGCTGCTTGTTTAGCTTAATACGTAAGTCAGCACGCTGAGGACCTTGCTGTGTAAAGCCCATTTGCTGATCTGTCGAGCGGCTAGCATGCAGCACATCAGCTAATGCCCTTTTTTTATCCCACCCTCTCGCGTAGTGAAGCGTTAAGCCCGGCAATGGAAGCAAACGCTCAAGTGTTTCTTCAAATACAGGTAGAAACTCAGCAAACCAAGCACGCCTAAGCGCATCCATTTGCTCACCCCATGTGGCAAGCTCAAGCTCCCACACTGAAAGTTCTTGAGGTGCTATTCTACCATGCCTCAACAGTGCATTCCGATGTTTCAACGCTCGACGTGTTCGCTTCCATATTTCCAGGAAACGATGTTTCACGTGAAACACACCCCAGTCTAGAAACTCACGACGCCCTGAGGGAGACCCTTCCAAGAGACGAAAGGCATCAGGGTTAATCAGCTGCAACGGCATTGCTTCAACTAAATCCGCAAGACGCGCATTCTTATCCCCCTTGACGCGCAGTTCCAGCTCACTAGAGCTGCGCAAACGACGCACCCCTAGGGTCACATCAGGGTCTCCTGCCACACGGCCGTATAGCGTTAAATGAGGCGCATCGGTTTGGATAACGTGCTTGAGCTGACGCGTTCTAAACGACCTGCCCATACCCAAAATATGGATACCTTCAAGCAGGCTTGTTTTGCCACTTCCGTTAACCCCGTTAATCACATTAATACCGGACGACGGGGCCATATCTACTGGCATCAAGTTGCGTAGACCATCGAGATTAAGCTGGAGAAGACCCATTAACCCGTCACTTATTCTGTGCGCCCTAAAAACATAGACGGCGCCTCCAAGTTAGAAGCGCCGCTATCGTTGGCCTTTGCCGTGAAATGAAGGCTTATAATCGCATCGGCATGACAACGTAGAGTGCATCACCACCGCCAGGCTCTTCTAAAAGCGCGCTACTATTCGGGTCAGCAAGGGTGATCTGGACCCGATCCTCATCCAATACACCCATTACATCGACCAAATAGCCGACATTAAAGCCCACTTCCATGGCTGGACCAGAATATTCAACACCAATGTTCTCTTCCGCTTCTTCCTGCTCAGGGTTGTTGGCCATCACCTTGAGATTATTTTCTTCTAGATAGAGACGCACTCCTCGGTACTTCTCATTTGACAGAATAGCGGTACGGGAAAGAACTTGGCGAAGTTCTGCGCGCTCGGCGATCAATACTTTATCGCCGTTGCGGGGAACCACACGCTCATAATCAGGAAATTTTCCGTCTATCAACTTAGAGGTAAATGTGAAATCCCCCGTATGAGCACGTACATGGGTCGAACCGAGTGTCAGACTAACCGGTTCGTCACTGTCATCCAGTAAGCGTGACAGTTCAAGAATCCCTTTGCGCGGCACGATGAGCTTTTGCGATTGGTCAACCGTCACGTCAACGGGGCGCGAACACATCGCCAAACGGTGGCCATCCGTAGCGACGGTACGCAATAAATTGCTCTGTATTTCAAGGAGCATGCCATTAAGGTAATAACGCACATCCTGCTGCGCCATTGCGAAGGATGTGGCTTCGATCAAGTGCTTTAACGTACCTCGAGGGACGCTAAACTCCTGGCTTCCTTCAGCATCTTCAATAGATGGAAACTCGGCGGCAGGTAATGTGGAAAGCGTAAATCGGGAACGACCGCTACGCAGTACAGCCCGGCCTTCTTCTACCGCTAGCTGAATATCTGACTGATCAGGTAGCGATTTACATATATCCATCAGCTTACGCGCCGGCACGGTTGCCGAGCCTTCCTGATCTACCTGACTGGCGACAGTACGACCAACCAGTTCAACTTCAAGATCTGTACCGGTCAGGGCGACCTGATCGCCGTCAACCTGAATCAGTACATTAGATAAAACCGGCAACGTTTGACGACGCTCTACCACGCCTGCTACCAGCGTTAGTGGACGTAGCAGCGCCTCTCGGGAAATCGAAAATTTCATCAATACTCCGTTCTATATCCTGAAAGACCTGCTAAAGACAGGTCCGTCCTAGGGGTTAACTGGTCAGTAGGCGTAATAAATTTTTATAATCTTCACGAATATCCGCACTTTCTTCTTGCAAAGCCTTCACTTTACGACAGGCGTGCAGCACCGTCGTATGATCACGCCCGCCAAACGCATCACCGATCTCGGGTAAGCTATGATTAGTCAGCTCCTTGGCAAGTGCCATGGCCACTTGACGAGGACGGGCGACCGAGCGAGAGCGACGCTTGGACAATAAATCGGCGACCTTGATTTTGTAATATTCCGCCACCGTGCGCTGGATATTATCGACCCCTACCTGCTTGTCTTGCAGGGCCAACAGATCCTTCAGCGACTCACGGATAAAGTCCTGGGTAATGGTCTTGCCCATGAAGTGCGAGTCAGCAATCACTTTTTTGAGCGCTCCTTCAAGCTCGCGAACATTCGAGCGAATCTTTTGGGCAATAAAAAAAGCCGCATCATGAGGTAAGTCGACTTTGGCCTGATCAGCCTTTTTCATCAAAATAGCGACCCGAGTTTCTAATTCAGGCGGTTCAATGGCGACGGTAAGCCCCCACCCAAAGCGTGATTTGAGACGCTCTTCCACGCCACTAATTTCTTTTGGATAGCGGTCTGAGGTCAAAATCATCTGCTGACCGCCTTCCAACAACGCATTAAATGTATGGAAAAACTCTTCTTGGGAACGCTCTTTTCCGGCAAAAAACTGAATATCATCAATAAGTAAAGCATCAACGCTGCGATAAAACCGCTTAAAATCATTAATCGCATTAAGCTGCAGCGCCTTCACCATATCGGCCACAAATCGCTCTGAGTGGAGATAAACCACACGCGCATTTTCGCGACGCAACGCTAGCCCATTACCCACTGCGTGCATCAAGTGGGTTTTACCTAGCCCGACACCCCCATACAAAAATAGTGGATTGTAGGCGCCCCCCGGATTCTCAGAGACTTGTCGAGAAGCTGCACGTGCGAGCTGATTGGACTTACCTTCCACAAAGGTATCGAAAGTAAAATTAGGGTTTAGCCCGCTGTTATGCTTTAGGCTGCCCTCAACCTGAACTTGGCGCTCGTTGGTGCGTCGCCCGGAACCACCTTCCTCGCGCAACCTGTCAATTTCACGCTCATCAGCAATATCACCTCGCGGCGGAGTGTGAACAGCCGCCGACGAGCGCGGTGCTGGGGAGGCAGAAACGGGATTACCCAGATCACGGGGTTGCGGGGCAGGGGTTGCGGGGCGACGGCTGCCCACTGTGAGGCTAACTTTAGGGGGTTTTGAAGGGGCAAGCTCACGCATCAGCTCGCTAATCCGCTTGGCATACTTGTCACTCACCCAGTCGCGTACAAAGCGATTAGGCGCCAATAAGCGCAGCTCATTGGCCTCACTATCTTCGGCCTGCAATGGACGTATCCACGTGTTGAACTGCTGCGAACTCAGCTCGTCCTGCAGGTAATCCAGGCACTGCTGCCAAAGCGCGAGTGACACTCATCTCACCATCAGTTGAAAACGGCCGACCATTGTAGCGCCCAACGGCGTGGTTATCCACACGGGCGTAGGTTGATTTAACAAGCTGTGGAAAACTTTCTCACAGAGGGCAATGATAGCTGCATCATCCAATGTGACTGAGGCTCAGATCTCATCATAATTCGACATTAATTCACAGCTAATCAACCGTTTATCATCGTCTTTTGCGCAACTTATACACAAGCAAACAATAAGTATAGCTTGTTGAAATTTAGGAAAAATAAAGGGTTGTTAACAAAATGTATCCCCATTATTAGCCACAACACAGGAAGTAGTTTATTTATGTCTTGTATGCCGCCTCCACGTAATTTCATATGGCTATCACCAAGCGTTGATAACTTACTTATAAGCCTTTTTTGTAAGGAAAAAATTGCACGCAACGCGGTAAGCCTCTACAATTTCCGGTCTTGAATTGAATCTCCCGGCTAGTTCCTCACTGGACCGGGCATTTTGGAATTCATTTTCCGTCCTAACCACGTGGGAATAACGAGTTATGAAACGCACTTTTCAACCTAGCGTTCTCAAGCGCAAGCGCGCGCATGGCTTCCGTGCTCGTATGGCAACTAAAAATGGCCGTGCCATCATTGCACGTCGCCGTGCCAAGGGCCGTAAGCGTCTGAGCGCCTGATCTCGGATTGCGTGTGCCGCATCAAGGGTTCCCCCGGTGTTTTCGGTTACTTAATGCTGGGGATTACCGCTACGTGTTTGAGCAAGCAGACCTCAAGGTGCATGGTAAAGGGATGATGGCGCTAGCGCGTTGGAATACGGTAGGACATCCCCGACTTGGCCTGGTGGTCAGCAAAAAAAATGTGAAGCTCGCCGTTGATCGAAATCGCTTCAAAAGACTCGTCCGCGAGTCAGTTCGGCTACGTCAAGACCAGCTTCCCGCAGTGGATATTGTGGTACTTGCTCGGCGTGGCGTTCAGGATATGGATAATGACGTATTACATCGTCAACTCCATGGCATGTGGAAACGGCTACGGCGCGACACACAGGCGGCCAACGAGCCCCCTACAGGCTCAATACGTAATACTTGATGGGCACCTCACCGCTCGACCTCGGCCTGCCGCCTGGCAGGCTTTCGTGTGTCATGGGTCGAGTAATTGATACAGCGCCATTAGCATGTTCACCACCCAGCGGGCAGAACCCTCATGGACGTAAAACGACTTATATTACTGATTCCACTTGCCATTCTGGCCTATCTACTGGTTGTACAGTGGAATCAGGATTACGGGCAGACGTCTTACCAATCGGCGTCCGAGGAATCGCAAAATCAAAGCAGCGATAACAACGCTTCTGAGAGCAGCGATTCATCTCGTGACAATGATTCAGACGATCTATCGGTCCCCAGTAACGACGCTTCCTCGTCTGAAGAAGAAGCGCTCGACAGCAACGAAAGCGATAGCGACAGCCGTGACTTCATCGCCGTCACCACTGATGTGCTGGACGTGCGCATTGATCCGCACGGGGGCGATATCGTATACGCCGCCCTGCCAATGCATAAACAGTCGCTCGATTCAGACCGCAGTTATGTTTTGCTATCCGACAATCAAACACGCAGCTACGTAGCGCGCTCGGGCTTACAGCTCGACGGGGAAGCTCGTCGCATTGCGTTTACGCCGGATAGCGACGAATACCTGCTTGGCGATGATGACGATCAGGTTGAAGTGAACCTGACCGCTGAAGTGAATGGTGTTGAGGTCATCAAGCGCCTTACCTTCGAGCGTGGCAACTACGCCGTTGACGTCAATTACTATTTGGCCAATAACACTGAAGAGCCCGTTAGCGCTCGTTTTATCGGCCAGCTCGCCCGGGACAACAGCCCTGATCCGTCAAGCGGCGTTAGCATGGGCATGAACTCCTACCTTGGCGCTGCGTATTCAACCCCAGATGAGCGCTACGAAAAAATTGATTTTGATGATATCCAAGGCGGCAACTTCAACAATAAAGAGGCGCAAGGCGGTTGGATGGCGATTATCCAACATTACTTTGTCTCGGCTTGGGCACCGGCTCAGGATCAGCAAAATCTCTACTACGTCTCAACGGATTCGCGCGATCGCAACGTTGTTGCCTTTGCAGGCCCCACTAGTGAATTAGCGGCAGAAGAAGAGGCTTCTTTGGGTGCCACGCTCTACATGGGACCCAAGATTCAGGATCACCTCGAGCAAGTAGCGCCTAATCTGCGCCTAACCGTGGATTATGGCTGGCTGTGGTTCCTGGCCAATCCGCTATTTTGGTTACTAGACAAGATCCACGACATCGTCGGCAACTGGGGCTGGTCAATTGTACTGCTGACTGTGTTGGTCAAAACCCTGCTGTTCCCGCTCTCCGCCAAGGCTTACAAGTCGATGGCTCGGATGCGCAAGCTCGGCCCTGAGATGCAGCGTCTCAAAGAGATGTACGGCGATGATCGCCAAAAAATGTCTCAAGAGATGATGAAGTTCTACCAGAAGGAAAAGATCAATCCTCTGGGTGGCTGTTTGCCGATTTTGGTACAAATGCCGGTCTTTATCGCGCTTTACTGGATGTTGTTGGAGTCCGTTGAGCTGCGACACGCACCCTTCATGTTCTGGGTACAGGATCTGTCGGTGAAAGACCCGTACTTCATCCTGCCGATTCTGATGGGCATCTCGATGTTCGTGCAGCAACAGTTGAACCCTACACCGCCCGATCCCATGCAGGCGAAGATCATGAAGATGCTACCCATCATCTTTACGTTCTTCTTCCTATGGTTCCCGGCCGGTCTGGTTATTTACTGGGTGGTCAACAACATCATCTCGGTGGCGCAGCAGTACTTTATTACGCGCAAAATCGAGCAGGACCCAAGTATTGGCAAAGGCATGAAAACCAAAAAATAAGCCGATACTAGAAGACACCCAGACCCCCGCCTTTGCGGGGGTCTGGCGTTTTAGGGATGAAAAACTCAAACTAGCTTTTTTTCAGCGAGAAACCTCATGGCTGACCGACTCTATACCCAAGACACTATCGCCGCCTTGGCTACCCCGCCCGGTCGTGGTGGCGTCGGTATTATCCGTGTTTCTGGCCCGGCCTGCCGCGAAATCGCCACCGCTATACTAGGTCTCTGCCCTGCCCCCCGCTACGCACACTACGGCGCTTTTATGGGTGCTGAAAGCAACATCGATGAGGGGATCGCGTTACTGTTTCCCGACCCTCACTCGTTCACCGGTGAAGACGTATTGGAGCTCCATGGGCACGGCGGACCAGTGATCATGGATATGCTGCTTGAACGCTGCGTTCAGTTGGGCGCACGCCTAGCAAAGCCAGGCGAGTTTTCCGAACGGGCTTTCCTAAATGACAAGCTTGATCTTGCCCAGGCCGAGGCGATTGCTGATCTGATCGATGCCACCTCCCGTTCGGCGGCCGAAAATGCCGTACGCTCGCTTCAGGGCGAGTTTTCCAATCGGGTATCTGGATTGGTACAGCGGCTCATTGAGCTACGCGTATACGTTGAGGCAGCGATTGATTTTCCCGAAGAGGAAATCGACTTTCTTGCCGATGGCCATGTGGCTAGCTTATTGGACAGCGTGAGCCTTGATCTTACAGACGTACGAGCGGCCGCAGGGCAAGGGGCGTTGATGCGCGAAGGGATGAGCGTCGTCATCGCGGGGCGCCCCAATGCGGGTAAGTCGAGCTTGCTTAACGCGCTGACCGAGCAAGACACCGCCATTGTGACCGATATTGCAGGCACCACGCGGGATGTGCTGCGCGAACATATTCATATCGACGGAATGCCTTTACACGTGATTGATACCGCAGGCTTACGCGATACCCCTGATGCGGTGGAACAGATAGGCGTTGCCCGGGCCTGGTCAGAGATCGAACGCGCCGACCGAGTGCTTCTACTGGTGGATGCGTCCACCACCGACGAAACCGACCCCATGGCGATCTGGCCCGAGTTTGTTGCCCGGCTCCCAGACCAGCAACGCCTCACGCTGGTGCGTAATAAAATTGATGCAAGCGCTGAGCAAGCGGGCATCGATTTATCCACAACGCCACCCACGGTGCGCCTCTCAGCGAAAACCGGAAGGGGTGTGGATAATTTAAAAACACACCTGAAAGAGATCATGGGCTTTGCGGCTACCACGGAAGGCCGTTTTTCAGCCCGTCGTCGCCACCTAGACGCCCTTGACCGGGCAATGAGGGCGCTAGACACCGGCCGCCACCAGCTCGAGGGTAACGGTGCAGGTGAGTTGTTGGCGGAAGATCTACGCGACGCTCAACAGGCCCTTGGCGAGATCACCGGCGAATTCAGCGCTGACGATTTGCTGGGTGAGATTTTTGGTAGCTTCTGCATCGGCAAGTAGACGGTTTACACGCCGAGAGACCTACTCCCCAACCAACCATTCAGCACGATAGTCGCTTTGCTCTCCTAACAGTGGGGTCAACTGCGCCATGGCCCCCGCTAGACGCTCACCCAGCCCCCAAGGCGGATTAATCACTAACATCCCGCTACCGTACATGCCGTGCTCATGGGCACCTGCCGCTCGCAGGCGTAATTCGCTGCGCCAAATTTTGCGGATGCCGCTGCGCTGAAGCCCTTCCAATAATACCTGGTGATGGCCGGCCGGCAGTAATGGATACCAAATTAAGACCACTGCGTGACGCGCTTTTGAAAGCGCCACGCCAAGGGTATCCGCCACTTCCAGATACTCGTCTTTACGTTCGTAGCTTGGATCAATCAATATACATACCCGAGGCGTTGAAACGGGTAGCCGTTGGCGCAGTCCCTCTAGGCCATCGCCATGAATACGCTCTACACCTTCCGGTAGTGCCTGGTCGTCTAAATGTTGATGCTCACCAGGGTGCAGCTCGAATCCATACAGCCGCTCATAAGGACGCAGTGCTTGGCCGATCCACCAGGGTGAACCCGGATAATGCATCAACTCGACTGGTTGACGCTGTGCTCGGGTTAAAGCGGCCAGCCACCCGCATAGCAGAGGATCGGACACCGACTCGGCAGCTTCCCAGAGAGGCCATACGCCATCGCGATACTCCTTTAGCCGCTGGGTTTCTTTACTCGACAACGGATAAAACCCGCGACCCGAATGGGTATCGATATAGGTCACCGGCGAAGGTTTACGTAGCAAGTATTCAGTGGTCGCAAACAACGTTAAATGTTTATGTACGTCGGCAAAATTGCCTGCGTGATACGCGTGTTGATATGACAACATGATAGTTCGACAACTCATAAAAAAACCCGCTACATCAGCATAGCGGGCATTGGGGGAGGCTTCACGGCAAGGTCATTGCTTAGCCTTGGCTTTCGCCTTCCCCGGTGGGCGTTAAGGTAATTTCAACGCGGCGGTTTTGGCTGCGCCCGTCCTCGTTATCGTTACTGGCCACCGGCTGTGATTCACCGTAGCCGCGGGTGTTTAAACGCGACGACGATACGCCATTCTGGCTTAGGTAGCCGCCTACCGACTCGGCCCGACGCTCAGACAGACGCTGGTTATACGCATCTTCACCGGTACTGTCGGTATGGCCAGCGATATTGATACGGGTATCGGCATATTCGCTGACCACGCTGGCTACCTCATTGAGAGAGCTGCGCGCTTCGCTGGTTAGCTCACTAGAATCAACGTCGAAGGTCACACTGCTAGGCATGTTTAATACAATGTCATCGCCCTGGCGATCGATTTCAATACGCGAGCCTTCAAGGTTTTCACGCAGTTGCTGCTCTTGGCGGTCCATATAGGCACCGATGCCGGCACCGGCAGCGGCACCTGCCGCAGCACCAATCACGGCGCGGTCACGGCGGCTACTGCTACCATCACCTGACAGCGCACCGGCAATCGCACCTACCGCCGCACCAATACCTGTGCCGGTAGCCGTTTTAGAGCGCTGTGTTTCACCACCGCCAGAGGGGTTCGAGGTTGCACAACCGGCAACAAACACGACGGCCACTAACGGGGTCAGTAGTCGAGAAATACGCATTGCTCACTCCTTAACGTCTTCTTGGCATATTATGAAATTACTCATCGCTGACTAATGCCAGCAATTCGTTCAAGAATAATAGACCTTGAGGCGAAGCTTGTAGCCTTTTAGGCATTTCCATCAAAAGTCCTTTTTTCTCGGCATTGTGTAAACGCGCCAATAACACATTTTCCGACAGTCCAGTATGCGCCGACCATAGCGAAATAGGAGTACCTTGGATTAAACGCAAGGCATTCATAGCAAACTCCAAGGGCAATTCACTTTGGGCAATAGACTGCTTGCCCGCGATAAAACCACGCGGATCATTCACCCGCCTTAAATAGGCGTCTGGCTGACGCGTTTTCCAGCGCCGTTCAATGTGCCACTGCCCCTGCAAATCAATGCGACTCAGCTTGCCATGAGCACCCGCGCCAATTCCTAGGTAATCACCAAATTGCCAATAATTGAGATTATGCTGGCTCTGTCGATCAGGCCTCGCATAGGCGGAAATTTCGTAGCGCTGTAAACCCGCCTGCTCCAAACGTAGGTGCCCCTGGTCCTGAATATCCCAAAGGGTTTCTTCTTGGGGTAGTGTAGGTGGGTGAACATAAAACGCCGTATTCGGCTCCAGGGTCAGTTGATACCAGGAAAGGTGCTCAGGTGATAACGCTAGGGCTTGCTCGATATCCGCCATCGCCAGTTGCGGGGTTTGCGCCGGCAGGCCATGCATCAAATCAATATTGATGTTATCAACCCCCGCCTGACGCGCCTGGCTGACGGCCTGGATAGCCTCTTCACCACTGTGTATTCGCCCCAGTGCTTTTAGTTGATCCGAATGAAAACTCTGCACCCCGAGCGATAGCCGATTGATACCGGCATCTCGATAGCCAGTAAAGCGGCTCTGCTCGGTCGTACCTGGATTAGCCTCAAGCGTAATTTCAATCGCATCCGAAAATGGTAAGCGAGCATTCACTTCGCCTAAAAGGCTCTTATAAAAGCCTGGTGAAAGTAGGCTTGGCGTTCCACCGCCAATAAAAATGCTCTGAATCGTTCGGCCAGCCGCAAGGTCAAGATCGCCATCAATATCCTGTAATAACGCCTTTAGGTAAGCCGCTTCGGGCAGCTCGTTGGCCTGGGGCTCGTGGGAGTTAAAGTCACAATAAGGGCATTTGCGTACGCACCAGGGCGTATGGATATACAGCGAAAGCGGCGGCAATGGCTCAGCCATGGGCCACCTTCAATACCTCGACGAGCCCGGCCAGGGCACGCCCACGATGGCTCAAGCGATTTTTCGTCTCACTGGGTAATTCAGCGACGCTCATTCCCTGATCAGGAAGCCAAAATAGTGGATCGTAACCAAAGCCGCCTTCACCGCGCGGAAGCGCCAGGACCTCCCCTTCCCAGCTGCGCTGCACAATAACGGGCACCGGATCCTGGGAGTGGCGTAAGTAAACCAGCACACACCAGTAGCGCGCTGTTCGCTGGCCTTCTGGGTAGCTTTGTAACGCCTCAATCAACTTGGCGTTATTTCGCTGGTCGCTTTTGGGCTCTCCGGCATAACGTGCGGAATAGATGCCCGGCGCGCCCTGCAACGCATCAACCTCCAGGCCTGAGTCATCGGCTAAGGCAGGTAACCCACTTTGTCGGCTCGCTTCGCGGGCTTTAATAAGCGCGTTCTCAACAAACGTCACCCCCGTTTCTGCTACGTCATGGACACCAAAATCGGCTTGGGGACGCACATCAAAGCCAAGTGGCGCTAATAATTCATTGAATTCTTTCAATTTACCAACGTTGCCGCTGGCAAGCACAAGCGTTTGCGTACTGGTCATCCGGCGACCTCCTAAGGTGGAGAACCAGTTTACGCATGCCCCAGGCTCGACAAAAGCAATCATAATGTAACGTGATGTAGTTTTTTAAAAAACGTCAAAAGTATTAGAAAAATAATAACCTTTAATATTCAAATACTTATTATAGAAAAAGCAATATGTGTCATATTATTTGATGATTTTCTAGTAACATACGTTTACATTTAAAAACTAATAGACAACACTTGAATGGCTACCTGCTCAATCGTTTTTTCTACGAGGGTCCTCCAATGCCGCAGGAAAAGGCTACCAATACGGTATTCGTCGTTACCGAAAAAAGCCCACAATCACAACTATTTGCGGAATATCTAGGGACTCATACCGAGTGTCATGTGCATATTCAGTCGCCCCATGAACGGGCCACCGCACCGACGGCAGGTAGCACCTTGATGCTAATCGACAGCGATCATATCAGCGTTGATACCCTTCCAGACTGGCAACACCAGCTGCCCGAGGCGCTCAGCAACACACCCTTGGCCGCGTTTAACATCCGCGATATGGATCATGCGCTTGAAGCCTTGTCATGCGCACAGTTGAAAGGGGTGTTCTATCGCCACGAGAGTCTGGATGTCATTTGTAAGGGAATTCATGCACTGCTCGAGGGCGAGCTATGGATGTCCCGCGAGCTAATGACACGGTTGATTCTGTTTTATCGTAAATATCAAAACAACGCCTTCCGCCCCGCCTGCGGGCTCACTAACCGAGAAATGGAAATCATCTCGCTGCTGAGTGCCGGGGCGTCTAACCATCAAATTGCCGAAAAGCTGTTTCTTAGCGAACACACCGTAAAGTCTCACCTTTACAACATTTTCCGCAAAATCAACGTCCATAACCGTATCCAGGCGCTGAATTGGATCCATCAAAACTTGGGCCCCATTTTGCCGAATATTGAAACCGCAAGAAGCTTGCAGCGTCACCGTTAGCGCATCGCAAAGGGGTTTTACTATGAAAGCACTGCGCTATAAGCCCGTCATTCTGTGTTACTTCCTGCTCTGGGGAAGCACGTTTCCCGCCTATGCCGAAGAAATGACAGAGCCGGTATCTCCTACTGACGATGGGCAAGCCGCTATCGCCGATGAGCAAGAAGCTATCGATGCCATTAACCAGCTTTCAGGCCCCGATGGGGCAGAAGTTGAGCAACCTTCACAAGGGGGCAGCGAACTCACCGGCGTTATGGTTGACCGTACCATCACGATGGCGGGCAAAACCTTCTATCGTGCCTTCAGCCAACGCGCCATGGATAACATGATCATTGCCAATGCCACCATCACCATTCAAGAGCGGCCCGATGCTCGTTGGGGCAGCCAGGTGTGGATCATGGAAGGCAACCAGATGCATTTCCGTACCCAGCTCTCCCCAAGGATCAGTGAGGCCGACCGAGCGGCGGGGGAAGCCGTACAAATCGTGGAAGAAGCACTACTGCGTCAACAACTGAACTCAGCGCTATCTTCCGACAAAGACTTAGGAAGAGAGGAGTTACCATAATGAAAACTAACCTAATGCACACCGTGGGTTTAGGCTCAGCCCTACTGGCCGGTCTATTAACCTTTCAAGCTCACGCCGGGGAAATGATTTATGAACCTTTGAATCCCTCCTTTGGGGGCGATCCTTTTATGGGCAGTTACATGCTCAACAAGGCTCAATCCCAGGATACCAATTCTGATCCAGACTCACGTGACGTCGATCGACTCTCCTCCACCGACCGGCTAATTCAAAGCCTGGAGAGCCGTTTGATTTCACAGCTATTGACCGACGTGGGATCGGGAGATATCGGCGAAGGCGGCTTTGATAGCGACGAATTCAGCGTTGTGGTGCGTGATGAAGGCGGCCAGCTCGTCGTACGCGTAATCGACAAGCTGACAGGGGATGAAACCAATATCAGTGTCGGCGGCTTATTTAATCCATGAGATAGCCCAACTATCGAACCAAAACAGTACGAACTAAAAAACCAAACATCATAAATGGTGGATAAGTCAGGGGATCATCATGAAGATTATAGCTACTTTTTTAATAGCGGGTTTGCTCAGCGGCTGCGCGGGAATGGTTGCCAATTCAGAGAACCTTGAGGGAACCGAGGCCACCTTAACGCCGCGCGGTGCCACGTACCAAGATCTCGTATCGCTACCGCCGCCAGCGGGCAAAATTTTTGTCTCGGTATACGACTTCCGTGATCAAACCGGTCAGTATCGGCCTGCTCCCGCCAGCACCTTCTCGACGGCAGTGACGCAAGGCGCGGCCGCGATGCTAACGGGTGCTCTAGCCGATTCAGGCTGGTTTATCCCGCTTGAGCGGGTGGGGCTGCAAAACTTGTTAACGGAACGGCGAATTATTCGCGCTGAATTTGAGCGCTTTAATCAACCCGACACGCTCCCCTCATTACGTGCGGCTTCCGTCATGCTGGAAGGCGGCATTATTGCCTACGAATCCAACGTTAGGACCGGCGGTGCGGGTGCAGAATATTTTGGGATTGGGGCATCGGGAGAGTATCAGGTTGACCAAGTAACGGTTAACTTGCGCGCGGTAGAAATTTCTACGGGTGAAGTGCTTGCCAATGTGACAACGACAAAAACTATCTATTCGAAAGAATTACGTGCTGGCGTGTATCGGTTTATCGATTTCCGACGCTTATTAGAAGCAGAAGCTGGTATTACCACCAACGAACCTGTGCAAATGGCGGTGATGTCTTCCATTGAATCTGCGGTTATTCATTTGGTGGCACGAGGAGTAGAAAACAACCTTTGGAACCTCAGCGATGATGTCGATTTTGAGGATACCATCCTGTCCGATTACTTAAGTGCGCCTATTCCTCAATTATAAATTAAATGCTTAAGCATTAAAAAACTAAACTATTAAACTTAGGCACAAAAATAAGGCTACCCAGTAAATGGGTGGCCTTTTTTAATAAAAGCATGAGATCACTCATAAAAGCATTAGAAACGTCATCCCAAAATAGACGGTTATAAGTAAAAAAATAGTTCTACAAACCATAAATCTTACGATAGCGAAAACCGTTAAATAGTCCAAACTCAACACATGAAATACATTCAGATACAAAATGTTTCAGAGGATTTCATCATGAATCGGCAGCGCGCCAATGGAGCACCAATGCGGCTCTTCCCAGCCAAGCACCCGATGTGGTTGGTCACATTATTGGCCGCCACCTTACTTACCTCCACATCAGTTAATGCTGGCGATAATCGAATCGAACAGTTTTTTAATCAAGTCGATACCGATAATTACCGGGGTAACTACAGCATTATTGATCAAGTCGGTAATAACAATAGTGCTGACGTTAATCAGTCTTACTCTGCCAGTTATCAACGCGGTAATTTTTCAAATATTCGCCAAGTGGGCAATTTTAATAATGCCACTATTAACCAGACAGGTGGTAATAACTTTGGCGTGATTTTACAGAAAGGCAATGAACACGAAGCCAGTATTAGCCAAGCAGGAAGACAGCGCGAACTCAAAGCGTATGTTTCTCAGTCAGGCAGTAGAAGTGATATCCAGATTTCACAATCGGGGAGTGGCTACCGAAGCATTAACGTTGAGCAAAAAGCTTATTCGGGTAATGCACGCCCAGTCACCGTCGAAACCTACTGAGCAACACAGGTTGCCTCAGTAATAACTAAAGCAAGTATATCGTAAAGGGGAAACACCATGAAAACTCAAATGACTGCTATCGCCGCTGCTATCGCTCTTGCCATGAGCGCCTCTGCACTAGCACAGACTGAGCCAGCTTCTGAATTCGATGGCTCACGTGCAGCGATCGATGGAATGGCAGGCGCTGCTTATGACGGCAGCGGTTTAGGCAACGACTCTTACATCGATCAGGAAGGTGATTACAACAACACCGATGTAACTCAGTGGGGTACGCAGATTTCACGCATCGAACAAAACGGTGATGACAACACTGCCAACGTCACACAAGACGATGTGGTTGGTACTTCTGGCCCCGGGGAAAACTCTTCGCTAATTGAACAAGCTGATAATGGCAACCGCGCAGATGTGGCACAACTAGGCGAAGAAAACGACTCCATTATCAATCAGGAAGGTGGTTTCTGGGGTGCAGCCGTTAACTACGCTAATGTTGACCAAGATGGCTACCGCAATGACTCTTGGGTAGATCAGGATGGCTTTATGAACAAATCAAGTGTCGTCCAGGATGGCGACCTGAACGATAGCTTCGTGAAGTCTGAAGGCAACTTCAACAAAACCTATACTACACAAACCGGTGATGAGCTGGATAGCGATATTATCTCGCTAGGCGACTGGAACTACACCGCTGTCACCCAGGATGGCTACGGACATGATTCCTTTGTTCGTTATCAGGGTAACGGTAACACCAGTTACGTAAACCAAAGTGGTGACGCAGGCGTAGCCTCTCAGCAAAACTTCTCGCAGATCCGCACTACCGGTAATGGCAACTACAACAATGTTAATCAAGCCAACTAAGCGTTCGTAACGCTCTGTCGGCATAAACCGCCCCTTTTCAGGGGCGGTTTTTTGTTAGCGGATCGAAACCGTTAACGTACCGCCCTTACCTTGGGTAGAAGAGCGCGAGCGGTTAGTGCCTTTTTGAATATCAACCTCTAGGCGCTCGCCGTCACTCAGTAGCGTCACGGTTCCTTCCAGCGCACTACCTTCAAAGCTAAACTCCGCCGGTACCGTGCCATTTTCCTCAATATGTTCTGTGGTTTCGCCCTCGTGTGTCACTTTCCAATGGGCGGAAAACGCAGCGCCTTCCGTGCCTTCCATGGTAATTCGGATCGGATTCATCGATGGCTCCTTTTGCGATTGCGCGCTTAGCGGCAGGACGGCTAACCCCGTTGCCAATAGCGTGGCACTTAGCCACATCCAGCGTTGTTTCATAATGGCTCCCACGACGCAAAGAGCCGCTGGTTATCAGCGGCTCTTTGAGTATAGTGGGATTTTGGTTACTTGCTGTTACATGTAAGAAAATGCTTTCTCAGCGGCATCCAGGGTTCGTTGGATATCTTCCGGCGTGTGGGCACTGGACATAAACCCGGCTTCGAACGCCGATGGGGCTAGGTACACCCCTTGATCCAGCATCGCGCCAAAGAAGCGCCTAAACGCTTCTGGATCACAGGCGGTGGCCTGGGCGAAGTTATCCACACGGCGTTGTCCGGTAAAAAATATCCCAAACATACCACCGGCCGACTGCGTCATCATCGGCACGTTGGCGGCATTGGCGCGTTCTTGTAAGCCGCTGCAGAGCGTTTCTACCCGCTGTGCCAAGGCATCATGGAAACCGGGTACCTGAAGCTTGGTCAACAGCGCAACACCGGCGGCCATGGCTAGCGGATTGCCTGAGAGGGTGCCCGCCTGATAGATCGGTCCCATCGGCGAAATATTTTGCATAATTTCGCGTTTGCCACCGAAGGCGCCCACCGGCATACCGCCACCCACAATCTTACCAAGGCAAGTAAGATCGGGGGTCACGCCATAATGCGCCTGGGCACCGCCGAGCGCCACACGAAAACCGGTCATCACTTCATCAAAAATCAGCACGCTATCGTGTTCGTTACACACCCGGCGCAGGGTTTCAAGAAAACCCGGCTGCGGCGGAATGCAATTCATATTGCCAGCCACCGGCTCGACGATAATACAGGCAATTTCATCGCCTATTTCGTCAAAGCATGCCTCTACACCTTCTGGATCGTTATACGACAAGGTAATAGTGTGCTCGGCCAGTGAAGCCGGTACGCCCGGTGAACTGGGTTCACCGTGAGTAAGCGCTCCGGACCCGGCTTTTACCAGCAGCGAATCAGAATGACCGTGATAGTTACCTTCAAACTTAACGATTTTATCGCGCCCAGTGGCGCCACGCGCCAGGCGAATCGCCGACATCGTCGCTTCGGTACCAGAGCTCGTCATGCGAACCATTTCCATCGAGGGAATTATCTCGCAAATCAGCTCCGCCATGGTGGTTTCAACCGCCGTAGGAGTACCGAACGACAGCCCGTTATCCAGCCGGGCACGAACCGCTGCCAGCACATCCTGATCGGCGTGACCGGTAATCATCGGTCCCCAAGAACCGACGTAGTCGACGTAACGGTTGCCTTCTACATCAAATAAATAGGCGCCTTGCGCACGCTCCATAAACACCGGCGGACGATGCAATCCTTTAAAAGCCCGCACAGGAGAGTTAACGCCACCAGGGATATGGCGGCTGGCAAGTTCAAATAGTTCAGCAGAAGTCGTCATGGCGTCCTCTTCATTAATTGCGTCATTAATCGCGTGGCGTCATCAAATTAAAAACGTGAAGCGCGCGGGGAACGATTGGGTAAAAACTGCCCGCTTGTCGGTTCATAACCTTGTGACAAGCTTTGCCAGGTATAGTGCTGAGCCTGCTCACAGGCAGTAAGTAAGCGCTCACCTACAGCCAGGCGGGCAGCGATGGCAGAAGCCAGCGTGCATCCCGAACCGTGAAACTGCTCGGGTAAGCGCGGCCATTGCCATTGCCGAGTGTTATCCGGTGAGTGCAGCGTCAGTAACACCTGCTGGTCATTGCCGGGTAACGGATCATCGGTTGCCGACACCAGCACCGCTTGACAGCCTAACGATAGTAGCGCCACTGCCCGCGCTGTATCGTCATCCGCTGCTTGACTCTCAGGGGTGAGCATTGCCAACTCAGCACGGTTTGGCGTCAATATATCCACCAATGGAAGCAGCCGCTCACGGTACTGCTGACGCAATTCAAGGGTCGAGAGTTCAGCGCCTCCACCCGCTTTTAATACCGGGTCGGCCACTACCGGCACACCGGGAAATCGCCGAATGATCGTAATGGCGGCATTAAGCGTTGCCTCATTGCTAATTAAGCCCAGCTTGATCGCCGCTATTGGCATGGTCGCTATCTCATCCGCCATTTGGCCCATCAAATGGGCATCCGTGGGCACTACGCGCACCACGTTATGGCAATTTTGCACCGTCAGCGCCGTGGGGATGGTCACTGCCCATCCTCCGCAGGCAGCGATTGACTCACTATCGGCTATAAGCCCAGCACCACCAGTAGGATCATGTCCCGCCAGCACTAATACAACAGGGGGTAATGGTCGGCGCATCAGAACGGTTTCACTACCGCCAGTACGATAATCCCGATCAGACCAATCACCGGTAACTCGTTAAACCAACGGAAAAACACATGGCTTTTGCTGCAGCGTGCTTGGCTAAACTGCTTAAAATAAATTAAGCAGACATGATGATAGGCAATCAACAACGCGATCAGTAGCAGCTTTGCATGCATCCACCCCTGGCTGAGCCAGGCGGGGGCCAGATACAGCAGCCAGCCCCCGAAAATCAGCACGGCAATCATCGACGGCATCATGATGCCACGATAAAGCTTACGCTCCATGGTGGTGAAATAAGCCATCGCCTGTTGATCACCGGTATCGCGTGCCTGGGCGTGGTAAACAAACAGCCTAGGTAAATAAAACATGGCGGCAAACCAGGTTACCATCGCGATTAGGTGAATCGCTTTGATCCATAAGTACATTGTCACTCCTTAGGCTGAAGGCTTTTTGTAAGGTGAATCGCTGTCACGAGGATCGCTGTAATGGTAATAACGCTCGATAGCACCCCGTGTGATGATACCTGAAATACGCTGCTGTTTCGGCCGATTACCGTGAACCACATAAAGCGCCCCCAAGGCGTCATTTTGCAATGTCAAAAAAGCTTCGGATAGGGTTGCTTGTAAGGCGATAGGCGCCATTTCTAGACGCTGGCCGGGTATTTCCAACAAATCAATCAACTCTTCTGGGGACGCGTTGCCGCCTAGCGTTTCGTCCTGTTCGATCATCCAGCGCGCAAGCTCGGCGGCTTTCAGTCCGAGTACTGGCTTATCGTCACTCGAGCGCTCAATCACCAACCACACCGGGTTATTTTCCAGTAAACGACGCGCTTGATCCGGCGTTATCATCCGCGTGGTGCGCACCAAATGACGTTCCATCACTGCCGGCACCGACACCCTCGATAACGCTTGCATCAGCGGCTGCTGCAACGGGTGCAAGCCATTGCGCACGCTAGTGATGAAAAATCCTTCACAACCCGTTAATTGACGCGACGTTAAGCACGCGACCACCACCACCAACATTCCCGGCAACATAATACCCGGCGTATGGGTTAACTCTAGCAGCGCCATTAGCGCCGCCAGCGGCGCTTGCAGGACGGCTCCCATCATCGCCGCCATCCCCAACATCGCATACACCCCGGGGTCAGCCGCTCTCGACTCCCATATCCACCCTCCCAGCAAGCCACTCAAGGCCCCGGCAGCGGCCCCCACCACCAATACCGGGCCAATAATCCCAATGGGTATACCGCCGGCTACCGTTAAGGCGGTAATCACCAGTTTCACCAGCACCAGCGCTACCAGCACCTGGACGGCTAACTGATTATTGAGCGCGGCTGCCACACTGTCGTAGCCAATGCCTTGAACTTCAGGAAACCAGAAGGCAGCTAGGCCTGTCATCATCGCTACCACGCTCAATCGCCACCAAAGAGGCCATTGCTGTAGGCGTTGCAAACGCGATAAATGAATAAACCCACCGGCCAACAAACCAATGAATACCCCCGTCATGACCACCCAAGGAAGGTTCATTAGCGACCCGAGCGCAACGTCGGGAATGTGAAACGCTGGTTCGTTGCCATATACCATTTGGGCCACGAGCGCGCCCATCATAGACGCCAAAATGACCGGCATGAAACTCATTAGCGTGTACTCCATCATCACCACTTCCATGGCGAAGATGACCCCTGCAATCGGGGTATTAAATGAGGCCGAAATACCCGCGGCTGTGCCACAGGCCACTAATACCCGTAAACTGTTGTTGGGCAAGCGCAGACGCTGGCCGAGGCCGCTCGAGGCGGCTGCCCCCAGATGGATGGCGGGTCCCTCTCGCCCGGCTGACAGCCCGCCTAACACCGCTACGACCCCTACCCACCACTGATTAAGCCAATTACGTAACGGAAAACGGCCTTGATGGTAGGTTAAGCGCTCAATGACATGGCTAACACCCAGCTTGCGGGCAGTGGCTTTTTGGCGGTAAAGCAAGGTACCGATCAAACAAACGGCGAGAAAAGGCAAAGAAGCACGCACCCATGGCGATAGCGACTCAAAGGCTTCTGGGTCACCTTGGGGCATATAAAGCAGTGCCCCGGCCGAGAGCAGCAGCCGAAAGACGACCATTAACGCCCCGGTAATCGCACCTGAGACCAGCCCCAACACACACAGCTGTGGCAACGCATCGACATTTGCCAACTGACGCCGGAAACTATCTAGGGTGAAATCGGACCGAGAAAAACGCGCCACTGGCGACCTTCCTTGCTCTTGTGTCTATACACTCTTGTGTATCATAGCTGGTTACGCTTAAACAGCTTGGTATCCTATGCTTAGGTTATTGGCGCGTTTTATTTTCTGCTCAGCGAGATCCGCAAGGAGTAAGGTGTGATTAAGGTAGGTATTGTTGGCGGCACAGGCTACACCGGTGTTGAATTGCTTCGGCTACTCGCCCAGCATCCCCATGTGAGTGTAGACGCTATCACGTCACGTTCAGAAGCAGGCGTTAAGGTCAGCGATATGTACCCTAACCTGCGCGGGCATTACGACACACTTGCGTTTAGCGAACCCAATGCCAAACAGTTAGGTGCCTTGGATGCCGTTTTTTTTGCAACGCCACATGGGGTTGCTCACGCACTCGCTGGCGAACTGCTGGACAACGGCACCCGCGTTATCGACCTATCAGCGGATTTTCGTCTGCGCGACGCGGCCGAGTGGGCAGAATGGTACGGTCAATCCCATGGGGCGCCTGGCTTACTTGAAGAAGCCGTTTATGGGCTGCCTGAAATGCATCGCGATCAGATTAAAAAAGCACGCCTGGTGGCGGTCCCAGGCTGCTACCCCACCGCCGTTCAGCTGGGTTACTTACCGCTGTTAGAGGCCGGCCTGGTAGATGCAGGGCGGCTGATTGCCGACTGCAAGTCCGGCGTCACAGGCGCCGGGCGTGGCGCCAAGGTCGGCTCATTATTAGCGGAAGCCAGCGAATCAATGAAGGCGTACGGCGCCTCTGGGCACCGCCACCTGCCAGAAATTCGCCAGGGCCTGACAGACATGCACACTGGGGCTGTGGGACTGACATTTGTACCGCACCTAACACCGATGATCCGCGGTATTCATGCTACGCTCTATGCCACACTTAGCGAGGAACCTGGCGATCTTCAGTCGCTGTTTGAGCAACGTTACGCCAATGAGCCGTTTGTCGATGTGATGCCTGCCGGTAGTCATCCGGAAACGCGCAGCGTGAAAGGCATCAATACGTGTCGTATAGCGGTTCACCGCCCAGAAAATAGCGACACGGTCGTGATACTTTCGGTGATTGATAATTTGGTGAAAGGCGCCTCGGGCCAGGCCGTTCAAAACCTTAACCTTATGTTTGGCTTTGACGAAGCCACTGGGCTGAGTGTCCCGGCCGTCATGCCCTAGCGTCAACAGTGACTGGTAATAGTTGACCCTTTTGCTAGGTATTACTCATAATCATAGCCTATGTAGACTATTTGCTTCGGGGCGCGCATGACGTTAAACGTTCGCCGCCCCATTCGCTCACGGGAGGTAGCCATGAGCAGCGCAGAATCCTTCGTTCCTACGCCATTATTGTTGTCCGATAGCGCCCAAAAACGCATCAACGCCTTGATGGCAGAAGAAAACAATTCCACTCTAAAATTACGTGTTTACGTGACTGGCGGAGGCTGTTCGGGCTTCCAATACGGCTTTGATTTTGCCGATAGCGTCGCTGACGACGACACGGTAATCGAATTTGGCGATGCGGCACTTGTCGTCGATCCCCTTTCCTATCAATACCTAGTAGGCTCAACCGTCGACTATGAAGAAGGACTCGCTGGGGCTCGTTTTCGGGTACAAAATCCCAATGCCACCACCACCTGTGGTTGCGGTGCTTCGTTTATGGTGTAGCGGTTACCCACAAATCGACCGATATCGTTGCAGCGTTTATTGCTATCCCACCCCGTGACTTGACGCCTTGGGCGTTTCTCGCCAAGGTTATATGGTCAATAACAAACTCAGATACTGGCGACGAGGCGGCATCAGCTGCTTTACCAGTGCTGGGCCATATAAATCACGGGGAAACTCATGAAATCACGTTTATATCGCACTACGCTTCCCATCTCTGCGCTTGCCCTAGCGTTAGGCAGCGCAAGCCTTGCCCACGCGCAAGAAACACCGAGCGTTAATGTCGCCACTGACCCCAGCTTCGTTCCATTTGAAATGATGGACGAAGACAGCGGCGAAATGGTCGGTTTCGATATTGATATCATCAACGAAGTAGCAGACCGGGCAGGCTTTGAAGTCGACCTGACCACCATGGATTTCTCGGGCATTATTCCAGCGGTCCAAACTGGCAACCAAGAGATTGCCATTGCCGGTATCACCATCACCGAAGAGCGGTCAGAAATTGTCGATTTTTCTGACCCCTACTACGATTCGGGTTTGCAGATCATCGTTCGCGCCGATAGTGACGTTGAAGACATTGATGACCTGGAAGGCATGACCATCGCCACCAAAACAGGCTCGACCAGCTACGACTATCTTGAAGATAAATTTGGTGACGACGCCGAGATTACCCCCTATCCGGGCACTTCGGACATGTATATGGCACTACTCGGCCGTAACGTCGATGCTGTGTTCTATGATGCCCCCAATGTGGCTTATTTCTCGCAAACCCGCGGTGAAGGGCGTACCAAAGTGGTCGGCCCACTCTATGAAGGACAGCAGTACGGGATCGTCTTCAATAAAGGCAGCGAATGGGTAGAACCCACCAACGAAGCGCTGGCTGAAATGCGCGAAGATGGCACTTATGACGAGATCTATGAGGAATGGTTTGGTGAAGCGCCCAGCGATGATTAATTAACGCTGATCTCATTTTTGCCATTTCATCAGGGCCGGGCGGCCTCGCCCCCGGCCTTGTTCGTTTGTCTTTTATTCTCTCAGGAGAACGCGCGTGGAACCTAGCTTTGAGTTTAATTGGGCAGCCACCATTAACTCGATTCCCCATCTGTTGCCGGGGATCCCCTATACCCTGCTGATTTCCTTTGGCGGGCTCGCGATCGGCTTTTTTATCGGCATCTTTTTTGGCCTGCTGCGTATCAGCCCGTTTCGCTGGCTGCGCTGGCCCGCTATCGTCTATGTCGAAGTGTTTCGCGGTACGCCCATACTGGTTCAGGTGCTGTTTATCTTCTACGGTCTACCGCAAATTCTTGGCGGCCCCATCAATGCCCTGGTGGCCGGTATTGCTGCGATTGCCGTTAACTCAGGTGCCTATATTTCTGAGATTGTGCGTGGTGGTGTTCAGTCCATCGAACGCGGCCAGCGTGAAGCATCCTTATCGCTTGGTTTATCGCGCACCCAGGCGTTTCGTTACGTCATATGGCCGCAGGCGCTCCGCCGAATGATCCCTCCGCTAGGCAACCAAGGCATCATCAGCATCAAAGACACATCTCTGTTTTCGGTCATTGGTGTTGGCGAACTGGTCCGCCAGGGGCAGGTATATATTTCCAGCACCTTCACCGCGATGGAGGTCTATCTCATGGTCGCCCTCATGTACCTCGCTATCACCTGGACACTTTCGATTATCTTGCGCCAGCTTGAGCGCAAAGGCGTAGTAGGCCAATAAGGAGACGCACAATGAACGACAAGCCCCAGCAAATTGTGCGCATGCAGCAGCTCAATAAGCACTTTGGTAGCCTGCACGTACTAAAAGACATCGATATGCAAATTACGCCAGGCGAAGTGGTCGTCGTTATCGGCGCAAGTGGCTCAGGTAAATCTACCTTAATTCGCTGTATCAATGGGTTGGAGGAATTCCAAGCGGGTTCGCTTGAGGTCGACGGCAACGAACTGCTTCCCAACGGTAAAAGCGGCAAGGCACTACAAACCATCCGCACCGAAGTCGGCATGGTGTTCCAACAGTTCAACCTATTCCCTCATTTAAGCGTTATCGACAACATTACCCTGGCCCCCATGAAAGTACGCGGCTGGAGCCAGTCTGACGCCGTTGAAACCGCCAAACGCCTGCTTGAACGAGTCGGCATCTTCGACCAAGCGTACAAGTACCCTAACCAGCTTTCAGGCGGCCAGCAGCAGCGCGTGGCATTAGCACGTGCCCTGGCTATGGAGCCTCGCCTCATGCTGTTTGATGAGCCAACCTCGGCCCTTGACCCGGAAATGATTGGTGAAGTACTGGATGCCATGCGCGAACTGGCTAAAGAAGGCATGACCATGGTGATTGTCACTCATGAGATGGGCTTTGCTCGTGAAGTCGCCGACCGGGTGGTGTTTATTCATCAGGGCAAAATTACCGAGCAAGGACCTCCTGAACAGCTGTTTGATACACCCCAGCACGAACGCACACAGTCTTTTTTAGCACGAGTACTCAAGCACTGAGCGACCCAAACACTGCTAAACAGACAACATTTAATGGCCTGTGATGATCACAGGCCATTTTTTTGCCTGTGGATAAAGTTTTTTGATAACCCACCACAATCATTGCCTACCTTGCACCATGCAGCGCTTCAGCGGCATTAATGCTATCCCCACCGATTTGTTCACAGGTGCGGTAACAACCCAGGTATGTAGCGGTGGACAAAGCGTGCACAGCAACATCGGTGGATAAGACAAGGTTTCATCCACAGGGTGAACACCGCTTCTACTCAGTTAGTACGCCGTTTAATCATGTATAAGTCAACAACGTAACTAGCTGATAATATGGAACTTAAAACGTTTATCAACAGATTTTATCCACACTAGTAATTACAACATTAACAGAACTTCTCTTATTTTATATTTATGTTGTTATTAATAATGACAGATGAACGAATCAGGGTGTGGAAAAACCTGACGGTTACCCACAGGGGGTTTATACTTGCGCCCTTATTGGATTAAGGTGCTTGCGCACCGACTCAACTCATTCGTGCCCCAAGGCACAAGACGAGGTGTCTCTTGAATTACCCCGACCGCTTTGACGTGATTGTCATCGGCGGTGGCCATGCGGGAACTGAAGCCGCATTGGCCTCTGCTCGTATGGGCTGTCAAACCCTGTTGCTAACTCACAACATCGAGACCCTAGGTCAAATGTCATGCAATCCGGCCATTGGAGGGATTGGCAAAAGCCATTTGGTTAAGGAAATTGATGCATTGGGTGGCGCTATGGGGCTTGCCACGGATTTAGGTGGCATCCAGTTCCGTGTCCTGAATGCCCGCAAAGGGCCTGCAGTCAGAGCAACCCGGGCTCAGGCTGACCGCGTTCGCTACAAAGCGGCTATCCGCGGCATGTTGGAAAATCAGTCAAATTTAACGATTTTCCAGCAAGCAGCGGGGGATCTGATTGTGGATAACGACACCGTTCGTGGTGTCGTAACGGAAACCGGCATCCGCTTTCATGCAGAATCCGTGGTGCTCTCGACGGGCACATTCCTCGGCGGCGTGATTCACATTGGGTTGGATCAAAGTCGCGGTGGACGAGCCGGCGATCCACCGTCAAACGCGCTGGCTGAGCGACTACGTGCTCTGCCCTTCCGGGTTGATCGGCTAAAGACCGGAACACCGCCGCGTATTGACGCCAAAAGCGTTGATTTTTCTCAGTTTGAAGAGCAGCCCGGCGACACACCAACACCCGTGATGTCTTACCTGGGTTCGAGGGATATGCATCCCGAGCAGATGAGCTGCCATATTGCACACACCAACGAGCGCACCCATGAAATCATCATGGCGAACCTTGAACGTTCACCGATGTATTCCGGCGTTATCGAGGGCATCGGTCCACGCTATTGCCCGTCGATTGAAGACAAGGTTCATCGCTTTGCCGATAAATCGAGCCACCAGATATTTATTGAACCTGAGGGTCTGGATACCCACGAGCTTTACCCCAACGGGATTTCCACCTCGTTGCCGTTCGATATACAGCTTCAGGTAGTTCGCTCGATCAAAGGGCTGGAAAACGCACATATCACCCGGCCAGGCTATGCGATCGAATATGATTTCTTTGATCCACGGGATTTGTACCATTCCCTGGAAACCAAATTTATCCACAACCTGTTTTTTGCCGGTCAGATCAACGGCACGACCGGTTACGAAGAGGCAGGCGCCCAGGGCTTGCTAGCAGGTCTGAATGCGGCACGTCGTGCCAAGCAACTGGATTCATGGCATCCACGGCGCGATGAAGCCTACCTTGGGGTGTTGGTCGATGACCTGATTACCATGGGCACCAAAGAGCCCTACCGCATGTTCACGTCACGTGCGGAATACCGCCTGTTGCTGCGCGAGGACAATGCCGACCTGAGACTGACCGAGAAAGGCCGTGAACTCGGGTTGGTGGACGATGAACGCTGGTCGGCATTCAGCCAGAAACGTGAGGCGATCGAAGCCGAAACGGCTCGCCTTGCCAGCATCTGGATACAGCCGAAAAGTGCCGCCGCGGCAAGCGTTGCCGAGTACACAGGCCAACCGTTGAACCGCGAGTATCGGTTAAGTGACCTGCTAAAACGCCCAGAGTTGGATTATGCGACCTTGACGACGCTGCCCGGGGTGGAAGGAGCACCGGTTACCGACGAAGCCGTTGCCGAGCAAGTCCAGATCCAGGCCAAGTATCAAGGCTACATCGATCGGCAGCAGGACGAGATCGACAAGCTTAAGCGGCATGAAGCCATGCCACTGCCCGCTGACCTGGATTACCAGCGGGTTGAAGGCTTGTCCCACGAAATTCGTCAGAAATTAAGCGAGGCGCGGCCGGAAACCCTTGCCCATGCCGCGCGTATTTCAGGGGTTACCCCCGCCGCCGTGTCGATCCTGCTGGTTCATCTCAAGAAGCGTCGGCTGGTATCGACGTCTGCGGTGGCCAACGGATGAGTGGGATAGCGACGCTGCTGTCCAGTATACCCAGCCCAGTGATAATCCGGCTGGAGGAAGGGCTCAGCGCATTAGGTACACCCGTTACGGCCCATCAGCGTGACCAGTTGCTGGGCTTGCTTGCGCTCTTGCACAAGTGGAACCGGGCTTATAACCTCACTGCTGTACGCGATGTTAATGACATGGTGTCACGCCACGTACTCGACAGTGCCGCGGTGCTGCCGTTCGTCATGGGCCCTAAACTACTCGATGTGGGCGCTGGCCCAGGACTTCCGGGATTGGTATTAGCGATTCTTAAACCTGAGTTATCTGTCACGTTATTGGATAGCAACGGCAAAAAAGTGCGTTTTCAACGCCAAGCGGTGATGGAATTGGGGTTGTCCAATGTGACGCCCGTTCAAGCGCGTGTGGAACAGTTCGCTAACACCACCTTTGATCAAGTGATTTCGCGTGCATTCGCCAGCTTGGTGGATTTTGTTAACCTGACGCGCAAGCTTCCTACTGACGAAGGACAGTGGCTGGCGATGAAAGGCCCGGGCGCCAATGATGAACTACGCGACCTGCCGGACGGCATTCAGCTTCACGCAAGACACACGCTAAATGTTCCTTTCGAGACGGCCGAGCGACAGCTGTTGATTCTGACCCCACAAGGAGTTGAGTAAGTGAGCCAGATCATTGCCCTGACCAACCAAAAAGGCGGCGTGGGCAAATCCACCTCAGCCGTTAACTTGGCGGCGAGTCTCGCCGGACTCGACCGTCGAGTGCTTTTGGTGGATCTTGATCCGCAAGGACACGCCAGTATGGGCAGTGGTATCGACAAGCACAGCTTGGAAAAAAGCGTTCTCGATGTCCTGTTGGGTGAGGCGAGTGCTGCCGAAACGATTGTTCGAAAGCCACCAGTGAAATATGACGTGCTACCCAGCAACGGTGACTTGACCGCGGCGGAAGTCGAACTCATGCATTCAGACCAGCGTGAAAGCGGCTTAACCACGGCGCTGACGAGCGTTTTACCGCAATACGATGTGGTACTTATTGACTGTCCGCCTTCGCTTAATATGCTGACAGTGAATGCGTTAACGGCGGCGCATGGCGTGTTGATTCCGCTGCAGTGTGAATTTTACGCACTGGAAGGCCTCTCGGCACTGTTGGATACGGTCGAGCAGATTAAACAGAGCATTAACCCTGATCTAGCCGTCTCCGGCATTTTGCGCACCATGTACGACAAACGCACTAGTCTGACCCGTGAGGTCGACAAGCAGTTGCGTGACTATTTTGGCGATGTGCTGCTAAAAACCACGATTCCGCGTAACGTTAAAGTGGCAGAAGCGCCTAGCCATGGTCTGCCGGTTACTCAGTATGCGCGCTTCTCTCGCGGCAGCCAGGCCTACCGTGTGTTAGCAAAAGAGCTAATTCGCCGACTCGCGCTATAATCACCGACGACTGATCTATTTATCACGAGGGAATGCCCATGACGCGTAAACCCGCACTAGGACGTGGCTTGGATGCTCTGATTGGTGCTGGTGCCCGCCGCCGCGACAGCCTTGAATTGGCTGCGGGTTCACCCCCAGCGCCGTCGGGTGATGCCACTGCAGAAGCGGCCACTCCACAGAGCCAGGAGCGCCTCGAACGTTTACCGCTTGGCCAGTTAACGCGGGGCAAGTACCAACCGCGTCGCGATATCCAGCCGGAAGCGCTGGAGGAGTTAGCCGACTCTATCCGTGCACAAGGGGTTATGCAGCCCATTGTTGTGCGTCCAATCGGCGAAAACCGCTATGAGATTGTGGCCGGCGAGCGCCGCTGGCGGGCAGCTCAACTCGCTGAATTAGATGTCATCCCGGCGGTTATCCGCGAGGTCAGCGATGAAGTGGCCTTGGCGCTGGCGCTGATTGAAAACATTCAGCGCGAAAACCTCAATGCTATTGAAGAAGCCATGGCGCTCAAACGGCTCGGCGATGAATTTGAATTAACGCAGCAGCAGATGGCAGATGCGGTAGGCAAATCACGTACCCAGGTCGCAAACCTGCTGCGCCTACTAGCGTTGGACAACGAGGTCCAAACACTGCTTGAGCGTGGTGATCTGGATATGGGGCATGCCCGTGCGCTACTAACCCTGAATAGCGCTCAGCAACGCCAAGTGGCCCACGAAGTGGTCAATAACGACCTTACCGTGCGCGCCACTGAAGCGTTAGTTAAAAAGGTTCAAAATCAGCCTGAAGCCTCTTCGACGCCACGGCGCCAGACCAAAACCTCTGACGTGACACGCTTAGAAACACAGCTGGGTGAATTACTTGGTGCACCGGTATCCATCGACCATGGCCAAAAAGGCAAAGGTAAAGTCACCATTCGCTATACCAGTTTGGAAGAACTAGATGGCATCTTGGGACATATTAAATAGCAGACTTATTATTTATTAATAAGCAAGCTTATTAATAATCCGGTTAAGATGGCTAATTTTTCCACCTTTGGTCGCAAGTCACCGCTTGAACGCGCGAAATACGCGCAACTTCGGTTGAAGGTGTGATAGCCCTTCCCTATAATCGCGCAAGATTTGTGCAGGCTGCCCAAGGATGTTCATGCCTGTGAACGTATTTAAATGGGCCAGAATGACATGCAGCGATTGGAAACGTTACGACGGCAGGCGTATGTCATTCGGCTAATAGTGGCTCAACTGCTGGTTGCAGCAGTTGGTACGCTGCTAGCACTGATAGTGATCGACAGTAGCGGCGCAATATCAGTGGCGTTGGGGGCGTTGGTGGCTTTTATACCCCACGTATTTTTTGTCCAGCGGATGGCAATTTTCCAGAAGCGCGCCCCCGCGTCGCGCAACGCGCTCAGGCTATTTCGCGCCGAAGCAGGCAAGTTTGGTTTGACGGTGGTACTGTTTGCAGCAGTTTTCATTACCGTACCCCCCTCAAACCCCGCTTTATTTTTTAGTGCTTATGTCGTGGTTGTTCTAATGCATTGGTTAGCACCTTGGCTAATGCCTAGAGAACTGCGCAACTTATTGAGGTGACAAGTCTATGGCCGCAGGAAACGAAGTCTCATCGACTTACTATATCCAGCACCACTTGCAGAACTTAACCTTTGGCAACCACCCCGAGAATGGCTGGTCGCTTGCCCATTCAGCGGAAGAAGCAAGTGAAATGGGCTTTTGGGCGATTCACCTAGACACCATGGGCTGGTCGATTGCCATGGGTTTGCTGTTTATCTGGATTTTCCGCAAAGCGGGGAAAATGGCCACCACCGGTGTACCTAGTGGTCTGCAAAATGCTGTTGAAATGGTGGTTGAATTTGTCGAGGACATGATCAGTGGAGCCTTCAAAGGGCATAACCCAATCATCGCTCCCCTCGCCTTGACACTGTTCGTGTGGATTCTCTTTATGAATACTCTAAAGATTATCCCGGTCGACTATTTTCCTGTGTTGTTCAGTAAGCTTGGCGTGGACTACATGAAAATTGTACCCACTACCGATGTAAACGCCACGCTGGGATTGGCATTGGGCGTTTTCGGGTTGATCCTCTTCTACAGCTTCAAGGTAAAGGGTGCCGGTGGTTTTGCTAAAGAGCTGTCACTCACCCCGTTTAATCATTGGGCGTTGATTCCCTTCAATCTATTGTTGGAAATTGTCGCTTTGCTAGTTAAACCGTTTAGTTTGGCGATGCGTCTATTCGGTAACATGTTCGCCGGGGAAGTCATCTTTATTTTGATCGCCATGCTGCCATTCTGGGCTATCTGGGTGCTGGATGTGCCATGGGCCATTTTTCATATTTTGATTGTCGTACTACAAGCTTTCATCTTCACAGTGCTATCTGTGGTGTATCTGAGCGCAGCACACGAACATCACTAACCCGAGCAATGCTTGCAACACATTAACCCTTAACCTCAACCCTTGACCTTTAACGTGAAAAACTAGGAGCTTTACCATGGAACTTATCTACATTGCCGCTTCGATTATGATTGGCCTGGGTGCCCTGGGTACGGGCATAGGCTTTGCTATCCTGGGTGGCAAACTGATCGAATCGACAGCCCGTCAGCCGGAAATGGCCGACCAACTGCAAACCAAAACCTTCCTGATGGCGGGTCTGTTGGATGCGGTACCGATGATCGGTGTGGGTATCGCAATGTACCTGATCTTCGTTGTTGCCGGTTAATGACGCCTAACCGGGCGCTAGTCCGCTCGGTTTTGTTTCACTCCGGTCGCCACGAACTTGTCAGAGGTACATTCCTGTGAATATCAACATGACGCTAATCGGACAGACGATCGCCTTCGCGATCTTTGTCTGGTTTTGCATAAAGTATGTGTGGCCTCCGATCAGCAACGCGCTCCATGAGCGCCAGAAAAAAATTGCTGATGGCCTGGACGCAGCAAGCCGTGCTTCTCGCGATCTCGAAGTCGCCCAAGAGAAGGCTGAGCAAACCCTGCGTGAGAGCAAGGAACAGGCGTCTCAAATTCTCGAGCAGGCCAACAAGCGTTCTGCTCAGATCGTTGAGGAAGCCCGCGATCAGGCCCGCGCTGAAGGTGAGCGCCTGGTGGCAAGTGCTCGTTCCGAGATCGAGCAAGAAGTGAACCGCGCTAAAGAGGACCTTCGTGCCCAAGTCTCTCACCTTGCCATTATTGGCGCTGAGCGAGTTTTGGAAGCGTCGGTCGACGAGAAAGCCCATCGCAAGTTACTTGATGAGCTTGCTGCCGAACTGTAAGGAGGTGAATCATGGCGGAATTACTGACCGTCGCTCGTCCTTACGCTAAGGCGGCGTTTGAATATGCGCGTGATCATGAGGCGCTGGATAGCTGGTCAAAAGCGCTTGCATTATTGAGCCAAGCCGTCACCCACAATGATGTGCATCGGCTGTTGAGCAGTCCGAAGTTAGAAGCTGAGCAAAAGGCCGAGTTGCTAGTGGGTATGTTACCCGAAGAAGACGGCGGCGACGCCCTGCGGCGGTTTCTGGACACTCTGGCAGACGAAGGTCGGCTTAATGCGTTGCCGTATATCGCTAATCAGTTTGAGCGCCTGCGCGCCGAACATGAACAGCGGGTAGAGGTCACGGTAACATCGGCCTATAAGCTTGATAGCAAGCAGAAAACCAAGCTATCGAACGCGCTCAAGAAACGTCTGAATCGCGAAATCTCCATTACCACTCAGGTGGATAAATCGCTTATTGGCGGTGTCATCCTGCGTGCTGGCGATACCGTCATCGACGGGTCGGTACGTGGTCGATTGAACCGCCTTTCCGAAGCGCTAACCGCTTGAGTTTGAGGGACATGGCATGCAGCAACTGAATCCTTCCGAGATCAGCGACATCATCAAGCAGCGAATTGAGAAGCTTGACGTCGCATCTGAAGCCCGTAATCAGGGCACCATCGTCAGCGTTTCCGACGGTATCGTGAAAGTTCACGGCCTCGAAGACGCGATGTTTGGTGAAATGATTGAATTTCCCAACAGTGTCTTTGGCATGGTACTCAACCTGGAGCGTGACTCCGTGGGTGCCGTGGTACTGGGCGACTACCTGTTACTTGAAGAGGGCATGACCGCTAAGTGTACCGGTCGCATCCTTGAAGTACCGGTTGGCCCCGAGCTGATTGGACGCGTGGTTGACGCTTTGGGTAATCCCATCGACGGTAAAGGCGAGATCAACGCCAAAATGACTGACGCCGTTGAGAAAGTGGCGCCAGGCGTTATTACCCGTCAATCCGTTGACGAGCCGATCCAAACCGGTTTGAAGTCCATCGATTCCATGGTGCCGATTGGTCGTGGCCAGCGCGAGCTGATCATCGGTGACCGCCAAATCGGTAAATCCGCCATTGCCATTGATGCGATCATCAACCAGAAAGGCAAGGGCGTGACCTGTGTTTACGTTGCCATTGGTCAGAAGCAGTCGACCATTGCCAACGTGGTGCGCAAGCTCGAAGAGCACGGCGCCATGGATCACACCATCATTGTGGCCGCTGGCGCTGCCGATCCGGCACCCATGCAGTTCCTCGCTGCCTACTCTGGCTGCACCATGGGCGAATATTTCCGCGACCGTGGCGAAGACGCGCTGATCGTTTATGACGATCTTTCCAAGCAGGCCGTTGCCTATCGTCAGGTATCGCTGCTGTTGCGCCGTCCGCCGGGCCGTGAAGCCTATCCCGGTGACGTCTTCTATCTCCACTCACGTCTGCTTGAGCGTGCTGCGCGCGTCAACGTCGACTACGTTGAGAAGTTCACCAACGGCGAAGTGAAAGGCAAGACCGGTTCCTTAACCGCCCTGCCGATCATCGAAACCCAGGGTGGTGACGTTTCCGCATTCGTTCCGACCAACGTGATCTCGATCACCGATGGTCAGATCTTCCTGGAAACCAACCTGTTTAACTCGGGTATTCGTCCGGCGATCAACGCGGGTCTTTCAGTATCGCGTGTGGGTGGTTCGGCGCAGACCAAAATCATCAAGAAGCTTGGCGGTAGTGTACGTCTGGCCTTGGCTCAGTACCGTGAACTGGCAGCGTTCTCGCAGTTTGCGTCTGACCTTGATGAAGCCACGCGTAAGCAGCTTGAGCACGGTCAGCGTGTTACCGAGCTGATGAAGCAACACCAATACTCGCCGATGTCAGTAGCCGAGATGGCGCTTACGCTTTATGCCGCCAACGAAGGTCATCTGGATGACGTCGAAGTAAATAAAGTGCTGGACTTCGAGCGTGCCTTGCACGATTACATGAAGTCTGAGCACAGCGATTTGCTCGACAAGATCAACCAGACCGGCGACTACAACGATGAGATTAAAGACGGCTTGAAGTCGGGTCTCGAGAAGTTCAAGGCGACTCAGAGCTGGTAATGCACACGGCCTGCCCGCCGGGTGGGCTAGCATGCTTTCTGAGAGCCACGAACGAAAGGTAGATCGCTATGGCAGCTGCAAAAGAGATACGCACCCAGATTGGGAGCATTAAAAATACGCAGAAAATCACCAGTGCCATGGAAATGGTGGCTGCGTCGAAAATGCGTAAAGCGCAAGAGCTGATGAAGGCTAGCCAGCCTTACGCCAAGCAGATCCGCAACGTGGTCAGCCACCTTGCCGACGCCAACCCCGAGTATAAGCACGATTATATGCTTGAGCGGAGCGAGGTGAAGCGGGTCGGTTACATTGTGGTGTCTACTGACCGCGGTTTGTGCGGCGGTTTGAACCACAACCTGTTCAAGGCCGTGGTGAAAGATGCCAAGGCCTGGCATCAGGAAGGCGCTGGGCTGGACTTCTGCGCCCTGGGCTCGAAGGCCAGCGGCTTTTTCCGCAACTACGGGGGCAACCTGGTTGCTGCCAAGAGTGGATTAGGCGAGGCCCCGACGGTCGAAGGGTTGATCGGCAGTATTAAGGTCATGCTCGAAGCGTACGATGAAGGCCGAATTGACCGTCTGTATGTGGTGCACAACGAGTTCGTTAACACCATGACTCAGCACCCGGTGGTACGTCAGCTACTTCCGCTGTCGACCAACATTGGCGAAGACGCTGAGCAAGACGAAGAAAACGCCCGTCCCGGAAGCTGGGACTACCTGTATGAGCCGGATGCTAAGGCGTTGTTGGATAGCCTGCTGGTTCGTTTCATTGAATCGCAGGTGTATCAGGCGGTCGTGGAAAACGGTGCGTGCGAACAGGCCGCCCGAATGATCGCCATGAAGAGTGCTACCGATAACGCGGGCAATCTGATTGACGATCTGGAAATGGTTTATAACAAGGCCCGTCAGGCCGCCATTACCCAGGAAATTTCCGAGATCGTCGGCGGCGCTTCGGCCGTATAACGCCAAGGGAAGCTGATCTTTGAAGACGGCTCCCGGCAGACAGGTTTCATTTGCAGGTTTTTGAGAGGAACCAAGATGAGCGGACGTATCGTACAAATCATCGGCGCGGTGATTGACGTAGAGTTTCCGCGGGACTCTGTGCCCAAGGTCTACGACGCGCTGAAGGTCTCTGATGTAGAGACCATCCTCGAAGTCCAGCAGCAGCTGGGCGACGGCGTGGTGCGCACCATCGCCATGGGCTCCACTGAGGGCTTAAAGCGTGGCATGGACGTGACCAGCACAGGTGCTGCAATTTCGGTCCCGGTGGGTAAAGCCACACTGGGCCGTATCATGAACGTGCTCGGCGAGCCCATCGACGAAGCGGGCGACATCGGCGAAGAAGAACGCATGCCGATTCACCGCAAGGCACCTGGCTATGCCGACCAAGCAGCGTCTGAAGAGCTGCTGGAAACCGGTATTAAGGTTATCGACCTGGTTTGCCCATTTGCTAAGGGCGGTAAGGTCGGCCTATTCGGCGGTGCCGGTGTCGGTAAAACCGTTAACATGATGGAGCTTATCCGTAACATCGCCACCGAGCACAGCGGCTATTCAGTATTTGCCGGTGTGGGTGAGCGTACACGTGAGGGTAATGACTTTTATCATGAAATGACCGAATCCAACGTTATCGATAAGGTATCGCTGGTTTACGGTCAGATGAACGAGCCTCCCGGCAACCGTCTGCGCGTAGCGCTGACCGGCCTGACCATTGCGGAAAAATTCCGTGATGAAGGCCGCGACGTTCTGCTGTTCGTCGATAACATCTACCGCTACACCCTGGCCGGTACCGAAGTATCCGCACTGTTGGGTCGTATGCCGTCAGCGGTAGGTTATCAGCCGACACTCGCCGAAGAGATGGGTGTTCTGCAGGAACGTATCACCTCGACCAAAACCGGTTCGATCACTTCCGTACAGGCCGTCTACGTGCCGGCGGATGACTTGACCGATCCATCACCGGCGACCACCTTCTCGCACCTGGATGCCACCGTGGTATTGGCACGTTCTATTGCCGAACTGGGTATCTACCCGGCGATCGACCCGCTGGACTCCACCTCGCGCCAGTTGGACCCGCTTGTGGTCGGTGAAGAGCACTACAACGTGGCTCGCGGTGTGCAGAACGTGCTTCAGCGCTACAAGGAACTGAAGGATATTATCGCGATTTTGGGTATGGACGAGCTGTCTGATGAAGATAAGCTGGCCGTTGCTCGTGCGCGTAAAATCCAGCGCTTCTTGTCGCAGCCGTTCTTCGTAGCCGAGGTGTTCACCGGTTCTCCGGGTAAATACGTGTCGCTGAAAGACACTATCAGTGGCTTCCAGGGCATCCTCGCGGGTGAGTATGATGAACTGCCGGAACAGGCCTTCTACATGGTCGGCTCCATCGACGAAGCGGTCGAAAAAGCCAACCAGATGAAGAAGTAATCCCGTCCATTAGGGGGATTCGCTATGGCGAATAGCTTCACTTGCAATATCGTCAGCGCTGAAGCGTCCATCTACTCGGGATCGGTCGAGATGGTGGTTGCGTCTGGCATCACGGGCGATCTGGGTATTTTACCCGGACACGCTCCGCTGTTGACGGAACTTAAGCCTGGGCCGGTACGGGTGATTCACGATGGCGGCGAAGAAGAACACTTCTTCGTGACGGGTGGCTTCATGGAAGTTCAGCCCAACCTCGTGACCGTCTTGGCCGACGCTGCTTCGCGTGCCAGTGACCTCAATGAGGCCGCGGCAGAAGAAGCGCGTCAGCAAGCGCTGAAAGCCTTTAATGACAAGTCCTCGGAGCTCGACTATACCCGGGCTGCCGCGGAACTTGCCGAAGCCGTTGCCCAGCTGCGAACGATTCAGCAACTGCGCAAAAAAGCGGGTAAAGGCTAACCGTCACGCTTAGCGTGCACAATAACGCTCCTTAAACCCACTATAGGGTTTAAGGGGCGTTTTTTTTGTCTGCTAGTATGGCAAACGCAATCTGGCGAAAAGGAATGTCGGCGGTGTAGCGCGTCAGCGAAAAGGGGAATGCCATGTCATTGAACGATGAAACCTTACAAGCACTAAAAGCCGAGCTGCTTGACGAGCTTGAAAAGGATACACCAGACAACGCGTTATTGGCCGAACGTTTGTCCGAGATCCGCTCGGCGGATATCGGCGAAATCCTGGAAGATTTAATCGAAGAAGAGGAAGCGCTAGCCGAGGCGTTAGCGTTACTCGATATTTTGTCCACCGAGCGCGCCGCCAATGTCTTGGGCTATCTGCCGGGGGAAAGCCAGCTCGAGGTAGTAGGAGGGCTCTCGGATACCCATGTACTCAAGCTGCTGGAAGAAATGGGTTCCGATGAGCGTGCTGACCTATTCAACCTGCTTGATGAAGACCGTCGTGAAGCGCTGCTGCGGCGCATGGCCCACCAGGAGCGGGAAGACCTTAAGCGCTTGGCCAGCTACGAAGAGGGTACCGCCGGGGCCATCATGACCTCGGACTACGTGGCCATTGCCAGCGGCATGACGGTGTCTCAGGCCATGATGCGCGTGCGCCAGACCGCTCCTGACGCAGAAACTGTCTACCAGCTCTATGTGCTGGACAGCGAAGGTCAACTGATTGGCACCATGTCGCTGCGACAGCTGATGGTCGCGCGCCCCGGAGCGCTGGTCGACGACATCATGATCAAGGACGTGATCAGCACCCCCGTGGATGAAGAACAGGAAGAAGTTGCCAAAATTGTGGCGCGTTATGACCTGTTGGCACTGCCGGTGTTAGATGCCGATGGCCGGATGGTGGGTATTGTGACCCACGATGACGCCATGGACGTAGCAGAATCGGAAGCCACCGAAGATATCCACAAGGGGATGTCCATCGGCCAGTTGGAAGATGGTGTAAGTCGCGTGCCGCTATGGAGCCTTTATCGCAAACGGGTGTTCTGGCTGGTACTGCTGGTGTTTGCCAATCTATTTTCCGGCGCGGGGATTGCCTATTTCGAAGACACCATTGCGGCTCAGGTCGCCCTGGTATTCTTTCTGCCGTTGTTGATTGGCAGTGGCGGTAATGCGGGTGCTCAGGCAGCTACCTTGATGGTGCGTGGTATGGCGACCGGCGATGTCGGCGTAAAAGACTGGGGGAAAATGCTCGGGCGGGAACTGTTGGTGGCTGGCGCTCTCGGCATCACCATGGCAATTGCGGTCACCCCGATTGGGATTTTCCGCGGCGGCGAGGCGGTGGCCATTATTGTTGCGTTCAGCATGGTGACTATCGTGCTTTTTGGCAGCTTAATCGGCATGTGCCTGCCGTTCGTGCTGGAACGCTTTAAGGTGGACCCTGCGACGGCGTCGGCACCGCTAGTGACAACGCTGATTGATGCGTCAGGCGTACTAATTTATTTCAGCATTGCCACAGCCGTCTTGGCCCCTGTGTAAGCTAGCCGTAATTTACTGCATGGTGTGGCTGGCAGCGCGGGTAATAAACATGACTTCCACGTGCCCTAACCATTCGATATCACTGGCTAGCGCTTTTAGTTGGCTGGCGAGGCATTGGGGCGGCTGATGGACGGCATCGCCAATGATCAACGACACCGATATTTTATCGTCCAAGTAATGCAGCTGTAGCTCGCTAAGCGTTCGCCAAACCGGATGTCTGTACCATCGCGCATCGAGTTCTGCCTCTACTTCTGGGCGCAACGGTAAGCCGGGCAAACGGCTTGGGTCGCCTTCACCAGCGTCGTCTTCCGGGTCAATATGGAAGATGACATCGGTTAACGCCGGGAACTGATGGCGCAGGCGGCGGCTCACCTCATTGCCAATTTCGTGGGCCTCCGAGACGGTAATCTTGGGGCCGACCACAATATGTAAATCGACCATTACCCAGCCAGCGGACTGACGGGTGCGCAGGTCGTGCACGCTGTCCACCCCAGGTACGGCGCATGCAACGTCGTGCATTTGCTGTTGGGCATCTTCGGGAAGCGCAGTGTCGACCAGCTCGCGGGCAGATTCCCACAGCAAATCCCAACCAACTTTACCGACCAGTAAACCGACAATGATGGCGGCAACCGCATCTAACCAGCCTAGGCCAAACTGGGCACCGAGCAGGGCAATTAATACCACCGCAGTGGAGAGCGCATCGCTGCGCGAGTGCCAAGCATTCGCCTCAAGCAACTTAGAGCCAACCCGCTTGGCGACTTGCATGGTGTAGCGGAAAATCCATTCCTTAGCGAATAAGGCGACAATGGTAACCAGGATAGCGATCAGCCCGGGGGCGGAAACGTGCGCACCACTAAACAGCCGATCCAAGCTTGACCAGGCAATCCCCCCCGCGACGAAGATCAGAACACTGCCGAGCAACAGTGTGGTGAGAGTTTCAATGCGTCCGTGACCGTACTGGTGGTCTTCATCAGGCGCTTGACGGCCGTAATGAATCGCCGTTAAAACAAAACCATCGGTGACCAAATCCGAAAAGGAATGGACGGCATCGGCGATTAACGCAGCGGACCCTACCCAAAAGCCTATCAGTAGTTTTATGACGCCCAATAACGCATCCAGCCACGCGCCAATATACGTGACGCGCTTTGCCTCGTGGGTTTGCAGCTGCGGGTCTTGGACAACCGATGAGTCGACGCTTTGAGTCATGAGGTACCTTGTAGGGACGCACACTAGCTAATAGTAGGCCCCATTGTAGCGCACTCACCTACGCGCTCTATAGTCCTTGATTGAACCGGTTTTTATTAGCCACAAATGCTAACGGCGGACAAGTTTGCCCGGGATGTGTATCCTTAATCGCCGATGTATCCCCTCAACCGGGAGTAAATGAGGAATAGCAATGGATTGGCTTCAGATCGTGGTATTAGCACTGGTTCAGGGGGTGTCTGAATTTCTGCCGGTATCCAGCTCTGCCCATTTGATTTTGGTGCCTGTGCTCACCGAATGGGAAGATCAGGGGCTGGCCTTTGATGTGGCGCTGCATTTGGGCAGTCTTTCGGCGGTGGTCGTCTATTTTCGCCACGAACTATGGCAGATGGTGTCGAGTTGTCTCGCCGCCCTGAAAGGCCAACGCATCGACCGCGATGCGCGCTTGGCCGTCTGGGTTATCCTCGCCACGCTGCCAGTCTGCGCGGTGGGATTTTTAATGCGCGATGTGGTGGCAGAACATATGCGGTCTACGCTGATTATCGGCTTGAGCCTGGTATTTTTCGGCCTTTGGCTGGGCTACGCTGATTGGCAAAAACGCGGGTCGCGTAGCGAGTATCAATTGACTTTCAGAGATGCCCTGTTGATTGGCGCGGCTCAGGTATTGGCATTGATTCCCGGCACATCGCGCTCGGGCATTACCATGACCGCTGCGCTGATGCTGGGGATGAGCCGCGAGGGCGCGGCGCGTTTTTCCTTTCTGCTGTCTATTCCGGTGATTGTGTTGGCTGGCGGCCTAGAGGCAATAGAGCTCATTGGCCAACCCAATCCAGTTGATGGTTCGGCGATGCTAGCCGGGACGCTGCTTTCGGGGTTAAGCGCGTATGCGTGTATTCATTTTTTCCTGGCGCTGATCAAACGGTTGGGGATGCAACCCTTCGTGTTATATCGCGTGCTTTTTGGCATTTGGCTGCTATGGTTTTTTCATGGTTAGGGTGGGGTAACTACGATGCAGCAAGGGTGTTCTTTGCAAAGCTATTACGGGTTGATCGTGCTACTGCTGATAGCATTGACGGGCTGTTCAGAAGAGGACCGCCCGCTGGAATCGCCAGTCAAACTAGAAGGCAATATATTTGGCACCTTCTATCAAGTCACCATGGCGGATCCGCTTACTCAAGGGCAGGTCAACGAGCTTGAAGCGGGTATCGAAGAGGAACTGGAAAGCGTTGACCAGTCCATGTCCACCTACCGCGACGATGCCGAACTAATGGCCTTCAACCAAGCGCCGCTAGGCGAATGGCAACCGTTATCCGACGGGCTGATTGACGTGATGGCGATTAGTCAGTCGATTGCCGAGGCAAGCGATGGCGCCTTCGATATTACCATTGGCGATTTGGTCAACCTGTGGAGCTTTGGTCCCGAGGCTCGCCCTGAAGAAGTGCCTTCCGATCAAGAGCTTGACGAACGGCTGGGGCGGGTGGGCTTTGATGCTATAGACCTCGACCCGCAAGCGCTTGAAGCCCGGCGAACCCGGGATGTGTTTGTCGATCTTTCGGCCATCGCCAAAGGGTATGCCACCGACCGCGTCGCTGCATACTTGGATCAACAGGGAATAGAGCACTACCTGGTCAATCTTGGCGGTGATTTGATTACCCGCGGCTATCGCAATATAGATGAGCAAACGGCGTGGCGCATCGGCATTGAGGTGCCTGAGAATGGTGAGCAGCGCGCCGAACATGTCCTGCCGCTTGATTCGATTTCGGTGGCCACATCAGGCGATTATCGGCACTATTTTGAAGCCGATGGAAAGCGCTATTCGCACACCATTGATCCGCGTAATGGCAAGCCGATTACCCACGACTTAGCATCGGTCTCGGTCTTTCATCCCTCTAACGCCTGGGCCGATGGTTGGGCGACCGCGCTAATGGTGGCGGGCGATGAAGAAGGCATGGATTTGGCTAGTGAGCATGATTTGAATGTTCTGATGCTGATCCGCGAGGGGGATAAATGGCGAAGTGTAGCGAGCCCTGGCTTTGCTCAGCATTTTGGTGATGAACTCATCGAATCGTTAGACATAGAGATTGCGTCTGCCCGCGCGGACGATCGTGAAACCGCGACAGGTGATTAACATGCAAGAACTCGATATTGTCATTCTCGCGGCCGGTAAAGGTACCCGAATGCGTTCTCAGACGCCTAAGGTGCTGCATACGCTGGCTGGCAAACCAATGGTCCAGCACGTGCTCGACACGGCCGCTGGGCTTTGCCCCGCCCGCACCCATGTTGTGATTGGTCACGGTGCAGAGCAATTGCGTGAGGCGCTGGTTAATTATCCTGTCCAATTTGCTGTTCAGGCTGAGCAAAAAGGCACGGGTCATGCGGTCGCCCAAGCGCTGCCGCAATTGGGCAGCGGCAAGGTGTTGTTGCTGTACGGTGACGTACCGTTAATTCACCGCGAGTCGCTGGCGGCCTTGCTGGCGCAGGTGGATGACCAGCAAATGGGGCTGTTAACCGTCACATTGGATGATCCCAACGGCTATGGTCGCATTGTGCGCAATACACAAGGCGAGGCGGTGGCGATTGTCGAACAGAAAGATGCTACTGAGGAACAGCTTGCCATTACTGAGTGCAACACTGGAATGATGGCGATGACCAGTGAACAATTGAAACGCTGGATGCCCCAGCTTTCGGCAGATAACGCCCAGGGTGAATACTACCTCACCGATGTAATTGCCATGGCGGCAAGTGAGGGCGTTAAAGTGTCTACCGCTCAACCTGCCACTACCATTGAGGTCGAAGGGGTAAATAACCGTGCTCAAATGGCGCGCTTGGAGCGAGCCTATCAAGCCCGAGTGGCCGAAAAACTGATGGCCCAGGGCGTTGCATTAGCGGACCCGGCTCGGCTTGATGTACGTGGCAAGCTTACCTGCGGTCACGATGTGTTTATCGACGTGGGCTGCGTGTTTGAAGGCGAGGTTGAGTTAGGCGAGGGTGTGCGCATTGGCCCTTATTGCGTGATTAAAAATAGCACCATCGGCGCAGAAAGCGTAGTGGATTCCCACAGCGTTATCGACACCACCGTAGCCGCCGGGCTTAACCAGATTGGGCCCTTTGCACGGCTACGACCCGGTACTCGTTTAGCGGTTAAGGCAAAAGTCGGCAACTTTGTTGAGACGAAAAACGTTGATGTGGGTGAAGGCAGCAAAATCAATCATTTGAGTTACGTAGGTGATGCCAGTCTTGGACGTGGCGTCAATGTGGGCGCGGGCACGATCACCTGCAATTACGATGGCGCGAACAAGCATCACACAGCGATTGGTGATCATGCCTTTATCGGCTCTAATACCGCCTTGGTGGCGCCGGTGAGCATTGGGGAAGGGGCCACGGTGGGGGCTGGTTCCACCATCGCCAAGGACGTCAGCGATCACGCCCTGGCCGTGTCGCGAGGGCGCCAATTTGAGAAAAGCGATTGGCAACGTCCGCGCGGAAGCACAGACTCTAGTGCTAAGAATCATTAAAAGGATGTATTCATATTCCAATTTAGCCGGTTTACCTTTTCCGCGCATTGGATGAATAACTCAGGAGAGCTGTTATGTGTGGCATTGTGGCCGCCGTTGCCCAGCGCAACGTCCAGGGCATCTTACTGGAAGGATTGAAACGTCTTGAATACCGCGGCTACGACTCGGCGGGCATGACGGTGTTCGACGGGCGCGCGCTGACGCGCCATCGGGCGGTAGGCAAGGTGGCGGCGTTATCCAGCAAGCTGGAGGCAGTCGGATTGCCCGGTAAAGCAGGCATTGCCCATACCCGCTGGGCCACTCACGGCAAGCCTTCCGAAGACAACGCCCATCCTCACCACAGCGGTGAGCAGGTTGCTGTTGTTCACAATGGCATTATCGAAAATTACGAAGCCATTAAAGAACGGCTGCAAACCAGTGGCTACCGTTTTACCTCAGAAACCGATACCGAAGTTATTGCTCACTTACTAACTGAGAAGCTGGATAGCGGGCTTAGTTTATTTGATGCCACCCAGCAGATCGTTAACGGCTTGGGCGGCGCTTATGCGCTGGGTGTGATGAGCGCCAACGCCCCGGGCGTAGTTGTCGGGGCACGGCAGGGTAGTCCCCTGGTGGTGGGCGTCGGGATTGGCGAAGCATTTTTAGCCTCTGATCCGCTGGCCCTTCTCCAGGTAACCGACCGATTCATCTATCTGGAGGAGGGGGATCTGGTCGAACTGCGCGAGCAGGGTGCTATTCGTATCGTCGACCGCGATGGAAAAGCGGTTGAACGGCCGATCCAAACGTTTGAACATGGCGATGGCGCGGCGAGTAAAGGCGACTACCGCCATTTCATGCTCAAGGAAATCTTTGAGCAGCCCGAGGTGATTCGGGCTGCGCTTGAAGGGCGTTTAAGCGACGATCACGTATTGGTGGAAAGCTTTGGTCCCGATGCCCCAGCCATTTTCCAATCCACCAAGCAAATTCATATTATTGCCTGTGGCACCAGCTATCACGCTGGCCTGGTCGCTCGCTATTGGTTGGAGCGTTACGCCGGCATTCCGGTACAGGTAGAAGTCGCCTCCGAGTATCGTTACCGTTACCCCGTGGTACCCGAGGGCACGCTGTTCGTCACGCTCTCCCAATCTGGTGAAACCGCCGATACCCTGGCCGCACTGCGTTATGCAAAACAACTGAATTACGTTGGCACGTTGGCGATTTGTAACGTACCGGGCAGCTCGTTAGTGCGTGAATCGGATGTGACCCTAATGACCCGGGCAGGGCCCGAAATTGGGGTTGCCTCGACCAAAGCCTTTACTACCCAGCTTATTGGGCTAATGCTGCTGACACTGGCGATCAGCAGGGTGCATGGCTGTCATGATCATCACGCTGATATTGTCTCGGCGTTAAAAACCTTACCCGCGCTTTGCCAGCAGGTACTGGCGCTAGACCCGGCAATCGAAATACTGTCAGAGGCGTTTGCCGAAAAACACCATGCCCTATTTTTGGGCCGTGGTGCTCACTTCCCAGTAGCCCTTGAGGGGGCGCTTAAGCTCAAAGAAATTTCCTATATCCATGCGGAAGCCTATCCCGCCGGTGAGCTCAAGCACGGACCGTTGGCGCTGGTGGATGCCGATATGCCGGTGATCTCGGTGGCACCTAACGATGATCTGCTCGAAAAGCTTAAGTCGAACCTGCAGGAAGTGCGCGCGCGCGGCGGGCAGCTGTTTGTGTTTGCCGATGAGCAGGTGGGTATCGAAGAACGCGACGACATTCGCGTATTGCGCTTACCGCATATCCACGAAGCGCTGACCCCGCTGCTGTATACGCTGCCGCTCCAACTGCTGAGTTACCACGTAGCGGTACTTAAAGGCACCGATGTGGATCAGCCGCGCAACCTGGCGAAAAGCGTCACGGTAGAGTAAACAGGATCCTTGGCCACAGTTCGGCGTTTTTGTCGGCTGTGGTCAACCGTTGTTGGCAATGTTGCATTGCCACATTCCATTAGGCAGCTTATTATTATGGCGGTTTATCCTTCCTCCGATCTACCGCAGGGATTTTTTCGCTATGAAACCACCCGATTACCACATCGCTGGGCGCTATAGCCGCCGAGCGATGTGCCTGTTGTTTGCATTTTGCTGTCTCGCTGTTCCTTCTTTGTCTTATGCCGCTGCCGGATCTCTCGATCTGACCCGCTCCGTCGCAGGTATCCTTTGCGTGGCTATTTTCGTGCTCGCTTATGCATTAGTGATGGCCGAAGAGCTGTTGCACATGCGCAAGTCAAAGCCGGTATTGGTCGCCGCTGGTTTGATTTGGGCATTGGTGGCTTGGGTTTACGTTCAGGCGGGGCTGCCCGAGGAAGCGGAAACGGCGTTTCGCGAAACGCTGCTGGAGTACACCGAACTATTACTGTTTTTGCTGGTGGCGATGACCTATATCAACGCCATGGAAGAACGGCGGGTGTTTGATTCGTTGCGTGCCTGGCTGGTACGCAAGGGGTTTAGCTACCGTAGCCTGTTCTGGATTACCGGTGTTTTAGCGTTTGGTATTTCGTCGATTGCCAACAACATGACCACGGCGATGCTGATGTGCGCCGTGGTACTGAAAGTGGCCGAAGGCGATGACCGCTTTATCAGCCTTTGCTGTATTAACGTGGTGGTGGCCGCCAATGCCGGTGGCGCTTTCAGCCCCTTCGGCGATATCACAACGCTGATGGTTTGGCAGGCTGGCCAAGTGGCGTTTGGCGAATTTTTCAAGCTGTTTGTGCCGGCGGTTGTGAATTTCATGGTGCCCGCGGTGATCATGAGTTGTTTTATCCGCAATCGAAAACCGGAATCACTTTCGGAAAGCGTGTGGCTCAAGCGCGGTGCGCGGCGTATCGTCGTGCTGTTCTTAATCACCGTCGCGATATCCGTTCTCTGTCACTCTGTGCTGCATTTACCCCCCGCCATGGGCATGATGTTTGGCCTTGGTCTGCTGCAGTTCTTTGGCTATTACCTGCGCCGCAGCTTGCCGCGCTCCCTTGAACGCAAGCGTGAACGCTATTCACGCCGCGGCGATTGGAAAAAACTCGAACAGCTGGGCGGTGTGGTCCCCTTCGATATCTTTAGTCGGATTGCCCGTTCCGAGTGGGACACACTGCTATTTTTCTACGGTGTGGTGATGTGTGTGGGTGGTTTAGGTTTCATCGGCTATCTTGGTCTGCTCTCGGAAACGCTTTACGGCAGTTGGAACCCAGTGTGGGCCAACGTGGTGCTGGGGCTGATTTCAGCGGTGGTGGATAACATCCCGGTAATGTTTGCGGTGCTCTCGATGGAGCCTGATATGTCTACAGGTAATTGGCTACTAATTACGCTAACGGCGGGCGTTGGGGGCAGTTTACTATCGATGGGCTCTGCCGCGGGTGTTGCGCTCATGGGGCAGGCCCGGGGCATCTATACCTTTGCCCGACATCTGCGTTGGGCACCGGCCATTATGCTGGGCTATATCGCCAGTATTTTGACCCATGTTTGGTTAAATGCAGGGCTTTTTTAGCCTCAGAAACGCAACCGCCCGCTCGTATCGACGAGCGGGCGGGATAAAATGAGACGATTAATCAAATATCGTGCCCGGTCACGACCTTACAAATATCAGCAAAGCTTTGCGCCATCGGTATGCTAGTGATTGCCTTACCAATGGCCGCTTGAATATCGGTTGCTGAAATAATGCCGCGAATGCTGGGCTCGTGGCGATCATTATGCTCGATAATCAGCAAGTGTTGATCCGTAAAGCTTTCCATCGACAGCACTAAATCCTCAATGCTAAGCGATGACAGCTGGTTAAATGGCATAGCGCTTAACTTATGCCAGGGTGTCATGACCATTTCGACCGTCACGTCTTCTCGGCTTAATTGGCGTTGCTGCATGGCAATGTTGATGCGTCTTTTGCCAATTAATTCTTTAGCCGTGATCACGCCAATGCAGTGGTCATGGCTATCCATAACAAACAGCAACCGCACCCCCGCGTAGCGCATTTTTTGATGAGCCTGATCAACCGGCGTATCTACCTCAATCCACTGGGGAAGTACTTGGCTAAAATCGGTCAGAACACTCGTGGCAGGGCTACTCGGCGATAATGGCTGCTTTTTCGGTACGACCAGCGACGGGGTCGACCCTAATTGAATTAAGGGTTTGGGTGAAAATGTCATTTGGTTCATCAGAATGCCTGCGTTAAGTGAGGTAATAAATAACAAAATACGTTCTTTGGTTACTTCACATTTGCACGGAATTCTTATGGCAACCTTAAGAGCTGCTAAGAGAAGGATTGAGAAGGGAAGCGTTGAAGCGTAATACGAACACGTAAGCCGCCCTGGGGAGCGTTTGTCATGGTGAATTCGCCGTTATGGCGCTTAACGACGCGGTCAACAATGGATAACCCTAAACCTGCTCCAGCGCCGGGCCCGGCACGTTGGAAACGCTCTCTCACCCGTGAGTAAGCCTGTTCCGGGATACCCGGGCCCTGATCATCCACACAGAGTGTGACGTGGTGAGTGGTTGCGCTTAAAGCGATATCGATAACGCCATTATTGGGTGTGTGCTGAAAAGCATTACCCACAATATTTTGCAACACGGTTTCAACGGCACCGGGCTCTGTTTGCATATGCCAGTCCAGCGATTCGTCGGCATGCAAGGTCACCTGCTGTTGGCGCTCTGCGGCCAGGGGCGAGAGTTCGGCGAGGGTTTCACGCGCCTCGGTGAGCAAGTTGGATGGGCGGTAGTGGCGTTGTAGCTCGGTTTCAGGCGCTAAACGGGCCAGTGCAAGCAACTGGCTGACCACACGGGTGGCGCGGGTAACGCCATCGCGGAGGTGATTAAGCGCCTCTTCACGATCTTCACGGCTATCGGTGCTTAACGCATTTTGCGCATGCAGATCCAACACGGCGAGCGGGGTGCGTAATTCGTGGGCGGCATCGGCAATAAAACGTTCTTCGCGTATGCGTATCTGACGGATACGCTCCAGCAATTGATTTAATGCGCCGGCAATCGGCGTTAACTCTTGGGGGAGTGATGTGAGTGACACGGGCTGAAGGTTATGCGGCCCGCGAGCGCGTGTCTGCTCGGCCATTCGCGACAACGGCGCGAGCCCCCAGCCGATGCACCACCACAACAGTAAGGCCACCATGGGTAACCCTATAAGCTCGGGTAATAAGGTACGTAGGGCGACCGAACGAATCAGTTCCCCACGGGTATTTTCGCGCTCACCAACGATAATCCGCTGATCCGTATTTGCGTTATTCAGGCCATAAATCCGCCATGCCTGCTGATCAATAGTGAGGTCAGAATAGCCAGTGGTTTGCTGGCTGGGTTTTATATCAGGGGCATCAGAAGAGCTTAGCAATAGCTGATCTTCTTCCCATAGTTTAAAGGCAAGCTGGCTTGAGTAGCGGTGTCCGTTGAAAGAATCGGCTGGTTCAGAACGCTTTAACGCATTTTCAAGATTGCTCAGCACCTCGCTACGCTGGTCACTCAGTTCAGGTGATTGAATCATTCCTTCGAGAAAGCGCGCATGTTGCGCAAGCCGGGCATCGGAAAGCTCGCTTATTTGATGCGCGGCATAATGATAGCTAATCATGCCAATCACCAGTGTGCTGAGGCCGAAGACCAGCAGCACCAATGTGAGGGTGCGGTATCGAATCGAGCTCATCCGGATTTATCCATCACGTAACCAATGCCACGCACTGTGCGTATGACATGGGGGGAAAACTTGCGCCTCAAGTGATGAATATGGACTTCAATGGCATTACTTTCGACATCTTCATCCCATCCATACACCAACTGGGCTAGGGTATCACGAGTGAAAACACGCCCAGGATGGCTCATAAATTCCTGTAATAATGTCAGTTCGCGGCGCGAAAGCGCGACCTCTTGGCCTTGATAACTCACCTTGAGGGTGATTGGATTAAGCAGTACCCCTTGGCACTCCAACAGCGTGCTGGTTTGACCTTGGCTGCGCCGAAGTAGCGCTCGAAGGCGGGCGGTGAGTTCGGTGACATCAAATGGTTTGATTAAATAATCGTCGGCACCTGCATCCAAACCAGCTATGCGCTCATTAATCGCATCCCGGGCGGTCAGCACAAGGATCGGTATTTGGCTACCTTGAAGGCGAACGGCTTTGAGTACGGCGATGCCATCCAGGCGGGGTAGCCCCAGATCGAGTATTACGGCATCGAAGGGAACACCTTCCAGCAGTGTTGAACGGGCACTCACTCCATCGCTGAGATGGTCAACCGTGTACCCTTCAGGCTTAAGCGCCAAGCGTATTCCGGACGCCAAACTTGCATCGTCCTCTACCAGTAGAATGCGCATGATGAGAGATTACGTCCCTGGGTGAGCTCACCTATTTAGATGAAAGGAAGGGGTGGATTGCCTGCACTTTATAAACAGGCGGAGCATTAATAGCACAATGAATACCATGGATCACAACAGCAGCGGCGTCTATGACCGATACTTTTAAGATTACCCTATGCCCACCGAACCTACGTCGCGAGGCGCTTTTGCATCTGGCGAAGGCGCAATCGCCGGATGGTCAAAAAGCACTGACTAAGGCGCTAAAGCCCATGTTGGGTGGTCCGGAAACGGCATGGCAGAGCTTATGGGTGAGTCAGGTTGATGGGCATATCAACGGGGTTATTTGGGTGCAGCGGCTACCGTTGAATATGGCGCAACTGTGGCTGCCCAACGTCGAAGGTGATCACATAAATGCGTTGATCGAGACGGCCCGGCAATGGGTGGTAGCGCAGCGTTTAACGCTGTGTCACATCGAGCTATCGCCGGACGCTACTCATCAGCGAGCACAATTGCTCGGCCATGGGATGCAACCGCTTGTATCGCTACGCTGTTTAAAAGCCACAGTGAATCAGCGTTTTCCTACCACAGCTTCCGACACAAGGCTGCGCTGGGTACCATGGGACCAGCTTAGCCCCGCGCAGCAGCATGCGTTATTAACAGCGGTGGGGCACGGCTCCTTGGATTGCCGTTTATTGCGCGACATATTATCGGTCGATGATCTATCAGCTGGATTCTATCAGCAAGATACATCCGCGCCCGCGCATTGGTATGCGCTTTACGTGGCAGAATCGCCGTCGCCCATTGGCGCTTTACTATTGGCGCCGCGCCGCGAGATTAACCGCTGGGAACTGATGTTGATGGGATTGGTACCTAAATGGCGAGGCCACGGCCTGGGTGGGCATATTCTCAATCATGCCTTGGCGCTCGCTCAGCAGGCCGGAGCCTCTGAGCTATTGCTTTCGGTGGACCATGAAAATCACCCGGCGGTAAACCTCTACACGCGCACTGGTTTCAGCGAATATGCACAGCAGCACGTGTTGGCGTGGCGCGGCTAAACCTGCGTACGACTAGTCTGCGTCGTTACCGCGTTGACCCGGTTGATGTAGTTGGTTTTGTGGCGCTTTCAATTGCCACTATACTGCTAACATTAGCTTCTTGGCGTGTCGGCAGCACACGGGCATTCAGCCGCCCAAACGCCAACAATAATAAATAGAGGTGGTGAGAGTGAATGTAAAGTGGACATTAGGGAGTCTTGCAGCGCTAGGGGTCGTCATAATGAGCGGTTCAGGCGCATTGGCCGATACCTCGCGTGAGACGATTACAGAACGATTAGCGCCGATAGGAAGCGTTTGCTTACAGGGCCAATCCTGCGGTACCCAAGCGGCGGAAGAAGAAGCCGAAAGCAATGCGCAAAGCGGTGACGGTGATCTGGATGGCCAAGCGCTCTATAGCAGCACCGGCTGTGCAGCATGTCACGACAGTGGCACGGCTGGCGCCCCCGCGTTAGGCGATACCGAAGCCTGGTCCGCCCGGTTGGAACAGGGAACCGAAGACCTCTATCAAAGCGTGTTTGATGGTAAAGGTGCCATGCCAGCGCGCGGCGGTAGCAGCGCCTCCGATGAAGAGATTCAGGCGGTCGTTGACTACATGGTCGCAGAGGCGGAGTGACCGGGTGGTTATCTTTGATGCTTAACAAAGTTACCCACAGGCGCTTAGCGAAAACCGCCTGTGGATAACGTAAGGCATAACATTACCCGCGCTTTTGGCTTATTAAAGCGCCTTAAGCTGATAAAGCGCCCTCCGCCCGACAGAGAACCATCAGCTCGGTAGAGAAATCAGCCTAGTAAAGAACGCAGCCCGGCAATGGCATCTTGCCCCCGCGCCTGTTTCTTCTCCGGGTCTTCTTTATCTGCTCGGCCTTCCCATTCCAGATCTTCAGCGGGTAACTCGTCTAAAAAGCGGCTGGGCTGGCAATCCATCAGTTCACCGTAGGCTTTGCGCTGGCGGGCAAGCGTCAGCGTTAGCGTGCGTCGCGCCCGGGTAATCCCCACGTAGGCCAGGCGACGTTCCTCCTCCACCGTGCCCATTTCAATGGCGTTGCGGTGGGGTAGCAGGTCTTCTTCCAAGCCCATTAAATACACATGGGGAAACTCCAGCCCTTTTGACGCGTGCATGGTGAGTAGTTGCACGCGATCAGAGTCATCCTCTTCGGCCTGCTGCTCTAAAATATCGCGCAGCACCAGGCGGGAGATTGCTGCTTCCACACCATCGGTTTCGGTAGCTTCAGACGCTGTATCGTCTTCCGGGTCGCGGTTGAGCGACTTTTCCAACTGGTCGATCAATATCCACACGTTGGCCATGCGTCGCTCGGCGACGGTGGGCGCGCTGGCGTTCTGATACAGCCATGCCTCGTAGTCCATATCCCGCAGCATATCGCGAATGGCGGCAATCGCATCGCCCTGGTCCATGCGCTTGCGTACGCCGTCGATAAAGTGGGTGAAGCGCGATAGCCGCTCGACCGCTCGGGTGGGCAGGGTCTGTTCCAACCCGAGCTCATGGCAGGCGGCAAACAGCGAAATCGAACGCTCCGTGGCATAGTTGGCCAGCTTTTCCAATGTGCCGGGGCCGATTTCGCGGCGTGGTACGTTCACAATGCGTAAAAAGGCGTTGTCGTCGGCGGGATTAATCAGCAGCCTTAGGTAGGCCATGGCGTCCTTGATCTCGTTACGCGAGAAAAACGACGTGCCGCCGGAAAGCTTATAGGGAATTTGGTAGTGCTGTAGCTTGAGTTCCAACAGCCGCGCCTGAAAATTACCGCGGTAAAGCACGGCAAAGTCACGCCACGAGGCGTTCTCTTTAATACGACGAGTAAATATCTCGCTGGCCACTCGCTCTGCTTCAGCTTCCTCGTGGCGATTGACGACCACTCGAATGGACGCACCGTCGCCCATGTCCGACCATAGGGTTTTTTCATACACGTGGGGATTATTGGCAATCAGCGTATTGGCAGCGCGCAAAATCGTGCCGGTAGAGCGGTAGTTCTGCTCGAGCTTGACCACTTTTAAACGCGGGAAGTCCTCGCCCAGGGTAATCAGATTTTCCGGCCGTGCACCGCGCCAGGCGTAGATCGACTGGTCGTCGTCGCCGACCACGGTAAAGGTGGCTCGCTCGGCCATGAGGAGCTTCACCAGCAGATACTGGGATACGTTGGTGTCCTGGTACTCATCCACCAGCATATAGTGGATTTTGCGCCGCCAGCGGGCCAGTGCTTCGGGGTCACGCTGCAGCAGCACCACCGGCAGCAGAATCAGGTCGTCAAAATCCACCGCATTGTAGGCTTTCAGATGGCGTACATAGGCCTCGTACACCCGGGCGGCAAAGTGCTCATCGTCATCTGCGGCAAACGAGAGTGCGTCGCTGGGCAGCAAGAGATCGTTCTTCCACTGGGAGATTTTGCTTTGCACCGCGTTGATCTGTTCGGCGTCTACCTGGGCGTCTTTATTCATCAGGTCGCGCAGTAGTGCCTTCGCGTCTTCCGGGTCGAAGAGTGAAAACCCGGGTTTGTAGCCCAGGGTTTTTAGCTCGCCGCGAATAATATTCAGCCCCAGGGTGTGAAAGGTGGAGACCGTTAGCCCGTGGCCTTCTTTGCCCTTGAGCATTTGACCCACGCGCTCTTTCATCTCGCGGGCGGCCTTGTTAGTAAACGTCACCGCGGCAATCTTGCGTGCGCTCATCCCGCACTCTTGCACCAGGTAAGCGATTTTGGTGGTGATCACGCTGGTTTTACCCGACCCTGCGCCCGCCAAGACCAAACAGGGGCCATCAATATAGCGCACCGCTTCCTGCTGGCGGGGGTTTAGCCCTTTAATGCGTTGGGCGATGCTGGGGTTCATGGCAAAATGCATCCTTTACGTGTGAAGGCAGTCCGATGTTTGAAATTGCGTTATTCGAGCCACGAATGGCACCCAATACGGGCAACATTATGCGCCTGGTGGCCAACAACGGCTGCCGGTTACACCTGATCGAACCGCTGGGCTTTGACCTCGAAGAGAAAAAGCTACGCCGCGCCGGGTTAGATTACCGCGATTTGGCCAACGTCACCCGCCATGCCGATTTTACGGCCTTTCAAAGCGCCATGCAGGGACGCACCATCTGGGCGATTACCACTCAAGGCACTCGCGCCCACAGCGACGCACCCTTTGCCCCAGGCGATGTACTGCTGTTTGGCTCGGAAACCGCCGGGCTTTCGCCGGAGGTGCACGCGGCGTTGCCTGCCGAACAAAAACTGCGCATTCCCATGCAGCCTAATAATCGCAGCCTCAACCTCTCTAACGCCGTGGCCATCGTCAGCTATGAAGCCTGGCGCCAGCAAGACTACGCTGGCGCGCTCTCCATTTAACGCGATTCAGGTGGCGATACCGTAGCGGTCGCGGTAAGCCCGCACGGCGTCGGCGTAGGCCAACATCTCACCACCGGCATGCTGTTCAAGGTAAGTAAGCACTTGCTCTAGTGTGACGATACTGACCACCGGCATGGCGTATTGTGACTGCACTTCCTGAATCGCGCTGTGTTCGCCCTGGCCGCGCTCCTGGCGGTCCAAGGCAATGATCACACCACCTGCACGGGCGCCGTTCTGTTCAATCAGGCTCATCACTTCGCGTATGGCGGTGCCCGCGGTAATTACATCATCAATAATCAGAATATCACCGGCAAGCGGTGCTCCGACAATGGTGCCGCCTTCGCCGTGGCTTTTGGCCTCTTTACGGTTAAACGCGTAGGGCATGTCGCGGTCGTGGTGATCGGCCAATGCGGCGGCAGTCACCGCCGCCAGGGGAATGCCTTTGTAAGCTGGGCCAAACAGCACGTCGGCCTTCAGGTCGCTATCGACAATCGCCTGGGCATAGAAGCGCCCCAGCTTGGCCAACGCGCGGCCGGTCTGAAACAGGCCCGCATTAAAGAAGTAAGGACTTACACGTCCGGATTTAAGCGTGAATTCACCGAACTTGAGTACGCCCTGCTCAATGGCAAAAGCAATGAAATCGCGCTGGTAGGGTTGTAGAGTGGTGGCCACGGCGGTCTTCCCTTGTCGATCAAAAGTTAGGGCAAAGGCAACAATAAATAGCAGGTAAATAGCAAGATTAGCTTTGTCTATTTACCCAAACGTCTAAACGTCGGGTATCATACAGCAGCGACGCAAAAGGGACGATTTATGAAAATTGCCAGCATCAATGTCAATGGTATACGTGATGCCGTCGACCGTGGCTTCCTGGACTGGCTGGCTCAGCAGGATGCCGACGTGGTCTGCGTGCAGAACATCAAGGCAAAAAGTTTTGAACTGGACGACCATATTCTCTATCCGGAGGGCTACGAAGGCTACTTCCTGGATGCCGAAGAAGATGGCTTTTCCGGTGTGGGGCTGTACTGCCGTAAAATCCCCAAGGCGATTATGTACGGCCTGGGGTTCCCTCAGTGTGACCATGAAGGGCGCTTTCTGCAGGCGGACTATGACCGCTTCAGTATTGCCACTTTCCTGATGCCTGACGGGAGCGACCAAAAAGCCAAGCAGGCGTTTATGGAGCAATACCAGGAATATCTCACGAAGATGTCGCGCAAACGCCGCGAATACATCATTTGTGGTACCTGGAATATTGCTCATAAAACTGTCGACCTGGCTAACTGGTCAGACAATCAGCTCACTCCGGGTTTCCGCCCCGAAGAGCGCGCCTGGATGGATCAGGTGCTTGGCCCAACCGGGTTTATCGACACCTTCCGCGAGATCAATCGAGATGCGGGCGAATACACGTGGTGGCCAAAGCTTGACCAAGACGTGCCCCGTGAGCGCCAGGAAGGGTGGCGGATCGACTACCAGTTAGTCGGCCCCAACTTCCGCCGCCACGTGGTCGACGCGTGGATCGATTACGATGCGACATTCTCCGAGTTCGCCCCTCTGATCATTGAGTATGATCTAGCGCTCTAATTTTTAGGCAGCGAACTTTTCCCGCGTCGCGTTACGAGTCGTAGCAGCAGGCCAGCATCAAGCTGGCCTGCTGCGTATGCACTTCATTGCCCTGTCATTACCCGCGGATACCCAGCGCCTCGCGCTGCTTTTCGCGTAGCTCCTCGCCTGCTTTCTCAGCGAGATCGAGCATGGCATTTAGCTCAGTACGGTTAAATGCGCCCGCTTCGGCGGTGCCTTGTACTTCGATCAGTTCGCCGCTTTCGGTCATCACCACATTCAGATCGGTATCGGCCTTGCTGTCTTCTGGATAGTCCAGATCCAGCACCGGCACGCCTTTATAAATGCCCACCGAAATGGCACTCACCAACTGCTTGAAGGGGTCGCCTTTGATCTTTTTCTCACGCTGCAGGTAACGAATCGCATCCACCAACGCCACGCAGCCGCCGGTGATTGCTGCGGTGCGGGTGCCGCCATCGGCCTGGATGACATCGCAATCCACGGTAATGGTGAACTCGCCGAGTTTTTTCAAATTCACCGCGGCGCGCAGGCTGCGGCCAATCAAACGCTGAATTTCCAACGTACGACCGCCTTGCTTACCGCGAGTCGCTTCGCGGCCGCTGCGTGAGTGGGTCGCGCGGGGCAACATGCCGTACTCGGCGGTAATCCAACCCTGATTTTTGCCGCGCAGCCAGCGCGGTACGCCTGCTTCCACGCTCGCATTACACAGCACCTTGGTATCGCCAAACTCCACCAGTACAGAGCCTTCCGCATGGCGGGTGTAATCACGGGTTATGCGAATATCACGCAGCTGGTCGGCTTCACGACCGCTCGGGCGAACAACATCAGGACGCATAGCACCTCACATAAACATTTGAGCAGGGAAAGCCCACCATTGTACACGTCAACGCAGGGTCTGATTGGCCTATTCAAGCGTTCGGTATCAAGTCGTGGCAGATCGGGTAGACTGGGGTAAATGAGCGATGAACAGGAATCACGAATGGCCAACCCACGCCATGTACACAGCATGACCGCCTTCGCCCGCACCGAGCAGGCCGCTCCTTTCGGCACGCTTCAGGTTGAAATCCGCTCGGTGAATCAGCGTTATTTAGAACCGCATTTCCGCCTGCCCGACACTCTGCGCGAGCTAGAGCCGGTGCTGCGCGACGCGCTGCGCTCGCGTCTGGCCCGCGGCAAGGTGGAATGTAGCCTACGCTTTGAGGCCGCCGAGACCAATCAGGCTCCCGCCGTGAACGCTCAGCGCCTAAAAGAGATCGCCGATGCGCTGGCGGCGATTCAACAGCAGGTGCCCAGCGCCGTGCCACCCACCACCCTTGCGCTACTCAACCAGCCCGGTGTGATGGAAACTCAACACCTTGACCAGGAAGCGATTACCGCAGCCGTCAAGACGCTGTTTGACCAAGCCCTGAATGAGCTGATTGACGCCCGTGCAAGGGAAGGCGAAAAACTCGCCGTGATGATCACCACCCGCTTAACCGCCGTGAGCGAGCAGGTAGCCACCGTGCGCGGCCTGCTGCCGCAGATTCTGGAGCGCCAGCGTGCCCAACTGTTGGAACGCCTGGAAGTCGCCAAGACCGACCTCGACCCGCAACGCCTGGAAGCTGAACTGGTGCTGGTGGCGCAAAAAGCCGATGTAGACGAAGAGCTGGACCGCTTAACGGCCCATGTCGACGAAGTTGGCCGTCAACTGGCCCAAAAAGGCCCCAAAGGCCGCCGGTTAGATTTTCTAATGCAGGAGCTCAACCGCGAAGCCAATACGCTGTCGTCAAAATCGGTGGTCGCAGAAACCACCCGTTGCGCGGTAGAGCTGAAGGTGCTGATTGAGCAGATGCGGGAGCAGATTCAGAATATAGAATAGAGTCCGCTGTGATCCACGATAGTACATAAAATGCTGTATTTAAAAATAAAATTATCAACCATTGTCTATTGTTGTCTATCTTTATCTAGCTTAAGCCAGCATTTTTTGGGTAGTATAGTGGGTAGTGTTTTGGCTTATTCCCCGCAATAGGCGTGATTTTCTCAAAAATACTCCCCACATCATGCGATCAATATGCAGGAGGGCTAATGGGTAGCTTTACCGCCAAGAAGGTTCAGTCCCTGATTAAGGACGGGAAGCCGGGCCGCTATAGCGATGGCAACGGCCTTTACCTGATGGTCCCCAAGAAGGGTTCTCCCTACTGGATGCATCGATACACTTTCTCTGGTAAGCGACGTGAGTTGACGTTAGATAAATGCGCCGCTCTTTCCTTGGCTGAGGCTCGTGAGCATGCGGTAGAGACCCAGCGAGTAATCCGGAGCGGTGTCGACCCCGTCGAAGAGCGTAAGCGCGATGAACAGGCAATCATTCGCACTACCCAGGATCTCTTCAGGGATTGGCGACGTCACCCCATCTTCAGTAGCACCCGGGTTTAGAGTCAGAAATAACTTTATCGTGTTTTACCACCAGTTGCTCGGCATAGGCTGACGGTGTCAGCCCTCCAAGACTCTTCTTCGGTCTTTCTTCGTTGTACTCCCGCCGCCATGCCTCGATGACAGCCTGGGCGTGTTGAAGGCTGGTGAACCAATGCTCATTTAGGCATTCATCTCGAAAGCGCCCATTGAACGATTCGATGTAGGCGTTTTGGTTGGGTTTTCCAGGTTCGATTAAAAACAGGGCAACGCCACGTAGATGCGCCCATGACAGCATGGCGCGCCCACAGAACTCCTTTCCATTATCCGTACGAATGGCGCTCGGTAGGCCACGTTGTAGGGCCAGGTGATCCAGAATACGTGTTAAAAACAGTCCGCTAATGGCACGTTCAGGCACGATCGCCACGGCTTCATGGGTGGCGTCATCGACAACCGTGAGGCTCTTTATCACTCGTCCGTCTGCCGTCCGGTCAAACACAAAATCCATTGACCAGACCTGATTGGCAGCCCCAGGGCGACCAAGTGGCTTTCGCTCAGACATGGGAACCTTCTTGCGCTTGCGACGCTTCACCTGCAAGCGAGCTTCCGCATACAGACGCTCAACACGCTTGTGATTGACCGGTTCTCCGGCCTGACGCAGCTTCAGGTAGATCATGCCAGCGCCATAGCGGCGATGCCGGTGTGCCAAGGCAACAATGCGTTCACGCAATGTCTCATTGCGGTCAGGGGCCGGCTGGTAGCGCAATGCACTGGCACTCATACGAATGACACGGAGCGCTCTGCGCTCACTCAGGCCACGTGACACCATAAAGCGCACCACGTCTCGGCGTGCCGGGGCGCTCACCACTTTTTTCTCAGCGCCTCGCGAGTGACCTCCATTTCCAGTAGCGACTCTGCGAGCAGCTTTTTCAAGCGTCCATTTTCGGCTTCGAGTTCTTTGAGTCGCTTGGCATCGGGGACGCTCATGCCGCCAAACTTGCTCCGCCATAGATAGTAACTGGCTTCTGAGAAACCGTGCCGACGGCATAGCTCTTTGATGGGCAGCCCCGCTTCGGCTTCGCCCAGGAAACCAATGATCTGTTCTTCGCTGAAACGCTTCTTCATGTCCAATCTCCTTACCCATAGGATCGGACTCTAAAGTGTAGCGCTACTCAATCAGGGGGTGATGTCGTTGGTACCAGGATCTGGAAAAGCGCCTCAAGCATCCACATATCGCGAAGCGGATCTTCGAGAAGGAGGTTGCTCCCGCCATCGGACACATGACACCGAATAACGTCACCCCGATGGATGTACGCGACATCGTCAGGAAGATTGCTTCCAGCGGTCGCCCCTCGATCTCAAACGATGCCCTGATGTACTTGAAGCAACTGTTCAATCACGCCATCAAGCTGGGACTGCTAACCTACAATCCTGCCGCGGCTTTCAATGTAAACGATGCTGGTGGCATCGAGAAAAGCCGCGACAGGGCACTGGGCCTTGATGAGATCCACCACGTTTTTCAGGTCTTCAGAGATAATCGTGTCAGCTTCAACCGTGATAACTATCTTGCCTGCGCGCTCTTGATTGTTTTGGGCGTGCGCAAGACAGAGTTGACTGAGGCCAGGTGGTCAGAATTTGACCTAGATAATGAAAAATGGGATCTACCTGGAGAGCGCAGCAAATCGGGTGTTGGTATTGCTGTTCCATTACCGCCACAAGCCATTGCTTGGTTGAAAGAGCTACAGGTTCGTGCTTACGGCTCGCCTTATGTTTTTCCTAGTCGTCGCAGCAGCAAGCATCCTCATATGGGCAAGGACACACTTAATCGCGCCATTGCCAAGTTATTCGGTAAAGAACCAGGCAAAAAACTACAACCTGAGAATCGAATGGGTGAGATTGACGAGTTCACAGTCCATGACCTACGGCGTACTTGTCGCAGCTTAATGGCAGAGCTGGGAGTGCCTGGTCACGTTGCTGAGCGTTGCCTGAACCACAAGCTCAAGGGTGTTGAGGGTATTTATGATCGGTACGATTATTACGATGAGCGTAAGAGGGCTCTGATTAAGGTGGCACAGTTGGTTGAGCCTGCCATTAGTGGCCTCAAAAGTGAGAGATCTGTGTAACATAAATAAGGTGCAGCAGAATGACAGTCTCTATCAGTCCGAGGTGAGAATTATTAAGTTATAATTAAAACATGAGAGCTCTGCTCAAGATTGCCGATTCGTTGCTAAGAAAATTATTACTGAGTATCTTGTGATTGTAAGAACTCGCAAGCTATCAAGTTCATAACAACATATTCATCCCAACTGTATTGCTTGGAGTAAGTTCGGTCGAATTGTAAATCCACACGGCAGATATCAGGCCGCTCATTATAAATGCCGCAAAGCTTGCTAGGTTCATCATAATGACGGCAAACTCCGTCGCCCCGATCAAGATAGCTAGTTTCTGTCGCGAGATGAACCTGCTGACAGCATAGGCCGCATTGGCTACAAGGAAATACCTGAGGTAATTTTTTGGACTGACACATTAAACTAAGCCTCACTAGGTGGGCCCGTACCCGATGAGGGATACGGGCCTTATCTTATTTATCTATACTGTCGAGTGAAGATTTTTCTCCACTTGCCACTTCGCTGACGTCAACTATGCGTTTTTGAGTAGAAAGAATCAGGTTTCCGTCTTTATCAAGGATCGGTGTATCAATCATGGCCTTTAATAATTGCGCAAATTTGACAGCTTTAAATACTGTTGCTTTGCTTTGATCAGAGTAGTTGCCAAAATCCACACCCTCGCTGTCGATCACTTTCTTCAGTTCAGAGACAGCATGTCTTAAACGCGAGCTTACGTTCGAAAAAGTAGTATTTGCTAACGAAGTAACTTCTGTAATGGCTTTGAGTTTATCACCCATGAGGTTTGCTTGATCGCAGATTGTGCGAGCTTGTTCCATGTTGGAGTTGGCGATGTTCAGCGCTTCCTCACCTTTATTGCCAAGTATATGACCAAAAATTGCAAGGGCAGGACCAGCAACTACTCCGCCTAGAACCATCATGCCACCGGCCATACCGTAACCGCCAGCAGAGATAGCGCCTCCCCCAAGCCAAGCTAGTGTGGCATTGGTAGCAGCAACCCCACTCAGTGAAGAAATAGCAGTTCCGGTAGTTGCAGTAGCTAGGAGCATAGTGCCGTTGTAAGCCCCGAATGCCAGCGCAGCACCGCCACTGATGCCAGCACCTAACCCAAGGCCTGCGTCTTGGAGAGCTTTATAGTCTTTCTTAAGGTTGGGGAGAGTTTTGTTTGAAAAATCTCCTGCATTAAGCTTATCAAGCTCAGCGCTTTGTTTAAGGTCTACGTTCTTGATTTTTTGAAAAGTATCGATGAAATCCGAAATTACACCATTGAAGGATCGTAGTTTTCGTTGCCCATAGCCTTCAAGCGTTTTGTTTGTGGCCTCGCGAATTTCATCAAGTTTTTGATTGGCGAGTTCTACCGAAGAACGAGCATCATTGTTAATATTTTTGGCTTTATTTTGGTCGATTGCTCCACTAGTGCCTTTTGCTGCACCATACAGACCAGCGGCGACTGCGCCAGCGCCAATTATCAATGGTATCGGCATTATAATTTCCTTATTCTAAAATGATTGAGATAGTACTGGTGATTTCTTTGTTAAGCGTTTCGGCTCGTTCTAGCAAATCGTCAAAAATGAAGTCTTCTAGCTTGTGATGTCGTTGGAATTCCTTGAGCAGCGCCCACTCTACCCCGGAGATTTTGCCATCCCGCAATGAGACTAGAAAAAGCTCATACAGGAAAATTTTTGGTATGGACGGGTCATCGTAATTTTTTTTCTCAATCAGCTCCGTCATTAGAGTTGTAGCCGCTCTAACTCGTGTGTTTGGATGCTCCATTTTAGTGAAAGGATATTTCTTAAAGACTTCAATAAGTCGGTTGGTGATTCCTGCTAAATCTCGAGTTTCAAATATGAAATGACTATTCATTCTAGCAGATCTCTCTAAATCAGCTATCAGCTCTCGATCATCCTCGCTGACTTCTAAAGTAATTAGGTCAAGGCTAGTTTCCGTAGTGATCTCATCATAAGTTTTTCCATCCCAAAGTATGGGCTTGTCAGCGATTGCCATCAGGCTTGCCAAGTCAAGAATATGATCTCTTTCGTCAACTGGCAGCATCTTTATTAACATGTATATTGTTTCCTTTTATTTTTACGCATTTAAATTTTAAGTGAGTTATCAGATGACATGAACGTTTCAAATTCATCTATGGAATTAAATTGAAGCGACTTTCCCAGTAACTCTGCATAATGGTTTATGCTTTCGGATAATGCATTCGTGTCTTTACAGTCGACCTCTGATAATGCTGATAGAAAATCTTTTGTTTCTAACTGAAGTTGTGGAATCTCTCTGCTTATAAATTTTTCTAATTGTTCTTGCTCAAGGGCTATTCGCTCTCTCGCAGCAGCTTCTATAGAGCGTATTTTAAGCAATTGCTCACTCGAAATTTTAGCACCACGCGCAGCATCCAGTGCGCTTTGGTAAAACATCGAGGAAATTGTGTAGCCAATCATTCCTCCGACAGCAGCGCCCAAAAACGGTATGGGAATGGCCACTTGACCAGCTGCTGCCATCATGCCGCTTGCGAGCATTCCTGCCCCTTTTTCACCTACTTCAGTGAGTAACTGTGCTTCGTCAATTTCACCTGTTACAAAGCGGTTGACGGTGCTTCCCAAAGAGAGGCAGATGTTGATAGCAAGGGCGGGGCCACTTGTACTTGCTAGCTGTCGCGTGAACTGGTTGCTCGACTGCTGCATTCCACCTTTTATGGCCGAACCAGCAAAAGCGGTGGCGTAGCCCAGTGCACCTGTCTTTACGGTATCGAGGGCAACGTCTGGTAAAGCTTCAGATACTTCCTTTTCTCCCTGAGCAACAGCCCAACAATTCATTAGAACTGAGATGCTTCCACCAATAATCGCACCGTACTTGGCCCCTTGCAGACCTGCCCCGTGAGCAGTACGACCAATGTCTCTCAGTGTTGCAGTTCCTGGATTCTCGCGGTAATAGATGGCATCTTCTGTAGTAAGACCGCTATCGTGAATGTCATCTGCTAACTTATCGTAATTATCGGCTTCACTGCGAAGTTTCGCTGCTGCGCTTGAGTTACCATCTTTTTCAGCTTTATTAGCGTTATAGCGTGCTTCTTGAGCTTTACTTCGACAGCGGTCGGGTGCCGATTGGGCCTGAGAGTCAGCAGATTTGGCGTCTCTTTCCAATTTGCGCGCATCGCTGAACATTTTTTTTGCTTCTTCAGCCCTAGTAGAGTTATCAGAAGCTTTATTTTTTAGCTTTTCAGCACGCTCTCTTAGTTCTTGAGCTTCTAGTAGAGATGCTTTGTCACCTTCAAATTGCTCAGTTGGTAGCTCCAGCTTGACGCCTCGGTAGCGTGCAAACTTGCCATTTTCTCGAGCAATTTTGTCAAAAAGATCATCGCGATTGCCGACGAATTTCATTTGTGCCTGCGACCCTTCAATGACCTTTCCATCTACCAATTGCACACGGTCGACTACGTTATGATTCTTCCCATACTGGTACAGGTCATCAGAACGGGAAGCTCGTACATTCGATTTGCGGATTATTGCCTCGGCGTTGTCGCGACTGGTTGTGGCTATCTCGGCGCTGAACCCAGCCTGCTGCTTTATGTTTTGGGTAGCATAGTTGTCATTGACTTTATGTTTTGCAACACCGGCTAGGCCTTTGGCAAAACGCACACCTGACTCATTATCCAAGCCGCGATAGCCTTTGATATATTCGGCGGTTGCACTCCCAAAGCGTTGGACAACCTCGTGTGTTGATAGCGCCTCTGCCGTGCGAATTGCATCGCGGGATGTCTCTTTAAGCGACTCATTTTTCTCTTGCCTGGGGTCGGTCTTTTTAGAAGCCATGGTGTCCCTTTACAGTCGAATATCAGCTCAGCACGTCTTGGAATCGGAGTCAGGTCACCAGGCTCTCCCAGATAACCAAATTTCTACTCATACTTAGTATCGGTCAGCTCTACTATAACTTTAGGACTTTTCACAGCATCCAGATTTGCTGACACAGCAATGTGATCCATGCCTTGTAGTAAACCAAAATTTATTACTATGTAACTTTCCCAAGCAGGATAACCACCTCATGCGACATTACATGTCGCTACTGGTGATTGTTTGTGATTAGCATGGCTTGCGACATGAAATGTCGCAACCTCGCACAAGACTGATGCCCATCACAGATAAATGAAGGCATCGTCATGAAATCGAAAAACGCACAGAATGATCAACTCGTTTGCGACCTGTACGGGGAAGGCGTAATCACCAAGCAGAAAAATCTATGGCAGTCTGACCGCCATGTCTGGAACACTGAGCAGCCCGCTACTGCTTTTCTGGCCAAGCAGCTCCAAATTAAGGTTGCGACTACATCGAATGTTCCGACTGCCTCTACTGATGGCAGATTTATTCATGTGAATCCGCTTTGGGGTGAGAGCCTTGATGAAACCACTCGTCGGTTCATGCAAGCCCATTTAGTCTGGCACTGCGCCGCTGGACATTTCCGTCCAGCTCCAGGTCGAGAGAATCGCCGTTGGCATTTGGCATGCGATCATGAGGTTAACGTGGTCTTGATGATGCAAGGGTTTGAAATGCCATCTCAAGCAGTGTTATTCCCTGCCTGTATCGGTAAATCACTAATCGATGTATATACCTGGTTAGCCGATCATCCTCTGCTCGGTGAAGAGGTGAGTCTGGATAAACTTTTATGGCAGGCTGATGGCAGTGGGCATGAGGAAGATGAGATCAAGCCACTCAGTGAGTCTTCTCTTGCCCAGTTTTGGCAGCAACAAGCTCGCGAAGTGGTGCATCGTTACTTTGATACGTCATACTTGCGCCCTTTGGTAACTTCCTGGCTATCTAAACGTTGGTAAAAAAGGTTTGCTTCGCAACCTGCTGGAAGTCCCCTTAGCTTCTAAGTTAGAAGGTTCGTTCATGTCCGAAATACGCGAGACTCTGTTCCGCTACTTGACCATGCTACAGCTAATTCCACGTAGTCCTGGTCGCATCAGCACCCCCGTGCTATTGGAGAAACTGCATGAGCGGGGTTTCCGGATTGATACTCGTTCACTGCAGCGCGATCTCCGTGACAAGCTAGCTCTTCATTTTCCGCTGATTTGTGATGTAAGGCGCAAGCCATATCGCTGGTACTTCGATCGAGATTTCCATTGCAATTTGCCAGCGCTGGACGTCCCTGGAGCTCTGACTTTGGTCCTGTCAGAGGAGTATCTGAAGGGGCTGCTACCTCCGGTAGTGATTGGCCAATTATCACCTCAGTTCCGAGATGCAAGGCAGTTACTTGATAATTTAGAAGGTAATGGGCTCAGCCAGTGGGCCAATCGGGTTCGAGCGATTCCTAATGGCAAGGCATTGATACCAGCTCCATTCAAGGAGTTGATTTGGCAGGCTGTAGCCCAAGCCTTAGTGGAAAACCGAGCCTTGGATGTAACCTATTTATCACGGAGTGCTGAACAAGAAAAACAGTTTACTCTTCACCCTCAAGGATTAGTGAGTCGTCACAGCGTCACCTACCTGCTGGCCACCGTGAATGACTACGAAGACATCCGTCAATTTGCGCTACACCGCATCGTAGAGGCTACTTTCAGCAGCAAGCCTTGGCGGGAATCCACTACTTTTGACTTGGACGACTATATACTCAATGGCGGATTTGGCTATCTTGAGGAAAATGAAGATACTACGTTGATCGCCAATGTGGCTCCACAATTAGCTTGGCTACTAACAGAAACGCCACTTTCTAATCGCCAGACACTTATCCCGCTGGAAAACAGCGAGTGGCAGCGACTTGAAGCCGTGGTACCAAATGATCAACAGACATTGTGGTGGCTCAAAGGTCTTGGAGCGAATGTTGAGGTAATAGAACCTGTTACATGGCAAAACGATATTCTAGACACTGCCCGCGAGATTCTTGCGCGTGTTCAATATAGTGAATAGTCCGGTTCTGATGCAGGCAACGTTTCTATAGCTGCTTTGGAATCAAATTGCTGCAGAGGTCCTTTCTTAATTCACTATCAGCAGCTCACTCCATTGTGTCGTGTATCGCGGCGTGCGCCGTTCGCTGCGCAGCGCCCAGGCATTCCCTTTGCGGGGCAGACCCATCTGGATGGTGCCTCGACCAAGCTCCCGATTGAGCTTATCGACCGTGGCCATCAGGCGTTCGCTGCGCTGGGCGTCCGCTTCGGTTTGCGGGGTTTCACCGAGGGTGAGCTGGCGGTTGGCTTTGGGCGAAAGGTCAAGCAGCATCAGGCCTGCTTTTTGGTAGGCGTAGCCCTTACGCCAAAGACGCCGTAAGCCTTGTACCGCAGCGGCCGTGATCTCCCGACTATCGTCGGTGGGCCGTTCCAGTGAGATGACGACGCGGTTGGTGTATTGCGGTAAATCATTGCGGAAGGGGTTGGTGCGGATGAAGACCATGACGGCGCTGGTCACGCTGCCTTGCTTGCGAAGCTTCTCACCGGCCCTGGCGGCATGTTGCCTTAGCGCTTCGCGTAGATCGTGCGGGTTACCGGGCAGTCGACCGAACGAACGCGATACCATGATCTGTTGTTTGGGTTCGCTCATGTCATCCAGCTGTATAACCTGTTGGCCCCTCAGCTCCCACACGATGCGTTCCTGCACCACGCTGAAATGCCGCCGTATATGCTTCGGGTCGGCCATTCGCAGATCCCACGCCGTTTCAATGCCCATGACCCGTAGGCGCTCACCGGTTCGGTGTGCCACGCCCCATAGCTCCATGACCGGCAACTGCTCCAACAGCGCCTGGGTATCGATGCTGTCAGCTATCAACTTGCATACGCCCTGCTCCCGGTAGGCGGGATGCTTCTTGGCGACCTTGGCCAGGACGCGGGAGGGTGCAAAGCCCACCGAGACCGGAATGCCGGTCCACTGTTTAACCGTCTCTCGCAACACCTGGCCTTGCTGCTCTAGCGTGACTGGGTCAAAGCCCTGGAACCCCACGAAGCTCTCGTCAATCGAGTACACCTCGACATTGGGTGAAAACTCGCCAAGCACCTCCGTGACACGCCGAGACATATCGCCGTACAGGGCGTAATTACTCGACAGCAGCACGGCTTGACGACGGATCTGAAGCGAGAGCAGGTGCATCGCCGCTCCCATCTCGACGCCGAGGGCTTTCAGTTCGTGGGAACGGGCCACCACGCATCCGTCGTTATTTGAGAGCACGCCCACCGGCCGACCTTCCAGTGCCGGGTTGAAGACCCGCTCGCAGGACACATAGAAATTGTTGCAATCGACCAAGGCCATCATTGCAGGGGTGCCCCGGGCAGGCTGTGCAGCACATGGGTGACGACACCCCAGACGTGGGACTCCCGCCCGTCAATGGGAATGGGTGGGTAAGCGGGATTGCTTGCCTTGAGGTAGGTGCGTTGGCCAACCCGTTCCAGTCGTTTCACGGTCAGCTCGCCATCAACGCAGATCACCACAATCCGGCCTGGCACCGCATCCAGGCTGCGGTCGACCACCAGTAAGTCACCGTGATGAATACCATCCCCTATCATGGAGTCCCCCTCAGAGCTCACGAAGTAGGCCGATGCCGGACGTTTGACCACATACTGGTGAAGGTCTAGGTCGGTATCCAGGTGATCATCGGCTGGAGACGGAAAGCCTGCCCGTACCGCACTCAAATAGAGCGGTAATGGGCATGACGTAGCCGCAGTGTCTGCTCGGCCAAGCAGTGAAACGGGCAATGAAATGGTAAAAACGCTCCTCAATTACTGTATATATATTCAGTATCAAGGAAGACGCCGGTTGACGCAACATCATACGGTCAACGCCACTTATTTTGAGATCTATATCACCCCTATGAACCCACCACAGGGATCGCTTCCCTGACCATAGGAGTGCCGCTTATGCCAACACCCTGCTTTAAATGTGCTGAAACGCGCATTCTCAACCTTGACACCGTGCAACGGATCGGCACCACGGGGAGTTGCCTGATTGGCGGGGCGATCGGTGCCTGGCGATCAGTCACGGTCACGGGGCCTTTGTTGATAGCCACTGCGCGCTTTCCGCTCGCAAAGCTGCCTGTCGCAATGATGGGCGCTCTTGCCGGAGGCCAGACAGGGGCGCGTGTAGCCGCGTTGTTCTTCTCGCAATGGCTGCCACCCGGTGAAGGCACACCGTGGCTCTGCTTATCGTGTGGGCATATCTTTCGCCAACCCCTTCCTCCCCTGGCATCCGCACGCTGATTCCTCGATTCACAGCGATTCACCTTATTAACCACCCCCATGCGCTGACAGCTTTGTCAGCGCTTTTTTTACGTCTGGAGAATGACTATGGCAGATCTCGTTGAACAAATGGCTTACGTCGGCGCTACCCCCTGGCATGGTCTGGGGCAACAACTGACCCGTCATCAACCGCTAGAGGTCTGGCAACAACAGGCCGGTATGAACTGGCACATCGAAGAAGCGCCGGTGCGCTTTATTGCCGAAGGGGCTAGCCACCTGGGCAGCATTCATTCCTTCCCCGAGCAGAAGGTGCTCTACCGCTCGGACAACAAGGCACCGCTGTCGGTGGTATCGCAGCGCTACAAGGTGGTCCAGCCGGAAGAGATTCTGGAGTTCTACCGCGACCTGACGGAGTACGCCGGGTATGAGCTGGAAACTGCGGGGGTTCTCAAGGGTGGTCGCAAGTTCTGGGCCCTGGCACGCAGCGGGCTGAGCACGTCGCTTCAAGGCCAGGATGAGGTGAACGACTACCTGCTGCTGGCGACATCATGCGATGGCACCCTAGCGACGATGGCCACGCCCACCACGGTACGGGTGGTGTGTAACAACACGCTGCAGATCGCCATTGATGGCACTTCGCAGGCGGTGAAGGTGCCCCATCGGTCGGAGTTCGACCCGCGGGCCGTCAAGCGACAGCTGGGCATTTCCGTGTCCCAGTGGAACGACTTTATGTACCGCATGAAGGCCCTGTCGGAACGCAAGATCGACCGCCGCGAAGCCCAGCAGTACCTGCAGTCGGTAATCTGCGGGGCCGAAACGCCCATGGACGATCCTTCCAAACTGCCCAACTACCGGGCACTGAATAAGGTACAGAAGCTGTATAGCGGCGAAGGTCGGGGTTCCCACCTGGTAACTGCCAAGGACACGGCATGGGGCCTGCTCAATGCGGTCACTGAGTACGTCGACCATGAAAAACGTGCGCGCAGCAACGATACCCGCATGGACTCGGCGTGGTTCGGCCAGGGGGCGCAGCTCAAGCAGGAAGCGCTCGATGCCGCGCTTGCGCTGGTGGGGTAATCCGTTAAGCCACCGAGCTTCACCGTTTTTCCGCATCCCCCGACTTCAAGCACTTACCTATCCAATGATATTTACCACCTCCACGGCATAAGCGCCCGGCCCCATCAAGGCCGGGCGTTTTGCTGTGGGGCTTATATTGCGAGGAACACCCATGACATTTGTATCCCACACCGTTGAAACCAAGCTGACCCAATTGACCGAAGCCCTGTTGGCCAATCAAGCCCACCAAGCCGAGACCGTGGTCTGCGCCCAGGGAAAGTTTTACCGGGCGGAAGTTCGCCTGGAGCCCCTGGATGCCGAGACGCTGGCCGATCACCTGGACGACTAACCCTACCCGCCTCACTCCTTCCAATCACAACGCCATCAATGCTTGAGCGTTGGTTTTTCCCTTTACCGATTCGAGAAAACCGGAGGTGCCCCATGGCACAACGTACCCATGTCATCAATTCCCATCACCCCGACACATCGTCATCAGCCATTCAGCCAGACACCGCCTCGACAAACCCACCGGCCGCATTGGAGGCTCATCCCACTGCCGACAGCACCGCGATCATTCAGGTGATCGAGCGTGCCGCGCTGAATCCGGACGTCGATATCGACAAGATGGAGCGTTTGCTGCAGATGCAGGAACGCGTCATGGACCGCCAGGCTATGATGGCCTATAGCGCGGCCATGGCGGCGATGCAGACCGAGCTGCCCAGCATCGAGGAGCGTGGACAGACCAATAACGGCTTCTACGCCACCCTGGAAGATATCGTCGATACCGTGCGGCCGATCATGCAAAAGCATGGCTTTGCGGTGAGCTTCCGTATCCAGACGCAGGAGCGCGGCATCCAGATCACCGGTGTCCTGATGCACAAGGATGGCCACCGTGAAGAAACCAGCATGCTGCTACCCGCCGATATCAGCGGTAACAAGAACGCGGTTCAGGCGTTTGGCTCTTCCACCAGCTATGGCAAGCGCTACGTGCTGTGTGCGCTGCTCAATATCACCACCCGCGGCCAGGACGATAACGGCAATGCCAGTACCAAGGCAGGCATCAAGACCGTCACCGCTTTCCAGGCAGGCCAGATCCAGCGGCTGATCAGTCAGTGCCCGGCCACGACCCAGGAATGGTTCAGCGGCAAGTACGGTTCTGCCGTGCAGGTTCCCTATAGCGACTTCGACAAGCTGCGGGCGTCCCTCTCCAAGCGTGCCAAGAAGTAACCGACGTTCTAATCCACAAAGAAAAGGAGGCGACCATGCAGATCTTCAACATGGCGCAAGGCTCCCCCGAATGGCTGGCGGCGCGCTTGGGGCGCGTCACCATGTCGGAGCTCAAGACCTTGCTGGTCAACGGCAAAGGCCCTGGTGGATTCGGTGCCGGGGCCATTACCTACATGCACCAACTGATGGGCGAGCGGATGACCGGCGAATTGGCCGAGCCGTTTCAGGGAAATGCCCATACCCGGCGTGGTCATGAACTGGAAGGTGTGGCCCGTTCGCTCTATGTCAACGCTTCGGGTGAGCCAAGCCCTCAGGAAGTGGGCATCATCCTCAACCATGACGTGGGCTACTCCCCCGACAGCCTAGTCGGTGCTAACGGCCTGCTGGAAATCAAGACCAAACTGCCCAAATTCCAGATCGAGGTGCTGTTGAGCGGGGAGATTCCGGCAGAGCACTTTGCCCAGTGCCAGGGCGGCTTATGGGTAAGCGAGCGGGAATGGATCGACTTTGTGAGCTATTGGCCGGGTATGCCGTTGTTCATCAAACGCGCCTACCGCGACGACATAATGATTCGCACCATTGCCGAGCGCGTTGAAGCCTTCCATGAGGAAATGGGGCGACGCATCAGCCAAGTTATGGCCGCGTGAACTCCACTGAACCATGATGCACATCTAAAATTAACAACATAGATGCCGGAGCTACCAACCAGGCATCTTTTTATTTTTGGAGTTAACCATGACTCATTGCAAACTTAAAACCGAGGAAGTGGTGATTTTTATTATATGCTATTCTTAGCAATGAGCATTCACCTATGGTTCCTTATACAAATATTTTTGTATTAACATGGCGATGAATCCTTTTCCATAGCTATTTTAAATTCGCGTATTGTTCAATAAATATGCATAGTAAGCCGCCTCAGCGGCTTTAGTGAAAATTGGACATACATGAGAAATTTTGGAGTAACTGATTATTATTTTGTCTAAATAGAAACGATTGAATTGAAGTTTTTTTAGATTTATCTTTCTAAGGAATGCTGAAGTTTTAAAATGATCTCCCGCAATCTTTACATTCTTTTCTCTTGCCGTTCTTTATATCTTCTTCGGATTGATGAAGCCAGTTATGCTCTGCATGGCCTATTTGTTTATCATTACATCGCACGCAGCGCCTTATTATTTTACAATTAACTGGATCTTTTTCAACGCGCTCATAAGCATGCATCATCTTTGATTCGGTATGTTGACAGTGTAAGCATTCTCTTTCAGCTTTACATGTAAAGGAGTCAATATGTTCCCATCGAGTAAAAATATGATTTTTCTTGGCTAAATATTCCCCGCAATCGGGGCAGGTTTTCTCCAGGTGGCACTTAGGCTTGTTTTTCATTTGCGAATAATTGCCAGAGTGCCAGCCAGAAAAGCACTTGGCCGAAGTCGCAACTGTTTTTACCTTTTTCCAAAAGCTCAATGTGATTCCCTTTTGTCGTAAGTGTTATTAAAACTTCACCCTTTCTGCATTTTCCCTCAACCACTTTCGGCATTGTGGGTAGTCCGCCATCACACGCTCTAGCTCACTCCAAAACTCAGGTGAGTGGTCGTGTCGTATCAGGTGGCAGAGCTCGTGCATCACAATGTAATCCACCATGCGGTTGGGGGCCATCATGATCTGCCAGTTGAACTCTAGCTTGCCCTTGGCGGTGCAGCTGCCCCAGCGTGATTTGAACGTGCGAATGTCTACGCCCATGGGCGATACCCCCACAATGGGGGCGAAGCGCTTCACTTTTTCTTTTATTTTTTGTTCGGCTTGGCGTTTGTACCAGCGTACCAAGGCGTTGCGCACTATGGATTGGCGCTGGGTACTTTGGGGTAGTGTGATTAGCAGCCTGCCGTGTACCAGCTTTACGGGAGCAAAGGCGCCGGTTTCTATCTTGAGCCGGTAGTTGCGCCCCAGGTATGGAAATGCTTCACCGGAGACAAACTCTCGGCTACTGGCAGGCGCAGCCTGCTGGTGTAAGGCCATTTTTTCTTTGATCCAGCGCCGCTTGCTAGCCAACAGCTGGTCGATCTTTTCTAGCGTGGTGTCGCTGGGCACCACAATGGATACGGCGCCTTCTTCCACTCGAATATCCGCCGATTTGCGGCGATTAGTACGGATGATTTCGACAATAAAACCCGAGGCATCTCGGTATTTGGTTGTTTTTGCCATGGCGGTCATGGGTTCGCTTTTCCGAAACGGGTTTGAGCCAGTTCCATAAAACGGTCTTGCACTACGGTTACTAGGGCTTTATCCGCAAAGGAGCCATTCAGGACGGCACGCTTGATCTCTTTTTTCATGCGTTTGACCTGATCCTGCTTATCAAAGAAGTCAACGATCTGGGTGGCTTCATCAAACATATCGACGAGGTGCTGGCTGATGGCCTTGATCTCATCATGCACCGCTTCGCTGATGGCGTCTTCCCCAGCATGGTGGGTCACCTCCGCCATCAGGATGTTGTAGAACGCGAATTCGGTTTCACTCAGCCCCAAGGCATCGGCTTCCTGCTTATGCTCGGTGTCGATGGTGCTGACCATCTGCAGCAGTAGTTCGAGCTGCTGATCCCACTTGCCTGCCGTTTTCTCGATAATATCCCGCAGGCGTAGGCTAAGCGATTTGTAATACTCGGGGTCTTCTTCCAGGTTGACGGTGATGTGGTGCTTAATCGCGCTTTCGATCTCGGAAGCCTTGGATTCTGGGGATTTGATCTGCTCCACGGTTTGCTTGAAGTTGGCATCCATCAAATCCACTGGCGGGATCTTGGGGTCTACCCCCGTGCTGATGATGTGGTCTTCCACCAGCTTGCGCACTTTTTCACCTACATCCGCCAGGTTAAGGCCTGGGTCGCGGTAGCGATTCCGCGCAGCGTTTTGCACTTTGCCCCAGAATTTCAGGTCAGGCACGAACGGCTTGGCCGCTGTATCTGGCAGAATGATATCCATCTGCTTGGCAAAGGCTTTATAGGCCATCTCAAACTGCTGACGTTTGTCTTCGTCTTTAAGAAACAGGACGTAGGTGTCGATATCCTTCTCTTTCAGCCCTGCAAATAGATTGGCTATCCGCGTATGGGCTGCCTTCAGCTTGGGGATCTCGTCTTTCAGGCTGTGGTAGGTGCCTTCGGCGTCGTCATTACTGAACATCTCCAGCGCTTCGGTGAGCTGGTCGGATAACCCGTAGTAATCGACGATGAAGCCAGCTTGTTTACCTTTGTAGGTGCGGTTTACCCGTGCAATGGCCTGCATCAGCGTGTGATCTTTCAGGCTGCGGTCGATGTACATCGCTTGGGCAATGGGCGCATCAAAGCCGGTGAGCAGCATATCCTTCACGATCAAAAAAGCCGTTGGGTCTTCACTTAACGGCTTGGTGAAGTTGCCGATGACCTGTTTCTGGCGGGCTTTATCGGTGTACTGCGCCAGGTAAGCCGGGTCGTTGTGGCTACCGGATACGATCACTTCAGACGGTGGTCCATCCAGCTCATCCAGGGTTTTCTTGAACAGGGTGGCGGCATAGCGGCTCCCCACCACAATCATCGCTTTGAAGCCGTTGGGCTGAATATGTTCGCGGTAGTGGTTAAGCAGGTCGATGCATACCCAGCGGATACGGGCCGGTGCTTCGCGTATCGCACGCTCCACCCCGTACTTCCTCTTAATCTCTATTTTTTCATCGCTGCTGTAGTCGCCGAAATACTCCTCAAACAGCGCATCCAACGAATCACCCACCACATCGGTGACTACCTGACGGCCTTCGTAGAGAATACGCACCGTGGCCCCATCGGCTACAGCCTCGTTGATTTTGTATTGATCGATATAGCCACCAAACGCCTGGCTCATTTTCTGCGTTTTCAGCAACGGCGTGCCGGTAAAGCCGATCTTGGGCGCATTAGGTAGCGCCGTGTTGATAGTGGACGCAAGGTTACCGAACTGGGTGCGGTGGGCCTCATCTGCCATACGATCACTTTATCGCTGGGGTTCAGGTTGCTGAAGTCGCCCTCGGCTTCGGCATCCTGAAATTTCTGCACCATGGCGGTGACAATATCGGATGAATCGCGCTGTAACAGGGTTTTTAATTTGGCAACGGAACTAGCGTTGTGCACGGTTTCATTCTGCGCATCGCGGAACGTGGCCGAAAGCTGGCTATCCAGCTGTGTGCGATCGGTGACGAACACCAGTTTGTATTGCTGTAAATCTGGGTCGCGGCGCATCTTTACCGCGAGCATCACCATAGTCAGCGATTTGCCCGACCCTTGGGTGTGCCACACTACCCCTGACTTTTCCTTCCGGTCCCGACCAGTTTTTAGGCGCTCAATGACTTTATTAACCGCCCGGTACTGCTGATAGCGGGCGATTTTTTTGATCAGCCGACCATCCACGGTTTCAAACAGCGTGAAGTTCTGCAGTACATCGAGAAAGTTAGCCGGTGAGAAAAGCCCTGCGAGTAGCCGCTCTTGGGCGGTAATAGTGCTGTGAAGCGGATCGCCAGCTGCAATACGTTGTGCTTCTAGCAGGTAAGCGGGGGAAGGCACATCGTTAACTTCATACGCAGTGGATGAAGGCTTAGGCGTTTTGATGACCTGAGTGGAACTGAGTAACTGATGAATATCCGCATCGCTAAACGGGTAAGCATCTTTCCAATCGCCGTAATGTTGAGCGCTGGAGCTAATTGTGCCGACCCTGGCTTGGTCGCGGCAGGTGGAGACCATCAGTTGGTTGTACCAGAACAGCTTTTGAGCACCTTCATCATCTTCGGTGTAGCGCAAGTTGGCGTAACGCCGTAACTGGTCAATACCTTGCGCCAGGGCGTCGGAAATATAGGGCGATTTGCACTCAATCACCACCAACGGCAGGCCGTTTACGAAGCAAATGATATCCGGGATGATGTTCTGGTTGATGCCTTCAATCTTGAGTTGGTTGGTGCAGAGAAAGTCGTTGTTATCAGGCTGGTCGAAGTCGATGATTTTGACCGTCTGGCCCTTTCGCCCTTTACCCACGTCCTGCTCTACCGAGAGACAGTTGACCAGCTGTTGGTAGATGGCGTGGTTGTACTCCATCAGGCCCGCATGGTGGGGATGAGTAATCTCTCGCAGTACCTTGCGCAGGTTTTCTTCACTGATCCAGGGGTTCAAGCGCCGCAGGGCGGCTTCTAACTGTTTGACCAGCACGACATCACGATAGAAGCCGCGCTCACCGATAGAAGGAGCACCATCAATAGGCAGCATAGGGGACAGGCTTGCCCCAGGAAGATAGCGCCACCCCAGTTGCTGGAGTTGGGCAATGGCGGGCAGCTCGACCTTTTCGACTTCATCCTGAAACAAGGTAAGTATCCTTTGTAATGCTTTTTGCTCAGCCTAGCATGCTTATCGCTAACGGTTCAGCCGTTTACGACCTAAGCATCGGCATCTCGTCGCAAGTAGTTGTGAAGCGCCTCAGTGAACGCGTTATACTTTATTTCATCAAAAGGTCAGTCCATCTTGGGCATTTTCCACAGACGCATCCGGTAATTTATGGCGACGGCAGAGCAGATAAAAGCATTATTGAAGAGCCACGCTGATCACGATGATCAGCGGTTCTACTCTATTGCCTTGCAAGTCGCTGCCAAAGAAGCCCGTAAGGGGCACCACAAGCTGGCCAGCGAAATCAAGGAAACCATCGAGCGCTCGCAGAAAGCCTCGAAAAGCCTGACCGTTGCGCCTGCTAAACCGACTCCGCTTGCCCAGCACCCCAAAGGCGATTTGAAAGGGCTTTTGGAGCTGACGCACTCAACCGCTCGCAAAAACGAGCTAGTGCTCTCGGGTGAGGTAAGTGAGCGGCTGGATAAGGTATTATTGGAGCAGCGGCAAAAAAGTCGCTTGGCTCAGTTTGGCCTTTCCCCAAGGCGCAAGCTATTATTTACCGGCTCGCCGGGCACGGGTAAAACCCTATCGGCAGCGGTACTAGCTTCGGAGCTTAAGCTACCGCTGTACACCATCGTTCTGGATAACTTGATCACCCGCTTTATGGGCGAGACTGCCGCTAAGCTTCGGCTGATTTTTGATCACATCAAGCAAACGCGAGCGGTATACCTCTTTGACGAATTTGACGCGATTGGCACACAGCGGGGCGCGACAAACGACGTTGGCGAAATACGTCGCGTGTTGAACTCGTTCCTTATGTTCGTTGAGCAGGACACCTCTGAAAGCATCATTTTGGCGGCGACCAATCACCCAGAGCTGTTGGATAAAGCACTTTACCGGCGTTTTGACGACATTATTCAGTTCGAAAAACCGGGTCAGGCGCAAATCAAGCAGCTGGTCGAAAATCGCCTCTCAGCGTTTGAGACTGGGCATCTAAGCTGGGACGAAATCACCCGTGGTGCCTGCGGGCTAAGCTCAGCAGACGTCACCCGAGCCTGTGAAGACGCTGCCAAAGAAGCGGTCTTGCACCACGATGCCAACATCACCACCGAAATGATTACCAAGGCCGTGCAACGTCGGCAAAACGGAAAACAATAAAGGATAAGGGTGCTTCATGGCGGATCGGAAACCGCATCTACTGCTAAGCGGTATCGGCCGCAACGAAGATTTTCAGTCCCGTAATCAAGTTAGAGGTGCCGGTGTCCCTCGTAGAGATCGGAATGCACACGGTATCGCTTTAAGGCAGCAATACTCCGATGCACTTGCTAGGCACCAGGCTCGCCAGTCTAAGACACTGGCTCCCATTACTGACGAAACGGGTATTTACGTTGAAATCGTAGGGTTTGCGGATGTCGAGCTTCCACTTGATAAGCTCGATAATCGTGCTTTTAAGCTTCGGTCATGCCGTAAAGTGGATGGAAGGGAAGTAGCAACGGTGTTTATCCCTGACCCTCAGCGAGACGCTTTTCAAAAAAAGGTTCATGAGTATCTCAATAAAGATAGAGCGAAGGGTAAACCTGCTAATCAAGCCCTTATCGACAGTATTGCTGAGGTTAAGCTGGCAGATTTACGCTCTTTCTGGACAGATGCCCAAGAGCTATTCCCCGAATCAGCAGACCAGCCTGTGTGGTGGGAACTGTGGCTGAAAAAGCGGGCGACAGATCTATCTGCTAGCGAAGTGGCCGCACAGCTTGCGGAGCGGCTTGCCGCTGAGCTAAGCAACACCTCGCTTAGCTTCTTTGATAGTTTCGTTATCCTCATTAAAGCGTCCGTTGAACAGCTTGAATCAGCCCCCGAGCTGATCGCCAACCTTGAAGAGTTGCGTCGCGCCAAGCAGACTCCGAATGCGTTCATTTCCATGCCTGCCAAGGAGCAGCACGAGTGGGCCAGTGAGTTAGCAGACCGGATACGGCTAAATGAAAATACCACAACCGCTATTACGGTGCTGGATACAGGGGTCAATTTCCATCATCCACTATTAAGCCAGGTGACTACTCAGCAGCTGGCACAAGCGTGGGAGCCCAGTTGGCCTCTCTATGATGACTACCAGCCTACCTACCCCCTTGCACCGTATAACGACCATGGTTCCAGGCAAGCGGGGCTGGCATCATTAGGTGAGCTAGATAAGTCGTTACTCGCTACCCACGAGATTTTGCTCGCTTATAGAGTTGAGTCTGGCCGCATACTCCCACCAGTTGGCAATAACGATCCTGAACTTTATGGCGCTATTACCGTAGGCACCGCTTCGAAGCTTGAAATTAATAACCCCGAGACTTCCCGTGTTTATTCGCTAGCTGTGACCTCGCCTGCTGACTCGATAAGCGGGCAGCCTTCGTCCTGGTCTGCCGAAATTGATCAGTTCGCCTTCGGGCTGGAAGACGACTTACAAAGGCTGTTTGTGATCTCGGCTGGTAACAACCAATCGTTATACGCGACCGTAGATGTATGGGATCAGGTACATCTCGCAGACATTGAAGACCCGGCCCAAGCATGGAACGCCTTAACCGTTGGTGCTTACACAGAAAAAACAACCAACGACGACCCAAGCTTTGCAGGCTGGGCACCCTTTGCCAAATCAGGTGATGTTGCGCCCGCTAGTCGGTCATCCGTTAATTGGGGCTGGAAAAAGCAAGCGCCCTATAAACCTGATGTAGTCGCTGAAGGCGGTAATCGTTTGTTGTCATCTGACGGCAAGGAAGTGTCCGATGCTGACGTGGTATCGCTATTAACCACCTCCGGCAGAACCAGCGGGCAGCTATTCGAGACTACCAAAGATACCAGTGCTGCCTGTGCGCTGGTTTCCAGGCAGGCTGCACTGTTAATGGCGGAATATACTGATTACTGGCCAGAGACAATACGCGGGCTGATTGTTCATTCGGCGGAATGGACACCCAGGATGTGGGAGCGCTTTGGCTTGCTGCAAAAAGACCAAACGCCCTCCAATGCTGCCAGGACGATGCTGCGATGCGTAGGCCACGGAGTTCCGAGCTTAGAGCGCGCAAGGTATAGCGCGAACAACGCCTTGACGTTGATTGTTCAGGATACCCTGCAGCCCTTCAACAAGCCGAGCGGCAAGGCTTCTGACGATCCGAAACTGAACGAAATGCAGCTTTATCAGCTGCCCTGGCCCGTGGAAGAGTTAGTCAAACTGCCGCCAGAATTGGATATTAAATTACGAGTGACACTTTCGTACTTTATTGAGCCAAACCCTGGCCGCAGAGGCTACCGCCAGCGTTACAGCTATCAATCCCACGGGCTGCGTTTCAATGTCATTCGTCCTAGTCAATCTTTGGAAAACTTTCGTGCTGCGATTAACCGCGTGGCCAAAGATGCTGTCGAGGACTACCAAGGTGTCGAAGGTGATAGCAGTGGTTGGCTACTAGGCTCCCAAATTAGAACCCGAGGCTCGCTGCACTCCGATACCTGGACAGGCACAGCGGCGGATCTCGCCAATATGCACACGCTGGCGGTGTATCCCGTGGGTGGCTGGTGGAAATACCGTGCTGGGGAAGAGCGCTGGCAAAACCGCGTTCGTTTTAGCCTGATCGTCAGTATCGACGTGCCGGATAGCGAGGTGGATATCTACTCCGAGGTTGAGAACCTGATTGAAACCAGTGTGCAGGTGGAGACCTAGGAAGGCGGCATCGATACGCAATGTACGATGCCGTGCCCTTATTTGTGCATCAGGCTTCGGCTAGCTCGCGGGCCTCTACATTAACGCGGACTTTGCCTGTTAGCAGGTCTTGCATCAGGGCTTTTTTATTAGATTTCGTTGACTCTAGCATTTGCTCTTTGACGGTAATAAGCGTCTGAATTGCTTGAACCGAGCTGTAAATTTCGACTTGTTCTCCTAATGGAGGCACAAGGCACGGTATTCGTTTGATGTCTTCAATATTGATCCGACTTACCGTTGTACCTATAGAGAGTTCATAAATGGCCTGTTGCGCAGCTTCAGATATTAAAAATAAAGAAAAAAAGCATGGATAAATTTTTTCTTTATTAGGCCGAAGGAGAACCATTCTTTGACCCATGCAGACTTTTAAACCTGTTGGCACCATGCAGGACTCACCGGCCGGAGCTTCCCGTGTAAAAAGCACATCACCTTCAGTTGGTAAGGCTCTCTGAGTCCACTGTTCGAATCCGTCTTTAGTTGTGAACTTCATGTCCTCTTGAATTAACTGGCCACTTCTCACGTTAGAGGTTCGTACTACGAGGTATTCTGAACTGTCAACATACGGTGCTGTTTTATGCTCGCAATCGACTATCTTGGATACAACATTGATGAGCGGCACAACGCCCCAACTCAGTGGTATCTGCCCCACCGGCGAGTCTTTAAACTCAGTGTGTGGAACGCCGCCCTGCCCAATTCCTTTGGTCAGCAGCTCCTGCATCATGCCGGTTTTCAGGTCTTTCAGTTTGTCGATCTGGGCGAGTGTTTTTTCAATCACCTCATCGACGGATGACAGGATGGCGGCGATTTTTTCTTGTTCGGGGAGAGGGGGATAAGACTTCTCTATGCCTTTAATATCCTTTACCGACAGGTGCTTCACCGTGGTAGCGCCAGTTGCCGCGTGAATGGAATCAAGATCATCCACTAGGGAGTAGAAAAGAAAGTCACTATCGAACCCGCCACTTTTAGATGCTTTTACTTTGCAGATCCGCTGATTAAGAAGCGCGTTCTTTGTTTTCCATTTCACTATGTTGAAATCGCCGTCCATCCCAATAAGGATGTCGCCTTTGCGAATCACGTATGCGTCGTCAAAATCTCCGGAGTAAAAAGTTTCCACGCTTTGTTTCACAAGATCACGAATGCGGATAATGCCCATTTTTGAGGGGTCATCGCAGAATAGTGATGATTTAAATGGAAAACCCGACAGAATATCCACCTTATCGTCAAGTGGGTGGATTGCCCAACCCTCAGGAACCGTATTACTCATACCCCAGCTCCTTCAGGTAACCCTTCATCACGCTTTCGGCTTCGGTTACTTCGGCATCCAATTCATGCAGCGAGAGCTTGTACTTATCCCACCAGCGTTCTAGCTGGCTGATAATAGCGGCGCTGTTTTCAGCGTCAGGGGCTTCTTGATGGATGATGTCGCGCAGCTGCTCCTTGCTATCAATAGCGGACTTGAAGTCGTAGTAAGCCTCATCGCGGCGATCAAATACGCAGCTAACGTCAAACGCCATCAGGATTTCTTCGCGGATATATTCGCTTTCCACTTCCCGCACGGGGATGCCGCCGTGGAGGATGGCACGCACATCGAAGATTTCGGGAGGCGGGCTGGTATCCGCGTAGCGGCGGATGTTCAGGTTGTAGTCGTACTCTGCAATCTCCGCCAGGGTGATGATCTTGGAGTATCGCTTGATCTCCATGAAGTTATCGAACGTGCTGACGATCTTCTCGATATCCTGCGGGCGCAGCTTGTTCTGGTTTTTACCTTCTTCAAACTCCAGTTCGCTGTTGATAAACAGCACTTTGCCTTTGCGTCCGGCTGGTTTTTGCTTGTTGATGATCAGCAGGCTCGCGGCTATGCCAGCACCATAGAACAGCCCTGGTGGCAGGCCAATTACGGCTTCAACCAGGTCGTCTTTCAAAATGCCCTTGCGAATGGCTTTGTCGGCACCTCGGAATAAGACACCGTGAGGCATGACCACGCCCATTATGCCCTCGGCATTCAGGCTGGCGATCATATGCTGCACAAAGGCCAGGTCGCCGGAATCTTTGGGCGGCGTGCCGTAGGGGTAGCGGCCATAAGGGTCGTTATCGGCTTCTTCCTTGCCCCACTTCTTCAAGCTGAACGGCGGATTGGCCAGTACCCGGTCGAAGGTCATCAGCTCACCGCCTTGGGTGTGCTGCGGGTCGCCTAGCGTGTCGCCCTTGCGAATATCGGCACTGTAAACACCATGCAAGAACATGTTCATCTTGCAGATGGCCCAGGTGTTCAGGTTCATCTCCTGGCCAAACAGTGAAAGGTTGGCCGGGTTCTCGCCATTGACGGCTAGATGATTGCGGGTTTGCACCAGCATACCGCCCGACCCCGCCGTGGGGTCGTATATGCGCATGCCCGCGTGAGGCTTGAGCAGCGATACCAGCAGCTGCACCACTTCAGAAGGCGTATAGAACTCGCCGCCTTTTTTACCGGCGCTGTCGGCGAACATCTTAATCAGGTATTCGTAGGCCGTGCCCAGCAGGTCAGGCCGCTCGAAATCTTGGTTGCGTAACCGGTAGCGGCTGAAATGGCTGAGCAGATCCCGCAGCTTCTTATCAGAGAGCTTGTTCTTGATGTTGAAGTCGATGGACACCAGCACGCCTTCCAGCGTGGCGTTGTGCTCTTCAATGGCTTCGGTGGCTTTGTTCAGCTCCGCGCCAATATCGTGTTTCAGGTCTTTGATGGCACCCCAGCGAGCGACAGGCGGGATGTAGAAAGTTTTATCGTACTCGTCTTCATCATCGGCCAGCTCACGCGCCTGGGCCTCGCTTTTGCCTTTGCCGAGGTAATACGCAACCACCGATTCCTAGGCTTCCTCGAAGGCATCCGACAGGCGCTTCAAGAACATCATGCCGAAGATGTAATCCTTGTACTCGGATGCATCCATATTGCCGCGCAGGATATCGGCGGCTTCCCATAGGAAGGATTCCAGCTGTTGCAGCGTAACGGTGTGGCTCATTGATGATTCCATGTATGGCAGTAATCGTGGGCATGGCGGATACCTAGCCCCCACAAAATAGTGAGCCGAGTTTAGCGGTGTGGGGGCATGTGGGCAAAGCGATGCCTAGCAATCTTGCTCAATGAACATGATGAGGCTTTTAGTTACGACTGGTACCAAACGCCCGTAAACCTAATCCATACTGCTTCGTATCAGCTTTGCAAAGGTAAGAGGCGCGATAGAACGCCTCCTGAAAGCTATTCACATCATCCCGTTTGATCCAATAGAACGAATTTTTAGGCACGTGAATAGATGGCACTTGAGGATTCCAAGTGACCCCTAGCGCACTATGCCAAGCGCGTGAGATGCGGCTGATCAGGTTTTCATTGCCGGAGCAGGCCTTGCCTGGCATGTGATAAGCGCCATGGTTCAGCAGGAGAAGAAAGTGATAGTGCGGCTTACCGTTTATGCCGATCTCGCGGCACCATACATAGCGAGCTTTGGTATCAGGCACCCAGCCATTTCGACGCTTCTGTTCCAGGTCGTGCTTGATGATGGCTTTGAGTGAAGCAATAAACCTCGCAATCAATCCTTTATGGTCTTCAAGCGCCATCATGTCGCTTATTTTCTTAGGGATGACAGGATCAATCCGGACAGCTAACACGCGTGGGTAATCACTCAGGGCCTTATGCATTGTGTCGTAAAGGGCCTGCAGGTATTCACTGCACATTGGCAGGAACTCCTCTTGAATGTTTAGCCCGTTGAACACTGGGATATGGGTTGAGTGCAGATTAGTGTTTAACATTTTGAGCTCCTGGGTAGGTGTGCTGGCCCATGGTTTCTGAGGCATGGGCGTTTGTTACAGGCACGACGAATCCTCCAGCAGGTGCTGGATTCAATGCCTTGGTGGTGTATTGATGCTTAGCTCTTGGACGACTGCTTAGGTACGGGGCTTGTTGCCCCTCCCATTACCCTTTGATTAGCTAATAGTAATTAAACAAGGGTCAGAAAGGTTGATGATAGATCGACGGATGCAGGTGGGCGCTGGGGTTAGTGAGGGATAGAGTCTAGACAAACAGCTCTTCAATTAAATTAGCAAAAGCTAAATAAGTTGATTTTAAGCAGCATCGCCATCTCTACGCTTAATGCTGTCGTTTATCCAAACATCGATTTCACTTTCGACCCAGGCAACGGCCCGTGTGCCCAGCTTGATTGGCTGAGGAAACTGCCCAAGGCTGATGTACTTGTAGATTGTCGATCTAGCCAGCCCTGTGCGTTCCATGACGTCTTTGATGCGGATCAGCTTCATGCTCATGACGAACTCCTGTTATTCGTTCATGACATGAGGAAGCTGAGTATTTTTTAATTAGAGAGTAGCGCTAGCGACGCGAGGCCTATTGGTCGGCAGGCACCGGAGTGTCAGGCGTTGAATTATCCGGCTCACTGCTGATGGCTGAAAGACAATCCAGGTGATGCGTTCGCCAATAGGTTTTTAGATCCTCGTCGACTGGGTCTTTGAAAAAAACTCTTAACAGTTTTGTATCAGCCCTGCTGACGCCAAAACCATAACCACGTAGCTGATATTCAGGTTGGTGTTGGCATTCTGAAACTTTTGAGAAATCAGGAATAAGCATATAGGTGATGGCTTCTACTTCGAATTGTTTCGTGACTGAAAATGGTTTTTGCAGATTTTTGGCTAAGTGATGAGACAAGGCATATGACAGAACTGCCAAAGGATGATAAGAGGCTCGTTCTGCAGTCGAATCGGCTATAGAGAAGTTGTCTGTATCCTGAACGCATTCATGGTTTTCATGGGTGCTGGGTTCAACACTCTTTTCAATTATGTACTCAGGCTTCAAACCTAAACGTTGAGCTGTATTTACAATAATGTCATGACAGGGCTGGTTTGGGCCTAGTTGCCCTTTTTTCACATCTCCCCAGGCGGAGGAAAGTAGAAGGCAAGCATCGATATGTATGCTTGTCAGCAGCCAGTCAGCATCCTCTGCTTCGTAGAATTTAAGCAGCGTCGGAATACCTCCATTTAGGTAACGTGTGATTGGCAGCAAGGCTAACGCGTGCTTAAGAACACCATTGAGGTTGTCGTATTTTTCTTGGAAGCTTTTGGCCTCGCGATTAGCGTCATGCCCTAGTTTTGATTCCTGTGTAGTGCCGTCTGACGCGATACTTTGGGATGCCTTGATGGCATCGTACTCCTTTAATAATAAGTCGATTTGCTGCCTACATACTCCGAAAGTCATCACCGCATCTACAATCCCGCTTACTAACTCCGTCTGTTTGGGATTAGTGCTTGAGGGCGACGATACAATGGTTGTCGGTGTTCTTTCACGTTTTCCGAGCACTGGGTGCGTTAGGCCAAGCAAATAGAAAGATGTCCTACGAACACCTGCCTTGGGAGAGTATCGCCCTGGCTGATGGTGAGCAATGAGCCCCAAATCGCTCAGTTTCTTTAACTGGTTAGTGATGCGAAAACTTGTCATACCCGTCAAACGACGTAGAGCCGGTACACTAAGGCGAGTCACGACCCCAGGCGCATCAGCATGAGCCAATAACACCATTAGCAACCAGCGATTAGGAAGCGTCAAGCCAGTGCTGCGACGACGGCTCCCCTCACGCAAATCAATTTTTTCCTCAGTGCCACACAACCGTGACGTTTTTGCCAGTGTGGTTATTTCTTCTGCATGGCACTTGCTGATGGGCAATGTGGACTTCGCCAGTGCCTTCACAAGCTTGGCTGATAAACGGTAGCGCGAATTAGGTCGCCCAGGCCCCTTTCTCGGCAAGCGCTCTATCTCAACAAATTGCTCTTGTTGCTTACCCCGCTTGCAGGTGAGTACTTGCCACGCGCGCCGACCTTGCCGATAGGTTAAACCCAGCCGAGCAAAGAGGGTTTGTGGAGAGCATTCGACAGGCTGATCAAGGCCAATTTGCGTGGCCCATTGCATTAGTAGCCAGCGAGCTTCGGGCGTCAAAATGACGTTTTCGTAGGTAAGCAGCGTGGTATTCATAGAAGCAATATACACGCTTTCTCAAGCAATGAAAGGCAATTCAGACCTATAGGAAATAGGATTATTTACACATTGTGTTAACACACCGTATCTGTACGAAGTGTATACACATTGTGATAACACAGTGTATAAACACAATGTAATTGAGAAAAAAACGGCTGTTTGTCTCTTTAGAGGTAGGGCAAGTTACCCTTCTCATTTTTATGAATTCTTCCCCCTTTAGGTACAGTTCATGGCTCCACCATTTCGATGGATAGATACGAATGATCATGGTCAGTTGGAATGGATTTGCGGTTACATAGCACGCAGATCTACCAAGGGTACGTTGCCCGTTTCGTGGTCTCATATCCTCAGCACAAGAAATAACCAAGCTGTGGCTGAAAGGTTGATGGAGCTTCCAAACGAGATAGAGAATCGAGAGACCAGCCGACTGATGAAGGGCGCTTGGCAAACGCACCAGTACCGAAGACAAAATGGTAAGCAGGTCTCTTTTCAACTGCCGATTGTCACCCTGAAACAGCTAGATGCCTTGTCCAAAAGAACCGGGTATTCCAAGGTTCAAACCCTTAGCCAACTCATCAGCAATGCAGTCGAAGACCAAAGAAAAGACGCAGCAAAGTTAAAAAGAGAACGAGAATCTTTCAATGATAGCTTAAAAAAGTATCAAGTAACTGCTCAGCAAGCCGAGCAAGTATATTGTGATGCGGTGGATGGGTTGCTGAGCGTCCTGGCTGAAGAAATTGACCATCGCTGCCGCTATGAAGAGAGATTCGGCGAGTTGGATAGCTTATCGCTGGATAGTGGATCAATAGATGAGTACGACAAGCTAGTCAAAAAACGTGTGGAAAAAATAGAGCCGATCCTCGAAAAATTGAAGATGCGACGCGCTGATATAGGTCAAACAATGCGCAAGCGGATGGAAGAAAAGATTAGAGTTCACGAACGTGAGGACTATGTAGACGAAAGTGCTGGCGAGAGATGAAGCCATGCCGAAGGCTCTTTCTTGCAGTTTGACAGCGTTTAGCAGAGTCCCTCTGGAGGGTGCTGCTTTCGCCAAGTGGGTAGTAAATTGGGTAGTGGATTTGTAATTATGACATTAAATTTATTATAAAATATTGATATTTAAATAATATTTATTTTTGATCAATATTCAGATTCAGAATATAGAATAAACAGTTTATAAGGTAGAAATCTTCGTCATCAAAACGGATGCGCTGCTGGCGCTCCACAAAGGCAAAGCCGGTGCCTAGTTCCAGGGCTGACAATGGCCTAGTCTAGCTGGCTTTCCTGATAGGTTTTATCCTGCAGTTTAAGAAAATTCAAAATGTAAGGGGCTCGCTAGCTTTATACCAGGGCCGTATTACGGCTTGGCGCCCTGCCCACAGCCACTCGATGCCAACGCTAATGAGGTATATGCTCGATATCGGCATGGTCGACCAGGGTTTGTTCACCACTGTTGATATATAGCCGCTTGTCCGAGCGCGGGTAGTCGCATACGTCCTGGGCCAACCGCTGCCCCACCACCAGGCATACCAGCGGTTCATCGCCGTCGTTGTACATCTCATGAGCCACGCCGTTGATGGGGTAGCCGATGAAGTCGCCTGGGCGGATCGGCTGCTTGCGGTCACCTAGCGTGGCCATGCCGGTCCCAGAGAGCACGTAGACGGCCTCCTCCTCGTAGCGATGGCAGTGGTACTCGGTGGAAAAGTGGCCGGGTGGCACACTGATCTGATGTATCCCGAGCTGGGTCATACCGACGGCATCCCCCAGCGACTTGTTGATGCGCACGGCATTGGCATTGAGTAAATGCACCTTCCTCACGCCTTCAAGCCCTGCTATATCCTGTGCCGATAGGTACATGCCGATTCTCCTCACTGAGTCTGACGGTATAAGCCAGCGCCCTTTGCGCCTGGCCTTGCCAGCAAGATAGTGGCTAAATAGGGTAAATTGCGTCCTATTAAAACAAGGAAAATGCCACTTGTGGTTAACCCCACCGTCCGCGTTCTGACGCTCCTGGAACTACTGCAGACCCACCGCCATATGAACGGCCGGGAGCTGGCCGAACGGTTGGGTGTCGATCGACGCACGCTGCGGCGCTACATCCAGGCGCTGGAAGAGCTCGGCATTCCCGTGACCAGCGAACGCGGGCGGCAAGGAGGCTATCGTTTGATGCCAGGCTTCAAGCTACCTCCGCTGATGTTCAGCAGCGAAGAGGCGCTGGCCGTCTCACTGGGGCTGCTCGCCGCTCAGGGGCTGGGAATCGCCGATACAACCCCGGCGCTTGAAACCGCGCAGACCAAGCTGGAGCGGGTTATGCCCGCCAGGCTAAAAGAGCAGGCGCATGCCCTGAGCGAAAGCGCTCGACTGGAGTTACCCCCGCCACAAGCCCCGTGCGACGAACGCTTGCTGATCCTGTTCGCGACTGCCACCCAGGCACGGCAACGGGCCCGGCTCGCCTACCGGGACGACCGAGCACAGCATAGTGATCGTGTGCTCAACCCCTACGGCCTGGTTTATCGTGAGGGGCGCTGGTATGTCAGCGGTTGGTGCCATTTGCGCCGCGACCTGCGTAGCTTTCGCCTGGACCGCATCACCGAGGCCACACTACTCGAGGCCAGCTTCGAGCGTCCAACTGACTTCGACCCCGCCGAGCATCTGACCCAAAGCATCGCCAGCCTGCCCAGGGCGACGGCCGTCAGCGTGCGGTTGTATAGCGACCTGGCCAGCGCCATTGCGGAATTGGGGAGCAGTATCGGCGTATTCACACCCGAGGGTAACGGCGTGATGCTGCATGCCCGCACCGATTGCCTGACCTGGTTTGCCCGCCAGTTGGCCCACCAGCCCTTCGACTTCGAGATCATCGACCCGCCCGGGCTGCGCGCCGCACTCTCGGAGCAAGCCGCACGCCTCCAGCGGCTGGCGGCAGAAAAATAAGCGCGAATTGGAGAGTTTGATGGCCACATCGAGCTGACGGCGGCGAAGGCGTTGACTGAGCCGCTACCCGCGATCAGCCGGCTGCGATAAGCTGAACGTAGCTTCCAATCTGCTTGGATATCTCCCCATGCCAACCCTACGTTACCTCACGTTAACCCTGCTGCTCGGTGCGCTGGGCATGCTTCCCCTCAGCGCCCAGGCCAACGACACCACCTGGCAGTCGCTTGGGGAAGGCGGCCTGGTGATTCTGATGCGCCATGCGCTAGCGCCGGGCCTTGGTGACCCGCCAGAGTTCGAACGGGATCGCTGCGAGACCCAGCGCAACCTATCTGAGGAGGGGCGTGCCCAGGCGCGGGCGATTGGTGAGGCATTTCGCGAGCGGGATATTCCTATCGGCGCGGTGTATTCGTCGAGCTGGTGTCGGGCGCTGGATACCGCCGAGCTTATGCAGCTGGGCGACGTCGAGCCTGCGCCGTGGCTGGATTCGTTCTTTCGCGGGCGCGGTGATCGGGAAGCCATCACCCAAACCGCCCGCGATCGGATAGCCGCCTGGCAAGCATCGGGCAACATGCTGCTGGTAACGCACCAGGTGAATATCACGGCGCTGGCCGGGCGCGGCGTGGGCTCGGGCGAGATGCTGGTCGTGCGCCCGGCCGCGGATGGGCTGGAGGTGGTGGGGCGACTGGACGTTCGCGCGCCATAACCGGCTTCTACCAATTTCCTTCAACGAAGCGGGGCAAATTATTCGCTCCTCATCCGCTGCTGTAGGTTTTACGCTGGGACATATTGATAAGGAGATGGTTATGTCCTCAGATAGCACTCAGCAAGCGCGTCGTGTCATTGCCCAGCACCCGGCCAGGCGCGACGATATCGGCGATCTGGTCACCCGGCGGCCATTGCCGGGGCCGCAGCTTGAGCAGCTCGATCCGTTTCTGTTTCTTAACCATCACGGCCCCCAGACGTATCCGGCCAATAACGGTGGGTTGCCGTTCGGCCCGCACCCGCACCGCGGCTTCGAGACGGTCACCTTCATTCTGGAAGGCTCGCTGGCCCACGCGGACAGCGCCAGCCATCAAAGCGTGATCCACGCGGGCGGCGTCCAGTGGATGACGGCGGGCAGCGGTATCGTGCATGCGGAAGTGTCGCCGCCCGAGTTTATGCGCGAAGGTGGCCCGCTGGAGATCCTCCAGCTGTGGGTCAACCTGCCGGCGCGGTTAAAGATGAGCGCGCCGCGCTACGTGGGCCTGCAGCAGCAGGACATATCCGCCATCGCGTTGCCGGGCGGCGGCGAACTGAACCTGATCGCCGGGCAGTGGCAAACGCAAACAGGCCCCATCGACACGCTGACCGGCGTTTTCATGTCGACGCTGCGGCTGCCTGCCGGGTCGCGGGAACAGCTACCGGTAGCGCCAGGGCGGCAGGTATTTCTTTATGTGGTGGAAGGCAACGTTGAGGTGAGCGGAGAACCTGTTCAGCCGCACCACTTGATCGAAGTAGACCGCGCAGGCGATAGCTTAATGATCGAAGCCAGCAGCGACGCGCGGCTGCTGTTTGGTCACGGAGACGTAATAGACGAACCTGTCTACTCCCACGGCCCGTTCGTGATGACGAACCGCGAAGAGATTGTCCAGGCGGTGGAGGATTATCAAAACGGCAAATTCGGTGGCCTCGATCCATGACAGGCGCGTCAGCAGCATCGGCGGCGTTTGGCGCTCCAATCTTCTTCGGGCGGGCGCACGCCGTGGTTGCCGAGATAGTCAGGTGATTGTGGCGGCGACCAGCCTTTTAACAGCGAGTCATCGAGCGCGTAGATCTCGATGCCGATAGGGTGGCAGGTCGCCAGCAGATCGTCGTCGGTGGCGTCGCTGCCCCATAGATCCACCGAGAGATCGCCGCCCGGGCAGCAGGAAAGCGCACAGAGCAGGTCGATTTCGGCAAACAGCTCCAGATAATCCCCTTCTCTTGCCGGGCAGGCTTTCATGAAGTACTGGTCCTGTTCGTTCAGGCCGGTGCACTGGAAGACGTTGAGCACATCGTGGATATCCAATTCGGTGAGCCCGAAAGGCGCCACAGCACGGGTCAAGTTGGAGTGGCAGTGGAAGTCGAAATCCTCACCGGTCAGCAGGTGGTTCACGTAGGGGTCGCAGCGTGTCCCCAGCAGATCGTGAACACGCCCGCCATCTTCGTCGACGCCGTAGTGCTCGAGCGTGTCGGCGGTGATGGTCGCCATGGGCCGAAGATAGGGTAGCGAGGACCAAAGGCGGTCGTGGACGCTGACGTGGGCGCGCTGTAGCTGGCGCGTACGCGAGGCCCAGAAGCGTTCCCGTGGGTTATGCAGCGACCACAGGTTGAAATCGCCTACCTGGGGACCTTGGCGGGTGCAGATGCGCATTACGTGACCGGCGGGCACTTTCCAGGCACGTGCGTCGCGAATCGGTACTTCTATGGTTTCTACCAGTCTGCGCTGGCCTGTCGCGTTGGCAATTTGATTGTAGAAAGTACCGTCAACAAAAAGCGGCGAGCCCGGTTTGGCGCGGTAGGCAGGGGCGAGATTGGCCATGGAGTTATTCCTCAACAATAACGGGGGTGAATGCATAGCGTAGCCTGAAGGCGCGCTACAGTGGTTCACCGCGATAGTAGTGCCATAGAAACAGCGAGCCCACGCTGCGCCAGGGCGCCCAGGGTTCCACTAGCTGGCGCGCCTGCTTGGGCGTGGGTTTGTCGTCCATGCCCTTTAGGCGGCCTAAGGCCACCCGTAGGGCGAGGTCATCGGCGGGGAAAATGTCCGGGCGCTTCAACGAGAACATCAGATAAATTTCGGCGCTCCAGCGGCCAAAGCCGCGCAGCTGGGTAATCGCGGCAATGGCGTCGTCGTCGCTTAGCTGTTCAAGCCCATCGGCGCTAAAGGTGCCTGCCAGCTCCGCTTCTGCGAGCCCCTTGGCGTACTCAATCTTGCGCCAGGAAAGCCCGGCATCGCGTAGTGCTTGGCTCTCAACCTCCATTACCGCTTTGGCATGTAATTCCGGCAGCAGCGTATTAACGCGGCCCATAATCGCACGGGCCGCTTCGGTGGAGAGTTGTTGGCTAACGATGGTGGAGAAAAATGTCGCAAAACCCTGGTCGCGCTGGCGTGGGGCAGGGGCGCCCACTAGCGGATAAGCGCGGGCAATATCCGGGTCGGCCTTGGCGAGGGCTGCCATGGCATGCTCAATCATGTCAAAGGACTCGTTATCAGGTGTCATGGCGGCTCCTGGCTAAAATGAGTAGTTTACTGCTCATTAATTGGGTTTTTAGGTATTTTTGAGTATTAAAATGCACATTATTGTGCCTTGGACTACACTATTGAGCATTAAGCTGCTCAGTTATTAACTGCTCAATTAAGGTGGCCCACGTTGCTAACCATCCAGGCATTTCATCATGGCCAGTGGCACGATGCTGCCGAGCTGGTGATTGAATCTCCAGAGCAGGGTCGCCGTGGGCCTGCGCGTTTGGGCTATATCACCGATTATGCCCTTGAATGGCTAGATCGCGATGACGAGCATGCTTGCAGCCTGCGTTTGCCCATTGAGCTAATGAATACTCACCAATCGCCACGCTGGTTCGCTTTTTTAGACGATATCATGCCTTCTGGGGCCAGCCGCCGTTACTGGGTCACGCAGTTGGGGATATCGGCGCTTAGCGAGGCTGAACAAGATTACATCCTATTGGCTAAAGGGACGATTGCACCGGTAGGTAATTTGCGTATTAAACAAGCGCTTCCCGAGCGTCCTGTAGGCAACACGCTAGAGCAGCAACGCTTTGCCCTAGCTGATGTAGTGGATCGGGATAGTGATTTTCTTGCCTATGCGCAGCAGATGGGCGCCGCCGGTGGCGGCGCGACCGGGGCCGGCGGCGAAGCGCCTAAGCTACTGCTGCGCTGTTCGCCAGACGATCAGGTCTGGATCGATACCTACCAGGATGATGCGGCGAATACCGATCAGCACTATCTGGTGAAATTTCCTCGCGGCCAGCGTACCGAGCTTGATAACAACATCCTGCGTGCGGAGTACCACTTCTATCACGAGCTAGCGTCGCTGGGCATAGCGACCATCGAGACGCAAGGGATGCGGTTAATAGAAGGTGAACGCTATCCATCGCTGTGGTTGCCCCGCTTTGATGTTGATTTTCAGGGGGGAGAGCGCACGCTTTATGGGTTGGAGTCTGTTTATTCAATTATGGAGAGCGAGCCGGGAAGTTTGTTAAACCATTTTGCCGTGATTGAGGCACTGGTTGGCCGGTTGAGCCAGCAATTCCGCGTTCGCGAGTCGGGAGGCCAGTTTGATACGGCGAGCTTTGTAAGCGAGTGGGTGAAACGCGATCTGCTCAATGTCGCTTTTGCCAACAGCGATAACCACGGCCGCAATAGCGCGCTGCTGAAAACGCCTCAGGGTATCTGGTTGGCCCCAGTCTACGATTTTGCGCCTATGAAGGCTGACCCGGAGGGGGTTGTGCGTACCACCACCTGGGGGGCGCCGTTTGAGGAGGGGCGTGAATTCAACTGGGCAGCCATTGCGGAGCGCTTAAATGGCTATGTGCCCCCGGAACAACTGATGGCAGAGCTAAAAGCGCTTGGGAGTCAATTAGTCGGACTAAAAGAGCGGCTTGCTGTGCGGGGCGTGCCGGAAGTGCTACTAGTGTCGAATGCGTTAGGGTTCGACTACCTGGACGATAAACTGCAGCGCTGGGGGCTGATATGAAGCGCAAAGAACTCTCTAGCATTGAGCGCGAGGCGCTGCTGACGTCGCTATTGACCCAGCTACTGCGGGAAGAAATCAGCGCAGGGCAGGTGTTGCGTCAACTGCGGCGTGAGGTGCTGGGCATGTCGCAGACCCAATATGCCGCGCTGGTGGGTATCAGTCGCCGCTCCTTGTCTGATCTGGAAGCCGATAAAGCAAGCCCTACCGTGGCTCTACTCAACCAAGTATTCCGCCCGTTGGGCCTGCAAACCGGCTTGGTACCGCGTAGCCGTGAGCTGCGTGAGCGTTTGCTTTCAGTGGAACCCCCTAGCGCCTGACCGCCAAATACCTCACCCCACCGTTTCCTATTCAGCCCATCGTAACGATTGAGTTCGCCCGCTAACTTTTTAAGCACAGGCGGGTTTCTACTTTCGTCTAATCCTGCGATCATTTGCGCCATCGTGATACCAACCGGGCGGTATCCCAAGGAGTTAAGCATGCAGGATTCGACAGCACCGTCGTCTCAAGGGCTGGCGCGTAACCCACGGCTGGCCGAATTTGTGTTGGCGCTGGGTGGCTTCGGTATCGGTACCAGCGAGTTTGTGATTATGGGCCTGATGAACCGCGTGGCGGGGGATTTGGCCGTCACCGTGCCTCAGGTGGGCTATGCAATTAGCAGCTACGCCCTGGGCGTCGTGGTCGGTGCGCCGCTGATTTCAGCGCTGGCGGCGCGGGTGCCCAAGCGCGCGCTGTTGATTGCGCTGATGCTGGTATTTGCGCTGGGCAATATTGCCAGTGCGATGGCGCCGGGCTTCTGGTCGTTTGTGGGTTTGCGTTTTATTGCCGGGCTGCCCCACGGGGCTTATTTTGGCGTGGCGGCGCTTGTGGCTGCTGGGGCGGTGCCGATTGACCAGCGGGCGCGGGCGATTGCCCGGGTGATGATGGGCCTGACGGTGGCGATTTTGCTCGGCGCGCCGCTGGGCACCTGGGCGGGAAACCTGTTTGGCTGGCAGGTGGCTTTTTCCGCAGTGGGCGGGATTGCACTGCTCACCGCATTGTTGATTCGCCTGTGGGTGCCGGTGCAGCCGTTCGATGCAAAGGCAAGCCCGCTTCGCGAACTCTCGGCGTTGGTCAAACAGCGCGTGCTGGTGACGGTGGCCATCGCCTGTATCGGCTGCGGTGGCATGTTCGCGATCTTTAGCTACGTAATGCCGACGCTGACCCAGCAGGCGGGGATGAGTGAGGCACTGGGGCCGCTGGTGCTGGTGATCTTCGGCCTGGGCTCGATCGCCGGTAACCTGATAGGCGGCCGCGCGGCGGACAAGAATTTGATGCGGGCGATTCCCGCCACCCTGGTGTGGTGCGCGGTGATTCAGGGGCTATTTTATTTTGCTGCCAATAACGTCTGGACCGGCCTGTTGTTTGTTGGCTTGGTGGGTACCAGCATGGCACTTGCCCCCGCGCTGCAAACCCGCTTGATGGATGTTGCAGAAGATGCCCAAACTATGGCCGCCTCGCTCAATCACGCGGCGTTCAACGGCGCCAATGCGTTAGGCGCGTGGCTTGCAGGGCTCGTCATTAGCGCGGGCTTTAGCTGGTCGAGTACTGGTTTGGTGGGCACCGGCTTGGCGCTGTGTGGACTCGTACTGTTTGCTTTCGGGCGCTGGTTAGAGACGCGTTACCCGCCGACCCGAGTGGCTGCCGCACATTAACGGCAGAGGCGGAAGCCGCGCATACCGAAGTGAAAATGGTCGGCATGCGCGGCGTTGTAGTCGGGGCTTAGCGTATTGCCAAAAAAATCACAGGCATCGTCGCGGATGTCACGTAGGAAGTCCCCCGTTGGCCCCTCGTCTCCCCAGTCTTCAAGCAGGGTGATACGCTCGCCGTTTGCCAACCGAAAGCCAATCACGTCCAGCGCTTCGGCGGTGGCATGCTCGCTGCGTCGCCCGCTCTCGCGGCCATACACATTGCGGCAGGCAAAACTGCCAACGTGATCCACCTGGCGCACTTGGGTGCCGAGAATGTTTTCGGCGCTGGGCTGCAGCGCATGGCGCTCGAACATCACCCAGGCCAACGCCAGGGGGCAACTGGCCACAAACGACTGATTAAACGCCACGCCGCTGCTTTGCAGGCGCACCACATTTTCAAGTGGGCAATTCTCGACGGGGATGTAGTCTGCCAGAGGGGAATAGCGCACCGCCTCATCTGGCACGCTATCCAGCGCTGCCAGGCAGCCGTCACGGTCATTTTCCAGGCGACGAAGTTTTAGTGAGGTGACCGGGGTGATCGGGTCGTCGACATACAGCGGCGCCCACGGTGCCCAGTGGCGTGGGATCTCGATCAGGTCTTTGTGTAGGGCCACGCCTAACGCTATCAGCGCCAGTATCAGCAATGTGCTTCGCATCGTGACCTCCCTGTTCCGCGAAACGCTACAGTCGTCGCGACGTGTGTGCGATACTGCGGCCCTTTCCTACACGCTCTGATCGCACGAGTTTACTTCGCCAACAAGGGAAGCGCGTATGTCCCAAGGTACACTGTTTATCGTTTCTGCCCCATCGGGGGCGGGTAAAACCAGCCTGGTACGCGAGCTGATCGATAGCCTCGATGGTATTCAGGTGTCGGTATCGCACACCACGCGTGCCAGGCGCGAAGGCGAGGTCGATGGCGTCAATTACCACTTCACCGATGCGGCTACCTTTGAGGCGATGATTGAGTGCGGCGAGTTTTTTGAGTATGCCAAGGTTTTCGATAATTACTACGGCACGTCGCGCCAGGCGGCACAAACGATACTCGATGCCGGCCAGGATGTGATCCTTGAGATTGATTGGCAGGGCGCGCGCCAAGTGCGTGAACAAATGCCCGAGGCGGTATCGATTTTCATCCTGCCGCCGTCGCGCAGTGAGCTTGAACGTCGCCTTGCTAGCCGTGGCACCGACGAGCATGCCATCATTGCGCGGCGCATGCGTGATGCGATCAGCGAAATGTCACACTATGACGAATACGACTACCTGGTGGTCAACGATGACTTCACCACCGCCCTTCAGGAATTGCAGTCGCTAGTCATTAGCCGTCGCTTAGCGCGTCCGTTAATGAGCGAACGCCACGCGCCCTTACTGGCAACGCTCTTGTCACAGGCGCCCGGCGTCGAGTAATCTACACGGTTCTACTACCCTCTTTAGCTGGATCGGCCCGTTTGACCCCTTACGGAGACGATCCAGCGTCGTTATTACAGGAAGGCACCCATGGCTCGCGTCACCGTTGAAGACTGTCTTGATCATGTCGAAAATCGTTTCAAACTCGTAATGATCTCCACCCAGCGTGCCCGTCAGCTGGCGCGGGGCACCCGCGATTCCCAGCTTGCTTGGGAAAATGACAAACCCACTGTTTTGGCGCTGCGCGAAATTGCTGCGGGTTTAGTTGATCACACGGTACTGGACGAACCAGTTGAAGCGCCTGTTCGCGCTCGTCCAGCGATGGCTCCCAGCGCACAAATCGACGACTAGGTTCACGACCGATTAGAGGCGCGGTGAATGTTTACCATTGACGACCTGGCCGACCGACTCGGCGGCTACTTACCTCCCGACGAGATCCAACAGGTCAAACGCGCCTTTTATTACGCCGAACAGGCCCACGACGGCCAGCGGCGTCGCTCCGGCGAGCCTTACGTTACCCATCCGCTGGCGGTGGCCAATATTCTGGCGAACATGCACATGGACCATCAAAGCCTGATGGCCGCCATGCTGCACGATGTGATTGAAGACACTGGCGTGTCCAAAAAAGCGCTGGGTGCACAGTTCGGTGAGCCGGTCGCCGAATTGGTAGACGGGGTCTCCAAACTGACCCAGATCACCTTTGAAGATAAAGCCGTCGCCCAGGCAGAAAACTTCCAAAAGATGGTGTTGGCGATGTCGCGGGATATCCGCGTGATAATCGTCAAGCTGGCCGACCGTCTGCATAACATGCGCACCTTGGGAGCGCTGCGCCCCGATAAAAAGCGCCGCATCGCCCGCGAGACACTTGAAATCTACGCCCGCATCGCCGGTCGGCTAGGTATTAACACCATTCGCGTTGAGCTTGAAGACCTTTCCTTTCAGGCGATTCACCCGATGCGCTCGGAACGCATCAAGCGTGCCGTTTCTAATGCCCGGGGGCACCGGCGTAGCGCGATGCGTGAAGTCCAGGCCACGCTACAAAAAAGCGTTGATGACGAAGCGCTGAGCGGCACGGTGGTCGGCCGTCAAAAGCATCTGTTGTCGATTTACCGCAAGATGCGTGACCAGCGTAAGCCGTTTGTCGAAATCATGGATGTGTTCGGTTTTCGGATCATCACCGAAGATGTCGCCAGCTGCTATCGTATTTTGGGCGTTGTGCATAACCTGTATAAGCCGGTGCCAGGGCGCTTTAAAGATTACATCGCCATTCCCAAGGCCAACGGCTACCAGAGCCTGCACACCACATTGTTTGGTGCCCGGGGCATGCCCATTGAGGTGCAGATTCGCACCCGGGAAATGGAAGCCATGGCCAACAACGGCATTGCCGCGCACTGGCTGTATAAAGCCGGGCAAACCTCGCACCCGATAGCCGAGGGTAGCCATGCACGGGCGCGCGCCTGGGTGAAAGGGCTACTCGAGATGCAGCGTCACGCGGGCGATTCCCTCGAGTTTATCGAGCACGTCAAAAACGACCTGTTTCCCGACGATATCTACGTATTCACTCCCAAAGGCGACATCATGGAGTTGCCCCAGGGGGCGACGGTTATCGATTTTGCCTACACGGTGCATACCGATATCGGCAATAACTGCATTGCCTGCCGGATAGATCGGCATCTGGCGCCGCTTTCCACGCGTCTGGAAAGCGGCCAGACGCTGGAGATCATCACCGCGCCAGGGGCACGCCCCAACTTGTCTTGGCTGAACTTCGTGACCACCGCCAAGGCACGCTCGGCAATTCGCCATGCGCTCAAGCACCAGCAGCAAACCGAAGCGGTGATGCTCGGCCGGCGACTGCTAAACAAAGCGTTGGCACCGTTCAATACCAGCCTGGAAGAGCTGGATCCAACGGTTTTAACCCGCGCATTTGACCAACTCGATGTAGCCTCCGAAGAGGCGCTTTTGGAATCATTAGGATTAGGCAACCGTGTTGCCCATGTGGTCGCGCGACGTTTGGTGGACGTGTCAGACGGTCATCCAAGCGAACTGGTCAACGAGGGCACCAGCCATAAAGCGGTGATGATAAGCGGCGGCGAAGGCATGGTGATTAACTATGCCCGCTGTTGTCATCCGCTGCCTGGGGATACTGTTGTTGGACACTTGTCTATGGGCAAAGGCTTGGTGGTCCACCGGGCAGAATGTAAAAATCTGGCCGATAGAGACGACCCGGATAAAGTCTTTGCGCTGGAATGGTCAGAGCATATCGACGAAGACTTTCCAGTGGCCCTACGTATTGAAATTGAAAGCCGCCGGGGGTTGGTCGCCGAGCTTGCCGGGCTGGTCACTGATGCCGATGCCAACATTGAGCGCATTAGCATCGAAGAGCGCGACGCCCGCCTAGCCACGGTGAATCTCACGCTTTCGGTGAAGGGCCGTGTTCACCTCGCCCGCATCATGAAACGTATTCGTAATCTGCCCAACGTCGGCAAAATAACCCGCATGGCAAATTAAGCGCCCGCTGTGGCTGCTCGCTGGCCCAAGGCTGGCTAGCGTAAGCTATGGCAGGGGCCATCAACATGAACATTTAACGCATCAAGGAGCATGACATCCAATGAGCAACAAAGCTGTTATCAACACTGAAAAAGCTCCCGCCGCTATCGGCCCTTACTCTCAGGCGATTAAGGCAGGCAATACCGTGTATCTGTCGGGCCAGATTCCCCTCGACCCGGCCACCATGGAGATCGTCTCCGACGATTTCGAAATGCAGGCACGTCAAGTGTTTACCAATTTACAGGCGGTATGTGAAGAAGCCGCCGGCACGCTGGGCGATGTCGTCAAGCTGAACCTCTACCTGGTCGATTTAGATAATTTCGCGATTGTGAACAAGGTAATGGAAGAGTTCTTTTCAATGCCGTTTCCAGCTCGCGCCGCGGTGGGCGTTAAAGCCTTGCCGAAAGGTAGTCAGGTAGAAGCCGAAGCCGTCATGGTGATTGGCGATTAAGACTTGATAATACTTACCATCAGCGAGCCGAGTGCTCGCTGATGGAAGTGCGCTGAATGCGTGGGTGGGGGGTTATACTTTTTGCACGCGCCAAAAACCGCCTTCTTTCAACACCTGAGCGTAGCCTTCACGGAAGGTTGGGTAGCGGAATTGATAGCCGGTGTCGAGGATCCGCCGATTGTCGCAGCGCTTGCTGGTACGCCGACGCAATGGTGACTGCATGGTATCGGTGGACTCTACCTTAAGCTGCTTGGCGATCCAGGCCATCACGTTATGCATTGTGACCGGCTCGCAATCGCTGCCCAGGTAAAGATCAGCCAAAGGCTGGCCTTTTTCCTGGCAGTGGATCAGATGGGCCAAAATGCCGGTACAGTCGTCGCGATGAATGCGGTTGGAATAGATCACCGGCGTCACCGAGGATAATCGGCCTTCGGCAACCTGATGAATGAGTCGGTCACGGCCGGGGCCGTAAATGCCCGAAAAACGCACCACGGTGCCGGGCAGCGGGTGATTGATCAGCGCTTGCTCGGCTTGGCACATCAGCGTGCCGGAGAAGCTGGTTGGCTCGGTAGGGCTTTCTTCGTTGACGACCTCGCCTTCCTGCTGGCCGTAGACGCTGGTGGAAGAGACAAAAAACACGCGGCGCGGCGGGGTGGCGTGTTGCTCCAAAACGCTCAGCACCCGCTTCAAGCCTTCGGGGTAGGCACTTTGGTAGGCGCTTTCTTCAAAGTGGTCCGCGCTCACCGTGTAAACGACGTAATCCACCTCGGGAAGCGCGCTGGCGTCGGCATCCTCAAGCGTATTCAAGTCCAGGGCTAAGGGCTCGATGCCGGTATCTTGCAATGCGTTGACTTGGCGGCGAACGCCAATCACGCGATGTCCTTCGCTGAGCAGTTCGCGGCCTAGCGTGATGCCAATATCGCCACAGCCAATAATCAGTACCGTTAGCGTCACCTTGCTCACTCCTATTGATAAATAATCCCTATTAGATACAAAGTCCCTGATCTACAATTCCTTAAGAGAAAGCAATAGTAGAGACGACATCGTCAGCAGGGCTTGCCTGTCCTTTTCCTTCCCGCTAATTGTCACGATCGTTAGTCACAAGCTGCTACGAGAGGATGCCACCGGCACCACTATGACTTTAACAGAACTTCGCTACATCGTAACCCTTGCCCAAGAACGCCACTTTGGCCGCGCTGCTGAACGCTGCCATGTTTCCCAGCCAACGCTGTCGGTGGCCGTCAAAAAGCTAGAAGATGAGCTAGAAACGCCATTGTTTGAGCGTTCCAAGGCGACGGTCCAAGTGACCCCGCTGGGTGAAAAGATCATCGCTCAGGCGCAGCGCGTACTTGAGCAGAGTAGCCTGATCTTTGACATGGCCAGTGCCGGTAAGGATCAGCTCGCTAATCCGCTACGCATCGGGGCCATTTACACCATCGGGCCCTATCTGTTTCCGCACTTGGTTCCCCAACTGGCCAAGGCCGCACCGCAGATGCCCTTGTACATTGAAGAAGGGCTGACCGGCGCGCTGCGTACCAAGCTGCGCAACGGCGAACTGGATGTGATTATCGTGGCGTTGCCGTTTACCGAAACCGACGTGGTGACCAAGCCGATTTACGATGAAACCTTTGAAGTGCTGATGCCCGCCAAGCATCGTTGGGAAGCGCGGGAAGCGATCCATAAAGAAGAGCTATTAGAAGAACGTCTATTACTGTTGGGCGAGGGCCATTGCTTCCGCGATCAGCTATTGGAAGCCTGCCCGGCGATTACCCAAAAACTCAACAACCCCAACAACACGTTAATCGCCGAAGGAGGGTCGCTAGAAACCATCCGACATATGGTGGCCTCCAAGCTGGGCATCACCGTGCTGCCACAGTCAGCGCTGGGCATGGATCAATATGAAAACGCCATGCTGATCAGCCGCCCCTTTGTCGGCCCCGCGCCCTCGCGGACGGTGGCGATTGCCTGGCGGGCCAGCTTTCCCCGTCCCAAAGCCATTGATGCGCTGGTGAATGCGATCAGCCAGTGCCGTCAGCCGGCCAAGGCGGCGACGGCAGGGTCATGACGGCGCTTTCGGAACCAGTCACGGCGCTTAAAGGCGTTGGCGAAGCGCTAGCCTTGAAGCTGGCCAGATTAGGCATTGAGCAGGTTAGCGACCTGCTGTTTCATTTACCGCTGCGTTATCAAGACCGCACCCGACTAACACCTATCGGTGAGCTGCGCGCTGGCAGCGAGGCGGTGATTGAAGGCGACGTCACCGCCTGCGACGTGGTGAAGGGGCGTCGGCGCAGCTTGCTGGTGCGGCTGCGCGATAACAGCGGCATTTTAAGCCTGCGTTTTTTCCACTTCTCGCCCGCCCAGCAGCAACAGCTGCGCCCGGGAGCCACCGTGCGTGCATTTGGCGAAGCGCGCGCCGGGGCCACGGGGCTGGAGATTTATCACCCTGAGTACCGGCTAAGCGGCGGCAGCGAAACCCCGGTTGATGAGTACTTTACGCCGATTTACCCGACCACCGAGGGGTTGCATCAAACGCGGTTGCGCGCGTTGACCCAACAGGCGCTGGGTCTATTGGACGCACAACCCGAGGCGCTGCCTGACGTTATTCCTGACGCCCTGCGCCAGCGCTTCAAGCTACCTGGGCTTCACGCCAGCCTGAAACTTCTCCACCAGCCGCCGCCAGAGGCCGACCTGGAACAGCTCACCCACGGCCACCATCCGGCGACGCGGCGTTTGGCGCTGGAAGAACTGTTGGCCCACCAGCTAAGCCTGCGCGAGGTGCGGTTACGCATTCAGGCGGATGGCGCCCCCGAACTGCCCAGCGGGAGAAACCTTCAGGCGCGCTTTTTAGCCCAGTTGCCCTTTGCCTTGACCAGCGCCCAAGGGCGGGTGCTTGAAGAGATTGCGTTGGACCTGGCCCGTCCTGCCCCGATGTTGCGGCTGGTTCAGGGCGATGTGGGGTCAGGGAAGACCGTGGTTGCTGCCATGGCGGCGCTGTCGGCGCTGGCGGGCAACTGCCAGGCGGCAATCATGGCGCCCACGGAAATCCTCGCCGAGCAGCATTACCGCTCGTTTAAAGCCTGGTTCGAACCGCTGGGCATCGAAGTAGCGTGGCTGTCCGGCAAGCTCAAAGGCAAGGCACGGCTGGATACCAAGGCGGCGATTGCCGATGGACGCGCGCGCATGGTGGTCGGCACCCACGCGCTGTTCCAGGACGATGTCCATTTCCAGTGCCTAGGGCTGGCGATTATCGACGAGCAGCACCGTTTCGGCGTGCATCAGCGCCTGGCGCTGCGTGAAAAAGGCGAAGCAGGCGGGCTTACCCCTCACCAGTTGATCATGACCGCCACGCCGATACCCCGCACGCTGGCCATGAGCGCCTACGCGGATTTGGATGTCTCGGTGATCGACGAGCTGCCCCCAGGGCGCACGCCGGTGAAAACCGTCGTGGTCTCCGACGAGCGTCGCCCCGAAGTGGTGGAACGTATTCGCCGTGCCTGCAGTGAGGGCCGCCAGGCCTACTGGGTGTGCACGCTGATCGAAGAGTCCGAAGCGCTGCAGTGCCAGGCGGCGGAAGTGACCCGCGACGAACTCACCGACGCGCTGCCGGAGCTGGCGATAGGCTTGGTGCACGGGCGCATGAAGTCCGGTGAAAAAGCCGAGGTGATGGCGGCTTTTCAACAAGGCGAGCTGGATTTACTGGTCGCCACCACGGTCATTGAAGTGGGTGTAGACGTACCCAACGCTAGCCTGATGATTATCGAAAATCCCGAGCGGCTAGGGCTTTCTCAGCTTCATCAGTTGCGCGGCCGTGTAGGGCGCGGCAGCACCGAGAGTTTCTGTGTGCTGCTCTACCACCCGCCGCTGTCCAAAACCTCCCGGCAGCGTTTGGCGGTGATGCGCGAGACCACCGACGGCTTTCGCATCGCCGAGAAAGACCTGGAGATCCGCGGCCCCGGCGAGGTGCTCGGCACCCGCCAAACCGGCCTTGCGCAGATGAAAGTTGCCGATCTGGAGCGTGACGGCGACCTGCTGGATCAAGTTACCGCGCTGGCAAAGGCACTGCAGGGCAACAAGGACATCACCACCGTGCTGGTGCGCCGTTGGCTAGGCGAAGCTGCCGGGCGATATGGGCAGGTTTAGCGTCGGTGTGAGTTATGCACTCGGGTCAGGTGTGCTGATCAGTCGGCTAGCCGACTCCCCTAGCGGCGCCAACTGGTGGGCGATAAGGCGTAGCTGGCTTTGGATTGGCCGGTAACGCGTGACGGCGTTTTGCTCCGCTGTAGCCGAGCCTTGCTCATCGAGCTGCGCGATTAACGCCTCGGCCTGGGCTGACAGCGGGGTGATCGGCTGACGATTACGCAACTGCTCGGCAAGCTGGTCGAGCAATTCGCACATGCGCTTGGCGGCTGGCACCAGTGCTGAGTCGTCCTCATCGTCGGCTAGCTGGTGGCGGTGCGCGCCCAGCGCGGAAAGGTGGCTCAATAAGGTGTTGGACAGTACTAAAAAGCGCAGGCCGTTATCGGCATCCTGTTTACGGTAATGCCCCGGCTCGTGCAGCATATTAGTCAGCAGCGTGGACAACGCCGCATCGGCATTGTGGGCGTTGCGGCGGGCCAGGCGATACGCTAAATCGTCCTGCTTGCCCGTTTCGTACTGATGAATGATTTCTTCCAGGTAGCGGCGATGGTTGGTCAGCACGTGCGCGGCCTCGCGGTTAAGCCGCCGCCCTTGCCAATCGGGAAGAATAAAAAACACTGCCAGGCCCGCAATCATCGCGCCAATCAGCGTATCGAATAAGCGTGGCCAGATAAGATCGAAGCCATCACCCACCTGATTAAAACTGCACAGCACCAGCAGGGTGATTGAGGCAGTCGCCAGGACGTAGTGTTTTTCGCGGTTGGCAAAGAACGATACCCCCGCCGCCACGGCGATTATGCTTTGTACCAATGGGTGAGGAAACAGGCTAATCGACGCCCAGCCGACCACCAACCCCAGCACCGTGCCGACAATCCGCTGGGAGAGAAACCGCCGAGTAGTGGCAAAGTTGGGCCGGCAAACAAAAAGCGTGGTCAACAATATCCAGAAGCCCTGATCCGGATTGAGCCAGTGCAGTAAGCCGTACCCGGTAACCAGCGCAGCACTGAGCCGTACGGCATGGCGAAAGGTGGGCGAGCCCAGATGTAAATTAAGCCGCACGCGTTTCCACGCTTCCCACAGACTGGACGGCGAGCGGTCATACAAGGCGCTATCGCGGCGTTCGTCCTTGGCATCCGGGTTATGCGCGCTGGCAATCTGGGCTTCAAGGGTGGTCAGGTTGTCGGCCAAGGCGTTGAGGGGTCGCATGAGCGGCTGCCACTCGGGTTTTCCCCGGTCGCTAAGGTTATCAATTGAGGCGCGCAAATCGGCCAGGGCCTGCTCGCTTTGTTCGTGACCAAACGGGCGATTGAGCAGTAGTGACTTGGCTAACTGACGGCAGGCGCGGCCCTGCTGATCCAGGAGTCGCTGGCAGCGAAAAAGCACGTCATGGTGGAAAAACGCATCGGTTAAGGCGCTATACGGGTAGTGAGTTGAACTTGCCCGCTCGTGGATATCCTGGGCAATAAAATAGATGCGTAGATACCGGTTGAGCTTGCGATTACCCCGTTGGCCCTCCAGTCGGCGAAAAATCATCTCTTTGGCTTGGTTAAGCGCGCCCACCACCTTACCGTTCTGGTGTGCCAGGGCCACACGACGTGCTTCGACATCCACGTCGCGTACTGGCTCAAACAGTGCCGACTTCAAAATCAAAAACTCGCCCAGCGCCTTATACACCCGCGCCATGCTTTGCTTGAGCGGCTGGCGCGAAAAAAGCGCACACCAGATGATCGAAATGACGCCGTACCAGGCAGCTCCCGCCAGCAGTAGAAGTTGGCGGTAGGCGACATCTTCATCCATCCCGCCGTGCTGCTCGATATTGATCATCGAGTAGATCGACAGGATCAGCGTGCCAGAGGCGATGGTGGCGTAGCGTTGGCCAATGGCCCCGAGCATGATCAGGGTAAAGGTAGAAACCGCCAGCCCCAAGGCAAACAGCCACGGCCAGGGAAACAGCCACTGCACGATGAACGACGCCGAAGCAAAGCAGGCAAGCGTCACCAACAGAGCCTGAAAGCGCCCCTCCCAGCTGTCATCGGTTTCCGACAACGCGCTGGCGATAATGCCCAAGAAAAGCGGAATGACCAGCGCGACATCGCCCAGTAGAGCGCTAAGCAGCAGCGCACCACTGAACGCGATAAAAACGCGTAGGCTATAGGCGAATTTATCCAGTGTCCAAAGACGGCGCAGCGGTAATGCTATGGGCATAGAGGCTCTTATGGATGATTGTTAGACTTTAGTATAAGTGTGTAGCCGTTGGATGTCGCTACCTTGGCGCTCAACGTTTGAGTGTTCTAAAAAATAGCGCACTAAAGCCCTATGATTGAAACAGTAACCTTTCGATACTCGGAGTGACTCTAAAAAAACAAGGACACTCCTATGGACCTCAAACTGCTGCTGGATTGGCGTCTGCACCTTACGGTGATCGTGACGTCAATGTTTGCCGAGTGGATCGGCATCGTGCGTATTCCCCTTGGGCCTGGAACGCTGCTGTTACTACCGCTGCTTTACGCCTTTGTGATTGGCGTACTGTTCAACCCCCACCTTTTTTCGGCCATGGGCAAGGTCATTCCCAAGCCGGTCAGCAATGCCGCAGGCCCGATCATTCTAATCGCCATACTGCCCTTTATAGCCAAATTCGGTTCTACCATTGGCCCCGCCATTGAGCAGATCATCGAGGCAGGCCCCGCGCTGATACTCCAGGAGTTGGGTAACCTCGGTACTATGCTGATCGCGCTGCCCTTTGCTGTCTTAGTCCTTAAGATGGGCCGGGAAGCGATTGGGGCTACCTACTCTATCGCCCGTGAACCCAATATTGCCATTATTTCAGATCGTTATGGGCTAAGAAGTCCTGAGGGTATCGGCATTATGGGCGTTTACGTCGTGGGCACCATGTTCGGTACGCTCTACTTTGCTTTAATGGCGGGCTATATCGCCTCACTGGATATTCTCGATATTCGTGCTTTGGCCATGGCCTGTGGGGTGGGCAGTGGCAGTATGGTGGCGGCGTGTTCGGCTGCGTTGGCCGAAGCGGCACCGGCATCCAAGGATGAGCTGCTCGCCTTTGCAGGCGCGAGCAACCTGCTCACTTACGCCACCGGTCTGTATGTGTCGCTGTTTATTGCGCTACCGGTGACCGAGTGGATGTACAAGCGCTTAAAAGGTTCGCGTCAGGAGGTTAGCCATGAAAACTCATGAGAGCACGGTCGATCAGTTTGATGCCGAAGCGCTGAAAGAGCTGCGCCCGGAAAACCAGCTCGGTAAAACGGCTTTGGTACTGGCCGCCGTGTGTATCGCTGCTTGGTTTAGCAATATCGTCAACGGTTCGCCGCTGTTAGACGCGCTGCCCGGCATGCTGATTCTGTATGTGATGGTCATTATCGGTTTGGTGATTGGCCGGTTTTGCCCATTTTACCTACCCAGCGTGGCCTGGGTGTCGCTGGTGAGCATTATCGCGACGCTGCCCTTTTTTCCGGGTAACGGCTGGATAATCGCCCGATTGGCCGAAGTGGACTTTCTTGCGGTGGTCACACCAGTACTGGCCTACGCCGGGCTGGCGCTGACCGGCCGTGAGTTCGCCATGTTCAAGCAAACCGGCTGGAAGCTGGTCATTGTGGCCCTGCTGGTCTTCACCGGCACCTTTATCGGCTCTGCCGTTGTTGCTCACGTGATGCTTTAAGGACAAGACGATGACTGCTTCAGTAAACTTACCGGAGAATGAAGCGCTAATCGCCTGGCGCCACGATTTTCACCAACACCCGGAAACCGCCTTTGAGGAGCACCGCACCAGCGCGCGCATCGCCGCACTGTTGAGCGAGTGGGGCTTTGAGGTGACCTCCAATATTGCCGGTACCGGCGTAGTGGCGGCCTTGGATGGCCGTTTGGGGGAAGGTAAAACCATCGGCCTGCGGGCCGATATCGACGCCCTGGATATTCGCGAAGAGACGGCGCTTGCCTACGCCTCCAAGACGCCTGGCAAGATGCACGCCTGCGGCCATGATGGCCACACCACCATGCTATTGGGCGCCGCCTGGGCGTTAAAGCAGCAGCCGGATTTCAAAGGGCGTGTGGTGTTTATCTTTCAGCCCGCCGAAGAGAACGCCGGCGGTGGGCGGGTGATGGTCGAAGAAGGCCTGTTTGAGCGCTTTCCCATGGACGCCGTGTACGGCCTGCACAACTGGCCGGGCCTGTCCGTGGGCGTTGCCGCAGTGCACGATACCGACGTGATGGCTGCTTTCGACATCTTTAACCTGACGCTGACCGGCAAAGGCTGCCACGCAGCGATGCCACACTTAGGGACTGATACGGTATTGGCGAGCTGCCAACTGATCAGCCAGTTGCAGGGGCTGGTGAGCCGCGAGACGCCCCCGGATAAATCGGCAGTACTCAGTTTCACCAGCATTAACGCGGGGGATACGTTTAACGTGATTCCCGAACAGGTGGCGCTGCGCGGCACGCTGCGCTGTTTTGATATGGCGCTTAAAGAGCACCTGGAGGCACGCTTTAAGCAGGCGATTGCCAGCTTGGCGGAGTTTCACGGCTTAACCGTTGAGCTTGACTACCAGCGCTGCTATCCCGCCACTATCAATACCCCTGAACACGCCCAGCAGTGCGCCTCGGTGCTGGAAAATTTACTGGGCAGTGGCAACGTGATCCGCAACCCGCCGCCGAGTATGGCTTCGGAAGATTTCTCGTTTCTACTTGCCGAGCGCCCAGGTGCCTATATTTGGATGGGCAACGGCGAGGCGTCCGCGTCGCTGCACAACCCGCGCTATGACTTTAACGACGCACTATTGCCGCTAGGCACACGCTACTGGGTGGAGCTGGTAAGCGCACTGCTCGTCTAAATCGTTACCCTTTTCTTAGCTACAAGCGTTATTCGCTCTCTGATGCCCAATGGGTAGGGGAGCGTCTACGCCAAATATCAACACCGAACACGGCGTTTCGTTACCCAAAAAGCGCTGTAGGGAGTTTTAGAATGTCTTTAACCATTACAGTCATCGGGCTGGGGCAGATGGGCGGCAATATGGCGCTCACCCTTAAAGCAGCAGGGTTTGCAGTAACAGGTAGCGATGTATTTGAGCAGGCGCGGTCACGCCTCGCTACCCAAGGGTTACCCGTCGTGGCGCCCGAAGAACTGCCTGCAAGCGATGTGTACCTGCTGTCGCTGCCGACTTCCGCCCATGTGCGCGAGGTGATCGAGCAATCACCGGGCTTACTCACCTTAGCGCCGAAAGACAGTGTGATAGTGGATACATCGACAAGTGATCCTCAGGTTAGTCGCGAACTGGCTGAAAACGTCATCGCAGCGGGCCTTGGGTGGCTGGATGCCCCGGTCAGCGGTGGGCCAAAAGGCGCGGCCAGCGGCAAGCTAGGGATGCTGTTGGGCGGCGATGAAGCCACCATCAAGCGGGTGATGCCGATGCTGGAAGCCATGTCCGCCAAGCGCAACCATGTGGGCGGCCCAGGCAGTGGCCATGTGGTTAAGCTCGCTAATAATTACCTGTGTGCGGCGCACTTGCTGACCACCGCAGAGGCAGTCGCCATGGCAGCCAAGGCGGGCGTTGAACCCGCCGCCTGTTTGGCGGGGCTCAATAGTGGCTCCGGACGCAGCGCGGTTAGCGAAGTGAATTTCCCCGAGTGGGTGCTAAGTGAACGTTTCGACTCAGGCTTTACCACCGGCTTGATGCGTAAAGACCTGCGTCTGGCGCGGGATGCCGCTGAGCAACTGGGTATTCCACTGCCGCTGTTACAAGCCGTGGTCGATGCCTGGCACGGGAACGCTGATCACCCCGCCGATAGCGACGACTTCAACCACATCACCACGCCGATTTTAGCGCGTGCTACTCAAGCGGAGGGCAACCAATGAACGCACTCAGCCAACACGCCAGTGATCATCTTACCGAACTGCTCGAAGGTTTCGGATTAGCCGCTGCCACGCCGCTGAGTAACTGGATAAACGGTGAGTTTGTCGCGGGAGAGGGGGAAGCGATCACCCTAATTAACCCTGCCACCGGCGAAACGCTGGTGAGCTATCGCGATGGGGGTGCTGGGTTGATTGAGCGTGCCGCCCAAGCCGCTGAGCGTGGGCAGCGCGAATGGATGGCGCTAACCGCCAGCGAGCGCGGCCGACGCATGAATACCGCTATACGCGGCCTGGAGGGCCATGAAGAGGCGCTGGCGCAGTTGGAAAGTGTCGTTGCCGGTAAGCCGATTCGCGACTGCCGCGCTGAAGTCGGCAAAGTGCGCGAGATGTTCGAGTACTACGCAGGCTGGTGCGATAAACAGCATGGCGAAGTGATTCCGGTGCCTACCTCGCACCTTAACTATGTGCGCCACGTTCCTTACGGCGTGGTGGGGCAAATTACCCCCTGGAACGCGCCGATGTTCACCTGCGCCTGGCAGCTGGCCCCGGCCATTGCCGCAGGCAACGCCGCCGTATTGAAGCCTTCTGAGTTAACCCCGTTCTCCTCGGTGGTGATCGCCAAGCTGCTGGAAGGCGGCGGGTTGCCGAAGGGGCTGATCAATATCGTCAACGGGCTGGGCAAAACGACCGGTGCAGCGCTAACCGACCATCCCGCTATCAGCAAATTGGTATTCGTGGGTTCTCCCCAGAGTGGCCGCATGATTGCCGAGGCGGGCGCGCGGCGGTTGGTGCCCAGCGTGTTAGAGCTGGGTGGGAAATCGGCCAATATTGTGTTTGCCGACGCCAAGCTGGACGAAGCGGTGACAGGGGCCCAAGCAGCGATTTTTGCCGCCGCTGGCCAGAGCTGTGTGGCAGGGTCGCGCTTATTGATTGAGCGCGGAGTGTTTGAGCAGGTCACCACTCGTTTAGCACGGGCGGCTGAGCAGATTGCGGTGGGCCTGCCCAGCGATGAGGCGACCCGGATGGGGCCGCTGCAGAATCGCCGCCAATTTGAGCAGGTCACCCGCATGATTGATGCGGCGGTAGCCGCTGGCGCAACGTTGTTAACGGGCGGTAAACGACCAGAGGGGTTACCTGACGAGGCTCAGGGCTATTTTATCGCCCCTACCGTACTGGTCGATGTAACGCCGGATATGGAGATTGCCCAGCAAGAGGTGTTCGGCCCGGTGCTGGTGGCCATGGCCTTTGACGATGAAGCCGAGGCTATTCAACTCGCCAATGAGACGCGGTTTGGTTTGGCTGGCGCCGTTTGGAGCCAGGACGTCGCGCGGGCGCATCGCGTCACCGGTCAGTTGCGGGCTGGCACGGTGTGGATCAATAGCTACAAGGCGATCAGCGTGATGTCGCCGTTTGGTGGCTTTGGCGAAAGCGGCTTTGGCCGCTCCAGCGGCTTGGATGGCCTGCGCGAATATACGGTGCCGCAAAGCGTTTGGGTGGAAACCGCAACAGAGGCCAGCGTGGCGTTTGGTTACGGCAGTGGCGTTGGTTGATCGCTTACCGGGCCGGGTTCTCGAAAAGCCTGCATCCAGCGCTGCAAATGGCGCAGCAATAGGATGCACGCCTTGGGCTGTTGGCGACCTACACGGGTGACCATGTGGGCTTGGGAGCGCTGAAAAAGCGGATTATCTACTGGGCGCGCCACTAACGTGCCAAGCTCTAAATCGTGGGCGACGGCAAAGGCGGGTAGCAGGGTAATGCCCATGCCACTGCGCACTTACTGTGCCAGTACCACCATGGAGTTAGTGTTCATTGCCAGATGAGGGGCAATGCGCGCTTGCTGAAAGGCCTGATCGACCATTTGGCGCACCCCGTGGCTGGTATCCCACATCGCCATGGGCTCGGCGCTCAGTTGATCGAGAGAGAGCGGCGCAGGCTGGTTGGCCAAGGCATGCTGCGGTGACAGGATGGCCATTAATGGCTGTGGGCTGGAAGCCCAGAAACGCAGTTGAGGATGGGTTCTTTCGTGGAACATTAAGCCGATATGGCTGTGATCATCGACCACGGCTTCAATAATGCCCGAGGTGCCAGCGATATGAATATCGAGCTGGATACCCGCGTAAAGCTGGGTGAACTCATGTAGCGGGGACGCCACTAAATCACTGACGAACCCTTCACCGACGGTGAGCGATATTCTTCCGGTCTCCAGACGCTGGTAGGATTCAAGAGACGCAATAAAGCCTTCATCAAGGGCACCGCGACGTTCGCAGTACTCAAGCAGCATTTCGCCTACCGGGGTAGGCGAAATGCCGTCGCGCTGACGCTCCATGAGGGTGGCTCCCAAGGCTTCTTCCAGCAGCGCAATTTGCCTGCTAACCGCCGAGGGAGCAATGTCCAAGCGCGCCGCTGCACGGCGCACTGAACCAGACTCCAGGGTAACGCGAAAGTACACTAAGCGCTGATGAGGTATATCCATCGCTAAAGCGCCACCTCCGCTCAGTCTGTCGGGTAACTACAAATACTTAAGCAGTTTCTGCAGCTTGTTCATATCGGCGGAGTCGCCTACCAAGCGTACCTCGCCGTTAATCATGCCATCGAGGAAGGCTTGCTGCGTTGGCTTTTTGAGGATGCGTAACGCCGCATCATCGTTGCGAAAGCGCAGTTCAAGGTCCAAGTCGATCGGCAGGCCTTTACCCGTGGTGATGCTGGTTGGCGTCATCCGGTAATGGCGGGCAGTACCCAAATCCTCTGTGGCAATGCCCCAGTCCAAGCCGCGCATTCGCTCAAGTTGTTCACGAAAGCGCGGCTTGCGGCGCAGGGCACGTTTGAGCAGTAAGCCCAATAGCCACAGCGTCAGTTTGAGCTTCATTAAGAAACAGCGTCCTTAAGCGCTTTGCCCGGCTTGAAGGCGACATTTTTACTGGCAGGAATCTGCAGCGGCGCGCCGGTTTGCGGGTTTTTACCGGTACGGGCGGCACGCTCGCGAACGGTAAAGGTACCAAAGCCAATCAGGGCAACGTCTTCGCCTTTGGACACGCTGTTAGTGATTTCATCGAGAATCACGTTAAGTACTTGGCCCGCTTTGTCTTTGGACAGGTCGGCATTTTCGGCAATGGCGGCTGCAAGTTCAGGTTTACGCATAAGGAAACTCCCTTTGTTTAATGATCGTGCAAGATACACTGTCGTGTTGTTGGTAAGGTCACTGAGGTTGAGCCATCATTTCAGCCAAACCGTCAGCGCCGCGAAACTCAGCCTAGCAGCGTAGGGGCTGCTCTGGAAAGCTCCACTTTCCTTCTCACGCAGCCGCCTGTCAATGCAAAACCAATCAAACGTCCGTCTCTATCTTCCGCGATTGCCGTCATATCACCGCCTTCGCCTTCGATCCGCCAGCGTTCAGGGGGCTGGGTTGGCGGGTAGGCGACCACCGGCAGTAATGGCGTTTTAACGATTACCGGCCAAGCCCCAAAGCGCACTGCCGTGGGTGTACCAGCTAGGGTGGCGGCGAGTGCCTGGGCACTGGCTTGAAGAGGCTGAACGTACATCGCGTTGATGCCGTCAACGCAGGCAACGTCGCCCAGGGCGTGGATATCCGGGTGCGAGGTGCGTAGCTGCCGGTCTACCTGGATACCACTGGCGGAAACCGTGAGCCCCGCCGCCTCGGCCAGTGCAATACGCGGGGCCAAACCGGTGGCCATCAACAACACATCGACAGTGAGCGAGTCCTCGTTATCCAGCGTTAGCGTCACGCCATCGTCATCATTAAGCGCCATCGTCTTGAGCGTTCTGCCCAGCGCAAGGCGGATGCCCGCCTCCAGAAACGCCTCGCCTAGCGCGCGACCTAGCGGAGCAGGCAGCAAGCGGGACAATGGCGTAGCGTCGGGGGCGATAACGCTAACCTCGTGGCCCCCCGCATGCAGGTCATTGGCAAATTCGCAGCCGACCAGCCCTGCGCCGATGACCGCCACGCGGGCAGGCGTAGCCCCCAGCGCGCGGTGAAAACACCGATAGTCGTCAAGATTGTTAACGGTAAAACAGCGCGGTTTGAGCGGGTCAGGAATGGCCATGGGCACGCGTGGCTCGGCACCGGTGGCCAGTACCAGGCGGTCGTAGCCAAGCGCCTGGCCGTCTGCCAGCCGGAGCGAGTGATGCGCGGCGTCCAACTGGCTTACGGTGGTCTGGGTGAGCACACGGGCATCCAGCGAGTCGGCGAGCTCGTTGGCGTTGCGTTGGGCGAGGCGTTCCGGTGGCAGGCGCTTGGCAAAGGCGGTCGATAGCAGGGGTTTGCTGTAGTCATCGCCGCTATCGGCACTGATCAGGCAGATCGAACGCGTATCGCTCTGTCGGCGTAGCGCACGGGCAAGACCAACGCCCGCCATACCCGTGCCGACAATAATCAGCTCAGCGTGTGATGAGGGCATCCAATTATCCAAAGGTCAGTGGGACAAAAGCCTATATATGGCCTCATGTTACACTAATGCACCGTTTAATTGCCTGGGAGGCTATGGTGCCGCGTCACTTTATTGGGTCCGTCCCTGATTTGCCATGTTGGCGACCCGTCAAGGCATTGCGACCGTCGATGAGCGCGGCGTGGTGGCAGTGGGTTGCCTCCACAGACTCATTGACAGCGCGTATTATGGCAGCAGGCGGCGAGCGGCCTTTTCGCGTGCAGCTGTTGCGCCAGGGCGTTGGGCTACCTCAGCCGCATGAGGCCCAGGCGCTGGGCCTAGCGGCACGGCGCTATGCCTGGCTGCGCGAGGTGGCCCTATGCATAGATGATACCCCCTGGGTGGTTGCGCGCTCGGTTGCCCCTCTTGAGACGCTCAGAGGCCAGTGCCTGGAAAACCTGGGGGAGCGGTCGCTGGGTAGTTGGCTATTTAGCCAGCCTGACCTGGTACGCGGCCCGCTATATGCCACGCGTCATGCACCTGGGTTTGTTTATCCCTGTGACAAACGCGTTAGCAGCCAGTGGGGGCGACGCTCGGTTTTCCAACACGCGGGGCTATCGCTGCTGGTTCAAGAATACTTTTTATCGACCATGGCGGATGATCTTGCGCTGCCTTCGCGCTAGGCTAACGCTGCGTCTCTTGGATGGGTGAGGTAAGCATGGATCGTTCTCTACTGCGGCCAACGGGAATGGGTCGCCTGATGGATTTTATACGGCTGATGCGGCTGGATCGGCCGATCGGCACCTGGCTGCTGATGTGGCCCACGCTATGGGCCTTGTGGATGGCCGCTGAAGGTGTACCAGGGCGCGACGTGCTATTGATCTTTATCGCCGGGGTCTACGTGATGCGCGCAGCGGGGTGTGTGGTCAACGATTATGCTGACCGCCACGTTGATGGCTATGTGAAGCGTACCCAACATCGTCCGTTAGCCACCGGGCGGATCAGTGAAACCGAAGCCCAGTTGCTGTTTATCGGGCTGGTGGCTGCGGCGTTTATGCTGGTGCTGTTAACTAATTGGTTTACCGTTTTGCTGTCGGTGGGCGGCGTATTACTGGCGTTCATCTACCCGTTTATGAAGCGCTACACGCATTTCCCTCAGGTGGTACTCGGCGCGGCTTTTTCCTGGGCGATTCCGATGGCCTTCGGGGCGGTCTTGGGCGATGTGCCGGTGGAGGCGTGGTTACTGTTTTTTGCCAATCTGCTGTGGACCGTCGCCTACGATACCCAGTACGCCATGGTCGATCGCGACGACGATATCAAGATCGGCATCAAATCCACGGCCGTGCTGCTGGGCAACGCCGACCGGCTGGTAATTGGTCTGCTTCAGCTTGCCACGCTGGCACTTTTGGCTTGGGTGGGCGCGCGCGTCGGTTTGGGCGGTTTTTTCTGGCTTGGTCTGGCGGGTATGGCGGCGACGTTCATCCACCAGCAGCGTTTGATCCGTCAGCGTGAGCGGGACCCGTGTTTCCAGGCATTTTTGAATAATCATTGGTCAGGTCTACTGGTGTTTGCCGGGATTGCGCTGAGTTGGTGGCCGATTGCTGGCTAATCCCTGGTAATGTCATAGAATTGTCATCAAGTCATGGTGTGATCGTCATTGACATGTCACTGGATTACTTTCTATCGAACACCGTGAGGCTCTGGAATGACCGCCAAGACCGTACTGATCGTCGATGATGAGGCACCCATTCGCGAAATGATCGCGGTGGCGCTGGAAATGGCTGACTATCGTGTTCTTGAAGCGGACAACGCCCAGGATGCCCACGCCATGGTAGTTGACCACCAGCCCGACCTGCTATTGCTTGACTGGATGATGCCCGGCACGAGTGGCATCGAACTGGCCCGGCGTCTCAAGCGAGAGGAGGCGACCGCCGAATTGCCAATTATTATGCTCACCGCCAAAGGCGAAGAGGATAATAAAATTCAGGGCCTGGAAGCGGGGGCCGACGACTACATCACCAAGCCGTTTTCGCCTCGCGAACTGGTGGCGCGTTTAAAAGCCGTGCTGCGTCGCGCTACGCCTCGCGGCGTAGAAGATCCTATCGAAATTAACGGATTACTGCTTGATCCGGTAGGCCACCGGGTAAGCGCCTACGGTAAAGCGCTGGATATGGGGCCCACCGAGTATCGATTGTTACAATTCTTTATGACCCATCAGGAAAGGGCCTATACGCGTAGCCAGCTGCTCGATCAGGTGTGGGGAGGCAATGTCTACGTGGAAGAGCGCACGGTAGATGTTCATATACGTCGGTTACGTAAAGCCCTGGGCGATGCGCACCAGAACTTAATCCAAACGGTACGCGGTACTGGCTACCGCTTTTCCGCGCGAGTTTAACCTTGCGTTTGTGGAGCCGTGAATTGTGGCGCTTGGTGGGATGGGCGGCACTCGGCACGTGCTTGGGCTGGCTAGTCGGTATGCCTGGGCTAGGGTTAGCCGCTGGCTTCGCCGTGTGTTTGGTCTATCACTTGCGGCAATTACGCGCCGCATATCGCTGGCTGACGCAACAGCCGCAGGATGAGCCACCCGCCGCACGCGGCCTTTGGGGCGAGCTATTTGACCGCCTATACCGCTATCAGAAAAGCCAACGGATTACCCAAAGTCGTCTGCGTACGACGCTTGCCCGCATTCAAGAGTCCTCTGAGGCCATGCGTGACAGTGTGGTGATGCTCGACCGTCACGGCGACCTGGAATGGTGGAATAGCGCTGCCAGCGATATGCTAGGGCTGCAAACGGCCCACGATCGCGGCCAGCATATTACCAATCTGCTGCGCGACCCGCGTTTCATCAGCTACTTTAATGCGCGTGACTACGGTGAGCCGCTGACACTCACATCGCCAATAGACGAACGGCGCATTCTGCAGTACCAGATTACCCTTTATGGTGACGATGAGCGTTTAGTTATGGCGCGCGATATCACCCGGTTGCATCGACTAGAGCAGATGCGGCGAGACTTTGTGGCCAATGTTTCCCACGAGCTACGTACGCCGTTAACCGTGCTGTCGGGGTATCTTGAAACCTATGGTGAACTGGCTGATCAGCTCCCCCCTCGCCTGGGGCGGGGAATTGAGCAGATGGAGGCCCAAACACAGCGCATGCAGAATTTGGTAAATGACTTACTGCTGCTGTCTCGCTTAGAAATTGATCAAGGCGGTCAAGATCATCAGCATCTTGATGTGACCGCCTTGTTAAACAGTGTAGGAGCTGATGCTCTGGCGCTTTCTGATCATCAGCATACGCTTAGGGTCGACAGCGATTACCCCGCACAGCTAGTGGGTAGCGAGCAGGAAATGCGTAGCGCCGTGTCTAACCTTGCCTTTAATGCGGTGCGTTATACCCCTCCAGGCAGCACGATCACACTGCGCTGGACAGCGTTTGGCCAAGGCGCGTGTATCGAAGTGTGCGACGACGGTGAGGGGATCGACCCCGTGCATATTCCGCGTTTGACCGAGCGGTTTTATCGCGTTGATAAGGGCCGCAGTACCGCGACCGGGGGCACCGGGCTTGGACTTGCCATTGTAAAACACGTCTTGTTGCGCCACGACGCTCAGTTACAAATTGATTCACGCCCGGGCGAAGGTGCTCTGTTCCGCTGTGTGTTCCCGGCGACCCGCCTCATTACCCCTGCCACTCCGCCGCGTAATGCGTCGTCGATGACGCAATAACCCTGCGCCGTGAGTGGATATTCCCGTTACATGTGTCATTACGACTCACAATGTGAGTATCCATTTGTCACGCTTCGCTCATGCAGTGATAGGAAGCATAAAAAAACAACTCTTTGTTATCATTACATAATAAATAGCTTAGTGGGTAGCTGGCACAGAGTCTGCTCTTAGATAAATACGACAGTCGCCTTGTATTGTAAAATGCAGAAAACTGTTGATACTTTTCTTTACATAGTAGGGAAAAGTAACTACGCTTAGATAGTGAACCGATGCGAGGCAAGGACGTCTTGTGTCAGCAGGGATGATTGAAGATTCACAGGATGAATCTAAAAGGCGATCACACTGCCAGTCAGGGTAACGTCCACGGTTGGAATCCCGCAAAAGGATTGGAAGCTGGTTAGCAACATCGCCTAAAATGATCACTGTCGAAGACCCCGCCACGGCGGGGTCTTGTTTTTTACTGGGTTCTATTCGATATCGCTCCCTGCGATATCACGCCATCGCCTCTCATTAACGCGATTTTTTTCCACACCGTCTTGCGGTTAATGCACATCTTCTCAAGGCTTGGTGAGCGTATGGACATCACGGTAGTGGTCGTCCCACATCAGCACGGCCCCGGCCACGGCCCCGGGAATCAAGAACAGGTTGGCCAGCGGTATCCAGGTCAAGAGCGTCACCACCCCCCCGTAGCTGAGACTTTGCCACCAACGCGCCGACAGGCGTCCGCGCATGTCTCGAAACGATACCTTGTTGTTATCCATCGGATAATCCAGATAGGTAATGGCCATCACCCAGGCCGAAAACAGCGCCCACAGCAGCGGCGCGAAAAGGTTGAGCCCCGGGATCCAGCCGATCACAAACAAAAGCGCGGCCCGAGGCAGAATGTACCCCAGCTTGACCAGCTCGCGGCCTAGCGCATCGAGCGCCGTTTTGGTCAGTCCGCGGTCATCAAGGGGTTCCCTGCCGACCACCTGACGCTCCACCTTGGCGGCGAGAAAGCCGTAAAATGGCGCGGCGATAAAATGGGTGACCAGGGTGAAGGTGAAAAACACCACCACCAGCAGGCTTAAGAAAAATATCGGCCAGATCAGCCATGACAGCCAATCGAGCCAGCCAGGGACGGCACTCATCCAGCTGGCCAGCCAGCCCGAAAAGCGCTCGAGCACGATGTGCAGCATGGTGCCGTAAACCAGCACGTTGACCAGAATGGGCAGGAAAATATAGCGCCTCAGCCCGGGGCCGTACACACAGCGTGTACCCCGGCTGATGGCAGTGACCGCGTCTAGCATGGAAAGTATGACTCCTCGTTGATCGCAATGCCCTGGCTGCCGCGCAGCCAGGGCGTATTGCATGAGGAATCAGGGGGCAGGTCAAGACTTTTTCGGTGCCGCCTGCTGATCCAGGGTGTCGGGATCGGTATGACGGATATCCAGCCCCTTGACGAGGTAGACGACGTGTTCGGCCAGGTTGTTGGCGTGGTCACCGACGCGTTCCAGCGCACGCAGCACCCACATGACGCTGAGTACCGAGGTGATCGAGCGCGAATCCTCCATCATGAAGGTCATCAGCGAGCGCATGGCGCTGCCGTACTCGCCGTCGACAAACTCATCCTCGCGGATGACCTGCATGGCAAGCTCGGTGTCGAAGCGGGCAAACGCCGTCAGCGAGTCACGCAGCATCTTGCGGACGTGTTCGCTGATGTGGCGGACTTCGACCAACCCGCGAACGGTATTGCTGTTTTCGCTCAGCGTCAGGGCGTTGCGGGCGATCTTGCTGGCTTCATCGCCAATCCGCTCTAGATCGGAGGTGGCGCGGATGACCGCCAGCACCAGGCGCAAATCCGAGGCAGCAGGCTGGCGGCGCGCCAGCACGCGGGTACACTCATCATCGATTTGGATCTGCAGGTCGTTGACCTGACGGTCGTTATCGCGGACCTTTTCGGCCAACCGCGAATCGTTTTCCAGCAGCGCAAAGACAGCGTCTTGCACCTGTTTTTCCACCATCCCGCCCATGGCCATCAGGTGGGTCTTGAGCTCTTCCAACTCCTGGTTGAATTGGCGCGAGATATGCGTGCTGTGGGTATCGCTGGTAATGTCCATGGAGCCCTCCTAACGGGGTTGCGGCAACCTAAGCCATGCGGCCGGTTATGTAGTTTTCGGTTCGTTGTAAACGAGGGTTAGTGAAAACGTGGTCGGTGGGGCCGTACTCCACAAGCTCCCCCTGCTGCAAAAAGGCGGTGTAATCGGACACCCGAGCCGCCTGCTGCATATTGTGAGTCACCAACACTAACGTTAGCTGAGATTTCAGATTACGGATCAGCTCTTCGATCTTAAGCGTGGAAATGGGATCAAGCGCTGATGCAGGTTCATCGAGCAACAGGACATCTGGCTGAACCGCCAGGGTGCGCGCAATCACCAGACGCTGCTGTTGCCCGCCGGACAGCTGCCAAGCGGAGCGATGCAGGCGATCTTTGACTTCATCCCATAGTGCTGCCGACGTCAGTGCCCATTCGATAATATCGTCCCGCTGGCGCTTGGCGAGCCGCTTTTGCAGGCGCAGACCAAAGGCGACATTCTCGTAGATCGACATCGGGAAGGGGTTAGGGGTTTGAAACACCATGCCTACCCGACGGCGAAGCTCTGTCACGTTAACCTCCGGGGCATGAATGCTTTGCCCTTCGAGACTGATAACACCGCTGTGGCTGACCGATTCATTAAGATCGTGCAGCCGGTTGATTGCCCTTAACAGGGTCGACTTGCCACACCCCGAGGGGCCGATAAAGGCTGTCACACGATGCCGGGGCACCTGCAGCGTAAGCTGTTGCAACGCCGGTTTCCCCGTGTAGGCGAGGCTAAACTGGTCAATGTTCAGGCAGCACTGCTCCGCTGGAAAAAGCGTCACGGGCGCCTGCGTGGCGTGATCGACATGTCGAGATGCTAGCATTCGCTTCCTCGCTGACGACGTAGATGATGACGCAATAATATGGCAGTTAGGTTAAGCACCAACACAATCAGAACTAATAATAGAGCAGTGGCATACACCAACGGGATAGCGGCCTGGACATCTTCGCCGTGAAAGGCGGTGTCAAACAGGTGGTAGCCAAGGTGCATAAACTTGCGTTCCAGGTGTAAGTAAGGGAATTCTCCGTCGAGTGGCATCTGCGGCGCGAGCTTAGCCACCCCGACCAGCATTAATGGTGCTACCTCTCCGGCCGCCCGTGCCACGGCTAGAATGACCCCGGTTAGCATGGCCGGTGTGGCCATCGGCAGCACGACACGCGTCAGCATTTCAAGCCGCGTGGCCCCCAGCGCCACCGCGCCTTCACGCTGCGCCTCGGGAATCCGCGCAAGCCCCTCTTCGGTGGCCACGATCACCACCGGCAGGGTGAGCAGGGCGAGGGTTAACGATGCCCATAACAAGCCGCCGGTACCAAAGGTAGGCGACGGTAAGGCGTCGTCGAAGAACCACTCGTCGAGTGAGCCACCAATGCCGTACACAAACACCCCCAGGCCGAACACGCCATATACAATCGACGGCACTCCTGCGAGGTTGCGAACGCCAATACGCACCAGTCGGGTAAGCGGCCCTTGGTGGGCAATCTCATTGAGGTAGATGGCAGCCAGCACGCCAAACGGGGTGACGATTACCGACATTAAAATGACCATCAGCATGGTGCCGAATATGGCTGGCCATACGCCGCCGCTGGTATTAGCCGCACGCGGCCCCTGACTTAAAAATTGCCAGACATCGCCCCCCCAGGCTTGAATTTTTTGCCCCACATTCATGGCATTCGGCGCTTCGACGTTAAGCACGGGGGCGAGTGACTGGCGCAACGTTTGCCCTTGGGGCGTGCGCAAAGTGAGCTGATAGTGGGCGCGTTGTGCCGTTGGCAGCGGCAGCGCTTGCTGCACTTGCTGCCAGGCTTCACGGCCGCTAAAGCGTTCGCCATTGACCTCAACCGCCTCCAGATAGCCGATAAAGTCGCCCCAGGTGCGCCGCTCCAGGCGCAGCAGGTTCGCCGGCTGGGTCTGCCGGGCAATGGCGTCGATAGCCACCCAGCGCCAGCGGGCGTCGTCGACGTCGCGATTGCCCGTAAAGTAGAGGCGCTCGTGACCTTCCTGGTCGGGGAGCGGCATCTCGCGTACCGCCTCGCCCGCCACTACGTCACCATTGTCCAGCGTGACTTCGTCCAACGCAGCGGGCCAGAAATGGCCTAGGCCGCGCGTTAGCAGTAACGCAAGCAAGGCACCCAGCATCAGCAATGAGAGTGCAACGCTGCCTGCGCATAACCAGGGCCAGACGCCCTGCTGCATGGCGCTTTTCAGCCACTTCATGGAACACCCCCTATGCGCTGATAGCGTCGACGCAGTCGTTGACGTACCACTTCCGCCAGGGTGTTGACGAAAAAGGTGAACAAAAACAGCACCAGCGCCGCCAACACCAGCATGCGATAGGTGGCACCTCCGGCGGCGGCTTCGGGCAGCTCAATGGCGATGGCGGCCGCCATGGTGCGCATGCCCTCGAAGGGGCTGGCGCTGAGCAGCGCCGTATTGCTGCTGGCCATCAGCACGATCATGGTTTCTCCCACCGCTCTGCCCGCGCCAATCATGATGGCGGAAAACAGCCCCGGCCCCGCGGCGGCAAGCGCCACCTTGATCACCGCCTGCCAGCGGCTAGCGCCCAGCGCCTGAGCCCCTTCCAAGAGCGGCCGGGGGACCTCGGTAAGGGCATCTTCGGCGAGCGAATAAACGCTGGGGATGACGGCGAAACCCATCGCCAAGCCAACAATCAGCGCATTGCGAGTGACGTAGTCGAGGCCAAACCATTGGTAAAGGTGTTGGCGGAGATCGCCGCCCCAAAAGGCCTGCTCCACCAGCGGGGTTATCCATAGGGCCACCATAAACATGGCGATGAGCCAAGGAATCAGCCACAACGCCGCCCACGAAAGCGGCAAGCGACGCTGCCAACGGCGAGTCGCCAGGTGCCAAAGCAAGCCAGCAAGCCCAGCGCTGAGCGGCAGCCAAAGTAGCACTACAAGAGTGCTGGCCAAGTGACGCTCGACCCAAGGCGCGAGCACCATACCGGCAATAAAACCCACTACCACGCCAGGGATGGCCTCCATCATTTCCAGCGTTGGCTTAATGCGACTGCGTAGCCGCGGGGACATGAAAAACGCCGAGTAAGCCGCCGCTCCAAGCGCCAACGGTAGCGCAAACAGTAGCGCCATCAGAGCGGCTTTTAGCGTGCCCCAGGCCAGCGGTGAGAGCGTTGTCAACGAGGCGCGATCGTTGCTCAGTAATAAGGGGGCTGCTTCCCAGACTAAAAACACCCCAATGCCCAATACCGCCAACAGCACGCCAATGCCGCCGGCGGTGATGAGTCCGGTGGCGATACGGTCTTTTAAGTGGCGGTACGGCGGAGAAGAAAACCGAGCGCGGGTCATGTGACGATCATGGACAAGTCAGCGATAGGATCAGCGTGTGGGCTTGCATGGGAACTCCTTACGTTACGGGACCTTTGTGACAGTTAAATGACAATATCTGCCTACCATGCCCGCTGAGCCTCTAAGGCGTCTAGTGGCAGGGGAACAAAGCCTGCGGCTCGGGTAATCTGTTGGCCTTCAGCGGACATGACCAGATCCAGAAACGCGCGTTCTGCGGAAGGCAGCGACTCACCTGGCGGCAGGTTGACGTAAACATACAAGTAGCGCGATAACGGATACTCGCCGCTTTGGATGGCAGTTTCGCTCGGTGGCACGGCGTTACCCTGCTCGGTTGCCAGAGGGAGCGCCCTCACCGACGGTGTTAGGTGGTTATAACCCGAGTAGCCCATGGCTGCATAGGACTCCCCGACTGCCGCGACGACCGCTGACGCGCCCATGTACTCGCTGATATCAGGTCGAAAGTCGCCGTCGCATAGCAAGCGCTGACGGAACAGGCCGTAGGTGCCCGAGGTAATGTTACGTCCATGCAAGGCGATAGGCCCGCTTGGCCCCTCATCGCCCGGCGTTAGTGCCTCCCAGCGAGATACCGAGCGCTCGCTGCCGCAAGCCCGAGTGGTCGAGAAAATCGCATCCACGTCTTTAAGCGAGATGGCAGGCAATGGATTATGGCGATGCACAATCACGATTAACGCATCGCGCGCCACACGAAGTTCTAACGGGGGATAGCCGTAACGCTCAACAAAGGCGTCGCGTTCTTCATCGGTCATGCGCCGCGACATGGGCCCGATGCGGGTGGTACCGGCGAGTAACGCGGGCGGTGCGCTGGCAGAGCCACTGGCTTGAAATTGAACGTTGATATCTGGATGCTCGGTAGTAAGCGCTTCGCCCCAGCGCAACATCAGCCCGGCCATGGTGTCCGAACCGACAGTGCCCAGGGTACCGCTTGCCGAAGGCCCCTGGGATTGCGCCCAACTCGCAAGCGGCAAGCCCAATAGTAGCCAGGCCAAGCCTAGGGCCGCGAGATATTTAATGCGTAAAGCGAAACCGTTACTATTCAATCGAATGCTCTCTTGTGATTAACTATCTGCGTATTGCGATGCAACAAGGTGTGCCTTAGAGGGCGACCTGATATTCACAATAATAAACCGACAAAGCGACCGACACATGACACTGCTGGATACCGATTTGGACGATGTGCCTGCTCCCCAAGGAGAACTGACCCTTAAACTACTGGCCTCACGCCAGGATACCAATGTTTACGGCGATATTTCCGGCGGCTGGTTGGTTAACCAGATGGATCAAGCGGCCGAGCTGGCAGCTGGCCGAGAGGCCGGGGGGCGAACCGCCACCGTGGCCATTGAGGCGATGGATTTTTTAAGTCCGGTGCGGGTGGGGTCGATGGTGAGCGTGTATACCCAGCTTCAAGAGGTGGGTCACAGCTCAATGAAAATCGACGTAGAGGTCTGGGTGCGTGCGCTGCACGAGCCGCATCTGGAAGAGCGCCAAAAAGTCACCGAAGCGCGTTTTGTGATGGTGGCGCTGGACGACAACGGCCGCATTCGCGCGGTGCACGGCTAACCTAAACCAAAAAAGGACGCTTGTTTAAAAGCGCCCTTAATACAACTCTTCACCGTTTTTGAGTAGCTTAACCGCCTACGTTATCACGGCTTTTCAAGTACGCGTATTCGCCGACATCGTTGAAGGGGCGGACGATTTTCTGGAACGCTGAATAGGATTCATATACGCGGCGTGATTCCTCATCGTCGTCGATCTGGCGTTGGATGGCTTCCTGGGAGCTTTGGTAAAGCGCCTTCATGACATCTTCAGGGAAAGTGCGCAACTTCACGCCATGCTCGTCGACCAGCGTTTCGAGAGCCTGGGCGTTACGGAAGGCAAACTCGCTGTACATCGCCAGGTTCGACGCGCGGGCAGCTTCGGTGATAACCGCCTGGAGATCTTCAGGTAACTCGTTCCAGGCATCCAGGTTGATCGTGCCTTCCAGCACCGCGGTTGGCTCGTTCCATACCGAGGTGTAGTAATAGTCAGCCACTTGGTGCAGGCCGAATGCCAGGTCGTTGTAGGGGCCGACCCAGTCGGCGGCATCCAAAGCACCGGTCTGCAATGAGGTGAAAATCTCAGACCCAGGCATATTGACGGTGCTTACGCCGATGCTGTTCATGGCTTCACCGGCCAAGCCCGGCAAGCGCAGCTTAAGGCCCTGCATATCCTCCAGCGAGTTAACTTCTTGCTTAAACCAGCCCCCCATCTGCGGACCGGTATTGCCGACCGCAAAGGGTTTCAGGTTGTGCTGCTCGTAAATTTCATCCCACAGTGCCTGACCGTCGCCATGATAAAGCCAGGCGTTCATTTCAGTGGTGGTCATGCCGAAGGGCACGGCAGTGAAGAACTGCGAGGCAGCGACTTTTCCGCGCCAATAGTAAGATGCCGAGTGACCCATTTCAGCGGTGCCGGCCGCGACGGCATCAAAGACTTCGAGCGCAGGCACCAGTTCACCCGCACCGTGAACGGTAATTTTCATGCGGCCGTTGGAAAGCTGTTCCACGCGGCGGGCGAAGTCGTTGGCGCCGGTACCTAACGCGGGAAAGTTTTTTGGCCATGAGGTGACCATGTCCCAGGTATAGGTTTCGTCGGCGCGGGCGCGAGACGTGGATACAAAGGGGGCAGCAGCAGCCCCAGCGACGCCAAGGCTGGCGGTTTTGAGAAAGTGACGGCGTTGCATATTGAGCAAGACTCCAAGAGTTATCACGCTGTTGTTATAGGGGCGCTGGGTGCGCCTTGTCCGCCAGCCAGTATGCGATAAAGCGAATTTTTCCCGCAAGCTTTATGGTCAATCGTCGCTCGCATCTTTCATGCGGTTGGCATGCCGAACCAGCCAGTAACAGCCACCGAGGGCCAACACCGCTGCTGCCAGCGCGCCAATTTGCCATGGGTCGATGGTTTCCATGTCCAGCACCATAAATTTGCGTACCAACGCCATAATGGCAATCAGCACCACGATTTCGACGTGGATAAAGCCTTTGCCGCTGGTCATCGTGCGGATGATCGAGTTATTGAATTCCATGGCAATCAGCACGGTAAGGATCATGTCGAACAGCGCTTGAAACACGCGGTAGTCGAAGGGGTCGCGGCTTTGAATGAATAATAGCTGCACTACATGAATGACCAGATGATACATGGCGACCAGCACGGCCCCGCCGATAGCGAGGGCCAGTACCAACGATACCATGCGCTCAAAACGATGGTAGCCGCTGAGTTCTGACCAGCCGTTGCACACTTCGGGGAATAGGCGTTTCAAGCGTTGTTTCATAAGGTCCTCTGCACGGCGCAATGGGTGCGTGAGTATAGGCGCAAGTAATGGCGCGTGAACGTCCCGGTCACGGGCGGTTTACAGAGGCGTTAGCTTAGCAAATCCGAGCACCAGCCATTTAACGCCTTCACCTTCAAAGCTGACCTGCACCCGGGCACGGGCACCCTCGCCTTCGGCGTTGAGAATGACCCCTTCACCAAAGACCGGATGCTCCACCCCCTGGCCGACATGCAGGCTGGGCAGGTCGCCGTGGCTTTCGACGCTTTGCTGGGCAAAAGACGTGCGCGAGGCGGTAACCGGGCGTGAAATATGCCCGCGCAGGCGTACTTCTTCGAGCAGGTGCGGCGGCAGCTCGCGTATAAAACGCGAAGGCCGGGGAAACACCTCTTTGCCGTGCAGGCGGCGGGTTTCGGCGTGGGTTAAGTAGAGTTTTTGCATTGCCCGGGTAACGCCCACGTAGCACAGGCGGCGCTCTTCCTCGAGCCTACCTGGCTCTTCCAGCGACATCTTGTGAGGAAATAGCCCTTCCTCGACGCCGGCAATAAACACCACGGGAAATTCCAAGCCCTTCGCCGAATGCAGCGTCATCAGCTGCACGCTGTCTTCGAACTCTTCGGCTTCGTGATCGCCGGCGTTGAGTGCCGCTTCGGATAAAAACGCCTCCAGCGCGGCCATGCCCTCACCGGCTTCAGGGGTTTCGAAGGCATCGCCGTGGGTAAACGCCCGTGCGGCGTTGACCAGTTCTTCGAGGTTTTCTACCCGTGCCTGGCCTTTCTCGCCGCGTTCGCTTTGGTGGTGCTCAATCAAGCCCGTTTTGGCGGTGACGTGGTCGATGATGTCATGCAGCGGAAGTCCTGAAACGTCGTTGTCCAACGCCTCAATCAAATTGGCGAATGCCTGCACCGCGTTGGCTGCGCGGCCTTTCAAGGTGCCATCGTGTATCGCGTCGTGCAGCGCCTGCCACAGCGGGATGTTCTGTTCGCGGGCGCGTAGGCGGACGATTTCCACCGTACGGGTGCCAATGCCCCGGGTGGGGACGTTAATTACCCGCTCAAGAGAGGCGTCGTCGTCGCGATTAAGCAATAGGCGCAAATAGGCCAGGGCGTTTTTAATTTCCAGCCGCTCGTAGAACCGATGGCCGCCGTAGATGCGGTAGGGCATCCCCTGGCGGATCAGTGTCTCTTCCAGCAGTCGCGATTGCGCGTTGGAGCGGTAGAGAATGGCGATATCGCGGCGGTTCAGTCCTTCATCGACTTTCTCTTTGATGGTGTCGACGATGAAGCGCGCTTCTTCAAGGTCGTTAAAACCGGCGTATATCGAGATGGGTTCGCCCTCGACGCCTTCGGTCCATAGCTGCTTACCCATGCGTTCGCTGTTGTGACTGATCAGCGCGTTAGCGGCGTCGAGAATCGCGCTGGTCGAGCGGTAGTTTTGCTCAAGGCGGACGGTGTGGGTTTGGGGGAACTCCTGCTCGAAGCGGCGAATATTCTCGACCTTGGCGCCACGCCAGCCGTAGATCGACTGATCGTCGTCGCCGACCACGGTCATCGGCGTCTGCATGCCGGTCAGCAGTTTGAGCCACGCGTACTGAAGCGTATTGGTATCTTGAAACTCATCGACCAGTAAGTGGCTGAATCGCTCGCGGTAATGCGCCAGCAACGCCGGGTTGTCGCGCAATAGCTCAAGGCTTCTGAGCAGTAACTCGCCGAAATCGACCAGCCCGCCGCGTTCGCAGGTTAGCTGATAGCGCTCGTAGAGTTCGCCCATCTGGCCTAGGTAGGCATCGCCGTCGACGTTGACCTGATGGGGCCGCAGGCCTTCTTCCTTGCAGCCGGAAATAAACCCCTGCACCTGGCGGGGCGGGAAACGCTCGTCGTCGATGGAATAGTCTTTGAGCAGGCGTTTGACCAGCCGTAGCTGGTCGTCGGCATCAATGATCTGGAAGTGTTGTGGCAGTCGCGCATCTTGCCAGTGGGTGCGCAGCAGGCGGTGGGAAATTGAGTGGAAGGTGCCCACCCACACATTTCGCAACGATAGCCCCAGCAGCGCTTCCAGCCGGGTGCGCATTTCGCGGGCGGCCTTATTGGTGAAGGTCACGGCAAGCAGCGCATAGGGCGACAACCCTTCGGCTTGCATCAACCAGGCAATACGGTGCACCAGCACACGGGTTTTGCCCGAGCCTGCGCCCGCCAGTACCAACAGATTGCCTTGCGGGGCGCTAACCGCTTCACGCTGGTCGGAATTAAGCTGATCGAGTATCGCCGTGACGTCGTCCATATAAGCCGCTGCCGGGTCGAAAAATGGGCGGTCAGTTTAGCACAGCCATTGAACTGGCTGTGCATACAGGTATGACATCTTCACAACTCACTACCGAGGGCAGGTCTCCGCGAGGGCGCTACTTTCGCCATCTGACCGCCATGGCTGGCGGAAATGCCGGAAATGTCGGGAACATTTTCCGGCCATGGCGAAAAAACCTCGCTTCAACCTTCCCTAAGACTTATTGGGAGTCTTCCGGGAAGCGCAGCGAGTTAAGGCTTTTCTTAACCGATTTGAGCTGTTCGGCGAGCTTCGGGCCGCGGGTTTTGGCCACGCCCACCGCGAGCACGTCGACCAGTACCAAATGGGCGATGCGTGAACTCATCGGCGTGTAGATTTCGGTGTCTTCGTGCACGTCAATATACAGCGGCAGGGTGACTTCTTCCGCCAGCGGCGAGTCGCTGGGGCACAGGCCAATCACCGTCGCGCCCGCCTCCCGGGCTAGCCGTACGCTTGCCACCAGCGCCTTGGTGCGCCCGGTTTGCGAAATGGCCACCACCACATCACCTTCTTTGAGCGTCACCGCCGACATGTTCTGCATGTGGGGGTCGGCGTAGGCCGAGGTGGAAATCTGTAACCGAAAAAATTTGTGTTGGGCATCAAACGCCACCGCGCCTGACGCGCCATAGCCATAAAACTCGACGCGATTGGCCATCGCCAGCGCATTTACGGCACGGCCCAGGGCATCGTTATCGAGCCGGTCGCGAACCGACAGCAAGGTGCCTACCGTCGAGTCGAAAATGCTATGCGAGAATTCGGCGACTGAATCGCTATCGTTCATCGAGAACTGGGCAAATTGGCTGCCGGTGGCCAGCATTTGTGCCAGCTGCAATTTAAAATCCTGAAAGCCATTGCATCCCAGGGCGCGGCAGAAACGCACCACGGTGGGCTCGCTGACTTTCGCCTCGGTAGCGAGGTCGACGATCCGCATGTGGATCACTTCTTCGGGATTGCGCAGTACAAACCGCGCCACTTTCTGCTCGGAGCGGCGAAAGTGCTCCATGCGGCGTCTCATTTCATCGAACAGGGCGCGACTCACGTTTAGCTCCTTAATCAAGCGGCGCAGCGTTATATGCTAGGCGTGCGACCAGTATGCCTGAGTGACGCACTAAATGGGCAAGCAAGCATTGCGCCCACGTTAGTTTGACACGGCGTTAGATGACGGTTTTTTGAATTGGTCATCATTTTGTCAAGTAGGTTATAGTAAGAAATGAAGTGTCGCACTGCATCATCTAACAGTCGTCACCGATGCAGGTGGACGAAGGCATATTCACCTGGAGGAACGTCGATCATGCGAAACGTCGAACGCATCACCTCGGTTAAGAGCGAACTGCTCGATATTTTCATGAGTATGGAAGTAGACGAACACGCCCAACGGCGGCGTAGCGCAGCGCAACGTAACCTGCGCGCGCGTCGAGGCATTGAACTACACCGGGAATTTCAAAAACTATCGCAGGATATCGCCCCCTTGCCGGACGAAGATGAACGGCAAGAGAGCGAACTGCACTGAGAAATGTACTAAGCGGCTATGCCTTAAGGGAAGCTAAGCCGTTTTAGAGCATGCTAATTATAGGCGCTTGGCCCTGCTACGCGCAGAGCCAAGCCGACCCTATTAAAGAAAGCCGGTGATGAACACCACGATAACGCCAATCGGTGCGATAAAGCGTGCCACGATGTTCCATACGCTGGTTCCTGTCGCGGACAAGGCAAGCTCTTGCTCGACGCTTTTGCGCTCCAGACACCAGGCGACAAATACTACCGCGCCAAGACCGGTGAGCGGCAGCAGGATCTTCGCCGTAAAGGTATCCAGCAAGTCGAAGATATTCAGCCCAAAGACCAAAAATTCTGACCATAGGTTGAACGACAGCAGTGCCGCGACGCCCAATAGCCAAACGGCAACGCCGCTAACCAGCGTCGCGGTAATACGTGACAGCGATGTGCGCTCTTCCAACATTTCGACGGTTGGTTCCAGCAGCGAAATCGCTGAGGTGAGCGCGGCAAAGGTCAGCAATAGGAAGAACATCAGCCCCAGTATGGCGCCACCGGTCATACTGCCGAATGCGATAGGTAGCGTGACAAAGATCAATCCCGGGCCTTCGCCAGCGCTTAAGCCGTTGGCAAACACAATCGGGAAAATCGCTAGGCCAGCTAGCAGCGCAATGACGGTATCAATAATAATGACCGTGCGCGCCGTGCTCAGCAGGTTAACGTCTTCGCCGAGGTAGGAGCCGTAGGCCATCATAATACCCATGCCCAGCGAGAGCGTGAAGAATGCCTGGCCCATCGCGGCCAGTACCACGCCGCCATCCAGTGCGCTCAAGTCGGGGCTGAACATAAACGCCAGGGTTTCACCAAAGTGGCCCGTGGTCATGCCGTAACCCACCAGAATCAGCATCAAAATGACCAGTGCCGGCATCAGTGAGCGCACCGCACCCTCCAGCCCTTTGGTCACACCTCGGGCGACAATACCCACCACCAGCACCATAAAGGCGCTGTGCCATAACAGCAGCGTCCCGGGGCTTGCCAGCATGCCGTTGAAGATCTCACCAACGCTGTCGGAATCCTGGCCGCTAAAGGTGCCAATCACCGAGCTCAAGGTATAGTTGAGCGACCAGCCACCAATCACGCTGTAGAAAGACAGGATCAAAAAGCCGGCCAGGACGCCGCTGATACCGACCAGCGCCCACCCCTGGGACTGGCCGTTTTCCTTGGCCAGCTCGCGCATACTGTCGATGGGGTTTTTCTGGCCGCGCCGACCGATCATCCACTCAGCGAGCAAAATAGGCACACCGACCAGCGCCACGCAGGCAAGGTATACCAGCACGAACGCGGCACCGCCGCTTTCACCCACCATGTAGGGGAATTTCCAGATATTGCCTAGGCCTACTGCAGAGCCTGCAGCTGCCAGCACAAAGGCCATTTTCGATGACCACTGTGCATGTGCAAGTTTTGCCATACATCACCTGTTAATTAATTGTAATGAGACTGTTGTCGGCGCGTTGCACCGCTATTCGAAAAACCACAGACAGAGGATTGCCTACGTTATTTTTCGAAAGTACGCGCAATTTATCCGATCAGTGCCTTGCATGCCAGTCAGCATCGCTAAAAAGGCAGGCTAAAATAGCTGGCTCTGCTTTTCATTGGCAAATGGGCCAAGCGGTGGTAAAGGCGTAATGTCATGGACGGCGCTATAGAGCATGCGGGCTAACGCGGGCGACTCCCGGTTATCCGCTGTATGCACAAATAAGAAAGGGGTTTTCCCCTGATTTATCCACAGGGAAAGGCGTGATTTCCAGGCATTGAAGTAGTCAATGTTAATGGTTTTGTCAATATGGCCAATAAAGCGAATGATAGGATGATCTGCTGTCGAAAGCACGTGTAATGGGAGTTTCGGCTTTTCTTGCTGAGCATGGGCAAGCCCGGGATGGCTATTGGCCGACGTCGAAAACAGCGGGCGGACGTCGAGCATCACGCGGTTGGCTCGATAAGTTATCAACAGGCGGTTAAGGGCTTGCTCAGCCGTTCCCTTGTGGAAAAAAACAGGGTGTCGGACTTCCACGGCGCAGGCTAAATGAGCAGGCCAATCGGCGAGAAGGGCTTCCAGCTGCGGTAACTCATCGGGGCCAAAATCGCGGGGAAGCTGGACCATTGTGGGGCCTAACCGATCGTGAAGCGGGGCTAGGGCGTCTAAAAAGGCCCAGGCCTCTTCTAAGCGCGTTAAGCGCTGATCGTGGGTGACGCTAGCGGGAAGTTTGAAGCAAAAACGAAAATGCGCGGGCGCCTGGCGTGCCCAAGCCGCTACCGTTTCTGGCTTTGGGGCACCGCTATAAAAGGTGGTATTGCCTTCTACGCTGGAAAACACCGCCGCATAATCGCTGAGCAGGTCAGTTTTGGCGTGACGCGGATAGAGCGAGCCCAGCCAATCCGTGTTGGCCCACATGGGCAAGCCGATATAAAGCGGGCACGTCATGGTATTGAGTCTGCCTCAAGGAAAGTGGTCATTAATGTAACAGCCGGGCGCGTGACCTCCCAACGCTGCCGACCGATACCGATGGCATTTTGATGAAGCTAAGGGCGGAAAATATGCAATTGTCGGTGAAACAGGCGCGGTACTATCTTATCAAGCTCATACTTACCCAGTTCTTATTGCTTTCAAGGAGCGCACGATGAGTGCAGCGCACGTCAGCAGCGACGACATTCGCGATCAGTTTTCCAAGGCAATGTCGGCCATGTACCAGCAGGAAGTCCCGCAATACAGTGCCCTGCTGTCATTGGTCGCGTCGGTGAACGAAGAGGTGCTGGCTGCATCCCCGGCGCTGCGTGACACGCTAGTAGCGAACAACGATTTGGCGCGCATTAGCGTTGAGCGTCATGGCGCGATTCGCGTTGGCACAGCTGAGGAACTTTCCATGCTGCGGCGCATGTTCGCGGTGATGGGGATGCAGCCCGTTGGCTATTACGATTTAGCCGCCGCAGGCGTACCGGTACACTCTACGGCATTTCGACCGGTCGACGATGCGGCGCTTTCGCGCAACCCCTTCCGTGTATTCACTTCTTTGTTGCGCCTGGAACTGATCGACGATCCCGCGCTGCGCGAGCAGGCCAGCAAGATTCTCGATGCCCGCCATATTGTCACCCCGCAGGCGGAAGCCTTGATAGAGCGTTTTGAACGCCAGGGTGGGCTAACCGCTGAACAGGCTGAGCAGTTTGTCCATCAAGCATTGGAAACGTTTCGCTGGCATGAACAGGCCACGGTCGACCTGGCGACCTATCAGCGCTTGCAGCAGGAGCATCGGCTGATTGCTGACGTAGTGTGCTTCAAGGGCCCGCATATCAACCACTTGACGCCGCGTACCCTGGATATCGACGAGGTGCAGCGGCGTATGCCTCAGGTGGGTATTGACCCCAAAGCCATCATCGAAGGGCCTCCACGCCGTCGTTGCCCGATTCTGCTGCGCCAAACCAGCTTCAAGGCGCTGGAAGAGCCGATTTCGTTTGCCGATGCCGCCCAGGGGCATCACACCGCCCGCTTTGGCGAAATCGAGCAGCGCGGCATTGCACTGACGCACAAAGGGCGGGCACTGTATGACCGTTTATTGGGCGACGCAAAAAGCGCGACGGTCGCAGATAACGACACTCACCAGACCCGCTTATCGGCAGTGTTTGAAGCCTTCCCGGATGATGATGCCACCCTGCGCCGCGAGGGCCTGGCTTTTTTCCACTACCACGCCGCGCCCGGCGCCAAGGTGGCCGGCTCTATCGACACAAGCGATGTGGAAGCGTTACTGGAGCAGGGTGCGCTAACGATCTCTCCCATGATTTACGAGGATTTTCTGCCGGTCAGTGCGGCGGGCATTTTCCAGTCGAACCTGGGCGATAAAGGACACAGCGGCTACGCCCGTGACGCCAACCAGCGACAGTTCGAGCAGGCGCTGGGCGTGCCGGTGATCGATGAAGTTGCGCTCTACGCAAAACGCCAGCAGGCATCGCTAGAGCAGGCGCTTGCGCAATTAGCTGGTAATGCTGGTACGAATTAGTCGAGCCTTTTCCTGCAATAGTGGCAGGTGATTATTTAATAGCGTGTCCAAGTCGATTCGGGCGGCGTTGGTGCTGATATTGATCGCGCCTAATAGCTTGCCGTTGGCGTCAAACGCGGGTACTGCCAATGAGCGTAGACCGGGGTCAAGCTCTTGGTCGGCAATGGCATAACCCTGTTGACGGACTTCTAAGATGCATTGTTTGAGCTCGTCTTTATCGGTCACGGTTTTTTCTGTATAGCGAGTGACCTCTAGCCGCGACAGAAAGGCATCAAGTTCGGTTTCGGGGAGTTGGGCGAGCAGTACCCGCCCCATGGACGTGTGCGCTGCTGGTAAGCGAGTACCTATCGAGAGCGTAATACCCATTAGCCGGTGGGGAGCCGCTGAGCGCGCCACGTAGATAACCTCATCGCCATCCAACACAGCTAGCGATGAGGATTCGCCGCTCTCCTGAGTAATGTCTTCCAAGTACTGTTGAATAACACTGCGGTAGTTGTTGGCAGATAAAAAGGCATAGCCGAGTTGCAGCACACGGGGTGCGAGTTCAAAGTAGCGTTGTTGTTTACGTACATAGCCCAATGCATGCAATGTCAGCAAAAAGCGTCGTGCTTTGGCGCGATTCATGCCGGTGCGGGATGCCACCTCGCTAAGCGTCATTCGAGAGTGGCTTTCATCAAATGCTAGAATCACTTCCAAGCCGCTCGCAAGTGCTGTTACGAAGTCGCGGTCATCGGGATCAAGTTTGTCTTCCTGAACCATTGCATCCATGGGTCGGCAGGCCATTTTTTTGGTGATTAAGAACGTACAATGTAACACGCTGTTCGAATAACGAACAAATAGGCTTTTTTGAAATTACATGAAAAATTCATTATTAATAATAAGTTACGATAAAAATACCACTAACCTACATTATGATATGTCGCTAAGAAAGGATATCAGTCAATGAGTCAGCCAAAGGTAACGGTGCTCCATGGTCCCAATCTAAATCTCCTGGGAACACGTCAGCCGGAAATTTACGGTTATGAAACGCTGGAAGATGTTAACAACGCTTTGCGGGAAAAAGCCGTGATTGCTGGGTGGGATATTAACTGCCTGCAAAGCAACCATGAGGGCGAGCTGATTGATGCCATTCACGCCGCGCGTACCGATGGCACCCAGGCGATCATCATCAATCCGGCGGCTTATACTCACACATCGGTGGCCGTTCTCGATGCGCTCAATGCGTTTGAAGGCAAAGTGATTGAGGTACATATCTCTAACGTGCACAAGCGCGAAAGCTTCCGCCACCACTCCTACGTCTCGCTGCGCGCCGACGGCGTGATTGCCGGGTTAGGCACACAGGGCTATCAAGCAGCATTAGAGGCTATTATAAAATCTGCGAACTGAGCCTTGGGTTACTACGTAGTTAGTAATCCTGCTAGCGTCATCCACCAGATAATCAAGCTCAGCGTGAAGAAAGAAGCGACCGTTGCCACCAGCATGGCGGCGGCACTGACGCCGCCCAGCCCATAGCGTTGGCCGAACAACGGATAAATACTGATCATCGGCGCAGCAGCGAAGAGGATGGCACCGGCTTTGTAAACTGGGTCGATGCCGGGCACCAAGCAAAAGGCACTGAAAATCGCCAGCGGGTGAATCAGCAGTTTGCCGATCACAATTTGTCCAACGTCTCTGGCCATGCCTTTGACCTTAAGGCCAAATAGTGCGCCGCCAATCACGAATAGCGCCGCTGGACCTGCGGATTCGGCCAGCATATCGATTGCTTTGTACAGCGGGCCGGGAATGGCTGTGCCAGTCACGGCGATCACAATGCCAGTCAATAAACCCACCAGCACGGGGTTTTTCGCCAGGCTGAGAGCCGTCTGCTTAACTGTCTTCCAAACGCTCGCCCCTTGTTGGGTGGCCATTTCGGCAAGTATCAGAGCGGTGGGGATAATAATTAGCGTTTCAATCACCATGTTAAGGGCCAACAGCACCGCTGCTGGGGAACCAATCACCATGGCCGCCACTGGGTAGCCTACAAAACCGCTATTGGCGGCGGCCATTCCCAGTGCCTGCATTGCGCTTGCGTTAAGCGATAATTGCTGGCGCTTAATGCCAAGCCACAGCCCTCCAGCGAACACCACCAGCGAGCCAAGCCCGTAAGCCACCAGATAATTCAGCTTAAAAATGTCTTCTAACGGTTGCTGGGTTAATGCGCGAATCACCAGCGCGGGTAGCGCGCAGTAAAGCACAAAAACCCCCACGCCCTGCATTTGGTCATGCTGGATAATGCCGCTCCATCTTGCCAGATACCCTGTGCCAATCAGTAGGAAAATCGGCGTGGTAATGGCAAGAATGGCGAGCATAGTGGTCTCTTTAGCGTACTAAGAATGGGGTGTTCGAATAACGAATGATCGCACGTGACTTTGCCAGAATTTCACGATAAGAGATTCATGGTCAAAGTTTTATGGCACGTTGCTAGCTTTTGGGGTAACGAGCTGTTCGAAATAGTGGGTACGTAGCGGTATGACATGCGGGTCAATCTGCTCAGCATCGATAGACTCAGCGGTAAAAAAGCGAAACGCATCCACACCTTGAAACACGAACAGATCAACCCCCGACAGCGTTTTAGCACCGGCTTGGTAAGCGGCATTTAACAGTTCGGTATGAGCCGGAATGTACACCGCATCAAACACCCAGTGCTGAGCACCCAAGCCGGCGGTGTCGATGGGGCAGCCGGGGTGATTGATATGGCCGATAGGCGAGCAGTTGACCACGCCCTGCCAATTGGGCAGCTCTTGCTGCGCCTGCTCTGGGGTAACGCAATCGGCGGTAATGCCCATGCTGTTAAGGTCACGACTAAGGCTTTGTGCTCGTTTGCTGTCGCGCTCAAGAATGTGGATACAGCTGACAGCGAGTTCGCCCAGGGCGCATGCCACCGCGCGGCCCACGCCTCCGGCACCAATCAATAGCACATCGCCTGCGGGTTGGTTGCCAAAGGAGTAGCGGTAGGCACTGATAAAGCCGGTGTAATCGGTATTTTCAGCACGCAGGCCGTGTTCATCGAACAGCAGCGTGTTGGCGGTGCCTACCCGGCGCACTCCTTCACCGCGGATATCGGCCAGCTGTGCGGCTTTCTCTTTAAAGGGGAAGGTAACATTGGTGCCACGGTAGCCCTCGGCACGCAGCGTTTGTATCGCGCTTCGAAAATCGAAATCCTCAACGCCCCGGCTATCCACTAAATCGTAGCGCACCGGCACACCCAACGAAGCGCCCAGCCGTTCGTGCAAATCGGGAGATTGCGATTTGGCAATGCCTTCGCCTACCAGCCCAAGTTTGATCATGCGTGGCTACCTCCCGTGTCTTGGTCAATGTTCTGAGCGTTTTCGTCAATGGCCGCTTCCAGGCGCTGCTGCGCGGTGACGCGCACAAAGGCATTAGGCGCGCCCAGCCCTTGGTAACCTTCACGCTGCACTAGCTCGAAGAAGAACGTTTGGCGGCCGGGTTGCGTATACAGCTGGTGGAAGTCGCCGCCGCTATCCTGATCAAAAAGGATGTGGTGCTCCTGCATCCATGCTTGAGTTTGCGCTGGGAGGTCGAAGCGTGCGGCCAGGTCGCGGTAGTAGTTGCCGGGAATCGGCAGCACCGGCGTGCCCGCCTGCTTTAGTGCTGCGCTGGTGTCGCGCATCGAGGCTGTTCGCAGGGCGACGTGGTGAATGCCCGAGCCGCCGTACTGGCGCACAAAACGGTTGCTGGCGGTATCCGGCGAGGCACTGGCGTTAAGCGCCAGCCGAAAGCGGCCGTTATAGTTTTGCAGTACCTGGCTTTGGATCAGCCCGCGTGGGTCGGTTACATCGAAGGAGGGCGTCGGCTCCAGCTGGAAAATAGCGCGGTACTGCAGCATCAGCGAGAGATAGTCGTGGTAGGAGAGGGCCACGCTGATATGGTCGATATCCACCAGTGCCCCTTGGGGGACGGGCTGCACATCGACAGGGAATTCACGATCCCATGTGCGGCTAAGTTGTGAGTCGTCAATGATGTAGGAGAGGCTGCCATCCACATTGCGCAGGGCGCTCATGCGGTGGCTGGCACCGACGTCTTCTGGCTCGACAATATCGTAGCCCAGCTTGTCTGCACGCTTAAACGCTTCATAAGCGTTGCCCACACGCAGGCCGATTGCGGTGACAGCGGTGGCGTCGCGACCCGGCACACGGCCGGTGAAGCTCGCCTCGGTGTTAAGCACCAGATTAACGTCGCCCGCGGCCCAGCGTTCGGCATTCAGCGTGTGGTGGCGCCCCACGCAAGCCATGCCCAGGGCGCTGAGCAACTCGCGTAGCGGGGCTAGATCGTCAGGCTCAACGGCGATTTCGAGAAAGGCGACCGACTCAATTGGCTGCGGCACAGGGATGCCGCTGTCGACCTGCATGCTGCGCAGCAAATGGTAGGAACGCAAACCGTCACGTGCGGTTTGGTCGCTGTGCCCCATGCGGAACACATCGTTGAAGATTTCGTGGGACAGCGGGCCGTCGTAACGTGTCTCGTCCAGCATGGCCATGAACTTATCCATCTGCAGCTCACCCTGGCCGGGGAAGCAGCGGTAGTGGCGGCTCCACGACAGGTGATCCATGGAAAGACGCGGCGCATCGGCGGTCTGAACCAGAAATATGCGATCCCCGGGAATGCGGCCAACGGTGCCCAGTTCCGTCTGGCGCGAGAAGATATGGAAGGTATCCAGCACAAGACCGACATTGGGGTGGGCGGCGCGGCGCACCACTTCCCAGCTGTCCCGGTAGTCGTGAATATGGCGGCCCCAGGCCAGCGCCTCATAGGCCACACGCAGGTTACGCCGGGCGGCACGCTCGCCTAACTCATAGAAATCATCGGCGGCGCGGCTTAAGCCTGGCAGCGAATCAGGATGAACGGTACTACACGCCATCAATAGATCCGTGCCGAGCTCTTCCATCAGGTCAAACTTGTGTTCGGCGCGGTCGAACGCTGTCTGGCGTGCGCGTCCCTGCAGGCCTTCAAAGTCGCGAAACGGCTGCAGGGTGACCAGCTTGAGACCACGGGCGCGAATCAACGCGCCAGCCTCGCGCGGCGTGCCGGGGAACGCCGTTAGGTCATTTTCAAACAGCTCAAGCCCTTCAAAGCCAGCCTGAGCGATGGCCTCTACCTTCTCTTCCAGTGAGCCGCTTAGGCAAACCGTGGCAATGGACGAGTACATGGCATCACGCTCCTATCATTGGTTGACATCAGTAACCCGCCAGGCGCGGTAGGAAGGTCACCAGCTCAGGCACGAAGGTAATCAGCAGCAGGATTAAAAACTGCACACCCAGCATCGGCAGAATGCGGCGGATAATGGGCCCCATCCCCACGCCGGAGACCGAGTCGGCGACAAACAGGCAGAGCCCCATCGGCGGTGTGATTAGCCCCATCATCAGGTTGAAGATCACCACGATGCCGAAGTGAAGAGGGTCGATGCCCAGTGCCATGGCGATGGGGTGCAGAATCGGCACCAGTACCAAAATAGCCGCGATGCCTTCCAAGAACAGCCCAACCACCAGCAACAGCAAAATGACAGCAATCAGGAAGGCCCACTGGGTGTCGATGCTCATCATTGCCCACTCAGTGAGCATGTTGGGCACGCGCTCGAAGGTTAGAACCCAGTTGGCTGCGGCGACCGCACCCATGATGACCATAATGACCGCGCTATCGCGCATGGCGCGGGCGAAAATGCCCGGCAGGTTAACCAGTTTGATATTGCGGTAGAGCACCACACCGAGAAGCAGCGCGTAGACCACGGCAAAGGCGGCTGCTTCGGTGGGCGTGACGATACCGATGAGAATCGCCCCGACCACAAATACCGGCATCAGCGCTGGCAAAAGGCCGTGGAGCAATGCGCGGCGACGTGATTGCTGCTTAAATTGCGTCGCCCCCAGATCGCCGGCAAAAAAGTAAACGTAAATGGAAAGCCCTAGCGCCAGCAGGAGCCCCGGCACGATACCGGCTAAAAACAGCCCCGGTACCGACACACCAGAGACCGTGAGCGCGTAGATAATCACCGGGATACTGGGTGGAATAATTGGGCCAATCACCGATGAGGCAGCGGTGAGGGCGGCAGAAAAATCGCGCGGATAGCCTTCTTTTTCCATCGCCGGGACGAACACCCGCCCTAGCGCGGAGGTGTCGGCAATCGCTGAACCTGAAAGCCCGGCAAAAATCACCGACGCCCAGATATTCACGTGTGCCAGCCCGGCTTTCAGGCGGCCGACGATCGCCGTGGCCAGGTTAATAATACGGTGCGTAATACCCGCTTCGTTCATCAGCTCGCCGGCCAAAATGAACAGCGGTATCGCCAGTAGCGGGAAGGATTCCATCCCACCGAAAAACTGCTGCGAGACGATTCGAATGTGGTAGGGCAAATCGCCGGTACTCATCAGCACGGTAAGCGTGCCGATAATAGCGAACGCAAACGGCACGCCCAGTAATATGAGGGCTAAAAGCAGTACAAAAATCATGATGATGCCTCCTGACCGTCGTGGTCGGTCAGGCGACGACCAGCCATGACCAGCGCAGAAAGGCTAAGCAGCCCGCCGCCAATCAGCATTGACGCCTGAAATAGCCACATCGGCATGCCCGTGCTTGAGGAGGTGCGCCCACCACGGGAGGCGATAAATTCAACCGCCGACACCATCAGGCCTATGCCGATCACCAGCACCGCCAGATCGACAGCAACAGCCTGCCAGCGTACCCAGCTCGGCGGTAGCAGGCGGCGAATAAGGTCAAACCCGATGTGTTTGTCCTGTAGGTACGCCCAAGACATGCCAAACATCAGACCGTAAATCATCAGGTAGATGGCGGTGTCTTCGCCCCAGGTAATGGAGCCGCCATAGGTATAGCGTGCAAAGGCATTGCCCGCGACCAACAGGAAAATCAGCACCATGGCAAGTCCTGCCAAGCTGCCATTGAACAAGATCAGGCCACGATGTATTCGGGCGAGAAGATGAGACATAAAAGCACCTTCTATCGTTTGTCAGGCAAGCATAGATGCGAGTGGGCGTATAAGGCCCACTCGCAAAGCACTTGAATCAGGCGAGGGTTAGAAACGCTCGGAGGCCTCTTCCACAGAGGAAGATAGACGCTCAATCCACTCGGCATCATCACCAAGCTCATCGCGCAGGTAGCCCTGCACCGGAGGCTGGGCGGCTTCGCGGAAGGCTTCCATTTGCTCGGCGTTGGGCTGGGTCACTTCCATGCCCTCTTCTTCCAGCTTGGCGATGCCCTCGGCCGAGTTGAACTGCTGGACTGCACGGCCGGTGGTGCCCGCAACGACAGCGGCGCGCTTCACCGCGGCTTGTTCTTCTTCGGAGAGCGACTGGAAGAGTTCATCACTGATCAGAATATGATCGACGCCATAAACGTGGCGGTCTAGCGTGAGGTAATCTTGAAACTCATAAAAATTGTTGCCGTAAATGACCGAAATGGGGTTTTCTTGGCCATCCACTACGCCAGTAGAGAGCGCCGTTGGTACCTCACCCCAGGAGATGCCCTGCGGCTCAGCCCCAAGGCCCTTTATCATTTCTTCGTAAAGAGGAATGGTTTGCACGCGAAACTTCAGGCCTTCCATATCCTCCGGTGAATTGATCGGGCGAACGGAGTTGGTGAAGTGGCGAAAGCCGGTTTCGCCGTAGGCTAGCGTGCGCAAGCCAGTTTCTTCTAAGCAATGCTCGGCCAGGGAAGTGCCGAACTCGCCGTCCATCACTTCCCACGCCACCGGCGCTGACGGGAAGGTGTAAGGAATATCGGTGACGGCGACCGCAGGGCAGAAATTGGCATAGGCACCGGAAACCATTGCGATACTGATAGTGCCATCCTGCGCGCCTTCGATAAGCTCGGTTTCATCGCCTAATGAGCCAGCCGGGTATAGCTCTATCTCTAGATCCGTTTCGGCTTCTACCAAGTTTTTGAATACCTGGGCGGCCGCACCTTTTTTCGAGGTGGTCCAGTCATCGGGATCAACGTGGGCAAAGCGTAGCGTCTGGGCAGAGGCATTCGCCGCGGCAATCAGCGTGGCGGCAGCCACGGCAGCCGTTAGTGTGTGTTTCATAGATGTTTGTTTTAGTGCAAATAGCGGATGCAGAGACATTGTTATTGTCCTCTTGTCGGGCCGTTGTATGGGGTGAAAAAGCCTTAAAACAGTGGCGTGCTTGGCCTTTCCATGTTGTCCCAATTAACAATGTACGAAATGGTACGTTCAGTCAAGCTGTGACATACTAGACAAAAGATGACCATGACAACAAAAGGCACGCTCTATGACAGCCACTTCGACCAAGGCCAGCCCCCCTTCCGCGCAGCAACGGCGTAAAAATAACCCCGAATCCGTGCGCGCCGATATCCTGGCGGTGGCCACCCGCGAATTCTCAGAAAAGGGCCTCTCAGGGGCGCGGATCGATGAAATCGCCGAGAAAACCCGCGCTTCCAAGCGCATGATTTATTACTATTTTAATGATAAGGAAACGCTCTACCTTCATACGCTTGAAGCTGCCTACCAGAAAGTGCGTCTGCAGGAGGCGGAGCTAGATCTTGACCACTTAGCCCCGCTTGAGGCGCTAAGTCGACTAGTTCGGTTTACCTTTTGCCACCACGCCAAAAACCCCGATTTCATTCGTCTGGTAATGATCGAAAATATTCATCATGGCCGCTTTTTGGCGCAGTCAGAGTTGATTCAATCGCTCAATGCAGGGGTAATTGATGTGCTCACTAGCGTGTACCTCCGTGGCGTCGAGGAAGGGTGTTTTCGCGAAGGGCTAGACCCGCGGGAGCTGCATTGGCTGATTAGTGCGCTGTCATTTTTTAATGTCTCAAACCAGCATACCTTTTCGCGTATTTTTGATTGGCAGCAGGCCGCGCCGGAAAATCAACAAAAGTTAGAAGAACACGTGACTGATATGGTGCTGCGCTACGTGCGCGCTGACGAGACACTGCCTCACTCGTGAGCACGAGCCACCGTAGGTTAACGTTTGCAAGTGAGCGCCTGCCTATTTAGCGTATAGTTCGAATGACGAACATATGTGCAACTTTTTCCTGTGTACCGTTAAAAGGAGGCTGCTGCCCATGCCTGCTGGATTTTTAAAGCATCCGTTTATGAGTCTGCACGCGCTAGAAGCCTGTGATGACAACGCTATGGTGCGTGCCATGTTGGCATTTGAGCTTTCGCTGGCCGAGATACAGGAAGCCAGCGGTGCTGTGCCCCAGGGCGTTAGCCAGCAGATGCGCACCCAGTTGGAACACACTGCCTTCGATAGCGAAGAGATCGCGGCGGGCATCGCAAGCGGCGGCAACGTGGCGATTCCCTTTGTGAAACACGGACGGGCGCTGCTTGCCGATGAAATTAAGCGCTATTGGCATCAAGGCGCAACCAGCCAGGACGTGGTCGACTCCGCATTAATGCTGCTGCTTAAGCCACGCCTAGCGGCGCTGGATGATTTGCTACAGCGCTGCCGCTCGGCAGCGACGGCGTTGATGAGCGCTCATGCCGACACGCCCATGGTGGGGCGCACCTTAATGCAGCAGGCGCTGCCAATCACCTTTGGCGTCAAGGTAGCCCACTGGGCAATCGGCTTGGAGCAAGCCCGTCGCCGTTTAAGCACTGTTGAACTCCCCGTGCAGTTTGGTGGCGCAGTGGGTGTGCATTCTGGCTGGGACGTGCAGGGACTTGAATGGATGGACGCCCTGGCCGAGCGGTTGGGCTTAGATGCCCCCGTGTTGCCCTGGCATACCGACCGCTACCCCGTGCATTCGCTGAGTACGGCGTTAGATGCGGTGGCCGGAGCCGCTGAAAAAATCGCCCTTGATGTGGCTCTCTTGACGCAAACCGAAGTCGGCGAGGTGGCAGAGCCCTCGGCACCGGGCATGGGCGACTCGTCCTCCATGCCGCATAAGCGCAACCCGGTGCGCAGCGCGCTGATTCGTGGCGCGGCTAGGCAGGTGCATGGCCATACCAGTGTGCTGCTGAACGCTGCTGCCCAGCCGCTTGAGCGCGGGCTGGGGGAGTGGCATGCGGAATGGGCGCCTTTGGTCGACAGCGCCTTGCTGGTGGAAGGCGCACTTGAGCAGATGGCGGTGCTGCTCGAAGGCCTGGAAGTCTACCCCGAAAACATGCAGCGCAACTTAGCCGCCACTGGGGGTGGCATTATGGCCGAACCCGTCGCACGCCTGCTCTCCCCTCGGCTTGGGCCAGACGCGGCAAAAGCGACCAGCGCTGAGGCGGCTGAAACCGCCCGTCTGTCCGGCCGCCCCTACTTAGACGTCCTCGCCGAGCGCCCTGATGTAAAAAGCGCCGTTGACACCGATGCGCTCATCAAGGCCTGCAACCCTGCTTTATACCTTGGTAGCAGCACGCGTCAGGTCGAGCGTGCAAAAAAGTGGCTGAATAACGAATAACTATTTGAAAATAAAATATTTAAATGCCCGCCTAACAACCCGGTGTGGTGAGGTGTTGCCCTCGTCAACGCCAGCGGATTTGACCCGATTAGCGTTCGGCAGTAACTTGTTCGTATAGAGAATCTATGTTCGTTTAACGAACAAGAACCAACAAGTTTGTCACGTCCAGCTAAGAGGCATTCATCATGGCCGAGTTTTTAAGCTTGCATGACGCGGTAGCCCGCTACGTTGAAGACGGCGCTACCGTGGCCATGGAAGGCTTTACCCACCTGATTCCTTTCGCGGCGGGCCACGAAGTGATACGTCAGAAAAAGCGCGATCTGACGCTGATTCGCATGACCCCCGATATCATCTACGATCAGCTGATTGGTGCGGGCTGCGCGAAAAAAGTGATTTTCTCCTGGGGCGGTAACCCGGGGGTTGGTTCCCTCCACCGCCTACGCGATGCGGTGGAGAAAGGCTGGCCGCGCAAAATCGAGATTCTGGAGCATAGCCACGCGGCCATGGCCTGCGCTTTTGAAGCGGGCGCCGCAGGTCTTCCTTTGGCGGTTTTTCGCGGCTATATCGGCAGCGAGCTGCCCAGTGTCAATGACCAGATCAAATTCATCGAATGCCCCTTCACCGGTGAGCGCCTGGCCGCGGTGCCGTCGGTGCGTCCGGATGTCTCGATTGTTCACGCCCAGCGGGCAGACCGCCAGGGCAACGTGCTGGTAGAAGGCATTGTCGGGGTTCAAAAAGAAGCCATATTGGCGGCCAAGCACAGCATCGTCACGGTGGAAGAGATCGTCGACGACCTGAACACCCACCCCAATGCCTGCGTCATTCCAGGCTGGGCAGTCAGTGCCATTGCCGTCGCCGAGAAAGGCGCGCTGCCTTCTTATACCCACGGCTATTACGGCCGCAGCAACCGCTTCTACAAAGAGTGGGATGCCATTGCCCGCGACCGTGACACCTTTACCCAGTGGCTCGATGAGAACGTCTTTAATGTTGTTCACAATCATGCGGGGGAGAAAGCCTAATGAGCCCGGAATACACCTCTTCTGAAATGATGTCGGTAACCGCGGCACGCGCACTGGAAAACGGCATGACTTGTTTTGTGGGCATTGGCCTGCCGTCAGAAGCCGCCAACCTGGCGCGTCTTACCCATGCTCCTGATGTGGTGCTGATTTATGAGTCCGGCACGCTGCAAACCAAGCCCGAGGTGCTGCCACTCTCGATTGGAGACGGCGAGCTGTGTGAATCGGCGCTGACCACCGTGGCGGTGCCGGAAATGTTCCGCTACTGGTTGCAGGGCGGCAAGGTGGACGTGGGCTTCTTGGGCACCGCGCAAATCGACCGCTTTGCTAACCTGAATACCACGCTGATCGGCGATTACAAAGCCCCCAAGGTGCGCCTGCCGGGCGGCGGTGGGGCGCCGGAAATTGCTACCAACGCGGGCGAAGTGTTTATCACCCTCAAGCACTCCAAGCGCGCCTTTGTGCAGGATGTCGATTTCGTCACCACGCTAGGCTTTGGCCGCGACGGTAAAGGGCGCGATAACGTGCCTAATATCGGCAAAGGTCCTACCCGAGTGATCACCGATCTGTGCGTCATGAAGCCTGACCCGGAGACCAAAGAACTGGTGGTGGTGTCGCTGCACCCCGGCGTTAGCCGTGATGACGTGATCGAGGCGACGGGCTGGGATATTCGCTTTGCCGAGCAGCTGGAGAGCACGTCCGAGCCCAGCACAGAAGAGCTTGAAATTCTGCGCGAGCTGAAAGCCCGCACCGAGCGCGCCCACGCGGGCGAATAAGGAGTTTTTGATGAGCAACGTCTACCTTTGCCATCCACGCCGCACCGCCATAGGCCGCTTTGGCGGTACGCTGGCCAGCGTGCGCCCGGATGATTTCGCCGCGACGATTTTTAAAGCCGTACTGGCAGAAGCGCCGGATCTCGACCCTGCTGCCATTGACGAAGTCTTTATGGGCTGCGCCAACCAGGCCGGTGAAGATAACCGCAACGTAGCACGGATGTCGTCGCTGCTGGCAGGCACTCCTACCTCAGTGCCCGGCACGACCATGAACCGTCTGTGCGGCTCGGGTATGGACGCCGTGGGCACCGCGTTCCGCGCCATCAAGGCAGGCGAAATGGCCCTGGCACTCGCCGGCGGCGTGGAGTCCATGTCCCGCGCGCCGTATGTCATGGGTAAGGCCGACAGCGCCTTCGCCCGCGGCCAAAAGATTGAAGATACCACCATCGGCTGGCGCTTTATCAACCCGCTGATGAAGAAAGCGTATGGCGTGGATTCGATGCCCGAGACGGCGGAAAACGTCGCCGAGCAGTTCACTATCTCCCGGGAAGACCAGGACGCCTTTGCACTGCGCTCCCAGCAGAAAGCCGCCGCCGCGCAACAGGCCGGACGCTTTGCCCAAGAGATTACGGCGATTGAGATCTCCCGCCGTAAGCAGGCGCCGCTGATCTTTGATCAGGACGAGCACCTGCGGGAAACCACGCTGGAAAAACTGGCTAGCCTGCCCACGCCTTTCCGAGAGGGCGGCAGCGTCACGGCGGGCAACGCCTCGGGCGTCAATGACGGCGCGGCGGCAATGCTGGTGGCAAGCGAAGCGGCGGTTAAACAGTACGGCCTCACGCCCATGGCGAAAATCATCGGCATGGCAACGGCGGGCGTTGAGCCGCGCATCATGGGCTATGGCCCGGTGCCTGCGGTCAACCGGCTGCTGGAGCGCACAGGCGTAAGCCTTGATGAGATTGATATTATCGAACTCAACGAAGCCTTTGCCGCCCAGGCATTGGCCTGCATGCGCGACTTGGGCCTTAAAGACGACGACCCGCGCGTCAATCCCAACGGTGGTGCCATTGCGCTGGGCCACCCGCTGGGCATGTCCGGCGCGCGACTGCTGCTGACCGCCGCCCATGAGCTGCAAGCCAGTGGCAAACGTTACGCGCTGTGCACCATGTGTGTGGGCGTGGGCCAGGGCATCGCTACGCTGATAGAAAGGGCTTAAGAGGTAAGAAGTAAGAAGGAATAGGAACAGTAGGGTCTTTTCCCTCTTCCAGGTGCTAAGCACCGATCATCCGTCTTACCGCTATTTTCCAATTAGGCGCCGCGCCATGATGCGACGCCTTAGGAAGGGAGAGTTCGTATGGCATTTCACACAATCAACGGCCGCAGCGTGGCGTACCGCCTGCTCGGCTCAGAGGCCAATCCATTGGTGGTGTTGGCCCATCCACTGGGCATGAGCCAAGCGGTGTGGGATGACATGCTTCCTGCACTGCTGTCCCGCTACCGGGTGCTGACTTGGGATTTGCCCGGCCACGGTGCCAGCCACGCGGTGAGTGGTGAACGGATCACGCCCGCTGACCTGGCCGCTGAGCCCTTGGCGCTGGCTGAACTGGCGGGCGCTCCGCGCTTTCACTTTGTGGGCACCTCGATTGGTGGTGTGGTGGGCCAGCAACTGATTGCCGAGCATAGCGAGCGGCTGCTCTCCGCTACGCTGACCAACACCGGCGCGGTGATTGGTAATCCGGATTTATGGAATACCCGTGCAGGCCGGGTTCGCCAGGAAGGTCTGGCGGCGATGTCTGAAGAGATCGTGCCGCGCTGGTTTGCACCCAAGGCGTTTGCAGCAAGTCCGGCGCTAAAAGCGGGCTGGTGCGTGCAGATGGGCCGTGGCGACGATGAATCCTATGCCCAGCTATGTGAAATGCTCGGTCGCGATACGTTCACTGGAAAGCTTTCAGGTAAGAGCGTCCCTCATAAGGTCAGGGTACAGCTGTTTGGCGGCAGCGAGGATATGGCCACGCCACCCGCGACACTGGAAGCCCTGGCGGCGGAACTGGACGGCGCGGCGCTGGAGATTTTTGACGGCGTAGGCCACGTGCCTTCGGTGGAAGCCCCGGCGCTATTGTCCGAAAAACTACTTGCCGTATGGGCGGCTGATTTGGGTGACGTGGCTAACCACGGCGTGGCCTATGCGACCGGCCTGGAAACCCGCAAGCAAGTACTGGGTGAGGAGCACGTGGCGCGCTCCACCGCCAACGCCAACAGCCTGGATGCGCCCTTCCAGCAGATGATTACCCGTCTTGCCTGGGGTGAGCTGTGGAGTAATAACGATTTAACCCGCCGCGAACGCAGCATGATCACCACCGGCATTCTCGCCGCCCTAGGGCGCGAGGAGCTAACGCTGCACTTGAAAACCGCCAAGCGTATCGGCCTGACGGAAGCAGAGCTGCGTCAGGTGCTGATGCATGTGGCGATTTACGGTGGCGTTCCGGCGGCCAACCACGCCTTTGCGCTTGCCAAAGAGCTGGGCTGGGGCGAGTAGCGGTTCAAAAAATGGATGAGAGGTAAGGGTGATGACCTACGATAACAAACGCTTTGTAGCACGCGACCGCAACTGGCATCCGCCTGCCTACGCGCCCGGCTATAAAACCTCGGTAGCGCGCTCGCCCCAGCAGGCGCTGGTGAGTATGCAGCAGCCTACCGCATCCGAGCTGACCGGTCCGGATTTTAGCCACTTGCGCATGGGGCCGCATGACAACGACCTGCTGCTGAACTTTCGCCAAGCGGATAGCCAGGGGCTGCCCCAGGGCGAGCGGATTATCATGTTTGGCCGGGTGGTGGACCAGTTCGGCAAGCCGGTACCGCACACCCTCGTGGAAATGTGGCAGGCCAACGCGGGTGGCCGTTACCGGCATAAGAACGATAAGTACCTGGCACCGCTGGATCCCAACTTCGGCGGTGTGGGCCGCTGTTTGACCGATGAGCAGGGGATGTACCGTTTTCGCACCATCAAACCCGGCCCCTACCCGTGGCCCAATGATATGAACAGCTGGCGACCGGCGCATATTCACGTCTCGGTGACCGGGCCTGCAATCTCCACGCGGCTGATCACCCAGATGTATTTCGAAGGCGACCCGCTGATTCCGCTTTGCCCCATCGTGCATACGCTCAACGACCCCGAGGCGGTGGACACCATGATCGGGCGGCTGGATATGGCGCACAGCAAGCCGATGGACTGCCTCGCCTATCGCTTTGATATCGTGGTACGCGGCGAGCTGCAAACCTACTTTGAAAATCAATAAGGGCGGGGAGAGATCATGAAACAACCCAACAGCCAGCCGACCAGCGAGTTGATGCTGCGTGAGACCGCCTCGCAAACCGCGGGACCCTATGTGCATATCGGCTTGGCCCTGGCCGCGGCAGGCAACCCGGTGCGCGATGAAGAGATTTGGAACGAGATGGCCAAGCCCGAGGCAGAGGGCGAACATATCGAGGTGGTGGGCACCGTCATAGATGGCAACGGTGATCTGGTGCGTGATGCGTTTATCGAGGCCTGGCAAGCCGATGCTGACGGCCACTACCATGCGGATTACGACCTGAAAAAGCCGTTCAACAGTTTTGGCCGCACTGCCACGACGTTTGATCACGGCAGCGAGTGGACGTTGGCCACCATCAAGCCCGGTGCGGTGAAGCATGCAAGCGGCCAATTAATGGCACCGCATATCAACCTTACCCTGTTCGCCCGGGGGGTTAACATCCACCTGCAAACGCGGCTTTACTTTGATGACGAGGCCGACGCCAATGCGCAGTGCCCGGTGCTTTCGCGCATCGAGTCACCGGCGCGCCGCCAGACCCTCATCGCCAAGCGCGAAGAGGCGGATGGCAAGGTGCGCTATCGTTTGGATATTCACCTGCAGGGCGAAGGCGAGACGGTGTTTTTCGATTTTTAGCGCGATATCGCGTTAAGGATGAGAAACCAAAACGCTGCTTATAGAAGCAGCGTTTTTTTGGCTCAGGTAACAACAAACGCCGCTTTTATACCTCGCAGTCTTGCTTTAGCTGCATCGCACGCTGATAAATATCATTGGCATTTCCCCCTACCTCATCGAGGTAACGATCAATGGTTTCTTGAAGCACCGGGCCCCACTCATCGTCATTTAAGCTATCGTCGATCGCGACGAACTCATGCCCGGCGTCTTCTGCTTCCTGGCGCCCTTGGCGGCTCAGCTCATCGTAAATTGCGGATGCCTTGATTGACCATTCAAGGCCGCTGTGATCATCAATGACCTCTTTTAGGTGATCCGGCAGGCCGTTATAGGTTTCGGGGTTCATGGTCGCGATCAGGGACAAATCATACAGGGGCACTTCGGTGTGGTACTCGGCAAGCTCGTTTAGGCGAAACGTTTTCATGCCTTCCCAGTTAAAGCTCAAGCCATCCACCACGCCACGTTGCATCGAGGTGAAAACATCCGGTGCTGGCATGCCGACCGCCTGCGCATCCAGGCGCTCAAACATATCGCCAACCACCGACGTGGGGCGGCGCAAGCGCAGACCGGCCAGATCATCGGGGCTTTCAATCAGCGCTTCTTTGGTATGTAAATAGCCAGGCCCTGTGGTGAACATAAACAAGGGGTGGCTATCGTCGTACTCATCACCGAGCTGATCGTCATCGTAAAGCGATTGCAGAATACAGGAGCCCTGGCGGCTGCTTTCCGAAACGCCCGGCAGCTCGACGATTTGCGTCAGGGGGAAGCGTCCCGAGGTATACCCTTGAGCGGTCGCTCCCACATCGGCAATACCGGTAACGGCGCTATGGTAGGTTTGGTCCGATTTAGCCAATGTTTGGCTGGGAAACACCTCGACGGTCAGCTCGCCGTTCGATGCTTCTTCGACACTATCGGCCCAGGCCTGAAAAATCTCCTTATCAATCATCGACCCGCCAGGCCATACATGGGCGATGCGTATCGTTGTGTTGGCTTCCACGGCGAAAGAAGTCAATAGGGTGGCCGCCAGGGCGCATTTTAGTGTTGTTGTAGATGATCTCATTGGGTCTCTCTTCTCGTCTGTTGTTCTTATAGGTTGAAGTTTTATGCGGGGTTAGAGGTCAAGCACGAGGGTCTTGCTTTTGGCCCTTGAGCAGCATGGGGTAAATTGATCATTGGCCGCGTGCTCATGATCCTCCAGGTATAAATCCCGGTGGTCGGGCTCGCCTTCAAGCACACGGGTCAGGCAGGTGCCGCAGACCCCTTGCTCGCAGGACACCATGATGTCGATGCCATTTTCAGCCAGCACCTGATGGACGGTCTTATCGGCGGGCACGGTGAAGGAGGCACCACTGCTGGCGATACGCACCTCGAAGCTACCGTCGTCTTCCGAGGCTGTCTCAGCGCCTGCAAAGTACTCGGTGTGCAGGTGGTCATCTGGCCAGCCGCACCGTTTACCCGTTGATAGGACGGCGTCGATAAAGCCGGCAGGGCCGCAGACGTAAACCTGGGCATCAGCCTCTGGCTCACTGAGCAGTTCCTCCAGGCCGAGGGGCGGGGACGCTTCGTCGTCCAGGTAAAAGTGCGCTCTATCGGCAAAGCTTGATGCCTTGATACGCTCGCGAAAGGCCATGCGCTCGGCGGAGCGCGCACAGTAGTGCAGCTCGAAGTCTGCCTCGGTGCGCGCCAACCGCTCTGCCATGCACAGCAACGGGGTGATGCCAATCCCGCCCGCCAGCAGATACGTTCGTTTAGCCGGCTTGAGCGGGAAGTGGTTTTTAGGGGCGCTGATCAGCAGGAGATCACCCTCTTTAACCTCATTGTGCATGGTGACGGAGCCTCCTCGGGAGGCTTCGTCCCGCAATACGCCGATCAGGTAGCGATCCCGTTCCTCAGAGTGATTGCACAGTGAGTACTGTCGTATCACGCCCTCTTTCACTTGCACGTCGATATGGGCGCCCGCGCTGAAGGGCGGAAGCGGCCGACCATGAGGGTCGGCAAGCTCAAAGGTGGCGATGCCAATTGCCTCCTCACGGCGCGCTTTGACTTCTACGATAAGCGACAAGGAGGGGTGGCTCATGCTGTCGTCTCCTGCGCTTGCGTTGCCTGCTCCTCCGCTCGTTCTTCCGTCAGAATGCGGTCAATGATGCGGCGCGCCTGTACACCACCGCCGTCGATATTGAGTTTCAACAGTTGGCGGTCAGGGTATTTGAGCAGGTTGCGCTGCTGTGCCTCGAGCATCTCAAGATCTTCTTCGAAGATCTTGCCCTGGCCCTCGCGGATCCTGTCGGTGAGCGCCTGGTCTTCCGGCTTGAAGTTGCGGGCCATGCCCCAGAAGTACCAGATGGAGGTATCCGTCTCCGGGGTGATAAAGTCGACCACGATACTTGAGGCTTTTACATTGGCCGGTGCATTTGCCCCACCATTTCCGGCGTGGGCCACGCCGACTTCGATGAGTACATGGCTTGGAGGCGTAAAGCGGCAAATTTGCCAGCGGTCGACGGGCACGTCATCAGCGAGCCCGTTGCCCCTCAGAGCGGCCTGCCAGAAAGGCGGTGCGGGGATATTCTCCATCTCGCGGCTGGTGACCACTTCATCGCCGTTCACCGTTGTTTCCGGTGCGGCTTCCTCTATCTCGGGTTGACCAATGCTGGAGGCGTGTACATAGGTCTCATGGGTAAGATCCATGAGGTTGTCGATCATCAGACGATATTCACACTGAATATGGTAGAGGCCGCCGCCATACGCCCAGTCGGGGTTATTGGCCCAGTGCAGCTCGGGAATCAGGTCAGCGTCCGCTTTCTCGGGGTCGCCGGGCCAGATCCAGATAAAGCCGTGGCGCTCTTCAACGGGATAGGCGCGATTGCTTGGAAAGCCGCGAACCCGCTGGCCGGGCATGCTGTCGCATTTGCCGCTGCAGTTCATTTCAAGGCCGTGGTAGCCGCAAACCAGCTTGCCATCACGGACGAAGCCCAAAGAGAGCGGCGCGCCACGGTGGGGGCAGAAATCCTCGACGGCGGCCACACGGTTTTCGTCACCACGGAAGAAAACTAGTTGTTTATTGCAAATAGTTCGCCCAAGTGGCTTCTCTGCCAGTTCTTCTGGGGTGCAGGCGACGTACCAAGTGTTTAAGGGAAAGGGGGCTTGTTGAGTCACGGTAAACTCCTTATTGGTTTAGCGTTGTAATTATCTTTATTGGATCCAAAGTAAAGGCGAGGAAGGTTTGGGTAGTCAATCTATACTTTCGTATAGTTCGCTAATGGTGAGCAATACCGTGTTGATATGAGGGAAAAAATAAATGAGTAACAACGATAAAAGTGTCGTCAGTCGGCTGCGTAAATTGATCAGCGAGGGGGCATATGCGCCTGGGGAACGGCTTGGTGAAGTCGCGGTTGCGGAGCAGTTAGGGGTTTCGAGAACGCCGGTACGGCTGGCTTTTCGTACACTGGAGCAGGAAGGGTTGCTTCAGCAGGCGGGCAAGCGTGGGTTTATGGTACGTGAGTTTACTCAGGCGGATGTGCACTGCGCGGTGGAGGTTCGTGGGGTGCTGGAAGGGCTGGCCGCTCGGCATCTGGCAGAGCAGGGTGTTTCGGACAATGTCGATAAGGAGTTGAGATTTTGGATCCAAAAAGGAAAGGTGCTTATCGCCAAAGGATACCTTTTGGAATCAGATATTAACCAGTGGAGTGAGCTGAATGCACATTTCCACGGCACTATCATTCACTCCATTGGCAGCGATGTCGTGGCGGATGCCATTGCAAGGAATAATCATTTGCCCTTTGCTGCTGCTGACTCGATCATTATCGACGAATCTGACTTGGCGCGAGAGTTTAAAAAGTTGCAGTTGGCTCAATTCCATCATGAGCTTATATTTCAGTCACTTAAGTCAGGGGAAGGCGCGCGTGCAGAAATGCTGATGCGCGAGCATGCGCTGATCGGGCTGCGTTACCCTGAGTTGCTGGCTGATCAAGATAAAAATGTCTGACTATTTAGTTATTATATATAATTAAACCAAAGTATTAACTATGTAAAATTATTTATATTCAATGCTTTATGTGTTCTCCAAGGTGTCCTGCCTCCATTCTGTTTGACAGATGGAGGTTTTTTTTACAGCTTGGTACGTAATGCGGATCAAAATTCGCATTAAGAACAATTACAGCTAGCCATTACGACCAATAGCAGAGACAAACAATGAAAATTAACCACTTTGTTACATGCGCCCTTCTTGCTCCCTGTGCGCTTGCTGCCCAGGCCCATGCGTTTGATGTTGTAGAAGCCGGAGAACCCGTTGTGACTGGTGAGCCAAGCCGTGTAGGCCCACCATGGAATCATCGATCAACGATTAATATTCCAGGCACCAAAACTGATATAGCTTTTGGGGGGTACGTTAAGCTCGATGCGTTTTACGATTTCGACTATGACCTGGGTACATCGACCGATCCTTACGCCGTGATGGACCCAGGCAATAGAACCGATGGTCGAACCAGCTTTACGGCCTATGAGTCCCGCCTGAATTTCCGCACCCATACCGCCACTGACTATGGGCGTTTATCTACTTACTTCGAAGGGCACTTTGTGCCTGATGGCAAGTTCGGGTTGCGCCATGCGTATGGCGAGCTGAACGGTTTTCTCGCCGGGCAAACGTGGTCAAATTTCATGAGCTTTGTGGGCGGGACGCGCACCCTGGCGCTCGGCGATCCTAAGGGCTATGCCTTCGAGCGGCAGGCCCAGTTGCGCTATACGCAGCCTGTTGGAGAAGGGAGTTTCTCGGCTGCATTGGAAAACCCCACGACGGTCATCGCCCGCAATGATGCTTCAGTGGCCGATGGGGAGAGCCAACTGCCAGATTTGACGCTGCGCTATGAATACAAGCGTTTATTTGCGCTATCGGGGATAGCACGTCAACTTTCGACCAATAACATCACCAATACCACTGATGACGAAGTCACGGGCTATGGGGTACAGGCGCAGTTCAATTTGCCCTTTAATGCCTCAACCAGCTTGAAAGGCAGTGCCACTTATGGCGAGGGTGTTGGTAACTACATGGGTAACCCTGGCAATGTAGGGCACCGTAATGCGCCTGACGTCTATGTAGAGGGTGACGAGCTTGAAGCGATTGAAACTCAGGCGTTCGGCCTCTCATTGAATCACCACTGGACGGATAGCTGGTTCAGTTCTGTGGGTGTTTCGCGGCTTGAGCAAGACTTGCCCGCAGGCTATGGCGATCATTTTGAAACGCTCGACTATGGGTTTGCCAATGTGATTTGGGATGTGACCGAGCGTACGGCGCTGGGTCTTGAGTACCAGCACGCTGATATCGAGCAGGTCAATGGGGTCTCTAACGACGCTAGTCGCCTTCAAGCGAGTGCCACCTTCCAGTTCTAACGACCTGTGCTTTGCAGTGAGGTGACTGTGATAAGTGCTTTAGCGCTGTTTCGATCACGTTTTAGGCTGGCGCTTTGCCAGCCTTTTTTAGGTCACGTATTGCTATCTAAAAGTACCAGTGTTAAGACGCTGGGCTAGTCGAGGGTAGGATTATGCGTGGATCCTGGGGTGGTTCAGCGTAGAGACATGCCACGAGATCCGTGTAGCGCTCGCGAACGAGCCGTTGGTTCACCGATCCCTTGTCGGTCAATTCGCCACGGTCAACGGAAAGCGGCTGGTCGAGCAGCAATAGGCGCTCCAACCGCATGGAGCTTGACTGGCCACGGCAGTGGGTCGCCAGGCGCTTTGCGAACCACTGTTGCAGGTTGGGGTCTGCGGCCAGAACCTCAAGCGGCGTTTTCCCTGAGCCAAGCTGCTGTTGGCAGGCAGGAAGGTTCAGCACGACGATGCCGGTCAGGTAGTCACGTCCTTCGCCGACCACCACGATGTCCTGTGCGAGTGGGGCGAAGTGTTCGACGAGATGTAGACGCAGGGTGCCCACATTGACCCAGGTGCCGGTCACCAGTTTGAAGTTCTCGCTTAGCCGACCGTCAAAGATTAGCCCACGTTCGGGGTGGTCGGGGTCAATGAGTCGCATGGCATCCCCTGTGCAGTAGTACCCTTCGTGGTCAAACGCCTCGTTGGTTCGCTGTTTATCGCGCCAGTACCCCGGCGTGATGTTGAGCCCCTTAAGACGTGCCTCCCACTTATCGTCCTTCGCCACCAGCTTCACCGTCATGCCCGGGACAGGGTGGCCGATCAACCCTGGTGTGTCGCTGGGCTCTTCGGTGCAAAAGGCCAGGCATGCTTCGGTGGAACCGAGCCCCGTCAACATGGGAACGGGAGCTCCGCGTGTCTGTTTGCCTAATGCTTCCAGAGCAGCGCGCACATGAGCGGGCAGCACGGCGCCCCCGAAGTGCAGCATTTGCAGGTCGTGGAAAAAGGCCTCGCGCAGGGAGTCATCGTTGCGCAGGTGCTCGACCAGCGCTTCGAACCCCTTGGGGACATTGCAGTAAAACGTGGGCGACACCTCGCGCAGGTTCTCTATAGTTCGCTGAACCCCTTGAGCAGTGGGGTTGCCATCATCAATATATAAAGCGCCCCCGTTGTGGATCGCCATCCCCAGAATCGTATTGCCGCCAAAGGTGTGATGCCAGGGCAGCCAGTCGACTAATACCGGTGGGTGCCGCTCTAGAAAGCTCTGCCGTTTCGCTAGCATGGTTTGATTGCTACACAGCATACGGTGGGTGTTAATCACCGCCTTGGGCATGCCCGTCGACCCTGAGGTAAACAGTAGTTTGGCGATAGTGTCAGGTGTTACGCGGGCGTGGGCATTCTCTACATCGTGAGTCGCCGGTGTCGAGACGAGGGAGTCAAAGGTCAGGGCTCTCTGTGCGGGTATCTTGGCTACACAGGTAACGCCATTATCGCAAACGGCCGCCAGTGCCCGGCTAAAGCGCGCCTCCTCATCGACAAATAGCATCCCCGGGGTCACCAGTTCCACCACATGCCGCAGCTTAACGAAATCTTCCGATAGTAGCGCGTAGGAGGGTGACACCGGCACGTAAGGAATGCCCACATGCATAGCGGCACAGGCAAGTAATGCGTGCTCAATGCTATTTCCCGACAGCACCATCAACGGCCGCTCCGTCGACAGGCCATGATCAATCAGTGCTTGTGCCAAGCGTTTTACTTGTGGCAATGCTTCACCGAAGGTAAGCGTTCGCCACCTGTGCGGGCCTTCTTGGCGCTCAGCTAAGAAGGGTTGCTGTGATGTTTTACTTGCCCAATGGGCAAGGCGCTGGGTCATGTTACGGGGGTAGGTAGGGACATCGCCTCCGTGTAGTCGGAACTCTTGTAAGGTGTCAGTCAGCGGAGGGGGGAGAGACATGAATAGCTCCATAGCGAAAAATCTTGGATTTGTTGTGTGCTGTCATCTTGGCGAATATAGTTATAGTGGTTAACTAGATGATTAGCTAGGATGCTGATTTAAGACCTTGGTTGTAATTATTTAAATGAGACAGGAATTAACGCATGGCCAAATCGAAAAAGAGTACGTCCGTTCAACAAGTTGAGCCCGATGAAAAAGAGCCGACGTCTGTCGCCGGTCTGGTGCTTGAAAATCGCCTTGGTTACGCCTTGAGAAGGGCGCAGTTGACTGTTTTTAAACATTTTAATGAGGCCATGCAGGAGCATGAGATACGCCCTGCCCAGTTCTCTTCGCTCGTGGTGATTGAAGGCTATCCCGGCATCACCCAAACCAATTTAGCCAAGGTGCTGGACATTGATCCACCCAGAATCGTTAGCTTAATTAACAATCTGGAGGAGAGAGGGTTGGCTTTACGGGTGCGCTGTAAGCGGGATAAGCGCTCCCACGGGATTTTTCTTAGCAAAAAGGGCGAAGCCTTGACCGAACAGCTGAAGGGGCTGGCTGAACAAAGTGATATCAATGCAACTCAATCACTTAGCGAAATAGAGCGACGTCAATTGCTGTCGCTGTTAGTGAAAATATACACCTCGGATACAGAGAAAGGATAAAACTTTAGGCGTATTTTTGTCGGTGACGCTTGCATGCTCTCTCAAAGACAATTACTTATATTAAGTAATTAGTTTGGTTGTAACGGCCTCGCGGTGTAAAGCGCAGGGTTGATTTCAGCCATACAGCGAATTCCAAAAACAAGAGACGAAACGATGAGCAGCTTAGCGACAGTACCGACCATCGGCACTGCATTGATGCGCCGTAGTCTTGAGATAACCTGTAGGGTTGCCGCGATAAGCGGCGGATTGTTGATCGTAGCACTCGCTATTATCACCGTCGTTAGCATTCTTGGCCGGTGGGTAGCCAGTGTGCCGGTGTTAAGTGATATGACGATGCTGGCATGGGTGGGCCCCATCACCGGTGATTACGAGCTGGTGGAGATGGGGACGGCCATCGCCGTTTTTCTGTTTTTGCCTTACTGCCATTTTCGCAGTGGTCATGTCACGGTAGACCTACTGGTCATGAACGCGCCGCCTGTCGTTCAGCGCCTGCTTGCCGTTGTTGCCGAAATGCTCTTTTTGGTAGTGGCAGGGTTAATGACCTGGCGCCTCTATCATGGCTTGCTGGATAAACGTCGCTATATGGAAACCAGCATGCTGCTGGATATACCGCTCTGGTGGGGGTATGTCGGCGGTGTAGCGGGGTTCGCACTGTTGACGCTGGTCTGCCTATATCGTGCTTTGGATGCGTTAACCGATAAGCAGCAGTATCCCAATTCAACGCATAGCCATTCGTCTCCCACGCAAGAAAATTCTGTGCAAGGAGACCTGTAATGACACCTCTCACCTTGGGCGCTAGCGGTTTTGTGGTTCTGCTATTCATGATGGCCACGCGAATTCCAATCGGCTTGGCCATGCTGGTGGTTGGCGGCGTTGGGACGATACTGGTCACTGGGCCAGCGGGCATTTTAAGTGGCTTAAAGACGCTTCCCTACGAACACTTTTCCAGCCATACGCTATCCATCATTCCACTTTTCCTGCTTATGGGGCAGTTTGCGGCGAGAGCTGGCCTCTCCCGGGCCATGTTTCAGGCGGCCAACGACTGGCTGGGCCACCGCCGCGGCGGACTGGCGATGTCCACCATTGGCGCTTGTGGTGCGTTTGGGGCCATTTGTGGCTCTTCGCTGGCGACCGCCGCCACCATGACCCAAGTGGCGCTGCCCGAAATGGAGCGTCAAGGGTATCGCGGCAGCCTGGCGACCGGCGCCTTGGCCGCAGGCGGCACCCTGGGTATTTTGATTCCCCCCTCTGTGGTGTTGGTTATCTACGCCATCCTGGCCGAACAGAACATTAACGAAATGTTTGCCGCTGCCCTGGTGCCGGGCTTGTTAGCGGTGTTCAGCTATATGTTGGCCATCTCGCTTTATGTGCGCTTTTTTCCTGACAGTGCGCCGAGTAAGGCGAAAGCCTCCCGCGGCGAGCGTTGGCGCTCACTGTTGGAGGTATGGCCTGGCGCGGCGATCTTTATCGTGGTGATTGGGGGCATCTATACCGGTATCTTTACGCCTACCGAAGCCGCCGCCGTCGGGGCGGTCTCCACCGGTGCCCTGGCGATAACACGAGGCGGACTGCGTTGGAACGGCTTACGGGACTGCGTTCTTGAAACCGCGGTGACCTCGGCGATGATCTTCTTTATCGTGCTCGGTGCTAGTGTTTTCAATAGCTTCCTTGCCCTGACCCAGCTTCCGCAAATGACTGCCGGTTGGATAGTGGGGCTTGAGATTAGTCCCTGGGTAGTTCTGGCGGGCATTCTTTTCTGCTATTTGGTGCTTGGCTGCTTTATGGACAGCCTTTCGATGATTCTGCTCACCGTGCCCATCTTTCTGCCCATCGTCATGGGGATGGACTTCGGCATGCCCGCCGCCGATGTGGCGATATGGTTCGGCATCTTAGCGCTGGTGGTCGTTGAAGTGGGCATGATCACGCCGCCGGTGGGGCTGAACATTTTCATTATCCACTCGATGGCCCCTCGTATTCCCTTAATCGAGACCTTTAAAGGCATCCTGCCTTTTTTAGTGGCAGACCTTATTCGCATTATTTTGCTGGTGCTCTTCCCCGCCATCTCGCTTGGCTTCGTCTACTTAATCAATTGACCAAGGGAGTTGGACATGTCCCAAGACGCGACTCAACGAATGCCGACGCCTACTTTTATCGCGCGCTTAACGGTTGACGTCGATGCCCCGCTTGAGCTGGGTGAAAACCCTCAAGGCAAGCGTCGCTTCATTGCCATCACCGGCGGCCAAGTGTGTGGTGAGCGGTTGAACGGCGTGGTATTGCCTGGCGGAGGAGACTGGCAGACCCTGCGTAATGATGGCGTGGCCGAACTGCATGCCCGCTATTTTTTAGAAACCGATAGTGGCGAACGCATCGAAGTTGAAAACAGCGGGTTTCGGCACGGTTCGACTGCTGTCATGCAGCGCCTTCAGCGCGGAGAAATCGTTGCTCCAGAGGAGTATTACTTTCATACCACGCCGCGCTTTTACACTTCCAGCCCCCGTTACGCCTGGCTAACGCGCACGATTTTTATAGGCGCTGCCGAGCGTACCCGGGAGAACGTTTTGATTGATTTATTCGCGGTGAATTAAGTCGGCGTGCTCAGTCGCTTAGCCATTGACCACAGTAAACATAACAAGCACAACGAGGTACTTCTTATGACCCAGCAGATTACTTCAAAACTACACCGGCGTTTGCTCGCATTAGCCATCGCCTTACCTCTTGCCTGGGGCGCTGGGCAGGCCAGCGCCCAGGAGGCTGAGTACACACTTCGGCTGCATCATTTCTTCCCGTCTTCGGCGCCCGTTCACCAGGAGTACTTTATTCCCTGGAAAGAGGCCATAGAGGAAGAGTCCAACGGCCGTCTGGAGGTTGAACTCTACCCTTCGATGCAACTGGGTGGTAAGCCACCTTCGCTCTATGACCAGGCGAAAGATGGCCAGGTGGATATTATCTGGACGGTGCTGGGCTATAACTCTGGACGATTCCCCCAGGCTGAAGTCTTCGATTTACCTTTTATACCGACCACAGGTGCTGCGACAAGCCAAGCCGCTCATGAATATGCGATGACGCACATGGAGGATGAGTTAGAGGGCGTATACCCCATCGCTGTCCATACCCATAGCCCTGGCGCGCTGCACACCAAAGAGACGCGCATTGAATCACTCGACGATATAAAGGGGCTCAAGATGCGTGGCCCCAGCCGGTTGGTGAACCGCTATCTTGCCAAACTGGGCGCGGAACCTATTGGTATGCCGGTCGCCCAGGCGCTGGAAGCCCTGTCCAAAGGCGTCCTGGATGGCACGGTGATTCCCTTTGAAGCGATTACCGCTATGGGGTTGGCCGATATTACGACCGAACATACGGTCTTCAGTGGAGACAATGCGCTCTATACCACGATGATGATCGTCGCGATGAACCAGCGCAAATACGATGAGCTGCCCGCCGACCTGCAGTCGGTTATCGACGCTCACTCCGGCATCCAAGAGGCCCGCAAAATAGGTCAGATCATGGATGATGCCGACCAGGTGCAAATCCAGGCCATTCAAAATGGCGAACAGCCCGGCACGATTACCCAACTGGATAGAGATGAAACTGCCCGTTGGCAAGCCGTGGGGCAGGAAATCGCTGACGAGTGGATCGCCGATGCCGAAGAGAAAGGACTTGATGGCGAAGCGCTATATAACGATGCCCGAGAGTTAATCGAAAAGTTCACCACTGAGTAGGCGCTTGACCGTTAACGTTTGAATAAGCCGTTTGATAAACCCCAAGGAGCAAGAGATGAGTAACTACCAGGATCGCTGGCAAACCGTGAAGGTGAACGTCGAAGAGGGCATTGCCTGGGTGACGTTGAACCGCCCTGAAAAGCGCAACGCCATGAGCCCGACCCTCAACCGTGAAATGATCGATGTGCTCGAAACCATCGAACTGGATCAAGAGGCCCACGTGCTGGTATTGACCGGCGAGGGCGAATCCTTTTCCGCCGGTATGGACCTTAAAGAGTACTTCCGCGAGATCGACGCCAGCCCCGAGATCGTCCAGGTCAAAGTGCGTCGCGACGCCTCTACCTGGCAATGGAAGCTACTGTGTCACTACGCCAAGCCCACCATCGCCATGGTCAATGGCTGGTGCTTTGGCGGGGCTTTCTCGCCGCTGGTGGCCTGCGATTTGGCGATTGCCGCCGATGAGTCGGTATTTGGCCTCTCCGAGATCAACTGGGGTATTCCCCCCGGCAACCTGGTGAGCAAAGCCATGGCCGATACCGTGGGCCACCGGGAAGCGCTCTACTACATCATGACCGGGGAAACATTTACCGGCCCCCAGGCAGCCAAAATGGGGCTGGTGAATAAAAGTGTACCGCTGACCGAGCTACGCGAAGCCACCCGCGAGTTAGCCGCAACGCTGCGTGACAAGAACCCCGTTGTGCTGCGTGCCGCCAAGATCGGCTTCAAAATGTGCCGCGAACTGACCTGGGAGCAGAACGAAGAGTACCTCTACGCCAAGCTCGATCAGGCGCAGCAACTCGATCCCGAGCAGGGGCGTGAGCAAGGGCTGAAGCAGTTCCTCGATGAAAAGAGCATCAAGCCTGGGCTGGAGAGCTATCACCGGTAAACACCGGACAACAACAATCGACAATGATGTAAACGAGAGGTTGCCATGGATCTTGAACTGTTAATCGGCGGTGAGCGGTGTGCCGCTGAGCAAGACGCCAACTTTACGCGGGCCAATCCGCTGACTGGCGACGTTGTCACCCAGGCGGCGGCGGCCTCTGTCGCCGATGCAGCTCGGGCCGCAGACGCCGCCGCGAGCGCCTTCCCGGCCTGGTCAAGAACGGGCCCCGGCGAAAAGCGCGCCAAGCTGCTCAAAGCGGCAGAGGTTATGGAGGCGCGGCAAGCTGACTTTATCGAACGCATGGTAGATGAAACCGGCGCGACGCCAGGCTGGGCGGGCTTTAACGTCATGGTCGCCGCCAGCATTCTGCGTGAGGCGGCGTCGCTGACTACGCAAGTGAATGGCGAGGTCATCCCTTCCAACGTGCCCGATAACCTGGCGATGGGCGTGCGCGTGCCCTGCGGCGTGGTGGTGGGCATTGCGCCCTGGAACGCGCCGATTATTCTAGGCACCCGTGCCATTGCCACACCGCTGGCGTGTGGTAACACGGTGATTCTCAAGGCCTCGGAACAGTGCCCCGCGACGCATCATCTGATCGGGGAGGTGCTGATCGAGGCTGGCCTGGGCGATGGCATCGTTAACGTGGTGACCAATGCGCCCCCGCAGGCCGCCGAGGTCGTCGAGGCGCTGATCGAGCATCAAGCCGTACGGCGTATCAACTTCACCGGCTCTACCCAGGTGGGGCGCATCATTGCCGAAAAAGCCGCGCGTCATCTTAAGCCGGTCTTGCTGGAACTGGGCGGCAAGGCGCCGTTCGTGGTGCTTGACGATGCCGACCTGGACGCCGCCGTAGAGGCTGCCGCCTTTGGCGCCTTCTTCAACCAGGGCCAGATCTGCATGTCCACCGAGCGACTGATCGTGGTGGACGCGGTCGCCGACGCCTTCGTCGCAAAACTGGCCCGCAAGGCGCAAACGCTACGCGCGGGCGACCCCCGCGGCGAAGGCAATGCGCTGGGCACGCTGATCAATCGCGAAGCGGGCGAGAAACTCAACGCCCTGATCGACGACGCCCAGCAGCATGGGGCTCGCCTGGCCTGCGGCGGCAAGGCCGAAGGCGTCATTATGCAGCCTACCGTGGTGGATGGGGTTACCAAGGCGATGCGTCTGTATGGCGAAGAGTCGTTTGGCCCGGTAGTCGCGCTGATGCGCGTCAAGGATGAAGAGGAAGCCCTACGCGTGGCAAACGATAGCGAATATGGCCTTTCGGCTGCTGTATTCAGCCGCGACACCGCCCGGGCGATGCAGTTTGCCCAGCGCATTGAGTCGGGTATTTGCCACATCAACGCCCCCACTGTGCACGACGAACCCCAGATGCCCTTTGGCGGCGTGAAATCGAGCGGCTATGGACGCTTTGGCGGAAAAGCCGGGATTGAGGAATTCACCGACCTGCGCTGGATGACCATGCAGCTTGGGCCGCGCCATTACCCCATTTAGATAAGCGCAAGCACTATATCTTGCAAGAAAGCGAAGTAAATAAAGGAGTTCATTACAATGACAATAAAACCCACACTCGCCAGCCTCACGTTGTTAACTGGCATGCTCCTCAGCGCCAGTGGCTACGCCCAGGACACGGTGACCCTGCGCTTGCACCATTTTGCTGCCCCGGCCACGCCCGTGCAGACCGAGTATCTGGAACCCTGGGCCAAGCGGATCGAAGAGCAGTCCGAAGGGGCTATCAAGGTGGAAATTTTCCCAGCCATGCAGTTGGGGGGCTCAGCGCCATCGCTCTACGATCAAGCCAAAGACGGGGTGGTGGATATCAGCTGGACACTGCTCAGCTATACACCGAATCGCTTCCCGGAGTCCGAGGCATTCGATCAACCCTTCCTGCCCACAACGGGGGAAGCCACCAGCATGGCCGCCCATGAGTTTGCGACAACGCATATGCAAGACGCCTTCGAGGGTGTCTATCCCATCGCCGTTTTTGCGCATACGCCAGGCAAAGTCCATACCCGGGATGTGTCAGTAGAGAGCGCCGATGACCTTGATGGGCTAGCGATTCGCGCCCCCTCTAAAACCATGAACCGCTACCTGGGTCTTCTCGGTGCCAAGGCGGTAGGTATGCCGATGCCACAAATTCCAGAGGCGATTTCCCGTGGAGTGATCGATGGCCTGACGCTGCCCTTTGAGAGCGCAGCGGCACTGGGTGTGCTGGATGTCGCCCAGAACCACACCTTTTTCGAAGGTGAGCATGGGTTGTATACAGCGATGATGGTACTGGGCTTAAACCAGGCTAGCTATGATGCACTCTCGCCAGAACAGCAACAGGTGATTGACGACAATGCCGGGCTCGAGGAAGCGCAGCGTATCGGTCAGGTCATGGATCAAGCGGAAGAGGACGCGATCGAAGCGATTGAAGCAAGCGGTGAAGGGGAGATGTTCTATATCGATCAAGACTCACTGGCCCCCTGGCAAGCGGCAGCCGAGAAGGCCACGGCTCAGTGGATTGACGACATGAATAGCCGCGGCATTGAAGGCCAACAGCTCTATGATGAGGCGACCCGATTGGTTGATAAGTATACCGAGCAGACAAAGTAGCCCTTGACTTGATTTGTTGGTAAGCCGCTTTCGTATTATTTGCGAAAGCGGCTTTTTGTTGATGCACCGTTTATGTTTAATCGCTGTGTTATTCGATGGCTCGACCATAGCCGTGATTTTATATTCGAAAAGTCCAATTTTATATTGGCAATGTGACTTATCTATTGGCCCTTATCTACCTAACACTGAAAGTGTTGTGCTGCATCTGTTAAATACAGGCGGCATAAACCGCCATCATAGACGAATGTCGATTAGCTCTACTGCGCATTGTGGACTAACGTAGTGATTATAGGCGAACTAATATTCGCTATGCGAACTTATAAGAATCCAACAAAAGTCCAGGAGCTCCTGATGAAAATCCTCTTTACCCGCTCTATCCTCGCTGCTGCCGTGGCGGGTTTCACTATCGCTTCGGCGCAGGCCGAAACGACCCTGCGCATGGCGCATTTCTGGCCGGGTTCTTCGGGCGTCAACGAAGATATTTTTGAGGTGTGGGCCGACACTATCGAAGAAGAGTCCGATGGCGAGTTGACCGTTGAAATGTTCCCCTCCGGTACGCTAGCCAAGCCAGATGCGATCTACGAGGCGGCGGCTAACGGCATCGCAGATATTGGTGCCACGGCCCAAGGCTATACCGCCGGTCGTTTCCCGCTATCGCAAATTGTTGAGTTGCCGGGTGTTGCGACAACGGCAACCCAGGGTGCCTGTGTCCTGCAAACGCTCTACGACGATGGTCATCTGGATAGCGAGTATGAGGATACCCGCCCGCTGTTTATGTTCACTACCGGGCCGGGTGGTATCCACACCATCGACACTGACGTGCAAACGCCTGGTGACCTTGATGGCCTGCGCATTCGCCGCCCCACTGCCGTGGCGGGTGAAATTCTCGAAAACATGGGTGCCGAGCCCGTGGGCATGCCGGCACCGGATATCTACACCTCTATGCAGCGTGGCGTTATCGATGGGCTGAGCTTTCCCTGGGAAGGGCTAAAAGGCTTCCGCGTTAACGAACTGGTCGAGTACCACACCGAAGTGCCGTTTTACACGCTGATTTTTGTGGCCACCATGAGTGAGCGCACCTACGACAGCCTGAGTCCCGAGCAACAGGAAGTGCTGGATAACAATTCGGGCATGAAGTGGGCCAAAAACGCCGGTGAAGTGTTCGACCGCCTGGACGTGGAAGGCAAGCAGGAAGCCGAAGACGCGGGCCATACCATCCGTGAAATCAAGAATCCGTTGGAAGATGCCGACTGGCAGAAACCGTTGCAGGACGGCATTGACAACTATCTTGCTGAATTGGAAGAGCGTGACTTACCGGGCGAAGAAGTTTACGAAGCTGCCCTAGAGGCCCGCGATTCCTGCGCTGCACAACAGGAGTAATCCATAATGCAGTCAACCTTACTGAGGGCCAGCTATTGGCTGGCCCTGTTCTGTCGCATCGTGGCGGGCGTTGCGCTTGTTGGGCTCTTGGGCGTCACGATTGCCGATGTGTCTACCCGTTATTTGGCGCGCCTGACCGAAGGGGTCGTTTCACTAAGGATTAGCGGCAGTGTGGAGTTGGTCAGCTATTTGATGCTTTTCTCGCTGCTCGCGGCGATGGCCGCCAACGTTGAGAAAAGCCAGGTCATCGTCGAGGCCTTTTCCCACGGGCTCCCCGACAAGCTGAAAACCCGGCTGCACGGTGTCTACCTGCTTGGCTTTGCCGCGCTGGGGCTGGTGATTTTTATTGGCCTGGTCGATTCTGCCACAGCAGCAGCTCGTCATGGCGAGGTGACTCAGGATCTTCGGCTACCCATGGGGCCAATTTATTACATAGCTGCCGTGTTGAGTCTCCTTTTGGGTATCCGTAGCTTTTTGCATGCGCTGCTCTGCGCGTTGTTTGGTGTCGAGGCGGAGGTGTCCCATGGGGAGTGAAATGATCGGTGCCGTTGGGCTTGGCATGCTGCTCGTCCTCATGGTGCTGCGGGTACCTGTGGCCCTCACCATGTTGATTATCGGCGTGGTGGGGTTTGCCCAAGTGATTAGCTGGGGGGCGGCAATTTCGCAGCTTAAAACCGTCCCGGTGGAAGTGCTATCAAGTTACAGTTTCAGCGCGGTTCCCATGTTTATTTTAATGGGCGTGCTGGCGGCGCATTCAGGCATGGCAGGCAAGCTGTTTGATTCCACGCGCACCATTTGCGGCGGCTGGAAGGGTGGCCTGGCCATCGCGGCGGTCGGTTCTTGCGGCATTTTCTCCGCTATTTCAGGTTCTTCACTGGCCACGGCCAGTACGATGACACGCGTTGCGCTGCCGGAAATGGAGCGCTATGGCTATAATCGCGGCCTGGCCACCGGCGCACTGGCGGCAGGCGGTACGCTGGGTATCATGATCCCGCCGAGCATTGCGCTGCTGATCTATGCCATTCTCACTGAGCAGTCGGTGGGTGACATGTTCATGGCAGGGTTGATCCCCGGTTTGATGGGGCTGGTGATGTATGCCCTCACGGTGAGCGTGATGATGCGCTTGCGACCATCGTTTGCCGTCGCGGGTGAACCCACCTCTTGGAAGGAGAAGTTTGCCTCGCTAACAGGCTTGCTGCCGTTTTTCGGCGTTTTCCTGATCATGATTTTGGGGATCTACTTTGGCGCGTTTACGCCCACCGAAGGGGCGAGCGTGGGTGCCTTTGCTACCCTGATATACGCCTTCGTGAAAGGCATGCGTTTTAGTGGGCTATGGCATAGCCTGCAAGAAACGCTGGCGCTCTCCGCGGTGGTGTTCTTCATGCTGGTGGGGGCGGAAACGCTCGGCTACTTTATCTCGGTATCGCGTATTTCGTTCTCGATTGCCGATCTCTTGGCCGGCATGGACTTAACCCCGATTGTGGTGGTGCTGTGCATCCTGGCGCTCTACTTTGTGCTGGGTATGTTCATGGATTCCATCGCCATGCTGGTGATCACCGTGCCGGTGGTCTACCCCATCATCCAAACCATGGGCATTGATCCGGTGTGGTTCGGCATCATCACCGTTTTGACCGTGGAGTTGGGGCTGATGACGCCACCGGTGGGGATGAATGTGTTCGTGATTAAAGCGATGGCGCCGCATGTCGGGCTAGGGGAGATATTTAAAGGGGTGGCGCCTTTTGTGGTCTCTGACTTAATACGACTAGCGCTATTAATCGCCTTTCCTATTTTGAGCACTCTGTTTCTGCTCTAGTCAGCTTGCGTCATCCGCTTTGTCTAAGCATCGTTTGGGCGGTGGCGATAAAAGGAGTTTATGCGATCACAAGTGAGTAGAGAGGCTGACGCTGGTGCTTGATGAGCCGTCGCGGCTCATCAAGCCATTACCGACAAAGGCTTGTGGCTGTCAGTAGGTGAAACGATGGAGATCAATAATAATAAGGCATCCACACGCCATGGCGATGCCGATCTATTGCAGCGTTTCAGCCGTGGGTTAATGGAGCTGACGGAGCTGCCCAGATGCTCGATGCCTGAAAGGTGGCTATGTGAAGCCGTACAAGGCTTCGCTAATATTGTGGGCTTTGATGCCGCCTGGTGGGGGCAACTTTATCTACCCTCGGATACCTCATCATCTATCTTTGCACCCAGTGTCATGATGGATGGCAGCTTGGGGCTGAGTTCATCTTTTGCCCAAGAGTGGCATGGTATTTCCGGGGTGGATCGGTTCGCCAAGGCTTCAATCTCCTACCTGGGCAAGGCCGTGCGGGGAGGCCATGACGATTTATCTGACGCTGATTGCGCCGAGGTTGAAGCTTTTTGTCAGCGGCATGACATCTTACATAGTATGGCCGTAACGCTAGAGTTTCCCTGCAGCGGTATGCTGTTTTTTGTGTCGATATATCGCCGCAAGACAAGCAGTGAATTCGATAGGCTTGATGCAGTGCTGATGGAGGAGTTTCTTAACCATCTGGCGTATTACTGGAAGCAGTACCTAGCCAAAATTCGTTTTGATGCTCTGCCCAATGGTTGGGATAGCTATGCCCTTTCCAACAGAAAGGGCGAGCTCCTCTATATAGGTAAAGAGGTTCGCGTAGCGCTCGAACGAAAATATGCTGGCTGGCAAGGCTCTAGCCTGCCACGCCTTATTGCTGATCAGTTAAGCACGGCACCGAACACGCTAATGTCTAATGAACACAAAGGCATAAATGTGCACCACTGCGGCGACCTCGTGGCCCTGACGCTATGTTCTCAGCAGCGTTCAAGTGCACTTTCCCCGCGTGAACTCAGTGCCGCTAGGCTCTATGCTCAAGGCCACTCGCATAAACAGGTCGCTCGAATGCTGGGGATCACCCCGGCAACAGCAAGAACGTATCTGCGTAGCGCTTATGTCCAGCTAGGTGTGAGCAACAAAGTAGCACTGCTTTCAGCGCTGCGTCAGCCTGGCGAGTGAAAAGTGGCCGCGGCCTTGGCTGGGTATGCCAAGGCCCGGTAAGCGTCGTTTTAACTGATTTTTACTCAGAAACAAGCTCAGAAAGCTTGTCGAAGAAGGCGAAGTTGTCATCGTCCCAGCCGTTGGCATCTGGCGTGTGGCTCAGCTTAACCACCACGGTTTGGTTGTCCGGGTCGATATAGATGTATTGGTTGTAGATACCCATGGCGGTATACGCATCGCTATCCGGGAAGGTCCACCACTGATATTGGTAGCCGAGGTCGGCGCCTTCCGCAATATGCTCATAGCCAGGGTCGGACACCGTGGCCTCTGTTACCCAGTGGGCAGGAACGACTTGGGTGCCGTTGGCTTCGCCCCTATTGAGCATCATCAGGCCAAAGCGGCCAAGGTCGCGCAGGGTGGCGTTAAAACCAGCGCCATAGAACTCATCCCCACCATCCATGATCCAGAAGCCATCTGCTTCCATACCCGCGGGCTGCCAGATCTTTTCAGACATGTACTCAGCGACCGTGGTATCTAAAACGCTCGCCAGCACACAGCCCAGCACGCTGGTATCCAGGGTGGCGTAATTGAAACGTTCGCCGGGTTCATACTCCGGTTCGGAAGAGGCAATGGCGTAATCGCACCAGCGGTAGTTGCCAGCCACAAGCGCGTTGTCGTGCACTTCCGTTAGTTGGGTGTCTCCGCCGAACTCATAGACTTCTTCCCAGGCAACCCCAGAACGCATCCGCAGCACGTCGATGACGCGAACATCGTTGTAACCAGTGCCTTCCAACTCAGGTAGGTATTTGGTGACCTTGTCATCAAGGCTTTCGATTTTGCCTTCTTCCACAGCGACGCCTACCAAGGTCGCGAGAATTGACTTTGAGGCAGAGAATACCGCGTGCTGGCTGTCATCACTGAAGCCATTGCGGTACTGCTCATAAACGATTTTGCCATCCTTGATAACCAACAGCGCGTTGGTTCTGGTGTTCTCCAGATACTCCTCCAAAGGCACGTCGTTGCCTTCGAACGAGAAGTTGTCATTAATCTCAATGAAGTCTGTCTCAAGGGGCCATGGGGTTGATGACGCGGCCACTTGGCGGGTGGCAAACATCTTGTCTAAGTGTTGAAACGTAAGAAAATTGAGGTCAGGGTTAAACATATTGGCCCGGGCATTAATCATTGTCTCGGTGCCCCACTGCTCCCCGACTGCTTGCTCCCCGTTTTCTGGTAGAGAAGCGGCCAAACAGGCCGTTGAGGTGAGGGAAACGATCGCCGCAAGACAGATAGCATAGTTCTTGGGATAGTTCTTGGGATAGCTCTTGGAATAGCGCTTGGCATTGTTCTTGGGAATGGTCATGGGGTCTCCTAGCGAGGGTAGGTCTGGCCTAAGTGGCCATGGGTTGCCCGCGGTTGAGGCGTTCTCGCACCCCATACTAGAAAGAGTCGTCCGGGAAGTAACCCCTGCAAATGCAGAGGGGGGCAGTGTTAGTGGTAAAACAGATGTGGGTTAATAGAGGGTTGGGGTAGGGCCTGTTGAGCTCAACAGGCCCTGATGGTCAGTCAGGTTGGCGCACAATCGGCTTGATCGGCTTTTGAGCTCTAATAAAGGCGCATGAAAATTCAATAACAATATTTCTACTAGGTTTTGCTAACGCCTCATCTTCTGGTTGAGAAGGTTAGTCATCCACACGGATCTCACAGGCTTTAGGCTCTTGGCTTCAACGTTGGTGACCTCTCATTGCCTGTCAGACAGTAAAACGGCTTTGCGCCTATGACTGGGCGTGCTGGCGCAGCCGAAACTCCCGCGGTGAAAACGTGGTATTACGCTTAAAAAAGCGCGTGAAGTAGGCCGGTTCAGAGAAGCCTAAGCTGTCGGAGACTTGGCCAATGGTCATATTGGTATAGGTGAGCTGGCGCTTGGCTTCCAGTAGCAGGCGTTCGTGTAGCAACTGCAGGGCGCTGCGCCCGGCGAGTTGGCGGCAGAGCAGGTTCAGGTGCGCGCTACTCACCCCGATCTGCTCGGCTAACTGTTCAATACTTGGCTGCTCGCGATAGTGGGCTTCGATCAGCGCTTGATAGTGCTCTAAATGCTGCCGTCCTTTGTCACTTTGGCGGGGGCCATAGCGTTTTGCCGTGCGGCCTGCATAGGCACAAAGGCGCGATAGCTCGACCACCAAGGCTTGGGTAAGCGCTTCAAGCAGGCTGTTGCGTCCAGGGGCCGGTTGGCGGTACTCCTGGTCGATCTGGGTCACCAGCGTGGCAATTTTATCGGTCTGGTTTGGCTGGAGCAGCGGATAGAAGTCGGCTTTTTTTAGCGTACTGCTCTCACCCATTAGTGCATGTAAGTGGTCGGCCAGCGGTTTGGCCAGGGTGATAATATGCCCTTCCACATCCGGTGAAAAGAGAAAGCCATGAATCGCCATGGCGGGAACAACGATAGCGCTGGCACTTTGCAGCTGATGGCTTGTTCCCTCCAGCTCTAATTCAACACTCCCTTGAGCAATAAACAGAATATGTACGAGGTCGGCATGCCGGTGTGGTCGAATCCGCCAGTTATGTAAACGGCTGCGTTCGGCAATGGATTCACAGTGCAGCAGGTCAGGCGTGGGCCAATGCTGCGTCTCGCCATACAGCTTAAATACGGGAACGGACGTTGCCGACGAGGCTGGCATCACCGGTATCTCCTATACGACTAAGGTGGGGTAATAAAGCGCTAAATGTCCAATAATTGATCTAGATCATGCCTTATTATGCGGCGTGTTTCATTGAAAAATACAAGTCATGCATTTTAGATAATGACAATGATGAGGCATCCCCTATGAAAACGCAGGTCGCGATTATTGGCGCAGGCCCTTCTGGCCTACTGCTGGGTCAGCTACTGCATCGCCAAGGCATTGATAACGTGATTGTTGAGCGGCGTAGCGGTGAGTATGTATTAAGCCGTATCCGCGCGGGTGTGCTTGAACAGGGCATGGTGGACTTACTGCGCGAAGCGGGGGTTGACCAGCGGATGGATGAAGAGGGCTTACCCCATGACGGTTTTGAGCTTGTTTTTGATAACCGCCGCGTGCGGGTTGCGCTGGATGAATTGACCGGCGGCAGCAAAGTGATGGTATACGGCCAAACAGAGGTGACGCGGGATCTGATGGAGGCCCGTGCTGCTGCTGGTGCGATAACGCTCTACGAGTCGGAAAATGTTCAGCCCCACGATCTGGAGAGTGACAGCCCCTACCTCACCTTTGAACATAACGGTGAAACGGTCAGGCTTGAGTGCGACTACATCGCCGGGTGTGATGGTTACCATGGCGTCTCCCGCCAGGCGATCCCTCAAGAGCGCATAAAAGAGTTCGAAAAGGTTTATCCGTTTGGCTGGTTGGGCTTGCTATCGGATACCCCGCCGGTCTCGGATGAATTGATCTATGCGAGCCATAAGCGTGGCTTTAGTCTGTGCAGCATGCGTTCCGCCACCCGCAGCCGTTACTACCTTCAGGTACCCTTGGATGAAAAGGTAGAAGATTGGTCGGACGAGCGTTTTTGGCAAGAGCTGAAGCGCCGCCTGCCTGACGACGTTGCCGCAAAGCTGGTGACTGGGCCTTCGATTGAGAAGAGCATTGCACCGCTGCGCAGCTATGTGGTGGAACCCATGCAGTTCGGGCGGTTGTTCCTGGTAGGCGATGCGGCGCATATTGTACCACCCACCGGTGCTAAAGGGCTTAACCTGGCCGCCAGCGACGTCAATACGCTCTATCGGCTAATGGTGAAGGTTTACCAGGAAGGCCGCACGGATTTGATCGAGCGCTACTCGCAAACCTGCCTGAAACGTATCTGGAAGGCGGAGCGCTTTTCCTGGTGGATGACCTCCATGCTGCACAACTTCTCTGATGAGGAAGATTTCAACAGCCGCATGCAGTTGGCCGAACTGGACTACGTGACCAGCTCTAAAGCGGGGCTGACGACTATTGCGGAAAACTATGTGGGTTTGCCCTATGAGCCGTTGGAATAGCCCCTCACCTTTCTCCATTGATCCTCCTTGCCCAGGCTGATGCTTGGGCTTTTTTTATCGTTTGCCATGCCTGAACAGGCTCTCGTGAAGTGCTGTTAGGGAGTAAGTGGGTAGATACATACGCATATTGGGTGTTTTTATTTGAAATTTCATGTGATATTGATAGTAGTAGATCGCTTGTGTCATACCGGTTGAGCGGAAACCGCCGCTTTATCTCGGTGTTTTACCGCCACCATGCTGTTGGACAAATAAAAATTAACCCCTGCTCAGGTTGATGATATGAAATTCAAATCCCTCCGTACATTTGTCACCTTGCTGGCTGGCATCTCAACAATTCTGGCGGTGTTAGCTTTGTCTGCCTACTTCGTCATGGCCAATACAAGGTCGCAGGAAGCCACTCAGGTGGGAGCGCAGAACATACTGCTGGACGAGACTGAAGGCCGTTTACATGCCATAGCGTCCTCTCAAGCCGAAAGCATACAGGTTCAATTTACTCAGGCACGTGAGATGGCCAAGGGATTGGCCGCTGTCAATTCCGTGCAGGGTGACGTGGCTTATAACGGTGGGCCCGCGCTTGATTTCAATCGTCAGGAGATAATCGGTGCCATTCGAAAGTACCTGGAAGTCAATCAGGATGTTTCTGTCGCTTATGCTGCCTGGGAGCCTAATGCCTTCGATCAGGATGACGTTTACTCGGACGGTAGCGTGCCGGGGCATAGCCCAAAGGGGCGCTTCATGCCCCTGTGGTATCGGGGAGAGAACGGAGATCTCGACATCATGGCTCAGGAAGCCGCCATCATGGAGAGCGAGGCTATTCAGCCCAATGGGGTGCGCGAGGGCGAGTATTACCTCTGCCCACGAGAAACGTTGAGGCCATGTATTACAGACCCTGACGTTTATCAGGTGGGGGAGGAGGAAGTGATGCTGACTTCCTTCGTCGCCCCGATCATTGTCGACAGCGAGTTTCGCGGTATTGCCGGCGTTGATCTGACGGTGGATTTTATCCAGTCCATGCTCTTGGAGGAAAATAGCGAACTCTATGAGGGATCGGGAGACATGGCCTTGGTGGCACCGAGAGGGGGGCTGGTAGCGCATACCCAGGAGGGAGCCACGCTGGGGGAACCTTTTAGTGAGGCGTTTGATGCTACCTTGCAGCAGCGCATACAGCAGGCCCAGGGAGGCCAGCCTACGTATATCCATGATGCCGAGCAGGGCGTCATCGAATTGTACTGGCCGTTCACTATTGGAGAGGGCGACAACACCTGGGTGCTGATGATCCGGCAGCCTGAAGATGCGGTGCTTGCGGGGATGCATGGACTGCAGCGGCAAACGGAGGAACAGCTTGATAGAGACATTCTGGGCATGACGCTGATCGGGCTTTTCATTGCAGGCCTGGGATTATTGGCAGCATGGTTGGTGGGGGAGAGCATTGCTCGCCCGTTGCGTCGCTTGGCTGAGCGCATGCATGACATCGCTGCTGGCAATGGCGACTTGACCCGCCGCCTGCCCGCCAATGGCCGCGATGAAAGTGCCAGGTTGGCGATCCAGTTCAATGCTTTTGTCGATAAAATAAACGATGTACTGCTCGATGTGCGTGATAGCAGCGACTCAGTGCGTGCAGCGGCGAGTGAGATTGCCGTGGGAAGCCAGGATCTGTCGGCCCGAACTGAGGTGGCGGCCTCCCACCTGCAGGAGACGTCGGCTTCCATGGAGCAGCTGACCCATTCCGTTGAACATACCGCTGTAGCGTCTCGGCAGGCAAAGGAGCTCTCCCACTCTGCTTCGCAAGTCGCCTCCCAGGGCGGTAACGTGGTGTCGCAAGCCGTGCGAACCATGAACGACATTGATAGCGCGTCGCAGCGGATTGCAGAGATCGTCTCAGTGATGGATAGCATTGCCTTTCAAACCAACCTACTGGCGCTCAACGCCTCGGTTGAGGCGGCTAGCGCTGGAGAGCATGGCCGAGGTTTCGCGGTAGTCGCAGACGAAGTGCGTCAATTGGCTGGTCGCAGCGCCGCCGCTGCTCGGCAGATCAAGGAACTGATTGAGGACGCCACCGCCAAGACCCAGGCCGGTTCAGAGCTCGTGCGCGCAGCCGGTGCCTCCATGAACGACATCGTTGCCAGTGTGTCGAGGGTCTCCGATGTGCTTGGCGAAATCAGTGCGGCAACCAGCGAGCAGAGCCAGGGTATCGGTCAGGTCAATCAGGCGGTGGCTGGGCTCGACCAAATGACCCAGCAGAACGCGGCACTGGTCGAAGAGTCCGCAACGGCGGCGGATAGGCTCGATAATCAGTCACTGCGTCTGGCTGAGACGGTAGGTTCGTTCGTCCTGCTCGAACGGCAGCAGCGATTGGCGACGCTGGATTCAGTGCAGTAAGCCATCTATTACATGAGTTCTCATTGTGACATATGAGGGTGTTGCATTACTTGAATTTTCATGTGATATTGAATGTATAAAGGCGTGGGAAGCGCCAAACAACAACGATAAAGAGAGATAAGACCCATGACGACAAAGAAAATAGTCTCAAACATTCGGCGCTTGGCGGGTGCCATTGGGCTCGCAGGCATGCTGAATAGTCCGCTCGTTTCTGCCAGCGATATCATCCTTAGCTATGCGTTCATTTCGCCTGCCAGCACCTTCCCCGGTGTGCAAATGGAGCGCTGGGCGGAAGAGCTCCATCGCCGCACGGATGGACGCGTGACCGTCAACACCTTCCCCGGTGGTACGCTGCTGACGGCAAACAACATGTATGACGGCGTGTTGAGCGGCGTTGCGGATATCGGGCTGTCGATCACTTCCTATGAGCCGGGCCGTTTTCCGCTGCTCAATCTGGCCGGTAGCCTGACGGGGCTGGACGTCAATTCCACCGTCGCCAGCCAGTCACTCTATGAATTGATTCAAGAGTTTCCCCCCGAGCAGTTGGGTCTTGAGGATTTTAAGGTCATCACTGCGTTTACTTCCGAACCCGGTTATTTACAGACCAAGCAGCCAGTGACTTCACTGGAAGAACTGGAAGGCCAGGAGATCCGTGTGCCTGGCGACAGTACCGATGTGCTGGCAGCGCTGGGCGGGGTGCCTATAGCGCTCTCCCAGGCTGATACGGGCGAGGCACTACAGGCGGGAGTCGTTGATGGCTACGTGAGTTCCCGGGAAGTGCTGATGGATCTGGGCTATGCCCGCACCGTTAAGTCCATCACCGACTACCCATTGACCAATGCCGTGCTGGTGGCGGTTATGAACCGTCAGCGCTGGGAGTCGCTGCCCGAAGACGTTCAGCAGATCATCGATGAGTTGGGTGCTGAAATGGCCTTCTTCGCCGGCGACTATCTCGATTCTCACGTCGAAGAGTCGCTGAAGTGGGCGCGCGAGGAGGAAGGTGTCGAGGTGCTTTCGCTGAGCGAGGAGGAGGCGGCCCGCTGGACCGAACGCCTGGAGCCGATCAACGAGGAGCGCCTGGCCCGCGTTGCCGAGCTGGGTCTTCCCGCCTACGAGTTTAATGAGCGAATGCACGAGCTTTTCGAGCATTACCAACAACCGTAATGGTTGTTGGTAATCAGGGTATTGGGTCGGGCAGGTATTCGGCATTAACGAGGAAGCATCCATGACTAGATTCACACGCCTAATCAGTCGGTTGTTGCTTGTACTCGCGGGTATGAGTTTGCTGGCGATGATGCTCTTGGTGGTGACCAACATCATTATGCGTCAGGTGGCGTCTTCGCTCGGTGGAACTACCGAGGTGGTAGGTTGGCTGACGGCGGTGGTGGTGTCATCTTCCTTGGCCTATGCCCAGTTGACCAAGGCGCACATTGAGTTGGACATACTGGTGGCGCGACTGCCTCAGCGGCCCCAGCGCCTCATCCAACTGCTGGTCGCGGTGGTGAGCCTGCTTTTCTTTACCATGGTGGCGTACAAACTCTGGGAGTATGGCACTTTTGCCATGCAGCGAGGCACGCTATCGCAATCCCTTCGCCTGGCCATTTATCCGATTATCTATCTGGTCGCCTTTGGCTTCAGCGCATTCTGCCTCGTGTTGTTGACGGATGTGCGGGCTTGCCTGACGCAGGGGAGAGAGGTATGAGCTTCACACTGGTCGCCATGATTGGCGTATTGGCCCTCTTTCTGCTGATTATCCTGCAGGTGCCGATCAGCTTTGCCATGTTCATCGTCGGCTTCTTTGGGATGCTGCATATCACCAGCCCCATGGCGGCCTATAACATCATCAGCTCTGGTATCTGGGAACAGCTTTCCTCCTACTCTTTGAGCGTCATACCGCTGTTCGTTTTTATGGGCGAGCTGCTGTTTCGCTCGGGGATTACCGAGAAGCTGTTTGCGGCTGCCTATGCCTGGACGGGACACCGTCGGGGTTCCATGGCCACGACAACGATATTAAGCAGTGCTGGTTTTGCCGCCGTTTGCGGCTCCAATACGGCGACAGCCGCCACGGTAGGCACTATTGCCCTACCGGAAATGAAGAAGTTCGGTTATCACAAAGCGCTGAGTGCCGGCAGCGTGGCGGCGGGGGGCACTCTAGGGGTCATCATTCCCCCCAGCGCGGTACTGATCGTGATCGCTTTGCAGGCGGAGCTTGCCATCCGTGATCTGTTTATCGCCAGCATCCTGCCCGGCTTAATCCTGATGACGCTGTTCGTGCTGACCATTGCTTGCCTTTGCTGGCGCAACCCAGCCATGGCGCCCGCTGGTGAACGCTCCTTCTGGGGAGTGCGCCTGGCCTCTCTTAAAGGGGTGGTGGAGATATTCGTCCTCTTTACGCTGGTGCTGGGCGGGCTGTTTGCAGGCTGGTTCACCTCTACCGAAGCGGCCGCGGTTGGCTGTGTCGGGGCCATTACCCTTATCGGTCTGCGCGGAAGGCTATCCTGGGAGATGCTGTGGGAATCATTGAGTAACACCCTTAGAACGTCCGCGATGATTCTGATGCTGGTGGCGGGCGCGGTGGTATTTGGCCGTTTCCTGACGGTGACACGGCTGCCTTTCATGGTCGGCGAATGGGCCGCTGCGCTGCCCTTGCCTGCCATTATGGTCATGGCCTGTGTACTGCTGATCTATGTCATTGGTGGGGCGCTGATGGATGCCATGGGCTTCCTGATCATCTCGATCCCCATTTTCTTTCCGGTAGCGCTAGTGCTGGGCTACGACCCAATATGGTTCGGCATCATGGTCTGCATCGTCACCAGCATGGGAGCGATCACGCCGCCGGTAGGGGTTAACGCTTTCATTGTCAAAAGCCTCGACCCGGAACTCAGTTTTGGCGATATCTTTCTGGGCGTCGGTTACTTCATGACGCCTTATCTATTGTGTATCACGTTATTACTTCTAGTCCCCGATATCGTGCTATTTGTCCTTTAGTTTGAAGAAAATATGAGTAATAAAAGCGTTTTCAAATACTTGAAATTTCATGTGATAAGTGGATAAAAATGCCATGCCATCTCTTATTCAGCATCTCGACTTAGGCACGGGCGCCAAGCGAGTCGTGGTTAAGGACAGTATCGATATCGCCGGCTACCCAACCCAGGCAGGTTCAGCGGCGCTGGCCGACGCGCCAGCGGCAGAGAGGCATGCCGAGATCGTCGAACGCACGCTTGTGGCCGGTTATCGCATCGTCGGCAAGGCCAATCTGCACGAGCTGGCGTTCGGCATGACCGGGCTCAATGCTTGGACGGGCACCCCCGAGAATCCGCGCTTTCCGGCGCTGATCCCGGGTGGGTCGTCCAGCGGTTCGGCGGCGGCGGTCGCCGCGGGGCTGGCCGAGATAGGCATTGGCACCGATACCGGCGGCTCGATCCGGGTACCGGCGGCCTGCTGCGGGGTATACGGCTTGAAGCCGACGTTTGGTCGGCTCAGTCGGCGCGGCGTTATGCCCGCGTACAGCAGCCTGGACTGCGTGGGGCCGCTCAGCGCCACTATCGAGGAGTTGATCGACTTCATGTCATCCATTGATGCGGGATTCTCGGTCGAAAGCAGCGAAGCGGTGCCACGCATATGCACGCTAGACGTGGCGGCCGATGTCGCAATTCTCGGCACGCTGGAAGCGTATCTCGAAGCTGCCGGGCTGGCCGCTGAAAAGCGCGCTTTACCACTGATGGGCGAGGCTTTCGATGCCGCCATGGCGCTGATCAACCGTGAAACCTATATGGCCTGTGGTGTCTGGCTCGACAGTGGCCGCTTAGGGAAGGACGTGGAGCGCCGCTTGCGCGGGGCTGCCAAGACCTCCGAAGCCGAGCTGTGCGAGGCGGAAGCGGTGCGCCAGACCTTCGCTGTCGAGGTGGATCGGCTGTTTGAGACTTGCGAAGTACTGGCGCTGCCGACGTTGCCGCACTTTCCACTGAGCCGCGCACCAGCCGAGGAGGGGCAGCAGGATCTGACCATCTCCTCTCTTGTACGGCCCTTTAACCTTTCAGGACACCCTGCCTTGAGTCTGCCCATGCCGCCGAATCGGGGCCGACCGGTGAGCCTGCAGCTCGTCGGCAGGCGAGGCGACGACGCTGGTTTATGCCGGGCCGCGTGCTATCTGGTCAAGGCTCAGCGTGACACGACCATACCCATAATAGGAGATATTTATGCACAGCCAGGTCGATAAAACCCAATGGGGCGGCGAGGGGCGCTTCGATGCGTTGCTCGACAGCATCCGCCAACGGCGTGCTGAGTTCGAAGCGCAGCGCTGCCTCTCGGCGGACATCATCGACGAGTTCAAGGCCATCGGAGTCTACCGTGCCATGGTGCCGGCCCGTTACGGTGGCGATGAGAAAACACCCGCCGAGTTCCTGAAAATGGTCGAGGCGATCTCGGCAGCCGATGGCTCTGCCGGCTGGGTGGCCAGCTTCGGTATGAATCCCGCCTACCTGGCGGCGCTGCCCGAGGCGACCATCACCCAGATCTGGAAGGACTCTCCAGATGTGGTGTTCGCGGGGGGGATTTTTCCGCCCCATCCCGCCGAGCGAGTCGATCGAGGCTTTCGTATCAAGGGGCGCTGGAAATTCGCCAGCGGCTGCATGGGCGCCTCACTGTGCGGTGTCGGAATCCAGCCCGACGAGCCCGACGCCTTGCCGCGCATGGCGGTACTGCCCCGCGAGCAGGTTCACATCGATCCCACCTGGAACATGGTCGGTATGGTCGCCACCGGCAGCCACGACCTGGTGGTGGATGACGCTTACGTCGCCGAGGAGTGGACCTTCGTGCGCGGCGCCAGGGCCACCATCGACGCGCCCTTCTTCCGCTACCCGGCCCTCTCCTTTGCTACCCAGGTGCTGGCAGTCACCACCCTGGGGCTGGCCCGGGAGGCGCTGGACGTGGTGCGTGCCATGGCTGGGGGGCGCAAGTCGGTCACCGGGGCGCCCAAACTGGGCGAGCGCGAGTACGCCCAAATCGCCCTGGCCAAGGCCGAGGCCCAGGTGCGTGCCGCCCGTGCCTTCTTCTACGACAGCACCGAGTCGGCCTGGAGTGCCGTCGAGGCCGGCACCGAGCCGAGTCGCGACCAGATCAATCTGCTGCGTCTCTCCGCCACCCATCTGACCCATGAGTGTGCCGCGGCCATTCGCAGCATCTATCAGATCAGCGGCATGATCGGCGCCGAAAACAGTCATCCCTTATCACGCATTCTGCGCGACTCTCTGTTGTGCACTCAACATGCCTTCATGGGCGAGATCACCTGGAAGAACGCCGGCGCCATCTTCTTTAATCACGACCCCCTGCCGGGCTATTTGTGAACGAGCGACATCAACTGACAAGCGGAGATCATCATTATGCATCGCGTACTTTTTTGCTGCGGTATCAACCAGAACTTCATGAACGCCACCGCGGAGGAGGCCAAGCAGGTGTGGGAGGCCACCCGCGAGATGCTGCAGGGCATCGACGGCCTGCCCGGCCTCACGATCCTGGGCATCATGGATGACGACTGTATTCAGGTAGGCCCCTCCATCGCCGCTCCCTGGACTTTCTACATTATGGCGGATGTACAGAACTACGACTCCGTCGCTGAAGCTTGCAACTTCTTTCGCACCACACCGGTAGGGGATGGCACCTACAAGCTCTGGAAATACTGCCGTGTCGAGGCGCGAATCGGGCGTGAGCTCGTCGTGCCCGAGTGACGGTTGCGTCATCGGTAAATAGTTGCGCAACAAGGAAAAAATAGATACTTCGAGGTCATCATGAGTACCGCAAACAAAATCGACATCACCCCTCACGAGCTCGTCTTCAGGGATCATATTAAGACCCCCATGTATGCAGACCCCCAGCTGTTCGAGGAGGAGATGCAGAAAATCTTCAAGAAAACCTGGGTCTGGGTCGCCCACGAAAGTGAGTTCCCTGACAAGGGGTCGTTCAAGCTTTCCCAGGTGGGTCTCGAGCCGGTCATCGTGGTGCGCGACAGGAAGGGCGTGATCCATGTCATGGTGAACCGCTGTCGCCATCGTGCTGCCACGGTTTGTGAAGTGAAAAAGGGCAAGACTTCCTCGTTCCAGTGCCCTTACCACGGGTGGGGCTACGGGCTTGATGGCTCGCTGCGGGCGCTACCGTACCCCGAGCAGTACGGCGACGATTTCGACAAGGCGCAGCACGGCCTGCTCAAGCTACGCACCGAGTCCTATGCAGGCATGGTCTTTGCCACTTTCAACGAGGAGGTCGAACCGCTGATCGACTTCCTCGGCCCGGTCACCAAGTGGATCGACCTGTTCATGAAGCAGGGGGCGGGCTATCCGGTCAAGGTGCTGGGCGAACATCAGTTCAGCGTGCCAATGAACTGGAAGGTCCAGCTCGAGAACACCACCGACGCCTATCACTTCCCCGTCGTCCACAAATCCTTCCTGCAGTCGCTGGATGGCGAGACTGAAGAGGTCTTCTCCTTCCTGGAACAGGGCAAAGGGTACGTCGAGGATCTGGGTAACGGGCATTCGGTCATGGTCATGATTCCCGAGCTGGTGGATCTTGACGAAAACCTGGAAGCACCGATCCCTGAGCGCTTCGCGGACCTGGCCCAAGAGCTGCGCGGCGAAGGCTACCCCGAGGATCAGGTGAGGCGCATCGTGCGCGCCGTGGGCGGTGCGGGCTTCAACCTCAATCTGTTCCCCAACGTCTCTTTCTCGCTGGCGTTCTTCCGTGTCTTGACGCCGGTGAACGTCGAGCGCACCGACATTCGCCACATCGCCATCGGCATGGAGGGAGGCCCCGAGGCGGCCAACCAGGCACGTCTGCGTCTGCACGAGCATTTCCAGGGCCCGATGGGCTTCGGCTCGCCCGATGATGCCGAGGTCTGGGAGCGGATTCAGCGCGGCGTCAAAGGGGGCGCGGAACTGCCCATTCTGCTCAATCGCGGTCTCGACGATGAACAGCCGGGCGAGGTGGGGCCGCGCGGCCATATCAGTGCCGAAACCGGGATGCGGGCGGCGTACGACATGTGGAAGAGGATGATGCAGGCATGAACGAGATGATCAAAAAGGAAAAAGGGCTGCTCCTACGCGACGCGGAAGCCTTCATCTGGGCCGAGGCGGATCTTTTGGATCGCAAGGACTATGACGCCTGGCTCGCCCTATGGAGTGATGAAGGCTTCTATACATTACCCATTGGCGATGGCGAGGACTTCGACAACATGCTCAACCTCTGCCATGACGATGCGAAGATGCGTCGTGATCGCATTACGCGCTTCCAGCAAGGGTTTTCGATTTCATCGGCCCCCCCTGCCCAGACGGTGAGAACGATATCGCGCTTTGTGATTGATAAGGTCGAAGCCGACGACGTCACGGTTCGCTGCGCCGAGCACCTGATTGAAGACAAGTTCGGGCGCCAGCGGATCTGGGCCGCGGATCTGACCTATACCCTCATCGTGACGCCGGGCGGCTTCAAGATCCGCCATAAGGTAGCGCGTCTGCTCAACTCCGACGGGATGCTGAACTCGTTCAGCTATTTGTTCTGATGACTATGCCTGCACCCGACAAAATCCAGACGGCCGTGGTGACCGGTGGGGCGCGTGGCTTCGGCGCTGAAGCCGTGCGTGCTCTGCATAGAGCCGGTTTCCGAGTAGTGATCTCGGACATTGAGCCCGAACCGGCCGAGGCGCTGGCCTCAGAGCTCGATCTTGCGGGCGACACCGCCGTATCCGCCACCCTGGACGTCACCAGCCCTGAAGATTTCCAGAGTGTGCTCGACAAGTGCATAGAACGCTGGGGATCCGTAGAAGTGCTGGTCAACAACGCAGCGCGTACGGCCGTCCAGGGGGTGCTGGAGATTGACCCCGCAGACTTCAATGCCGTGCTGGCCACCAACGCCGGCGGCACCTTTGCGGGCAGCCAAATATTTGGCCGCCACTTCAAGGCGCGTGGCTATGGGCGGATCGTTAATCTCGCCTCCCTGGCGGGCCAGAACGGTGGTACGGCAACGGGGGCTCACTACGCCGCCTCCAAGGGCGCCATTCTGACGTTGACGAAAATTTTCGCGCGGGATCTGGCTCCCTTCGGGGTGACCTGCAACGCCATTGCGCCTGGGCCCATGGATACACCCATGGTGCGTTCCGTGCTTGGCAAAGACGCCGAGAAAGCCATTGCCAATATCCCGGTAGGCCACCTGGGTGACCCGTACTTCGTTGCCGACCTGGTAGCGCTGCTGGCGAGCCCTCGGGCGGCGTTCGTCAATGGCGCTTGCTGGGACGTCAACGGTGGAATCTACATGAGGTGATGCCAATGGAAACCACTAACAAAAGCCTGATGCTATTGATCGACAAGCGTATTGATGAGCCGGGGGGGATTGTCAGATTGCGGCTGCGCGCTCCGGACGGCGCACCCCTGCCCCCTTTCACTGCTGGAGCGCACCTCGACGTGCATGTCCGCGATGGCGACATCGACCTGTGGCGCCAGTACTCGCTCTGCTCAGACCCGGCGTGCAATGAGTTCTACGAGATCGGCGTACTGCGCGACCCCAATAGTCGTGGGGGCTCAGAAACATTGCACAGGATCGCGAGAGAGGGGGAAACGCTCGAGATCGAAGGGCCGCGAAACCACTTTCCGCTACATGAAGAAGCGCCGCAGAGCCTGCTGTTCGGCGGCGGCATCGGCGTCACGCCGATGATCGCCATGGCGCGGCGCCTGCAGGTACTGGGCAAGGAGTTCACGCTGCACTACTGCACGCGCTCACGCAGCTTAACGGCCTTCCAGAGCGAGGTGGAGGCGGCTGGTCTGTCCGACGTTGTCGTCTATCACTATGACGACGACGTCGGGACAACACTGGATCTGCATGCCGAGCTCGCCGGGGCCAGGGGGGAATCACACATTTACGTATGTGGCCCACAGGGGTTCATGGATTGGGTGATATCACATGCCCAGGCGTTTGGTATCAGCGATGACCGCATTCATCGCGAATTCTTCTCCGCGAGCGTCGATGTGTCTGGTGACGTATTCGAGGTGGTCGCCGAGAAATCTGGCGTCAGCGTTTCCGTGAGCGCTGGGGATACCATCGCGAAGTCACTCTCAAGAGCTGGCGTAAAAGTGGAAGTGAAATGCGAGGAGGGCGTGTGCGGCACCTGCGTGGCCGACGTCCTCGAAGGCGAGATCGATCATCGCGATCACTTTCTGACCGAAGACGAAAAACAGGAAGGCGACATGATGTGCGTATGTTGCTCCCGGGCCAAGGGTAAGCGGCTCGTTCTCGATCTCTGACGACAAGCAAAGGACACAACAATGCCAACCGTTCACGTCTACATGATGGAGGGCCGCAGGCAGGCCCAAAAAGAATCACTGATCCGCAAGGTCACCGATGCCGTCGTGTCGTCGGTCGATGCGCCCGAAGCGAATGTCCGGGTCATCATCAGTGAGATACCCAAGAGCGACTACGGTATCGCCGGTACGACCGGCGAGAAATTAGGGCGCTGAAAACGATCCCGTTTTGAGGATGGAGATTCGCTTATGAGCTTCGATACGAGAGATTTCCGTAGCGCGCTGGGCAAGTTCGCCACCGGCGTAACGGTGGTCACCACGCGCAGCGGTGAAGAGAACCACGGCGTCACCGCCAGCAGCTTCAATTCGGTGTCGATGGATCCGCCGCTGATCCTGTGGAGCATCGACAAGGGGGCCTACAGTCTGAGTGCTTACCGCCATGCCGAGCACTTCGTGGTCAACGTGCTCAGCAATGAGCAGGTCGATATCTCCAATTGCTTTGCACGGCGGGGGGAGGACAAGTTCGCTGGCATTGCCATTGAGGAGGGCCTTGGCGGCGTTGCCAAAGTGAAGGGGGCCGCGGCGCATTTCGAATGCCGCACGTGGAATGTCTACGAGGGCGGTGATCACCTGATCATCGTTGGCGAAGTGGTGCGCTACGCCTATCGCAACGAGGGCAGTGCCCTGGTGTTCCACAACGGGCGATATGCCGTACCCGAGCCTCATCCCATGGTGTTGAACGTTGACGAGCAAACGGCACTGAATGGTCGTTTGGGCAAGCACTTGCTTTACCTGATGCGTCAGGCGCTAGCCGCCTATAGAGGCGATTTCTATCCGCGGCTCGGCAGCCTCGGGGTCAACGACAACGAGTGGCGAATTCTTACCCTGCTGGCGGATCGTGGCCCATTGTCCTCGGAGGCCCTGGCCCAGCGTGTGGCCCAACCCCAGGCAGACCTTGAGGACACCCTTGCTGGGCTGCGCGAACGTGCGCTGGTGGTAGACGGCAATGGTCGCGTTCAGCTTAGCGAGCAAGGGCAGGCATTGGCACGACGCCTGCTGTCCATGGCTGATGACTACGAACAGCGTCTGTTTGAGAACCTGGAGCCGTCCGAAGTCGGGGCGATCAAGTCAGGCTTGGGGCGCGTGATCGAGCGTCTTGGTGCGTCGTTGTAAGCAGCTATGTAAGTGAAAAGACGGCCTTAACTGCCCTACGCGTACTTTGAGCAAAAGGGCGAACCTAACGTCGGGGTTGACCCTCCGGCAAACAAGCAAAGGAGCGAGACATGTCAGACGTCACAAATAGCGAACTGAAGGCGTTGGTAACACGCATCGAAACCCTGGAGGCCGAGGCCGAGATCCGTCGCCTTCAGGCCCGCTACATGTTTCTGTGCGATACGCCAATTCCCGAGTATGGCGTGACCAGCGATGAAGAGCGTATCGATTTGATCATGGCGCTATACACGGAAGACGCCGTCTGGGAGGGCGTTGGCGAATATTACGACAACCAGTTCGGCCGTGCCGAAGGGGCGGCGGCCATCCGGCGCCATTTCCAAGGGTTCTGGAAGAAAGATCAGGATCCCAAGCTGCTGCTCAACGTCCACTACCTGACCTCGGAGCAGATCTACGTCAATGGTGACGTTGCAGAGGGCCAGTGGGTGCACTGCCAGCCCTGGATCTTCTCTAATGGCAAGGCACTGCTGCGTTCGTCGCGGCTCAACAACGCCTTCCGCAAGGAGCCTGACGGGAAGTGGAAAATCACCCGAACGCGTACGGAGAATGTCTTCGTCGCACCTCTACAGGAGGGGTGGGCAACGGATTACCCCTCGCAATCGGTATTGCTCAAACCCTAAGGGAGAAAAAGTATGCCACACGCTTTTCTCTATACGGCCAACCCGGCGCGGGTTGTGTTTGGCCTGGGTAGCCAGGCCAGGATTGCTGACGAGGTGCGCCAGTTGGGGCGCACCAGGGTCCTGGTATTGTCGACGCCCTCCCGCCGCGAGGATGCTGAACGTCTCAACTTGCAGCTTGGTGAGCTGGGTGCCGGCGTCTTCAGCGAGGCAGCCATGCACACGCCTGTGAAGGTCACCGAACAGGCCATGACGGCTTTTGATAAAGCAGGCGCCGACTGTATCGTCGCACTGGGCGGCGGCTCGACGATAGGCCTGGGCAAGGCGATCGCCTATCGCAACGATGCGCCGCAGGTGGTGGTAGCGACAACGTATGCCGGTTCCGAGGTCACGCCGATTCTGGGGCAAACTGAAAATGGCCGGAAGACCACTGTCAAGGATCCCTCCATTCTTCCCGAAGTGGTGATTTACGACCCGGAACTCACGGTTGGACTGCCGGTGGCAGTGAGTGTGACCAGCGGTCTTAACGCCTTGGCGCATGCAGTGGAAGGGCTCTATGCCAAGGATCGTAACCCCATCAGTAGCCTCATGGCCATGGAGGGCATTCGCAGCCTCAAGCAGGCGCTGCCTGCCATCGTTGAACAGCCGCAGAGTCTGCAGGCCCGCAGTGACGCGCTCTATGGCGCTTGGCTTTGCGGCACCGTGTTGGGCAGTGTCGGCATGGCTTTACACCACAAGCTCTGCCATACCCTGGGAGGCAGCTTCGACCTGCCGCATGCCAATACCCACGCCATCCTGCTGCCGCATACCGCGGCTTACAACGCTCGCTCGGCAGAGGAGGCGCTGGCCCCAGCAGCGGCGCTTTTTGGCGGTGAGCTTGGTGGGGGCCTCTACGACTTTGCGGCGTCACTCGGTGCCCCTCTTGCCCTCAAAGCCCTAGGGCTGAGCGAGTCGGATCTGGACAGCGTTGCCGATCAGGCGGTGCAGAACCCGTACTGGAACCCCCGGCCGGTGGAGCGCGAAGCCATTCGTGAGCTGCTCCAGCGCGCCTGGAACGGAACCCGCCCCGAATAATTCATCTCGGCCCTGGCGACAGGGCGCTCACCCAGGAGTTAACCGTGTCTCAAATTGATTACTTCACTGAAGAGCACTCCGTTGAGTCGGTCAATAGGCGTATGGGGGAAGATATCGACCCAAGGCTGCGTCAGGTCATCGGCTCGTTGGTCAAGCACTTGCATGGTTTCGTCAAGGAGGTCGAACTCACCCAGGCGGAGTGGGAACTGGCAATCGATTTCCTGACCAGTACGGGACAAATGTGCGATGACAAGCGGCAGGAGTTCATCTTGCTCTCCGATACGCTCGGGGTCTCCATGCTGGTGGATGCCATTCAGCATCGACGCCCGGAGGGCGCGACCGAAAATACGGTGTTCGGCCCCTTTCATATGGACGGGGCGCCGGAGCTGCCCATGGGAGCTTCCATCTCGTTGGATGGCAAGGGCGAGCCGTGCCGCTATCAGGGTCGGGTGCTTGATCTGGAGGGCCACCCCATCGAGGGGGTACGCATCGATGTTTGGTCAGACAACAGTGACGGATTTTACGACATTCAGCAGCCCGATCAGCAGCCAGAGTGGAACAACCGCGGCGTTTTCGTTACTGCTGCCGACGGTTACTACGAATTTATTGGCATCAAGCCGGTTTCTTATCCGATCCCTGATGACGGTCCGGTAGGCAAGCTGCTTGAAAGTCTCGGGCGTCATCCGTGGCGGCCAGCACACATGCACTTCTTGCTCACGCATCCTGACTATCAACGGATTGTTACCCACACCTTCGTTGCCGGTGATGCTTACCTGACATCGGACGCGGTCTTCGGCGTTAAAGACTCACTTATTGTGGATTATTTTCCAGTTAATAGTGGAAAGGTGAAGTGGCAGACAAGTTTCGACTTTGTTATGGCGCCGAAATAAGGAGGCTCTTATTAGTCACTGCGGTGACTTTGTTATTGCTTGATTCCGCCAGGGGCATATTTGCCTTTCCAACCATGATCGATGCTGATGAGTCAGTTTGCCCATAGCTACAATTAATTTTATAACATATTGTTTTTTATAAAATTATTGATGCCGATATGGGATAACGCTGCTGATTTAATGAGCATAGTATGTAGGTTGTGACCCTGATAACTCCTATAAGCATAATATAAAGGCTAAGACAATGAGCGTTACTTCCTCCTCCGCTGTCAGTTCGACAGAACTAAGGCGCGGCGCTTTGGGCGTCGGTTTCATTATCTTCTTTGTAGTGTCTGCTGCGAGTCCTTTCAGTGTGCTTGCTGGTGGTTTCCCTATCGGCATTATGCTGGGAAATGGTGCAGGCACACCGGTATTAATCGGCTTAGCACTAGTGATTATTCTGATGTTTTCGGTGGGGTACACCACCATTGCTCGCTACGTGACGAATGCCGGGGGCTTCTATGCCTTTTCGGCAAGAGGGCTGGGGGGAGTAGCGGGCGGTGCCGCCGGCGGGCTTGCCCTATTTGCGTATAACATCCTGCAAATCGGGTTGTATGGGATGTTTGGTGGCGTTGCGGCAGGCACCATGAGTGAAGTGTTTGGCCTGCACCACCCATGGTGGCTCTACTCGCTGCTGGCGATGGGAAGTATCGCATTGCTGGGGTATCGAAAAATTGATCTTTCTGCCCGCGTGCTTTGCTTCGTTGTTACGGCAGAGTATCTGGTTATTCTCATATTGGACGTTGCCATTCTGACGAGTGGCGGGGACAGCGGCGTTAACCTCGACGCGTTCAATGCCGAGCATGTCTTCAGTGGCGCCCCGTCCATAGGCCTGCTGTTCTGCTTTGCCGCTTTCATCGGTTTTGAGGCGACGACCATCTATGGGGAAGAGGCCAAAAACCCCAGGCGAGATATTCCGCTGGCGACTTACGCCTCCATACTTCTGATTGGCTGCTTTTATGCCCTCTCCACATGGTCGATGGTGGTGGGTACAGGAGCTGATAAAATTGTTACCGTCCTCCAAGGCCTCGACGATCCAACCACATTGATTTATGGGCTGTCCGATCATTATGTAGGCCCCGACTTGACCCGCGTTATTCGCGTGATGTTTCTGGTCAGCATCTATGCGGGTTTGCTCGCCTTTCATAACTCCGCCGCTCGCTATTTCTTCGCCATAGGCCGTGATGGTTTGCTGCCAAGCATATTGGGAACGACCCATCCGGTTCATCAGAGTCCTCATATTGGCTCGCTTCTACAAACGTTGATCGCTACCAGCGCGATATTGATTTTTGCCGCCTCGGGTGGTGATCCCATTCTGCAGCTCTTCGCCTGGTTCTCCAGTTTGGCGGCCCTTTCCTTGATCCTATTGATGGCCATTACTTCTTTGGCGGTGCTGGTCTTTTTTATCCGTCACCCCGAGCTGCAAGAGGCCATGTGGCGAACGCGCCTGTTGCCGGCACTATCCTGTGCGGCTCTGTTATTCATGCTAGTGATTGCGGTGATGCACTTTGACGTCCTGACGGGCTCGAGCAAGGTGCTCTCGTATAGCCTCTGCATGCTCATTCCCCTGTTTCTGACGGTAGGCGTCATTCTGGCAGTACGCCTTCGTCGATCTTCGCCCGAAAGCTATCAATCGCTTGGTTTTCATAAACTTTAAGTTCACTAAAAAGCTCGTCAAAACAGCTAATTATCCGGGTGAAAAACAAAAGGAAGCGTTATGGAAAATTACGATCTGGTGATCAATGGCGACGATGTGGCCGGTGAAAAAGGCAGCTTCAAGGTCATTAACCCTGCCAGCGATACCGCTTTTGCGCAGTGCTCGGCTGCTTCAACCGAACAGTTGGATAAAGCCGTCAATGCTGCTCGGGAGGCCTTCGCCCAGTGGGGGCTCAGCTCCCATGAGCAACGTTGTGAGCTTTTGCATCTGATTGCCGATGATATGGAGCGCGAGGCAGATGAGCTGGCGAGGCTGATTGTCCAGGAGCAAGGCAAACCGCTGGCGCTGGCCTACGCCGAAGTGGGAGGTGGCGTGGCCTGGACACGCTATGCCGCCAGTCAAGAACTCCCGATCAAGCTGATCGAAGAGACACCCACGCAGCGCATCGAAATGCACCACAAACCCTTGGGCGTGGTGGCCTCTATCACCCCCTGGAACTGGCCCTTCATGATTGCTGTATGGCACATCATGCCCGCTTTGCGTGCCGGAAACTGTGTCATCAGCAAGCCATCCAGCCTCACGCCCCTGAGTACGATTCGCTTGATCAAGATTATTGCCCGTCATGTACCGAAGGGGGTCGCCAATGTCGTCATTGGTGAGCATGGCTTTGGGCATGCGATTACCTCTCATCCCGGTATCAACAAGATTGTCTTCACAGGCTCCACAGAGACAGGACAGCGCGTCATGCAAGCGGCGGCCGGAAACCTCAAGCGACTGACCCTGGAGCTGGGAGGCAATGATGCGGCTATCGTATTGCCCGGTACACCGGTCGAGGCGGTGGCCGAGGACATCTTCCAGGCAGCGTTCCACAACATGGGGCAGACCTGTGCCGCGCTCAAGCGACTCTACGTGCACGAATCACAGTGTCAGGCACTCGCCGAGGCCTTGACGCTTATTGCTCAGAGACAGGTCATCGGTAACGGCCTTGAGGAAGGTGTGACCTTTGGGCCGATACAGAACCTGGAGCAACTGACGTTGGTGGGTGAGCTTGTTGCTGATGCTCGTGCCCATGGTGCGCGGGTGCTGTGCGGAGGGGAGCGCCTAAGCCGACCCGGTTTCTTTTATCCCCCCACTATTGTCACCGGGGCCACCGATGGTCATCGCTTGGTGGATGAGGAGCAGTTCGGCCCAGTGCTGCCAGTGATCGCCTATCGCGACGTGGAAGACGCGCTGCAGCGTGCCAACGCCAGCAGCATGGGGCTGGGTGGCTCGGTGTGGGGAACTAACGAAGCCGACGCCCAGGCCATGGCCAGTCGTCTGGAGAGTGGTGTGGCCTGGGTCAACTGCCACGCCCAGATTCAACCGAACACCCCCTTTGGAGGCTGCAAGATGTCTGGCTTTGGCGTCGAGTTTGGCCTGGAGGGGCTGCTGGAATTCACAGCCCAGCAACTCTTGTTCGTACGCAAGTCCGACGCTCAACAGTGAGGATGGTCACCATGTCCACGAATCTCGTGCTCAAGCAGGGCGCTAACCAAGAAGCGACAAAGGGCGCAACCATGTACGCAAAATACCAGACAGCGGAAAAGAAGTTCTGGCACCCGATGAGCCCCTCGGCGCCAGCCAATCGGGCCAACACCCTGATCATCGCCCGCGGCGACGGCAACTACGTCACCGACATCGATGACAACCGCCTGCTCGATGGTGTCGGTGGCCTGTGGAACGTCAACGTTGGCCACAATCGCCCCGAAGTTAAGGCCGCCATTGCCGCGCAGCTTGACGAGTTGGCCTACTATCAGACCTTCGATGGTATTGCCCACCCGCGGGTGTTCGACTTGGCCGAGCGACTGACCGGCATGTTCGCTCAGGAGCGTATGGCCCGAGTGCTGTTCAACTCCGGCGGCTCCGATGCGGTAGAGACCGCACTGAAAATGGCGCGCCAATACTGGATCGCCTCAGGCCAACCCGGCCGTACCCGTTTCCTATCGCTACGCAACGGTTACCACGGCGTGCATGTAGGTGGCACCTCGGTCGGCGGCAACGGCGTCTATCACTATAACCATGGCGAACTACTCGCAGGTTGCTATCTCCTCGATACGCCATGGCTTTATCGCAATCCCTGGGATTGCCGCGAGCCGGAAGAACTGGTCGAGCATTGCATTCGCCAACTCGAGGAGCAGATCGCTTTCCTCGGTGCCGGCACCATCGCTGCCTTTATCGCTGAGCCGGTGCAAGGGGCGGGTGGCGTGATAGTGCCGCCTTCCAGCTATTGGCCACGACTGCGGGAAGTCTGCGACCGACACGACATACTGCTGATCGCCGATGAGGTGGTGACGGGCTTCGGTCGCAGTGGCTGCATGCTCGGCAGCCGTGGCTGGGGAGTGGCACCGGATATCCTCTGCTTGGCCAAGGGGATTTCCGCTGGCTATATCCCTCTCGGCGCCACGGTGTTCAATCAGCGCATCGCCGATGCCGTCGAGAACGCTCCAGGCTTTGCCAACGTGATCATGCATGGCTACACCTACAGCGGTCATCCGGTGGCCTGTGCTGCCGCTCTGGCCGTGCTGGATATCGTTGAGAAAGAAGACCTGACGGGCAATGCCGCGAAGGTCGGCGCGCATCTGATCGAGGGATTGAAGCCTTTGAGCGACCGCTTCGATGTGGTCGGTGAAGTGCGCGGCAAGGGGCTGATGCTCGTCCTTGATCTGGTTGCTGACAAGCGCACCCGGCAGCCGCTCGATCCTGGCGAGGGGCACGCAGCACGTATCGCTGAGGAGGCACGCAGGCAAGGCGTACTGGTGCGCCCCGTTGGCAGCAAGATCATCCTCTCTCCGCCTTTGACCCTGACGAACGGTGAGGCGGACATGATCGTTCAGGCGCTTGAGGTGGCTCTTTCGCGCCAGGGCTAGGGCGTTAAACGAGCGCGTTCAATCCCCGTGGGGATGGCGCATGCTCGAATCAAACAGCTCGTGTTTTCACATCAAGCGAGCCGATAAAAACAAAGTCATCAAGGTGCAAATATGAATGTTTTCAAGACGACTTGGACTGCCAATGGCGCTTTGGCGCTGACAATCGCCATTGGTCAGGTAGGTCAGGCCCAGGCCTACGAACTGTCTTCGAGTGCTGAGGGGGCAATCAATGCCGATCTGCTGGCTGTCCATGGCTGGATGGACAGTCGCAAGAACTACGATGGCAGAGAAGGTGGCTCGAACTGGCGCGAGGGTTTCATCAAGTACGGCGTCAGCGGTTATCAGGGGGTGGGAGAATCTGGCACCTTTTATGGTGGCCTCAACTGGGTCAGCTCCGCCACCTGGGGAGATGGTGATGCCGGTGGTAACAGCGACGGCTCGGAGCGCAGTACGACGCTTGAGGATGCCTATCTGGGGTGGCGCTCCGCGGATCTTTTCCCCGCGCTTGGGAAGGACGGGCTGGATTTCTCGCTTGGTCGGCAGGTCGTCCAGCTCGGTAAGGGGTTCATCATTAACGACGATGGGTTGAACCTGGGTAGAGGGCCGGCGGACGGTGCCCTCAACCGGGGCGGTGCCTATTATCTGGCGGCCAGACACGCCTTTGATCGCACCGCCGTGGTGCGTATCGGCGGCCAAGAGGGCCTGCACGGGACGGCGGCCTGGCTCAAGTCCGACAATCGTGCTCAGGCAGAAACTGAGCTGGCTGCGACCACCATCGACTACGCCAGTGATGCCGGTAATGTCGGCCTGACCTGGGTACATGGTCTTGATGTCAACCGTGAGTGGGCCGATGGTTTTCTCCAGCAGCGTGATGGAATGAACGTCTACAGCGTGCGGGGGGAAAGTGATGCCGGTATCGAAAACGCCAACTTCGCGCTCGAACATGCCTGGCAGAGCAAAGATTCTGGCACAGAAAATGCTTGGTATGTCGAGGCTGGCTACACCTTCAAGGAAGCCCCCTGGGATCCGAGTCTGACGTACCGCTATACGCGCTATTCGGAAGAGTGGGACTCGCTGTTTTCTGGGCTGAACAGCGCCGACCTGGGCACTTGGTTGCAAGGTGAAGTTGCGGCCAACTATGCGGGGCCCTATGCGCGCAATAACGATGTCCATCATCTCGCCTTGACCGCCAGCCCTATGGAACAGCTTACCCTTGGTGCGCTCTTCTTCGACTTCAGCACTCTAAAGAGTAGCGATACGCTGAATCGGGATGGCAGGGAGCTGGATCTCTACGCGCAGTGGGCCGTGAACGACAACATTGTCATCACTCCCTTGCTGGGCTTTTACAAGCCAGAGAGAAGTGAGAACGATGGAGGGACCCAAGTGGATGGCAATGGCACCAATATGTACGCACAGCTCGTCTTGGCGGCGTTCTTTTGACTATTTTACCCATGGGGGTGGTCGGCGCTGTTAAGTGAACCATGCTGCTGAGCTATGGGCGATGCAGTGTTTCCAGAGGGCCGATTATGCGATACGAAGTTCGTTCCTTTCATGACTCTCAACAGCATGCTGCTGCTATCCAAGGGTGGCAGCAGGTTTATGACCAACTGGGCTCAGGACGCCTTTCGAGTAAGCTTTTTCAGGTCTCAGGAGAACGTTTTCAAGTTTTTCATGAGGTGTTGGACAAGCGAGTCGTCCAGCATGGAACCGCGCCTAAGCAGCGGTTCTGTATGGCCTTTGCCACAGGACGGCCACCCATTATCCAGGGCTGCAAGGTAGGATCCAATAGTGTCCTTCTGCTCCGCGATGGCGAAGAGTTCCTGCTACATGCGCCGGAAAAGATGGCGTTCCTGTCGTTGAGTGTCGATCTTGAAAGATTGACCCGGCTGGCGGACATCGAACTGGGTTCTGCTCAGTTTTCCCAGTTGATCTCGCTGCCGGGTATGAATGTCCCGATGGGGCTGCTGAAAGAGATAAAAGTTCAGGTGTGCCGGAATTTCGATGGCTCTATCAGGCCGGGGGAGCACGGCGCTCCCGCGCTTGAGAAGGATGTCGAAGATAGCTTGATGGCCGTGCTACTCGATATTTTCTTGCAGTCACAGGTCGAGGAGAAGCGCAGCGAGCTTGCTGTGAGTGCCTATATCGTCAAGAAAAGCCAGGAGTTAGCCCTGGCCGATCCGGGCAACCCGCTTAGCGTGCTTGAACTGTGCGAGCGCTTACGCGTCAGCCGGAGGACATTACAAAATAGTTTTCAGCGTGTTGCAGGGATGCGCCCGATCGAGTTTTTAAGATGTATCAGGTTGAATGCCGTACGACGAAAGTTAGCGAACTCTACTTTAATGGAAAGTACGGTTGGTGATGTGGCGTACGAAATGGGATTTCGTCATTTGAGCCATTTTTCGGCAAGTTACTACAAATTGTTTGGCGAGTACCCTTCTGAGACACAGAGGCTTGAGTGAGCTTGCCATAATTGATGACCCCATACGGCATTCTCCATAAGCCGTCACAATCGGCGCGGGCGGCGCACCGCCGCTGGGCGCTTTCGTTATAATAGTTGTATGCTAGAATATTCAACTATTTTAGCGGCCTGGGAGCGCCTATCTTATGGTTGACAAGGATGAACTTGCCTCCTCGTTCTTTCCTCTTTCTGATGATTATCGGGCACAGGACTTTCCTCTCTACTGGGTAGCTCGTTTGAATGCTAAATACAGCGCTGATGTGGATACACTGCTCAAACCGCATGGGTTAAGTTCTTCCAAATGGCGGGTGCTCATGATCCTGCGCGAGCAGGGCCGCCTAAGCATGTCGGATATTGCCACCCATGCGGCGGCGAAGCTCTCCACCATTACCAAAATTGTCTACAAAATGCAGGAGATGGAATTGCTGAAAACCTCTCCCTCCCCACAGGATGGCCGTGTCACAGAGGTGGAATTGACTGAAAGCGGTGAGGACAAGCTAACCGTGGTCAGGGAGCTTATGGGCCGCGTGGTGGAAAAGGCGTTTGCCGGTTTGCATAAGGATGAGGTCGTTTATATTAATCGGTGCCTTAGCAAGATGTTCCACAACTTAAACACGTTGTAATCAGTCCAACTGACAGGCAGTAAAGCTCCCTGCACTTTCTCGCTCGGTAATAAAGGCGTTTCAGGAGCTTCGTACCCTGCGAGGTGATTTTCATCCCCGTTGCTGTGGGCCTGGGTATTGAACCTTTCCTGGTAATCATGGCCGCGCTCTACGCCATTGCCTCCCTGGTATTCGAGGCCTCTTTCTAGGCTTCGTACGAAAACGTGCCTGCGCCCGGCTGTGCTGCGTTAAGAAATGGCTCGCGCGCGAGTCCGAGCAAAATGCTCATTTATACCCCGTCAACTCCTCTTTTTCGCCATTTTTTCTTTACTGACCTTCGCTCGCCGACTTTTCGTATAAAGCCTAAAACGTGGCTGTTAACGGAATGGGTAGAGATTCGGATTTGACGCTGGTAAATATTCGCTCTATTTTGTTCGTTATGCAAATTAGTGTTCGCAATAAGAACAAAGAGGCTTCCATGTCCCAGCCCTGTATTATCTGTGTCGCCATTACCGGCAGTCTGCCACGCAAAGAGAACAATCCTGCCGTACCGATTACGGTTGAAGATCAGATTGAGAGCACCCAGGCGGCGTTCGAAGCAGGGGCTACCATCGCCCACTGTCATGTGCGCAACGATGACCAAACCCCCTCATCTGACCCAGAAAAGTTTGGCCGCCTGATGGAGGGGCTTAAGAAGCACTGCCCCGGCATGATTATTCAGCTCTCCACCGGCGGGCGTTCTGGGGCAGGAGAAGTCCGGGGTGGGATGCTGCCGCTGAAGCCTGATATGGCCAGCCTCTCGGTGGGCTCCAATAATTTCCCCAATCGCGTTTACGAGAATCCGCCGCAGCTGGTGGAGTGGCTGGCCGATGAGATGCAGAGGTACGGCGTTAAGCCCGAGATCGAAGCGTTTGATCTGTCGCATATCCACCAGGCAGTGAGTCTTTCCAAGCAAGGCAAGCTAAAGACGTCGCTCTACGTGCAGTTTGTCATGGGCGTCAAGAATTCGATGCCAGCGGACAAGCCAACGTTTGATTTCTATATCGAGACACTCAAGCGGCTGGCGCCGGATGCGCAGTGGTGCGGTGCGGGCATTGGTGCCAATCAATACCTGCTTAACGAGTGGTCGATTGCGGCAGGCGGTCATACGCGTACCGGGCTTGAAGATAACGTTCGTCTGGATAGCGAAACCCTGGCGCCCTCCAACGCGGCGTTGGTCGAGCGCACCGTCGACCTATGCGAAAGGTATGAACGCCCGGTAGCTACCTGGCAGCAGGCCCGTGAGATGCTTGGGTTATAACAGGACAAAACCGACAATTAATAAGCAGGAGTAAAGAGATGACGAATATCACTGTCGTGGGTGATGCGCCTGAAATAGACGAGATAAAACGGGTTGTACAGCTTTATGTGGATGGCTTTCAGGGCGGTATGGAAAAGCTTCAGGAAGCCTTTCATAAAGAGGCGTGGATTTTTGCTCTGGACGCTGAGGGCGCCTTGGCAACTGACCTGATCAGCGATCGCTTCGAGCGCTGGGCGAATAGCCAGCGAGCGGTCAAGAGCCGTTTTATTGCCATCACTCAGGCCGGAGAGGTCGCTAGCGTGCTGCTAGGTTTTGATAATAGCGAGAACCTTGAGGACTCTTGGGTCGATGTGATTGCACTGCTCAAGGTTCAAGGTACCTGGAGAATCACCAATAAGACTGCTGCCCACAGCAGCCGTGCGGCATGGGCCAGGCCCAACGCCTAGGGCTGCTGACGTTGGCTCTATTAGGTTTATTCAGAGAACATTGAAAACATCAGCCCCCGCAACCAACGGTTGCCAGGGTCTTGATGAAAGCGGCGATGCCAAAAGAGATTGATGGGAATCTCTGGAAACGCAAAAGGGTGCTCACGAACGGTGAGCCCAAATCGGTCACACGTCGCCTCGGCCAGCTTAGCCGTCACCGTCACCACTAGATCGCTGCTGCTCACAATGTAGGGGACGGCTGCGAAATGCGGCAGGGTTAATCTAACCGGGCGCTTAATACCAGCGTTTGCTAGCTGCTCTTCTACCAACCCGTGGCCGGTTCCCTGAGCAACGACAACGGCGTGATAGGCTGAGCGAAACTCCTCTAAGCCGAATTCACCCGTGGCGAGTGGGTGGTCATGGCGCATGAGGCAGATATAGCGCTGCACAAATAGACGCTGCTGATAAAAGCCAGCGCCAAGCTGTGGAATTAGCCCGACGGCTAAATCGATTTGCCCCTCTTCCATCTCATATTTCAGCTCATCGTTGTGGCTGCGAGCAGTGTGGAGTGAGATTCCTGGTGCTGTTTGAGAGAAGTGCTGCAACAAGCGTGGCAGAAAAACGATCTCACCAATGTCCGTCATGTTGAGATGAAAGGTGCGCTCACTCAGGGCGGGGTTGAAATCATCACGCAGGTTCAGGGTGTCATTCACTCTGGCTAATGCGTCCGCAATGCCGGGGTGAAGCTGGCTGGCGCGAGGTGTTGGCTGGAGTCCTTGCGAAGTGCGTTCGAAGAGCTCATCACCCAGTAAGAGGCGCAAACGCTTTAACGCATGGCTGACCGCAGGCTGCGTAATACCAAGACGTAGCGCGACCCGCTGCGTGTTCTGCTCCTGATAGAGCAGGTCAAACACAACCAGCAAGTTCAGATCGATATCGGCAAGCTTGACCATCAGGATGCGCTCTGTTGGGAGTTCGACAATAGTCTATTTTCGTCGCTGGAAGTGACTTCATCTCTTTGATTCATATTGTTATTAGCACCGTTTATAGTTCAAATGAAAGGGGCTGTGTGGTGGCCGTTGTTTCATCCTAATAGCGTTAGGGGCAGAGCGTGAAGCTCACCATGATAACGATAAACCCCCGAGCGGAGTGGAACATGCCAGCAAAACCTACACAGCAAAAACGTCTCTCAATTGGCATTGTGGGTGGCGGTATCGGTGGCGTGGCCTTCGCCGTCGCGCTATCCCGCGAGAGCCATCTTGATGTTCAGCTTTTCGAAGCCGCGCCAAAATTCTCTGAAATTGGTGCTGGGGTTTCGTTTGGCCCGAATGCCGTAAAAGCCATTCAGCGGCTGGGCTTGGAAGCCTCATATCAGCGTATTGCCGATTCTTCACCCGCGCCCTTCGAAGATGTCTGGTTTGAATGGCGGCGCGGCAGCGATGATACCTATTTAACCGCGAGTCTGGCGCCAGGTGTTGGCCAATCGTCGGTACACCGTGCCGATTTTCTCGATGCCATTGTCGCCAACCTGCCTGAAGGCATCGCTCACTTCGGCAAGCGTTGTGTCGAGGTTAAACAAGATGGTGATAGCGCAACAGCTTATTTTGATGACGGCACACACTTTACTGGCGACGTGATCATCGGTTTTGACGGCATCAAGTCCGCGGTGCGCCGTCATGTGTTGCCGCCAGAACAATACGGCGAGATTACCCCGTTTTGGAGTGGTACTTATGCCTACCGCGGCATGATCCCCACCGAGGAGCTTGAGGCCGCCCTGGTGGCTAAAGGCGGCGAAAAGCGGTTGGCACTGGTACCCCAAATGTATCTGGGTAAAGATCGCCATATTCTGACATTCCCCGTTAAACAGTCGCAGTTGATCAATGTGGTCGCGTTTATCACTGACCGGTCCACGTCGAGTCCAACCCTTCCCGATGGTGAAGGGTGGGTGCAAGCCGTTAGCCAGGAGGAATTGCTAGATGTTTTCGAGGGCTGGAGCCCGTCCTGCCAGGCAATCCTGGAATGCATTACGGAGCCAACCCGCTGGGCGCTGCATGAGCTACCTGAGCTGGCCCACTACCTCCGCGGTCGCGTATTGATCGTCGGCGATGCCGCCCATGCGCTGGTGCCGCACCAAGGTGCCGGGGCCGGTCAGGCGCTTGAAGATGCCTACGTACTGGCAAGCCTTCTGAGCGATGAGCATTGTGATCGCCACACCGTGAGCGATGTCCTAGCCGTGTTTGAGCAAGTACGCCACGCACGTACCTGCAAGGTACAGCGAACGTCGCATGAGGCGGGGAATGTCTATGAATATGCCGGTGTGGGCATCGGTGACGATGAAACCAAGCTGATCGAGAACCTGGAAACCCGCTTCGATTGGCTTTGGAACCACGACCCACACGACGATGTGACAGCCGCGCGAGAGACATTGGCCTTGGTTACGTCGCCGTCATTAGCCGACCAGTCCGTGAAATGAAGGCAGTATGTCTCTTGTGTCTTATTCTTTTGTCGCAAACACGCTTGCGGACAGTTGGTAAGAGCATCAGTTCGCTGCTTAGATGACGGTTCTCATTTTAACTGCATGATAAATATAAATATTTAAATATTACGCATGCAGATTAAACGCATTCATAAGCCTTCAAATAAGAAAAGCGCGATAGCTTTGGGAGACGAGTGCGCGATTATATCGGGTTAATCACCGTTGGTGATACCTCCACGGTATGGCAAGGCACTTAAACAATATTGGTCCCCTCTTGCCCGCGCAATCAAACTGAATTCCAGTCAATGATTGCCAGACGCCGGAGCTGCCATGTCAACCGTCATCCAACATATTGAGACACTGCTGGTCGATTTGCCGACCATCCGTCCTCACAAACTTTCCATGACCACCATGGCCTGCCAGACGATGGTTATTGTGCGTATGCGCCACTCCGACGGGATCGAAGGGCTGGGCGAGGGCACCACCATTGGTGGCCTCGCCTACGGTCCGGAAAGTCCGGAGAGCATTAAGCGCAATATCGATACCTATCTGGCACCGCTGCTGATTGGGCAGCCTTCTCACAATATTCATCAACTGCGTACCCGGCTGAATCGGCATGCCCGCGGCAACATGATCGCCAAGTCGGCACTGGAAACCGCGCTATTGGATGCCCAGGGCAAGCGTTTAGGCCTGAGCGTTGCCGAATTGCTCGGTGGTGCCCACCACGCGCATTTACCGGTGCTTTGGACGTTGGCCAGCGGCGATACCCACATGGATATCGACGAAGCGCTGTTGCGCCTAGAGCAGCGTCGGCACTGCGACTTCAAGCTGAAAATTGGTGCTAACCCGGTCGAACAGGATGTACGCCATGTGGCGGCGATAAAAGACGCACTGGGTGAGCGTGCCAGCGTTCGCGTCGACGTTAACCAAGCGTGGGACGAATCCACGGCGGTGCGCGGTATCCAGGCGCTACAGGATGCAGGTATCGAGCTCATTGAGCAGCCGATTCCTGCCCGTGAACACGCCGGCCTGGTGCGTTTAGCCAATCGTTTCAATGTCCCGATGCTGGCCGATGAGGCCGTGCAAAATTCCCGTGATGGGCTGGATCTCGTCTGCGGCGGTTTTAGCGGGGCGTTCGCCCTGAAAATTGCCAAATCCGGCGGTATTTACAGCGCACTGGAACTGGCCCATGTGGCGCAAGCGGGTGGCATTGGTTTGTACGGCGGCACGCTGCTGGAAGGCACGATTGGTACCGCCGCCTCGCTACACGCCTGGGCGACGCTGCCGGCAATGGCCTGGGGCACCGAGATGTTTGGTCCGCTGCTGTTAAAGGATGACATCGTCGTGAAGCCACTTAACTACACCGAATTTGGCGTGGAGCTGCCTCAAGGCGCTGGGCTGGGCATCACGCTCGACGAAGATAAGTTGGCGCACTACTCGCGTCATTAACCGCGTGCCTGCCCCGTTGGCGTTCGCCGCGATTTAAAGAGGAGAAACTCATGCTGTTTCAAGTAGAGATGACCGTTAAGTTGCCGACCGATATGCCGGCAGAGCAAGCGGCCAAGATTAAAGCCACTGAAAAGGCTTATTCCCAAGATCTTCAACGCCAGGGTAAATGGCGTCACCTATGGCGGGTAGCGGGCAGCTACTCAAACGTCAGTATTTTTGATGTGGAAGACAACGCTGAGCTGCAAGAGCTGGTGAGCAATTTACCGCTGTTCCCTTACATGGACATTACCGTTAAGCCGCTGTGTCGTCACCCTTCATCAGTGCGCGAAGACGACAGCTAATTAACCCCTAAACGCCAGTTCACTTTAATAAAACACCCTATAACAAGCCGAGGGTTACATCATGACCGTGAAGATATTCGACACTCCTGAAGTTCAAGACTTCCTCAAGGCCATTGCCGGATTTGACCAAGCCGGTGGCAATGACCGCGCCAAGCAAATCGTGCATCGCCTGGTGAGCGACCTGTTCAAGCTAATGGACGATTTCGACGTTAGCGAAGAAGAGTACTGGGCGGCCGTCAACCTGCTCAATGCCTTGGGGCATGAGACCCAGTTTGGCCTGCTTTCGCCGGGGCTGGGGTTTGACCACTTCCTCGACCTGCGCCAAGACGCCATCGACGCCGAAGCCAAGCGCGTTGGCGGTACGCCACGCACCATCGAAGGCCCACTGTACGTGGCCGGCGCCCCCGAGGCAGAAGGCTTTGCCCGCCTGGACGATGGTCAAGATCAGGATGGCGAGACCATGTGGCTGACCGGCCAGGTCCGCGACGTTGACGGCCAGCCGATTGTGGGTGCCAAGGTCGAGATCTGGCACGCCAACTCCAAAGGGGGCTACTCGTTCTTTGATCCCAGCCAATCCGAGTACAACCTGCGGCGCACGATTTATACCGATAGCGAAGGCCGCTACACCGCGCAGAGCATTATTCCTTCTGGCTACGGCGTGCCCGAAGGTGCGCCCACCGATGTCGTGCTCAAATCGCTGGGCCGTCACGGCGAGCGTCCGGCGCATATCCACTACTTCGTCTCCGCACCGGGCCACCAGCACCTGACTACCCAGATCAATCTGGCGGGCGACCCCTACACCTTTGATGATTTCGCCTTTGCCACCCGCGAAGAGTTGGTGGTCCCCGCCGAGCGGATTGAAGACTCCGCCGAGATCGCCAAACGCGAGCTGGATGGCCCGTTCTCCCACGTCGTGTTCGATGTTGAGCTGGCCAAAACCGACGCTCCGGAACTGCAGGTACGTCACGCCCGCCCGCGGGCCAAAGAAGATGATCAGGACCTGGCAAGCCAACTGGCCGGTACCGCCAAGGTTTAAGCCCCTTAGCGATTACAAATAGAGGAGAGAGATCATGACCCATCAACTTGATCAGCTCGAAGAGCGCGTTCGCGGTGCCGTCCAAGACGACCCCGAACAGGGCATCTTCCGTTGCCACCGCAGCATGTTTACCGACCCTGCCTTCTTTGAGCTTGAGCTCAAGCACATCTTCGAAGGCAACTGGGTGTTCCTGGCCCACGAGAGTCAGATCGCCGAGCCGGGTGACTATTTCACCACCACCGTTGGTCGCCAGCCGATTGTCATTACCCGTGATAAGCAGGGTGAGCTACACGGCCTGATTAACGCTTGCGCCCACCGCGGCGCCACCCTGTGCCGCCGTAAGCGCGGCAACAAAGGCACTTTTACCTGCCCGTTCCACGGCTGGACGTTCAAAAACGACGGTACGCTACTCAAAGCCAAAAACGAAAAGGCTGGGGCCTATCCGGATAACTTCAAAGAAGATGGCTCCCACAATCTCAAACGCTTACCGCGCTTCGAGAACTATAAAGGCTTCCTGTTCGGCAGTCTGAGCGACGACGTTCAACCGCTCGAATACCACCTTGGTGAAACCACCAAGATCATAGACAACATCGTCGACCAGGCGCCCGAAGGCCTCGAGATCCTGCGTGGTACCTCGTCGTACACTTACACCGGTAACTGGAAGCTGCAGGCGGAAAACGGCGCCGATGGTTACCACGTCAGCTCCGTGCACTGGAACTACGCCTCCACCATGGAACGTCGCAACTACGACGCCGGTGGCACAAAAGCGGTGGACGCCGACGGTTGGTCGAAAAGCAAAGGCGGCTTCTACTCCTATGAAAACGGCCACATGATGCTGTGGACCCGTTTACTTAATCCTGAAGTGCGCCCGGTCTACCAGAACAAAGACTGGATTCAGGAACAGCTGGGTGAAGCCCGCGCTGACTCTATCGTCAACCAGACGCGCAACCTGTGCCTCTACCCCAACGTCTATTTGATGGACCAGTTCTCCACGCAAATCCGCGTGCTGCGCCCCATCGACGTCAACAAAACCGAAGTCACCATCTACTGCTTCGCGCCCAAAGGCGAATCCGCCGAAAACCGCGCCGTGCGCATCCGCCAATACGAAGACTTCTTTAATGTTTCCGGCATGGGCACGCCTGATGATCTGGAAGAGTTCCGCGCCTGCCAGGAAGGCTACAACGGCGCACTGGCCGAATGGAACGACCTCTCCCGTGGCGCTAAACAGTGGATCGGAGGGGCTGACGAAAACGCCCACGCCATCGATATGAAACCCTTGCTCAGCGGCGCCTCCCCGGAAGACGAAGGCCTCTACGTGCTGCACCACAAGCACTGGGTCGACGAAATGCTGCGCGCCATCGACAAAGAGCGCAGCCAGTTTATCGCCACCGCGTCCGCCTAAGCGCCCAGCGCCTGAAGAGAGGAGAGAAGTGACATGAGCATCAGCTATCACGACATCCAAGCCTTTTTGTACCGCGAAGCGCGCCTGCTGGACGACCGCGAGTGGGACGAATGGCTGGCATGCTATCGCAAAGACGCCGAGTTCTGGATGCCCGCCTGGGACGACGACGACCAGCTCACCCGGGACCCGCACAGCGAGATCTCGCTGATCTATTACCCCAACCGCGAAGGGCTTGAGGACCGAGTGTACCGGATCAAGACCGAGCGCAGTGGGGCGAGCACGCCAGAGCCGCGCACCACGCACCAGATAAGCAACCTTGAGATCCTGTCGCAAGAGGGCGGCACGATGGAGCTGCGCTTTAACTGGCACACGCTCAACCACCGCTACAAGAAGACCGACAGCTTCTTCGGCACGTGCTTTTACACCCTGGACGTCTCGGGTGAGACCCCGCTGATCACAAGAAAAGTCGTGCAGCTGAATAACGACTACATCCATCAGGTTATCGACGTGTACCACGTGTGACCTGATGTGTGTGAGAGGAGAGTGAACCATGAGCTATACCATTGCCCTCAACTTCGAGGATGGCGTGACCCGTTTCATCGGCTGTAAAGGCGGGGAAACCGTTCTCGATGCTGCTTACCGGCAAAAAGTAAACCTGCCGATGGACTGCTCTGATGGCGTTTGTGGTACCTGTAAAGGGCACTGCGAACAGGGCGAGTTCGACATGGGTGACGAGTACCTTGAAGAGGCACTTTCCGATGAGGAAGCTGCTGAAGGTCAGGTGCTTACCTGCCAAATGGTGCCGTCTTCGGATTGCGTTATCCAAGTGCCGGTAGCTTCTAGCCTATGTAAAACCCAGGTGGGTAAGGTTGAGGGCACCCTGGCCGCAGTCGATCAGCTGTCTGAAGACAGTATCGAGCTTACTGTGAATTTAGACGAGCAAGAGACGCTCGACTTTCTGCCGGGCCAATATATCCATATCGATGTTCCCGGAACAGAGGCGCACCGCTCCTACTCGTTCAGCTCAATGCCGGGCGATAAGCGCGCTACCTTCTTGATCCGCAATATTCCTAACGGGGTAATGAGTGGTTACTTGACGGAGCGCGCAGCAGTGGGTGATAGGCTCACGTTGACCGGGCCGCTGGGCAGCTTCTACCTGCGTGAAGTGACGCGCCCAGTGCTCATGCTGGCAGGTGGAACGGGGCTTGCGCCGTTTCTTTCCATGCTGGAGCAGCTATCAGAGAAGGGCTGTGACACGCCCATCCACATGATTTACGGCGTCAACAAAGACGATCATCTGGTCAAAACCGACGCGCTCGACGCCTTTGCCAAGAGGTTGCCGGGTTTCACCTACGCCACGGTGGTGGTTGATGAAGCAAGTGATCACCCGCGCAAAGGCTACGTGACCCACCACATGGACGCCGAGGTCATGCACGACGGCGATATTGACGTTTATCTGTGCGGCCCGCCGCCGATGGTCGACGCCGTGCTGAAGCACTTCGACGCCGAAGGCATTGCCCCGCAGAGCTTCCACTACGAGAAGTTCACCCCCAACGAAGCTGGGAGCGCCGCATGACTCAACGCTTTCAAGACAAAGTGATGGTGATCACCGGGGCTGCCCAAGGGATTGGGCAGCGCTTGGCCGAACTTGCTGCTGCAGAAGTGGCCAGGTTAGTGCTGGTGGACCGTGCTGACGAACTCCATGAGGTGGTGAGTGGGCTGCGTGACAAAGGTAGCGACGTGATCGCGGTTCAAGCGGACCTGGAGACGTATGCAGGCGCCGAACAAACCATGCAGGCCGCGCACAAGCGATTTGGCCGTATCGATATTCTGATTAACAACGTGGGCGGGGCGATCAATTTCAAGCCGTTTACCGAGTTTACCGAAGCGCAAATAGTGGCTGAGATCAATCGCTCATTGATGCCTACGCTTTGGTGCTGCCGTGCGGCGCTTCCAACCATGGTCGAGCAGGGCAGCGGTGTTATCGTCAATGTCTCCTCGGCGGCCACACGCGGTATTCATCGGATCCCCTATTCGGCGGCCAAAGGCGGCGTGAATGCGTTGACCGCGTCGCTAGCGTTTGAGGTTGCCGAGCATGGCATCCGCGTGGTGGCAACGGCGCCCGGTGGCACCGAAGCACCGCCGCGGCGCATTTCGCGGGGCACGCCAACGCCCACTAATGAAACCGAGCAGGCCTGGTTTCAGGCACATATCGACCAAACCAAGCAAAGTTGCCTGATGAGCCGATATGGCACGCTGGATGAAATGGCCGCACCTATTTTGTTCCTGGCATCTGACGACGCCAGTTATATCACCGGCAGTGTGCTGCCAGTCGCCGGCGGCGACCTCGGCTAGCGGCTTGTCACAAAGCGCTGGAAGTAAAAAGACATAATTCTAATTAAAGCTAACGCGTTAACTGATAACTCTAAGCACAATAACGATAGGAGATAACCGTGAAACACATTGAAAAAGGCGTCAGCCTAAAGCATGCGCCCCGCGACTTTATCCGTGATCTCAGTGTCGATAACGCGAGCACGGGCTTGGTTGCCGGTATTTTAGGGCTCAGCGTTGGTGTCGTGCACATCAGTGCTGGCACTTCGGCGGGCCTCGATTCTTCCTTCATCATGATTTGGGTCATCAGTTACCTGATGATAAACGGTCTGTTTGGCCTGTTTATGCCAGCCTATTACCGACTTCCGCTACCGATGGCCAACTCAATTCCTGGCGCGCTGATGTTTGCCGCAGTCATCCCTGTAGTGGGGCTTGAAGCCGCTCTTGGCGCCAGTTTGATCGCTGGGGCGATAACCTTGGTGGCTGGTTTGACGGGGGTGATGGGCGTTGTGATGCGCCTTATTCCTATGCCCATTGTGATGGGTATGGTTGCCGGTATGCTGCTCAGCTTTGGCCTAAAAATGGTCAGCCCACTGGAAGATGCGCTAGTGCCCGCCTCCATCATGATCCTGGCGTTCTTTTTTTCCGCGCGCCTGTTTCGCAAAATTCCGCCGCTGATCGTCTCGATGTTGGCAGGCCTTGCCTACCTTACCGTGACCGGGGTTGATCTTTCCGGTATCGAGGCCACTATCCGCTTTCCGGAATTCATCCTACCTGAGTTTACCTTTGGGGCTTTCCTGACCTACGGCCTACCGCTCGCCCTTATTCTGGTGGGGATGGAAACACCGGCAGGCGTGGGGTTGGTAAAAGGCATGGGCTACAAAGAGGTACCGGCCAACGCCATTACCGCCGTGGGCGGGCTAGGCACCATGGTGTCGGCGTTTTTCAATCTGCACAGCACTTGCATTGCTGCGCCAATGACAGGCGTATGTTCCTCGCCAGAAGCGGGGACCCATGATAAGCGTTGGGTAGCGGCGGTGATCGCCGGGGCCATCTTTATCGTTGCCGCGCCTTTTTATGGCTATGTGGTGAGCTTGCTGGAGGCAACGCCGGGCTACTTTATTGCCATTATTGCGGGCTTGGCGCTAATGCGTGTAATTACCTCGGCAATGGCCATCGCCTTTTCCGGCAGGAAGCATGAAGTGGGTGCGCTGTTTGCTTTTTTGATCGCCGCCTCAGAGATTCAAATTTTTGAAATTGGCGCAACCTTCTGGGCATTGGTGCTAGGCGTGGTGGTGTCGATGATGTTTGAAACGAAAGACTTTGAGTTTGTGCTGAACCGTGGTGTCGTCAAGAAAGCGAGTGACACACCCTGACCTGCCGCTATTGATGGTGGTTATCCTCCTTGGCCCGCGACTAGTGATAGCGAGCGGGTCTTTTTTGTGCGCCCTTACCCTCTTCGAGTCCTGTCGCGGTGTTACCCAATAAAATATCCGCGACCGATGAGCACCGCTTGCCAGCTTGGGTGATGGGCAAATAGTAAACTCAATGTTATTGGGGAATTTGTTGCATGCAGCTTTACAAGGACGCTTCGATACCCGCGATTACGGCTGGCTTCGTGGCGGTTCTCGTGTCTTACTCGGGTCCGCTGGCTATCTTTTTTCAGGCGGCCCACAGTGCGGAAATTTCGAGTGCCATGATGACGTCTTGGGTTTGGGCGATCTCCATTGGCGCAGCTATTTCAGGAATTTTACTCAGTCTGTGGCTCAAGGTGCCGGTGGTGACCGCTTGGTCGGCCCCCGGTACGGCACTGCTGGTGACCTTATTTCCAGGGCTTTCGCTCAACGAAGCGATAGGTGCTTATTTAACCGCTTCGGCGGTGATTTTCGTGATTGGTATTACCGGTTCTTTTGACCGGATTATTCAGATGATTCCGCCGGGTATTGCCAGTGCAATGATGGCGGGCATCCTGTTTCAGTTTGGGGTAGGGGTGTTTGATTCATTGGAAAGCGTGCCCGCGCTGGCGATTAGCATGATCATTGCCTATCTGGTCTTCAAACGTTTGACCCCGCGCTACAGCTTGGTGCTACTGCTGGTGGTGGGCGTTGTGTTGGCGGTGGGGTTGGAGGGAGCCAGTTTGCAGGGTGTCTCTATCCAACTGGCCGAGCCACAATTCATCCGCCCCGAATGGACCTGGAATGCCACCTTGAGCTTGGCCATACCGCTGGTACTGGTGAGCTTGACGGGACAATTCTTGCCCGGCATGGCGATCCTGCGTACCTCTGGCTACTCAACTTCGGCCAAGCCGATTGTCACCGTCGCCAGTATGACCTCCTTTATGACCGCTTTTTTTGGTGGCATCACAACAGTGATTGCGGCGATTACAGCGGCGATATGTACCAGTAAAGAAGCCCATGAAGACCCGGATAAACGCTATGTAGCTGGCGTCGCCAACGGCGTTTTCTATTTGGTGGGTGGGTCCTTTGCAGGGACGATTGTAGCGCTGTTCACCTCATTGCCAGGCGAGTTCGTCGCGGTGCTGGCGGGCCTGGCACTGATTGGCGCGATTACCAGTAACCTGAGCGCCTTTGCTGCCCATAAGGACCATCTGGAGGCCTCGGTTATTACCTTTATTGCCACGGCCTCCGGCATCAGCTTTTTAGGGCTTGGCTCGGCCTTCTGGGGTGTCATTGTTGGGGTTCTTGCTTACAACGTACTGCATCGTCGCTTTACATCTGGTTGAAAGTGCAAAAGAGGTAACACCTTTCTGACAGTCGAAGATACGAGGTATTTTGCCCCACTGGGTGACGCGGTCGAAGCGAGGACCTTCAACAGCGATTAGGGATAGCGTCCGGAGCGGCGATTTTCGACCAGCACTTCTAAAATCGCGTTGGCCTCCTTCATAAGAGGCGAGGGTTTTTCACCGCGTCGGCGGCTACAGATCACTGGGGTTACAAGGGTTTTGTCTGCCAGCGTAATATAAGTAATGCCCTCGCGCTGAACGCGCTTGACCTGCTCGGGCACCAGGGTGATGCCGATGCCGGAGGCCACCAGGCTGAGCGCTGTCTGCAGTTCGTTGGCCTCTTGCACGACCTCTACCTTTAATCCCTGTCGGCGGAAAATGCCAAGTATCATGTCCGCCATGCTCGGGCGAGGCTTGGCCGGGAAGAGAATTAGCGGGTAGCGCGCGAGTTCTTCACAGCTCGGGGACGTGCCTTCTAAAGGGTGACCATTAGGTAACGCTGCAATTAACGGCTCATCAAAAAGAATCTCTTGTTCGACGTCAGGGTCATCGAGTCGTAAACGGCCAAACCCGATATCAATACGGCCAGCTTTGAGGGCCTGAATTTGCTGGACAGTGGTGAGCTCTGCTAAAGAAAGCTCGACATTATCCTTTTGGCGCAGGTCGCGCACCATCATCGGCAACTGGCCATAAAACACGGAGGGTACAAAACCAATGCCAAAGAGCATACGTTTGCTGCGTGCCATGCGGCGCGTAGCATCAATGGTTACGTCGACTTTTTCTAATATTTGTAGCGCATGCTGCTGAAAAAATACGCCAGCGGGGGTCAAGCGCAGGCCCCTCGTGCTGCGCTCAAATAGTTCAGCGCCTACTTCTTGTTCCAGTTGTTTGATTTGGCGAGATAAAGGCGGCTGCGACATGTGCAGGCGCTCGGCTGCGCAGGTGAGGTTAAGCTCCTCAGCAACGATACAAAAATACCTCAAATGGCGCAGTTCCATGATACCTCCAGGGTATGAGCGGCTGCTTAAACAATATTGGTTTTATCATTTTGTTGGCAGCAGGCTATTTATCGTTGGATGGCAAGACAACGCCGCTGTTGCGTCAGATTCACTTGCTGGTCTTATCATACAATTTTTCGACCGTTAGCGATGAAATGCTGTCTAGCGAAAAAACGTACTGACAAAACAAACCTACTAAGAAGGTAATTTCATTATGTATAACCGTATTCTCGTTCCCATTGATGGTTCGGAAAATGCAAAGCAAGCACTATCCGTCGCTTGCAGGCTGTTGGGCCAAAACGATGCAACGCTTTATTTGCTGCATATACCCCAAGCGCTGGCCTACGAGGCTACCTTGGTATGGGGGGTAGGCGCACTTAATGCTGAAACCTCCCTTGACGAACGCCGGAAGGCAGGCGAGCAGTTACTTGAGCAAGCGCTCGCGTCAGCGCGCGAGCAAGGTGCTCAGCAGGCTGAAAAGCATCTTGTACAAGGTGACCCGGTGAGAGTGATTTTGGATACTGCCAACGAACTGAGAGTCGATACGATTGTTATGGGAAGCCGTGGCCTAAGCGATTTGGCTGGTGTCATGATTGGCAGCGTTTCCCACAAGGTAAGCCATTCCGCGAAGTGTCGGGTCATCACCGTCAGCCAGTAGGGCCATGCTGGTATTAAGCCAACAGCTCTCCTGCATATTGAAGTGTGCCTGAGTCCACGCCACCGCTTGGTGCTTTGTTCATGCACCAGGAAAAAATTGCGTTTAATGAAATAAACGTTGATAAATTCGCTGGATGAGGTAGTTGTGACGGCCTGAATGGGCATTTTTAAAGGGCATCGCAATGGCAAAGATTTTCAAGGAATTCCGTGAGTTTGCTGTGAGAGGCAACGTCGTGGATATGGCCGTGGGTATTATCATTGGCGGGGCATTTACACTGATCGTGCAAAGCCTGGTGGCCGACGTGATGAATCCGCTAATCGGTTTGCTGGTGGGCGGTATTGATTTTTCGAACCTGTTTATTGTTCTGCGCGAGGGGGTTACCGATGGCCCTTATGCAACGCTTGCCGAGGCCCAGGCCGCGGGGGCCGTGACCTTGAACGTCGGGCTATTTGTCAACGCGGTGGTCAGTTTTACGATTGTTGCTTTTGTGGTGTTTCTACTGGTGCGTACCATCAATCGCTTAAAACGTGAAGAAGCAGTGGCGCCAGCAAGCCCTACGGAGCAGCCCTGCCCTTATTGCTTGATGATCGTGCCCATCAAGGCAACGCGCTGCGGTCATTGCACGGCGATGTTGCCGGGGAGTGACGCCGCTGGGCACCAGGCAGACAGCTGAGCGTTTTACAAGCCATAAAAAAGGTGCCGGGGGGCACCTTTTTTAGTGGCAACGGGCCGTCACTAAGCGCGCTTGGCGGCTTTTTTGTCGCCCGGCTGGCTGTCGCTTGCATCGCTGGGTTGGGGTAGCGAAGGCAGCGATTTCGCCAGCATTTCCACGCTGTGGCGGTAGTAAAGCTGGCTCTTGTTATGCTCGCCTAGGCTTGCATAGAGGCGGGCAAGTTCGGCACACACCACGCCGCTGGGGCGCTGGCGCTGGCTGGCCTCAAAGTACTCTTGTGCTTTGGTCCATTTGCCGGTGCGTAGCGACAGTCGACCGCAGGCAAGCAGCAACTCAGGGTCGTTGGGCCGCTCCTGAAGCCACTTTTCGGCCTTGGCAAGCTGGCGCCCTGGATCAACATTCAACAGCCCATAGCGTTTCACAAGGCGGGCATCCCAGTGGTGGTCGAGGGAATGGTTGAGTAACCGCTCGGCAATGGTGTCTTCGTTGGCCTGCAGCAGTGCTTCGGTGTAAAGCACGATGAGCTCGGTCTTGCCGCGCAGGTAGTCGGGCATGTCGGCCCATAGGCTGCGTACGCGTTCGATATCGCTGGGGTTTTTGGCCTCGAAGATAATCAATTCGCGATAGGCCTTAAACTCAAGCTCCTCGCGTTCCTGCGGTGAAATCAGCTTTTGCGCCGCTAAACGGGGGATCAATCGACGTAGCCCTTCCCAGTCGTTGACGCTCAGGTACACCTGTTTAAGCAGCTTGAGCACCTGCGGGTGATTGGAAAGTTGCTTATCCAGTCGGTTAAGAATCGCAAGCGCTTCTTCGGGCTGTTGGCGGTCGATTAATAGCTGGGCTTGCATTAAGCCAATTGCCGTATCGGCGCCCTCGGTGGTCAGTTGGGCCTGATTGATGTGTTCCTGCGACTGGGTATAGCGTCCTTGGTAGTGTGCCGCCAAGGCAGCCGATAGGTAGTTGACCAGCGGGGTGCTGGAGTCGTCGGCGGCTTTGACCAGGGTTTTTTCGGCGCGCTTCCAGCGTCCTTCGGTCATGGCCACTAGGCCGCGAACGGTACGTTTCATGGCGCGACGGTTGCGGGCGCGGCTATTCCAGGTGCGAAAACGGCCGACCGGGCGAATCATGCCGCTTAGCAGACGCAGCACAAAATGCACCACCAGGAAGGCGGCTAACAGCAGTACCAGACCGAACCAAAAGGACGTTTGTACGGAGGTATCGCCGACGCGGATCAACCAATAGCCGGGTACCGACATCATCAGGTGTCCGAACAGCGCGCCAATGGCGAGCCCGGCAACAATTAGCAGGATGAGCTTTCTCATGACTCACCTCCCTCTTGTTGACGCGACTCGTGACGGTTCTCGATAAACTCCGCCATGGCCTGTTGTGAGGCGCTGATATCCGGCAGTTCGGGTTCAACGGTCACCTCTTTGAGCTCTTCAAGGCGTTCGATAACCCGCTGGGCTTCTTCGCGAGAGGTATCGTAGTAGCCATCGATCAGATCTAACGCCTTATCGATACTTGCTTCATAGAGCGACTGCTCTTCTTTGAGCAGGGCTAACTGTGACTGTTCGAGGATCAAGCGTAGGCTTTGGCGCAGATAAGACTCTTGTTCCGGCGTGACGAGCGCTTCAAGGGCTTCGTCATGGTGACGGATCATTACCAAGTCTTTCAGCTCTTCGCCTAAGCGAGCCAGCTGGCGTTGGAAGGTGCCCGTGGGAGGTTCTTCAATGCTCGATGTGACGGCACTCTCTTCCACGTCTTGGGAAAGCCGCAATCCAGCCACGCGCTCTTGCTGGGCATTGAGAGCCAGGTAAACCCCGGTGCGGTCCAGGCGGGGAACGGCGTCAAGCGCGGCCAGCTCGTTGGCGATTTCACGCCGAACGGGGGTCAGCGCGGGATTATCGGCATCTACTAAGCGTGCATCGGCAGTGCGCAGCAGTGCAGCGGCACCTTCAACGTCACCCTCTAACTGTAAACGTTGATTGGCAAGGCGCAGCAAATAGGCGGCCTCGGCATGCAGCCAGTCACGCTCATCGGTTTCCTGCTCTTGAGAGAGCTGGTCCAGTACGTCGTCAAGGGTGTCGTCGACGTTGCTACGGTAGTCGGTGAACTCATCGCGCAGGTCGCTCACGGTGTTATCGAGCGCTTGCTCGCGCTCGGCTTCGCCGCTTTCAAGCTGTGAGGCAAGGTCGTCGACGGACTGCTGTGAGGCGCTGCTTTCGGCGCGCTCGGTGAGCTCATTGAGGCGTTGCTGCTGGGCTTCCAAACGCAGCCAGCCCTGCCAAGCGATCACGCCCACGGCGATGGCCAGTAACACCACCAGGACTATCGCGAAACCGCCTTTCCCCTTGCCGCCGCCAGTGGTCGTGGTGGTTTGGGGGGGAGGGCTTTGCTTGCTGCCCGATGAGGACGTTGAGGATGAAGCCGCTGCACTGTTGGAAGACTTATCCTGTGTGGAGGACGTCGTCTTGGGCTTGCTGGCAGGTGGAGTAGTTTTCGTCCCATTGCTTGACTGGCTCGCCGTTGATTCGTTTTGCTGGGCGGAGCTTGTGGGCGTACTTTGTTTTTTTGCCTGTGTTGTGTCCTGGGCCGCGTTTTTGGCGCTTTTTTGACGTCGCCGTGAGCGCTGGCCATTGGATGAGGAAGCAGGCGTCTGCGGCGACGTTGAGGCGGACGTTTCTGTCGTGGGGCTGGAATCGTCGCCCCTACTATCAGAGGGGCTGGTAGCCGGGGAATCGGTCGTGGAAGATGACGGCGGGGTCGCCTTGTGCTCATCGACGTTATTCGCCGCGTTTTTCTGGGTGTCGTCCTGATCGCTTGTTTGTTTGCTCATCTGTCGCTAGCCCTTGTTAAGTTCCTTGATCGACATCGGCACCCGCTGGGTCTAGGTCCGAGCCAACGCGGCGATTAACGCCGGTGGTGTGGCTCCTGACGCCACGATGGGGGCACAAAACCCCAGTCTTTCAGCCAGTGTAGCCAAACGGCGACTGGAAACGATTAGCGGTTGGTTCAACGCTGCCGGTTGGCACCATTTTGCCAGATGTTCTAAGAGTTCGCCGCTGGTGACGATCAACGCCCGGTAATTGCCTGCGGCAAGACGGGCTTGCATGGGTCCCGTGGGTGCCAGCAAGCGGCGTCGATACACGGCCAAGGGCGTTACCCGGGCGCCCCGCTCGGCAAGCGTATCGGCCAGCAGCGAACGCCCGCCTTCCCCTGCCACGATTAGGACGCGTTGTTGGCTTAGCGCTTGAAGCGAAGCTAGACGAAGCAGGGATTCGCTGGTGTCCTCGCCATCGCTCGACGGTGGAACATGTACCCGAACCCCTAGCTGTTCGTAAAGCATCGCCGCAGTACTTTGCCCCACGCTGTAGTAGTCAATGCCAATCGGTAACTGTGGCCAGTAGCGATCAAGCGCCTCGCTCAAACAGTCAGCCGCAAAGGGGCTGATGACGACTATCTTATGGTACTGATCAATATCTAGCCAAACTTGGCGCATGGCGGCGTCTTCAGGCAACGCCTGGAGCTGCATCACGTCAAGCACTTCAACGTTGCTGCCCTCGCGGCGCAGCGCTTCGGCAAGGGCCGCCCCGCGTGACCCCGGGCGGGTGATAAGCACCGGTAGCGTCATACGTTGTTGCCGTACACCTCGGCCAAAATCTTACCTGCCCCTTGATCCAGCAGTTCTTCGGCAATTCGGATACCCAGCGCTTCTGGCTCATGCATTGAACCGCTACCTTCCGCGCGAAGCACCTCAGTGCCTTCCGGGTTGCCCACAAGGCCGCGTAGCCACATCGTTTCGTGCTCGAGGTTAAGCACCGCATGGCCGGCAATGGGCACCTGGCAGCCGCCTTCAAGGCGCGTATTCATCGCTCTTTCCGCGCGAACGCGTGTTGCGGTATCAGCATCGTCTAACGGCGCTAGGAGTGCAATTAATTCAGGATCATGAAGACGGCATTCAATGCCCAGTGCGCCCTGACCGCAGGCAGGTAAGCATATTTCAGGTGGCAGGGCTTGAGTAATGCGGGCGTCAAGGCCTAGCCGTTTGAGGCCCGAGGTCGCCAGGATAATCGCATCGAATTCGCCGCTATCCAGCTTGCCCAGACGGGTTTGCACATTGCCGCGCAGGTTCAGGATGCTGAGGTCGGGTCGTGCCTCACGCATCTGCAGGCCACGGCGTAGGCTGGCTGTACCCACGCGCGCGCCTTCCGGTAGCTCGTCTATACTGTGGTAATGGTTTGAGACAAACGCATCGGTGGGGTCGGCGCCTTCTAAAATTACCGACAGGCCCAAGCCTTCGGGAAAATGCATGGGCACGTCTTTCATGGAATGAACGGCAATATCGGCACGCCCATCCAGCATGGCGTCTTCCAGTTCTTTAACAAATAATCCCTTGCCGCCAATTTTGGAGAGTGGCGTGTCGGTGATCTTGTCACCCTTGGTTGATAGTGGCACAAGCTCCACCTCAAGCCCGCTGTGCACCGCCATCAGGCGGTCGCGAACATGCTCTGCTTGCCACATCGCCAGTTGGCTTTTCCGCGTGGCGATGCGTAATTTGGTGATAGATGCCACGTTATTCTCCTTATTGCCGCTTACACGGCGCGTCAAACTATGATAATTCTCATCATAAAGCACCCGGCGACACAGTAAAAATAGCCAACGCCGTAGGCGGCCTTATATGCGCCCCACGTTGCTTACCCTAGGATACCCTATGACGCCCGCCGCACCGCATGGACAGCTGGATCAGTTTTTCTTGCTCTCTCATGATTTATTTTGTTGCATCGACCTGGAAGGGCGGTTGCTGCAGGTAAACCCTGCTTTTGAGACCCTACTGGGGTATTCAGCCGACGCGTTGTTGGGCAAGCGATGCGGCAAGGTGATTGATGAGCGTGACCATGGCGTCATTGAGGCAATGCTTGAGCGCTTAACTCAGGGGCAGGAGGTTGCCACCTTCGAAGTGCGGGCGCGTTCGGCCTCGCAGGTGCTGCACTGGCTGGAGGTCGCCCCGTCCCTGGGCGAGGGGGTTGTTTACGTGGTGGCACGGGTGGTGACGGATCGCAACGCCACTGAACATCAGTTAAAACTGTTGGAACGAAGCGTTCAGTCAAGCACCAACGGCATGATGATCGTGGATGCGGTACATGCCGACCTGCCTATTGTATATGTTAATACTGCCTTTGAGCGAATCACCGGCTTTAGTCGCGCCGAGGCGCTGGGCCGTAACTGTCGGTTTTTACAAGGCGAGGGCACCGATCCCAACACAATCAAACAGCTTCGTCAGGGCATAGCGGCCGAGTCCGAAGTGCATGTTGTGATTCGCAATTACCGGCGTAGCGGCGCGCCGTTTTGGAACGACCTTTACATCTCCCCAGTGCGTGATGAGATGGGTCAATTGACCCATTTTATTGGCGTACAAAACGATATTTCCGAGCAGCGCGAGTACCAAGCTCAGCTTGCGTATAACGCTAGTCACGATGCCCTCACAGGGCTACCGAATCGCATGCTGTTGACGCAACGCCTAGAGCAAGGGTGCTTGGTAGCGCGCCGCTATAAGCGCCATATGGCGGTTCTATTTATCGACTTGGATGACTTTAAGCCCATCAACGATACCCTCGGGCACGATGTAGGCGACTTCATCCTGGTGGAGGTCGCCAAGCGGCTGGAGGAGGAACTGCGCCCCTGGGATACCGTGGCCCGCTTCGGTGGCGATGAATTCGTGGTGCTGCTGCCGGATCTGGCCGCCCCAAATGATGTCATTCAGGTGGTGGAGCGGATCCTCAAGCGTCTAGCGACTCCCTACTGGCAGCGCGGCAGTGAATTGCGAATTACCGCGAGTATCGGCGTGGCGATCAACGATGGCTCGATCAGCGACCCGCCCCAGCTCATTCAACAGGCCGATTTGGCGATGTTCAAAGCCAAGCGGCGCGGGCGTAATACCTGTCAATGGTATACCGAGGATCTCAACCGCAAAGTCAGCGAGCGGGTTAGCCTGCGTAACTCGCTGCAGCAAGCGATTGAGCAGCAGCAGTTTGAGCTTTATTTTCAGCCGCAAATGCATGGGCCCAGCGGTAAGGTGGTGGGCGTGGAAGCGCTGATCCGCTGGTCGCTCCCCGAGCGCGGTTTCGTTCCGCCGGGCGATTTTATTGGCCTGGCAGAAGACACCGGGCAAATCATCCCGATTAGTGACTGGGTACTCGACACCGCCTGCCGCGTCGCCAAACAGCTCAATGAGCTGGGCCTTGGGCGCATTACCATGGCAGTGAACGTCTCGCCGATGCATTTCCAACGCCCGGGCTTTCTGGAAACGATTGAACGAGTGCTGGAGGAAAGCGGCCTGGCCCCGGACCTGCTTGAGCTTGAGCTGACCGAAGGCGTGCTGATGGATAGCGCGGAGCAGGCCATTCAAGCCCTGCAGAACATACGGCAGTTGGGCGTGCACATCGCGTTGGATGATTTTGGCACCGGTTTTTCTAGCCTGAGTTACCTGAAGCGCCTGCCCATTAACAGAATCAAAATTGACCGTTCATTTGTGCGGGATGTGATTACCGATCGCTACGATGCTGCCATTATTGACGGCGTTGTTGCCATGGCGGGAAAAATGGGGCTAGAGGTGCTGGTCGAGGGCGTGGAAACCGCTGATCAGTTTGCCTATCTTGCTCAACACCAGTGTGACTATTTTCAAGGCTACTACTTCGCTTACCCCATGCCATTAAACGTTCTGCTGGCTTTTTTAGCGTCACCCCCTGCGGTGACTACACCATAGGCTTGGATGCCATCGTTATAAAAACGGCGTGCCGCTCCCCACGGCGACTCTGTTACACTTTCCGCTATCGACTTTAATTGTTTTGTCAGCAGGATATGCCTCCGATGAGCCAAGCTACGAACCAGTCTTGGGGCGGTCGCTTCAGCGAGCCCACCGACGCCTTTGTTGAACGCTTTACCGCGTCCGTCAATTTTGATCAGCGCCTGGCGCGCCAGGATATCCAGGGCTCTATTGCCCACGCGACCATGCTGGCCCGCGTCGGTGTACTCACCGATGACGAACGCGACGCCATTATTAATGGCCTGAGTGAGATTAAAGGCGAGATCGAGCGTGGCGAGTTTGAATGGTCGGTGCCGCTGGAAGACGTGCACATGAACATCGAAGCGCGGCTGACAGACAAAATCGGCATTACCGGCAAAAAGCTGCACACTGGCCGTTCGCGCAATGACCAGGTGGCCACCGACATTCGCCTGTTCATGCGCGACGAAATCGATGTGATTGAAGCCGAACTGATCCGCCTGCGTGAGGGCATGATTGAGCTTGCCGACCGCGAGGCCGAGACCATCATGCCGGGCTTTACCCACTTGCAAACTGCCCAGCCGGTAACCTTTGGCCACCATCTGCTTGCCTGGCATGAGATGATCGCCCGCGATCACGAGCGCTTGCTGGACTGCCGCAAGCGCATCAACGTGATGCCGCTGGGCGCCGCCGCGTTGGCTGGCACCACCTACCCGATCGACCGCCATGTCACGGCAGAACTGTTGGGCTTTGATCGCCCGGCGGAAAATTCGTTGGACGCGGTCTCCGATCGTGACTTCGCCATCGAATTCACCAGCTTTGCCAGCATCCTGCTGATGCACCTGTCGCGCATGAGTGAAGAGCTGGTGCTGTGGACCAGCGCCCAGTTTGACTTCATCGACCTGCCCGACCGCTTCTGCACTGGCTCGTCGATCATGCCGCAAAAGAAAAACCCAGACGTGCCCGAGTTGGTGCGCGGCAAGACGGGCCGCGTGTATGGCCACCTGATGAGCCTGCTGACGCTGATGAAGTCCCAGCCGCTGGCCTACAACAAAGATAACCAGGAAGATAAAGAGCCACTGTTTGATGCTGTGGACACCGTGCGTGACTGCTTGAAAGCCTTTGCCGATATGGTGCCCGCCATCGAGCCCAAAAAAGCCAGCATGTTCGAAGCGGCGCGCAAGGGCTTTTCCACGGCCACTGACTTGGCCGACTACCTGGTGCGCAAGGGTGTGGCCTTTCGTGATGCCCATGAAATCGTCGGCCAGTCAGTGGCCTACGGCCTAAAGACTGAAAAAGACCTGTCAGAAATGACGCTTGATGAACTCAAGCAGTTCTCGGCGACCATTGAGCAGGACGTGTTCGAGGTGTTGACGCTTGAAGGCTCTGTGGCCGCGCGTAATCACATCGGCGGTACCGCCCCCGACCAGGTGCGCGCTGCTGCCCAACGCGCCCGTGAAGCCTTGGCGTCGGTGAAGGAGAATACACAATGAAAAAAATCGCCTTACTCGCCGTGGTCGCGCTGCTGCTCGTGGGTTGCGGGCAAAAGGGGCCGCTCTATCTGCCCGATGACGATAATGTCGATCAGCAGGAGGGTTAAGTGGATCATTTTAACGACCGTGACGGCCTGCTTTTCGCTGAGGATGTCCCGCTTGACCGTATCGCCGAAACCTACGGCACGCCATGTTACGTCTATTCAAAAGCGACGTTAACGCGCCATTTTCGCGCCTACACCGAAGCGCTGGGCAGCCACCCGCATTTGATTTGTTACGCGGTGAAGGCCAACTCCAATATCGCCGTGCTGGGGCTTTTAGCCAAGCTTGGGGCGGGTTTCGATATTGTCTCGCTGGGCGAGCTTGAGCGTGTACTCAAGGCCGGAGGTGATCCGGCTAAAGTGGTGTTTTCCGGGGTCGCCAAGCAGCCCCAGGAAATGGCCCGTGCGCTTGAGGTGGGCATCAAATGCTTCAACGTCGAATCACGCCCCGAACTTGAGCGGCTTAACGCTGTGGCGGGCGAGCTGGGCAAGGTGGCGCCGGTGTCGTTGCGGGTCAATCCCGATGTGGATGCCGGCACCCATCCGTATATTTCCACCGGCCTTAAAGACAACAAGTTCGGTATTCCCGTTGATGACGCCCTGGCGGTCTACGAACTGGCGGCGAGCCTGCCCAACCTCAAGGTCAAGGGCCTGGATTGCCATATTGGTTCGCAGCTCACCGAAACCGCGCCATTTCTGGACGCCCTGGAGCGGTTGCTGGTGCTCATGGAGCGACTGCGCGAGCGCGGCATTGAGATCGACCATCTGGACCTGGGCGGCGGTCTTGGCGTGCCCTACCGCGATGAAACGCCGCCCCACCCGTTTGACTACGCCAGCCAATTGCTTAACCGGCTATCGCGCTGGGAAGGCGGCGGGCAACTGACATTGTTGTTCGAACCGGGTCGTTCGATTGCCGCCAACGCCGGGGTGATGCTGACCCGCGTAGAGTTTTTAAAGCCCGGCGAAACCAAGAGCTTTGCCATCGTTGACGCCGCCATGAACGACTTGATTCGCCCGGCGCTTTATCAGGCGTGGCAGGCCATTGTGCCGGTGGACACGCGCCATCAGCGCGAAACTGCCACCTACGACGTTGTGGGCCCGGTGTGTGAAACGGGGGACTTCCTCGGCCAAGAGCGCGAATTGGCGATTGCGGCGGGCGATTTGCTTGCCGTGCGTTCCGCCGGTGCCTACGGGTTTGTCATGGCCTCCAACTACAACAGCCGCCCGCGCCCCGCCGAAGTGATGGTGGACGGTGAGCACTGTCACCTGGTGCGTGCCCGTGAAACGCTGGAAAGCTTGTGGGCCGGCGAAGCGCTGCTGCCCGAAGGAGCCTACTAATGCTGTTGCACTTCACCAAAATGCACGGTTTGGGCAACGACTTTATGGTGGTCGACTTGGTCACCCAGCGGGCTAGTCTGCGCAATGAGCAAATCCGTCAGTTGGCGGATCGGCGCTTTGGTGTCGGCTTTGATCAACTGCTAGTGGTGGAGCCGCCCCGCGACCCAGATATGGACTTTCGTTACCGGATTTACAACGCCGACGGCAGCGAAGTCGAAAACTGCGGTAACGGCGCACGCTGTTTTGCGCGCTTTGTGCGCGAGCAGCGCCTGACCCACAAGCATGAAATCTGTGTGGAAACCGCGGGTGGCCCGCTGGTGTTGAATGTACAGCACGACGGTATGGTGCGAGTCGACATGGGCCAGCCGCGTTTTAACCCGGCGACTGTGCCGTTCGACGCGCCTGGTGATCAACCGTTACACGACGTTGAGGTAGACGGGGAAACGCTGGCGATGAGTGTTGTATCGATGGGCAATCCTCACGCGGTGATACAGGTTGAAAGCGTTGATGCCGCGCCGGTGGCGCGCCTCGGTCCGTTGATTGAAGCGCATCCGCGCTTCCCCAGCCGAGTGAACGTAGGCTTTATGCAGGTGCTGTCCGCCAGTGAAATTCGTCTGCGGGTATTTGAACGCGGCAGTGGTGAAACGCTAGCCTGTGGGACGGGTGCCTGCGCCGCAGTCGCCAGCGGTATTCGCCAGGGGATATTAAAAAGCCCGGTACGGGTGCATTTGCTTGGCGGTGAACTAAGCATCGAGTGGCCGTCACCCGAGTCACCGTTGATCATGGTAGGCCCGGCAACCCGTGTTTTCGACGGCCGGGTGGTGATTAACTAAGCTGCCACAGCGCTTGCTAACCGGCGATAAAGCGAACAGTCTTTCATTAACCCAAGGAGAACGGCGATGTCTCAAGCCCCCGAACCTCGCAAAACGCTCGACCCGGATCAAGTCGCGTTTTGGCTGGCTCGTCATCCCGATTTTTTTGTGGGTCGGGAAGGGTTATTGCAGCAATTGCAAGTTCCCCATCCGCATATCGACGGGGCGGTGTCGCTGCTTGAACGGTTAGTGATCGATTTACGCCAACGCGCTGAAACCGCCGAAGGGCGTCTTGAACATTTGCTGGAAACCGCCCGCCATAACGAGGCCCAGTACCGCCGGCTGCGCGAAACACTGCTGGCGCTGGTGGAAGCCGATACCCGTGATGCTCTGGCCCAGGCGCTGGCCACGCAGCTTAGTGAGCGCTTCAACACACCCGCCATGGCGCTATGGTGCCCCGCCACCTTGAGCGATAGCGAACCCTCGCCGCCGCAGCCGCCGCGCCACGTTCTGGACCAGCACGCGGGCGCACGACTGTCGGCGCTGCTGGATGGGCGCACAAGCCGTTGCGCCAAGCTCAGCGTGAGCGACTGGAAGTGTTTATTGCCCCACATCAAGGCACCTCGTAAAGCAGGCTCGTGCGCGATCTCCCGGCTTTCGGCGGGTGAACCGTTGGGCTATCTGCTGCTCGCAAGCCCCGATGCGGAGCAGTACCGCGCCAGCATGGATACGCTGTTTACCGAGTATCTGGGCGACATCGTCGCGCGGCTGCTGATTCGCCTAACCCCGCATGAATGACACCGCAGTACGCCATTACGCGGAGGCGTTTCTGGCCTCGCTGGCGCGCCACTCAAGCCCGGCGACCGTTGCCGCGTATCGTCAGGATATCGCCTCGCTCGTGGCATTTATTGATCGCCAAGCGGATGAGGCGCCTGGGCTATTTGATCAGCACTTATTGCGTGCGTTTCTGGGTGCGGAGCGACGCCGGGGACTCGCGCCGCGCAGCTTAGCGAGGCGACGGGCGGCGCTATCGCGCTTCGCCGGTTACTTGGTGACGCAAGGGGTCATCGACGATAATCCGCTGGACTTGGTGCGTACCCCCAAGCAACCCAAACACCTACCCCGCCCGGTGGATGTGGATACGCTGGCGCGCTTTCTGGATACGCCACACGATGACTCGCCATTGGCGCGTCGTGATCAGGCGATGCTGGAGCTGCTGTATTCAAGTGGGCTACGCTTGGCGGAGCTAGCCGGGCTAGACATCGACGCCTTGCAGGAGCGCCGCGTGCGCGTGCTGGGTAAGGGCGGCAAGCCGCGTCAAGTGCCAGTGGGCCGCCGAGCCCAGCAGGCGCTGGCGGCGTGGCTGAGTGCTCGGCCGAGTCTGGCGCGTGACGATGAAGCGGCGCTGTTTGTCGGCCAGCGCGGTGCACGCCTAGGCCACCGGGCGATCCAAAAGCGCTTGGCGCAGCTTTCCATCGAGCGGGGGTTGCCCGAACACTTGCATCCCCATCGACTGCGCCACTCATTTGCCAGCCATTTGCTGGAATCTAGCCAGGACCTGCGCGCGGTGCAGGAGTTGCTTGGCCATGCCAACCTGTCGACCACCCAGGTCTATACGCGGCTTGACTGGCAACACTTGGCGACCAGCTACGATGCCGCGCATCCTCGGGCGAAACGCCGCCCCTCACGGAGCGAGCCATGACCCCTCTCAAGGCGATTACCTTCGATTTAGATGATACGTTATGGGATAACAGCGGCGTGATGGCACGCACGGAAACCGGGCATTACGGCTGGTTGCTGGAAGCCCTTGAGACGTGGTTGGCCGAGCGCCGCTGGTCACCCGTGGTGTTACGCTTTGAAGACGGGTTACAGGACTACCTAAAGCGCCGCCAGCAGTTGGCGGTTGAGGTGCCCGAGCGGCGCGGAGACTTCACCTGGTTGCGTTTGCGCGCACTGGAAGGCCAGTTAGAAGCCCAGGGCCTGCCGCGCAGTGCTGCCCAGCTGTGGGCGGCAGCGGCAATGAACGAATTCCATCGCCTGCGCGTGCAGGTGACGCCCCACCCAGAGGCCGCCGAGCTATTGGCAGCCTTGAGGCAACGCTATCAGCTAGCGGCAATTACCAACGGCAATATCCATCTCAAACGCCAACCTTTAGCCAGCTACTTTCATGTGGCGATTGCTGCCGGCGAGCTTTTGACCCCTAAGCCCGACCCTTCGGCGTTTCTCACCGCACTGGCACGTCTTAACGTCGCGCCGCAAAACGCCATGCACGTGGGCGATTCGTGGGAAGAAGACATAGTACCGGCACAGCGGCTGGGTATGCAGGCGGTGTGGGTTAGCGAGACGCGCTTTGATGCGTTGCCTGAGGGTATCCACCAGATTGCACATATCAAGGAGCTGCCGGGTGTGCTGGCAACGCTCAACGCCTCTTATTGAGGCGTTTGCAGCCATTGATCCAGGCGTTGAGCCAGAGTATCGACGCCATCGCGCTTGAGCGACGAAAACAGCTGAACCGATACCAGGTCCTCCCACTCTTTCAGGCGTGAACGCACCTTCTGCAGCGCTGCATTGGCGGGGCCTTTCTTAAGCTTATCGGCTTTGGTAAGTAGAATATGCACCGGCATGTCGCGCTGATCGGCAAACTCAAGCATCATTTGGTCAAACTCGGTGAGCGGGTGGCGTACATCCATTAGCAGCACTAATCCGCGGAGGCTGAAGCGGCCGCGCAGATAGTCAGACATGTGCTGCTGCCACTCCAACTTGACGGTTTCGGGCACTTTGGCGTAACCGTAGCCAGGCAGGTCGACCAAGCGACAGGCCTCGTTGTTCATTAGGCTAAAAAAGTTGATCAACTGGGTGCGCCCCGGTGTGCGCGAAGTACGGGCAAGCGCTTTCTGCTGGGTGAGCGCATTGATTGCGCTGGACTTTCCCGCGTTCGAGCGTCCTGCAAACGCCACTTCGGCGCCGCTATCGTCCGGGCAGAGGGCAAGCGTGGGTGCGCTGATCATAAACTGTGCGGTGGGGTAATTAAGTCGCACAGCTGGACTATCATGGTAGGAAGGCATGGCATTGATCCTGACAAACAAAGATAAAAAACAAGAAATAAGGTGGCCATGAATGCGCGATGACATTTCTGCTATTCGGGGGGCTTCGCTATACTGCACGCAGATGGGTGTCTGTGACCTAAGGGTAGTGTACCACTGTGCTCTGCCGGGCAGCGACCAACGCATCAGCTTGTGCGTCGTGCGTGGTCTTCGATAATACTAACCATAATGGGATTGCGATGAGAACGTTACTGGCAAGCTTGGCCATTATCTTGGGTGCCGTGGGAACCGCCACAGCGAATCCTCGAGCAGATGCCGATGCGTCTGCTGGTGAATCCCTGGCACAGCCCTGTGCGGCTTGCCATGGGCAAGCCGGCATTAGTTCTACGGGTACGTTTCCACATTTGGCGGGTCAACAAATGTCCTACCTCGCCAAGCAAATCATGGATATTCGTGATGGCCACCGTGAAGTGCCGCAAATGGAGGGCCAGGTGGATGACTATGAAGACCAGGACGCCTGGGACGTTGCGGCATTTTACGCCGAGCAGGAGCCTCATTTAGGCCAGGCCGAGGATGATGCCGAACTGCTGGCCCGTGGTGAAGCGCTATATCGGGCAGGTGATCAAGAAAAAGGCATTCCTGCCTGTAGCGCTTGCCACACCCCTACCGGTGGGGGAATTGGCAGCGCGGCTTACCCGGCGCTCTCGGGGCTGCAAACCGATTATACGATTAGCGCCCTGCAAGATTTTGCCGCTGGTGATCGGGATAACGACCCCAATGGTGTGATGCGCGACATCGCTACGAAAATGAACGATGACGATATGCAAGCGATTGCGAATTATCTGCTTGGTTTGAATTAAACGGCCACCCTCAATAAGCTCATGGTTTTCATCGTTTGTATGGTCAAGCGCGGAACCCCAACTGAGCGTTGGGGTCATACTGATCGCTTTCCCACGGAGAATAGTCACTATGTTGAAAACATTGATGGTCGCGGTTGCTGGATTGGGTTTGTCGGCTGCGGTCGGTGCCCAGGAGTTGGTTGAAGGCGAGCAATACGAAGCCCTTGAGGAGCCGGTAGAGACCCAGGTAGAGGACGGGCAAATCGAAGTGCTTGAGGTTTTTTGGTTCGGCTGCCCGCATTGTTATGGCCTGCAACCCCACGTTAACGAGTGGTATGAAGCCCTTGATGACGACGTGACGATTGAAAAGATGCCCGCGACCATGGGTGGCGATTGGAACACTCATGCCAATGCGTTCTATGCCGCTAAAGAGTTAGGTATCGAGGAAGACCTACACGCTGACTTCTTTGACGCGATTCACCAAGACGAGCGTTCGCTGACAGAGGAAGATGATATCGCCGCTTTCTTCTCCGATTATGGTGTCAGTGAAGATGAAGCCAAAGAAGCGCTAACGGCGTTCAACGTACGTAGCAACGTGAATAAGGCCAATAGCCGTATGCGCGATATGCGCTTGATGGGCGTACCCGCAATTGTGGTCGATGGCCAATATGTCGTCACACCGAGCAGCGCCGGTAGCCTGGAAAACATGCCCAGCGTCGCCGATGATCTGGTCGAGAAAGTGCGTGAAGCGCGCGATGAGTAACGCCGTTTAACGCCGTATTCGGCATGGGATTTAGCATGAGTGAGTTGGAGGCTCGTAAGCCGTTGCTAAGCAGCGGCCATTTGCGTCTGTTAACGTTTAATCTCCAGGTAGGCATCCAAACCTCGGCGTACCATCATTACGTGACGCGCAGCTGGCAGCATTTTTTGCCCCATCCCCGCCGGTTGCAGCGACTGGAGCTGATGGCCGAGGTGATGGGCAAGTTTGATGTGGTCGGGCTACAAGAAGTTGATGGCGGCAGCTTTCGCTCAAGCCGCATCAACCAAGTTGAATACCTGGCCACTAAAGCGGGCTTGCCTCACCATTTTCAGCAACTCAATCGCAATCTGGGGCGCATTGCCCAGCATAGCAATGGACTGTTGTCGCGGTTGGTTCCCAGTCAAGTAGAGGAGCACCGCTTGCCGGGCGCGATGCCCGGGCGCGGTGCTATTCATGCTCGCTTTGGAGAGGGGCCGGATGCACTGCATATTTTTGTCGCGCATTTGGCGCTGAGTCACCGCGGGCGTGTGCGGCAGTTGAATTACCTTAGCGATATTATTCAGCCGCTGCGCCATGTGGTGGTGATGGGGGATTTGAACTGCACGCCGGACCAACTTCACGCCCACGAGCGCTTCAATGACTCGCTGCCGCTACACCCAGTGAAGCCCCTGCTTAGCTACCCTTCCTGGCAGCCACGGCGCGCACTGGATCATATTCTGCTTTCCCAATCTCTTGAGGTGGCGGACGTGCAGGTGTTGGATCACCTGTTCTCTGATCACCTGCCGATTGCCGTTGATTTGCCGCTACCCGAGGCGTGTTTGGCGGCGATTCGCTCAAGCGTTTAATAATAAGCACATCTGGCTGCGCGCGGCCGCTGCATTGTCTGCGTATATGCGCTATTGTCTGGGTCGCTGACTCCCCTTAGCCGTATTACGCGAGACACCTCCATGTCGGACACAACACAAATACCTGCGTTTATTGGTGCGCTGGACCGCGCTTCAGAGTGGTTCGGGCGCACCCTTGCGTGGCTGATCATCATTATGATGTTAATTCAGTTCGCGATTGTACTACTCCGCTATGCCTTCAGCGTGAACAGCATTTTTATGCAAGAGCTGGTGATGTACATGCATGCCAGCGTCTTTATGCTCGCTGCCGCCTATACCTTTCGCCACGATGGCCATGTGCGGGTCGATATCTTTTATCGAGGCATGTCGCCGCGCCGCCAAGCATTAATCAATATCGCCGGTATTATAACGCTACTGATGCCGGTGATGATCTTCGTCATCGCCTCCAGTCTGGGTTACGTGGCCAACTCCTGGCGCATCATGGAAACCTCTTCAGATCACGGTGGTATTCCGGCCGTCTTCGTACTGAAAACCTTAATACCGCTGTTTGCATTGTTAATGATCGTGCAAGGCGCGATTGAGATTGTACGGAATGGCTACGTGTTGGCTGGCCGAATAGCGCCGCCTGCCAAGGATGATAACCATCTTGAGGAGCGCGTTTGATGCTCGAGTTCATGCCGATTATTTTATTTGCCGCCATCTGCATTGTGTTGATGTTCGGTTTCCCCGTCGCGCTTTCATTGGCGGGCACAGCGCTATTATTTGCCGGGATGGGGCTTGGCCTGGAAGCGATGGGCATCGATGCCAACTTCGATAGTGGCTATCTTGCCGCCTTGCCTAACCGGCTCTACGGCATTATGACCAACCAAACCCTGTTGGCAGTGCCACTGTTTGTACTCATGGGCGTGTTGCTTGAGAAATCTAAAGTGGCGGAAACGCTGCTCGATGCCATGGCGTTGCTGTTTGGTGCCATGCGCGGCGGTTTGGGCATTTCGGTAACGCTGGTGGGCATGCTGATGGCCGCTTCCACCGGCATCGTGGGGGCCACTGTGGTTACCATGGGCTTGATGTCACTGCCTACCATGCTGAAACGTGGCTACAGCACCTCGCTCGCGACGGGCACCATCTGCGCCACCGGTACGCTGGGGCAAATTATTCCGCCTTCTATCGCGCTAGTATTGCTCGGTGATGTGTTGTCATCGGCGTATCAGCAAGCCCAGTTGGATATGGGCATTTTTAGCCCCAAGACGGTATCGGTGGGCGATCTGTTCATGGGCGCGCTGGTGCCAGGGTTACTCCTGGTCGTGATGTACATGATTTACGTAGCGCTCGTGGCGTGGCTGCGTCCCAGTATGGCGCCTGCGGCGGATCGAAAGGAATTGATGGAGGAGCTTGGCCACACCACGGGGCTGGGCATGCTGCTGCTCAAAGGTTTGGTGCCGCCAGTGGTGCTGATTGTGGCAGTGCTGGGGTCGATTTTGAGCGGCTTTGCCACGCCCACCGAGGCTTCGGCGGTCGGTGCGTTTGGTGCTCTAGTGTTGGCACTGGCCTACCGCCAGCTCGACATGGCCACCTTAAAGGATGTACTGCGCTCGACGACCAACGTCACTACCATGGTGTTTCTGATTCTGATCGGCGCGGCGCTGTTCTCGCTGGTCTTCAGGGCCTACGGTGGCGAGCACATGGTCACGGAGCTATTCGAGGGCATGCCTGGCGGCGTAGTGGGCGCAACGATTATCGTGATGCTGGTGATCTTTCTACTCGGCTTCATTCTCGACTTTATCGAAATCACCTTTGTGGTGGTGCCCATTGTCGGGCCGATTTTACTTGCCATGGGCCTCGATCCGATTTGGCTGGGTATTATGATCGCGATTAATCTGCAAACGTCCTTCCTGACGCCGCCATTTGGTTTTGCACTGTTTTATCTGCGCGGAGTGGCACCCCCGTCGGTGTCCACCTCAGCGATTTATCTCGGCGTTATTCCGTTTATTCTGATGCAGCTGGGCATGTTGCTCCTACTGGCGTTCTTTCCCCAGTTGGCGACGTGGCTGCCCACGCAGTTTGGCTAACCGATGATAGGTTGAAACGCGGTGCTGCTATCAACGCAAGTAAGTGGCAGTCTTACCATCATTATTAAAACAACCGATTGATTTTGCAGTAAGCCGCCCAGTGCTGGGGTCGTACCCGGCGCTGGGCGGTGTTTTCCCTACCCATAAAAGAAATAATAGAAAGTAGAGGGTTCTTGCATGAAAGCTAAAACGCTTCCCGTCGCCATTGCCATGACGACCGCTATGTCCGCCAGTTTGCTGGTGGTTTCAAGTATCGATAACCACGCCCAGGCGCAAGAAGAGGAATTTCGTTGGAAAATGGTCACCTCCTGGCCGAAAAACTTCCCAGGTGTGGGCCAAGGCCCTGAACGTCTCGCGGAGCTGGTTGATGAAATGTCGAATGGCCGCTTAACCATCGAAGTGTTTGGTGCTGGTCAACTGGTGCCGGGGTTTGAGGTATTTGACGCCGTTTCCGACGGCACCGCCGAGTTGGGTCACTCCGCTTCCTATTACTGGAAAGGTAAAGCCCCGGCAGCCCAGTTCTTTGCTGCCGTACCGTTTGGCATGAATGCTCAGGAAATGAACGCCTGGCTGCACTTTGGCGGCGGCATGGAGTTGTGGAACGAGCTTTACGATGAATTCGGCGTCGACGTATTGGTGGCGGGTGCCTCAGGCGTGCAAATGGGCGGCTGGTACAACAAAGAGATCAATTCGGTTGATGATCTCGATGGCCTGAAAATGCGCATGCCCGGTCTGGGTGGTGAAGTGATGAACCGCATGGGGGTGGCGATCGTTAATATGCCGGGCGGCGAGATTTTCACGTCGCTACAGTCGGGTGCGATTGATGCGACCGAGTGGATTGGCCCGTATAACGATCTGGCCTTTGGACTGCACCAGGCGGCGGATTACTACTACTACCCGGGCTGGCACGAGCCGACCGTGATGTTCGAAGCCATCGTCAATGAAGAGGCGATGGCCGAACTGCCCGCGGACCTGCAGGCGATCCTGACGACGGCCATACGCGACGTCAATGCCAACGTGCTGGATGAGTATACGGCACGTAACAATGATGCGCTGGAAACGCTGGTCAACGAGCATGAGGTTGAGCTGCGCCGCATTCCTGACGACGTGCTGGCCCAGGCGCGCGAGCATTCGGAAGATGTCATCGCGGAACTGGCAGAATCCAGCGAGCTGGCGACACGGATCTACGAGTCCTACCGGGCTTTCCAGGATAAGGTCGAGGATTACCACGCGATCTCTGAGCAGGCTTACTACAACGCTCGTAACCCCGAAGGCGATAACGCGCAATAACGCGAGTATTAGCGCGCAATGCTATGGCCGCCTACGGGCGGCCATTTGCGTGTTTGGGGCAGCACAAAAGGCTCAGCTTGGGTATCCTAGATGAATATTGATTACTTTGCCGAGGGGCACCATGTCTACCGATACCCGCTTGCGTAATGTGCTTACCATTGCTGGCTCCGACCCGTCAGGTGGCGCTGGGCTGCAGGGTGATTTGAAAACCTTCTCGGCACTTGGTGTCTACGGCACGAATGTGATCACCGCAGTGATCGCCCAGAATACCTGCGGCGTGGCCTCGGTATACCCGGTGTCGCCCCAGGTGATTCGCGAGCAGTTGGAAAACTTGCTCGACGATGTCGAGATCGATGCGGTCAAGATTGGCATGGTCGCCAGTCGCGACGTGGCTGAGGTGATCGCCGACGTGCTGCGTCGGTGTCGGCCGCGTTGGATCGTCCTCGACCCGGTGATGGTGGCCAAAAGCGGCGATATTCTGGTCGATAATGACGGCATCCGCGCGGTGCGCGATATCCTCGTGCCGCTGGCGGACGTGATTACCCCCAACCTGCCCGAAGCTGCGGTGCTGCTTGACGCATCATCGCCCACCGGTCTGGATGAAATGGAGGCAATGCTGCCTGGCCTAACGCAGCTTGGCGCGCCTTATGTGGTACTCAAAGGGGGTCATCTGCGTGGCGAGACCTGCCCTGACTTGCTGGCGACCCCCAGCGAGCACCGCTGGTTGCCCGCATCGCGTATTGACACCGAGAATTTGCACGGCACCGGCTGTGCGCTGTCGTCGGCGATTGCCGCCTGCCTGGCCAAGCTCCCGCCAGATGCTGAGACAGATGCGCCGGTCGCCGCCATTGCTGAGGCCAAACAGTGGCTGCATGCTGGCCTGGAAGCCAGCGTAAGGCTGAATGTGGGTCACGGGCGCGGCCCGGTGCACCACTTTCACGCTTGGTGGTAAGCACCCCAGCGCTTCCAGCCAGTTAATGCGGCTTGCCTGGCTTGCGCAATAGGCCATTGCGCACCATGCTGAAGGGTGTTCGCTTGCAGGCTGGCTAAACAAGGCTGAGTTGCTCGGCCGAGGAGCGTTTGCGATGACCCGTACCGTGCTGTTTGCCACTGACCTCTCCGCCGATAATCGTGCCGCCTTTGCTAGGGCGTTGCGCTTGGCTTATGCCGACGGTGCTCAACTCGATATTATCCACGTGCTTGACCCCTATTTACCTCGACGCGTGTTTCACGATGTTGAAGCAGCGGTGGTGGATGATATCGCCGCAACCCTCAAAGATATTCGCGAAGATTACGCGCTTGAAGAACCCAAAACGCTGATCCAGACCGTTGCCGGAGCGCCGTACGTCGAGATCATTCGCGAAGCCCACGAGCGTCAAGCAGATCTGGTGGTCGTGGGCATGCACCGCAAACGTGGCCAGAAAGACCTGCTCGCGGGGGCCACGTCGATGCGCATTATCCGCAGCGCCCCCTGCCCTGTGGTGGTTGCTTCGCAGCCGCCAACCCAGCCCTGGCGTTCGATACTGGTGCCGGTCGATTTTTCCCTGACCGCTCGTCATAGCCTGCGCGAGGCCTTGCAACGTTTTCCTGACGCCTCCTTAACGCTTTTGCATGCATGGAGCTTACCGGGAGAGCGCGAACTTGGCTCGCATCCTTACTATGCCCAATGGCGCGATCATGAGGTGGCGCGACTGCGCGAACGGCTCGCCCAGGAAGTCGACAGCTTGATGAACGAACTGGCGGGCGTGCCTGACGTTGAATTAGTGCTGGAGCATGGCCCACCGTGCGATGTCTTGAGTGCATATATCAAGCGTCACACCCCTGACCTGGTGGTGATCGGTAGCCGAGACCAACCGCATCATGCGAGCCAATTGACCGATATGCTGTTAAGTGAGCCTCACTGTGACGTAATGCTGTGCAGAGCATAGCTATACGGAACTTTTATTTAATTAATGTGTAGTATAGGTACCGTATTGTAATATCAAGAGGTGCCTGGCTATGCCTTCACTAAGCAATGTTTTTATAACTAATGCTTTTATAAGCAGGGTTTTTATAAGCATAGTTTTTATAAGCAATAGTTTGATGCGGCGAATGTCTCGCGTCGCGGTTTGGCTGGTCGGCGGTCTGTTGTTGCTCGGCTCCCCTATGCTCTGGGCGCAAACGGTGAGCGAAGAGGGTGAACGCTTCGAGCGAACCGTGGAAGAAAACGGCCAGCGCTATGAGCTCATCGGTAGTGGTGTTTTCACCTACATGATCTGGACCGCCTATGCCGGGGCGTATTACCAAGCAGAGGGGGAAACGGATCCACAGCCGCAAAGCGACATTCCCCGCCGTCTGGAATTGGCCTATTTCCACGGCATCGAAGCTGAAGAGTTTGCCGACGCCACCACAGAAACATTGCAAGATACGCTTAGCGGCAGCGACTATAGCGCGCTAGAACGTGATCTTGAGGCCTTCAACGACAGCTATCGCGATGTTAGCCCCGGTGATCGCTATGTGCTGAGCTGGGATGGTGACGATTTGCGGCTAGTGCTCAATGGCGAAACGTTGTTTGAAGGCGGCGATGCCGACTTGGCCAATGCTATGTTTGGCATCTGGCTAGGCGAAGAACCGCTTGGGGAAGACTTCCGCGACGCATTGTTAGGTCGGTAATCACGCGCCCGCAAGCACGTTATACTGATGTTTTTGCGAGAGTGGCATAGCGTGAAAGCACTGATTCAGCGGGTAACGCGGGCAAGCGTCGAGGTTGAGGGCGCCACGGTTGGCGCCATCGACCATGGGCTGCTGGCACTGGTGGGGGTCGAAAAGGGCGATAGCGAAGCGGCGGCTGACAAACTACTGCACAAGCTGCTTCACTACCGTGTATTCAACGATGCCGACGGTAAGATGAACCATAACCTTCAGCAGGCCGGTGGGGGATTGCTGCTGGTATCGCAGTTCACCCTGGCCGCTGAGACGCATAAAGGGTTGCGGCCCGGTTTTTCAAGCGCCGCGCCCCCCGCGGAAGGCGAGCGGCTATTTAATTATCTGGTGACGCAGTCACATAACGCCTGGCAATACGTGGCCACCGGCGAATTTGGTGCCAATATGCAGGTCTCGCTGGTTAACGATGGGCCGGTAACGTTTTTATTGGAAAGCTAGCCTTCTTCACTGGTCAGCAGCTCGGCTTCCATTGCCTCTAAGGCTTCTTCTGCGGCCAGCCATTCGGCTTCGGCATCGTTGAGGCGCGTTTTGATATCGGCTTGGCGGGCCAGGATGTCGGTTAGTTCCGCTTTACGCGCTGCATCGGTATACAGCGCAGGGTCGGCCAGCGTTTCTTCTAACGTCACCAGCGCCGCTTGTTCGCGCTCCATCGCCTTTTCTGCCTGGTCGCGCGCTTTTTTCAAGGGGCGCAGCTTTTCGCGTAGCCCGGCGGCGGCCTTACGCGCTGCCTTACGTGCTTCGCGGTTATCGCCGCTTGGCTGCTGACCTTGGCGCTCGCTTTTTTCGCTACGATTATCGCGGCGGCTTTCTTCCAGGCGGGCCTTTAACCAGGCCCGATAATCGTCCAGATCGCCGTCAAAGGGTTCAACACGGTGGTCGGCTACCCGCCAGAATTCATCTACCGTAGCGCGCAACAGGTGGCGGTCGTGGGATACCAAAATCACGGTGCCCTCAAAACTGGCCAGCGCCTGGGTGAGCGCCTCACGCATTTCCAAATCCAGGTGGTTGGTGGGTTCGTCCAACAACAACAGGTTGGGCTTTTGCCATGCCACCAAAGCCAACGCCAGGCGTGCCTTCTCACCGCCTGAAAAAGTGGCGACCGAGCCAAAGGCATCGTCGCCTTTAAAACCAAAGCCCCCCAGAAAATTGCGAATATCCTGGTCGCTGGCAGTAGGCGAAAGCCGCTGTACATGCACAAACGGCGTAGTCGAGACGTCTAGCCCTTCCAACTGATGCTGAGCAAAATAGCCAATGGCCAGATGCTCGCCAGGTACGCGTTTGCCCTCCAGCAGTTCGAGCTCGCCGGTAAGCGATTTGATCAGCGTTGATTTACCCGCGCCGTTGGGGCCTAAAAGACCGATTCGGCTACCCGGTAACAGGGTGATGTTGACCTTTTCCAATTGGGCGACATCGCCTGCGTCGCCGCTATAGCCCAGTGTGGCTTGGTCGAGTACCAACAGCGGGTGCGAGGTTTTATCAGCCGCAGGCAGGGTAAAATGAAAGGGCGAGTCAACGTGGGCGACGGCAATATCTTCCATGCGCTCGAGCATTTTGACGCGGCTTTGTGCCTGTTTTGCCTTGGTCGCTTGAGCACGAAAGCGTGCGATAAAACGCTCTATTTCCTCGCGCCGAGCCTGCTGCTTGGCGGCTTCGGCCTGCTGAAGCGCGAGTTTTTCGCCACGGGTGCGTTCAAAGCGCGAGTAGTTGCCGCGGTACAGCTCTAGCGTTTGATGATGCATATGGACGATGTGGTTACACACGGCATCCAGGAAATCACGGTCGTGGGAAATCAACAGTAGCGTGCCGGGATATCGGGTAAGCCACTGCTCCAGCCACAGCAGTGCATCCAGGTCCAAGTGGTTGGTGGGCTCATCCAGTAGCAGCAGGTCGGAGGGCATAAACAGCGTGCGGGCCAGGTTGACGCGCATCCGCCAGCCGCCAGAAAATGCCGACAGCGGGCGACTGAGATCGGTTTGTACAAAGCCTAGCCCGACCAGCAATTGCGCAGCGCGCGACGCCGCGCGATAACCATCGAGGGTTTCAATCAAGCCGTGTAGTTCGGCTTCGCGGTGGGCTTCACCCGCTTCTCTGGCGGCCAGTAAGTCAGCTTCAGCTTGGCGTAGCGCCAGGTCACCATCGAGGACATACTCGATAATCGGTCGATCCAACGCATCGACTTCCTGGGCCATGTGCGCGATACGTTGCCCGCCACTTAACTCAACGTCGCCCTGGTCAGGGCCGAGCTCGCCTAGCAGCAGTTTAAAGAGGCTCGATTTGCCTGCACCGTTAGCTCCGATAATCCCCGCTTTCACCCCATCGGGTAGGGTGAGGTCGGCGTTGTCGAGTAGCGTTTGCGTGCCGCGTTGCAGGGCGACTTGGCGCAGTGCGATCATGCGTTCTCCCGAAAAGGATGGGTCATACGATGTCAGAGTCTACTACGCTTGATTCTACCCGATTCGCAGCGTTACAGCAGATACCGCTGTGGGATTTTGCGTTAGCTTTTTATGCGCGTCCTGGGGTGGAGCAGGCGTGTTTGACGCTTCAGGATGAAGCCGCGGTGGATGTATGCGAGCTGTTGTTTCATGGCTGGCTTTTTGCCCATGGGCTGGATGCTATGCCTCAGCCTTTATCGGCGCTGCGCCGGGAACGCCAAGAATGGCAGGCTGGGGTTACCGACGTGTTGCGTACCTTGCGGCGCAATTTAAAGCATACCGACTCGCCTAGCGAGACCATTACAACCCTACGCGAACGGGTTAAACAGGCGGAGCTGCTCGCGGAACGTGAAAACCTTCAACGTTGGCAAACATGGGCCTGGGACGCTGATCAGCCTTTTATGCGTTTGAGAAATATGCCGAAGACGCCGCATGATACTGGGAGATGGCTGCAAAAACGCCTTTTATTGCCACACAATTTGGTATTGCGTGGTTTTGAGCCAAAAGCCGAACAGACCCTTCAGCGCGCCTTCAGTGTGCTAGGTCAGCAGCTTGACCCCTTACAGCGAGCGCGCTAGCCTAAAATTAACTGCTTTTGAATAACCGACTGTTATTCGGCCTTTAAGGCGTGAAATGCTACAGAGTGTTTGCGCCATTGCGAATAACAATAGCGCGTTGCCTAACGCGCCGATCAAAGCAGATTTCTGCGCACTCGTACAGCGCGCTTACCACTGCAAGGGGAACACCGCATGAAGGCAAGCAAATTAGTCACGACGGCGAGCATTGGCGCACTGTTAGTTGGTATGTCGGCCTCAGCTCAGGCAGAAAACTGGCGCTATGCCCACGAAGAATATGAAGGCGACGTACAAGACGTATTTGCCTACGCATTTAAAGATTACATTGAAGAAAACTCTGACCACACTGTTAAGGTTTACCGCTTTGGCGAGTTGGGTGAATCTGACGACATCATGGAGCAGACCCAAAACGGGATTCTTCAGTTCGTGAACCAGTCGCCCGGTTTTACCGGTTCACTGATTCCTGAAGCGCAAATCTTCTTTATTCCTTATCTGCTGCCCACCGATGAAGAAACCGTTTTAGAGTTCTTCGACGAGAGCAAAGCCATCAACGAGATGTTCCCAGAGCTTTATGCGGAGCAAGATCTCGAACTGCTCAAGATGTATCCAGAAGGTGAGATGGTGATCACCACCGATGAGAAGATCAGCTCGCCGGACGACCTGGATAACAAGAAAATCCGCACCATGACCAACCCGTTGCTGTCGGAAACCTACGAGGCCTTTGGCGCGTCGCCAACGCCGCTGCCTTGGGGTGAAGTCTACGGTGGCCTGGAAACTGGCGTGATTGACGGCCAGGAAAACCCGATTTTCTGGATTGAGTCTGGTGGTCTGTACGAAGTGTCTCCGCACCTGACCTTCACCGGCCACGGCTGGTTCACCACCGCCATGATGGCTAATCAGGAGTTCTACGACGGCTTGTCTGACGAAGACAAAGAGCTGGTTCAAGAGGCGTCCGCTGAAGCTTACGACCACACCATTGAGCACATCAAAGGTTTGGCCGACGAAGCACTGGAAAAAATCCAGGAAGATTCCGATGAAGTAACGGTAACTCGCTTGGACGAAGATCAGATCCAGGCTTTCCGTGACCGCGCGCCGCAGGTTGAAGAAGAGTTCCTGGATATGACCGGTGATCGCGGTAAAGAGCTGCTTGAGCAGTTTAAAGCCGATCTGGAGGCAGTATCCAGCGACGACGAATAAGTAGTCCTCGCTGAGAAAGCATTGTAGTTGAAGCACCTAGGGCGGCCAGCGGCCGCCCTTTTCATATAATAGATGGGAACATTAATTTGTTAGGGTGAATTAACCTTCGTCCATCTAGCGTTGAACCAGTAACGTCGGGTTACCGCTAGGCTAGACATATTAGTTTTGGGTGGCTCGACAACCCAGCGTTTAGATCGGTTTGGAAACGTGAAATCGGCAGTATTAAGGCTGCTGTGATTAAAGGAGTCCGGCCATGACCGAAGATGAGTCTGAAAAAAACTACCGCTCTGGGTTGCCAGGCATCCTTGGAATATTAGATACCACGATCAGCAAAATCGAGTCAGTAATTCTGGCGCTTGGCGTGTTATTGATGGCGCTGAATACCGTTACCAATGTGGTATCTCGCTTTGTGTTTGGTAACAGCATCATGTTCTCAGAGGAGCTCAACCGCATTCTGATTATCATGATCACCTTCGCGGGTATTGGCTATGCGGCGCGGCACGGGCGGCATATTCGCATGTCGGCGATCTACGATGCGCTACCCACCGGGGGGCGCAGGGTGTTAATGATAGCCATTGCCCTATTCACCTCGTTGGTGATGTTCTTTTTGTTGTATTACTCGGTGGTCTACATCCACGGTATGTACAGCAAAGGGCGCGTGCTGCCTTCCTTGGGGATGCCGATTTGGATTATTTACCTGTGGGTGCCTCTGGGTTTTTTCATTACCGGGGTCCAGTACCTGCTAACGGCAATCAAAAACATGACCTCCCGGGATGTATGGCTGTCTACCGGGGTGGTGGATGGCTACAAAGATACCGAAACGGAAGTCTGACGCAGGGCACAACTTAAGGAAATCGCAATGACGACAATAATGGTCTCTACGATGATTGTCCTGCTGTTGCTGGGCTTTCCAATGATGATCCCGTTGATCACCGCCTCGGCCATTGGCTTTTTCATGATGTTCGACGGGTTTGGCCAAATGGATACCTTGATTCAGCAGATGATGGCGGGTGTTCGTCCGGCCTCGCTGATCGCGGTGCCGATGTTCATTCTGGCGGCGGACATTATGACCCGCGGCCAGTCGGCCGGTCGCCTAATCGACATGGTGATGGCGTTTATCGGCCATGTAAAAGGTGGGTTGGCTGTTAGTACAGCGGCATCGTGTACGCTGTTTGGTGCTGTTTCAGGGTCAACCCAGGCCACCGTGGTGGCGGTAGGCTCGCCACTGCGCCCGCGCATGCTAAAAGCGGGGTATTCGGACTCGTTCACCCTGGCGCTGATTATCAACGCCAGCGATATCGCCTTTTTGATTCCGCCCAGCATCGGGATGATCATTTATGGGGTAATTTCGGGCACCTCCATCGGCGAGCTTTTCATTGCCGGTATTGGTCCCGGGTTGATGATCTTGCTGATGTTCTCCGCCTACAGCATGGTATATGCGACGGTGAAAAACGTACCCACCGAGCCAAAAGCCAGCTGGAGAGAGCGCGGCAAAGCCGTCCAGCAGGCACTGTGGCCGCTGGGCTTCCCGGTGATTATTGTGGGCGGTATTTACGGCGGTATTTTCAGCCCCACAGAAGCCGCTGCCGCCTGCGTGCTGTACGCCTTCTTTCTTGAGTTTTTGGTGTTCCGTTCGCTGAAAATGCACAACATCTACGCGATTGCAAAATCCACTGGCCTGATTACCGCCGTGGTATTTATCTTGGTAGCGGTGGGCAATAGCTTCTCGTGGATTATTTCGTTTGCGCAAATTCCTCAGACCATTCTTGAGGCAGTGGGCGTGAATGATGCAGGCCCCACCGGCGTCTTGATTGCTATCTGCGTGGCCTTCTTTGTGGCCTGTATGTTTGTCGACCCGATTGTGGTCATTTTGGTGTTAACGCCGATTTTCGCCCCGGCCGTTGAGGCCACTGGGCTCGACCCGGTACTGGTGGGTATCTTGATTACCCTGCAGGTAGCGATTGGCTCGGCAACGCCGCCCTTTGGCTGCGATATCTTCACCGCGATTGCCATCTTCAAGCGCCCTTATTGGGACGTGATCAAAGGCACCCCACCGTTTATCTTTATGCTGATTTTGGCGGCGGCGTTGCTGATTATGTTCCCGCAGATTGCACTGTTCCTGCGCGATGTGGCCTCTGGCTAACGGGCGGAAAGGAGAACGCCAATGTTTAACCGCATTTTAGTGCCGGTGGATGGCTCCAAGGGCGCCCTAAAGGCACTTGAAAAGGCCGTTGGCCTGCATATGTTAACCGGCGCGGAGCTGTACTTACTGTGTGTGTTCAAACACCACAGTTTACTTGAAGCGTCGCTTTCCATGGTGCGTCCCAACCAACTTGATATACCCGACGATGCGCTAAAAGAGTACGCCACAGAAATTGCTGTACATGCTAAATCCCATGCGATTGAAATCGGTGCTGACAGTGCCCGTGTACGCGCCTTTGTTAAAGGCGGTAGGCCATCGCGCACAATCGTTCGCTTTGCTCGCAAGCGTGAGTGTGATCTGATCGTCGTTGGTGCCCAAGGCACCAACGGCGATAAAAACCTGCTGTTGGGCAGTGTCTCCCAGCGGGTGGCAGGTGCGGCCCACTGCCCGACCATGGTGGTGTAACGGCGCTATTCGATAAATAGTTTGTGGCTAACACCCGTCACCTCGGCAGATGCAGCTTGGGTCGGCGGGTGTTATTCTTTTGAGAACCTCCCATTAAGGTGCCTTGCACCGCAAAAAAGGTGTTTTATGAAAGTAGCGATTTCGTCAACGGCGTTGATTAGTCTACTGCTGGTAGCTCCCTTAGCCGCTGCTGCACCGGAAACAGAAGAAGAGCGTTTAGCCTATAGCTTGGGCGTTACAATTGGCGAAAGCATGCAAGCCGATATCGAGGATCTGGATATCGATACCTTCACCGACGGCATGCGCGATGTGTTTGAAGGCAAGGATCTAGCGCTCGATGAAGCTCAAATGAGCGAAGCCATTATGGCCTTCCAAGAGCAGTCAATGGCGGCCCGCGAATCTGAAGCGGCTGAGGCAAGTGAAGCAAACCGTGAAGAAGGCGAAGCCTTTCTCGCCGAAAACGCCGAGCGCGACGACGTCACGGTGATGGACTCAGGGGTGCAATACGAAGTGCTTGAGTCTGGCGATGGCGAGTCTCCCGGCTCGGAAGATACGGTCGAGGTCAATTACGAAGGGACCCTGTTGGATGGCACGGTGTTTGATAGTTCCTTCGAACGGGGCGAATCAGTCAGCTTCCAGGTCAATCAAGTGATTGAGGGCTGGCAAGAAGCACTCCAGGAAATGAGCGTGGGGGATACCTGGATGCTGTATATTCCCGCTGACTTGGCCTATGGCGAAAGCGGCCAAGGGCCGATTGGCCCGAATGAAGTGCTGACCTTCCGCGTTGAACTTCTGGACGTTGAGTAATTTATGCCCTTGCCGTCGCGTCTAACCCCGCGTTGTTTAGCACGTGGGTTGCTGCTGCTCAGTAGCCCTCTAATGGCGACGGCTACCCAGGCAGCCCCCGAGGCTTTGGCCGCCTTAGGCGCTGGTAAAGACGCCGTCAGCGTGGTCGGGGTTTCGTCCGGCGGTTACATGGCCACCCAACTGGCGGTGGCCTTCCCGGAACGCTTCAGCGCGGTGGGTGTGTTGGCCGCAGGCCCTTGGGGCTGCGCGGAAGGGTCATTAAGCCGAGCGCTAAATACCTGTATGTCGACCGCAAGCGGCGTGCCGTCTCTGGATAGGCTTGAAAATCGCCGCCGCCGTTATGAATCGGCCCAGCAGGTCGGCCCGCGGGAAACGCTCAGTCAGCTAAGGGTTTTTTTGTGGCACGGTGAAGACGACGATGTCGTGGAGCCTGAGGTAGGTGATTTATTGGCGGCCCAGTGGGAGCGCTGGCTGGCCACTAGCGAGCAACTGCGCGTGGTCCGGCGCGATGATACAGGCCACGGCTGGCCGGTGCGCTTACGGGCCGAAATGCCGTCTCCCCAGTCCCTAGGCGACTGCCAGCAAGGTGGGGGCAGTTACTTACTTGCCTGCGATGACGATGTGGCCGGGGAGATGCTGAGCTTTCTGCACCCCGATCGTGACGCAGATAGAGAAGGCCAGGGAGAATTACGCGCCTTTGACCAATCTGAATTTGCCGTAAGCGGCATGGCCGATAGCGGGTTTGTTTACACGCCCGAAGGGTGTGAGCAGGGCGGCTGCGACGTCACGCTGGCGCTTCACGGCTGCCAAATGAACGACGATGCGTTTGTGCGCCATAGCGGGCTCAACGACTGGGCGGCGACGCATCAGCAGATTGTGCTTTATCCCCAGGCAAAGAGCAGCATGATGAACCCTCAGGGTTGCTGGGACTGGTGGGGATACGCCGAGGGTGCCTCGCAATTAACTCCGCTGCACGATACGCGTGAAGGCGCCCAGGTTCAGGCGTTGATGGCTATGCTGGGTCGCTTGCAAACACCGTCTGACCGGCAGGATTAACCATCCAGTGCCTGCTCCAGCGCAGCGCTAAGTCCTTGGGGAGTCGGGGAATACAGCACGCGTTGTAAAACGTCGCCATCACGATTGACTAAGTAAAGCGACGAACTATGGTCGATGGTGTATTCGATGGCGGAATCGGGCGCCTCAACGCGCCGCGTGATGACCCCATAACGGGACATCACATCATCCAGTTCGGACTGGTTTCCCCTGGCCCCGATAAAGTCTTCACCGAAAAACGCCAGATACTCTTCGAGCCGTTCCAAGGTATCGCGTTCCGGGTCAACGGTGACCATGACAGGCACTACCTGTTCGCGTTGTGATGTCGAAAGCTCAGCCAGTGCCTGGCGTTTCACCGACTGCGTCATGGGGCATACGTCAGGGCAATATGTATAGCCGAACGACACCAGGGCAACTTGGTCGTCGGCAAGCTGGGAAAGCGAAAAATCGCCTTGGGTGGATGGTAGTTCAATCTCACCGCCGGGAGGTATGTCGCTTTGCGGAGATAGCGTGGCCTTGTAGAGTGCGACGCCACTCGCAACGACCAGTGCGGCGGCGCCGACACCAAGCCATAATTTTGGAAAGGCCATGGTATCTCCCTGCAGGCGGTGTACCAGCATCTGCTGGCGACTGGACAACTATTCTCATAGTAACAGTAAACCCGTGACTGTCACGGCGAGGTCGAACAAAAGGATAAGGTACTCCATTGGAAAGCATTAGCGGTGCCCTTGGCCCCTTGTTTCTATTGATATTACTGGGCGCGGCACTGGGCGTTAAACGCTGGCCCAGCGATACGTTCTGGCCGCATATAGAGCGGCTGATCTATTTTGTGCTGTTTCCTGCCATGCTGGTGGCGACGCTGGCAACAGCGGATGTAAGCCAAGTGCCCGTTACCCGCCTGGCCCTGGTACTGCTTGGCGCGATGGCCATATTTGGCGTATTGCTGTGGCGGTTGAGAACACAGCTGAAGTTGACGCCAGCGGCGTTTACGTCGGTGTTTCAAGGTGCCGTGCGATTCAATACATACGTAGGGGTGGCCGGGGCGGCGGCTTTGCACGGCAGCGCAGGCGCTACCACTGCCGCCGTTGCGGTGGCGCTGATGGTGCCGGTGGTCAACATCATGTGCGTGGCCAGCTTTGTGGCCGCAGGTACGCTGGGTAACACCAGCCTCGGCAAAAGCATTATGGCGCTGATCAAAAACCCTTTGATTCTGGCGTGTTTACTGGGCATTGCGCTGAATCTTTCAGGCATAGGGCTTCCGGGTTGGAGCCACGCTACCGTCGACCTATTAGGCCGCGCTGCTTTGCCGCTTGGTCTGGTCGCTGTCGGCGTGGCGTTGCGCCCGGCCGCGCTGCTGCGTGTTGACCGCGGTGTGCTGGCCACTAACAGTGTCAAGCTGATACTCATGCCGGCACTGGTGCTGGGGCTCTCTTGGCTAGTAGGTCTGGATACGGTGAGCCGTGATGTCGCGTTGCTGTTTGCCGCGCTGCCTACCGCTACGTCGGCGTATATTTTGGCCCGCCAACTGGGCGGCGATGCTGAATTGATGGCGGCGATTATTACCGGTCAAACGCTGTTGGCGATGCTGACGCTGCCCGTTTGGCTTCAACTGGCGAGCGGATGAAAAACTAAATAAAAAATATTCGTATTTGTGTTGACGCGGTAAATGAGAACGATTACATTGTGGTTGTGGCGTTTGATGAGACGCCACAGACCACGACAGAAAGCGACAGTTTCCTGTCATGGTTTCTCCCTCTCATTGCTAGTCACGGTCTTTTGCCGCTCCTTTGGAGCGGCTTTCTTTTTTCTAATCTCTGTTAGTGCCTCTCTTCTTATGCTGCCTCTTTGGCTACTTATCTTCGCTTAGCAGCTGATTTTAAACGCATGCATAGCTGAAACGTTTCTAACGCGGATAGGGCGTCATTGCTGAGGCGTGTTTTGGCGTCTACGTTTTAAAAGTGGCGCCTGAACGCGCTTTCTGACATGCATACTAACGGAGGAGTTTGCCATGAATGATACCCAAGATCTTTTCCCCACTCGCTTGGAACGAAAGTTGGGAATGTTTGAGCGCATCGACCCAGTGGTATATGGCGATGAGTCTCAGCTTGCGAATGGCCCATTGGACAGGTCGCAAATTGATGAGTATGAGAGAAAAGGCTTCCTCTCATTTGAAGGGTTTTATGATGCTGACGATATGCAGGCTTTTCTTCAAGAGCTACGTGAGTATGAAGACGATGCTGATCTGAAGCTCTCCGAAGGGACTATTCTTGAACCAGGGCGTGAAGAGATACGCACGGTGTTCGGTATCCATCAAGTATCAAAACGCTTCCAGCGCCTGACTCGAGATCCAAAGTTGCTGGCGATCGTTAAGCAATTGCTGGGCAGTGATGTCTATATCCATCAGTCACGGATCAACTATAAGCCAGGGTTCAAAGGTAAGGGGTTTGAGTGGCATTCGGACTTTGAAACATGGCATAGCGAAGACGGCATGCCGCGTATGCGTGCGCTAAGTTGTTCAATCGTCCTCACTGACAACGGCGAGTTTAACGGTCCGCTGATGCTGATTCCCGGCTCGCACCGGTACTTTGTTCCCTGTGTGGGACGAACGCCGGAAAATAACTACAAAGAGTCGCTGAAAAGCCAAGAGGTAGGGGTGCCGCCCGCGAGCAGCCTTCGCGAGATAATGCTTGAAAACGATATTGAAGCACCCAAAGGCCCAGCAGGGTCTCTGGTAATTTTCGAAAGCAATACCATGCACGGCTCCAATATCAACATGTCCTGCTGGCCAAGAAGTAACCTGTTCTTTGTCTACAATAGTGTTGAAAATACACTTCACGACCCTTACTGCGGTAACCGGCCTCGCCCAGAATTTCTGGCCAACCGCACCGAGTGGGAGCCCCTTGAGCCCCTTCAGGAGTAACCTCTTGTACATTGCCGTATTGAGCGCAAAACCTGACGGTGGCAATTGCTGACTTGCGCCAATACGGCACTTCGCGAGATTTTCGAGATTTTGAACCGCCTTCTGGACGTTGATCAAAAAATGACGCGCCTAGGATACGCACTTACAGGCCCCCTGATGCAGCAGGGGGTCGCGAATGCTAGATGTTTACCTTCCCTTCATGATTTTCTAATAAATAACGTTAGCTCCAAGGTATGAGCAAAAAATACCCCGAAACCGCCCACACTCCCTTAGCAGAGTGCGGCGCTGACTATAAACGCCTAAGTCGCTGTTAATGGTTGAATTGCGTGATATGAGGCTGCATAAGCGTCGCGCTTAGCCTATGGGAGAGGTGGTTAAACTTTGGTTGTATTTTGCGATGGCCGACTTGCTTAACCCGACGGGGGCGATTAGTTTTTAACTTGTATGATGTATGACAACTAAGAGGTTGTCACGATTTTAAGCCTCGCGAATGGGTGTTGGCACACTTCTACGAGGGAAGCATGAGGATGGTGGCGTGAAGTTTTCCAAACAAGACGTAATACAAGCGATCGGTGATGGCCTACTCTCGTTCCCGATCACCGACTTCGACGATAACGGCCAGTTCGATGAAGCCAGCTACCGCGAGCGGCTTGCCTGGTTTATTAACCACGACATTTCAGCGGTATTCGTGGCCGGCGGCACCGGTGAGTTTTTTAACCTATCGCTGGAAGAATACCGCCAGGTGGTACGTGCAGCTGTCGATGTGGTCGATGGCAAGCTCCCGGTGATTGCCAGCGCGGGGTTAAGCGTGGCCTCGGGAAAAGCCTTCGCCAGAGCCGCGGAAGAAGCCGGCGCCGACGGCATTCTGCTAATGCCGCCCTACTTAACCGAATGCCCACAGGAAGGCCTGGTGGCCTATGCAAAGCAAATTTGCGATGCCACACCGATCAACGTTATCTACTACAACCGGGGTAACGGCATCCTCAACGCGGCGTCTGTCCAGGCGTTGGCCGATGCCTGCCCGAACTTGATCGGTCTGAAAGACGGCAAGGGCGATATTCAAGCGCTGAATAAAATCATCAAGACTATGGGCGACCGTCTGACCTATATCGGTGGCGTGCCTACCGCCGAGATTTTCGCCGAAGCGTATCTGTCGATTGGCGTTAACACATACTCCTCGGCCGTCTTCAATTTTGTTCCCGATATGGCGGTGGCCTTCTATCGAGCCCTCCGTGCTGGGGACAGCCACATCGTTAAGCAAATTACCCAAGAGTTTTTTATTCCGTTTATCGATTTACGGGATCAAAAAGCGGGGTATGCCGTGAGCCTGGTTAAGGCGGGTGCCGAGATTATCGGTCGCCCGGCTGGCGAGGTACGCGCGCCATTGACGATGCCGTCTGCCGACGAGTGTCGGCAACTAAAGCAACTAATCGATAATACGAAGTAAAAATCCTTATCAAACCGCAAAGTGATAACAAATTAACAACGAGCGAATGAGGTGAAGTTATGATCGTATCCAAAAAAATGATGACAGGTGTAGGTTCGGTAGCGCTTATGGCGGCAATAAGCGCCAGCTCTGGTGCTGTCCTGGCCCAGGAGCTAAAAGGTAATGTCCGCGTTGTCATCGGCTCTACGTCGACCGGGGCAGACACCTATCAGAACTCCAGTTTCGTAGTGGACAAGCTAGCCGAGCATCTAGATATCAACATGAAGGTCGATGCGGTTGGGGCGAACGCGGCATTTCGCACTCTGGACCGAGATCCGCGCGGTAATACCCTGATGATCTTCCATGATTATGCCTATTTAGGCCACTTATACGGCGTGGAAGGCTTCAGCGATATCTTCGAGAAGTACGCCATTGGGCCTGCCGTATCTATTAACCCAGGCAATGCTTATCTGGTACCCAAGGACTCGCCCTACGAGAATCTGGAGGACATCATCGCTGCCGCAGGTGAAGGCGAGACAATACGTGTTGCGATCCAGCCGGGTGGCGTTTCCGAGATCGGTTTTAGCGCTTTGAAGAACGCTATCGCCATTGAGCATCCGGGGCAGGAAGATAATCTGGTCGCTGTGAACACAGGCTCCCAGTCGGACAAGAATCAGCAGCTGTTCGATGATCAAGTCGACGTTATTAATGGCTCCGTGCAAGCTAACGAGCAGTTCACTCGCTTGCCTGAAGATGATCAAAAGGCCATGCGTTTCGTTTGGTTGACGGCGAGTGAGGAAACCATAGAACAAGCGCCTGAAGATGGGCTGGGCGAAACATCGCGTGAACAGTTGTTGGAGTATGTTGAGCCTAACGTCAACGTCACCATGGGCGATGACGAAAGTTTCACTTTCGATAAGGAGTTCTTCTTCCTTTATAACAAAGACATGGACCCTGCTATCGTTGAGCAAATCGATGAGGCGCTGGCCGAGATCTACGATGAGGGCGAGATTCAGGAAACCCTGAAAGACAGTTTCTTCATCCCCAACTTCATGCCATCTGATGAAGCTGAAGCGCACTTTAAAGAGAAGGCAGAGCGTTACGCAAGTATCATCGAAAACATCAAATAAATCCTTTGGGCACTGGTGGCTTAGTTCTACCAGTGCCCTTTCATTCAGGTAGAACCGATAGAGAATAATACAGAGACAGGGTGTCTCCTGCTTATTTCCGGAGCGATTATGGAATCAGGTATATCAAGTCTGCTCAGCATCTCGGTCGATTTCGAGAACTCGCATTTGTTCTTCCCAACCATTATCAGTTGGATCATGGCCGTTTTGTTTGCCATTGTTCTAGTGGCAAAAGTAGCTCCTTTTCTAGTTGCTGTTAAGAGAGGAGAACGTTCTCTGCCTATTGTAGGTGAACCCATGGATGGATGGCGTTTTTTCGGCACGCTTGCGCTGATCGTCGCTTATTTCTATCTAATGGCTGTAGTGGGCAATCTATTCCCCTATACAGGGTATGGTTTTTTATTTGTTTCAATATTGTTCGTTCTTTTGATGTCTCTTATGTATATGCATAAGTGGACAAAGAAATCGCTCATTATTGTGGTCATTAATGCCGTTGTTGCACCTAGCTTAGTTTGGTTGATCCTTGCCAAGCTGTTTGCTATTACCCTGCCGTGATTAAAGCGAGTGCCCTATGGAATTCTTATCCTTATTTGACATAACTTTCTTTTTGCTGGCCGGGTTTGGCACGCTAGTCGGCATTATTTTTGGCGCAATTCCTGGTATGACCGCTACTATGGCGGTCGCCGTATGTTTGCCGCTAACCTATGCTCTAGGACTTCATAACGGTCTGGCTTTATTACTTGGTTTGTATGTGGGAGGCATCTCGGGTGGCATGGTGCCAGCGGTACTCATCAATATTCCCGGCACACCATCATCTATCACTACTACTTTCGATGGTTACCCGATGGCGCAAAAAGGGGAGGGAGAAAAGGCCCTGCGAATTTGTGTCATTGCTTCTGTTTTTGGTGGCCTGCTAAGTGCCGCAGTGCTTTTTCTCTTTGCGCCTTTATTGGCGGATTTTTCGATTAAGTTCTCCTATGTAGAGAAGTTCTTGATAATCCTGCTGGCACTGAGTGTCATCGCCTCGCTGTCAAACAGCATGCTGGTGGGCATTTTTAGTGGTGTGATTGGCATCTGGCTCAGCCTGATTGGTGACTACAGCACGACTGATGGTGGTAACGGCAAGACTCGCTTGATGTTTGACTTTATGGAGCCTTACCTCTTTGAAGGGTTTTCTCTGTTGCCCGTGCTGATAGGGATTTTCGGTATCTCCACAATTTTTTTAGAGGCTGAAAAGGGTGTTAAAAGTGAAGTGTCTGGAAAAAGCGTGAAGGTTAGTAAAGATTCTGGTTTTTCTTTATCAATCTTCAAAGGTAGCCTGACAAACCTTACCCGTTCTTCTTTTATAGGCACCTTTGTCGGCTTGTTGCCAGGCGTGGGTGGCAGCGCCGCCTCAGTGTTAGCGTATACCCAAGAGAAAAACTTGGCGCGTGACTCTTCTCAAATGGGTAAAGGGGCTCCCCAAGGTATTATTGCGTCAGAGTCAGCCAACAATGCGTTAACCGGCGGTGCACTGATTCCATTGTTATCGCTTGGGATTCCAGGTGACTCTACCACAGCGGTTCTAATTGGTGCTTTCACGTTGCAGGGTATTCAGGTAGGACCATTGTTCATTCCTGAAAATACTGAAACATGGTACGTCATGATGACGGCATTAGTGTTTGCCAATATCGTCATGTTTTTCCTGATGTTCTATGCCATCAAGCACATTGCCAAGGTCGTGCTGGTGCCCAAGCATATTCTCTTCCCCATTATTGTGATGATGTGTGTTGTGGGTGCTTACGCCATCAATTACGGCATTATGTTCGATGTCTGGACGCTGCTGATTTTTGGTGTAGTGGGGTACTTGATACAGAAGGTTGGATTGGAAGTGGCACCTTTGATCATTGGTTTTATCCTCGGTAGCCAAGCAGAGGTCTACTTTGTCAAAAGCCTTGAGTCGGCTGGCACATTTACCACCTTCTTCACTAAAAGCCCCATTGCCGTAGTGCTGTGGCTGCTTATTCTTGCCTCCGTGGTGTTCTCGCTCATGATGAGCCGGAAAAATCGCGCCAAGCATCAACATAACGCTGTGGGCTAGTACGAATATTAAACAGGAACGCTCATGACAAATGTTGAAAGCAAAATCATAAAAGTACACCCCGACGATAATGTCGCCATCGTGGTAGAGGCTGAAGGCATCGCAGAGGGCCAGGTGCTAGGCACCGGCGGCTTGGTTGCTAAAGGGCACATACCCCAAGGGCATAAGTTGGCGCTCACTGATATTGCGGATAATGCGCCTATTATTCGCTACGGTGAAATTATTGGTCATGCGCTTGCCGCTATTGCCAGAGGGGAGCACGTTGATGAATCCAAAGTGCGCCTACCCACAGCACCTGCTTTAGAAGAGTTGCCGCTGGCCACTCGCCCGGCCCCTGATGTTGAGCCCCTTGAAGGCTATACCTTTGAAGGGTTTCGCAACTCCGATGGCAGTGTGGGCACTAAGAACGTGCTTGGGATCACTACCAGCGTGCAGTGTGTAGCGGGCACTGTGGATTATGTGGTGGAACGCATAAAGCGTGAATTACTACCACGCTACCCCTATGTTGATGATGTCGTAGGGCTCAACCATAGCTATGGATGTGGCGTCGCTATCAACGCGCCTGCGGCGATTATCCCCATTCGCACGCTTAAGAACATTGCCCTAAACCCGAACTTTGGCAATGAAGTGATGGTGATCGGCTTGGGGTGCGAAAAACTCCAGCCTTCAACGTTGCTCGATGACCAGCCCGTCAAAATTTATCAAAACACAGAAGCGGCGGATCCTGATGCCAATGTACTGAGCCTTCAGGATGAGAGCTTTCAGGGTTTTGGTGAGATGGTCGACGGTATCCTGGCCATGGCTGAACGCCATCTGGAGCGTTTGAATCGCCGCCGTCGTGAAACCTGCCCCGCCTCTGAACTAAGCATCGGTATGCAGTGCGGTGGCAGTGATGCTTTTTCAGGGGTGACCGCCAACCCTGCAGTTGGCTTTGCGACCGACCTGATTGTGCGAGCCGGGGGCAGCGTTATGTTCTCGGAGGTCACCGAAGTACGTGATGCTATTCATCTGCTGACGCCTCGCGCGATTAACCAAGATGTCGGAAGGGCGCTTATTGAGCAGATGGCATGGTACGACGACTATTTGGCTCAAGGGCAAGCAGACCGCAGTGCTAATCCCTCGCCGGGCAATAAGCGCGGTGGACTCTCCAATGTGGTCGAAAAAGCGCTGGGCTCAATTATCAAATCAGGTAATTCCCCCATCGCAGATGTTATCGGGCCGGGTGAACGGCTGAGGCGCAAAGGGCTTACGTTTGCCGCCACCCCCGCCAGTGACTTCATTTGTGGAACGTTGCAACTGGCTGCCGGGATGAACTTGCAAGTGTTTACCACTGGTCGTGGTACACCTTATGGGTTGTCCATGGTGCCGGTGCTCAAGGTTTCCACCAATTCTCGGCTAGGCCAGCGCTGGCACGACATTATTGATCTGGATGCTGGGCGTATTGCGACGGGCGAGGCCAGCATCGAAGAGGTGGGTTGGGAGCTGTTCCACCTGATCCTCGATGTGGCGAGCGGGCGTAAGCAGGCTGCTGCCGACCGGCTGGGTATTCATAACGACTTGGTTCTATTCAATCCGGCGCCTGTGACCTGAAATTAATCGGTATGCCATCAGGTGGTCTCAATTATTTACGAGGTAAAAGCTGATGTTTCCTTCTATTAAGAAAATGCGTGTGGTGCCGGTAGCGGGTTATGACGGTTTCCTATTGAACTTGAGTGGTGGGCATGCGCCCTGGTTTATTCGCTGTGTGGTCATACTAGAGGATGATGCCGGTAATCAGGGGGTTGGCGAAATCCCTTCAAGTGCTGGCATTCTTAAGGGGCTCGAGCAATGCCGGTCCCTTATACAAGGCTCTAAAGTTAGTGATATTAAGCAGACGCTAAATAAAGCGCGCTTACTGTTAGCCAAAAATGGGCGAGAAGAGCGAGGCCGCCAGACATTTGATTTACGCGTTGCCGTACATGTCATTACGGGCCTTGAGGCGGCGTTATTTGATCTGTTTGGACAAACGTTGCAGATGCCTGTTGCCGATTTACTTGGTCAATATGGCCGTCAACGCGATGAGGTTGAAGCGTTGGGCTATTTATTCCTGCTCGGTGATCCAGCAAAAACCGATTTGCCTTATCCCAAAACGAGTACCCCGAAAGACGCCTGGGACGAAGTGCGCTATCAGGAAGCGTTAACCCCGGATGCAGTCGCAAACCTAGCTAAAGCGGCTTACGAACGCTACGGCTTCAAGGACTTTAAGCTCAAAGGCGGTGTGTTGCGTGGCGAAGAAGAGGCCGATTGTATCCGCGCTTTGCATGATGCCTTCCCTGAGGCGCGCTTGACCCTTGATCCAAACGGCGCCTGGACGCTTGACGAGGCGGTCAGGGTACTAGACCCCATCAAGCACTTGCTTAGTTATGCTGAGGATCCTTGCGGCCAAGAAGAAAGCTACTCGGGCCGAGAAACCATGGCCGAGTTTAAAAAGCGTACCGGGCTGCCCACCGCGACCAATATGATTGCGACTGATTTTAAGCAATTGCAGTATGCCGTTCAGCTCAATGCCGTGGATATCCCGCTCGCCGACTGTCATTTCTGGACCATGCAGGGAGCCGTATCGGTAGGTGAGCTTTGCAATGAGTGGGGGATGACCTGGGGGTCACATAGCAACAATCACTTCGATATTTCGCTGGCCATGATGACCCATGTGGCAGCCGCCTGCCCGGGGGAAATCACCGCTATTGATACCCACTGGATTTGGCAAGATGGCCAACGTATTACCAAGGAGCCGTTCCAGATACGTGACGGGAAAATACAGGTGCCTTCAACGCCAGGCCTTGGCGTTGAGCTGGATGAGGACAAGTTGATGGAAGCCCATCGACTCTATCAAAGCCTCGACGTTACCCAGCGCAACGATGCCGCGGCCATGCAGTTCTTAATTCCAGGGTGGGAGTTCAATCCCAAAAAGCCTGCGCTTGTTCGCTAAACATTAATAATCGGTTGCATCCACACCTTTTAAAAATTAGTGGAACATGCGAATAGTTACTAGTCTTTGCCATTATAGGCGAATGATATATTAAATATTATTAGATATACTGAGGTTAAGCTTCATGGCTATTAGTACTCATACTCCTGCGATTGTTGAGTATCAAGTTATTCCAGTTGCTGGTCGTGACAGTATGCTGCTCAATATTGGTGGTGCGCATGCCCCTTTTTTTACTCGCAACATTCTTGTTCTTAAAGATAGTTCAGGGAATCTGGGTGTTGGCGAAGCGCCTGGTGGGGAAACTATTCTGCACTCGCTTGAAAAAGCCAAACCTTTTATTGAAGGGCAATCAATCGGAAAGCTGCGCTCGATAGTGGCTTCTGTTAGTAAGCAAGGTCAAATGGCTGATTTTGAGGATTTTGGTAAGGGAGCGTGGACGTTTGAGTTAAGAGTAAATGCAGTTGCTGCCCTTGAAGCGGCTTTACTCGATCTTATGGGTAAGCACCTTGGTGTACCGGTGGCTGAGTTACTTGGGGAAGGTAAACAGCGTAACAGAGTTGATGTGTTAGGTTACTTATTCTTTATCGGTGATGGAAACGCTACTCCACTAGATTTTCGGCAATGTAGAACATCGAAGGGCCACGAATGGTATCGGATGCGGGATAAAAAGGCGCTTACATCATCAAGTATTGTCGAGCTTGCTCAGGCCGCACAAGATAGATATGGTTTTCGTGACTTTAAACTTAAAGGCGGGGTGCTGGCCGGAGAAGACGAGATTGAAGCAGTTACTTCTCTTTCAAAAGCCTTTCCAAATGCTCGCACCACGATTGACCCAAATGGTGCATGGTATCTTGAAGAAGCAATACAATTATGTCGTGGTATGAAGGATGTTTTGGCTTATGTAGAAGACCCTTGTGGTGCAGAACAGGGATTCTCGGGGAGGGAGATATTATCGGAATTTCGTCAGGCCACAGGTATACCGATAGCTACTAACATGGTGGCAACCAACTGGCGGGAAATGGCGCATGCTTTAATGCTGCGATCAATAGATATTCCACTCGCGGATCCTCATTTTTGGACATTATCCGGTGCCGTTCGTGTATCGCAGCTCTGTGCCAATCACGGCATGGTGTGGGGGGCGCACTCTAACAATCACTTTGATATTTCGTTGGCAATGTTTGCTCATGTTGGGGCTGCTGCAGTAGGAGAAATTACGGCGCTTGATACACATTGGATTTGGCAAGAGGGAGATGTCCAATTAACCAAAAAGCCACTTGAAATTATCAATGGCAGCATTGAAGTTGTTGATGAGCCTGGCTTGGGGGTTGAAATTGATATGGAAGCTGTCATGCAGGCTAATAAGCTTTATCGTTCGTTATCTAGCGGGGCGAGAGATGACTCAAAGACAATGCAATACTTGATTAATAATTGGTCTTTCGATGCCAAAAAACCCGCGCTTGTCCGCTAAACATTAATATTCAGTCGTATCCACACCTTAGTAACCTCCGGTTATAGAGACCGGGGGTGTCACCATACTAATTTTATTATCAGATAGTTATCTCTTGCTCTGCGGTTTTTTAAGCAATTCGCGTGGTTAAACTTTGGTCGTGTTTTACCCATCGCGACTTGCCTAACGACAGGCGTGTGACTAGCTTTCATTTGTATGATGTATTACAACTGTTGCTTTGCGTAGCGTCTAACCTCGACGCGACGCACTTGGACAAGGACGGCATGAGGATGGTGGCGTGAAGTTTTCCAAACAAGACGTAATACAAGCGATCGGTGATGGCCTACTCTCGTTCCCGATCACCGACTTCGACGATAACGGTCAGTTCGATGAAGCCAGCTACCGCGAGCGGCTTGCCTGGTTTATTAGCCACGATATTTCAGCGGTATTCGTGGCCGGCGGCACCGGTGAGTTTTTTAACCTATCGCTGGAAGAATACCGCCAGGTGGTACGTGCAGCTGTCGATGTGGTCGATGGCAAGCTCCCGGTGATTGCCAGCGCGGGGTTAAGCGTGGCCTCGGGAAAAGCCTTCGCCAGAGCCGCGGAAGAAGCCGGCGCCGACGGCATTCTGCTAATGCCGCCCTACTTAACCGAATGCCCACAGGAAGGCCTGGTGGCCTATGCAAAGCAAATTTGCGACGCCACACCGATCAACGTTATCTACTACAACCGGGGTAACGGCATCCTCAACGCGGCGTCTGTCCAGACGTTGGCCGATGCCTGCCCGAACTTGATCGGTCTGAAAGACGGCAAGGGCGATATTCAAGCGCTGAATAAAATCATCAAGACTGTGGGCGACCGTCTGACCTATATCGGTGGCGTGCCTACCGCCGAGATTTTCGCCGAAGCGTATCTGTCGATTGGCGTTAACACATACTCCTCGGCCGTCTTCAATTTTGTTCCCGATATGGCGGTGGCCTTCTATCGAGCCCTCCGTGTTGGGGACAGCCACATCGTTAAGCAAATTACCCAAGAGTTTTTTATTCCGTTTATCGATTTACGGGATCAAAAAGCGGGGTATGCCGTGAGCCTGGTTAAGGCGGGTGCCGAGATTATCGGTCGCCCGGCCGGAGACGTTCGCGCGCCTTTAACGATGCCAACGATGGAAGAGCGCCAAACACTTGCGCGCATCATTGAAAGCCAGAAAAGCAACTAGTACTTAACAATAACTGACGCTAAGAGGAAACATCATGCATAACTACAAATCTAATATTAAGCGCCTTACTCTTGTTTCTGTGGGCGCACTCAGCGTGCTCTCGTTATCTGTTCAAGCGGCTGAATGGCGAGGCTGGAATATCCATCCTGAGGGTTATCCTAACTCTGACGCGCTGGAGTCGTTTGCTGAAAAAGTGGCAGAACGTACCGAAAACCGCATTGAGCCACGCGTTTACCACAATGCCGTTTTAGGCGATCAGCCTGATGCGATTGAGCAAACGCGTAATGGCGCTCTTGATTTCGCTAACTTCAACATGGGGCCAATGGGGCCGATCGTAAAAGAGACCAATGTGCTCTCGCTGCCCTTTTTGTTTACCGGCCGCGAGCATATGTATGAAGTGATGGATGGTGAGATTGGCGACCGGTTTGCCGATGCGTTGGAAGAAGAAGGGTTGGTCGCGCTTTCTTGGTTTGAGTCCGGCGCACGCAGTTTATATAACACCGAAAAAGCGATTGAGACGCCCGAAGACGTAGAGGGTTTGAAAATCCGGGTAATGAACAATGACCTGTATGTCGACATGATTGAGGCATTGGACGGTAACGCAACCCCCATGTCATACGGTGAAGTTTATCAATCTTTGACAACCGGGGTGCTGGATGGCGCGGAGAATAACTTTCCATCATTTGAATCAAGTAACCACTACGAGGTTTCACAATATTATTCGTTAACGGAGCACTTGATTATTCCTGAGTGCCTATGTATTGCAAAATCCAAGTGGGACGAACTCTCAGACGAAGATAAAAAGATTGTTGAAGAAGAGGCCTTAGCCGCTGCTGAGTTACAGCGTGAGCTATGGTCCGAAGGCTCCCAAGAAAGCCGCAAGATTGTAGAAGACGCTGGTGTTGAAATTAACGAAGTCGAAGACAAAGAAGCATTCCAAGAAAAGATGCAGCCTCTTTATGATGAGTTTATCGAAGAGAATCCAGATCTCGAGTCGTTGATTACCGATATTCAAGACACGATCTGATTATCAGTACATGCCCCTGGGGTTTACCCAGGGGGCAGTAGGAGGCTAATGTGAACGACATCTCCGAGACTCATCCAGCCCCGGCCGATAAAGAGCCAAGCTTGCTAGACAAAGTGCTAGACGGGGCAGCTAGGACCTGTTTAATCATTGCAGGTGTTTTATTAGTGCTGCTGATTATTTTATTTGGTTGGCTTGTGTTTGGACGCTATGTACTAAATAACACGCCAACGTGGGTAGAGCAGGCGTCACTATTAATTGTTGTTTATATTACTTTTCTTGGGGCAGCAGCAGGCGTAAGAAATAATAGCCACTTAAATATTGAGTTTATTCGCGAAGGACTTCCCGCCTTTTGGAACAAGCTTTTCCATGCCATCGCTGATTTGTTTGTTATTGGTTTTGGCATCTTTATGACTCATCAGGGGTCGCTGTTGGTGCTTAACAACCTGGAACGTGCCATCCCAATGATTGGTTTGTCTGAAAGCTGGAGAGCTGCGCCATTAGTCATTTGTGGTGTGCTGATGGTGGTGTTTGCGACTGCCGACATGTTGGGAAGAGTCACTAACAGCCGTCTTAAATAAGGAGTCATCATGGGTCTCGCTATTCTTTTCGGGCTGTTTTTTTTAGGCCTTATTGTAGGTGCTCCTGTCGCCTTCGCGGTTGGTTTGGCGGCAGCCGTCACCTTTATTTATGAGGGCCTGCCTTTATTTGTGGCTTTCCAGCGCATTTTGTCGGGCATCTCAGTATTTTCGCTGCTGGCGATACCGTTTTTTATCTTTGCGGGTGAGTTGATGCTTCAAGGCGGTATTTCAGTGCGCCTTGTGCGTTTAGCATCTGCCATGGTGGGTAAAGTCAGAGGCGGTTTGGGCCTGGTGAATGTCAGCTCATCAATGCTGTTCGGAGGGATCTCAGGCTCGGCGGTGGCGGATACATCCGCGCTGGGTTCATTGCTGATCCCGGTGATGAAAGAAAAAGGTTATGACGCCGACTATGCGGTCAATGTCACGGTGACCTCTTCCGTGGCCGGTGTCGTTATTCCCCCAAGCCACAATATGATCTTGTACGCCGTGGCGGCAGGTGGAGGCATTTCAGTCACTCAGCTATTCATTGCCGGCATAGTGCCAGGGATTTTAATGTGTTTGATCCTGGCAATTGCAGCCTACCTTGTGGCGGTAAAACGCGGCTATAAAGGGGAGGAATTTCCTGGCTGGCAGGCGTTGTTATTTAGCCTTGTTGCTGCCGTGCCTGGCTTATTAACGGCCGTCATTATTGTGGGAGGCGTACTCTCAGGCGTATTGACGGTGACCGAATCAGGCGCGTTTGGGGCGATCTACGCCATTCTCGTGACAGCATTCGTTTACCGTGAGCTACGTTGGGAATCCTTTAAAAAAGCTGTCTATCAAGCCGTTAAAACCACCGCACTGGTAATGATCTTAGTCGGTTGTGCGTCGGCGTTTTCCTACTTATTGGCGCTTTATAACGTCCCGGAACTCCTGATGGACGCGTTATCGGCCATTTCCGATAACCCCATTGTCATTCTGTTGATGCTCAACCTGATTTTGCTAGGGCTAGGCATGATCATGGACATGGCAGCGCTGATTTTAATCTGTACGCCTATTTTCCTGCCGGTGGCAACGCAGTCGGGTATGGACCCAATTCAGTTTGGTGTAATGCTGATGATGAATTTAGGGCTGGGGTTATGTACGCCGCCAGTAGGCGCCTGCCTTTATGTTGGGTGCGTGGTGGGCAAAATTCGTATTGAAAAAGCGGTTCGCACGATCTGGCCCTTCTATTTAGCTCTGTTTGCAGCGTTGATGCTGGTGACTTACGTCCCCGCTGTTTCGCTTACGCTGCCCGGTTTTTTTGAGTAGTTGTGCCGTTTACCCCCGCTTTTAATAAGGAATCTGCGATATGAAGGTGCAGTCCATTCGCACACACTTGCTGGATTACGCGCTCGGCACCCCTTTTGAGAGTGCTTCGATGCAGTTTTCCAGGCGTCAGCACTGCCTGGTCGAGATTATCTGTGACGATGGCACGGTGGGTTGGGGCGAGTGCCTAGGCCCGGCCAAGCTCAACGCCGCTGTAGTGGCGGCTTATGCGCAAAACTTAGTCGGGCAAGATCCACTACAAACAGAGCGTATTTGGATAACTCTCTATAACCAGTTGCGTGACCAGGGTCAGCGCGGGCTCACCGTGACGGCATTGAGCGGTATCGACATCGCGCTTTGGGATATCAAAGGCAAGCACTTTGGCGTGCCGATTTCTACCCTGCTAGGCGGCAGGGTGCGAGAAAGCGTGCGTGCTTACGCGACCGGCTCATTCCGGCGTTACGGGGTTGATCGTGTAACGGACGTGGCTGAAGAGGTAGCCGGTTATCGCCGTGAGGGATTTCATGCGGTGAAGGTGAAAATTGGTTTTGATGTTGAGGAAGACCTTGCGGTGATCGCCGCCGTCCGTGAAGCCATCGGCCCTGATATACGCCTGATGATCGATGCCAACCATGGTTACGACGTGTTGGAAGCCGTGGAGGTTGGCCAACGTGCGGCTCAATGGGGCGTCGATTGGTTTGAAGAGCCGGTGATTCCCGAGCAGCTATCAGCGTACCGCGCCGTGAAAGCAGATCAGCCTATACCGGTGGCTGGCGGCGAAACGTGGCATGGTCGCTACGCGATGCAAGCGCCGCTTGAAACGCGGGCGGTGGACATCGTTCAGCCGGATATCTGTGGCGTTGGCGGCTTTACCGAGATACGTCGCGTGGCCGATATGGCGGATTTGCACGGCGTGCGTCTTATTCCCCACGTATGGGGGACGGCGGTGTGTATTGCCGCCAGCCTGCAATTTATGGCGGCGTTATTACCTAACCCGCCGCGCCGCGAGCCACGCCCGCCCATTCTCGAATTTGACCGTACGGAAAATCCTTTCCGGCAAGCCGTGGTGAAAACCCCGATCGAACACCACCAAGGTATTGTGAAAATACCCGACGGCCCAGGGTTGGGCATCGAAATCGATCGCCAGGCACTTGAAACCTATGCCATGAAGGAGGTGTAAGTTGGCCCTCATTCCAGATAATACCCGGCCGCTCGACGGCCCTAAGCCAGCGTTAGCAACGCCGCCGGGGGCAACCGACTGCCATATCCATCTTTATCTTCCAGGCTATTCGGCACAGCCCGGTGGGCCGCAAATACCGGAGCTTGCAACCGTTGAGCATTACCGGCGCGTGCAAGAGCGTTTGGGCCTTGAGCGCGTTGTGGTTACCCAGCCGAATGCTTATCAATTTGATAATGGTGCCCTGCTTGAGAGCCTGAAAATACTTGGCCCAAGTGTGGCGCGAGGTGTTGCCGTGGTAAGCCCCGATACACCCGTACAGAAGCTTGAGGAGTGGCATGCGGCGGGAGTTCGCGGGGCGCGCATTATGAACTTACCCGGTGGGGCGGTGACAACCGAGCAGATGCATGCGGTAGAGCGGCTTATTCGCCCGTTCGGCTGGCACTTAATGGTCCAGTTCAATGGTCGCTATATCGATGATTATGTGGCGGACCTCAAGCGCATAGAGTGTGATTATATTATTGACCATATAGGTAAATTCATGCCCCCAGTGGGAGCAGATGACCCTCGCGTCGACGCTATTGTGGAACTGTTGGACAGGGGCAATGCCTGGTTGAAAATTTGCGCGGGCTACGAGGCCAGCCAACTGGGCGGGCCTGATTACGAGGATGTAGGCCCCATCGCCAAACGCCTCGTGGCGCACGCGCCCGAACGCACACTATGGGGCAGTAACTGGCCGCATGTTGGAGTTCCGAGAAGCGAATACCCAGATGACGCTGAACAGCTTGATGTTCTTTTAGCCTGGGCAAGCGAGCCTTTCCGGCAAAAAATATTGGTCGAAAACCCGGCCCGCCTTTATGGCTTTTAAGTGATTTATCACGGTGTGTGGTGTGATTGATATATTTTATTCAAGGAGAACAACATGCTTGAACGTCTTTTAGTGACCGGCGCGGCAGGTGGTTTAGGTAGCAGCTTGCGTCCCCATCTGGCAATGCTAGCCAAACGGGTAAGGCTTTCAGATATTGCAGATATGGGTACCGCCGATGCGCATGAAGAAGTCGTGCAGGCTGATTTATCTGATCCCCAGGCAGTAAATGCATTGGTAGAAGGCTGCGATGGGATTATTCACTTAGGCGGTATGTCGGTAGAGAGCCCCTGGGAGGCCATTCTTAGCGCCAATATTATGGGCACCTACCATCTTTACGAGGCAGCCAGAAAGCAGGGCAAGCCCCGCATCGTGTTTGCCAGTTCGAACCATGCTATCGGCTTTTATCCACGCACCACGCGAATTGATACCGACGTCGCGCACCGGCCTGACTCTCTCTACGGCGTCTCCAAGTGTTTTGGCGAAGACCTGGCCAGCCTGTATTTCCACAAGTTCAATATTGAGACGCTAAGTGTACGCATTGGCTCATGTTTCCCTGAACCAGCCGACGCGCGAATGATGGCCACCTGGATGAGCGTCGAGGACTTTATGAGCTTGCTTGAACGCGCTTTTGTCGCGCCCAAGCTTGGCAATACAGTGATCTATGGTGCTTCCCATAACCGAGAGTCCTGGTGGGATAATGGTAAGGTCGCCTTTCTCGGTTGGGCGCCTAAGGACAGCTCTGAGCCCTGGCGTGACAAGATCAACCAACAGCCTGCTCAGGATCCGGATGATCCGGCGGTTGTGTATCAGGGCGGCAAGTTCGTCGCTGCTGACCACCCTGATGATGCCTGAAAATAGCGGGAAACTAGGCTAGGAGTGGATATGCAAAAAATGGCGACACGCTCGCTCGATGAGGCCTGGACCTTGAGCGTCAACCTTCTTGAGGGTCATGGGTGTGCGGCTGCTCACGTTGAGGTGATTGCCAGCAGCGTGGCTGCACAGCGCGACGAGTGCCACTCGCATGGTTTATACCGGCTTATCAAGCAAGGGGCTCGCCTGCCGTCTCAGCGTCGTCACGAAGCAAGGCATCTTAGCCAGCTTGAAGGCGTCGAAATTCCGGCTGAGCTACATGAAGAATTGACAAAGCTGCTTAACGCGGTGGCTCAATAGCCTCGCTGATAAAGTAAAACGGGTAGGCTTACAGACGAACAGCCTTCAGCCAGCTCAACAACTTATCTACGTTATTGGCAGGGTACTAGGTACCGTGCGGATAATTTGGCAAAAGGGGATCATCATGTCGACGGACCTAGCAAGCTTTAACGTCCACAAAGTCGCCAAGCAGGGTAGTCTTTCTACCCATGTCGCCGACCAGCTTGAATCGCTGATTGTGCAGGGCGATATCCCGGTGGGTGAAAAGCTGCCCACCGAGAACCGCTTGTGCGACTCATTTGGCGTTAGCCGCACGGTCATTCGCGAGGCGATCACCCATTTGAAGTCGCTGGGCTTAGTGGAAACCCGCCGTGGCGTAGGTACCACCGTACTGCGCGCCACGGCGATCGAGGCGCGCCCCGCCGAGCGTATCAACCCCACCACGGTGGCCGATATTCTCCACGTGTTGGAACTGCGCCTAGCCATGGAGCCCGCGGCGGCAGAGCTTGCCGCATTGCGCTATGACGCTAACGATGAGAAGCGTCTGAAGCAGACCCATGTGGCTTTCATCGACGCCCATGCGGCGAAGTCCCAAGCGCGGGTGGAAGACTTTGAGTTTCACCATGCCATCGCCAAAGCCACCAAAAATCCCATCTTCGATACTTTTTACGAGCAGCTTAGCCAGAGCGTGATCCCCCGCGCCAAGCTGCTGAGTATCGATATTAATCCGCAGGCCGCGGAGCGCTATCTGGAGCGCGTTCACGAAGAGCATACCTTCATTCTTGAAGCGATCTTGTCTCGTGATCCTGACGCGGCCAAAGAAACCATGTTTCAGCACCTTAATCGGGCGCGAAACATGTACGCGCAATATCAGCCAACCGAAGGGAGTGAATGATGACACTGCAAGGCACATCGCTGATTGGACAGCAAGCAGTCAAAGGAAGCCGCGCGGTTATCCAAGCCGTGAACCCATCCACAGGCGAGACACTGCCCCCTGAATACACCGGTCTCGGTCAAACGGAGGTCGGCCAAGCCTGCGCGCTGGCAGAGGAAGCCTTCGATAGCTACCGTGAGACCACACTAGACGCTCGCGCTACCTTCCTTGAGACCATTGCCAGCGAGATCGAAGCGTTGGGTAGTGAATTGGTCGAACGTGCCATGGCGGAAACCGGCCTGCCTCAAGCCCGTATTGAGGGCGAGCGCGGCCGCACCTGCGGCCAGTTGCGCCTGTTTGCCTCCGTGGTACGCGCGGGTGAGTGGCTGGATGTTCGCATCGACCCGGCGCTGCCTGAGCGCCAACCAATGCCGCGTGCCGATCTACGTCAGCGCCATATCGGCCTGGGGCCGGTAGCGGTGTTCGGTGCCAGCAACTTCCCGTTGGCCTTCTCGGTTGCCGGTGGCGATACCGCCTCGGCGCTAGCGGCGGGTTGTCCGGTGATTGTCAAAGGCCACTCGGCGCATCCGGGCACATCCGAACTGGTCGGCCATGCCATTCAAAAAGCGGTGAAAGCCTGCCAACTCCCCGAAGGCGTCTTTTCGCTGCTGTTTGGCGCGGGCAATGAGATTGGCCAGGCGCTGGTGGCCGACCCGCGCATTCAGGCGGTCGGCTTTACCGGTTCGCGTAGCGGCGGAACCGCACTGATGAAAACCGCTCAAGCCCGCCCCCAGCCGATCCCCGTTTATGCTGAAATGAGCAGTATCAACCCGGTGTTCCTGCTCCCCGAAGCGCTTAAGGCACGAGGCAAAGCCCTGGGTGAAGCCTTTGTCGGCTCGCTAAACATGGGCGCGGGACAATTCTGCACCAACCCTGGGCTGGTGATCGCCGTTAAAGGCGCCTCGCTGGACGCCTTTATCGACGCCGCCCGCGATGCGGTAACGCAAAGCGGCGCGCAAACCATGCTGACACCAGGCATTCACCGTGCCTACCAGCAAGGCGTTGAGGCCTTAAGCGGCGAAGGCAAGGTGCGCGAAATCGCCCGTGGCCAAAGCGGCGGTGACTATCAGTGCCAAACCGGCTTGTTTGCCACCTCGGCGAGCGACTTCCTTGGTTCAGAAGCGCTTCAAGCGGAAGTATTCGGCGCTAGCTCGCTGGTGATCGAGTGCAACGATGCGGCAGAAATGAAGCAGGTGGCCGAACAGCTTGAGGGCCAACTGACCGTGACATTGCAGATGGACGATGCAGATATTGACGCGGCCAAAGCGCTGTTGCCTACCCTGGAGCGTAAGGCCGGGCGGATTCTCGCCAATGGCTGGCCAACGGGTGTGGAAGTATGCCATGCCATGGTGCACGGTGGTCCGTATCCGTCTACCTCTGACAGCCGCACTACCTCGGTGGGCAGTGCGGCGATTAAGCGCTTTTTGCGTCCGGTCTGCTATCAGTCGCTGCCAGCGGCGTTACTGCCGGAGGTACTACAGGAAGACAACCCGCTTAAGGTTAGCCGCCTGATGGACGGCAAACGCGAAGCCTAAGCGAGCCCATGGCGCTATCTAAAAGCGCCGTTAGATAAGCACTCAACTAAGCGGCCTGCGGGCCGCTTTTTATTGCTTTTTTGTTTAATAGGTCAGGTCATGACAATAAATGGCATCTTAATGCGAGTTTTTTTACCCGCTAAACTGTCACTGCGATAAAAGCCAGTCACGAAATTTCATTAAAGGAGAAAAATCCCGTTTTTCGGGTGGGTATAATAAATAATAACAACGGCTGCTATTGAGGCTGCTGACTAATGGAATCGTCAATCTTCCATCCTGGAGCTCTTCCTCTACCAAGCAACGCGCGACTAAGGCAATCCCAATACCTGCTGTCGCCGCCTGTATTAAATGGGTTGAGAACTCAAAGTGTGGCCCGAGACGCATGTAAGCGAGTGGTAAACGCTGAGCAGTAAACCATTGATGCCAAGCTTCTGACCTAACCGCAATCTGTAGCAACAAATGATGGCTAACATCAATTGGTTGTTTAATAGGATGTTTTGCTAGAAGGCTTGGGCTCGCGACGAGCACCATTTCTTCCTTGATTAAGGGGTGCGACACCAGCCCGGGCCAAGGCTCAGTGCCTACATTAATGGCAGCATCCATGCCTGATTCGGCAAGGTCGTACTCGCCTATGCGTGTGTGGATATGCAGCATGATGCCTGGATGATGTTGGTAAAACATCGCTAGGCGGGGTAGCAGCCAGCGCGAACCAAACGTTGGCAGTATGGCAAGGTTGAGTGAACTCACACCCTTACGGAAAGCGCTTACGCGGGCCGTGGCCCCGTTAATACGCGCTAATGCAGAAGCAATGTCATGTGCATACATCGACCCAACGTCTGTTAGCTGGATGCTCTTGCCTTGACGTTCAAATAGCCTCACCTCCAGCTGGTTTTCAAGTGCTTGAATTTGGCGGCTAATAGCACTTTGGGTCAGGTTGAGCTCACTCGCAGCCCGGGTAAAGCTTTGGTGCCGAGCGGCGGCATCGAAGGCCAGTAGCATCGACATAGAAGGAGAGAGTCGATGTATATTCATTCGGAAACCTCATGAATAGGCTGAATAATGGTTGATTGTTGGAGGGTGGGGTGCTCTTTAAAATGACGTCACATCATTTAAGCATGTCTGGGTGAAATAATGGCGTCTTCAGCTCCAACAAGTAAAAAAGTAGCTCCTTGGCCCTCTTTTCTGGCCTCTAGGCGATTATCGCGTATTTATTGCCTTGATGATTTTGAGCCAGCCGCTAGACGACATTTGCCGCGGCCAATTTTCGGCTATATCCCTGAATTCAACTAATAAGTGCAGCACCCGCGGTTTCTAGCGCTCCTGAATATTCTCCTAAGAACACCTGGGCTGGGGTTCGGTATCCCAGCCGCTTTCTGGGTCTATCGTTCAGCTTGTGAACAACGCGTCGCAGCTCTACATTAGTCACCTTCCGGAAGTCTGTACCTTTCGGAAAATACTGCCTGATCAGGCCGTTGGTGTTCTCGTTTGTCCCACGTTGGCCTGAGCAGTAAGGATCACAGAAATACACGGAGGCGCTAACCGCTTTTGCGACCGTCTCGTGGTCTGCAAACTCCGAGCCATTGTCTAGCGTGATCGTCTTCACCGCGCCCCGACGAGGCTTAAGTAACCGAACCATGGCTTTCTGCGTTAGTTCTGCCGTTACCTTTGGAAGACGTGCCGCCAACAAGTAGCCACTTCGTCGCTCTACCAACGTCACTATCCCCGCTTGCTTGTGCCCATAAAGCACCGTGTCGCCTTCCCAGTGACCGATGGTGAGGCGTCTTTCGATAGCAGGCGGCCGATGCTCTATCCCCACACGCTTAGGAATCTTGCCTAGTCCTGCGCTTTTGGCATTGGCACGATGTTTACTGCGACGCTTGGGCTGGCGGAGGTGTCGCCACAAATCGCCACCCTTGGCCTTATCGTCCCAGATCAACGAATAGACCCATTGATGACTCACCCCTATACCCGTCAACGGCGCCATAAAACCGCTAATCTGCTCTGGACTCCATTCTTCCCTAAGCCTGTCAGCTACGGCATTGATCAGGCTAGGGAGTCGCTTTGTCCACTTCCAAGCAGAGCGGCGTCTCTGATCGCTGTAACGCTGCGCTTTTGCGGGTTCATATCCCTTGGCACCTGAATTACGTCTCAGCTCACGGCTCACGGTACTGCTGTGAATGCCAAGCTGTTGAGCAATCTGACGTTGGCTCACCCCTACATCCCTGTGGGCAAAAATTTGATATCGTTGTGCCTGGGTCAGTTGTCGGTATCCCATACTCTGCTTCACTTTGGTCGGTAAGGCGGAGAGGGTACCGCTGCTGGCCCTCCTGCCTCTACCGTATGATCCAAAGTGCTGCAGTTATTCTATGAATTCAGGTCTCAGGCGCGGCTGAAACAGAAGCTTCTTACCGCGATAATCGAGCCGTTTTCGAAGAATATGGATTTATGCACCGCGTATTACGCGACGTAAGCAAGCGCGAGACATCAGTCACATTATTCGGAAAAACGTATTCAGCACCTTTTGGTATTGCGCCAATGGGCATTTCATCCTTGTCCGGTTATCGAGGTGATCTCGCCCAGGCTCAAGCGGCTGAGCAAGCGGGCATACCGATGATCTTAAGTGGGTCATCTTTAATTCGCCTGGAGGAAGTCGTAGAAGCCGCGCCTGATACATGGTTTCAAGCTTATTTGCCTGCCGAGGTGAGTGACATCAATCGTTTGGTTGATCGAGTCGCTCAGGCGGGCGTAAAAACATTAGTCATCACCGTAGACTCGGCGGTAGTGCCTAATCGTGAGAATAATCTTCGCACCGGTTTTAAAACGCCCCTTAAACCGAATCTAAAACTCTTTTGGGATGGTGTGACACACCCGAGCTGGAGCATAGGCACTTTTTTACGTACGTTGGCGTATCACGGCATGCCCTACTTTGAAAACAATGCCGCCGAGCGTGGGTCCGCGATCTTATCCCGCAGTGCGGTACGTGACTTTTCTGGCCGAGAACACCTAGATTGGGAAACGTTGCGGAGTATCAGACGTCGATGGCAAGGGCAGCTGGTAATTAAAGGGTTGCTGCACCCCGAAGATGTTGCCCTGGCAAGGGATCTTGGTGCGGATGGCGTCATCCTCTCAAATCATGGGGGACGTCAGTTGGATGGGGCTATTTCGCCGATGCGTGCACTCCCAAAGGCCATGGAAGTCTCAGGCGATATGAGCGTGATGGTCGATAGTGGTTTTAGACGGGGGACGGACGTCATCAAGGCACTGGCACTTGGCGCCAAGTTTGTATTTATTGGACGACCCTTCAATTATGCGGCCTCGATAGGCGGTGAAGCTGGGGTACAGCACGCCATTGGATTATTAATGTCCGAATTACGGGCGGACATGGGAATGCTAGGCATTAATCAATTGCATGAGCTACATCCTTCAATGCTGGTGCATCTGACTCGGCCGACGTTTGATAATTAGTACCTGCCTAGGGCGAGTTTGGTCGCTGTAACATTGAGCCCGGTTACTTTGATCATTCCCGTATTGCGTTATGGGGATTTGCCACGCAAGCTGCGGTGAACGTGCCCTTCAAGGAGACCCCAATGCAGCTCTACCTGAACGCGACGTCGCCCTACGCCCGTGTAGCTAGGATTTGCCTGTATGAAAAGCAGTTGATCGAGCGCACCGAACTTTGCTGGTGCGACCCCTGGGCGTCGGATAGCGATCTGTTACAAATTACCCCGCTTAGCCGTATCCCCACGCTGGTGACCGATGAGGGCGAGGTGCTCACCGAGTCGCTGCTAATAGCGCTTTACCTAGACGCCCAAGGCGAGGGTGAATCTCTGCTGCCGCAAGCGGCTCTCGCGGAAACCCTGGCGTTCGCCGGGCTAGGACACGGCTTAATGGAGGCGGCGTTCAACGTGGTCATTGGCCGCAAGCACGGCGGCCATGAAGTCGATACAACGCTATTGGGCAGCCGTCGCTTAAAAGCCATTGAGCGCACGTTGGTCACCCTGAATGCGCACCCCAGCGTGCTGGCGGGTAATGCCGAGCGCACCCTGGGGGCGATTGTGGTGGCTGTGGCGCTGGCTTACATTAGCTTTCGCTTACCGGCCTTTGATTGGCAAAACCGCTTTCCGACGCTGCATGCCTGGCAGAGTCAGGTAGTGGAGAGCGAAAGCTTTGCGCTCACGGCGTTTGAATAGCTCGAATTAGTGGCAGCGCTGGTAAATCAGATCCCACACTCCGTGACCGAGCTTTTCGCCGCGCGCTTCAAACTTGGTGAGCGGTCGAAACTCCGGGCGCGGCACATAAGGTGCCGTGTCAGCGCTGGCGGTATTCTCATAGCCGGGGGCGGCGTCCATCACCTCGGCCATCCACTCGGCATAAGCCTCCCAGTCGGTGGCCATGTGCAGGGTGCCGCCAGGCTTTAGGCGTGTGCGGATAAGCTCGACAAAGGCGGGCTGCACGATGCGCCGTTTGTGGTGTTTTTTCTTCGGCCAGGGGTCGGGAAAAAACAGCTGTAGCGTGGTCAGCGAGCCCTCTGGCAGGCACTGCTCCAGCACCGCTAAGGCATCTTCACGGTAGACGCGCAGGTTGTTGAGGCCGCGCTTATCCGCTTCATCCAGCAGCTTGCCCACGCCTGGGGCGTGTACTTCAATGCCGATAAAGTCGGTTTCCGGGTGGGTTTCTGCCTGCTCAATCAGCGAATTACCCATGCCAAAGCCAATTTCCACCACGCGGTGCGCTTGGCGGCCAAAGAGCGCGTCTAAGTCCTGGCGGCCGTCGGCAAGGGTAAGACCAAAACGTGGCCAAACGTCTTCTAATCCACGGTTTTGAGCCTGGGTCATACGACCAGCGCGGATAACGTAGCTTTTAATACCGCGGCGGTGCAGCGGTGCATCCGCGCCTTCCGGACCGGTGGTGGGAGCACCGCTATTATGTGATTCCGTCATGGTGTCTCGACAATCAGTTAACCGTTAATACGGCCAGCAAAAGGGGTAGAGGGGTCGGCCGATTGGCGGCGCGGCATGCGGCCCGCCAAGAAGGCATCGCGGCCGGCTTCCACCGCAAGCTTCATGGCGTTGGCCATGCGCAACGGGTCACGGGCATGGGCAATCGCGCTGTTCAGTAATACGCCGTCGCAGCCCAGCTCCATCGCCATGGCCGCGTCTGAGGCGGTACCAATGCCGGCATCTACCAGCACCGGCACGCGGCTTTGTTCAACGATCAAGCTGACGTTGTGCGGGTTTTGAATACCGTGGCCTGAACCAATCAGCGAGCCCAGCGGCATGATGGCGCAGCAACCCATGGCTTCCAGCTCGCGTGCCACAATGGGGTCGTCGCTGGTGTAGACCATGACGTCAAAGCCGTCAGCGAGCAGCGTTTCGGCGGCCTTGAGCGTTTCGACCACATTGGGGTAGAGCGTGGCTTCGTCACCCAGTACTTCCAGCTTGACCAGATTATGGCCGTCAAGCAGCTCGCGGGCCAACCGGCAGGTGCGAACGGCGTCTTTGGCGGTGTAGCAGCCTGCGGTGTTGGGCAGCAGGGTATAGCGCTTGGGCGAGACCACATCCAACAGGTTGGGCGCCTCTGCATCCTGGCCCAGGTTGGTGCGGCGCACCGCAAAGGTGACGATCTCAGCGCCGCTTTGGGCAATGGCTGCGCCGGTTTCGTCGAAGTCTTTGTACTTGCCGGTGCCGACCAGCAGGCGAGAGCTGAAGTCGCGTCCGGCGATGGTGAACGGGGTGTCGGTTAGCTGGGTCATGGTATTTCCTCTATCCGCCGCCAATGGCGTGGACGACTTCTATTTGATCGCCATCGGCCAAACGGGTGTCGGCAAGCTGGCTTTTGGGCACAATTTCTTCGTTGATTTCCACGGCGATACGGCGCCCGCTTAGGCCTAGTTGTTCCACTAGGTCAGCGGCCGTCGCACCCGCAAGAAGGGAGTGCGGGTCACCGTTGAGCGTGAGCTGTATCAACTCATTAGGGGTAGACATAAACTGGGCGCGTCCCATTGTGTGCAACAAAACGTGTGGGCTAAACGTCCTCTATTGTAGCGGTTTCGAGCCGCTCAAGGTATGTGGCAAGGTTAAACAGTGCAGCAAAATTGCCCAGAAAGTGCAGAAAGGAGACAGACGTGCAGCAGGCAGATAAAGCGTGGTGGTGTGGCGTCGCCATTTCGGGTGCGCTAATGGTCATGTTGGGCGCTTACGCCGCCCACGGCCTGGAGGCGCGTGCCGGGGCCGAAATGGTCAGCGCGGTAGAAACCGGCGTACGCTACCAAGCGTGGCATACGCTGGCCATGCTGGCGGTGTTGGTATGGCGTGGAAGTACCCCAATAGCTGGCCAGCGTTGGGTACTGGCGTTTTGGGCGCTGGGCATCGCGGCCTTTTCAGGCTCGCTGTACCTGATGGCGTTGGCGGGGCTGAACCTGGGTATCGTTACCCCCATAGGTGGGCTTTTGCTAATGATCGGCTGGCTGGCATTGGGGGTGGTGGCGATGCTCGCTCACCTACCCACTAACCATTAAACCTTTAGCACACTCACCCCATAATCCAAAGGGTTGACGATGCCCTCAAGCTTGCCAATCTGCGATATGTCGTCTTGGGTGATAACGCTATGGATGTTGGTGTCAGGAAAGCGTAAGTTTTTGACGACGTTAACCTGACTTGGCATGCCTTTGCTGTTGATATCCATGACCCAGGCAAGAAAGCCGCCCGAGAACTTGGCTAAGCTACCAATGGGGTACAAGCCATATACTTGGATGTACTCCACTAACACTGTCTTGTCGTAGGCCGTCCCGGTCTCATTAATCCTGCGGTAGGCGTCAATCGGTGGGCGTGGAGGTACCCCGTTTCGCGCGTGAAGGAGTTTGTTAATCGCCTTGATCAAAGAGACTAGACGAACGACCTCCGACAGCTCCTCGCCACGCTTGCCTGCCGGGTAGCCCGAGCCGTCCAAGCGTTCATTGGCATTCTCAATGACGTCTCGGCAAGTTGGATTGGGCTCCCAGCCTAACTCACTCAGCTTACTGCGTAATGTTGCCACATGGCCGCTAAGGATGTCCTTTTGGGCGGGGCTCATATTGATCTTGAGTGATGGAAGGTCCGCGCTGATCAGCATTGGCTTGCCCATGGTGTGTAATAAGGCCCCCAGAACAGCCTCACGCACCTTAGCGTCATGCGGGTCGCGGGTTAACATGATGTCAGTCAGCTGTCCGGCGACTTGCACGGCGTGTCTTACCCAGTCTGGCTCATTGCGTAAAAACGCCAGGGCATAGAGAAATGTTTTACGATCCTGCTGTACAAGGTAACGCAGGGTATCAACGCAATCGTAAAAAATATCGGCCGGGAACAGTTGGCGAGTCTTCATGTACATCAGCCCCACTTGCAGCTGATGTGATATGTCCATCACACCTCGTTCCATGGGGGATTGGCGAGCGCGCTTATCACGTTCCTGGGCTTCTCGTTGCTGGATTTTCTTCTCCTTCGTACCAGGAACAAACAACGGGGAGTGGTAAACCATTTTGTCGTTTGTTCCAGTGCGGTAGGCGGCCTCTCGTTCTGACTCATTCACGTAGTGGTACAGCATTTCAGCCTGAGATGTCGACAGATTATAGAAATGAATACCGACCGCCGCATAGCCATGGTTACCGAAAGGACGTATGTGGCGGATTTTGCCTTCGGCAAAAAAAATATCACCGTTGGGAAACTCCAGCGTCACCCCGGGAATTACCTGATCGACATCAATGGCGACACTTTCCGCTAGATCAATGTCGACCATGCAACCGCCGATAGACAGGTTACGTAGCCTGCCCGGCACAGTGAGCTCATGTGGATAAACCTCTATACCGACACGGGTCTGCATACCCAGAATGAACGGGATACGAACAGAACCTCGGTTCTCTTTGACGAAAACCGAATCCGGCAACTGGCACTCCAAGCGATACAAGGTACTGTCTGCTTTGAGCAGTTTGACGGCGACATTGCTCAAGCTGTAGGTCTCGCGTTCAATCGCGTGATGTCCTTTCCTGAATTCAACTAATAAGTGCAGCACCCGCGGTTTCTAGCGCTCCTGAATATTCTCCTAAGAACACCTGGGCTGGGGTTCGGTATCCCAGCCGCTTTCTGGGTCTATCGTTCAGCTTGTGAACAACGCGTCGCAGCTCTACATTAGTCACCTTCCGGAAGTCTGTACCTTTCGGAAAATACTGCCTGATCAGGCCGTTGGTGTTCTCGTTTGTCCCACGTTGGCCTGAGCAGTAAGGATCACAGAAATACACGGAGGCGCTAACCGCTTTTGCGACCGTCTCGTGGTCTGCAAACTCCGAGCCATTGTCTAGCGTGATCGTCTTCACCGCGCCCCGACGAGGCTTAAGTAACCGAACCATGGCTTTCTGCGTTAGTTCTGCCGTTACCTTTGGAAGACGTGCCGCCAACAAGTAGCCACTTCGTCGCTCTACCAACGTCACTATCCCCGCTTGCTTGTGCCCATAAAGCACCGTGTCGCCTTCCCAGTGACCGATGGTGAGGCGTCTTTCGATAGCAGGCGGCCGATGCTCTATCCCCACACGCTTAGGAATCTTGCCTAGTCCTGCGCTTTTGGCATTGGCACGATGTTTACTGCGACGCTTGGGCTGGCGGAGGTGTCGCCACAAATCGCCACCCTTGGCCTTATCGTCCCAGATCAACGAATAGACCCATTGATGACTCACCCCTATACCCGTCAACGGCGCCATAAAACCGCTAATCTGCTCTGGACTCCATTCTTCCCTAAGCCTGTCAGCTACGGCATTGATCAGGCTAGGGAGTCGCTTTGTCCACTTCCAAGCAGAGCGGCGTCTCTGATCGCTGTAACGCTGCGCTTTTGCGGGTTCATATCCCTTGGCACCTGAATTACGTCTCAGCTCACGGCTCACGGTACTGCTGTGAATGCCAAGCTGTTGAGCAATCTGACGTTGGCTCACCCCTACATCCCTGTGGGCAAAAATTTGATATCGTTGTGCCTGGGTCAGTTGTCGGTATCCCATACTCTGCTTCACTTTGGTCGGTAAGGCGGAGAGGGTACCGCTGCTGGCCCTCCTGCCTCTACCGTATGATCCAAAGTGCTGCAGTTATTCTATGAATTCAGGTTCAGCGCCTCCAAGTCAAAGCTTAGGCTGTCGCAGGTTAAGTAGCGCTCGATATCCGCTCCGGCGTATTCCACTTCCAGCACCATGCGGCCGTTACCCAGGTTCAGCTCAATCACCTCGGCCTTCAGGGCATAGGGCATATTCCTGGAATAAATAGATAGCTCGTGGGTATGCTGAAGCAGTGAGCGAATCACGCTTGCTGAGGGGGTTTCATGCAGGGTAGGAACCGTCATTAAAAAAGCCTCAGTTATTAATTATTATTTGCCTACTTTAAGATATAGGTCTTTTTCTTTAATAGGAAAGACTATATAGACTTTAAGTAGCAGGGCAATCACTCCCACTGTAAATTTTTGTCCCTCAGATACAATGGAGTTCCAAGGGAGGGGGGCTCGTCAATATGAAACCTGCGGTATCCATAGGATCATCTCTATGGCAACGGCGTACGCTGCCGGGCGGAGCATAACCTAATTAACAGCCGCTTTAGTTTAAATATCGTTTATTAATTTATATTAATATAAAAGAAAAGGTGCTAAATATTTAGACTTTAGTCTTAATGTGCCTGCTATGAATACCATACCAAACCGGCATAGGGTATGCAGCGTCGCCTGCTCACAGTTAAATATGTCTGACGCTCTGGCCAGCTTTCGGACATTTATAACTGTAATGGTAAGAAACGATGCCTTATGTTCACGATACGTTGACACGACTGGCAAAGAGTAGCCCGGCACAGTCCGAGTTTTATCAAGCCACGGAAGAAGTGCTTGAGTGCCTTAGGCCCCTGTTTGAACGCGACCCACATTATCATCAGCACAGCATTATTGAGCGGATTGTCGAGCCTGAGCGCCAGGTGATGTTTCGTGTTAGCTGGCTGGATGATAATGGCGGTGTGCAGGTCAATAAGGGGTATCGCGTGCAGTTTAATTCCGCGCTTGGCCCCTACAAGGGAGGCCTGCGCTTTCACCCCAGTGTCACCTCGGGAACTATTAAGTTTCTGGGTTTTGAGCAAATCTTCAAAAATTCCCTAACGGGGTTGCCAATTGGTGGCGGTAAAGGCGGTGCCGACTTTGACCCGAAAGGTAAATCGGACAACGAGATTATGCGCTTTTGTCAGGCGTTTATGAGCGAGCTTTATCGTCACATTGGGCCGCATACGGATGTGCCAGCAGGCGACATCGGCGTGGGCGCGCGTGAAATTGGCTACTTGTTTGGTCAATACAAACGGTTAACGGGCCGTTACGAAGGGGTGCTTACCGGTAAAGGCCTGAACTGGGGCGGTTCGTTAGGGCGTAAGGAAGCCACCGGCTACGGCGCGGTATATTTCGCTCAAAATATGCTGGCAGCCCGGGGAGAGGATCTGCGCGATAAAACCTGTTTGGTGTCTGGCGCGGGCAATGTCGCCATTTATACGATTGAAAAGCTCTATGAGCTTGGGGCAACGCCCATTGCTTGCAGCGATTCGCGCGGCACTCTTCACGACCCCTGCGGCATCGAGCTGGATTTGCTAAAAAGGCTGAAAGAAGTGCAGCGCTGCTCACTGGAGCGTTACCTCAACGAGCGCCCCAAGGCGCGCTATATACCAGCAAGCGATTACCCAGAGGGAGGTCATGCGGTGTGGCAGATTCCTGCCGATGCAGCCTTCCCATGTGCGACGCAAAACGAACTCACACTGCGGGATGCCGAAACGTTGCTAGCTAACGGCATACGTTATGTAAGTGAGGGCGCAAACATGCCTTCCACCAAAGAAGCCGTCGACGTCTTTCAAAAGGCCAAAATTGCCTATGGGCCAGGTAAAGCCGCAAATGCTGGCGGTGTGGCTACCAGCCAACTGGAGATGGCGCAAAATAGCAGCATGGAGGCATGGCCGCTGGAAAAGGTTGATCAAAAACTCAAAAGCATCATGGCGGATATCCATCAAAAATGCGCAGAAACAGCCGCCGAGTTTGGCGAGCCCGATAACTTGGTATTAGGCGCTAATATTGCCGGATTCAGGAAAGTAGCCGATACCATGATAGAGCAGGGGGTTACCTGAGCAATTAGCAAAGCGAGTTTTGGCAGCGCTGAGTTCAGAATGGCAATAATGCGTTCCAATTAGTACTGGTGAGCAGTCCTTCCTGGTATGGAAGGGCTGTTTTTGTTGAGGGATTTTCTGAGTTTTAAATTGAATGTTATTTCATGCATTAAAGGAGAGTTAGCATGGCGTCACGGCCGCCCATTATCATCAACCGTTTAGATGCTGAGCGACTTCAGCGTCTTATAGATACGGCCTCAGACAATGATGCCATGGTGGCAACGCTGCTTGAAGAAGAGTTAATGCGTGGCGAAGTGCTTGATCCCGAAGATATCCCCGATAATGTGATCAGCATGAACAGCCAAGTGCGGTTTACCGACCTCACGCATAAACGCCAAATGATTCGCACCCTGGTTTACCCGCACTCTCTGCCAAGCGTGCCCGACGGTATTTCGGTAATGGCCCCCATCGGAGCCGCATTAATCGGCTTAACCATAGGCGATGTGATTGAGTGGCCATTGCCCAATAACACCGTGGTTCGCCTGCGGGCAGATGCGATTTTTTGGCAACCCGAGCGGGAAAAGCAATTTCATCGCTAGCCGGGCTGGCCTTGACCCTAGCGCCCCCTTGGAGCAGATAGTCTACATGCCACAGCCATCCAATATGCCTGCACTATGAAATATAGCGGGATGGGCACTTAAGGTTAACTAGGGTCAGATGGTGGCATGTTTAAAAGTGTGAAAAGGGCGCGCTTGTAGTTGACTGCCACTAGGTCAAGCCTTACTCACGCGATCAACATGCGCAGCGGCATCCATAGGCCCATCGCCACCATCACCAGGTTTTCGGTCAGCGATACAAAGCCTAGCGGTACGTTGCTGTTGCCGCCCACGCAGGCGCATTTGAGTTCGCGCTTGTCGATGTATACCGCTTTAAACACGGATGCCGCGCCTACAGTACCTACGAACAGTGCCAACGGTGCGGCGAGCCAAATAAACGCTCCGGCAAGCATCAGCAGACCCGCGAGTGTTTCGGCGTAGGGATACAGGTAGCTGTAGGGGACGTAGCGCTGGGCAAGCAAATCGTAGTTGAGAAACATATTGCTGAAGCTTTCCACGTCTTGCAGCTTTTGCAGACCCAGCAGGACCATCGCTGTGGCAACGGCGTACTCGGGCATACGCGCTGTGAATAGCGCGCCCTGGGCGGCCCAACTAATCGCAAAGCCAATCAGCAGCGCAGTAGCGAAAATCGCCAGTACCGGGCGGTAGGTCGTGCCCTTGGTGTTAGGCACGCTCATCCCCAGGTGCTTACGCAACGCCTCATAACCGCCGATGCGTTCATTGCCGATATATACCTGGGGCGTGGTGTCAACGTTCTCCTGGGCTTTGAAGGCGTCGATTTCATCACGTGAAGTTAGGGTGTGGTCATCCACCTCAAAGCCTTTGCGCTTAAGTAAATCAACGGTCTTTAAGCCAAACGGGCACAAATGTTCGGCGGTTTTCATCCGGTAAACCCGGGCGGTATTGTGCGTGGTCGATGCCATGGTCAGCCTCCTTGTTACAGATCACCACTTTCCCCAACTACTAACGTAGAACCCGGTGCTGCCTTTAGGTCAAGTAGTGGGACAAGACTGCACCTCAATGGTGATGTGAGCCAGAGAGCTGCAGCGAGCCTGAATTTGCCGTTTGTAAGCTGCGGGTGATTCAGGAGTGTGTGCTACCAAGGAAATGATGGCAGCATACAGGTTGGGGCCAATCGACCAGATATGCAGGTCGCTGATGCGTATGTCATTGTTCTCAATTGCTTGCCTAACCTCCACTTCCAGTTCGCTGCGCTGTTGATCCAGCAACACCTGGGATGTGTCTTTTATTAGCTGCCACGCCCAGCGCGTGATGAGTATCGCGCCTACGATGCCCATGGCGGGATCCAGCCACTGCCAGCCTGCGTACTTACCTGCCAGCAGTGCGGCAATCGCCAGTAGCGATGTCAGCGCATCGGCCAGCACGTGTAAGTAGGCGGACCGACGGTTGTGGTCGTGGTGTTCATGTGTATGGCCATGGTCATGTCCATGATCGCTGCCAAGTATCCAGGCCGAAATGCCGTTGACCAAGAGGCCGATAATCGCCACAAAAATGGCCCCGTTAAAGGAAATCGCTACGGGATTAATAAAGCGATCAATGCTCTCGATGATCATATAAAGGGCAAATACGGCCAGGAGAATTGCGCCTGTAAAGCCGCCCAGCGCATTCACCTTGCCGGTGCCGAAAGAGAAATTTTTATTGCCCGCGTTGCGCCGTGCATAGCGGTAAGCAAAAACCGCGATGCCCAACGCTACCGCGTGAGAGCCCATATGTAGCCCATCGGCCAGCAGGGCCATGGAACCGTAAACGATGCCTGCCAGGATTTCCCATACCATCATGGTCAGCGTCAGGCCTACGACGATAAGCGTGCGTGATTCGCCGGGCTGTTTTTCATCCTGGCCGAACACGTGGTCGTGCTGCCATGCTTCAATACGGTGCTGGTGCATTGCAGGTCCCTCTTGTTGCAGTGTCGTTATGCTCAGCCAGTCGCATGCACTCTTGCTGCTGGGGCCGGGGCTGCAGGGTAGAGCTCAGGAGATTATAGATAGCGGGCTATCGCCTTGAAATCCTTAACGTGCTCGCGCTGATTTGCCGTCAAAGGGCCTATCGCCTCTTCCATGCAGTGGTCGATATGGTCCTGTACCAAGGTCTTTTTGGCTTGCTGGATAGCCTTTTCTACGGCATGTAACTGCTGGGCAATATCCAGGCAGGCGCGTCCGTCTTCGATCATGCTGACCACGCTTTGCAGATGCCCTCGCGCGCGATTCAGGCGCTTGATTATGTCTGGGTGCGTCTGGTGCCTCTGTGTTGTCATGTTTTCCTCTTGTTTGTTCCCATCCCCTGGGAGGGGATGTTAGGCTTTCTACCGTGCTATTGCCAGTGATAGCCCATTGATGGCAGTGGTGGTAAATGCGGCTAGGGATGCGGGTCGGTTTTCGTTTTAAAGTGGGTTGTTTCTATGCTCTGTCATGTAAGACATCGCCTTGGTTGCCTGGTATTGCTGCTACTTGTATTGCAGGGGCTGGTCATGTCGAGTATTGGAGAAACCCTGGCCCATGGGCCGGAAACCGCCGCTGAAGCTAGCCATGCGAACGGTGCTATTAGTCACCAACCCAGCAGTCACCATACAAAGGGGCACGAGCAGTCAGCAGAGTACAGCCCGCTTCATTTTGATGGCGGTAGCCACTTCCACGAATTGGCAGATCGCCTGACCATGAGCACGTTGCCCGAGCCGATAATTGCCGACTCCCTTCAGCTAAGCGAGCGGGGTGGCTCCCCGTTGCGCCGTATGTTCCGCCTGGAACGCCCTCCACGTTTATCAATCGCGGTATGACGTCGGTTGTCCGTCGGACAACCATGATTGAGTAAAAATGTTCGGAGGTTATATGTTGCCATCTATAGGGGGTGGGGCGTTTGATGTGCCTAGAAAGAGGCGTCAGAGCTGTCTGCCTGTCATAACGTTGTTGGTGGTGCTATTAAGCGCCAGTGGTGATGCCCTGGCCCATGCGGTCGCCGAAGGCGACAAGGGGTATATCCAGGAGATATACGGCGTTCACCTGATGCCATTTATGTACCTCGGTGCCAAACACATGGTGACGGGCTACGACCATCTGCTGTTTCTGCTAGGGGTGGTCTTTTTCCTCTACCGCATGCAGCACATTGCCATTTACGTCAGCCTTTTTGCTATTGGCCATTCCACCACCATGCTGCTGGGGGTGTACTTCGATATCGGCATCAACAGTTATCTCATCGATGCCGTTATCGGGCTCTCGGTGGTGTACAAAGCGCTGGATAACCTGGGTGCCTACCAGCGGTGGTTTGGCTTTCAGCCCAACACCAAATGGGCAACGCTGATATTTGGATTTTTCCACGGTTTGGGGCTGTCGACCAAAATCATCGAGTACGAGATTGCTCCCAACGGCCTGCTGCTTAACCTGTTGGCCTTCAACGTGGGGGTGGAAATCGGCCAATTGCTGGCCCTTAGCGCCATCCTTATCGTCATGGGATTCTGGCGACGCACGGATGGGTTCCTGCGCCACGCTTACACCGCCAACGTGGCCATGATGAGTGCTGGTTTCATGTTGGTGGGCTATCAATTGACCGGCCTGATGGTTTCCTAAGTCACGGAGTTTTTACATGTATAACACCGATATGCCTGGCCGCGCTGAGCTGCCTTCCACGGCCAAGTTGCTGCGCTCTACCGTGCTCGCTGCTGTTATTGCGGGTGCTTTACTGGTCACCGTTGTGTTGCCCTCGGAATATGCGATTGATCCCACCGGGGCAGGCCGTCTGTTGGGGCTGACCCAAATGGGCGAGATTAAGAATCAACTTGCGGAGGAAGCCGAGCGGGACCAGGCCAACGCCAATTCGACGCAAGCCCCCGAACAAACCTCCCAGCCTGCTGAGATACGCATCGTCACTGAGACCGAGGAAAACACCGAACCCGCTACTGAGCAGGCGGCGTCAGCATCTACCGCTGATGACAAGCCGCAAGAGGTTCAGCCTGAAGCGAGCGACGACTTGGTTGATGCTTCATCTGCTGATGAGTCGTCAACGGAAAGCGAAGCATCGTCTGAGCCGACGTGGCATGAAGAGGAAAGCTTTACGTTGGCTCCCGGCGAGGGCACCGAGTACAAGTTGACGATGGATGAGGGCGCTATCGCGACGTTTGCCTGGTCATCAGAGGGTGGACCGGTCAATTTTGATACCCACGGCGATGGCGGTGGTAACTCCATCAGCTACGAAAAAGGGCGTGGTGTCCCTGAGGATGAGGGGGAGCTGGAAGCCGCCTTTACAGGTAACCATGGCTGGTTTTTCCGCAATCGTAATGATCAGGAGGTAACCGTTACGCTACGTGTCAACGGCGATTACGGTGAACTGAAGCGTATGATGTAGGCCGCTGTCCATTAATAAATGTGGTTGTATATTTTTACGATATATAAGTTTTAGCAATCTTTTTCAGCGTATAGCGCCTTTGAAAAAGCATCTGATGGGACAGGATGGCCAAACAGGAACCCCTGGTAAATACGGCACCCCAGGTCGGCAAGTACCATGCGCTGGTCTTCGGTTTCCACGCCTTCGGCAATGACACCCAGCCCCAGGCTCTCGGCGAGCGCCACGATGGTGGCCGCTATCGGAGTGGCCTGCATGTCCCGGGTTAAATCCCGGACGAAGGTAATATCGATTTTCAGCGTATCCAGCGGTAACAGCTTGAGGTAGGCAAGGGAGGAATAGCCGGTGCCGAAATCATCCAGCGCAAAGCTGACGCCTCTTTGCTGCAGCTGTTGCATTTTGTGGATGGTGCCATCGGGGTCGCTCAGCAGCAGCGATTCGGTAAGCTCCAGCGTCAATCGCTCAGCGGGCGCATCATACTGCTTGATGACCGCCAGCACCTGGTCGGCAAAATCGGGCTGCTGAAACTGGCGAATACTGACGTTCAACGACAGTTTTAAATGGCGAAAGGCGGGTTGATGGCGCCACTCCCCCAGCAGGCGGCAGCCCTCCTTCAATACCCAATGCCCGAGCGGCAGAATAAGCCCCGTTTCTTCAGCCACGGGAATAAAGCGGCCGGGTGAAATCATGCCGCGTTCCGGGTGCTGCCAGCGTACAAGCGCCTCGGCGCCGATCACCTGCCGATGGGGGTCTACCTGCGGCTGCAGGTAGAGGCACAGTTCGTCGTGGTCAATGGCGTATTTCAGCTCGCGCTCAAGGGTCAGGCGCTCTTCCAGTTCATCTTCTTGCGCCTGCTGAAAGAACTGGGGCTTTCCATCCCGCTGGCGCTTGGCTTCCAGCAGTGCCAGGCCCGCCCGCTTGAACAGCTGAGCGGCAGGCGCGCTTTCCTGAGAGCGGAAAACGAGCATCCCCACGTTGAGTCGGCAGGGATAGGTGTGGCCCTGAAGTAGATAGTCAGCCGTCAGCGCGGTGATGATCGCGTTGATGCGCTGCTGAGTTTCGCGCTCGCCACCGGCGCAGTCGCGGGCGGCAAGCTCGCCGACCAGCGCGAATTCGTTGCCATCCAGGCGTGCTACGTATAGTCCGGCTCCCGACCATTGGTGCAGTCGCCTGCCCAGCTGACGCAGCAGTTCGTCGCCAATGTCCTGGCCCAGACTGTCATTGAGTACCTTGAAGCGGTCAATATCGAGCAGCGCCAGAAAGGCATGCGCGTCGGGTGAGGCGGGATGTTGGGCGAACGCGGCTAAGTGTTCCTGCAGCGCCCGGCGGTTGGGGAGCTCCGTGAGCATGTCGTGGTAGGCGAGGTAGCCAATGCGCTGCTGGTCGCGCTGCTCTTTTGAGCGGTCGCTTAAGAGTGCGACATAATCGCGGTCGTCGCTATTCGCATAGGTGACCCGGCTGACGTTCAGCCACGCCGGGAACCCGCTACCGTCCGCCCGCAGGGCAGTGATCATCCCACCCCACTGGCCATGTTGCTGCAATGCGTGGCGGATGAGCTGACTCAGTGTGTGGCTATCTTCGGCATAGGCAAGCTGTGATACCGAAAGCCCCATCAATTGATCCGAACGCAGCCCTACCTGGCGTTCAAACGCCGCGTTGCATAGGCGAATACGGGCCTGCTCGTCCAGCAGGATCACGCAATCCTGAAGCGAGGAGACGACTTCCAGTAGTCTGGTGTGGGTCATGTGTTCATGGCGTTCGCTGGCCTGAAGCCGCCGTTGCACGCGGGTCGCTATCAAGGTGAGTAGGGCGGTCATTACCGCCACACCGCTGATCAGGTAGATAAGCCAGTGAGAGGCGGGTGATGAAGACGGGGTGTTGGCGGCCTCCGGCAAGGGTAAAAACCAGGCGGCCTGCATGGCGACATAATGCATGCCGCATACCGCAATGGAAACGCACAGGGCGGCAATGAAAGCGCAGGTTCGGGAGCGTTGCATGCCCCACTCATGCTGGCAGAGGCGGTAGGCGTAGACGCTCAGCATCCCCAAGCCGATCGCCACGAGTAGTGACACCAGGAAAAGGCCCAGGGCGTGATACAGCTCGGCGGGCGCCCGCATCGCGGCCATGCCGCTATAGTGCATTACCCCGATACCCAGCCCGAGGCTTAGCCCGGCCAGCATCAGGGTGCGATGTGAAGGGGCATCGCGGGCAAGTACCCGCATGGCAATAAAGCTGCCCAGAATGGCGGGAATGATCGACAGTAAGGTAGGCACCGGTGCGTGGCTGACCTGAAAATCCAGCCGGTAGGCATGCATGCCGATAAAATGCATGCTCCAAACGCCCAGTCCCATGGCACTGGCCCCTGCCCAGAGCCAGGCGCGCCGCCACGCCGGGTGAGAGCCTTTGCTCACCAGCTTGATGATATCCAACCCCGCGTAGGATGCCGCCAGCGCCACCAGCCATGAGAGTAATACCAGCGAGGCGGCGTGCTCCCCCTGAATGGCATTCAAGGATTGAGGATCGGGCAAGATATTGAATGGCATCTAAATACGATCAACCCAGTATGTATTGTAAAAATCAGCTGTACTGGCAGTAACGCTGGCGTGGTGATGGGTCGCTGGGACGATGGGCAAAAAATTACCCGCTTAACGCCATTGGAGACTAACATGAATAACGCCCCAGCGGCGTCGTTACACCGTTGGGGCGTCAGAGAAGGCGGTTCAACGCAGGGGGTTGACGGCGGGGTCAGAACATCAGCTTGACGCCCGCGACGACGCCGGTGTCTTCGGTGCTGTCGCCGCTGGCGCGGGACAGGTCGGCGGTGTCGCCGTATTCTTTCTCCCAGTAGGCACCCACGTAAGGGGCGATCCGGCGGGTCACTTCATAGCCTAGACGTAGCCCGGCGCGAACCGAGTTAAGCCCTTCGCCGACGCCAAATTCTTCCACCTCACTGGCGGCCACGGCAATTTCCGTGCGCGGCTGCAGATAAAGCCGTTGGGTCAGGCGTAAATCGTATTCGCCTTCAAAACTTGCCGCCACGTCACCCTCATCGCTGACTTGCATGGCCAGGTCGGTTTCAATGCCGTAGGGCATTACGCCTTGCAGGCCCACCACCCCGTAGGTGCGTTCGGCATGGTCATCAGAAAATACGCCGCCCTGGTAGCCGACACCGCCTTGTAGTTCCCAAAAGTCCGCAACCAGGCGGCTATACAGGAGTTCCAGAGACTCAAACTCGGCGTCTTCGCCGTCGCCTTGCACGTTCTCGCCTTCCGATTTGAGGTACACGCGATTGATATCGCCGCCGTACCAGCCTTGGAAGTCCCATACCACCGCCTCTGGGCCCTTGTCGGGCACGGTGTATTCCAGCCGGTCGAACAGACCCATGCCCATGTTGTGTTCCTGCATGGGCGCGGGCCAGTCATCCGGGGCGTCGTAGCCGTCTTCGGCGTGTGCTGTGGCGGCGGCCAAGGCCAGCAATGCGCTGGCAAAGGTTACGTAGCGTTTGGCGTTCATATGGCCTCCTTAAGAAACTTGCACAACGCGGAACATGCCAGCGTCCATGTGGTAGAGAAGGTGGCAGTGGAAGGCCCAACTGCCCTCGGCATCCGCGGTGATAAGCGCTGACACCCGCTCGCCGGGCTTGACGTTCAAGGTGTGCTTGCGCGGAATCAGCTCGCCTTGGCCGTTTTCCAGTTCCATCCACATGCCGTGCAGGTGGATGGGGTGCTCCATCATGGTGTCGTTGACCAGGATCAGGCGCAGGCGCTCGTCCTTTTCAAAGTGAATAGGGCCGTCGACTTCGCTGAATTTTTGGCCGTCGAACGACCACATGTAGCGCTCCATGTTGCCGGTCAAATGCAGTTCCAGCTCGCGGCCGGGCTCGCGGCGGTCGGGCCAGGGCGTAAAGGCTTTTAAGTCGCGGTAGACCAGTACGCGGCGCTCGTCGGGGTCGATGCCAATGCCCGCTTGGTCATACTGTGAGCCAGGCTGGGCCTCACCTGCCACGAGCATGCCATTTTCACGGGTTTTGGCGTTTTCTTTGTCCATACCGCCGCTGCCGTGGTCCATGTCTTCCATCTCACTATCTGACATATTGGAGTGGTCCATGCCCTCCATGTCACTGTCTGACATATTGGAGTGGTCCATGCCCTCCATGTCACTGTCCGACATGTTGGAGTGGTCCATACCCTCCATGTCACCGTGATCCATGCCGCCCATGCCGTGAGCACCCATGGCCTCCATGCCGCGGTCGGCAATCTGGCGGCGCTCCGGAATCTCCGCCTGCATGCCTTCGCGAGGGGCGAGAGTGGCGCGGGCGTAGCCGCTGCGATCCATGGATTCGGCGAAAATCGTATACGCCTGATCGTCTTCAGGTGACACCAGAACGTCGTAAGTCTCGGCAACCCCGATGCGAAATTCATCCACGGGCACCGGTTGAACTGGCTGCCCGTCGGCGGCCACCACGGTCATTTTCAGCCCGGGAATACGCACGTCGAAGTAGGACATGGCCGATCCGTTAATCACCCGCAGCCTTACGCGCTCGCCTGGCTTGAACAGCGCGCTCCAGTTTTCCTCGGGGGAGTGACCGTTGAGCAGATAGGTATAAGTGCTGCCGGTAACGTCGGCAATATCCCTGGAGCTCATGCGCATTTTGGCCCACATGCTGCGCATTTCGGCAGTCTGGGACAAGCCGTTTTGGCGAACGTCGGCGAAGAAATCGGCCACCGTGCGTTCCTGGAAGTTGTAATATCCCTCCATAGTTTTCAGGTTACGAAACACCGCCATGGGGTCTTCGAACGTCCAGTCGGTAAGCAACAACACGTGCTCGCGGTCGTAGCGGAAGGGTTCACGTTCGGCGGCGTCAATAATCAACGGCCCGGCGTGGCCAAGCTGTTCCTGCATGCCAGAATGGCTGTGGTACCAGTAGGTGCCGTTTTGGCGCACCGGGAAGCGGTAGGTAAAGGTTTCGCCGGGCTCGATACCAGCAAAGCTGACTCCCGGCACGCCATCCATCCCCGCAGGTAGAATTAGCCCGTGCCAGTGAATCGAGGTGGGCTCATCGAGCAGATTGGTAACGCGCAGTACCGCGTCCTGGCCTTCTTTCAGGCGTAAGAGGGGACCCGGGCTGGTGCCGTTAATGCTGAAGGCGCTAGCGGTCTTGCCATCAATCGGGAGATTTTCACGGCGGATGGCCAGCGCTATCTCAGGCCCTTCTTCAACGCCTTTGGAATAGACGTTGGAGCGGCCCCAGGGGGTGGCCCAGGCGGGGCTCATGCCCAGGGCGGCAGCCGAACCCAGCCCCAACGCCGCGCTGCCTTTCAGCACCTGGCGGCGTGAAAGCGGGTGACGGATAATGGTCGAACGCGACATGTGAAACTCCCCTTAATGATCAATAGCATCATCATGGGGGAGTAAGCTGAATCAAGGCTGAAAAACCGTCAGGAGGGCTTAACGTCCGGCAATGGCAGCCGGGTAACGACCCGCAGGCCGCCTAGCGGGCTGCGCTCGAACCGGCAGTGGCCAGCGTAACGCGCTACCAATTGGCCCAGGATGGCAAGTCCCAGACCGTAGCCGGGGTGGCGCTCATCCAGCCGCGTGCCGCGCTCGCCAAGGCGTGCCATGTCCTTGTCGGCAACGCCGGGGCCGTCATCATCGATTGTCAGGGTCAGTGCCTCGGAGGTGGCGCTTACGTGGCATCGCACCTCGCTGGCGGCCCATTTGCCGGCATTATCCAGCACAATGCCCAGCATCTCAGCGTAATCGTGAACGTCGATGGGTACCTGCTCGCGGTCGTTGAGCGACGTTGTCAGGGCGAACGAGGGCTGCGGGTAGAGGCTACGAAACATGTCCATCAGCCGTTGACTGTCACGCGTCAGGTGCGTCATGTGCCCCGTATGGGGGCCGGCAATGCGCGCGCGGCGCAGTTCGGCATCCAACTGGGCGTTGATGTCCTCGATGCGCATCAGTAGTTTGCGGCGACGCTCTTCGTCTATGGGTCGGCCACCTCTGAGCACCTGGGTGATTGCTGCCAGCGGGGTTTTGAGGGCATGGGAAAGGTTAGCGACCGACTCCCGGGAGCGCTGCAGGCGCAGGTCGATATCGTCCATAAAGCGATTGAGTTGGGCGACGAGGGCGTCAAGTTCGGCGGGCGCGGTGAGTGACAGGCGCTGGCGCTCGCCTGCCTGCAGGGCTTCCAACTGGTGGCGTAATTGCCAGAGTGGTCGCAAGCCGCGATTGACGGCCAGCATATTGAGCGTGACCAGCACCGCGAGTAGCCCTGCCGCAATGCCGCCGACCCACCAGTGAAGGGTGGCCAGGCCCGCTTCGACCTGGGAAAAGTCCTCCCCAATCAGCAGCACGCCAGAGGTGTCTTGCCACTCGAAGTGGCGGCGATAGACCAGCAGATGGTCCCCACCGTGTTTCACCTCAATCAGCGCATCACCGTCATCGTCAAGCAGCGGGGCAAGCTGGCGCTGCCAGGTCGGATCAGAGGCGCTGATGTCGTCATCCAGACGTAGCACATAGAGGTGATGGAATACCTGATAGCCTTGGCTGGCCGAAGCAAGCGATGCGGGGACTGCCAGGCGGTCTTGCTCTAGCTGATCTACCGCGTGGTCGGCTTCACGCATGAGGCGCTCGCCCAGAAAGTCCTTGGCCAGGTTCTGCAGAAACACCCCGTGCAACAGCCATGTCAGGCCGACCACCAGCAGTGCGACGCCGCCTAGCCAGGCCAGCAGTCGAAAGCGCAGGCTGCGTTGATCAATGTGAAGCAAAGAGATACCCCTGGCCGCGGCGGGTCTGGATGATTGGCTTGCCAAGATAGCGGCGCAGCCGGGCTACGTATACCTCGACCAGGTTGGGCGCAGCGGCGTCCTGCTCAAGTGCGTAAAGCTGCTCCAGCAACCGTTCTTTGGAGTGAATGCGGTCAGGGTGGTGCATCAAGTACCGGAGCAGACGAAACTCAGTGGCGGTCAGCAAACGCCACGCGCCGCCGTTGCTTGAAACGCGCTGACCGGCTTCATCCAGGGACACACCATTGAGCGTGATAACCTGGGATAACTGGCCGGATTGCCGACGTAGCAGGGCTTTCAGGCGGGCCATGAGTTCGGCTTCGTGGAAGGGTTTGGTGAGGTAGTCATCGGCACCGGTTTCCAGGCCAACCACCTTGTCTTCCCAGGTATCGCGCGCAGTGAGTATCAACATAGGGATGGCATGTTTTTGCTGTCGCCACTTGGCGAGCAGCTCAAGCCCCGAGCCATCGGGTAGCCCGAGGTCAAGAATGGCAAGCGCGTATTCTTCGGTGCTCATGAACGACGTGGCCGCCTTGATTGAGGCGGCCACATCGACAAGATAGCCGTTGTCTTTCAGACTCTCCGCAAGGCTTTCTGCCAGCAGGTCATCGTCTTCTAACAGCAACAGTTTCATCGTATCGCGTCACAAGTTGATATCGCCGTACATGCCGGACTCGTAGTGTCCTGGAATGTTGCAGGCATATTCAAGGCGCTCGACGTTTTCTGGGGCTGTCCACACCAGTGTTTTGGATTCGCCTGCGCCAATGGTCACCGATGGCATTTGACCGCCATGCTCGCCTTCGGCCATGTCGTGTCCGCCGTGGTCACCATGGTCGCCATCCATTTCCTGCATCATTTTACGATGTTCTTCTTGTGCGGCTTTGTCGCCAATCACAAATTCATGTTCCACGTTACCAGTATTGTTGATTTCGAACTCGACAGTTTCGCCTGGTGCGATATCCATCTCCTCGGGGTCGAACCACATGTCCCCTGCTTCAACGCTGATGGTGCGTTCAACATCGGCGGCGTTGGCCTCGGTGTGGTCGCCACTATGCTCGCCTGAAGCCCAGGCGGTGGATGCCACACCGCTCAAGGTTGCGGCGAAAAGGGCTAGCGTAAGGGATGATTTGCGCATAGGGGTAGTCTCACAAAGAAAAGTTTAAAAAGCTCACCGTGAGTTTATAAGCTATCAACCTGAACGGAGCCTGAAACCCACGCCGCCATATTGATCCGCATCAAGCAATACGCGACCTCCACTGCCGTCACTTGACCTTGGGGTAACCCATAGGTTGTAAGCTTTAGACGAACATGTTCATCAAGCGACTGTCAGGAGGCTATCATGATGAATGCAGATTGTTTCGCGCTGATGGGGTCAATGGGCTGGTTGGGCTGGCTCATGCCACTTACAGTGCTGCTACTCGCCGGGCTGGGTATCGCTTCGCTGGCCAAATACCTGTTCAGCCGGACGAATTGATCACGTCGCTACCACTGAGGGAATACTCATGAATCGAAAAACTGCCTCGCTATGGGTGTCGGGCGCGCTATTGTTGGGCGCCACCACGGCGCATGCTGCCTTGCCCGACGAAGCCACGATGTACAAGAATCCCCAGTGTGGCTGCTGCGATGGCTACGCCCGCCACCTGGAAGAGCAGGGCGTGGACGTCACCATTGTGGACGATGTCGAGCTTGGCGAGATCAAACAGCAGGCCGGTATTCCACATGGCCTGGGCTCATGCCATACCATCGAGATGGGCGAGTACTGGATCGAAGGCCACGTGCCGATGGAGGCCGTCACCAAGCTATTTGACGAGCAGCCCGATGTTGACGGTATTGGCCTGGCCGGTATGCCGATTGGCACGCCGGGTATGCCGGGGCCGCAGGAAGAACCCTACGACGTCTACGCATTTAGCGATCAGGAAGATGAGCCATTCATGACGCTAGAGCCGTGAAGCAGGTTAGGGTTTATCCGGCAGCACGTAGCTTGCGGTGACGTGGATCACCGGCTTGGATTCATCGGCGGCGGAGACAATCGACACCTCACCGACGGCCAAGCGGCGGCCGAGCTTGAGCAGCTTGGCGTGGGCAATGATGTCGTGATCGCCTGATGCGGCGCGTAAAAAGTGGCAGTTTAAATCGCTGGTCACGGCCATGGGCTCCGGGCCAATTTGGGCCAATATCGCCACGTACATAGCTACATCGGCAAAGCCCATCATGGTGGGGCCGGAAACGCGGGGGCCTGGGCGCAGGTGTTCATTGCCAATCGCCAAGCGCATGGTGGCGCTCATTTCACCTACCTGTTCGATCTTGCCCATCCGCTGGGGGAAGACATCGTCAAGAAACTGTTCGATCTGTTCGGCGGTCATCACCGTCATTCTTGTTTTCCTCATAAAAAAGCCCCGAAGCGGTAGCCTCGAGGCTTATTTTGCCATCAGGCGAGTTTACTTCGCCTTGTGCACCTGACGCCACTCGTGGAGTAGCGGCTCGGTGTAGCCGGAAGGCTGTACGCGGCCTTTGAAGATCAGGTCCGAGGCTGCCTTGAAGGCGGTTGAGCCTTCGAAGTTAGCGCTCATGGCGGTGTAGGTGGGGTCGCCGGCGTTTTGCTCGTCGACCACCTTGGCCATGCGCTTGAGGGTTTCTTCTACCTGCGGCGCATCGACAATGCCGTGGTGCAGCCAGTTGGCAATGTGCTGGCTGGAAATACGCAGCGTGGCGCGGTCTTCCATCAGGCCTACATTATGGATATCCGGCACTTTCGAACAGCCCACGCCGTGTTCTACCCAGCGCACCACGTAGCCGAGAATCCCCTGGCAGTTGTTGTCCAGTTCCTGCTGCTTCTCTTCATCGGACCAGTTGGCGTTTTCCGCCACCGGCACGGTGAGTAGGTCATCCAGGTAGTCAGGTTCGCCCAACGCCTCCAGCTCGCGCTGAACGTCGGTAACGTTGACCTGGTGGTAGTGCAGCGCATGCAGCGCCGCCGCGGTCGGCGAGGGCACCCAAGCAGTGTTGGCGCCCGCTTTCGGATGGCCGATTTTCTGCTCGAGCATGTTGTGCATCAAATCGGGCATCGCCCACATGCCTTTGCCGATTTGGGCGCGACCGCGCAGGCCACAGGCCAGGCCGACCTGGACGTTGTTCTTTTCGTAGGCGGTAATCCAGGCGGCGCTCTTCATATCGCCCTTACGCACCATCGGGCCTGCTTCCATAGCAGTGTGCATTTCGTCGCCGGTACGGTCGAGGAAGCCGGTGTTGATAAACACCACCCGCGACGCGGCCTCGGCAATACACGCTTTGAGGTTGACGGTGGTACGGCGCTCTTCGTCCATGATGCCCATTTTCAGGGTGTCGCGGCTCATGCCCAGGATATCTTCGACGCGGCTAAACAGCTCGTTGGCAAACGCCACTTCTTTAGGGCCGTGCATCTTCGGCTTGACGATATATACCGAGCCGGTACGCGAGTTGCGCGGCTGGTCGGCGTCTTTCTTCAGGTCGTGAAGCGCCAGCAGCGAGGTCACTACCGCATCGAGAATGCCTTCCGGTAGCTCGTTGCCTTTATCGTCCAAAATCGCCGGCGTGGTCATTAAGTGACCCACATTACGCACGAACATCAGCGAACGGCCGGGTAGCGTGACGCTGCTACCATCGGTGGTTTGCCAGGTGCGGTCGGCGTTAAGTTTACGGGTAAAGGTCTTGCCACCTTTGTCGATCTTCTCTTCAAGATCGCCCTTCATCAGGCCTAGCCAGTTACTGTAAACGCCTACTTTGTCTTCTGAATCGACAGCGGCAACGGAATCTTCGCAATCCATTATCGCGGTGAGTGCGGCTTCAACGACCACGTCTTTAACGCCTGCCGGGTCGGTTTTGCCGATGGAGTCGTTGGCGTCGATCTGGATTTCCAGGTGCAGGCCGTTGTTACCCAACAGGATAGCGTCAGGGGCGGCCGCATCACCGGTGAAGCCAATCAACTTGCCAGCGTCTTTCAAGCCCGTGTCACGGCCGCCTTCCAGTGTAACCACCAAGTGCTCATCGCGAATGGCGTACTTCACCGCATCGCGGTGGGAGCCGGTGGCCAGAGGTGCCGCGCGGTCCAATACGCCGCGGGCGTAGGCGATAACTTTTGCGCCACGCTTGGGGTTGAAGCTGGTACCTTTTTCAGCGCCGTCTTCTTCGGAAATGACATCGGTGCCGTAGAGCGCGTCATACAGGCTGCCCCAACGTGCGTTGGCGGCGTTGAGCGCGTAACGTGCGTTGCTCATCGGCACAACTAACTGGGGCCCGGCCTGAATCGCCACTTCGCGGTCAACGTTGGCGGTGGTAGCGCTCACGTTAGCAGGCGCGTCAACGAGGTAGCCCGCATCTTTTAGAAAGCGGCGATAGGCGGGCATATCCGCGACTGGGCCAGGGTTTTCGCGATGCCAAACGTCTAACTTTTCTTGAAGGACATCACGTTCTTCAAGCAACTGACGATTTTTTGGTGTTAAATCGTGAAATAAGGCGTCGACGCCTGCCCAGAAGGCGCTTTCGTCGACGCCGGTGCCGGGCAGTGCGTGGTCTTTGATAAAACGATCTAGGTCGGCTGCCACCTGTAAACGGTGACGCGTGATACGCTCGCTCATGGAGACTCTCCTGTTAAGGTGGCTGTGACGCCGTATTGCTAGGCTGATGGCCCGTCACAGTCAGATGAAAATGCATTTAAAAACTATTTGTGGAAAATAATTCCATATATGTTCGGGCATGTAAACAGCGTAGACCTTAAAGCGCCATTATGCTCGACCAAAAGATAAGGCAAGGCGCCATGGGTCAATGGCTGACCAATGGCCAATGAGCGGTTAAGGGATAGCGGTTAAGGAGAGGTGCGAATGCGCGAGTTCGATCATTTAGAGGCATTGTTTCGTCGCCACGCCGGCGACTCAGCACTCTCCCGCTTGGTGCCTGGTGATACCCTTGCCACGGCGATGAACGACTATTTTCAGCACTACGGCTTAGAGACGCTGCGCCGTGACACCCGAGAAGTATACGCCGGATTTATTGATACCGGGCGTTTTGCATTGTGGTGTCAAGTATGGAGCCCACCGACCCCGAGAGGTACCGCTTTTGTCGTGCATGGTTACTTCGATCACTTAGGGCTTTATCGCCATCTGCTGGAGCGCTTGTTGGATAGAGGCTGGCGCGTCGTGCTTTGGGATTTGCCGGGTCACGGGCTATCCAGTGGGGCGCGGGCGGCCATCGATGACTTTGACGACTATCAACACTGCCTGACGCATGTGCAAACTATCCTGTCACAGCAGTCCATGGCGCCCTCGCCCTGGCTGGGCGTGGGGCAAAGTACCGGCGCTGCCATTCTGGCCACCGATGCGCTGAATCGGCGCGACGCGGCTGGCTGGGATGGGCTGGTGCTATTAGCGCCGCTGGTTCGACCATGGGGCTGGAGTCAGGCGAGCTGGCTGCATCTGATCGCTAGTCCGTTCGTCAAAGCGCTGCCGCGCAAGTATCGACCTAACTCTACTGACGAAGAATTTACCGAATTTTTACGCGAGCACGACCCCTTGCAGCCTAATCAGTTAAGCGTGGCCTGGATTACGGCCATGCGACGTTGGATACCGCGGTTGCTGGCCCGCGACCCGCTTAATTTGCCCGTGATGATTTTACAGGGCGAACAAGACGTCACCGTGGATTGGGAGTGGAATCTGGCAATTCTGGAAGAAAAGTTTCCCGGCGCCCAGATATATCGCCATCCCGAGGCACGCCACCATCTGGTCAACGAAGCAGAGCCGATTCGCCGCGCGCTGTTCGACGCGTTGGATGCGTTCGTTGACCAAGTGGCGGTGGCCAAGGCCGCAGCGTCCGCCAAAGGGTCGTCTTCATCGTGAAAGCAGGTGATAACTTTTAACTATTAGATGCTTTATATAGATAAGGGTTAATGCTATCGCCTAATGCCTGTGCGAAACTCGTTGTTGTTTATTTACCTTAGTCGATGTTTTATCAGGAGTGTGCGATGACACATAACCCACCAAAAGTGCTGGTGTTTGCCGGCAGTGCCCGTGAAAGCTCACTCAATAAACAGCTGGCCCAACTCGCTGCGAAGCGTATTGACGCATTGGGTGGCCAAGCGACCTTTATTGATTTAAAAGATTATCCCTGCCCGTTGTTTGACGAAGACATTGAAGCGCAAGGCATGCCAGATAATGTGCTGAAACTGCGCGCTATCCTCGCCGAACATCAGGCGGTGTTTATCGCCTCTCCCGAGTACAACGGCTTTATTACGCCGCTACTCAAAAACACCTTGGACTGGCTATCCAGGCCTTACGGCGACACCCCAGGCCTTGGGCTTTTTGCCGGCAAGTGGGCAGCGCTGGTGGCGGCATCACCCGGTGGACTAGGCGGTATTCGCGCCATGCCGTTGGCGCAGCAGCTACTGGCCAACCTAAGCCTGACCGTGTTACCACAGCCGCTATCGCTTCCCCAGGCGGGCAATGCATTCAACGACAGCGGCGCGCTGCATGATGCAGCCGTCGGCCAAAAGCTTGATGTACTCTGCCAACGCCTGGTCGATTCGCTGGCCAAAACGCACGGCTAAGTGCCTTTCAACAACCTATCCAACTGCCGGTAGCCGATGGCTTCGATCAAGTGTGGTTGGGTAGGCTTGGGTTCGCCCTGTAGGTCGGCCAGCGTCAGCGCAACGCGCAGCACGCGGTGGTAGGCGCGGGCGGAGAGCTTGAGCTTTTCCAACACCCCGGCAAGCCAGGCGCGCTCCTCGTCGTTTAGCGCGCAGGCGGTTTCCAGCGCTTTACCACTCAGTTGGCTGTTGAGCGCGCCTCTTGCCATTTGCCGCTTGCGGGCGGCCATCACACGCTGGCGAACGGCTTCTGACGATTCTCCCTGGGTTTGCGCGGTGAGTTGTTCTGGCGGCAGCGCCGGGACTTCCACCTGCAGGTCGATGCGATCCAGCAGCGGACCGGAAAGTCGTGCCTGATAGCGCTGGATTTGACTGGCGGTGCACTGGCATCGCTGGCGCGGGTCGCCTAGATGCCCGCAGGGGCAGGGATTCATCGCCGCCACAAGCTGAAATTGCGCCGGGTAGCGGCGCTCGTGGCTGGCGCGGGCGAGATGGATTTCGCCGGTTTCCAGCGGCTGTCGCAATACTTCCAGCACGTGGCGGGAAAATTCCGGCAGTTCATCCAGAAACAGCACGCCATGGTGGGCCAATGATATCTCGCCGGGCTTGGGCTTTGAGCCGCCGCCCACCAGCGCGGCGGCGCTAGCGCTGTGGTGGGGTTGCCTGAAAGGCCGTTGGCCCCAGTCGGCCTCCAGCGGCAGTCCGCACACCGAGCGTACGGCGGCGACTTCCAGTGCATGCTCTTCGCTAAGCGGCGGTAAGATGCCAGGCAGGCGGCTGGCAAGCATGGTTTTGCCGGTGCCCGGCGGGCCAGCGAACAACAGGTTATGACCCCCAGCGGCGGCGACTTCGAGCGCCCGCCTGGCCTGTTGCTGGCCACGAACGTCGGCCAGGTCGGCCATTGGTTCAGTGGTTTTGACCGACGCCGGCAGCTGGTGCGGTGGGATTTTTTCCTGGTCGAGCAGATGGGCAACCACCTGCCAGAGCGTATCGGCAGGAAGCACCGGTAAGTCGCCCGCCAGCGCGGCTTCATCGGCGCAGGCGCGGGGGATGATTAACGCCTTTTTGGCACGCCGCGTGGCCAGCGCAAACGGCAAGATACCGGGCACGGCGCGCAGCTTGCCGTCCAGCGCCAGTTCGCCCGCGCACTCCATGCCTTCTAAGGCATCGACAGGAATCTGCCCTGAGGCGGCAAGAATGCCCAGCGCAATGGGCAGATCGAAGCGGCCGCCCTCTTTGGGTAAATCGGCAGGGGCAAGGTTGAGCGTAATGCGCCGGGTGTTGGGAAAATCAAAACCGGCGTTGACCAGCGCGCTACGCACCCGTTCGCGGCTTTCTTTGACGGCGGTTTCTGGCAGGCCAACTAACGTCAAGCCGGGTAGGCCGTTGGCCAGATGCACCTCTACGTGTACCGCCGGTGCGTCCAGGCCGACCCCGGCCCGTGTCGCCACAATGGCAAGCGTCATGCGCGTTCCCTCGCTGGTTATTGATTACCTTATGCTTATTAACCTACCGCATTTGTTAGGGGGTGGGTAGCTAGGCGCGCGCTACGGCATAGCGCGCCATCACTGAGGGGTTAGCGTATGGCGGGGCGCGTCCTCTAACGCAGTGACCAATTCCCGGCCGAAACGCTGGGCCGAGGGCAGCGCACCGAAGCTCCATACGGGCGGTAGGCGTAGAAGTCTGTCGTGTTTAACGCTGGGCAACTGCTGCCATAGGCCGCTTTTTTCGAGCTGTGACTCGACCCCGGTGGGCATTGGGTCGACGATAATCAAGGTGGCGTCCGGGTAGCGAGCGAGTTCTTCAACGCCTACCAGCGAAAAGCCCCAGGCGTTGGTGGTTTCCTCCCAGGCATTGGGTAGCTCTAACTGCTCCAGTACCGCGCTATAGAGGCTGTTGTCACCAAATACGCGTACGTGGCGGGCATCCATAAACTGAATCATCAACAGCGGCGCTGTGTCGGGTCGCTCTTCACGCAGCTGGGCCATCAGCGCTTGTGTCTGCTTGATCAGTCGTTTGGCTTGGGGTTCGCGGTCGGCCAGTTCGCCTATCTGCTCAGTGATGGTTTGCATTTCCTGCCAGGTTTCGTTGCCAGGGGCGTATAGCTTGATGGTGGTGACCGGCGCGATGCGTTCCAGTTGCGGCGTCAACCCAGCAAACATGGGTGAAATCAGGGTGCGCTCAGGCTTCATTTGGGCCAGCAGTTCCAGGTTAGGCTGGCTGCGTAAACCGAGGTCAGCGATGTCATCCGGCAGCCGTGGCTCGCCCACCCAGTCGTGATAGTCATCTTTTTGGGCACTCCCCCCCAAGGGCGCTTGGAGGGCCACCAGCGTTTCGGCGACTGTCCAGTCGATGGTGGCCAGCTGCGCTTGGGCGGGCAAGGCGCCGAGCAGACACACAGTCAGCAAGCCAATACGGGCGAGCAGGGAAGACACAGCGGAGCAGCGCATGATAACGGCTTCAATAGAAAATAAGGCCTGTATTTAAACGATAATCTTTATTGTTTGCAAACCCGTATTTATGGAAACAATGCCCAGGCAAGGAGGCCTGGGCGGTATTAACGCTTAATGTCATTTAGAAACGGTAATGCACGCTGGCGGTGATGCCGCGTTCAGCGCCGAAGTAGCAGTACTCAAGGGAGTTACACGAGGCTACGTAGTCTTCATCCAGCAGGTTGCTGACGTTGAGGCGGGTTTCGACGCCTTGCATGCCTACCTCGCCAAGATCGTAGCCCAGGGTGGCGTCTACCAGGGTGTAGTCAGGCACGGTTTCGGTGTTGGCGCGGTCGGCCGCGATATCGGCGAAGTGGCGTACGCCTGCGCCAATGTCGGCGCCACTCAGCCAGCCGTCGTTAAATGCATATTGTGTCCACAGCTGGACCTGATGGCGCGGCGAATAGATCGCGTTGTTGCCTTCGTTGCCGTCATCGCTTTTGGCGTAGGTGATGTCGGTGAAGCTGTACCCCGCCTGGAGCGACAGCGCATCGGTGAGCTGGGTACGTGCTTCCAGCTCGATTCCCTGTGATTCGATCTCTCCCACCGCGCGGTAAGGGTCGGTGGGCTGTTCTTTGGTGGCCACGTTTTCCTGGCTGATGTGAAAGAGCGATGCGCTGTATTGGCTGTCGCTGTCGCTGGGCTGGTATTTGACCCCGGTTTCCCATTGTTCGCCCTCCATAGGGGCGAGCAAGTCGCCGTTGGCATCGATAAAGCTGGTGGGCGTGAAGGCCGTTGAGTAACTCAGGTAGGGGGCGACGCCGTTCTCAAACAGGTAAACCGCCCCGGCGCGGCCGCTGAACTGGGTGTCATCAAGCGTGCTTGCTTGTCCCGAATCCTGGTTGGTATTGCGGATATCGACCCAGTCGTAGCGCCCGCCCAGGGTAAAACGCCAGTTATCGAGCGCAATTTGGTCTTGCAGGTAGACGCCGGTTTGCTCCAGTTCGTGGCGCTCGTTGGTCGGCGGGTACATTGCCGTGGGTTCTGCACCGTAAGTCGGGTTGAAGGCATCCAGCGAAGGAAACGCGCCTGACGGCCAGCTGACGTCATTATCGCGCTGCTGGTAGTCGACCCCGGCCAGCACGGTATGCTCCATAAAGCCATCGTGGAGGTTGGCTTCAAGCTGATTATCCAGCGTCCAGGCGTCGAGCGACTCCTCGCTGCCGGAGTAATAGCGTAGTAACTGCTCGGAGTCGGGCGCTTCCCAGCCAAAGCCGTAGACCTGGTTCAGCGTCACGTCGGAGTTGAGGTAGCGTAGCTGCTGGCGAGCCTGCCACTGATCATTAAAGCGGTGCTCCAGGGCGTAGCCCACCATGCGCTGTGTGCGATCGTAGGCGTCGTAATCCTCTTCACCGTCAAAGAAGTTATTGCTGATTTTACGGCCATTGCGCGCTTCCACGGCGCCCTCATACGGCACGCCGGAGTGGTAGCCACCTTCGGGCTCGTCTTGCAGATAAGCGTCCAGCGTCAGGCTGGTATCGTCGCTGATATCCCAGGTGAGCGAGGGCGCAATGGCGTAACGTTCCTCTTCGGTGGGGCCAAATTGCGTATCAGCAGCGCTGGCAATGCCCACTAAACGGTAGGCCACGCGCTGTTCCTCGCCGATTGGGCCGGTCAGGCCAAAGGCGGCGCTGCGCTGGTTGTTATTGCCCACGCGAAAGCGTAGCTCTCCGCCGGATTGGAAGTCGGGTCGCTTGCTATTCATGGCAACGACGCCGCCCGGCGAGGCCTGCCCGTAGAGCACCGAGGCCGGGCCTTTGACCACTTCAATACTGTCCAAAAACCACGGATCGACCCGCAGCGAACTGTGCGAGTTGGTGTCGCCGATGAGTTTCAGTCCGTCCAGAAAGGTATTGCTCAAACTGCCGTCGGAGAAGCCGCGCAGCACCAGGTAGTCGAAGCGGTTGGAGGCGCCCACCTGATTGCTGTAGACCCCCGGTGTGTAGTCCGTCGCCCGCTGCACGGTGCTGATGCCGCGCTTATCCATGTCGTTTCGAGTAACAGTTGAAACGCTTTGGGGCGTTTCGATCGAAGGCGTCTCGACCTTGGTGGCCGCCTGCTGGGCGGTGACGGTGACGGTCGCTAACGCTTCATCGTTGCTTGATTGTGCAAACGTAAAGGGTGCTGACCCGCTTGCTATAGCCACAGAAATGACCAGCAACGATGGGCGGAAGCGGCAAAGTGAAATTGGCATAATGTGGTCCCCTAATAATTTTAATAATGAGAATTATTACTGTTAAATGCAGGGGAAAGGTATGCGGTCTGCCAAATTGGCTATGCGCAACGCCAAATTCATCTGGCGACGCGCTGGGTGGCGACTTCGTTAGGGGCGATACCAAAGCGGCGACGAAAGGCTGTCGCGAAGTTGGTGGCGTGGCGATAGCCGCAGGTATGCGCGACCTGTTGAACGCTCATGCCGCGTTGCAGATCCTGATACGCCTGGGCCAAGCGGCATTGGCGCAAGTGATCAAATATTGAACAGCCGTATCGGGTGCGAAATTTATGACGCAAGCTGCTGGGGCTCATGGCGGCTTCCCGCGCAAGGTCGTTGAGACAATAAGCGCGCGAGGGATAAGCCGCTAACTGAGCGTGAAGAATAGCCAAACGCTGCTCGTCGCGGGCCGAAATGCCGCGCATTGTCTGTGCTGCCAGCGGCTCGGCTGAGTCTTGCTGGCCATGGTGAGGCAGCCCGTCGCCCAACAGTTGCAGTGCTAGCCCCTGCCAAATCAGTGGCTGGCGCCAGTTGGCCAGCGGCTCGGCGGCGGCATGGCGTAATGCCTGAGCCAAGGTCGCCGATAAACGCCAAGGGTATAACCCCGGCGCGGTGGGTAACGGAGGCAGATCCAGCGAGGTGGTCGCGAGCACCGCCACGTTCACCGTATGCAGCCGGGTCTGGGCGGGTTGGAAAACAGTCAGTGGCTGCTGGGGTGTGAAATGGGCGCACATACCGTCGCCCGCGTTAAGTTGAAAGCGCTGAGGACCCAGACGAGCACTGATATGGCCCTCCAGCACGACGCTGATAAACCATGGCGCAGTCTGGCGCGAGGATGAACTGTAGGCGCAGTTCACGCATAAGTCGGAAAGCGTTAAGTGCATTGCCTGAGGGAGCGCAACATCGCGTACGCTGCCGGTTGCCACGCTCGACTCAGCGGGCGCATTGCGCACCCGATATTCGATACCAAAACGCTGGCCTAGCTGGGCAAGTGTCCCCGGCGTTAGCTCGTAAAGCGGTTGGCTGGCCTGAGCGTCTAAGGTGGCGGTGGTCATACGTGCATCACGGTGGCGGTGAAAAACAGCGATGCATCAAAATAGGGCATTGGCGCGATGGTAACTGCGTGAACCCCCTGTGCACCGCTTAAGTCATGGGATGCAAGTTACGTTACCACGCGCGCAACAATAGTCAATGATAGTTATTCGCATTTATTTTGAAGACTTGGGCGAGGTTTTGCCACCCTGTGGGTGCGCATTGCCGTTATCCTTCTGAGGCTCTACCGGCAGCGGCGGTGCTTCGGCTTCTATGGGGGTTGAGGCATCTGCTGCTTGGGCATCCACCGCGGCTTCCAAGCTGGCCACCTGGCGTTCTAGTGCCTCTACCCGCGAGCGGGTGCGCTGCAGTACGTCCATCAAAATATCGAAGTCCTCGCGGGACACCAGCTCCAATCGGTCAAAGGCACCGCGCACGACCTGATGGACACCCTTCTGAATGTCTTCAGGCGCTTGGGAGGCGTTTTGCAAGCGGTCGCCAATTTGCTGGGCGAGTCGGCTAATACGGTCTTGAGGGGCCATGGCTCTACTCCTAAATGTCGGTGTCACGATACGGATGACTGATATTCAGGATACGCAACCCAGGCGGGATTCGCATGTTTCTTACTCCAATTATTCTTGCGTCCTACTTATGCATCAAAGTGGAGCGCTTGCGTTTTGCATGTGTTCAATTTTGGTGCAATACCCGGGTTGGCAGCGCGTGTTGGCGGTGTTATTAGCCGTAGTGCTCTATTTGGTTATATTTAAAATATTGAAATAAATAACAAAAAAAACAGGTGGCACGGTATGCGCATTAGTGGAGCAGGCACTTTTTTCGGGCGGCTGCGCCGCTCCTTAATCCAGCAGGGGAGATTCGGGATGAAACTCATCACCGCCATCATCAAGCCGTTCAAGCTCGACGACGTTCGCGAGGCACTGGCCGACAACGGTGTTCAAGGCATTACCGTCACCGAAGTTAAAGGCTTTGGTCGTCAGAAAGGCCACACCGAGTTATATCGCGGTGCTGAATACGTGGTCGATTTCTTGCCCAAGGTAAAAGTTGAAGTCGCCGTAGATGACGGCCGCCTCGAAGGCGTGCTCGATGCAATTTGCAGCGCGGCTAACAGCGGCAAAATCGGTGACGGCAAGGTATTCGTTACGCCGCTTGAAGACGTTATTCGGATTCGGACGGGTGAACGCGGTGCAGACGCCGTTTAAATCTGGCTTTTCTGATCATTTCTTTAGTTCAACGGGGAACTTACAATGGAAGAGTTGACTGATATTAGCTACGCGCTTGATACGTTTTACTTTCTGATCTGCGGCGTGCTGGTGATGTGGATGGCCGCGGGCTTCTCCATGCTGGAAGCAGGCTTGGTACGCTCTAAAAACACCGCTGAAATTCTAACCAAGAACATTGCGCTGTTTGCGATCGCCTGCACCATGTATCTGCTGGTGGGCTACTACATCATGTACTCCGGCAATGCCGGTGGCTTCCTGCCCAATCTTGGCTTTTTGATCGGCGCTGAAAACAGCGCGGATGCCGTGACGGCCGGTGGCGACGACGCGCCTTACTACTCCATGCGTTCCGACTTCTTCTTCCAGGTGGTGTTCGTGGCGACCGCCATGTCGATTGTGTCGGGTGCCGTGGCTGAGCGTATGAAACTGTGGGCCTTCCTGGCGTTCGCCGTGGTTATGACCGCTGTGATCTACCCGGTATCAGGCTACTGGACCTGGGGTGGCGGCTGGTTATCTGAAGTCGGCTATTTTGACTATGCCGGTTCGGGCATTGTGCACCTTGCCGGTGCGTCTGCGGCGTTAGCGGGTGTTATCGTACTGGGTCCGCGTAAGGGCAAATACGGTAAAGATGGTTCCATCCATGCGATTCCGGGCGCCAACATGCCGCTGGCCACGCTGGGTACCTTTATCCTATGGATGGGCTGGTTCGGCTTTAACGGTGGCTCTGAATTGAAGCTGGCGGCCATCGATTCCGCCAACAACGTTGCCCAGGTGTTCGTGAATACCAACGCCGCGGCCGCGGGTGGTGTGATTGCCGCGCTGATTCTTGCCAAACTGTGGTTCCGTAAAGCCGATCTGACCATGGCGTTGAACGGCGCGCTGGCTGGTTTGGTGGCGATTACCGCTGATCCGCTCTCGCCTTCAGCCCTTGGCGCGACGATTATCGGTGCCATTGGTGGCCTGATTGTAGTTGCCGCCATCGTCACGCTGGATAAATTGAAACTGGACGACCCGGTCGGTGCCATCTCCGTTCACGGTGTCGTAGGTATCTGGGGTGTGTTGGCGGTGCCGCTGAACAATGGCGATGCCTCTTTTGGCTCGCAGCTTATCGGTATCGTAGGGATCTTTGCCTGGGTCTTCATTGCCAGCCTGATCGTATGGCTGATTCTGAAAGCGATCATGGGTATCCGGGTGAGCGAAGAAGACGAATATGAAGGCGTCGACATCGCCGAGTGCGGTCTTGAAGCCTACCCCGAATTCGGTATTAAGAAATAAATGGGCAGCATCAAAACGTAATTCGATGCTAACCAAGTGAGCCCGAGTGCTCGTCTATGGCCTCCCTTCACGGGGAGGCTTTTTTTATTCTCCGCCGGTAGCGGTGTATGCTGATAGCTAACGGATAACGGGCGGGACTTTAGCGCTCGCTATCTTTTTATCTACCACCATGGCTACCCAGCTAGAGGATCTCGCAATGAAACTAATCTCTGCCATTATCAAGCCGTTTAAGCTTGATGACGTGCGCGAATCGCTCTCCGACATTGGCGTACAGGGCATTACCGTTACCGAAGTGAAAGGGTTTGGTCGCCAGAAGGGCCATACCGAGTTATACCGGGGTGCTGAGTATGTGGTCGATTTTCTGCCCAAAGTGAAGCTTGAGGTCGCCGTTGACGATGACATGGTTGAGCAGGTCATCGAAGCCATTACCCAGGTGGCGAATACCGGCAAGATTGGCGATGGCAAGATTTTTGTCATGCCGCTTGAGCAAGTGATTCGTATCCGTACCGGCGAGACCGGTAAAGACGCAGTGTAACCAAAGCCGCGCGCCAGAACACAAAACCCCCGCCAAGCGGTGCTGTTGCGCACCGGTTGGCGGGGGTTTTTAGTGAGTGGCTAAGCGTAGAAAGGATTATTTTTCGACGAAGGCGCGCTCGATGACGTAGTCTCCAGGCTCGCCCATGCGCGGCGAGATATTCAGGCCCAGTTCGTCGAGCAGCGCGCTGGTATCATCCAGCATGGCAGGGCTGCCACAGATCATCGCGCGGTCCTGGCGCGGGTCGATGGGCGGCAGACCGGTGTCTTCAAACAGCTTGCCGGTGCGAATATGGTCGGTCAGGCGGCCCATGGTATGGAAGTCTTCGCGAGTGACGGTTGGGTAGTAAACCAGCTTTTCCGCGATTTCTTCGCCCAGGTACTCGTGGGCGGGTAGTTCTTTAGTGATAAAGTCGGCGTAGGCCAGCTCGGAGACTTCGCGAACGCCGTGTACCAAGACGACTTTTTCAAACCGCTCGTAGACTTCGGGGTCCTGAATCAGGCTCAAGAAGGGCGCAAGGCCGGTGCCGGTCGACAGCATGTAAAGGTTGCGGCCGGGTAGCAGGTCGTCGGTGACCAGCGTGCCGGTCGGCTTGCGGCTGACCATGATCTGGTCGCCGACCTTCAAGTGTTGCAAGCGCGAGGTGAGCGGGCCATCAGGCACTTTAATGCTGAAGAACTCGAGGTGATCCTCGTAGTTGGGGCTGGCAATCGAGTAAGCACGCATCAGTGGTTTACCGTCGACTTCCAGGCCAATCATGACGAACTGTCCAGTTTTGAAGCGCAGGCTGCGTTCCCGGGTAGTGCGGAAGCTGAACAGGGTGTCGTTCCAGTGATGTACGCTGAGCACGTCTTCAAGGGCGAACTTACTCATGCCAATTCCTCCGTCGAGTGACGCCGTCAACGCCACGAATATGCTTAAAAAGAATAAAAAATAGGTATTAAGTTGCCAGCAAGTCTAAGCAAAGGGTGGTATATCTGTTAAGTAAATTATATTGATAACGGATATCTTCAAAATCGATATAGGCGGGTTTCATGCACTATACCCTGCGTCAGTTGGAAGTCTTCGTTGCCGTTGCGCAACACGAAAGCGTGTCCCATGCCGCGCGCTCGCTTGCCATGTCGCAGTCGGCGACCAGCACCGCCCTGGCAGAGCTCGAGCGGCAGTTCGACTGCCAGTTGCTCGACCGCATCGGCAAGCGCCTCAAGCTCAATGCGCTGGGCTTTCAGCTGCTGCCCAAGGCCGTTGGGCTGCTTGACCGCGCCGAGGAGGTGGAGGAGTTACTGCGCGGTCAGCAAGGCGTGGGGTCGCTGGAGGTTGGCGCTACCCTGACCATTGGCAACTATCTGGCAACGCTTCTAATCAGCGATTTTATGCAGCGCTATCCCGGCAGTCGCGTGCGTCTGGCGGTGCGCAATACACGCCATATCATCGAGGGTGTTCGTCAGCACTCGCTGGACCTTGGGTTGATCGAAGGGCCCTGCGATGACGACATGATCATCAGTCAGCCGTGGGTCGAGGACGAACTGTGTGTGTTCTGTTCACCTCGGCACCCGCTGGCGGGCAAGACGCATCTGGAGCTCGAGCAGCTGCTGCGGGAGGACTGGATCATGCGCGAGGAGGGCTCGGGTACGCGGGTGACTCTGGAGCACGCTGCGCGCCATCGCCGCAGTCGCTTCAATACGCTGCTTGAACTTGAGCATACCGAAGGCATTAAGCGCGCGGTGGAGTCAGGATTGGGAATTGGCTGTGTCTCGCGGCTGGCGCTGCGTGATGCGTTCCGGCGGGGCAGCCTGGTACCGCTGCCCACGCCGGAACTGGATCTTAAGCGTCAGTTCACCTTTATCTGGCATCGCCACAAGTACCTCACCACCGGCGTGCGCGAGTTCCTGCGGCTGTGCCGGGAGATGACCGCTGGCGCCAAGCGCAGCGATGACATCCCCCTGCCACCGATCCCTTAACGGCGCGTTTCAGGAGCAGGTAACGCCGACCCGTGACGGTCTGACTCCAGCGTAAACCCACCGACCAGCTCGGCCAGATAGTCGGCCTGGTCTTTCAACTGCTCGGCGGCGGTCGTCGACTCCTCTACCAGCGCCGCGTTCTGCTGGGTCATTTGATCCAGGTCGGTGACCGCAATGCTGACCTGGCTGATGCCATCATTTTGCTCGCCGGCCGCGGTGCTGATATCACCCAGCATCTGAGTGACCCTAGAGACGCTTTCGGCGAGCTCGTGCATGGCCGCCTCGGCGTCGCGCACCATTTGGGTGCCGCTTTCGACCTTCTCGGTTGAGGCATCAATTCGCTGACGGATATCTTTGGCCGCGTCGCTGGCACGTGACGCCAGCTGGCGGACTTCATTGGCCACCACGGCGAAGCCGCGACCCTGTTCGCCCGCCCGGGCCGCTTCCACCGAGGCGTTCAGCGCCAGCAGGTTGGTTTGAAAGGCAATCCCATCGATGACGCTGACGATGTCCTGAATTTCCGACGATGTGGTGCGGATAGCATCCATCGTGGTCACCACCTGTCCGAAGGCCTCGTCGGTGCGTCCTGCCAGCTGTGAGGCGGTTTTGGAAAGGCCGCTGGCTTCCTGCGAAGCACTGGTGGTGTGCGCGACGGTGCTACTGATTTCCTCCATCGCCGAGGATGTCTGCTGCAAACTGGCGGCCGCTTGTTCGGTACGCCGGGAAAGGTCACGGCCGCCTTGGGTGATTTCATTGGCGGCGTGATTGACCGATTCGCTGCTGCGCCGGACATCCAATAAAATGGTCTGGATTTTATCGGCAAAGGCATTGAACTGCTCGGCCACCGCCGCGCTTTCGTCGCGGCCTTGCACCGGCAGGCGTTGGGTTAGGTCGCCGTTGCCCGAGGCGATCGCCTGCATACGGCTGGCAAGGCGCTTCAGTGGACGAGAGATGCTGCTCCCCAGCAGCCAGCTGGCCACCAGGCCCAGAAAGGCGATGATCAACCCCATGCCAATCATGCCGAGTGTCGAGGCCTCGCGCTGGTCTTCCAGCTGTGTCTCCAGGTCATTGAGACCGGCAAGGACGGCGCTTTCAGGCAGTCGGATCATCAGCACCCAGGGGTTACCGCTGTCATCCACCGAGAAGGGCCAATAGAGTTCGGTCATGCCCTGGTCCGTGCTTAGCCTGCGCACCTTCTCCCCTTGCTGCGCCTGGGCGATGCCGGCCTGAAGGTCTTCATCCAGCTCGTTTTCAGCGAGCTTGCCGAGCAGGTCAGGCGCGCTGGTATGGGCGGCCAAAGCTCCGTGAGAGGCGATCAAGGCGATTTCACCCGCGCCGTCGTAGAGCGACTGATTGGCTTCTTCCAGCAGCCCCTGAATGAACTCGACCGACAGGTCGACACCGGCGCTGCCGCGGAATTCACCGTCGACCAGGATGGGCGCATTGAACGACGTGACCAGTAAGGTCTCGCCGTTGTAGTCGTAGAGGTGAGGGTCGACCACACAGGTACGCTTCGTTTCCTTGGGGCACAGATAGTATTCCCCGCGCCGAATGCCATCGGCATCGCGCTCCTGATTTTCCATGTCGCTGCCCAGCGCCAAGACCTCGATATCGCCGCTTTCGGTGCGATACCACCACGGCATAAAGCGACCATCGGGGCCATAACCTTGATCTTCGCGGTCGGTATAACGGGCATCGTTACCAAAGGCGTTGGGCTCCCAGCCGATGAAGGCGTCGAGCAGGTCGGGATTATCCACCACGGTCTGACGCACAAGCCGCGACAGCTCGCGACGGCTCATGGTCATCAACGGCTGACCCTCGCCGTCTTCCTGGCCCAGCATGGCATTGGTGTTCGCCAGGCTTTGGGCAAGCGTGAGGGCGTGCTCGAGCTCGCCCTTGATTTCCTCGGTTTGGGCCGACGCGGTTGCCGCCAGGCGTGCCTCTATGTTTTGTTCGAGCAGCGCTTTCGTCTGATTTTCAACCAGGGCCTGGGAGCGGGCGTTGGCAATCACCGAGTAGATGACCAACGCCGCCACGACCAGCAGGATACAGCCACCGACGAGGGTGGCGATGAGAGTGCGGACAGACTTAAATGTCATTGTTGTTAGTTCTCTCTATGCGCGTGAGCCGCATGCTACGGCTGTGAAACGGAGGTTAGAAGACGGCCACCTTGAGCACCTGAACCACTCGACAGTTTGAATCGGCTGATGGTCTCAGCAAGATGGTCGGCCTGATCCTTGAGCTGTTCAGCGGCGGTGGTCGATTCTTCCACCATGGCCGCGTTTTCCTGGGTCATGCGGTCAAGGTCGGCAACCGCAATGTTTACCTGGCCGATACCGTCGCTCTGCTCGCCGGCAGCGGAGGAAATCTCGCCCAGCACATCGGTCACGCGGGTGATGTGGTTGACGATGTCTGCCATGGTTTCGCCGGCGCTTTGCACCAGTGTGGTGCCGTTGGTGACCTTGCCTTGGGAATCCTCGATCAGGTGCTTGATGTCGTTGGCCGCATCGGTACTGCGTTGGGCCAGCTTACGGACTTCTTCGGCCACCACGGCAAAGCCACGGCCCTGCTCGCCGGCGCGGGCGGCTTCCACCGAGGCATTGAGCGCTAGCAGGTTGGTCTGGAAGGCGATGCTGTCCATCAGAGTGACGATCTCGCCGATCTTGCCTGACGACTCGGCAATATCGTCCATGGTCGAGGTGACCTGGGAGACAACCTCGCCGCCGCGACCGGCAACGTCCGAGGCGGCCTTGGCGAGCTGGTTGGCTTCCTGGGCGGACGATGAGGTGTGCTCGACCGTGCTGGTAATCTCCTCCATAGACGCGGAGGTTTGTTGCAGGCTGGAGGCGGTGTTTTCGGTACGCCGGGATAAGTCCTGGCCGCCGGTGGCAATTTCCGTGGCGGCGTTGTGTACCGCTTCACTGCTGGCGCGCACATCCAGCAGTACCGAGTCCATGGTGGCCACAAAACGGTTAAAGGCGGCGGCAATCTGGGTGATTTCGTCGTTACCCTCTTCCGGTAAGCGCTGGGTCAAATCGCCTTCGCCGGAGGCGATATTGTTCATGGCATCGCGGGCAGAGAGAAGCCGCCGAAGCAGCCATTTGAGTAAAATACTTATCAGAATTGCGGTGACGGCGGCGACAATCAGGAGCGTAATGATCGACGTGCTGGCAATCCCGCGTAGCCCGGCGGTGGCCTCGTGTTCATCCATCGCCACAACCAGTTGCCAATCGCTATCGCCGCCCACCGCGCTGCCCTGCAGCAAGGTCTCACGGTCATCCAGGGCTAGGGACAAGGGGGCATCACTAGCGGTGAGGCGCTGCAAATAGGCGGCATCCAACTGCTCGCTGAGCGCGGTAGAGGGTTCCAGGGTCAGCTCGGCGTTAGGGTGAGCGACCAAGGTGCCGTCGCCGGTGGTTAAAAAGCCAAAACTCGAAGGTGTAGGGGCGATGCTTGCGACAATGTCGATAACGTCTTCAATGCTGATATCAGCGCCCACCACGGCAGCCAGTTCGCCGTTTTGGTAGTAAGGGCGAGCAAAGGTCACAATTAATCCGCCACTTTGCGCGTCCACATAGGGGGCGGTAATGATCGTGTCCTCTGCATCGACAGCTTCCTGGTACCAGGGACGTTGGCGCGGGTCGTAATCACTCGGTGGCTCCCAGCCATCCGAAAAAACAGCGTCAGAGGTCTCGGGGACAGCCATGTAAGCCGAAATGAAGTTGCCAGCGTCTTCCAATTGGCGCAGCGCTGCTAAAGGAGCATCGCTTTCGACCGCCTCTTCCATACTGGCGAGCATGCTGTAGCGGGCGTTAAACCACTCGTCAATTGCCTGGGTATTACCATTGACCACTGCGTTTAGGTTGCGGGTCACCTGTTCGGAGTTGTGGTGCTTGACGGTGATGTAACTGGCAATACCATTGACTACCAGAGCAAGGGTAATCGCCGCTAACGTGGCGAGTAATAGTTTGGCGCGCAGAGATGAAAACATTGATCGCTCTCGGGACTGGATGCATTTCAGGGCGTGGGGGTGGCCCTGTCATTGGGTTGCATTAGCTATCGGCGAGAGCGATCGTTTCTTTAAGTAAGTTAGAGGTGGATGTCGTCGCCGGGTTAGCGCAGGTCGCTCACGGCAGTTTGAATATCTGTTAGCGACGCTTTGCTCAGGTCCTTGGAAAGGGTATGAATCACAAGCTTTTGCGTGGGGCCATCGAGTTTGTCGCGCAGTAGGCCTAAAAATTTGGGTGGAGCGACCATAATGAGCTTCTCTAAGCTGTTATCTACTCGAGCATTATAAAGGTGGTTGGCGACCTGTTTGGCGAACAGTTCGTTTTCATGCTTTGAGGCGGCCCCCTCCTCGCCGGAACTGCGTGCGCTGGTCGAACTTGATTCGTGAACGTCGGCGCCGGGGCGGTCGGTGACCAAATCGCCCTCGTGCAGGCGCCCTTCGGCATGTACCAAGCTTTCCTGCTCGGTGAGTGTTAACGCTTCGCGGGTAAAAATGCGCGCGCGAGCGGCATCAGCGACAACAATATAAGTGGTCATCGTGACGCGTCCTCCTTGTCGTTAGTGGTCACTTAACCATGGCAAGCGTTAAGCGCTAGGTCAAACTTCGAGCACGCTTCTAGACAGGCCTTAGGGCCTTGCCTATGGTGGTGGTCGGCTTTCTCGGAGTTTTGCCATGCCCATATTGTCGCTCGTTGCGCCCCAGCATTGGCGCAATTGCTATCTATTAATGCGCCACGGCCATAGCCAAGCGAATCAGCGGGGCGTGATCGTCAGCTCGCCGGCGCGTGGCGTGGAGGACTTCGGCCTTTCCGACCTTGGCGAGCAACAACTTGCCCAGTTGGTGGCCGATTGGCAGTGGCCAATACCAAATCGCGTGGTGCATTCGGATTTTTTGCGTACGGCGCAAACAGCGGCACGGATTGCGGCGGCGTTTGAGTTAGTACCAAGCGTCGATACGCGCTTACGAGAGCGTTATTTTGGCAAGCTAGAGGGGCAGAGTGACGATCACTATCCCAGCGTATGGGCATTGGACGCCCAAGACGCTGAGCATCAACGCCATCAGGTAGAAGCGGTAAGCGCGGTAGCGACGCGTATGCAAGCGGTGATAGCAGATTGGGAGCAGCAGGTTAGCGGAGAAACCATCGTGTTAGTCAGTCACGGTGATCCGCTGCAAATCCTGCTTACGGCGCTAGCCGGAAAGTCGTTGAGCCAACACCGTGAACAGACCGCCTTGCTACCCGCCAGTATGACGCTGATAGGGCGTTAGGCGCTGCCTTCAGACGGTGGAATCCAGGCAATCATATCGACCTCCACGTCGGCACCACCGGCAAGACCCGTGACGCCAATACAGGTGCGTGTTGGTAACGGTTGGGGGAAGTAGCTGGCATAGACCTTATTGACCTCGTCAAAATGGCCCATGTTGGTAATAAACACGCGGGACTGCACCACGTATTCGAAGCTGCTGCCTACTTCCTCCAGCACAATCGCCAGATTCTGCATCACGCGGTGGGTCTGTTCGGTGAAGGTGCCGAGCAGCATTTCGTTGGTTTCCGGCACCGTCGGCATTTGCCCGGTAATGAACACCAAATCACCCACTCGGCAGGCGTGGGAAAATGGCGCGATAGGCTGGGGCGCACGGTCGATAAATAGCTTTTCCATGGTGTCGCTATCCTTTGTAGATTGTTTTAGCCGCTTGTTTAAAAGCCTTATAAGCACCACGGGCCTCAAGTGAGGCCCATGATATTGTGTTTATCCACAGCTGTTTTGGTGCTGGGGCTGTGGATTAATGCCCGAGGATCTGGCTTAAGAACAGCTGGGTGCGCTCAGACTGCGGGTTATTGAAGAACGGCTCAGGTGCGTTTTCTTCAATGATTTGCCCTTGGTCCATGAAAATCACCCGGTCGGCCACGGTTTTAGCGAAGCCCATTTCGTGAGTGACGCAGAGCATGGTCATGCCTTCCTCGGCCAGCTCCACCATGACATCCAGTACTTCTTTGATCATTTCGGGGTCGAGGGCGGAAGTCGGCTCGTCAAACAGCATCACGTCGGGGTGCATGCACAGCGAGCGGGCAATCGCGACCCGCTGCTGTTGACCGCCGGATAGCTGGCCAGGGTATTTTTTGGCTTGCTCGGCAATGCGTACCCGCTCCAGATACCGCATGGCCTGCTCTTCGGCTTCTTTGCGGGGCTTTTTTTGCACCCACATCGGCGCAACACAGCAGTTTTCCAGCACCGACAGATGGGGGAACAGGTTGAAGTGCTGAAACACCATCCCGACGCTGCGGCGAATCTGCTCAATACGTTTAACATCCTGGGTCAGCGGTACACCGCCCACGGTGATCTCGCCTTTTTGGTGCTCTTCAAGGTGGTTGATACAGCGAATCAGTGTTGATTTACCCGAGCCTGAGGGGCCACACACCACGATACGCTCGCCGCGCTTGACCTCCAGGTAAATGTCACGCAGCACGTGGAAGTCGCCGAACCATTTATTGACGTTATGCATCTCGACCATCAGGTCTGAAGCGTTGGTGGCTGCTTGTGTCATGTTGATATCCTACTCAAAATCAAAAAAAAGCGGCATTAAGCGTTGTGGCTAAGCCTATTGCTTATGACCGGTGTTTAGCTTGCGTTCCAGATACTGGCTGTAGCGCGACATGCTGAAACAGAAAATCCAGAACATAAACGCGGCAAACACATAGCCTTCCAGGGAAAAACCCAACCAACGCGAGTCGGAGAGTGCCGCTTGCACAATCCCCAATAAATCAAACAGCCCAATGATCATCACCAGCGTGGTGTCTTTAAACAGCGAAATGAAGGTGTTGACGATGCCGGGAATCATCATCTTCAGCGCCTGGGGCATGATGATCAGTCCCATGCGTTTCCAGTAGGTCATGCCCAGCGCGGCCGCCGCCTCTTCCTGCCCTTTGGGAATGGCCTGCAAGCCGCCGCGGATCACCTCGGCCATGTAGGCGCTCTGGAAGAGCGTCAAACCGATCAGCGCACGTACTAAGCGGTCGACGCCCATGCCCGAGGGCAAGAATAACGGCAGCATGACCGAGGCCATAAACAGGATAGTGATGAGCGGAACGCCCCGCCAAAATTCGATGAAAATGACACAGAAGCTTTTCACGATAGGCATGGACGAACGCCGTCCCAGGGCGAGCACGATACCGATGGGTAACGCGCCGATCATCCCGATGCTGGCCAGCAGCAGGGTCAGCATCAAGCCCCCCCAGCGGTTGGTGGACACGCGGGGGAGATCGAAATAGCCGCCGTACAACAACACGAAAGCCACGACCGGAAAGGCTACCAGGGCAAAGACCGCTACCCAGCGCTTAAACGGCAGACGGGGAATGGCCATCCAGGCAATCAGTGTAAAGAACATGGCAAAGATGATATTGGCGCGCCAATATTCATCGCTTGGGTAGAGCCCATATATGAACTGGTGGAAGCGGGCGTTAATGAACACCCAGCAGGCGCCAACCCGTGAGCAGTCTTCACGGCTGCTGCCGACCCAATCGGCATCGATAAACGCCCATTGGACAGTCGGTACGACCAGCAGGTAGAGCACAAACAGGCCCAGCAGGGTGAAGAGACTGTTGATTGGGCCATTGAACAGATTGCCGCGAAGCCAAGCAATGGGCCCAATCGTGCCTTTCGGCGCCGGCTGCTCGGGTATCATATCTTTGTTATGAATCATAAGGTTGCCTCCGGCCTAGCGTTCGACTAGCGCAACGCGAGCGTTGAACCAGTTCATGAACATGGACACCAGCAAGCTGATGATCAGATAAACCGCCATGGTCATGGCAATGACCTCGATCGCCTGGCCGGTCTGATTCAGCGTGGTGCCGGCAAATACCGAGACGAGATCGGGATAACCGATGGCGGTGGCCAGCGATGAGTTCTTGATCAGGTTGAGGTACTGGCTGGTGAGTGGTGGAATAATCACTCGCATGGCCTGGGGAATTACTATCAGGCGCAGCACCAGCTTACGCGGCAGGCTGAGCGCCTGGGCAGCTTCCGTCTGGCCATGGGGAATCGCCTGAATACCGGAGCGCACTATCTCGGCGATAAACGAGGCGGTATAAATGGTCAGGGCCAGCCAAAGGGCGAGGAACTCAGGAATTACCGTGATGCCGCCGCGGAAATTAAACCCCGTCATTTCAGGCAGTTCCCAGGTAACCGGGACGCCGGTGACCAACAATACCAGCAGCGGAAAACCGAAAATTAGTGCCGGAACAATCCAGCCCACAGGTAAACGTTGTCCTGTTGCTTCGTGCCGCCGCTTATTCCAAACCACCAGCGCGATACTGGCGACGATGGCCACCACAAAGGCGGCCGGTATCAGCCCAAACCCCGACTCAAATAGCGGTTCGGGGATGTATAGGCCGCGCACGTTGAGAAAGAAGGCTTCACCAAAGGTCAGGCTCTCGCGGGCGTTGGGTAGGGCGCGCAGAACGGCGAAGTACCAGAAGAAAATCTGCAACAGCAGCGGGATATTGCGGAACGTCTCGATATAGGCGTTGGCCAGGCGCGCCAGCAGCCAGTTGGGCGAAAGGCGCGCAATGCCGACAATAAAGCCGACAATGGTAGCGGCCAATACCCCCAACCCACCCACCATCAGCGTATTGAGCAGGCCAATGACAAAGGTTCGGCCGTAGGTGCTGTCTTTGGAGTATTCGATTAAGGTTTGGCCAATACCAAACCCTGCGGTTCGCTCAAGAAAACCGAACCCGGTCCTGATACCGCGTTCGGATAGGTTTTCCTGAACATTACCGATAATAAATAACAGGAAAGCCGCAACGGCTGCGACGACCAAGAGTTGAAAAATAAGCGCGCGCTTTGCGCGGTCTCGCCAAAACGGCGGCTTTTGGCCTGCCGGGCGAGCATTAGGTCTTACCGACATGGGTGGCGTCTCCGCGATACGGAAGGTCAATCAGAAGGCCCGCCTATACCTTTGAAACAAGGAATGGCGGGCCGGGGTCAAGCGAGACGCTTAGCGAATCGGCGGTGCGTACTGAATGCCGCCTTCGGTCCAGAGCTCGTTAATACCGCGCTCAATTTCCAGCGGTGAGTCCTTGCCCACGTTGCGATCAAAGCTTTCGCCGTAGTTACCCACTTGGCTGATGATTTGGTAAGCCCAGTCGGCGTCTAGGTCCATTTCTTCGCCGTAGTTGCCATCTTCACCTAGCAGTCGGGCGATGTTGGGGTCTTCAGATTCCAGCATGTCGTCAACGTTTTCGCTGTCCACGCCGTACTCTTCAGCGTTCATCATGGCGAATAGCGACCATTTGACGATGTTGAACCACTTGTCATCGCCTTGGCGAACCACAGGTCCGAGCGGCTCTTTGGAAATGACGTCGGAGAGAATCTCTGAACCCTCAGGGTCGTCAAGTTGAATACGCAGAGCAGCAAGCTGAGAGGTGTCAGATGTCAATACGTCACAACGGCCGGCTTCGTAACCGCCAACGGTTTGCTCAGAGGTATCAAAAACGATTGGGTCGAATTCCATATCGTTGGCGCTAAAGTAGTCGGCCAGGTTCAATTCGGTAGTGGTACCCGACTGGATACAGATTGACGCGCCGTCGAGCTCGTCAACGCTGGAAACGTCCAGGTCTTTGGACACCATGAAGCCTTGGCCGTCATAGAAGGTAACGCCGGTGAAGTTGAGACCCAGCGTTGTATCACGGGTAGTGGTCCAGGTGGTGTTACGCGACAGCACATCTACTTCGCCGGACTGCAGTGCTGTGAAGCGCTCAACTGCATTCAATGAAATGTAGTTGACCGCTTCCGAGTCACCCAGAACGGCAGCGGCTACTGCACGGCAAACATCAACGTCAATGCCTTCCCAGTTACCATCGTCGTCAGGTGCAGAAAAGCCGGGTAGGCCATCGCTGACGCCACACTGCACTTCACCACGTTCGATGGTATCTTCCAGCGTATCGGCTTGAGCCGTCGCCATGCCAGCCAGTGTCAGCGAGCCAGCCGATGCCAATAGCGCCAGGTGTTTTTTCTTCAACATGTAGGTTCCCTCGAATTATTTGAAATCGTTATCCATGCCGTAGCATGTATTTAACCTAGCAAGGAAGATGCCAACAGGGGTACTAGCGGTAATTCAGCGCTTTTCAACGCTAATCAACGAATTCGAGACGAACGTCTAGGTGCAAAAATTACGACTATCTACTTTGCCTGCACCGTTGTGGCGCAGGCAAAGAGAACGATAGTCTAAAACGGGTGTTTGCCGGGGTTATTCAGCTGCGAAAGACTTGCGCATGAAAGGCGGTAAGGAAAGCGCCCCGCGGTGGGCCTCCACCGTATAGTATTCAAGCGGCATGTCGTGGTGGGCCGCTTCTTGTTCGCGGAAGTTTTCAACGTTGGTGGCTTTGCCCGCCAGCGTCACACTCCACCAACCCGACGGATAAACCGGCTGTGGGAAGGGTAGCGTCGCCACGCTCTCAAAACCCGCTTCGCGCATATCGTGGCGTAGTTCGCGAATAATTGAGCCGCTGTGGTAAAGCGGCGATTCGCTTTGCTGTACCATGACGCCGCCATTTTTGAGGATGCGGTGGCAGCGCTTCAGGAAGTCGGTTTTAAACAGCCCTTCGGCGGGCCCCACGGGGTCAGTCGAGTCGATGATCAGCACATCGATGCTCTCATCGGGTGCATCGTCCACCCACTTGACGCCATCATCGAATAGCAACTCGGCACGGGGGTCGTTATTGGACGCCACCAGTGCGGGGAAAAATCGCTCTGAGGCTTTGGTGACCTCTTCGTCGATATCAATTTGGGTGACATGCTCAACGCCTGGGTGACGCAGCACTTCTTTCAGCGTGCCGCAGTCGCCGCCGCCAATAATCACCACCCGCTTGGGATTCTGATGAGTAAATAGCGCTGGGTGAGCAATCATCTCGTGATAGAGAAAGTTGTCGCGATCGGTCAGCATCACGCAGCCGTCCAGCACCAACAGGTTGCCGTAGGTCTCGGTGGCGTAGACTTCCAGGTGCTGGTAAGGGCTTTGCACATCGTGCAGCTTTTCAGAAATCTTCAGCGAGAAAGCGCTGCCGTGGCTATCGAATACCTCGGTAAACCACGAGGTGTCGGGACGTTCGATCATGACGGGGCTCCTGGGCACGTGTCGTTCGGTTGAGTGGCAATGCCCTGATGATATTGGGGGCTAAGATCGTGCAGCGCCTCCATAAAGGCGGTGACGTGGTCAGGATTTGTGAACTGGCTGATACCGTGGCCCAGGTTAAAAATATGACCGGGGCCGTGGCCATAGCTTTCCAGCACGCGGGCCACTTCGGCGCGTATAGCGGAAGGCCGGGCGAACAGCACATTGGGGTCCAGATTGCCCTGCAGGGCAACTTTATGGCCAACGCGAGCCCGGGCATCGGAAAGCTCGGTGGACCAATCGATACCCAAGGCATCGGCACCGGCGCAGGCGATGTGTTCAAGCCATTGGCCGCCGTTTTTGGTGAAGAGAATGACCGGTACCTGGCGTCCGTCGTGCTCGCGAATCAAGCCAGAAACAATTTGCTCCATATAGCGCAGCGAGAACTCAAGGTAAGCCGGGGTAGACAGCGCGCCGCCCCAGGTATCAAAAATCTGTACCGCCTGGGCGCCCGCACGAATCTGCGCGTTGAGGTAGTCGGTTACCGCCTGGGCCAGCGTATCCAGCAGCTGGTGCATGGTGTCCGGCGTGTCATAGAGCATGGTTTTCAGGTGGCGGAAATCTTTACTCGAACCGCCCTCGACCATGTAGGTGGCGAGTGTCCAGGGGCTGCCGGAAAAACCAATTAACGGCATGCGACCGTTCAGTTCACGGCGAATGGTCGAGACCGCGCGCATGACGTAATCTAGGTCGCGCTCGGCGTCGGGGACGCTCAGCGCGGCCACCTCTTCTAGGGTACGCACGGTTTTTCTGAATTTGGGGCCTTCGCCAGTTTCGAAATAAAGCCCCAGGCCCATGGCATCGGGGATCGTCAGAATATCCGAAAATAAAATAGCGGCATCCAGAGGATAGCGCTCAAGAGGCTGCAGCGTGACCTCGCACGCCAGATCATGGTTGCGACACAGATCCATAAAACTGCCAGCATCGGCGCGTTTGGCACGGTATTCCGGCAGGTAGCGGCCTGCTTGGCGCATCATCCACACCGGAGTGCGGTCAACGGGCTGGCGAGCCAGCGCACGAAGAAAACGGTCGTTTTGCAAAGGTGTGGGGGTCATAAACACTTGCTCTTGAGAAATTTGCCCGCATTGTAGAGGAGCTATTGTACTGGAAGATAGACCGCCTGGCGGCGCGACGCGTGGCAAAAATTGTCGCACCGCGCCGATTTTCTCAATGCTTTGCGGCCAACCTAGCCGTGAGCAGACCGCCGCTTCCTGTTAAACTATCAGCTCATTTTGCCAACACTGGTAGGGGTAACCGGTTTGGTTAATTAGCGAGGTAACCTGTGACCATTCGCTTCATTGCCGCTTCGCGGCTGCCCACGCCCTGGGCGACATTCACCATGCATGGTTTCGAAGATGAAGCCACGGGGAAAGATCATATCGCCTTAACGTTGGGTGATGTGACCGGAGAAGAACCTGTGTTGGGGCGTGTGCATTCGGAGTGTTTGACTGGCGACGCGCTGTTCTCAATGCGCTGCGACTGCGGCTACCAGCTACAAGAAGCGCTGAAGCGAATTGCGGAAGAAGGGCGTGGCGTCTTGCTGTATCTGCGCCAAGAAGGGCGCGGCATTGGTTTATTGAACAAGATTCGCGCCTATCACCTGCAAGACCACGGGGCTGACACCGTCGAGGCCAACGAACAGCTGGGCTTTGGTGCCGATATGCGCCGCTACGACCTATGCGTGCCGATGCTCGACCATCTGGGTGTCAGTGCGCTCAAGCTGATGACCAACAATCCGCGCAAAGTCGATGCCCTGACCCGTGACGGGGTGAGTGTGGTTGAACGCCTGCCCATTACCACCGGTCTTAACCCCCATAACGAACAGTATCTCTCCACCAAAGCAGGCAAGCTTGGCCACATGATGCTGCTGGATGACTTCACCCAGGCCAGCGACGTGGATATTGAGCGCAAGGAATGATAGCGAAGGACGATCTTGAGCTGGTGTTGGACGTTTGGAGTGTCCTATGACCGACCCAATGCATGAGACACATGAGTCGCTCTGTGAATTCAGTCATTTAGAGGAGCGTCTGCATAGCATCACCCACGGCATCGGCGCTGTGCTTAGCTTGGTGGGGATGGCCGTGCTGCTGATAGCGGCGAGCTTCGCAGTCCAGATCGATCCGTGGAAGATCACCAGTTTGAGCTTATATGGCACCACGTTGGTACTGCTGTATACCGCCTCGGCCCTCTACCACACCATTTCTCATCGGCGATGGAAGCAGCGTTTTCAATCTCTTGACCACTGCGCCATTTATCTGCTCATTGCCGGGACTTACACACCGTTTCTGCTCGTCAATATGCGTGGCCCTATAGGCTGGGCCCTATTTGCCGCCGTATGGTCACTGGCGCTGGTGGGTATTGCTTGCAAACTGCGCTGGCCCCAGCGCTTTGCGGTATTACGCGTGGCGATTTATCTGCTCATGGGCTGGATGATTGTACTGGCGTCAGGGGATTTGTCGGCTAATTTATCGTCGACCGGCATAACGCTGTTGGCCGCTGGAGGCATCACCTACACACTGGGGGTTATCTTCTACGCCGTGCGTGCCATCCCCTATAATCACGCCATTTGGCATCTGTTTGTTATCGGCGGAAGCGTTTGCCATTACTTTGCCGTTTATAATGCCGTGCTGCCCCACCCCGCAGTCACCTAAGCGCTTAGCTGCCTCTTTTTCAGGGCGATGACGCGCGATGATGCGTAGCGTCATAGCGATAAATGCATGATCGCGCCACGCAGCTCACGATGGTCTACCCATAGCTTGCCTAAGGTAATAGGGAGCTTGAAACGGCGCTTTCCGGCAGCGCCAGGGTTGAAGAGCAGTTTTCCGGCCTTCCATTCGTTGCGGGGTTTGTGGGAGTGTCCGTGCAGTACAGCGTCGCAAGGCGTCGCCGGGTCAAAATCCTCCAATCGATGAACAAGATGCAGGTGCCGGTCATTAACAATAATGTCTTGATGGACCGGCAGCCTCGTCGACCACGACGCCGTATCGATATTACCCCGCACGCAGTGAACCGGCGCCAGTTTTTCCAGACGCTGTAAAATAGCGCTATCAGCTTCTTTGTTGCCCACATCCCCAAGATGTAGGATTAGCCCGCTCCCCTGCAGCAACACAAGCGCCTCATCGCGCAGTAGCCCGTGGGTATCGGCAATCACACCAATGGGAGAAGCGATGCTGTAATGCAGGGTCGTCGCGCTCACTAACGCTCAGCCGCCGCTTTTTCACGCGCAATGGCGCGTGCCATCGCGGGACGCTGGGCATGGCGTTCGCGGTAGGCGATAAACGGCTCGGGTAGGCGATGTTTCATGCTGGAAGCCCAGCTTAATGTGTGGGTCAGAAACAGATCCGCCAGCGTAAAGGTATTGCCCACTAGCGTTTCCTGGCCCTGATAGCGGCGCTCCAGCGCTTGCAGCGCACGCTGAAATTCCCAAGCGCAGGTGGGTAAAATGGCCGGGATGCGTTTATCCTGAGGCAAGGCAAACTGATGTTTGGCCTGGTTCCACAAGGGCTGTTCCAGTTCGGTGACGATAAAGCTCAGCCATTGCTCTACCTGCGCCCGCTTAATGGCCTCATGAGGCATTAAATGGCCATCGTCATATTGATCGGCCAAATAGCGGCAAATCGGTGCTGACTCAAACAGCTTAACGTCACCATCTTCCAATACCGGCACCTTGCCATCTGGGTGGCGCGCTAAGTGCTCTGGCGTTTGGCCTTCGCCTTTATCCAGCGCCACGTGCTGGCAGCGGTACTCCAGGCCCAGTTCTTCAAGCGTCCAGGTGGCTCGCAGCGAGCGTGACTGGGGAAAACTGTACAGCGTAATCATGATAGCGGGCGCTCCGGTAAATTAAGGTGCCTTCAATTTAGCGGTTGCTCGGCTAGCTGTCACTTAGGATTATTCACGCGCTTTTTGGATACGTTCATAAGCGTTACTGATCTCGCTAGTGCGCGCCTGGGCCACTTCGCGCATGCTTTCAGGTAGCCCTTTACCGGCCAGCTTATCCGGGTGATTTTGGCTCATCAGACGGCGATAGGCTTTCTTGATCTCGGCATCACTGGCGTCTTCCGACACGCCCAGTACCCGGTAAGCGTCTTTAAGCGCTTCTTCACTGGCGCCCTGGGAGTTAGCGGCAGCACCGTGCAGCATGGCTTCGATTTGTTGGACCTCGGCCTCGCTACAGCCCACGCCGCGGGCGACGCGCAGAATCATTTCGTGCTCGGCAGGGTGCAACACGCCGTCTGCGGCAATTGCCGAAAGCTGCACCTGCAGAAATACCTGGCGCATGACGGGCTGGTGCCGGGTGAGGTGGTTCACGCTGGCAAGCTCAGCGTTTAGGTCGAAGTCGTCGGCGCGGCCACGCTCAAAGGCGGCGCGTGCCTTGGCGCGATGCTCGCCCTGCAGGTGCATTTCGTCGAAGAGTTTCTCGGCAACGCCAAGTTCGCCGTCGGTGACTTTGCCGTCGGCTTGGCACAGGCAACCCATTACCTTAAAAATCGATTCCAAAAAGCCTTCTTGAATGCGTGTGCGCGCCAGGCCTAAGCGGCGACTGATACGCGTACTCAGCCACCAGCCTAGGCCGCCGCCGACTAGCAGGCCAACGGGGCCGCCAGCAGCAAGGCCGATCAGCGCAAATACAATAATCAGAAATAACATGGCAGTCTCTAGCGTTGAGGAAAATAAAGCTTACGGCAGCCGGGCGCGAATCGCACGTTCGATGCCCTCGGCATCCAGGCCGCAGTCGTGGAGCAGCTCGGCGGGCGTGCCGTGTTCCACAAACTCATCGGGTAGACCGAGGTTAAGCACCTCGATTTGAACGCCCTCGGCATGCAGCAGTTCATTCACGGCGCTGCCAGCCCCACCGGCGATAACGTTTTCTTCCAGCGTGACCAGCAGTTCGTGCTCGTCGGCGGCGTGGAGCACCGCATCACGGTCCAGCGGCTTGATGGAGCGCATATTGATGTGGGTGGCATCAAGCGTCTCGGCGACCGCAGCAGCGGCACTGTTAACGCTGCCAAACGCCAATAGCGCGATGCGAACGCCGTCGCCTGAAGCTTCACGGCGTACCTCGGCTTGGCCAATCGGTAGCGCGTCCAGGTGCTCGGGAATCGCCACGCCGGGGCCGGTTCCGCGGGGGTAGCGCACGGCCGCTGGGCCTTTGTGGTGGTAAGCGGCGCTCAACATTGCTCGGCACTCGGCTTCGTCGGCCGGGGCCAGAATCACCATGCCCGGTACGCAACGCAGAAAGGAAAGATCCATGCTGCCGTGGTGGGTGGGGCCGTCTTCGCCTACTAGCCCCGCGCGATCGATAGCAAAGGTGACGTCAAGCGCCTGCACCGCCACGTCATGAATCAGTTGGTCGTAGCCGCGCTGTAGAAAGGTGGAGTAAATCGCCACCACGGGCTTCATCCCTTCGCAGGCCATGCCCGCCGCCAGCGTCACCGCGTGCTGCTCGGCAATCGCGACATCGAAATAGCGTTCTGGATATTCCTTGGAGAAGCGAATCAGGTCGGAGCCTTCGCGCATCGCCGGGGTAATTCCCATCAGGCGAGCATCCGCAGCGGCCATATCGCACAGCCAGTCGCCGAACACGTTGCAGTATTTTTTCTTGGCCACGGTTTTGGCCGTATGGTTCGGGGCTACGGGTGCGGCAGTGGGTTTTTGATGCACTGGCGCGCTGGGTTTCTCCAGCTTGGTGATGGCGTGGTAGCCAATCTGGTCGGCTTCGGCAGGCAAAAAGCCCTTGCCCTTGACGGTTTTGATATGCAGAAACTGCGGGCCGTCCAGGTCGCGCAGGTTGTCTAGCGTCTCGGTGAGCGCGTCAAGATCATGACCGTCGATGGGGCCGACATAGTGAAACCCCATCTCTTCAAACAGCGTGGCAGGGCTGACCATGCCTTTCATATGCTCTTCAGTGCGCCGCGCTAATTCCAGGGCGCCAGGCAGGTGAGAAAGCACCTTTTTGCCTTCTTCACGCATCTTCAAATAGGGCTTGCTGGAGAGCACACGGGCCAAGTAGGTCGCCATGCCGCCAACGTTTTCGGAAATCGACATTTCGTTGTCGTTGAGGATGACCAGCAGTTTGGCATCCACGTGGCCCGCGTGGGCGAGGGCTTCAAACGCCATGCCCGCGCTGAGTGCGCCGTCACCGATAATCGCGCACACGCGGCGTGGCACTTTCTGTGCCTGGGCGGCCAGCGCCATGCCCAACGCCGCTGAAATAGAGGTGCTGGAGTGGCCCACGCCGAAGGTGTCGTAGCCAGACTCGGCGCGGCGTGGAAAAGCCGCAAGGCCGCCATGTTGGCGAATGCTCAGCATGGCGTCCCGCCGCCCGGTGAGAATTTTGTGCGGGTACGCTTGGTGGCCGACGTCCCAGACTAAACGGTCTTCGGGTGTGTCGAACGCGTGGTGCAGCGCTACGCTCAGCTCAACCACGCCCAGGCCTGCGCCAAAATGGCCGCCGGAAACGCCCACGCTGTAAAGCAGGTAGGCGCGCAGCTCATCCGCTAGTTGGGCAAGTTGCTTAGCGTTCATGGCCCGCAGGGCAGCGGGGTGATCAAAGGTGTCGAGCAGCGGCGTCGCCGGGCGCTCGCGGGGTATTTCGTCGAACAGCTTCATGGGCATGTTTTCATGGACATTGTTTAGTGGTCGCGCTCGATCATGTAGTGGGCAAGATCGGCCAGTGGTGCGGCATGCTCACCCAGCGGGGCGAGGGCGGCAATGGCCTCGTCAATTAGAGTATGAGCTTTGCACTGTGCACCCACTAACCCCAGCAGGCTGGGGTAAGTGGGCTTGGCGCGGGCGGCATCAGCGCCCGATGTCTTGCCGAGCGTGACGGTGTCACCGGTCACGTCGAGGATATCGTCATGAATCTGGAAGGCTAGTCCAATGGCGCGGGCGTAGCGAATCAGCGCCTGTAAACGCGGATCGTGCTCATCAACAGCGATCAGGCCGCCCAGGCGCACGGCGGCGACGATCAGCGCGCCGGTTTTGTGGGCATGCATATGCTCCATGGCCTCAACATTAGGATGATCGCCGACGGCGGCTAAATCCAACGCTTGACCCGCGACCATGCCGTCGCGCCCAGAGGCGCTGGCAAGCGTGGTCACTAAACTGCCCAGCCGTGGGTGCGCCGTGCGTGCCAATACTTCAAACGCCAGTGCCTGAAGCGCGTCGCCTGCTAATATCGCAGTGGCTTCATCAAACGCTTTGTGGACCGTGGGCTGGCCGCGGCGCAGGTCGTCGTCGTCCATGGCAGGCAAGTCGTCGTGGATCAGTGAATAGGCATGGATCAACTCAATAGCGGCAGCGGGTGCGTCGAGATCGTCGTCATGGGCGCCCAGCGCTCGGCCAGCCAGATACACCAGTAACGGGCGCAGGCGTTTGCCACCCACCAGCAAGCCATGGCGCATGGCGGCTTCTAGCCGTGGCTCAGTGGCCGGGCGCGTATCAAACAGCGCATTCAAGGTGGCATCAACGCGGGTGTTGCTGGTGTTATGCTGTTGGGCCAGCCGAACGCCGGGGGGCGCTACCATGGGGGCGTCTCCTTGCTGTCGTCAGGGTCTTCCGTGGGCACCTCGGGGCCTGCAAAAGGGGTTACATCCAAGCGGCCTTCACTATCCTCGCTAAGGGCGCGCACTTTTAGCTCGGCACTGTCCAGGCGTTGCTGGGCGTCGCGGGTCAGGCGTACACCTTGCTCAAAGGCGGTCAGCGCGTCTTCCAATGAGAGTTCGCCAGACTCCAGGCGTTCCACGATCGTTTCAAGCTGCTCAACCGTGGCGGCAAAATCTTGTGCAGGGGGTGTGGTGTCGCTCATTGGGCAATGCCTACCGTTTTCCTGACGCCCTAAAACCGGGCAGCGTATGTGCTTACAAATGCGGTCTTCAAAAATAAGCCCACAGTATACACCGAGGCTAGGGGGTGGCGTCTGCCCTCATGGAGCTTCCCAACGTTCAACTTGTGTCGCGTTCATCTTGACAACGCACACTTTTCATCTCGCCAGCCCAGCGTGAGTGCAGGCGGATGTGCTACCATATTGGCCTTCCGCGAACCGTTACACGGCGCATGCCGCCGACCATAGAGGTTGATTCAGCCATGGCCAAAACGTCCCTGGACAAGAGCAAGATCAAGATCCTGCTACTCGAGGGCGTCCACCAAAGCGCGGTGGACAATTTTCACAACGCAGGTTACGAGAATATTGAGCATCTGCCTACATCGCTTGATGAAGCATCGCTGATCGAGAAGATCAGCGATGTTCACTTCATCGGTATCCGCTCGCGTACTCAACTGAGCGAGCGCGTATTTGAAGCGGCAGAAAAGCTGGTGGGCGTTGGCTGTTTCTGCATCGGTACCAATCAGGTCGACCTCAATGCGGCCCTCAAGCGCGGCATTGCCGTATTCAATGCGCCCTATTCAAATACCCGCTCGGTGGCCGAGTTAGTGCTTGCCGAAGCGATTATGCTGCTGCGCGGTATTCCGGAGAAAAACGCCCGCGCCCATCAGGGCGGTTGGCTGAAATCGGCGAAAAATTCCCACGAGGCGCGCGGCAAAACGCTGGGTATCGTGGGCTATGGCAGCATCGGCGCGCAACTTTCCGTGCTGGCCGAGTCGCTGGGCTTTAACGTCATTTATTACGATGTGATCGCCAAGCTGGGCATGGGCAACGCCAACCAGGTGGCCAACCTTGAAGAGCTACTGGGGCGCTCGGATGTGATCAGCCTGCACGTACCTGACCTGCCCTCTACTCGCTGGATGATTGGCGCGAAAGAAATCGCCGCGATGAAGCCCGGGGCGATATTAATCAATGCCTCGCGAGGTAGCGTGGTGGAAATTGAGCCGTTGGCTGAGTCCATCAAAGCAGGCAGTCTCAACGGCGCTGCGATTGATGTCTTCCCGGTAGAGCCAAAAGGCAATGACGAAGAGTTCGAAAGCCCGCTACGCGGATTGGATAACGTCATCCTGACGCCGCATATCGGGGGCTCAACCCTGGAGGCCCAGGAAAATATCGGCATTGAAGTGTCAGAAAAACTGATCACTTACTCCGATAACGGCACCACGGTCACTTCGGTCAACTTCCCCGAAGTGGCGCTGCCCGCGCACCCGGACAAGCACCGCCTGCTGCACATTCACGACAACGTGCCGGGCGTGCTGTCGCAGATCAACCGGGTTCTGTCTGAAAATGGCATCAACATCTCCGGTCAGTATCTGCAGACCAACGAGAAAGTCGGCTATGTGGTCATTGATGTGGATAAAGCCTACGGCCCTCAGGCGCTGGAAGCATTGAAACAGGTGGAGCATACGCTGAAGATTCGTGCCCTTTATTCGGCGCAGAATAGCTAAAACTTAGCGTCAGCGGTACAAAACGGCCCCTCATTGTAGGGGCCGTTTTAGTCTGCTTTTCTTCAGAGCATTGATGACGCTTGCCAGAAAGCCGTGGTGGCCGCTGCCAAAGTGCTGCACGCTTTAGGGAATCTCACGCCGATACAGTGAATAACCAGCCACCCGCCAACGCTCGCCCGTGCGGGTGTCGTAGTAGCCTCCCTGAGCGCTACGGCCTTCATCCTCTATACGCCAGTCAGCACCGCCATCGTAGCTAACCGCAGTCACATCATTGCCCAACAGACTGCCTTCGTTCACACCATCAAACAACAAACCTTCTTCCGGCGTGATATAGAGGGCATAGCCCACCAGATCACTATCGAACTCGTGCAGCTCAGTGAGTTGATCGCCATTCCAGTGCCAGATCGAAGTAGGGTGATGTATCAACTGCTCCTTGGGCATCAGCGACATGGGGCGTCCTTTGCGGGCGAGAATATAGACCTCTCCTTGCTCATTCGCGGCAATATCGTTAACACCGTAATCGCCGATGGCGACCTCAAAGCGTGGTTCGGTTTCTCCCCACGGCAGTGAGTAGATAACGCTTTCGCCTCGGGCTTGATCGAAGAACGCCATACGCAGCACGTTATCCTGGCCAAGGGCAACTAAATCGAAACGCTGCCGTTCATTTTCCGGATCACGCGCTTCCGCTGGTACAGGGATTTCCTCCCAGTGCTCCCCGCCATCCTCGGTGCGCCAAATGTGGGGGCCCCAGCCAATCAGATAGCCCCGCTGGGCATCGAGAAACCGAAATGTCGAAATATTTTGATCTTCGGGCCAGCGTAACTTCTCCCAGGACTCGCCCTGGTCGGTAGATTTAAAAAGTTGGGTCGCCTGAGGGTGGTAACGCTCACCTGCAGGCTTATTAGCAGTACGGTCTGACCAGCCTGTCGCTAGATATAAGGTATTCCAATCTGGAGACAGCCACCAATCTGCCTGCTGAGCAGGTTCTTCAAAGCGTCGTTCAACACCTTTTTCTAGAGAGCCACTGAGAATACGTACCGTACGACGGTTGATTATTTCTGCGGGGCTGTACATCCAGCGCTCACTGTACTCAAGCTTAACATTCTCGTTTACTTCTTCATCTGTTCTATGCTTGAAAGTAGTTTCAGGGTTCGTGAGTTTCATTGACAAAATTTGCTCATTACGCATCCGAAAATCCCCTGGCCCGTAAGGGGTGTCCTCTTTCATAAAGTCGTTACTAACACGCTCCCACTCCGTGCCATGGATGAAGGCCCAGTAGACAAATAGCACGCTCCCTAATAGGAAGCCATAGCGCTTTTTCATTTAAGGAATTTCGCGGCGGTAGAGCGAATAACCAGCCACCCGCCAACGTTCGCCTGTGCGGGTGTCGTAGTAGCCCCCCTGAGCGCTGCGACCTTCATCCTCTATACGCCAGTCAGCACCACCATCGTAGCTAACCGCAGTCACATCATTGCCCAACAGACTGCCTTCGTTCACGCCATCAAATAACAAACCTTCTTCCGGCGTGATATAGAGGGCATAGCCCACCAGATCACTGTCGAACTCGTGCAGTTCTGCCAATTGATCGCCATTCCAGTGCCAGATAGATGTAGGGTGATGTATCAACTGCTCTTTGGGCATCAGCGACATGGGGCGTCCTTTGCGGGCGAGAATATAGACCTCACCTTGCTCATTCGCGGCAATATCATTTACACCGTAATCGCCGATGGCGACCTCAAAGCGTGGTTCGGTTTCTCCCCACGGCAGTGAGTAGATAACGCTTTCGCCTCGGGCTTGATCGAAGAACGCCATACGCAGCACGTTATCCTGACCGAGGGCGACTAAATCGAAACGCTGCCGTTCATCTTCCGGATCACGTGCTTCCGCAGGCACAGGGATTTCCTCCCAGTGCTCACCGCCATCCTCGGTGCGCCAAATGTGGGGGCCCCAGCCAATCAGGTAGCCCCGCTGGGCATCGAGAAACCGAAATGTTGAAATATTTTGGTCTTCGGGCCAGCGTAACTTCTCCCAGGACTCGCCCTGGTCGGTAGATTTAAAGAGTTGGGTGAGCTGCGGCGTGTAGCGCTCGCCCGGAGCAGGATCCATGTGATAGTCCATCCATCCCGTCGCGAGATAGAGGGTATCCCAATCAGGGGAGAGCCACCAGTCGGCCTGCTGAGCAGGCTCTTCAAAGCGCCGTTCAACCCCTTCCTCAAGCGAGCCACTAAGGATGCGTACTGTGCGGCGGTTGGCACGCTCAGCGGGACTGGCCATCCAGTGCTCACTGTACTCAAGCTTAACATTCGCGTTCACTTCTTCATCTGTTCTATGCTTGAAAGTAGTTTCAGGATTCGTGAGTTTCATTGACAATATCTGCTCACCACTCATTCGAAAATCCCCCGGCCCGTAAGGGGTGTCTTCCTTCATAAAGTTGTTACTGATGCGCTCCCACATGCCCCCACTCCCTATCACGTATCCTGCTATCAAAATGACCAATGTTGCTGCTGCCCACTGATATCGGCGCATAGTGGCTCCTAGCGTGTATGATTCATCAGCCGCGAGCGCCTGCTCCACAGCGCTGAGACCTTCATTTACCGCCCGCCCAGCCTTGAGCAACGCGCACCCAGCAACTGGCGGTGTCGTTGGGTTCGGCGTAGCAGTCCCAGGGGAACTGGACTTTCACCCGGCCGTGTTCGTCGCAGTGAATCTCTTCGCCTTCCGGGCCGACCACAAAGGCGACCTGTGGGCCATCGACGCGGGGTTTGGGGTTGGGCGTGGCCCGCCAGTGGGCATCGCCGTGGATCCGCATGACCTGGTTGTGGTAGCGGGTCATCCCGTTGGCATCCCCCTGGGTGATACCGTCCTCTTCCAGCGCCTGGGGTTGCTCGCCGATGTGGTTCACTTCAATGGCCTGCCAGTCGCGGTTGAGACTGTCGGTGTCGTGGTCGGTCAGACTAAAGCGCAGGCCGGTGCTACTGCCCACAAAGTGATAGCGCTCCTCCCGGCCCAGACTGTCGGTGACCAGGGTGTGATCCACATGATAGGTATAAGAGCGCGACAGCCCACCGGCTTCCTGCTGGCCCACCACCGGGCCATCCGGCGCGTGGCGATCCCAGGTGTAGTGGGCTTCCATGCCGCCGGGTACCCGGTGGGCTGTGAGCATATGCGCTTGCCACTCAAACTCGCGCACCACCTCGCCGTGGCGGTGGCGCACCGCAATCAAATCCCCCACCGGGCTATAGGAGTAGCGCACCAGCCAACAGTGCTGATCGTCATCTTTATATTGGTTAATAATCATTTGCAGTGCAGAAGCTCTATACAATACGCATGACTAATGCGCTACTCCAATACGCCGTATGACCGGAAATACGGCCAAAATACAAATAACCATCGACTATCGTTGTAATAGAGGGTATACCTTCGCCCCTATGACATAGCGTCATCTTATTTCCCCAGTATCACGGTCAATGACGAGACAGCTAGCGCTCTTCTTCTGCGAATGTGAAGGGACAATATCCAGGTTGCGATTATTGGTTGAATCCGGAATTAATATGGTCACATATAGTAATCGAGCACCATGGAAGTCAGTGCAGAAAAGTAAAGATTGATGAAAATCATTACTTTCCAAAATCCATCATCCTTTGGTACTCCCATAACCTGTGGATATAAAAATAATATTAACATCCATACGGCAAAGTATTCTCTATACAGCAGTAAACTAACCCATAAGAAAGCGCAAAAAAAACAAAAAGATATTAATGCTTTTACAGGTGTTTTAATTCCCATGAAACATTGCCTCAAGAGCTCGGTAGACAACTTCTTCGTTTTCCACATGAGGATTTTTTTTTGATTAGATCCTCTACCGCTTCGGACACATCACCATATAAAGCGGTAGGGCCCAAGCGGGTAAGTGTTCCCATGAAAGCTCTTCCAGCCATGAATCCTTCGCCGCAGTAATCCTTTACTCTGGAATTTGCCTCTTCGCGCACAAAGTCATTCGAAGCATAGAGCCTAGCTGCCTCATCAATTGTATTACCCTCTATTGTTACTCGCCTCATCTCTTCTCTACCTAGCAGCCCCACATTTCTAGATAGAGTTCTGAGGAAATTAACATTTCCTCCTATAACAGATGCAGCTCCCTGCCCAAAGCCAATCAAATGATTACTACTGACGCTACAGCTCTTAGTTGCTGATTCGGCCTGTTCCGCAGATCTGGAAATGAGACTTGACTGTGAATAAGGGCCGCCGCCTAGCCCATAAGGCCCACCACTCAACCCTAGCGGGTCCACCATCCCCGTCGGATTCGTCACATAGCTATACAAATTCGTGCCACCATTGAGCCCAATCGGATCCTGGCTGATATACCGCCCCTGCTGCGGGTCATAATAGCGGTGGCGGTTGTAGTAAAGCCCGCTCTCTTCGTCTTGCCATTGGCCCTGGAACCGGATGGGTTGGGTGACGTTGCGCATAGCACGCTGGTTTTTGACGGCTGCCCAGTCGTCGGGTTCGGCGAGCCAGCGGGATTGGCCGTTGGGGGTGACCAGTTGCATCGGCGTACCCAGGGCATCGGTGATGTAGGCGCTGAGCACCCGGCCTTGTTGAGTGTCATCAATGCGCAGCATGGGCACAAAACCGCCCGGTTCGTAGACGACGGTGGTGCGCTGGTCGTCCGTTTCTTCCCGAACGATGCGGTCGCCGTCCCAGCCGTAGTGGGTAGTGGCGGTGGTGCCGTTGGTGTGGCGTACGGTTTTGCTGATGCGGCGGCCTAGGCCGTCGTAGCGGTAAGTGGCTTCGCGGGTAGCCCCTAGCTCGCTGGCGTGGGTCAGGTGCACTAGGCGATTGGCGCCGTCATAGCTCAGGGTTAAACGTTCGCCGTTGGGCTCTTGGCGTTCGATCAGGTTACCGGCGCCGTCGTAGCGGTAGCGGGTACCGTTGAGCTGAGAGAGGCGGTTATCCGTTAGCGCCTGCTGAGTGTCTTGCTGCTCTAACCGATTCCCAGCGGCGTCCACGCTATAGCGGTGGGCATGATCGCCGTGCTGGCTGCCGATCAAGCGCCCGGCGGCGTCGTAGCTGTAGGCGATGACCTTGGAGGCTTGGCCGCCTTGCAGGCTACGGAAGCTCATCCGGCCCAGGGCGTCGTATTAGCGCCGTTTTATTTAGGGAATCTCCCGCCGATATAGAGAGTAGCCCGAGACGCGCCAGCGCTCCCCGGTTTGCGTGTCGTAATAACCACCTTCGGCGCTGCGGCCTTCATCTTCGATTTTCCAGCTCCCGCCCCCGTCGTAGCTCACTGCAGTAACGTTACTAACTTGCAGACTAGATTCGTTGACACCGTCAAAAAGAAGGCCCTCTTCTGGTGTCAGGTACAGCGCATAGCCCTTTAGCTCGGGCGGAAATTCATGCAATCGCTCCAAGGTATCACCGTTCCAGCTCCACACGACGCTAGGTCGAGGTGCTTCTCGCTGCTCCGTGGTAAGAGAGAAGTAGGGTGCCCCCTGAGTGGTCAACACAAACACCATACCTTCGGTATTGGCCGCAATGTCCATCACGGTATGTCCGGGGATGGTGAGGGTCTGTTGGGAGATATCCTCTCCCCAGGGCAAAGAATGGACTTGGCTGGTATCGGTAGCGTGGTCATAGAAAGCCATGCGCAGCACGTTGTCTTCCCCTAGCGCCACAAGATCGAACTGCTCACGGGGATTTTCAGGATTACGAGCTCCTCCGGGTACCTGCAACTCATTCCAATGTTCGCCACCGTCCCTCGTGCGCCAGACCTTTGGGCCCCAGCCAACCAGATAGCCGCGCTGGGGGTCGAGAAAACGCAGGAAAGTAATGTCCTGGTCTTCGGGCCAGCGGAGTTTTTCCCACTCTTGGCCTTGGTCTGTAGACTTGAACAGTTGGGTAAGCTGAGGAAGGTAGCGCTGTCCAGGAAGGCTCTCCTGGGTCCGGTCCGTCCAGCCGGTGGCCAGATAGATAGTATTCCTGTTTGGCGATAACCACCAATCAGCTTGTTGGGCCGGCTCCTCGAAGCGTGTGGAAACTCCACTATTCAACTGGCCAGTGAGAATGCGCACTGTACGACGATTGGCTCTCTGGTGAACGTCGTTCATCCATTCTTCAGAAAACTCTGCTTTGGAATTAGGATCATCAAGCTGCTCCTGAGTCATGGGCTTAAACGTTAGCTCCGGCTTAGCCAGTTTCATGGAGATGACACTTTCACCATGAACGCGAAAATCACCCACCCCATAAGGCTTGTCATCCTTCATAAAATCATTGCGAACTCTGCTCCACATCTCATTATCTCCCAAGCCATAGCCCACAATCAGTGCTACCACCGCCGCTAAAATTAATCCTCGCCATAACCATCGCATAAATTTATCTCACCTAGCGGAGGTGTCGTACCAATGACCGCAGAGCATTTTCCACGGCATCGCCGACATCCCGGCCCATATTGGCAGCATCATTTGCCGTGTCTACAAGCACTTCTCCAGTAATTTCGGCTGCTTCTAGCAGAATCCCTTTTGAACCTTTCTCACCATATACTTCCGCACCACTTCCGATGGCCTGACTCCATGTTTCACCATCAAGCCACTCCTCAATATTAGGTTGGCCGCCTATTTTGGCTAGGTCATCCAGGCGCAAACCCGCCAGTCCGGCATCTAGATACGCCGGAACATGGGTGTTGAAGGCAAACGTTTTGAAAGTCGTATTGTCGACCTCCAGCTCATACTGGGCGACGCTCATAGCTACGCTCCGATTAGGGTAGCGTTGGCTATTCACCTCGATCTGATCGCCACGCATATTATCATCAAGACCATCTTCTATATTCACTTGAAGAAGACGCCGCGCCTGCCTTAGCCACAACTGCCCCTCCATACTCAACCTTAAATTTAATTTGGCACCATAAATTGAGCAGTAGTAATAGCCATAACCCACATAATATTCCGGCGGAGCATGACCACAACCGACATGTCGCACCATGAAGTTGGCGTGCCTAGACCAATCCTCGTCAGTACTTTCGGGCATAATTAGCTGGTCACGCCTCCTTAGCAAACGTCTAAAGACGCCTTCGTCATCGAATGGATCCCAACCTTCGACCCATGACCTGAAGTATTCCCAAGTAGTAACGCCAGTCTTTTCTATATATTCCTCGTGCAGTGGCCGGTAGGAGTATTCGCATCGCCCGAGAATGCTTTGGGCAGCAGGCGGCACCTGCTTGTCACAAATATTTAGTGGCACTTCAACACGGACCGTATCGTCCTCTGGGGTATAAGATGCATCCGCCCCGCCTAGTACGCGTTCAATCGACGTCATAGCTCATCCCTCCAGAATATCGATATGAAGCCGCCCAGGCCTTTGGCTCTGGGCCATCTCTGTTTCGCCAATTTCGTTGGTTCGCCCTTCCTGCACGACAGTACCTCGTGAGTCTGTCATTCGATAGCGCATGTTAGCGGCAGGGATATTAGTCCCTGCCCAGGTGATGACGAACGCTTGATCGTAATTGCTCATTGCAAGAGCCCCCACTCCCACAGGTAATAAAGGATCCAGCACCGCCTGCCCACTCCCCACCCCTGGACTACCGCCAGAGTTGATCTTAACCTGCGCGCCTACAATCGTAATGCCGCTAGGATCAAGTTTGACGAAACTGCCCCCGGCCTTGAGGGTGATCTCGGCCCCGGCATCAATCACCGTTTTGCCGCCAGATTTTTGATGTACTTCCCGTCCTGCTTCTAGCAGGTGTGCTCGGCCGACTTTCTCATGGCGGGTGCCGTCGATTATCAGGTGGTCGTCGCCGTCTACCTTCGTGTGGCGGTGGTTATGCACCGTGTGGTGATCGTCGTTATCGATCTCGCTGATGCGGTCGTTGTGCACCTTGAGGTGGCTGTCGCGGCGGATCTCTTCGGTGCGGTCGTTGAGCGTCAGTAGCTCTAGGTCTTTCTGGGCGTGGAGCCAGATCTGCTCTTCGCCTGCTTCGTCTTCAAAGCGTAGCTCGTTGAAGCCTTCGGCCTTGTGGCTTTGGGTGCGGATCACCGTGCGGGTTTTGTGCTCCGGCAGCGGGTAAGGCGCCGTATTCACCGCGTGATAGGTGCGCCCGGTGACCAGCGGCTGATCGGGGTCACCCTCCAAGAACGACAAAATGACCTCATGGCCGATCCTGGGGATCGCCATGCTGCCGTAGCCGCCGCCTGCCCAGCCCTGGGCAACGCGCACCCAGCAGCTGGCCGTTTCATTCGGCTCGGCGTAGCGGTCCCAGGGGAACTGGACTTTGACCCGGCCGTGCTCGTCGCAGTGAATCTCTTCGCCTTCCGGGCCGACCACGAAGGCGACCTGGGGGCCATCGACGCGGGGTTTGGGGTTGGGCGTGGCGCGCCAGCGGGCATCGCCGGGAATCAGCGTGACCTGGTTGTGATAACGGGTCATACCGTCTTCTTCCTGCGCCTGGGGTTGCTCGCCGATGTGGTTCACTTCAATGGCCTGCCAGTCGTGGTTGAGGCTGTCGGCGTCGTGGTCGGTCAGACTAAAGCGCAGGCCGGGGGCCACTGCCAACAAAGTGGTAGCGCTCCTCCCGGCCAAGTATGTTTAACCCAGGCATGTGATTAACTTTTCATTACTGATCCTTTTTTTTGTAAGAAAAATTAGAGTGGCAATCCCTAAAGCTACTAATAAAATAGAGTAAATTTTTCTCAGGCTTTCATCATTTAATACCCCCCCCCTCCCTATTTCTCCAGTGAAAAAAACATTTATACCAGCAGCTATTGACAGCACTCCAAGAAGCAAAAAACCAAAATTAATTTTTTTAGCCTTTCTTAATAGTTTTTCTTGATATTTTTTCATCTCAAAACCTCTTTGGGGCTTGTGAAGAAGTCTATTAAAAAACCGCCAGCACCATAAAAGTCCGGCGTAGGGCTAGTTCCTCCCACAGCGCTATCAATGAAGTCTAAAGCCGCGCCTTGTACACCTGGATTCGCTACTCCAACAGCCGCCCCCGGCGAGACGGTCGCAACACTGCACAGAGCACGCAGGCTAAGTTGGTTGGCGCCTGCGGCGGAAGCACTACTTGCCCCAGGTGCGGCGGCACCTACCATGGGGGCTCCCAACGCGGCTGAAGCTGCAGGCAGCGTGATGTTGTTACGTGATGCGCCCTGGAATTCTAGCGCTTCTGCGTATTGTGGATCTTTCGCAAAGGCTGACGTGCTGGATGGGAATAATGCACCAATACCGGGACGGTAATCCCCGCCTGTCAAGTGCTGCCCCGCAGGCTTTGGTGTAGGTGCTGGCCTATTAGCACCTTGTGCTTCCCGTGCAGCTACACCAAATGGCTCTAAATGATGCATATTTGCCCCAAACAACCCCAGCGGATCCAGCATCCCCGTCGGATTGGTGACGTAGCCATACAAATTCGTGCCGCCATTGAGGCCAATCGGGTCCTGACTAATGTACCTACCTTGCTGCGGGTCGTAGTAACGGTGGCGGTTGTAGTAGAGGCCGCTCTCTTCGTCATGCCATTGGCCCTGGAAGCGGATGGGTTGGGTGACGTTGCGCATAGCGCGCTGGTTTTTGACGGCTGCCCAGTCGTCGGGTTCGGCGAGCCAACGGGATTGGCCGTTGGGGGTAACCAGTTGCATCGGTGTGCCCAGGGCGTCGGTGATGTAGGCGCTGACTAATGGGCCCTGTTGGGTGTCATCGATACGCAGCATGGGCACAAAACTGCCCGGCTCGTAGACGACGGTGGTGCGCTGGTCGTCCGTTTCTTCCCGAACGATTCGATCACCGTCCCAGCCGTAGTGGGTGGTGGCCGTGGTGCCGTTAGGGTGGCGCACGGTTTTGCTGATGCGGCGGCCTAGGCCATCGGAGCGGTAAGTTGCTTCGCGGGTAGCCCCTAGCTCGCTGGTGTGGGTCAGGTGCACTAGGCGATTGGCGCCGTCGTAGCTCAGGGTTAAACGTTCGCCGTTGGGCTGTTGGCGTTCGATCAGGTTACCAGCACCGTCGTAGCGGTAGCGGGTACCGTTGAGCTGAGAGAGGCGGTTATCCGGTAGCGCCTGCTGATTGTCTTGCTGCTCTAACCGATTACCCGCCGCGTCCACGCTGTAGCGGTGGGCATGATCGCCGTGCTGGCTGCCGATCAAGCGCCCGGCGGCGTCGTAGCGATAGGCGATCACTTTTTCTGCTGGATCATCTTGCAGGCTGCGGAAACTCATCTGGCCCAGGGCGTCGTATTGATAGGATTGCTGACTGGTGGTGTCCGGGCTGCGCAGGGTGAGGTGATCCAACTGGCTGAGGTTGGTATACCCTCGTTCCAGCATTAATGGCTGATGGTACGCATTGGCACCGGTGCTGAGGCGGCGTTGGGTCTCCCGATGCAGGGCATCGGGTTCCAGGGCGATCTCAAGATCCAGGCCGGGGGCGTTCATACCGTGCAGGTGGCCGCTGCTGACGATATACCGAAGTTTTATGTAAGTCATGCCGAAAGGTGCTTACTGGTACGCTACCGCCAAGGAAAACAGAACATGCCTCCTTTGGTGGGTGATGAATAGGCGCAACATCCATGTTGCGTTTTTTTATTACTCCCTTTCCTGAATTCATAGAATAACTGCAGCACTTTGGATCATACGGTAGAGGCAGGAGGGCCAGCAGCGGTACCCTCTCCGCCTTACCGACCAAAGTGAAGCAGAGTATGGGATACCGACAACTGACCCAGGCACAACGATATCAAATTTTTGCCCACAGGGATGTAGGGGTGAGCCAACGTCAGATTGCTCAACAGCTTGGCATTCACAGCAGTACCGTGAGCCGTGAGCTGAGACGTAATTCAGGTGCCAAGGGATATGAACCCGCAAAAGCGCAGCGTTACAGCGATCAGAGACGCCGCTCTGCTTGGAAGTGGACAAAGCGACTCCCTAGCCTGATCAATGCCGTAGCTGACAGGCTTAGGGAAGAATGGAGTCCAGAGCAGATTAGCGGTTTTATGGCGCCGTTGACGGGTATAGGGGTGAGTCATCAATGGGTCTATTCGTTGATCTGGGACGATAAGGCCAAGGGTGGCGATTTGTGGCGACACCTCCGCCAGCCCAAGCGTCGCAGTAAACATCGTGCCAATGCCAAAAGCGCAGGACTAGGCAAGATTCCTAAGCGTGTGGGGATAGAGCATCGGCCGCCTGCTATCGAAAGACGCCTCACCATCGGTCACTGGGAAGGCGACACGGTGCTTTATGGGCACAAGCAAGCGGGGATAGTGACGTTGGTAGAGCGACGAAGTGGCTACTTGTTGGCGGCACGTCTTCCAAAGGTAACGGCAGAACTAACGCAGAAAGCCATGGTTCGGTTACTTAAGCCTCGTCGGGGCGCGGTGAAGACGATCACGCTAGACAATGGCTCGGAGTTTGCAGACCACGAGACGGTCGCAAAAGCGGTTAGCGCCTCCGTGTATTTCTGTGATCCTTACTGCTCAGGCCAACGTGGGACAAACGAGAACACCAACGGCCTGATCAGGCAGTATTTTCCGAAAGGTACAGACTTCCGGAAGGTGACTAATGTAGAGCTGCGACGCGTTGTTCACAAGCTGAACGATAGACCCAGAAAGCGGCTGGGATACCGAACCCCAGCCCAGGTGTTCTTAGGAGAATATTCAGGAGCGCTAGAAACCGCGGGTGCTGCACTTATTAGTTGAATTCAGGTTTTTCAGCCTATCAATAGGCATAAAAGAATAGAGCAGGAAGTAAGAGCCAGATAAGCAACGCAAAGCCAAGTCTAGGTATGGCTTTAAGAAATGATGGCCTAGTTATAAAAAAAAACTTATACAGCGGCGAAAAGCTAAAAAAACCAATTATAAAAAAAAACAATTGAATTAATCCGGGAAGCTTAATAATGGCTAGAAAATAAAGGACATACAATGGAAGCATTACCACGCCTTCCACCAGCCTTATTCTCCAAATATCCGAACTTACTTGTTTAATCATTTAATTTTCACCCGGGACACACGTCCCCGCTTCAAAGTGTCTATCCGAAAGCCCATCACCATCAAGATCATAGTATCTGGATTGCTTGACACTAATATCGCTGATATTAATCATCCCCCCCACAAAAACAAAGAAAGGGTGAACTTTCGAAACCGCAGCAGTAGCAGGGTCAATCTTGGAAAGTCCACCAGTAACTTTGCCCCAGACCTTATTTAACCCCCAGTTCCCTATCTTTTCTAAATTTGATCTAGGCGCAGGCGGAAAGCGAGAATAAGGATTGCCGGTACGCCTTATTGGCCGACTAGATTGATCGCCTGGACGACGTCCTTGGCGACCAGATCGATCAATATCCCCTGGGCGATCAAACAACCCCAACGGATCCACCATCTCTGTCGGATTGGTCACATACTCATACAAGTTCGTACCACCGCTGAGCCCAATCGGATCCTGACTAATATACCGCCCCTGCTGCGGGTCATAATAGCGGTGGCGGTTGTAGTAAAGCCCGCTTTCTTCATCGTGCCACTGGCCTTGGAAGCGGATCGGTTGGGTAACGTTGCGCACGGCGCGTTGGTTTTTGACGGCTGCCCAGTCGTCGGGTTCGGCGAGCCAGCGGGATTGGCCGTTGGGGGTGACCAGCTGCATCGGGGTGCCCAGGGCGTCGGTGATATAGGCGCTGAGTACTTGGCCTTGCTGTGTGTCGTCGATACGCAGCAGGGGCACAAAACTGCCTGGCTCGTAGACGACGGTGGTGCGCTGGTCGTCCGTTTCTTCCCGTACGATTCGATCACCGTCCCAGCCGTAGTGGGTAGTGGCGGAGGTGCCGTTGGTGTGGCGCACGGTTTTGCTGATGCGTCTTCCCAGGCCGTCGTAGCGGTAGGTGGCTTCGCGGGTCGCTCCCAGCTCGCTGGCGTGGATCAGGTGCACTAGGCGATTGGCGCCGTCATAGCCCAGTGTTAGGCGTTCGCCATTGGGCTGTTGGCGTTCGATCAGGTTGCCGGCGCCGTCGTAGCGATAGCGCGCCCCTTTGAGTTGGGTGAGGCGGTTATCCGTCAGTCCTTGCTGCTTGTCTACACCCTGCTCTAACCGGTTACCCGCCGCATCCACGCTGTAGCGGTGGGCATGATCGCCGTGCTGGCTGCCGATCAAGCGCCCGGCGGCGTCGTAACTGTAGGCGATGACTTTTTCTGCCGGATCGCCTTGCAGGCTGCGGAAACTCATCCGGCCCAGAGCGTCGTACTGGTAGTCCTGCTGGCTGGTGCTGTCCGGGCTGCGCAAGGTGAGGTGATCCAACTGGCCCAGTTCTGTGTAGCCTCGCTCCAGCACCAGCGGCTGATTGTGCGCATTGGCGCTGGTGCTGAGGCGGCGTTGGGTCTCCCGGTGCAGGGCGTCGGGTTCCAGGGCGATCTCAAGATCCAGGCCGGGGGCGCTTAGGCCGTGTAGGTGGCCGCTGCCGTAGGTGTGCCAGTTGAGTGCCGGGAGGTCGCCGAACTGGCTGGCCTGGGGCGCACCTGTCGCCGTCAGGCTATGCTGGAGTTGCCACTGCCAGCCGCTAACGGCATGCCGCTGCTGTTCGCCGATTAAGCGCTGGGCGCGGTCGTAGCTAAAGGCCACTTCGCCATTATCGTTGGTGACGCTAAGTAACTGACCATTCCTTCCCCACTGATACTGCTCCGTGCTGGCCGGGGCGTGCTCCGTGGCGGGCAGGTGTCGGGCGGTGAGGCGACCGGCTGCGTCATAGTCGTAACGGGTGACCAGCGGTTGGTCGTCGGGGCCTGTGCGGTTGGCTTCGATACGTTCGATCAGTCGCCCGGCATCATCGTAGCGGTACTGCTGCTCGCGGCCATCGGGGCCGGTCTCGCTGGCAAGGCGATCCATCTCGTCATAGGCAAAGCGGTAGACCGCGCCGTTGCCTAGGGTCAGTTCGCTGAGACGGCCAATGTCGTCGTAAGCGGTAAACTGCTGGCTGCCGTCGGCCTCAATGCGCTGCACCGGTCGGCCGTAGTCATCAAAGAAGAACTGCTGCCGAAAGCCTTGGGGGCCTTCCAACTCTACCAAGCGCCCCAGGGTATCCACATGGTGGTGCCAGTAGAGCCCGTCGGGGAGCTGGGTGGCGATGCGCCGACCCATCTCGTTGTGTTGGGTGAGGGTGGTCTCGTTCAACGCATTGGTGACGCTGGCCAAATAGCCGTTTCGGTCGTAGGCGTACTCGGTACGCTGCTGAGAACAGTCGATCTGGGCGGTGACCTGGCCCAGGGCATTCCACTCGCGCTGGTGGGTGGCCCCGCCCGCATCGGTGAGGGTCGTGGGGCGGTCGGGCAAATCGGCATTGTCGTATGCGAAGGCGGTGGTGCCTTCGGGCCCAGTGACGTCCAGCGGATGGCCGAGCTCGTTACGCTTAATCTGCCAGCGCTGCTCCTCCGGCCCTTCGATACTGATCGGCTGGCCCAGGACATCCCGCTCCATGGCCCAGCGCGCACCATCCGGGTCGATCTGAGCGATTACCTGCCCGTACTCATCCCGCTCGATCAGCGTCTCGTGGCCCATCGGATCCACGGTGGCGACTTTATGCCCGGCGCGGTCATAGCGGAACTCGATCCGCGAACCGTCGGCGCGGGTGTGCGCCGTCCAGCGGCGGCCGGGGCCGCTGCCGAAAAAGTGGTAGCGCTCCTCCCGGCCCAGGCTGTCGGTGACCAGGGTGTGATCCACATGATAGGTATAAGAGCGCGACAACCCACCGGCTTCCTGCTGGCCCACAACGCGGCCATCCGGCGCGTGGCGATCCCAGGTGTAGTGGGCTTCCATGCCACCGGGTACCCGGTGGGCGGTGAGCATATGGTCTTGCCACTCAAACTCGCGCACCACTTCACCGTGGCGGTGGCGCACCGCAATCAAATCCCCCACCGGGCTATAGGAGTAGCGCACCAGCCACTCGTCCGCCAGCTCACCGTCGTGTTCCTGCACCAGCTTGACGCCGGTTAAACGTTGGCCGGTATCGCCCTGCATGGCGGGTAACAGGCCATCGTAGACCAGCTGATAGTGGCGCTGGGCGCTGTCGATTACCCGCATCAGCAGATCACGTTCCCAGCGGTACTGGGTGGTATAGCCATTGCGGTCGCGCTCTTCGATTAAGGGCCAGCGGGCGCTATCGTCTGAAGAACTATCGGCTGGGGCAGCAAACACATAGTAAAGCCCGCTGGTATCGCTGAGCACGATACGCTCAGGGTCACTACGTAGCGCCTCATCCAGGGCTTGCCAGCGAGGCGCGTGACTCTCTTCATCGGTTGAGTCGCCCCCACGGCGGATCCATAGCTGCTCGGTGGGCGAAAAGCGCGCCTGGCCGGGGGCCAGTGCGCCAAAGGTAATTTGACGGCCCTGGGCATCGTGGACGATACAGGCATCGTCCTTCAGGGTAATGGCCAGTGATTCGCCTGGGAGCGACCAGCCCTGACCCAGGACGCCTACCTCGCCGTTACTGGAGAGATAGCCACGGCTAAACACAAACGGCCGTGGGGCCGGTAGCGCAAAGTCCGTCTCTGCGGGCAGCAGTTTGGCGCCCAACAGCGGGTTGACAGGGCTACCCACCGCCGGTTGGCAGGCGCTGCAGTTGTCGGCCAGGCCATCGAGAATGGCGGAGTCTTCCAAATCCAGCAGATTACCAATCGAGGAAAGCAGGGTTGAGTCATTGGGCTTAAGCGTTATCTTTTCGCTCGCTTCAGGCGTCGCGGCTCCCGGTAGCAACGCTGCCGCTGCTGCTTGCCCACTGCCATTACCAGAGCTACCCCCAGAGTTGATCTTGACCTGGGCACCAACGATGGTAATGCCACTAGGATCAAGTTTGACGAAGCTTCCCCCGGCCTTGAGGGTGATTTCGGCCCCGGCATCAATCACCGTTTTGCCGCCTGATTTTTGATGCACTTCCCGTCCTGCTTCCAGCAGGTGCGCGCGGCCGATCTTCTCGTGGCGGGAGCCGTCGATTATCAGGTGGTCGTCGCCGTCTACCTTCGTATGGCGGTGGTTATGCACCGTGTGGTGATCGTCGTTATCGATCTCGCTGATGCGGTCGTTGTGCACCTTGAGGTGGCTGTCGCGGCGGATTTCTTCAGTGCGGTCGTTGAGCGTGAGCAGTTCCAGGTCTTTCTGGGCATGGAGCCAAATCTGCTCTTCACCGGCTTCGTCTTCAAAGCGCAGTTCGTTGAAGCCCTCGGCCTTGTGGCTTTGGGTGCGTAGTACCGTGCGGGTCTTGTTTTCCGGCAGCGGGTAGGGCGCGGTATTCACCGCGTGATAAGTACGCCCGGTGACCAGCGGCTGATCGGGGTCGCCTTCCAGAAACGAGACGATGACTTCGTGGCCAATACGCGGAATGGCGATGCTGCCGTAGCCGCCGCCCGCCCAGCCTTGGGCGACCCGCACCCAGCAGCTTGCCGTTTCATTCGGCTCGGCATAGCGGTCCCAGGGAAACTGGACCTTGACCCGGCCGTGTTCGTCGCAGTGAATCTCTTCGCCGTCGGGGCCGACCACAAAGGCGACCTGGGGGCCATCGACGCGGGGCTTGGGGGTGGGCGTGGCGCGCCAGGGGGCATCGCCTGGAATCAGCGTGACCTGGTTGTGATAACGGGTCATGCCGGCACTGTCTGATTGGCTCTCTTTAAGGACTATGCCGTCCTCTTCCAGCGCCTGGGGTTGCTCGCCGACGTGATTCACTTCAATCGCCTGCCAGTCGCGGTTGAGGCTGTCGGTGTCGTGGTCGGTCAGCGTGAAACGCAGGCCGGGGGCCAGTTCGGGCAGGTCGCTTTCTGCACTGGCAGTGATGGCTTCGCGACGCAGCTGTTCCAGGCGGATGCGGGTAAAGGGCTCACCGGAGGCGTCCTGCTTATAGCGGCCAGGGTAGTCGTAGTGTTCGTAGTCAGTATTTTGACCATGCTGCTCAACGTCGCGGCCCAGATGGTCATGCAACTGCGCGTAGGCGGGATTTTTAAAGCTGTAGTCTTTCAGCGTGGCAGACGAACTCGCCACTCGGGCGGTATGGCTAAGCTTACGCACATGGCGCATGGGGGCGGTGCCCCCCGGCGCGGCTGTGGTAGCTGCGCTCGCCTAGGCTAGTGAGTAGCTGTGGGTCGTCGGCAAAGATCAGCCGATGGGCGCCGCCGTCGCGTGCTTCAAATTCATGGAAATAAAACAGGCCCTCTTCGGCGGCCAGACGCTCGATGAAGGCGAGGTCGGTCTCGCGGTACTGCACGCAGTACTCGCGTTCGGGGAGCTCACGGGTGACGGCAAAGGCCACGTCGCGGATGCCGCGCTCGTCGCACAGGGTATTGATGATGGTGAGCGGGTCGGCCTTCTGGAAAATCCGCGAGTTGTGGCGCAGGGAAAGCCGCCACAGTGCCGGGCGTAACACCAGCGAGTAGAAGGTGCGCCGGTGACCACGGTCGCCGCGGCCAAACTCGCTAACAATGCCGTGCACCCGGCGCAGCGGTTCGCCGTCCTGCCAGATGGTCAGGGTGGCTTCACGATCCAGCAGCTCAGCCGCGTCCAGGCTGCCGTCGCGGCTGGCCAGGTTCAGCGCCAGCTCAAAAGGTTGGGAGAGCGCTTCGCGGTGGGTGAAGTCGATCACCGCGATGTCGTCCACCCCAGGTAGCGTTAGTGTGAATTGCAGACCTGTCTTATCCGCCCCCATCCTGTCAGACATAATCCCGCTCCCTGGATCGTCAACTGCTAATAAAAACGATCAGAGTAGCGAGCCAGAAGCTAAGCACAACCCTTTGAGGGCAAGTCACAGCGATCTCTTACATGCGTAAGAAATAGCTTACAAGCGCTTGAGATAAAGCTGACACACGGATACCTGGCACCGCCATACGAAAAACTGAATCCAATCCAGCGCCTTTTAGACCTCAGGCCAGATCAAACAGCAACACTTCCCCCGTTGCCTTACCCGTCAGGTTAATCGTCTCTTCCGGCGTAAACGCCGCGGCGTCGCCCGCATTGAGGAGTTCGCCGTTGACCTCTACCGTGCCTTTCACCACGTGCAGCCAAGCATAACGTGTGGTCGGCATGTCTGGCTGTTCGCCCGCGTTAATCAAGGCGCTGTAAAGGTTAACGTCCTGGTTAACACTCACCGAACCCGCCTGGCCATTCTGCGAAGCCACCAAGCGCCATTGGCCCTGGCGCTCGGCTGGCGGAAAGGCTTTTTGCTCGTAGCTGGGCGCAATACCGCGCACAGCGGGCTCGATCCAGATTTGCAGAAAGTGCAGGCCGTTTTCCTTGGAGTGATTGAACTCGCTGTGCAGCACGCCAGTCCCCGCTGACATGCGCTGTACATCACCCGGGCGCATGACCTCGCCGTTGCCCATATTGTCCTGATGGGCCATTTCACCTTCCAACACGTAGGAGATGATCTCCATATCACGGTGCGGGTGGGCGCCAAAACCGTGGCCTGGGGACACGCGGTCTTCGTTGATCACCCGCAGCGCCCGAAAGCCCATGTGGTTAGGGTCCATGTAATTGGCAAACGAAAATGTATGGTAGGAACGCAGCCAGCCATGGTCGGCGTAGCCCCGTTCCTCTGAACGACGGATATTCATTGTAAGCTCCAAAATATAAAGCAGGATGGCATCTAATATACGCCTGCTCGCCCAGGGTGTGGGGTGAAGGTTTCTCAATGATCACATCGAATAAATCGACGTATTGAGGTCGCCCTTGAGCGGCGCGCGCTTTGCGCCAGAGTTTTTGCTAGAATGCGCGCGTTAATTCACCTGGTCCGCCTTTTACGGGGGCGACTACCTGGAGATCGTTATGTCAGCACCTACCTCACCGCCGCGTATTGTGGTCGCGGCGCTGTATAAGTTTGTCACCCTGAATGACTTTGAAGCGCTGCGTGAGCCGCTGCACCAAACCATGCTGGACAACGGCGTGAAAGGCACACTGTTGCTCGCCAAAGAAGGCATTAACGGCACGGTGGCCGGCACCCGAGAGGGCATTGATGCGCTGCTCACCTGGTTGACCGCCGACCCTCGCTTTAGCGATATCGACCACAAAGAGTCGTTCTGCGATGAGCCGCCGTTCTACCGCACCAAGGTGAAGCTGAAAAAAGAGATCGTCACCCTGGGCGTTGCTGACATTGACCCCAACGACACCGTGGGCACCTACGTCGAGCCGGAGCACTGGAACGATATTATTGCCGACCCGGAAGTGCTGGTGATCGATACGCGCAATGATTACGAAGTGGAGATCGGCAGCTTTGAGGGGGCGGTTGACCCTAAAACCACTACCTTCCGCGAATTTCCCGAGTACGTGCGCGAGCATTACAACCCGGAAAAGCATAAAAAAGTCGCCATGTTCTGCACCGGCGGCATCCGCTGTGAAAAAGCCTCCAGCTTTATGCTCAAGGAAGGCTTTGACGAGGTCTACCACCTTAAAGGCGGCGTGCTGAACTACCTGGAAAAAGTCCCCGAAGAACAGTCGCTGTGGCGCGGCGAGTGCTTTGTGTTCGATAACCGGGTGACCGTTCGCCATGATTTAAGCGAAGGCGAATTCGAGCAGTGCCACGCCTGCCGTCGGCCGATTTCAGTTGAGGATATGCAGTCGTCTGCCTACGAGCCCGGCATTAGCTGCCCTCACTGCATCGACTCGCTGCCCGAGAAAACCCGCGCCGCGGCCCGTGAGCGTCAGCGCCAGATTGACTTAGCCAAAGCCCGCGGCGAGCCCCATCCGCTGGGCCGTGATATGCGTAAAGCCTCGTCCAGTTAGCGTCTTAGTGACGGATGCGCCGGGGTGGAATGCATTTCCGTAAACGCGACAGCGGCCAGGTTGGCACGTTATCCTTATGCTCTGTACGCCTTTGAGAGAGGTGCCTTCACGAGAGCTTTTCAGGAGAGAGCCAGGTGAGTGACGTAAAGCGCAGGACCGTTGGCCGGCCGGCCACTACGGCGAAAGCTGGCGGTGGGCATAGTCAGTCGTTGGTGCGTGGTTTAAATCTGTTGGAATACCTAGCCAGCAGCCCCGAAGGCTTGGCGCTATCCGCACTGGCGGAAATGGCCGATCTAGCCCCTTCCACGACCCACCGCTTGCTGCAGGCGCTGCAAAGCCAGGGTTTTGTCAGCCAGGAAAACGAGCAGGGCCTGTGGCGTATCGATGTGAAAACATTTCGCATCGGCAATAGCTTTCTTGAGGCCCGCGACGTGGTCGCCACCAGTCGCCCGTTTTTGCGTCGCTTGACGGCTGAAACTGGTGAAACCGCCAATCTGGGGATTCGCGATGCCGATACAGCGGTGTTTCTTGCCCAGCACGAATCGCCGCAGATGATGCGCATGATTACTCGGCTCGGCTCCCGAGCACCCTTGCACGCCTCAGGCGTCGGCAAAGCCCTGTTGGCGTGGATGCCCGATGATGACCGTGATCAGCTGTTGGCACGGGGCGAGCTTGTCCGAGTAACCGAAAATACCCTCTACAAGCCCGACTCTATACTGAACGAGATACAGCGTATCCGCGGCCAAGGCTTCGCCTGTGACCGGGAAGAGCATGCCATTGGCCTGCACTGCGTGGCCGCCTGCGTCAATGACGAACATGGCATGCCACTGGCGGCCATTTCGGTTTCCGGCCCCGTGGCGCGGATTCCCGAGTCACGGCTGTTGGAGCTGGGCGCGCTGGTTCGCCGCGTGGCGGATGAGATTACCCTACAGCTGGGCGGGCAGCTCACCTCGCCCTGATGGTTAGCCTGTTTTGGGTGGCCTTGTTAAGCGCTACCCTTCTACCCGGTGGGTCGGAGGTCTGGCTCGCGCGGCAGTGGTGCCTGGACCAGCCCGCCCTCGCGTTGTGGTTCGTCGCCACCGCCGGGAACACGCTGGGTAGCCTGGTCAATGTGGCGTTAGGCCGCTATGCGCGTCGTTTCCAGGATCGTCGCTGGTTTCCTGCTTCTCCCTCGCAGCTTGCTCGCGCTGAACGTTGGTATCACCGTGCTGGCGAGGCCAGCCTTCTACTCTCCTGGCTGCCGATTATCGGTGACCCGCTGACCGTGATGGCCGGGGTGCTGCGCCTTGCCTGGTGGCGTGCGCTGATGTGGATTCTGATCGCGAAGGGCGCACGCTACGCGCTGATACTCAGTTTGGCGCAGTCGTGGCTGGGGCCTTACTGCTAGGCCGCATAGGCACACCCTATTGCCTTGCATACTGTCTCACTGCCGTTGCGATAAGCAACGGCGTGTATAAAGTTGTTATATAACAACGCGGCCCTATCCTCTTTTCGCTCCTCGTCATGTTAGGCTTAGCAACTTGTACAATGCTTACATGTCGAGACGTGTTAATTGTTGTTTGCATAAATAAGCGCAGTCGTTTGATTGATGAGACGACTCACCATCAAAGGGAGACTTCGGTGTGACGCCACTACGTTTACTACCCTGGCTCGGCGTTTGGCTGATAACGCTGGTTGCAATGATTGCAACACCTGCGTTTGCGCAAAGCGGCGCGGACAGTGACAACGGCGACGCTGCACAGGCGACTGAGCCGCAAACTTATGAATCCCTGGCGGACTTGCTGGAGGATGAGCAGGGGCGCCAGGAGCTCATTGATTTGCTGCGCAGCCAAGCCGCGGAGCTTTCCGAATCTGACTCGGAAGCTGCTGAAGAAGCCGCACAAGGCAGTGATATCGCCCCTGAAGACGTGTCGCTGCCTCGCCAGTTGGCGGAGCTTACCAGCAGCGTTGTCAGTGATGTGGGTAGTCAGTTTGAGCAAATAGTGTCGTTGGTAAGTAGCCTTTTTGTCGGTGGCGGAGAAAGCACTTTTGACATGGCGGCTTTCACAAGCGCCGCGATTAATCTGGGCATCGTGATTGCCGCTACCTTTGCGATGTTTGTCGTGTTCCGTCGGTTGGCGAAACCGCTATTCACCAAGATCAGCGGCTGGTCGCGGGAGGGCTCAGGCCTGACCCCTGTACTGCGCCTGATTGGTTGTGTGGCAGTTGCCGCGGTGATTGATGTATTGCTGGTGGCCCTTGCTTACGTGGGTGGTAACCTCATAGCGACCTTTGCGGTCGGCGAAACGGGTGATCTGTCGACGAGAGCCTCACTGTTTCTCAATGCCTTTTTAATTATCGAACTGCTGAAAGCCGCCGTGCGGATGCTATTTTCCTCGCGCTACGAGGGATTGCGTCTACTGCCAATCTCAGCTCGGGAAGCCTCGTACTGGAACCGTTGGCTGGCCCGCCTGATCGGCATGGTCGGCTACGGGCTAATGGTGGTGGTGCCGCTAGTCAACTTTTACTTGTCTGCATCGCTCGGTCAGGCACTCGGCACTTTGATCATGCTGTTCGCGTTTATTTATGCCGTGGTGGTGGTGCTGAAAAATCGTGTACGGCTACGCGATAACTTGAACGCCGTGGGTGCGCGCTCAACACTGACGGCAAGCCGGGTTTCGTTTCAACTGTTTGCCCGCACCTGGCACCTGTTCGCGCTGTTCTATTTCCTAATGGTCTTTGTGCTGACGCTGGTTCGCCCTGGTGACGCACTGCCGTTCGTGCTGTTCGCCACGCTGAAAACACTGGCGGCGGTGGTCGTAGGACTGCTGGTCTCGGCGTTTATCACCCAAACTATTGGTCGGCGAATTCAGCTATCGCCCGATATGCGCCGCAAACTGCCGCTGTTGGAGAAACGCCTTAATAGCTACGTGCCCAACGCGCTGCGTATTCTGCGCACAGTGATCGTAGTGGCGGTGATCATGGTGGTGCTGGATGCCTGGGGAGCCTTTGATTTAGCCGCCTGGTATGCCTCCGAAGCGGGAGCGGGTCTGGTAGGTAAATTAACCAGCGTCGCTATTATCCTTATCGTCGCTATCGGCGCATGGTTGGGGTTGGCCAGCTTGATCGAGCACAAGCTCAACCCGGATACCGGGATAGGCGAACCGACCGCTCGGGCTAAAACACTGCTGAGCCTATTCCGCAATGCGCTGGCCATCGCCATGGTGACGATTACCGGGATGATCGTGTTGTCGGAAATCGGCATCAACATCGGCCCGCTAATTGCCGGTGCCGGTGTGCTGGGTCTGGCGATTGGTTTTGGCGCGCAAAAGCTGGTGCAGGATGTGATTACCGGCGTATTCATACAGATAGAAAATGCCATGAATACCGGCGATGTGGTGACCGTAGGCGGAGTGACCGGTACCGCTGAAAAACTTAGCATTCGTTCGGTGGGCATTCGAGACTTAAACGGTACCTTTCATATCGTGCCGTTCTCGAGTGTCGATACAGTGTCCAACTACATGCGTGAGTTTGGCAACCACGTGGGCGAGTACGGTATTGCCTACCGTGAAAGCATCGACGAAGCCATCGAGCAGCTTAAGGTCGCCTTCGAGGATCTTAAGGCCAGCGAGGAGCACAGCCATAAGTTGCTGGAAGACCTCACCGTTGCCGGGGTTATCGCACTTGCCGATAACTCGGTCAACATCCGCGTGGTGATCAAAACGACGCCGGGTGACCAGTGGGCTGTTGGGCGTGCCTACAACCGCTTGGTTAAGCTGCGCTTTGATGAGGCCGGTATCGAAATACCGTTCCCGCATACGACTCTCTACTTCGGTGAAAACAAGGATGGCAGTGCGCCACCCGCCAACGTGCGCGTGATCGATTCCACCGCCGAACCCACGCCCGAGAAGGATACCGGCGTGCAACAGAAAGCGGCATCCTCGCAAGATGTACAGCAAACATCGGATGCGGATCATCTCAAACCCGACCACAGCGATGTTGATGACCCCGACGCGCCTGATGGGCGCTAGGGAATAGCGCAATAAAAAAAGGGGCTGCCTTCAGGGCGGCCCCTTTGCGTTAGTCGCAGCGTGACCGCATTAACCGGGATAGTTTTCCGAATGGCGGCCTTCCAGGTTGATCGACTCGCCGCCGTCGACAAACAGGATTTGCCCTGCAATAAAATCGTTGTTGAGCAGATAATGCAATGCCTGCACCAAATGGTCGGGGTCGCCTTGTTGCCTAACTGGAATGCCATCGATCCGCCAATCAATATAGTCGCTGGTGCGCTGAGAAGCAGGCAATACCACGCCAGGCGCAATACCATTCACGCGGATACGTGGGGCAAACTCCAACGCTGCCATGCGGGTCATCTCCGCGAGGCTTTTTTTGGACAGCAAATAGGCCGCGTAGGGGTATTGGTGGTAGGCGACCTTGTTATCGATGATGTTGATTACCTGACCCTTGTCGACCGCATTGGCAAAGTGTCGAGTTAACAGCAGAGGGGTAAACAGATTCACCCTGAACTGGGTTTCCAGCATGGCCAAGTCAGTCTCGGCCAGTGGCGCGGGCGTATAGGCGGACGCACTGTTGAGCAAGACACTTAGCTGAGGGAATCGCTGCGTGGCCTGCTCAATCAGTTGCGCTACGTCGTCGCGCATGAAATCGCAGGCAAATAGTTCGCAGGCTCGTCCTTTTGCGCGGATGCCTTCGGCCACTTCCTCCGCTTCATCGCGGGAGCGATTGACGTGCAGCGCGATATCGTAGCCTGCCGCGGCCAGCGATTCGGCAAAATGACGCCCCAGACGAGTGGCGCCGCCGGTGACCAATGCTGCCGGTGTGCTCATTGAACGATCCTCATCGTGATAGGTTGGCTAGACTTAACGACTGTCTGCGTGAGGGCAGCGTTTGTCAATAAATTGTACAGCACTTGCACAAACGTTGGAGGGCGCTAGGCTGGAGCTACCTGGGTGCTTCGTACAAGGATGACTAGCTATGTCTCTGCCACGTTTATATGCCCCGCTCGACACCACGCTTCACGAATGCGTTATCTCGCTGGGTTCGAACATTGATCCCGAGCGCCATGCAACGGAAGCGCTGGATATACTCTGCCAGGAATGCGAGCTATTGGGCCGCTCTCGAGAGATCATCACCACGCCGGTCGGCTACCAACAGCAGCCAAACTTTCTCAATGCGGCCTTACTGGTGCGCACGCGCTTATCGATGAGTGACTTTCGCGCTTACCTTAAAAGCGTGGAAGACCGGCTGGGGCGTGTACGAGGCCCGATTAAATCGGGGCCGCGCACCATGGATCTCGATATTGTCGCCTGGGATGGTGAGCTGGTGGATGAGGGATACCTTCACCATGACTACGTACGGGTACCCGTTGACGAGTTACTTTTGGCGGCCAAACGTAAAAAAAACCTTTGTTAAGCTAACGCTGGTCGCTTGACGGCCGATAACTCGTATTCCTATGGCTGTTTCACCTTTAAGCGCCGCGTCGCTTGGGAGAGATCGGTGTTAAGCCTCAAAACCAATATCAGTTCCTTGCTTACCCTGCAGCACCTGCGAGGTAGCCAGCAGTCGATGCAAACCGCCATGCAGCGGCTGTCGTCGGGCCTGCGGATTAATAGCGCCAAGGATGACCCGGCGGGGCAAGCCATTGCCAATCGCATGGAAGCTCACGTTCGCGGTATGAACCAGGCGATCCGCAACACCAACGATGGCATCTCGATGGTGCAAACAGCGGAAGGCTCGCTGAACCTCATCAATGACAGCCTGCAGCGCATGCGCGAACTCAGCGTTCAAGCCGCGAATGGCACCAACTCCTCCTCCGATCTTGCCTCTATCCAGCTAGAAATTGATCAGCGCCTGGAAGAGATCGATCGTATTGCCGGGCAGAGTAATTTTAACGGCATTAAGCTGATGGCAAGCGACCAAACGCTCAATATCCAGGTGGGGGTCAATGCGGGGGATGTGATTGGCGTGCAATTTGAGGCCATGGGCGTAGGGGCGTTGAATCTGGACGCTTTCAGCGTTTTAGACGATGGCTCGGCCACGCCCAATCCGATGGATGCTATCGACGAAGCGATCAACCGAGTGGATCGCCAGCGTAGCTATCTGGGTGCAACCCAAAACCGTTTTGATAGCGTGGTGGACGGACTCAACACCAATATCGTCAATACCTCCGCCGCCCAGTCGCGCATTCAGGACGCTGACTACGCTAAGGAAGTCTCCAACCTGTTACGCGCGCAAATTCTCCAGCAAGTCGGCATCAGCATGCTGGGCCGTATTAACCAGCAACCGCAGATGATTATGCGGCTGCTGGAAGGTCTGTAGCCCCCTTATTATTTACTTCTGGGATACATAAATAAAAAAATCATTCCTTTTTTGCAGTGTTTCGCATTTTTTTCTTTAAATACCTGCCTATTTTGCTTCTAACATTCCAGTTTGGAATGCATTGAGCGTTTTTTTTCGTTTGTGAACCTTTGCATGAATTTGCTTTGATACTGTCATTCACACGAAATGACAGGAGACGTCACGGCAATGGTTCTTCCCCATGTAAGTGCCGCGCTGGGTGTCATACACCCGATTTGTATTGCGCGTGGGCGTAATGCTGAAGTTTGGGATGAAGCAGGGCAGCGCTATATCGATTTTATCGGCGGCATTGGCGTGCTGAATCTTGGCCATAGCCACCCAGCGGTCGTCGAAGCCATTAAAGCCCAAGTCGAGACCTTGATGCATTCTGCCTTTAACGCGCTGCCGCATCGTGGCTATTTAGCGGTGGCGGAAGCGCTGAATCAGTTCGTGCCGGTCTCGTATCCGCTGTCGTGCATGCTGACGAACAGTGGCGCGGAGGCTACCGAAAATGCGCTTAAAGTTGCCCGCGGCGTGACGGGGCGGCAAGCGGTGATTGCGTTTGATGACGCTTTTCATGGCCGGACACTGGCAGCGTTAAACCTGAATGGCAAAGTTAAACCTTACAAATCGGGATTAGGCGCCTTGCCGGGGCCGGTTTATCACCTGCCTTTTCCCAGCCGGGACAGCGGTGTGACAGCGGAGCAGGCGCTTACTGCGCTGGAGAGGCTGTTTGACGTTGAAATACCCGCCGATGAAGTCGCCAGCATTATCGTTGAGCCCATCCAGGGAGAAGGGGGATTTCGTTTACTCTGCCCGCAGTTTGCCAAAGCACTGCGAGACGTTTGCGACAAACACAACATCTTGTTGATTTGTGACGAGATTCAGTCTGGCTTTGGGCGAACTGGCCAGCGATTTGGCTTTACCCATTTGGGCATTGAGCCGGATCTCTTGCTAATGGGGAAAAGCATGGCCGCAGGCCTGCCGCTGGCCGCTGTGGTAGGTCGGCGCGAATTAATGGATGCGTTGCCCAAAGGGGCCTTGGGCGGCACTTACTCGGGTAATGCGGTGGCCTGCGCGGCGGCACTGGCCGTAATGGATGTCATGCAGGAAGAAGCGCTAAGTGCATGGTCAAATGCACAAGAAGCGGCGATTGTCAGTGCTTATCAACGCTGGAAAGCAAGCGAGCGCTTCCCCATGGTGGGAGCGATGACAGGCGTTGGTGCTATGCGCGGCATTGTTTTTGAAGACACTGAAAATGCGACGGGGGCGGAGCACTTGGCCAACCTCTTGGTAGCCAGTCGTGATGCCGGGGTTTTATTAATGCCCAGTGGCCGTAAACGTAATGTCTTGCGCTTATTGCCTCCCTTGACCACCGAGCCAGAGATCATGGCAGAGGGCCTGGGGCTCATCGAGCAGGCGCTGGAGACGCTTGAGGCATGATCGCAACGCTGGGTGAGGCGCCGCTGGCAAGTCATTATGCTGAGTTCCTTGAAGCGCTGGCGGCCTGCGGCTTCGAAGGCGAAATAGCGCCTGACTATGCCAACCGCACGGTGCTGGCGACGGATAACTCGATTTACCAGCGCCTGCCCCAGGCGGCGGTCTATCCCAAGCATGCCGAAGACCTGGAGCGCCTGACCCGACTGGTCGCGCAAACCACCCACCGGGGTATTGTGCTAACGCCCAGAGGCGGCGGTACCGGCACCAACGGTCAGTCTTTGACCGACGGCATTGTGGTAGACATCTCCCGCCATATGAACCGGATCCTTGAAATCGACGTTGAGAACCGCCGGGTGCGCGTTCAGGCCGGGGTGATCAAGGATCAGCTCAACGCTGCGCTGAAGCCCCACGGGCTGTTTTTTGCCCCAGAGCTCTCCACCTCTAATCGCGCCACCATTGGCGGCATGATTTCCACCGATGCCAGCGGCCAGGGCAGCTGTGAATACGGCAAAACCCGCGACCACGTGCTTGAACTCGATACCGTTCTGATTGGCGGAAAGCACCTGCACAGTCGTGCGCTAACCCCGGACGAAGAACAGGCCGAGCGCCAGCAGGAAGGCATTCTGGGCCGCGTGCATACTACCGCTGCCGAGATTATCGACCAGCAGCGTGAGCTGATTGCGGCAAAATTTCCGCCGCTCAACCGCTGCTTGACCGGCTACGACTTGGCCCACCTGCGCGACGGCGAGGGGCAGCTCAACCTCAACAGCCTGCTGTGCGGCTCGGAAGGCTCGCTGGGCTTTTTAAATGAAGCGGTGCTGAACGTGCTGCCGATTCCCGAGCACTCCATCCTGGTCAATGTGCGCTATACCAGTTTTATGGACGCCCTGCGGGATGCCAAAGCATTAATGACTGCCAGCGCGCAGCCTACCTCGATTGAGACCATCGACGACACCGTGCTGCAACTGGCTATGGAGGACTTCGTCTGGGACAGCGTAGCGGAGTTTTTCCCCGCCTCCGGTAGCACGCCGATTCGTGGCATTAACCTGATCGAGTTTAATGACGATGATCCTGAGCGATTGGCTGAGCGAGTGCGTACCTTCGCCGATCTTCTTAGCCAGGATCCCACGGTGGAGCGCTTAGGCTACACCCTGGCCGAAGGCCGTCCACAGATTCAAAAAGTCTACGCCATGCGCAAACGCTCGGTGGGGTTGCTCGGCAATGTGGAGGGGGAAGAGCGCCCGATTCCCTTTGTGGAAGATACCGCCGTACCGCCGGAGCATCTGGCGGACTTTATTGCCGAGTTCCGCGCCGCGCTGGATGCCCGCGGTCTTTCTTACGGGATGTTTGGCCATGTGGATGCGGGAGTACTCCACGTACGCCCCGCCATCGATATGAAGGATTCCGAGCAGGAAAAACTGATTCGTGCGGTCTCCGATGAAGTCGCAGCGCTGACCCAAAAATATGGCGGCCTGCTGTGGGGCGAACACGGCAAAGGTGTGCGCTCGGAGTACGCCCCCCGGTTCTTTGGCGAGCTCTACCCCAGCCTACAGCGGGTCAAAGCCGCCTTTGATCCGTTTAACCAGCTTAACCCCGGCAAGATCGCAACGCCCTCCGAGAGCGGCGAGCTCATCGCCAAGGATAGCGACCCCGATCTGCTGACCATTGATGGCGTGCCCATGCGCGGCCAGCTTGACCGCACCATCGACGAGCGTGCCTGGCAGGCCTACGACGCCGCGGTTTACTGCAACGGCAACGGCGCCTGCTACAACTACGACCTTGACGACCCCATGTGCCCCTCCTGGAAGGCCACACGGGATCGTCGCCACTCGCCCAAAGGCCGCGCCAGCCTGATCCGCGAATGGCTGCGGTTGCAGACCCAGGCGGGCATCGATGTGGTCGAGGAGTCGCGCAAGAAGAAAGCCGAGGGCGGCTGGGGCTTTATTAAGCGCTTTCCGCTGCGGGTGGCGAACACGCTAAGCCGCAAGCAGCACCACGACTACTCCCACGAGGTTTACGACGCCATGGCGGGCTGTTTGGCGTGTAAATCCTGCGCGGGTCAGTGCCCGATAAAAGTGAACGTACCGCAGTTCCGTTCGCAGTTTTTGGAGGTCTACCACGGCCGCTACCTGCGCCCGCTGCGCGACTACGTGATTGGCGGCACCGAATTTATGCTGCCCACCCTGGCCAAGGCCGCACCGCTGTATAACACGGTGATTGGCCAGCGCTGGGTAGAGCAACTGATGCGCCGCACCTTGGGCATGAACGATTCACCGGCGCTTTCACGGGCCAGCGTCAAAAAGCAGCTCAGCGCCTGGGGCGTCGCCGAAGCAACGCCGCTCTCGCTGGCGCTGTTAACCGAACAGCAGCGCGCCAACAGCGTGATACTTGTTCAGGACGCCTTCACCACTCACTTTGAAGCCAAGCTGGTGATGGACGTCGTAGAACTGCTGTCGCGTCTGAATCTACGCGTATTCGTGATGCCCTTCTCCGCGAACGGCAAACCGCTCCAGGTGCAGGGCTTTTTGGGCGCCTTCGAGCGCACCGCCGCCAAACAGGCCGAGCGGCTACGCACCCTGGCCCGCTTCGATATCCCCCTGGTGGGCATCGACCCGGCGATGACGCTCACCTATCGCCAGGAGTACGTTAAAGCGTTAGGCGAAGACGCGGTGCCGGAGGTGCTGATGCTGCAGGAGTGGCTGGCGACTCGCATCAATACGTTGGCGCCCAGCCAGCTCACACTAACCGACCTGGGTTTTAAGCTGCTCTCCCACTGCACCGAGAAGACCAACGCGCCGGGTAGCCCCAAAGCGTGGCAGCAGGTGTTCGCGGCGTTTGGGTTAGAGCTCGAACTGATGGCCACCGGCTGCTGCGGTATGTCCGGCACCTACGGCCATGAAGCCCGTAATACCGCGACGTCACAAACGATCTATGCCCAGTCCTGGCAGCCCCAGGTAGAGGCCGAGGAAAACGCAGGCAAGATACTGGCCACCGGCTACTCCTGCCGCAGCCAGGTGAAGCGCTACTCAGCGCAAACCTTGCACCATCCCCTACAGGCGCTATTGGCGCAATTGAAGTCGGTATCTCTTAACCCAACAACAGACACGGGAGAGCAATAAAATGACCCAAGCAGACCTTCTTTCCACCAATGATGTTCGCGATCGTTTCTCCAAGGCCATGTCGGCCATGTATCAAGCCGAAGTGCCGCAGTACGGCACGCTGCTGGAACTGGTGGACACTGTTAACCAGGAAACCCTTAGCCAGCAGCCTGAACTGCACCGCCGGTTGGAAGCCCAGGGCGAGTTGGCACGTTTGAGCGTCGAACGCCACGGGGCCATTCGCGTGGGAACCGCCGCAGAGCTTGCCATGCTGCGCCGTCTGTTTGCCGTCATGGGCATGTATCCGGTGGGTTATTACGACCTGTCTGAAGCGGGGGTGCCGGTTCACTCAACGGCCTTTCGGCCTATTGATGACGACGCCCTAGCGATGAACCCTTTCCGGGTGTTTACCTCGCTCCTGCGTTTAGAGCTCATTGAAGATGAGGCGCTGCGCCAGCGTTCAGAAGAGATCCTGGCGAAGCGGGATATTTTTACTCCGGGCGCCCGCGAGCTTATCGAACGTCATGAAACCCAGGGGGGATTAACCAGCGAGGAAGCCGACCAGTTTGTCACGGAAGCCCTGGAAACCTTCCGCTGGCATCAGGATGCCACGGTCGATCTGGATACCTATCAGGCGCTACACGACGAGCACCGGTTGATTGCCGATGTGGTGTGCTTTCGCGGGCCGCACATCAATCACCTGACGCCGCGTACCTTGGACATCGATGAAGTACAGCGCCGCATGCCGGAGATGGGCATGAACCCGAAAGCCGTCATTGAAGGGCCGCCGCGTCGTGAGTGCCCCATTTTGTTGCGTCAAACCAGCTTTAAAGCATTGGAAGAGTCGATTCGCTTTGCCGGGAACGCCCAAGGTACCCATACCGCCCGTTTTGGTGAAATCGAGCAGCGCGGTATGGCGCTAACGCCGAAAGGCCGTGCGCTGTATGACCAGTTGCTCAATGAAGGCCGCCAACAGACCGCTGGGCTGGGTAACGACGCACACCAAAGGGTCATGAAAGACGTCTTCGCCAAGTTTCCTGATAATGATGAGACCATGCGCCGGGAAGGCCTGGCGTACTTTCACTACCATCTGACAGCCGCCGGGCAGACCACTAAAGGGAGTGCCGGTCACGATATTGAGGCGTTGATCGAACAAGGCTTGGTGGAAGCCCAACCCATTACCTATGAGGACTTTCTACCGGTCAGCGCGGCGGGTATTTTCCAGTCGAACCTGGGGGGAGGGCAGAACGAGGCCTATGCAGGTAACGCTAATCGTGATGCCTTCGAAGAGGCGCTGGGGGAACGGGTCACCGATGAACTATCACTCTATTCGGAACGCGAAAACGCTTCTAAAGCCAAGGTGTTGGCAGCGTTAAAAGGTGAAGCATTCGTTTAGAGCCTGCATGCAGCACAAGGATGTGCTGCAGTGTCTTTAAGTTAAAGGATGGCATTTAGACAATAAGCTAAACACAAAAACGTGCGCATGCGGTTAACTCGCGGCGCACGTTTTTATTTAAAGAATCGTAAGTAGTGACACTCTGATTAAATCAGCACCCGTAGGCACTGGCCTGCATGATACAGCGAGAAGCCGCTTTCATAGGCGCAGCTCCATAACGGGCGTGCTTTAATGGGGTTAGGCTGCGATAACGGCAGAGGGAGCAGGCTGTCATCGCCCTTGGCAATATAGTGAGCAAAGCCCTCGCCGACCACGGTACCGGTGGTAATGCCGCGCCCGTTGTAACCGGTAGCTGACAATATTCCGGGGGCCGGTTCAAAAATACGTAAGGTGTGGTCAGGGGTAAAGGCGACCTTGCCAGTCCAGGTGTATTGCCAGCGAACGTTGCCGAGCGCAGGAAAGTAGTGGTTCTGTATCGTATCGGCCCAACGGGTCAGATAGTTCAGCGGCTTGCCTTCGCCTTTACCCAGGCTGCCCAGTAACAGGCGACCTTCCTTATCGCGACGGATGCTGCTCAGCACGGTGCGCGTGTCCCAGGCACCTTGCTTACCTGGAAGTATCGCCTTGGCGGCTTCGCCGGTAAGCGGTTCCGACGCCAGTTGATAGTAATGCCCGGTAAAAAAGTGCTTGCGGACTTGATTCCAGTCATCTTCGCTATAAGCGTTGGTGGCCAACACAATCTGGTTCGCGGTCACGCTGCCGCCTTGGGTCAACACGCGCCAGCGGTCTCCTTGTCGTTCGATACCGGTGACTGCGCTTTGACAGTAAAGCGTGGCGCCTAAGTGGGCCGCCGCGCGAGCAAGCCCCCGCGTATAGGCGCACGGATTGAGTGTGCCCGCGCGCTCATCAAGAAGTGCTGCCTGTATCTGGGACGTGCCGGTCGCACGCTCGCATGCCTCTCCTTCCAAGAGCGTCACCGGCGCCCCACGGTGTTGCAATTGATCGCGACGGCGGGCGAGCTCCTGGCAACCTTTGGCGTTATGGCCAAGATGCAAGGTGCCTGTTCGGGTGGCATCGCAGGCGATCCCATGGCGCTCGATGAGGTCGAAGACTTTTGACGGCGCGCCGCCCAGCACCGTGTTGGCCCGCTCACCGTTCTCTTTGCCCAGTGCGGCCACAATGTCATCGGGGGGTATCCAAAGCCCGGCATTGACCAGACCCACATTGCGCCCTGACCCGCCACTGGGGATATCCCCAGCCTCCAGCAAGGTTGCTTGGATACCTTGCTCGGCCAGGTGCAACGCGGTGGAGAGACCCGTAATCCCACCGCCCACCACACACACATCGACCTCTTCATGGCTGGCTAACGTGGGGTAGTCCAGCGGTGTTTCAGCACTTGTTTCGGGCCAAAGGCAGCGCTCGGAGAGGGTCGTTGGCATGTTAATACCTCCTTAAAAAGAAGCGCAGGTCGGCCCAGGGCCGACCTTAGGTGGCTATGAAGTCGCTTGAGAGGTGGGCACAGCGTGCGGCGCTTCAGTCTCGTTTGTTTCAGGCTGCTCAGGTTCGTCGCGGGGAATAAAGCGGCCGGTGAGTGCCCAAAGCAGTCCGAATAGCGGCGATAGCCAGCAGGCAAAGGCGAAAGGTGCATAAGCCAGTGTGGGGACGCCGATGGTCGACGGCACAAACCCACCGCCCATGTTCCAGGGAATCAAGGGAGAAGAGAGCGTGCCGTTGTCTTCGATGGAGCGCGACAGCGTACAAGTCTTGTAGCCCATGGCCTGATACTGACCTTTTAGCAGGCGGCCGGGTAACACTAGCGTTGTATACACATCGCCGATAATCGTGCTCACCGCGAGGGTCGTGCCGGAGCTTGTCGCCACTAGGCTGAAGCGACCTTTAATCAGCCGCATTAGCTGCTTGATGATCGCATCCACCGCGCCGTACGCCTCCAGCATCCCAGCGAACCCCAACGCAAAGAACGTCAAGGTAACCACCCAGGTCATTGAGAGTACGCCACCACTGCTTAAAAGTTCATCAATCGCTGAATTGCCGGTATTGCTGCTAAAACCATTCTGCATGGCATCGAATACCGCGTGTAAGGTTTCGCCTTGAACACCGATGGCCACCAAGCCGCCGATCGCTGCGCCGGTAAAGATGGTGGGAAAGGGGGGAAATTTGAACAGTGCCAGACCAATCACCACAACGGGGGGAATCAGGGTGATCCAGGAAAGGGTAAAGGTGTCATCAAGGGCCTGGCGAAAGGTGGCGATATCCGTGCTGCGCTCAAACTCACCGCCATAGTCAGCGCCCAACCACACATAAAGCACCAACGCTATGAGCATCGCGGGCACGGTGGTCGCCATCATGCTGCGTATATGGCTCCATAGATCCGTTTCACAGACCGCCGGTGTCAAATTGGTCGTCTCTGATAAGGGCGACATTTTATCGCCAAAGAAGGCGCCTGAAACGAGCGCCCCGCCCGTAAGGTGCATGGGAATACCCAACCCCTCCCCGATGCCCATCAGAGCAAGCCCGAGAGTCCCGACCGTCCCCCAGGATGTGCCCGTTGCGAGCGATACCAGGGCACTAATCACACAAGTAGCGACGAGGAAATAGGAGGGAGAAACCAGTTGAAAACCATAATACATCAGCGTGGGCACTGTGCCGGAAAGGATCCAGGTGCCAATCACCATGCCGACCGCCAAGAGAATAAAAATGGCGGGCATGCCGAGCTTGACCACCTCCAGCATTGAGGCTTCCATTTTTTCCCAGGGAACGCCCCGTATGCGCCCGCACATGGCGCAAATCATAATGCCGAACGCTAACGGAATATGGGGAGTAAAGTCGGAGAAAACAAAAAACTGCAGTATAAGAATGGCGGTAGTGGCCAGCAGCGGTAGTAGCGCCATCGCGAGGCCCGGCGTCGGGCCGATTTGGACATCGTCACGCATACATCACCTTCTTTTTTTGTGTTGTTCATAAGGGCTCCTGACACAAGAGCCCTTGCTTGTTGGGGAAGGGTTAGTCGAATTTAATGCCTTGGGCTAATGGGAGCTCACGGGAGTAGTTCACGGTGTTGGTTTGGCGACGCATATAGCTTTTCCAGACGTCAGACCCTGACTCACGACCGCCACCGGTCTCTTTCTCGCCGCCAAAGGCGCCGCCAATTTCCGCGCCGCTGGGGCCGATGTTGACGTTAGCGATGCCGCAGTCACTACCGACGGCGGAGACGAAGGTTTCAGCCTCACGCACATCGGTCGTAAAGATGCAGGAGGATAGCCCCTGGGGAACGTCATTATTGGTGGCAATGGCCTCATCCAGATCTTGATAGGTGAGTACATAGAGAATGGGCGCAAAGGTTTCGTGCTTGACCAGCGAATTTTGCTCGCTTACCTCAACAATGGCGGGTTCCACGTAGTAGCCATCATCGCTACTGGCAACGTCGACACGGTCTCCACCGAAGACATTCGCACCCTGCTCACGCGCTTTGGCCAGTACGCTCTGCATGGCGTCGAAGGCCTGGTGATCGATCAAGGGGCCTACCAGATTGCCTTCCAGTGGGTTGCCGATGCTCACCCCTTGATAAGCCTTTTTCAGCCGCGCCAACACGTCATCCTTGATGGACTCATGAACGATCAGGCGACGAAGCGTGGTGCAGCGCTGGCCTGCCGTACCGACCGCGGAGAAGAGAATGGCGCGCGTCGCCATGTCCAGATCGGCACTCGGTGCCAAAATCATCGCATTGTTGCCGCCCAGCTCGAGAATGCTACGGCCAAAGCGCGCCGCCACTTTGGGGCCGACTTCGCGACCCATACGGGTGCTGCCAGTGGCACTGATAAGCGCTACGCGTGAGTCATCCACTAGCTGCTCGCCTGCTGCCCGTTCGCCAATAATCACCTGGCTCAAATGCTTGGGCGCTTCATCACCGAACGCCTCTATCGCGCGATCCAATAACGCTTGGCAGGCGAGTGCGGTTAACGGGGTTTTTTCAGAAGGCTTCCATAGCAGGCTATTGCCACATACCAGTGCCAGTGCTGAATTCCATGCCCAGGGAGCAACAGGGAAGTTGAACGCGGTAATCAGGCCAATCGGGCCTAGTGGGTGCCAGCTCTCACGCATATGGTGGCCGGGGCGCTCGGAAGCAATGGTCAGGCCAAACAACTGGCGAGATTGGCCAACGGCGAGATCGCAAATATCGATCATTTCCTGAACTTCGCCCAGACCTTCAGGAAGGATCTTGCCGCACTCCCAGGTGACCAGCTCACCCAATGATTGTTTATGTTCACGCAGCTGCTCGCCAAACAGGCGAACCAATTCACCGCGGCGGGGCGCTGGCACACACTTCCAGGCTGAAAAAGCTTTTTCTGCATTCGCGATAGCGGTATCCACTTCGCTGCTGGAGGAGGTTGTTAGACGACCAATCTCGCTGCCATCAATGGGGGTGGTGACAACAAGGTCACCGCCTTGATACTGCTCTTTTGCGACGCCCATTTTTTCCATCAGGGAATGAATCATTGCTTCACCAAATGTTGAGTTGTGAGTAAATTGGTTACGGGGCCAGTATTGCTAGGGTATTGGTGAGCCATCAAACGATGTTTATGAAAAACGTCATTCCTTTATTTCATGAGGTGGGTTGTGATGCGACGTCGACATTTGCCTTCATTAAGCGGCTTGCACTGTTTTGAAGCAGCGGCACGTCATCTCAGTTTCACCCGTGCAGCGGATGAGCTAAGCCTGACTCAGAGCGCCGTGAGCAAGCAGGTCTCTCATCTGGAAGCGACGCTGCAACATCCGCTATTCAGGCGGGTAAGAAAGCGGTTGCATCTAACGCCAGAAGGGGCGGTTTACTTGAGTGAAGCGCGCAAAATCTTGGCCCAAGTGGAGATGTCGACGCGCTATATGCAGTCCTATGGCGTGGAGTCCGATGTATTGAATGTTGCCACCTTGCCCACTTTTGGTGCGCGTTGGCTCATCCCTCGATTGAACGGATTTCGTTTTAAACACCCAAGCATTAACCTCAACATTTCGAATCGGGCCGAACCTTTTGATATGCAAAAGGAGCGTATTGAGATCGCGTTCTTTTTTGGCCATGGGGTATGGCCGCGTGCCGAATGTATTAAGTTATTGGATGAGGAGGTCGTGCCTGTCTGCGCGCCTGGTGTGATGGAGCAAACGGATGTCAATGACCCGCTGGCGCTCACCAGGATGATCCTGTTGCAGGTATCGACGCGCCCGGAAGCCTGGCACGACTGGTTTGAAGCCCAGGACCTGTATACCGAGCACAGCTACCACGGGCCAAGGTTTGATACCTTTTATATGGCACTAAGAGCGGCGCGAGCAGGGTGTGGTGTTGCGTTAGTGCCGAGATTCCTTGCTCAAGAAGAGCTTGATGAGGGGAAACTGGTCATTCCCTGGCCGTTCTCACTCAACAGCCAGGATGCTTACTATATGGCCTACCCAGAACACATGGCGGATCTGCATAAGGTCAAATCATTTACTGAATGGATTAAAGCACGACTTTAAAGTGCTGAGCCGTTTTGCTTAACCACTCAGCACTTTGGGGCTCACTCAATAATGCCCTGCTCCCGCGCCATGGCATAAGCCGCCTTGGGGCCGTGCCATAACGTGGGCAGCAATATCAACGACACCGGAATCGCGGTGATCACGATAAACTGCTGAAGCGCGCTGATCTGACCGGCGCCCATGTTCAGCAACACCGCTGCCATCAACGCCATGGCGATACCCCAAAAGGCGCGCACGTAGGGGCTTGGGTCATCGTGACCGGCGCCGACCACGGCAATCGCGTAGCTCATCGAGTCACCGGTAGTGGCCACGAAGATGGTGGTCAACAGCAGGATCGCCAGCGCCATCCAGGTACCGCCGGGCAGCGCCTGGGCCACGGCCAATGTCGCCACATCAAACTGGAAATTGTTCAGCGCTTCGGTCAGTTCAATGGCGCCGTTCAGCTGATAGTAAATGCCCGAACCGCCCAGCAGGGTAAACCAAACCGAGGTGGCGATCGGCGCAATGACGGCGACGGCGATAATCATCTGGCGAATGGTACGGCCGCGCGAAATGCGTGCCACGAAGATCGCCATCAGCGGCGCGTAGCCGATGAACCAGGCAAAGAAGAACACCGTCCACCACTGCATCCACCAGTCGGGCGCGGTGTCCGCGGTAGTGGTCGCCATGGTGAAGAATTCGCTGATGTAGGTGCCCATGCCCGCGACATAGCTGTTGGCGAGGAACAAGGTTGGGCCGAAAATAAAGATCACCGCGCCGATCGCCAGGGCGAGCAGGACGTTAAACCGGCTGAGCAACTGAATGCCTTTGTGGATGCCGCTCATGGACGACAGCACATAGATGCTGCCCAGCGCGGCAAGAATGATCAGTTGGCCGGTATAGCCTTCTGGCAAACCAAACAACTCGTGTAAACCGAAACTGACCTGGGTCGCCAGAAAACCGATTGGCCCCACGGTGCCGGCCACCAGGGCGATCACGCAGCAGGCATCAATCACGCCACCTAGTGGCCCGCGCAATAGACGCTCGCCGAGTACCGGGTAGAGCAGCGTACGCGGCTGAAGCGGCTGACCTTTCACATAGTGCGCGTGGGCCAGCACGATCGCCGACAGCGACCCGAGCACCGCCCAGGCCAGAAAGCCCCAGTGGTTAAATGATTGGGCTAGTGCGTTGGCGACTGCTTCTGGCGTACCCGCCTCGCTGTCAAACGCGGGCGGGGTGACTACGAAATGATAGACCGGCTCGCCCGCTGCGAAAAATACCCCGCCCCCGGCCAGCAGGGTGCACAAAATAATTGATAGCCACTTGAAAGTGCTCATTTCTGGCGCATCGAGGTTGCCAATCTTGGCGTTGGCGGCGGGGGTAAAGGCCAAGCCAATAGCAATCAAGAAGGTGGCGATCAACAGCAACTGAAAGTAGGTGCCAAACACGCGTGCCGTCCAGGCGAAGCCGGTGCTGATGCTATTGGCAACGAGGTCGACGTCGTAAAGCGACAGACCAATAAAGGCCACGATAAAACCGATGCTAAGCAGTAGCATCAATGGGTCGCCGAGTACGCGCACGCCACTAGGGCGCGAAGGCGCGTCTTGAGTTGATTGTGTCATGAGAGTCCGTTGTAGGGTTGGGCAAGGTATCTGCCAAACGTAGCAGCTTGCCGCGTTGAAAAGTGGCGCAAAAAAAAGCGCCATTCAGTGAATGGCGCTAGGACAGGAAACTTTGCGTATTGTAACGCCTTTATAGACCAACGTCTAACGTCTGTTGCTGCATTTTGGTGCGCCCGCTAGTGAGGTTGGCCGGTGAAAGCACACGCCCTCAGCTCTGACAGAAGGCGTTAACCGTTAATTGGTTGCTACCAGTTGTAAAGCAGCGACGCGCTAGTAGTGGTGTCGCTGCGTTTATCGGCTTCTTCCGGAGGCTCAGAGTTGTGTTTGATCTCGTGGGAGAGCCGCAGCGAGAGCTTGGAGTTCAGCCTAGCGGTCAAGGCGGTAAGCGAGCGCGTGGTGACGTTTTTGCGCGTATATTCCAGCGACATTTCTTGACTGATATCGGCGTAGTCGGCAAATGACCAGCGATAATCGACCGCCGAATAGGCAACCCCAAACCGTTCGTTGCCATGCCCACGAAGCCGGTCATGGCGATAGCCAGGCCCCGCCTCCAGTGACAGTTTGTGAGTGTCATTATCCAACAGTTGCCGACCGTAACCGCCAATGGCGCTTAGCTGCTGGTCGTAACCTGCAAAGCGGTCTTTTTCCCAGCGGGCAAAGCCAAACAGGTAGTGCGGACCATTAAGGTCATAGCGTTCGCGGCCCGCCAGCAGGTACTGCTCGGCACTGGTTTCATCCTCTCTGCGCACGTGGCGCACCTCGCCGCGCAGCGAGTGGGTCAAATTGCCCGTTAGCCACTGTAAGCGAGTTTTCCCGATCAGCGTTTCACTGTTGGTGTTACCCGCCAGACGGTTATAGCCCAATTCGGTGTCGCCGCTAAAGATGGGGGCATCCTCCGGCGGAGGAGAGGGGGCATAAAACGGGCTTGCCGTCGCCGAGTTTGCCAATAGGCAAGCCACCACCAGAATGCATAATGGGCTCCAGCCCTTTAACAACATGACGTTCTCCTTGGCATGACGCTCTTCCAGGTCTGAGCGAGGCACTTTAAGGGTTAATGTGTAGCGAGTTAAGTAGTTAGCGGCGAAGTTTACCCCCCTACGAGTGCGCGTGCCATAATGAGGCGGTTACCGCTTGTGAGTGCCGTTATGTCTGCCCCCCGCTCCAAAACCTTAGCTGAACTGCAGCGCTGGCGTCGTACCCGATCAAGGCGGCGCTGGTATAAGCGCAGCTTTCGCCTGCAGGTTATGTTACTGGTAGGGCTGCTGCTGGCGGGCATGCTGTTGGCCCAAGGCACCTATCTGAATCACCGTAAAGCCGAAATTATCAGTACGCAAATGGGCGAACGGGCCTTGGCGGTGGCCAAGACGGTGGCTGCGATGCCCGAGTTGATCGAAGCCTTTGACGATGAGAATCCCTCAAGCGTCATACAGCCGCTGGCCGAGCGCGTGCGGCGTGAAACCAGTGCGCGATATGTCGTGGTAGGCAATACCCAGAGCGTGCGTTATTCCCATCCCGTTGCTGAGCGCATCGGCTTAACCATGGTGGGCGGTGATAATGCACCAGCGCTTGAGGATGGCGAATCCTATGTGTCTGAAGCGACCGGCACACTGGGCACCGCCATGCGCGGCAAAACCCCGGTGCGCGATGAGGAGGGGAATATCATCGGCATTGTCTCGGTCGGATTTATGCTTGACCGCGTCGAGATGGATGTTGCCCGTTATACCAGCCTCGGCTGGGGGCTAGTAGCGCTAATGATTGTGCTGGGGTTTGCCGGTGCCTATTGGCTCTCCCAGCATCTAAAACGTGTCATTTTGGGGCTGGAGCCCTATGAAATTGCCCGACTGGCGATGGAAAAAGAAGCTATCTTGCAATCGATTCACGAAGGTATTTTGGCGGTGAATCGTGAAGGTCAAATTACCCTGGTTAACCAGCAGGCGCGACGCTTTCTCAATTTGACCGATGAGTATGTGTTGCTAGGCCAGCCCATCCGCGAAGTGGTACCCAACTCGCGGTTACTGGAGGTTTTGAGGCACGGTGAGCAAGAGTTCGACCAACAAATGTGGCTGGGGGATCATCCCGTGGTGGTGAATCGCGTGCCGATTCTGCACGAGGGGGAAATCGAAGGCGCCGTGGCGACCTTCCGCAGCCGCCGCGAGATCGTCGACCTTTCCCAGGCGCTGACCCAGGCTAGTCGTGATGTGGACATGCTGCGCGCCCAGGCCCACGAGTTCTCCAACAAGCTTTACACTATTTCAGGGTTGTTGCAGCTCAAACGCATCGATGAAGCTCTGGCGCTCATCCACCAGGAAACAGAGCGCGCCCAGGCGCAAATGAGCTTTTTGATGCGTAACGTCGCGGATACCGTTTTGAGCGGCACCCTGATGGGCAAATTGACCCGTGCCCGCGAACTGGGAGTAACGCTTGAGATTGACGAGCAAAGCTCGCTTAGCAGCCCGCTAACCCCGACCGGTCAAGAGGTGGTGATGAGCGTGGTCGGCAACCTGCTGGACAACGCTTGCCACGCGGCTTTACACGGCCCGAACGAGCCCCCCCGGGTGCGGCTATTCTTCACTGATTTAGGTGAGCAACTGCTGATTGAAGTTGAGGATAATGGGCCGGGCGTGCCCGAGGACCACGCTGAGTCGATTTTTAGTGAAGGCTTTTCGACCAAATCCGGCCAACACCAGGGGTTGGGGCTCGCCCTGGTGGCGCGGCTGTGTCGCCAGCATGGCGGTACGGTAACACTGGAGGATGGAGAGCTCGGCGGTGCTTGTTTTATTGCGGTGTTAGACCGTACGTTGTGCGCCCCCGCGGCTTCCCCATCGCCCGTGATAAGCTAGCTAGGCTTTGATTTACTTAGCCCACGTATATTAACAATCAATCACCGCGGCAAGAGGGACGTTATGTCGGCGACAGGCTACGGTATTTTGGTGGTGGAAGACGATTTCCGCATTGCCGATATTCATCGCGCGTTTATCGAGCAGAGCGAGGGATTCTACGTCGTAGGGATGGCGCGCAACGGCGCCGAAGCAAACGCCTTAATGGTCGAGCACGGCCAGCACGTGCAGCTGATTCTGCTGGATGCCTACCTGCCTGACGTTGAAGGCCTTTCGCTATTATGGTCGTTACGCCGTGCGTATGTGCATGTGGATATCGTCATGGTCACCGCCGCCCGAGAAGTAGACACCATTAGTGAGGCGCTGCGCGGCGGCGTGTTTGATTATCTTATCAAGCCGATTGAAGCGAGCCGTATGACGCAAATGCTGGCGCGTTTTCGCCGCGAGCGCGAAGCACTGGCCTGCCGCGCCGAGATGAATCAGGCCGAGCTTGACCAGGTTCTGGCCCGGGCCCAGCCAGCGGAAACCAGCACCGCCAGCGGGCGTAGTTTGCCAAAAGGCATCGACCCGCTGACCCTGCAACGGGTGGTCGAGGCATTGGGCAGTGGCGATGACCCACAAACTGCCATGCAGGTCGCTCGTATGCTGGGGGCAAGCCGCTCCACCGCACGGCGGTATTTGGAATTTTTAGTCGCCGAGCAAGCGGTTAGCGCAGAGTTGGGATACGGCGATGTGGGCCGGCCCGAGCGCCGTTATCGATTGCTTAACGATACATGGAGTTGGCAAACACCGCTGTGATCAAAATGAACAAAATGCACACAAAGAACTTTTTGTCGTTTATGTTCAGAAACTTGTTGGCAGGGGAGGGTTCTTTTAACGTTCGCGGCGTACACCACACAACAACATCAATTACATCAATACCTACACAACAACATTGATAAGTGGAGAACGTCATCATGCCCTTGCTTTCTATCAAGCGCCTTAGCGTCATTGCTTTGCCATTCGCCGCGCTCAGCGCTATTGCTGGCCATGTCCAGGCCCAAGAGTGGACGCCCGATGGTTCAGTCGAGTTCGTCGCCCCTGCTAACCCTGGTGGCGGTTGGGACACGCTTGTGCGCACCATGTCGCGAGTGATTCAGCAAGAAGAACTCTCCGACGAGCGCTTTGCCGCTATCAACGTACCCGGTGGTGGCGGTGCCGTTGCCTGGGCGCAGGTCGCCCGCGACGAAGGCAACCCCCAGAAGCTGTTTGCCACCAGCCCACCGATGATTTTGGTGCCGCTGGCAGAAGCCTCGCGCCATGACCACACCGACTTCACGCCCATCGCACGGATCAATACCGACTATTCCATCGTACTGGTAGACGCGGATTCCGACTATGAAACGCTGGAAGACCTGCTCACCGCGCTGGAAGAAGACCCCAACCTGAGTGTGGGTGGCGGCAGTGCGCCAGGCTCGATGGACCATATCTCGATTGCCGGGTTGGCCTCGGCGGCGGGTCTTGATGCGGCTTCCGTCAACTACGTTCCCTTCTCGGGCGGCGGCGATGCCATGACGAACCTCATGGGTGGGCATATTGAAGCGGTGATCGGCGGCGCCGGTGAAGCCGTGGGCCAGCTTGGCGACGATAGCGAGCTACGCGCCCTTGGGGTCTCTTCCGAAGAGCGTCTAGGCGGTGCGTTGAGCGATGTGCCGACCTATCAGGAGCAAGGCTACGACTACACCTTCGATATCTGGCGCGGTGTGATGGGTGCACCCGACATGCCCGAAGAAGCGGTGGCCTATTATGAAGACCTGTTCACCGAGATGATGGAAACCGACAGCTGGCGCGAAGCGAGTGACCAGTTGGGCTGGATTGACTCCTACCAGGATAGCGAAACCTTCGGTAATTTCCTGGATGAGCAGCAAGCCGAGTTCAAGGATGTGCTGAGTGAACTGGGTTTGCTGAGCGAATAATCCCCATGTCTTGACGTGTACTTGCCCAGGGCCCTAGCGCCCTGGGCGGATACGCTATAACCGCGAGGGGTGTCCTACTCCTTCGGAGAGATTTCCATGACGCGATTGAATACCAACCAATGGCTGGCCGTAGTGCTGCTGGCTTTCTCAGTGCTATATCTTGCCCTAGCCTGGCAGGTGCCGGCATTCCCAATGCCACGGCCGGTCGATTCTGACCTATTCCCGAAAGTGCTGGGCAGCTTGCTTGCGCTACTCTCGGTCTGCCTATTCTTTGAAAAGCCTGCGGCGCAGGAAGAGGATGATGAGCCGGAAGACACCACCCAGCATGGTCCGTTCTGGCTCTCTCCCTGGGGGCGGGTGATCGTGACCTCAGTAGCCATTGCTGTCTATGCTGCCTTGCTGGTGCCGCTGGGGTTTGTGCTGGCCTCCGGACTGCTCTCTGTGGGCTTAACACATTATTACGGCTATCGTCGCCACAGTATTAATATCGCCTGTTCACTGAGTGTTGTGCTGGGTCTTTACCTAGTCATGACGAAAGTGATGGACGTCTATTTGCCGACCGGTGTGCTGCCGTTTTAACTGAGCCGTTTGAGTCGACTCGCATGGTGGGTCGTCGGGAGTAAATCCTATGGAAGCGTTTAATAATCTTATGTACGGCTTTGGCATCGCGCTTGAGCCGATCAATATCGCCTATGTTTTTGCCGGTGTGTTTGCCGGGACGATTATCGGTATGCTGCCGGGGCTGGGGCCGATCAGCGCGTTGGCCCTGATGATTCCGATTACCTTTTCCATGGACCCTTCCTCAGGACTTATCTTGATGGCCGGGGTTTATTATGGGGCTATTTTTGGCGGTTCTACGTCGTCGATTCTGCTTAACGCCCCTGGCGTGGCGGGCACCGTGGCGACCTCGTTTGACGGTTACCCGATGGCTAAAAAAGGTCAGGCGGGTAAAGCCCTGGCGATTGCAGCCTACGCCTCTTTTACCGGCGGAACGGTGTCGGTTATTTTCCTGATGTTAGTGGCCCCGCTGCTTTCCAAAGTAGCAGTTAGCTTTGGCCCACCGGAATATTTTGCACTAATGGCACTGGGCCTGACCGCCGTGGTATCGCTGTCGGATAAATCGCTGGTCAAGGGGCTGATTGCCGCCGTGGTGGGGGTGATCATTTCGATTGTGGGCATTGATATGCAGACCGGCACGGAGCGTTTCACGTTCGGTTCCGCCCACCTGTTGGATGGCATTGATTTTCTGGTGGTCGCACTGGGTGTTTTTGCCCTGGCCGAGGTGTTTTACATGCTGCTGCGCGGTGGTGGCGGTAAGGAAAAGCCACGCAACGCCATTGGCTCGTTAAAGCTTTCGCGGGCTGAAGTGAAGGAAATCGCGGGCCCGGTAGGTCGCAGCTCGGTGCTCGGGTTTTTCACTGGGGTGCTTCCAGGGGCTGGGGCCACCATTGGCTCGTTTTTGGGCTACAGCATGGAGAAGCGTCTGGCCAAAGATGGCGACACCTTTGGGACCGGTAATATTAAAGGCGTGGCCGCCCCTGAGGCCGCCAACAACGCTGCCTGTACCGGGTCCTTTGTGCCGCTGCTCACCCTTGGTGTGCCCGGCTCGGGTACCACGGCGGTCTTGCTGGGTGCACTTTTGGTGATGGGCGTTAACCCAGGGCCGGCGATGATGGAGCAGCGCCCCGATGTGTTCTGGGGGGTCGTTGCGAGTATGTACATCGGCAACATCTTCCTGCTGGTGCTCAACCTGCCGCTGATTCCGCTGATCGCCAAGATACTCGACCTGCCACGCCCGCTGCTGCTGTCGATGATTCTTATCTTCTGCATGATTGGTGTTTATGGGCTGAGCTTTAGCGTGTTCGATCTGTTCCTACTGCTTGGCTTCGGCCTGATCGGTTTGGGTATGCGACTGTTTGGCTTCCCGGCAGCGCCATTGATTCTGGCGCTGATTCTAGGCAGCCTGATGGAAGAGTCCATGCGCCGCGCGCTGCAAATCTCCGGCGGCGATTGGGGCATCTTTATCGCTAAGCCGATTTCTCTGGGATTGTTGTCCTTGGCATTGCTCTCACTGTTCATGCCGCTGGTGAAGAAGCTCCGCAAACGCAAGGCGGTAAATAGCTAGGAAGGTATGACCAGATACGTTATCCAGCTAAGTTTGTGCATAACGTATACGTGTTAGGTAAAGCGCCCTGGGTGGTCCCTGGGGCGCTTTTTTAATGGGCGCCCGCTGATGGTGCGTTGAATGCTATTGGTGCATGGTTAGCGTGCGCTGATGGAGTGTGGGTGCGCTATTCTAGTGCATTTAGGCATTTTTGACTTTTTAAGCGTTAGCTTAAATAACTGATTATGCTTTTATAAATCGGCAATGTGCCACTCTGGCGCAACCCTTGCAAAAACTTGTTGCTAGTAGACGTATACCAGCGTTTTGCGCTTGGCATACGAGACCAATAAACAAGCCCCCAGCATAAGGGGTGCAAGGAGATTCAAGTGACCACTTTCCTACGCAAGACACACCCTAAGACCTCCCAAGTGTTCTCAACTGCCCTGCTAACCGCCGCTGTGATGGGGGCCAGCACGCAGGCCATCGCGCAGGACGATGACCCGATTAAAGTGGGTATTCTGCACTCCCTCTCTGGAACTATGGCGATCAGCGAGACGGTTCTTAAAGATACCGTTGAGCTGTTGATTGAACAGCAAAATGAAGAAGGCGGTCTGCTAGGCCGTGATATTGAAGCGGTAGTGGTGGACCCGGCTTCCGACTGGCCGCTATTTGCCGAGCGTGCCCGCGAGCTGCTTGAGCAGGAAGAGGTCGATGTCATCTTCGGCAACTGGACCTCGGTATCGCGCAAGTCGGTACTGCCGGTGGTGGAAGAACTCAACGGTCTGCTGTTCTACCCGGTGCAGTATGAAGGCGAAGAGTCTTCGGAAAACGTCTTCTACACCGGCGCCGCTCCCAACCAGCAGGCGATTCCAGCGGTTAACTATCTGAAAAATGAAGTGGGCGTGGAGCGTTGGGTGTTGGCCGGTACCGACTACGTTTACCCGCGTACTACCAACCGTATCCTCGAAGCCTATCTGAAAGAAGAATTTGGCGTGGCCGATGAAGACATCATGGTCAACTACACGCCCTTTGGTCACTCCGATTGGCAGAATATCGTCTCGGAAATCGGCCGCTTCGGCAGCGAAGGTAAGAAAACCGCCGTGGTCTCCACGGTTAACGGCGATGCCAACGTGCCGTTCTACCGCGAGCTAGGTAACCAGGGCATCGACGCGGCGGATATTCCTGTGGTTGCTTTCTCGGTAGGCGAGCAGGAACTGACCGGGATCGATACCGCACCGCTGGTCGGCCACCTGGCGGCCTGGAACTACTTCATGAGCGTGGATAGTGACGCCAACTACGACTTTATCGACGCCTGGATTGAGCATACCGGCGAAGACGACGCCGTGACCAACGACCCGATGGAAGCCCACTACATCGGCTTCAACATGTGGGTAGAGGCCGTGGAGAAAGCCGGTACAACCGATGTAGATGCGGTCAAGGAAGCGATTATTGGTGTGACCGTGCCCAACCTGTCGGGCGGTTCAGCGGCGATGATGCCTAACCACCACATCACCAAGCCGGTCATGATCGGGGAAATTCAGGATGACGGTCAGTTCGCCGTGGTTTGGGAAACACCCTCTACCGTTGCGGGCGATGCGTGGTCGGACTACCTGCCGGGCTCGCGGGACTTGATCAGCGACTGGCGTAAGCCGATGGAATGCGGCAACTACAACGTGGCGGAAAACCGCTGCATGGGCAGCGATGCCGAAGAGCAAGCGGAAGAAGCGCTCTCTGAGGAGTAATGTCCTGGGGGCGGCGTTCAGCCGCCCCTGCGTTGTTTTATCCGCTCACCTCATTCATTTACCTATGCGTCGCGTTGTGTTTGGCGACGTGTAGGGCACGCCACTCAAAGGATTAACCCATGAGGATCCCTTGCTATTCGTGGACGCCACGCGTCATGACAAGGATCGTCACCTGTCTCTTCATCAGCCTACTGGCCTGGCTACCCATGACGGTTCAGGCGCAGGAAGACGATGGTCAAGCCCTGCTGGAGGCGTTGGATACGCGCTCATTTGACGATAAATCAGAAGCTATTACCGCCATTATCGAAAGCGAGCACGAGCGTGCCGACGAGTGGCTGCAGGCGCTTCTGGACAGCGATTTACAGCGCCTGAAAGACGACGGCCGCTTCGTGATCGCAGTTGACAGTGCGGGGCTGGATGTCTCGATAGAAGACGCCTTAACCGGCGAGTCGATGGACGATGTGACCCGCCGCGACCTGGACCGCCTGACCATCAACAATGCGCTGCGAAGCCAGTTGCGCTCGGCGATTTCGCTGGTGGAGTTGTACGCTGGTGACCGCGACGCCCGCCTGGATGCGGCGGAGGGGCTGATTGGCGACGTCGAAGAAGATCAGGTTGAGCCGCTCACCAACCGGCTGGACGAAGAGCCTTCGGCGGCGGTACGCGACCGGTTGAATCAAGCCTTGGCGGTCTATCGCCTGAATCAGGGCGACGTCGAGGCAGTAGAGGTGCTGTCGGGCAGCCTGAATAGCAACATCCGGGTGGCGCTGAATCGCGCCGCCCAATCGGATGATCCGCTGGTGGTCGATGCGGCCACCGCCGCGCTGGCCGATATCGAGCAAAATCTCAAGATCAGTCGCGCTGCCGAAACGCTTTACTTCGGGCTCTCCATGGGGTCGGTGTTGGTGCTGGCAGCCATTGGCCTGGCAATTACCTTTGGCGTGATGGGTGTGATCAATATGGCCCATGGCGAGCTGATCATGCTGGGTGCCTATACCACCTGGGCCATGCAGCAGTTGCTACCCGGCCAACCGGGGCTAGCGCTGATACTGGCCATTCCGGCCGGCTTTATGGTGTCCGCGCTGGTGGGTGTGGCGATAGAGCGCGGCGTTATTCAGTTTCTCAAGGGCCGCCCGCTGGAGACGCTGTTGGCGACATTCGGTGTCAGCCTGATTCTCCAGCAACTGGTGCGTACGGTGATCTCGCCACAAAATCGTACCGTTATCACGCCTGAGTGGATGAGCGGTTCGCTGGTGGTTAACGATGCCCTGTCGCTCACGCTTAATCGAATGTATGTGATTGGTTTTGCGCTGGTGGTATTTGCCGGGTTGATATTGATTATGCGCCGCACCCGGCTGGGGCTTGAGGTGCGCGCGGTCACCCAGAACCGCAACATGGCCCGCTCCATGGGCATCCGCGCCACCCGGGTCGATATCATGACGTTTGCGCTGGGCTCGGGCGTCGCCGGGCTTGCCGGTGTTGCACTCTCGCAGCTCACCAATGTTGGCCCCAATTTGGGACAAAGCTACATCATCGATTCCTTCATGGTGGTGGTATTTGGCGGCGTGGGTAACCTGTGGGGCACGCTGGTGGCGGGCATGTCGCTGGGCGTGATCAACCAGGTGCTGGAACCCTGGGCCGGGGCTGTGCTTGCCAAAATTATCGTGCTGGTGTTCATCATTCTGTTTATTCAAAAGCGCCCCCGCGGACTCTTTCCGCAGAAGGGCCGGGCGGCGGAGGGCTAATCGACCATGTGGCTAACACGACCCTTCAACGAACGCTCGACGCAAATATTCTTGCTGATTCTCACAGTGGCGGTCATCGCCGTGACGGTGCTGCACCTGGCAGTACCTGCAGGGCATCCGCTGTATGTGTCAGGCTATACCGTAGGGCTACTGGGCAAGTATTTAACCTACGCCCTGCTGGCCGTCGCGGTGGATCTGGTATGGGGCTATCTGGGGATTTTGAGCCTCGGCCACGGCGCCTTTTTTGCCATCGGTGGCTATGCCATGGGCATGTACCTGATGCGCCAGATTGGTGATCGTGGTACCTACGGCGACCCTGTTCTGCCCGACTTTATGGTGTTCCTGAACTGGGACAGCCTGCCCTGGTACTGGCTCGGGTTCGATATGGCCTGGTTTGCCTTTGCCATGGTGCTGCTGGCGCCCGGCGCGCTGGCGCTGGTGTTCGGCTGGCTGGCCTTTCGCTCGCGGGTGACCGGGGTGTATCTGTCGATCATTACCCAGGCCATGACCTTTGCACTGATGTTGGCGTTTTTCCGTAACGAAATGGGCTTTGGCGGTAATAACGGTCTGACCGATTTCCGTGAATTGCTGGGCTTTGACCTGCGCAGCGGGGCCACCAGGTTAGGTTTGTTTATTGCCTCTGGGGTGGCGCTGGCGCTGGGCTATTTGATATGCCGGTCGATTGTAAGCAGCAAGCTCGGCCGTGTGTGCGTGGCCACCCGAGATGCCGAGGCACGCACGCGGTTTCTTGGCTACCGCGTTGAGCGTTTTCAGCTATTTGTGTTTGTCGTTTCCGCCATGCTGGCTGGTGTGGCGGGTGCGCTCTACGTGCCGCAAGTGGGGATCATCAACCCCAGCGAGTTTGATCCGCTATTTTCCATCGAAATTGTGCTGTGGGTCGCACTGGGCGGTCGCGCATCGCTTTACGGCGCGGTGATCGGTGCGGTGCTGGTGAACTATGCCAAAACCGTATTTACTGGCGTGATGCCCGATGCCTGGTTATTTGCGCTGGGTGGGCTATTCGTGTTCGTCACGGTGTTCTTGCCCAAAGGCGTCGCGGGGGTGCTGGGCAATGCCAAGCGCCGGCAAAACGATGAGCCAACCGACACATCGACTCCGGATAAGGAGGCAACGGCATGAGTTTTTTCCAAGCGCTCACCGAACGCGATCGGGTGTTCGATTTCATGACGCCCCAGGCCTCAACGGTCGACGTGCGCCACGGGCCGATTCTCTACATGGAGGATGTCACCGTCAGCTTTGATGGCTTTAAAGCGATCAACAACCTGAACCTGACCATCGACGACGGCGAACTGCGCTGCATCATCGGCCCCAACGGCGCCGGTAAAACCACCATGATGGACATCATCACCGGCAAAACCCGGCCCAATGAAGGCAGCGTGTGGTTTGGTAGTCGCCATAACCTGCTGCATATGAATGAACCCGAGATTGCCAGCCTGGGCATTGGGCGTAAGTTTCAGAAGCCCACGGTATTCGAGGCGCTGACGGTATTTGAAAACCTGGAACTGGCCATGGCCGCCGACAAGCGTATTCTCCCCACGCTGACCGCGCGCATGACCGGCGACATTAAAGACCGCATCGAAGAAGTCCTTGGTACCATCGGGCTCACCGCGCTGCGCCATCGCCCGGCGGGCATTCTTTCCCACGGGCAGAAACAGTGGCTGGAAATTGGCATGCTGCTGATGCAGCGCCCGCGCCTCTTGCTGGTGGACGAACCCGTCGCCGGGATGACCGAGCAGGAGATGGAGCGCACCGCTGAGCTGCTCACCGGTTTGGCAGGCCAGCAGTCGGTGGTGGTGGTCGAGCATGACATGGGCTTTGTGCGCTCGATTGCCCGCCAGGTGACCGTGCTGCACCAGGGCAGCGTGCTGGCGGAAGGCACCATGGATGAGGTCTCGAGTGACCCAAGCGTCGTCGAGGTTTATCTGGGTGCCGATGACGAGGAGGCCGCCTGATGCTGGCAATCGAAAAGCTCAATCAGTTTTACGGTGAAAGCCACACCCTGTGGGATTTGGATATTGACGTGCCTGCCGGGCAGTGCACTTGCGTGATGGGTCGCAATGGCGTGGGTAAAACGACGCTGCTCAAAGCCGTTATGGGCGAGGTCGCGGTGAAAAGCGGTGCGTTGCGCTTTACCCGCGTCGACAAGGACGAGATCGAACTGACTCAAAAAGCCGTTGAAGAACGCTCACGGCTGGGTATTGGCTATGTGCCCCAAGGGCGTCAGATATTTCCGCTGCTAACGGTGGAAGACAACCTGCGCACGGGCTTGGCGGCCCGCAGTGACGGGCTGAAAAAAATCCCTGAGCGCGTCTATGAGCTGTTCCCGGTGCTTAAAGAGATGAAAAACCGCCGCGGTGGCGATCTTTCCGGGGGGCAACAGCAGCAGCTAGCGATTGGAAGGGCGCTGGTGATTGAGCCCAAGTTGCTGATTCTGGATGAGCCTGGCGAGGGCATCCAGCCCAATATCGTCGCCCAAATCGGCCAGGTGATCCGCCAGCTGATCAACGAAGACGGGTTGACGGTATTATTGGTTGAGCAGAAGCTGCCCTTTGCGCGCAAGTACGCTGACCGTTTCGTGATTATGGATCGCGGGCGGCCGGTGGCGAAAGGCGACATCAGCGAGCTTTCCGATGAACTGATCCAACAACATTTGACGGTATGACCGCACTGACCCCGTTATCCACCTCGACCTCATCGCCTGACGCCACGGCATCGGGCCACCGCTTCGATCAAGGCCGCCACTGGGCGGCCTCGCTGGCGTTACGCTTTGCGCCCCGCAGCGGCGCGACGCGCCTGCTCCACGCCCGCCACCAGGGGCCGCTTCGGGTTCAGCGTCCGTTTTACCCAGAGGGCAGTGATGGTGCCTGTCACGTTTACCTGTTGCACCCGCCTGGCGGGCTGGTGAGTGGCGATGCGCTGACTATTAACGCCCATGTGGAAAACGGCGCTCACGCGTTACTCACGACGCCCGCGGCTAATAAGCTTTATAAAGCCGACAGCCAAGGCGTGGCCTGGACACAGCACACGCGGCTAAGCGTTGAGGATGGCGCCGTCCTTGAGTGGCTACCCCAGGAAACCATTGCCTTTGATGGCTCCCGGGGCGAGCAGCGCACCCAGATCGAGCTTCAGGGAAACGCCCGCTGCTTAGGCTGGGAGGTGATGGCGCTGGGCCGTCCGGCGAGTGACTTGCCGTATCTTAGCGGGCGCATCGAGCAGCACTTTCGTTTGACCCTGGATGGCAAGCCGCTATGGCTGGAGCGCCAGCCGTTGGACCCATTGCACCCGCGGTTTGCCGGGCGCTGGGGTCAAGGCGGCGCCACCGTTCAGGCCACACTCTGGGCGGTGGGTATTGACGACCCCGCCGAGGCGATAGAGGCGCTGCGTGAAACGCTGCCCGACAACCCGCGCTGGGCGGTGACCGTGCGCCAAGGTGTTCTGCTGCTGCGCTACCTGGGCCAATCGCGCAATGAAGCCTGGGCGCTGTGCGAGCAGGCCTGGCAAATTTTGCGCCCCCGTTGGATAGAACGTGAGTCGCATACACCGCGTATTTGGTTAACTTAATTGGCATCACTGGAATGTACTGCTGGAGACATGCCCCATGGAATTAACCCCAAGAGACAAAGACAAGCTGCTGCTGTTTTCCGCGGCACAGTTGGCCGAGCGCCGTAAAGCACGCGGCCTGAAGCTCAATTACCCGGAAGCCGTGGCGCTGATCAGCTTTGAAATTATGGAAGGCGCCCGCGATGGCAGAAGCGTTGCCGATTTAATGAGCTACGGCCGCGAGATCCTTAGCCGCGACGACGTGATGGAGGGTGTGGCCGAGATGGTCGACGAGGTGCAGGTGGAGGCCACCTTCCCCGACGGCACCAAGCTGGTCACTGTTCACACCCCCATTAATTAGGAGGTCGCCATGATTCCCGGCGAGTATCAGTTAAAAGACGGCGATATCGAGCTGTGCGCAGGGCGTGAGCGTATCAGCGTCGAGGTGGCCAATACCGGCGACCGACCCATTCAGATTGGTTCCCACTACCACTTTGCCGAAGCCAACCCCGCGCTGGTGTTTGACCGCGATAAAGCCCGTGGCTACCGGCTGGACGTGGCGGCGGGCACGGCGATTCGCTTCGAGCCCGGCCAGACCCGCGAAGTCACCTTGATTCCCTATGTCGGCAAGCGGGAAATTTACGGTTTCCGCGGCGATGTGATGGGCGCGCTGGAGGGAGGTAAACAATGAAACCGGATAACAAGATCAGTCGGCAAGCCTACGCCGATATGTACGGCCCGACAGTGGGCGACCGCGTGCGCCTGGGCGATACCGAGCTGTGGATCGAAGTCGAAAAAGACGCCACCCACTACGGCGATGAAGTGAAATTCGGCGGCGGCAAAGTCATCCGCGACGGCATGGGCCAGAGCCAGCGCGCCGATGACACGGTCATGGACACCGTCATCACCAACGCGCTGATTTTAGACTGGTGGGGTATCGTTAAAGCCGATGTAGGTATTCAAAACGGCCGCATCGCCGCGATTGGCAAGGCAGGCAACCCGGATACCCAACCTGACGTTGAGATCGTGATTGGCCCCGGCACTGAAATCATCTCCGGCGAAGGCAAGATTCTGACCGCGGGCGGCATCGACTCCCACATCCACTTTATCTGTCCCCAGCAGGTGGAAGAGGCGCTGATGAGCGGCGTCACCACCATGCTCGGCGGTGGCACCGGCCCGGCGACCGGGACCAACGCCACCACCTGCACGCCCGGCCCCTGGCACATTGGCAAGATGCTGCAAGCCGTGGACGATATGCCCATGAACATCGGCTTTCTGGGCAAAGGGAACGCCAGCCTGCCCGAGTCTCTGGAGCTCCAGCTTCAAGCGGGCGCCATGGGGCTTAAACTGCACGAAGATTGGGGCACCACACCGGCGTCGATCAATAACTGCCTCAACGTGGCGGATGCCTACGATGTCCAGGTGGCGATCCACACCGACACGCTGAACGAATCGGGCTTTGTAGAAGACACCCTGGCGGCGTTCAACGAGCGCTGCATTCACACCTACCACACCGAAGGCGCGGGCGGCGGCCACGCGCCGGACATTCTCACCGCCTGCTCGAAAGCCTATGTGCTGCCGTCCTCCACCAACCCGACGCGGCCCTACACGGTCAACACCATCGACGAACACCTCGATATGCTGATGGTGTGCCACCACCTCGACCCCAATATCCCCGAAGACGTGGCCTTCGCCGACTCACGCATTCGCCGCGAGACCATCGCCGCCGAGGATATTCTGCACGACCTGGGCGTGATCTCGATGATCGCTTCGGATTCCCAAGCCATGGGGCGGGTCGGTGAAGTGGTCTGCCGTACCTGGCAAACGGCCCACAAGATGAAGGTGCAGCGCGGCCTGCTGCCGGAAGATGAAGCCTTGGGCGCCGATAACGTCCGCGCCAAGCGCTATATCGCCAAGTACACCATTAATCCGGCGATTACCCACGGGATCGCTCACGAAGTAGGTTCCATCGAAGTCGGTAAGCTGGCGGATCTGGTGCTGTGGAAACCGGCCTTTTTCGGCGTTAAACCGGCGATGATGATTAAAGGCGGCATGATTGCAGCGGCCCCCATGGGCGACCCAAACGCCTCTATTCCCACCCCGCAGCCGGTGCATTATCGCTATATGTTCGGCGCCTTGGGCCGGGCGGCTAGCCAAACCCGGCTCAGCTTTGTCAGCCAGGCAGCGCTGGATGCGGGTATTAAAGAGACTTTAGGGCTGAATAGCGAACTGGCCGCGTGCAAAAACGTGCGCCAGGTACGCAAGCAGGATATGAAGCTCAACGATGCCTGCCCCGATTTGACCGTCGACCCGCAAACCTACGAAGTGCGCTGCGATGGCGAAATTTTAACCTGCGAGCCTGCTACCGAATTGCCGCTGGCTCAGCGTTATCATTTGTTTTGATTGAGCTATTCCATTTAGGTAGAGGTGACGGGGGTAGGCCGTAGAGAGGGTCTTTTGCCATGGATGGCAAAAGTAGCGTACAGGGAGGTATTCACAGCGCCCTCTCGTAGGCCTACCCCCGGCACAGGCGCAGAGTTAGCGAAAGGACGATAGCAATGCTGAAACTGATAGAACGTTTAGGGCCAGTGGAGGCGAGCGCCGCCAGCGACACCCTCACGCTGCCCTTTGAGCTACGCATTCGTGGGCGCTTAAAAGCGCAAAGCGATAGCGGGCAAGAGCTGGGGCTGTTTCTTGATCGCGGCCCGGTGCTGCGTAGCGGCGAAGGCCTGAAAGCCGCAAGTGGCGAAGTGGTTCGTGTGTGTGCCGCTGTAGAACCGGTGGTGACCGCGAGAGTGAGTACTGGCTTACCGCTGGCGCGGCTGGCTTACCATCTGGGCAATCGCCACGTTCAACTGGCGCTGGGTGAAGACGAAAAAGGCGCTTGGGTGCGCTTCCCTCCGGATCACGTGCTGGAAGAACTCGCCGTGCTACTGGGCGCTGAACTGGAACACCATGAGGATACCTTCGACCCGGAACCGGGCGCCTATAACCAGATAGGCGGCGGTGGTCACTCGCATGGTCATTCCCACGGACATGGCCATTCTCACGACCACGCGCATGACCATTCCCACGGACATGGCCATTCTCACGACCACGCGCATGACCATTCACACGACCATGAGCACCACCATGCCCATTGATTCCGCCGCCTCGCAAAACCAGGGCGATGAGCTGGCGCTGCTGGGCCTGATGCAACTGGTCAGCCCGGCGCTGCCGATCGGTGCCTTTGCGTTCTCGCAGGGGCTGGAGAGCGCCTTTGAACTTGGTTGGGTGGAAGACGAAGCAAGCCTCACCGAATGGCTCTCCGGGGTGCTGGAAGACGGCCTGACGCGCTGCGAGCTGCCGGTATTGGCGCGGCTTCAAACGGCGCTGGCCCAGGGCGATGCAGCAACGGTCGCCGAGTGGGACCAATGGCTGGCCGCCACCCGGGAAACCGCCGAACTGGCCGCCGAAGATAGCCGCTTGGGGGCATCGCTCAAGCGCCTGCTGGGTAGTCTTGATCTGTTGCCAAGTGAAGACTTACTAACGCCCTTGCTACCGACGCAGCCCGGCTATGTCACGCTGTTTGCCTACACCGCCCACGTTCGTGGCGTGTCTGAACGGCAAACGTTACTGGGCTTTGCCTGGGCGTGGCTGGAAAACCAGCTAGCCGTCGCCTGCAAGGCGCTGCCGCTCGGCCACACAGCGGCCCAGCGGGTGATTGAAAAGCTACGTCCGGCGCTTGTTACCGCTGTAGACCAGGCGCTTTCGCTTGACGACGAAGAACTCGGCCCGATACTGCCCGGCCTGGCGTTGGCCAGCGCCTTGCACGAGACCCAATATTCGCGACTCTTCAGAAGCTAGAAGGAAGAAGGAAGAAGGAAGAACGGCGCTACGCGCCTGAAGATGCAAGAGAAAAGGTAAACACAAAGGGCGGCAAGCCAGTGGGCACACTTCCTTACCTCTTACCTCTTACCTCTTACCTCGGGATAATCATTGATGGAGGATTTTAATATGACACACTGTTTACGCATTGGCGTGGGTGGCCCGGTGGGGTCGGGCAAAACCGCACTGTTAAAGCAACTCTGCCTGGCGCTGCGTGACCACTACGATATCGCCGTGGTGACCAACGATATCTACACCCGCGAAGACGCCGACTTTTTGCTTAAGCACGATGCGCTGCCGGCCGACCGCATTTTGGGCGTGGAAACTGGCGGCTGCCCGCACACGGCGATTCGCGAAGATGCTTCCATGAATCTGGCCGCGATTGACGAGCTGCAGGAGCGTCACCCCAAGCTGGAACTGGTGCTGGTAGAGTCCGGCGGGGATAACTTATCGGCGACCTTCAGCCCCGAGCTTTCGGATTTAACGCTCTACGTGATCGATGTGTCCGCAGGCGATAAAATTCCGCGCAAGGGTGGGCCGGGGATTACCAAATCCGACCTGCTGATTATCAACAAGATTGATATCGCCGAGCAGGTGCACGCATCGCTGGACGTGATGGAGCGCGATTCGAAGAAGATGCGTGGGGAGCGGCCCTTTGTATTCACCAATCTGTATGATGGCGTTGGGCTTGAGGAAATCATCCGCTTTATCCTCGATAAAGGGATGCTGGATGAGCGCCGCACGGCGATTGCGGGCTAGCATAGGAAGACCAATAAAAAAGTCGCCCCGACCAGGCGGTTGAAGGGTCGAGGCGACTGAACAAAGCGGGTGGCATCTAGCCTTAAAACGGGCCGTCCCTGGCCACCACATCCCTACAGTGAACCTCCATGCTTTGTATCTCCTTAACTTATGTTATGAACTCCCTGATATTGCTCCAAATAATCTTTAAAAGCAGAAAAATAGTACTAAATAATTAAAGTTTAACTAACGTTTGTCGATAAAGGATTAATAATAATTCTAATAACCTTTAACTCACAAATGCTGGAACTTGCTCACAATGACTACCTCTGAACCGTCCCGTCGTGGAGGCTTTGGCCTGCAAACCAAAGTCCTTATGCTTGTCTTGCTCCCATTGTTCCTGGTCACGGTTGCGCTAGTCGGGTTTAAAGCCTACAGCACAACCCAGGACGCCCACGACGTGCTGGCGGAACAGCGCGAACAGTTAATTGAAGAACGCCGCAGGGCGGTGCGCGACGTGGTGCAAATGGCGAAAACGGCCATTGAGCCGATTTACGAAGATGCCGGTGCCAACGATGAGGAAGCCAAACAACAGGCTGCCGAGATTGTGCGCTCCATGCGCTTCGAGGATAACAACTACATCTTTATCTACGATTATGAGGGTAACAATATCGTGACGGCGCCTGCGCCGGATCGCGAAGGCACCAACATGATCGACGCCAAGGGGCCGGATGGCACCTATATCATCCGCGATATCGTGGAGCTTGCCAGCGAGGGCGGCGGTTTTTACGAATACGTCTGGGAATACCCGGGCACCGATGAACCGCAGCCGAAGCACTCCTTTGTTGATCAACTTGATAAATGGGGCTGGGCAATCGGTGCCGGCGTTTACGTCACCGATGTCGAGCCCACAATGGCCGAGATTGAGGCGGCCACGGCTGCCGATTTGCGCCAGGGCATTATCTTCGCAGCCTTGCTTGGGTTGGCGTTGTTTGTCGTGGTCGCCTTAGTGGCCTATGTCTTCGTGCGTCGTACCGTTGGGCCGATCAAGCGTACGGCCGCTGCCATGAACGATATCGCCCAGGGCCGCGGTGATTTGACCCGGCGTCTCTCGGTGGAGAGCAACGACGAAATCGGCAACCTGGCGGTGCAGTTCAACGCCTTTGTCGAACGCATGCAGCATACCCTGCGGGATGTCCGCCACAGCACCACCAGCGTTTACGACTCCGCCGGCGAAATCTCCCGCAGCAGCGAAGAGCTGTCCACGCGAACCGAGCAAGCCGCCGCCAACCTTCAGGAAACCTCCGCCTCCATGGAGGAGATCACCTCAACCGTTAACCATAGCGCCGATAATGCCCAGCAGGCCAACAAGCTGGTGCAGTCGACCGCCGAGGTGGCCCATCAGGGCGAAGCGTCCATGGCGCAGGTCGAGCGCACCATGCAGGATATCAATGAGTCGGCTAGCCGTATCAGCGATATCATCACCATGATCGACTCCATTGCCTTCCAGACCAATATTCTGGCGCTCAACGCCTCGGTGGAAGCCGCCCGAGCGGGCGAGCACGGCCGTGGCTTTGCCGTGGTGGCAGAGGAAGTTCGCACCCTGGCGAGCCGCTCAAGCGATGCCTCCAAGGAAATCCGCGCGCTGATCGACGCTTCGGTGCAGCACACCCATTCCGGTGCGGAGTTGGTGCGCAATGCCGGTGCCACCATGCGCGAAATCGTCGAGAGCGTGGCCAAGGTGACCGACGTCATCGGCGAGATCAGCGCCGGGGCAAAAGAGCAGAGCAGCGGTATCGGCCAGATCAATACCGCCGTGGCCGAGATGGACACCATGACCCAGCAAAACGCGGCGATGGTGCAGCAATCGACCACCGCCGCCGCCGATATGCGTCGTCATGCCGAGCACCTGAGAGAGCTGATCAACTCCTTTGTGTTAGGGGACGGGGAGCCCGCACAGCGGCGCCAAGCGCTGCCTCCTAGCGCCTCAGCGCCGGCTAACAAGGAGTTAAAGCGACCCGCGCTATCCTCCAAGCCGAAGGCAACCTCAGGCGGCGATGATTGGGAAGAGTTTTAGGCACCCGCTATCGCTTTTGATGTAGGTTAAAGGGGCTTGCCAGTTGGCAAGCCCCTTTTAATATCTCCATAGAATCAGGAGCCGCTGTGATGCATATTGTCATCCCCGATGATTATCAGGATTGCGTCCGCACGCTGGATGCCTTTGCCAAGCTGGCAGGCCATCAGGTCACCGTCTATAACGACACGGTGACCGATGAAGACCAGTTGGTGGCACGCTTTCAAGACGCCGAGGCCCTGGTGCTGATTCGTGAACGCACGCCGATAACCGCGTCGTTGCTGGCACGGCTGCCCAAGCTCAAGGTGATCAGCCAGACCGGTGGCGGGGCGGCCCATGTGGATATGGCCGCCTGCCGCCAGCACGGCGTGACCGTGTTGGCGGGCACCGGCTCGCCGTATGCCGCCGCCGAGCTTACCTGGGGGCTGGTGCTGGCCGCCATGCGGCATATTCCCGACGAAGTGAACAACCTTAAGGCAGGGCGCTGGCAGCGCACGCTGGGTACCGGCTTGAAAGGCCGCACGCTGGGTATTTTTGGCTACGGCAAAATTGGCCAGCTGGTGGCGCGTTACGGCCAGGCGTTTGAAATGAACGTGCTGGTGTGGGGACGAGAGACGACCCGCGAGCGAGCCGCGGCGGCTGGGCTTGCGGTGGCAGGCTCCCAGGCGGACTTCTTCGCGCGCAGCGATGTGCTCAGCCTTCACCTGCGGCTAAACCCGCAAACCCGCGGCATCGTCACCGCCGAAAACCTCGCCAGCATGAAGCCCACGGCGCTGCTGGTGAATACCAGTCGTGCCCCGCTGGTGGCAGACGGCGCGCTTGAAGCCGCGCTCAACGCCGGGCGGCCCGGTATGGCCGCCGTAGATGTGTTCGATGACGAGCCGGTGCGGGCGCACCCGCTGCTGGAACTGGCTAACTTCGTGGCGACCCCGCACCTGGGCTACGTCGAAAAAGACAGCTACGAGCTCTACTTCGGTGATGCCTTCGACAATCTCCTGGCCTTCGATGCCGGTCAGCCGGTGCGCAACCTGGCCGCAGGGGAATAACGATTCCCCTGCATTTATAAGCTCAGCCCGACAAGCCAAGCCACATCGGTACGTAAACGACCAATAGCAGCACGCCGATCAACCCAAGCAAATAGGGCACGATGGCCTGGGTGATGCGTTCCAGCGGCAACTGCGTCACCGAAGAGGCCACGTACAGGTTGATGGCCACCGGCGGGGTGATCATGCCGATGGATAGCCCCACCACGATGATCAGGCCGAAGTGGATCGGGTCGATGCCCAACTGCAGCGCAAGCGGCAGCAGCACCGGCGTCAGAATGATCAAGGCGCTGGCGGTTTCGATAAACACCCCGGTGAGCAGAATCACCGCGACGATCAGCAGCATGATCACGTACGGGTCGGTGGACAGTGACAGCACCGATTGGGCAATTGCCCCCGGCACCTGCCAACTGGAGAGCGTCCAACTGAGCACCGCCGACATGGCAATCACCAGCATGATCACCGAGGTGGTCATCGCCGAGCGGATCAGCAGCCGATACACATCAGGGAAGGTGAGGTCACGGTACACAAACAGCGACACCATGATGGCGTAGTTCACCGCCACCACGGCGGCTTCAGACGGCGTAAAGATGCCCGAGAAGATGCCGCCCAGGATAATCACCGGGGTCATCAGCCCCCAGCTGGCGTCTTTAAAGGTGCGCAGAATCACCGGCCACGACAGCGGCGTGCCTTTGGGATATTGGCGCCGATAGGCCTGAATAATGGCAATCGCCATCAGCCCCAGGCCCATCGCCAGGCCCGGCAGAAAGCCGTTCAAGAACAGCTTGGATACCGACTGCTGGGCGATGACCGCGTAGATGATCATCGGCACCGAGGGCGGAATCACCACCCCGATGGTGCCGCTGGCGGCGATGAGGCCGGCCGCCGATGCCGGATCGTAGCCCTTACGCTTGAGTTCGGGCACCAGGCTTGAGCCCACGGCGGCGGTCGTGGCGGCGCCCGAGCCGGAAATCGCGGCAAAGAACATCCCCGCCATGATCGAGACGAGCGACAGCCCGCCGCGCATGAAGCCCACCAATGAATCGGCAAAGCTGACCAGCTTTTCGCTGACCTTGCCCTGGGCCATTAAATCGCCGGCCAGAATAAACATTGGAATGGCGACCAGCGCGAAGGAGTTGATGCCCTGAAACATCTGCTGGGGCACCACCATCAATGGCACCCCTGCCTGATAAAGCGCAAACAGCGTGCTGGCGCCAATCGCGAAAGCAATGGGCACGCTGAGCAGCATCAGACCAAAAAACAGCCCAAACAGGAGCAGCGTCATAGCGGCGTCTCCCTGGGCTCATGGGTATCGCCGGTGAGTATCAGCTCTACGGCATCGACCAGCGCATACCAGGCCATCACGCCGGCGCAGAAGGGCACCACGGCGTAGACGTACGACATCGGCACGCGCATGGCCGCCGACTTCTGGAAGCTCTGCACCTGCATGTATTCCACGCTGATCACCGCCAGGGCGATCAAGAAGGCCACCACCACCAGCGTAGCCAGCAACCGCGCCAACTGACGCAGCCGAACGGGCAGGGCATCAACGGCAAAGGTCACCGCGATATGCCGGCCGCGCTGAAAGGCCGACGTCCCGGCAAGAAACGTCAGCCACACCAGCAAGAAGCGTGCGAGTTCTTCGGTCCATTCCACCGCGCTAAACAGCACGCGGGAAAGGATTTGTAACGTGATAACGCCAATCAGGGCCGCCATGCCCACAAACACCACGGGCTGGATGACGCCATCCAGCCCGCGCTCAACACGGCGCAGCCCAACGATCAGCGAGTGGGCGCGTTGGGTCACTTATTCCAATGCCTCCCGAATGCGCGGCAGGTAATCACCAAACTGCTCGGCGTATTCGTCATACACCGGCTGCACGGCGTCCTGGAATGCTTCGATATCGGGCGAGTCGTTAATTTCCATGCCCGCCTCGCGTAGCTCGGCGAGCTGTTCTGCTTCCATTTCGGCGTTCACCTGGCGCTCATGCTCGGCAGCCTCTTGAGCGGCTTCTTCCAGAATCGTTTGGGCGTCTTCGGGGAGTTGGTTCCACACGGAAGCCCCCATGACGAAAATTGCCGGCGCATAGGTGTGGCGCGAGAGCGTCATGTAATTCTGGGTTTCGTCCAGGTTGAACGAGTGAATCACGTTGACCGGGTTTTCCTGGCCGTCGATGGTGCCCTGCTGCATGGCAGTGAGCGCTTCGGTCCAGGCCATGGGGATGGCGTTCGCGCCCAGCTCGCGGAAGGTGTCGGTATACACCGGATTTTCCATCACGCGGATACGCAGGCCGTCCAAATCGTCCGGCGTGTTAACCGCGCGCTCGCTGTTAGTCAGGTTGCGGAAACCGCGCTCGGCGTAGGCCAGACCCTTCAGGTTCACCTCGGAGAGTTTGTCCAGCAGTTCCTGGCCGATGGGGCCGTCGAGTACCTCGTAGGCGGCTTCGGGCGAGGGGAACAGGAACGGCAGCTCAAACACCGCCATTTCCTCGACAAAGTTGGCCACCGGCCCGTTAGTGATCACACCCATATCGACGGTGCCGATCTGCATGCCTTCCAGCAGCGTGCGTTCGTCACCCAGCGAGGCGTTGGGATGAATTTCAATATCCACCTTGCCGTCGGTGCGTTCTTCGACAAGCTCTTCAAATTTGGTGGCCGCAATATGGAAGCCGTCCTGTTCGTTGACCACATGCGCCAGGCGCAGAGTAACGGGTTCCATATCGTCAACGGAGGCGTTAGCGCCACTTACCAGCGCCAGTGAGATGCCCAGTGCCAGCGTGCTGCGTGCAAATGTTTTCATTTTTTTGTGTTCCCGATGCGTAAGGTTCAGAAATGCCTGTCAAGCATGCACCAAGGCGTTGAAAAGGGTCAATTGAAGCACGCCGTAAAACCGCCGAGCGGCTAGACACAGCGCCTGCGCACCGGTAGGATACGCCACCAATGCGCCCGTAGCTCAGTTGGATAGAGTATCGGCCTCCGAAGCCGAGGGTCGCAGGTTCAAATCCTGCCGGGCGCGCCAAAATCATTAAAATGGCCTGCGAGAAATCGTGGGCCATTTTTTTGGCTGGTATGGGTCTTGAGCAGTCTTTTAGGCGTCACTGATATAGCGCTTTAACGCCTGTGTTGGACCGGCGCATGACTAGCGGTGCCACTCTATGACCGCGACTGTGTACATGATTGATAGCGACTCTCTCGCGTTACGGAACAGTATTTCGCGTGGATCGACCCGCTTTGCCAGTGATAGCTGCCCTATGGTGTATGGATGATCAAATGGCTTTAGATGAGTGAACGGGTTTCTGAAAGCGCGCATTTGATCAACCCTGTTCAAGATGAACGCATGCTGTGGGCGCAGAACCAGCAGTCGCTTAAGAATTGCGCTGATTCCCTTCTTTGCGACGGAATGCTCGCCGAGTTCGTCCATGAGAATCTGCAACCTATGTTCTATGAATGCTTGTGCAAGCATTAAGGTGGCAACGTACAGACCGCTAACGAAAGCGTCTCTTGCTTCCGTGAATACCAGGAACGACTCATGTGGCATCGCGAACCCGGCATCAGGAGCAATACTCATGACGTACGAGAGATTGCGCGCACGAGCCGACAGAGTATCTGCATCCATTTCCGCGAGGTACGCCTCGACTTCGTCGTTCTGCTGAACGTCATCTCCGAGCAAGTCTTTCACGATTTTTTAGGTCCAACGCCCAGCTCAGCAGGCAATTGAAGCGCAGCGTAAATTGCTCCACTGCAGCTGATTGTTATGTGTCACTACATTTTCTCCGATATTGCCTTTATTCCTGAATTCAACTAATAAGTGCAGCACCCGCGGTTTCTAGCGCTCCTGAATATTCTCCTAAGAACACCTGGGCTGGGGTTCGGTATCCCAGCCGCTTTCTGGGTCTATCGTTCAGCTTGTGAACAACGCGTCGCAGCTCTACATTAGTCACCTTCCGGAAGTCTGTACCTTTCGGAAAATACTGCCTGATCAGGCCGTTGGTGTTCTCGTTTGTCCCACGTTGGCCTGAGCAGTAAGGATCACAGAAATACACGGAGGCGCTAACCGCTTTTGCGACCGTCTCGTGGTCTGCAAACTCCGAGCCATTGTCTAGCGTGATCGTCTTCACCGCGCCCCGACGAGGCTTAAGTAACCGAACCATGGCTTTCTGCGTTAGTTCTGCCGTTACCTTTGGAAGACGTGCCGCCAACAAGTAGCCACTTCGTCGCTCTACCAACGTCACTATCCCCGCTTGCTTGTGCCCATAAAGCACCGTGTCGCCTTCCCAGTGACCGATGGTGAGGCGTCTTTCGATAGCAGGCGGCCGATGCTCTATCCCCACACGCTTAGGAATCTTGCCTAGTCCTGCGCTTTTGGCATTGGCACGATGTTTACTGCGACGCTTGGGCTGGCGGAGGTGTCGCCACAAATCGCCACCCTTGGCCTTATCGTCCCAGATCAACGAATAGACCCATTGATGACTCACCCCTATACCCGTCAACGGCGCCATAAAACCGCTAATCTGCTCTGGACTCCATTCTTCCCTAAGCCTGTCAGCTACGGCATTGATCAGGCTAGGGAGTCGCTTTGTCCACTTCCAAGCAGAGCGGCGTCTCTGATCGCTGTAACGCTGCGCTTTTGCGGGTTCATATCCCTTGGCACCTGAATTACGTCTCAGCTCACGGCTCACGGTACTGCTGTGAATGCCAAGCTGTTGAGCAATCTGACGTTGGCTCACCCCTACATCCCTGTGGGCAAAAATTTGATATCGTTGTGCCTGGGTCAGTTGTCGGTATCCCATACTCTGCTTCACTTTGGTCGGTAAGGCGGAGAGGGTACCGCTGCTGGCCCTCCTGCCTCTACCGTATGATCCAAAGTGCTGCAGTTATTCTATGAATTCAGGTTCTATTTTCTGCGCATATTCTTGGAGAAGCTCCGGAAACTTGTCCGCCGGTGGAAATTTGCTGAAACTATGCACTGCACCGGTAAAAGCCCATTCAAGCTTTTCATCTATGTAGGTTTCAACGAATGGCTTGTAAGCTCGAGAGTCCTCAAGCATTGTTGCGCGGACATTTACAAAATCATTCATACCTTCAGGGCGTGTAAATAGCCAGCTCATACAGTGCCCGCAGAAATAGTGGCGTGTGCTCCCATGAAGTCCACCGATCACAGGATCCCCGGATATAATTGCGAATGCAGTGCTGGGAAATAGCGAGCTTAGGCTAAATGCACTGGATGTCATTTTCTGACACCCTGTGCAGTGACATGCCATTGTGATCATTGGCGTTGCAGTAACCTCAATTTCTACCTGCCCGCAACGACAATGCCCCTTAACTTTATGCGACATACTATTCACGATAGTATTTCCCCAAGTTCATGTGGTTAATGCTTCTACTCATTCCGAGTCCAGTGGTCGGCAGCAGGCCACTAATAGGGCACAAATCGGTCCCGTTGACGCATTGGTTAAGAGTTTTTGGAGCGTACATAGAGGTACAGGTCCTTAAGCCACTCTCGTGCTTCTTGCGGGCTTTTCCAAAACCTTCCCATACTCTGATACTCAATTAGTTTTAGATGAATCGTGTTCTCATCTGCCAGCAAAAGGCTTTCAATATCACGCTCCAGCTCGCTGTCTCGGACGAGGCCTTCTTCATCAAAGTAGAATGCCCACAAGATTTTTTCATCTGAACTACCCACATCATGGACCCAGTCCTGATGGTAGTAGCAGGACATGAGGTATTCGAGTCGAGGATGATCTTCCAATGTGATGTGTACTCTTAACGCCCGCAGCACCGGGAAAGTTGTAGCGCCAGCGAAAACTCTGTCCGAGTGACTGCGTTTATTATGTGTTGGTAAAGCCAAACGTTTCGCAAATTAAGCGAGCTTCATGGCCAGCTTTTCCAATTGATCTATGGTAGCACCCCAGCCTTCCTCAAATCCCATTTCTAGGTGCTTATTGTTATCCTCTGGATTCTTATGCAATGCCTGAGCGGTATATTTGGTGCTCCCCCCGACATCTTCCAAAGTGATAATAGCGGTCATTGACAACCAAGGTTCATGCGGTTTCCAACCCTCGGTTAAAACCGTCGTGAAAACAATACGCTCACGAGGAACTATTTGCAGAAAACATCCTTCTACATGCGGCTGAAAATCCTTACCATTTTCGCTCATGAGAGTCTCGAAACCACCGCCTGGCGTCATATCCATCTGAACGACTTTGCATTTGATCGGCTCCGGAATCCACCATTGCTCAAAATGCTCCTTTTCAGTCCAAGCTTTCCAGACAATGGAGGGCGGTGCTTTAATAATGCGGGAGATAGTAAGTTTAAAGTTGTCGCTTTTCATTTGAATGCTCCTTAGATGCAAGGTAAGCGATCCAATAAACCCATCTACCTAATCTCGTGAGGGCTGATCACACTGGTGATCTCTTTGGTTTTGGAGATCGTCATGACCTGTGAACTCAACCCCACTCAGGCCTTTTGGTTGGGCCATCTCTATCATGCCTCAGCGCTGAATATGCCGTTAAGTGATTACGCCGACTCACAAGCGTTACCCCTCACCGACCTGCTGACATGGGAGAAGCGGTTAAGCGTGCAAGGCTTGCCGGTGCCACCACGCTGCCGTCCCGCGCGGTTTTTGTCGGTGGAGGTGGTGACATGATCCGCCCTGGTACCGACCTGACGGTTTATTTATGCCGCGAACCCGTGGATATGCGCAAGCAAATCGATGGGTTGGCCTTGCTGGTCCAGGAGGCCATGGACTTGAACCCGTTCGATCAGGCGCTGTTTGTGTTCGGCAACCGCCAACGCGATAAGGTGAAGCTGCTATTCTGGGAACGTAACGGCTTTGTGGTGTGGTACAAGCGCCTGGAGCGCGAGCGATTTAAATGGCCAACGCATCTGGAAGGCGACACGGTGACGCTGACCGGTCAGGAACTGAACTGGCTGCTGGATGGCGTTAACCTTAAGGCCATGCAACCTCATAAAGCGTTGTATTTTCAGCAGGTTGGTTAGTTTTTTCTCCTGTCTCAGCGGTGTTTTTGGTATACTCGGTAGTATGCAAAACGCCGATTCTTCCTCGCCAACGATCTCCCAGCTTGAGCGCAAGCTGGCCGCTGCTGACGCTGAAAATGCGCGGCTATTGGCGTTGATGGAGAAAAAAGAAGCCCAGTGGGAAGCCACCAAACAATCGCTGTTTGAACAGTTCCGGCTGGCCCTGGAGCGTCAGTTCGGTCCTTCCACCGAGAAGTATCAGGTGGATCAAAAGGACCTGCTGATCAACGAAGCCGAAGTGGCGGTTGACGAGGAAGACGGCGACACCGACGCAGCGGACAACGAGGCGGTTAATGACACCGTGGCCGAGCCCACGGCGCCGGCGAAGAAACGCCGCTCTCGGGGTGGCCGGGTAGCGTTGCCGCCCGAGCTTCCACGGGTTGAGGTGGTGCATGATCTCCCTGAAGAGGCACGTCACTGTCAGGATGATGGCACCGCGCTCACGGTCATCGGCGAAGAAGTGAGCGAGGAACTGCACGTCGTGCCCGCCTGGGTGGAGGTGATCCGTCATGTGCGACGTAAGTATGCGTGCCGAACCTGCGAAGACGGCGTCAAGACTGCCCCGGCGCCCGCTAAGTTACTGCCGAAAAGCAATGCCAGCGCCACGCTGCTGGCCTATGTCGCCACCGCCAAGTACCAAGACGCCTTGCCGCTGTATCGGCAAAGCCAGATTTTTGCCCGCCATGGGGCGGAGATCCCCCGCAATACGCTGGCCCGGTGGATGGTGCAGGCCGGTGAACGCATCGCCCCGCTGATCGAGACGCTACGCCGACACCTGCTCCGTTCCCTGCTGATCCATATGGATGAAACGACGCTCCAGGTGAACCAAGAAGCGGATCGCAAAGCCAGTGCCACCTCTTACATGTGGGTGCAGCGCGGGGGGCCGCCAGGCCAACAGGTGGTCTTGTTCGATTATGACGCCAGCCGTGCCGGGCGAGTGCCTGTGCGCCTGTTGGGTGACTATGCAGGTCGCTTGGTCACCGATGGCTACGAAGGCTACGCCGAGGTGGTGCGTCGCAATGGGATCACCCAGGCGGGCTGTTGGGCACATGCACGGCGCAAGTTCGTCGAGGCGCAAAAAGTGCAGCCCAAAGGCAAAACCGGCAAAGCGGACTGGGCGCTGAACCAGATCCGTAAGCTGTACGGCGTGGAAAAACAGGCCAAAGCACTTGAGCCCGAAGCACGCCACAGGCTGCGTGAGCAGAAGAGCCAACCCTTAATCGCTCAACTGCGCACCTGGCTCGACAAGTCACTGGCGCAGGTGCTGCCTAAAAGTGCGCTGGGAAAAGCCCTGCACTACCTGGATCATCAGTGGCCGCGCCTGACCCGGTTCCTCGATGATGGCCTGATCCCGCTGGACAACAACCCGGCCGAAAATGCCATCCGCCCGTTCGTCGTCGGCCGCAAAAACTGGCTGTTCAGCCATACGCAGAGCGGCGCTCACGCCAGTGCGGCGATCTACAGCCTGATCGAAACCGCGAAAGCCAATGGCCTCTCGCCCTACGACTACTTACAACACGTCTTCAAGACACTGCCCACCCTCAACGATGATGAACTGACGACGCTGCTGCCCTGGCAGTGGAAAGAGACCTTACCGGTCTAAGCGAAGCTTGCATAGATGGGGTTTATGGCGCGCTTACGTTGGTATGGAGCCCTGATCGTCATTTGTGCCGCTGCTGAGCACAGTATTCATCTTCGCTATTCACCTGATAGCCCATTAACTGGCCCGGGGAGGTGTTGCATGATCAATGCGTTAACTGCGAAAGGTATGCCGAAGGGCGTTATTGTCGAGGTAGGACAATGAGCAATGCCAGGATGATGCCCGGCTGGCGAAAAGTGCGCCGCTCACTTAGTTTTAGTTCAAGTTTTTGTCCGTTTTCGAGTTATTGATTGCCTAAAACCCATTGATAGCAAAAGGATTTTTGACAGTTTTCAGATTTATCTCATTTTTTGATGCATTACTCATCGCGAGGCTTTATGAGTGTTTCGTGCTGGTGCTATCGTTCGATAGCGTTAATTTGAAGAAACGCTTTTTGTGGGGATGCCGTTGGGCTCTTAGTGAGGCGCAGGTTCGACCTGCTTTTAAACGCTGTTTCATTTCACATCGTCAGCTGCGATGCCGTATCAACTAATATACGGTTTGCAAAGTCAATATTTATTCTTTTAAAACATAAAGTCAATAGTCTTTTTAAGTGAGCTAGTAATAGTTAAAAGATTTCATCAGTGACGTAAAAGTACACTGAGTGTACTTTTCAAGGCGGATTTGATCGCTTTACCGTTATTCGAAGATAACCTTTTTGATTCTTTTAGATAAGAATTACCTACAGGTGCTTTAAAAGTGCACTGAGCGTACTTTTAAAGCACCTATGACGATTCAGTAACCTAAATCCCTGCTGGCGCAGCTTTCTGTTTTATACCTGACTGCATGCTCACGCCAACACCGTCACGTCTAAAATCAAACATATTCATCTTGAAGGTGTTTATTGTCACTTGGTCATTGCCACTCGAATGTGCAATCAATCGATCGTATCGTTCGTTATAGGGTGCCATGGCGTAGGAGCCACCGTATTCGCCGGTATTGACCAGAACAACATGCTGGTACATGTGGTAGTGAAGAGCTTCAACCATTGAATCAAAGGTATTCACATCACGATTGAGTGCCGGAATCATAAGAGCGTGGGATTTGTCACGCAGGTCTGCACTCAGCGCTATATCTGTAGAATCGAAACAGATAGCAGCCGTGAGCGTAAAGCCTGGGGCAGTTGGAAAAGCTGGATGTGCAAGCTCTAGCATGAGCTGATATGGGCGCCACGGTTGAACTTTCATCTTTGTTTCAGATGCAGTCATGTGGTGCTTTCCCTGCAATCTTCGAATTTCGTTCTTGTTGCCGTTGTGTTTTCTGGGTACTACCCAGACGGCACAGTTATTCGGGCCCTTCACATTTGACTGATTAATAAATCCAAGACCCGCGACCACAATCGCATGGGTTTTTCGGGAAAGATGGATCAGGATATCTATATCATCTTCATGAACAGCCAACTCAGGTAATATGATTAGATCAATGTTTTGTTCCCGCTCACCGTTAGTTGGCTTCTCAATATGCTGGGCCTCGATATGCTTGGTTACGAGTTTTGCAACTCGTGCCAGATGTTTCCGATGTTTTACCCTAAACTCGGGCGCGTCTAAATATAGGCCATGCTCAACAAAGTTCTTTTGTAGTGGCATCTTCGTTTGAACCATGGCCACAACCAAGCTTCTTTTAGAAAGGTCCCAATTGGGTGAAATGAGCTCAGGAAGGCCTAGCATGCCGGATTGCTGACAGTAACATTCTTTGAGTTTGGCGAGCCGCTTTTCAACTAACGTTCTGACATTTTCAATTGTTAGTTCAGTCGGCCAAGGGTACCCATGGTCATTAATACGGATACCGGGCCACTTGAGCAATTTGGATAACAAAGTAGTAAGCCAGCCGGAGAACTGAGCGGCTTCACCCGCTAAAGACTCTGGCGTAGTCAGCAGGCCAATTTGCCTTTTGTACTGGGTTGATTTTAGGCCACGGTAACCTGTTTTCGGTGAAATGGTTTGCCCAAAACCTGTAGGATCACCAGAGCCTGCTAGTACGGAACGAAGGCAGAGAGCTATGCGTTGAAGAACAAAGGTGTCGTCGTGCTCAGAGTATAAATGTTTCGTCGCCTCTGTGAGTGTCGAATGGAATTTGATCTCTATCAACAGGTGAGTGTTAAAAACTTCGTAGGTAGGTGGAGCTGAAAATTTTTCAAATATTACTTTTGTCTTTGCCAAGTCGATAACGTCGCTCCGCTCGGCTTTTTCAAAATCGGCATTTTTCTTTTCATCAAGCAGCGCCTGCATCAGTTTTAGCGCCATTATCTCATTATCAAAAGGGTTGTCTGGACGCGAGATAAGTTTGTATAGCGGTGTGGCGGATTTAATTTCTACAAGTGGTTTGGCTGACGGTCGGATGCCGATATAGAGCTTTTCAACTAACTCAGGTACCCCCATTTCATCAAGCCATTTATACCTTAAAGGCCGGGCATGAAGGATAAGAGAGCGGAACAGCTCTGCATCCTGAATGGCTATTAGCTCCAATACCTTTTTCGCATTTTCCAACTTCTCCAACAAGCTTGCAGATGCTCGGAGAAGCGGCTTCGTATCTCCTATTAGCTGACTGGCAATGAGGATCCCTGCTGAGATATCTCGTGTTACCAAATCGTTAGGGAGGGTGATATTACGGAAACCTTTAGCAAGCTTAAAAATATAGTCGTGAAAAGGACAGCCAGAGCTAGTTTCGAGTGTGGTATCAAGTCTCACTAACAACAGGAATCGAGCTTGAGCAGCCAGAAAGTCAAAACTTTTAGAGTTGCTCTGTTCCGGTGAAGCAGAAGCTTCTTCTTCTGAATCATCTGAGTCGCTTAGGGTTTTCGTAGCGCTAGTAATAGCTACCGCCGAAGTTTGCAGTCGTTCAAAAAAACCATCAACATCGGCATGAGCTGGAATAGCCTGCCTGTCTTTGCGATGAATAACAGTAGCTGCATGCCGGAAAATTTCTGCGAGGCAATAATTTCCAATTGCGGCTTGCTTAATTGCTTGTGGCTCAGATATCCCAAGGGAGAAAGTCTGGGGCAGGTTTTGTAGGTAACCAATTTGTTCTAATACCGGCTCAAGCAGTTTAGTTCCTGGAAACAGTTCAAGGCCTTTCTTGAGCAATAAAGCCAGTGCGGGGTCGCGGCTCCAGCAGGCGACCAAGCGCCGAGCGAGTCTTTCCTGCAAGTAGTCCCACTCTCCGGGTATCGAGTGGCCGTTGTCATCGATCTCACGGGATGTGAAATGACGAATATTATTTAGAAGTCTTGATATTTTGTTTGCTGCGAATCTTTTAAGCGTGTCTTCACGAATATCAAAGATATCTTTTTCTATTGCAGCCAGCCGATTGAATCGTCCTGAACTGTTGCTCTGATCCTCTGAGGCGCCACTTGATAAAGCGAGTAACGATTCCAGTTGACCAAGATGAATCTCCACATCCTCGTGTGATACCGGGCCTGACACATTGGTCTGGATGTCTTCTAGCGTCTGGGAGATGCCAATAGATTTACCTCTGAAAATTTCAACCTTAGTTTTCTTTTTATTAGCCTCAAGGTTCAGGTAATTCAGCTCAGATTCTATATTTTCTATTACTGCCAACTTAATAATATCCAAATGATTATTAGCTTTACAGCCGTCTACTGAAATCTTTTCTTCCAGCTTTTCCCGATTAGGCCCTATCAGCACAAGGCGCATATCATCAACATAGCGGCAGTAATCAACGAGTCTTATGTCACCTTCATCACTAATAAAATTTCCTATTAATCCCTTCATGTGCTCATCGAAATTAGCCATATAAATGTTTGCTAGAAAGCCCGATGCAACCAATCCTTGAGGCAATCCTAAAGGGGCTGTTGGTACACCCTCTGAGAAGCATACTTCTCCGAAGGTGGCTTTAGCTAATGACGACCAGTTCCAATCTTTAAAAGCGCTAAGGACATTACCTATAGTCGCCTCATCGATTTCTTTAGTAGGCCCTTGTTCCCGTGCCAGCTCTTTAATTTTGTCTATCAGTATCTGTCGGTCGATACGATCGAAAAACTGAGATAAGTCGAGCTCAAGTAGATATACCTCTTCATCTTCTGACTTTTCTTGCAGCACTTTTCTAGCAAAATGATAGGGCCGTTCGAGGAATTTACGATAGTCAGTAAAAAACTTACTGTAAGTGGTCGTTGCACCGTAGCTGTGTTCAGCTTTGTCAGCTTCGTATCGGCAATAGAGTCGGTTGCCGTAGCTGACAACGCCTTTTTCATGGGTCTTCTTGTATTCAATTGATGGGTCTCCCTGCTTTGTCTCCACTTCGTCCGCGAGGCACATCATAACGAGCGTCATAATCGTCTGTTCACGAATTCCTATGTGGGCCAGAGGCCTTAGTTTCAGGAACTCATTATCTTCGTCTTCATCCTCCTGCTTATTGCCGGCTCTCTTAGCTTTCTCGCCTGGTTTCTTGGGCTGCCAAACCAGCTTGAAATCAGCGCCCCCTATGGAATTGATCGGATCAACGAACTCCCATGAATGGGTTTTTGGTGCAGGAACGAGCTCAAGGGGCCTGAATGCCAATTCGTCCTTAATATCTTCAACCCATTCGCTACAGCGGTTCGGTAAGTCGATGGAAGACACATCGAGCTCAAAATTATCTGCATACCAGTTCGCTGTGCGGATGTAGTCATGGGCCTTCTTCCACGCAAGTGCCATGAGCAATGGATCTGTGAGGCAATCGTCATTCAGAACAAGCTTTTCGTACTTTTTATCAAAAACCGGCATCACGGTCTCCTTCTCTGAGTTCTTGTTCCACCACCGCTTCAGCTAGTTGGCAGCATGTTTCACTGGACTGGCTCAGACGTTTCTTTAGTTGGTCGCAGAGGGCAATCAGCTCATCGACTTTTTGAACGATGCGGTGTTGTTCGGCCAGGGGAGGTAACGGAATTAGAATGTCGGCAATTTTCCCGGTGTTGAGATTTGGCTGGGCGCCTCCCGCTGCATTTTCGCGAATCTCGTCATAAAGCTTAACAAAACATAGCTTTATGTATTGCCTGTGGCTTGCATCTTCAATTATCGGTTGGATTGCTGCGCAGGCCTGGTTCGTTCCAGCTGCAACTTTAAGTTCAGTTATCTGGCCCCGCGTCTTCCCTTGACCATACATGGCGACTATCAATGTTCCGGTCGGATAGATTGAGATGTTGGTTTCTTTTACTGCGAGACTTGATACACGCTCATTCGTGTCGCATATGAACGTCTGACTTGTTTCCCCGCTGGTTACCCACGGGTATTCTGGTGGCGAATAATAGTCTGGACGACCTCTAGAGGGGGTCGCACCGGTGCCAATCAGAGTAAATCTGCCAAGTTTTTCCCATCTCCACCCCTTGGGTAATTCATAAGGGAAGCTCCCTTCGACCAAAGCTAATGCTTTGGGCTTCCTGATAGTGCCTTCGCTAACTCGTTGGCCTATTTCTTCGTCTATACACTTGATAAGATTTTTGGCAGGCTCATCCCCTGCATTCTGCTCCACCAGTCGCCCCATCACTGCTAGTTGCAGAATGGTCTGCTTGAGCTTGTCGATGCCTTGGTCGGTGGTAAACAGCGTATCGAAGTGCTCAGCAAGGCGTGCCCAATTGTTGGCCAGTTCGGTGGCGTTGGCGGATTGGGTTAAGGTGCCAAGCAGGGAATCCACCAGGGTTTCGTGGGCGTCGAGCTGGTCGCTGGTGTGCTGTTCCAGGCGGTCGCAGAGGGCCATCAGTTCATCGACTTTCTGGACGATGCGCTGTTGTTCTTCTAGTGGAGGAATAGCGACTGGAATTTCCTTTAGTTTTGAAGCCTTGATGCCGGTCGCAGTCATTCCAGTAGCATTCTCTACCAGTTGTCCCTGAAACGGTGAGGCCAATATCTGAATAAGCATGAATTCAGATATTTCAGGAATATGCCACTGGAAACAGATAGCACGCTGGGCTAGTGCGAACTCTTCATCTAAATCTACAATGGCAGCGTTGCCTAGCGGAGCCTCGGGCGTGAACAGTAAATCGCCTTTGCGAGGAAATCCACGAGTCATCCAACTGGTGTAGTCTGCCTCACTAATAAATTCTTCTGGTTGTAGGTCGATGTGCCCTTGGCGAATATTTTTGGCGGTGATAAGTCGTTTGCCAGTACTTATTTTGGCTGGTGTTTTGCCACGGTAATCAATGAATTTAGCCATGTTACCCAGCCTTACCCAGGCCCAACTGCTGGGTATGCATAGATACTCATCACTGAAGGACAAACTGTCACTAGCTTTTGTGCGCAACCCCTCAGTGTTTGTCAGACGGAGTCGGAGCTGTAGCATTTTAGACACTAAAATAGCGGCAGGCTCATCATTCGGATCTTGCTCGACTAGCTTCCCGCGCACCGCCAATTCCAGAATCAACTCCCGCAGCTTCTTGATGCCGTTCAGCTCAACCTTGCCATTACTCCCGCGGCCACTGCTGGACTTCTTCGTGACCGCGCCGGTCCAAAGGTCCAGATGCTCCGTAATCAGTGCTTGTGCACTCATGCCTGCTCTCCCACATCACGGGTGAGCGCATCCCCGAGGATGGCTTTCAGCTGGTCACGCAGTTCCTGAATCTCAGCCTGTTGCTGTTCGTACTTCGCCAGCAGTTCGTCGGGGTCGTGACTGACCTCTTCGCCCTGCCAAGGGTTCTTAATATCCAGGTTGTAGTTTCGCGCCTTGATCTCATCGATCGAGACCTTCCAGGCCTGGTGGGTTTCCTCACGGCTGGCAAAGCCATCAGCTTCAGAGCCCCACCAGTCGATTTCGGCCTGGAACTCGGCAAACTTCATGGGTCGGGTTTTGCTGTAGTTTTTATAGCCTTCGGGATAGGGGTGCTCGTAGTACCATACGGTTTCCGTGGGCTTACCCTTGGTGAAGAACAGCAGGTTGGTCTTGATGCCGGTGTAGGGGTTAAACACGCCGTTGGGCAGGCGAACGATGGTGTGCAGGTTGCACTCTTCCAGCAGCTTTTCTTTGAGGCGGATTTTCATGCCTTCGCCAAATAAAAAGCCATCCGGCAGGATCACTGCGGCGCGGCCTCCGTCCCTGAGCAGGTGAATGAACAGGGTCATAAACAGGTCGGCGGTTTCCCGGGTGCGAAAGGCACTGGGAAAATTGGTTTCAATGCCATCCTCTTCCATGCCGCCAAAAGGCGGGTTGGCAACGATGACATCTACCCGTTCTTTTGGCCCCCAACTGATGAGTGGGCGGGCCAAGGTGTTGTCGTGCTTAATCTGATCCGGCACTTCGATGCCATGCAGAATCATGTTGGTGGTGGCCAATAGGTGCGGGAGGGGCTTTTTCTCGACCCCATGAATGCTCTTCTGCAGGGTCTGTTCATCCTGCGTTGTCTCTACGTAATGCTTGCGCTTGTGCTCGATAGCGCAGGTGAGAAAGCCGCCGGTACCGCAGGCAGGATCCATCACTTTTTCATTCAGTTTCGGGTCTACCCGGTTGACCATAAATTCGGTCACCGCACGAGGTGTATAGAACTCACCTGCGTTGCCAGCGCTTTGCAGGTCTTTGAGGATCTGTTCGTACATATCGCCGAGTTCGTGTCGCTCGGCGGATTTATTGAAGTCGATGCCGTCCTGTAATTTGTTGATCACTTGGCGCAGTAAATGGCCAGATTTCATATAGTTGTAAGCATCTTCAAACACATTGCGTACTACTACTCCACGGTAGTCATCTCCTCTGGGCTGCAACTGCTGCAGGCCAGGAAATAGCATATTATCGATAAAATCTTTCAGCTCAATGCCGGTCATGCCTTCTGGGTCGGTAGCCCAATTACGCCAGCGAAGCGGCTCAGGGATGGGCGAGCGATAGGCAGCATCGAACATTTCCCACTCTTGCTCGCGGTCATCAAAAATCTTCAGAAATAGCAGCCACACCAACTGCCCTACACGCTGGGCGTCACCGTCCACGCCAACGTCTTTGCGCATGATGTCTTGGATGGATTTAATCGTGGTGCTAATGGCCATGGTGAATCGTTACCTATGCAAGTGACACAAGCTTACCTGCACGGCGAACGGCGCAGGTCGGGGAAATGAGAAGGATATCAGCCCAGGCTAGGCAATTGGCCGATAAAGGGCGTTTTCTAATTCTAACAGCGCTTGGTCATAACCTGGTTTACCGCCGAAGGCTTGGACTAGCTCCATTGGAGCGCCGATACGGCTAAAGGGCGCCAGCGTAAGCACTTTGGGGTCTTCAATGGGTGCAATGCCAGCATCGGCATATTTTTCTACTAGTGACTCAAGCACTTCACGTGCTTGGCCTTCATAGCGGGTGAAGATATCGCGCTTTTTGACTTCGTCGGCCCTCCCGCGACGAGTAAGCGGGGGGCGATCAAAGGCAATATGGCAAATAACATCGAATGGGTCTGGCTCAGCGCCCCAGGCTTTGCCTAGCTCGGCCGTCAGCTCTTCCCAGAAAACACCCTGTTCTGCCAGTTCATCAAGAATGGCCTGCTTGCGTTCCGCTTGCTGCCAACGGCGTAAAAAATCATTGAGCGTGGCGTATTGCGCTTGCACCTGTTGACGGGTGTAGTCACGCAGGCTTTCAGTGATCAGCTTGCCATCTGGCCCCAGGTATTGGACTCGCTCTGCAACAATGCTGACTTCTACGTCATCTACCACATATTTACGCCTTGGCTCTGGCTTCTCGGTTGTACCGAGACCGTCACTGTCATCCGATTCCCAGATAGCGTTATCATCCACCTCGTACTCTGCCCAGTCCGTTTCTACGCCTTCGGTGTTTGCCTCATCCTCAGCGCTTTCTTCTTCCACCCCATACACATCGGTTTGCTCGTCTTCAGGCACGATCGGCGCGTCATCCGAGTGGGGCTGATATACCTGAACGGGCTCGCCGTCGAAGTCGGGGTCGGCGAACAGCTCGGTGGCTTTTTTGAAGTCGAGTATGGTGAACCAGTGCTTGTGGTAGTCGTCGTTAATACGCGTGCCACGACCAATAATTTGTTTGAACTCGGTCATTGATTGAATGCGTTGGTCGAGCACGATCAATTTGCAGGTCTGGGCGTCTACCCCGGTGGTCATCAGCTTGCTGGTGGTGGCAATGACCGGGCAGCGTTCTTCCGGGTTGATAAAGTTATCCAGCTCTGCTTTGCCTTCCTGCTCGTCGCCGGTAATGCGCATTATATACTTGCGATTTTCGGCCACGCGTTTGGGGTTGAGGTTCACTAATGCCTGGCGCATGCGCTCGGCGTGGTCGATATCTTCGCAGAAGACGATGGTTTTTTGATACGGGTCAGTGCTCTCCAGCAGCTCTGTAATTTTGGCGGCCACCAGAGCGGTGCGTTTTCCCAGCACTAGCTGTTTATCAAAGTCTTTTTGGTTATATATGCGGTCTTCAATCTCTTGACCGAGCTTATCCCGCTGGCCCTTGCTGGGGCGCCAGCCTTGCAGATCTTTATCGATATCGACCCGCACGACTTTGTAAGGTGCGAGAAAACCGTCTTCGATACCCTGTTTGAGCGAGTAGGTATATAGCGGCGCACCGAAGTAGTCGATATTGGAGACCTCTTTGGTCTCCTTAGGCGTGGCGGTTAGGCCGATATGGGTAGCCGCACTGAAATAGTCCAGAATCTTGCGCCAAGCGGAATCTTCCGCCGCGCTACCCCGGTGGCACTCATCAATAACAATCAGATCGAAGAAGTCTGGAGAGAATTGCTTATAGATGTTTTGCTCTTCCTCACTACCGGTCACAGCTTGGTAGAGCGAAAGATAAATTTCGTACGACGAATCAACGGTTCGGTTGGTGACCTTGGTCATCGCCTGACCAAAGGGTTTGAAGTCATTGTTCTTGGTTTGGTCGACCAGAATATTGCGGTCGGCGAGAAACAGGATTCGCTTCTTCTGGCGCGACTTCCATAGCCGCCAGATGATCTGAAAAGCGGTAAACGTCTTGCCGGTGCCCGTTGCCATGACAAGTAGAATACGATTTTGGCCGCGTGCTACGGCCTCGACAGTGCGGTTAATTGCTATGCGCTGGTAATAGCGTGGTGTTCGCCCGCTGCCGTCATCGTAGTAAGGCTGCTCAATAATAGGGCGAGCGTTTGGCTGAATGCCTTTGTACTGGCAATAACGTTCCCAGAGCGTTTCCGGCGAAGGGAACTCCGCCATGGTGAGCGTGGTTTCGGTTTGCTCGCTCAACCCAGTCCGGTCATGAAAAAGAAAGCCATCGCCGTTGCTGGAGAACACAAAGGGCACGTCTAGCGCGTCACTGTAAGCTAGCGCTTGTTGCATGCCATCACCCAGGCTATGGCGGTTGTCTTTTGCCTCGATGACTGCGATCGTTTGATTTTTCTGATAGCTCAGCAGGTAATCTGCCCGACGCTTTTTACCCCGTGTGTGCATCCGACCGCGAACGATGATCCGCCCGGCGGTAAACGTTACCTCTTCACGAATCTGCGTTTGGATATCCCATCCCGTCTGCAATAGCGCAGGGGTAATGAACTTGGTGCAAATGTCGCGCTCACTGAGGGCCTTCTTATCCATAGCAGATCTGCTCGTCTGTCGGGTTGGGCTTTGATTGCCAAAGCTTACGATACTCAGCCGACTTAAACATCCTATGCTAGGCTGAATTTGTTAAGGTGGGTGAAGCAGGCAGTAATAATCGATAGGATCATTGGGCAAAGTACTGGAAATGTAGTGACTGTTTACGACCGAGGCTGTGTGAAAACGTAGTGGCCGCTATACTTTGCCAAGGTCCCCAGAGGAAATGGTGATTAAGCGATTCGTGGTAGGCGAGGCCATAGACCAAAGCACGCTATTACCTACGCTTTTGGACGACTTCATCGCCGACGATAACCCGGTCCACGCTATTGAGGCATTTGTTGACGGACTCGACCTTAAAGATATGGGCTTCAAAGATGTTGATACGCACGCTGCCGGGAGACCGGCTTATCATCCAGCTGTTCTTTTAAAGCCCTACATCTATGATTATCTCAATCTTATTCAATAAAGTCGCCGGTTAGAGCGCGAGACCCAGCGCAATGTCGAGCTAATGTGGCTGATGGAGCGTTTAGCGCCGGATTTTAAGACGGTGGCCGATTTTCGAAAGAATAATGGCGAGGCTTTCGCGGTGTTTGTCGAGAGTTCACCCTGCTTTGTCGCCCTTGATGAAGCTACCTGCGAGCAGTATCTGGCTCAATTGACGCTAGAGCCCGTCACGCATCGTACTTGCACGACGATTGATGCGCTGCGTAAGGAGTTCACAGTGACGCGGGAGCTTGGCTACGCGATCGATGACGAGGAGAACGAGCTAGGGATTATCTGTTTCGGGCAGGCTGGGCGCGGTGCCGGTGGCCGAGTTGAAGGGGCCATCAGTGTCAGCGTGCCATGCTATCGATTACCAGATAATGGGCAGCAACGTATTTTTGGCGTGCATCCATTCATTATGTCTCAATGCCGGTTTGGTGTAAGTGTGTAGACTTTGGTTGGCGTAGCGGCAGATATATATCTCCTTGACTGCAAGATGCTTCATATCTGTTCGAGCTGGCGCTTCTTTTGTGCAAAGCATATTTCTCAGCGGGTAATGTAATTTTTACTAGCAGTTAGATTAGTGGGCGCTTAAAAAGTATGAGTTGACAATTTTTTGTCAAGGTGACTAGTTTTAAGTCTCTTGAATTACATGACTAATGTTAAAGAAAAACTCTGGACTCAATTATAAAAAGCTAAGCCCTTTACTGAACGTGTTGTTGATCGGATCCACTCGAATCCGCCTTCAGCGGCCAGTAATGAACGCTTCAAGCTCTAACCACAGGATGCTGCAGAACGTGCGAATGACTGCTTCTCGGTCTATCTATGGCATTTGTCTAGCTCCTCGACTAACGCTGCATGACGAAGAAGGCCTTATTACAGTTTAATACACCATTGTTTAGGTTATGGCAGCAACAATAGGGGGGAAGCATGAAAAGGTTTGTCAAAGTCTTCAGTGTGATCGAGCGCATCGCCATCTTGATCACAATGATCGCAGCATTCCTCACAATTGTTCAATATTTGCTGGAGACAGAAGATCGCGCTGCGAACAGCCGTGCAACAACTCTTACCACATATCTTGCCTGCCAAAATTTACTGCGTTTCGCAATTTACCAAGAAGAGGATGTTATACACCAGCTTTTGCTTTCAACAGTTGAGCTTACTGATGCAGCGCCATTCTGCGCCGAAGTACAAGGTGATCTTTACGACTCCTTGGAAGAAGCCAGAGCGCGCGCTGACGAAACCGACGAGGAAGCTTGGCGGCGAGTTCTCAGTGGCGACAAATCCTACTTCCAGAGTGGTCCGCTCTGGCCGTTACCTCCTCATGCGAACGACAATGATCTACCCCCTGATGACGACGCAGCGAAAGGTAGTGTGGAGATTCAACCATAGTTAGCCTTTGGTTAGCTATGGTCAAAAATGAGTTCGACCGTGCCGGAATTACCTCATTGGGAATATCATATGAAATGATGTGTGGAAGTTGATATTCGAGCTAGTGCAACGAATGTCCGTTCGGCCTACACAGTTGAAATTCGAGACAGCAGCTAGAGATCGCTTATATATTTAAAGTCCACTCACACGGTGCATATGGGCTGGAGGTGTAACAAATCTAGTAAGGGGCTTGAAAAAAGCGCTGAGAGGAAGGCCGTCTATCATGCTTTGAAAATGAGAGTGGTACAATACAATCAACTTTAAGAGGACGGAACAAATGAGCGAACTGTCTCGGTTTTTAGTTGGCGTTTCACCTATTTTGATCATTATGTTTGGGACGCTAATCGCTGCTGGGTATGTTATCTGGCGGCGAAAAAACAATAAGTAAAAATGACTGGCGTGAGGCTGTAGAAAACCTCTGCTGATGGCTAAGTTTTTGTAGGATCGAGGTAACAGACGAGGAGTGTTCAGCATGCCGCGCTTCAAGGCTTATAAAAACGATCAGAACGCCATGGTGGTGATCAACTGCCAGGATCAGCTCCAGCCAGGCACCTTTGAACACGCTGTGCACTACCTGATTGAGCACAAGTTCGACTTATCCGTTTTCCATCCCAAGTACCGCAACGATGCCGCTGGTCGGCTGGCCTATGCCCCGGCTATCCTGCTTAAGATTATCCTATTTGCTTACTCAAAAGGCATCACCTCCTGTCGCAAGATGCAGTGGAGCTGCTGCTATCGACCGAGGCTGTGTGAAAACTCATTAGCTGTCCAGAAGATGGCGCCCATACGCGAAACCTGGGGAAGTTTTGCAATGGATATGACTCAAAATTAGCGAGAGAGGCCATCTTTGATAACTTTTTGGCCGGATCGAGACTCTCCTCGCGTTTTCACACAGCCTCGACCCAAAGCGGTCCTTCTTGGGAATGCAACAGGCGCGCAAATTTCGAATATATGGTTTAATTTAGATTAATGGTTTAAAAAGTCATAGCTTAGGGGGTGCCGTAGCACTGCATTTGGCACAGTCGATGTGGCCCGCCTGTATGTTAAGCTCGCGGCGGCATTCCTAGTGGCAGTCGCTCTAACTTTCGCTTGCAGAAGTAAGGAACATAACAAAGTGCACTAATTCGCTACGGATCTCGCCGGATGGCCTCCTGCGAAAGTTACCGCTGTGCACGTGATTAGGCATACCCAAATGTAAGATATAAAGAACCTCGCGAGAGCCCTAAAGCAGAATTGTAGTGATTCGGAGTTCATGCCAGTGAAGCCCGAGTTGATAGATAGTCTTGAGGAGAAATATCCATGTGTACCCACCGACCTAAAATAGCTATATGAGACTCTTGAATACGGAAGTATCGAACATTTCCGTGTCCAGTTTTGCTATCACATACAGGGGCGGTGGCACTAACAGTGATACTTCTGTTGCCTGCCAATTCTTGCGGTTACTGCTGCTGGTGCTTTTGCTGGCGCCTGTCCCGGTGTTTGCCCAGGATGCCGTTGTTGAATGGTTCGAAGCGTCGGAACCGGAGATGGGCACCGAGGAAATCCGGGCCCTGCCTGAATCGCACTGGACGCCAAAGGCCAGTGATGAAACCCTGAACTTCGGGTTCAGCAGCAACAATTTCTGGCTCCGAGTCGAGGTGCCGGCGGAACCGGGCAGGCAGTTGCTGGAAATCGGTTATCCCCTACTGGGCGACGTCCGGGTCTACTGGTTCGTCGGTGGCCAGGAAGTGGCGCGTTACGTCACCGGTAACCGCTGGATGTTCACTTCCCGCCCCATATATCACCGTAATTTTGTCTTCCCGGTGCCCTCTGGTACTGAGCCAGCCACGGCGTACGTGCGTGTGCAGAGCGAGGGTGCTGTGCAGATTCCCGTACATGTAACCACCGAGTTGAACTTCCTGGCGTCTGAGCAACTGAATTACGGTTGGCATGCACTGTATCTGGGCGTCATGGTCGCGATGGCACTGTACAACCTGTTCATTTTCATGTTGGTCCGGGATCTGGCCTACCTCTGGTATGTTCTCACCGTTATTGCCTCAACTCTGGTATTGCTCAACTTCAGTGGTCTAGTATTCCAGTGGTTGTGGCCCGATTTGCCGATTATCAACCGGTATTTCGCGCCGTTGATAATCTCCGCCAACGCTCTCTTTGCCGCCATGTTTACGCTGAGTTTTTTGGAAGTGCGACGATACAGTCCTGTCGCTCACCGATTACTGCAAATACTCGTGCTGATCAGCGTTGGCTGTTTTATCTATGGCCTGTTCGGTAATTATCAAACTGCCACTATCCTCGTCAGTGTGCTGGTTGCTGTTGCTACTGCGCTGGGATGGGTGATAGGGCTGGTTGTCTGGTACCGGGGGCAGGTGCTTGCCAAGTACTATTTTCTGGCATGGACGCCGCTGCTGTTGGGGCAACTGGTATTTGCCATCAGTAAGATCGGCCTGATTCCCACCAACACCCTGACCGTGATGGCGCCACAGATCGGCGCAACGCTGGAGGTCGTTCTGTTGTCGTTTGCTCTGGCCTATCGCATCAATCTTGAACGTCAGTACCGAATCAAGGCCCAGCGCTATGCCCTGGACATAGAGCGCCAGGCTAACCAGACCCTTGAGGCACGGGTTCAGGCACGCACGCAAGAGCTAGAGCAGGCTAATGAGCTGCTCAAAGCGGTCACAATAACTGATGGCCTGACCAAGGTAGCCAACCGACGCCGGTTTGATGAAAAACTGGAAACCGAGTGGAATCGCGCACTTCGACAGGGGCAACCGGTCAGTCTGGTAATGCTAGATATTGATCATTTCAAGCAGGTCAACGATGATCTTGGGCACCTGGCAGGGGATGATTGCCTGGTCAGCGTTGCTCAGGTCTGTGCCGATGAAATACAGCGATCAGGGGATTTGCTGGCGCGATACGGCGGTGAGGAATTCAGCGTATTACTGCCCGCCACACTGGAAGACGGGGCTGTCAGTATGGCAGAACGTCTGCGTGTTTCGGTCGCAGAAACGCCGATTCATGTGGTGGGTCGCGACAGCCCGATGAACCTGTCAGTCAGTGTCGGTGTTGCTACGATGACCCCGGCTACCGGCAGTCGCCCTGTAGAACTCATAGGCCGGGCTGATGAGGCTCTCTATGCCGCAAAAAAAGCTGGCCGAAACCGGGTGATGGTGTACAGAGGCAACGGTAGCCGGGCGATTACCGGCTCCTGATGTCAGTTCTTCAGCTTATAGCGGCCTGGGCTAACGAAAATAACGGCAACAGCGGTTAACGGGAGAAGCCCTGCAGTTCCAGTGACCAACCGCCGTTGCTGCCAAGCGCCATCAGTTCATGGCTATTCTCTAGTGCAATAGTCACAAGCATGTTGAAGGCAACCAGCAGCGCACCAATACGGGGCTGTTAGCCTAGGATCAACATCAGCGGTGCCATTAACTCGCTAGTGAAGACGGCCACCGAATGATCCATCAGCTCTGAAAAACGATTATCAGCTAAACTCGACTAACCCTTACCGGCAAACCTTGGCGTACGCTGGCCCCGCTGATGGGCTCAAGCCAAGTGCCATCTACTTTCCGTGTGGGGTCTTGAAAGCCTAGGTCATTAATATTGATACCTGCTCGCATCCAGGGCATGTCCGGCTGGGATATACCATCGATGACATGTGGCGTGGCACCTAAATCCTTGTGGCCATAGCCGTGCTCAATGCCCAGGGCGCCAGGTATTACGCTTTCACTGACTAACGCCAACCCCACAACGCTTCCGCCCGGGCTTTGTATGCGAATGGTATCGCCGTGCTGGATACCAAAGCGTTCTGCGTCTTGGCGGTGCATCTGTATCGGGTTGTAAGGCTTGATCATACGCAGCCGCTCACTGCCGATAGCGTAAGAGTTCATCAGGTTGGATTTGAACGAGAACGCCAACAGAGGCCACTCTTGCTCCGAAAACACCTCGCGCATGGGCTGCTTGTTCGCCAACTGGGGCAGTTTATGGCAGGGCACGCCGCTATTGGGCAGGCCGTTAGTGGTATCAATGCTGGTGCCGACCGATTCGTTGTAAACACACAGCGTTTTCTTCCACTGGTTTTTTAAATGCTCGCCGACAAAGTGTTCGCTGGCATTTTCAAAGCGCCCGCCCCGTGCATAAAGGTACGCCACCCTGTTTCGCTCGTCGGATTTAAGTGTTCGTTCAAGTTTGGGCAGCAGCGGGGCGATACCTCCATGAGCAATATCGGCGTCGTCGGCTTCTGGCAGTTGCTCTTCTTGAAAAGCGATATTGGCTGCGGCCCGCAGATAATAATCCTCAGCGCGATTGAGCGGGTGCAGATTTCCCTGGGCATCGGGAATTGCGTTGTCTCCAAAGCCGGGCAGGCCAAGGCGTTTGGCCACGGCAATAAAGAAGCTGTCCATTGACACCGGCTCGCCCTCGGCGGTTTTTTGCTGGCGCGGCTCCACCACCGGCCAGCAGGCGGTGGTCAGCTTGCCTAGGGTGCCTTTCCAGGCGCCCGTAAAGCCCCACACCTCGTACATCACAGAATCAGGGACGATGTAGTCGGCGTAGCGGTTGGTTTCGTTGATGAAGCCATCCACGGCAACAAAGAGTCCCAGTCGTTTGGGATCTTTCAGCTTATCGACAATGACGCCTTTTAGGCCAGCCTGACCGTAAATCGGGTTAGCCATACAGCCAATCACTGCTTTGATGGGATAAGGATAGCCATCTAGTGCCGAGGGTAGGTGCTCTGTGAGCGTCGGCGGCGCCAGCGAGCGCCACGGCGCTCTAGCTGGGTAAGGGTTTTCGCCTGCGGCGACTTTGCGCTGATACTCGGAAGACTTTTCGTAGGGGAAGCGCGAGCGGGATAGGAAAACTCCCTGGGGCGCGCGCTTGCCAGGAAAGTTGGCTAAGTCGTAGCGTGGGCCCTCGCCGGTACCGCTGTAAGTGCCGCCGCCCACGGCGCTGCCACCCTTCATGTTGTAGTTGCCCGCCAGTAGGTTCAGCATTTGCACGCTAAACGCGGCGTAGAAACCGTTACCCGACATCATGCCGCCGTGACAATTAACAGCGGCTTTCCTGCCATGGCTGGCATAGCGGCTGGCCAATTCAATAATTGTCGCCCTTGGAATGCCACAATGTTCTGCGTAGGTGTCTAGGTCGTACTCGTGGGCAGATTCGCTTAGCAACGTCAGGCTGCTTTTGACGGTCACGATGGTGCCATCGGCAAGCTCAACCGGGCGTTCGGCAAACAGCTCGGCGGTCATCACCTCTTCGCTTAGCGCGAGTTCGCCATTGGCCACTACCACCGGCGAGTCAGCATCGCTACCCGCTTCCGCTAGGCCCAGGTCGCTGGCGCGAAGAAAATAACCTCTGCGCTTGTGTTCATAAGTGTCAATTACCAAATGAGTGGCGTTGGAGTGGGTGGTTTCGCCCGCTGCATCGGCGGCGGCTTTGCCGGGCAGGGCTAGGAAGTCGCTAGCATAGCCCTGGTTGTCGAGTAGCCACTGAATGATTGCCATGGCAAAAGCGCTGTCTGTCCCAGGACGAATAGGCACCCAGCGGTTGTTGTCAGCTGCGTGGGAGGTGGCAGCATTGAGCGCTGGATCCACCACCACGTACTCCAGTGTACCGGCTGCACGTGCTTGGGCAATCAAGCGGCCTTGGCGCTTAAACGGGTTGCCCGCTTGGCTGGGCGCACAGCCGATATACATGATGAACCGTGCGTTTTGGATATCCGGCTTAACGTGGGCGTTGGTGACAATATTGTTCATCACCGCGCCAGATCCCATGCGGAAAGCCAACCCGCAGTAAGCGCCATGGTGACCGTAATTGCGAGTAGCAAAGGCATTTAGGGTAAAGCGCTTGAGTAGATCTGAGCGCCCATAGTCAGTGGCTTCCATCACCATTAATTGGTTGGCTTTGGGGCCATATTCAGGGTTGTCAGGGTCGATCAGTGTGTCGTGATCGCGAATATCGCGCAGTCCATCAACGTGGCCTTCGTTAAACAGGTCGCCGCCTTCGCAGATTTCTTCAATGAGCTGCTCAAAGGAGATTTTCTGCCATTGACGGCTGCCACGCTTGCCTACTCGTTTTAAACAATGGTCGACACGGAAAGGATTAGTAATTTGGCTCATCATAGCGTTGCCGCGGGCGCAGGCGGTGGAGCGGTTTATCTGACCCTGTTCACCATAGGCGCTAACACTGCGCAGTGCATCCGCCACCGGTGTATGCATGGGTAAATGGTCGTCGGCGGACAGCGGGTGGTAGGGATTGCCTGATACCCGCAGCACTTCTCCGCGGGTGTCATCGACCCTTACTCGCACGCCGCACTGTGTGGTGCAGCCATAGCAAATAGTGAAGGCGACCCGCTGGTCGGGGGTTAGCGTAAGTTCGCCAGTGTCTAAATCGACGCGGTATTCTGGGGTTAGCGAGTTGCCATGAATGTTGTGGTGGGGTTTTTCGCCCGCGCTACCGGTAATGCCCTTGGCCATTTTGGCCAGTGGGTCGGCATAACCTACGGCAAAGGTGGCGGCACCGCCAGCGGCGGCAGCGCCCTTTAGAAAACGGCGGCGTGACGGGTCTTGAGCAGACTTAGACATGGCTAGACGCTCCTTTTTTCGTGGCTAGAGGATGAGTAGAAGCATCTTGGGTAGCGTGAGTTGGCGTTGCTATAAGGCCGCCCTGTTGTGCCTGCCGCCAGGGAATAAACAGTTCAATCAGTAGAATAGCGGCGAGCCAGAGGCCGAAGGTGCCAACAATGCCTAAAATACCGGAAGAGCCCGCGGGAATACCGTAATGATGAAAGCCGGCACTATTGCGCGCCACATGCTGAACATCCATCAGCACCACCCAGCGGAACATCCAGCCCATGTGTATGGCTACGAGTCCTAGCAGCCATGCCCAGGCAAACAGCGCAGGTTGGCTAGAGGTTGGGGCGCCACGTACTCCTGGCTGGCGGAGGGTAGGGCGAGTCAATAACAACAACACGGCGGCAAATAGCGCTAAGCCGGTAATCCCTCCCCATAGAGCGGTATTGCGCCACGAGTCGCTATTGCTCACGGAGTCCAATGCGGCGGCGACTGAGCCTACGTGGGCATTCACGCCATCCAAAAACCAGCTAATCGCAATCAAGCCTGCTAGCGCGCAGGTCACTAGCAGCACATATAGCATCTGTCGTATAGTAGTTTGCGAACAAAGCCCACTCACCCGGTTCAGCACTAATACCAGCCCGGAGGCAGCGATAAACCCAGTGGTCGCCAGCATAGGCGGTAGCCATACGGTGTTCCAAAGCGGGCGGGCTTTTACGACTGCAAGCTCGGCACCGGTGTAAAGCATAATGCCGCTGGAAAGCCCCAGCGCAGCCAGGCCTACCACGGCGACCAGTGCTCGTGGCGTTATGCCACTGCCCAGTGAAAGCCAAGTAGCTATCATGCCGCTGAGTCCTGGTGTGCTGCGCTGCGCCTGCAGCGCGGGCCGCCATGCCAGCCAAGCAAGGCCAAGCACGCTAATCAAATAAAGCGGTAGAACAACGCTGCCAATCGACATCCACGAGTGGCTATTGGCGTACGCGTAGAAGTGCCAGAACCGCAGCGGCTGGTGCAAATCCGCGAGTAGCGCAACGGGCGCTACCAGCGTAGTGCTAACGCAGGAGATTAGCGCCAGTCGCGCGGTAGGAAGCCAGGCTTTTTTGCCCAGTACCAGTGCTGGGGCGGCTAGCCACAGGCTGGCGTAGGAAACCGCAATCATAAAAAAGTACTGCACCGCCCAGGGGTACCAGGCGATGTCGTAGCGCGGTGCCAGTAGCTCAATGGTGGAATTCATAGCCCATCTCCTGACCGTGAGGGTCGAGTACTTCCAGCGCAACGGGTTCCGCCGTGGGGCGCGTGGTGAAACGCTCGTCCATGCCTAGGTAGAACACCTGCGGAAGGGTATTTTTTTCTGGTTGTAGCACCATCAGCGCATCACTGTGTTCGCTAATCATCCGGCTGATCTGGCTTTGCGGATCGCGCATATTGCCAATAACACGGGCACCGCCTACGCAGCTCTCTACACAGGCAGGTAGCAATCCGGCTTCTAGACGATGGGCGCAGAAGGTGCACTTGTCGGCGGTTTGAGTGCGCTGATTAATAAATCGAGCATCGTAGGGGCAGGCGTTGACGCAATAGGCACACCCCACGCAGCGGTCGCTATCGACCACCACAATGCCATCTTGCTGCTGGTAGGTGGCTTCAACGGGGCAGACCGGGACGCAGGGCGGGTTTTCGCAGTGGTTACACAGCCGTGGCAGCATAAAGGTAGCTAATTCGCCGCTTTCCTGGTGCTGTACTTCATACTGGGAAACCGTGGTACGGAATTGGCCCAGCGGTGCAGCGTTTTCGATATGACACGACACCGTACAGGCTTGGCAGCCGATGCACTGGCGTAAATCGACAAGCATGCCGTAGCGTTTAGTGGGATCGCCTTCACGGCGGGCAGGTTGCTGATTGATGCCAGCTTGGGCAAGGCTTGAAAACGGTATCAGCGCCGCGCCGGCGCTTAAACGTGCCATTTGACCCAAGAGCGAACGGCGTATTGCGTCCATAGCGCCTCCTTGGCGAATTAAACGGCATTCGCATGGGCGAATGGTCGGAATAAGCTTAGGTTACGCCTTTTGTTAAAGGTAAAAATTGATACATGTCAATGGGTTAGGGTGCGTTTCTTAATGTTCCCTTAATGTTAAATGGCTAAGTGATTGTTCTGTATGCGGAGTTTCATTTAGCATTAAATAATTTAATGGCGACACGGGTAATTTTTAGCGCACATATATAAAAAAGCGCTTGCTCTAATAAACTTGGCAAGCGCTATTTCTATGGTCTTGTTTGCTTAATAGGCACTATTTAGTTTTGCAGGTATTGAAGCCTATTAATTTATAAGCTGGGCAGAAGTTAAATAGCCCGGTGGCCAGCGGCAATACGCCGATCCAGCCCCACACCCCGATAGTGCCTGTTAGGGCCAGTACGATCAGTGCAATCCCAATCAGGATGCGTAAGATTTTATCTATACCACCGACGTTGCGACTCATAATTGACTCCTTAATTTCAGTTTGGGTGCTCAAAAACTGTAAACAGGAATGGACGGGTCGCGCATCATTTCCGCTATGGGGCCAGGTGCCGCCACACCCACGCCTTCAAGAAGGTCGTCTTCTTCGTTTTCGCTGTTGGGCAGGTAAATGGCACACACATCCACGGTTGCGCCACTCTCTAAAAGCATATTAAGCATGCCTTCCGGCTTGACTTGGCCTGCCGGGTTGCTCGGTGGCGTGTTGATAGCGTCAGCACTTGCGTATCCTCCGACGGCCAAATCACCAGCAGCATCACAAAGCAGTATATGCAGGTGGGTGCCTTGCTGCTGCATTGCGTTGGATAGAATCATGGCCATGCCTTGGGTCTGCAGTGAATCGCTAGTAAGGATAACTAAGGCCTGATCTTCAGTTCCGTTGCTACCTTGGCTATCAGCCATTGAGAGACTTGAGAAACCGAAAGCAGCGGTAGCAGCGGCCAGTACCAAGATCGTATTGCTGGTCTTATGTGTTGTAGTCATGCGTTCACCTCGTTGGGTTTGATCACTATCTTGGCCCTGCTGCTTATTAAGCAGTGGCCCATATATCGGAATCTTAGTGGGCAGGGCGCCATGCCACATCAGGGTTAATGTCATAGCTCCATGGAAGGCCCGAATTGCGCCAGCCATCCTGCGCTCTTACGCCCTGGGAATTACCCTCCTTGAGCTTTTCACCCTCGAAACCGTCGGTCATGGAATAGACTTCGCTGTATCCCATCTCGGCGATCACATCGGCAGCGGGAGCGCTGCGGGTGGCTCCGGAGCGACACATGACAATGATCGGATCTTCTTTGTTTACGCCTAGAGCGTCTATTTTTGCTCTTACTTGCTCTTCGAAGTCAGCGTTTTTGACCATTGGCCAAGTCTTCGCTTCTTCATCGAAATTATCGCGCTCGGCTAGCACCCAGGGCACATGGATATCGGTGGGCTCGGCGAAGCCAGTAAACTTGATCTCAATGGGGTCGCGTACGTCGATGAGTACAGCACGATCGTTATCTTGCATGAGGTCATGAGCCTCAATGGCCGTGACATAGAGACCTAATGTTGTTTCTCGGTAGGCCTCGACTTCGTCTGCAATAGAGGGTGTGGCTCCTAAGGCCATCGTGATTCCAATGGCGGTAGCCAGTGGCACTAAAGGACTCTTCATAACTATTTCCTCTAACGTAATAACTTAAATGTCATCGTTTGAGGATAGCCCTCTTTCTGCTTAAAAACACGAGGCATATGGCCGCAGCTTGATCCATATCAAGCCCATATGATTTTTCGTGGTCGTGAAATGACGTCACTATCAGGGAGTCTTTTTTCTCAATGTCAAGGACAAGCATTGCCCTATTGCCTAGGCATCGGAGAAAACAGTTAGGCTGGGTGGATTCAGAAGGAGAAAAATTACAACAAGATGACAACTCGGAGACCTAAAGGCGTTACTGGCGCACAGTAGCCAAATCAAGCGTCTCTGCAGGCTGGCTGTATGTGGCTACCGGTGGCGCTAATCACCTTTTTTATATGGGTATTCGTGGGGTTAGCGTTAAATTGCATCAAACGAGCGCGCCACTATCAACAAGTTTCACAACTAGGTCTTATTGTTGTTAGCTAATGGTAAGGTGCCGTACTCTTTCACCGGCTGGATAGCAAAGTTACTGCGAATATCACTCACCCCAGGTAGACGAAGCAGTGTCCCCGTTAGAAACGCCTCATAAGCCGCCAAACTAGGTACCACCACCTGTAGTAAAAAATCAGACTCCCCAGAGACTAAGTGCGCAGTGACGACTTCTGGCAGTTTGACCACTGCCTCACGGAAGGCATTAGCCTGCTCTTCATGGTGACGTTCAACCTTGATACCCACAAACACCGTTAGCTCAAGCCCGACCCCTCGCCGATCAAGCTCAGCATGGTAACCACGGATAATACCGCTAGCTTCCAAGCGTCGCACTCGGCGTAAACAGGGAGATGGCGACAAGTTTACTTTCTCCGCGAGCTCCACATTCGTTAAACGGGCATCACCTTGGAGCAATGCAAGAATGCGGCGGTCGATAGCGTCTAACTGACCAATTGGCATGAGTGATTATTTTCCTATTAAAAATTGACACAAGATACCAATAAATATCATTTTTAAAGTTAAAATGACAAGAAAACGCTCATCTCTTTAAAGGTACCATAGCGCTTGCGAAGACACTATTTGTGACCTTAAGGAAGCAGCGATGGAAATGGGTCTTTTTATTAGTGCGTTAGCCATTGTTTACCTAATTCCTGGTCCCGATATGTTACTTGTGTTGCATACCAGTAGCTCTCAGGGGCGTGGTCATGGTCTAGCCACAGCGCTAGGTCTAGGCATATCCCGAGGGCTGCATGTGGCATTAGCAGGGTTGGGTCTAGCGGCGCTATTTACCGCTGCCCCATGGCTATTTGATGTGGTTCGTTACTTGGGCGCAGCTTACCTGGTTTGGGTAGGTGTGCAACTTATCCGTAGTCGGCATAGCTCCGATAGTAGTCATCACCAAGCATCACTCAATGGCAGCTATTATCTAGCTTGGCGTCGAGGGCTTCTGACTAATTTGCTGAACCCGAAATCGCTGCTTTTTTGTTCGGTGTTACTGCCCCAATTTATACATGCCCAGCAAGGTGCCGTCGCACTTCAGTTCACTTTACTGGGGGCGGTGCTAGTGGGTGTGGGGCTGCTCTATGATGTGCTATATGCTTGCCTGGGAGCGCAGATGCAACGCTGGTTTGCCAGCCAGCACAAACGGCAAATATTTCAGCGATGGGTGTTTGGAACGCTGCTTATTGGCTTTGCGCTGCGGTTAGCCGCTTAACATTGCTATCCTAGTGTAATAAAGCCCCGCAAGCAGACGCAGGACTTGGCCGCCTAGATGAATGAGGCTGATTAGGGGGGGAGGTTAGTTATTTCCTTAATCGCCTGGGCCACACTCCATACAGTGCTCAGTAATGGCAGGCCCTTGTTGAAGATTTGCCTGTAAATCGCGCAACCCTGACCTTAAACCCTCTTCAAGTACCGGATGGTAAAAGGGCATAGCGAGCATTTGGCTGACGGTTAGCTTTTGCTCCAGTGCCCAGGCAAGCAAATGGGCTATGTGCTCAACCTGGGGCCCGAATAGCTCCGCGCCTAAAAACTGTCCGCTGCCGTGCTCCGCATATAGCTCGAAATAACCTTTATTTTCCCCCATGACCAGTGCACGGCCTTGATCAGCAAAGGAAACTCCGCCTTCAGCTATGCAGCCACAGCCGCCATAACGAGTGTCTAACGTAGCGCGACTCTCACCCACAATGGCCATCTGGGGTTCGGTAAATACAATCGCCAGGGGGACGTTACGCTGACCCACTTGCACATCATCCAAATGAGCGGCGTTTCGTCCTGCGATTTTGCCTTCTGTGATGGCTTCGTGCAGTAGCGGTACCGACTGATTTGCATCACCTGCGATAAAAATATGGCTTGGTTTGTTTTGTGTACTTAGGCATTGCAGAGTAAAGCGATTAAATTCAGGTACGCCGTGTTTATTCAGCCTGAGTCCGGCCTGCTCGATGGCTAGCTGCTCCACGTTGGGCCGACGCCCGGTTGCGGCCAGGACATACTCGAATGTTTCGGTGAGTTTTTGTCCCCGATCACGTTCGAAAAACGTAATGGCAACGGCGTTATCGGTATGTTCAATCTTGTCGAGATTGGCATCAGGATCCAGATACAGCTCGCGATTGAATGTCTCGTCCGCCAGTTGGCGGAGTTTTTCAGATTGAAAAGGCCCAATCGCCCCCCCCACGCCAAACGTTCGAGTTCTCACACCTAATCGGCTAAGCGCTTGACCAAGCTCCATGCCAATAACGCCAGGGCCGATCACCGCGACTGATGCAGGCAACGTTTCCCAGTTGAACACGTCATCATTAATGATTAACCGGTCGCCAGCGCCTTCTAGCAGCGTTGGCCATGTGGGCCGCGAACCCGTGGCAATGATGATGGCCTCGGCGGTGAGCCGGGTATGCTCATCTATGACCAATGTATGTGGGTCAATAAAACGCGCGTGGCCACTTAGCAGGTTGGATTCAGGAATCGTTTTCATCGATTTCAGTACATTACTAACGAAGCGATCGCGCTCATGTTTGACTCTTGCCATAACAGCTTCGCCATCAATTACTACCTGATTGGCAGTGACACCAAACATCTCCGCTTTGCGCGCGTTGTGTGCTGCATTGGCAGCGGCGATGAGTAGCTTAGAGGGCATGCAACCCACTCGGGCGCAGGTCGTGCCATAGGTTCCTGCTTCTATTAATACTACCTCGTCGGTATGCTTGCGTGCGGCGTGCCACGCGCTAAGGCCAGCGCTACCTGCACCAATAATGGCTATCTTGGCGTGTCGCTGTTGCATGACGTTGTCTCCTCTCGTTGTGTTGGCAAGAGTGGTGAGTTGGCTTCGGCGGGATGGGCCAGTGCCTGCCAAGCATCAAAAGTCGTAAAAAACACTTGCCCGGTTAGCTCACGGCAAAAGTCAGTGTGCTGTAACCGATCCATCACTGGCCCTTTTACTTCCGCTAGATGCAGCTTGGCACCGGCATCGTTTAACCGCGCGTTGATCGCCTCTAAGCTTTCGAGCGCAGACGCGTCAATCACGTTAACTGCTTGGCAAGTCAGCACAATATTCTTAAGCGAAGGTGAACGGGCGGCCAAGGCCATGACGGTATCTTCCAAATAACGGGCATTGGCGAAGTATAGGCTTTCATCGATGCGCAGCATCGCAACGTTCTCATCGGTTTCGACCTGATGGCGCTTGACGTTACGAAAGTGCTCGGTGCCCGGCACGCGGCCAATCACCGCGCTGTGGGGCTGGCTGGTACGGTATAGATGCAGCCCAAGCGAGAGCACTACGCCGCTTATAATGCCTAGCTCCACGCTGTGCAGCAGAGTGAGCAGTAGGGTGGCCACCATGGCCAAGCCATCGCTACGGGAGTATTGCCAAGTACGTTTCACCGCCGGTAGGTCAATCAGCGTGCCGACCGCCACAATAATGGTAGCTGCCAGGGTCGCTGTGGGTAAGAATGCCAGTAGGTCGGTTAGCAGTAGTGCGGAAAGCATAATGCCCAGCGCCGTGAATGCGCCGGCTAGCGGTGTTGCCGCGCCTGCTTCAAAGTTGACTACCGAGCGGGAAAATCCGCCAGACACCGGAGAACCGCCGCTGACGCCAGCGCCCAGATTAGCCATGCCTAGTGCCATTAACTCTTGATTAGGATCTATACGCTGGCGACGCTTGGCAGCCAGTGTTTGCGCCACCGATACCGATTCCACAAAGCCCACCAGGCTAATCAGCAGTGCTGCGGGTAATAGGCTAAGCCATAGCGATTGATCCAGGTTGGGCAGTGCAAGGGCAGGTAGGCCGCTGGGTACCGCACCAACTAATGCTACTCCACGTTGGCCAAGGTTTAGCCCCCAGGCCAGAAATGTGGTGACAATCACCGCCGAGATCGGAGCGGCTTTCACGATGAGCCCGGCAATGCTGGCAGAAACGCCGATAGCCGTCAGCCACGTATTTAACCGCTTGCGGCACATTAGCAGAAAGCTCCACACTCCTAGTCCGATCAGCAGTGTCGTTATATTGACCTGCTGCCACTGGCTCAGTAGCGCCACTATAAGGTCAATGACGTTATGGCCAGATGCTTCTACGCCGAGGATATGTCTAAGCTGGCTAATCGCAATCAGTATGCCCGAAGCCGTTATAAATCCCGAAATTACCGGATGGCTCAAGAAATTAACTAAAAATCCCAGCCGCAGCAAACCCATGGCGATCAATATCAGACCTGAAAGCGCCGCCAACACCAACGCTGCCCCAATGTATTCCGGGCTGCCAGGAGAAGCAAAATTACTCAGCGCTGAAGCGGTCATGAGTGCCGCTACCGCGACAGGCCCCACCGCTAAGCTAGCGCTGGTACCAAAAATGGCATACAGAACCAGTGGTAGCATGCTGGCATAGAGGCCCATTTCCGGCGGTAGCCCCGCCAAAAGAGCGTAGGCCAGCGCCTGCGGCACCAGCATTAGCGTAACAATTATCGCGGCCAGAGCATCCCGAGAGAGTAGCTTCCGGTTATAGCTGCGTAGCCAGCCGAACAGTGGCACCCAACGCTCAATGCTCATGTGACGTACTCGCCTGCTGATATAGCTTAATCACGACTAATGTCGTCGCACTGTTAGATTTGTTGATCTTCGAGCCCTTGTCGGTGCTCTTCCAAATCGAAGCCTGCTGCTTTTGCAGCGTCAAATAGTTCAGCCAGGTCGCACTGCTCCGTTTGACGCTTAGCGTAGGCCCATAGATGGGTAGCCCGCTTACCGGTGCGACAGAAAGCCAAAATAGGCCGGGGAAGTTGCTGTAACGCCTTAGCAAAGGTGGCAATATCCGCGTGGCTATAGTCACCGGGTGCGACAGGAATGTGCACCCACTGAAGGCCAATGTCTGCTGCTTTTCGGCGGTAGGCGTCTTCACCCGTAAACTCAGCGCTTTCTCCAGGCTTGCAGTTACAAATAACCGTCTTGAAGCCTTTCGCTTTTACTTGCTCAAGCTCTTCTACCGTGAGCGCCGAGGTAATCTCGACGTCGGTCTCTAAAGGCTGCGTTTGCATGGTCATGCTCCTTCTATCGAAGAGGTTCTGAAAATTAGTGGCTTATTAATCCCAAGCGGCGCCTTCCAAAGCATCCAGAGGAATTTTTAGGTAGCGCTTACCATTAGCTTCAGGCTCCGGAAGTCTTCCACCACGCGTGTTGACCTGTAGGGCGTGCAAAATCAGTTTGGGCATGGGCAATTCACTATCGCGCTTGTGGCGTAGAGAGAGGTAATCCGTTTCACTCATGTTGACTAAGTGCGGGTTATGTTTACGCTGCTCAGCGACCGTGCTTTCCCACTGGGGCTCGCGGTCATCGGGCATATAGTCGTGGCCGGTAAACAGCCGGGTGTTAGCGGGCAGCGATAGAATCTGTTGAATGGAGTGCCACAGTTCTTTGGCATCTCCACCAGGGAAATCTGCCCGTGCGGTACCAAAGTCTGGCTGGAATAGAGTGTCGTGCACGAAGGCCGTATCGCCAATCACATAGGTAATTGAGGCCAGCGTATGGCCGGGCGAGTATAGTACGCGAGCATTCAGTTCGCCGATGTTAAAGGTGTCGCTTTCACTAAACAGTGTGTCCCACTGGCGGCCATCGGTAGGCATTTCTGGCCAGTGATAGATCTCCTTCCAAAGTGTCTGCACTTTGGTGACATGCTGCCCAATAGCCGTAGGAGCACCTGTTTTTTCTTTTAAATAGTGTGCTGCAGAGAAGTGGTCGGCATGGGGGTGGGTATCGAGAATCCACACCACCGACAGCCCCTCTTTTTCGATATAGGTCAGTAGTTCATCGGCGCAGTGGGTCGCGGTTGCGCCGGACTTTTCGTCAAAATCCAATACGGGGTCGATAATCGCACACTGCTTGGTAGCGGGGTCGCTCACCACGTACTGGATGCTAAAGGTACGTGGGTCAAAAAAACCGGCGACATCTGGCGTGCCTGTTCCAGTGTGCTTTGAAAGCTTAAAAGTATTCATGCGTAGTCCTCCTAAGAATTGAGGGATATCAGGGTGAGGAGCTTTCAGCATTAAAGTGTCTTTTTGCAGAAGTACCAGTCGGTGTATTCATAGCCTTCTGATTGACGAGCTTCCGCATCTTGCGAGGTGTGGGGCGGTGGAACGATGACCGGCTGGCCGGGCAACCAAGCTTCTGGTGTCGCCACCCCATGCTCATCGCTTGTTTGTAAGGACTTAACCAGGCGAAGCACTTCTTCCACTGAGCGGCCGTTGGTCATCGGGTAGTACAACATGGCACGCAGTACACCCTCTGGGTCAATCACAAAAGTAGCGCGAACCGCAGCGGTGTCGCTGGCACCTGGCTGAATCATTCCGTAGGCATTTGCTACTTTCATGTTGAGATCAGCAATAATCGGGAAGGTAATTTCAACACCGAAGTTATCTTTAATGCTTCGTGTCCACGCGATGTGCGAGTGAATGCTATCGATGGAAAGGCCCAGCAGCTCCGTGTTGAACTCTTTGAACTGTTCTGCGTAATTCGCAAATGCCGAAAATTCCGTGGTGCACACTGGGGTAAAGTCTGACGGGTGGGCGAATAAAACCAACCATTTACCTAAATAGTCATTGAGCGACTTTTCACCATGAGTGGTTTTCGCGGTAAAAGCCGGTGCTGGACGGTTAATTTGTGGCATTACAGGCTGGAAGGTTTCGTTAGACATGTCGAGCTCCTGAGAAGTGGGTTTTTCTTTCAGGAATAAAGATAGATCATTTTGTTATTAATAGATAATAGCATGGCATTATGGAGTTGATAGGGTGAGTGATACTCATAGTTACTCCACTTGAGAAATCTTACTCATTATGATTTTGGCAAGAGCCCAAAGGGCTAGGTGGGAAGTGGATGGCTGTTTCGTTTTTTCTCAGAATCAAAGGAAATACAAGAAAAATGGATGGCACGCAGAAAATGTCGTAAGCGCACTCTTATTTGGCGCAGCTCACCTGCCAGCGGTAGCAGCGAAAGTCGGTGAGTTTGCGTCTAGAGTGGCAGTTCTCATCGTCGGCGCGAACACTGTCTTCGGCATACTTTTCGGCTATCTGTTCTGGCGATTCGGCTTGGAGGCGGCGGAAATCACTCACGCGTCTGCGCATGTAGCGAGCTATGTCGTTAGCATTTTTGTGGCATAACAATGGCGACGTTGTATCAGCCCACACTGAATGTCCGCTCTTGGCCGAGGCTGTGTGAAAACCTAAAAATCAGTTGACGGTGACAGTGTTCAGTCGTATTGGCACGACTATCGGCTAGCAAGACAGATCAGAACGTTTTTCATTTCTTATGCCAAATCCGACGTTAATCGAGATAAAGCCTAAGAAGCACTTACTAAAGAGCGTTATTGGCTACCACAAGCTTGGCAGAGCTAGGTCCGGACTAAGGCCTTATGCCCGCAATGCTTGGATCAAACCCTTGGGGCCGAGGATATTCATGACGCGTTTCATGTTGTAGGCAAGCACATGGAGGCTCATTTCCGTGCTGACGTTCTTAAGCCCTTTGGTTAAAAAGTGTGTCGCACCCATCCACGCTTTCAACGTGCCAAAGGGATGCTCAACCGTTTGACGACGGATGCGCATTATATCCGGCCTCTGATCCAGACGTGATGTTACCGCCTCCAATACTTCTTCGTGTTCCCAGCGTTTAATGCGCCGATAAATACCTGTGGTGCATTGCGACTTCATTGAGCAATTCGGACAGGCCGAACTCCAATAGCAATGTAACGTCTGGCCTTTTTCGACGTTCTTGAAGCGCCAAATAAGCCGCTCTCTCGCGGGACAGCGATATTCATTACGTTCAGGCACATACCGGAACGCTTCCCTGGGAAACATACCTTTGGCCTGGTTTGGCGAGGTTTTAGGCTTAGGGAGATACGTCGTAATACCGGCCTCATGACAGGCAAGTATTTCATTACTTGTAAAATAACCGCGATCAGCGACGACGTGTAGATCACTGACGCCGCTAGCATCGCGTGCTTGCTTGGCCATCCGGTAAAGCTGACGCCGGTCACTGCCGACATTCGTGACTTCATGGGTGACAATCAGATGATGCTGGCTATCGACAGCCGTCTGAACGTTGTAGCCCACAATCCCCGTTCCTCGCGCGTTCATGGAGCGAGCGTCAGGGTCTGTCAAAGAGACTTGCTGATCAGGAGCCTCGGTTCTTTGAATTTCAATGGATTGCAGTTGTTGAACTTCTTCTGTGAGAGAGGCGATCTTTTCCTTCAACCGTGTCGTCTGTGCTTCTGTGACAACAGCGGAGCCTTGATCCATTGCGTCGAGCTGGCGTAAATAGCGCTCAATACTTTTGTCGATTTCTTCTGCTCGCCGCTTCATCTTGGCCAAGGTAAAGTTGCGGTCTCGATTGTTGACAGCCTTAAATTTGCTGCCATCAATGGCCATCACTGATTGTGAAAAGAGCCCCAGATGCCGACATATCAAGACAAAGTCTCGTCAGGTGGCTTGGATCGCCTTGCCATTGTGCTTGCGGAAATCGGCAATCGTTTTAAAGTCCGGTGCGAGGCGCTCCGTTAGCCACATGAGCTCAACATTACGCTGCGCCTCACGTTCCAAACGGCGGCTGGATTGCACGCTGTTGAGGTAGCCGTAGAGATAGATTTTTAGAAGTACAGCGGGGTGATAGGCGGGCCGGCCTGTGGCATGGGGGTCAACACCTTTGAAACCCAGCTGCTTGAGGTCAAGGGCGTTCACGAAAGCCTCAATAGCCCGAACTGGGTTATCTTCAGTAACGAAATCATCCAGAAGCTCAGGAAACAACATAGCTTGGGACCGGGATTCACCTGCAACGAACCGTTTCATCGTTACCTCCCACACTCTGTCATGGGATAAGTATAGCGACAGCTACGTTTTCACACAGCCTCGGCCGACTGTTGCCATAGAGACGCGACCACAGTTTGAGCATCAGACGTTTTCTATAATGATAATGGCGGTGATCAGCATCTTCATTCCTTCGAAAGCTCCCTTCGACGAAATGTGCCCGGCATCTCTGGAGCAGTGCCGCCCAATGCAATTAGGCGACGAGCTGCTTGTACCCGCACGTAGGTCTTCATTGCATCTTGAAAGATCTCAGAGGGTGTACATAGGCCTGGCTCAGCAAGCTCAAGAGCCTTTTCATACATAGCATCATCAATGGTGACTGTGATTCGCATACTTAAGCCCTCGCATTATTAATATCATAATGTGTCATTCATTTGTTTCTGGAAACCTTCACCACCTTTGGCACTGAGCTACTCCCAACTCTGGTCTCAAGCTATATAATAGGCAGGGTATCCAAGCCAGGGTTGATCGGCTATATTCTCAGAATCCTTGATAAGCACAGAATGACTTATTAATAGTTACCTACTTAACATTCTCAATTTTGGCTTCGAATTCCTCCAGCACTGCCAGGCGCCAGCGAGTGCAGCCAGGGCTTAAACGAATTGGCTTTGGCAACCTTCCTTCCGATGACCAACGCCAAACAGTAGGCCTTGACACCCCGTAACGTTTCGCCACTTGCTGATCTGATAAATACATACTTACCTCTCCACGGTTTAGATAGCCTCATCGTAGAGTTCATGCAAGTAGAGGAGGACGGCGTAATTGAGGGAAAACAGTGATTAGCAAAGGATATCTGTCAGAGTCATAGCTGTTTAGGCTGGAAGATAACGTATTAGCTAAAATTCGTTGGGCAGGCAAGTGCCTATGATTGCTTGATATTGGCATGGTTGGCTCTAGAAGCACAGAGGTAGGGTGTAAGGCCGCATGCATCTGTATTTTTCGTACTGAGATGGTGCGAATCCAGCAGAAAACACCACTTTTAGTTTGGATGGTATTTTGGATGGGAAAACAAAAAAAGCACCCGTAGGTGCTTGATTTGTATAGTAAGGTGGTGGAGGCGGCGGGAATTGAACCCGCGTCCGCCAGCACTCGCCCATTGGCTCTACATGCTTAGATTTCGTCTTTTGATTTAGCTCGACTGACTCCGACGATCAGGATTCAGCCTCGCGAGTCTTCTAAAGTTTAACGGCTGGCAAGAAGACACTACCAACCGCGGTCCTATCATTTTTAGCTCGTATCCCCTCAGCGATGAATAGGCACATCGCCTTGGGGCCAGACAAGAAGCTAACAGGGTTTAAGCTGCTAGCGCGCCTTGAGCATAGTTTTCGTCGTTTGCGACTATTTTTCGTGATGTGGTATTTACGAGATACATCACGCTCTCGGCATGCACCGCAGGGGTTGTCACCGGCGTCGAAACCATGTCGCCCCCTTAGTTACGTGGGCATTCTAACGTGCTCACAAGTGATTGACCAGCTATGCCTTGTTATGTTCCCGCATGATTCTGCCTTTCTGGCGATTCCAGTCGCGATCTTTTTCAGTAGCGCGTTTGTCGTGAACTTTTTTACCGGTCACCAAGGCAAGCTCGCACTTAACCTTATTACGCTTCCAGTAAAGTTTTAGTGGTACGCAGGTGTGGCCCTTGTCCTGGGTCACCGAAAACAGCTTGGCAATTTCTTTGCGATGCAGCAGCAATTTTCGCGTGCGCGTGGGGTCAGCGATTTCATGGGTGCTGGCGGTATTCAGCGGCATGATATGGCTACCCAGCAACCACGCTTCGCCATTGCGAATTAAAATATAGGTGTCAGTGAGCTGTGCCTTGCCCGCGCGAAGGCTTTTGACTTCCCATCCTGCCAGCGAAAGGCCTGCTTCGAAGGTTTCATTGATATGATACTCAAAGCGTGCCTTCTTATTTTGGGCAATAACGTTGCTGGTAGGGCCTTTGCTCTTACCTTTTTTCGTGGCCATGAAACCTCATATTCGATCTGTCGGTGACATCCCCTTCGTTATGCGGGGAGGCATGATACCATTCAAGGTCTTAACTATGATTCCCATGATACGCCTTGGGCACTGTGAAGTCAGCGGAGAGGTCAATGCCAACCGTCAATCGTTCCGCCTTGGTGCGGCACACCCCCAAACAAATGTTCGATCTGGTCAACGACTTCGAGCGCTATCCAGAGTTTTTGCCGGGCTGTCGTCGTGCACGTTTACTTGAGCAAGACGACGATCACTTAATTGGCGAAATGACGCTAGGACGTGCGGGTGTTGAGCAGTCGGTTACCACTCGCAACGATCTCTTTGCCCCAGAGCGTATTGAGATGTCTCTGGTTAGCGGCCCTTTTAAACGTTTAAAAGGGCGCTGGCAGTTTATTCCGATGGGCGATGGCGCCTGTAAGGTGAGCCTGGACATGGAGTTCGAATTTGCCAATCGGCTACTAGGCATGGCATTCGGCAAGCTATTCCAGCAGATTGCCGGACAGCTTGTTGATGCCTTCACCCGCCGTGCCGACGAGCTCCATGGTCGATGACACCTTCACTATCGAGGTAGCGTTTGGTCTCCCGCACAAACAACGCTTGGTCGCGCTCAACGTACCCCCGGGGACGACCGCTCGTGACGCAGTTGCTCTAGCGGATTTGCCGCGTCTATTTCCCGAACTACCTCGCGAGACCTTCGACGATGCGCCGCTGGGTATTTTCGGGCAGGCGCTACGCGACCCGGCGCGACATAATGTAGCACCGGGAGATCGGGTTGAGGTGTATCGACCACTGCTTATCGATCCCAAAGCCGCTCGCCGGGCGCGTGCAAAACGCCAAGCGAGCGGGAGCGGCGATTAAGGCTGAGAGCTGGGTGAGGAACTAGGTGCGGGGTTCTGCGACTGCTCACTATTCGTCTGGGACGGATCGGCAGTGTCAGTTGCAGGTCCACGAACGTCCTCACCCTCGAGAGGAATGTCTTCTGATAAGTCACCTTCCTGGTCAATGTCGGCAAGCCGCCCCTGGTTGTCAAACGTCAGCGTAACGCGCCGTTTTTCAACGTCGCTATAAGCTTTATCGAGACGGAATATATAATCCCACTGACGAGCATCGAAGGGTGCTTCGAGCAGCGGGCGTCCCATGACATAGGTGACTTGTTCCTGGGTCATTCCCGGTTGCAGTTGGTCGACCATTTCCTCAGTGACCAGGTTGCCTTGCGGGATGTCGCGTTTGTACACGCCAACGTAACTACAGCCGCTGATAACGGCAATGGAGACGGAGAGCGTGATGATTCGAGTCAATTTTTGCATTTGAGCCTATTCTTCACTATCGTGGTTTCGGTCGATCATACCCGACCTAACCTGTTACTGCGAAGAGCAACCATGGCCGATAAGAACCATGAATTACGTAAAGCCGGGCTGAAAGTGACCCTGCCGCGTGTCAAAATCCTGCAGATTCTCGAAACTGCTTCGGGTCAGCACCACCTTAGCGCAGAAGAAGTGTATAAAACACTGATAGATGCGGGCGAAGATGTGGGACTGGCAACTGTTTACCGTGTACTGACCCAGTTTGAGTCGGCTGGCCTCGTCATTCGTCACAATTTCGATGGCGGTCATGCGGTATTTGAGATGACGCAAGAAGACCACCATGACCACATGGTGTGTTTAGAAAGCGGTGAAATCGTCGAATTCGTCGACGAAATCATTGAGCGTCGTCAACAAGAAATCGCTGAAGAGCACGGCTACGAATTAGTGGACCATGCCTTGGTGTTGTACGTTCGCCCTCGTGGATCGGACGTCACGCGCCAAGACAGTGGACCTACTAACAAAAAGTAGGGCGCACGCCAAAGCCTCTGCTGTCCTGCCCATCGCCTCTGGGCTGCCTAGCTGAAATGCTAGGCGGCCCGGGGGCGTTTCTGTGGGACGTTCGATAATAGCCAAGGGCGCGCGAGGCGCGTTGTTAATGCGGTTTGCGTTGGCTTGCGTTGAGCATTTCACGTGCGTGGGCAAGGGTTTGGTCAGAGAGCGTGACGCCGCCCAGCATGCGGGCGAGTTCGCTCACACGACCCTGTTCATCGAGAAGGGCCATCTGCGTCAGGGTCGTATCGCGCTTAGCGCGTTTTTCAATGTGTAGATGTTGGTGAGCCTGTGCGGCCACCTGGGGCAGGTGAGTGACGGTCATTACCTGACCGTTTTCGCCGAGCTTGCGCAGCAGTTGGCCAACGATTTCCGCGGTGGCGCCGGACACTCCCACGTCGACTTCATCAAACACCAGGCTTGGAATGGTCGAGTGAGACGCGGCGACGACCTGTATGGCCAAGCTAATGCGCGAAAGCTCACCGCCTGACGCCACCTTGGTGAGCGGTCTGGCGGGTTGGCCGGGGTTAGCGCTGATTAAAAAGTGGACATGGTCGAGGCCTTCCGCTGCCGGTGTGTCGCGGGGGGTGACGGCAACTTCGAAGCGCGCCTTGCCCATGGCCAGAAAGGTAAGCTGCTGCTGAACTTCTTTACCCAATTGCACAGCCGCTTTTTGGCGTGCTTCGCTTAGCCGTTTGGCCTCGCCGCGATAGCGCTCACGGTAGTTGGCGAGCTGGGCGCTCAGGGTTTCAATATCGTTATCGCTGTTGTCCAACTCAGCAACTTCGCGAGTCAGCTCAGCGTGCAGTGCACAGACCTCATCCGGCGCGACATGGTGTTTGCGGGCGATACGGTGAACATCAGCCAAGCGCTGCTCCACCCAAGCCAAGCGTTCCGGGTCGAGCTCGGTGGTGCTGGCGAAATGGTTGAGTTCGCTGGCCGCTTCTTCAATCTGAATGCGCGCATCGCTGAGCATGGCGAGGGTATTGGCCAGCGTACCTTTGTCGCTCCCTGGTAAGGCGCTTAAATGCGTATAAGCTTGGTTAAGCAGCGACAGGGCGCCGCCTTCGTCGCTGGCGCAGCAATCGGCGGCAAATTGTGTTTCACGTAAGGTTTCGTCGGCGTGGGCCAGCGTGTGCTGCTCGTTTTCCAGGGTCTCCAATTCGCCTTCCGCAAGCCCCAGCTGGTCGAGTTCTTCTACCTGATAACGCAGCAATTGTCGTTTGGCTTCCACTTCGCTGCCAGCTTCCTTGCGCTGTTTAAGACGCCGGTTGGTGCTGCGCCAGTCGTGATACGTCGCGGCAAGCCGCTGTGCCGCCTCGCGAAGTCCCGCATAATCATCGAGCAGCGCGAGGTGAGTTTCTTCACGCATTAACGCTTGGTGGGCATGCTGGCCGTGAATCTGTACCAGCCGTTCACCCAGCGATTTTAGGTCGCTGATCGTGGCCGGCTGTCCATTGATCCAGGCCTTGGAGCGTCCACTTGCGGTTACCACGCGCCGCAACAAGCACTCGTCGCAGGGGAGTTCCCGGCTACTCAGCCACTCGATGGCAGCGGGCAAGTGCTGAATATCGAATCGCGCCGATAGGTCTGTGCGCTCACTGCCGTGGCGCACGCTGCCGGCATCGGCGCGCTCACCCAAGCAAAGGCCCAATGCTCCCAATAAAATTGATTTGCCCGCCCCGGTTTCGCCGGTAATGGCGGTCATGCCATGCGTCAGGTCGAGCTCTAGATGCTCAACGATCGCGTAATCTCGAATAGCAAGCTGAGTCAGCATAAGGCCCTCCTGAGGCACAGCGGAGCGAGCGCGGCATGCGCGCCTGAGTATTGTTGTTTTATACAGTAGTCGAAACCGCGCTTCAATGCCCACTTGAGATGGCTTTTATGGTCCCCATATACCGTGCATAGCCAATTTATATCGCTACTTACTATCGGGCTTTTGACTAGCCCCCGAACGTTGCAGGAGCAAGGCATGGCAAAAGAACCGCAAACGCCACTAGATGACGAGCTGGCTCGCCACGAGCAAGAAGCAGAAACCCCGGAGCAAGAGGCGGAAGATCGCTTGGTTGAAGGCGAGCTGGAAGGCTTGATTAATGACGAAGAAGCGATTGTTGATAGCGTCGATGACGGCTCCGAAGCAGACGCCCTGGCCGCCCAGGTACAAGACCTGGAGCAACGTCTGGCAGAAGCCAACGACCAATCGCTAAGAGCGGCCGCTGAAGCGCAAAACGTGCGTCGTCGAGCGGAGCTTGAAGCCGAAAAGGCACGCAAATTTGCCTTGGAAAAGTTTGTTAAAGACCTGCTGCCGGTCGTCGACAGCCTGGAAAAAGCGCTCGAATCCATGCAGGAAGACGCCTCAGACGTTCATCGAGAAGGCGTCTCAATGACACTGAAGATGCAGCTTGATGTGCTGAACAAGTTTGGTGTCGAAAGCATTGAGCCCCAAGGCGAACCCTTCGACCCGCAAGTTCATGAAGCCATGGCGATGGTGCCGAACCCTGAGCTCGAGCCCAACACCGTCATGGAGGTAATGCAAAAAGGCTACTCATTGAATGGACGTCTTGTACGCCCAGCGATGGTAGTCGTTAGTCAGAAAGCGAGTGAGTCATAAGGCAGATAAGGCATAAAAAAGCCTTGAAAAGTCTCAGGTGGCCCCCAAATAAAGGGCAACCCCGCGGGATACCCGCAATCAGTTTGACGTATTGAAACAACCAGATTCGAGGTTCTTATTATGGGACGCATTATTGGTATTGATTTGGGCACCACCAACTCTTGTGTATCGGTGCTCGATGGCGACAGTGCAAAAGTCATTGAAAATGCGGAAGGCGGCCGTACCACACCGTCTATCATCGCTTACACCGACGACGGTGAAACGCTCGTTGGCCAGGCAGCCAAGCGCCAAGCGGTCACCAACCCAGAAAACACGCTATATGCCATCAAGCGTCTAATCGGCCGTCGTTTTAAAGACGATGTCGTACAAAAAGACATTAAAATGGTGCCTTACAAAATTACCGAAGCGGATAACGGTGACGCTTGGGTAGAAGTGAAAGGTAAAAAAATGGCGCCGCCGCAGGTCAGCGCGGAAGTGCTTAAGAAAATGAAGAAGACGGCGGAAGATTACCTCGGCGAAACTGTTACCGAGGCGGTCATTACGGTACCGGCTTACTTCAACGACAGCCAGCGTCAGGCTACCAAGGATGCGGGTCGCATCGCTGGTTTGGATGTTAAGCGCATCATCAACGAGCCGACCGCGGCAGCGCTCGCCTACGGTATGGACAAGTCTCGCGGCGATAAAACCATCGCGGTCTACGACCTGGGCGGCGGTACCTTCGATATTTCGATCATCGAAGTCGCCGATGTTGACGGCGAAACCCAGTTTGAAGTGCTGGCCACCAATGGCGACACTTTCCTGGGCGGCGAAGACTTTGACCTGGCGTTGATTAACTATCTGGTTGACCAGTTCAAATCGGACAGCGGTATTGACCTGTCCGGTGACAATCTGGCCATGCAGCGTCTGAAAGAAGCCGCCGAGAAAGCCAAAATCGAGCTGTCCAGCGCACAGCAAACCGACGTTAACCTGCCGTACATCACGGCGGACAACACAGGGCCGAAGCACCTTAACGTGAAGGTGACCCGTGCCAAGCTGGAATCGCTGGTAGATGACCTGGTACAGCGCTCAATGGAGCCGTGCAAGATGGCCCTTAAAGATGCTGGCCTGTCGGCATCTGAAATTGACGACGTGATCCTGGTCGGTGGCCAGACGCGCATGCCGCTGGTCCAGCAGAAAGCCGCTGAGTTCTTCGGTAAAGAAGCACGTAAAGACGTTAACCCTGACGAAGCGGTGGCCGTGGGTGCTGCGATTCAGGGCGGTGTGCTGGGCGGCGACGTTAAAGACGTACTGCTGCTCGACGTTACCCCGTTAACCTTGGGTATCGAAACCCTGGGGGGTGTAATGACACCGCTGATCGAGAAAAACACCACTATTCCGACCAAGAAGACGCAAACCTTCTCCACGGCGGATGACAACCAGACGGCGGTGACCATCCATGCCGTGCAAGGCGAGCGTAAGCAAGTATCGCAGAACAAGTCGCTGGGTCGCTTTGATCTTGCCGATATTCCGCCCGCGCCGCGCGGTGTGCCGCAAATCGAAGTGGCTTTCGATCTGGATGCCAACGGTATTCTGAACGTATCAGCCAAAGATAAGGCAACCGGCAAAGAGCAGTCGATCGTCATCAAGGCGTCCAGCGGCTTGACCGACGAAGAAATCGATCAAATGGTACGCGATGCCGAAGCCCACGCGGACGAAGATAAAAAGTTCGAAGCGCTGGTGCAGCTGCGTAACCAGGCGGACGGCATGATCCACGCTACGCGTAAAACGCTGGAAGAAGCCGGTGACAAAGCGACCGATGACGAGAAACAAGCCATCGAAACCGCTATCACCGAGTTGGAAGAAGCCACTAAAGGCGACGACCAAGAGCTGATTCAGCAAAAACTCGACGCGCTCACCGAGGCGTCAGGCAAGCTGGCACAAAAGATGTACGCCGAGCAGGCAGAAGGCGCTGAGCAGCCGGGTGAAGAGGGCGCCGACCAAGGCAAATCGAAGCCTGAAGAAGACGTGGTTGACGCCGAGTACGAAGAAGTCAACGACGAGCAAAAGAAACAGTAACCCCTCTTTCTGCCAAGGAAAGCGGTGACGCGGGAGGCAACCTCCCGCGTTGCTGTTTCCGCGGCCGAGACGCTCGAAGTTAAATGTGCAGTTGAATGCGTAGCTAACCAGGAGGCGTAGGACCCATGTCCCAACGCGATTATTATGAAGTCCTGGGTGTCGAAAAAGGGGCTGATCAGAAAGAGATCAAGAAGGCCTACCGTCGCCTGGCGCAAAAGTATCACCCCGACCGTAACCCGGATGATGACACCGCTGCGGAGAAATTCCGTGAGGTATCGGAAGCCTACGAAGTCTTAACCGACAGCGAAAAACGTGCCGCTTACGATCAGTTTGGCCATGCCGGGGTTGACGGCCAAGGCGGCTTTGGTGGCGGAGGTTTTGGCGGCGGTGGCGCTGGCGATTTCAGCGACATCTTTGGCGATGTGTTTGGCGATATTTTCGGTGGCGGCGGTGGACGTCGGCGCGGCCCCAATGCGCCTGCACGGGGCTCTGATCTGCGCTATAACCTTGAGCTGGACCTGGAAAACGCAGTGGCCGGTACCACGGTCGATATCCGCGTACCGCGGCATATTGAATGCGATCGCTGCGATGGCGGCGGTGCTGAACCAGGTTCAAGCAAAGATACCTGTCCAACGTGCCATGGCCACGGCCAAGTGCGTATGCAGCAAGGTTTCTTCGCCGTTCAGCAAACCTGCCCGACCTGTCATGGCTCTGGCCAACACATCAAAGTGCCGTGCCATAAATGTAACGGCGAAGGTCGCGTGCGCGAGACCCGGACGCTGTCGGTGAAGATTCCCCCAGGCGTGGACACCGGCGACCGCATCCGTTTGAATGCGGAAGGCGAAAGCGGCGTCAACGGCGGCCCTCCGGGCGATTTGTATGTCCAGGTAGCCATCAAGCCGCACCATATCTTCCAGCGTGACGGTAAGCACCTGCAGTGTGATGTGCCGATCAACTTTGTTGATGCTGCCCTTGGCGGGGAGCTGGAAGTGCCGACGCTCGACGGGCGCGTGAAGCTGAAAATTCCGCCGGAAACCCAAACCGGCAAGCTATTCCGTCTGCGCGGTAAAGGCGTGAAGCCCGTGCGTGGCGGTGCTCCTGGCGATCTGCTATGCAAAGTGGTGGTGGAAACCCCGGTCAATCTCAATGACGAGCAGCAAGACCTGCTGCGTCAGCTACAAAAGAGCTTGGACGGCACCAACAGCCATAGCCATTCGCCGAAGAAAACCGGCTTTTTCGATAGCGTGAAGAAGTTCTTTGAAGAGATGAAGCCGTAATTTTGAGATGATGCTAATCAGCTAGGTGCTTGGTTCAAAAACCCTCGGTTCGCCCGGGGGTTTTTGCTGTTTAGGGAGTGCTGTACACGATGGATAACCTCCAGGAGAGGCCCACTAAAGGTATTTTGCTTAGGATTCTCTCTGGTGTGCTATTTACCGGCATGTTGGTGAGCATCAAGGCGGTCAGTGACGTTGTGCCGGTGGGCCAGTCGGTATTTTTCCGCTCGCTGTTTGCGCTGTTGCCCATAGTGGTATTTCTTGCCCTGCGCCGGGAGTTTCCTCGCGGGCTGGCAACGCGTCGCCCGCTGGGGCATGCGTTGCGCTCTGGCTTGGGGGCGGCGGCGATGTTCGCGTCCTTTGCGGCGGTCGCTCTATTGCCGGTTGCCGAGGCTACGTTGCTCGCCCAGTTAACGCCGGTGTTCATGGCCGTTGGTGGGATTTTGCTATTGAGCGAGCGGTTTTCGCTCCATCGTGCCGGCGCCATTGTGTTTGCGCTCTTAGGTATGGCGGTATTAGTGCTGCCTGGGTTGGAAGCGGACGAGGCGGGTGGGCAATTGCCGGGCTATGCGTTAGGGGCGCTTAGCGCGTTGTTAACGGCAGGGGCGCTGCTTACCGTGCGGCGGATTTCACGTACGGAAACAGCAGGTGCTATCGCCTTCTATTTTATACTGGTGTCGTCGCTGGCAGGCCTGGCAACGCTACCGATGGGCTGGGCGGCGCTTAGCCCAGAAGAGTTTGGGTTGCTGGTGTTGTCAGGCCTGTTTGGCGGCGCGGCGCATATCGCGATGACGCTGGCGTTGCGCTATGCGGAAGCATCGCGCTTGGCGCCATTTGAGTATATAGCATTGGTGTGGCCGGTATTGGCGGATTGGGTGTTGTTCGGAATACCTGTCTCTAGTGGTTTCCTACTTGCACTGCCGCTGATGTTAAGCGGCGTGGCACTCGCCGCCATGGAGGGAAGGCGGTTTAGATGGCTTCTTCGACGATAAGCTGCGGGCTGCCTTTTGAGCAGGGCTCAATGCGCGCGTTTACTCGGTAAACGGACTGCAGCAGTGCAGGCGTAATCACGTCCGCCGTGGGACCGCAGGCAATTAGACGACCGTGTTCAAGCACCATGGACGCATCGGTAAAGCGCAGCGCATGCCCCAGGTCATGCAGTGCTACCAGGATGAGCATTTGCCGCTCGTCGGCTAGCCGACGCAGTACGCTCAGCAGGCTAATTTGGCGATTCAGGTCGAGCGCTGAGGTGGGCTCGTCCAGCATCAGAATCTCGGGCTCCTGCACCAACGCTTGGGCGGCGCTGACCAGTTGGCGCTGCCCGCCGCTAAGGTCGCCAATATCGCGTTCGCCCAATGTGGCGATATTCAGCTCATCTAATGCACGGTCAACCTGTGCTAAATCTTCGCCCTGGACTTTTAGGCTGCGCCCTTGCATGCGCGCCAACAGCACTGATTCATATACCGTTAGCACTGCTTTCGCCCCTGTGTCTTGGGGCATGTAGGCCACGGGGCGCTCGGCGCTTGTACCGCTGATGACCACCTCGCCTTCACCTTTTAATAGACCCAGGATGCGGCGAAATAAGGTGGATTTGCCTGCGGCATTAGGGCCAAGCAGGGCCACCACTTGCCCACCCTGAAAGCGCGGGGTAGTGATGTCTTGGATAATGGAACGCCGCCCGTAGCGGGCGGAAACGCGATTCAGCTGTAGGGTTACCATGATGCCTTCTTGTGGTTAAGCACGAGAAACAGAAAGAAGGGAATCCCAACGAGAGACGTAATGATGCCAATGGGAATAATGGTGCCCGGAATAATGATTTTGGAAATCACCGAGCCAACCGACAGAATTAGTGCGCCACACAGCGCTGAGCCTGGCAAGAAGAAGCGCTGGTCCTCGCCGAGCATAAGGCGCGCAATATGCGGCCCCACCAAGCCAATAAACCCGATGGTGCCGACAAACGCGACGGCAATAGCCGCAAGCAACGATACCAGTACCAGCACTTCCAGGCGCAGCGAGCGCGGATTCACGCCCATGCTTTCGGCTTTGGCGTCGCCCAGTCGCATGGCGGTGAGCGCCCAGCCGTGTCGCGCAAGCAGTGGTATCACCATGGCCAATACGCTCAGCGCGATCCAGAATTTCGGCCAGGTCGCTTTGGTCAGGCTGCCCATGGTCCAAAACACTACCGCGGACACGGCCTCTTGGCTGGCAAAGAACTGAATCAGCGACATTAGCGAGTTGAAGATGAACACCATGGCGATGCCCAGTAGCACAATGGTTTCTACCGTCACACCGCGCTTAAGGCTTAAGGCATGAATTAAGAACGCTGTGAACATGGCCATTATGAAGGCGTTGATGGGCACCACAAACTCAATGGCGGCAGGCACCAGCGCTACACCAAAAGCGAGCCCTAACGCTGCACCAAAACTTGCTCCAGCCGAAATCCCCAGGGTAAACGGACTGGCCAGCGGGTTGCTCAGGATGGTTTGCATCTGAGCGCCGGCCACCGAGAGGCTGGCGCCCACAACCAGTGCCATCAGGGCTACCGGCATGCGTATCTCCCAGAGAATGACGCGTGCCTGCTGGCTGACGTTATCTGGGGTGAACAAGGCGGTAACGACTTCGCCCAGGCTGTAGCGTGCCGGGCCAAGGGCTAGGTCAACGCATAGACTGAAAAATAGTGCGACCACCAGCGCTGCCAGAATCATCTGGCGACGAAACACTTGGCTACGATAGAAAGCGCGTCCCTGTGGGGCGGGCGCTGCCGTCATGGTTTCACTCGTCATTTAATGACACCCAGTAACCGGGTTCGTAGTCGATGGGTAAAAAGCGGTCGTGCAGCTCACGCATAGTGGCTTCCGGTTCCAGGTCTTCAAACAGTTGCGGATGTAGCCATTTGGCTAACTGCTGAACCGCCACGAAGTAATAGGGACTGTTGTAGAACTGGTGCCAGATAGCATGGACGTTGTCTGATTCGACCGCGCGTATGCCGGTCATGGCCGTGCGTTCAGTGAGGGCGTCGAGCTTTTCACGGGCTTTATCCATGTCTGCCCCTGGGCCCATGCCCACCCAGTCGCCGCCCGGCACGTAGGCATCCCAGTTGCCGCCGGTTACCACCATGTGCTCCGGATCAGCAGCAATGATCTGTTCAGGGTTCAGGTTGCCAAAACTGTCGGGGATAATGTCCGCGGCAATGTTGCTGCCGCCCGCCAGAGTGACATATTCACCAAAGTTGGCTGGGCCAAAGCTCATGCAGCACTCGTCGGAGTAACCGCCCGCCCGGTCGATAAACACACTGGGGCGCTTGGGGTCCGCTTCGGCAATAACATCGGTTACCCGCGCCATCTGCTCTTCCGCAAACGCGATAAATTCCTCGGCGGCGGCTTCATCGCCCATCAGCTTGCCAATGATGCGCATCGAGGAAATGGTGTTTTCGATGGGATCCTCACGAAAATCCACGTAGACGATGGGAATGTCCAACTCGGCCAGCTTGTCGTCGTAGCCGGCGTCTTCGGTGGCGGCTTTGGCCTCGATATTCATCAGCACGACATCGGGCGTGAGAGAAGCCGCCTGCTCGACATCAAAGGTGCCGTCCTTGAACCCGCCGAAGGTGGGCAGGTCGTCGATTTCCGGAAAGCGTTCGGCGTAGCGCGCATAGTTATCGGGGTCCGCCTGGGAAAAGTCCTCCCGCCAGCCCACTACATGGGCAAAGGGATCTTCCGGCTCTAATAACCCCAGCAGATAAATCTGCCTGCCCTCGCCTAAAATGACCCGTTCCGCTGGGGCGTCCAGGGTAACGTCGCGGCCAGCGACGTCGGTCACGGTGATGTCGTCGGCGACAGCAGCGGCGCAGCTCAAAACGGAGACCGCGCCCAGCAACAGTTTGGAAAAGTGGGCAGCCATAATTACCTTCATAACCGGATAAGTAACAAGTGAGTGGAGTGGGTAAAAGCGCCAGCCTGGCGGATGGCCAGTAATAAACCACGTTGTGCGTATAATTCGCATTCTCAAGGGCGCCATTATTGCTTAAACGCCTGGGTCTGTCGATATGTCTCTCAAGGTGGGGCTCGTTGTGTATAAGCATGCCCGTGAACACGTTGTTGCACTGAAAGCCCATTCGTTGCTTGGCTCTTATCCCAGTGCGCATTAGGCTGGTAGGTACTCACTCGCTACTTCTGTGGAGAAAGCGGCATGCCCCTATCCCGTGCTGAAATCGCGACGCCTTCTGGCGAACGCTTAATTAATCGCTTGTGCAAGCACTGGTCGCATAAGCTTGAGGTCGAGCAATCTGAACAAGAAGCCAAAATTACATTTAGTTCGGGCACTTGCCTGATGCGAGCCGGTGACGAAACATTAACGGTGGCGATCGAGACGCTTGAAGAAGGCCACTTGGATGAGTTGGAAGGCGTGGTGGAGCGCCATCTGGTGCGGATGGCCGGTGATGAAGCGCTGGTTATCGTCTGGGAAAACTAGTCGACCCCGACGGCGCGGATTCCCGCCGCGCGTCTGCTATAATCGCGGCCACGTTTGATATCCACTTTGATGCTGAAAGACGCAAGCGCAGGAGTTTCGATGACCCGAGTTGCCATTGTAGGCGTCGCTGGCCGGATGGGCCGCACGCTGGTAAATGCTGTTGAACAAGAGGCTGACGCGACCCTGGCGGGCGGTATTGTGGAGCCGGGCAGCTCATTGGTTGGCGCCGATATCGGCGAGCTGGCGGGCATTGGCAGGCGCGGTGTGGCAGCAGTGGATGACCTGAGCGATATCGTCGACGACTTTGACGTGCTGATCGACTTCACGGCCCCGCAGGTGACGCTGGCCAACCTTGCGTTCTGCGCCGAGCACGGCAAACGCATCGTGATTGGCACCACCGGCATGAATGATGATGAGTTGGCTCAGTTGGATAGCTTTCGCGATCGCGTCGCCATGGTATTTGCGCCCAATATGAGCGTGGGGGTGAACCTGACGCTCAAGCTGTTGGAAACCGCTGCTAAAGCGCTAGGCGATGAAGGCTATGATATTGAAGTGATTGAGTCCCATCACCGCCACAAGGTCGATGCCCCCTCCGGCACCGCGATCAAAATGGGGGAAGTGGTCGCAAAAAGCCTGGATCGCACGTTAAAAGAACATGGCGTGTTCGAGCGGGTGGGGCAATGCGGGCCGCGCACCGATAAAGAAATTGGCTTTGCCACCGTGCGCGCAGGGGATATTGTCGGCGAGCACACGGTGATGTTTGCCACCGAGGGCGAACGTATCGAAATCACCCATAAAGCGTCCAGTCGCATGACCTTTGCCAAAGGCGCGGTGCGCGCAGCGCGCTGGGTCGCGGGGAAAGAGTGCGGCCGTTACGATATGCAGGATGTGCTGGGCTTAGATTGAGCGGTGGCAATGCTCAAGCAGCCCATCATTAAGGGGTAGTCTTAGGTCTAAAATTCCTGTAACATTCCAAAAATTTTGGCCGAGTGGCTGCCGCTACGTAGCAAAATATCTGCAGCGAATGTCTGTGGAGAAAGCACCGCGCTTGTTGCACTGGTCTTAGGTTAGCGAAATAGGCAGCTAGTTACTGCGCCATGGCGGTCAGTCATGGAAGAGAACAACAAGCGGGATGAAACCGATTTTTTACTGTCGGCTTCGTCCCGCTTTTTTACGACCTGAGTTTTACTAACCGCGTCGTGGATAATGAAGAAATTGCCGAGCCTGCGCCCACAGGCTCCCACCAGCATGGGAGGACCTTGTTTTGAATAACCCCGCATTGAGCAAACCCGCGATATTGGCCCTGGAAGATGGCAGCGTGTTTCACGGAACCGCCATTGGTGCGGAGGGGGTCACAAGCGGTGAGGTGGTGTTCAATACGGCCATGACCGGCTATCAAGAAATCCTCACCGACCCCTCCTATACTCGTCAAATTGTCACGCTTACTTACCCCCATATTGGCAACACCGGCGTTAACAGCGAAGACGTTGAATCCGCCTCGATTGCCGCGGCGGGCTTGGTGATTCGTGATTTGCCACTCATGGCCAGCAGCTTCCGCTCTGAGCAGTCGTTGTCGGACTACCTGAAAAGCCAAAACGTGCTGGGCATTGCCGATATCGACACCCGCCGCTTAACGCGCATCTTGCGTGATAAGGGCGCGCAGAACGGCGCGATTTTGGCGGGCGTTGACGCTGAAGGCGACGGCGCGGTAGAGCGGGCGCTGGAAGCTGCCAAGGCGTTTCCTGGGTTGAAGGGCATGGATCTGGCCAAAGAAGTGTCGTGTAAAGAAGCCTATGAGTGGTCTGAGGGTGAGTGGGCGCTGGGTGAGGGTTATGCAGATGCCGCACAGACCGAGCGCCCCTATCATGTGGTGGCGTTCGATTACGGGGTGAAATTCAACATTCTGCGCATGCTGGCCGCTCGCGGCTGCCGCCTGACGGTTGTGCCCGCGCAAACGCCCGCCGCCGAGGTGCTGGCGATGAACCCTGATGGCGTCTTCCTGGCCAACGGCCCCGGTGATCCCGAGCCATGTGATTACGCGATCACAGCCATCCAGGACGTGCTGGAAACCGATATTCCGGTGTTTGGTATTTGCTTGGGGCATCAACTGCTGGCGCTGGCCTCGGGGGCAAAAACCGTCAAGATGAGCCATGGTCACCACGGTGCCAATCACCCCGTGCAGGACCTGGATACTGGGACGGTGATGATCACCAGCCAAAACCACGGGTTCGCAGCGGATGAAGCGACCTTGCCTGCTAACGTGCGCGCAACGCACCGTTCGCTGTTTGACGGCACCTTGCAGGGGATTGAGCGCACCGACCGACCGGCGTTTAGCTTTCAGGGCCACCCGGAAGCCAGCCCCGGTCCGCGTGATGTGGCGCCGTTGTTTGATCGCTTTATCACCATGATGCAGGCGCGACGTTAACCTAGCCGCACATCGCCGTCTTTTGTCGCTCATCGTCACCCATTTTTTGCGGGAACCGTTATGCCTAAGCGTACCGACATCAACACTATTTTGATCATTGGCGCTGGCCCGATTGTCATCGGCCAGGCCTGCGAATTCGATTACTCCGGCGCCCAGGCGTGTAAAGCGCTGCGCGAGGAGGGCTTCCGGGTTGTGTTGGTCAACTCCAACCCGGCCACCATCATGACCGACCCGGCCATGGCCGACGCCACCTACATCGAACCAATCACCTGGCAGGCGGTGGAAAAGATTATTGAGGCTGAGCGGCCAGACGCTATTCTGCCCACCATGGGTGGCCAGACCGCACTGAACTGTGCGCTCGACCTGGAAAAGCATGGCGTGCTGGAAAAGTACGGCGTCGAGATGATTGGTGCCAACGCCGATGCGATTAACATGGCCGAAGATCGCGACCTGTTTGATCAGGCCATGAAGCGTATTGGGCTTGAATGCCCGAAGGCGAAAGTTGCGCACAGCATGGATGAGGCGTGGGAAATTCAGGATGAGTTGGGCTTTCCAACGATTATTCGTCCTTCTTATACCATGGGCGGCTCCGGCGGCGGCGTGGCGTACAACAAGGAAGAGTTCGAAGAGATCTGTACCCGAGGTTTCGAGCTTTCCAACAACCACGAGCTGCTGATCGATGAGTCGCTGCTGGGTTGGAAAGAGTACGAGATGGAGGTGGTGCGGGATAAGAACGACAACTGCATCATCGTCTGTGCGATTGAGAACTTCGACCCCATGGGCGTGCACACCGGTGACTCCATCACTGTGGCCCCGGCACAAACGCTGACCGATAAAGAGTATCAGATCATGCGTGACGCCAGCCTCGCGGTACTGCGCGAGATTGGCGTGGAGACCGGCGGCTCGAACGTACAGTTTGGCATGGATCCGCAAACCGGCCGCTTGGTGGTTATCGAAATGAATCCGCGGGTGTCACGCTCGTCGGCGCTGGCCTCGAAAGCCACTGGTTTCCCGATTGCCAAGATCGCCGCCAAGCTGGCAGTGGGCTATACGCTGGATGAGCTGCAGAACGATATTACCGGTGGTCGCACCCCCGCATCGTTTGAGCCGTCCATCGACTACGTGGTTACCAAGATTCCGCGCTTTACCTTTGAAAAATTCCCCCAGGCCAATGATCGCCTGACGACCCAAATGAAGTCGGTGGGCGAGGTGATGGCGATTGGCCGTACCTTCCAAGAGTCGCTGCAAAAAGCGCTGCGCGGTATGGAAACCGGCAACGACGGCCTTGACCCGATTATCAGCGACTTCACGCCGGATAACATGGCGGTTATTCAGGGCGAGCTTCAGGCGGCCGGCGCTGAGCGTATTTTCTATGTAGCTGACGCCATGCGCGCTGGAATGAGTGTCGATGATGTGTTTGCGCTGACCAATATTGACCGCTGGTTCCTGGTGCAGCTTGAAGATCTGGTGCTGACTGAAAATGCCGTTGCCAAGCGCTCGCTGGCCGATTTCTCAGCCCGTGAGCTCTATCAGCTCAAGCGCAAGGGCTTCGGCGATGCGCGCCTGGCCAAGCTGCTGAACGTGACCGAAAAAGCGTTTCGTCAGACCCGTCAGGCCGCAGGCATTCGCCCGGTCTATAAGCGCGTGGATACCTGTGCGGCGGAGTTCGCCTCGGATACCGCCTACATGTACTCCACCTATGAAGAAGAGTGCGAGGCAGACGTCTCTGACCGTCAAAAAATCATGGTGCTGGGCGGCGGCCCCAACCGGATCGGGCAGGGGATCGAGTTCGATTACTGCTGTGTGCACGCGGCGTTTGCCATGCACGACGATGGCTATGAAACCATCATGGTCAACTGCAACCCGGAAACGGTCTCCACCGATTACGACACCTCTGATCGTCTCTACTTCGAGCCGGTGACGTTGGAAGACGTGTTGGAAATCGCCGACAAAGAGAAGCCGGTGGGCGTGATTGTCCAGTTTGGGGGGCAAACGCCGCTGAAACTGGCCCGCGAGCTGGAAGCCGCTGGCGTGCCGATTATCGGCACCACGCCGGATGCCATCGACCGGGCCGAAGACCGCGAACGTTTTCAACAAATGATCGACAAGCTCGGTTTGAAGCAGCCGCCCAACGCCACGGCGCGTAGCTTTGACGAAGCCTTCGCCAAAGCCGAGGCGATTGGCTACCCGCTGGTGGTGCGCCCCAGTTACGTACTCGGTGGTCGGGCGATGGAGATCGTCTATGACGCTTCCGAACTCGAGAATTACATGATCAATGCGGTGAAAGTCTCTAACGACTCGCCGGTACTGTTGGATCACTTTTTGAGTGCGGCGGTGGAGATTGATATCGACGCGGTCTCCGACGGTCAGCAGGTAGTGATCGGCGGCATCATGCAGCACGTTGAGCAAGCGGGCGTTCACTCCGGTGACTCCGCGTGTTCGCTGCCGCCCTACTCGCTGCCCGCCGACGTGCAGGATGAGATGCGCGAGCAGGTCAAAAAGATGGCCGTCGAGCTAGGTGTCAAAGGCTTAATGAACGTGCAAATGGCCTGGCAGGATGTCGAGATCTACGTGATTGAAGTGAACCCTCGCGCGTCGCGTACCGTGCCCTTTGTCTCGAAGTGCATTGGTACCTCGCTGGCACAGATTGCCGCTCGCTGCATGGCAGGCAAGACCCTGGCCGAGCAGGGCTTTGAACGTGAAATCGTGCCGCACTTCTATAGCGTTAAAGAAGCGGTGTTCCCGTTCAATAAATTCCAGGGGGTGGATCCGATTCTCTCGCCGGAGATGAAGTCGACTGGCGAAGTCATGGGGTCGGGGGATACTTTTGCCGAAGCGTTCTTCAAAGCGCAGCTGGGGGCGGGCGAGGCGATTCCTGCATTAACCGGCGAGCGCAAAGCGTTTCTCTCGGTGCGAGAGCCAGACAAGCAGGGGATTATCGAAGTGGCCCGTTCTCTGCTAACATTGGGTTTTACTCTTTGTGCAACGCGTGGCACGGCAGCTGCCCTCGAAGCGGCTGGCTTGGCAGTGGAGCACGTCAATAAAGTCTACGAAGGTCGTCCCCATATCGTCGATCTGCTTAAGAACGACGAAATCGCCTACATTGTGAACACAACCGAAGGTCGCCAAGCCATTAACGACTCTTCGGTCATTCGCCGTACTGCTCTCGCGCGCAAGGTGCCCTATGCGACCACCTTGGCGGGCGCTAATGCTGTTTGCATGGCGCTGGAGTACGGTCGGGAGATTACGGTGCGGCGCCTTCAGGATCTGCATGCAGGAGCAAGTCAATGAATAAGGTCCCGATGACGGTAGCGGGCGAAAAAAGTCTTCGTGATGAACTGAGTCATCTTAAGGGCGAAGCGCGCCCGCAGGTGATTGCGGCGATTGCTGAGGCACGTGAGCACGGCGACCTTAAAGAAAATGCCGAGTATCATGCTGCGCGTGAACAGCAAGGGTTTATCGAAGGGCGTATCCAAGAGATTGAAAGCAAGCTCTCGGGTGCCCAGGTGATTGATGTCACCAAGCTACCCAAGACCGGGAAAGTAATTTTTGGCGTGACCGTGTCGCTGCTTAACTTAGATACGGACGCTCAGGTCTCTTACCGTATCGTTGGTGAAGACGAGGCTGACATTAAGTCGGGGCGTATTTCCGTGACCTCACCGATTGCGCGCGCGCTCATCGGTAAAGAGGAAGGTGACGTGGTGGTGGTCAAAACACCTGGCGGTGATGTCGAGTACGAAATCGGTAGTGTCGAGCACCTCTAGGGCTATGTGGCCCTGGAGTCGCTCTTTAGGGTATGGCCAAGCGCAAAAAGCCCGCGACACGATGTCGCGGGCTTTAATCATCAGGGCGGCGACTTAGTTGCGTAACGTTTAGTGGCGGCCGTGGTGGTTCTCGAAGCGTTTAATATTCGAAAGCTTAGGGTTCACTTGAGGGTTATGGCGGTAAAGCAGCGCCATTTTGCCGATGGTTTGCACCAGTTCTGATTGGCTATCGTTGATAAGCTCATCCAGCATGGCGGCCCGCTCGTCGCGCTCCGGCATTGCCAGCTTTACCTTGATGAGCTCATGGTCTCTGAGCGCACGGTCAAGTTCAGCAAGTAAATTATCGGAGACGCCGTTTTCGGAAACGGTGACGACCGGATTTAGGTGGTGACCAATGCTGCGAAATGCTTTCTTTTGTGCCTGTGACAAGCTCATGGTATCTTGCGGTATCCCAGTTTGCGCTTAACGTTCCATCTTACGGTGAAACGCCACCGAGTGAAAGGCATCGTGTGAAAGCGCCCATCGCATCTTCCAGTGTTAGAATTTTTCATGCAGCAAACGCCTCCTGGCCGCAAACGGTCATCAAGCAAAACCAGCGCGAGCTGGATGAAAGAGCATTTTGACGATCCCTATGTCAAACAGAGCTGGCAGGATGGTTATCGCTCACGGGCAAGCTATAAGCTGCTTGAAATCGATGACAAAGATAAGCTGCTTCGCCCAGGCATGACGGTCATTGACCTTGGCGCGGCGCCAGGCGGGTGGAGTCAAATTGCCGCTGAAAAAGTCGGCGAGCACGGTATGGTGATCGCTTCCGATATTCTCGAGATGGATAGCTTGGCGGATGTGGCGTTTATCCAGGGTGACTTCACCGAAGAGACGGTACTTAATGCGATCCTTAAGCACTTGGATAATCGCCCGGTAGACCTTGTTATGTCGGACATGGCCCCCAATATGAGTGGTATGGCGGCGATCGATCAGCCGCAAGCCATGTACCTGGTGGAGTTGGCCCTTGAACTGGCTCGGGAAACGCTCTCGCCTGGCGGGCAGTTACTCGTAAAGGTGTTCCAAGGCGAAGGCTTCGACAGCTATTTAAAAGAGTTGCGTAACGATTTTAAGCGTGTCGTTACACGTAAACCCAGTGCATCTCGAGCGCGTTCTCGAGAGGTCTATCTGTTAGCGGAGGGGTTTCGTGGTTAATCAGCGTCGAACGGTCTATCGCCAAGATTTATCACCGCAATAGCCAGACAGACAGTTGCAAAGTGTGTCACATTGCGCCGTAAAGGCGAGCGTGGCATAGATGGCCCAAGGCATTATACGCCTTGGCAATGGTTGAACGCTTGGTGCTGGTGTAAGGTCTCACCATTAGGTTTAACTGACGGATTCTTGTAATGAGGGTAGCCCCTTGAACGATATGGCAAAGAACCTGATCTTATGGTTGGTCATCGCGGCCGTCCTGCTGACAGTGTTCAACAATTTCAGTACCGAAAGTGCGCCCGAGTCGATGAACTACACGCAGTTTGTCGAGCAAGTGCAAGATAATCGTGTGCGCAACGTCACCATTGATGGTTACACCATCTTGGGCGAGCGTAACGATGGTTCACAGTTCCAGACCATTCGTCCGGCGGCAGAAGATCCCAAGCTAATGGATGATCTGCTGAGCAATGACGTGACGGTAATCGGTAAAGAGCCCGAGCAGCAAAGCATCTGGACGCGTCTGCTGATTGCCAGCTTCCCGATCCTGCTTATTTTGGCGATCTTCATGTTTTTCATGCGTCAAATGCAGGGTGGCGCCGGCGGTGGTAAAGGCGGCCCGATGAGCTTTGGTAAGTCCAAAGCCAAATTGCTCTCTCAAGATCAGATCAAAACCACCTTTGCTGATGTTGCTGGCTGTGACGAAGCCAAAGAAGAGGTAGAAGAGCTGGTCGACTTCCTGCGCGACCCCACCAAGTTCCAGCGTCTGGGCGGTACGATTCCGCGTGGCGTACTGATGGTGGGGCCTCCGGGTACCGGTAAAACGCTGCTTGCCAAGTCTATTTCGGGCGAAGCGAAAGTGCCGTTTTTCTCTATCTCCGGCTCCGACTTCGTGGAAATGTTTGTGGGTGTCGGCGCGTCACGTGTTCGCGACATGTTCGAGCAGGCCAAGAAACAGGCGCCGTGCATTATCTTTATCGACGAAATCGATGCGGTAGGTCGCTCACGCGGTGCTGGCATGGGTGGCGGTAACGACGAGCGCGAGCAGACGCTCAACCAGTTGCTGGTCGAAATGGACGGTTTTGAAGCCAATGAAGGCGTCATCGTGATTGCCGCGACCAACCGCCCGGATGTGCTCGACCCTGCGTTATTGCGCCCTGGGCGCTTTGACCGCCAGGTCACCGTTGGCTTACCGGATATCCGGGGCCGCGAGCACATCCTGGGTGTGCACTTGCGCAAAGTGCCGCTAGGAGATGACGTTAAGCCGCAGTTGATTGCCCGTGGTACGCCTGGCTTCTCGGGTGCCGATTTGGCCAATTTGGTCAATGAGGCCGCCTTGTTTGCCGCCCGTCGCAACAAACGCCTCGTGGGTATGGAGGAGCTTGATTTAGCCAAGGACAAGATCATGATGGGCGCTGAGCGCAAATCCATGGTCATGACCGATAAAGAAAAGCTCAATACGGCTTACCATGAGTCGGGTCACGCCATTATCGGCTTGGTCGCGCCCGATCATGATCCGGTCTACAAAGTGACGATTATTCCCCGCGGCCGCGCGCTGGGTGTCACCATGTTCTTGCCCGAAGAGGACCGCTATAGCCTGTCACGCCAGCAGATTCTCAGCCAGATATGCTCGCTGTTTGGGGGGCGTATTGCTGAAGAGATGACGCTTGGACCAAACGGTGTGACCACCGGTGCGTCCAACGATATCAAGCGTGCCACTGAGCTTGCCCATAACATGGTCGCGAAGTGGGGACTCTCGGATGAAATGGGCCCGATCATGTACGACGAGGATGAGTCCCATCAGTTCCTCGGCGGCCCTGGTCAGGGTGGCTCCAAGATGAAGTCTGGCGAAACCACGACTCGCCTCGATAAAGAAGTTCGCAAGATTATCGATGATTGCTATGAGCAGGCCCGCCAAATTCTGACTGACAACCGCGATAAGCTCGACGCGATGGCGGAGGCGCTGATGAAATACGAAACCATCGACGCCGACCAGCTGAAAGATATTATGGATGGCCGCGAGCCTCGTCCGCCGGAAGGCTGGAATGATGGTGATTCACCAGGCGGTGGAACGCCCGCAACAGATGACCAGCCAGCGGCATCGCCGACTGACTCACGTGATAGTGACGCCTCGGGCGATGACGGTGATGCGGATGACGAAGAGCCGCGCCGCCGGCCTTCTGATCCACTAGGAGGCCCCGCGGGCTCTTAATGCGATCTTGCTCGTCCGGTAACGTTAAGGCGTCCCCAAAAGGGACGCCTTTTTGTTATGCTGTGCGGCGACAATACAATACGTTTTTTCGACCAGGCGACAGCATGACTTTTACCGCACGTCCTACCCCTTCGGCTCCGGTGACCCCGACCTCTGCGCAGCTTCGCTGCGGGCGCCACTTGCTCGATCTATCCTTTCCCCGGGTTATGGGCGTTTTGAACGTAACCCCTGACTCCTTTTCGGACGGCGGCCAGCACGTGGCCGTCGACGATGCGCTTCGGCGTGCGGAGCAGATGATCGCGGAAGGCGCTTCCATCATCGATGTGGGCGGTGAGTCGACGCGCCCCGGGGCGTCGCCGGTCGCCGAGCAGCAGGAGCTTGACCGCGTCGCCCCGGTGATTGAAGTCCTGGTGCGCGAACTCGACGCACTGGTCTCGGTGGATACCAGTTGCCCGGCGGTGATGCGTGAAGCAAGCAGTCTGGGGGCGGGCATGATCAATGACGTGCGTTCGCTCGAGCGTGAAGGGGCGCTGGCCGCCGCCACGGCAAGCGGCCTGCCGGTATGTTTGATGCATCGCCAGGGCGAGCCTCAGCATATGCAGCAGGCGCCTGCCTACGATAAACCTATTGAAGAGGTGGTGGTCGACTACCTGGCGGCCCGAGTTGCCGAGTGCGAAGCCGCAGGCTTGCGCCGCCATCGTTTGCTCGTGGATCCAGGGTTTGGCTTTGGTAAAACGGTCGAGCATAATTTGCGCTTGCTTAATCGTATGGACGCCCTTCAGTCGTTGACGTTGCCAGTGCTGGTGGGTATGTCGCGAAAAAGCATGATTGGTAAGGTGTTAGGCCGCTCTGTTGAGGAGCGGCTGCCGGGAGGACTTGCGCTGGCTGCCATGGCGGTTGAGCGCGGGGCGAGCATCGTGCGCGTCCATGATGTGGGGCCAACGGTTGACGCTGTCAATATGGCGTGGGCTGTACGGCAGGAAGGCTGTGAGGCCTCTACCAACAAGGAGAATAACGTATGACAAGACGCTATTTTGGCACCGATGGTATTCGCGGAACGGTCGGCCAGTCGCCGATCACCGCCGATTTTATGCTCAAGTTGGGGTGGGCAGCGGGTCAGGTGTTACGCCGTGAAAAAGGCCGTACCCGGGTGTTGATTGGTAAAGATACGCGTATCTCAGGTTATATGTTCGAGTCAGCATTGGAAGCGGGGCTATCGGCGGCGGGAGCCGATGTGGCGCTATTGGGTCCGATGCCTACTCCAGGGATCGCCTATTTGACGCGCACCTTTCGGGCTGACGCCGGCATTGTGATTTCGGCCTCGCATAATCCCTTTGAGGACAACGGCATCAAGTTTTTTTCGGCAGAGGGTAAAAAGCTACCGGATGAAGTTGAAGACCGCATCGAGACCATGCTGGAAGCGCCGTTGACGACCGCGGATGCCGCCCAATTGGGTAAAGCCATGCGCATTGATGACGCAGCTGGCCGTTATATTGAGTTTTGTAAATCGACGTTGCCCGATCGCCTGAGCCTGCATGGCTTGACCATCGTGCTCGACTGCGCCCATGGCGCCACCTACCATATAGCGCCGAGTGTGTTTCGTGAGCTGGGCGCCGAGGTCAGCGTTATCGGCGGCTCGCCCGATGGTCTGAATATTAATCAACAGGTGGGGTCGACTCACCCGGCGGCATTGCGCGCGGCGGTGATTCAGCAGGGCGCCGACCTGGGGATTGCGTTTGACGGCGATGGTGATCGCGTATTACTAGTCGACTCCGAAGGTCGTGAGGTCGACGGTGACGATATTCTTTACCTGATCGCGCGGGACCGTCACGCACGTGGTCTGCTGGGTGGGGGCGTAGTGGGTACGCTCATGAGTAACTTTGGCCTGGCGATGGCGCTGGAAAAGATGGGTATTCCGTTTGAGCGCGCCAAGGTGGGCGATCGCTTTGTGATGGAGCGCATGGCGGCTAATCAGTGGGAACTGGGTGGTGAATCATCGGGCCATATTGTGTGTAGCCACGTGCAAACCACCGGTGATGGTATCGTCTCAGCGCTGCAGGTGCTCGCCTTGATGATGCGTGAGCAGCAGCCGTTGCCTATGTTGCTAAGAGGGTTGGAGAAAGTCCCTCAGTCGCTGGTCAATGTCAGATTGCCTGCAGGCGCTAATGCCAGGGAAGTAATGGCATCTGAACCGCTTCAGCAGGCGGTGAAAGCGCTAGAAGGCGAGCTTGGTGACGAAGGGCGCGTGCTGCTCAGACCGTCGGGCACCGAGCCATTGATTCGCGTTATGGTGGAAGGGCGCGCGCATCTTGATGTGGATCAGTTGGCAAATCGGTTGGCCGAGCAAGTGAAAGCGTTGCTCGAATAGTAAGATCGTGCTGACAACAGCGGTTGTCTTGACAAGTCCGCTCCTATACCATTTCGCTCCACCTTGAGTGAGGAGAGTCCATGCGTAGGCCCTTAATCGCCGGTAACTGGAAGATGAACGGTTCGGCGGCACTGGTTGAAGCGTTCGGCAAGGCATTTGCAGCAGCGAAGCTGCCGACTAACATCGATATGGTCGTGATCCCGCCGTTTCCCTATCTGGATGCGGCGCGCCATGCCTTCAAGAATACCCCGCTACGGCTCGGTGCGCAGACGCTCAATCCGCTGCACTCAGGGGCGCACACCGGCGAGGTAAGCGGTCGCATGCTCAAAGAGTTTGAAGTGGCGTACGTACTTGTCGGCCACTCAGAGCGTCGTCAGCTTTATCGGGAAACCGATGAGCAGGTTTTTGAACGGCTGATGGCCGCACTTGAAGTGGGGCTTACACCGATCCTGTGCGTGGGGGAGACCCTGGAAGAGCGCGATGCGGGTCATACCATGGACGTGGTGCTGCGCCAGGTGGGCCATGTCATGGCGCGCCTGGAGACAGCGCAGCGCAGCGAAGTGGTCATCGCCTATGAGCCGGTATGGGCCATCGGGACGGGACGTACCGCCACGCCCGAACAGGCCCAGGAAGTCATGGCAGGCATTCGTGCTTACCAGGCTTCGTTTGATACCTCGCTTGCCGAGCAGCTCAAACTGCTTTACGGCGGCAGCATGAATGCAAACAACGCGGCTGAGCTTCTCGCGCAGCCGGACATCGACGGCGGTTTAGTGGGCGGTGCTTCGCTCAAAACCGACGATTTTTACGCCATTTGTCAGTCAGCAGGATAACGCCATGCAAGTTGCAATTCTTATGGTCCATGTGGTGATTGCGATCGCCCTGGTAGTGCTCATCCTGCTTCAGCAGGGTAAAGGTGCCGATGCAGGGGCCGCCTTTGGCGGCGGCGCGTCGCAAACGGTATTTGGCTCGCGCGGTAGCGGTAACTTTCTGTCGCGCTTCACGGCCATTCTCGCCGCTGGCTTTTTTGTTACCTCTATGGCGCTGGCATATTTTGCCACTCAGGCGGGGCAAGCACCGGAAGAGGGTATTCCCGATGCAAACCTTATTGAGCAGCAGCAAAGTGCGCCAGCGCTTGACGAAAGCGAGGAAAGTGGGGATAATACTGCGCCAGTGCTAGAGGAAAGCAGCGAGTAACTGATTGATCTTGCTTTCTCGAGCCTCCCCCGATGCCGAAGTGGTGGAATTGGTAGACACGCTATCTTGAGGGGGTAGTGACCTTACGGTCGTGCGGGTTCAAGTCCCGCCTTCGGCACCATCTGTTGTGCTGGTTCGCCAGTTCCCCAGACGTAATAAGCGCTTCATGTTTGAAGCGTGCAAAGATAAAAGACAGCTTGACGAAATAAGCTTAAGCGTCTATTATCTGCGACCTAGATTGATGCGGGGTGGAGCAGTCTGGTAGCTCGTCGGGCTCATAACCCGAAGGTCATCGGTTCAAATCCGGTCCCCGCTACCACTTTCTGGTGATAAGCAAGATGCGAGCGCTTCATGCAGTAAGAGGTGTCGTTAAGGGGCTTTCCCATTGCTTAGCGCCATGATCGTGTAACAGGTTTCTTTCGAAAAGCCCCTTCCTGTGAAGGGGCTTTTTGTTAGCAGCTTTTCGTTAACAAGCGTGTCTCAAGGGCGGATGCCCATCGGCTTGCCGGAGGCACATTTCCGGGTAACGCCAATCAGCCACCTAGCTTTTTATATGTCTCCTGGCCAGGTGCCTGATGCAACGGCTATAGGAGCATTGTCTGTGGCCACAAAACATGCGGCGCTGCACGCGCTGATCGAACCTGTCGTCGCTGCCATGGGCTTTGAGCTGTGGGGGGTCGACCATCTCTCTCAGGGTAAGCACTCGCGATTAGTGATTTATATCGAGCGTGACAGCGGCGTAAGTGTTGAAGACTGCGCCGACATTAGCCGCCAAGTCAGCGCGATACTGGATGTCGAAGATCCCATCCCAGGTGAGTATCGATTAGAAGTGTCTTCGCCGGGTATGGCGCGTCCACTGTATACCCTGGATCATTTTACTCGTTTTCAAGGGCACCATGTTGCGCTCAAACTGCGCGCCCCATTCGACGGGCGGCGTAAGTTTCAAGGGCTGCTGGCCGGTGTCGAAGGCGACGAAATCCTGCTACAGATGGATGGTGAGGAATACTGTTTTCCCATTGAGGGCATTGATTCTGCGCAGATCGTACCGCAGTTCGACGATTAACCGGGTGGCGTGGCGGTCGGCAGGTAGCTGGCGCGATGCACATAAGGACAGGTTTTCTGGCGAGGCAAACGCATGAGTAAAGAAATTTTAATGGTCGTTGACGCGATCTCTAATGAAAAAGGTGTTCCCCGCGACGTTATTTTCGAAGCGGTTGAAGCCGCTCTTGCGAGCGCGTCACGCAAGCGTTTTGATAATCAAGAAGCCAGCGTGCGGGTACATATCGACCGTCGCACCGGTGACTACGAGACGTTCCGCTACTGGACAGTGGTAGAGGACGACGAGTTCGAAACGCCGGATTACGAAATTAAAGAAACGATCGCTGAACAGCGCGATCCGCCGCTCAAGCTGGGTGACGTGGTCGAGCAGAAAATTGAAAACGCCGTGTTTGGCCGTATTGCAGCGCAAACAGCCAAGCAAGTCATCGTGCAAAAAGTTCGCGAGGCTGAGCGAGCTGAAGTCGTGCGTCAATATGCCGACCGTGAAGGCGAACTGGTCGCTGGCATTGTGAAGAAGACCACGCGGGACGGTTTGATCATTGATTTAGGCGATAACGCAGAAGCGTTTCTGCCCCGCAACGAAATGATCCATGGCGAGCGCTATCGTATGAACGAGCGCGTTCGCGCGCTGCTGGTCAAGGTTGATCCAGACGCCCGCGGTGCTCAACTTCAGCTGTCACGTACTTGTCCCGAACTGATTATCGAACTCTTCAAAATTGAAGTGCCGGAAATCGCCGAGCAGTTGATTGAAATAAAAGGGGCCGCACGGGACCCCGGCTCACGAGCTAAAATTGCCGTGAAAACCAACGACCGTCGTATTGACCCGGTAGGTGCCTGCGTAGGCATGCGTGGCTCAAGGGTTCAGGCAGTGTCGACAGAGCTGCAAAATGAGCGTGTCGATATCGTGCTGTGGGACGACAATCCAGCCCAGTTGGTGATTAATGCCATGGCGCCAGCGGATGTGGCGTCTATCCTTGTCGACGAAGATGCCCATGCCATGGACGTTGCCGTTGCCCAGGATAATCTGGCCCAGGCAATCGGCCGTAGTGGTCAGAACGTGCGCTTGGCCTCTGATCTCACCGGCTGGCGTATCAACGTCATGACCGAAGACGAAGCGGAAGCCAAGCGCGACCAAGAAATTGATAGTTTGGTCGACTCCTTCGTACACCACTTACAGGTCGACGACGATGTTGCTCGGCTGTTGGTGGATGAGGGCTTTACCACCCTAGAAGAAGTTGCCTACGTGCCGCTAGAAGAAATGCTCGAAATCGAAGAGTTCGATGAAGATCTAGTGGAGGAACTGCGTGCACGTGCGAAAGACGAGCTACTGACGATGGCGATTGCCTCGGAAGAAGCGCTAGACGGTGCCCAACCAGCAGCAGATCTGCTGGAGATGGATGGTATGGAGCGCCACTTGGCCTTCATTCTCGCCAGCCGCGGCATTGTCACCATGGAAGATCTCGCCGAGCAGTCTGTCGACGATCTGGTCGATATCGAGGAGTTGGACGAAGCGCGCGCAGCGGCACTGATCATGACTGCCCGTGCGCCCTGGTTTGAAGACGATGACGCGTCGGATTCGAACACACAGTAAACAGGTCACGGGCTGAGGAGGGTCAATATGTCAGATATGACAGTTAAAGATTTCGCAGTAAAGGTGGGCCGTGATGTGCCCCGCCTATTAGAGCAGATGAAAGAAGCGGGTTTGCAGCACGCCTCGGAAAACGATGCGGTATCGGAAGAAGATAAGCGTACCTTGCTTAACTTCCTGAAGAAAAGTCACGGTGGCGATGAAAGCGAAGCAGGCAAAAGTCGCATTACCCTGACGCGCAAAACCCGTAGCCGTATTAAAACCGGTGAGCGTGGCAAAACCATCGAAGTTCAGGTGCGCAAGAAGAAAACATACGTCAAACGCGCTGAAGAGGAAGACAAGCCAAAAGCCCCAGAGCCCAAGCACGCTGGCCCGCGTCAGCTAGTGGGCGACATGGCTCAAGCCGAAGCCCAAAGCAAGGCACGCGAAGCGGAAGAAAAAGCGGCTGCCGAGGCTGCCGAGAAAGCCAAAGCCGCTGAAGAAGCCGCCCGTAAAGAAGCCGAGCAAGCTGAAAAAACAGCGCCACCTAAGGCACCTGATGTTGCCGATGTTGAAGTGCCAGAGCTTCAAATCGACGACACACCGACTGCCGATGATATGCCGCCTGCGCCGCCGAAAGAGGGCCGCACAGACCGTCGTACGGCGCCGCCTAAGAAAACAGCGGCTAAGAACAAAGGCCGCCGTGACGATGAAGATCGTGGCGATCGCGAAGAGCGTAAGCGAGGCGGTGGCGGTAAGAAGGTCAAGCGTGCTGAACAGCGTCGTGGTGGTCGCCGTGGAGGCAACCAAAGCGGTAACGGCAAGCATGCTTTCCAGAAACCGACGCAGCCTATTGTGCGTGAAGTCTCGATCCCCGAGTCGATCAGCGTGGCGGAGTTGGCCGACAAGATGTCGATCAAGGCCAACGAAGTGATCAAGGCCATGTTTAACATGGGCGCCGCTGTGACCATCAACCAAACGATCGACCAGGATACTGCGGCGATTGTAGTGGAAGAGATGGGCCACAAGGTCAAACTGGTGAAGGATGACGCGCTGGAAACGGAAATGCTCGAAGGCATCTCCTACGAAGGCGAAGAAATCACCCGTTCACCGGTAGTGACCGTCATGGGTCACGTTGACCACGGTAAAACGTCACTACTGGACTATATTCGTCGCGCCAAAGTGGCGACGGGCGAAGCGGGTGGTATTACCCAGCACATCGGTGCTTACCACGTTGAAGATAACCACGGTGGCGTCACCTTCCTCGACACCCCGGGCCACGCGGCGTTTACCGCCATGCGTGCCCGCGGTGCCAAAGCGACCGACGTGGTTATCCTGGTGGTTGCCGCGGATGACGGCGTGATGCCGCAAACCATCGAGGCGATCGAGCACTCCAAGGCCGCCGAAGTACCCATGGTGGTGGCGGTTAACAAGATCGATAAGGATGGTGCCGACTTTGACCGCATTCGCAATGAACTCTCGCAGCATGGCGTGATTTCAGAAGAATGGGGCGGCGACACCCAGTTTGTTCATGTTTCTGCCAAAACCGGCGACGGTATTGAAGAGCTGTTGGAAGCAATCCAATTAGTCTCTGAAGTACTTGAGCTTAAAGCGGTCCCGTCTGCGCCAGGTAAAGGCGTGGTGGTGGAGTCGCGGCTCGATAAAGGTCGTGGCCCGGTGGCCACCGTATTGGTCCAGAACGGCACGCTTAAGAAAGGTGATATCGTCCTGGCCGGTCTGCACTATGGCCGCGTACGTGCGCTGACCAACGAGTTGGCCCAACAGGTCGATGAGGTTGGGCCAGCCATGCCGGTTGAAATCCAGGGCCTGGACGGTACGCCGGATGCCGGTGACGACTTTATGGTCGTTGCCGACGAGAAGAAAGCCCGCGAAGTGGCTAACTTCCGTCAGGGCAAGTACCGCGAAGTGCGCCTGGCGCGTCAGCAGAAGGCCAAACTGGAGAACATGTTCAGCCAGATGGGCCAAGACGAAGTCGCCAAGGTTAACATCGTGCTGAAAGCCGACGTACAAGGCTCGCTGGAAGCGATCAGAGGCGCCTTGGAAGAGCTTTCCACTGAAGAAGTGAAAGTAGCCGTTGTTTCTTCCGGCGTTGGCGGCATCACCGGTACCGACGCAAACTTGGCGCTGGCGTCTGAAGCCATCGTGGTCGGCTTTAACGTACGTGCCGATGCTGCCGCTCGCGAGATCATCGAGCGCGAAGGGCTGGATCTGCGCTACTACAGCGTCATCTACCAGTTGATCGACGAGGTCAAGCAGGCAATGAGCGGTATGCTTGCGCCTGAGTGGAAAGAAGAGATCGTGGGCGTGGCCGAAGTACGCGACGTCTTCCGTGCGCCGAAGATTGGTGCGATCGCCGGTTGTATGGTGATTGAAGGCAACGTGCATCGTAATAAAAAGATTCGCGTATTGCGCGATGACGTGGTGATTTACGAAGGCGAGCTCGAATCGCTGCGCCGCTTCAAGGATGACGTTCAGGAAGTGCGTAACGGCGTTGAGTGCGGCATTGGCGTGAAGAACTACAACGATGTTCAGGTCGGCGACAAGATCGAAGTCTTTGACCAGATGAAGGTCGAGCGCAGCCTCTAAGGCTGCGAGGAGCAACCATGCGTGAATTTAAGCGTACCGACCGAGTGGCAGACCAGCTCCAGAAGGAGCTGGCGGTACTGATCCAGCGCGAAGTGAAAGACCCGCGTTTGGGCATGGTGACGGTTAGCGGTGCTACCGTAAGTCGTGATCTTGGCTACGCCGATATCTATGTCACCTTACTGGGTGAGCAGGATCCCGAGCGTATCAAGGAAAATCTGCAGGTGCTGAAACGGGCCGCCGGTTTCTTGAGAAGCCAAATTGCCAAGCGTATTAAACTGCGCCACGTGCCCGAACTTCGCTTTCACTTCGATGAGAGCGTGGTGCGCGGCCAACACCTTTCATCGTTGATTGAAGAAGCGGTGTCAACCGATCGAGCCCGTCAGGAGCAGGACGACGAAGGCACTGATGAGCTAGGTGAGGAGACCCGCTAATGGCCCGTCGCCGTCGCGGCTTGCTGGTAAATGGTATTGTCTTGCTGGACAAGCCGAAAGGTCTTTCCAGCAACCATGCCTTGCAACGGGTGCGGCGTCTTTTCGAGGCGCAAAAAGCGGGTCACACCGGTACCCTGGACCCTATGGCGACGGGCCTACTGCCTATTTGCCTGGGGGAGGCTACCAAGTTTTCATCGCACCTGCTGGAAGCTGACAAAGTGTATCGCACCCGAGTTGAGTTGGGTGTGATCACCGACACCGGCGATGCGGAAGGCGCGGTCATTGAACAACGCGATGTGCCGAGCCTAACGGCTGATGATGTTGAAACTGTGTTATCCGGCTTTCGCGGCGAGATCGACCAGGTGCCGCCGATGTACTCGGCGTTGAAGCATCAGGGTAAAAAACTCTACGAACTCGCCCGCGAAGGTAAACAGGTTGAGCGTGCAGCACGACGGGTAAGCGTGTATGATGCGCGCCTGCTGTCATTTGAAGGCTCCGCGTTTGAGTTGGAAGTCAGCTGCAGCAAAGGCACCTATATCCGCACCTTAGCCGAAGACATTGGCAACGCGCTGGGCTGTGGTGGTCACATTAGCCAACTGAGAAGGCTGAAGACAGGGCCTTTTGATAGTGACGCGATGTGGACGCTAGAGGCGCTTGAAGCATTAGCTGATCAGGCCGCTCGGGAAGCCGAGCTAATGCCGGTTGATGTACTGGTGGATCATTTGCCATCGCTTTCGTTAGATGAATCGGCTTATGGGCGTCTTGCTCACGGCCAATCCGCCAATGTGGCAATGGGTGATTCGATTCCTCCCGATGCATTGGCAAGACTTTATTACGCCGAGTCGTTTATCGGCCTTGGCGTAGTGAAAGGTAGCCAGGAAGTGGCACCTAAGCGACTGTTAAGTACCGTCGCTATCTCGTGAGAAATGTTGCAAGGATGCAGCGATCTGCGCGAAAATTGTACGTGAAATATAGCAACTTGAGACTGCAAATATGCGTGGTCTCACCCATTCATTGTTAGGCATATTGCTTACTGGAGAGACAGATGGCATTAACCGCTGAAAAGAAGGCCGAAATCGTCAACGAATACGGCCGCGGCGAGAGCGACACCGGATCACCTGAAGTGCAGGTCGCCCTGCTGAGCGCCAATATCAACGGCCTGCAGGACCACTTCAAGACCAACAAGCAGGATCACCACTCGCGTCGTGGTCTGATCCGTATGGTAAACCAGCGTCGTAAGCTGCTGGATTACCTGAAGCGTAAAGATTTCGAACGCTATCAGTCCCTGATTCAGCGTCTAGGTCTACGCCGCTAAGTTATTGTTGGCGAAGATTGATAAAACGGGCAGCTCCTTGCGAGCTGCCCGTTTTTTTGTTTCTGGTAGCCCTATCGCCCGGCAACGCCTAGAATGGGGGCGAGTCCAAACGACCCATACGAAAAGACAAGTAGCTATTAATGTTAAAGGAAGTCGCCGTGAATCCGGTAAAAAAAACGTTCCAATACGGTCGCAGCACCGTCACGCTAGAAACTGGGCGCATCGCTCGCCAGGCCACCGGTGCCGTCATGGTGACCATGGATGACACCGTGGTCCTATGTACGGTAGTGGCAAAGAAAGAAGCGAACCCCAATCAACCCTTTTTCCCGCTCTCGGTTCATTACCAAGAGAAGACCTACGCGGTCGGTAAGATTCCTGGCGGTTTCTTCAAACGTGAAGGCCGCCCGACCGAGAAAGAAACGCTAACCTCGCGTTTGATCGACCGCCCGATCCGCCCGCTGTTTCCTAAGGGCTTTATGAACGAAGTGCAGGTGATCTGTACCGTTCTCTCAACCGATCGCAATCACGATCCGGATATTGCAGCGATGCTGGGTACCTCAGCGGCGCTATCGATTTCTGGCGTACCGTTTAGCGGCCCGATTGGTTGTGCCCGGGTTGGCTTTAACGAAGAGCAAGGCTACTTCTTGAACCCCACTGTTGAAGAGTTGACCACCTCTGAACTGGATATGGTGGTCGCCGGCACGGAAAAAGCCGTGTTGATGGTGGAGTCAGAAGCGCAAGAGCTACTCGAAGACGAAATGCTGGGCGCCGTACTGTTTGGCCACCAGGAAATGCAGGTGGCAATCAGCGCGATCAACGAATTAGTGGCTGAAGCCGGCAAACCGCGCTGGGATTGGCAGCCGCCGGAAGAAAACGTGGCGCTGAAAGCGGCCATGGCGGATGCCTTTGAAGCGAAAGTCGGCGATGCCTACCGCATTACCGATAAAATGGTGCGTCAGGACGCGCTGTCAGCCCTGAAAGACGAGGCCGTCGCTCAGCTAGCGGCAGCCGAGGGCGAAGAGGTTGAAGGCAAGTTCAGCAAAGATGACGTAAAAGGCGCGTTTTCGGGTCTTGAAAAGCGTGTGGTGCGTTCTCGCGTAGTCAAAGGTGAGCCGCGTATTGATGGCCGCGACAATACCACGGTGCGTCCGCTGGACATTGAGGTAGGTAGCCTGCCCAAAACCCACGGCTCCGCGGTTTTTACTCGCGGCGAGACTCAAGCCATCGCCATCGCCACCTTGGGTACGCTACGCGATTCGCAGCTGATTGAGTCGCTGGAAGGCGAGCGTAAAGACCGCTTTATGCTGCACTACAACTTCCCTCCGTACAGCGTGGGCGAAGCGGGCTTTATGGGCGGTCCAAAGCGCCGTGAAATCGGCCACGGTCGTTTAGCGCGTCGTGGTGTTCAGGCCATGCTGCCTTCTGAAGATGTATTCCCCTATACCATCCGCGTGGTGTCGGAAATTACCGAGTCGAACGGCTCAAGCTCGATGGCCTCGGTGTGTGGCTCGTCGCTTGCGTTAATGGACGCCGGTGTACCGCTGAAAGCCCCAGTGGCAGGTATTGCCATGGGGTTGGTCAAAGATGAAGACGGTTACGCCGTATTGACCGATATCCTGGGTGATGAAGACCACTTGGGTGATATGGACTTCAAAGTTGCCGGCTCTGGCGAGGGTGTGACTGCCCTGCAGATGGACATCAAGATCGAAGGCATCAACGAAGAAATCATGGAAACGGCGCTACAGCAGGCCCACGCAGCACGCTTGGGCATCCTTGAGCAGATGAATGCCGTGATTGCCCAAAGTCGTACCGAAGTCTCTGAAAACGCGCCGTCCATGGCAACCATCAAAATCGATCCGGACAAGATTCGCGACGTGATCGGTAAAGGCGGTGCCACCATTCGCAAAATCTGCGAAGACACCGGCGCGTCTATCGATCTGGATGATGATGGTACCGTGCGTATCTACGCAGAAGATAAAGCCGCTGCTAAAAAAGCCATCGATACCGTTCTGGCAATTACCGCCGAAGCGGAAATTGGCAAGCTATACATGGGTAAAGTGGTACGCATTGCTGACTTTGGCGCCTTCGTCAATATCATGCCCGGCACCGATGGTCTGGTGCATATCTCGCAGATTATTCAGGAGCGCGTTAACAACGTCCGCGACTTCTTGAACGAAGGCGATGATGTGATTGTGAAGGTGCTCGACATTGACAACCGCAACCGCGTGAAGCTGTCGATGAAAGAAATCACCGAAGAAGAGAAAGCCGCTTTTGCAGCGCAAGAAGCGGAAACCGACACGACGATCTAAATCGCCACCTCGGTTTCTGGTACCGCCCTCGTTGCTTCTGGCTGCGGGGGCGGTGTTGTTTGGGTAGCAGGGAGGCTCTATGCAGCAAGAGCAAACGCCGCGCTGGTGGGCAGTGATTGCGGTGATGATGGGTATTTTTTTGCTGGTGACGGCCGAGCAGTTACCGATTGGTCTGCTGTCTCAGGTAGCAACCTCCATGGGCGTTACGCCAGGCATGGCTGGTTTAATGGTCACCGTGCCGGGCGTGGTCGCGGCCTTTTCGGCACCGCTTTTGCCAGTCGCGGTGGGGCGCCTGGATAGACGCGTGATGTTGGCGCTATTGATGGTCCTGATGGTAGTCGGCAGCGTGCTATCGGCGTTGGCGAGCAACTTTATGTTGCTGCTGGCGTCGCGGGTGCTGATAGGTATCAGCATCGGGGGCTTCTGGGCGGTTGCAGGCAGTATTGCGCCGCGCTTGGTGCCAGAGGCTCAAGTATCCAAAGCGATGACCGTGATCTTTGGCGGTGTCGCCGCCGCGTCGGTGCTCGGGGTGCCATTAGGCACGCTGCTGGGTGAATTTAGCAGCTGGCGGGTCGCCTTTGGGGCATTGGGTGGATTAAGCCTGTTAACGGCTATCGCGCTTTGGTATTGGCTGCCCCCCTTGCCGCCCAGGGAACCCGTGCGCCTACGAGTACTAGCACAGCAGTTCAGCAATCGTGGCGTCCGGGTCGCGGTGATGACCACCGGCTTCGTGGTGGTGGGGCACTTCGCGGCCTACACCTTTATCAGCCCTGTATTGCAGGACATCAGCGGTATTGCTCAGCGCCATGTGGGCAGCTTGCTGCTGCTTTATGGAGCGGCGGGCATCTTGGGCAACATCGCAGCGGGGATGTTCGCTGGGCGTCACCCCTATCGTGCGGTGTTGGCCATTCCTAGCCTGCTGTTTATCGTTGTGGCCGCCTTCCCGCTGTTGGGGGTTCAACCAAGCAGTGGTGTGATGCTGCTCATGGTGTGGGGAGCCGTTTTCGGCAGCGTCTCGGTAAGTATCCAAACCTGGATATTGCGCACAGCGCCCAATACCGAAGCGGCTACTGCACTGATGGCGTTTATGTTCAATTTGTCGATTGGCTTTGGCGCCATGGTGGGCGGCCGCATTGTCGATGGCACGAGCCTGCCCATTACCATGTGGGCTGCTTCAGGGCTGTTTTTACTGGGTACGCTGTTAGTGTGGCGAACGCCGTCGCGGATTGTGGGAGAGAAGCACCGCTAAGCGGTGAAAAATGCCCCGCCAATGGCGGGGGCATGTTTTTGGACAAGACGATGTAGCGAACTACTTGCTGCCGTTAAGGGCGCTCAATGGCCAGTGCAACGCCCTGGCCGCCGCCGATACACAGTGTGGCTAAGCCTTTCTTCGAATCGCGGGCGATCATTTCGTGCAGTAGCGTCACGAACACACGGCAACCTGATGCGCCAATCGGGTGGCCAAGGGCAATGGCGCCGCCGTTTACGTTGACCTTGCTGACATCCCAGCCGAGCTCTTTATTGACCGAGAGTGCCTGGGCGGCAAACGCTTCGTTGGCTTCGACGAGGTCAAGATCGTCCAGGCTCCAGCCGGCTTTTTCCAGACACCGACGAGTGGCCGGTGCTGGGCCGATACCCATGATAGCCGGGTCAACGCCAGCGTTGGCGTAGGCGGCAATGCGCGCCAGTGGTTCAAGGCCAAGCTGCTTGGCCTTTTCTGCCGAGCAGATCATCACCACCGCTGCGCCGTCGTTGAGCGCCGAGGCGTTACCGGCGGTAACCGTGCCGTCTTTCTTAAAGGCGGGGCGCATACCACCGAGCTTCTCCGCGGTGACTTCACGTGGGTTTTCGTCGGTATCGAACACCAGCGGATCACCTTTACGCTGTGGGACTTCCACCGGCACGATCTGGCTTTTGAATTTGCCCTCTTTAATGGCCGCTGCGGCTTTTTGCTGTGAGGCGGCGGCAAATTCATCCATGGCTTCGCGGGTGATGCCGTACTTCTCGGCTAAGTTCTCGGCGGTAATGCCCATATGATAGTTGTTGAAAGCGTCCCAAAGGCCGTCGTACACCATGGAGTCGATCGCTTTCCAATCGCCCATGCGCTGACCGTTGCGGGAGTTGGGGAGTACGTGTGGCGAGGCAGACATATTTTCCTGGCCGCCGGCCAGAATCAGTTCGGCATCGCCACAGCGAATGGCCTGAGTGGCCAGATGCAGTGCTTTCAGACCCGAGCCGCAAACTTTGTTGATGGTCATGGCTGGAACTGCTTCGGGGAGGCCCGCCTTGATCGACGCCTGGCGGGCCGGATTTTGGCCAACGCCCGCGGTGAGCACCTGGCCCAGCAGTACTTCGTCAACTTGATCGGGAGATACGCCGGTGGAGGCGAGGATATCCTTGATCACCAGGGCGCCTAGGTCGCTCGCTGGAATGCCTGCGAGAGAACCTCCGAAAGCGCCTACAGCCGTGCGGCGAGCCGCAACAATCACCACTTCTTGCATAACATGACTCCTGGTCTAGGAAACGCCGACGGGGAAATGCCAGCGTTTGTGTTTAGCGTTGTTGTAGTCATTATTCTTTCAGCATAGGGGAAGGGGGCGCTTGGCGGCAATACGCTTTTTGAACCAAATAAAAACGGGCCACTTAATGGCCCGTTCCTGATCATATTCTTGCTAGCGCGTCTTAGGCGAGTTGGACAGGAATCGCGTTGCTGGTGTGGCTCACGTGATTGCCTTCCTTTAGATACACCAGGGCGGGCTGGTGGTTGTCAAGTTCAGCTTCGGCATAGTGGGCGTAGCTGCAAATAATGATGCGATGCCCAGGGGCGGCGAGGTGGGCAGCAGCGCCGTTAATGGAAATCAACCTGGAGCCTTCTTCACCGCGAATGGCGTAGGTGGTAAAGCGTTCGCCGTTCTCGACGTTATAAATCTGGATTTGCTCGTTCTCACGGATGCCTGCCATATCCAGCAGCTCGCCGTCGATGGCGCAGGAACCTTCGTAGTTGAGTACTGCGTGGGTCACGCGAGCCATATGCAGCTTGGCTTTAAGCATAATCGTATGCATGGGAACTCCTAAATAACAAAACTAGCCTCAGTGGCTAGTGTCAGTCACAGCTGGCAGCTGCACGCTGAGGTTGTCGATAAGCCGAGCAGATCCGAGTTTGGCGGCGGCTAGCAGCACAGCATGGCGTGTTGTGTTGGTCACTGGGCCAAGCATGGTGTCACGTAGCTCAAGATAATCGGATTTAAAGCCAGCATCATACAGGGCCGTTTGGCCTTGGTGTAGTACCCGCTCGATGGATTCGCCGCGCTCTAATGCATCGCGTAACTCGCAAAGCGTACGGTACAGCGCCGGGGCAATCGCTCGCTCCTGCTGACTTAAATAGCCGTTACGCGAAGACAGCGCGAGGCCATCCTTGGCGCGCACAATGGGCACGCCAATAATTTCGATAGGCATATGCAGGTCACTGACCAGCTTGCGAATGACTGCGAGCTGCTGATAGTCCTTTTGACCAAAACAAGCGATGTCGGGCTGCACTAGATTGAAAAGCATGCTGACCACGGTAGAAACGCCGTCAAAGTGGCCAGGGCGGGAGCCGCCACACAGTCCTTCCCCCATCTCGGGCACATGCACACGGGTTTGGGCGGTTAAACCGTTGGGATACAGCGCGCTGACCGTGGGGGCGAAGAGGATATCGCAGCCCGCCTCGGTTAGCTGTACTTGATCAGCCTCGAAGGTGCGTGGATAGGCGTCCAGGTCTTCATCAGGGCCAAATTGCATCGGGTTAACGAACAGGCTGGCAACCACTACATCGGCCTGCTGTCGGGCGCTCTCCACCAGAGCAAGGTGGCCGGCATGAAGGTTACCCATGGTAGGTACCAGGGCAATCCGTTGATCACGCAGGCGGTGCCCATGCAAGGTGTGGCGCAGGTCGTGAATGTCTCGCAAAGTACGCATAGGAAGTTTATCTTCGTTACAGGCGTCACGGTAAAGCACGGTCAGGTTTCAATGACTAAAAGCAGTGCTCTTGCGCGGGAAAGGTCCGGTTTTTGACCGCTTCGTGATAGCGCTGAAACGCTGACTGGATACTATCAGCGTCGGCCAAGAAGTTTTTCACAAAGCGTGGTGTGCGGCCATGAGTAACACCGAGTATGTCGTGCATCACAAGGATCTGGCCGTCGGTGTCGGGGCCTGCGCCAATGCCGATCACCGGCACGTCGAGGGCCTCGGTCACTGCTTTGCCCAGGCTTGCGGGCACACATTCCAGCAGAATGACCGACGCGCCTGCCTCAACGAGCACTTTTGCGTCGTTGATGATCTTCTCGGCCTGGGCGGCTTCCCGGCCCTGCACCTTGTAGCCGCCAAGCTGATAAACCGTTTGGGGGGTTAGGCCTAAATGCGCACATACCGGTACGCCACGGCGAGTCAGTTCACGGATGCCGTCGGCCATCCAGGCTTCACCTTCCACTTTGACTAGTTCGGCACCGGCGCGCATCAAAGCGGCCGCATCATCCAGCATGCGCTCGGTGGTCGCGTTGCTCATGAACGGCAGATCGACCATCAGCAGGCTATGGCTTTTGCCACGAGCCGTGCAGCGGGTGTGATAGCAGATGTCGTCAATAGTCACCGGTAGGGTGCTGTTATGCCCCTGCAAGACCATGCCCAGTGAATCGCCTACCAACAACACATCGATCCCTGCGTGGCTGGCGGCGTGGGCAAAGGAGGCATCGTAAGCGGTCAGGCAACTGAACGTTTCGCCAGCGCGCTTGTGCGCTTGCAGCGTGCTCAGGGTGACGGTTTTCATGGCGTGCTCTCATATTTTACGTGAGGCCGACGCGGCATCGGCGTTCGGCCATTATAACGCCGCCTTGCGGCGGACGCTGAGTGGCGTAACCGGTAATTGTTACCTGAATGCAGGCTCGGTGTCGAGATTTGTGTCAGATGGTAGCAACTGGCGTAACGTCGGTATCCGCTAGGCGTCGTATCGCTGAGGTGTCAAGATCGGTTAACCAATCGTTAAGCGGCCGCTGGTGAAGCATTATGTGTGGAGCCAACTCGTGCAACGGTACAAGGACAAAGCCACGTTCGTGCATATGCAAATGAGGTAACCGCAGGCGAGACAAGTCGAGCGTTTGCTGATCGTAAAGCAGCAAGTCCAGGTCGAGCGTGCGCGGCCCCCAGTGGCGTCGTCTTTGGCGGCGATGACGCTGTTCCAGCGCTTGAAGTTGATCGAGCAGCGCAAGGGGGGACAAAGACGTTTCAAGCGCCGCCACCGCGTTAATAAAATCAGGTTGGTCTTGGGGGCCTAGCGGAGGGGTGGCGTAAAGTGATGAAGTGCCATGTCGTTGGCTTAGCGGAAGCCGGGCGAGTTCGTCCAGCGCTTGCCTGACCTGTGCCACGGGGTTATCCAGATTGCTCCCCAGGCCGATATAAGCAAGCGACATGCGACGTTTCACTCTTCGCTTTTGCGCGGTTTGCGACGCCGCTTACGGCGACGGTCGCCTTGACTGGCGGGATCGCCCCCTACCTTTTGTAACAACCGACGTTGATCGTGTTCGTCGCCTTTCTGGAAGGCGTCCCACCAGTCGCCCAAGCCGCTCGGAATTTCCCCTGCCTGCTCGCGCAGCAACAGCAAATCATAAGCGGCGCGGAAGCGTGGGTGTTCGCGGGTTTGGAACGCTTTTTTGCCACGGCGAAGGGGTAAACGCCCCTGCAGTTCCCAAATGTCGCGCATCGGCATGCCGAAACGTTTAGGAATGGATATGTGTTGAAGCTGTCGTGTGACGACTTGCTGAGCGGCAGCTTGCAGCGCGGGAATAGCCGGCATGCCTTCGCTCTCGAGTTCTGCCTGGCGGTGAACAACGGGGGCCCACAAAAATGCCGCCAGCAGGAAAGCTGGGGTAACGGGGCGCTCTTCAGCAATGCGTTTATCGGTATTGGCCAGCGCCTGCTCAATGAGCTCTTCCGCCCAGGCGGCATCGGCCATGGCTTCTTCGGCTTCTGGAAACAGCATGCCAAACAACCCATAGTGGCTCAGCATTCTGAAGGTCACCAGCCCATGGCCAGACATAAACAGCTTGAGCGCTTCATCAAACAGCCGTGCCGGGGGAATACTAAGCAACAACGGCGCCAGGTCATACATGGGCGCTTCGGTCTCAGCTTCGATGGTGAAGCCAAGCTTGGCGGCGAAACGCACGGCACGCAGCATGCGCACCGGGTCTTCCCGGTAGCGGGTGGTCGGGTCACCGATCAAACGCAGTGTCCGCGAGTCAATATCCTGCGCGCCGTTGGCGAAGTCGTGGATGGTGAAGTCGGCGATATTGTAATACAGCGCATTGACCGTGAAGTCGCGCCGTAGGGCATCTTCTTCGATATTGCCCCATACGTTATCACGCAGCAGGAGGCCGTCGTCGGACTGATGGGCGATATGGTCGCCATGCTCGTCTTGAGGCTTACCGCGGAAAGTGGTGACTTCGATGACTTCGCGGCCAAAACGCACATGGACGATGCGAAAACGCCGACCAATCATGCGTGAATTGCGGAAAAGGTCGCGAACCTGCTCTGGGGTTGCATTGGTGGCAACGTCAAAATCTTTGGGTATTTTGCCCAACAAGGCATCACGAATGCAGCCGCCTACCAGGTAAGCATCAAATCCCGCGCCGTTAAGGCGATAGAGCACTTTTAAGGCAGAGTCACTGATCTGCTTGCGAGAAACAGGGTGCTCGGAGCGAGGAATTACGCGGGGGCTAAGCACGCTTGACGCGCTTTGTTGGGGTTCGAGCAGGGGGTTCAATTGCTCTCCCGGGCTGTGTAATAAACGGGTTAATCCTTTGAACATGCGACGGTATCGACTCGCAGGATATCGAAAAATTGGCCATGACGTAAGCGATAAGTCGCTGAGTGTAGCCGACCCCTTGATGCTTGCAAAGTCTCGAGTGGATTGTGTCGTTTACATAGTAGCCAAACACGGAAAGGGGAGGCTAAGAGGGCCTCCCCTATAAAGCGGACAATCAGCTTCCGTTGCTGCTATTTTTCTTCATGATGGCACATCGCCCTGAATACGCACCGCAGTCGGTAGGCGTGGCAATCACGTGGATTCCGACCGCCTCGTATTCAAAACAATAATCCAACCGCGAACTTTTCTCCCCCCGGTGAGTTGTTGTTGGGTCCGGGGTGTACACACTCACTGCTATTGTTTTTGTTGGGGCGCAGATCTCTTGGTGTACGTCGCGTCCTTTTTGGGCACTTGCCTGATTTTATTATTGTTCAAAGCGCTTATTCTGCTTAGCGCAAGCAAGTAACGAGATACAGGCCAGTTGTTTTTGTTAGTACCGTTATCTCTGCCTGGCCCTGTTGTTTTTGTTGTGGCTCAGGTTTGGGCGATGTCATGTTGTTTTTGTTAGCGACTCACCGCGATGCCCAGTTTGTTTTTCTTACCCAGATATACTGCACTCGCCGTGCCAGCCGTTTGATAAATTATGAATTTCAGTGGCTTAACATTTTACGCGTATGCCGAGGAACTATTGCAGCCTAAAAGTGTTACCTGTTTTTTGGCTGCTTGCGCGCCTGGGTGTGTGGGAAGGTAACAATGTGTGGGTAGCGAGGGGTGTGGATATTTGTTAGATAAATCAGTGTATTAGACGTTAGTTGTAGGCCCGGTGGTGGGCGTGGCTAGTGGGGGCGCCGCGCCGTCTTCTTGCGCGGTATACCCAGCCGTTGGCGTCTTTCCCATAAATTTTTGCGACTAATTCCGAGTTTTTGCGCCAGCTCGGTTTCGCTCATTTGATCCTGGTGCTCAAGAACAAAGTGTTGAAAATAGTCTTCCAGCGAAAGGTCATCCTCCTCGGCGCTGGGTTGAGTGGCGTCTGGGTTACTTAGCGTCGGAGCGGCACTTACTGGCGTTAGCGGACGGTTGAGCGCAGGCGCAAGCCCTAGGTCATCGGGGTGAATCAAATGGCCTTCGGCCAGGATCACGCCTCGTTCAAGGGCATTTTCCAATTCGCGCACGTTGCCTGGCCAGGGGTAGTCGCGCAATTCCTGGCGCGCGGCTCGGGATAAACGTAGCCCAGGGCGTTCGTGGCGCTGGCAGGCTTTGTCGAGCAAAATATCGGCAATTTCCAGCACGTCGTCTTCACGCTCGCGCAGCGGCGGCAGCTCTATTTGCATGACGTTTAGGCGGTAATACAGGTCCAGCCGGAAATCACCGCTTTTGGAGAGGGCGCGCAAGTCGCGGTGGGTCGCAGCGATCAGGCGGACATCCACATGGCGGGTTTCCACTGAGCCGATTTTACGGATTTCGCCTTCCTGCAACACACGTAGCAGTCGCGCTTGAGCGTCGAGAGGCAGCTCGCCGATTTCGTCCAGAAATAATGTGCCGCCATCGGCGGCTTCCACCAGCCCGGTGCGGGCAGCGCTTGCGCCGGTAAAAGCGCCTTTCTCGTGACCAAATAGCTCCGATTCAATCAGCGTTTCGGGAATAGCAGCGCAGTTGACGCAAATCAGTGGGGCCTTGGCCCGTTTGCTTTGTTGGTGAATGGCCCGGGCCACGAGTTCTTTGCCGGTGCCGGATTCGCCCAGAATCAGCACCGTGACGTCGGCCGGGGCGGTTTTACGAATACGCGTATACACCAGTTGCATCGCGGTGCAGTTGCCAATCATGGTTTGGCGCCCGCCCCCTCCATCGGTGATGTCGGGCGGTGCACTGTGCTGCATCGACTGCTGATGCAGAATTCGCGCGACGGTCTCTAATAATTCCGCGTGGTCAAAGGGTTTGGCCACGTAATCCACGGCGCCCTGTTTGAGAGAGTCGACGGCTGAGCGCATGCTGGCATAGCTCGTCATGATCAGAACTGGCGCCGGGGCAGCCGCTTGGATCAGGCTGGTACCTGGCTCGCCTGGCAGGCGCAGGTCGCTGATGATGAGGTCAAAGCCAGGCAGTTCGAACTGAGATGCTTCTTCAGCACTGCTCGCTTCACAAACTTCATAGTCGTGGCGCTCAAGCAAACGCTTAAGTGCGCTGCGAATAATTGCTTCGTCTTCAACAATCAGAATCCTAGACATGGGTCGGCTGATCATCCTGTTGGTAAAGCGGTAGCCAGAGGGTAATGGCCGTGCCGCGAGACGCTCCGGGCGGTGGCGAAGCCACCTCTATTCTACCTTGGTGCTCATTGATAATTTGATACGCCAGTGATAATCCCAGTCCAGTGCCTTCACCTGCCGCTTTCGTGGTAGTAAACGGCTCAAATAAGTGATCACGAATCGTTGGGTCAATGCCTTGGCCGTCGTCGGTAACGCACCACCACGCTTGGCCCGCCTGCTCACCTGCTGATATGTACACGGTGCCTGTTGGTGCGCAAGCATCTCGCGCATTGCTCAGCAAATTAACCATCACCTGGGTTAAGCGCTGGGCATCACCTTGCACCACAAGCGCTTCTGCGCAGGCATTGGTGAATGTCACATCCTCGCCCGAGCGGGCGAGGTGGATCAAGTGTAAGGCATCGTCTGTGATCGATTTAAGGGTAACCGGCGAGCTGGGTAGCGCAGGCGTGGGGCCTCCCGCATGCGCAAAACCGACCAACGAATTGACGATTTTGGTGACACGCTGGGTCAACTGCTGAATATGGTCCGCGGTCTCTAGTAAGGCAGGGTCCTGGGTGTCATAGCGCAGGTTTTGCGCCAGCGATGAAATGCCGGTAATCGGGTTGCCAATCTCATGGGCGACGCCTGCGGCCAGTTGGCCAATAGAGGCTAAGCGGGCGGCGTGGACGAGCTCATCTTCCAGCCATTTCATCTCGGTATGGTCTTCCACCAGGATGACGCTACCGCCGCGGCTGTCATGACCGCTGAGTACTGCTATGTGAAGTGTTAGAAAGTAGTCCTTACCGTGTAGCTGCACCGCTTGCTTATACAGTGGTGAAGAGCCTTCGCTAAGTACGCTCCCCAGCAGTTTGGGCCAGGGATCGGGAAGACTGTCCCGCCGCGAGCCAATGACACTTTCGCCGCTGATGCCGGAAAGCTGTGAAAGCGCCTGATTCCACATTACCAGCTCGTCGTCGTCCCCGAGGACGCAAAGCCCGACGGGTAGATAGGCAAGCGTTTGACGGTGGTGACGGCGCAGGCCGTCAAGCTCTCGCGCAAGCCCCGTAAGCCTCGATCGATAGGCTTCCAGGCGGCTTTCCACAAAATGAATGTCGTCGGTAATCGGTGCATCGTCGTGGCGGTAGGGCAGGTAGCGGTCGACGATGTCGCGCGCCACCGAGGGTCCCATTAACCCCGAAAGATTTGCCTGAATACGGTCGCGTAGGCGGCGTAGCGCGTAGGGGCGACGTTCCTGGGGCGTCAGGTTGAGCGCCTTGAGAGCGCGGTCGACTTCACGGCGGGCGGCATCATCCCCCAGCGCCTGGGCTAGGTGTGCTGAGAAGTCACCTGCCGTGGCGGCTTCCAGCGGTAAACGTTTTGAGCGGATTACCGCATCGACGGAGCAGGCTTCGGCAGCGGATTTTTCGCCTTCAGACGTGCGCGTAAACAGCGACACGACAATCAATAATAGGATGTTAAGCGACAAAGAAAGCAGCGTGACACCATACCAGGCGGGGGCGTCAGCGGGCGTTAGCGGCGTTAAGGGTAAGGCCCGGGGCGCATAGCCTGCCACAAGGGGGAGCCATAGCCACCATAGCCAGACGGCAATGCCACCAATCAGACCCGTCACCATGCCTTTGCGATTGGCTCCCGGCCAGTAGAGCAGCGCTAGCATGCCTGGCAAACACTGCGCCATTCCCACGAAGGCGGCCAGCCCCAGGTTGGTTAGCGGATGGTGACGGCCAATCCATTGGTAAAACAGCCAGCCGCTTATAATCACCCCGACCACCAGCCCCCGGCGTAGCCACAATAGCCACCCATACAGGTCGCTACGCGCTTCGGGTGGCCTCGCTACGAGTACGATGTGATTGAGCACCATGCCGGAAAGCGCCAGGGCAATTAGCATCATGGTGCCACTGGCGGCGGCTAAACCGCCAATAAACGCCAAGGCCCCGACCCACCAGTGCTCGCTTAACGCATAGGCCGCGTAGGCGCTCATGGGTATCTCATCGTTAACGGACTGTGCGGCCCACCAAATCAGTGGGACGGGCAAGGCCATCAGCAATAAAAATAGCGGCAGGGTCCAGCTTGCCTGGAGCAGGGTATGCCTCGACAGGTTTTCTGCAAAGGTAATATGAAACAGGTGCGGCATCATAAAGGCGGCGGCGAAGAACAGCAGCAGTAGGGTGCGCCATTGGGCGGGGTCAAAACGCGCGGTTTGCGCCTGGGCAAGATAGCCTGGTCCTTCGAGCCACTGCTGCACATCACCGGGGCCACTGAACACCAGCCACAGAGCCACAGCGCCCAACCCCAGCATCGCCAGCAACTTCACGATCGACTCGATTGCGATGGTGCTCAATAAGCTGTTATGTCGACTATGAACATGGCTGTGGCGAGCCCCTAGCATCACCGCTAAAGCGGCAATTGCCGTGCAAAACGAAAGCGCTACAGTGGGCCCCGCCTGGCTTTGAGTAAAGAGATTGAAGGCCTCACTCATGGTTTTGACTTGAATGCCCAGCAGCGGCAGTACCGCCAGCAGACTGACAAACGTCACCAGCGTGCCCGCCCAACGAGAGCGAAAACGAAAGGCGAATAGATCCGCCAATGAGGCGAGTTGGTACGTTCGGGTAATACGCTGAATGGGGACTAGCAGGACGGGTGCAAGCAGAAACGCACCGGCGGCGCCGAGGTAATAGGCAAGATACCCAAACCCTACGTTAGCGGCTAACTCTACGCTGCCATAAATGGCCCAGGCGCTTGCATAAACACCGAGCGCTAGCGTGTAGACGGCTGGGTGGCGGCTGATATGCAGCGGTACCCAGCCGCGTTCCACCGCCATGGCGCAGCCGAGCAGCAGGGCGAGATAGCCCAAGCCCAGCAGCAGCGCACCGAGCACCTCAACGCTCATCTAATTTCCTTTTTTGCTCAAGCCATAGCGTTAGGGCGATTAGCCCGCCCCAAATGACAAAGGGACGATACCAGGCCACAGTCGGGTCGCTCCAACCGTCCATCAACAAGGGTGAGAGCAGATAGCCGCCGAACACCAGAAACAGCATGATGCGGTAGACGTACATGTCATACCTCCTGAGGCAATTCGCGGTGCGCTGACGGTGACAGACGCGCCACCGACCAATGGGTCACTGCCCAGTGTAATTGCGTGGTCACTGGCTCACGAGAAAGTTCGCTGGGAGGCGCTTGGTCGAGAGCCAGCAGGGCCTGAAACAACTGGTGGCGGATGCCGCGCTCATCGTCAGCGAGTGCTGGCGCAAGATTTTGTTTGGAAAGCTTTTGACCCTCAGGGGTCACGACTAATGGCAAATGTAGATAACGCGGCTCGGGTAGCGCTAGTGCGATTTGTAGCTGGCGCTGCCAGGGGGTGTTGTCGAGCAAATCAAAGCCCCTGACGATATCGGTAATGCCTTGCTCAGCATCATCCACCACCACTGCCAGTTGGTAAGCCCAAAGTGAATCCTTGCGTTTGAGTATTACGTCGCCCAGCGTTTCAGGGTCGAATTGCTGAAAGCCAAACAGGCGATCATGCCATTCGACTGGGCGTTGGGCCAAATCGCTGCGCAGCCGCCAAGCAACCGGTTGGGTGGCGTCACTTAGGCCCTGGCGGCACCAGCCTGGATATACCGAGAATGCTTGCCACTGTTTGCGCGAACAGCTGCATGGATAGGCCAACCCTTGGTGGGCTAGAGCGTCAAGCGCCTGTTGATAAGCGTCATGACGTCCATGCTGCCAACGAACGGTTCCGTCCCATTGGAGCCCAAATGCTTCCAGCTGGCGCAATATCATACTGTCAGCGCCTGGTGGGCAGCGTGGCGGGTCAATGTCTTCAATTCGCACCAACCATTCGCCGCCCACCGCGCGTGCGTCGAGATAACTGCCCAGCGCCGCCACCAACGAGCCAAAATGCAGCGGGCCAGAGGGGGTGGGGGCAAAACGCCCACGGTAGCAAGTCGGTTGCGTCATTTAAGCTTTCCAGAAACCAAAACGGGCACCTTAGGGTGCCCGCATTCCGCAATAACGTACAGCTCGGTTATCGCTACTTTAGCCGCCGAGTTGCTTTTCCTTGAGCTCGGCCAGCGTTTTGCAGTCGACGCATAGCGTGGCAGTCGGGCGGGCTTCAAGACGGCGGATACCGATCTCAACGCCGCAGGCTTCGCAGAAGCCATAATCGTCTTCGTCGATTTTTTCGATGGTTTCGTTAATTTTCTTAAGCAGTTTACGCTCGCGGTCCCGGGTGCGCAGTTCAAGGCTAAAGCCTTCTTCCTGGGTCGCCCGGTCGGCGGGGTCAGCGTAGTTGTTAGCATCTTCCTGCAGGTGGCGTACGGTACGGTCCACCTCTTCCATGAGGTCTTGTTTCCAATCCAACAGCAACTGACGAAAGTGCGCCAGCTGTTGATCGTTCATATATTCTTCACCCGCTGCCGGCTCATATGGGGTGAAGGGCTTGGACGCTTCCGGTTTTTTTTCCGCTACTGGCATGGGAGTGCCCCTTACGTATGTGACTGCTGATCAACCGTGAGCGTGTATTACGATCTCACGCCAAAGGGATGCTTGTTTAGCTGAAAAATAGCCGCGTTGCAAGCATAATAGTGTGGATTCTTGCTTGGTTTTGCCTTTTGTGCGACCAAGATCATGTTTTTACTACCGCTTGGGAAAAGAACCGATATGGCTTGGAATTCGCGAGTGAATCGTGTCGCGCCCTTCCGTGTGATGCATCTGCTGGAAATGGCCCAGGCTCGCGAAGCCGAAGGCCACGATGTGATTCATCTGGAAGTGGGTGAGCCTGATTTCGCTACTCCCGCGCCGATAGTGGCAGCAGGGCAGCAGGCATTGGCGACAGGCAAAACACGCTACACGCCCGCTGCTGGCTTGCCAGCGCTGCGCGAAGCAATTGCGGGCCACTACGCTGAGCACTTCAATGCCTCGGTAGATCCTGCACGTATTTTAGTCACGCCTGGGGCCTCGGGTGCACTGTTGCTGGCCAGCCAGTTACTGATCGAAGCGGGCGATCGCGTGATAATGGCCGACCCCAACTACCCGTGTAATCGACATTTTATGGCCCTGGCCGGTGCTGAGGTGGATGCCATCCCCGTGAGCCGCCAAAGTGGCTGGCAGTTAAACGCCTCGCTGATTGATCAGCACTGGCAAGCAAACACACGGCTGGCCATGCTGGCATCACCCTCCAATCCCACCGGGCATACGCTTGACGGTGACGCATTGAGCGGTGTTTTGAGCACCGTGGCAGCGCAGGGTGGTGAGGTGCTGGTGGATGAAATTTATCAGGGGCTGAATTACGACGATGCGCCGCTGTCGGCGACCTCGCTTTCCAACGATGCCTTTGTGGTCAATAGTTTCTCCAAGTACTTTGGCATGACCGGCTGGCGCTTGGGCTGGCTGGTAGCCCCGGAGCACGCGGTGGAGCCGCTGACTCGGCTGGCGCAAAATGTATTTTTGGCCGCATCGACGCCGTCTCAGCACGCCGCTCTGGCTGCGTTTACCCCCGAGTGCCGCGATATTCTTGAAACGCGTCGGGCGACGTTAAAACAGCGCCGCCAAGTGTTGCTGGACGGCCTTGCCGAGCTGGGGCTTGTGCCAGACCTCCCACCCCAGGGCGCGTTTTATCTGTGGCTGGATATTTCCCGCTATAGCCGCGACAGTCAGGTTTTTTGCGAACGGCTACTGGGTGAGGAAAACGTGGCGATTACCCCTGGCATCGATTTTGCCGTACAGGGCGGCGAGCACCATGTGCGTATCGCCTTCACCAACGACGTTGAACGGTTGGAAGAAGCCGTGGTTCGCATCACCCGCTTCGTGAGCCGTCTATGAGTCTCGCTTATGACGGGTTGGTGCCGGGCACGCTGCTTCGCCGCTACAAGCGCTTTCTGGCCGATGTGCGCCTGGACAGCGGGCAGGAAGTTGTCGCCCACTGCCCGAATACCGGCTCAATGAAGGCGGTCAATGTGCCCGGCTGTCGCGTATGGCTTTCGCCGAGCGATAACCCTCAGCGCAAGCTGGCGTGGACTTGGGAGTGGATTGAACTGCCGCAGCCGGATGGCACTATTGCGCCGGCATCCGTGCATACAGGACGGGCGAATCGCATTGTTGAGGCGGCCATTGGCGCAGGTGATATTGCGCCGCTGGCAGGCTATCAGGCGCTTAAGCGTGAGGTGAAAGTGGCTGACGCCCGGCTCGATTTTCGCCTGGACGACCCCGAGCGCGGTGCCGTCTACATCGAAGTGAAGCAGGTCACGCTGAAAGAGACTGACGGCCACGGCTACTTTCCCGATTCGGTCAGCGTCCGGGGTGCCAAGCATTTACGTTCACTGCAGGCGTTAGTCGAGCAGGGCGAACGGGCCGTGCTATTGTTTTGCGTGGCGCATGAGGGCATCGCTGACGTGGCCCCCGCTACGCATATCGACCCAATCTATGCGGCTACACTGCACGAGGCTGTTCAGGCGGGGGTTGAGGTGTTGGCCTACGGGATTGACGTGCAGTGGTCACCAGCAGGGCCTGCGGCGGTACGCCTGACGAGGCCCTTGTCAGTGCGGCTAGCGGCGGCGCACGCGGAAAATGGCGATTTCACCGAAAAGGTTGGGCCATAGGCGTGACGTCCAGTGCCCGCGGTGATCGCCAACACCCACGGCGCGGTCAACAATTATCAGGCCTTTTTCACGGCATAGGTGTTCAAAGTCGTTGAAGGTCGAAAGATGGATATTGGGCGTGTCGTACCAGGCGTGGGGCAGCGACTTGGATACCGGCATGTAGCCGCGCAGGCCAAGATGAATACGGTGGCGCCAGTAGGCAAAATTCGGAAAGGTAATAATGCCTTCTTCCGCGACGCGCAGCATTTCATCAAGCATTTTGTCCGGACGGCGCAGCGCCTGCAGGGCTTGAGTCATGATCACCTGATCGTAGCTGTTATCGCAGAAACTGCCTAAGCCATCGTCGAGGTTGTGCTCAATCACATTGACGCCACGGGCAACGCAGCCGGTAATGCCGTCGGGATCGATTTCTAGCCCGTAGCCGGTCACGCCTTTATCTTTGGCCAGCGTCTCAAGCAGAACGCCATCGCCGCAGGCGAGGTCCAGTATGTGCGCCCCTTCGGGCACCCAGTCGTAAATCAGCTCCAGATCTGCGCGCATCATGGGGTTGTCTCCGCATCCGCCTGGTCGAGTTTAAGATCACGCGCCGCGCGGTTCATAAAGGCGCCGAATACCGCTTCGTAGCGGGGTTCGGGTAATAAAAACGCATCGTGTCCATGCGGGGAGTCAATGTTGGCGTAGCTGACCGATTTGCCTGCTCGCGTTAGCGCGTCTACCAGCTCACGGGAGCGTGGCGGCGGGAAGCGCCAGTCGGTGGTGAAGCTGACAATCAAGAAGGGGCATTGCGCCGGGGATAGGGCGTTGGCGAGATCCCCCCCCTGTGTGGCCGCCGGGTCGAAGTAATCCAGCGCCTTGGTCATCAATAGGTAAGTATTGGCATCAAAGGCGGTGGAAAAGGTGTCGCCCTGATAGCGCAGGTAGGACTCTACCTGGAACTCGACATCGAAGCCGAAATTCAGGTCATTGCTACGCAGATCACGGCCAAATTTACTGCCCATGGCGTCTTCGGAAAGATAAGTAATGTGGCCAACCATACGCGCCAGTTTCAGGCCGCGTTTAGGCACCGTGTCGTGCTCGGCGTACCAGCCGCCAAAAAACTCAGGGTCAGAGCGAATCGCCTGGCGGGCCACTTCGTTAAAGGCAATATTTTGTGCCGAAAGGCGGGGTGTTGCGGCGATGACGACGGCATTGGCAACCCGTTCAGGGTAGGTTATCGTCCATTGCAGCACCTGCATGCCGCCAAGACTACCCCCTATGGCGGCGGCCCAACACTCGATCCCCAAACGGTCGGCTAAGCGAGCCTGACTTACCACCCAGTCACTTACGGTGACCATGGGGAAGTCGGGCCCCCACTGCCTACCCGTTTCAGGGTTATGGCTCACCGGGCCGGTGCTGCCGTGACAGCCGCCCAGGTTGTTCAGCGACACAACAAAAAAGCGGTTAGTGTCGATGGGTTTGCCTGGGCCGATATGTGCATCCCACCAGCCGGGTTTGCGATCCCCCTCGCTGTGGTAACCAGCAGCATGGTGATGGCCGGAGAGGGCATGGCAAATCAAGACCGCATTGCTACGTTCGGCGTTAAGGGTGCCATAGGTCTCATAAATCAGCTCGTACTCGGGCAGCGTTTTGCCACAAGCGAGCGACAGCGGCGTGTCGAACTTGGCAACGTGGGGAGTGACAAGGCCAACGGAGTCCGCCGGCCGGTCAGCAAAAGCAAGCGTGTCTGAATCGGGCATCGAAAGCGTATGTCCTACAAATGGTTCTGCTGAGTAAAACGTATGAAATCAGATTGTTATCTGCCGAGGCTAAAGTCCAACAAGCGCGCCGGAAATGCCAGCCGCGCGAATCAGTGAGCCGACTAGCAAGCCATCAATCAAATTGATGGCGATAAATACCACAATGGGTGATAAATCAATCATACCCAGCGGCGGTATTACCTTACGAACCGGCGCCATGATGGGCTCAACCAACTGCATGATGAGTAGTGCGCCAGGATGACTTGCATTGGGCGCGACCCAGCTCAAGATGATCATTACGATCATGGCGAAGAAGTAAATCTTTAAGATGGCGTTGGCCAGCGCCGCGACACCCGCAATTAATAGCCCAACAACGGGCGGCATGCCTACGCCGACGACCATAAAAATGGCGATGATGCTAACGACTTTGAGGACGAACCCTGCGGCCAGGGTCGCGAGGTCAAAGCGACCGGCGACAGGCCCCAAAAAGCCCTGGAAGAGACCTACGACCGGCTGGGTGATCTTGACCACCGACTGGCTCAGCGGATTGTAATAATCTGCCCGCGAGGCCTGCAATAAAAACCGCAGCATGAGTAAAAACAAATAAATGTTAATCAGCGAGTTAACAAGCATTAACCCGGCGCTGCCCAATTCGTTACCCATTGCTGTTTCTCCTATAAAATCCGCATTGATTAGTGACCGCTCAGTTCCTTGGACATTGCTTGGGCGCGCTCGGCGCAGGCCTGCATCGCATCGGCGATTGTCGTCCTAAGCTGGGCATCTTCCATGTGTTGAATCGCCCGTTCGGTAGTCCCGCCGGGCGACATGACATTCTGTTTTAGTGTCGCTGGGTCCTTATCGCTTTGCTGCGCCATGGTGGCGGCACCTAGCGCGGTTTGAATCGCCAGGCGGCGTGCGGTATCGGCGGGAAGGCCAAGTTTGACGGCGGCGTCTTCCATGGCTTCCAGCATGAGGAAAAAATAGGCGGGTGCGCTGCCAGATACTGCCGTCACCGCGTCCAGCAAACCCTCTTCCTCGACCCACTCGACGATACCCACTGCTTCCATTAGCTGAGTCGCGACCTTGCGCTGAGTATCGCTAACTCGCGCATTAGCATACAGGCCGCTGGCACCGCGGCCTACCAAAGATGGTGTATTGGGCATGCAGCGAACCATCGCATTATTACCGCCGAGCCATTGGTCAATAGTGGCAGCGTCTAGACCTGCGGCAATAGAAATCACCAGGGGTTGTTGCTGCTGAATACTGTCGCTAAGCGCTTCGCATACGTTGCGCATAATCTGTGGCTTAACCGCCAGTACCACAACATCCGCTTGACTAACCGCGGCGTTATTATCTGTCTGCGTTTGGATGTTTAAACGCGCTCGCAACGCGGAAAGTTCGCTTTCTTGCGGCGCGGTAGCGGTAATGTTGCCAGAATTGACGCCGCTGTCGATCAGGCCGCCAATAATGGCGCTTGCCATATTACCCGCGCCAATGAAGGTGATGTTGTTCGCCATGTGGGGATCCTCTGTTGGAAAAGGGCTGCGCTGAGCCGAGTCATTGCATTGTGTAGTGACGATGCGTTGCCATTAGTCTGACTGTATGGTCAGGCTTTATCACGCACGCCAAAGATAGCTGTGCCTAAACGTACCAGCGTGGCACCTTCCAGCACCGCCGCTTCCAAATCGTCGCTCATACCCATGGAAAGCGTATCCAGTGGCGCATCGGGAAGGGCTTTTTGCACTGCTACCAGTAGCTCACGCAGCGCGGCCAAGGGTTTACGTTGCGCCGCTAACCCTTCTACGGGGGCAGGAATTGCCATCAAACCGCGTAACTGAAGATGTGGCAGTGTTGCAACCTCCTCGGCAAGAGTGACTACGTCTTCTGGCATAACGCCTGACTTAGAGGGCTCACGACTGATGTTAACCTGTAAGCAAACGTTGAGCGGAGGTAGATGGCTTGGCCGCTGTTCGCTGAGTCGTTTGGCGATTTTCAGGCGGTCAACGGTGTGCAGCCAGCCGAAATGCTCGGCAACGGCACGGGTTTTATTCGACTGAAGTGGGCCAATGAAATGCCACACAATATCGTCTAAATCGGCCAGCTCTGCCTGTTTGTCCAACGCCTCTTGCAGATAGTTTTCACCAAATTCGCGTTGGCCGAGTGCCCAGGCTTGACGAATCATCGCGGCCGGTTTGGTCTTGCTCACGGCCAGCAGCGAGGCATCATTACTCGGGCGCTTGGCGTCAATGAGGGCACGTTCTAGGCGTTCACGCGCGTGGGCAAGTGACGCTGAAAGCGTGTTATCTGTCATACTCAAGCACCTTACCGCAGCTGGGGAAGAGAGATGGATATTACCGAACTGCTGGCATTCTCGGCAAAGCAGAATGCCTCTGACCTGCATTTGTCCGCAGGACTGCCGCCCATGATACGGGTTGATGGCGATATTCATCGGCTTAATGTGCCCGCCATGGATAACAGCGACGTGCGTCGATTGATTTACCACATCATGAACGATCGTCAGCGCCGCGACTACGAAGAACATCTTGAAGTCGATTTCTCTGTTGAGGTCCCAGGTGCGGCGCGTTTTCGTGTTAACGCCTTTAACCAAGCGCGGGGAGCTGGAGCCGTGTTCCGCACCATTCCTAATCAGGTGCTATCGATGCAGGCGCTTGGCCTTGGCGAGGTGTTCGAACGTCTTTCGATGCTGCCGCGCGGCCTAGTGCTGGTAACGGGGCCAACCGGCTCGGGCAAAAGCACGACGCTTGCCGCGATGATCGATTACATCAACGATCATCGTTTTGAGCATATTTTAACCATTGAAGACCCTGTTGAGTTTGTGCATACCAGTAAGCGCTGCCTGATTAATCAGCGGGAGGTCCATCGCGACACGCATAGCTTTGCCGACGCCTTGCGCAGCGCATTACGCGAAGATCCCGATGTGATTTTGGTCGGTGAGTTGCGCGACTTGGAAACCATACGCTTGGCGTTAACAGCGGCTGAAACCGGCCATTTAGTGCTGGGCACGTTGCACACGACTTCCGCAGCCAAAACCATTGACCGAATTATCGACGTCTTCCCTGGCGAAGAGAAAGCGATGGTGCGTTCAATGCTCTCAGAGTCGCTGCAGGCGGTTGTGTCCCAAACACTGCTAAAACGACAGGAAGGTGGCCGCGTTGCGGCCCACGAAATTCTGCTCGCTACATCGGCAGTGCGTAACTTGATCCGCGAAGATAAAGTCGCGCAGATCTACTCCGCGATTCAAACCGGAGGCAGCTTGGGGATGCAAACGCTGGATGCATCGCTTGCCCAGCTGGTGAAAGACGGCGTGGTGAGTATGGACGACGCTCAGGCAAGGGCTAAAGGAACGCTCGCGCTAAAAGACGAATAGCCCAAGCGGTTGTGGCCCATTTAACTAGCGGGCGTAAATGCCGCCTAACACGCGTATCCCGCTAGCGCCTGTGACCGAAGGCAGGTTGCCGGGGAGGTTGTGCAGACGCTGATGGGCTAGCCATGCAAACGCTCCGGCTTCGATCCAATCCTCTGGCCAGCCGTAAGCGGACGGGGACTCAAGCACTGCGTGGGGCAAGTGATCGGCGAGCCTAGCCATCAGATAGGCGTTATGCGCACCTCCCCCGCAAGTGATTAACGTAACGTCCTGGTGGGAGAGGGGGAGTTGCTTAACCCCCTGGGCGACGGTAACCGCGGTAAGCTCGGCAAGCGTTGCCTGGACATCACGGGGTGTCTCGTTACCAGTTAAGTAGCTTTCCAGCCACGGCAGGTTAAACAGCTCACGGCCCGTACTGCGCGGCGGAGGCTGTTGAAAGAAAGGGGCCTCCAGTAGGCGTTCCAGTAGCAAGGAGTCAATGTTTCCGCTGGCGGCCCAAGCCCCATCTTGGTCAAAACGCCCCCGCTGATGCTTTGAAAACCACGCATCTAGCAACACATTTGCAGGCCCTGTATCAAAGCCGGTTACCGGGGCGTCAGGATCGCTGGGTAACCAAGTCAGGTTGGCAAAACCGCCCAGGTTCAAGATGAGCTGTTCGCCTTCCCGGCGCCCGAAAAGTGCCTGATGGAACGCCGGTGCTAGTGGAGCCGCCTGACCGCCAGCCGCCAGGTCTCGGCGGCGGAAGTCGCCGACCACGGTGGCGCCGGTCAGTTCGGCGAGCAGGCTCGGGTTGTCGAGCTGCAGGGTGTAAGCCGGTCCGCCAGCATGGCCGTCCGGTGCGTGCTCAATGGTCTGTCCATGGCTGCCAATGGCGGCCACCTGGTCGATTGATATCCCCTGCTGACGTAATAAGGCCTTAATAGCGTCCGCCTGTAACAGGCAAAACGCCGCCTCCGCCCTGGCCAAGGCGGCAAAGCTGACCCACTCAGCGTGGCATAAATGCAATAGTTCATCGTGGAGCGCCTGCGGCATGGCAGTTGCGTGGCTGCCCACCAGCGTTGGCGAGGTGTTGGGGGCAATAGCCACCAGTGCTGCGTCAATCCCGTCCAGACTGGTCCCCGACATCAAGCCGATGTAGTAAACAGGCGTGTCAGTCGTTGAAGTTGTCATTGCAGAGGTATCCAAAATAAGACGAAGGCTCAACCAAGGCGAGCGGGCATGATAACATCGCCCAGTATTTATCATTACAACGCCCGCAAGGCGATGCTTACGTGGAGAAAAGCAATGAGTGAGGTGGATCAGGCGCTAGCGTTGTTATCGCGCGGAACGCATGAAATTTTGGTTGAGGGCGAGCTGCGCCAAAAGTTGGCTTCCGGACGCAAGCTGCGTATCAAAGCGGGTTTTGATCCCACCGCCCCTGATCTTCACTTAGGGCATAGCGTTTTGCTGACCAAAATGCGCCAGTTTCAGGATCTGGGTCACACCGTTATTTTCCTGATTGGTGATTTCACCGGCCGCATCGGCGACCCCACCGGTAAAAACGTGACCCGCAAACCGCTCACCGAGGCCGATGTTAAAGCTAATGCCGATACCTACAGGGAGCAGGTGTTTAAAATCCTCGACCCTGAAAAAACGGAAGTGCGCTTCAATGCCGAGTGGTTTGGCGAACTCTCCGCGGCCAAGATGATCGAGCTGGCAGCGCAGAGTACCGTCGCGCGAATGCTTGAGCGGGACGACTTTGAAAAACGCTACAAGGCCAATCAGTCGATTGCCATCCACGAATTTCTCTACCCGCTCGTTCAGGGGTATGACTCCGTCGCGTTAGACGCGGATGTCGAGCTGGGTGGCACCGACCAAAAGTTCAACCTGCTGATGGGCCGTGAGATCCAGAAGCATTTCGGCCAGGAGCCGCAGGTGGTGATCACCATGCCCCTGCTTGAAGGGTTGGACGGCGTGCAGAAGATGTCCAAGTCGCTTGGCAACTATGTCGGCGTCGATGAAAGCCCCGGCGCCATGTTCAACAAGCTGGTATCCATGCCGGACAGCTTGATATGGCGTTACTTCGAGCTGCTGTCGTTGAAATCCAACGAAGAGATTGAGGCGCTTAAGCAGAGCGTTGAGCAGGGAGCCAATCCGCGCGATGTAAAAATGGAGCTGGCGCGCGAGCTGATTGCTCGCTATCACGGCGACGAAGCGGCGGCCAACGCGCATAAATCCGCCGGCAACCAGTTGGCGGATGGTGAGCTGCCCGACGACCTGCCCGAGGTCGAGGTTGATTTTGAAGGCAGTGCCGATGCGCCGATTGCCGCGGTGCTAAACCGTTCGGGGTTAACCAAGAACAGTGCTCAGGCCAAAGACATGCTGAAAAATGGCAGCGTCAAAGTGGATGGCGAGGTGGTGGCCCAAGACACCATGCTCCCCACCGGTAAGGCTTACGTTATCCAGGCAGGCAAGAAACGTTATGCCCGTGTGACACTGCGCTAATTTTTTTCGCCCTACCTCTTGCCAGCCCGGCGGTGACACCGTAAAGTACGCATCCGCTGCCGGGGACGCCAAGCGTTGCTGGCGGTGGGAGGGGTTAAAAACCCTCGGTTTGTCAGTGAGTTAGGGTGCTGATGGTGACAGTGGGTTTGCATCACCTCGCGCCAATTAGTCATTGACAACCACCCGGAAGTGCGTAGAATACGTCTTCCTCGCTGAGGCCAAACCGTTCACCGGTGGGCCGGTTTTGTAAAGCGAAACGCTCTTTAATAATTTGATCAGGTAATTCATGTGGGCGCTTGCCGATGAGGGTGATAAATCACCAAATATCAAGGCAAGCGACTCAAGCACTACGGCTTTTCGAAGCCGATATTGAATGAATTCGTTTGACCCTTGAGCCAAGTTTGGTTCGCTTTTGCTGCCCTTCGGGGTAGTGAGTAAGAACCGCATAGATCTTAAACTGAAGAGTTTGATCATGGCTCAGATTGAACGCTGGCGGCAGGCCTAACACATGCAAGTCGAGCGGTAACAGGTCCAGCTTGCTGGATGCTGACGAGCGGCGGACGGGTGAGTAATGCATAGGAATCTACCCGGTAGTGGGGGATAACCTGGGGAAACCCAGGCTAATACCGCATACGTCCTACGGGAGAAAGGGGGCTTTGGCTCCCGCTATCGGATGAGCCTATGCCGGATTAGCTGGTTGGTGAGGTAACGGCTCACCAAGGCGACGATCCGTAGCTGGTCTGAGAGGATGATCAGCCACATCGGGACTGAGACACGGCCCGAACTCCTACGGGAGGCAGCAGTGGGGAATATTGGACAATGGGGGCAACCCTGATCCAGCCATGCCGCGTGTGTGAAGAAGGCCCTCGGGTTGTAAAGCACTTTCAGCGAGGAAGAACGCCTGGTGGTTAATACCCGCCAGGAAAGACATCACTCGCAGAAGAAGCACCGGCTAACTCCGTGCCAGCAGCCGCGGTAATACGGAGGGTGCAAGCGTTAATCGGAATTACTGGGCGTAAAGCGCGCGTAGGTGGCTTGATAAGCCGGTTGTGAAAGCCCCGGGCTCAACCTGGGAACGGCATCCGGAACTATCAGGCTAGAGTGCAGGAGAGGAAGGTAGAATTCCCGGTGTAGCGGTGAAATGCGTAGAGATCGGGAGGAATACCAGTGGCGAAGGCGGCCTTCTGGACTGACACTGACACTGAGGTGCGAAAGCGTGGGTAGCAAACAGGATTAGATACCCTGGTAGTCCACGCCGTAAACGATGTCGACCAGCCGTTGGGTGCCTAGCGCACTTTGTGGCGAAGTTAACGCGATAAGTCGACCGCCTGGGGAGTACGGCCGCAAGGTTAAAACTCAAATGAATTGACGGGGGCCCGCACAAGCGGTGGAGCATGTGGTTTAATTCGATGCAACGCGAAGAACCTTACCTACCCTTGACATCCTGCGAACTTGGTAGAGATACCTTGGTGCCTTCGGGAGCGCAGAGACAGGTGCTGCATGGCTGTCGTCAGCTCGTGTTGTGAAATGTTGGGTTAAGTCCCGTAACGAGCGCAACCCTTGTCCTTATTTGCCAGCGGGTAATGCCGGGAACTCTAAGGAGACTGCCGGTGACAAACCGGAGGAAGGTGGGGACGACGTCAAGTCATCATGGCCCTTACGGGTAGGGCTACACACGTGCTACAATGGCCGGTACAAAGGGCTGCGAGCTCGCGAGAGTCAGCGAATCCCTTAAAGCCGGTCTCAGTCCGGATCGGAGTCTGCAACTCGACTCCGTGAAGTCGGAATCGCTAGTAATCGTGAATCAGAATGTCACGGTGAATACGTTCCCGGGCCTTGTACACACCGCCCGTCACACCATGGGAGTGGACTGCACCAGAAGTGGTTAGCCTAACTTTGGAGGGCGATCACCACGGTGTGGTTCATGACTGGGGTGAAGTCGTAACAAGGTAGCCGTAGGGGAACCTGCGGCTGGATCACCTCCTTAAACGATGCATCATGCTCGCGGTAAGCGCTCACAATGAATTACCTGATCAAGTGATAGAGCAAACGGTAGTTAATTTAGCTGCTACAGGTTCCCAATATCTGTAATGGCTGAATAGCCGGGTCTGTAGCTCAGTTGGTTAGAGCGCACCCCTGATAAGGGTGAGGTCGGCAGTTCAAGTCTGCCCAGACCCACCAAATTTTATCCAGCACTGCGTTATTTTATGACTCGCATAGCAGGCTATGCGTCGCCATAAAATGCCTTGTTCTGAATAAAATTTCCCGGAAAAATTGTGTGTTAATGGGGCCATAGCTCAGCTGGGAGAGCGCCTGCCTTGCACGCAGGAGGTCAGCGGTTCGATCCCGCTTGGCTCCACCAATCAAGCTTGACGTTAGAAGCTTGAAGAAAAAGCCCAACTTGAACGACATCAAAACCGTCTTGACGAAGTTTTAAGCTAGGTGCTTGGGAGAAAGTTTTCTCTTCAAGCTTCCAGCTTAGGGCTTCTAGCTCTAACCGCTCTTTAACAATGTATATCATGCTGACAGGAACGTGTGTTGAACACGTTCCTACGTAATTGTTTTGTGATACGTCTCAAGCGTATCCGGCAATCGTTATCATTGCGAGATACCAGACTCCTTCGGGTTATAGGGTCAAGCAATGAAGCGCACACGGTGGATGCCTAGGCAGCCAGAGGCGATGAAAGACGTGGAAGCCTGCGATAAGGCTCGGCGAGGTGGCAAACAACCTGTGACCCGGGCATCTCTGAATGGGGAAACCCACCGATCACAAGATCGGTATCCTGTCCTGAATCTATAGGGCCAGGAGGCGAACCAGGGGAACTGAAACATCTAAGTACCCTGAGGAAAAGAAATCAACCGAGATTCCCCCAGTAGCGGCGAGCGAACGGGGACCAGCCCTTAAGCATGTGACTGATTAGGCGAATGCGTTGGGAAGCGCGGCCGTAGCGGGTGATAGCCCCGTAGTCGAAAGTCTGATCATGTGAAATCGAGTAGGTCGGGGCACGAGAAACCTTGACTGAAGACGGGGGGACCATCCTCCAAGGCTAAATACTCCTGGCTGACCGATAGTGAACCAGTACCGTGAGGGAAAGGCGAAAAGAACCCCGGAGAGGGGAGTGAAATAGATCCTGAAACCGTGTGCGTACAAGCAGTAGGAGCCCCATCACTAAGCTTCTTCGTGATGTGGAACACCATCAGCCCCCGCTTGACGGTTAACGTTGCTTGCAACGTTCAACCCACCCAAACAAGCAGAGGTGGCTTAGTGATGGGGTGACTGCGTACCTTTTGTATAATGGGTCAGCGACTTATATTCAGTGGCGAGGTTAACCGTATAGGGGAGCCGTAGGGAAACCGAGTCTTAACTGGGCGACGCAGTCGCTGGATATAGACCCGAAACCGAGCGATCTATCCATGAGCAGGGTGAAGATTGAGTAACATCAATTGGAGGCCCGAACCAGGATCTGTTGAAAAAGATTTGGATGACTTGTGGATCGGAGTGAAAGGCTAATCAAGCTCGGAGATAGCTGGTTCTCCTCGAAAGCTATTTAGGTAGCGCCTCACGTATCACCGCCGGGGGTAGAGCACTGTTTCGGCTAGGGGGTCATCCCGACTTACCAACCCGAGGCAAACTCCGAATACCGGTGAGTGCGAGCGTGGGAGACACACAGCGGGTGCTAACGTCCGTTGTGAAAAGGGAAACAACCCAGACCGTCAGCTAAGGTCCCGAAATCCTGGTTAAGTGGGAAACGATGTGGGAAGGCTCAGACAGCTAGGAGGTTGGCTTAGAAGCAGCCATCCTTTAAAGAAAGCGTAATAGCTCACTAGTCGAGTCGGCCTGCGCGGAAGATGTAACGGGGCTAAACCAGGTACCGAAGCTACGGGTGCGTTCTTAGGAATGCGCGGTAGAGGAGCGTCGTGTACGCCGATGAAGGTGGATTGAGAAGTCTGCTGGAGGTATCACGAGTGCGAATGCTGACATGAGTAACGATAAAGGGAGTGAAAAACTCCCTCGCCGGAAGACCAAGGGTTTCTGTTCGACGCTAATCGGAGCAGAGTGAGTCGGCCCCTAAGGCGAGGCCGAAAGGCGTAGTCGATGGGAAACGGGTCAATATTCCCGTACCGGACATGGTTGCGATGGGGGGACGAAGAAGGCTAGATGAGCCAGGCGTTGGTAGTCCTGGTGAAAGTCCGTAGGCTGAGGGTTTAGGTAAATCCGGACCCTTAAGGCCGAGAGACGAGACGAAGACACCACGGTGTTGAAGTCATCGATGCCACGCTTCCAGGAAAAGCCTCTAAGCTTCAGATCATGTGCGACCGTACCCCAAACCGACACAGGTGGTCAGGGTGAGAATCCCAAGGCGCTTGAGAGAACTCGGGTGAAGGAACTAGGCAAAATGGTGCCGTAACTTCGGGAGAAGGCACGCCGGCGTATTGTGAGAGCCCTTGCGGCTTAAGCGAGAACCGGTCGAAGATACCAGGTGGCTGCAACTGTTTATTAAAAACACAGCACTCTGCTAACGCGCAAGCGGACGTATAGGGTGTGACGCCTGCCCGGTGCCGGAAGGTTAAATGATGGTGTTAGGATTCGTCCGAAGCTCTTGATTGAAGCCCCGGTAAACGGCGGCCGTAACTATAACGGTCCTAAGGTAGCGAAATTCCTTGTCGGGTAAGTTCCGACCTGCACGAATGGCGTAATGATGGCCACGCTGTCTCCACCCGAGACTCAGTGAAATTGAAATCGCCGTGAAGATGCGGTGTACCCGCGGCTAGACGGAAAGACCCCGTGAACCTTTACTATAGCTTCACACTGGACGCTGATGTTGCCTGTGTAGGATAGCTGGGAGGCTTTGAAACTCGGACGCCAGTTCGGGTGGAGCCAACCTTGAAATACCAGCCTGGCATCATTGGCGTTCTCACTCAGGTCCGTTATCCGGATCGAGGACAGTGTGTGGTGGGTAGTTTGACTGGGGCGGTCTCCTCCCAAAGCGTAACGGAGGAGCACGAAGGTACCCTCAGCACGGTCGGACATCGTGCAATGAGTGCAAGAGCATAAGGGTGCTTGACTGCGAGACAGACACGTCGAGCAGGTGCGAAAGCAGGTTCTAGTGATCCGGTGGTTCTGTATGGAAGGGCCATCGCTCAACGGATAAAAGGTACTCCGGGGATAACAGGCTGATACCGCCCAAGAGTTCACATCGACGGCGGTGTTTGGCACCTCGATGTCGGCTCATCACATCCTGGGGCTGAAGTCGGTCCCAAGGGTATGGCTGTTCGCCATTTAAAGTGGTACGCGAGCTGGGTTTAGAACGTCGTGAGACAGTTCGGTCCCTATCTGCCGTGGGCGTTGGATGTTTGAGAAGGGCTGCTCCTAGTACGAGAGGACCGGAGTGGACGCACCTCTGGTGTTCCGGTTGTCACGCCAGTGGCATTGCCGGGTAGCTATGTGCGGACGGGATAACCGCTGAAAGCATCTAAGCGGGAAGCCCCCTTCAAGATGAGACATCCCTGAGGCCTAGAGCCTCCTGAAGGGCCCAGCGAGACCAGCTGGTTGATAGGCACGGTGTGGAAGCGCTGCAAGGTGTTGAGCTAACGTGTACTAATGGCCCGTGAGGCTTGACCCTATAACACCCAAGGGGTCTGGTCGTGATGATAACGAGAAAACCGGATACGCACACTGAGCGAAGTGTTTACGACACAGGGCTTGGTAAGAGAGACGCCACAAAACACCGTACAGCATGATAGACATTTAAAGTTACGCCTGACGACCATAGCAAGCGTGAACCACCTGATCCCATGCCGAACTCAGCAGTGAAACCGCTTCGCGCCGATGGTAGTGTGGGGTCTCCCCATGCGAGAGTAGGTCATTGTCAGGCACCTATACCAAAAATCCCCCAGGGCTAATGCCTTGGGGGATTTTTTTATGCTTTGTTTTAAGCCCAGCTCGGCGGAGTTTTGTTTGTCTATCTGGCTGACTTTTGTGTCAAAATGCGGCTCTCAAGGAGGAACGTCATGACTCATATGCGCTGGGAACAGTTACTTTCCCCTAAACGTCTCCACGATCAACGCTCGTCAAGCACTCGCGAGATAGGGCGTAGCCCTTTTCACAAAGATCACGATCGCATCGTTTTTTCAGGCTCTTTCAGACGTCTCGGTCGCAAGACTCAAGTACACCCGCTGACCGAAAACGACCATATTCATACGCGATTAACCCACTCGCTGGAAGTCGGCTGTGTGGGGCGCTCGTTAGGCATGATTGTAGGCGAGTTATTGCGTGACCGATTGCCACAGTGGATCACACCGGCTGACCTAGGGGTGATCGTTCAAACGGCATGCTTGGGGCATGATATCGGTAACCCGCCTTTTGGACATGCCGGTGAGTACGCCATTCGTGACTGGTTCCATCGAGCACAAGGAAGCGGGCTATTAGATGGTCTATCCGACGCTGAACGTGAAGATCTACTGACCTACGAAGGTAATGCTCAGGGCTTTCGAGTGATTACCCAAATTGAATATAACCAATTCAATGGTGGTATGAGGCTCTCTGCGGCCACGCTGGGCACGCTGCTAAAATACCCCTGGACAGTACGCTATAGCGGTCGGGCAGGTAAGTTTGGGGCTTATCAGTCCGAACAGGTGCTGTTGAAAGAGGTAGCTGAAGCAGTGGGCCTGCTACCCCAGGGCGAGCAGCGCTGGTGTCGTCATCCGTTAGCTTGGCTCGTCGAAGCAGCAGATGATATTTGTTACGCATTGCTGGACCTGGAAGATGGTTTGGAGATGGGGATTCTTCGCTATGAAGAAGTGGTTGAGGTGCTACGCCAGATCGCCGGTGAATTTCCGCCTGAGTACGCTGATATGCAAGCCCGTAACGTGTCACAGCGTCGTCGAATTGCATTGTTGCGCGGCGCGGCGATGGAGCGTGCGGTCAACGATGTAGGGGCAGTGTTTGTGCAGCATGAAGAGGCACTGCTAAATGGAACGCTCAGCGATGATTTACTCGAGCTATGCCACCCGGATTTAGGCTGGGGAGTGAGAGCCGCAAAACAGTTAGCCCGCGAGCGGATTTTTCAAAATGAACGTAAAGCCAAGCTGGAAATCGGAGCTTATACGACGTTAGGTATTTTGCTTGAAGCTTTTATTGGCGCGGCGCATGAGCTGCATCATACTGGCCATAGCTCTTTCAAACATCAGCGGGTACTTGCCCTCATCGGTGAGAATACACCGCTGGCCTCTTGGCCGCTTTACGAGAGCTACCGTCGCATGCTCGACTTTATCGGCGGTATGACTGACCATTACGCCGTTGATCTCGCCCAAGAAATGGGGGGACGTTTGCGAGGCGATTAGGCATTGTTAAACAGACGGCTGACGAAGGTGCTTTAATTCCATGAGCTTGGCGCGTTCTAACAAAGTGTTGATGATTTTATCGTGAATGGGGTCGCTGAGCTTGCCAGGTGTCAGTTCGGTTAGCTGCTTCGACAATACATCCCCCCTCGCTACCAGGATGTCAGGCGCTGCTTCATCGTTGTTGATATCCCAGCCAGGTAACACCAACACACCTTGAACAGGCACCGGGACTCCACAGCGCTGTTCTAGCCATTGACTAAGCCAATTAACCCCTTGCCGCGTTTTATGCAGTGGACGGCGCTCTTGCCAATAGGGGAAGCGAAGCCGCTCACGTTCGACTGCAACGGTATTAAGTTCACGTCCATCACTGCTGATGGGAACGGTGCGTGCACGGGTTTCGACCACGAAAACACCATGAGGTGTGACTACTACATGGTCAATTGTAAAACTATCCGTTGGCACGTCGTGAAACACATAATAAGGATGGGCATCGGGACGGATAAGCCGTTCAAGCTCTTGGCCAACGGCGAGCTCGCAGGCTAAGCCCAGCTTCAATCGCCGAATGCGTTGGTAGTCACGCACCAACAGTAGCGAAAAAGCTAATACTAACAGCGTGCTAAGCAAACCATATAGAGCCCATTCAACCCAGTCTTGCTTATCAACAAACAGCATTCGTCCCATGCCATAGACGAGTGGAGCGAGGCTAATCAATGGGCCTAATGCGCCATTCAGAAATAAGCTTGAGAATGCTTGATCCAGTCGATGGCGCAATGCCCGTCCTGGCTCGCGCAGCGGCGTATCGAAGGGGGATTGAACGCGGGCATCGTGAAGGCTACGTAGTGCTAGAACGATGCCGCCCATTGCCGCCATGGGAAAGAGAAAAATCAGCGGGAGCAAATATTCTAGCCAGATCATTTCAATGCCCTAGTGCGGCGTGACTGCACAATAACGGTCCTGAGACGTATGGATTAGCCACCAGCCAATTTGACTTGATAGCCGCGTGCGGTTAATTCCTGTTTTAGGCTATCACGGTGATCACCTTGAATTTCAATGATGCCGTCTTTAACTGCGCCACCTGTGCCGCAGCGTTTTTTTAGATCTTTGGCGAGAGTTTTAAGGTCCGCTGTTGCCAGGGGAATGCCGCTGACCGTGGTTACACCTTTCCCTTTACGACCACTGGTTTCACGTCGAATACGGACGACGCCGTCCAGCGCGGCAATACGCGCTTGTTCACTATCGGCGTCACAGCGGCAAAATTCCAAAGGTTCACGGCAAGCTGGGCAGGTATTGCCCTTTTCGGTGGAATATACCAGTCCACCAAGCTGGTCGCGTAATGAAGACATCGCATTATTTCCCTTCAGAGTAATAAGGCTCGGCCGCCGGACTCACTTCCTGGCTTAACTGCCTGATTACGGCAGGTAGCTGGAACATATTGCTAATCATAATGGCGTTCTCCGGCGTGGTCTCCGCATCTGGAAAACGATTTAAATGAATCACCTTCATTCCCGCTTCAAGGGCAGCGCGTACGCCTACCAGCGCATCATCGATAGCAATACAGTGGGCAGCACTATATCCCATGATACTCGCAGCATGGAGGTGCAAACAGGGCTCCGGTTTCCAACAATGAGCGGTATAGCCACTAAAAAGTCGCTCTGCGAAATAGCTGTCGAGCCCCGTTGCCTTAAGTGCGGTACGAATTTTCTCTTCAGGACCGTTGGACACCACAGCACTGGGGTAAGCGGATAGTTGCTGAAGGGCTTCTTTGGCACCGGGAATGGTAGTGAGTTCCTGTGCTAATCGCTTAGCAAGGTTAGCGCGCATGGTGGTTTCCATGCTGTTCAATTGCTCGTTGCTGACGTCGCCATGGCGCGCCTGTAGCTGAGCCACGATATTGCGAAAGCGTGAGCCCCGAAATTCACCCAAATAATCAGATGGCACGAAGGGTAGCCCTACGCTATTAAGTCCCGTCGACATTTCTTCGGCAAGTAGGGGTTCGCTATCGACCAAAGTGCCATCGCAATCAAATAATAACAGAGGGAGCGGCATGGAATTTCCTAGCAGTGACTTAGCAACTGCAATAACAGAACGAACAAATCATCAGGCTATTGAAAGAGATTGTAGCGCTTTTGTGAACAGTGTTCTGTAATTTTTTGCTTGCCTGCTACGTTGGGCAGCTTCAGATTGATCAAAACACATAACCCCTATGACGGTTTGGGCCGTTGATTGAGCTTCGTTGATTGCCTCTTCAATTAGATTTGCGATGACGTGCTAAGCTGTAACTACCATAATAAGGAGACCCTGACGATGCGATTAACCCCTTGGATCATGCCATTCGTATTTGCTATGGCGCTGCTGTCAGCCGCAGGAGTGGCAAGTGCTGATGAGCACGAGCCTCTCGACGATGAAGCGCTTGAGGAAGAGTATGGTATTAAAGCAGGTTCAGTGAAGCGGGATGAGGAAAACCGCAGCAGCGACACCTCTGAATCCGACAGCAATGGTGAGGAAAAGCAAGAGGAAGAAGAGGAGGAGGAAGACACTGAGGGTGGTACGGGTGGTACAGGCAGTGCAGAAGATGCAATTGAAGAAGGCGAAAGCGAAAAAAGTACCGATGATGAAGATTAAGCAATAAAAAAGACGGCCGAGTGGCCGTCTTTTTTGCGATTTATATATCTAATATCGATATTTGTTTGAGGTTTATTTCACTTTAGGCGCAAGCTCGCCACGTTCGTAGCGCTGGAACATGGCTTCTAGGCTGATCGGTTTGATCTTGCTGGCATTACCTGCCGTGCCAAAGGCCTCATAACGCGCAATACACAAATCACGCATGGCAGATACCGTCTCTTTGAGGAATTTACGTGGGTCGAATTCAGACGGATTCTCAGCCAAAAAGCGGCGTACTGCCCCTGTAGAGGCTAAGCGCAAGTCAGTATCAACATTGACCTTGCGAACGCCATGCTTAATACCTTCCACGATCTCTTCGACAGGTACCCCGTAGGTTTCGGGAATCTGTCCGCCGTATTGGTTAATGACATCCAGCCATTCCTGGGGCACGGAAGAGGAGCCATGCATCACCAAATGAGTGTCGGGGATGCGTGCGTGAATTTCTTTAATCCGTTGGATTGAAAGTGTATCGCCAGTGGGCGGCTTGCTGAATTTATACGCCCCGTGGCTGGTGCCAATGGCGATGGCGAGCGCATCCACGTGGGTGGCTTTGACAAACTCAGCCGCTTCTTCAGGGTCGGTAAGCAGTTGCTCCATGCCAAGTTTGCCCTCCGCACCGATGCCGTCTTCCTCACCGGCCATGCCCGTTTCCAGGCTGCCGAGGCAACCGAGCTCGCCTTCAACAGAAACGCCACAGGCGTGGGCCATTTCCACCGCGCGACGGGTAACATCAACGTTGTAGGCATAATCCGCCGGCGTTTTGCCATCTTCTCCAAGAGAGCCGTCCATCATCACCGAGGAGAAGCCGAGTTGGATGGAGCGCTGGCACACGGCCGGGCTGGTACCGTGATCTTGGTGCATGACCACAGGGATATGCGGAAACTCTTCAACAGCAGCCAGAATCAAGTGGCGCAGAAAGGGCGCACCGGCATATTTGCGTGCGCCAGCGGAGGCTTGCACGATGACTGGCGAGTCGGTGGCATCAGCGGCTTCCATAATGGCGCGCATTTGCTCAAGGTTATTAACATTGAAAGCCGGTATGCCGTAGCCGTATTCGGCCGCGTGGTCGAGCATTTGGCGCATGCTGATCAAAGCCATGGGATCACCTATCTATGTGGTTAAGACTGAATTGTCAGTGTAAATGAGTGCAGTGAGCGTCTGTTCAAAACGCTAACAATTAACTGCGTTGGGCGGCCGCTTCGAGTGCGGTAACAGCAGGCAGTTGCTTGCCTTCTACGTATTCTAGAAAGGCACCTCCGCCGGTTGATATGTACGAAACACGATCAGCAATGGCGTATTTATCAATCGCCGCCAACGTATCACCGCCGCCGGCAATGGAGAAAGCGCTGCTGTTGGCAATGGCGTGGGCAATCACCTCGGTACCTTTGCCAAACTGGTCAATTTCAAAAACGCCGACCGGGCCATTCCAAAGAATCGTGCCTGCATCTTTCAACAGGCTGGCTAAATGCGCTGCGGTATCCGGGCCGATATCCAAGATCATTTCGTTGTCTTCCACCTGGTCCACCGGTTTGACCACCGCATCGGCGGATTCTGAAAACTCAGTGGCTACCACGACATCGGTGGGCAGGGGAATGGCGACTTTTTCCATCAGAGCTTTCGCTTGGCCGATTAAATCCGCTTCATGGAGCGATTTGCCAACATTATAGCCTGCGGCGGCAATAAAGGTGTTGGCGATCCCACCGCCGACAATCAACTGGTCGCATTTTTCGGAGAGGGCGGTCAGTACGTCCAACTTGGTCGAGACTTTCGAGCCACCGACAATCGCCGCCATGGGGCGCGCAGGATGGGCTAGCGCCTTTTCCAACGCGTCCAGTTCCTGGGCAAGCAGCGGGCCCGCACAGGCTTTCGGTGCAAAACGCGCGACGCCATGGGTAGACGCTTGGGCGCGGTGTGCAGTACCGAAAGCATCCATCACGAAAATATCACACAGGGCGGCGTACTGCTTAGCGAGCTGTTCGTCGTCTTTCTTCTCCCCGGTGTTGAAGCGCACGTTTTCAAGCAGTACAACATCGCCGTTTGCCATCGTAGGTGCGTTCTCAAGATAGTTGGTCACCAGCTTGACGGGGTGGCCTAACAGCTCGCTCAAGTGCGCGGCAACCGGAGCCAGTGAAAATTCGTCGGCGGGCTCGCCTTCCGTTGGGCGTCCCAGGTGGCTCATTAACAACACTTTTGCGCCAGCCTTAGCGGCTGCTCGAATGGTGGGGAGTGCTGCCCGCAAACGTGCATCGCTGGACACATGCCCATTTTTAATCGGCACGTTGAGGTCTTCGCGAATCAGTACTCGCTGCCCTTCAAGAGGCAGATCGGTCATTTTTTGCACGTTCATGTGAGCGGTTCCTCATGTTCAAGCGAATGAAAAATCGTGGTGCGATACAGTATTGGCTAGTGGGCGTTATGGGCCGTTAAAGTCGCCAGTCGCTGAGTGATATCTAGCATGCGATTGGCAAATCCCCACTCGTTATCAAACCAGCACAGCAATTTGACTAGGCGTTTGCCCGCCACCCGTGTTTGTGTGGCGTCTAGGATGCCAGAGCGTGGGTCGTGATTAAAATCAATCGAGGCCATGGGTGCTTCGGTATAGCCTAATACGCCGGCCAAACGCTGTTGACTGGCGTCTCGCAACAACGCATTCACCTGCTCGGCATCGGTATCTTGGCGCACGGTTAGGGCAGCATCCATCGCGGATACGTTAATCGTGGGCACGCGCACGTGGAGACATTCAAAACGCCCCGCCAAGGCTGGCATTAAGCGGCTTATGCCCAATGCTAAGCCAGTATCTACTGGCACAATAGATTGCATTGCCGAGCGCGTCAGGCGCAGGTCGGTTTGATGATAAGCGTCGATCACCGGCTGGTCATTCATGGCAGAGTGGATGGTCGTCGTCACGCCGTGCTCGAGTCCCAGTGCTTTATCCAATACGGTCAGCAGTGGCACCAAGCAGTTAGTGGTACATGACGCGGCCGAAAGAATACGATGTGAGAGCGTTAGCTCATCGTCATTGATTCCCCACACAATGGTGGCATCTACATCATTTTCAGCTGGCTGAGAAAATAGCAGCCGTTTGGCGCCAGCCGCTAAATGCTGCTCGGCGGTGGCACGGCCTTTAAAGCTGCCAGAGCACTCCAGCACCAAATCAATATCCAGCGCTGCCCAGGGAAGCGCCTCAGGGGCCTGTTCGCAGAGGACTTGAATGCGCTGACCATTAACGAGCAATGCTTCCCCGTCGTTATCTACTGCACCTGGGAAACGGCCGTGGGTGGTGTCGTAGCGGGTGAGGTAAGTAATGGTCGCCAGATCAGAAAGCTCGTTAATCGCCACGACCTCAATCTCTGGGTGGTCGCGTTCAACAAGTGCCCGCAGTACGCATTGGCCAATGCGCCCGTACCCATTAATAGCGATGCGATACCTGGTGGAGTTAGCCATGTTGCGAAGCGGCTCTTAAAAGTGAAGCAGGGGCCACAGTGGGCGCGAAAGTAGGCGCGATGATAGCGTATTTCAGCTGACGATGCTTATCAGTTGCCCACGCCTATCAGCCGCCACGCCAGCGGCAACAGTAGCGCGGTAAAAATGCCGGTCAGACTCATGCCCAGCGAGGCAAATGCGCCAGCGGTGGGGCTTAGCTCAAATGCCCGCACGGTGCCGATAGCGTGTCCATTCAGGCCGAGTGCAAAACCGATGATGCGTTCATCATCAATGCTTAAAATTCTTGCGGAGAGACTGACAAATGGAATGGTGACGACCCCCGTGACCAGCAGCGCCCCCATTAACAGTGCCACGCTGCCATCCAGCTGTTCCGTAATCCCTATGGCAATGGGGGCTGTGACCGATTTGGCGGCAATAGAGGCGAGTATCTGCCCGGGGCTACCCATCAGCCAGGCAATACCCAGGGCATAACAGGCGGCGAGCGCCGCAGCGATAGGTAAGCAGACCGCTAACGGACGCCAGAGAGCACGAATACGTGGCAGTTGCTGATAGAGAGGCATGCCCAGCGCAACCGTCGCAGGACCCAGTAGCACCGTCAGCCAGCCGGCGCCTTCCTGGTAGGTCGCATAAGGCAGCCCAAGGACCGCAAGCATCGCGGCGAGTAGCAGCGAAGCGACCAGGATCGCGGGCAGCCAGGCAGGCTGATTGAGGCGATTAAAGAGTGCACTACCCAACAAGTACGCCGTCAGTGTTAGCCCCACGGCAAACAATGGCGTTTCTGTGAGCAATGCCAAAATCTCAGTGGGCATGATGCCCCATAAGCCGTTTCAGTAGCCAGAGCGTTGTGATCACACTAAGCAGCGTCCCGAGTAACAATGCCACAATAATGGCGAGCCACTGGCCAGCCAGTTCATCGAGAATAAAGAAGACGCCCACAACGCCTGGCATGATAAGCATAGCGAGCAGGGCAATAAGCGGTTGGGCAGCAGCGGCAACGCTTGATGGCACGCGGCCTAATACTGCCAGTGTGGTACAAAGCAGCAGCATGCCGACCACACCGGAAGAGATAGGCAAGCCGGAGAAGTGGATCACCACTTCTCCAAGCAGCCAGTAGCTAATCAGCCATAGCAAGCCGTTCAACGCGGGCATGGCATACCTCGTCGGCTGGCGAGCCGGTTATCCGAGTAGCTCATTAGCCTGTTTGACGACGTTCTCGACGGTAAACCCAAAATGCTTGAACAGGTCGCCCGCCGGGGCTGACTCGCCAAACGTCGTCATGCCGATCACGCGGCCCTCAAGCCCCACGTATTTGTACCAGTAGTCGGCATGGCCTGCTTCAATGGCGATACGCTTGGTGACAGTGCTTGGCAACACGCTTTCGCGATACGCCGCATCTTGCCCATTAAAGCGGTAGGCCGATGGCATAGAGACCACGCGGACGGCTTTGCCTTGCTGTTCGAGCTCGGCCGCGGCATCCATCGCCAGCGAGACTTCTGAGCCAGTGGCAATCAGGATCAGCTCGGGCGTTGCCTCACTATCCTTGAGTACGTAGCCGCCGCACTGAATCGCCGCCAACTGCGTTTTGGTACGCGGCTGGTGCGGCAGCGTCTGGCGCGAAAGTACCAACGCCGTGGGGCCGGAATGACGTTTGATCGCCGCATCCCAGGACGCGGCCGTTTCCACCGCATCGCAGGGTCGCCATGTATTCAGATTAGGCGTGGTGCGCAGGCTGGTGAGTTGCTCGATCGGTTGGTGGGTCGGGCCATCCTCACCAAGGCCGATGGAATCATGGGTGAAGACGTAAATCGCCTGTTGCCCCATCAGCGATGCCATGCGTACAGCATTACGCATGTACTCCATGAAAATCAGGAAGGTGGCCCCGTAAGGCACAAACCCACCGTGCAGGCCGATGCCGTTCATGATCGCCCCCATGCCAAACTCGCGTACGCCGTAGTGCAGGTAGTTGCCATCGGCGTCTTCGGGCGTAATGGCTTTGGCGCCTTTCCAGAACGTCAGGTTCGACGGGGCCAGGTCGGCACTACCCCCCAACAGTTCAGGCATTTGCGGACCAATCACATTCAGCACCTCAAACGAGGCCTTGCGCGACGCAATGCTATCGCCTTTCTCTTGGGCCTGTTCAATTAAGGCTTCGGTGGGTAGTTCGGCAGGTAACTGCGCCTTCATGCGGCGAGTGAATTCGCGTGCCTCGGCGGGGAAGGCGTCAGCATAGCGGGCAAAGCGGGCTTCCCACTCCTGCTGGCGGGCATTGCCGGCCTTGCGGGCGTCCCAGGCAGAATAAATCGGCTCAGGTACGTGGAACGGCGCGTGGGGCCAGTCAAGCTGCTTACGTGCGGCGGCCACTTCGTCCTCACCCAGCGGCGCCCCGTGCGCTTCCTCTTTGCCTTGCTTGTTGGGTGCGCCAAACCCAATCACGGTCTTACAGATAAGTAAACTCGGCTTATCAGCGTGGCTCTTGGCCAGCTCAATGGCGGCCTGAACCTCTTCGGGGTTATGGCCATCAACCTTTGGCACTACGTGCCAGCCATAGGCTTCGAAGCGCTTGGCGGTGTCGTCAGTAAACCAGCCTTCCACTTCGCCATCGATAGAGATGCCGTTGTCATCGTACAGCGCGATCAACTTGCCCAGCTGTTGGGTACCCGCGAGTGACGCCGCTTCGTGGGAGATGCCCTCCATCAAACAGCCATCCCCCAGGAAACACCACGTATGGTGATCCACGATGGTATGGCCGGGACGGTTAAACTGGGCCGCCAAGGTTCTCTCAGCGATCGCGAACCCCACGGCGTTAGCGAACCCCTGGCCCAGCGGGCCCGTGGTGGTTTCAATGCCCGGCGCATAGCCATATTCTGGGTGGCCGGCGGTGGGCGAGTGCAACTGGCGAAAATTTTGCAACTGTTCCAGGCTGAGTTCATAGCCGGTCAGGTGCAGCAGCGAGTAGAGCAGCATGGAGCCGTGCCCATTCGACAGCACGAACCGATCGCGATCGGCCCATTTGGGGTCGTCGGGGTTGTGCTTGAGGTGATCATTCCATAGCACCTCGGCAATATCCGCCATCCCCATGGGGGCGCCAGGATGGCCTGATTTGGCCTTCTGAACAGCATCCATGGAAAGGGCGCGAATGGCATTGGCCAGCTCAAAACGGGACGGCATGGGGTGCTCCTCGCCTGAAAACGTAAATAATGAAGGCGCTATTGTCGCTGACTTCCCCGGCGGCGGCAAATTCTGGTGGGCTCGTTCTGGGAAGAACTCCCAACAGCGTGTAGACTTTGCCTCCCGAAGCGCAGTGTCGCTTCTTTATATGGGCAGGGGACTTCCTGCCATGATTTCCTGCTGATGCTGCGGTCACGATGCAGCTGTCATACAGAGGGTCGAGTGCGCGATGAGCGAATATTCCCTGTTTACCTCCGAGTCCGTCTCTGAAGGGCATCCCGATAAGATTGCCGACCAGATCTCCGATGCAGTGCTAGACGCTATTATCGCCCGGGATAAGCAGGCGCGTGTTGCCTGTGAAACCATGGTGAAGACCGGTGTCGCGATCATTGCCGGTGAAATTAGCACGAATGCCTGGGTGGATCTTGAAACCTTGGTGCGTGATGTGATCACCGAGATTGGCTATACCTCATCCGATGTCGGCTTTGACGGTGCCACCTGTGGCGTGGTTAACCTGATCGGCAAACAGAGCGTCGATATTGCCCAAGGTGTTGACCGCAGCAAGCCTGAAGACCAGGGCGCGGGCGACCAAGGCCTGATGTTTGGCTACGCCACCAACGAAACTGATTCGTTCATGCCGGCGCCGATCCACTACTCGCATCGTTTGGTCGAACGCCAAGCGGAGCTGCGCAAAAACGGCTTGCTGCCGTGGCTGCGCCCGGATGCTAAAAGTCAGGTGACGTTCCGCTATAACGCCCAAGGCCAGCCGTGTGGTGTCGATGCAGTGGTGCTCTCCACCCAGCACGATCCGGACATTGACCAGGAAGACCTGCGTAAAATGGTTAAGCGTGAAATCATTGAGCAGGTAATTCCCGGCGAGTGGCTCGATGACAAGACCCAGTACCACATTAATCCGACCGGCAAGTTTGTGATAGGCGGACCAGTGGGCGACTGTGGGCTGACCGGGCGTAAAATTATCGTCGATACCTACGGCGGTATGGCGCGCCACGGCGGCGGCGCATTCTCGGGCAAAGACCCTTCCAAGGTCGACCGCAGTGCGGCTTATGCCGGTCGCTATGTGGCCAAAAATATCGTAGCGGCGGGTCTAGCCGACAAGTGTGAGATTCAGATCTCCTATGCGATTGGCGTAGCTGAACCGACGTCTGTGTCTATCGATACCTTTGGCACTGGTAAGGTGAGTGATGCACAGATTGTCGACTTGGTACGCGAGCATTTTGACCTGCGGCCTTACGCCATCACCAAGATGCTTGATCTGCTACACCCGATGTATCAACTGACCGCTGCCTACGGCCACTTCGGTAGAGCCCCGTTTGAGCATAGCTATACCTGGAAAGACGACAAAGGTGAAACCCGCAAAGAGACCTTTACAGCCTTCCCTTGGGAGAGCACCGACAAAGCCGATGCGCTGCGTCAGGCGGCCAATTTGTAAGCTATTGCTGATAATAGTGTAGGAAAATGCCCCTTTGGCTGATGCCGGGGGCATTTTTTTTGCGCGGTGCGCTAGGCTAACGCCATGACAAACGATTAGCGGCGGCGAGGTGTCGATGAAACGATATGTGCAGGGAATGCTCATGGCTTGGCTGGGTGTCGTGACGCTAACCGCTCAGGCAGCAGAATGCCCTGACTGGAGTGCCGAGCGACTGACGCGAGAGAGCCAGGCGCTGTCTGCTCAGGTGGCCGTGTGGGATCGTGCCTATCATGATCAGGGCGTGTCGCTAATTGACGATACGCTCTACGATCAGGCGGTGGCACGCTTGGCTGAATGGCAGGCATGTTTGGGCGAGTCGTCTAACCACCAGCCATTAACCCGCATCACCACTACACGCGAGAGTCGCGCCCATCCTTTTGCGCAAACCGGCCTTGAAAAAGCCGATGACGACGGGGTACAGCGCTTTAGCAGTCGCCGGGAGAATCTGTGGATTCAACCGAAGGTAGACGGTGTTGCCATCACGTTACGCTATCAAGAAGGTGAATTGGTAGAAGCCGTTAGTCGCGGCGATGGCGAGCGTGGCCAGGATTGGACGGATCGTGTCCGTCGGTTGCCTGGCGTGCCGAATACGTTGACTTCACCATTATCGGGCGTGTTGCAGGGCGAACTGTATTGGCGCTTAACCGATCATGTCCAATCGCGAAATCCCGCTACAGGGGCACGCGGTGCTGTCGCGGGTGCCATGGCTCAAGAACGGCCGACATCGCAAACACGCGACCAAATCGGGCTGTTTATTTGGGATTGGCCCGATGGGCCGACGAATATGGCCGAGCGGCTAGCGCAGCTGAGCGCCTTCGGGTTTGATACCGCTGATTACACCTATCAGTTGGATGACCGGCGTGATGCCGCCTACTGGCGGGATAAATGGTTTAGCGGCGCGCTCCCCTTCGCCACGGATGGCGTGGTGATCAAACAAGCAGAACGTCCCGGCGTACAACGCTGGTCATCATCGCCCCCTGAGTGGGCCGTCGCTTGGAAATATCCCGCCCAGCAAGCGTTGGCAGAGGTGCGGGGGGTAGAGTTTCGGGTTGGACGCACAGGTCAGGTAACCCCATTAGTGTGGCTATATCCTGTAGAGTTAGAAGGGCGGCGTATCCGTCGCGTGTCGCTTGGCTCTCTTGAGCGCTGGCAGGAGTGGGATGTCCGGCCGGGAGACCAGCTCGCGGTAACGCTGTCAGGCTTGACCATTCCCCAGGTGACCGAGGTGGTATGGCAAACCCAGGAACGCGCCGCCCTGAGCGCGCCATCGCCGGAGCGCTACCATCTATTAAGCTGCTTTGAGCAACGCGATGGCTGCGATGCCCAACTGCTGGCGCGCCTGAGTTATCTAAGTGATCAACTGGGTATGCAAGGCGTTGGTGAAGGCACTTGGCAGTCGCTAATGGAGGCGGGGGTGGTCACTGATTTACTGGGCTGGCTTAATGTTACGCCAAGCCAGCTACAGAAAGCTTATGGGATTGGCGAAGCCCGCGCCGCCTCGTTGATGCAGCAGTTTCAAACCGCACGCTCAGCGCCTTACGCCAATTGGCTGGCGGCGCTGGGTATGCCTCCAGGCGGCAATGCCGGCTTGGGTGATTGGTCTACCTTGGCTGATGTTACCCGTTCAGAGTGGCAGGCCCAGCCAGAGGTTGGGCCGGTTCGCGCGCAAGCACTGACCGCGTTCTTTAGTCATCCAAAGGTACAACGTATGGCGGCACAGCTTCGGGCAATAGAGGTTGACGGCTTTTAAGTCAATCCTGTTAGATGCAACATTATGCCCAGGTAAAAGGGAATCAGCAGCGGCGCGAGCAACGTAGTAACGAGGACTGCCAATGCCCCTTTTTGCGGTTGAATCCCAAGTTCCATGGCGACCACCACGACGTTGGATGCCATTGGGACTACCCCCAGCAACAACAGTGCCATGCCCAGCTCAACGGAAAGCGGTATTAAATGCTGCAGTATAACTACCAGGACGAGCATGACCAGCGGCCAAAGCCCGTAGCGCAACCCCACACAGGTTGCGACAAACCGCGTGTCCCAGGCCGAGACGGTTACTTGGCTTAAGGTCATGCCAATAATCATCATGCCCAGAAGGGTATAAGTAGCGGGGAAAACCTCCATCGAGCTCATCAGCGAATCGGGCAATGAAATGTCGAGTGCGCTCAGCACCAGGGCCGACAAAAACGCATAGACAAGGGGTAGCCTTGCTATTTTAACGAGGCTTTGTCGTACCGAGAAATGCCCCCTGGCGCTTAAGTAAAAACCCACCGTGAATTCGTAGAGATTGATACCAAGCATACAAAACAGGTAGAGCGTGACACCCTCGGGTGGCAGCAGAATTAACGCGACCGGAAGGCCAAAGTAACCGGTATTTCCGGTACCCGAAGAAAACGCCAGCAACGCACCTTCCTGCGGCCCAAAGCGGTGTTGGGTAGCACTTCGCACGATGAGTGCCATCACACTGACAAGCATAAATAGCGCAAGCGTTAACACTAAATACTCGGCCGTCGGCCCCCCGTTCATCAACGCTCGGAAAATCGTCAGCGGGGCAATCAGGTAGACCAGCAATGTGGCGATGGGGCGCGGGTCGACCTTTAAACGTTGAGCGGCAATAAACCCCAGCCCAACAAACCCCAGCAACATTAGCAGCGGCCCCACTAAAGCGTTTGGCGCTAAATCCATATATGCCCCTCAATACATCACATTGACAGTTAACATGAGCCGAATTAAAGGCCAAACGTGGAATCTTTCATTGGCCCCAACGCGGTGGAAAAGCGAGAATAACGCAAAATATCACCACTTTGACGCATTATGAGGAAATCCCATGAGCCGCCACGAGCATCCGCTAGGTATTAGCTTTGAATTCTTTCCGCCCAACACCGATGCCGGGCGTGACAAGCTAATCCGCACGCGTGACGAGCTGGCCGCCCGAAAGCCGCGTTTTTTTTCTGTCACCTATGGTGCCGGTGGATCGACTCAAGCGCGTACTCGCGAGATTGTGCGTAAGGTAGGCCAGAGCGGTATTACCACCGCTCCGCACCTCTCCTGTATTGGTAGTGAAAAAGCCCAGTTGCGCGACCTGTTAGTCCAGTACCGTGAAGAAGGCGTTGACAGTTTGGTGGCGCTTCGCGGCGATATGCCGTCTGGCATGGGAAGCATCGGTGAGTTGCGCTACGCCAACGAACTTGTCGAGTTTATTCGTGATGAAACCGGCGACCATTTTGATATTGCCGTCGCCGCGTATCCAGAATCTCATCCACAGGCCCTCAACCTCGACAGGGATGTGGAAAACTTTGCCCGCAAGATGAAAGCGGGTGCCAACATGGCGATTACCCAGTACTTCTTTACAGCAGACGCCTACTTCCACTTTGTTGAAAAAGCGCGCGCCGCGGGTGTCGATCAGCCGATTATTCCCGGCATTATGCCGATTACCAATTACACCAAGCTGGCACGCTTTTCTGATGCCTGCGGAGCAGAGATTCCCCGCTGGATTCGTAAGCAACTGGAATCTTACGGCGATGATAGCGAGGCAATTGCAGCCTTTGGCACCGACGTCGTAAGTCGGCTCTGTCAGCGGTTACTGGATGGTGGCGCGCCGGGATTGCACTTTTACACCCTCAATCAAGCGGCGCCGGTGTTAAAAATCGTCGATAACCTAAGTGGCTAATGCCCATGTAGATACATGATGGTCCTAATAAAAAAACGCCCGCTCGATTATTGAGCGGGCGTTTTAGTTGGCAGCATTGCTGCGTTAGAGGGTTACGTAGTGCTAGGCGTATTGTCGGCTTTGCCGTGCTGCTTACGCTGCATAACAAACAGTATGACACCAATCGCCAAGCCAGCGATGTCGGTATAAATACCGCCGTAAATCATAAACAGCGCGCCAACCAGCATCACCAGGCGTTGCAGTGTGTTCAGCGGCCCGAAGAACCATTTCTGCACCATGGCTGAAAGCAACACGATACCCAGCAATGCGGTTACCCCGACGCGGGCAATCTGGAGCGGGGAACCTTCCATCAACATGGCCGGGCTGTAGAAGAACATGAATGGCACAATGAATGCAGCCAGACCGATCTTGAACGAGGCCACCGACGTGCCCATCGGGTTGTCCCCGGAAATACCTGCCGCCGCGTAGGAGGCCAAGGCAACCGGAGGGGTAATCGATGAAACAACTGCAAAGTAGAAGATAAAGAAATGGGCAATCAATGGCTCAATGCCAATATCAATCAAACCAGGCGCGACCACCGAGGCAGCAACGGCATACGCTGCCGTGGTCGGCATGCCCATGCCCAGCAAAATACTGATCAGCATCGCAAAGAACAGTGCCAGCAGTTGGCTTACACCCGCCAGGCCCAGCAGCAACGAAGAAAAACGCGCGCCAACACCGGTCAGCGAAATAACGCCGACGATCAAGCCAGCGCAAGCACACACGGCGATGATCTGTATCGACATGGTACCTGCCAGCTGTAACGCTCTCAGGATCGCGGTTAGCCCCATTTTATTGGGCGAGATCCAGCTGACAACGGCGGCCGCTGCTGTCGCCAGCGTGCCTGCGCGGATTACCGAGTAGCCCATAAACAGGGCGACAATCAATATGATGATCGGCGCAAACAGGTAGACATGCTTGACCAGCTTGGCGAACTTGGGAATCTCGTCCTTGCGCATGCCACGCATGCCTTTGCGCGCGGCTTCAAAATCCACCATAAAGTAGATCGATGCGAAGTAGAGAATGGCCGGGATCAGCGCGGCAACGGCAATCTCGGTATACGGGATGCCGGTGACTTCTGCCATGATGAAGGCGCCCGCCCCCATAATGGGCGGCATGATTTGCCCACCCGTTGAAGCGGCCGCTTCAATGGCCCCGGCGCTACGTGCGGGGTAGCCGACTTTTTTCATCAGCGGAATAGTCAGCGACCCAGTGGATACGACGTTACCGGCTGAGGTGCCGTTGATCATGCCCATCAACCCGGAAGCGAAAATGGCCACTTTAGCGGGGCCTCCTCGTGCGCGCCCGGCGGCGGCGAAGGCGAAGTTAACGAAGTAATCGCCAACCTTGGACGCCTGCAAAAAGGCCGCGAAGATAATGAACAGAATAATGTAGGTCGACGAAACGGCAGTGGTAGGTCCCAGTACACCGGTATCGGTATATACCTGGCTAAAAAAGCGCTGTAGTGACAGGCCAGGATAGCCTAGAAAGCCAGGTAAATAGGGGCCAATGAATACATAGGTGAGAAATACAGCTGAGATGGCGACCAACGCAAGCCCCGCAACACGACGGGTTAGCTCAAGGATGAGTAGAGAGCCTGCAATTGCGGCCCATGCAATCCCTGCTGGAGCAAATGAGGTGCCAGTTGAGGCGCGTAGCGGTGTATTGAACACCAGCAATAGATAGCCCGCGCTGGCAAGGGCACAGACCATCAACACCAGGTCGGCCGGGTTAAAACGATGGCGCGCCTGACGATAAAACCAGGAAAGCACAATCGCCAGCGCCGTGGTGGCAATAAGCGGGTAACCGTAGTGCAGGGTCTCAATGGTGGGCTCAATGCGCATTGCACCGCCGTTGAGCGTTTGCATCATAAAAAAGACTTGCAGAAGCGCATAAGCAGCGGGCACTAGCAGCGCATAGCTAACGATTGAGAGCCACTTGGGAGAGCCGTCGTGATCGGTGTCAGCAAAGCGTGAGCCGGCAAACAAGCCGTAACCCAGGATCAGCGCTCCCGTTATATGGATAATCCTGAACGACCAGGTTTCCATCGGAAATGCATTCAGCGTTATCAGGTGAAAGGCTGAATAACCAATGGCTAACGCAGCAAATAGGAAAAACTGCCAGCCGGTAAACAGACGTCGATTGGATTCAACAATTTCTTCATCGACACCTTCGGCGAGTATCTCAGAAGCGGATGAAACCGTTGGGGCATCATCTTTGGGGCCGTTAGGTTCTTGGTCGATTTTGTGACTCATTAGAGTTCACCCTCACAGCAAACAAAGGGGTATTAGCGAAAACTGCCCCGCCCAACCGGGTTGGTGCGGGGCAGCCGGCAACGAGTGTGACTTAGTTGATCATATCGTCGTCAATTTCGTGACCATTCTCTTCGTACCAGCGAGCAGCACCGGGGTGGAACGGCAGCACGGTGTTGTGCTTGATGTTCTCCGGGATGCTGTTAGCAGCGCTGCGGTGAACGGACTGCATGCGGTCATTGTTTTCCATGGTGGCTTTGGTGACTTCGTAAACAAAGTCTTCTGGCAGGTCACAGCCAGCAATTGCGAAGTTCCACATGGAGACGGCGCGGGCGTCTTCTTCCAGTGTTTCGTAGGTGCTAGCGGGGATCGTGAATTCCGCGACGGGGAATTTATCCATGACGATTTCCAGCTCTTCCTCGGTGAACTCGATAATGTTCACGTCGGTTTGCACTTCAAGCTGGCTAACTGCTGGAATCGGGATGCCGGCAGCGAAGGCAACAACGTCAAGCAGGCCATCCTGCAATTGGCCGCCAAGATCTGACCAGCCGCCGTTACGACGGTCAAAGTCAACGCCTAGCTCTTCCAGCATCGCTGGGAAATAGGTGTCAGAGGTTGAAGCCGAGGGGCCAAAGCCAATGCGTGCGCCGTCGGGTATATCAGAAATGGATTCGATATCGCTGTCGGCCAATGCGGCGATGGAGAACGGGGTTTCGTACATCGGGAACATGGCGCAGACGTTGTCCATTTTTTCGCCAGGCGCGAGAGGGCTTTCGCCATTGACGGCGTCAGCTGCCGGACCCATGGTCGCTAGGCCAAAGGCCATGTCGCCGCCATGTACCAGTGCCAAGTTTTGAGTTGGGCCACCGGTGACTTCGCCACCGCCTGAGATGTCTAACTCGTCAGCGATAAAGTTGGCCCAGCCAGAGCCATAAACAAAGTACGTGCCGCCTTGGCTTGCTGTGCCGACAGTGAAATTGTCTGGCCAGTCGTCGCGGTCGGCGTGAACGCTACCCGTAGCGAGTAACGCACTGCTCGTCAGCAATGCCAGTGTGGTCGGTTTAAAATTGCGCATGGCGAATTTCCCTAATGTTTATTGAGTTGTTAATCCGTTAGTGGACGTGCGGTTCAGGCAACGCTACTAACGGTGAGCAATAAATTAGAGCGATTGTCGTGCCAGTGCAATTATTTGTCTTTAAAAACAGTTGGTTATAAACTTTATATTAAACGTTGGTCGTAGATGGAATACATGGAAGTGTCTGGCGATACGCACGTTAGCCGCTATTGGGTGTGCGTAAAACCGCACATATAGTGGCCCCTCCAATATCTGACGCGATAACTCTTTAGTGGCTATGGGTCAGAGGGCTTATGGTTGGGGTCCATAATCCTCACAGGCTGGATGTCGTCTTGGGCGGGTGTCGGGCGGGCTTGATTGACGCGAGTGCTTAGCTCAGCCGGTGCATCATCTTCAATGGGTAGCTGCTCGAAAAAATCACAGCTGACGCATTCTCGATAGCGGATGCCATTTTGCTCCCAGGCGCGAATGCGATCCATGGCAGCACAGCGCGGGCAGGTCACGCCCGCAATAAAGCGTTTCACATTCGACATGATACTACTCCAAAGGCACGCCAACCCTTGAGGTCGGCGTGCATAGGCTATACGGATTTAAGCGGCTCGAATGCCGCTGTGGCGTAGAAGTGGCTCGACGCTGGGATCGCGGCCACGGAAGGCGTGGAATAACTCGGCAGCATCGCGTGCGCCGCCTTGTTCAAGCACTTCCTGCCGGAAACGCTGGCCCGTAGTGGGGTCGAAAATACCGGCTTCTTCAAAGGCACTCCAGGCATCGGCAGACAACACTTCGGCCCATTTGTAGCTGTAGTAACCCGCCGCGTAGCCGCCTGCGAAAATATGCCCAAAACTGTTTTGGAAACGGTTAAACGAAACGGTCGGTACTACCGAAACGCGCTCGCGTACCTCATTCAGCAATTCCTGGACATCACTGGCGCTGGGCGCTTCGAGTTCATGGTGCAAGCGCAGATCGAATAAGGAAAACTCAATTTGACGCGCCATACCCATCGCCGACTGGAAGTTTTTTGCCGCTTGCAAACGCGCCAATAGCTCTTCGGGAAGGGGGGCGCCGCTATCCACATGACGGGCAATCAGGTCGAGGCCTTCGCGTTCCCAGCAGTAGTTTTCCATAAACTGACTGGGTAGCTCTACGGCATCCCAGGCAACCCCGTTGATGCCGGAAATGTCCGCAATCGTTTGCTTCGTCAGCATGTGGTGCAAGCCATGGCCAAACTCATGGAACAACGTGGTCACTTCATCGTGGGTTAGCAGCGCAGGTTTGTTGCCCACGGGAGGTGTGAAATTGCAGGTAAGAAAGGCGACGGGGAGCTGCAAGCCGCTATTCACCTGGCGGCGTACGCGGCAGTCTGCCATCCAGGCACCGCCACGCTTGCCTTCTCGGGTATATAGATCTAGATAAAACCCGGCAATGGGCCGGTCATTGTCGGTGATCCAATAGAAACGCACGTCATCGTGATAGCGCGGCACTTGATTATCTTCTGTAAAGCGCACGCTGTAGAGGCGCTCCACCACTTGGAACAACCCATCGACCACCTGTGGGGCAGGAAAATAAGGGCGGAGCTGTTCTTGCGAAATAGCGTGGCGTGCTTCACGCAGTTTTTCACTAACGTAGGCCACATCCCAAGGCTCTAGCGACTCAATGCCAAGTTCATCCCGAGCAAAATCACTTAATTCGGTAAATTCCTGCTTGGCTTGTGGAACAGCTCGGTTCGCCAAGTCGTTCAGAAAAGCGAGCACCTGCTCGGGTGAGTCGGCCATCTTGGTCGCGAGCGAGTAGTCGGCGTAGGTGTCGAAGCCAAGTAGGTGGGCCAGTTCCTGGCGTAGCGACAAGATTTCTTCAAAAATAGGGGCGTTGTCGAATTGGCCAGCATCGGGACCTTGGTCAGACGCACGGGTCACAAATGCGGTATAGACTTCACGGCGTAGTTCGCGATTATCCGCATAACTAACTACCGGGAAGAAGCTGGGAAAGTCGAGCGTAATACGGTACCCGGTAATGCCTTTCGCGTCGGCGGTTGCTTTTAGCGTATCGAGCGCACTTTGCGGCACGCCTGCGAGAGTGTCGGCACTTTCGATGTCTTTATGCCATGCCTGCGTTGCGTCCAGCACATTATTGGAAAACTGGTTGGATAGCATCGACAAGCGCGCTTGAATAGCGCCATAACGGGCTTTTTTATCGGCGGGTAAGTCAACACCCGCCAGGCGGAAATCGCGTAGCGCGTTATCAACTGTGCGTTGCTGTGCGGCATCCATTTGGGCCCATGCTGAGCCCTCTTTTAGCGCTTGCCAGCCGTGAAACAGCCCCTCGTGCTGCCCTACCCAAGTGGTGAATGCGGAAAGTTGTTCCAGACAGGTCTGGTACGCTTCGCGAAGTTCGGGTGTATTCATCGTGCTATTGAGGTGCGAAACCGGTGACCACGCTTGGGTGAGCCGGTCGTTAACGTCTTCAATCGGCTTGGCAAAATTTTCCCATGTGGGCGTTGTAACGGCCGCTTGCTGAGCGAGGTGATCGATTGTGTCACGACTTTCGCTTATTAGGGCTTCAACGGCTGGGACCACGTGTTCAGTGCGGATGTCATTGAACGGGGGTAGCGAGTGACTCTCGAGCAGCGGATTGCGGGACATAGGCACCTCTTGGGTATCGGTGGGGCGCGACAAACGCCGTTATGTTGACAGAGTGCGGGCGAACGCGTGCTGTTTCAATGCCAGGAGGTTACCTTGGCTTGCCTTCAAGCCAGCGCCTGTTAGTCTTGCGGGCTTTTAGGGCCACCAAGGCGGGAGTCATCAATGAGTAAAACGCTAGAGCGCTGGGGGTCAAAGCGAGCCTTTATCCTAGCGGTAACAGGCGCTGCGGTGGGGTTAGGTAATATCTGGCGCTTTCCTTACGTTGCGGGTGAAAACGGCGGGGCCGCTTTTTTATTAATTTATGTGGCATTTGTTCTGTTGTTGGGTATTCCCGTGATGATGGCGGAAATTTTAATTGGCCGGGCAGGACGCCAAGGCCCCATGCAGGCACTTGGCGCATTGGCGGCAGAGGCTGGCGCCTCGCGTCACTGGCGTTGGCTGGGCCTTTTTGGGGCCTTTACCGTGTTTTGCATTTTGTCGTTTTACTCGGTGGTTTCTGGCTGGTCTATTGAGTTTTTGGTGGCATCGATCAACGGAAACTTTAAGGAGGCCAGTGCAACAGAAATCGGTGCCGGTTTTGAGTCTTTTCTCGCCAATCCGGGCCTGCTGATTTTTAACCACACGTTGTTTTTGTTTATGACCATGGCGGTGGTTGCAGCAGGCGTTGCGAAAGGCCTGGAACGATTAAATAACCTGTTGATGCCTTTATTGTATGGCTTGTTGCTGTTACTGGCGGCCTATGCGGCCACCACCAGCGGATTTGCTGATGCGCTGGCGTGGCTATTTTTACCCTCTTTTGACGCGCTAACGCCCAGCGTTGTATTGCATGCCATGGGGCATGCCTTTTTTACCCTGGCGGTGGGGGCGTGCGCGTTGATGGCTTATGGCGCCTATATGCCTGACGAACAGAGCCTACCGGGTGCGGCCATAGCGGTAGCAGTGTTGGATATTAGCGTTGCGTTACTGGCCGGTATTGCCATTTTTTCAGTGGTATTTGCTCAAGGAATGGACCCTGCCGATGGCCCAGGGTTGATGTTCGTAACGCTGCCGATAGCGTTTTCTGAGCTTCCCTGGGGCTCGCTTTGGTTGAGCCTGTTCTTTTTGCTACTGCTGTTGGCGACCTGGACCTCGGCGATTAATTTGGCTGAGCCCATGGTGGCTACATTACAGGGGTTTGGTTGGCGGCGTAGCGTCTCAACGGCGGTGGTAGCGTTGAGCGTCTGGTTGATTGGACTGCTATCGGCGTTGTCGTTCTCTACGCTTGCTGACTTTCGCCCGCTGCTGGGGCGCAACGTGTTCGAGTTAGTGAGCAGTGTACCGCCGGATATTTTCTTGCCATTAGGCGGGCTGTTAATCTCGATATTTGCTGTCTGGATCATGCCTCGCAGCACGGCAATGAAGGCACTGGGCGTCGGTGAGCGTCGCTATTTATGGTGGCGTAATGTGGTTCGCTGGGTATCGATTCCGCTGACGCTTATGGTTCTACTAAGCGGATTGCTATAGTAAGGCGTTATCACTTCATAGAGAGCGAGGAGGAGACAATGAGTAGCGCCTTGAGAAGCTTTGACAATGTGACCCCGCGTTTGGGTAAACGGGTATTTATTGATTCGGCCAGCGTAGTGATTGGCGATGTTGAGTTGGGTGATGACAGTTCTGTGTGGCCGATGACGGTCATCCGTGGAGATATGCACCGTATTCGTATTGGCGCGCGTACCAGCGTTCAGGATGGCAGTGTGCTGCATATTACCCATGCCAGCGAATTTAATCCCGACGGTTTCCCGCTCACCGTTGGTGATGATGTGACCATTGGCCATAAAGCCATCCTGCATGGCTGTACGCTGGGCAGCCGCATTTTAGTCGGTATGGGAGCCATTGTGATGGATGGCGCCGTGGTGGAAGATGAAGTGATTATTGCCGCCGGTGCGGTGGTAACGCCGGGCAAGCATCTGGAAAGCGGCTACGTTTATGCGGGTAACCCAGCCAAAGCATTACGCCCCCTGAAAGACAAAGAGCGGGCATTCTTTCCTTATACCGCGGGTAACTATGTAAAATTAAAAGATAAGTTCCTCGCCGAGCCAAACGCTTCTTAAGCGCTTCTTTTCCTCTATTTTTCTTGATAACGCGTGTTGTATCGGCCATAAATCTGTTAATTTATACAGTTTTCTGGTCGAGCACGCCATGGCGAATTTTCGCACCCACCTCACGGTGGCCACCGCAGGCGGTATGCTGTTGGCTTATGCTGGCTGGCATGCGCAGTGGTGGTCACCTTCTCAAGCGTTACTGATGGTGGCGCTGGCCGCGTTTGGCGGTATTTTGCCCGATATTGATGCGGATCGATCTCACTCGATCCGGCTTATTTTTAATATTTTATCAATACCCGCACTGGTCCTTGGCGTACTCATACTGCAGCCCTGGTTGTCCGCGGGGCAGTTGCTGATGGCGTGCGCTGGGGTATACATCACAGTGCGCTACTTTGCTGGCATCACCTTTTCACGGTTCACCGTGCATCGCGGTATTTGGCATTCGTTGCTGGCGAGTCTGCTTTGTACGCTGTTGACGACTGCTGTTAGCTTCCAACTCCTATCACAGCCTGCGTGGCTTGCCTGGTCGCATGGGGCGGCAGTATGGCTTGGGTTTATCGTACACTTGACGTTGGACGAAATTTACAGCGTCGATTTGGAAGGTGCGCGGCTTAAGCGGTCATTTGGCACTGCGTTGAAGTTTGGTGATTGCCGTCGCCCGCTATCGAATATGTTGATGCTGGTTGCCTTGTTACCGCTCTGGCCTTGGCTTCCGCCCTGGAACGTGCTCGGCGAGCTATTAACTCAGGGTTCGCTACTATGGCGGTAGTCGTCAGCATGTAACCCGTGTTTTTTTAGTTTGTCGTAGAAGGTTTTGCGGGGAATGCCTAGGTGCTGGCAAACTTCAGTGACGCGGCCGTGGTAGCGAGATAGCGACTGGCTGATCAGGCTTTTTTCGAACAGTTCGACCTGGCGAGGTAGGGTGGGTTCTTCGGTATCTGCTTGGGCCCCTTCGAGCAGTGCATCCAACCGGTAATCGAAGGCCGCACCGAGCAACACATAGCGCTCGGCCAGATTACGCAATTCGCGCACGTTACCTGGCCAATCGTGGGCCAGCAAGCTGGCGACGCCGTGGCTGTCGACGGTGGGTGCTTCCAGGCCACTGCGGTTGGCGGCCACGACGGCAAAGTGCTGAAACAGCAGCGGGATATCTTCACGCCTCTCTCTGAGCGCCGGAAGTGGTAAGGTGACGACGTTGAGTCGGTAATACAGGTCTTCACGAAAGCGACCATCTTCGGCGGCTACTTTGAGATCAACTTTGGTGGCGGCAATGACGCGGATATCGAGGGGTACCGCTTCGTTGGCGCCTAGCCTTTCAATATGACGTTCTTGCAGTACACGCAGCAATTTAACCTGCAGCGCGAGGGGCATGGATTCAATTTCATCCAAGAACACCGTCCCCCCGTTCGCGTGTTCGAATTTGCCGATTCGCCGCTCAACGGCGCCGGTAAACGCCCCTTTCTCATGCCCGAATAGCTCAGACTCGATGGTGTTTTCTGGAACCGCGCCGCAGTTAATTGCCATAAAGGGGTGGTTGCGCCGAGCGCTGCGTTCGTGAATAGCGCGGGCAACGAGGTCTTTGCCAGTGCCAGTTTCACCAAACAGCAAAACGTCAGCTTCTACTTGGCTGATGCGCTGAATCATCGCCGCCAGCCGTGAAATCACCTGCGTACGACCTACCAAACGCGGACCGAGCGCCGCTTGCTGGGCTTCAAGCTCCGCTTTAAGGCGGTTGTTTTCCAGGCTGAGCTGGCGCGTTTCGATGCCACGACGCACTACATCAAGCAGTTCTTCGCCGGCGAAAGGTTTTTCCAGAAAGTCCCAGGCACCGGCGCGCATGGCTTCAACAGCGGTTGAAATATCACCATGTCCGGTAATCAAAATAATTGGCAGGGTGCTGTCGCGACGATGGAGTTCGTGCAGCAGCGTCATGCCATCCATGCCAGGCATGCGAATGTCGCTGACAATCACGCCGGGAAAGTTGACGGGTAAGGCCGCTAGTGCCGCTTCAGCGGATTCAAAGCAGTGCGGTGTATAACCGGCAAGTTCGAGGGTCTGGCTGGCGGTGATTCGCAGATGCGGTTCGTCGTCAATCACCATGACCGGCAGCGTCGACGGCTCATGCATCGGAATGAATCTCCTGGGTAGCTCGCGGCGCGGGCGCGAGAGGAAGTATAATGGTAAAGCAAGCGCCACTATCGGGCAGGTTAGCTGCCTGCAACTTTCCACCTAGATCATCCATGATACGCGATGAAATGGACAATCCTAAGCCTAAACCGCTACCGGGCGCTTTGGTAGTGAAAAACGGCTCGAAAACCTGTTCAAGGTAGGAAGGGGGAATGCCTGGGCCGTTATCGGCAACCCGAATGATGATCTGTTGGTTTTCGGCGTGAGCACTAAGCGTAAGTTGCGGCGTAGCGGTCTCTTTCATAGCCTGGAGCGCATTGCCAATTAAATTGACCAGTACTTGCTCCAGACGCACTAGGTCGGCCTTTACCCAGAGCGTATCCTCGGGCCAATGCTGTTCGACACGAACGTGATCGTCGCGAAGGCGGCTTTGGAAAAGGCGTAATGCGTAATCGGCACACGCTTGAACGGAAATCGTCTCAGGACGGTCGCTACTTTTGCGGGAAAATTGGCGTAGTTGAGCGCTAATGTCGGCCATCCTTTGGGTGAGCTCAATAATTTGCTCTAGGTTGGCGTCCGCTTGCTCCACTCTCGAAAGTTCGATAAAACGCCGGGCGTTTTCGCTATAGGCGCGAATAGCCGCTAGCGGTTGATTAAGCTCGTGATTAATGCCAGCCGCGAGCTGACCTAATACCGCCAGCTTAGCTGCTTGAATTAATTCATCTTGGGTTTGCCTCAGGTTGGCTTCTGCACGGCGACGCTCGTCTATTTCATCAGATAGGCGTTGGTTGCTGGCGACGAGGTCGCGGGTGCGTCGCTCAACGCTCATTTCCAGTTCATCGCGTACGCGGGCCAAGGTTTGCCGCTCGCGTTCGGCGAATGTCTCGCGCTCACGGCGGAGGCGTAATCGTTGCCAGCCAATACCCGCAGCCAGAGTGACAACTCCATAGAGGCCGCCGGCCATTAATGCAGCCATCCACTGCGCGTTCACGACCGGACTAAGCGGCTTAAGAATATGCATTTGCCAGCCAAACTCGGGGATTTCGCGGGTCAGGTTCAGGTAGTGCCCATCACTGAGCGGCTCCTCTTGAAAGGTTACGATTTGGCTGTGAGCACCATGCACGTCTTGAACCTGAATGCCTGATGGGGTCAGTGGTTCTTGGCCATAGCGCTTTGTCTCATGCAACGCTTGCCGCTGCCCCTCGGTAAGTGGATACAGCGCGTTCATGCGCAGTTCGGGCTGGCTGGCGAGAAAGATAATATTGTCGTCATCGGTAACAAAGAGCGTTGAGTCCTGTTCCGCCCAGCTTTCCTCAACGTCGTTGAGCAGTACTTTTATGACAAGGACGCCGTCGGGACGTGCATCCGGTGAGGTGTCATCTAGCCACACAGGCGCTGAAAAGTAATAACCGCGCTCCTGAGATTGAAGGCCAAGTCCGTAAAAACGTCCTTCCCCGCCTGCCATCGCCTCTCGGTAATAGCTCCGAAAAGCGTAATTTTGTCCGATAAAAGTGTTTGGACGGTGCCAGTTGCTGGCGGCGACTGTGTCAGCATCCCGATCTAGGAGGTACACGTCAGATACCCCCGAAGTAAAACGGAAACGGTCGAGCAGTAAGTTGAGTGGCATGGGGTCTTGGCGATTGGGTGACGCTAGGAAACGCTGGACACCCTCGCGCGTGGCCAGCAGCTGGGGCAGATAGTCGTAGCGCAACAGATAGCCGTTTAGGTTGGCAGCGGAAAGGCGGAGTTCGTTTTCTGCTTCCTCCTGAAGGTTGGTCAGTGCCTGCTCCCGGGCAAGTAGCGCGGCTTGCCACATACAGAAGACGAGGCCTAACGGCACCGCGATCAACCATAGATATCGCCAGCGTAAAGGAGAAAATTTCATGCCGGTGCCGAGCTCGCCCCTTGGGCCCGGCGCAGCGCACGCTGAGCGCGGGTTTCGGCTCTTGCCATTTCCAATAGCCCTTCTTCTACGTAGACCAAGTGTTCATGGGCGCGAGCGCGGGCATCCTCGGCTCGGCCTTCCAAGATCGCATCCAGCAGCGCGCGGTGCTGCTTCATTAGCTGTGTACGAGAGTCAGGCTTGGCGAAGAGGTGCGCTAAATTATCAACAATGCTCTGCTCTAAAAGGTGGAAAATGCCTCGAATAGTATGTAACAGCAGGACGTTGTGTGCCGCTTCCGCAATCGATAGGTGAAAGGCCGCATCTAGCTTCGCTTCTTGAGCAGGGTCGGCACCGACAAAGCCGCCATCAAGCTCTTCAAAGCGCTGTATGAGCACTGCCTTATCGGCGGGCGTAGACCGCAGGGCTGCGTAATAAGCCGAAATGCCCTCCATGGCATCCCGAAACTCAAGTAAATCTAAATGAAATTCTTTATGTCTCGAGAGCATTTCTAATAAGGGGTCGGTATACCCACTATTGAGAGAATCATTGACGAAAGTGCCCCCGCCTTGACGACTGGTCAATAAGCCGTGAGCCGACAATTTTTGTATGGCTTCCCTTAATGACGGGCGTGATACGCCAAAACGTTCGGCAAGCTCGCGCTCGGGCGGTAGCCGCTGCCCGGGTTTTAAGCTGCCTTCTAAGATCATGGCCTCTAAGCGCTCGGTAATTACATCGGCCAAACGCTGTTGGCGGAGCGGCGGGTAGCTCATCTAACAGCTCCTTAAATAAATTGGTAAGACCAATATTAAGACGATTATCCACTCAGCTCAAGTAACTTCCAGAAGTAGTGGTGGGTGGCGAGCCTGGCTGTTTGTTAATTTGGACTAAAGTATAGGTCTGTAAATAGCTTGCAGGCGGCATCATCAATTGACACTGTTGGATTGCCTCACTAATGTTGGTGCTGAACTTTTGTCAATTGGTAAAACCAATTTTTAGTTTTGGGTGCCAGCATATAGCACACCCGCTGCATAGGGCTCGCCATGATAATTTCAGCATCTACGGACTACCGCAAGGCTGCCAAGCGTCGTCTTCCTCCGTTTCTTTTCCACTATGCTGATGGTGGCGCCTATGCAGAGCACACCCTGCGGCGTAATGTCGATGATCTAGCCGATATTGCGTTGCGTCAGCGCGTACTAAAGGATATGTCGTCACTTTCCCTGGAGACTGAGCTGTTTGGCGAAAAGCTGGCGATGCCTGTTGCCCTGGCGCCTGTTGGGCTGGCGGGGATGTATGCAAGGCGCGGTGAAGTGCAGGCGGCGCGTGCTGCCACTAAGAAAGGCGTTCCATTTACTCTCTCCACCGTATCGGTGTGCCCGATTGCGGAGGTGGCTGCGGCAGTGGAACGCCCCATCTGGTTCCAGCTTTACGTTTTGAAAGACCGTGGCTTTATGAAGCACGTCTTAGAGCGTGCTAAAGCAGCAGGTGTAAAGACGCTGATTTTCACCGTCGACATGCCGGTTCCCGGCGCCCGCTACCGCGATGCCCACTCAGGTATGAGTGGTAAGAACGGTCCGATGAAGCGCATGCTTCAAGCAGCAACACACCCTTTTTGGGCCTGGGACGTGGGTGTTAATGGTCGCCCTCATGACTTGGGCAATGTTTCTGATTATCGCGGTAAGCCAACGGAGCTTGAGGACTACATTGCTTGGCTTGGTGATAACTTTGATCCGTCAATCTCATGGAAAGACCTCGAGTGGATTCGTGAATTTTGGGATGGCCCGATGATCATCAAGGGCATCCTGGACCCTGAGGATGCGCGAGACGCGGTCCGTTTCGGCGCCGATGGCATTGTTGTCTCCAACCATGGTGGTCGTCAGCTTGATGGCGTGCCTTCCACTGCGCGAGCCTTACCAGCTATAGCGGATGCCGTTAAAGGCGATCTGACTATTTTGGCCGATTCTGGTGTGCGTAGCGGGTTAGATGTTGTGAGAATGGTTGCTATGGGGGCAGATACGGCATTGATAGGCCGCGCTTTTATCTATGCGCTAGCCACGGCTGGAGAGGCAGGCGTCGCCCATTTGCTTGAGCTATTCGAAAAAGAAATGAGGGTTGCCATGACACTGACAGGAGCGCGGAGTATTGCTGACCTCAGTTCGGATTCGCTAGTGTCAGGCGCATTGCGCCACGCTCAATAATGAGTAGTGAAGTTTGCGCTGATGAGAGTAGAGCAGGGTGGCGTTGGATTTTTTCGCCCTGCCTCTTGCCAACCCGGCGGTGACACCGTAAAGTACGCATCCGCTGCCGGGGACGCCAAGCGTTGCCAGCGGTGAGAAGGGTTTAAAACCCTCGGTTTGTCAGTGAGTTAGGGTGCTGATGGTGACAGTGGGTTTGCATCACCTCGCGCCAATTAGTCATTGACAACCACCCGGAAGTGCGTAGAATACGTCTTCCTCGCTGAGGCCAAACCGTTCACCGGTTGGCCGGTTTTGTAAAGCGAAACGCTCTTTAATAATTTGATCAGGTAATTCATGTGGGCGCTTGCCGATGAGGGTGATAAATCACCGAATATCAAGGCAAGCGACTCAAGCACTACGGCTTTTCGAAGCCGATATTGAATGAATTCGTTTGACCCTTGAGCCAAGTTTGGTTCGCTTTTGCTGCCCTTTGGGGTGGTGAGTAAGAACCACAATGATTTTAAACTGAAGAGTTTGATCATGGCTCAGATTGAACGCTGGCGGCAGGCCTAACACATGCAAGTCGAGCGGTAACAGATCCAGCTTGCTGGATGCTGACGAGCGGCGGACGGGTGAGTAATGCATAGGAATCTACCCGGTAGTGGGGGATAACCTGGGGAAACCCAGGCTAATACCGCATACGTCCTACGGGAGAAAGGGGGCTTCGGCTCCCGCTATCGGATGAGCCTATGCCGGATTAGCTGGTTGGTGAGGTAACGGCTCACCAAGGCGACGATCCGTAGCTGGTCTGAGAGGATGATCAGCCACATCGGGACTGAGACACGGCCCGAACTCCTACGGGAGGCAGCAGTGGGGAATATTGGACAATGGGGGCAACCCTGATCCAGCCATGCCGCGTGTGTGAAGAAGGCCCTCGGGTTGTAAAGCACTTTCAGCGAGGAAGAACGCCTGGTGGTTAATACCCGCCAGGAAAGACATCACTCGCAGAAGAAGCACCGGCTAACTCCGTGCCAGCAGCCGCGGTAATACGGAGGGTGCAAGCGTTAATCGGAATTACTGGGCGTAAAGCGCGCGTAGGTGGCTTGATAAGCCGGTTGTGAAAGCCCCGGGCTCAACCTGGGAACGGCATCCGGAACTATCAGGCTAGAGTGCAGGAGAGGAAGGTAGAATTCCCGGTGTAGCGGTGAAATGCGTAGAGATCGGGAGGAATACCAGTGGCGAAGGCGGCCTTCTGGACTGACACTGACACTGAGGTGCGAAAGCGTGGGTAGCAAACAGGATTAGATACCCTGGTAGTCCACGCCGTAAACGATGTCGACCAGCCGTTGGGTGCCTAGCGCACTTTGTGGCGAAGTTAACGCGATAAGTCGACCGCCTGGGGAGTACGGCCGCAAGGTTAAAACTCAAATGAATTGACGGGGGCCCGCACAAGCGGTGGAGCATGTGGTTTAATTCGATGCAACGCGAAGAACCTTACCTACCCTTGACATCCTGCGAACTTGGTAGAGATACCTTGGTGCCTTCGGGAGCGCAGAGACAGGTGCTGCATGGCTGTCGTCAGCTCGTGTTGTGAAATGTTGGGTTAAGTCCCGTAACGAGCGCAACCCTTGTCCTTATTTGCCAGCGAGTAATGTCGGGAACTCTAAGGAGACTGCCGGTGACAAACCGGAGGAAGGTGGGGACGACGTCAAGTCATCATGGCCCTTACGGGTAGGGCTACACACGTGCTACAATGGCCGGTACAGAGGGCGGCGAGCTCGCGAGAGTCAGCGAATCCCTTAAAGCCGGTCTCAGTCCGGATCGGAGTCTGCAACTCGACTCCGTGAAGTCGGAATCGCTAGTAATCGTGAATCAGAATGTCACGGTGAATACGTTCCCGGGCCTTGTACACACCGCCCGTCACACCATGGGAGTGGACTGCACCAGAAGTGGTTAGCCTAACTTTGGAGGGCGATCACCACGGTGTGGTTCATGACTGGGGTGAAGTCGTAACAAGGTAGCCGTAGGGGAACCTGCGGCTGGATCACCTCCTTAAACGATGCATCATGCTCGCGGTAAGCGCTCACAATGAATTGCCTGATCAGATAGCTGCCGATACGCAGTGATAAGCGGATGCTTTTTTCACATTGAAAGAAAAGAAGAAAGGTCTTTTCTCTTTTTTTAACGTGAAGAAAACGCTTATCACTGCGCATAGCAGTCGCTCTTTAACAATGTATATCATGCTGACAGGAACGTGTGTTGAACACGTTCCTACGTAATTGTTTTGTGATACGTCTCAAGCGTATCCGGCAATCGTTATCATTGCGAACCCCAGACTCCTTCGGGTTATAGGGTCAAGCAATGAAGCGCACACGGTGGATGCCTAGGCAGCCAGAGGCGATGAAAGACGTGGAAGCCTGCGATAAGGCTCGGCGAGGTGGCAAACAACCTGTGACCCGGGCATTTCTGAATGGGGAAACCCACCGATCACAAGATCGGTATCCTGTCCTGAATCTATAGGGCCAGGAGGCGAACCAGGGGAACTGAAACATCTAAGTACCCTGAGGAAAAGAAATCAACCGAGATTCCCCTAGTAGCGGCGAGCGAACGGGGACCAGCCCTTAAGCATGTGACTGATTAGGCGAATGCGTTGGGAAGCGCGGCCGTAGCGGGTGATAGCCCCGTAGTCGAAAGTCTGATCATGTGAAATCGAGTAGGTCGGGGCACGAGAAACCTTGACTGAAGACGGGGGGACCATCCTCCAAGGCTAAATACTCCTGGCTGACCGATAGTGAACCAGTACCGTGAGGGAAAGGCGAAAAGAACCCCGGAGAGGGGAGTGAAATAGATCCTGAAACCGTGTGCGTACAAGCAGTAGGAGCCCACTTGTTGGGTGACTGCGTACCTTTTGTATAATGGGTCAGCGACTTATATTCAGTGGCGAGGTTAACCGTATAGGGGAGCCGTAGGGAAACCGAGTCTTAACTGGGCGACACAGTCGCTGGATATAGACCCGAAACCGAGCGATCTATCCATGAGCAGGGTGAAGGTTGAGTAACATCAACTGGAGGCCCGAACCAGGATCTGTTGAAAAAGATTTGGATGACTTGTGGATCGGAGTGAAAGGCTAATCAAGCTCGGAGATAGCTGGTTCTCCTCGAAAGCTATTTAGGTAGCGCCTCACGTATCACCGCCGGGGGTAGAGCACTGTTTCGGCTAGGGGGTCATCCCGACTTACCAACCCGAGGCAAACTCCGAATACCGGTGAGTGCGAGCGTGGGAGACACACAGCGGGTGCTAACGTCCGTTGTGAAAAGGGAAACAACCCAGACCGTCAGCTAAGGTCCCGAAATCCTGGTTAAGTGGGAAACGATGTGGGAAGGCTCAGACAGCTAGGAGGTTGGCTTAGAAGCAGCCATCCTTTAAAGAAAGCGTAATAGCTCACTAGTCGAGTCGGCCTGCGCGGAAGATGTAACGGGGCTAAACCAGGTACCGAAGCTACGGGTGTGCCTGCATCACTTAAGACTATTCGCTTAACGTCGCGACGCGACGTTCAAGCGCTCCCCGAACGTCGAGTTCGGTGGGGATGAGTAGAGTAGGCTTAAGGATGCAGGCACGCGGTAGAGGAGCGTCGTGTACGCCGATGAAGGTGGATTGAGAAGTCTGCTGGAGGTATCACGAGTGCGAATGCTGACATGAGTAACGATAAAGGGAGTGAAAAACTCCCTCGCCGGAAGACCAAGGGTTTCTGTTCGACGCTAATCGGAGCAGAGTGAGTCGGCCCCTAAGGCGAGGCCGAAAGGCGTAGTCGATGGGAAACGGGTCAATATTCCCGTACCGGACATGGTTGCGATGGGGGGACGAAGAAGGCTAGATGAGCCAGGCGTTGGTAGTCCTGGTGAAAGTCCGTAGGCTGAGGGTTTAGGTAAATCCGGACCCTTAAGGCCGAGAGACGAGACGAAGACACCACGGTGTTGAAGTCATCGATGCCACGCTTCCAGGAAAAGCCTCTAAGCTTCAGATCATGTGCGACCGTACCCCAAACCGACACAGGTGGTCAGGGTGAGAATCCCAAGGCGCTTGAGAGAACTCGGGTGAAGGAACTAGGCAAAATGGTGCCGTAACTTCGGGAGAAGGCACGCCGGCGTATTGTGAGAGCCCTTGCGGCTTAAGCGAGAACCGGTCGAAGATACCAGGTGGCTGCAACTGTTTATTAAAAACACAGCACTCTGCTAACGCGCAAGCGGACGTATAGGGTGTGACGCCTGCCCGGTGCCGGAAGGTTAAATGATGGTGTTAGGATTCGTCCGAAGCTCTTGATTGAAGCCCCGGTAAACGGCGGCCGTAACTATAACGGTCCTAAGGTAGCGAAATTCCTTGTCGGGTAAGTTCCGACCTGCACGAATGGCGTAATGATGGCCACGCTGTCTCCACCCGAGACTCAGTGAAATTGAAATCGCCGTGAAGATGCGGTGTACCCGCGGCTAGACGGAAAGACCCCGTGAACCTTTACTATAGCTTCACACTGGACGCTGATGTTGCCTGTGTAGGATAGCTGGGAGGCTTTGAAACTCGGACGCCAGTTCGGGTGGAGCCAACCTTGAAATACCAGCCTGGCATCATTGGCGTTCTCACTCAGGTCCGTTATCCGGATCGAGGACAGTGTGTGGTGGGTAGTTTGACTGGGGCGGTCTCCTCCCAAAGCGTAACGGAGGAGCACGAAGGTACCCTCAGCACGGTCGGACATCGTGCAATGAGTGCAAGAGCATAAGGGTGCTTGACTGCGAGACAGACACGTCGAGCAGGTGCGAAAGCAGGTTCTAGTGATCCGGTGGTTCTGTATGGAAGGGCCATCGCTCAACGGATAAAAGGTACTCCGGGGATAACAGGCTGATACCGCCCAAGAGTTCACATCGACGGCGGTGTTTGGCACCTCGATGTCGGCTCATCACATCCTGGGGCTGAAGTCGGTCCCAAGGGTATGGCTGTTCGCCATTTAAAGTGGTACGCGAGCTGGGTTTAGAACGTCGTGAGACAGTTCGGTCCCTATCTGCCGTGGGCGTTGGATGTTTGAGAAGGGCTGCTCCTAGTACGAGAGGACCGGAGTGGACGCACCTCTGGTGTTCCGGTTGTCACGCCAGTGGCATTGCCGGGTAGCTATGTGCGGACGGGATAACCGCTGAAAGCATCTAAGCGGGAAGCCCCCTTCAAGATGAGACATCCCTGAGGCCTAGAGCCTCCTGAAGGGCCCAGCGAGACCAGCTGGTTGATAGGCACGGTGTGGAAGCGCTGCAAGGTGTTGAGCTAACGTGTACTAATGGCCCGTGAGGCTTGACCCTATAACACCCAAGGGGTCTGGTCGTGATGATAACGAACGAGTGTGAGAGCACTCAGAGAACCGGATACGCGCACTGAGCCAAGTGTTTACGACACAGGGCTTGGTAAGAGAGACGCCACAAGACACAGCATGATGTACATTTAAAGTTACGCCTGACGACCATAGCAAGCGTGAACCACCTGATCCCATGCCGAACTCAGCAGTGAAACCGCTTCGCGCCGATGGTAGTGTGGGGTCTCCCCATGCGAGAGTAGGTCATCGTCAGGCACCTATACCGCAGAAAACCCAGCCAACCGGCTGGGTTTTTTGTTGGGCTGAAGGAAACAAGGGGTCTCCCCATGGAGAGTCCCGGAGCGCCGGCCGGATCATCGTCAGGCTCTTATTTAGAAAAGCCCCGAGCACACTGTGCTCGGGGCTTTTTGTTGGGCGGAAGAAAAACAGCTGACAAAAGGCGGCCTGCGCCGCCCAAAGTAAGACTTAGAAAAGAAAAAGTTAAGCGCAGATCGCTTCTAGTGCCTCAATCAAGCTATCCATCTCGTCATCGGTGCCGATGGTGATACGCAGAAAGTTATTGAGCGCTGAGGTGTTAAAGTGACGCACCAGAATGCCGCGTTCGCGTAGACCGGCAAATAACAGTGCACCCGCATAATCAGAATGCTGAGCAAGTAAAAAGTTAGCCTTGGAGGGCAATACCTCAAACCCCAACGCTTCGAGCCGCTGACGAGTACGTTCACGCGTGGTGATAACATGTTCGCGGCAGGCTTCGAAATGCTCTACATCTTTCAGTGCGGCGATGCCGACTAAGCTTGCCAAGCTATCCACTGGGTAAGAGTTAAAGGAGTCTTTTACCCGCAGCAAGCCATCAATCAGTTCCTCGGAGCCCACTGCATAGCCCAAGCGTAAGCCTGCTAGACTGCGGGATTTAGAAAATGTACCAGTGACGAGCAGGTTAGGATAGCGGTCAACCAGCGCCACTGCACTCTCAGCGCCGAAATCGACATACGCCTCATCCACCAGCACCACACGGTCCGTGACCCGCTTAAGCAGTGTCTCGATAGCCTCCAATGAGTGCGCGTGGCCTGTCGGCGCATTCGGGTTGGCGAAGATAACGCCGCTACGATCAGTACCCGCCGCAAGCGCATCAATATCGACTTCCCACTGCTTGTTGAGCGGATGCTTACGCAACTCAACGCCATAAAGATTGGCGTAAACGGGATAGAAACTATAGGTAATCGAGGGGACGTCTAGCGGCGCGCCATGGCGGAAAAAAGCCTGAAAGGCAAAGGCCAGCACTTCATCGGAACCATTACCGACAAACACTTGGCTGCTGGCTACTTTAAACGTCTCCGCCAGCGCTTCACGCAGCGCTGCAGAGGTTGGGTCAGGATATAGGCGTAAGTGATCCGTCGCATAATCGCGCAGCGCTGCGCCGACGCCTGGAGCAGGCGGGTAAGGGTTTTCGTTGGTATTGAGCTTTACAAGTTGCTCGCGTGGCTGCTCACCGGGTACGTAAGGCGTTAGTGTGCGAACGGCCGGACTCCAATATTGGCTCATGAGGGTAACCTGATTATCCTAGCAAGGTTACCCATGGTCGCTTGAAGGCTAACTTAGCGCAAGCATTCGGATCACAGGGGTGGGCGTTGCACCTTGTAGGCGTTATGCTGTCACAAGTGCGCGTAACTGAGAAAATGTCCAACACGATAAGGAGAGACCCAATGCAACTCAGGAGTTTGCTAGCCGGTTCGGCTATGTTGGCACTTATGGCTGGCTGCGCGAGCGGCCCGATGGAGCAGGGCGAAGAAGAGTCCGCTAGTGCGGAGGCAAACTATCAAGGCTCACTGCCATGCCGTAACTGCGATGGCATTGATCTTGATGTGGTTCTGGAAGGTGAAGAAGAAAGTACGGCGGAAGAGCGGACCTTTAGCCTCAATGCGGCCTATCGCAACCATCCGCAAAGCCCACCCGACGAAAATTACGAAGGTAATTGGGAAGTGCTCAGTGGAACACCGTCGGATCCCGATGCCACTGTTTACGAGCTGACCCCTGATGGCGACGGCCAAATCTATTACTTTTTACGTATCGACGACAGCACCTTGGAGTTAATTGACCCTGAGCGCCGTCGTTTTGAAAACGGTGAAACCCTACAGCTTAAACGCCAATAAGGTATACCGTTACACGTGTAAAGGCGGCCACTGGCCGCCTTTTGTGTATGTAATGAATAAAAAGGAGACCCACTGCGGTGGCAAAAGCCAAAAGCGCCTTCGTATGCACTGAATGCGGTGCGGAATATCGTAAATGGCAAGGGCAGTGCTCCAGCTGCCAGGAATGGAACACACTAAGTGAGGTGCGTTTAGCCAGCGCTCGCCCTGGTAGTGGTGCCACTGGCTCTGGCCGCGCTGGCTACGCCGGGGACCACTCCCGACAAATTGTAGACCTGGGGCAGGTGGACCTTAGTGAAGTGCCTCGCCTGACGTCGACGTTTGCTGAGTTTGATCGCGTGCTGGGTGGTGGGCTGGTGCCTGGTTCAGCGGTTCTACTGGGCGGTAACCCTGGAGCCGGAAAGTCGACGCTGCTGCTGCAGACGGCCTGCAAACTGGCCCAACAACGGCGTATTATCTACGTAACGGGAGAAGAGTCGCTTTCCCAAGTGGCCATGCGCGCCCATCGGCTTCAGTTGCCTACCCAGGGGTTGAAGATGCTGGCGGAAACCAGCGTGGAAACCATTCTTGCCGTGGCCGAGCGCGAGAAACCTGAGATTCTGGTGATCGATTCGATCCAAACCATGCATCTTGAAGATATTGCCTCAGCGCCGGGAGGGGTTGCCCAGGTACGTGAGTCTGCCGCGGCGTTGACGCGTTTTGCCAAACAAACGAATACCGTGCTTCTGTTAGTTGGACATGTCACCAAAGACGGCACGTTGGCAGGCCCTAAAGTGCTTGAGCATATGATTGATGCCTCGCTGTTACTGGAAGGTGGGGCCGACTCACGTTTTCGTACGCTACGTGGCCAGAAAAATCGCTTCGGCGCGGTGAATGAGCTGGGGGTGTTCGCCATGCTTGAGCAGGGGCTGAAAGAGGTCAAAAACCCCAGCGCCATCTTTTTATCACGGCAGGAAGAGCAAGCCCCAGGCAGTTTGGTGATGGTGGTGTGGGAAGGCACACGGCCTATATTGGTAGAAGTGCAAGCCTTGGTCGATGAGTCGGCGTTGGGTAATCCTCGCCGTGTTGCGGTTGGGCTAGACCCTAATCGATTGGCGATGCTCCTGGCCGTCCTTAATCGCCATGGTGGCTTGTTTACTGGCGACCAAGACGTATTTTTAAACGTCGTGGGGGGTGTCAAAGTACTTGAAACCAGCGCTGATCTTGCCGTGCTCTTAGCGGTTGTTTCTAGCCTGCAAAATCGTGCACTACCCCGGGAGCTAGTCGTGTTCGGCGAAGTTGGGCTGTCGGGTGAAATACGTCCGGTGCCCAGTGGACAAGAGCGTATTGCCGAGGCGGCCAAACATGGTTTTCAGCGGGCGATCGTGCCACGCGCCAATGCCCCGAAACAACCGCCAAAAGGAATGGAGGTTATCGCTGTGGATAAATTGAGCGATGCGCTCGATGCCCTCTAAAGTTAAGCGCTTGGGGTACACTAAAGTGATATCAATGAGCCAAGGAGAGACGCCATGAGTTCTATTCGATTAACGCAATACAGCCATGGTGCGGGCTGTGGCTGTAAAATTGCCCCGGATGTATTGGATCATATTCTTTCCAAAGCAGGCCCTGCGGCCGCGAGCAAACGACTTATTGTCGGTAATCAGGGGCGCGAAGACGCGGCCGTTTATGACTTGGGTGACGGCCGCGGCATGATTGCCACCACTGATTTTTTTATGCCGATTGTCGATGATCCGTTTGATTTTGGGCGCATTGCGGCCACTAATGCGATCAGTGACGTCTACGCCATGGGCGGTACGCCGGTTATGGCGCTGGGGATTTTAGGCTGGCCGCTGGATAAATTGAGTGCTGACATTGCCGGTGATGTGGTGGCCGGGGCACAAGCGGTTTGCCGCGAGTTGGGGGTCGCGTTGGCGGGCGGACATTCCATTGATGCGCCCGAGCCCATTTTTGGGCTGGCGGTGAATGGCTTGGTGGAACTTGATAAGTTGAAGCTAAATTCTCATGCCAAGCCCGGTGACTTGTTGTTCCTTACCAAACCGATTGGCGTCGGTATGCTGACCACGGCCGAGAAACGTGGCCTTTTAGCGGCGGGGCACCACGGATTGGCCCGTGAAACCATGCTGCAATCCAATCGAATTGGCGTGCCGCTTGCTGATGTTAAAGGCGTTAATGCAATGACCGATGTAACAGGCTTTGGCCTGGCAGGTCATTTGGCCGAAATGTGCCGCGCGAGCCAGGTCATGGCACAGATCGATTTTCGCCGGTTACCACGTTTGGCTGAAGCAGAAAGCTATCGCCGCCAAGGAGCGGTGCCTGGTGGCTCCCAGCGCAATCGCGATGCGCTGGGAAGCGCGCTGCCCAACATGGATGACGCTCATTGGCAGTGGCTGTGCGATCCGCAAACGTCAGGTGGGCTACTTCTAGCTGTGGACCCTGCTTGGGAAGACGACGTAGAACGCATTGGGCGTACCTACGGTTTGGACTTGCAGCCGTTTGGTACGCTGAAAAAGCCTCAGGGGGAGGCACTGATTGAGGTCATCGGGTGAACCTACCGACCGTTCCTGCTGATACCCGTCTCATTCAAAAAGAGTGCCCGTTGATCGACGTACGCGCGCCCGTTGAGTTTGCCAAGGGTGCTTTGCCTGGCGCTGTCAATCTGCCATTGATGGTTGACGATGAGCGCCATCAAGTAGGTATCGCTTACCAAGAGCAGGGGCAGCAAGCGGCGATTGCCCTGGGTAACGACTTGGTGAACGGAACTGTCAAAGAGGCCCGCGTAGCGGCTTGGCGAGATTATGTGAGTCACCACCCCGAAGCGATCATTTACTGCTTTCGCGGTGGCTTGCGGTCGCAAATTGCCCAGCAGTGGCTTGCCGATACAGGCTTGGTCAGGCCGCGTATCGCAGGGGGCTGGAAAGCGCTGCGCCAACGTCTGATCGCCCAAATAGACGTAGCCGCTCAACAACCACTGTTAGTGGTGGCAGGGCTAACGGGCTGCGCTAAAACGGTACTGATTAATCGATTAGCCAACGGCGTTGATCTAGAAGGGTTTGCCCAGCACAAAGGTTCGGCGTTTGGGCGTTCACCTGAACCACCGCCTTGCCAAATCGACTTTGAACACCGTTTGTCAAAGCGATTGCTGGCACTCCCAGGCCCGTTGGTGGTTGAAGATGAATCACGGCAAATTGGTGAAGTGAACGTGCCGCTCAGCTTTTGGGAGACAATGGCGTGTGCGATACGCATACGCGTGGAAATGCCGCTGGATTGGCGGTTGGAACAGCTGCAGCGTGACTATATTCTCGATCTTGAACACGCTTACCAGTTGCGCTACGGACCCGAAGAAGGGTGGCAGCGTATGTGCCAGCAGCTTAGTAACGCATTGATCCGCTTGAAGAAACGGCTAGGAAGCGCCAGGTTGCAACGGCTTCAACGGCTTCAGTCACTGGCCTTCACGGCGCACGAACACGGCAACCCTCAAGCACATGAAGCTTGGTTGGCCCCGCTGCTGACGGAATATTATGACCCAATGTACCGCTATCATTTACAGCGCCAGCGAGACGCTGGCGTGCTGGAATACCATGCCGGGGATTGGGAAAGCTGCCTAGCTGCTGCCCGCCAATGGAGCCTTGACCAAGCAGCAGTCCACTGATTTAGGGTGAGGCGGGGCGAAGCCACTGGCTCATTAATCGGTCAAGCAGAGCGGCCAGCGAGTCAAAGCGTTTGGGGCTTTGGCGTATATCCGCATCAGACTGAATGAAATCGCGGCGTCCTGCGCTGAGTGGATGATGCGCCAGCAGTGGTTCGACGCTTTGCTGCGTGACTTCAAGATGACATAGCAGCCCGATTACACGGCCCGCGTCCCAACTGAAACCCTGAAGCGGTGCTGCTTCGCTACCTCCGCAGGGTAAGGCGTTGTCGGGCAGGCTGAATATATAATGGTGCCACATAAAGGCATCGAACTGTTCGGGGAGGTCCAGGGGACTTTCCGGTGCCAGGTGAATGGTGTGCCAGCCCGATTCGGGGTAAGTGCCGAGGGCGACTACGCTGCCTAGCGCGTCGGCGACCCAAAGCGCTCCTAAGCCAATACCCAGCAAAGGCTTTTGGCCATCGAGATAGCGGTTAATCAGCTTACTTTCGGCTTTGAACCAGTCCGGCGGTTGCTCGACGAAGCTGTCCGGTCCATCAAGCACAATAAGAGCGTCACTGTCGCTGACCCTTGGGGCTAATTCCTCGTTGTAGAGATGAAAAATGGTATAGCTATGCCCCATACTGGTTAGCCAGTCTGTTAACCGGGCTGGACCATGGTCTGGGCCGTGCTGTAGCAGATGGATGTGCATGGTAATCTCCTCGCCGGCCGTACGCGAATGTGTCAACAGAGGCTGCCGACACGATTGTGACGATAACGTATAGTCCCAATATCACCAATAACTTGAGTAAGACAATTTAGGAAAATCGTATGGCGTCCACTAATCCCCCCGGATTTTATCAACGGCTCCAGCAGTTGCCGTTAGCCGCTCAGCAAGCGTTTATGGCCGCGCTCTGTGAGCGGCTCCTGCCTAACTATGCGCTTTATGAACAAACCACAGGGCATGGAGATGGGCATACGCTGCGGGCTGTGCTCAATTTGGTCTGGGAGCGACTTAGTGTGCCTAATGCGAGTATTGATTTTGCGCGTCAGGCAGAAAAACTGGCCGAATGTGAGCCGCCCGAAGACGACGAAAGCTTTGGCGCGCGCCGGGCATTAGATGCAGTAGTGGCGATATCGGCATTGCTGGATACGCTGCAGGATGAGTCCACCGAAGCCGTGCTCGATGTCAGCCGCACCTCCCGGGCTGGTGTGCGTGCCTTTATCGAGCTAACCGAAGGCGAAGAAGATGCCAATGCGCTGGCGTTGCTGATCCGCGACCACCCGCTGACCGAAGACGAAAATAACTTCCAGGACGCGGTGCTGGAAGAAGTATCACAACCGCTCAACAAGGAGACTCTGAAAGCCATTCGCGTACTAGGGCGCAATGGCGGTGTCAGTAATTTGGGGTTATCGCTGGAAGAGGCATAATCTGGCCGCCGAAGAAGGCATCGGCGACCTTGAGCGGACTATAAACGCATATCGATGCCGCGTTCGGCCATATAGCGTTTGGCCTCAGGGATGGTGTATTCACCAAAATGGAAAATGCTGGCAGCTAACACGGCGTCAGCCCCACCTTTCAACACCCCATCAACCAGATGGTCCAAGTTCCCCACCCCGCCTGATGCAATCACCGGTACGCTAACCGCTTCCGCAATGGCATGGGTAACGCCCAGGTCAAAGCCTGATTTGGTGCCGTCGCGATCCATGCTGGTAAGCAGTAACTCACCTGCCCCCAGAGCGACCATTTTCTGCGCCCACTCAATGGCATCCAAGCCGGTCGGGCGGCGTCCGCCATGGGTGAAAATTTCCCAGCGCGGGGACTCGCCTTCGCTGGATACTTTTTTGGCATCAATAGCCACAACAATACACTGGCTGCCGAAGCGCTCAGCCGCTTCATAAACAAAATCAGGGTTAGTCACCGCCGCTGTGTTGATGGAGACTTTATCGGCGCCCGCATTCAGCATGGTGCGAATATCGTCGCAGCTGCGAATCCCCCCACCCACGGTGAGCGGGATAAACACTTCACCGGCAATACGCTCCACCATATCGACCGTGGTGGCGCGGTCTTCGTGGCTCGCGGTGATATCCAGGAAGGTGATCTCATCGGCGCCCTGCTGATTGTAGCGCTTGGCGATTTCGACAGGGTCGCCAGCATCGCGGATACCCACGAAATTTACGCCTTTGACGACCCTGCCTGCATCAACGTCCAGGCAGGGGATAATGCGTTTGGCGAGACTCATGTACGGCCTCCCGTCAGCTGGTCGCTCAGGCGCTGAGCATCGGCAACGTCAAGGCTGCCTTCATAAATCGCGCGGCCGGTGATGGCGCCCAGAATCCCGCTATCAGCGACCTCGCAGAGAGCTTTGATGTCATCAAGGTTGGTCACGCCACCTGAGGCAATGACCGGTAGACCCCCTTCGCGGGCCAGTTGGGCGGTCGCCTCGACATTAACACCTTGCATCATGCCGTCGCGGGCAATGTCGGTGTAAACAATGCTTGATACACCGTCGTCAGCAAAGCGTTTGGCGAGATCGGTGGCCTTGATGGTGGAGACCTCTGCCCAACCGTCGGTGGCCACAAACCCCTCTTTTGCATCAAGTCCGACAATCACATGGCCCGGAAAGGCGCGGCACATATCGGTGACGAAATCCGGCTCCTTCACCGCTTTGGTGCCGATGATCACATACGAAACGCCAGCCTCGAGATAATGCTCAATGGTCTCGGCCGAGCGAATACCGCCGCCAATCTGAATGGGGAGATTAGGGTAGGCGCGGGCAATCGCGGTCACCGCATCGCCATTCACAGGCTTGCCTTCGAAGGCGCCGTTCAAGTCGACCAGGTGCAGGCGGCGTGCCCCTGCGTCCACCCAGCGGGCTGCCATTGCAACGGGGTCATCGCCATAGGACGTCGCGTCATTCATTCGGCCCTGCTTCAAGCGGACACACTGGCCGTCTTTGAGATCAATCGCGGGAATTACCAACATACTCAAACCTCTCAGGGCGTCCAGGTGACAAAGTTTTCTAGTAGGCGTAGGCCTGCACGAGCGCTTTTCTCGGGGTGAAACTGCACGGCGAAGGTGCTGTCGCGGCCGATGGCGACGTGGGCATTCACACTGCCATACTGCGTGGTGCCAAATACGTGGGCGTCATCTGCCGCTTCCACATAGTAGCTATGCACAAAATAGAAATGCTCGTGTTGCTCAATGCCTTCCCATAACGGGTGTGGTTGGCGCTGGTCTAGCAAATTCCACCCCATATGCGGCACTTTAAGACGCTGGTCGTGTTGGTCACGCATAGTGGCTGGAAAGCGATTTACATTGCCTGGGAAAAAGCCTAAGCAGTCAACACCGCCGTTTTCTTCGCTGCGCTCCAGCAACATTTGTTGGCCCACACAGATGCCCAGTAGCGGTTTGGCTTGGCGAGTGAGGATGTCGTCGACCAACCCGCGTAGCTCGGTACGCTCCAGCTCGCCGACGCAGTCGCGGATCGCTCCCTGGCCAGGTAATACCAAGCGGGTGGCACCTAAAATACGCCGCGGGTCACGCGTAATGACCACGTTTTCATGGGTAACGTGCTCAAGTGCCTTTGCTACCGAGTGCAGGTTACCCATTCCATAGTCGATTACAGCAATGGTCATTAAGCGCTCCTTGTGGAGGTAGACAGAGGAAGGTAACAGCGAGTCGCCAACGCGGCTGCCGGGTATTATAAGCTTCCCTTGGTGGAGGGCATTTGGCCCGTCATGCGCGGATCTTCGCTAACCGCCATGCGCAGTGCCCGGCCAAAGGCTTTGAAAATGGTCTCAGCCTGGTGGTGAGCGTTCAGGCCTTTGAGGTTGTCGATGTGCAACGTGACGCGCGCGTGGTTCACAAAGCCCTGGAAAAATTCGCTGACCAATTGGGTCTCGAAGTGGCCGATAGTATCGCGCGTAAAATCGGCATTCATATACAGGCCAGGGCGTCCGGAGAAGTCGACCACCACCCGGGAAAGCGCTTCATCCAGCGGCACATACGCATGGCCATAGCGATAAATGCCGCGCTTGTCGCCCACGGCATCGAAAAATGCCTGGCCAAGCGTGATGCCCACATCTTCGACTGTGTGATGATCATCGATATGCAGGTCGCCCTTTGCGTTGATGTCGAGATCTATCATGCCATGGCGAGCCACTTGGTCGAGCATGTGATCGAAGAAGGGGACTCCGGTTTGGCATGTCAGACGGCCTTCGCCGTCAAGATTGACGCTGACGCTGATCTGCGTTTCGTTGGTGTCACGGCTTACCGTGGCGATACGCGCTGACATCATGCAACTCCTGCGCTATTGCGCACTCTAGAAGAAAGCCGATGGCCCAAATGAACAATACCACCGAGCGATAAGGGCAAATCCGTTGGCAAAGCAGCCATTATAGTGAATCGGTGCCCCTATCCGCTACAATGCGCAAAAGGTAACCGCCTTACAATGCGAATAAAAAGCAGCTTTGCTGCATTTGTAATGAGGAATATATCCATGCCGGTGACACTGCACTACGTCGACCAAGCCCGTTGGCAAGCCGATGAGCAAGTGCGCCTTGACCTCGTACGCATTTATTACGACGCGCCCCAAGATCGAATACCAACTCAAACAGTCGAGCCTTTTATCGAACAGCATCTGCAGCAACATTTTTTTGGCTGCGCGCATTTTAACGACCGGTTATTAGGTGCTGTTGCCATTAAAGAGGCGCAGGATGGTGCGTGGTGGCTATCGGACTTATGTGTGCGCAAAGCAACGCGGCGCCGGGGCGTAGGCTCCAGACTGATGGCGCTACTCGGCGAAAAAGCCAAGCAAGATGGACGCGTTTTACGCATCGCCACCTCGTCGCTGCCATTGGCAGACCGTGTCTTGTTGTCAAAACTGGGCTACCGGGCGGTCGCAAACACTGAGCAGGCCTCTTCAGGGGGCCCGGTGACCAGCGATTTTGTTGAATTAGACCCACAAGGAAAAGGGTAATGAGGCAATTATTACGCATTATGCTGGCTGCGGTCGGCATTTTAGCCATTGTGGCCGTCGCCGCTGTGGTTTACGTGACGACATTTTTAGACCCGGAAGACTTTAAGCCGCGCTTAACCGCGGTGGTCGAAAAGCAAACGGGCTTGAACCTGGATCTGGATGGGCCGATTAACTGGTCGTTTTATCCGCGTATTGGCGTCAGCGTAGAAACCGCCAATGCATGGCTGCCCGCTCAGGATGAGGAAGATACGGCGTTTGCAGCGGTAGAACGTGCTGAAGTCAGCGTTGCTTTTGCGCCGTTACTGCGTGGTGAAATTGCCGTCGATGGCTTAACCCTGAACGGCGTGCGTTTAAATTTGAAGCGCAATGCCGACGGGGAGGGTAACTGGGAGCCGCTGTTGGATAGGCTGGTAGAACAAAGCGAGGAAGCGGAAACCGTGCTGGCGCCGGCGAGCGCCGGGCCTAATGCCGATGCTGGCAGTCTTGCGGTAGTGCTAAGTATTGCCAGTGTCGATATTAATGAAGCCGATATTCGCTTCCGCGATGAGCAAGCCGAAGCGCTTTGGCATGTGCAAGAGCTCAACATCTCCGGCAGTAACGTCAACCCTGTTCGCCCCTTCCCGCTGAAAGCGATGTTTAAGTTGTCCAAGCACAACAATCTCGACGCCGAGGCGCTGGAGCGAGTCCCCGACATATCAAGTGACATCGACCTTGAAACCCGCATGCGTCTTGGTTTGGCAGAGCAGCAGTTTGTGCTGGAAAACACCCAACTGAATACGCGTACACGCTTTGCCGCTGAGGGCGAACCGCAACAGCTTGATATTGCTGCGGCTGAATCCGTAGTCCGGCTTGGTGAGCAGCAGTTAAGTATCAGTGACGGAAAGTTAGAAACCAGCCTGCGCCACCCAGAGAACTGGGACGGTGGTTTAGAGCTTGCGCTTGCGTTTGGCATGGAAGGTGACTGGCAGGAGCAAACAGCGCGGTTGAAGGATTTGCAGCTCACCGGGCCTGATAAGCTGCGCGTCAACGGCCATCTTAACTTATCGCAGTTGCGCGATGCTCCGCGTTACCAGGGGCAGCTAACGGCAGCGCCATTTACCTTGCGTCCTTGGCTGTCACGGGCAGGCGTTACGCTTAACACGTCCAGTGAGGCGGCGCTCAGTGATGTTGCCATGACTAGCCCCATTGAGGGGGATCTGCAAGAGGTGATGCTGCCCAGCCTATCGCTGGTAGTCGACGACAGTACCTTTACCGGCGAACTCGCCTCTCGGTTGGATGGCTCAAATATCGATTTTGACATTGAAGGCGACGAGCTCAACCTGGATCGTTACCTGCCCCGTCAAGAAGCCGAGCAACAGGCAAGCCTGGGGCTTATTAATGCCGCGGTTGCTGACGACCCCGCCGAGCTTTTGCCCCAAGCGTGGCTTGCGTCTTCAAGTGTGAATGGCAACCTGAGCATGGAGTCGCTAGAGCTTGGTGGGATGGTGTTCAGCGATGCCCTTGTTGAGTTGCAAGGGGATCAAGGTCAGCACCAGCTAAGCAATTTTGAAGCAGACTTTTACGAAGGTGAACTGACGGCTAACGGTCACATAGATGCCAGCGAGGATGAGCTACAGTGGGCGCTCTCACCCACAATACGTAAGGTTCAGGTAGCGCCGCTTATTGAGACGCTTAGCGATGGAGATGAATCGTCACCGCTTCGCGGTCGCCTGAATCTCAGTGGTGATCTCACGTCGCGCGGTAATCAACGGGATACCTTGCTGCGCCACCTGAATGGCGATTTAGAGGCGCGGTTGACGGAAGGTGCTATTCTCGAGACCAATGTGTCGCAAGAGATGTGCGAACTCGTTGCCCAACTGGAAGGCGAGGAAAGCGAGCGTGACTGGTCGAGTGATACCGCCTTCGATGAGTTTGCCGCCACACTTCAGATTCGAGACGGCGTGGTTCAAAGCGACGATCTGTTAATCACTGTGCCGGGCATTGACGTACAGGGAGAGGGTAACTATGACCTCACCAGCCAACGGTTTGATACTCAAGCAAACGCTCGGCTCGTCGATACCGCTGATGCAGCGTGCGAGGTGAATCCTCGTCTTGAAGCCCTGCCGTTGCCACTGAGTTGCGAAGGCCATATCAGCGACGAGCGTAGCGAGTGGTGCCGTTTTGATCGTGACGCCTTCCAAGGTGCTGTCGTTGAACTTATTCAAGAGGAAGCCGGTGGGCAGGTAAGCGAAGAGCTTGAAAAACGCCTTGGCGAGTCGCTTGATGACCTTGATGAGCGTCTGGGTGAAGGCAGTGGTGATGAATTGCGCGAAGGGCTGCGGCGTTTATTTGACTAATCAGAATCAGCCCGTGCAGCGCCGGTCTTGCACCGGCGCTTTTTTATATCAGTACAACGCGTGATTAAGGAGCTTGCATGACGGACATGCCCGTGCCGCGGCTGGCTGCAGAAGTGTTTCAACAGCGACTATTTGACTGGTTTGACCGCTACGGTCGCCATGATTTGCCCTGGCAGTCACCGCGCAGCGCCTATCGCGTCTGGGTCTCGGAAATCATGCTGCAGCAGACCCAGGTCACCACCGTCATCCCCTATTTTGAACGCTTTATGGCGCGCTTTCCTACCCTTGAGGCGCTGGCGACAGCGCCGCAGGATGAAGTGCTGCACCTGTGGACCGGCCTTGGCTACTATGCTCGAGCGCGCAACCTGCATAAGGCGGCACAGGTGGCGGTAGAAGCGCATGGAGGTGAATTGCCTACCGATAGCGTCGAATCACTTATCGCACTGCCGGGGATTGGCCGCTCAACGGCAGGCGCGATTATCGCGCAGAGCACCGGCCAGCGCGCTGCGATTCTGGACGGTAACGTCAAGCGGTCGCTGGCGCGTTTGCATGCGGTACCGGGCTGGCCCGGCAAGCCAGCCGTTGAGCGCAAACTGTGGGCGCTTGCTGACTATTACACGCCGGAGACACGCCTGGCTGATTACACCCAGGCGATGATGGATTTTGGTGCCACGCTATGTAAGCGAAGCATGCCGCTGTGCGAGCACTGCCCGTTCAATGACGTCTGCCTAGCCTACGCCCAGGGTGAGACAAAGCGCTATCCTGAATCAAAGCCGAAGAAGCCCTTGCCTACACGGGAAACCATCATGTTGTTGCTGCACGATCCCGACGGGCGAGTGTGGCTTGAGCAACGCCCGGCAAGCGGCCTTTGGGGCGGGCTTTGGAGCCTGCCTCAGTTCGATAGTCAAAGCGAACTTACTACGTGGCTAGATTCGAACGTAGAAGCACCTGAACGCGCGCCAACGTTAGCGTGTTTTCAGCATACCTTCAGCCATTTTCGCTTAGCGATTACCCCGCAGCCGGTCAGTTGCGATAGGCTGAAGGGCGTGCGAGAAAAAGGGGCCTGGTACGATCCAAGCCAACCGTCTGAGGTCGGCCTGGCCGCCCCAGTGAAGTTACTGATCAATCAACTCGCGCCTTTCTCACTCACGTCAACGCCAGGGCACGCTTAACCCGCTTGGTAACCGCTGAATTTAGGAGCCTACCCATGACGCAGACCGTATTTTGCCGCAAGTATCAAAAAGAGCTTGAAGCACTGCCGTTCCCACCATTGCCAGGTAAGCAGGGCCAGGAAATCCAGGCAACCGTATCAAAGCAGGCCTGGGAAGACTGGCAAGCCCTGCAAACGCGCTTGATCAACGAAAAGCACCTCAACATGTTAGACCCCGAGGCACGCGCCTATCTGATGGAACAGATGCAGCGTTTTTTCGATAACCAGGAAACCGACCAGGCCGAAGGTTATGTGCCACCGACGCAAGCCACGTAACTTGCCGACAAGGCGGAAAGTTTTATAAAGGAGTTGACGAAAAGCCGAGATTCTTGTTTAATACGCACCGTTGGCAGCGGCCAGATAGCTCAGTTGGTAGAGCAGGGGATTGAAAATCCCCGTGTCGGCGGTTCGATTCCGTCTCTGGCCACCACACTGCTGGGGTATCGCCAAGTGGTAAGGCACCGCTTTTTGGTAGCGGCATTCCCAGGTTCGAATCCTGGTACCCCAGCCATTGCCGACAATGCGTGTAGCCGACATAGCTCAGTTGGTAGAGCAACTGACTTGTAATCAGTAGGTCCCGGGTTCGACTCCTGGTGTCGGCACCACATAAAGTGGTTTAAAAACATCGCGTTACAGAATTTAAAAGGCCGCCTTCTAGGGCGGCTTTTTGCTTTTACGTAGTTCTCTTGTATGTACGGTACCTAGTAGCAATGGCATCGTTTCCTGGAAAGAGTAGTTTAATTTTTACGTAATAAGTGGCTAGTTAACCCTTCCAGGCTTGTTACGCCAAGTAACGCCATATTTCGCTCTATTTCATTCCCAAGCAGCATGACAGCTTTCTTCACGCCACCTTCACCCGCGATGCTGGCCGCATAATTAAAGGGTCGGCCCAGAAACACGAAGCTGGCGCCCAACGACAACGCCTTGAGCACCTGGCTGCCACGCCGGAAGCTGCCGTCGATCATCACCGGCACCGCACCATCGACCGCCTCCACCACCTCGGGCAGCATGGTCAACGGCGCCACGGTGGCATCCAACTGCCGGCCACCATGGTTGGAGACAATTACCCCATCGGCACCGGCGCTGACGGCCCGCCGCGCATCGTCAGGGTGGAGGATACCTTTGACTATCAGCTTGCCCTCCCAGCGCGCCCGTACCCGATCAAGGGTCGACCAATCGAGATGCCGACGGCCCGAGAAATCCCGGTTCACGTTCTTTGCCAACACCGGCACGCCACGCGTTGCGGCGTTATTCTCGAAGTGCGGCACGCCGTGGTGCCACAATGTCTTTAAGAAGGTCCCGAATAGCCACCGTGGCCGCAGCAAGCCATCGCAGGCAAGCCGGAGGCTGGGGCGCAGTGGCGAGGAGAACCCCGCGCGCCGGTGGTTTTCAGGGTTGGGCGGTACGGCATAATCCACCGTGATCACCAGCTTGCTGAATCCGGCCTTTTCGACACGCGCCAGCAGGGCATCAATTTCCTTTCCCGTTCCGGGCAGATAGGCCTGGAACCAATCCGAGCCGTCGGGTCCAGCCAGCGACTCCATGGGAATCAGCGAAGTGCCGCTGACGATCATGGGAATGCCAGCATCGGCCGCGGCCCGCGCCAGCACCTTGTCACCCCGATAAGCCGTTAGCGCACTAATGCCCATGGGTGCGATGCCAAACGGGTAGGCATAGCGTTGACCAAACAGCTCGGTTTCCATCGATACATCGGAAACATTGACCAGCGCCCGAGGCAGAAACACATAGTTATCGAAGGCCTCCCGACTGGCTCGGGCGGTAGCGCCATCTTCGGCCACGCTTGCCACATAGCCAAACAAAGGCCGCGGCAAATGCCGCCGGGCGGCCCGTTCGAAATCATCAAGGCTTAGGATATGCTTCAGGCGGCGGGGCATCATGTTTCCTCAGTCGCCGCAGACCGCCGCCAGAAACGCTCATTAACGGCGGTAAGCGGGCCGCTGCCAGCCAACGCACCCAGCAGATTATCCACCGCCAGCTGGGCCATGGCGTCACGCGTTTCATGGGTTGCCGAGCCAATATGCGGGGCGGCCACCACATTGGCCATGGAGGCCAGCGGCGAATCAGTAGGCAATGGCTCCTCGGCGAATACATCGAGCCCTGCAGCACGAATTAGGCCAGAGCGAAGCGCCTCAATCAGTGCGGGTTCATCCACTACTTTACCTCTGGCCACGTTAACGAGCGCCGCCGTTGGCTTCATCCGCGCCAGGGCACCCGCGTCAATCAGGTGATGGGTATCGGCATTGTAAGGCACACTTAAGCAGACAATATCGGCTTGAGATAACAGTTCATTAAGGTCACAACGCTTGGCGCCTAGTTCTTGCTCAAGCGCCGATTTGGGCGATGCAGCCGTATAAAGGATGGGCATGCCGAAGCCCAATGCCCCGCGCCGGGCAATCGCCGCGCCAATGCGCCCTGCCCCCACGATACCCAGGGTTTTGCCGTGCACATCAACGCCGAAGTGCTCGGGGCCAATATGCGCCTGCCAGCCGCCTTCACGGACAAGATTGGAAAGCTCTACCAGACGCCGCTGAGTCGCCATGATCAGCGCAAACGCCGTATCGGCGGTGGTTTCCGTCAGCACATCGGGTGTATTACAAAGCAGGATGCCGCGCCGATTCAGCGCTTCAAGCGGCAGATGGTCATAGCCTACCGAAATAGTGGCAACCACTTGTAGCACGGGCGCCTGGGCTAACATCGCGTCGCTGAGTTCCAGTTTGCCGCCGATCAGGCCATGGGCCTTGGAAAGCGCTATCATAAAGTCGGCATGGTTGGATGCGTTTACGTCCTCGAAGTAGTCGACCTCAGCAATTTCGGAAAGCGCCGCACGCTGGGCCTCGCTGAGCCGGCGTACGGCGACAATACGCCACGGTTTCGTCTGCTCAGCCATGGCGCGCCTCACCCACACCCTGCATCTCAAATCCCGTCGCTTTAAGCGACGATACAAGCTCGGCGGTACGCTGGTTATCAAGCTCTACCAAGGGCGGGCGCAAGCGCTGCCAATCGTCGATTCCCGAAAAATACGCCGTCGCCGCCTTCATGGCAGGAATTAGCGGATACTGTTCAAACAGGTCGCGCACCACGTTAAGGCGCTGCTGACGCTCGTCGGCGTCGCTTTCCTGCCAATGCCGCGCCAACGCAACGATGGCCGCTGGGTTGACGTTGGCAGTCGCGCTAATGCAGCCCGCGCCGCCTGCCCGCAGGGTATCCAACAGAAACCGTTCGCTACCGGCGTAGACGGCAAAATCCTGCCCCGCAAAGCGCTCGCTCAGCACCTGGGTATGGGCCCAGTCACCACCGCTATCCTTGATGCCAGCAATAACGCCGGGAAAGGCGTTGCGTAAACGCTCGATCAGTTCCAGCGAGAGCGGCACCTGAGTGACCGGCGGGATATGATAGAGGTAGATGCGCAGGCGCGAATCAGCAACGCGGTTGATTACCTCGCTGTAGAAGCGGAACAAACCCTCGTCGCTGACGCCCTTGTAATAAAACGGCGGTAGCATCAGTACACCGGCGCAGCCCGCTTCAACCGCTGTGCGGGTAAGCGATACGCCGTCATCAATCGCGCAGTTGCCGGTGCCGGGCATGAGCCTGGCGGGGTCGATACCGCCATCCACCAACGCATGCAACAACGCCTGCTTTTCACCCACTGTCATGGAGTTGGCTTCGGAGTTGGTGCCGAACACGGCCAAGCCGACGCCGTTTGAGGTCAGCCACTGGCAATGCGACACAAAACGCTGCCGATCCGGCGCGAGATCGGCGCCGAAGGGGGTGATCACCGGTGACCAAACGTCTCCGCTCGCTTGAGACATGACATTCTCCTTGTTGTAAGGCGGTTATTGCCAAGGTTCGATGGCGTAGCGCTCAAGTGCAGCCTGGTCAAAACCGAAGCCAAGCCCGGGGTTGGTGGGTAGCAATAGCTGGCCATCGACAAACTTCAACTGTGTATCCACCAGGCGCCTGAAATTAAGCACTTGATCATCGGCAAAGAACTCGACCATCTTCACGTTGGGTGCCGAGGCCACCAGATGGATATGCAGATCGTGGAACCAATGAGGATAAATATCCACCCCGAAGCTTGCCGCCGTTGCCGCAATACGCCGAAACTCGGTGATGCCACCACACACCGCGGCATCGGTCTGTAGAATCATGGCCGCCTCCTTATCCAGCAACTCCTTGAAGCGCCAGCGGCCCGCCTCTATTTCACCCGTGGCAACTGGCACCGGCGTGCGCTCGGCCAAGCGGCGATGATTATCGATGTCGTCGGGGCTAAACGGCTCCTCGATCCAGAACGGGTCGTAGGGTTCAGCCATGCGCATAAAGGCCAGCGCCGACGGCAGATCCCGCCAGGCATTGTTGGCATCCATCATCACTTGCACATTGGGACCTACCGCCTCGCGCACCGCCGCCAGCCGCGCTTCCTCGCCTGCCAGGTCTTCGCGGCCCACCTTCATCTTCACCGCCGTGAAACCTTTTGCCACGTAGCCGGCCATTTCTTCACCGAGCATCGCGGGCGTCTTGCCATCGAGGTAGTAGCCCCCGCTGGCATACGCGGGCACGCTGTGAGTATCGCTGGCACCCAGGTACTTATAGAGCGGCAGTTTGGCTGCCCGGGAGTTACGATCCCAAAGCGCGGTATCCAAAATACTGATGGCACGCATCACCGAACCGCTGCGGCCATGCAGCAGCGATTCCTGATACATCGCCTGCCACAGTGCCTCTGTCGCATGAGCGTCCGCCCCGACCAATACAGGTTTCAGCAATTCTCTTACGGCATTGGCGACCAGTGAGCCCGCATTGTTGCCGCCATAGCAAAACCCAATGCCCACATGGCCATCATCGCCCACCACTTCCACCAGCACGTAGTCGCGCTTAAGCACCTGACGATTGGAGAAGCTGGTGGGGTTATCCAGCGGTACATTGACCGTACGCGCACGCACTTCCGTTATTGTTGTCATCACAAATCCTTAACGTGAAGAGAGATCACTCTGCCTGAGTTCGACCGCGCAGCGTGCCACGCAGCCAGCGGAAAAACGGGGTCGCCTGCAGTACCGAGAAGGCGGCAATACAGAACAACACCACGGCAATCGGGCTAGTCAAAAAGATGCCAAAGTTGCCATTCCCAATCAGCATCGACTGCTGGAAGCTGTTTTCCATCACCGGCCCGAGAATCAGCCCGATCACCATCGGCGCCGGTGACACACCCGCCCGGTTCAGCCAGTAACCGAATAGCCCAAAACCGAGCATCAGCCCAACGTCGAACAAGCTGTTATTGATGGCAAAGGCACCGATCACACACAGCGTAATAATCGAGCAGGCAAGGAAGCTATCCGGCACTCGCGTCACGCCAACGCATAGCCGGGTGAACAGAAGCCCTACCAGTAATAACCCGATGTTGGCGAAGATCACCGCCCAGATCAGGGTGTAGGTCACGTCACCGTAATCGGTCAGCAAGTTAGGGCCAGGCAAAATGCCTTGCACCATCAGGGCGCCCAATAAAATAGCGGTAGAGGAGCTGCCCGGAATGCCCAGGGCGATGGTCGGGATCAAGGCCCCGCCCACCACCGCATTGTTAGCCGATTCAGGAGCGGCGACCCCGGCGATATCCCCCTTGCCGAAACGGCTTTTGTCTTTCGCAAAGCGCTTAGCCTCGTTGTAGGCAAACCAACTCGCGGTATCACCACCGGTTCCCGGAATCAGACCGGTGATAATGCCAATACCGCCGGAACGAAAGATATTGGGCAATAAGCGACGCATCTCTGCCAGCGGCGGAATCAACCTATCCTTGATTTTGCTGGCGACCTTCTGAGTCCCGTGGGCGTTCTCGATCAGAATGAGCGCTTGGGGAATCGAGAACAGTCCGATTAACGCCACCGTAAACTCGATGCCAGAAAACAGGTTGATCAGGCCAAAGGTCATCCGTGGTGTACCGGTAATCAGGTCCATGCCCACGGTGCTTACCAATAACCCCAGCGCCCCTGACAGCAACCCGCTAACCACCGAGCCTTGAGAAAGCGAGCCGATAATCGTGATTCCCAGCACGGCAATCGCGAATAGTTCGATGGGGCCAAACTTGAGCACTAAAACGCCAAGCAAGGGGGCGGCGGTAAGCAGCGCGATACCGCTCATCAGGCCACCGGCGAACGAGGCAAACAGCGACACCCCCAGCGCCTTGCCCGCCTGCCCCTGCTGCGACAGCGGAAAACCATCGAGTACCGTCGCGGCAGCCGAGGGGGTGCCGGGTGTGCGCAACAAAATAGCGGCAATTGAGCCGCCATAAGAGGCCCCGACATAGAGTGACGCCAACATGCTGAGCCCCGAAGCTGGGTCCATGCCGAAGGTGAGGGGAAGCAACAGCGCAAGCGCCATGGTCGCCGAGAGCCCAGGCATAGCACCTACGAACATCCCAAGCAGCGTTCCGCCTAAAATCAGGGCAATATTGGTGAACGAGATGACGTTCGTCAGGCCCACTAAAACAAGATTTTCCATATGACTAGACTCCAAAAGCCTTCGTCAGGCACTCGTTCCCCGCTCTTCCAAGTTGTTATGCGGCGAGCCGGGGGACGAGTGCGCGAGTATCGTTATAAAGCCAGCAAGGGCGGCAGTAACGGCACAGGTAACCCCAGAAAACCGATAAAAACCGCACACACCACCGCCACCAGCAACACAATGCCGATAGCGGCAAAGCGCCATGACACGTGGCCAATGATCGCCAACGCTGCCACCATGAAGCCAACCGTGGCCGCCAGATACCCCAGTATTGAAATGCTGTAGAGATATACGGCGGCCAACAGAAAGATCAGCATGGCCTTCCATGGCTTACGGCTTTCCGGCCCGTTGACGAGTGTCTCCTCCGCGGCGTCTTCAGTGGACGAGACCGTGGCCCCATCGGCCGACACCTTGCGGTGACGCAGCGTGCCGACGACCTCCTGACCCACCATTGCCGCGCCTAGCAAGGCCACGACGACCGAATAGATAAGAGGCATGTTTGCTGCCTTATTGGGGTAGCCAAGCGCAATCACATAGAAGGTCACTGCCAAGCCAATCGCAAAAACCCCCAATACCAGTCGACTTTTGTTCATCTCACACCCCCTTCTCGAACGCCGTATTGTGCCTCCAACTTAGCGCCTTATTGTTCGACCTCATCTTTTACATCGTCCCAGATTTCTTCGAACTGACCTTCCATGTCCTGCATCATCTGGCCGTAGTCATCACCGGTCTGGATGTCGAGGTTCATAGCGCGTTCCTGAGCGGTCTTCTGGAACTCCTCATCGTCTTTTAACGCTTCGAATGCAGCGATAAGCTCATCACGAGCCTCATCCGGAATACCCGCTGGTGCGCTGTAACCGCGTGACGAACCCGCCACCACATCGATATCGTTTTCCACCATGGTGGGCACATCAGGCAGGATATCCAGGCGCTCTTCGGTGAATACCGCCAGCGGGCGCAAACTGCCCGACTTGATATGCCCATAGACATTGCCAAGGTTGTTGAAGCTGGCATCGACTTTCTCACCCAGGGCCGCCGTCGCGGATGGGCCATCGCCCTGGAAAGGTACCTTCTGGAAGGACAGGCCGGTCGCCTTCTCAATCATGATGGTGGAGAAGAAGTCATCCCCGCCAACGCCTGAGTTCGCCACAGTAATCTCACCGGGGCTTTCCTCAGCAGCCGCCAGAAAATCTTCCAGTGTTTCGTATGGACTCTCTTCCGGCACCACGATGATGCCTGGATCGGTCACCACGTTGGCGATGGGGGTCAACTCGTCTATCGAGTAGTTGATGTCTTCATTCATTATGTAATTGGTCATCAACATCGGCGTGTTCGTGATGCTGATCACGCTGCCATCTTTAGCTGATTGTTTGGCAAGGCGAGTCCAGGCTATCCCCCCGGTGGCCCCGGGTATGTACTCATTAATAAATTCCACATCCAGCGACTCGCGCAAGAACGGCTGGGTCAACTGAGCCAGCGTGTCACTGCCTCCCCCCGCCTTAAAACCTTGCAGGACTTTGATTTCATCAGTGGCTGAATATTCGGCCTGGGCCGCCCCGGAGAGCATCAGAGCGGATAGCAGAGCGGCGGGGTAAGCGCTACGAATTGGCATGGTCATTTCCTCACGTGCTGTTTGTCGTTGTGTTGCACATCGTCATGCAAGGCGTGCTTGCATGATCCAACTTAGTTGGCTATCAACATTATTGTCAATAATATTATTAATAATCTTGCCAAGCCGATTTTTACCGCCTAGCCTAGCGTTCAAGACCCGTAGCAAACGGACCTCCGACAAGCCACGAACAACATTGAGGAAACCGCGATGAGCCAGGACTCCCAACACAACAGCAAAGGCAGCCACCCTCCCAAGCAAGGTAACGAAGGCCCGGCTCTGGGTATGTCCAACCGCCTGACCAGCTATGGCGATGCCGACTTTTCACTGTTCCTGCGCAAGGCTTTTATCAAAGGCATGGGTTATACAGATGACGCGCTCTCACGTCCGGTCATTGGCATTGCCAATACTTATAGCGGCTACAACGCCTGCCACGGTAACGTGCCGGGGTTAGTCGAGAGCGTAAAACGCGGTGTGATGCTCGCGGGCGGCCTGCCGGTCGACTTTCCGACCATCACCCTCCATGAGTCCTTCGCCAACCCCACCAGCATGTACCTGCGCAATCTCATGGCGTTGGATACTGAGGAGATGATTCGCGCCCAGCCGATGGATGCCGTGGTACTGATTGGCGGCTGCGACAAGACCGTGCCCGCCCAGTTGATGGCCTCCGCCAGTGCTGGCGTTCCGACGGTCCAGGTTGTCACCGGCCCCATGCTCTCTGGCTCACACCGCGGTACACGCGTCGGCGCCTGCACTGACTGCCGCCGCTACTGGGCTGCCTATCGCGGCAAGGACATCGACGAGGCGGAGATCAACGAAGTCAACGACAAGCTGGTCCCCACTGTGGGCACCTGCTCGGTAATGGGTACCGCCAGTACCATGGCCTGCCTGGCGGAAACGCTGGGCATCATGCTGCCCAACAGCGCCACCGCACCGGCGGTCTATGCCGACCGGCAACGCATTGCCGAACAGTCCGGCGTCCAGGCCGTGGCCCTTGCGCGGGCCGGTGTTACCCCCGATCAGATTCTGACCCCGGAGGCTTTCGAGAATGCCCTGCGAGTTCTGCTCTCGTTAGGCGGTTCCACCAACGCATTGATTCACTTGACCGCCATCGCCGGGCGACTGGGCATCGACATCGACCTTGAGGCCTTCGACCGTATGAGCCAGGAAACCCCCGTACTGGTGGACCTCAAACCCTCGGGAGAAGGTTACATGGAGGATCTGCATCGCGCCGGTGGTCTGCCCACCCTGCTGCGCGAGCTAAAACCGTTATTGCACCTGAATGCCATGACCATCAACGGCCAAACATTAGGTGAAAACATCGATGATGCCGTGCACCTCATCGACCAGAAGATCGTGCGGCCCAAGCAAAGCCCCATCTATGCCCAGGGTGGCATCGCGGTGTTGCGCGGCAATCTGGCCCCCTCCGGTGCCATCATCAAGCAGTCGGCCGCCTCGGCCGAGTTGATGACCCATCGCGGCCGCGCCGTGGTGTTCACCGGGCTTGAGGACCTGGCAAACCGCATCGACGACCCGGATCTGGATGTCCACGCTGACGACGTGCTGATACTGCAGAATATTGGCCCCAAGGGCGCACCGGGCATGCCCGAAGCGGGCTACATCCCGATCCCCAAGAAGCTGGCCGCCCAGGGTGTCAAAGACATGGTGCGCATCTCCGATGGACGTATGAGTGGCACCGCAGCCGGTACCGTCGTGCTCCATGTTTCCCCGGAATCTGCCGAGGGCGGCCCACTAGGACTGGTGCGCGATGGCGACGTCATATCGCTGGATGTCAGCAACAATCGGCTTAGCCTGGAAGTGGATGACACGGAGCTTGAAGCGCGACGGAAGGCTTTCAAGACCGAGACGAGCGAGGCACCGCTATTGGGCTATCGGCGCCTGTTTATGGAGCAGATCCTTCAAGCTGAAGAAGGGTGCGACTTTCGCGTCTGCCGGCCAGCGCCCACCTGCCGGGTTCCAAGGCAGCATGAAGCCTGAAGACGAGTTTGGTACACTCCTAAGCCATATGCCCTGCCATGGAGGCTGAGAAACCGATCATGAGCCGAATCGCACAGCCGTCCACACGCGGTGCCGAGACCCAAGCCTCTAAACCTGCCCACGGTGTCAGCGACATCGTGGCTGCTGTAGAAGAGGATATTGTGCTCGGCCGCCTGCACCCCCGCGAGCGGCTGGTCGAAGAAACCATGATGGAACGCTTTAACTGCAAGCGGCACGTCGTCCGTCAGGCGCTCTTCCAACTCGATAGCATCGGCCTGACGGAGCGCATCAAAAACCGGGGCGCCTTCGTCAGAAGCTATCCGCCGGATGAGGTTGAGGATATCTACGCGATGCGCGAGATTCTCGAGTTGGCCGCCGTCAACAAGCTGCCCTTGCCAGCTCCGCCGGAATGGCTAGCTGAACTGGAAGCGGTCCACCAACAGCATAGCGAGGCCGTGTATGCCCACGACCTTCGCCAAGTATTTCATATGAACATCGCGTTCCACCGCACCCTGTTCCGGGCGTGCGGGAATACCTATCTGTACACCACCATCAACGAGTTCGCCCAGAAAGCCCACGGCATCCGCTTCATCGCGATCACTGACCGCGACGCCCTCGCTCAAGCTCGTCGCGAGCACGAATTGATGATTGAAGCCATTCGTGATGAGGACCGCGAGCGCCTGGCTGACCTGTGTCGCCAGCATCTTCTACCTTCCAAAAATCGCTATTTGGAACTCTATTCCTGATTAAAACGCTATAAGTATTTCGACCAAGAAAAAACAAAGCTCCGGTTGTTTCAAGAGAGCCCCGAACTGGTAAAAAACAGAAAGTGCAACTCAGTGTCCAAAGGGCATTATTGGGCTATATGCGACAGCGATAATGGTTCGCTGAGAGGCTTATGGCAAGACGTCACCAGAACAGAGCGCAGCAAACCTTCTCGACGCTATGCGCCAGACCCACACGTATCTCCTCGCCGTGCCAAGTGCACGTTGGGCCTCGCCATTGGCATAAATTTTCTTCCCACGACCTCACGTAGACGACTTTTTGTGTGCGTGTCGATCAACACAATCCTGCCAAGCCTCGCTTAAAAGCGTTCCTGATAACCCTTCAATTTTTTTCACGTAACCTGCGTTATCAAACCGTGAATCACTCCTTGCGGGGAAATTCAAGTTGTCTAGGCTACTCCCTGCACGACGTTTGAACCGTGCGCCATTCGATCTGAAACCTAATCATACAAGGAGTGGATTAGATGACAGTCAGCAACACACCTCTCAATGTTGTGAACGCGCATAAGCAGTACAGCGACATGACGGACATGCCGTCTGCCCAGCCCACGATGGTAAAGGATCCTTATCCATCTCGGTTGGCTGAAGCCCCGGCCTCACTCTGGCAACCGCGCCAGGAGGCGGTGGTGAAAGGTCGGCAATTGACAGGTCCATTAAGCCAAGCGCAACTCGACGAGTTCGAACGCAAAGGGTTTCTGTTCATTCCTAACCTGATCACCGGTGCAGAGCTTGATGAGCTGTGTCGGGAGATGCAGGCGTTAATGAACCATGAGGGCTATCGGGATAAGCCTTTTAGTGTCACCGAGCCGGAGAGCCAGGAAATCCGCTCGCTGTTTGCCGTGCATTTTCTTTCTGAACGCTTAGGGAAGTTGGCAAGCGATGAGCGGCTATCAGGCGCTGCACGCCAAATCATTGGCGATGACCCTTACGTGCATCAGTCGCGCATTAACTATAAGCCTGGGTTTGCCGGTAAGGGATTTAACTGGCACTCGGACTTTGAAACCTGGCACGCTGAAGATGGCATGCCCAACATGCATGCGGTGAGTGCATCGCTCATTTTGACGGACAACCACGAGTTCAACGGCCCCTTGATGCTGATCCCCGGGTCGCACAAAAAATTCGTGCCGTGCTTGGGCGAAACACCCGAAGATAACCACAAAAGCTCGTTGAAAACTCAGGAAGTCGGTGTGCCAAGCGAAGAAGCGCTGGCAGCACTGGTCGATGAGCATGGTATTGAGGCGCCCAAGGGCAAAGCCGGTGGGTTATTGCTGTTTGACTGCAATACGCTGCACGCATCAAACGCCAACCTGTCGCCTGACCCGCGCAGCAATGTGTTCTTTGTGTTTAACCGCTCGGATAACCGCTGCCGTGCGCCTTTTGCAGCACCAACGGAGCGCCCGAATTTTCTGGCGCACGCGCCTGACGACGCTTGGTCGTTGGCTGAGTAAACCTGATTAGCCAACGTCAAGTGTGGAACAATCGCATGGGTGGGGTAGACTGGTGCGCCTGCCCCTGTGCGCATCTTAAGGAGTGACCCCATCATGCGTTTTGTTCCTCAATTTACCGATGGCCAAGCGTTCCCCCATGAGTTAGGCAAAGTTGTGTGTGTTGGTCGCAACTATGCTGACCACGCTAAAGAGTTAGATAACCCTATCCCCAGTGAGCCACTGTTGTTTATCAAGCCGGCGTCCAGTGTCGTGGATATCCAGCAGCCGCTTTCACCGCCGTTTAATCGTGGCGATATCCACTACGAGGTGGAGATAGCCCTATTGGTAGGTAAAACCATCTGTGACGCGACACCAGATGAAGCGAGTGAGGCGATCACCGGCCTGGGGCTGGGGCTTGACTTAACGCTGCGCGATGTACAAACCCAGTTAAAAGAGAAAGGCCACCCCTGGGAGATTGCCAAAGCATTTGACGGCGCCTGCCCGCTCTCGCCGTTTTTACCGCTGAGCCGTGTGCCCAATTGGAATGCCTTGGCCTTTACGTTGGAAATCAATGGTGAAGAGCGTCAGCACGGTGAGGGGGCCGATATGATTTTTACCATTCCCACCCTGGTAGCGGAAATGAGTCGCCACTTTACTCTCGAGGCTGGGGACGTCATTTTAACGGGAACGCCATCTGGAGTGGGTGAGCTGCCGCGGGGTGCCACGCTGCGTTTGACGCTCACCGGTGGTTTGGAGATTACCACTAGCGTGGTTGAGTGATCGTGGGCGATTAAGCCAAGTCGCTAAACGCTATTTACACAGGGCAGCATAAAAAAGCCACCGCTCTGCGGTGGCCTGCTCATTGGTTAACGGGGCTGATATCCGCTCTACTCTAGGTAGGTGTAGCCTTCTAACCCTTCGCTCAGGCTGGCAGCAAAGCGCGCCTGCTCCTGGGCAGAAAAGCCGCTCGCGATGAGTTGCTCGGTGAGTTTTTGTTTTAATACCCGGGCATCGAAATTGACGTAGGCCAGCACCGCAGCCACCGTGTCACCGGCTTGGGCGTTGGATAGCTGCCATTCGCCATCGGGACCAAGGGCGGCATCTACCGAGTCGGTATCGCCGAACAGGTTGTGCAAGTCACCCAAAATTTCCTGATAGGCACCCACCAGGAAAAAACCTAGCCAGCGCTCATCGTCGGTTGCCCACTCAGGAATCGGTAGAGTACTTTCAACTCCTTGCCCGTCTACATAGTTATCGATGCGGCCATCGGAATCGCAGGTGATGTCCTGGATGACGGCACGGCGGGTAGGGGGCTGATCCAGACCGCTTAACGGCAGCACCGGGAATATCTGCTCAATGCCCCATACGTCCGGTACCGACTGGAACAGCGAGAAGTTGACGAATAGCTTGTCAGCCAGTTTCTCGGCAAGTTCATCAATGATGTCGCGATGAGCGCGGTTGCGCGTGTCCAACTGGTTGCGCAGTCTTGCGCACGCCGCCATGTAGAGACGTTCACCTTCAGCGCGGGCGTTAATATTGCTGAGACCCATTACAAAGCGGTCTTGCAGCTCGCTGACGGCCTGGAATAAATCATGCCACGCTTCCACTAGCACGCGCGGCTCTTGGGTTTCGGCCAACTGCTCAAAGACTCGCCATAGCGCCGCCACTTGAGGGTCGTCCTGTTGAGAGCGCTCGGGTGGGGTAACGTCGATGCGTTCGTCACCGATCACGTTGGTAATCAGCACCGCATGATGGGCAGTCAGTGCTCGGCCGGATTCGCTAATCAGGTGTGGCTGGGGCAGGTTGGCGTCCTGACACAACTGGGCAAAGGCATTAACCACGTTACGCGCATACTCGCGCATTGAATAGTTGGCTGAGCAGTCACTGCGTGATCGGGTGCCTTCGTAATCAATGCCCAGGCCTCCGCCCACGTCGACGGTATCAATCGGGGCGCCCAGGCTTAGCAGGTTCTGATAGAACCGAGCACACTCACGTAGGCCCCGCTGAATGTCGCGGATATTGGCGATCTGCGAGCCAAGGTGGAAGTGCACAAGCTGCAGGCTTTCGAGCGCCTCCTGGGTGCGTAGGGTATCCACAACGGTGAGAATCTGGCTGGCGGTGAGGCCGAACTTGGATTTTTCACCGCCGGTATTTTGCCATTTGCCTTTGCCCACCGAGGCAAGCCGGGCGCGCAGGCCAATGCGCGGCGTTACATCCAACTCGCGAGCCTCTTCAAGAATAATGTCGAGCTCTGATAGCTTTTCTACCACCAGGTAAACCCGGTGGCCAAGCTTCTCGCCCAGCAGCGCCAGGCGGATATATTCGCGGTCTTTATAACCATTGCAAACGATCAGCGAGGAGCCGCCCTCCGAGAGGGCAAGCACTGCCAGCAATTCAGGCTTGCTGCCCGCTTCCAATCCTACGCGGCCGTTACCACGTTCGGCGGTGGCTAAAATCTCCTCCACGACGCGACGTTGCTGATTGACCTTGATGGGGTAAACGGCTGTGTAGCCTCCCTGATAGTCAAAATCCTGCATGGCGATGTCAAAGGCACCGCATAGTTGCTCAACGCGATCGTGCAGGATATCGCTAAAGCGCACCAGTACCGGCAGGCGTAACCCGGCTTTCTGCAGCTGGCGCACTAGGCCGCTCAGCGGTAGTGCTGGGCCATCGGCATCAGTGCCTAAAGGACGCACCAACGCTTGACCAAGCTCATCCACGTCGAAGTAACCACTTCCCCACTGGTCGATATTCCAGGTGCGCCGAGCGCGTTGGGCCGAGGAGTTGATAGTGGTCGTTTCTTTCATGAAGACGCCTCAGGAAGCGGCAGCGCCCCGTGGGCGATGCGCGCTTTTAAAATGGTACGAAAGCGTTCGGGGTCATGGGGGGTCAAATCGTGGGCGGGCGGGTCCACGTAAACAACCAGTAACCGCGACAGCCAGTAGCGCAATGCGGTCATGCGCAGCATGGTCGGCCACAATGCTTGCTCGTCTGCATTTAAGTGGCGACGCGACTGATAGGCGCTCAGGATGGCCGTATAGCGTTCGCCATTCAGCGTGCCGTCTTCATTGGAGGCCCAGTCGTTAATCACAATGGCTAGGTCAAACAGCAAGTCCCCCGTGCAGCCATTGTAAAAATCGATGATGCCGCCAAGCTTGTCGCCCTCAAACAGCGTGTTGTCACGAAATAAGTCGCCGTGCAGCGCCCCTTGGGGCAGCTCATCGTGCTTGGCGAAGGCGCTTTCAAAATCATCGACCTCGTCTTTCATTAACGTTTGGTCGTCAGGGCTTAAATAGGTCAATACCTTGTGGTGCATGGCTTGCAGCCAATGCAGATCACGTGGATTGGGGCGGTGGCCTGGGAAGCGCTTTGAAACCACGTGCATCCGTCCCAGGGTATCGCCCAGTGCCCGGCACTGGGCAAGATTGGGGGCTTCCGGATGACGCCCCGGCAAGCGTGGGAACAGTAGTGCTGGCTTATCGGCCAGGCTGTGCAACGCAACACCTTCGCGGTCGTGCACTGTGCCGGGGACCGGCAGGCGATGTTCATCCAGATAGTCTAATAACTCGACAAAAAACGGCAGCTCGGCATGCTCGCCTTGTTCGAACAGGGTCAATACCAGTTCGCGGCGGTCAGTGGTGACAAAAAAGGTCGAATTTTCGGTGCCAGCCGCTACGCCCTGTAGCGATACGAAACTGCCTACATCAAACTTTTCTAAAAACGTAGCGACCTGTGCGTCGCTAAGCGGGGTGAATACAGCCATGAGAATCTCGCCCAGGTTGCTAAGCCCATTATTGTAGCGGCTTGCTGCGTCAGTTGGCAGCGTTGTGTCATTTTGAAGAATGCCATCGAACTATGTTGGGTCTGCAGCGTGGGCGCTGAACGCGTATCATAGCGAGCAGACTTTCTTACTGTTTGCTAACAATGGAATTTGGTTATGGCCCGTGCTCCGATCGTGCTTGTCGATGGCTCCTCGTACCTATATCGCGCTTTTCATGCGCTGCCGCCGCTAACGACGTCTAACGGCCAGCCTACGGGGGCCGTTAAGGGTGTGTTGAACATGCTCAAACGGCTGATAAAAGATTATCCCGAAAGCCCCATGGCGGTGGTGTTTGACGCGCCGGGCAAAACCTTTCGCGACGAACTGTATAGCGAATACAAGGCGCATCGCCCGCCGATGCCCGATGACTTGCGCAGCCAAATCAAGCCGCTGCACGCCTGTGTGAAGGCCCTCGGTTTGCCACTGTTGTGCATTGAGGGGGTTGAAGCGGACGATGTGATCGGCACTCTGGCCCACCACGCCACCCAGGCAGGCCGCGATGCGGTGATCTCCACCGGCGATAAAGACATGGCGCAGCTGGTCAACGCGCATATTACGCTGGTCAATACCATGAAAGAGGAAACCCTTGATGAAGCGGGGGTAGAACAAAAATTTGGCCTGCCGCCCGCGCTGATTATCGATTTCCTCGCCTTGATGGGCGACAAGGTAGATAACATTCCTGGCGTACCCGGAGTGGGGGAGAAAACGGCCATTGGTCTACTACAGGGCATGGGCGGTGGGTTAGATACTATTTACGGCGATTTGGAGCGGATAAAAACGCTGTCATTCCGGGGTGCCAAAACGCTGCCCAAGAAGCTTGAGGAAAACCGTGAGCAAGCGTTTCTGTCTTACCAGCTCGCCACAATCAAAATTGACTGCGACCTGCCGGTGGGGCTTGACGACCTGGACATCGCCCACCCAGACCGCGAAGCGCTGGTAGAACTCTACAAAGAGATGGAGTTCAGGCAGTGGCTGGGCGAGCTGCTTGAAGGCAAAGACGAAGGCGTGGATGACGTAAAGGGCGGCGAACCCGCACCAGCTAGTGCGGCTGATGATAGCGTTGCCACCCCCAGCGATCGCCACGACCACGTGATTGTAGACCCGCGTGAGTTTGATGCGTGGCTGGATCGTCTAAAAACCGCGCAGCGATTCTGCTTTGACCTTGAAACTACCAGCCTGAATTACATGGACGCGGAGATTGTGGGGGTCGGCTTGGCGCTGGAGGCAGGCGAAGCCGCCTATATTCCGGTGGCACATGACTACCTGGATGCCCCAGCGCAGCTTGACCGCAAAGACGTATTGGCGGCGTTAAAGCCGCTGCTGGAAGATCCGGAAAAAACCAAAATCGGCCAGAACCTCAAGTATGATATTTCCGTGCTGGCCAACTACGCCATCAACGTGGCAGGGCCGCTGGCCGACACCATGCTGGCCTCCTATGTGCTGAACTCTACCGCTACCCGCCACGACATGGACTCCCTGGCGCTGAAGTATCTAGGTGAAAGCACAATTTCCTTTGAAGACATCGCCGGGAAAGGCGCCAAGCAACTCACCTTTAATCAAATCGCCCTTGAGCAAGCGGCCCCGTACGCTTGCGAAGACGTGGATATCACCCTGCGCCTGCAGGAAACCTTGCGCCCCCAGGTCGAGCGGGAAGGGCGCCTCGCTGAGGTGCTGGATCATCTGGAACTCCCGCTGATCAGCGTTCTTTCACGCATTGAACGCAACGGTGTAGCTTTGGACGCTGAGCGTCTCCATGCACAGAGTCAGCAGTTAGAGTCGCGTATTCGCGAGCTGGAAAGCCAGGCGTATGAGCTAGCAGGGCGCGAGTTCAACCTGGGCTCACCCAAGCAGCTGGGGCAGATTCTGTTTGAAGAGCAGAAGATTCCGGTCATCAAAAAGACCCCCAAAGGCGCTCCTTCGACCGCAGAGGCGGTGCTGGAAGAGCTGGCGCTGGATTACCCGCTGCCCAAGGTCATCATGCAGCACCGGGGGCTTGCCAAACTCAAGTCCACCTACACCGATAAGCTACCGCGCCTGCTCAATAAAGCCACTGGGCGGGTGCACACCAGCTACCACCAGGCTGTCACGGCCACCGGGCGGCTGTCATCGTCCGACCCTAACCTTCAGAACATTCCCATCCGCACCGAAGAAGGCCGCAAAATTCGTCAGGCGTTTGTGGCTCGCTCCGGTTATCGCATCGTGGCCGCCGACTATTCGCAGATAGAGCTGCGCATCATGGCGCACCTGTCGGAAGATAAAGGCTTACTGGAAGCATTCGCCGAGGGACGCGATATCCACACCGCAACTGCTTCGGAAGTATTTGGCACCTCACTGGATAACGTTTCTGCAGACCAGCGGCGCAGCGCCAAAGCGATCAACTTTGGCCTGATTTATGGCATGAGCGCCTGGGGGTTATCGCGCCAGCTGCATATCGAGCGCAATCAGGCACAAACCTACATCGACCGCTACTTTGACCGCTATCCAGGGGTGGCGCGCTATATGGAGCGTATTCGTTCCCAGGCGGCGGAAGACGGCTACGTGGAAACGGTAAGAGGGCGTCGCCTCTATCTGCCGGAAATTCATTCCCAAAACCGCAACCGTCGACAAGGCGCTGAGCGCACTGCCATCAACGCGCCGATGCAGGGTACCGCTGCGGATATCATCAAGCAGGCGATGATTGATGTGGATGCCTGGCTGGCGGAGGGTGATTTTGATGCGCTGATGGTCATGCAGGTACACGACGAATTGGTATTTGAAGTGGCCGAAGCTCAGGTGGAGGCTTTTATCAAGCAGGTGCAGCAACGTATGCAAAGAGCCGAGCAGTTGAGTGTGCCGCTCATTGTGGAAGCGGAAAGCGGAAATAACTGGGATGAAGCTCACTAAGATAGCCGATGCGTCGCCTGTGAAGGCGACGCATAGCGAAGAGATTAGCTCTCGACGGGCGCACGCCAGTCGTCTGAACCTGATGTGCCCGCGACGGTATGCTCCCAGTCAATCTTACGATAAGACAGGGATACATCCATTAGCTGAGTAAACTCAGATTTGGCGATGTCTTGGGCATGCGGCATGCGCAAATTGATATCCACGATGGTGGCATCAGTTAGTGACGTGGTGAAGAAGTGCTCTTGCTTACCCTCTACCGACGTGCGGTACCACTTAAGCTCAACGTTTGGCAGCATTTCGCCAGATGCCAGTGCGTTGTACATCAACGGCACGGCTTTATTTAGGGCCACGGTAAACACAAAAGGTTTATGTGCGCGCTGTCCTGAAGGCTGCCCAGACTGTGGATCGGTGGGAACCGTCACCACATGCTTGAATTCCTGCACCAGCATTTCATCTTCATGGCCTTCAACATAAATATTGCCGACTGAGTCTGGAGTGAATGCGCCAGCCGTAATGTTGCCCTGAGACTGACCTTCGATGCTGATATAACATGGTGTTGGCATAAGTCTGCTCCTTGACGAGAAAGTAAAAGTGTCCAATAAGGACGATAAGTTATAGCAACTAACGTGCCCAAATTATATTTTCATTATTATTCAGTATCTTATGAATATTTTATTCTATTGCTATTTTTAATTAGGCAATTTTTTGCCTGGTGTTAAGCAACGCTTTGCTTCTTTTGGCAGTATGTTGCTCAGTTTTATTTGTATTTATTTAAGCGGCTGCTTGACTCTTTTTGGCGATAAAAAGCTAAGCGTTATGTAAGAGAAAGCTGTTCATTTTATAAGACATTGCCGATTCGTTTGTAAGCAATTTCTTACATGGAGGTTTTGGCTTGGTGTTTTTTAAGTGAATATTGTGGTTAACGCCGCCGAAAATCAGAAAAAATAAGTAAATTTTGTAATCCGATGGGCTGAATGCAGGCTGCTATCAGTCAAAACCCCTGTTGGCATTTAGATGTTTAGTCCGCTACTTTCCCGGGATTAATAACCATTCACAGTCACAATGAGTCTTTCGCAGGGGCTCCAGGGTAGGGCGAACCACCATGGCTAAACAAGGCACCGTCGCGCCAAAAGAGCGCATTAATATCAAATATGTACCGGCGACTGGTGACCAGCAGGCGGAGACTGAATTGCCGCTAAAGTTGCTGGTTGTGGGGGACTTTAAAGGCGGAGAGGAAGAGGCGCCGATTGAAGAGCGTCAGGCCGTTTCTGTTGATAAAAATAACTTTCAGTCGGTCATGCGTGAGGCGGGTCTTACCTTGCAGGCGGCGGTGCCTAATCGCCTTGAGGATAGCGAAGAGCCAAGCGATATGGCGGTGGATTTATCCTTTAAGTCGTTGAATGACTTCTCACCCGATGCAGTCGCCAAACAAGTGCCTGAATTGCGTCAACTGGTCGAGTTGCGCGAAGCCCTTGTGGCCTTGAAAGGCCCTTTGGGCAATGTCCCCGCTTTTCGTGAGCGTCTTCAAAAGTTGTTGGAGAGCGATGAGGCTCGGCAGCAACTGCTGGACGAACTGGCGCTGCTGGACGCCAAGGGAGATGGCGAGTAGCGCCCAGTCCAGAGTAGTTGATAACTCAAGCGTACGGCACAGCGAATTCGGGGCAGGATGATGAGTAAAACAGCAAAGCAGCAGACAACGACGACAGAAACAGAGTCGGAGGTTTCACTTCTCGATCAGGTGATGGCGCAGACCCGTATGGCGCCGGCCGATGAGGGGTATGACGTCGCGAAGCAGGGCGTTGCGGCATTTATTGGCGAGCTGCTCAAAGGCAGTGACGCAACGCCAAGCGTTAATAAATCACTCGTTGATAACATGATCGTTGAGCTTGACCGCAAAATCAGCCATCAAGTCGATGAGATTTTGCATGAGCCGGGATTCCAGCAGTTAGAGTCAGCCTGGCGCGGTTTGAAGCTTCTCGTCGACCGGACCGACTTTCGTGAGAACATTAAGCTCGATGTCTTGCATGCTACCAAGCAAGAGTTGCTTGAAGACTTCGAGTTTGCGCCGGAAATCAGCCAAAGTGGCCTCTATCATCACGTCTACAATGCCGGTTATGGCCAATTTGGTGGCGAGCCGGTAGCGGGTATTATCGGGCATTACGATTTTTCACCTTCCACCCCTGATATGAAATTGCTGCAGCATACCGCTGCCGTGGGTGCCATGGCGCATGCGCCCTTTATGTCATCGGTGGCCCCAACATTCTTTGGTATCGAAAGCTTTGAAGAGCTGCCGAACATCAAAGATTTCAAAGCCATCTTCGAAGGCCCCAAATACGCCCGTTGGCGTAGCTTGCGTGAATCTGAAGATGCCCGTTACCTGGGGTTAACGGCGCCACGTTTCTTGCTACGTACCCCTTACGACCCTATCGAGAACCCAGTCAAAACCTTTAATTACCGGGAAACGGTAAGCGAAGACCATGAGCATTATTTATGGGGCAATACTGCCTATTTGCTCGCCGAACGTTTGACTGACAGCTTCGCTAAATACCGCTGGTGTCCCAATATCATCGGCCCGCAAAGCGGTGGTGCGGTCGAAAACCTGCCGGTTCATACCTACGAGGCGTTTGGTCAGCTACAAGCCAAAATCCCAACAGAGGTGTTGATTACAGACCGCCGTGAATTCGAAATGGCCGAAGAGGGCTTTATTTCGCTAACCATGCGTAAAGGTAGCGATAATGCGGCGTTCTTCTCGGCTAACTCTGTGCAAAAGCCCAAGGTATTCCCCAATACCGCCGAGGGTAAAGCGGCAGAAACCAACTTTAAGTTGGGGACTCAGCTGCCCTATATGTTCATTATCAATCGCTTGGCGCATTACGTGAAGGTGCTTCAGCGCGAACAGATCGGCTCCTGGAAGGAGCGCCAGGATCTTGAACGTGAGCTCAATACCTGGATTCGTCAGTACGTCGCCGACCAAGAGAACCCGCCCGCTGATGTACGTAGTCGCCGTCCTCTTCGTGCGGCATCCATTCAGGTGTCTGATGTAGAGGGTGACCCCGGTTGGTATCAGGTCTCAATGGCGGTTAGGCCGCACTTTAAATACATGGGAGCCAACTTCGAGCTATCACTCGTCGGACGTCTCGACAAGGAATAACAGGGACGGCCGGACGATGGCAACAAACAGCAATGGTTTATTAGGGACGCGTTTGTTTGAGCGCCTTGCCGCACCCCATCCGCCTGTGTGGCAAGCAGAAGAAAGCCGGCTGGCCGAGGTCGTTGAGTCGATCAAGCATCATCTGGTGGAGCTGCTCAACAGCCATCCGGGAAATTGTGCCTGCGCACCGGAATTAGGGTTGTTGGATTTTAACGATGCCACGATCGGCGTGCTCGATCTGGAGTTGAGCGTTCAACAGGCAATCCGCCAGTGTATTGAACGCTTTGAACCTCGTGTGCAGCATGTGGATGTTGAGTCTTTACCCAGCGCAGGCGACCCACTGCAATTGCGTTTTCAAGTCCATGCCACGGTTGCGCTGGGTAAAGCGAGTGCTCATACCACCATTGATCTGTTGCTGAACAACAAGCGTTATCAGTGTCTCAACTGATGAGCTGAGGGGCACGCATGCTCAATCGCTATTATCGTGATGAACTCAACTTTCTGAAACGCCAGGGGCGGGAATTTGCTGCTGCAAACCCAGGCTTAAGCCGCTTCCTGTCTGAGCGTAGCACCGACCCGGATGTAGAGCGGTTATTGGAAGGCTTTGCCTTTTTAACCGGGCGTATGCGCGAGAAAGTGGAAGACGAGTTTCCGGAGCTTACCCACTCGCTTATCAGTATGCTGTGGCCGAACTACCTGCGGCCTGTGCCGAGCATGACGGTTGTGCAATTTACACCGGCATGGCATGCGTTAAGCCATCAGCAGCCCGTTGCCAGGGGCACGTCACTTGCTAGCACGCCTGTTGAAAATACCGCCTGTCTATTCCGTACCTGTCACGAAGTGACGCTCTATCCGCTTGCTCATGGCGGGGTGAGTGCGCGCCATACACGCGAAGCGTCGGTGGTCGAGTTGGCAATGGATGTGTATAGCGATCAGCCCATGGACTCGATGGGAATTGAGTCGCTGCGCCTGTATTTAGGGGGTGATGCCTATACGGCAAGAACACTGTATCTCTGGCTTAGTCATTACCTGACCAGCGTAGAGCTGGACATTGATGGCGAGCAGCAGTCACTCCCCATCAATGCGTTGCGTGCCGTGGGCTTCGAGCGCGATGAAGCACTGTTGCCTTATCCGCGCAACGTGCATCAGGGATATCGCATTTTGCAGGAATACCTTTGCTTTCCTGAAGCGTTTCACTTTTTCGATGTCACCAGGCTTAACCATTACTTACCTTCCAAGCCCGCGGAAAAGGTCACGTTGCGATTTGTGTTTTCGCGCACGTTGCCGACAGATGTGCGCGTGCAAGACGAAAACCTAGCGCTTTATTGCACGCCCGCGATCAACTTGTTTAGCCATGATGCCGAGCCCATCGACTTGAGCGGTGAGCGAAGCGAGTATCGCCTGCGGCCCAGCACCCGCCGCCCTTCGCATTACGAAGTCTTCAGCGTGGATCAGGTCCAAGGTTGGGTGGAGCGAGCCTCGGCTGATCATCAAGGTGAGCCACGGCGCTATGTTCCTTTTGAAAGTTTTCAGCACCAAATAGAGCGTGATCGGGGTCGCGAAGCCCTCTATTACCGTTTGCGCGTTCGCGACAGTCTGCGTAGCGATGGTTTCGACCACGATATTGCCTTTATGCGAGGCGACGAGCAGGCACATCTTGAAAGCCGTGAAACGATCTCGCTGCAGTTAACCTGCAGCAATCGAGAATTGCCGGAACAGCTGACCATTGGTGACGTGTGTGTGGCGACTGAAAACAGTCCCGCCTATGCCGACTTTCGTAACATTACCCAGCCAACACCCGTGCTGCGTCCAGCATTAGACGATAGCTTGCTGTGGATGCTGATCTCCAATTTATCACTTAACTACCTCTCGTTACTGGAGCGCGATGCCTTGTGCTCGGTGCTGCGAGCGTATGACTTCCGGGCGCTTGTAGACCGTCAGGCAGAGCGCATCGCACAAAAAAGATGGGCTGGCATTGTAGATATTGAAACGCAGCCGGTGGATCGATTGCGTAAAGGCATGCCAATACGCGGCCTAAGATCCGTGATGACGTTGGATCAAGACGCCTTTGGTGACGAGGGCAGTCTGTACCTATTCGGCAGTGTGCTGGCGCGGTTTTTCTCTCTTTACGCAAGTATCAACTCTTTTCACGAGTTGCATGTTGTTAATCGACATAACCAAGAGCGCTACACATGGAGCTTACAGGCGGGGCAGCAGCCTCTGATGTAGCGCTAACGCCTCTGATGCAAGAGGCGCGACGTTACGAGTTTTTCCAATTGGTTGAGCTCCTGCACCGTCATCACGGCGATGACTTAGAGCAGGGGCCTGGCGGTAGCGTGCCTTCTCTGCAGCGCGTGCGTTATAGGGCATCGGCTTCGCTGGGGTTTCCAGGTAGCGATGTACTGACCTTGGCGGTGAATGAAAGTGGTCAGTATGAGATGAAGGTCAGCTTTCTGGGGTTGCAAGGGGCTCAGTCGCCGCTTCCCAGCTACTACCTTGAAGCGCTGGCCCATGAGTCGGCACATCAAGAAGGCTCAGCCGGCGATTTTCTGGATTTTTTTAATCATCGCCTGCTGACCTTGATGCATCGCAACTGGCGTAAATACCGCCATTACGTGCGTTATCAAGATGATGCCAAAGACGGGTTTTCAGCAGCGATCTTTGCGTTGGTGGGGCTGGCCGATAGTGATCTGCGCGGCGAGACGCCGATCAACTGGAGCAAGATGCTGGCCTATGCAGGGCTGCTGGCGGGCCGCTCACGCTCTCCCGACGTGGTATGCGGCATTGTCGGCCACTGTTTTGACTTGGATCAGGTAGAGGTTGATGAGTGGGTGTTGCGTTGGGTTGATATACCTCTCGACCAGCGCAGCCGTGCCGGCCTTGCCGGTATGACATTGGGCGAAGACGTAGTGGTAGGCGAGCGTGTTGCCGACGTTAAGGGCAAGTTCGCGCTTTGCTTACGAGGCTTGAGCCTGTCTCGCTTTAGAGACTTCTTACCCGATGGTGAAGAGCACGACCCGCTGAAAACACTGGTGAGTTTTGTGCTGCGTGAACCGCTGGCCTATGACCTTGAACTTGAATTATTACCCAGCGCCGTCAAGCCCATGTGCTTGGGAGATGCCGGCTCGTGCCAGCTTGGCTGGACGACCTTTGTGGATCCTGAGAATGACCCTAGCACCCAGCGCCGTCGCGTGCGTATCCAAATGACGAGTTAAGCCATGTATGCCATTCAGACTGACGCCATCACCCTGGTGGTCATAAACAGTGAGGCCCTCGAAGGTCGCTCGACGAGCAGCTATGTCTTCCGCGGCGAGGGCGGCACCTTGGGCAGCGGCGCGCAAGATAGCTGGTTGCTGCAGGATCATAGAGGGCGCATTCGACCCAGCCACGCCGACATCCGCAAAATTGACGGAAAATTTTGCCTCATCGACAGCAGCGGCCAAACCTTTATCAACCGCTCCACCTTGCCTTTGGGGCGTGATCGTAAGGTGGCGCTGCGCGATGGTGATGAACTGCTGATTGGTGAGTACCGCTTGAAAGTGCATCTCGGCGATCGCCAGTCATGGCAGCCTGGCGCTCACTCGCTCGCAACGCTAGTTGACGAAGAGCCTGAAGATGTCACCGCCCACGGGCATGTGGCACCGGTGGGCAGCCACGCGGAAGGACGGGAGCAAAACCAACGCGAAGACCCCATCGAAGCGCTGGGTGGCGTCATTCCAGGGTCGCTGCAGCATGACCCGATGGTGGCACTGGAGGACGATGTCCCCAGGCCAACTGAACTGGAGCCGATCGACACGCTGACTGTTTCCCGGCACTACGAACGTCATCAATGGGCTCAACAAGAACCTCGTCACGAGGCGGTGAGCCTACCCGACATAACCCCCCTTAACGGCCTAAAAACGCACAGGAGTAATAACATGGATGAGCGGCAATTAGATGACCTGGAGCGCTCAGTGGGTGAGCAATTAGAAGACCGTTGGCAAAAGCCAACAACGCGCTCGCTAAGCCATGTTGGTGCGGACCCCTTACTGCGTGGATTGGGGATTGACCTGCCTTTCCGAGATAGCGAAGAGCAACAGGCCTTTCTAGAAGAAGCGGGTCAAACCCTGCGTGCCGCCATCGACGGGCTGCGGATATTACAGCAGTCACAAAATGACAGTAAGTATCCACTTCGCGACCGGCGTTTGCAGCCGATTGAAGATAATCCACTGCGTCTGGGCCAGTCGTATGAGGAAACCGCTGAAACGATGTTGTCTGCCTCACGCAGCCCTGTGCATCTGTCAGCGCCGGAAGCCGTGGCGGAAAGTTTGCGCCACCAGGGTCAGCATCAAGCGGCCGTTGAAGAAGCCATTGGCCATGCCCTGACCGCCATTCTGGATGCCTTCTCGCCGGAGGCGTTGCTCAAACGCTTTCATGCCTATCGAGGGGCGAGCAATCGTATCGACAACGAAGGTGGCTGGGCGTGGGAAATGTATGACCACTATTACCGCGAGCTGAATTCTGGTCGTCAGCAAGGGTTTCAAAAGCTGTTTTGGGAAGTGTTTGAACAGGCCTACGACCAGTCTGTACGTCGTCAACAGCGGGAGGAAGCATGAGCGCGCCAAGTATCGCAAGGCTTGTTGGCCTGCTCTGCATCACCTTGCTGCTGGCAAGTTGCGCCTCGACACGGGAAGCCTCCGGCAAAGCGTGGCAGGTCATGCGTGATCCCGACATTCCGGTAGGTTACCCAGAAGACCAGCCCACCAAGGTTGACCTCAGCATGATAGCGGAACCCAACGTGAATCCTAACGTGGAAGGCGAAGGGACACCGCTTCGCTTTCAAGTCCTGCAGCTAAAAGATGATTCGATGTTAATGGCCGCGGATTTAGACCAGCTGGAAAACGACCTGGAAAAGGCGCTGGGAACGAACTACCTCGCCCACGATGATTTTACGTTGCTGCCAGAGCAATGGAAGTTTTACGAGCCCTTTGAGATCGATGAAGACACTCGCTATATCGGTCTGATTGCGTTTTACGCCTCGCCCAACGAGGCGGAATGGAAGAAAGTCGTCAAAGTAAAAAGCCGCAGCGAACACTATCACCTGCTGGTCCACCTCCGTGACAGTGAAGTTGAGTTAAGGGAGGAAGGGTAATGGCTAGCCGAAACCGTGTCGTTTGGAGCGAGGGGTTATTCATTAAGCCTCAGCACTTTCAGCAGCAACAGCGCAGTTTGGAAGGTGCGCTGGACACGCGTTTAAAGGGGGTGAGCCACTACCTATACGGTTTTCTCTCGCTCGAACTCAATAATGAATTTCTCAGTTTTGGACGCATCGCCATCAGCCGGGCAAACGGTGTTATGCCCGACGGGGTGGCATTTCATTTGCCTGGTGATGATGTAGAGCCTGCACCGCTGGAAATTAGCGATGCCAGCATTACCAACCAGGTTGTGTACCTTGGTTTGCCACTGGCAACTGATGGCATTGGTGAGGTGCGTTGGCCCGATGACAATTTGCCAGCGCGTTACCGGCTGCTGTCGCGCAGCGTGCGCGACCTTCACTCGCAAGAGGGCGTGTCGACCGACATCAACGTAGCACGGGTTGCGCCTCGGTTGCTGCTCGAGCGTGATGATCGCAGCGGCTACGCTTGCCTCGCCGTTGCACGCATTGTTGAACGTCGTCCTGACGGTAGCCTGGTGCTGGATGAGCAGTTCTTGCCAACGTTGCTCAACGTACAGGCAGCGCCTGGATTGCAGCGCTTTGTGGGTGAGATGGCCGGGTTGATGCGGGAGCGCGCGCGTAATATTGCCCAGCGCCTTTCTACCCCGCATCAGGCGGGGGTCGCTGACGTCTCGGACTTTATGTTGCTGCAACTGCTCAACCGCGCCCAGCCACGCTTCCAGCACCTTGCGCGGCTGGGCCAGCTGCACCCTGAGCGACTTTACGACACGATGCATGAAGTGGCCTGCGAGCTTGTCACCTTTACTGACGAGTCCCGGCTTCCCCCGGAGTGCCCAGCCTACGACCATAATCATCCTGAAGGGTCGTTTCATCCGTTGATGAAAATGCTGCGCCAGGCGCTGTCGACGGTGCTAGAACCCCGCGCCGTGGCCATCCAATTGCAGACTCGACGCTATGGCTTATTGGTGGCACCGCTGTCTGATTTGAGCCTGATCGAATCCGCAGAGTTCATTCTTGCGGTGCGCGCCGACATGCCTAATGAACGGCTACGCAAGCTGTTTTTACAGCAAACCAAGGTGGCCAGCGTCGAGCGTATTCGTGACCTCATCAGCTTGCAGTTACCCGGTATTCCGCTTGAGCCGTTGCCGGTCGCTCCCCGCGAACTGCCTTATCACGCTGGTTATACCTATTTCCAATTGGATCGCCAAAGCGAGGCGTGGGGCATGCTCAGCGGTGCCAGCGGCTTTGCCTTCCACGTTGCCGGTGAATTTCCAGGGCTGGAAATGCAGTTCTGGGCTATCAGGAGTTAAACCATGCAGCAGCTTGTCACCGATTCGCACAGCCTGAGCCGTTCCCATGCACCCAATGACAAGGTGCGTCATGAGGACTTAATTAACGAACGTGGCCTGGAGCATTTGATTCATAGCCACGCCGAGCAGCTCGATGCTGATGAAGACTATTGGTTCCGTTTGCGCGGGCATAATCTGAATCCGTTAGTTGATGCGGCCAGCAGCCTGCTGGGGATGGTGGTTAGGGTACGCCAGCTCAACAACGCGGGTGATATTGAGCGCCTTTACCGTCAAGTGGTCGATGAAATTGCCGCCATTGAAATCGAACTGACCGAACAAGGCTATGACCGTGCCACCTTGCTCGCCTATCGCTACGTGCTGTGTTCGTTTATCGACGAAGCCGTGATGGGAATGTCTTGGGGAAGGCAAAGCAAATGGGCTGAACACTCTTTGTTGACCCGATTCCACAACGAAACCTGGGGAGGTGAAAAAGTCTTCTCTATCCTCGCGCGTCTCCAGCAAGAACCGCAACGCTACCGGGACATGTTGGCATTCATTTACCTGTGCCTGTGTCTGGGGTTTGAAGGCCGTTATCGGGTGATGGCCCACGGTCGTGAGGAGTACGAACAAATTGTCAGGGCGCTGGGCGACCAACTGAGCAATCTTGAGGAGCCACCGGAAGAAGCGCTAACTCATCCCCTCGATAATGTCGTGCAGGGGCGCCTACGCCGTTCCAGCCATTTTCCTACCTGGGGCATCTTTGCGCTATTTGGTATCGCCATGGTTGGCGTTTATTGGGGCCTTTCCTGGTCGCTGGACCAACAGGCGGCGCAAATTACCTCGCTACTTAATCAACTTTATCGCTAGGAGATACCATGCTCAGGGTAGAGCTAACAGCGCTCATTGGCCGTCTTAATACCATTGCTCGCCAAGGGTTAGAGCAAGCGGCACTGCTGTGTGCACAGCAACAGGCGCCTGAGGTTACCGTTGGGCACTTGTTGCAAGCCATGCTGGATCAGCCGCTATGCGATGTGCGTTCCATTTGTGAACACCTGGATATAGATATCGCGCCGTTGCGTGCGCAATTGGCAGAAGAAACACGCCCACCCCGCGAGTTGGACGTGGCCACGCCTAGCTTTTCACCGCTGTTGATCGAGCTGCTTCAGGATGCATGGTTACTCGCCTCCACTGAGTATCAGCACCGCACGCTGCGAAGTGGGGCGGTATTTATCGCGTTGCTGCATAATCCGGAACGCTACTTGGGAGCAGGTGCGGTGCGTTTGTTGGCCGACATTAACCGGGAAAATCTGCGTCGTCATCTTGACCCGATAACCGCACATTCAGCGGAAGCTCCTCAAGAAGAGGCCACGGGTAACACGCGCCAAGCGCATGCTGGCACTGACGACAGCGCGCTTGCGCGTTTTGCCACGTCGCTCACCGAGCAGGCGCGTCAAGGCACGCTCGACCCTGTACTGGGGCGCGATCCTGAGATCGACCAAATGCTGGATATTTTGGGACGTCGGCGCAAAAACAACCCCATCGTGATTGGTGATGCCGGGGTCGGAAAAAGCGCCGTCGTGGAAGGCTTGGCATCACGCATTGTGGCCGGCCAAGTCCCCGCTGCGCTTGCTGATGTCGAACTGCTCACTCTAGATCTGGGGGCCCTGCAAGCCGGCGCGGCGGTCAAAGGCGAGTTTGAGAAGCGACTTAAAGCCGTCATTGACGAAGTCAAAAATGCGCCGCGTCCCACCCTGTTATTTATTGATGAAGCCCATACCTTGATTGGTGCTGGCAACCAGGAAGGGGGCGGTGATGCGGCCAACTTGCTCAAGCCGGCCTTGGCGCGTGGGGAACTGCGCACCATTGCGGCGACCACCTGGCGGGAGTACAAAAAGTACTTCGAAAAAGACCCGGCACTCTCGCGGCGCTTCCAGCCCGTTACGCTATCCGAGCCCAGCGTTGACCAGGCTCTGGTGATTCTTCGCGGCTTACGTGATGTCTATGAACAAGCTCACGGCGTACTGATTGGCGACAGTGGTCTAAGAGCGGCAGCGGCGTTGTCAGCCCGCTATCTGGCCGGTCGGCAACTGCCGGATAAAGCTATCGACGTGCTGGATACCGCCTGCACACGCTTGGCGCAAACGCTTGATACACCGCCGCGAAAGCTGAGTCATTTGCAAAGCGAGCATACCGCAGCACTTCGTGAACGCGATCAGCTCGCCCGTGAAGCATTGTTGGGCCGTGACGTCGACGCAACGCGTCGACAGACACTCGACGAACATCTTGCCCGCCTTGACGATGAGCTTGCCACGCTGGAGGCGGCTTGGCGTGAGCAGCGTGAGTGCGTGGATGCCATCGTTGGTCTGCATCGCCAACTGCTGGAATCCGATAGTCATGCACCAGACGCGCTTGCTGCTTCCCAACACGCTGAGTTGGCGGAGCGTGAACAGCAGCTAGCCCGTCTTCAGCAGACGCATACCCTGGTGACCCCCAGCGTTGAAGAGGCGCAAATTGCCCAGGTGATCGGCGATTGGACCGGGGTGCAGGTTGAGCGCATGACCAGCGATGAACTGACGCGGCTCACTGAGTTGCCCACGCACCTGGGCGAATCCATCCAGGGGCAGGACGACGCCATTGAACGTATTCACCGTCACTTGCTGACAGCCCGTGCGGATCTGCGTCGCCCCGGGCGGCCACTGGGCGCGTTCTTGCTGGTCGGCCCCAGCGGGGTCGGAAAAACCGAAACCGTGGTGCAGATCGCTGACCAACTGTATGGCGGCCGCCAGTTTCTCACCACCATCAATATGTCCGAATACCAGGAAAAGCATACGGTGTCTCGCCTGATCGGCTCGCCGCCCGGCTATGTGGGATTTGGCGAGGGTGGGTTATTGACGGAGGCGATTCGCCAGCGTCCTTACTCGGTCGTCCTGCTGGATGAAGTGGAAAAAGCCCACCCGGATGTGCTGAACCTCTTCTATCAGGCCTTTGATAAAGGGGAGCTGGCGGACGGCGAAGGCAGGCTGATCGACTGCAAGAACGTGGTCTTCTTCCTGACTTCCAACCTTGGCTATGAAGCCATCGTGGCTCATGGCGATAACCCCACGGCGCTGGACGACGCGCTTTACCCGGTGCTTGCCGGCTTCTTCAAGCCCGCGTTGCTGGCGCGCATGGAAGTCGTGCCTTATTTGCCGCTGGCTGGCGACACACTACGCGAGATCGTCAACGCCAAGCTCACGACGCTAGCCACACGCATTCGCGAGCGCCACCGCCAGGCGAGTGTTGTGCTGGATGATGCGCTGGTTGAGGCGATCTGTACGCGAGCAACCCGCAGTGAAAATGGCGCGCGTATGCTCGAGTCGGTGATTGATGGCGAGTTACTCCCGCCGCTCTCCCGCGCACTGTTGGAGCGCATGGCGCGTCGTGAAAGCGTGGCAAGCGTCGTATTGGGCGTTGACCCCGAGCACGGCAATTTCACTGCGGAGGTGGCGTAACACCATGATGCTGCCTGCTGCCGATACCCCATCAGCTGAAAGTACCGCGCTTTCAGCTGAACTGGCGGCCATGCCGTTGGCGTTAACCCTAGTGGAAAGCCGCTCAACGTCGGAGTTGCGCCCGCGAGCCGCGCAACTCTTACAACGCCATCTGGGATTAGCATTGGCCGAATGCCTTTATATAGAAGGCAGCGGCCGTTGGCTAGGCCGTGATGGTGATGACGGGCAGTTTGATTGCAGCGATTTTAATCATCCCTATGCCCACGTTATTCGCAGTGGCAAGGCACTAACGTTAAGTGTCGCGGATGCGCGGACGCGTCTCGATCATGCCACTTTCCAGCAACAGGTAGCGGCGATGGGGGCAAGTCTGTATCTGCACATTCGTCCACTGCGGGCGGCGGACGCAGAGCGGGAATGGCTGGGGGTAATGCTGTTGGTGAGTACCCAAACCCGGCTTTCCCAGCTTGCAGACGACCCCGGCATGGCCGCGTTTGACGCGCTGCTATGTCGGCTATGGGCGCGGCTGGCGCGCGAACAGGGCGAACGTCAACGCTCCCGCGTGCTGCAGGATTCGCTCGCAAAGCTTAACGACGACGCGCGTCGCCAAGCGCTAGCCGACCAGTTGGGCGACGAACTGCTGGGGCATTCATCGGCCATGCAAGCATTGCGTCGGCATGTTGTACGTGCGGCCGAAACGAACCTGGCGGTACTGCTACAAGGTGAAACCGGTACGGGTAAAGACCGGGTGGCACGGGCTATTCATCAATTGTCGGCCCGCTCGAAAGGCCCCTTCATGGCGATTAACTGTGCCGCGATTCCCGAAGCGCTGCTTGAGTCGGAGCTGTTTGGCCATGCCAAAGGCGCATTCTCGGGGGCGGATCAGGCCCGCGAAGGGCTGATCCGCCAGGCGGATGGCGGCACGTTATTTCTTGATGAAATTGGCGATATGCCGCTAGCCCTGCAAGCCAAGCTATTGCGCGTGCTGGAAAGTGGTCGTTACCGCCCGCTGGGGGCAAGTGAAGAGCGCTGTGCTGATTTGCGTTTGGTGGCCGCTACCCATCAGCCGCTACGCGAGCAGATCCGTGATCGGCAGTTTCGCGCAGACCTTTACTACCGGTTAGGCCAGTTCCCTCTGGCGTTGCCGCCCCTTTCCGAACGCCGCGACGACATCGCCATGCTGGCGCAGTCCTTTATTACCGACTTTTGTGAGCGTGAAGCACGTGACGAAATGGGCATTACCCCCGCCGCACTGCGCCTTCTGTATCGCCGTGATTACCCAGGCAACGTCCGCGAGCTAAAAAACGTGATCGATTATGCCTGTGCCATGACGCCTCAGGGGGCCGATATCGACGCTTACCTGTTGCCAGGTGAGCAAACACCCAATGAGCAAGCCTCGTCGGTGTCGGCCGAAGACGCTGGGTTTGCGCTACCCGATGACATTGATGATCTTCGCCAAGCCCTGCGCGATGTCGAGTCCGCCATTATTCGTCAGCGCTTGCGGCGGTTCGGGGGAAATCGTGCCCAAGTGGCTGAGAGCCTCGGCCTGCCTAAGCGAACCTTGGCCCATAAATGCCAGCTGTTAGAACTGGATACCAAATGAACACGATGTTGTTAAAACGCCACGTCTTAGCCGGTGGTTTGCTGGTGCTGTTGACGCTATTAAGCCATTCCTCACGGGCAGAAGGGCGCGCAGCGTTGCTGGAAAGTGCTCAGACATGTGCTGAGGAGACCTCTCGTTTAGAGCGCCTGCACTGTTACGACGCGCTTTTTCAAACGCCAAATTCAAGCGTCGACACCCACGAACTGCCCGCGTTATGGCATGCCATTGAAAGGCAAGAGGCCGGTCGCTCCGGTGACGAAATGGGGTTGGTCATGCGCGAAACGGGCAGTGACGTATTGATCAGTGTACCCGCGTTAGGCACAACGCCGCCCCGGCCCATCATGGTGGTGGCCTGTGAAAAAATGATTACCCGATTCCAACTGCACATGCCGCTCCCGATCGATACCGCACGCGTGGAACTCGAACTGACGGGCGATGGGAGATCCATCGATCAGCAGTGGCGCGTCCGTGACGGCGGGCAGATAGTGAGTGGTGGCCGTGGGTTACCTGCCATCGACACGCTTCGTCAATTGCTTAGTGCTGACGAAATTACGCTACGCAGTGATGTAAGCGCGCTGGATGGTCTGCGCTTTGATGTATCCGGCCTTCGTGAGGATATTCAACCACTGCGCGATGCGTGCCGCTGGTAAAGGAGTCACCCATGCGCATCACCGTTGAAGCTCATCTAACGCCCGTATTGGCGCCGCTTGATGTTAACGATGCGGGGCACCCGGTCGGCGAGCCGTTGGAAGACACCAACGACTATCTGGCGCTTGATGAAGAGATGATGAAGATAGGCTCGCTGCAGCACGCCCACGTTGATTGGGATACCGCCGAAATGCTGGCCGTGCGCATGCTGAGCGAAAAAGGCAAGGATCTAAAGGTGTTGGGGCATTTAGTGCATTGCCTGCAACACGGTGGAAATGGCGTGCGTTTTGCGCTTTCGCTACGCCTGCTTGCCCGCAGCGTGGGCCAGCCCTGGTGGTCCCAGGCCTACCCGTTCGCGGGCAGCAAGGGTGCCAAACTGCGCGCCCGGTTGTTTCAGCAGTTTATCCAACGCAGCGTGAAGTTAGTGTCGGCGGTCGATTTTCACAATGCAGAGGATGAGTTTGACGCTTGCCAAGCATCGCTTGACGAGCTTCAGCAGCAAGCCGCCGCCAACGCATTGCCTGAAAAGACGTTAGATGAACTGGGCCGGCAATTGCTTGCCCAGCGTCCGGCTGCAGCACCTTCCGTCGCCGAGAAATCGCCGCCGGAAAGCTCGGTGGCTGATCGGACCAACGCAACCCAATCAGCGACGACGATATCCTCAGCGACCTCGGCCAAAGCGCCTGAGCTGCGGATGGAAGCCGGAAATGAGCGCTCCAACCGGCAAAGCTTGCTCAAGATGGCCGATTTTCTGGTCGAGCAATCCCCCGGCGAACCGCTGGCCTATCGGCTGCGACGTTTTGCGATTTGGGGGGCAATTCAGGCGCTCCCCAATGCGAAGGAGAGCGGCAAAACCGAGCTGGCGCCTGTGTCAGCCGACCGGATCGCCGATTATCGCGAAGCGCTCGCGCGAGGAGGCGATCACGACCTGTGGGAGCGCATAGAGAATAGTTTGACGTTAAGCCCCTATTGGTTGGAGGGCCACCGGTTAAGCGCGGGGCTTGCAAAACAGTTAGGGCACTCACGCTGTGCCGAGGCGATCCGCGAGGAAACCCAACGCTTTGTGGAGCGGTTATCGGGTATTGACGCCCTGGCGTTTAATAACGGAGTGGCGTTTGTCGATGACGAAACAAAACGCTGGTTATTCAGCAATACGCAAGGCACGGGAGCGGCTGGCGGTGGGGGAGACGCTTGGCAAGCCGGTCTGGAAGAGGCGCGCGACGCCATGGCAGAGGGTGATGTTGGGGCCGCATTAAAGGTGCTCGATCAAGGCTTAAGCGGTGCCCGCTCGCCACGCGATAGCGCCTATTGGCGCTTGGCCAGCGCGGACCTATTACACGAGGCAGGACTGGAAAGTCTGGCTCAGCACCATTACCGAACGCTTCATCAGACGGTAACGGCGCTAGCGCTTGAGCAGTGGGAGCCGACGCTGGTCTCGCGGCTAGAAATCGCACTCAAAGCATCGCACTGACAATGTCGTTAATACAAGGGACGAGGGATAAAGGCTAATGTGGTCAACGTTAACATCAAAGCTGAGCCGCTGGGTGCCGGGCCTATCAAGAGCACAAACAGCACACAATAGTGCGAAGGCCAAGGGCAATAAAGCAAAAGGGCTGTTACGCCTTACCACCCTGCTTTGGGCGCTACTGTTAGTGGCGTTAGTGATTGCCATTTGGTGGCTAGGACCGCGATGGGAGGTCGCCGGTATAACGCCCCTGGCAGCGCTGTCCAACCGCTTGCTAGCGACGTTGGCTGTCGTGACCCTCGTGGTCGTCATCTGGGGTGTTCGTCTTGCGCGGCGTTTACGGTCGTTGGATGACGAACGCCAGCAGGAAGAAGCGCGCCAACAAGACCCGATTATGCTTCAGGTCGAACGTCAAGAGGCCGCTCTCAACAACGTCCTGAGTGAAATTACCGCCAACCTGGGCGGGGGCGATAATAGTCGATATCGCTTGCCCTGGTACCTGGTTATGGGGGTTGAGAATGCTGGCAAAACCAGCCTGATTAATCGTTCTGGCCAGAACTTTGCGTTGACCCACGTGATGAAAGCGTCCGGGCAAAGCACCAAGCAGGGGCAGCTTGGCTTTGACTGGTGGATCGGTGACAAAGCGGTACTGATCGACCCTGATGGAGAGTTACTGACCCAGGGCGCGATGGAAGGCGGTGAGCCTCAAGCGCAGCAAAGCCGATTGTGGGACCACTTTGTTGAATGGTTAGAACGTAATCGCGCCCAGCGGCCACTGGATGGTGTCGTCCTGGTGCTGGATCTCGCCCGTTTAAGCAATGCCCAGGTCGCGGTACGCAAAGCCTATGCGGCATTGCTGCGCAGCCGGCTGCGTGAACTGATGGAGCGCCACGGCACGCGACTGCCGGTGTATGTCACTTTCAGCAAAATGGATTTGCTGCACGGCTTTGACGACTTTTTCCGGCATTACTCCCGAGCGGCACGCAAAGCGCCACTTGGTTTTACGTTTACGCCTGACTCGATGGATACCCCCGGAAAATGGGAAGCTGAGTTCGAGGCTGACTACGACGAAATGCTGGCGCGTTTGAACAAGCAGTTGCCCGCTATGTTGTCGGAATGCCGAGACCGGGAAGAGCGCGAGTCCGTGTTCCGCTTTGTACGCCAACTGGCCGGCCTGCGCGATGTACTGCTGGGCTTTTTGACCGAGTCGCTTTCCAGCGACCGTTTCTCAACGGCGGCCATGGTGCGCGGTACCTACTTCACCTCGGTCTATCAGCAAGGGGTTCCCGAAGATCCCTTTGTGGATGCGGCCGCTCGTCGTTACGGTATGGATGAAAGCATTCAGCCGGCCCACCGGGCGACGCGTAGCGCGCTCTACTTTACCGAAGAGCTGTTCGAAAACGTTATTTACCCCGAGGCGGGGCTGGCGGGCGACAACGCGAGGGTGACTCAGCAGCGGCGACGCACACGCACTATTAGCCTGGCGGCCTGCTTGATCATAGGGGTTGGCCTGGTGGGCGGCTGGACGCATTTCTATCAGAAAAACAGCGTTTCTTTGGCCGCCGTGGAAGCCCGTGCAGAAACGTTCCTGGCCACCGACCCTGAGGCATTCCGGAGTGATGACCCCAGAGGCTATGAATTACTCGAGCCGCTTGACCGTTTACGCAGCGCGCTGGAAACCTTCGATGAATACCGCTCCCACACGCCCTATCTGGCCGATATGGGGCTGTACCAGGGGCATGTCATTGGCGCCCAGGTAGAGCGGGCCTATGTGGCGATGCTCGAGCACCAATTCTTACCCGCCTTGATGATCGGCATCATGGACGATATGAACCGCGCCGAGGCGGGCAGTAATGAAAAGCTCGCGTTGCTGCGCGTGCTGCGCATGATGTCTGACGACAGCGGTCGTCAAACCGATCGGGTGATGCGCTTCATGGCTCGCCGTTGGCAAGGGGACTTCCCCCAACAGGGCGTAGTGCAAGAGCGCCTCCTGGATCACCTTGACTACGCCATGGCCCATACCGACCTGGAAGGGCATATCGCTGATGGTAGCCAGCGTGCCGAGCAGGCCATGGAGCCACTTAGGGGTAGCCTGAATGCTGCACAAGAAGAGCTGTCACGCCAGCCGATTGATGAGCGTGTGTATGCCGCGCTAAAAGCAGCGGGAAGCCGTGAAGGCGAGCCACTGGATCTGCGCCAGCGCGTGGGCACGTTGTTCGATACCGTGTTCATGGCGCGTAACGACAATCCAGAACATGTGACGCTACCGTATCTCCTTACACGTGATGGTTTTGACGACTATTTCCTACAGGAATTAGAGCGCGCCACGGAGCTTGCGCTCATTGATGCATGGACGCTGGGCCAGCGGGATGACATCAACTTTAGCAAGGCGGATAAACAGCAGTTGCAAACCGCCCTGCGTGAGCATTATGTCAGCGATTACCATGTCAGTTGGCGTGATGCGCTGGGCAATACGCAACTGGTCCCCTTGCCCGATATTCATCAAGCGATTGTGGTGGCAGACGCCCTGGTGGGTGCCAAGCGACCGCTGGATCGTTTGCTATCGGCGGTTGAGCGCAACACAAGTCTTTACCCAGAGCTGCCTGAAGGCGATGAGCAAGCGCGTGAGGCATTAAAGCACTCTTCACGTTATGAACTTGCCGCCGAGATAGAGCAGCCTTTCACGCCCCTTAATCAGCTTGGTGAAGCACGCGATGATAATCCGTCCTCGCTGGAGGAAATTAAGGCAGCGATCACCGAACTGCGTGATTATTTACTCGATATTGAAGAGTCCAGCGATGCCGGGCGCGCCGCCTTTGTGAACGTGCGCGACCGCTTATCGCTGCGGGGTGACGACCCCATCAACAACCTAGAAAAAATAGCCGAAAACACACCTCAGCCGGTGGGTAGCATGCTGGAAGACTTGGCTGATCAAAGCTGGCAGTTAATGATGGCTAGTGCCACCCGTCATCTTGAGCGCCAATGGCTTGATGATGTCGTGGCACCCTACCAGGAGCGTTTAGCCGGACGTTATCCCCTAGCACCCAATGCAAGCCAGGAAATTTCGCTGAACGATTTCGAAGATTTCTTCGCGCCTGATGGCACTCTGGATGCTTTCTATCAAGATAACCTCGAGCCTTTCCTTGAAGGCGCGCCTGAGCATCTAGTGGATGCCGAGGGCAATTCGATATTGCGTGACAGCGTGCACAGCGCGGTCGAACAGGCCGAGCAGATTCGCCGTGCTTACTTCAGCCGCGACGGTGCGCTTGACGTTGAATTTGCCCTCGAACCCATCAGCCTGAGCCCCGATAAACGACGTAGCGTGATTAGTGTGGATGGCCAACTGATCGAGTATGCCCACAGCGCTAGCCAGCGGGTGTCGATGGTATGGCCCAATTCGCTGCGTGGTGGTAACGAAAGCCGCGTCACCATGGTGCCCAGTGAGGTTAACCGCTCCCCCCGTAGTGTGACGCAGGATGGGGCTTGGGCATGGTTCCGCTTGTTGGATGAGGCCGATATCACCAACGTTGGCGAGCGCGAGTTGGAATTGCGCTTCAATGTTGATGGCGGTACAGCGCGTTACCGGTTACTTGCCAACGGCGCACCTAATCCCTTTACGCGCTCACTGGCCGCGGGCTTTGAACTCCCCTCAGCGCTATACGCAGAGCGAGGCAACGATGCTGACGAAACTTAAGCAGCTGTTTAGCTCGGGCAATACGCGGCCCGCTTCGCAGCATGCGCGGCAGGGTGTTAAACGCGCCCGCCCGCTTGAAGCGGCACGCGATGAGGACATTGATAAGTTTATCGAAGCGGTCTACCAAGCGGATGCCAAGGGGCATTCGCCCTGGGTGCTTCGCGATAACAGTGTGCTGGAAACGTTACGCCGCGCACTGGAGTTCACCGTGCACCGTGGTCTATGGCTGCAGCAAGTAGAGGGCCAAGTGGCCCATTGGCAGGGTCGCTTACTAGCGCTGCACCTTGGCGAGGGGCCGCCGCTCGGCATGGTGCTTGCCTGCCGTCCCGATGATGAGGCCGCCTGGCAACTGCGTTTTTTCTACATCAGCCAAGAGTGGAAAGGCAGTGGCCATGGCACGCGGTTATTAAGAGCAGTGCGCCGCAGCTTAAATGGCGTGCCGCTGCAAGCGCGCCTACCGGTGTCTTGCCAATCCGCCATCGATAGCCTTGAGGCAGCGGGGTTCACCCGCCAATACGTGGATGCCTATGACGTCGCCAGCTATGAAGCGCCCGCCACCTGGGATGAATGAGCAACACGAATAAGCGGGACAAGCACGAACAAGCAGGGTTGCAAAAGGAGTAGTCGCAATGGGCCAGAAATTTGTACTCGTCGGTGATATCGGCACTGACCACGATGGTTTTCCACCGACACCGGTCACCGCAGGCAGCGGCACGGTGATGATGGACGGCAAGCCGGTTGCCCGCGTGGGTGACCCCCTGGCACCGCATGACAAACCCAACCACTCACCCCATCCACGTGCGATTGCGCAGGGCTCAAGCAGTATTTTAATCGACGGTAAACCCGCAGCACTGACGGGCCACGCGGTGGATTGTGGTGGTGTGGTAATTGGTTCTGGCTCAGGAGAGGGAGGTTGAGATGATAGGCACAGGCCTGCAATTCACCCTGACGCTACCTGGCGTTGACGACATCGCGGTGATCGACTTCACCCACCGCGAAGCGCTCTCCCAACCTTTCGAGCTGGCGCTTAACCTGGCCAGCCGTGAAGGCAATCTGGACGCCGCCGAACTGCTGGATCGCGAGGCGTCACTGACCATCTGGCAGGACGGCGAAGCGCTGCGCCGGGTGCACGGCATTGTCAGCGAATTTGGCCGGGGCGACCGCGGCCACCGGCGTACCTTCTACTCGCTGGTGTTACGCCCGGCAATGTGGCGGCTCTCGCTGCGTAATAACTCGCGGATTTTCCAGAAGACCGACCCGCTCACCATCATCAACACCCTGTGCGACGAGCGGGGTATTACTGACGTCTCTTTTGCGGTCACTCGCGACTTGCCCGAACGCGAATACTGCGTGCAGTACCGCGAGACCGACCTTGCCTTTATCGAGCGTTTGGCCGCCGAAGAAGGCCTGTTCTATTTCCATGAGTTCGAGGATAGTGACAACGGCGCCCATCGGCTGGTGTTTGCCGATGACCCGCAGCTACTCACTAGCCTAGGCGAGCGCACCTACCATAGTCGCGCGGGTGGCACCGCGCCCACACGCCATGTGCGTAAGCTTAGCCACACCGCCCGAGTGGCGAGTTCATCCGCCACGCTGAAAGACTACAGCTTCAAGAACCCCACCTACGCGCAGCTGCATGACCATCTGGGCCGCGACGTTGAGCAGCACGGCCAGCAGGTGGATTACGAACACTACGACTACCCCGGACGCTACAAGCAGGACGCCTCCGGCGAGCCCTTTACCCGCATCCGCCTGGAACAGCTGCGCCGCGAGGCGATTACTGCCAGCGCTGAAAGTGATCTCCCCGAACTCGCCCCCGGCCTGCGTTTCACGCTGACCGACCACGATACCGACAGCCTCAACCGCGACTGGCAGGCGATTAGTGTCACCCATCACGGCGAGCAGCCCCAGGCGCTGGAAGAAGATGGCATCACACAGGGCGATGCCAACGGTATGACCCGCTATCACAACCAGGTCACGCTGATTCCCGGCGATGCGCCCTGGCGCGCCACGCCCAACCCAAAACCACGGGTGGATGGCCCCCAGGTCGCCTTCGTGGTCGGCCCGGAAGGCGAAGAGATTCACTGCGACGAACACGGCCGGGTCAAGGTCCAGTTCCCCTGGGATCGCTACGCCGAACCCAATGACACCGCCAGCTGCTGGGTGCGGGTCGCCCAAGGCTGGGCAGGCGGCGGCTACGGTAGCATCGCCATTCCGCGTATTGGTCATGAAGTGATTATCTCGTTTTTAGAGGGCGACCCGGATCAGCCGCTGGTCACCGGGCGTACTTATCACGCCGTCAACACCGCGCCTTACCCGCTGCCGGAACACAAGACCCGCACGGTACTTCGCACCCAAAGCCACAAGGCCGAAGGCTTTAACGAGCTGCGCTTTGAGGACGAAGCCGGCGAAGAACAAATCTGGCTTCACGCCCAGAAAGACCTGGAGCTACTGACGCTTAACGACCGCACCGAAGAGATCCGCCGCGACAGCCACCTCAAGGTGCATAACGACCGCATCAGCGAGATCGATAACGACGATCACCACACGGTGCATCAAAATCGCCACACGAAGGTAGACGGCGACGACCACCTGATCATCGACGGCACCCGTCATGAAAAAATCGGCCAGGCTCAGCTGTTGGAAGCCGGGCAGGAGGTTCATCACAAAGCGGGCATGAAGGTGGTGATCGAAGCGGGCGCGGAAATCACCCTAAAAGCAGGCGGCAGCTTCCTGAAAATCGACCCCAGCGGTGTCACCATCGTCGGCCCGCAGGTCAAGATCAACTCCGGCGGCAGCCCCGGCTCGGGCAGCGGGCAAGCGGCGCAGGGGCCGACATTACCGATGGAAGCAGAGACAGAGAGCCACCAGGCTGTTGCGCCTATCAATCGCCCTGCTCAGCTTAAAACCCTGCTGAAGGCTCCGCCAAGCTGTGAGATTTGTGAAGAGACAAACCAGGGAAATAGCTAGATGGAACGCCCTCAGGCAATCACACATGCATTGGTGGACGGGGTTCGTTACCCCAATGCGTTCCAGCGCTTATATAGCCGCGATGACATTGAGGATATCGAGCCCCTCTACTTGATGACTCGCTGGTCATCTTTGGCTGAGCAGGGGCCAATTCTGGTGCGTCTTAAAAACAATGGCCTGGCGGAGGAAGCTTACGCTAACGAAGAAAGACTATATCGTTCGCTTTCGTTACTGAGCAGCCCCGCAAGCACGGGCGACTTGAGCAATCACCTGGCTCGATGTGTGACGTTTAACGGGGAAGGCGGGCAGGAGCAGCTACTGCGCTTCGCGGATCCCCTGGTCACTAGGCACTGGTTGAGCAGCTATGGGCATGACCTTCCGGCGGCGCTCATGGGGCCCATCGATACGTGGTGGGTGGCGGACTGGGCGCCTAATTGGGCCGCGCCGCGCCCCATCACATGGCAGCCCTTTATGTCTCAAGTGAGCTCAGAGACAACGAAGACAGCGACGGCAGATACGTTCCCACCCATGGGGCGTGACCAGCTAACGGCCCTTGAGGCGGTGACCCGCTGGCAACTCAAGGAGCGCCTGACGGATTACTTTAGCGAGCATGCGGCCGAGGCGTGGCAACGTCTTCCGAGTGAGGGTCGCGGTCAATGGCTTGACGACCGCTTAGACGATGCCATCGCGTGGGGAGTCAGCACGGAACGCCAGCTCGCCATCTGGGTAGAGCTCAGCTTGAACTGGGGCGAAGACTATATGACCGCGAGCGATGGCTTGTATGCCGATTGGGCGCGGCATTCGCCTAACGACGCTCGCCTCTCCCGGCAAGATCAGCTTTATGCATTGGATGCTTGGAGCCGCACCCCGGCCGCTAACGCCCCTCAAAGCGCGCAGAGTCACGCATCACTTTCCCAAGAACCACTATTTATAGACGAGGAAGCCGATGGCTAACACGGATGCTCAAGCGCAGGCACGCGATGCCGTCTTTGATGAAACGCCCCTTGGTGGCGGTGTCTGCCCACTGTTTATCGACATCGATATTTTCCCCGTGCGTTACGCCATTGACGAGGCGCCCACCGAAGCAGATGCGCCAGCGCCACACCCGATTGACGATGATTGGCAGGGGCCAGATTACCCTTCACTCGAAACCCGCGACTACACGCTTCGACAACTGCGAGACGGCTGGCTCTATGTCTGGGTGGAGGAAGAGGGAGAGCAACGACTTGACGAATACCGCGTGGAAGGCGCTACGTTCAATGGTGCTTCTCACCTAACGTATCCAACCTATGCCTCCATCGCCTTAGCCTACTCCTCCGTCCAATGGACCGAGCGCATTCGTGAGTATGCGCTGGAAAACGAAGATTTTCGTCACCGCATTATGCGTTCAGTCGATTTGATAGCGGCGATAAATACGGTGGGCGATTGCGCATCGCTTTCCACCCATGCCGCTCCGTTAACTCAGATTGCTGAGTATGTTGCAGACATTACGCCCAATGGTGCGGTTAGTGGCTTCACGAGCACTACCGTCTCGACCGTAGAGCGGGATGTGGCGACGGAAGGCGATGAAAGTGCCGAAGAAGGGGTCTATCAATTACTTGCAGTAAAACCCGAAATCAGCCAAGACAGCGTATTAGCCGACATCAAGCATCACGACGAAGCGGTGTTTGTAGCGCTTGATGACGATTTAGGAATCGTTAACGACCTGACTATGGCGCTTGTCGGTCGAGAAATGGAGCTAGAGGCATTTCTGGATGAACACGGACATAAGCTAGAGACCGCTCAAGTCGTTAAAGCCCTGTGCCTGATCGATATTGATGAACTGATCAGTGATGATATCCGCCAAGACCCAGAGCGTTATCGCGAACTGACCGTTAAGACCGGTGAACTACTCGATGCTTTGAAAAATGTGACTAACGGATCAGATCATACGTTGCTCCACAGGGAGCAGCGTATCAATCAGCGTCGCGAAGAGCTTATTGAACTCGGCATGCCGAATCCTCCTGGTCTCAATAGCCCGCTATATGAAGAGTGGCATGGGAAAGAACTTCCCCGTCTTGATGTCAGGCTGGATGACGCTATTGCCTTCTTAACTGAAAAAGGCCCACAGCTTGAGCGCTTGCAGGCCCATGTGGAAAACAGCCTCGCGGATTTAATTATTTGGATGGAACGGCTGCCAACATCGGCTCAAGAGCTGTGTATTGATACCTGTGTTGCCGAGAAGAACCAGGCCATTCATGAATTTGGCTGCATGGTGATTGAAGCACTTGGCGGGACGCAGACCGGCCGTGTTTGGTTGAATGATACCTATCAAGCGAAAGATACGCTGATCGGCTTTTCGATGCTGAATTTCGATCCAGCCCTGGCCGACGCCTTAGAAACCATTACGAAACATTTCATCGAACAGGGTACGGAAGATGGAGAGCCCGCCGATAGCGGTGTAACGGCCACCAGCGTGGTGTCGCAAATTAACGACGCTATCGGCATTCTCGAGCTGGACGAGGTGCAGAGGCATCCTGTTTATCAAGCCCTGGCGCCGTCTGTACGTGAAGCGTTCGATACACTTCGAGCGCAGGTAAGCGGCTCTTCCAAGAAACTGTGGGAAACCATTGGCTATCAATTTTTGCCTTCTTTAAGTGCCAAAGGGCAGGTGTCTCTGGAAAAGGCCGCAAGGTCGCTAGTGCATTCCGTGATGGTCGTTCTGGTACACCCGGAAATTGCGTCTTCGGAACTGGTGATAGATACCGCCTACGAAACCAAGCACCGCCAATGGCGAGAAAGAGCTTGGGAGCTTACTGGAAGAATTCGCGACGTTGAGCGACGCAGCAAGAATGCTGGCTACAGCGCTCAGGAGCGCCATGCAAATCTCCGAGAGTTAGAGCAGCTAGAACAGCAGCGTTTCGAGCATGCGTACAACGAGCCTAAGCGTATAACGGCTGCGGATAACTCGCTCGACCAGCGTGCTTTGGGTAACCAAGTAAGCACTAATAATCTTGCCAGCGTGGGCTATCATGAACTGCGCGAACAGCACCGCATGAAACTCATCGGCGGCGCCAGCGCCGCAAAACGCCACTTAACCAGTCGGGTTGATCAATTAGGCGGTGGTATGGCGCTCTTAATTGCAGGGCTTAACCTTTACAACTTTATCGACGCTGCTCGCACCGCCCAAAAAGAGGGCGTGGATGAAGAGGATATGCGCAAACTAGCGGCAACGACGGGGGCTGCCACGGTGGCGGTTATGAGTCTATGGGTAATGCCGTTTTGGGATAAATATGCTAAGCAGAAATTCATGCTGTCAGGAAAAATGACGGCGGTGGCGGGTGCAGGCGTTTCTAAATGGAGTGCATCAACGAATAACGCACAGGCTGCACGCCTTGCCGCAAAATTGGCCACCCGTATGGCGGGGTTGTCGGCCATTGGGGCAATTGCTGCAGGGCTGGATACTTGGCAGACAAGCAAAGAGTTAAGGGAAGCAACCAGTAGTGGCGAACTTTATGCGCTTCATGTCAAAAGAGCTGCTGGCGCCGCTATGACTATTACAGCAGGATTTCAGATGGCTGGGGCTATCAGGGGTCGAATAGCCATTCTAGGACGAACATTCGCCTTCGCCTGGATACTCGGGCCCTGGGTCTCTGGCATTTTATTTGCGGCTGGTGTTGTCCACCTAATCGCCTCGCATTTCGCTGCCCGCTACAAGCGTGAAGGAGTACGCGGCTGGCTGTATACCAGCACCTGGGGCAAGGGCGACCTGCAGTGGGAGGACAGTGACGAGGGCAATAAAAACGAGTGGCGGGCCTTGATGGAAACCTTGTTGCAGCCTTCAGTCAAATTAACTGCCGTGAAGGGGGGCATCGACATTGGCGAATCCCATAGCACCTACTATGGAGTGAAAATCAACTATGTTCATGAAGGCTTCTGGGTGCAGATTGCTTTTCCCGCTTTCCTAGCGGGGGAGACCGTTAAGATTTCCGAGATTGCCCGAAGTGGTTTCTGGGCAGATGGCGGCAGCTTCGAGCAAAGCTTCTCTCGGCAAGACGGGCGAGGAGCTGAACTACCTGCCGATGCTGACTATGATACAGATGATGTGCGTGTTTGGCAGGCCTGGATACCGGCTAGCGAGCAAGCAGAAAACACCTCATTCATCCTCACGATGGATTATTCCGAAACATTGCTATCGTCAAACGAAGGTCAATCAAACTACACCTTTTATAAAGCCGATGCCGCCTCTGGCAAAAAAGAAATCGAACCCAATACTGAAGAGAGCGGTGAGGTTAGCGCGCCTACCCGTTTTGAACTCACGGTTCCCATGACCCCAGAAGAGTAAGGATACGTTTATGTGGTTTATTCAGCCCAAGCAGGACTATATCGCCCAAATTCCCTGGGAACATGTGGATGAACCTGCAGTAATGAGCTGGCAAATTAGGGCGCGCAATTATGATACGCCCGCGGCGAATGCTTTGTTTGTCGTATTTGCGCTTATTAGTTTGGGGGGGGGGTATTTTATGGCCCTTGTTGATGAGTCGTTGTTAGTTTCCGTTTTGATTGGTGGGGGGATGTTCATACTTTTCATATTGATTGCCATGAGCATGACCCACCAGACCGCTATCCTTGTCTACCGCTTTACGGAAACACATGCTGAAGAGTGTTCCTGGAAACCCCAGATGGATGCCGTGAAGCCATTTCTGAAATGGTCAGCCATTATCTTAATGCCGATTGTGGTAGTGATCATTATCATGGATCCTTCTCTGATCATTACTAGCCTTGGCCCACTGGCAATGGGCTTCGCTGCATGGATGATGGGCTCGTCAAAAGGATATCAGGAAATCGCTAGAGGAAGCCGTCATGACGAACTTGACTGGCGAAAAACCGATAAGATCTACCTTTACCCGGGAAGAGATATTATTGGCTTAAATATACCCTGGTATCATCCTGAACTTGATGAAGTAATTCCAGAGGGTATTAGAGAGATTTATTGCAGGGAAGGTGAACGGGAAAATGTATTAAGTTTCTTTAAAAGCAGGCTTCCAGAAGTTGAGATTGTGGAAGAAAAGTTTCATTTGTAAGTATTTATTATGTATAAAGTTGATTAGGTTGAGGGTTTTTAGATATTGTTTGAGCGCCGCTAATGTTTTTTCTTGGCCCTCAGTAAAGCTGAATAGCGTAACCGGTGGTTGCTTATTCGGTCCCTCTTGTACTTCTCTGATTATCAATTTGAGATTGCTCTGTTAGCAGAAGTTAATGGAATCTTAAACATTTTTAAGCGACAAGGACGTCAGTTATGAGTCAGAAGGCACCGGACTTGCCGCGCCCTGCTTTCTTCCAGCCCCTCCGGGCTGATGATATTGAGTCCTTTCCAGGTGGCAAGGTTATTTATCTGTCGCCGATTCTCTTGCCCACGAAATCCGCGCCATTCAGAAGGCCGGTCAGAAGACCCTGCCTGCGAGCCTTGATGAGTGGTCGAACCCCTTCCCGAGGAACAGTGGGCCAAGTCTAGCGCAGAGCTTGCGCGCCTCTCAAAAGAGGTCAAACAGCGTCATGCTCTGCAGCCAAACCGGCCGATCATTGCCATCTTAGCCGAGGTCTATGGCGAGGAAGCGTCACTTTCGGCCTGAAGCAATAAGCTTGTCAGGCTGACAGCATGCTCGACGGTATTGAATCACTAACCCAGCAGAGGAGAACTAAAGCAGTGAGTGAAAAAGAACCTATTGAAAAGCAAGACAAAGCCTTAATTGAAGACATTGATTTTGATTGCCCCGTATGTAGCTCTTGTTTTTGCAAGGAGTCGCAGTGGATTACCGATCTTTTGAAAGCCGATACGGCCACTTGCCCACAGTGCGAAAGCGAGCTGTCAATCGGGGCCGAGGACAAGCATCTTCTCGCGAGTGCCATGAAGAAAAAAGAGCGATTCGGGAAAGTCATGTTTGTTTTTATGGTGCCCTACATCATCGTAGGACTTCTCGTGTCCCTCTCATTCGGTGGACTCGGCTTTATGCTTTACATGCCTGTCGGACTTTTGGCTTTTTCTTTACTGAAAATGCTATTCGATAATCAACCGGATCTGACGATAAGTCTGAAATCAGACGCATAACTGAAACCTAGCTATTCAATCGACAGTTGGGTGCTCGGCACCCTTTTAAGGAGAGAGCGCGTGTTTCCATTAAGTTTTAAAAAGTCTTTTGATATTGAGTTTATCCAATCGTTGTATGATCGGCTCGTGAGCCATGATGACGCAGTAAAGCTAATACTCAGAACAAAGAATGGGCGCAAGACCGATGACCCCAGCAAAGCCGGTCTTGGCGAAATCCGCAATGCCAGCAACAAGCAGCTGTTTGGGATGAGTGCGAAGGAAGGAATCGTTCACACGAAGCATGCGGGGGCGCTCCAAGCCCCTTTGTTTGACTTTCTGAAGGAGCGGGAAATTCACCAGCAGGAGGTCAGTCCGGATATCGGCGTCGCCTGTGTTCTTCTTTATGTTGTTTTGGTTGTCGGCGGTGGGTTGCTATATACCACTCACAATAATGCCGAGTTTCTCTACCCCTATCTGCTGGGCTGTGTGGCCTTCGTCCTCTCTGGACTCGCATTGATATCTTATGCTTACAAGCCTGGCCAAAAGCAGTGGTCCATCCCCGCTATGCTACTCCTCGCTATCGGCGCCTTACCCACTGCCCCTTCGAGCCTGCTGGCATTACCGATGATCAATTACTTGGGGCGCGCCAAGCTACATAGAGTACTTAACCAGGGCGGGGAAGACGCCGAGACAATCCATACCTAGCCCCATACATGCAGCACCTGACTGTATCCCAACCTCAGTAATAGCCTGGGTTAGAGCCAGAAGAGGCTTTATCTTTGTTCACAGCGAATTGCGCGGCTGGCTTCATACCTGACCCAATCAATTTCAGCCAGCCGTTGCACACAAGTTGATATCCCGGCCAATAAAAAACCAGCGACGTGCTAAGGCACTTCTCTGCCACCAAGGCAGGCAATCGAATCGTGCTCCGCGACTACATTTTCGAGGGATTTGCATAACGCCTGAAATGCTTCACTGGAGTGCCCGGGGCGCTGGTGGAGTTCAATTTCGACATGACCCAAGTGAGGTAGTCCTTCTTCTTCGGACACGATTCGGCAGCCCGGTGGCACGCTGCGCGGGGTTTTAACCGTTATGGCTAAACCATTTTGTACCGGGATGTTGATGCCCGTCGGGGATTGGCTGACGTAACGCAGTTCCCAGCGCGTCTCATCGCGGCCCAGGGCGGATAACGCATGCGCCCTGAAAATGCAGCCTTCGGGATTTAGGGCCAACGGCAGCGTTTGCCATTGCGAAAGCGAGGCGTGTTCGGCCATGACCCACACCATTGGCTCCCAGCCGAGTAAGTGGCCAGATTGGGTAGGCTTATGCCTTACCGAGAGCACCACGTCCAACAACCCTTCCTGAAACCGCTTGACCAGGGTGTCGCTGATATCACACTGCACTTCAAGCTGAATATGCGGATACTGGGTCGAAAAGCGCGGCAGCAAATCGGGCAAGTAGGTGGCCGCCTGTTCTTCCGAGGTGCCCAAGCGGATGAGCTCGCCGTGGGTCCCGCCCTTTAGTAGATCTTTGGCTTCATCTTCCAGCTTGAGCATATGACGAGCGTAGGGCAGCAGACGCTCGCCCGCCGCCGTGAGCAATACGCTGCGGCTGGTGCGCTCGAAAAGCGCTTGGTGCATCTGATCTTCTAGCCGCTTGATCTGCAAGCTCATCGCCGATTGGGTTCGGTGCAGCACTTTGCCTGCCGCGCTAAACCCCTGGCATTCTGCGACGGTGACAAACGCACGCAGTAGGTCTGTGTCCATGATGAATGAGCCATTTAAATGGGTGTTATCTTAACTATTCATTTCTATTATGGAAGCCCCTTCACTAGCCTGTCCAAATGAGTTTTCAACGCGACAGGAGCGTGACCCCATGTCAATAACCGCCACTGAACAACCCGCGAATGCCTTGGAGGGGCTGATTGATCTTGAACAATACCCGATCAATGAATTGTCTTCGCCTGCGGGTAAGGCATTTATTGCCGGCTGCCAACGTCAGTTGGAAGCAGACGGTTGCGTGGTACTTAAAAACTTTGTCCCTGAAGCCGCATTAGCCCGGCTGGAACGTGAAACAGAGCGGTTATCGCCGGACGCCCACTACAATCAAACCGAAACGAACCCCTATAACAGCGATGGGGACGCGTCGTTACCGGCCTCTCACCCGAAAAACCGTTTCGATGACCGTACCAATGGTTTTGTCGCCGGTGATCGTATCGGCCGTGAGACGATTATCCGTCAGGTCTATGAGAACCCAGAATTTCAGCGTTTTATCGGCGCGGTGGTAGGTCTCGACGAGATTCACCAATATGCCGACCCGCTGGCGGATCTGGTGGTGAACGTGCTGCGCGAGGGGTGTCAGCACCCATGGCATTACGACACCAACGAGTTCATCGTCACCATGATGACCCGGCAATCCCACGCCGGGGGGCGCTTTGAGTATGCACCAGGCATTCGCAACCCAGAGGGTGAAAACTTCGCCGAGGTGGAAAAGGTCATCGATGGTGATCGCTCACGCTTGAAAGCGCTGGATCTTCAACCGGGCGATTTGCAGATTTTCTTTGGTCGTTATTCACTCCACCGCGTAACGCCGGTCGAGGGAGATAAAGAGCGCCATACGGTAATTTTCGCCTACGCCAAAGAGCCCGGTTTTGTGGGTCGGCCCGAGCGTGCCCAGCGCATCTTCGGCCGCATGGCGCCAGTGCATGAACAACTGCTGAAAGACGGCATGCAGCGCAGCGATAGCCTGGCGGATTAACGCCATGTCGTCTTTACAACGGCTACCCACTCCTAACGCGAGATATTCATGAGCATTGTTGAAAGCGAAAGCCTCACCGATAACGAGCCGGACAACATTCCAGTCGTTCCGTCAGCGCCGATGGCCAACGGCGATAGCATCCCCACCGCGTTTGACCCCAAGCAGCTACGTGCCGGGCGTTTGGAGCGCCTGCGTGCCATGATGGCGGAGGAAGGGTACGCGGCGCTGGTGCTGTTTGACCCGAACAATCAGCGTTATGCGACCGGGTCGCGCAACATGTTCGGCTACTTTTTGCGCAACTCCACGCGGTACGTATACGTGCCGCTGGAAGGGCCGATTATTCTGTTTGAATACCCTGGTAGCGCCCATGTCTCAACCTGGCTTGAGACCATCGATGAGGCGCGAACCTCCAAGGTAGTGTGGTCGGCCGTTAACCAGCGCGACGGTATGTCGTCCGATCCTTTCGGCGTGGAAATTGCCGAGTTGGTCAAAGAGCACGGTAAGGGCAACAAAAAGGTTGGGTTGGATCGCTGCGCGCTGAACCTGGCGCGGGCATTAGAAGCGCAGGGGCTGGATGTTTATGACTGCATGCAGGACACGTTGCACTGTCGGCGCATCAAAACACCCGAGGAAATTGCTTGTTTGGCGCAGTCGATGGCTGCCAGTGAAGCCGCCGTGGCGGAAGTCGAAGCGGCAATTAAACCTGGGATTACCGAGAACGAGCTGTTCGCGATCATGTACGGTGAGGTGATCCGAGGCGGCGGTGAGTTTATCGAAACCCGCTTGCTGTCCTCGGGGCCGCGCACCAATCCCTGGTTCAACGAAGCCAGCGACCGTAAGATTCGCCCTGGCGAGCTGGTGGCGCTGGATACCGATACCATCGGTTGCCATGGCTATTACTCAGATTTCTCGCGCACCTTCCATGTCGGGCCGGGCAAGCCAACGGCCTACCAGCGCGAAATATATCGTATGGCTTACGACCAGGTGCACCACAACATGGGCTTGCTCAAACCCGGTATCAGCTACCGTGAAATCGCTGAGAAGGCCTGGAAAATCCCCGAGCGCTTTATTGACCGCCGTTACCCGTCGATCATTCACGGGGTGGGCATGCACGGTGAGACCCCGCTGGTCGCCCACCATATGGATTTTGATCGCTTCTCCAAGGACGGTGTTCTGGAGCCCGGGATGGTGGTCTCGGTGGAAAGCTACATTGGCGAGGTGGGTGCCGCCGATGGCGTCAAGCTGGAAGAGGAAGTGCTGATCACCGAGACCGGCATTGAGCGGCTTTCCCGCTATCCGTTTAACGACGCCTTGCTTGGACGCTAAGCGTCAATAGCCAAGCCGGCTGTTAGCGGTACCCGGCCATTAGTTCTCTCACCAGCGGTGTGTCGGCATCGCGGTGGGTGGGCAGCTCGAAGCGTGCCTTGGCAATCGCGGTGCGTGACAAGTCGGCAACAATCAGTGCTTCTTTGTCGTCGGCTTTCGCCAGTATCTCGCCGCCCGGTCCGAGAATGCGCGAGCCGCCCCAGAAATGGCTGTCGCCTTCCGGCCCGAAGCGGTTTGCCATAATCACCGGCGTGCCGTAGGTCATCGCATAAAAGCGCGTGTTTAACGCCCAGTTTTCCTCGTTGGAAAAGTCATCGCTGACGATGCCGCTGGCCGAGTTGATCGGTGCGCAGAGTATGGTAGGGCGGGCGAGTAGGGCGGCGTGCACAAGTGCCGGGTTCCACAAGTCAGCGCAAATGAGCTGGGTAGCGGACCAGCCAGGGCGAATATCGGTTTGGGTGAGTTCGCTGCCATGGGTAAACCACTTGCCTTCCTCAAGCCCACCGTAGGTCGGCAGGTTAAGCTTTTGATGCACAGCGATGAGCTGGCCGTGCTGAAAGATAGCCAGCGCGTTGTAATATTCACCAGGACTCGCCTCTTCCACAAAGCCCACCACCAACTGCATGGAGCCGCATGCGTCGGCCAGTGTTTGAAAGCGTGGGTCTTCCAGCGGCATTGCTACCTGCATGACGCGGCTGGCCAACCGATAGCCGGTCAGTGAAAGCTCGGGAAATACCAGTAGCTCCACTTGGTCACGCTGCGCTTCGGCGATCAGCGCCAGATGGCGTTCAAGGTTATGGTCCACATCGCCAAGCGCGGTATTTATCTGTGCAGCGCCGACCCGCAGGCTAGTTTGATAATGCATGGGCTCCCCCATTGAAAAAGCCGCTCCCTGGGAGCGGCTTTGCTGCGTTGTGATGGCACGTCATATTATGCCAGCCCTCTACCAGAGCGCCTAGCCACGTTAGAGCAGGTCATTCTCTTCGAGGAAGCTTTCTGCTACGTCTTCAATCGACTCGCGCTCGACATCCACGCGGGCGTTGAGTTCGGCCATGGTGTCATCGTCTAACAGCTCGGAAAGCGCGTTCATCTGATCGGCGAGGTCAGGGTTAGCTTCCAGGGTTTCCGTGCGCACTACCGGGGTCAGCGCATAGGCAGGGAAAAAGTTTTGGTCGTCTTCAAGCACGTAAAAGTCAAAGGCGGGGATACGACCGTCGGTGGCAAACACTAGCCCAACGTCGACTTCCTCATCACGTAATGCTTGATATACCAACCCTGTATCCATGCGGCTCACATCGCCACGGCTGACGCGGAAATCGTATGCCTCTTGCAGTGGGCGCCAACCGTCTTCCCGGGCATAAAATTCGGCATTAAGCGCAAACGTTAGTCCCTCTCCATCGTTGACGGCGTCGGCTAAGTCAGACAGCGTTTCAATACCGCGCTCATCAGCGTCATCTTCGCGCATGGCAAGTGCATAGGTGTTGTTGGCAGCCGACGGTTCAAGCCAGGTCAGGCCTTTCTCGGCGTCGAGCTCCTTCACCCGCTCGTAGGTGTCTTCCGGGCTTAGGCTTTCGCTGACGTCGTTGTAATTTATCAGCGAGGTGCCGGTGTACTCCCAATAGAGATCGATTTGGCCGTTCTCTTGTGCTTGGCGAAGAACGGCAGAGCCCATGCCCGAGCGGCTGTCGACGTCGTAACCGAGTTCATCCAGGTACTGAGTTGTCATGCTGGAGAGGATTTGCTGCTCGGTAAAATTCTTGCCGCCAACGCTGATCTCGTCTGCGTTGGCGACGCTGATGCTGCCCGCTAGGGCAATGCCGGTGAGGGTTGTCGTCAATGTTTTCATGATTGGAATCCTTCTTTTGTTAGTGAAACGTAAGTCACGGTGATACTTAAGCGCGGCCCGGGTTGACCCCTCGGGGGACGAGGAGAAACGCAGTCAACGCGATGAGCGCATCGACCACAATCGCCAGCAGCGCCGTGGGAATAGCGCCCGCAAGCATCATGACCGGGTCGTAAAGATCAATGCCGGTGAATATCAACTCACCGAGGCCACCCGCACCGATCAAGAACGCCAGCGGCACGGTGCCGACATTGATGGTTAGCGCGGTGCGCATCCCTGCAAAAATCACGTAGAGCGCATTGGGCAGTTCAACTTTGAAAAGCCGCTGCATGGGCGACATGCCAATACCGGCGGCAGCTTCCATGAGTGCCGGGTTAACGCCCTTCAAACCCGCATAGGTATTGCGGGTAATCGGCAGCAGCGTCGCGACAAACAAGCCAAAAACAGCCGGTACCGTGCCAATGCCCAGAAAGCTCATCGATAGCGCGAGCACGGCCAGGGTGGGGATCGTGGTGCCCACATTGAGCACCTGCATCAGCGATTCGGCCATCCGTGCCATGCTCGGCCGGGAGAGTACGATGCCCAGCGGAATGGCGACGATAATGGCCAGGCTACCCGACATCACCGTCAGCCAAATGTGCTGAACCACCAAGTACTGAACGTCGGGCAGATACCAGATAAATTCATCGATGACGCCGCTGGACTGGCTCCATACACCGGCGAAAAAAATAGCCACTAGCACCAGTACCTTAAGCGCCCCTTTTATGGATCGAATAGGCATGGTTACTCCTTGATGGCCGCCGATGGCGTGCGATCATCCCCCTGACGCGCGCGATAGCGTGCGCCCAAATGGCTGGTCATGGCGCGCTGGGTAATCTGACCGCACACCGTTCCTTCCTCATTCACGCAGGGGAGCCAGGTCTGATCGTGGGCAAACATCAATGAGGCGGCTTTGCGCAGGTCGTCGTCGAGACCGACAACCGCCGGCACGGCCTGGAAGTGATCGCGGCAGTAGCCTTTTGTGGTGCGGGCAATGGAGCGGCTGATAATGCCGGCGGGCTGCTTGCGATCGTTGATCATCAAAATGGCATTTTGATAGCCATAGTTGTCAATTTTGGCCAGCGCAGTTTCCAACGTATCGCCGGGCGTCACCGTGCCGATCTCGTCCGTGACAATCTCGCGCACTTTGACCAGGTTCAGGCGCTTGAGCGCCCGGTCTTCGCCAAGGAATGATTCCACAAAGGCGTTTTTGGGCGCCGCCAGCAAATCATCGGGCGTGGAATACTGAACCAGCTGGCCTTCACGGAAAACCGCCACGCGGTCACCCATTTTGATGGCTTCATCAATGTCGTGGCTGACGAACATGATGGTTTTATTGAGTTCCTGCTGCATCTTGAGGAACTCGTCTTGAATGACGGCCCGGTTGATCGGGTCGATGGCCCCAAAGGGCTCGTCCATCAGCATCACCGGCGGGTCGGCGGCCAGCGCGCGGGCCACACCAATACGCTGTTGTTGGCCGCCGGATAGCTCGCTGGGAAAGCGCTTTAGAAACGCATCCGGCTCCAGCGCAATCATTGCCATCATCTCGCGTGCGCGGGCCTTGTACTTGGCCTTATCCCAGCCCAGCAGCTTGGGCACGATGGTGATGTTTTCCTCAATGGTCATATTGGGAAACAGGCCGATCTGCTGGATGACGTAGCCGATATTGCGGCGCAGCGTCTGGGTATCGAGGCCGGTGGTATCATCACCGTTGATAAACACCTTGCCAGAGGTGGGCTTTACGATCCGGTTGATCATCTTGAGTGTGGTGGTCTTGCCGCAGCCCGATGGCCCCAAAAGAACGCAGATGTCTCCTTCAGGTACTTCCATATCGATATGGTCAGCGGCCACCACCGCGCCTTTAGGCGTATCGAACACCTTGGTCAGGCTTTCAAGTCGAATCATATCGGTGCCCCTTATTGGTAGAGATTCGTGGGGAAGAAGGCGTTAGGGCGCTGTGGCCTCGCGGCTCATCCCTTTGGGCGTCAGGCGTTTTTGTACGTACAGCAGTGAGTAGTCAACGATAATTGCCAGCAGGCTCACGGCGATCGCACCGACGATCAACTGACGTGGGTCTGACTGTGAAATGCCACGACTGATGAAGGTGCCCAGTCCCCCGGCGCCGATATAGGCGGCAATTGCCATCACGCCAATATTGAGAACGACCGCTGTGCGAACCCCCGCCATGATGACCGGTACCGCGAGGGGAATTTCGACCAGCCGCAGGCGTTGATTGGGGCTCATGCCAATGCCTCGAGCGGCTTCCCGCAACGCGGGGTTCACATTGTTGATGGCGGTATAGGTGTTACGAATGATGGGCAACTGAGAGTAGAGCAATACGGCAATCACCGCCGGGACGTAGCCAATCCCGTGACCTATCAGAGACAGGACGGGAATCATGATGCCAAACAGCGCGATGGAGGGGATGGTGACGATAATCGAGGCGAGGTACAGCACTCCTTGGGCAGCGCGCTCATTTTTGGTAATGGCGATGCCGATCGGCACGCCGGTCAACGTCGCAATGCCGACGGCAACCCCAACCAGGGCAATATGCTCAAACGTGCGTGACAGCAGCAGGGTCGCATTGTCTAAGGCGTACTGAAGTAACTCCAAGCGCGGCCCCCTTATTATAGAAATAGAGAATGATCAGCACGCCCTCCGTCAGGCGGCATAGCGTCTGTTTTCTTTTATGAAGAAATTAAGCTTACCAAAAGGGTAGCGGGATTATCGGGAATTGGCATGACGATGCGAAATAGGCTGAATTAGCGTTTATTATATTGGGCTGCTTCAGCCTCAGAAAAACATAAGTCTTACTGAGGCTTGCCGCTCGCTGCGTTAGCATTGCGCTAAACGTAGGTGATAAAGGTGAAAACGATGAACGAGTTATGGCGCTGCCAGAATCCAATAAGCTGCGCCTGACGATGGGAAAATGGGAATCGGTTTAACAGCTAAAATGGATGTTTAATCTTTGGTCGTTTGTCGGTCTTCTGTTAGTACTTTGACGCGCCGTTCTGTCCACCACATCCAGATAATTGAAACGAAGGTGACGCCGAAACACAGCATCCAGACGGTGGTAGCAACGCCGGTCAGGTCGACAAGTGCACCAAACATGATGGGTAGCAAAAAACCGCCCAAACCGCCAGCTAGGCCCACAATGCCGGATACCAGCCCAAGATTTTCATGGTAATCATTGGAGAGATATTTAAATACCGAGGCTTTGCCTATTCCCCAGGAGATGCCCACCACAAACAACGCGGCAGTAAATAGCCATACGGGGATGCCAAAACCAAACTCCACTCGGTCTGCGCCACCGGCCCCTTGTACGCTGTAGTATGTTTCGGGGTAAGACATAATGAACAAGGCAATTAAGCTTGCCCATAAACATGTCCAGGTCACAGTGTGAGCGCCAAAGCGGTCAGATAACCAGCCGCCGAACGCACGAATGACACCGGAAGGCAGCACAAAAATAGTCGCAATCAAGGCGGCTAATTGAATGCCAAAGCCGTACTCGTTCATGTAATAACGCGTTAGCCATAAAGACACCCCCACATAGCCACCAAACACAACCGAGTAGTACTGACAGTACTTCCACACCTTGGGGTCGTTGATGACTTTCAACTGATCGCGCAAGGAGATGTTTTTAGCATTCCGATGGCTTGGGTCAGTGAAGGTGAAAAACCAGAAAAAAGCCGCCGTACCTAGCATGATAATCGCGTAAATATTGGGTACGGCCTGCCAGCCGAGCATGACAATGACCGTCGGTGCTATATATTTGGTAACCGCCGCACCGGCATTGCCTGCCCCGAAAATGCCCATCGCCAACCCTTGACGGTCCTTCTCGAACCATTTGGCTGTATAAGCGATACCCACTGAAAAAGCCCCGCCGGAAAGACCAATAAATGCCCCCAGCATCAGCAGTTGCCAATAAGCAGTAGCGAACTGTACCAACCAAATAGCGGGTATTATCACCAGTAAAACGACAAAGAAGACAGGGCGCCCGCCATAGCGATCAGTCATCGAGCCAAACGGGAGGCGAGCGATGGCCCCGGTCAGAATGGGTACGGCAGTCAAGGTGCCAAACTGAGTGCCATTAAGGCCTAACTCCTCGGCGATCGGCACGCCGATCTCGCCAAACATGGTCCAGACCATAAAACACATGGTGAACGCAAAGGTGTTGGCAATTAGCACCGCATTTTGTTTAAAGCGATGGGTAGCCATGCTGCCCCCTTATTGTGAACGTCCGAGCCAAAAGCCCGAGAGTTGAGCGTTGCCGTTTGAGCGTGATGCTGAAGCGGAGGAACGCCGTTATGGGTTTTTGACGTAGGCGCTTTTGCGCAGATAGAACCACCAGTTAATCACCAAGCAAACAAGATAAAAGACAGCAAACCCGTACATGGCAAGTTCAGGGGTGCCCGCGCGGATTTGATCGCCTAACACCACCGGCGCGATAAAAGAGCCATAGCCGGCAACAGCGGCGGTCCAGCCCAGCACAGGGCCTTTTTTCTGGGCATCGAAGATAAAACCGATACTGCGAAAGGTTGAACCGTTTCCAATGCCGCTCGCCGTAAACAACACCATAAACAGCAGCATAAATAGCCAGAAGTACTGGTTTGGATCGGCAGCATTGTAGGCCAGCATCATCACGTAACCTGCCGCAACAGAGCCGAATACCATCACCACGGTAATGATTTGCGTGACCAATGATCCACCGAATTTATCGGCGATCCAGCCGCCGATGGGGCGTACCAGCGCCCCCACGAAAGGGCCAATCCATGACCATGTGAGCGCGCTGGGTGCGTCAGGGTTAGCGATGCGAGAAACACTGCCATCCGCCGCGGTATCAACCATACTGCCGAAAATGATAGTGATAGAGAGAGGTAGTGCCGAAGAGAAGCCAATAAAGGAGCCAAAGGTCAGAATGTAGAGCAGCGTCATCGACCAGGTGTGCTTGTCGCGAAAGATCGCAAATTGCTTTTGGATATTGGGTTTGATTTCCTCACCTGGCAGTAATCGAAGTAGCGCAAGGGTAATGACGATAGTCAGCGGCAGCGCGAGCCACATATTTAGCCAATTAAGTGCAACCAACCCTATCAAGGTGGAGAGAACGCCCACCCCATAAAGCCCCAGAATTTTGCCGAACGCCTGTAGCGGAGTGCCGGGATTAGGGCTAATAGGACGCAGGTTGTTCATGCCAAACCAACCTGCAAAAGCCAATGGAATCAAAAATAGTAGCCAGACAAACCCTGCATTTTGTATCCAGGTGTTTGTGCCTGCTTCAATGCGTCCGATCAACGTGCCGCTGGTACTTTGCAGCTCCATTGGCCCACCGGCGATTGCTCCAAATAGGCTAACGGTCATCACCAGAGGGACCAGTATCTGCATGGTGGTAACGCCAAAGTTGCCTAAGCCAGCATTCATGCCCAAGGCGTAGCCTTGCTGATGCTTTGGGTAAAAACTGGAAATATTGCTCATCGAACAAGCAAAATTACCGCCACCGATGCCCGAGAGCAGCGCCAACGACTGAAACACCCAAAAGGGGGTGTCAGGATTCATTAGCGCAAAGCCAGTACCGGCCGCTGGGATCATCAGTAATGCGGTAGTGAGAAAAATAGTATTGCGCCCCCCTGCCAGGCGCAGCATGAAGGAAGCGGGAATCCGGAGTGTTGCCCCCGCCAAGCCAGCGGTTGCGGTCAGGGTAAACAGCTGGTCATTGGAGAAAGGAAAGCCCAGGTTCTGCATCTGGGTGGTGATCATGCCCCACATCATCCATACCGCGAAGCCTAACAGCAGGCTTGGAATGGAAATCCATAAATTGCGATTAGCAATCCGCTTGCCTTCTTTTTCCCAAAAGTCAGGGTCTTCAATATCCCAGCGTTCAATATCGGCATTTTTTCTGGCCATTGTGTACCTCTTTCGACAAAAGGGACTGCGTCTTTAAGCGAAAGATACGCGCTGGCTGAGAGGGGAGAAACAGGGGGAAAATGCGCCTAATACGTCCTCATACCTCTTATTAGGTATAAGGTAATTTGTATTAAGTGACTGAATAAAATGAAATTTAAATACTAAGATGGGTGGCGAAACATGGTTGGCCTGCGTCGGCAGATTTTTAGGAGTATCTACACAGAGTTGTGAGTTTGCTACTTATCGAGCCCTTCTTGAACGGCCCATACAGCCGCTTCGACCCGAGAGCGCAGGTGCAGTTTTTTCAATAAATGCTTAACGTGGACTTTGACCGTGCCTTCGGTAATGTCGAGCTTGCGAGCAACCAATTTGTTAGACATGCCAGCTGCGAGCTCTCGTAGGATTTCCTTTTCACGCTGGGTAAGTGTCTCCACCCCAGGCGCAGCAGGCGCTGAACGCTGATTGCGCAGGGCTTCAGCCAGTAGGGTGGTTAGCCCCTCGCTGATCGCCATTCGGCCTTTAGCGGCTTGACGAAGCTGATGGACCATATCTTCCGGTTCCATGTCTTTGAGTAGATAGCCGTCGGCACCGCCGCGCAGCGCATCGACCACATCGTCTTGCTGATCTGACACGGTGTACATAATTACGCGCCCCGTATAGCCTGCGTCACGCAGGTGTTTGAGCGTTTCCAGCCCGTTTATATCCGGCATGTTCAAGTCTAACAGCACCATATCCGGCTCAAGTTTAATGGCCTGTTCAACGCCTTCACGGGGAGAGCCAGTGTCCAAAATCAATGACAGGTCGTCCTCAATGTCTAGCAGTTGGCGAACGCCACGGCGCAGCAGTGGGTGGTCGTCAATGACGATAATGGTGGCAGTTTGATGATGAACCTCGCTAGGCATTCTTAGGCACTCCTTTCCTCAATCAGACGTTCAGTCTGTGGGGTAAACGTTAGATAGACACCGGTTCCGCCTTCTGGGCGATTTTTAACGCTGAGAGTGGCATTAATATTTTTGGCCCGGTCGCGCATGATAATTAACCCATAATGCATAGGAGGCGAACGGTCGTCTTCTAGACCAATACCGTCGTCTTCGATAGCAAGTGTCAGTGCCGCCTGATGGAAAGTTAAGCTCACCTGCGCCGAATGGGCCTGGGCGTGCTTGAACGTATTGGCGAGCGCTTCACGAGTAACCTGCAGCAGATGTACCTCTTCGTTGGCGCTCAGCAGATGTGGAGGTACCTGATAGGTCAAACCGACAGAAAAGCCCAGCCTTGCGCTAAACTCATCGACGGTTTGTTGCAGCGCTGGATGGAGACCCGGCTTGTCCAGACTAAGACGGAAGGTCCCCAAAAGCTCCCGAAGCTGACGGTATGCACTGTTGAGCCCTTCGCGTAAGTCCCCCATCACGCTGTTTTGTTGCTCAACAGGGAACTGCTTGGCTTGCATGCGTTCAAGCCGGGTAACCTGCATTTTGAGGTAAGAGAGCGACTGCGCTAGAGAGTCATGCAGTTCCCGGGCGATAATGGTGCGCTCTTTAATTAGCGACAATTGTTGTTGCTCTTCAATGCGCTGTTGTAGATAAATCGCAGTCGCAAGGTGATCGGTAAGGGTATTAAGAAGCTGCCGCGTCGAGGCACTGGGTGGCGTAGCATAGCCGACGGTGAGATAGCCCAGCGTTTGTTGACCAATCGCCACTGGGTGAACCAGCGCTTCATTGTCGTGGCCAATCTTATGACTCCTGTGAGATGCGTCTTCCAGACAGGCAAAGCATGCTAAATCTCGGCAAAAGAGGGGGCGCTCGGCGGAGTGGGTAGCCAGAATTTCCATGTCGCTATCGTCATGCTCGCTGTGAAGCGAAAGCACAATGGGGCCGAGTTCAAGCAGTGTTTCAAGTTCACGCAGCATTGGAGCGGCGCTGGCACATAGGTCATTGCCCCCACCATAGAGCATGCGGATGCCATTATGAATGATTTGTAAGGCGCGATTATGGCGTTCAAGCTCTGCTTGCTTATGGGATACACGCTGTTCTAATTCGTGATAGCTGACGCTTAGCTCGGCGGACATCTGGTCAAAGGTGCGTCCGAGTCTTCCCAGTTCATCACCACCACCAAAGTTTGTACGGTAATGAAAGTTGCGCCTTCCCGCCTCTCGGCTCAATACCATCAACTGGCGAAGCGGTATCACCAAGTGTTGCCGCATGTCATACAGCGCCATGGCAAGTAAGGGAACGATGAGTGCTAAAAACAGCGCCTGTATTGTGCTTAGTAGATTGACCCTGGATTCAGCGCCTGTTTCTAGTTGAGATACAAAACGATCAATATCATCAATAAAGCGGTTCAAGGACGTCCTGGCCTGTTGGCTATCAGCTGCGTTGCCGTTTGTCGCTGTCTCGATGAGAGGCACCACCGTTTGTCGCCATTGCTGTTTTAGTGTTTCCAAGCGATCTTTGCTGCTTTCATCGCGCATAAGGCGCGGCCGAGTATTTAGCGCTGGGCTGTTCAAGCGTGAGGAAAGCCGTTCCATTAGTTGGTCAACCTCTTGGTTACGTTGCTCATTGCGGGGAGCACGCTGCAGGGCTTCAATCAGTTGTGCGCTATTCAACCGCAGCGACCCCGCCATATTAATGGCAGCGGCGTCTCCCTGGCTGCTTTTGGCAATGACAATCGTAAAGCTCATGCTGGCAATCGCCATGCCGCTAATCACCAGCAAAAATGCCACCATGCGGGCAACAAGCGAACGTCGTAAAAGCTTCATGTCGCTCCCAGAGGGTTGAAGAAAGGCTTGGCGAGTTGATCGTCTAACGAAATCAATTGTAGTAAGTATATTACTTCTTATGGGGGGAAATATAACGAAAAGCGAAGAAAGATGAGACCGTTGCTTTAATACGCCCAAATAACGGCTAGCAAAACACCCCAGCCAAGAATGCCGGCCGACATGATGGTATATGTAGCGGAAATGGTGGCTACATCATAGTCCTTGCGCGTGCAAAGCGCCTGTAGTCCCTGGTAAATCAAGCTACATGAAATACCCAGCGCAGTGAGAGCCACCAAAACGTTGAATATCAGGTTGGGTACCCAGAGTGCGAGCGCAGACAACCATAGGGGCAATGGGGCCAATGCAGCAAGCAAGTAGGCATCTTGATAACTGATGGATAGTTGCTCGGTTCCATTAACGACAGCATGAATAATCCAGCCCATTACAAAAAAAGTAAGCAATTCAGCCAGGAACAAAATAGTGGTAATAAACCGCCACTCCCGGTCTGCAAATCCCATCATGAAATTATCGCCGTAATGGGTGCCTGCAAAGTAGACCATGACGGGAGGCAATAGAGACATCGGCAACACCACGCACCATGCCAGCGCCGGAATCGAGGGTGCGCGTTCTTTCAGGTCTCGCCAGCCAATCTCATGGCTAAACGGCATTTTCATCCACGTTAATGGTTTCATTTTTCTCTCCCACCCTAATCGTACTAACGACGTTTGGTTATTTATATCATGCAGTGATATTTTATATTTAGATGTCGTCAAGCTGGCTGTCAAGCCGACAGTATTACGTACGATAAGGAGTGGGTAGGCACCATGGACCAAGAATACAGGCTCGATAAACATGCTTTTGAGTGTCTTTCGCAGTTTCGGTATCAGCTACGCTGTTTTTTACGCCATAGTGAAGATATCTGCCGTCGGTACGGGTTGACCCCACTGCAGTATCAATTGTTGTTGCACTTACAGGGCTTTCGCGGGCGCAATTGGGCAACCGTTGGCGAGTTGGCAGACCGGTTACAGTCCAAACATCACGGCACGGTAGCGTTAATCAATCGCTGTGAGCAGCTTGAGCTGGTGGAACGCTGCCAGGGGCGTGAGGATCGGCGTCAGATAGAAGTGCACCTGACCGCAAAAGGAGCAGAGTTGGTGAGCCAAATTGCCGCGGAGCATCAGCCAGAGCTTCAGCTCCTGCAAAAGGATATGGCCTTTCCTGCCTGGGGGAGCAAAGCTTAGCGATGAATGTTGACGCATTGGCGCCGCTTTTTTTGCCCCCTGTCTCGGTAGCGCTCAATGGGAGGATCCGATGTATCAGATTGAATTGAAGCGCGTATATGCGCCTATTGAGGAAAGTGATGGTGCCCGTGTTTTGGTAGACCGGCTGTGGCCTCGCGGTAAGCCACGTAGCGCGCTTGAGCTAATAGAATGGTACCGGGATGCGTCACCCTCGACGGAGCTACGTCGTCGCTATCACCAGCAGACCATCAGCCTGGCTGACTTTATAGAGCAGTACCGCATGGAGTTAGCGGAGCATCCGGATGCCCTACTACCGCTAATGCGTTATGCCCGCGAAGGCACATTAACGCTGCTCACGGCTAGCCGTCGTATTGAGGCTTCGCACCTCCCGGTGCTGAGAGAGCAACTGCTCGCTGCGCTTGCGAAAGAGGATAGGCTTGATAGCGAACCTTCTTCACCACCTTGCTGGGCGCATGTTGACCCTGGCACTCCGCGCTAGTCTCTTCTCTAACCAGGCCTGATCTCTCTGTAGCTTAAAAGAACGGCGTACGGTGTGTCGCGACAGCCAGGATATAGATAAACACGATGACCGCGGCAACCGCCGCTCCGGCGCGTATCTTTGGCGTTTTGCCACGCTTGATGGCGACCGTGCCCAGCAAAATGTAGATCACCAACGCGGCAATTTTAGCGCTTAGCCAGCCCGGTAGTGGCCAAAAGTTGAGCGTAACGGCAAGCGTAACTCCCAATGCCAGCAGAGCCGTATCAATAATGTGGGGCACTACTTTGACCCACTGCGCCTGAAGCACTCGTCGTTCTTGCACTGACCAGTATGCTCGCAGGATAAAAAAAGCCAGGGTTGCATAGGCCGCTGAGATATGAAGATGCTTAAGTAATACATAATGTTCTACCACGTTGTTCTCCTGTCGCTTGATGGCCAACCACCATCGATCTCCTTAACCATCGTTGCCGTCAGCCCGGGCAGTGAAAAGCGGTACGGTATAGTGCAGCAGAAATATCAAATAGCTAATGCACCAGGCGATGATCACGATGCTGTACACCCATTGGTTTGAGTAAGGAAATAACACCAGCCACACCGAGCGAAGCAGCGCCGCTAAAAGTAGTACAGTCAGCGCTACCCCTATACCAGGTAATGTTTGGATAGGGCGGCCGGTGTGGCCGAGTGAGACTCTTGCCATCATCGCCAAGATCATGGTGCCCATACTGCCAATGGCTAGCGCATGAAGGGCGCTTTCGACGTGCTGCCCCGATATCAATTGCCAAGCCCACATTACTAGCCCTAAAGGGATAAATGCGTAGCTGGCATGTAGCCCCCAAAGAAGTGGTTCCCGAAAGCTTCTCCATCCTTGCCAATGGCTTAAGCGCCAGGCATTGCTCACGGCAGCTATCAACATTAGCGCCGCCATCAGCTTATTGGCGCGTAGATCACTAAGTAGGCTCACCGCCCGCAAGATGACGATTGCCGCCAGGGTGCCGATGCTGGCTAGCTCCAGTAGGCGATAGCGCGCTGGCTGGTCAAATCCCAATTTTCGGGATGTAAAAAATGGAATCATACGCCCGCCCAGCAGCACCATAAGCAGGGTAATAACCAGCATGGCAAAATGGCTTGCTTCACGTATGAAAAGCGCGCTGTTGTTGATAGCGCCGGGATTGATAACAGCCATGTGCATCGAGATATTGGCGACGGCTAACGCCAGGAGCACTGGAACGAACATCAGGTTGCGCCACATGCGAACGGCAATGACGCGTTTCGCCATGGCCAGTGCCACTAGCGGTAAAAACGCCGCATCCACTAGCAGGATTAGCCATCCAGGCAGGTAGGCGAAGGCAATAAGAATCCGTGCGGTCAGCCAAATGATCAACAAAGCCAGTAGTGGCCAGCCAGAAAGGCTAGGCCGGCCTGTCCAGTTTTGTACGGCTGTCAGTAAAAAACCCGCGATAATGGCGCTGCCAAAACCAAACAGCATTTCATGTTGGTGCCACCACAACATTCCACCATGGGGCGAGAGCCAAACATTCCCGTGCCAAAAGCCAAGCCATACGAGCATGGCGAGTACACTGAATAACGCGCCAAACCAAAAGAAAGGTCGAAACGCCAGACGCATCAGCGGTAAGCGTTGGGAAAGGGAGGGAACGGCCATGGTGGCACCTATTAAGACAGGACGTTTTATGGAATTACGGCGCTTATTGCTCGCGGTTTAAACGTGCGTGCTTATCCGCAAGGGTTGCTGATAAAAGCCGTTATCAGCAAGCCATTTCGGGCGTCTATCCCCAGTGATGTCGGCCATCTATCACCTAAGAGGTAGAGGTGGGTTATATGGAGGTAACCGGGCAGATATTGGCGTTTTAATCACCCAGAATCGATCTCCAAGGTGCCTTTCACCAGGCACATTGCTTTCCTTTGAAAAGCCTGGAGATCGACCATGAGTCATTTCATTGACCGGCTGAACTTTTTTCGCAAAGCGCGAGAGCCCTTTGCCGATGAGCATGGCGAAGTCCGCCAGGAGGACCGCCAATGGGAAGACAGTTATCGTCGACGCTGGCAGCACGATAAAGTCGTGCGATCAACGCACGGGGTTAACTGCACAGGCTCTTGCAGCTGGAAAATTTACGTCAAAAATGGCTTGGTCACCTGGGAAACCCAGCAGACCGATTACCCGCGCACCCGCCCCGATCTGCCCAACCATGAGCCTCGCGGCTGCCCCCGTGGGGCCAGCTACTCCTGGTACATGTACAGCGCCAACCGCTTGAAGTACCCGCTGATAAGAAAGCCCTTGCTTAAGCTGTGGCGTGACGCGTTGGAAGAAAACAAAGATCCGGTAGAAGCCTGGGCGTCCATCGTCAGTGATCCAGCCAAGACCAAAGAGTACAAGCGGGCACGCGGCATGGGCGGCTTTGTGCGGGCTGACTGGGACGAGCTTAACGAGCTGATCGCGGCGTCTAACGTGTACACCGCTAAACAGTTTGGTCCTGACCGTATTATCGGTTTTTCGCCGATTCCCGCCATGTCGATGGTCAGCTATGCCGCAGGCAGCCGCTACCTGTCGCTGATTGGCGGTGTGTGCATGAGCTTCTACGACTGGTACTGCGATTTACCACCTGCCTCGCCGATGACCTGGGGCGAGCAGACCGATGTGCCCGAGTCCGCCGACTGGTACAACTCTGGCTACATCATTGCCTGGGGCTCCAACGTACCCCAAACCCGCACGCCGGATGCGCACTTTTTTACCGAAGTACGCTACAAGGGCACCAAGACCGTCTCCATCACGCCGGACTATGCGGAAGTCTCCAAGCTCACCGATGAGTGGTTATCTGCCAAGCAGGGCACCGATGCGGCGCTTGCCATGGCCATGGGGCATGTGATTCTCAAGGAGTTTCACCTGGAAAACCCCAGCGCCTACTTTACGGATTATGTGCGGCGCTATACCGATATGCCATGTCTGGTGGAGCTGGAGCAGCGCGCCGACGGCACGTTGGTACCCGGCCGCCAGCTACGCGCCAGCGACTTTGCCGACAACCTGGGGCAGAGCAATAACCCCGAGTGGAAAACGCTGGTGTGGGATGAAACCCGCCATCAGCTAGTGGTGCCGCGGGGCTCGATTGGTTTTCGGTGGGGCGAAGACGAAGCCAACCAGGGCAAGTGGAACCTGGAACCCCTTGATGCGGAAGGAGGGGAGATCAAGCCCTTGCTTAGCCTTGCCAGCCAGCACGACGCCGTGGCCCGCGTGGCGTTCCCGTATTTCGGCGGTATCGAGCACGAGCACTTCGACCACGTGGCCGGTGACAATGGTGACCTTTTATACCATTGCCTGCCCGCCAAGCGACTGAGCAAAGCCGACGGCAACGACGTGCTGGCGGTGACCGTTTTCGACCTGATGTGTGCCAACTACGGGATCGACCGAGGGTTCGGCAAGCCGGGCGAAGACGACGGAGCCACATCTTATGATCAGATCAAGCCGTATACGCCTGCATGGCAAGAGAAGATCACCGGGGTCTCCGCTGAGCAAGCCACGCGCATTGCCCGAGAATTTGCTGACAACGCCCATAAAACCAATGGCCGCAGCATGATCATTGTGGGTGCCGGTATGAACCACTGGTACCACATGGACATGAACTACCGCGGCCTGATCAACATGCTGGTGATGTGCGGCTGTATTGGCCAAAGCGGCGGCGGCTGGGCGCACTACGTCGGCCAGGAAAAGCTGCGCCCACAGACCGGTTGGCTCCCGCTGGCCTTCGGCCTGGACTGGACGCGCCCGCCACGCCATATGAACTCCACCTCCTTCTTCTACAACCACTCGTCGCAGTGGCGCTACGAAAAGCTGGAGATCAAGGAAATCCTGTCGCCCCTGGCGGATACCTCGCGGCATACCGGCAGCCTGATCGATTACAACGTGCGCGCCGAGCGCATGGGCTGGCTACCTTCAGCGCCACAGCTGTCGACCAATCCGCTGCGCATTGCTCAGGCGGCTAAAGCCGCGGGCATGTCGAGCAAAGATTACGCCGTCGAGCAGTTGAAAACAGGTGCGCTGTCCTTTGCTGCCGAAGACCCGGACAACCCGAAGAACTTCCCGCGCAATATGTTTATCTGGCGCTCCAACCTGCTAGGCAGCTCCGGCAAGGGCCACGAGTATATGCTCAAGTACCTGCTCGGCACCCGTCACGGCATTCAGGGCAAAGATCTGGGCGATTTCGGCGGCCAGAAACCTGAAGAAGTGACATGGCACGATGAGGCACCGGAGGGCAAGCTCGACCTGCTGGTAACGCTGGATTTCCGCATGTCGACCACCTGCCTGTATTCCGACATCGTGCTGCCCACGGCGACCTGGTACGAGAAAAACGACCTCAACACCTCGGATATGCACCCGTTTATCCACCCGTTAACGGCAGCCACCGACCCTGCATGGGAGTCGCGCAGCGACTGGGATATCTATAAAGGTATCGCCAAGGCGTTTTCGAAAGCCTGCGTGGGCCACCTGGGGGAAGAGACCGACCTGGTCACGCTGCCCATGCAGCACGACTCCCCTGGCGAGCTGGCCCAGGTTAACGTGAACGATTGGAAGAAAGGCGAGTGCGAGCCGGTTCCTGGTAAAACCATGCCAGCGCTCATGGAAGTCCAGCGTAATTATCCCGAGACCTATGAGCGCTTTACGTCGCTGGGCCCGGCGCTTGAGAAACTCGGAAATGGCGGCAAAGGCATAAGCTGGAACACCGATTCTGAAGTAGAACTACTGGGTAAGCTAAATAAACGTAAGCTGACAGGTTCTTCGAAAGGGCGGCCGTGTATCGAGTCTGCGATAGACGCCGCGGAAACCGTGCTGACACTTGCGCCCGAAACCAACGGCCAGGTGGCGGTCAAGGCCTGGGGCGCGCTCGGCAAGATTACCGGTCTCGACCACACCCATTTGGCGCGGCCCAAGGCAGAAGAGAAGATTCGATTCCGCGATATCGTCGCCCAGCCGCGCAAGATTATCTCAAGCCCCACCTGGTCTGGCCTGGAAGACGAGCACGTTTCCTATAACGCCGGTTACACCAACGTCCACGAGTTGATTCCCTGGCGCACGGTAAGCGGTCGTCAGCAGTTCTATCAGGATCACCCCTGGATGCGAGACTTCGGCGAGAGCCTGTTGGTCTATCGCCCGCCGATCAATACCAAGGCAGCGGAAAACTTCCAGCTTCCCGAAGACAACGGCTTCAAGAGCAAGGCGCTGAACTTCCTGACGCCGCACCAGAAGTGGGGGATCCACTCCACCTACTCCGATAACCTGCTCATGCTGACGCTGAACCGCGGCGGCCCGGTGGTATGGCTCTCCGAAACGGATGCCGGCGAAATCGGCATCGAAGACAACGACTGGCTTGAAGTCTACAACGCCAACGGCTCGATTGCCGCCCGCGCCGTGGTCAGCCAGCGCGTCAAAACGGGCACGGTGATGATGTATCACGCCCAGGAGCGCCAAGTGAACGTGCCCGGTTCTGAAATCACCGGTACCCGTGGCGGTATTCACAACTCAGTAACCCGCGTGTGCCCCAAACCCACCCACATGATCGGTGGCTATGCGCAGCTTTCTTATAGCTTCAACTACTACGGCACGGTGGGCTCCAACCGCGACGAGTTCGTGCTGGTGCGCAAAATGAAACACATCGATTGGCTCGATGGCGAAAATAACGACACCGTCCAGGAGGCCGTGAAATGAAGATTCGCTCGCAAGTCGGCATGGTCTTGAACCTCGACAAATGCATCGGCTGCCACACCTGTTCCGTTACCTGCAAAAACGTCTGGACCAGCCGCGAAGGCGTTGAGTACGCCTGGTTCAACAACGTCGAGACCAAGCCCGGTATTGGCTACCCAAAAGAGTGGGAAAACCAAGCCAAATGGAAGGGCGGTTGGATGCGCCGCCGCGACGGCAAAATAGAGCCGCGTATCGGAGGCAAATGGCGTGTGTTGGCCAACATCTTCGCCAACCCGGACCTGCCCGAAGTCGACGACTACTACGAACCGTTCGATTTTGATTACCAGCATCTGCACACCGCCAAGCAGGGGGATCACCAGCCGGTTGCCCGCCCGCGTTCGCTGATCTCTGGCAAACGGATGAACAAAATCGAGTGGGGGCCCAACTGGGAGGAAATCCTCGGGACTGAGTTTGCCAAGCGGCGCAAAGACGTTAATTTCGAACAGGTGCAAGCTGACATTTACGGCCAGTTTGAAAACACCTTCATGATGTATCTGCCGCGCCTGTGCGAGCACTGCTTGAACCCGACCTGTGTCGCTAGCTGCCCGAGCGGCGCGATCTACAAGCGCGAAGAAGACGGCATTGTACTGATTGATCAGGACAAATGCCGCGGCTGGCGGATGTGTATCTCCGGCTGCCCGTATAAGAAGATCTACTACAACTGGAAAAGCGGAAAATCCGAAAAGTGTATCTTCTGCTACCCGCGTATCGAGTCCGGCCAGCCGACGGTTTGCTCGGAAACCTGCGTAGGGCGTATCCGCTATCTAGGCGTACTGCTTTACGACGCCGATCGCATCGAAGAAGTCGCCAGTGCCCCCAGCGAGCAGGACCTTTACCACCGTCAGCGGGAGATCTTCCTGGATCCGCATGACCCCGAGGTGATCGCCCAGGCAAAACAAGACGGCATTGCCGATAACGTCATCAAGGCGGCGCAGGAATCCCCCGTCTATAAGCTGGCCATGGACTGGGGTCTGGCACTGCCGCTGCACCCTGAGTACCGCACCTTGCCCATGGTCTGGTACGTGCCGCCGCTGTCGCCCATTCAGTCGGCTGCTGAGGCCGGAAAGGTCGAGTTTGACGGCGTACTGCCCAAGATCGAGTCGCTGCGCATCCCCGTCCAATACCTTGCCAACATGCTTACCGCCGGCGAGGAAGCGCCCGTTGTGTTGGCCCTAAAACGCTTAATGGCCATGCGTGTCTACATGCGCGGCAAGCACGTGGAAGGCAGCGTTAATAGCGAGGTGCTGGATGCGGTCGGCCTCACCGAAGCCCAGGTAGAAGACATGTACCGCTACCTGGCGATTGCCGACTACGAAGATCGTTTTGTGATTCCCACCAGCCACCGCGAGATGGCCACCGATGCATTCCCCGAGCGGGGCGGTTGCGGCTTCAGTTTCGGTGACGGTTGCCATGGCGAAAGCTCAGCAAGCCTGTTCAATGGCCGTTCGACCACCACGACCTTGGTAAAGCCGGTGGAAACCTACGACCCACAAGCTCAGCAAGAGGATGCGCGCCATGGGTAACGTTGCTGAAAATATCATCCCACCCGTTCAGCAGGGCATGTTGAGCCTGCGTGTGCTGGCGCGGCTGCTGGATTACCCCACCACCGAGCTACAGCAGGCGACGGGTGAGATGATCGACCTGCTGGACGCTGAAAAACGCTGGCGTGCCCCATTGCGTCAACAGTTGATGACCTGGTGTCAGCGGATTGCAGATGCCGACCTGCTGGAGCTGCAAGCGGAGTATGTCGCGCTGTTTGATAAAGGCCGTGCAACCTCACTGCTGCTGTTCGAACACGTGCATGGTGAGTCGCGCGACCGAGGGCAGGCCATGGTGGACTTGATGAACGAGTACCAGGCCGCCGGGTTCGAGTTGGACGCCCGGGAATTGCCCGACTATTTACCGCTCTTTCTGGAATACCTGTCGACACGGTCCGAAGGAGAGATCGCCCGCTGGTTAGGCGAGATTCAACACATCCTGGCCCTGCTGACGGCGCGTATGGAAGCGCGTGATGCGGATCATGCGTTAGTGCCGTATGCGCTATTAGCGCTGATCGGCGCAGAACAAAACGTCCACGCCCACCGTGACGAAGTGAGCGCAGAAGCGCCTGATGACACGCCGGAAGCATTGGACGCCGTATGGGAAGAGGAGGCAGTGCGTTTTTCAGCAGACTCTGACCAGGACTGCGCGCTGCAATCTGCCGAAGGGCGCCGCCTGGTGGAGCGCAAAAAGTCGGTACCCAGCGACCCTATTACCATCATGCCCAGCAGTGTTTCTGCCGCGTCCAGCCTAACAGAGCGCTAAAGGAGAACTCCCATGGTTAGCGACTACCTTCATCAACTGATCTATGGCTACTATCCATACCTTGCCGGCACCGTCTTTTTGCTTGGCAGCCTGCTGCGCTTTGATCACGGCCAATACACCTGGAAAACCGGCTCAAGCCAAATGCTATCGTCAAAAAATATGCGTCTGGCGAGCAACTTGTTCCACATCGGTATCATCACCATCTTTTTTGGCCATCTGGTAGGGCTATTGACCCCGCACTGGGTCTACGCCCCTTTTATGAGCGCGGGCACAAAGCAAATCATCGCCATTGTAGTGGGCGGTATTGCCGGGGTTATGTGCTTGGTGGGCGGTGCCATGCTGGCCTATAGGCGTCTTACTAATGCACGCGTTCGCGCGTCTTCAAGCCCCATGGACACGTTCATGATTTTGCTGCTGGTCGTGCAGGTGTCACTCGGTTTGCTGACGATTATTCCGGCAATGAACCACCTTGATGGCGGGGTGATGATTCAACTGGCTCACTGGGCGCAGGCGGTTGTTTTCTTCCAGGGCGGCGCTGCCAGTTATCTCGAAGGCGTGGGCTTCATCTACAAGCTGCACATTCTGGTCGGCTTGACGATTATCCTGGTCTTTCCCTTCACGCGCCTCGTTCACGTCTGGAGTGCCCCTTTTAGCTATCTCACTCGCCGTTATCAACTTGTGCGCAAACGGGGTTAAGGAGTCGTCAACATGCAAATGATCGATATTGAACAGCTGCCCGGCGCAGAGGCGTCCACACCGATTAGTGTGGGCGGCCAGGATATTGCGGAAAGCGACATTGCCAGCGAAATGCAGTATCACCCGGCGGATTCGGCAGGTAGTGCGCAGGTAAAAGCCGCACGCGCACTGGTCGTCAAAGAGTTGTTACGCCAGCGTGCTGAGATGCTGGGCCTCATCGACCAGGGCGGCGATGCCGACGATCAGGTGATTGCCGAGCTGCTCGAAAAAGAGCTGGTGGTGCCGGAGCCTACAGATGCAGACTGTGAACGCTTCTACGCGCTTCACCCCGAACGCTTTTGCGAGCCCACCCAGCTTAACGTGCGGCATGTTCTGCTAGCCGCTGCCCCCGACGATGCCCAGGCGCGCGATGCGCAGTACCACCAGGGCGTCAGTCTACTTGACACACTTAAGCAGCATCCGGAACGCTTTACCGAATGTGCCATGCGGTATTCTGCCTGCACCTCCAACGAGCAAGGTGGTGAGTTGGGTTGGTTGCTGCCAGGGCAAACGGTGGCGGAGCTTGACCGTGCGCTGAAGCACCTACCGGAAGGCTTGCATGAGCGGCCTATCGCATCGCGTTACGGCTGGCACCTTGTCATGGTGGACAAGCGGCAGGAAGGGCAGCCATTACCTTACGCGGACGTGGCCGACCAGGTACGCCTTAGCTTGTACGAACAGGCGACCCGGCGCGGCCTGCGGCATTACCTACTGGCCCTTGAAAGCGACATCGGAGTAACCGGCATCGCCATGGATGAAGAAACCGGCAACGCACTAATGCAATAGGTAAAAATAATGGCGTTTGCACTGAGCGGAGAGGCTATGAATTGCGGCTGTACTGATAGAGTAACTAACCGTCTGATCGAAGTGTTTGCCGCTCGGCAGCAGCTCATCAAGGCGGCTGCCCCACCTAAAGAGCCTGAGCGCATTTCTCTTGCCGACGCCTTTGGTCGGGTATTGGCGAAGCCTGTCGTCGCACCGCTGGATATGCCGGGTGTCGACAATAGCGCCATGGATGGCTATGCACTTCGAACGTTGGACTATCAGGCTGTCCATCAACGGGGTGGATTGCCTGTCATGCTGCGGGTTCCTGCTGGGGCTGGCGTTTTTGCGTTACCTGAGGGCGGGTGCGCGCGCATCTTTACCGGCGCGCCAGTCCCTCTCGGAGCCGATGCGGTGATTCCCCAAGAGCGGGTGACAGTCGACCTTCAAGGACATATCCACATTGATGGTGTACCTGAGCCAGGGGCGAATATTCGCAAGCAAGGTGAAGAAACCAGAGCCGGTAGTACGTTACTGCCTCAAGGTAGTTATCTTGATGCGCCTGCGATTGCCCTATTGGTAAGTCACGGTATTCATAACATTGCGGTTAATAGGCGCCTTCGCGTTGCCATGTTCTCAACGGGTGATGAACTGATCGAAACCGGAGTTGAGCGCTCGCCAGGGCAGGTATATGACAGTAATCGTGCGATGCTCAATGTGCTACTCATGCAGACAAATTGCCAGGTAGTGGATTTGGGCATCGTTTCTGATTCCCCCCGCTTACTGCACCAAACATTTTCCCAAGCTCAAGCAAACGCTGATTTGGTTATTTGCACCGGTGGCATATCGGTGGGAGAAGAAGATCATGTTCGTACCGTTATTGAGCAGCGAGGAGGCCTGCATTTTCATGGTGTCGCGATAAAACCGGGAAAACCCTTTGCATTTGGCTATCTAGGTTCAGCTCCGTCGTCACCCACACCATTAATTGCCTTGCCGGGCAATCCTGTTGCGTCGCTGGTGGGGTGGCAGCTATTGGGACGACCATTTGTTCACGCTATGCAGAACAGGCAGATAGAGCCTTTGGAGCATTACCCGGTAACGGCAGGATTTACACGTCGAGGCCCACGTGGGCGATGTGAGTGGTTGCGGGTGGTGCTTGAGTGGGCAGATGGGGCACCCATTGCCCAGCTCGCGGGTGGCCAGGGGTCTCATATGCTCACTGGGGCAAGCCAGGCTGCTGGTTACCTAATGGTTAATGCTGGGACAGATATTCTTGAAGGTGCTGCCTACCCGTACTATCCCGTTTATCAGTTTTGCTCTTAGCGTCATACATATGGACTTATGCGTCCCTTGAAGTTGCAGCATCTCACCTATTGCCGAGATTATTTTTTGGATGAATTGCTAGCTAAGCTGTATTAGCGTGAATGCTATCTTCGTATCACGCTTTGAAAAAAGCTCGCCGGGGGTAAGCACATGCTACATAAAGAGCACCACCGGTCTCATCGTGCCGGTTGGCTACGTGCTGCAGTTCTGGGTGCGAACGATGGGATTGTTTCCACGAGCAGTCTAATACTGGGCGTTGCAGCAGCGAATACAGCTCAAAGCGATATCATGTTGGCGGGCGTGGCGGGGCTCGTGGCAGGTGCAATGTCGATGGCGGCTGGAGAGTATGTATCTGTTAGCTCTCAAGCTGATACCGAACACGCCGATCTCGATATTGAACGCAAAGCGCTGGCTGAGCATTACGATTTTGAGCAGCAAGAGCTTGCTGCTATTTACGAATCGCGTGGCGTCGCTCCTGAGGTTGCAAAAATAGTCTCCGAACAACTTATGAATCATGATGCCTTGGGTGCTCATGCCAGAGATGAAATCGGCATCACTACAACCAGTCAAGCGCGCCCAGTTCAGGCTGCATTATCATCAGCTGCAACTTTTACCACTGGTGCGCTCTTGCCTTTGCTGGTGGCTTGGTGGGCCCCGTCGTCACAGCTTATCGTGCAGGTGTCCCTCTTTTCGTTATGTTTTCTAGCCTTTTTGGGAGCCATTGCAGCGCGTGCAGGTGGTGCACCAATGATCAAAGCGGCAGTGCGAGTCATGTTCTGGGGGGCATTGGCAATGGTTTTAACATTTGCCATAGGGCGCTTGTTTGGGGTGGTCACTTAACTATGTGACCAGCTGGAAGTGCTATCAACGCTGGAATACTGTGTTATACCAATTTGTCAGCCACTCTCGTACGTCGCGACGTAATTTATAGGTCAACAAACACGTCGCACTGCGTCGGTTTTACTCTGCGACACACCGAGTGTTTAGGAAAATCTATCTATAGGCGCCTTTCCTCCAGGCGTACAAAGTGGTCCTCGACTATTCTTTAGCTATTAACTGCTTGTTACACGGGATACTTGGCAGATCATTGCCTGGAGCCTATTCCGACGACCGGAGGCTCTTAACGTGGAATTTAAGGATTACTATCAGGTGCTCGGCGTAGTAAAAACCGCAACGGCCGAGGAGATTAAGAAGGCCTACCGCAAGCTGGCCCGCAAGTTTCATCCTGATGTCAGCAAAGAGCCGGATGCTGAGCTGCGGATGCAGGAAATCAATGAGGCCAAGGCAGTGCTGTCTGATTCCGAGAAGCGTCTTGCCTATGACCAACTGGCTCAGCAGTATCATTCTGGTCAGAACTTTCAGCCACCGCCGGACTGGGATGCAGGTTTTGAGTACAGCGGGCGTGGCTTTGAGGAGGCCGACCTCGGTGAATTCAGTGACTTCTTTGCCAGCCTCTTCGGCCAAGGCGCCCAGCAAAGGGGAGGAAGGGGCGGCTACCAGATGCGCGGCGACGATCGTCACGCCAAAGTTATTATTGATCTCGAAGATGCCTATCTCGGCGCTACTCGTTCAATCACGCTGCATGGGCCGCAGATCGATGCACAAGGTCACGTCAGTTCTAAAGAACATACGCTCAATGTGCGGATACCAAAGGGGGTTAAAGCGGGCCAACATATCCGACTCTCGGGTCAAGGTGGCCCTGGTATCGGCGGTGGACCTGCGGGAGATTTGTTTCTTGAGATCTATTTTACACCTAACCCACGTTATCGGATTGAAGGACGGGATATACATCAAACAGTACCGGTTACGCCCTGGGAGGCTGCTTTGGGGGCCCACATAGAGACTCCCACGCCGTCTGGAGTGGTGAAAGTGAAAGTGCCTGCAGGCTCCCAAACTGGGCGCCGGTTACGCTTAAAAGGCCGCGGTATTCCCGGGCCTGAGCCAGGCGATCTTTATGTGGGGTTAGAGGTAGTGCTGCCCCCGGCCGATACTGACAAGGCACGGGCGCTCTATGAAACCATGGCGCGGGAACTGGCTTTCAATCCGCGCCAACGGAAGGGAGGCTAGGCAATGGTACATCGGGCTATTAACAGTGGTGATCTGGTCGACGAGGCGACCCTGACCCTCGACGAGTTGGCGCGTGCCTGCTCGGTGGAAACCAACTGGATCATCGAACGCATTGAAAGTGGCCTATTGGCCGACGGATCGCCTTATGTAGCGAGTTGGCGCTTCACCAGTCATGACTTGACCCGAGCCAGGCGAATGTATCAGTTGGAGCGCGATTTTGAGGCTGCGCCCGAACTGGCCGCATTGGCGACTGACCTGATCGAGGAAAATCAGCGCCTCAAAGATCGATTGCGTGCTGCTGGGCTTTAATAAAATCTTTTGTTGATCAGATAGTAACTAAACCGACGACTCCAGTCATATGATCAGCGAGTAAGACATTAAAATATTAGTCTTAATGCTATTTAATTGGTTTTGTGATGCCTCTGTTGCTGTGTTTTTTAATTGCAACATAAAAGTTGATGGAAGTCATGGAAGCTAAACTTTAATCCCCTCTATGATGCCTTTTTACATTCCATAAAGTGCGCGTTATAGAGAGGGAAGTCCCATGAACGATCTTACAGCGCTTACGTTTTTACCCCAAGAGCAAATCCTTTTGACACACTCCCATGAAACCATAGAGCTAAATCGATACCGGTGGCTAGCTCTGACCTTTCTACCCTTTGATTCATCTGTCAGCGGGTTGATGAACGCTATCGGCTTGGAGTGCGTGCACCGCCTTTGCAGTTTGCAAGAAGTGGCACAGAAAATGGAGCTCGGTGCTTGCGTTAATAATCTTGACAAGCTGGTGGAAAGGCCCCTGATTAATAACAATAGCCAGCATTTTTTTATAATAGATAAATCCATGGGACATCAAGTTCTCATCATGGCTGAAGAAGCTGCCAAAGTGTCATGCGATTTTTTTGGCTGGCTGCTAGAAACCAATGCGATACCTGAGCTGCACAATATCTTTTTTGCCTTCGTAGCCCAGAAAGAAAAAGAATATCGTATACTTCAGGAATGTCGCCTTCAGTGGGGTGTGGGTGTTTCTGATTTATCAATCGCGGTATAAAAAGAAGGCAGCATTTAAAAGTAAATGCTGTCATGCCGAGGTGGTTACGTTCATGATTTCTTCAATAAATTATGACCCGGGTTTGTTTAGCTATTTTGATAGTAATGCGAAGTCAGTAGCCAACAGTCTGTGGGATCATTGTCCTGCGCAGGTGATAATTGTTGGTATTGTAGAGAAGGATGATTTTGTTATTGAAAAAATATATCCGCTGCAGAAAGCTTGCCTAGGAAATGAAGTAATAAGTGTGGGTAAACCTCTCAGCTGTTTGTTACCACCCCCATTGGGTGGAGAGTTGGTTATGCGCTGCGCCCAATGTGTAGAGGAAGGGCTACCAATTCAATACGAAGTGACGGGTGGCTACATTGACGGAGATAGTTACCAGCGCAACTTGCAGGTTCTTCTACTTCCCATCATAAACCAGAGTAAAGTAATTAGGCATCTGCACTGTATTGTCTTAAACGCTAATACGATCAATTATGCTCAGGTTGCCAAATACTCCGAACAAGAAGTGGAGCGATGCGTTCTAGAGCGCACCGCTGAATTAATGGCAACGAATCTACAATTGACTTATTTGGCCACCCATGACGGCTTAACTGAAACCTATAATCGTCGCCACCTTATCGATTTGGCTAATGCTGAGTTTAAGCGAGTGACCCGCTATGGATTATCGCTCTGCCTTATGATGCTGGACATCGACCATTTTAAGTCTGTCAACGATGAACAGGGACATGCTGCGGGCGACGATATGCTGAAAACTGTTGCACATCTGATGCGCTCTACGGTGCGAGATTGGGATTTGGTCGGGCGCTATGGTGGCGATGAATTCATTATTATATTACCCGATACCGATATTCAGAGCGCCAAGGCGATTGCAAACCGACTGAGTAACAATCTGAAAGCTGCCAACCTTACTGTTAGTCTTGGCATTGCTACGCTTGAGCCGAGTGATCAGTCCATCGACGATGCGATTAGTCGTGCCGATCATTTGTTGTTGAATGCCAAGCGAAACGGCCGTAACCGTATCGAATGCGGATCTTTTGGCTCCAATACTGATAGTGTGAAATAACGATAACGATGTCTAGGAAGTAGCGCACTTACTGCATCGTGTTGCATAAGGTAAGGCGTTGAGGCGATGTACTTCGATCAGTTCGCCACATATCTCACAGTAATCTCCTATCTTGGCGTCAATACGCGTCATGGCTTTGTCGATTTTTACCAGCTCTGCACGTGCTTCGTTATCCAAAAGGTCGACGACATCATCACTTTGAATTTCTAGCGCCTGCTCTTCCAGATCTTTATCCAAGGCGCCATGAGTATGGTGTTGATGCATGTCGTAACGTTGGATACGCTCAAGTATTTCTTCTCGGAGCTTCTCAAGTTGTGTTCTTCTGTCATTCACGATCATCATGTGCGCCCTCAATCATAATGAAACAGAGTGAGCGTCCTTAGCCAGAATGCTAAAGGTCTTCAAGCTCTTCTGCATCGCGAACGATGCGCATTGCTTCGTGTTGTTCAAGGAAGAGGATGTTGTTCAGCAGCGCTTTCGCCTCTACAGCCTCTGTGCGCAACGCCAAATAGCGATACAGGTCAATGATATTGTTATGTATTGTCACGATAGATCGCATGATTTCTGAGAAAGTCATGTTGACATAATCAACGTCTTCTAATGCAAAAGTATGCTTGTCAAAATAGTCTATACACCATGTATTGATGGCCGCTGCTTGTGCATCGTTCTTACTTAGTTTCAAAGTCCGAGATAACTCTCTTTCATGTAGCGAAAGATAATCAAGTAGCATATGTACCTTTTCTTTTTGTTGATAAGAAGCAGCTTTTCCTAATTTATTAGCTAAGTTATCGTGTAATAGGCGAGTCATTTCTAATACTTGATTAATGGTTTCGACTGGCATTGTATTATTGTCTTCTATAGGGTTTGTTACATGATTTTTTTGATTTCTTTACATTTCGCACCAAATACGCTCTTTAAGTTCGTCATTTAACTCAGATACTTTTTGCATGCGTTTTACGGTGGCTTTCGTCATATCACTCGTTACTTTTTGGTAGCAGGAAGCCAACGATGACGGTGTATTGAGGCCTTCATGGCCTAGCATGCAGCTTGTCAGCGTTCTAGAGGACTCGGCCATGGCTGCAAAAAACTCAAGTTCGTGGCGCATGGTGTCGTTCAACATGTCAAACCAAATATACTGTGCCTTGACAGCCGAACTACTGGTCGCCATCCAAGGCTGGTACCACCATATAAATACGCTATCATAGTTAGAAGCGTTCACAGACTTTTCGTGGGGTTTTTGTATTGTGGTCATTTCATTGCCTCCCAGTGAGCAGTACAAAGTATAGGTGTATATTTTCTACTTGGCTTATACGCTAGTCACTTGTTTTATGTCCCAGGTCAATGTTTATGCTGCTAATTGAAAGTTAAATAAACAGAGTATGTCTTACAATGACTTAGCCTGCGTTATTTTTTGCTCAAAGTCTGTATAAGCAGTAACGGGCATGGTTGGAGTGACGTTACGAACGATGTGAGGCGTCCCGAAATCGAACGCTGGCCGGAGATGTTAGATGTCGATTCGTAATTTAGATGCACTGTTCGCTCCTGCTACAATTGCGCTAATTGGTGCTAGCAACCGGCCTAGGTCGGTGGGCGCGGTGCTGGCGCGTAATCTTCTCAGTGCTGGGTTTATGGGCCCAGTGCTCACCGTCAACCCCCATGAGCGTGCCATTTGCTCAACCTTAAATTACCGTTCTGTTAGCGATTTGCCACTGTCCCCCGATTTGGCAATCATCGCGACTCCGCCGGAGTCCGTTCCGGGGTTGATAAAGGAACTTGGCGAGCGGGGCTGTCGCGCTGCGGTGGTTATCACCGCGGGCTTTGGTGAAGGAGAGCAGGCGGATGGTCAGGCACTTCAGCAGGCAATGCTGGAGGCGGCACGCCCCTATCTAATGCGCATTGTTGGGCCTAACTGTTTGGGTATTTTGGCTCCCCACAATGGTATAAATGCGAGCTTCGCCCACCTCACACCCCAGAAGGGTGATGTCGCTTTCGTAACTCAATCGGGCGCCGTTGCAACATCGATTCTTGACTGGGCATCAGCACGCGGTATCGGCTTTTCCTATGTTATTTCTCTAGGTGCGATGAGCGATGTCGATTTTGGCGATGTCCTCGATTTTCTAGCGCTTGATCCCAAAACGCGTTCCATCCTTCTTTACGTCGAGGCCATTATCGACGCACGTAAATTCCTGTCGGCGGCGCGCATGGCCTCACGCAACAAGCCAGTCGTTGTTGTTAAAGCAGGCCGCAGTAATGCGGGTGCCAAGGCGGCGCTTTCGCATACGGGGGCCCTGGCAGGTTCCGATACGGTCTACGACGCAGCCTTCAAGCGCGCGGGAATGCTTCGGGTCAAAACCCTGGATGAGCTATTTCAGGCGGCAGGGACACTTGCTACCGGAATCCGCGTGAAGGGTGATCGTCTGGCTATACTCACCAACGGTGGCGGGGTCGGGGTATTAGCTGTGGATGAACTAGCCGATGTTGGCGGCCACTTGGCCGAGCTTTCAAGTACGACCCTGACCCGTTTGGATACATTGTTGCCCAAGGCTTGGTCACACGCTAATCCCGTCGATATTCTTGGCGATGCGTCGGGTCAACGCTATGTAGGCGCGCTTGACGTGCTGCTTGATGAACACCGAGCCGATGCTCTCTTTATTATTAACTGCCCAGTGGCGGTTGCCGATAGCCTTGATGCCGCCGAAGCGGTGATGACGATACTCGAAAAGCGACGGCTCCCCGTATTGACTTGTTGGTTGGGCGAAGGAGCGCCCGCTAAGGCTCGACGACTGTTTACTGAGAAGCATGTCCCCTCGTACGACACGCCAGAGCAGGCCATTCGGGCCTTCTGGCACCTTTACAGCTACTCGCGTAATCAAAGGGCCCTTATGGAGACGCCCGCGGCCGTTTCCGATCTCATTAACGTCGATATGGCCAGCGCGAACGCTATTATCGATCGCGTCATTGAAGACGACCGCAGTGTACTGACGGAGCCCGAGGCATCAGCCGTCTTGGCTGCCTATGGCATACCGATGGCGCCGGCCATGGTGGCGCGCACACCTGAGGAAGCCAGTCGCGCAGCGCAGCAGTTGGGTTTCCCGGTCGTGTTAAAAATTCTGTCACGCGATATCTCACACAAGTCGGATGTCGGGGGCGTGCAATTAAATTTGGCCTCGCCTGACGCCGTTTATCGTGCAGCCGAGAGCATGCTGGATGCAGTTGGTCAGGCGGCTCCCACGGCGCAGGTCGATGGTTTCAATGTGCAGCCGATGATTCGCCGCCCAGGGGCGCATGAACTTATTTTGGGTATCGCTGAAGACACTGTTTTCGGTCCCATCATTCTGTTTGGGCAGGGTGGTAAAGCCGTTGAAGTCATTGGCGACCGTGTTATTGGCTTACCCCCACTCAACTCACTGCTGGCGCAAGATATGATCCGCTCGACACGCATATCGCGTCTTCTACACGGCTATCGTGATCGCCCAGCAGCTGACTTGGAAGCGATTACGCTCACACTCCTAAAACTGTCGCAACTGATCAGCGATTTGGATCGTGTCGTCGAACTTGATATTAATCCGCTGCTGGCTGATGCATCGGGTGTGATGGCTTTGGATGCGCGCATCGTAATTAGAGCCGGCCATCATCAACGTCAGCCACTGGCTATCCGCCCTTATCCCAAGCAGCTTGAGCAATCAATCGCGACTCGCAGTGGCCAAGTCTATTCCTTGCGGCCAATACGTCCCGAAGACGAAGCGGCACTGGTCAACATGCTTGGCCAATCCTCTCCCAGTGATGTCCGGCTCCGTTTTTTTGCGGCCATCAAGAAGTTCGACCATGCCTTTGCGGCGCGACTAACCCAGATAGATTACGACCGGGAAATGGCCTTTGTCGCGATGCCGTCGGGCAGCGACGAGATAGTGGGGGTGGTGCGTCTGGCTGCCGATCCTGATAAAGAAAGAGCGGAGTTTGCGGTCATGGTTCGTAGCGATACGAAAGGAACCGGCCTTGGTTATAGCCTGATGCAGCAGATTATTGATTATGCTCGCCATAACGCGATTAAGCAGGTATTTGCTGATGTGCTGCGCGAGAATCATCCCATGCTCAAGATGGTAAAAGAGCTGGGGTTCATGGTGCTGCCAACGGAGCATCAGGCAGACAGCGTCACCGTTGTACTTGATCTGTAATGAGAACCCGTCGCGTAGCGATATCGAACGACTGCAAGGAACCGGTATGAATAGACCGTCTGCCGCACGGCACACTGATGCGCCGATTCAATCACAGCTCGCCGACGTCCATGCCCTGCACAGCGATGATGTTCTGTCGGCATTGAATTCATCGCCTACTGGTTTAACGGCAGAAGAAGCGGCTAGCCGCTTGGTTATCTACGGGCACAATCAATTACCGGTAGTAGACGGGCGCCATCCGCTGTTTCGATTTCTTGTCCAATTTCACAACGCTCTGATCTATTTTCTGCTAGCGGCAGCCCTGGCTGCTTTGCTGCTAGGACATTTCGTTGATGCGGTGGTGATTGTTGCGGTAGTGCTTGTCAATGCCATCGTTGGCTTCGTACAAGAGGGTAAAGCGGAAAAGTCGTTGAATGCGATTCGTGATTTGATTGCACCGCAGGCCCACATAATGCGCGAAGGGCAGCGTATCAAGGTGCTGGCCAGTGACATTGTCCCTGGCGATATTGTGTTACTGGAAGCTGGGGATCGAGTACCAGCTGATATGCGATTGATACGCGCCAGTGCATTGAGGATCGAAGAAGCCATTTTGACAGGTGAGTCGGTGGCTGCCGAAAAACAGGAAGCGCCTGCCTTGCAAGAGGCAGCCCTTGGTGATCGCCATTGTATGGCATATTCGGGCACGCTAGTGGCGACCGGGCAAGCGAAAGGGGTGGTCGTCGCCACGGGGAGCGAGACCGAGATTGGACGTATCAGTACACTGTTACGTGACGTCCAGTCGTTGACAACACCACTGCTGCGCCAGATTAACCGCTTTGGCACGTATTTTACCTGGGTCACGCTGGCGGTAACCGTCTGTCTCTTTACCTTTGCGGTACTAGTGCGTGGCTATGCCTGGTCTGATGCCCTCATTGCGGTAGTCGCTTTAGCAGTGGCGGCTATTCCTGAAGGCTTACCTGCGGTCATTACCATCACGCTTGCCATCGGTGTTCAGCGTATGGCGCGTCGTAACGCCGTCATTAGGCAGTTGCCTGCCGTGGAAACACTAGGCTCAACCACCGTTATCTGCTCTGACAAGACGGGCACACTGACGCGCAACGAAATGACAGCGCGTCGGTTAGACGTTTCCCAGGGTCTGATCACGGTGACCGGTACAGGCTACATTCCTGAAGGAAAGCTGGAAACGCAGCCAGAGGGAGAGGACGCAGAGGACGCAATTCGGCTCAGCAGCGAGGCATTGATCCTGACTGGGCTGCTTTGCAATGATGCCCAGTTAAGCCATGCCGATACGGGCTGGCATGTGATCGGTGATCCGATGGAAGGAGCCTTGTTGGTTTTAGCCATCAAGGCAGGCCTTGACTCCGAGTGCGTGCATCAGGATTGGTCGCGAATTGATGAAATACCGTTTGATGCTAAACATAAGTTCATGGCGACGCTGAATCGCCATGTTGAGGGGGAATATCGCATATTCGTTAAAGGCGCGCCTGATGAACTCTTACAGCTCGCTACTACTCAGGTCGTGGGTCAAAGTGAAGTACCGATTGAGCGGGACAAATGGACGGCGCGAATAGCGCAAGCGGCATCTCAGGGCCAGCGCGTGCTCGGCTTTGCTACCAAGACAGTATCCCCCAGCGTGGAAAAGTTGAGTTTCACTGATCTCGAAAATGGTTTGGTGTTCGCAGGTTTGGTGGGATTTATAGATCCGCCCCGCGAGGAGGCAATTGCCGCTATTGCGGAGTGCCACTCCGCTGGGATTGACGTCAAAATGATCACGGGGGATCACGGTGCCACGGCGGCAGCCATTGCCCAACAGTTAGGGCTAGGTGAGACGCCAAGTGTGCTAACTGGGCGTGAACTTGATGACATGCAGGATAGTGAGCTACCCAGTATTGTTCTCGAAACGAGTGTGTTTGCGAGAACCAATCCCGAGCATAAGTTGCGCATTGTCAGAGCACTGCAATCGACGGGTGCCACCGTTGCGATGACCGGGGATGGCGTCAATGACGCGCCTTCATTGAAGCAGGCCGATGTCGGTATCGGCATGGGGCACAAGGGTACCGATGCCGCAAAGGAAGCATCGCAGATGGTGCTGCTCGACGATAACTTTGCCTCTATCGTTGCCGCTGTGAATGAAGGACGAGTGGTCTATGACAATATCCGTAAAGTAGTGGCATGGACACTACCCACCAATGGCGGTGAAGTGTTGGCGGTTATTGCGGCGATACTGTTTAACTTCGCAATGCCGATGTCGGCGGTTCAGATTCTGTGGGTCAATTTAGTGACAGCAGCCACGCTTGGGTTAGCCCTTGCTTTTGAGCCCGCAGAGCCGAATGTCATGCGCCGTCCGCCCAGGCCCACTCAACAAAGCTTACTTACCTCTTTTCTGGTCTGGCGGGTGATTTTTGTGTCGTGCCTGTTTTTGGTGGCAGTGCTGGGTGTTTTCTTTTACGTATTGGATAGGGGAGATGAGTTGGCCATGGCACGTACCATGGTGGTTAATTTGATCGTGGTAATGGCCATTTTTTATCTCTTCAGCGTACGCTACCTGCATACGACATCCTTTAATTGGCGCGGTGTTTTTGGAACCCCGGCCGTGTTGATAGCAGTTGCAATAGTGGTCGTTGCCCAGTGTGCCTTTACCTACCTGCCGGTTATGAACGATCTATTTGATAGCCGGCCACTTGCTTGGGTGGATGGGTTACTACTCATTGGGGTAGGTATTTTGATGATGGTGGTACTTGAGGTTGAAAAAGTAGTACTAAGGCGTGGCGAGTGGTTAAGCCATTAGAAGAGACAATGGAGATAACCGTGTGTGGAGGATGAGGCAACCTGACGGCCAAGGCGCGGAAAAATATGACCGCTATCCCGTTTTTATGTTTGTCGGTTTTGTAATTTTCTGGACTTGGTTGGCTATGAATCCCGTTTCTCGTCAGGACTGGTTTATTGGAAAATTTGCTGGTACTTGCAGTAATGCCCGTGCTGGCCAGGTTCTGGTATCGGGGTGGTGTCTCTCGGTGGGCGTGGGGAGGCGTGTTTGCCTTCTTGATGTTTCACACCGTTGGTGCCCATTACACCTATTCGAAAGTCCCTTACGACCTATGGTGGCAAACTTTATTCGGTTATTCGCTGGATCACTGTCTTGGTTTTGATCGTAATCAGTATGACCGGTGGGTTCATTTCCTGTGCGGGTTGCTGTTGTTGCCGCTGATAACAGAACTCATGAAACGCCACTTTCTTATCGCCTCCTTCCTTAACCGAGTTGTGCCCGTAATGATTATTCTTTCCCATGCGGCGCTTTATGAGCTTGTTGAGTGGTTAGCGGCAATTATGCTTTCAAGTGAGTTGGGACAAGCGTATTTAGGTGCCCAGGGGGATATATGGGATGCGCAGAAGGATATGGCGTTAGCCTTGTTAGGGGCAGTTGTGGCAAGTGTGCTTTCCTTTATGGTACGCCAAGGAAAAAGGCTAATCGAGTTTGATCTTATTTAAACACAGTGTTTTCTTTGGGATTTTTTTTAATAAGCAGTGTGTAGCATGACCTATAATTCAGCTTTAGTTTTACTTGAGTCGTTCAGCAATCGCGGCTAAGCCTTCTGGATTTAATATGCAGTATTCATGGCCGCGTGCTGACAGAATACCTTGCTGTTGAAATCGACTGATGAGGCGGCTGAGCGTCTCTAACGCCATACATAGATAAGCAGCAATTTCTCGCCTCGACATCGCTAGTCTGAAACAGTATGGCGAATAGCCCCGGGCTTGAAAGTGACATGACATATCAATGACAAAAAAGGCCAACCTTGCATCTGATGGCTGGTTTACTATTTGCCACATTCGGGTGTGAGCGTAGCGAATAGCTTTACTTAAGCAGCGCAACAATCGTATGTGTTGAGAGTGAGTGTTGAGTAACTCCTCAATACAGCTAAAAGGTATAGGTAGCAGGCCCGATGTTTCAATAGCAGTGACACTTCCGCTATAAAATCCATCTTCGATAGCATCCAGTCCAATTATATCACCGGGTAGGAAAAAATGAGTAAGTGTTTCTTCACCCTTTTTCCTATAATCCAATTGTTTTAATGTGCCGCAATGGACTACGTATAAACCTTGAAAAGGACGGCCTTGATGTATTAAAATATTTCTTTTATTTAAGATAAATGAAGGTTGAGTTAAGTTATTTAAATCTTCTATGATGGATGTGCCGGAATGGTAATATGCATTCTCTTTTTTTCTATTTGAAGGAGATAGTGCGTCCATTTTAAAGCCCTCCTTTTAAATATTTGAAGATAAATTATTTTTTGGTAGTCATTTTTGAGTTGATTTTAAAATTATTATGCAATAATTAATATTAGGTGTTTTTCTATAAACTGCAACTATTATTATTTATTAAAATAAAAGCATATAAAACAGAAGGTTGAGTTTTTGTGGTATGCAATTCTGCTAGATGGCTGATTTATTTTGATGCTTGCGTTACCTTCCTTGTCAATAATTTTAATAAGGTGAATGATGATGCATGCAGTTTTTTATGCTTAGTGTTTTTCTTTAATTGCTGATAGTAGGTTCTTGATGTTTAATTTAATTAAAGGCTATTGATAAAAATAAATTTTTTTATTTTTGCTTTACATAACTGCCAGGAGCATCTTCTATCGGTATATAAGTTGTCGACCCAACCTTAGGTGCTTTGTTAAAAGGACCTGATTTGTCTGCTAACCAAGTTTGCCAAGCGTTCCACCAAGAACCTGGGTGAATAACGGTACTCTGTAACCAAGTGTCGGGGTCAATGTAAATATCGTTCTCATATGACGTCGTCATACGATAATGCCGGTGAGTGTATCCGGGAGGGCTGATAATGCCTGCGTTATGGCCACCGCTGGTAAGTAGAAAAGTAATTTCGGGTGCATCTGAAAGCAGGTTCAATCTATAAGTAGATCGCCACGGAGCAACATGATCCCATTCTGTTCCAACGCAAAATATGGGTACCTGTATATCGCTAAGCGCTACCGGACGGTCATCTACTCTAAATCGGCCTTCGGCTAAATCATTATTTAAAAAAAGGTTGCGTAAATATTCTGAATGCATGCGGTAGGGCATGCGCGTTGCGTCAGTATTCCAGGCCATTAAGTCGTTAATGGGATTTCTCGTGCCCAGCAGATATTCATTTACAATTCGAGACCATACCAAATCGTTAGAACGAAGAATCTGAAATGCTCCTGACATTTGTTTGGTATCAAGAATGCCCTGAGACCACATCATATCTTCAAGGAAAGCGAGTTGCTTCTCATCGATAAATAACATTAGTTCGCCAGCTTCTCGAAAATCGGTCTGTGCGGCAAATAGTGTCATCGACGCTAAGCGATCATCGTTATTACGCGCCATCGTCGCTGCAGTAATGGCTAGCAGCGTTCCGCCTAAACAGTAGCCGACACCATGTACCTTCTGATTGGGAATGAGGTGCCGGATAATATCGAGACTCTCTGAAATGCCTTGCTGGCGATAGTCATCCATGCCGATATTACGATCCTCGGCGGTTGGATTACGCCAGGAAATCATAAACACGGTATGACCATGATCAACCAGGTACTTGACTAGCGAGTTGTGAGGTGAGAGGTCGAGGATGTAATACTTCATGATCCACGCTGGCACGATCAGCGTCGGAATAGCGTGCACCTTATCCGTGGTAGGCGTGTACTGGATCAGTTCGATCAGATGATTGCGATACACGACTTTACCTGGTGTGATCGCTACATCCTGCCCGACTATATACTCTTCAGTACCGGCTGGCCTTTTGCCAAGATAATGATTCTGGAGATCTTCATAGTAGTGTTGCATTCCCTGAACCAAGTTGGTCCCTCCGCTGAAAAAGGTGTTTTTTAATACAACGGGATTAGTCATTAAGTAGTTGGAGGGTGAAAACACGTCAAGCCATTGGCGAGCGCCAAACTCTACGGCCCGCTCGTGATGAGGGGAGAGACCACTGACGTTGGTAGTGGCGTTGTACCACCACTGCTGCTGCAGCAGAAAACCTTGGTAAAGCAAGTTATAGGGATAGTAGCGCCAGCTAGGATCGCGAAAACGTCGGTCTTGAGGTAAGGGGTCAATACAAGGGCTCGCATTTGGGTCAAAGGCCGAATGGCTAGCCCAAGATAACAAGCGGAGCTGTTTCTTGATGGCTTTTTGCAGTAACAAAGATTGCGTTCCGGGCGAAAGCGCCGTGCTAGATAGCCAGTCCAAGTAAGTTAACATTACTGATGCCGGAGAAATGCCCAATGTCATTCCAGCCAGTGAAGCACGCACCAGTCTGTCCATATTTTGGTGCTGGTTGTCGTTGAAAAACATGCATATTATCCTTAAAAACCGATGAGTGAGAATCGAAATAGCCATCCAATATTAATCAACCAATATGTAAGATGGTTATGAATATAATTATGATAGTTATTTTTGGCTGTGTATGTAGCTAATGCCCCTTTTTTATAAAGTTGTCTAGGTAAAAAATTTTTAAAATATATTATCTTAGTGAAATTTAAAGAAAAATAAGTGGTTTTTTATCATTATAAAAAAGCGATATTTTTTGCTCTATGTCAATTTTGTCTCAAGATAGTGCTTTTTTGGTATGTTTGTCATGCTTCAAAAGAAGAGTGGCTGGACTATAAATAGAAAGTGGTTTTTAACTATGACTCAGGCCCGTATAAATAAGGAGTATCGAAATGGCAAAATCATCTACCAAGTCTGATGTGTCTGTTCCAGATGCAAGTAAAATGCCTGCCAGTCGCTTTTCAAGCCCATTGGAAGAGTTTGATCGAATGATGGAAGGCTTTTTTGAGCGAAACTGGATGAAACCTTTTTTTAAAGATGATTCGGTAAAAGAGCGTCTTGGTTTTTTTGGGCAGCACAATCCAAAAGTGGACATTATTGATCGTGAAAAAGAAATTATCGTGCGTGCTGAAATGCCAGGGGTTGATCGTAAGGATTTAGTCATTGAAGTCACAGAACATTCCTTGATGTTGAAGTGTGAGCGTTCTGGTAAGGCAGACGAGAAAAAGGATGAATATTATCATTCAGAAATTTGGCAAGGTTCTTTTTCAAGAACGATTGGTTTGCCTGTTGAGGTAGATACGCAACATGCAGACGCCAAATTTAAAGACGGCATACTAACAATAACATTGCCTAAAGTTAAACAACCATTAAGGCGGAAGTTAGAGGTCAGTTGAATATACGTCTTTGTAAAATGTGAAGTGATATCTTCGCTTAGACAGGGTGTCGTAAATAGGTAATGAAATACCATGTTGCGACGAATAATTTATCTATCGAATAAAAGGAATACTGCTATGTTGAAATCAGACGCTCAAATTCAAAAAGATGTACTTGCTGAGCTCGGATGGGAGCCATCCGTTCGTGCTTCAGATATTGGAGTAGAAGTTAAAGGTGGCATTGTAACTTTGGCGGGCCATGTCGATAGCTATGCAGAAAAATGGCATGCTGAAACGGCAGCGCAGCGTGTCAGCGGTGTGAAGGGTGTTGCCATAGAAATTGATGTAAAACTACCGGGTAATGCAAAGCGTACAGATGCGGATATCGCTCGTGCTGTTAAAAACACACTAGAGTGGAATATATTCGTTCCAAATGACCCATTAAAAGTAATGGTTGAAAACGGCTGGGTGACTCTTTCCGGTATGGTGCCTTGGGATTATCAACGTCGCTTAGCGGAAACATCTATACGTTACTTAGCAGGTGTGGTTGGTGTGAGTAATCAAATTGTTATTAAGCCTAACCTTTCTGCTGCGGCAGTTAGAGTTGATATTGAAAACTCACTTAAACGAAAGGCTATCCAAGATGCTAATGCGATTAAAGTGGAAGTCCATGATCACGATGTTAAAATTAGTGGTAAGGTAGATAGTTTAGTGGAAAGAGACTTGATAAACCACGCGGTATGGAACTCTCCCGGCGTATGGACTGTAACGGACAATATAAGAACTTAATTCAGTGGTGCTCAGATATTTTGCAGGGCTATTAGATTGACCGTATTAGTTCGATGGCCCTGCGTGTTTGCATTTTCTTGTTTAACGCCAGACTAAACCTGGAAGGTTTTCTGCACCGAATCCTCTGTAAAAAGGTATATAGTTTTCTCAGGAAGAGTTTTTAGTAGTTGAGTTTGATATGATTTAAAAAGCGTATTATCGCTCATAAGGCAAATAGATAGAGTGTCAAAGTAACTCGAAACTATAAGGAATTCTGGTATGCAGCTGGTCTGCCCTTCATGTGGAACTACTAACCGTATACAAGCCGAACGATTGCACGATTCGCCTGTTTGCGGACGGTGCAAGACTGCGTTGATGAATGCTGAGCCTGTGAGCCTCAGTGATACCACTCTACATAAGTTTATTTCAGGTACAGAATTACCTGTACTAGTAGACTTCTGGGCAGCCTGGTGTGGCCCATGCAAGGCAATGGCACCTAGTTTCGCCGCTACAGCTAGGCAGATGCCAGGGGTTCGATTTGTCAAAGTGGATAGCGACGCCGCACCGGCGGCCAACGCGCTTTACAATATTCGCAGTATTCCCACGCTAATCCTGTTCGAAGGTGGTAAAGAGATAGCACGTCTTGTCGGAGCGTCATCGGAAGCGCAGCTTGTGACTTGGATTCATCAAAACCTAAAAGTCATGCGTCACTAGATTAGGTGTATTCGAACACATGCTGGCAAAGCGACTCCCGGTTCATCATCGGCTCGTAGTGGATTGCTTCTACTTTCATTGAATGGAAGAAGCTTTCCACGCAAGCGTTGTCCCAGCAGTTGCCTTTACGGCTCATACTTTGACGCAACTGATGCGTTCGCAGCCGATCCCGGTAGGCGCGGGAACAGTACTGGCTTCCCTGGTCGCTGTGACAGATCGCTCTTGTGAGGAAATTGCGTCGCCACAATGCCATTTCCAACGCATCGCAGACCAGGTCTGCGGTCATCCTGGTATTCATGGACCAACCGGTGACAGAGCGCGAGTACAGGTCAATGATGACGGCCAGATAAAACCAGCCTTCAGAGCTCATCAAGTACGTGATGTCACCGGCCCATTTCTTGTTCGCGGCGGTCGCCTCAAAGTCTTGCCCCAGTAAGTTGGGCGCCACAGGCAAGCTGTGGTCGCTGTCTGTGGTGACGACGAACTTGCGGGCGGCCTTCGGCACCAACGATAGGCGCCGCATACTGGCCCCTATCGTTTTGACATCATAAGGGTGGCCATCAGCCGCCAGCGTGGCCTGGATGCGTCGGGCGCCATTGCGCCGCTTGCTCTGGGATCAAGCCTTTCCCTGGCTTGCTCCAGTTGGCTGGGCTGAAACCGAGTCTTCTGCCATGTGTAATACCCACTTCGCGAGACCCCGAGCACAGACGCCATCCGGATCACGGAAAACCTGTGACTGTGCTCAAGCATGAAGCTGTAACGCTTCACTTTTGGTTCTTGGCGAAGTAGGTCGCCGCCTTTTTTAATATGGCCAGCTCCTCTTCACGCTCGGCCATTTGGCGCTTCAGCCGGGCGTTCTCGGCAGCCAGTTCAGACTCGCGCTCGGAGACGTTGGCCTTCTTTTTCGCTGCCGAACGCCAACCATAGATCTGCGATTCATGGATACCCAGTTCTCGGGCGGCGCTGGCAACGCTGGTTCTTTCTGCGAGTTTCAGCGCTTCGGCCTTGAACTCATCGGAATAGCGGTTGCGCTTTTGTTTGCTCATCGTGGATCACCTCATAAGCGGATTGTACTCGCTTAACGCGGTGTCCAGAATCAGTGGGGCGGATCAGATCGTCTATACCATGTTATTGAGACATAGTTTTATATTTATTTAGGTAATATGCTTATTACTTTTTTAAATTATACAGTAGACAGGCTTGGGGAAGCACGCGAGATTGGTAAAATCAGTGATGGCGTATTGTCGCATCATGGTTCGAGAGGGGTGGCTAGTGCCTGCCAGCAATGATCTATGTGCTATCGACGTGTATTTTTTTACAACGTTGCGCGTGGAAACGAGGACAACCAAGAATTAGGTACTGTTTTTCTTGCTTGCTGTCGATGATTTGCTGCGGGCAGGGTGCTGTCAGCGTCATTTTGGATAGGCCATCTTGCCATGTTTTAGGCCTGTCACTCGGGGTTTGGCAGGCCAGCGAGACATTCAAATAATGTTGATCTTTTGGCGAACACTATGGCATCGATACGGCAAAGTTGAACGAGTCAGTCAACCAGCAAAAAATGCTTCATTGGTTGCCAATTGACGGCCTTTCCAAATGCAATCAACCTTCACGGAGAAGACTGATTAAGTAGCTCAAGGGATGTAAGATCACTAATGAAATGAAAAAGATAGCGACAATACCGGCGGTTAATGCAACCCAATCAAATAAAGTTGCTACATTGGCAAGTGTTGAATGAGTGAGCCAAGGAACCCAAGCGAGCGCTGATAACCCGATAAGTATGGCGAGCATCGTGGCATACCGACTACGGTGTTGAGTTATCTGATAGCCACGCAGGTAAGCGAGCAGGTGTAGGCTAATGACAACAATGGAGCCCACTACCAGTAGCCATGTGAAGGGTGCAAGCGCATACATTAGTATGGTGAATATACCACTGATGGTCATAGCAGATTCTCCTTTATGCTTGGCCTTCAAGAACGGCGTAGTAAGCGGGCTGCAGCATACGATCTTTCATGACCCAGGTAACCCAAGATTCGTCTTTAGGGTCAATAAATGGGAAAGACGGCATGAAGGCGAAGTCGTCCGCGTATCCAAACTCCACCAACATGGCTTTGCCGATCCCCGTGATCATGGGGCATGAGGTATAGCCAGTGTGGCGTGCAGATGGGAGGTTGCCCTGCATGACGGAAAGCAGGTTTTCTTCTACAACGGGTGCTTGCGCCTTGACACTAGCAGCCGTTTTGTTGATGGGCGCACCAATGACATCACCAATGCCAAACACTTCGGGATAGCGATTGTGCTGCATGGTATGGATATCGACGTCTAACCACTCGCCTCTGAAAGGGCCATCCTGAGCAATGAGAGCGCTGTTTTTGATAAAATCGTGAGCGCTCATGGGAGGTACCACGTGAATAAAATCATAGTCTGTGATTACGGTTGGCAGATTATCACGTTTGAACTCAGCTTCACGTAGTTCATGGTGCGAAGTGAACTCGCTTTCAGGTCCAACAAAAGCAAACTCAGCCTGTTTGGCTTGCGGGTCGATGGCAGATAAGCGGTAATGATGACGCCGTTTGACCCCCTGCTCATCAAACCGCTGCTTAACAAACTCATCTACCCATGGCTGGGAAAATAGATCGGTGCCAGGAGCCATATATTCCACGGCAAAACGCTCCCTACGGCCAGATTCTTCCAATCGACTAAGTGTCGTAAACGTCATTTTAAGTGGCGCACCTGCACATTTCACAGGGGTGGGTGCCGCTGTAAAAATGCCCTTTCCTTGGCCGCTTGCTAGCCAACTTTCGATGGTTTGATTGGTGCGAGACGCGCCTTCAATGCTGGCGTATACGCTGCCAATCCCGTGCTGACCTATCAGTTCTGGCGACATGCCATCAATTAAGCCGTAATTTAATTGAATGCCTGTGGCAACAATCAAGAAGTCATATTCAATTGTTGAACCACTAGCCAGACCAATACGTTTGTTGTCTGCATCAACGCTGACTGCAATCTCACGGACCCAGTTAACACCTCGCGGCATAAAGTCTGCGTTAGGACGCATCGTTTTGCCGGCGTTCCAAACGCCGGAAGCAACCATTGTCCAGCCGGGTTGGTAGTGATGAGTTTCTCTTGGTTCTACCAACGTGATTTTGCCTCCTCGTAGCCGCCTGGTGAGTCGGCTAGCCATCGCAATACCCGACGCGCCACCCCCAAGTATCACTACATGGGCCTGAGTGTGTAGCGTGCTAGCAGATGTCATGCCGGCTGGCAGCAAACAACCAAATCCCATTCCAGACCCTACCTTTAGCAAATCTCGTCGGCTTAATAACAGTAGCTTCTGCATGACGTCTCCTATGGCGCAACCTTTCTATATTTTTTAAGAATAACGTTATTCTATTATGTCCAATGCATAGAAAGACGCAATACCTACTTCGTCCTATAAGCGCCTTAAAAATCTAATCTGAAGGTTGGTCAGAGATAAATAGGAGGGAAAGGTGTACATAAATTTTAGCTAAAATACGTGTCGGTCAAGGTGCTATGATGAAATAAGTAGTTGTAATTTATTAATTTTTTAAATTTTCTCGAAGCTCTTAAGTGCAAGAGGTTCTCAGTCCACTCTAACCGTATGAACGACATACCCGATTATGAGGAATGAGGGTTAAGCACTTTTTCCGGTGCAGGGTCGCTCCACCGTTCTAGCTTCCATTCTGGATCCGTACCGCAAGGGCAAAGAGAAAAGGGCTCATCAGACCCTTGTGTATGCTCACCAAGCTTCACATAAAAACACGACGAGTTACTTTCGAGTGAGTGAGGTTGTACCGACCATTGGCCTCCCTATCAGGCTTATTACGTCACACTATTTGCTAGTTATAACAAAAAGAGCTATCGTTATTCCTGTTAATCTTTCACCCTTCAGGAGCTCAGCATGCCTAACGAAACCTTCCAGCCAGTAATGCCGCAAATTAACCGCCCGGCGCCAGCGTTCACCGCAAAAACGACCCATGGAGAAAAATCGCTCAGCGACTATCAAGGAAAGTGGCTGGTGTTATTTGCCCATCCTTCGGACTTCACCCCGGTGTGCACCACGGAGTTTTCAGCGTTTGCCAGCTACACGGAACAGTTCAAAGAGGTCAATGCAGAGCTATTAGGCCTATCAATCGATAGCATCCACTCGCATATCGCCTGGACACGCAGCATTAAAGATAACTTCGGTGTTGAGATTACCTTCCCGATTATTGCGGATCTCAATATGAAGGTGGCGCACGCCTACGGCATGATTCAGCCAGGTGCCAGTGATACAGCAGCGGTACGCGCGACTTTTGTGATTGATCCAGAAGGTATTCTGCGGGCCATGCTGTACTACCCCATGACGAACGGTCGGTCGGTAGAAGAGGTGTTGCGGCTGGTTAAATCATTACAAACCAGCGATGAACATGGCGTTGCAACACCGGAAGCCTGGCTACCCGGGCAGCCTGTCATCGTGCCGCCACCTCACACCTGTGAAGATGCGGAGGCCCGCCAATCGAAAGGGTATGACTACACCGACTGGTACTTCTGCAAAAAGACACTTTAATTGTCGCCGCTCGCCAGGTTTGAACAGCTCACCTTATAGGAGGAAACGAAATGAACACTTTTGCACTTTCAAAGCATACCGGCGTAGGCACACCGGATGTGGCCGGTTTCTTCGATCCGCGTACCTTTAGCATCCAGTATGTGGTGAGTGACCCTGACACCAAGCAGTGCGCAATTATCGACCCTGTGTTGGATTATGACGAAAAGTCCGGCGCGACGGCCACACACCACGCCGATGAGCTACTGGCCTACGTCAAAAGAGAGGGCTTGTCGGTGGTGTGGATTCTCGATACTCACCCTCACGCGGATCACTTTTCTGCGGCTCATTATTTAAAGCAACAAACCGGCGCGTCCACGGCGATTGGTCAACAGGTCACCAAAGTGCAGGCGCTATGGAAAGATATCTATCACTGGCCAGAGATGCCGACCGATGGCCGTCAGTGGGATAGACTGTTTAACGAGGGCGACACTTTTAAGATTGGTGAACTGGATGCTCGCGTGCTTTATTCGCCTGGCCATACGTTGGCATCAATTACTTACGTGATTGGTGATACGGCCTTCGTGCACGACACCCTGTTCCAGCCAGACTTTGGCACTGCACGAGCAGATTTCCCCGGTGGCGATGCAAGAGTGCTATGGCACTCCATCCAGCAGATTCTAGCGCTACCCGCTGATACCAGGCTATTCACCGGCCATGACTATATGCCCGATGACCGCGAGCCGCAGTGGGAAAGCACCGTCGCTGAGCAGCTTGGAAGTAACCCTCACTTGGTCAATATGAGTGAAACGGATTACATCTCTCTACGCCACCAGCGTGATAGCGAACTACCTATGCCCAAGCTGATTTTGCACGCCCTGCAAGTCAATACGCGAGGCGGGCGTCTGCCTGAGCCGGAAGCTAACGGTAAGCGCTATCTAAAGATCCCACTGAATGCCTTGGAAGGCGCCGCCTGGGATTAAGTTGTCTACTGTCGAAGGAGCCACATCATGCAAACACAGCCTTTAGAAACGGATATCGAGATTACCTCAGCGCTCACGGTAGAAGAGCTTGAGCAAGTTAAAGCAAATGGCTTCAAAACGGTGATTTGTAACTGCAAACCTGGAGAAAGCGCTGAGTTTCCTGATGAAGATGCCTACCGTAAAAAAGCCGCGGATATTGGCCTTCAGTGGGTGCATATTCCCGTCACACCCGGTGACTACAGCCAAGCAGATGTAGCCGCCTTTGCTGATGCAATGCAGCGGCTCCCGCGGCCTATTTTGGCATTCTGCCGAACGGGAAAGCGTGCGACTCATCTATGGGCCTACGCTAAGCGCCACAGCGAACAGTGCGACCTTGCTGAGCTGTTTAATGCTGCAAAATCAGCAGGCTTTGATTTGGAAGAGCATCGACAAGGGCTTGAAGATCAGAACGCTTAATAGGGCGACGATGCTCGTCGCCATCAGTTTGAATCGGCAAACGGATAAGACCCATGATTATTGAGCGTTGGGTGCCGCTGGTTGGTTGGCTACGTCGCTATAACCGGGAGCTGTTTTCTCGGGATGTGTTGGCAGCGGTTATTGTGACACTAATGCTGGTGCCCCAGGCGCTGGCTTATGCCTTATTAGCTGGGCTTCCTGCCGAGATGGGGCTCTATGCCAGCATGCTTCCATTGGTGCTGTACGCCATCTTTGGCACTAGCGCTAGCTTAGCCGTAGGGCCAGTGGCCGTGGCGGCGCTCATGACCGCATCGGCGTTAAGTGGTTTTGCTAGCCCTGGCAGTCCAGATTATATCGGAGCTGCGCTAGTTTTGGCCGTACTATCGGGACTGATCTTAATTGCCATGGGCGTTCTTCGGCTGGGCTTTTTGGTCAACTTCTTAAGCCACCCAGTGATTTCAGGGTTCATCACGGCGTCGGGTATTCTGATTGCTATAAGCCAGCTAAAGCACATTTTAGGTGTTGAGGCATCAGGCCATAACGTTATCGACCTGCTTGGGGCGCTACTGGGTCAGTGGCATCAGGTAAATATGACGACTCTGTTGATCGGCTTGGGTGTATGGGGCTTTCTGCTGGTGAGCCGCAAGCGATTAAACAAATGGCTGACAGCTATTGGCATGTCTGCCAGCACTGCTGGCCTTGTCGTGAAAGCTGCACCCATCTCAGCGGTGGTTGTCACGACGTTGCTTGCCTGGGGATTAGACGTTAAAGAGCGTGGTGTCGATCTGGTGGGCGCTGTGCCCAGCGGCTTGCCTGACATTGCGCTTCCCAGCCTAAATTCATCACTCTGGTTTGGGTTACTACCCGCAGCACTTCTGATTAGCCTGGTGGGCTTTGTTGAATCGGTGTCAGTCGCGCAAACTCTGGCGGCTAAACGGCGCCAGCGTATCGATCCCAACAAAGAGTTGATTGCCTTGGGAATGGCTAATGTAGGAGCAGGGGTGAGTGGTGGCTCGCCAGTATCTGGCGGTTTTTCACGTTCGGTCGTCAATTTTGAAGCAGGCGCGGCAACGCCGATGGCAGGTGCGTTCACAGCATTTGGCATCATGCTTTCCACGTTACTGCTAACTGACCTGCTGGCGTTTTTGCCCAGAGCAACCTTGGCGGCCACTATCATTGTGGCGGTCGGCACGCTGATTGACTTACCTGCCGTTAAGCGTACCTGGCAATACTCCCGCAGCGACGGTGTGGCTATGTTGGCTACCCTGTTGCTTACTTTGTTGCACAGCGTTGAAGTCGGTATTACCAGCGGTGTAATGCTGTCTCTGGGGCTTCATTTGTACCGCACCAGCCAGCCCCATAGCGCTGTCATCGGTCGTGTGCCAGGCACAGAGCACTTCCGTAACGTCAAGCGACATCAGGTCGAAACTAACAAGTGCGTAGCGCTACTGCGCATTGATGAAAGCCTATACTTTGCCAATGCCCGCTACCTGGAAGACACCGTATTGGCGTTGGCTGCTCGCTCTCCATGGTTAAAGCACATAGTGCTTACATGTCAGGCAGTTAACTTGATTGACGCATCAGCGCTTGAAAGTTTAGAAGCGATCAACACGCGGTTGAAAGATGCTGGAGCCACGCTGCACCTGGCAGAGGTAAAAGGCCCAGTAATGGATCGATTAAAACACACGCATTTTTGTCAGGAGTTAACTGGGCAAGTGTTTTTTACCACCTTTGATGCTTGGCTGGCGCTTGCCCAACCAAGTGAGCACATCGCGCCATCCTTGCCAAGCAAAGCTTAGGAGATATTGGTATGCAGCAGCGAGACGTCAAGATAGCCATTATCGGAGCTGGGAGTGCCGGGCTTAGCGCTTGGCACGCCGCGCGCAAGCATACCGACGATGTCGTGCTGATAGAAGCCGGCAACTATGGCACGACCTGCGCCCGCGTGGGATGTATGCCCTCAAAGCTACTCATTGCCGCCGCCAATGCGGCACATGCCGCACGTAAAGCTGACATGTTTGGGATCACTGTTAACGAGGTAGGAGTCAATGGCCAAGCGGTGATGGCAAGAGTCAAACACGAGCGCGATCATTTCGTAGGTAATGTACTGAAATCAATGAAAACGATTCCGGCGTCTCACCAATTGCATGGTCACGCACGTTTTATTGATCCACATACGCTGATGATTGGTGACCATACCAAGCTTACGGCAGAAGCCATCATCATTGCCACGGGGTCGCGGCCCACATGGCCGAAGCTATTGGAAGGCGCTGGCGATCGGCTAATCACCAATGATGATGTGTTTAATTGGAATACGCTGCCTGAATCGGTCGCTATTGTGGGTCCCGGTGTCATTGGCATGGAACTCGGTCAAGCGCTTAGTCGGTTAGGGGTTAGAACCCGCACGTTTGGCGTTGGCGGTGTCATTGGGCCTTTTCAATCTGAAAAATTGCGCCAGCTGGCAGACGAGACATTTAATCGCGAGCTGTATCTGGATGCTGATGCCTCACTTGACAGCATTGAACGCAGGGAAAGCAACGTTGCCATTACGTTTTATGAACGTGAAAGTCGGCAAAAACTCGCCGAAACATTCGATTATGTCCTTGCCGCAACCGGGCGTCGGCCAAACCTGGATCAGTTAGATATCAGGCAGGCCGGGCTCAAGCTGAATGAGCACGGCGTGCCAGAATTCAATCGTTTCACTCTGCAATGCCTAGATGTACAGAGCGCCCCGAGCCATATATTTATCGCTGGTGATGCAAATCAGTCGGCACCTCTTCTACACGAGGCCATTACAGAAGGAAAAATCGCAGGCCGAAACGCCGCTTTTCTGGATGATGTGCAAGTGGGACAGCGCAACGCTCCCCTTGCGATTGTGTTTACCGAACCCCAGATGGCGATCGTTGGTGAGAGTCGCGATACGCTAGACAAGCGCTATGGCGGCTGTGGCTGCATCGCTGAAGGCAACGTTTCCTTTGCTGATCAAGGGCGGGCACTGGTTATGGGTGAAAATATGGGTTATTTCGAGCTCTATGCAGAGCACGGCAGCGGGCAGTTCCTGGGAGCTGAGCTCTTCGGTCCGCAGGTTGAGCACATGGCCCACTTACTCGCCTGGTCACTGGAACAGAAGTTAACCGTCAGCCAGATGCTTGCAATGCCCTTTTACCATCCGGTACTTGAAGAGGGATTAAGGTCAGGATTACACGATTTACAAGCAAATCTTCGACAGGGGCCTGCCATTACTGAACGTTGCATGGAGTGTGGTCCAGGCGATTAAGGGCATGTTTCAACTACCGAACGCTTTATCTAAACCGACCTGGTTTATCAGCGCGTTGTTTCAGTAGACCAAAGCAGGGTATTCCCACCCTCAAACACCCAAACATGTCTATGAGCAAGCCCGGGCTATGTGACCAGAGGAGATGAATTGATGACCAAGGTGCGTCCTTCACGACTGCAGAACTTCCCCATTTCCTGGTTTGCCACTGTGATGGGAATGACTGGGTTCACCATTGCTTGGCACCGGGCGGAGGACTTGCTGGGTCTTTCTGTAAAATTCAGTCCGATATTACTTGGCCTGACGGGAGTCACATTTGTTGTTTTGTTGGTGCTCTATCTAACCAAGGCGTTGAAATATCCCGGTCAGGTTAAAGCCGAATTTGCTCATCCGGTAAAAGTTAACTTTTTTCCCACTATATCCATTGGTCTTATTTTATTGAGCATTGCGCTTTTACCATACAGCAACGCCGTGTCCTTTACGTTGTGGAGTGTCGGCGTGGTCCTTCACCTCGGCTTCACGCTTTATGTTCTCTCTGCTTGGTTGCACCAGACTCACTTTGAAATTGCTCACATCAATCCGGCCTGGTTTATCCCTATCGTAGGCAACATTCTTGTACCCATTGCAGGTGCGCAGCATGCTTCTATGGAAATCTCCTGGTTTTTCTTCAGCATCGGGTTGGTTTTCTGGGTGGTACTGCTGACCATCATTTTCTACCGAATGTTCTTTCACCAGCCCTTGCCGTCGAAGCTTTTGCCTACGTTGTTCATCCTGATTGCACCGCCGGCTGTTGGGTTCATCTCATGGTTTCAACTGGTGGGAGAAATCAATCCCTTGGGTCGCATTCTCTATTACTTCGCTCTGTTCATGACGCTGATGTTACTGACACAGACAAGACGGTTTCTAAAGCTGGAATTTTTCCTGTCTTGGTGGGCGTATTCGTTCCCCATGGCGGCGATTACCATTGCTAGCTTTTTGATGTATGAACAGTTGCAGCTGCCGTTCTTCAAGGGCCTGAGCGTGGGTCTTCTGGGACTATTGACGGGTCTGATCGGCATTCTGGTTATCAAGACGGCCCAAGCCGTAAGGGCACAGGCGATCTGTATTCAGGATTAAGCCTTAAACGTTCGAAATTTTGATATTGCTTAAGGGTTTTTATGCAAGGTGTCACACAGGACGGAGAACAATCGTTTCTGATTATTGGGGGAGGTATAACCGGGCTCTCGCTAGCTCTTGAGCTCGGTCGCCACAATAAATCCGTGACTCTGGTTGAGGCTGACGAACAATTGGGGGGGAATATACGGTCAGTGACTGAGCAGGCATGGCACATGGAACTCGGCCCTAATACGCTGATGGCAAAGCCCTCGTTATATAAGCTGATAAATTCACTGAACCTAACGGAAAAAGCCATCTTTCCGCCAGAAGCCAGTCGGAAGCGTTACGTCGTCAAGGACGGAAAACTCATTGCGCTGCCTGATGGCCTTAAGTCTGCGTTAAAAAGTCCGCTTATAGGATTTGAAGGCTGGCGCCACTTGCTTACGGAACCTTTCCGAAAACCAGCGTCGCATGAAGAAACACTTGCCGCCTTCGTGCGAAGACGCCTTGGGCAAAATATTCTCAGTCACTTTGTAGACCCGTTTGTCTCTGGCGTCTATGCAGGTGCGCCAGAGCGCCTGTCAGCGAAAGCTGCTTTCCCTCGCCTTTATTACCTTGAGCAAGCACACGGATCATTGCTGCGTGGCGGAATAGCTCAAATGCGTAATAGCAAAAAAAAGCGCGCTAAAGATCATGAGGTTGGTTTCCCTGAGGAGTGGCGTGGCAAGCTTGTTAGCTTCCCAGGAGGGCTGTCTACCTTGACCAATGGCATCAGACATGAGCTGGAGCGGCTGCCCAACGTTCGTCTCGTGACCGGAAGCCGAGTGGAAAAGGTCAATCGCAAGAATCACACATGGCATGCCGTCGATCAGAAGGGGCAGGCTTTTGCTGGTCATAAGCTAATACTGACAACACCCGCAAGCGTCAGTGGGTCGCTCCTGAGCAACGTAAACGCTGAGCTTCAGTCAGAGTTGGAAAGCATTGTCTACCCACCACTTGCCGCTGTCGTACTGGGGTATCCCGAACGGGCTGTTAAACACCCGCTGGATGGCTTCGGCATGCTTATTCCCAGCAAAGAAAAAAAGCAAACTCTGGGTGTCTTGTTCTCTTCCACTCTTTTTCCGCAACGCGCGCCCAAAGGACACGTGCTTTTTACTTGTTTTATAGGTGGTCGCAGAAACCCGGCGGTTAGCGACCAGTCAGATGAACAGTTAGTGAACACTGTCAGCTCAGACATCAGCCAGCTGCTCGATATCGACGCACAGCCGGTCTTTACGAAAGTCGCGCGGTGGTCGCAAGCGATTCCGCAGTACGACATTGGGCATTTAGCGCGGATAGCCAAAATCGATCAAATTGCGCAGACGTGCGCAGATCTTCATTTGATAGGGAACTGGCGTGATGGCATCAGTGTAGGAGACTGTATCGATAATGGTCATGCCATGGCACAGACATTACTTGGCGCTGAGACGCACACTGGCACTGCGGCCGCCGTCATCGAATGAAATATGACCCGCAGTCAGAATCGGCTTCACAAGCTCCGCGGATAGCGGCATCCCTAAGGTTGCCTGGCGTTTACTGCCCGGAGTTAGGCTCTGTCTGAAAACTGGCTGCGCTCGACCATACGGCGTTAAAAATCAGCTCAAAGTACTCATTTACACTACGTAAACTCCGTCTTTTCGCCGATTTTTGCCTTGTCTGGCCTTCGCTCGCCGACTTTTCAGACAAGGCCTAAACTACCCCGATAAAGCGTTATTACCGGGGTATTGATATGCTTGAATTAATTCTTTAACAGGGTCTCGATCTTGTCGTGATTTGGAACGCTACCACTGTGCACGAGCTTGCCGTCGATAGCCACGCCTGGCGTCGACATGACTTTATAGCTCATGATGGTCCCCGGATCGGTGACTTTTTCAACCGTGACCTCAATACCTAGATGGTCAGCGACGCTCTGAATCTGTTCGGCAGTGTTGACACATTTCTTGCAGCCAGTACCCAGAACTTCAATCTTCTTCATTTTCGATGCTCCTCTTAGATCAGTGTTCCGCTGAACAGCCAGGGGCTAAGCAGATTGATTAGCCAGCCTACAACCATGAAATTGGCCAGAAGGATGACAAAAATGATGCCCAGCAGTCGCCACTGCATGACCTGCTTGAGCATAATGAACTCGGGAAAGCTGGCGGCCACAGTGCTCATGCAGAACGCCAGGGTGGTGCCGACTGGCAGTCCCTTGAGGATCAGGCTCTCCATTACCGGAATCACGGCGGTGGCATTAGAGTAAAGCGGCAGGCCCGCCAACACGGCTACGGGAACGTTCCACCACTGACCGCTACCCAGGTTGTCGGCGAACCAGCTGTCCGGCACGAAACCATGCAGGGCAGCCCCTAGGCCGACGCCAATAATTACCCACTTCCAGATCCGGCCGACGATCTCTTTGAGTTCGTCGCGCGCAAAGACGTGACGGTCTTTAATCGTCAGCGTTTTCGCATCAGGGGGCGAGTCATCTTTGTGGGGAGTCTCTGCTGCCTGCTGGTAGGCTTTTGCAGCAAAGTCCTTGAGCCACCGTTCTCCCTTTAACGTATCCAAGATCATGCCACCACCGATGCCCACCGCCATGCCAATAACGACATAGACCAGGGTGAATTCCCAACCCAGTAGACTCCAAAGCATGATGACCGCCACCTCGTTGATGATCGGCGAGGTGAATAGGAAAGCCATGGTGATGCCCAGGGGGATCCCAGCGCTGGTAAACCCTAGAAACAGCGGAATGCTGGAGCAGGAGCAGAAGGGCGTTATGGCACCGAAACCGGCACCAAGTCCATAACCCGCGAATCGGTTCTTCTGCTGAATGTAGTGCCGCACCCGTTCGAGATCCAGCGAGGCACGTGCCAGCGCGATGATATAGATCATCACCACGAGCAACGCGAAAATCTTGGTAGTGTCCTCGACAAAGAAGTGCAGCGAGGCGCCTAGTTTGCTCGCAGGATTCAGACCGGCAAGGCCGTAGATGAGCCAGTCGGCCAACCAAGTAAAGACCTCAAGCATAATCAGCGTCTCTCTGTTTAATAGGAGTTTTCACACAAGAAGACGCAGCAGCAGGCAAAAGGATGCAGTCTGGCTATAAATTTTTTCCTATTCGTCTTGAGCACGATGACAACAGAGGTGTCCCTGCTCATCGAAGACGATGCCGCATTGCGCAATCAGCCGCTTACGCAGGCGCTGCCGTGCACGGCGAAGCCTCGCCTTGGTAGCCGACAGGCTCAGGCCTTTGTGTCTGGCATAGTCCTCCTGCCTGAGGCCCTCAATATCGCACTGCCACAGAATGTCGTGATCCTCGGCGTTGCAGTGGGGCAGAGCGCGGGCGATGCAACCGGCAAGACTGTCTATTGGTGGGATGCTGGCGCCGTCGGGCGCACTTGATTCGGGAACTTCGCCGTATACTAGGCGCCCATCGCGGCGCTGGCGGTCGATTAATTGATGTTTCACTACTTTAAAGAGCCATGCCTTCGGCGAGGCGAGTTGGCAAAATGTTGACCGATTCAACAGTGCTTGGGTGTAAGCATGCTGAAGCACATCGTCGGCCATATCTTGGTCGCTGCAGTGTTTAATTAGAAATAAACGTAACTCGCGGTGATGTTTCTGCCAAGCGGCTTCAATACACGGGGCTTTGATTGAGTTCACGAAAATAGCTCCATTAATATCTGTATGAATGAACCTTCTCAAGTGTGCCCCCCCTGGTCCCAACCGCCACACGGCTATTTACACACAGCATAACCATCGATTGACGAAACCATCTTATCAGCAGATTTCGCCACCACTTCATAAGATCGGCTGTGGATAAGAATGCACCTCATGGTCAGTGATGGCTTGAACGTAGTTGGTATCTAACCGCGCCCTCTATCGGCGCGGTTTTTTACACCTCAAAAGTAGTTGATTGCTGATCATAATCTGTAGATCACGACTTCTGTTTGTTAAAGCCTGACATTGTTTGACTTGGGTCAAGCTGCGACGTCTTGTCTCGTGTGCCAGCTCAGTAAGAGGACTAGAATAGATTTTATGGCTATTTCGTTAGAGGAAAAAGTTATGAAAAAATCGAAAGTTTTGCTCTTGATCGGCTTAGGAATCTCGATGTCTCTAAGCACCAGTCTCGCGTATGCAGAAGAAGCAGAGGCTTATCGTGAGACGAAGCTGGGATTGTATCTTTCAGCCGAAGAAGCTTATGAATTAATACAGGAAGATGACAGTGCTGTGCTGATCGACGTGCGTGACCCCATAGAAATTAAGTTTACTGGCTTCGCTGAGCCCACTGATATACATGTGCCCTGGGTACTAGCTGATCGGGAGCAATTTGATGATGCATCAGAAACATGGCCTTCTAAAAAGAATACCGGGTTCAAGTCGCAAGTTAAGGCTGAAATTGAAGCTTTGGATGTAGACCAGAATGATCCAATTATCGTTATGTGCCGCTCGGGGGCCACACGAAGTGCTCCTGCTGTCGATGTAATTACCGATATGGGATACAGCGAAGTCTATTCTGTCACCGATGGTTTTGAGGGTTCAAAGCTGGAAGATGGTGACTCTCGGGGCGTAAGAGCCAAGGATGGATGGCGTAATTCAGGCCTACCATGGAGCTATAAAATTAACCCTGATGTTGTGTGGAAACCTGAGAATTGATGTTCTGCTGCTTAATCGGTTCTTAAGTAAATGATCATCGGACGCTAATTGACCCAATGAGGTATATATATGAACTTCAAGGCAACCATCAGACTAACAATTATGATGATGCTTATCAGTTTATCGGGTCACGCAATAGCTGATAACCCCTCAGGTGACCAACAGAAAGACGAGGCATTAGTGATTCTCACTAGCGACTCTCTCCAGACTCAAGGCATGGTGATGATCCTGGCGAACGCCATGCTGGAGCAGGGTACTGATCTGGATATGTTGCTCTGCGATGCCGCGGGTCATCTAGCGGTAGAAGGATACGAAAGTGCGGATGCTATTGCCACACCGCCAAGTAATCCGGCAGGCCAAGTGAAGCCAGAAGGTATTCTAAAAATGCTGATAGAAAATGGTGCAGACGTCGATGTTTGTGCCATTTATCTGCCTAACAGCGAATATGACGAAAGCAACCTTCTTGAAGGTGTAGGTGTTGCGACGCCGGAAAAGATTGGACAAAAGATGAGTGACCCAAGCATCCCCGTTCATAGCTTCTGAACATTAATGGTAATTCTGAGGAGATAAATATGAAAAGCAATGTAGGCGGTATTGATAAGATTTTACGCATATTGATAGGTGTGGTGCTCATGCTATTAGCTCTTTTTGGCACTATTGGCGTTTGGGGCTGGATTGGCTTAGTGCCGCTGGCAACAGGGCTGTTCAATTTTTGTCCGGCTTACAAGCTGCTCGGTATCAATACATGTAAACGTGCGTAGCTGGTGTTAGTTATACTACTAAGTATTAAATGAATTGCGTCCATCTCTTAAGTGATGGATGCTTTTTTGGGCAATTGATTTGGCAGTACCGTCAACAAAACCTCTTGGCCGCAAATTCTGAGTGCAACACCTGACCAAACCGGTAGGGTGTTGTATCCATGTCATATTCTGAACTCTGCACTGAAGAACGTGCCACGATCCATGTCAGCTTCGCGCAAGGCTTGAGCATCAGGAAGGTAGCGGCCCTGCTCGAGCGCTCCCCGGCAACGATTAGCCGAGAAATACGGCGCAATAGATCGTCCGATGGCAGCTATCGTGCGCCACATGCGCAACAATGCCGTGATCACCGTCGAGACGGTTGTCGACCAAGGCGCAAACTGCTTCCTGGCAGCCCTCGGTTCGCCCTGATTCAGCACATGCTGCGTCGGCGCTTGTCTCCCGAACAGATCAGCGGCAAGCTCAAGCATATGAATATCCCTGACCTTCGAGACGCCTACGTCTGCCGAGAAACGATCTACAGTGCCATCTACGCGTTGCCCGTCGGTGAACTGAGAAAGGAGCTGATCCATTGTTTGCGGCAAGGCAAGCCAACCCGTAAGCCGCGCCGTGGCCAGGTCGACCGGCGCAACCAGATCCCGGACATGGTCAGCATCCATCTCCGCCCTCCAGAGGTGGAAAAACGTGAATTTCCTGGCCACTGGGAAGGCGACCTGATCAAGGGCAAGAACAATGCATCGGCTGTCGGCACCCTTGTCGAACTCAAAAGCGGTTACCTGATCCTAGCGAAGATGAACGATGCGACTGCTACCTCTGCTGTAGAAGGCTTCAGCGCAGCGCTGAATCGCATGCCGTTGGCCGCACGGAAGAGCATGACGTATGACCAAGGACGTGAGATGACGCAGCACGCCAAGGTCACCCAGAATACTGGTGTCGCTATCTACTTCTGTGACCCACACAGCCCATGGCAGAGGGGCGCCAACGAAAATATCAATGGGCTCATACGACAGTACTTGCCCAAGGGAACGGATCTATCGATCTATAGCCAGCAAGAACTGGATGAGATCGCGCTTGAGCTGAACATGCGCCCGCGAAAGCGCTTCGACTTCAAGTGCCCTATTGAGGTGATGAGCGAGGAGCTGGCGAAGTACCATGAGGTTCCGTCATCGACACATTGACGGTGTTGCACTCAGAGCCTGCATCCGCCCCTTATATAAATTTATTTCAATATATGCCGTGCTGAAATGCATACATAGCAAAAAACGCTAATGCTACCGTGGTCGCCGCGGCATTAGGCGAAGCATCTTTAAAAGCATCGGGTATCAGTTCGGCAAACACCATCCACATCATGGCCCCTGCAGCCAGTCCAAGGCCGATCGGCAAAAAAGGCGCGAACCAAGTTACGAATATGAATGCAGGAACTGCCATCAATGGCTGTGGCAAGCTAGTGAAAATACTCCACCCTGCGGCTTTTAAAACCGACATGCCGCGGGGAATCAATACCAAACTGATGGCCAGTCCCTCAGGAATGTTATGGATGGCAATTGCTGCGCTAATAAATAGGCCAAGTGACTCATCACCGCCAAAAGAGACACCGACGCCCACTCCTTCAGCAAAAGAGTGAATTGTCATTATACCTAAGATGAGTAGTGCCTTGCGCGCGCTAGCGCCACTTAATTCGCTTACATTAGGCGTACCGCGTCGTTCAATCAATTTATCTGACACGACGACCAGCAGTAAGCCTAAAGCCATACCTAGCAACGTCAGCCAGGGGGCTTCTCGGCTTCCCTCACCAACCAAGCTATGGCTTGCGGCTAGCATTAACCCTGCGGCCAATGCATTGAATATACTTAGCCAAAAAGGACGGAAATTCTTTACAAAAAGAAACGGTAACGCCCCTAATCCGGTAGCAATAGCCGTAATCATTGCAGCCGCAAACACAACCCAAAGTGTGATCTCGATGGACATTTTGTCCCCTTTCCTTGTTAGCACGTCTTCGGAGCGAAGCTCTCTGCTTTGTCGGAGGGCGAAAATGTTGATACTACTTCATTGGTTTCAGGCAGTAGAGTCGAAAAAAATCAAAGCCGGTATCCATGCCAAGGTGGAGTACCTATTTCTGTACATCAAACAAGTCTTGGCTACAGCAAAGTCCGTTAACGCGGCCAGGCCAAAAATCCCACCTTCTGCACTTGTTGGCAGCGCTCAGCAACTTGCAGGTTGGTGAAAAATGCCTACCGGCTTAGGGCTGGTGTGCCCGTTTTCCGCCCAATGGTTGGGAAACGGGCAAAACACACAAATGACGGGAGAAGGGTGCCTGAACTTGCGGTCTTTTTGTTGAATCAGGCGGATGTTCACGAAGATCGGCAGTTATTCAGACCTTCTCTAATTGTAGGTATTAACATCGTTACGTTCCCCTTCGCGCCAGACCCAAATATTGAATAGGCCGTATAAGATAGCAATAATAGGCGTTATGATGGCTATGAACGTCCAGCCCATGTAATCCCACGCAGAAACGTCTAATACACCCATGTAGTACGCGCCTCCTAACCCCCAGGGTACCAGTGGCGAAGTAACGGTAGCTGAGTCCTCACAGGTTCGCGAACATACCGATGGAAGGATTTTTAGCTTGCGATAGGCTGGTACGAACATCCGCCCGGGTATGATGATGGCAATATATTGGCTGGCTGAGAACAGGTTGGTTGCCAATGATGATAGGACGTGGGTAACAATCAGCCCACGCGAATTGCTCACCAGTTTGCCCATTTTCTCCAATATCACCTCAAGCATACTAGTTTTCTCAAGAAGACCACCAAGGCTCAAGCCGATGAAGCCGAGTGAAATTGTCCACATCATTTCCTGCAGGCCACCACGACTGAATAGGCTGTCTAACGTTTCAATACCGGTTTCTGATACATAACCATCGTTCATGTAGTTCATCATGCTGCCTAGTGCAACATCCTGAGTAGTTACTGCGAGTCCTGCCCCCAGCAGGCTACCGATAACCATAACGGCAAGTGCATTGACGCGTCGATAGGCCAAAACAATCACTACCAACGGAGGGAGAAAGGCTAACAGGCTGACAGAAAAGTTATTGCGGATACCTTCAAGTAGTTCTTCTGTTCGGGAAATATCAGATCCTTCACCATCAAACTGCATCCCGATGAAGAAGAATAGGATGATTGTAATGATCAGCGCTGGGCCGGTGGTATAAATCATTGAGCGGATGTGGTCGAACAAGTCAGCTTCTGCCACACCAGCTGCGAGATTGGTGGAGTCTGATACTGGTGAAATCTTATCACCAAAAATGGCGCCTGAAATTACCGCGCCTGCAGTCATAGCTGGTGGAATATCCAGCCCGTTTCCGATGCCAATAAATGCAACGCCGAATGTGGCTGCGGTAGTCCATGAACTACCTGTAACCAGCGATGCCACTGAACATACAATCACTGCAGTAAATAGAAAAAAGGAGGGGTTGATCAGCTGTAAGCCGAAATAGACCAATAGGGGGATTGTACCGGAAGCAATCCAACTGGCCACAAGTACACCAACCATCATTAGGATCAGCATTGGCAGCATGGCTATCTCGCAGCCATATAGAATGCCCTTCTGGATGTCTTGCCATTCGAAGCCGGAGGCCAGAGCAATGATGGCACAGACCACGATGGCAAAGATTAGTGAGATATGTGTCACCCAGTCTTCACCGAGGATAAAAATCTGCGCAAACATCATGAAACATAAAAAGCCGATTCCAATAATAGCTCCCAAAAAAGAGGGTCGCTTGCTGGAATCTTTTGTTGTCGTTGACATTGTTGTTCTCCCTGTATGGAGTTCGCGTTAACTACCACAAAATGAGGCAGTTTCTAGATGCTTGGTGCTAGCAATGTATTTGTATGCAGATTTGGCGGTTAACAGCGTTCCAGAATGATGGCGACTCCCTGGCCACCGCCAATACAGGCTGCCGCGCAGCCGTAGCGCTGCTGGCAGGATTGAAGAAGTCGACCAAGGGTGCCAGCGAGGCGGATGCCGGTTGCGCCTAAAGGGTGCCCTAGCGCCATGGCGCCACCCCAGATATTGACGTTTTCAGGGTCAATCGAAAGCTCCCTCATGGTATGTAGCGGCACAGCGGCGAAAGCTTCGTTGATTTCCCACACGCCGATATCCTGCGGTGTCAGCTGCGCCTGTTTCAGTGCTCGCCGAATGGCGGCGGCGGCACCGGCACCCATCTCCTCCGGCTTGACACCGCAGTCGGCGATGGCCACAACGCGTGTCAAGGGGCTAATGCCGTGCTGGCGCAGGGCAGATTCAGACATCAGTAGCGTGGCGGCGGCACCAGAGGTCAGTGGCGAGCTGTTGCCTGCGGTCACGACTCCGCCTTGCATAAATACCGGGTCCAGCCCTGCCAGGCGCTCAGCGCTGGTATCCGCGCGGATGTTGCTGTCCGCGCTTACCGGTTCGCCCGCCGCGTTGTTCAGGGTCAAACGCTCAGCGTCAAAGTGACCTGCTGCGTTGGCCTTGGCGGCACGCTGGTGGGAACTGAGGGCGAGGGCGTCCATTACCTCGCGCGAAATACCGGCAGCCTTGGCCAGGCGTTCGGCGGTCAGCCCCATGTTGAGCACCACATCCAGGGCGAGCCAGTCGGCTTTCTGCAGGGCCGATGGGCTGGTCAGCACACCCTCCTTGAACAGCGCCGGTCCCATGGGCACACGGGTCATGTTTTCCACGCCGGCAGCCATGCCAACCTCGACAGCACCGGCCTGAATTTCCCGCGCGGTGTTGCGCAGCGCAGCAAGTCCTGAGCCACACTGCTGGTCGATTTGGCGGGTAGCACATGCTTCGCCCTGGGGGCCTAAGCGTGTGGCAAGCCACAGTGGGTAACGCCCACCAAAGCTCCACTGCTCTTTTACTGGCAGGGCGCAGCCAATGCTCACATCTTCCACCGCCGTGCCGTCAACGCCGCTACGTGCTAATAAGCCATCGAACACGCTGGCCAGTAGTGCATCGCTGCGGGTATCTGCCCAGGCATCGACCTCGGGTTTGCGGGGGTGCGCGCGGCTGAAGGCGCTACGGGCATAGTCGGCGAGATACACGTCTCTCATGAGTGAGTCTCCTGGTTGTCTGCCATGAGCGCCCAACGATGGATGAACAGGGCATAGGTGGTTAGCACGTGGCGGATCGAGTCAATGTTGACGCACTCGTCTACGCCGTGAATGCGCTGAGCAATCGGGCCGTAGCAGGTGCCGTTGATCTTGCCGGAAACGTGGAAGGCCCTCAGGTCAGTGGTGCAGGTGGACAGATAGTGGGCAGGTGGTTCGCCGAGTAGTGCTTCGTGGCACTCCGAGAGAAGGCGGATGCCTGGGGTGTCGAGATCGACCACATGCCCTTCGGAACGAAAGCCATGGAAGCTGACCTTGGGTGGAGGTGTCGCGTCGTCAAGCTCGGCGTGGCAGGTCATCAGGGTGTCGCAGACCCGCTGCATGGCATCCTCCGGTGACATGCCGGGCGGGAAGCCAACACGCCCTTCCAGAATGGCGTGGGCAGGCACACTGGAGGCCCAGTTGCCCGCATCAACTCGGCCAACGCTAAGGTTGAAAGGGTGAGGATGGTCAACGTAAAGCGCAGGCCGGGGTAAATCATTCATTTCGGCTTCCAGCGCTTTCAGAGCTGGTAGATAGTCCTGCAGGGATTCAATCGCATTGCGCCCGGCGCTTGGGTCGAGCACATGGGCGGGCACACCATTTAGGCGCATCCGAAACCAAAGTACACCCACTTGCCCAGCGTAGATCTGAGCGCCGAAGGGTTCCGGTATCAGTACGAAATCGCCGCTAAAACCTTGATGCAGGCAGGCCAGCGCGCCGTTGCCAGTGCACTCTTCTTCAATTACGGTTTGCAGGGTGAGTGGGAAGTTGATCTCTACACCCGCCTGACGCACGGCTTCAACCGCCATCACCATGGCGGCAATCCCCGCCTTCATATCACCCGCGCCACGGCCATACAGCCAGCCATCTTTTTGCCACGGCTCCCAGGGGGGGCGGGTCCACATATCGATGGGCTCGGCAGGCACCACATCAAGATGGCCGTTGAACACTAAATGTGGTCCTGGCGCGCCAGGGTTAAGGTCTGAAATGACATTGTAACGGCCAGTGCTGGGCCATTCGGTGGGGGCACGATGGGGGTGTTCCTCAAAGCCTGGGGCATCCAATGGCACACGGGTCATTGGCAGGCCCAGGCGTTCAAGGTGGCACTCCATGGTGTCCAGCGCCCCCTGCTCATGGCCGAGTACGCTATAGCCCTGCACCAGATCGCTGGTCATTTCCAGGGTGTCGTCCATCAAGGCATTGCAGCAGGCAATGATGCGTTGTTCGGTGGCGTCGAGCATCAGAATCCCCCTAAACGTGATTCATTAATCAGCAGGGGGGCGTCGGTAGCTTCGCGCAGCGCTTCAACGCTCAGCCCTTCGGCGATTTCTACTACCTCAAGTCCTTCCGGAGTCACATCCATCACGGCTTTCTCGGTGATAATGCGGGAAATACAGCGACTGGAGGTCAGGGGTAACTGGCAGCGGGTGAGAATCTTGGGGTTGCCGTGCTTGTCGTTGTGGGAACACAGCACCACCAGCCGGGCTACTTTCTGGGCCAGCTCCATGGCACCGCCAATGCCTGGCGAGAATTTGCCAGGGATCTTCCAGTTGGCCAGATTGCCTTCCTGATCCACCTCAAAGGCGCCCATGAAGGTAACGTCCACACGACTGCGGCGGATCATCGCAAAGGACGTGGCGCTATCGAACACGCTAGCCCCCGCGCGGGTGGTGATATACGCGCCGCCGGAGTCAATCATGTCGATATCCAGCGCTTCACCTTCGTGGCGGGGGCGGCAGCCCAGCACGCCGTTTTCGGAATGCACCAGGACATTCATGTCATCAGGCAGGTAGTGGAACAGCCGTGTTGGCAGCCCGATCCCCAGGTTGACGATCTGACCGTCGATGACTTCACGGGCGGCGCGGGTCAACATGCGCTGCTGATCAGAGAGCATGGGGGCGTACTCCTTGCTGGTTGGACGCACGGTCGACCTGCACCACATGACTGACAAAGGCACAGGGCGTATGAATGTTGTCGATAGGCAGGTCGCCGGGTTCATCGATGCGGTAGGTTTGGGCAATGACCCGCTCGGCAGCCATGGCCATCAAGGGATTAAAGTTACTGGCCGTGGCGCGATAGATCAGGTTGCCGTAGCGGTCAGCTCGCTCAGCGTGAATCAGGGCAACGTCAGCCTGTAAGGAAGGCTCAATGGCCCAGGTGCAACCTTGCATACTGATTTCCCGGCGGCCTTCGGCAATTTCCGTACCGATGCCGATATCGGTAAGAAAGCCGCCATGGCCAACGCCTGCGCAGCGGATTTTTTCAGCCAACAGCCCCTGAGGATGAAAAATGACCTCCAGCTCGCCAGCATTCATGGCTTCAATGGCTGTTCGGTTTAGGCCTAAGTGAGAAGTGATCAAGCGTTTTACACGGCCTGCCTCAATCAGCTTGCCGATACCGATACTGGGTTCATTGGCATCGTTCTTAATCAGGGTCAGGTTGCGTTGTCCGCTGGCTAGCAGGGTGTTGAGCAACGCAAAGGGCGTGCCTGGCGAGCCAAAGCCGCCGACCATGATGGTTGCGCCATCAGGAATCTCGGCGATAGCCGCGTCAATATCACAGACTTTGTGGTTTAGAAGCGTCATGATGTTCAACGCTCCCTGGAAGATTGTGGATGCAAATCAGGGGCGGTAAGCGCTTGATCAAAACGCGCCATGGCACGCGCTAAGCGTTCCAGAAGGGTGTCAATTTCCTCGGCCTGAATAGTCAGCGGCGGGCAGACCAAGAAATGGTCACCGGCAATACCATCCAGGGTACGGCGGGGGTAGATCAGAAGACCTTCCTGTTTGGCCAATGCGGTGATTTGGGCAAAGCGGTTTTGCTCGGCAGGGAAAGGCTGGCGGGAAGCGCCATCAGCAACCAGTTCGACGCCCCATAACAAACCAGCACCGCGCACTTGGCCGACCCAGTCGTAGCGCTCGGCAAGCCTGCGCAGCCCAGCTTCTAGCTGCGCGCCGCGCTGGCGGGTATTTTCCAGTAAATCTTCGCGCACAATGGCCTCAAGCACGGCCAGACCGGTAGCGCAGGCCAAAGGGTTGCCTGCATAGGTGTGGCCGTGTTGGAAGCCGCCGCTGGCCATGACTGTTTGGACGATAGCGCTGCGGGCGAGCATCGCGCCAATTGGGTAGTAGCCCGCTCCCAATCCCTTGGCGGTGACCAGGATGTCCGGCACCACATCGTAATGCTGGCAGGCAAACCAAGTGCCGGTCCGGCCCACGCCGGTGAGTACTTCATCGGCAATCAGCAGGCAGCCGAATTCATCGCATAAGGCACGAATGCCTTGCAGGTAGCGTTGGCCTAACAGCCGTGCACCGGTGCTGGCACCGCCGATTGGCTCGATGACAAAACCTATCAGTGATTCAGGGCCAACGGCTTCCATGGCGGCGCGGGTCTCTGTCAGGATGCGGTCAACGTGGGTGTCATCATCACACTCCTGATGACGATAGAAATCCGGTCCCGGCACCTTGATGGATGCATGGGTCATGCTGGTGAAAGGCGCTTCCAACGGCTGATAACCGGTCATGCCCAGCGCCCCCATAGTGCTGCCGTGATAAGAAGGACGCAGTGACACAAACTGCTGGCGCTGGGGCTGTCCCAAGGCGAAAAAGTATTGCCGCGCCAGCTTGAGTGCAGATTCCACCGCTTCGGAACCACTGGAAACGAAAAATACCTTGCCTAGCTCAGCGTCAAATAGCTCGACCAGTCGATGGCCAAGCGCAACCGCGGGGGCGCTTTCGAACTGGGTGCGATAAGTGAAGGCAACCTTGTCCATCTGAGCGAGCATGGCGTCACGAATATCCTGGCGGCCATGGCCGAGGTTGCAAGAGATGGCTCCGGAGCAGCCATCCAGATAATCCTTGCCCTGGGTATCCCAGAGTATGACGCCATCAGCGTGGCTGACTTCCGGCAGGGCAGGGCCTGTCTGATAAAACAGCGGAGAATTGGTCATCAAGTAATCCGTTTCGTTGTGATCGCTGTAGTGCTGAGTTGCTGACAGCCTTAAGGCCAACTGACTTTGGCACCAGCGTGAAAATTACGTTGTTGTGCAGTCTAGGTAGTCTTGATTATATATTTCAATATATGATCATTTTTTAAGATTCGATGAGTAAAAATCATGCCTGAAGTTACAATAAACTCTTTGAAAGCATTGATGACTTTCAAAACACTGTTTGAAGTAGGTAGCGCCTCTGGTACTGCACGGTTATTAGGTATTACTCAGTCAGGCGTTAGCCGCTCGCTTGGCCAGTTGGAAGAAAATCTTGGAATCCAGCTATTTTTGCGGGAAAAGAACCGCCTGATAGCCACGCCAGAAGCCCGTGAACTGTACGATGAAATCCTGCGCCTGATGGGCAATATCGAAGAGCTGCGTCACAGCGTGCTGGCATTGAGGGAGTTTGGCACCTCGCGGTTGCGTATTGCAGCCATTCCTGGGTTGAGTTTTGGCTTTGTGCCACGATTGGTAGCGATGCTGCTGGCGGAAAATACCCACTTCAGCGTCAGCCTAGATATGATGTCCAGCCACGATGTACAGGCCGCAGTAGAGTCCAGCCACGCCGATATTGGCTTTATTACCTTGCCTGCCACATCACCCCAGCTTTTTAATGAGACGTTACTTACCACCGAGGCAGTTTGTTTGGTACATGAAACGCACATGCTTTCTGAGCACCATGTCGTGGATGTCAAGGAATTGTGGGGCCAGCATTTAGTGATCAGCAATCAGCCAAGTATCAGCACCAATCCACTGTTGGAACTGGTTACGTCTCATGAAGTGAGAATCGCTGGCAAGACTGAAGCAAATATGGGGACAATAACTTCTCTTGTAGCGAACAAAGTGGGTATCGCTGTGATCAACCCGATCACGGCCGAAGATCAATTGAACTGCCAAGACCGGGTCAAGATATTGCCCTTTACACCGAGCATCTCATTCGGATTTGGTATGGTTTATCGCGCTGAGTGGCAGCAGTCTAAGGTGTTAGCATTTCTGCGTGATAGCGCCAAAACACTGTTGGCTGATGGTTACACTCTTGCTTATAAATCGCCATCCTGAGTAACTTTACAATGAGTCTTTTTGTTTTCCCTTTATATAGTTAAAATTAAATAATGAAAATTAAGTTTTCAGATGCCGGTTTTGATGCATACTTGACGCCTTTATTAGAAGTAGATATATAGTTTTGATGATGTTCTTTCCTACTATGGCGTTGAGCTGGGTTCGGTTAGTGATAATTTTGTTACCGCAATTGGATCAATGCGTTTTGTCCTGCTTAACTTAAAGCGCCAGATGACTGTTGATGCTACTTTAATTGGTTGTAGTTACCATTCGATCATTTTAGAAGCCCTTTGCAAGCTAGGAATGGCATTGTAAGGTGACAGGAGGGGGGCTGCCGTCAACATAGAAGGTGTTAACCTATCTGATAGAATCATCACCGGCTTGGAAAAGGATCACGAAGAATGTGACTATGCCGTGCTGACATCATTAAAAATTATTTGGATCGCAACATATTGGCACCCTTAGGCCGGTTAGCAGAGGCTATAAATAGTATATGCGCATCAAGATTCAACATTTAGAACCACAATACATTCCCAAGCTTGCCGCATGGCATCAGGCTGAGTGGGCACACTTGAATAAGTCTATTAATGAGACAACTCGGCAAGAAAGACTGGAAAAACACTGTTCAACAACTAGCCTACCCTCCACTTTTATCGCGCTGGATGGCGACAACTTAGTCGGTGGTATCTGCCTAGTACAACATGATATTCCTGATCGGCCACAGTACTCCCCCTGGATATCAAGGGTTTATGTAGCGCATGATCAGCGCGGAAAGGCAATTGGCAAGGCGCTAATCGAGCATGCCAAAGAAGCGCTTCGACAGCAGGGCCACGATGCGCTCTACTTAATAACGGAAGACAAAGGGGCCTACTATGCAAGAATAGGCTGGGTGAGAGTGGAAGAGTACAAGCTCAACGAGTGCCTTGTTGAAATTATGAGAATTCAACTCAATTGAGCCCGGCCTCTATCTTCAAATGCCTCCAAAAATACGATGCCAAGCGCTGATCTAAATCGGCATTCCGTTAAGTGGCCGTCCAAAGTGCTGCACTTATTTTTCTATGAATTCAGGGCGCGTGAAACAGGCCTTAACCGCAACATCATCACGCTGCTCTAAAAGAAACAGCCCAGCGCGTTGAGTTGGATGCGCTGGATAAACTATGCAAATTATTCAATTGCGAGGTGGGAGATTTGCTTGAATTTGATGACGGTCAAAGAAAATAGAAAATAACAAAGTGTGCGTATGATCAGCTGGCTGATGGTTGCACGAAAAATTTCCTGATGAAAAAGATAGAAGCCAACGTGTCACATATACGTCACGGATGTGCCACAGGAAGTTAGCAGGCAAGCATAAAAAAAGGCAGACCAGTAAGTAACTGATCTGCCTTTTAAAATATTGGTAGCGGGGACCGGATTTGAACCGATGACCTTCGGGTTATGAGCCCGACGAGCTACCAGACTGCTCCACCCCGCATCAACGTGTGGCGTATTCTACGCTTTTTTTACGTTCCGTCAATAGACGTTTTAAAACGTTTGCCCTATAGCCGTTAGCGACTTGAGTGCTGCAACATGGGCTGACTAACGCTATGCTGAGGTTAGTGCAACAAGAACAATGCTGACTCTCGGTAAGTCGCGCACCCGTATTGCGATTTGCCGTTGGTACTTGAGCGCTAAGGCGCTTTTCACAATGGCTTGCGGTGCCAACTCTGCAACGCCCAAGCCATTCGTCATATCAGGGAGGTAGTCAATGGCCAATCAAGCCCCCGTCGCCTGGGTAACTGGTGGAACTGGTGGTATCGGCACGGCGATTTGTCGTTCGCTGGCGGATGCGGGTTATCTGGTCGTAGCGGGTTATCACAACCCCGAGAAGGCCAAAACCTGGCTGGCATCACAGCAAGCCGATGGCTATCAAAATATTGCGCTGTCGGGTGTAGACCTCGCCGACCATCAAGCCTGCCTGCAAGGTGCCCAGCAAATCCAAGAGCAGCACGGTCCTATTAGTGTGTTGGTGAACTGTGCGGGGATCACCCGTGACGGCACCATGAAAAAAATGTCATATGAGCAATGGCATGAGGTAATCGATACCAACCTGAATAGTGTCTTCAATACGTGTCGTAGCGTGATCGAGATGATGCTCGAGCATGGCTATGGACGGATTATCAATATTTCCTCGATCAATGGCCGTAAAGGGCAGTTCGGTCAAGTGAATTACGCCGCGGCGAAAGCAGGTATGCATGGCTTAACCATGTCGCTTGCTCAGGAGACCGCGACCAAAGGCATTACGGTGAATACCGTGTCGCCCGGCTACATTGCCACCGACATGATTATGAATATTCCTGAAAAAGTTCGCGAAGCAATTCGAGAAACGATCCCTGTTAAACGCTATGGTACCCCAGAGGAAATTGGCCGACTGGTGGCGTTTTTAGCCGATAAGGAGTCTGGGTTTATCACCGGGGCCAATATTGATATCAACGGCGGCCAGTTTATGGGCTAAATCCCGTAATGCTTTGCGCCATAACGATAAAGCCAGCGAGGTGTCTCGCTGGCTTTTGCCGTTTATTATGGCAGCGGCACGCTGGCGAGTCGCGTGAGTAACTCATCCAATTCATTGATTTCATGAGACCATATCGACTTAGGCATGGGGCCAAGCGCGATTAGTCCCGCGAGCACGTCGGTTACTTCTTGCGCGCGGCTGCGCTCCTGTTGGAGGCCGTCGTTGAGGCGCTCTACCTGAATGGCTAACCGCAGCGGTTCGTCATGTTGATGTACGCGGCCCATGGCCAATAAAGACAGGTGCACGCGAAGCCGTGCTAACTGATCCTTAATAGTGGTTTCATGAGCCTCGGTTAAAGCTTCCTGACGTCGTTGGTTGCGCAGATGGTGGGCACTGGCAAAAGGTGCTTTTAGCGTTATCTCGCCAAGCACTGCTTCGGCGTCCACCGTTTCTGCTTGCTCTCCGGCTAGCTTGCGTTCATCGGCGCGCAAGTGAGCCTCGATGAGTGGCATAAGCTGCTGCCAGGCAGCCACCGAGTCGGCCACTTCAAGACGATTTAAGCGTTCACGACGCGCGCGAATAATACCGCTCAAGCGTCGCTGCATACCTTCGCTTCGGCGGCTGCGCGGCAGAGGCTCCAAGCGCGTTGCCTGGTCAATGAAGCTGTCCAGTTTGGCTTGGTCGCTGGCGTCTTGAGGTTGCCAGCTATCCATTTCGTCGATCAGCGTTTGCAGGGTGTCGAGCTGTCGCTGCTGTTGGGCGAGCTGTTCGTGTTTATGTGCATCGCGCAGGGCAAACAGCTGGTCACATTCGTGACGGAAGGCCTTCCAAAGCGACTGTTCTTCCCCTTTCGGAGCGCGCCCTAATTGCCGCCATTGCTGCTGTAGTTTCTTGGCTTGCTCGATGCGATCGGCGATTGGCCGGTCGTTCTGATGCAGGGCTCGGACGTTGGCAATCAGCGCTTTTTTCTGTTCGGCGATATGCTCGGCGCGGGCGTCGATCAAGGTTTGCAGCTGATGGCGAATGCGCCCAAAGCGCCGGCCAATAGCCTCCGCTTGTTCGCGGGGCACGGGAGAATGGTGCTGCCATTGTTGACGCGCCTTGTCGCGAATCTCGCGCAGCACATCCGGGTCGGCGTCTTGTGATGGCTGCGCTAAAAGCGTTTCGAGCTGCTCGCAGAGGGTTTCGCGGGCACGCAGGTTGGCTGCGCGCTCTTCGGTTAGCTGATCGCGCCAGGGTATGAGGCGCTCATGGATGCGGTCCGAGGCCGCACGAAAACGCGCTGACTGCTCTCGATTAGCGGCCGCGTCACCCAGGGACTTCCATTCCTTGACTAACTGACGGTGGTGGCGATCCAGCGCGGCATCTGCCATGTGTTGGTCGTCGGCCAGTGCCTCGATGGCGGCGCATAGCTGTTCACGCTTCGGCCCTGCGACAAAACCGCGCCAATCGCGTAGCTCGGCCAGCCTCGCGCCGAGATGTTTGAGTCTTGCTTTAAGCGGTTTTGCGTCAGTTCCTTTGAGTGCATCGATGCGCGGTTTAAGCCGTTGGTGAAGGCGGCTGGCACTTTTAAAAGCGCCGCGCTCAAGTAAGTGTTCAAAGCTGTCTAGGTCGGCTTGGTAAGCGCTGAGTTGCTGGGTAGCCGTCTCCTGATGGGCTGTGTCGGGAGTGGCATTGAGCGCCGCTTGTGCTTGGCGGGCAAGCGTTGGCATGGTCAGGTTATCAGGCCAGCGGCACTGGTCGAGTAGCCCCTCCAGAGCAGAGTGGTCAGCGTCAGCCAGCGCCTGTTCTACATTAGCGCTGACGCTCTGCCAGCGTTGCCAAGCGTCAATGCAGGCTTCGTAATCTTTGAGCGCCTGAGAGTAGCGTTGACGGGTCGAATCGCTTGGTGGGTGTGCGTCGGAAAGGTGCTGCCAGCGTTGGCCAAGCAGTTGGCGCTGAGCGCGAAGACTGTCGATATCTTGTGCCGTGAGCGCATTGCCCAGGCGAAGGCCTTCTAGCGTTTCTTCAAGGCCTTCCAATAGCTGCTCGCGAGTTTGATCGGTAGCTTCGCGCTGTTGATCGTGCTGCTGGCGCGTCTGCTCGTGGGTTTCGTGATCATGCAGCGTTTTACGGCAGGCAAGCACCGCTTGGTGGTAACGTGCCTCTTGGTCAGGGGTGGGTGATTGGCTGAGACGCTCCCACTCACGCTGAAAATGGCGCAATCGTCCTCCGTAGAGGGGCTCCCAGGTAGCTTGGGCATGTCGTTCAAGCTGCTGTAAAAGCGTTTCGCGCTGCTGTTGTTGGTCGTCTTCCCATTGGGCGTCGGCGCGCAGCGCTTGCAGTCGGTCCCGGGCCAAGCGCACTACTTGGCGGTCACGACGTGCCTGTTTTAATAGCTGTTTTAAACCTTCTTCGCTGACCACGCGATCTGCCGCTTGGTGACGAACGGCGGCGACGCCATTGTGGCAGGCATGCTCGATTAGATCGCATTCCTCCGTCAGCTTGGCGAGCGCGGTAAGACGCAAGTTGAGGTTGTCGCCCTTAAGCACGAGGGCATTGAGTAACGTGGCGTCTTCAATACGCTCAATTAGCGCCTCGCGTTGGCCAAGCCCTGTTTGCCCCTGTTGACCACTGAGCCGTTGGCACAATGCCTCTTGCCAAGCCGGGTCGTCTTGATGGGCTGGGTAAGCTTCCACAAGTCCTTCGATATCATCAAGGGCGAGCAGTGCCGCCAGCTTAATGGTGCTATCTCTGTCCTGGGCAAGCGAGGCGAGCGCTTTACGCTGCTCCGCATGGTCGGGATCAAGGCGATGGAGGGCCTGGCGACGTACCTCGGCGTTAGGGTGTTGCCAGCGAGGTGCGAACAGGCGTCTTAACAGTCCGTGCATGGATCATCCTGCTGTGAGGCGCTTTGCGTGAAAAAAATCAGACGTCGACCGTTAGAAGGTTGCAGTTGTCGGCGCTGTCGCTTAGCGTTGCCTTATGACGTGGGAATGGCGAGGGTCAATTCTCACCGCCCAAAAAGCGCGTAAATGCGCTACCTTATATCTTACCTGAACATGACATGGAGTTCGGCCATGAGCCTCAATGTGGATAGTGCCGACGTGGCCTTTACCTTTAAAGGCGGCATGCTGCCGATGACCATCATGGAGTTAAGCAGCGCTGACCCAGAGCATATCCGGCGTCAACTGGCGAGCAAGTTGTCTCAATCGCCCGCGTTCTTTCAGCATACACCGGTTGTGCTTAGCGTGGAAAAACTCGATGAGCCGCACCTTTCGTTGGAACGTATCTGCGCCGTTTGCCGGGATCACAAGCTGCTTCCCGTGGCGGTGAGAGGCGGTTCTGAGCCCGTTCGACAGTCAGCGTGGGCGCTCGGGCTTGGCTGGTTTGCGCCGGTCGATGAAAGTCGTGCGCAAATGCTTAAGAGTGTCAGCAGTGATAGTCAGAACACAGCGCCCGTCGCAGTGGTCAACGAAAACGCTGCAGTAGAGGCGGCTCAGGCGCTTGAAAATACCGGGCTGGAAACCACACGGCTGTATCGCGGAACGGTGCGTTCTGGGCAGCAAGTCAGCGCTTCCGGCGGTGACCTCGTGGTGGTAGGTGCCGTGAACGCGGGTGCCGAAGTGCTGGCGGCGGGCAGTATTCATGTTTATGGCGCATTGCGCGGGCGGGCATTAGCGGGTATTCATGGCAATACGCAAGCGGGTATTTATTGCCGTGAGCTAGCCGCTGAACTACTGTCGGTGGCGGGTAATTACAAGCGTCTGGAAGATATTGATTCTCAGCTGTTGGGCGCCCCCGCCGAGGTGCACTTTACTCAAGAACAGTTAGAAATTAAGCCGCTTATCTAGTGACAGTGGCGCAAACCGTTGATAATGCCAGCCACGCGGCGATACCGTGTGGCTTATTGATGACATAGACGTTCCCGTTATACGTAGTGCGCCAACGGCGCATACGAAGAACGACTTCAAGAAGGAAGTGACTCTTGGCCAAAATTATTGTAGTGACCTCGGGTAAAGGGGGGGTCGGTAAAACCACGAGTGCCGCCGCTATTTCGACAGGCTTAGCGCTGCGCGGAAAGAAAACGGTGGTGATCGATTTTGACGTCGGCTTGCGTAACCTTGACCTGATTATGGGGTGTGAGCGACGCGTTGTTTATGACCTCGTCAACGTAATTCAGGGTGAAGCAGGGCTTAATCAAGCGCTGATCCGCGACAAGCGCGTTGAGAATCTGTTTATTTTGCCGGCCTCGCAAACCCGCGACAAAGACGCCTTGACCCAGGAAGGCGTTGCCGAGGTGCTTGATAAACTGAAAGAAGACTTCGATTTTATCCTTTGCGATTCGCCTGCAGGTATTGAGCGTGGCGCACAGCTAGCCATGTATTTTGCTGATGAAGCGATCGTGGTAACGAACCCTGAAGTATCGTCTGTGCGCGATTCTGACCGTATTCTCGGCCTGCTGGCGTCCAAAACGCGACGCGCCGAGGAAGGTAACGACCCAATTAAAGAGCATCTGCTGGTAACGCGTTATAACCCCGATCGCGTTACATCGGGGGACATGCTGACTCTGGATGATATCCGGGAAATATTGGCGATTAACCTACTTGGCCTAATTCCTGAATCGGAAGCGGTGCTACGCGCATCGAACCAAGGCGTGCCGGTTACCCACGATATTTCAAGCGACGCAGGCCAAGCCTATAGTGATACCGTATCGCGTTTGCTCGGTGAAGACATGCCGCTGCGCTTTCATGAATATCAACGTAAAGGTCTGTTGAGCCGGATGTTTGGTGGAGGTCGGCGATGAAACTGCTGGAGTTCTTGAAGCGTGAGCGCAAGAAGTCTGCCTCGGTGGCCAAAGAACGCCTGCAAATTATCGTGGCGCACCAACGTAGCCAGCGAGGTCAGCCCGATTATATGCCGATGCTTGAGCGAGAGTTGCTGGAAGTGATTCGTCGCTACGTTCACGTGGATGACGATGCCATCCAAATCTCACTGGATAGCGAAGATAACTGTTCGGTGCTGGAGCTAAACGTAACGTTGCCCAAGAGCTAAAGTCGCGGCGGGGTCTAGGGTGAATATGCTAGGCTTGGGCTTTTCAATGCCCAGCGGAGTGCTTGTTCATGGCGTCACCCACTGCTGCCCCCGCCAGCTTTTTATGGCATGACTACGAAACCTTTGGGGCCGATCCGCGTCGTGATCGGCCTGCTCAGTTCGCTGCCTTGCGTACTGATGCGGCGTTAAACGAAATCGGCGAGCCTATCGAGCTGTTCTGCCGGCCCGCTGATGATTACCTTCCCCACCCCGCCGCCTGCTTAATTACCGGGATCACGCCGCAAAAAGCTCAGCGCCATGGCTTGCCAGAAGCCCAGTTCGCTGGCGAAGTGCAACGCCATATGAGCGAGCCGGGCACCTGTGTGGTGGGCTATAACAGCCTACGCTTCGATGACGAAGTCTCGCGCCATCTGTTCTACCGCAATCTACTCGACCCCTACGCGCGGGAGTGGCAAAACGGCAACTCGCGCTGGGATCTTATTGATGTGGTTAGGGCGTTTTATGCTCTGCGGCCTGAGGGAATTGAGTGGCCGCTGCGCGATGATGGCGCGCCGAGCTTTAAGCTTGAAGATCTAACGGCAGCCAATGGTATCGCCCACGAAGGTGCTCACGACGCAGTCGCCGACGTGCGAGCCACCATTGCGCTGGCGCGGCTGCTCAAGTCACGTAATGCCAAGCTGTTTGATTATTTATTGGGGCTGCGCGGCAAGCGGGCGGTCGCTAAACAGTTGGACTTGCCCAGCGCCAAACCTATTTTGCATATCTCACGCCGTTACCCGGCAAGCCGCGGTTGCAGTGCACTAGTGATGCCGTTGGCCGAGCATCCGAGCAACCCCAACGGGGTGATCGTGTATGACCTAAGCGTGGACCCGGGGGATTTATTAGCCATGTCGGCCGCGCAAATCCGTGAGCGGGTATTTGTCAGTCAGCAAGACCTAGCGGAAGGCGAAACGCGCATTCCGCTCAAGGTGATTCATATCAACCGCTGTCCGGTTGTCTTTCCGACGACCGCGCTAAAAGACGTCGATGGTCCAAAGAAAGGCGAATACGGAGACATTGTGGCGCGTTTAGGGCTGGATATGGACGCTTGTCGCCGCCACTGGAAAATGCTCCGTGACGCAACGGAGGTGACTCAAAAAGTCGCTGAAGTGTTCAGTGCAGGCTACGACGATGCGCCGCAGGACCCTGACCTGATGCTTTACGGTGGGGCGTTTTTCTCTGCGGCCGATCGCAAGCAAATGGAGCGGGTGCGGGCCATGGACCCTTGGGATCTGGTGGGTGAGCGATTCGCTTTTCAGGATCCGCGCCTTGAAGATATGCTGTTTCGCTTCCGCGCGCGTAGCTATCCGGAAACGTTAGAAGGTGACGAGCTTGAGCAGTGGGAGGCGTTTCGTTGGATGCGTATGAACGATGCCACCCTGTCAGGCTTTACATTGAAAGCCTTTGCCCGGGAGATCGAACACTACAACCAGCAGACGCTGACCGATCACCAGCGTCAAGTGTTAGAAGAATTAGTGCTGTACGTTGAGGCCATGCTGCCTGCCCAGGCATTTGAGGCCTGAGCAGGCAGCGTTAGGCGATAAGGTTAGTCGCTCGCCTTTTCGGGTAGCGGTGAGAGCTGTTGGCGCATATTCGACACCCTGCTCGGCTCATCACCGGGGTTAAAGCGCACGTCCAGTTGGCGTTCACGCAGGGCGGGCCACAGGGCTTGAAGGTCGTCTAATGTCACTTCAAGGGCCAGTTCGGCGAGCTGTTCACGCCGGTCAAAGCGAACCTCCTCACGAGCGGTTGCCTGCCAATAGCGGTTAGCCATCTCCCCCAGGCGCGTATCGCGCTGGCGCAAGCGGCTGTTTACCGCTTGGCGGTAGGCATCCAGCTCATCGTCGTCCAGGTTCTCCAGTCGCTCGTCGGCCTCCTCCAGAAACGCGTCCATGCGCTCGGCAATCGTCTCGCTATCGGCGTCGGGCGACTGCACGACCATGGCGACACCTGGGGCATCCAGCAGCGGCGAGTAACCGGCATTCACCACGTAGCCGAGCTGTTCTTCAGTTCTTAAGCGCTGATAGAAAGGCGTTTCCAGCCACTGTGCGAGAACCTGAGTGGCCGCTTGTTCGCGTAGCGTTTGATCACGACCTTGAAGGTAGCGCAGTACGATGGATTCATCGCGTTGGCTATCAGGGTGCAGCACCACGTCGTCGCTATCGACCGAGAGCGGGGTGAGATTGCGAATATCGTCACGTGTAAGCCGGGGGGTGAGCTTGCCACGCATCAGGTTAGCCTGCTCTTTGGCAAGTTCAGGTCCTAGGTTACCCACTGCCATAGCATCCACGTACAGGTCTGAAAGGAAGCGACGACGGAAGTCGACCAAGTGACCACGCTCGAGGCGCTGGCTGGCCTCCAGCAGTGCTTGGGTAGACCATTGAGGCGCCAGCAATGCCTCACCCAGCGTTCCGCTTGCCTGGGCGTATAAGGAAGCTTGTGGGGCGTTACGCCACTCGCGCTGGAGTTGCTCGCGCACCCGTTCGAAATCGCGCTGGCCAATATCAGCCTCGCTGAGTTGGTTAAGCGCTTGCTCAATCAGTGGTGTTTGACCATCCCGCCAGCCGGAAAATGATAGCGTCATGCCTCGTGAGTGGGCATAGGCGCTAAACGACTGGCCCGCCAGCCAGGCAGGGTAGAGCGATTCATTAAGGCTATCGTTGAGCCAGTTGGCGAGCAGCCGGGTAAGCACCGCTTCTTCAGCGGAATAGCTGGCGCTTGGGTGCTGTAAGCTCAATCGCCACTCCACTTTTGGGGTGTTGAACTGGGCGTCTTGCATATGCCAGGCCGTAAATGACGGCGTGTCAATTAGCGTGCTGGGGCGTTCGTCCTGGCCGTCCAGCAGGCTAAGGTCGCTGGCGATAAACGGATTAGGTGCCGGTAGCGCTAACCCACTTAAAGCTTGTCCGCTTTGGCTAGGCGTTTGTTCGCGCCATTCGGTGTCGAACCAGGGCGTGACCTTATCGCTTTCGATGTCGGGTGCTGAGTAAATACGCAGCATATTGTCTGGGGTGAGTGCATCGAGGTAGCGTTGATGCTGCTCGGCTTCGAACTCATCCATCCGATACGCGGCATACTGGACGTCTTCCACCGGGTAGCGCGACAGGTTCATGGATAGCCGGGTGGCCTCTTGCTGAGGTTCGCCGGGTTGCTGAAAGCGGAAGGCTTGTTCGTTAAGGTCGGCTTGCTCATCGTAGCGCCATTCATCTAGTCCGCCCTGACGGATACGCTCGATAGCGCTAAACAGTGTGGCTTCGATATCGTCCAGGCGCTGCGCGCCTTCGTCGGTAAGGCTGATGGAGACCGTCAAAAGCGCGTGCTGCCCATCGGCGCGACTGAGCCCCGTTGACAGTGCATCGGCTAGGCCTGCGTCCTTGAGCACGGAGAGCAGGCTGCCATCGCCTTCATCGCCCAGTAAATGGGAAACCAGTTGGGTGGGTTTCTGGCGATAGGCCTCTGTGGGGTCGGGAATAGAAAAGTAAAAGCGTAGCTGACGGCGGTCTTCAATCGACTGACGCTCCGCATAACGAGGGAGCGTATCGCTTGCGACCAACGGTGTGTCGATGGTAGGCGCTTCCCGGTCGTTATCGGGTATCTCGGCAAAACGCTCGACGACCCAGCTTTCCAGCGTGTCCAGCGACTGGGGAGCAACCACCGCTAGGTTCATCACGTTGGCATCGTAATGATGCTGGTAAAACGCCATTACCCGCTCACGAAGGGAGGCTTCCCCTTCTGGCGGATTGGCCAGCGTCTTGCGGTTACCCACGGCAAACTGGGTGGTGGGGTTGTCTGGGTTGAGAAACTGATTCAGCACTTCGTTTTCGCGCCGTCCTTCATCCCGCCGCCGTGATACGTACTCGGAATGCACCACGTTGCGCTCGCTTTCAAGCTGGTCGGCGTTGAACAGCGGGGAGACAAAAAAGGCGCTGAACCGATCAAGTGCACCTTCCAGGGCTGAAGGCTCAATATTGAAAAAGTAGTTGGTGTCGTGGGGTGCAGTGAACGCGTTATGCGAGCCTGCGTTACGTGACAGATAGCTCTGGTAGGCGTCTGCCTCGGGATAAGCCTCGGTGCCCAAAAACAGCATATGTTCAAGGAAATGGGCGAGCCCCTGTAGGTCATCGGGGTCTTGGGCGCTGCCAACCCGGACGTTCATTGACGCGGCCGCTTTATCGGCTTCGGGGTCGCTGACCAACAGGACGTTCAAGCCGTTTTCCAGCTCAAGCACGCGGTAGTCGCGTTCATCATAGGGGCTGACGTGGGGCGTGATAACGTCTTTGATGTCGTCTTCGTTGGCTGCCAATGCCGCGGGTGCCAGCCACAAACTGCCCATTGTAATGCCCATTAGGGCACCCCCAGGCAAGGCCATTTTCCACAGTAAACAGCGTTGTAAACCAATAAGTTGCCGCATGTAAGCTCCTATGGCGTGGTCCAGCGTATCATCGGCCCAACGGGGTGCGCGCAGGCCGGGGACTGGTAGGTGGGAAAGTTAATCTGCTTTGATACCGGAAAAGCGCCCAACAGTTCCAGCGGCGCGGGCATTAATAACCGCGTAAGGCAGGTGTGATCAGTGTCGGGGTTTAACCACTCATCTGCATCTTGGGCATTGATCACCGCTGGCAACCGGTCAGTCAAGGGAGATAAGCAGGCATTAGCCGGTACGGTAATTAAGGCGGTGGAGTCGGTGTATTGAGTTAACGTGGTGTGATAGCGACACCACAGGCCCGCCAGTAACAGCGGGCCACGCTCTACCTGCGTGACTAAATAGGGTTGCTTGGCGCGGGCTAGGCGCTTCCAAATATAAAAGCCACTTACGGGCATCAGGCAGCGACGCGAGCGATAGGCTTCCTGGAACATGCCGCGTTGGCTTAAGGTTTCCGCCCGGGCGCAGTGGGGCGCATTATCCAATACTTTTAGCCAGGGCGGGGTTAACCCCCAAAATAACGACTGTAAACAGGGTTGTCCCTCAACCGCACGGATAGCCGACACCGGCTGTCGCGGGGCCAGATTGGGTGACTCAATCAACCGCTCGGTCATCTTTAGGTGTGGGAGTAGGCGGGCAAGAGGCAGTTGCTGCACGTGTAAACGCCCGGCCATGCAGATCTCCTATTACGCTAATGCGTTGTTTGTGCCCGTTTAGAGGGCATCAAGCATGAAATGTCGAGGTTTAGAGTCGAAAACAGTGTTCGATGTGGGGTATCCTATAGTATCCCTTGCTCACGCTAAAGCGCGATGAGGCATTCTTCCTGTTTGCCGTTCACCTTAAGAGATCGCCATGGCCCGCCCAAGACAGCACGCGCCCGATGCCCTACACGCGCAGGTTATGCACGCTTGCGATGAATGGCTAGCTCAAAAGCCCATTCATGGCCTATCGCTGCGTGCTTTGGCTAGAGAAGTCGGCTGCGCACCCAGTACCCTGCTAAAACTATACGGCAGCTTTAATACGCTATTGCAGTACGTCAACGTCGAAACATTGGCGCGTTTACAGCACACCATTTCCAGCTTGGCATCCGATGAGCCTGAGCCCTGGCTGCGGGCGCTGGCCAATGCCTATTGGCGATTTGCCGAACAAGATTGTTACCGCTGGCATCTTCTGTTTGATCACCCGTTGGCAAAAGAAGGCGAGTTGGATCAGCGGCAGAGCCAATTGATCGAAGCCTTATTTACCCAGGTAGAGACCTCGCTTAAGCATTACCAACCTGCACTGGGGGATGCTGAGGCAAGGCGATTGGGACGTACCCTGTGGGGCAGTGTGCATGGCCTCGTCCAACTAGGGCTCAATGAGCGCCTCGGTTACTGGCAGGGCCAACAGCTTAAAGTGGATGAGTTGCTCGATCAGCTTATGAGCACCGTTCTGGCAGGACTGCGCCACCGAGGGCAAGGCGAGTAATGGGATGGGTTAAGCCAGTGCGTCACCTGCTGCGTGGCCTAATCTTTGTCGCCATGCGGCTGTGCTATCGCCTGCGCGTTCGTGGTCGCTACCATATTCCTAAGCAGGGGCCGGCGCTGGTGGTATGTAACCATGTTAGCTTTATGGATGCGTTGGTGCTGGGCGGCGGTAGCCCACGTCCATTGCGTTTTGTAATGGACCAGCCGATCTTTGATTCTCCGTGGTTAAAATGGTGGTTTCAGCTGGTCGGCGCTATCCCCATTGAATCGGAGCGGCGCAGCCCAGGCGCATTACGTCGCGCCTTGGAAGAGGTGAGTCTAGCGTTGCGTCAGGGTGAAGTCGTAATGGTATTCCCCGAAGGGCGGCTAACGCCTGACGGTGACATTCATACCTTCCGTCGTGGGCTGGAGTCGATTGTGATGCGGGATTGCGTGCCGGTGGTGCCTGCCGCGCTTGCGGGGCTTTGGGGGTCGTGGACCTCCCACTATGACGGCAAAGCGCTTAAGAAATGGCCTAGGCGCTTCCGAGCGCCGGTGAGTCTGCACTTTGGCGATCCTATCGACCCTAGGGAAACGGATGGTTTAACGCTTCGCTGCTATCTTGAACAGCAGGTGAGGCGGCTTAAAGCCGATGCAGACCAGGACATCACGCCGCGCTAATGACTTAATCCGGCACGCGGGGCCTTCCAGCAGCGTGCTGAGGTGATAAGATTCTCACGAATTGCCAGAATTTCCATCCGCGTTGCACCTATCTGCAAGCAAGCCGGACCTTCAGGAAACCCTTCTAAATGCTCCAGAATTAACCCGTTAAGGGTTTTGGGGCCGTCAGTGGGTAACTGCCAGCCAAGCATTTTATTGATGTCACGAATGGTCGCGGTCCCTTCGATGACGTGACTGCCATCGTCTTGCTGGTGAATCTCGTCGTCTTCCGATACGTCGGTAGTAAATTCCCCGACAATCTCTTCCAGAATATCCTCCAGGGTGACCAGACCTTCGACGTCTCCATACTCGTCGACCACAATGCCAATGCGGCGCTTTTGTTTCTGAAAATTGAGTAGTTGGGTGTGAAGCGGCGTGGATTCCGGGATGAAGTAGGGCTCGCGGGCTTCCTGCACAATCGCTGCTTTGGTCACTTCCTCGCGGGACAAAAAGCGCGCCGCATTACGTAGATGTAGCATGCCGATAATGTTATTGATGTCGCCTTTATAGACCGGCAGGCGCGTATGCTGGCTGGTTCGGATTTGCGCCAGGATCTCCTCCAGCGAGTTATCCAGGTCGATGCCCAGCACTTCATGGCGAGGCACCATAATGTCGTTCACGGTGACGTTTTCTAAATCGAGAATCGATAACAGCATGGCGCGGTGACGGTAGGGGATTAGCGTGCCAGCTTCGTGTACCACAGTGCGCAGCTCATCCCGCGTAAGGTTATCGCCGCCTTTCTCGACACTTTTAACACCGATCAGTCGCAGCAAGCCATTGGACAGCGCGTTAACTAGCCATACCAGCGGGTAAAGTAGCTTAAGTAACGGCTCCAGCACGATGGAGGCAGGGTAGGCGATGTTCTCTGGCTTAACCGCCGCGTAGGTTTTGGGGGTGACTTCGCCAAAAATCAGTACCACGATGGTAAGCACGAGCGTGGCAATTGCCGGGCCGGACACGTCGCCAAAATAGTGTACGGCAATCAAGGTGGCGATGGCGGCCGCCAAGTTGTTCACCAGATTGTTGCCGATCAGGATCACGCCGATCAGCCGGTCGGGTCTGGTTAACAGGCGAAACACACGTTTGGCGCGTCGGTCACCGCTATTGGCATTGTGGCTGAGCCGATAGCGATTAATCGACATCATGCCAGTTTCAGAGCTTGAGAAAAAAGCGGAGAGGGCAATTAGCAGGGCCAGCAAGCCGAAGAGTAATCCCAGTGGGAAGTCGTCACTCAAGTCAGAAATTCCTTTATGGCGTATTAAGCCGATTTGTAAGAGGTTGCCGCAGAGGTGTCAACATAACGAGTGCCTTTAAGGTTAGCGGTTAAGCACCACTTCAAGCACGAATTTGCTGCCAAAATAGGCCAGTATCAGCAGTGCACAGCCGCCGAGAGTCCAGCGTACCGCGCGCATGCCGCGCCAGCCAAAGCGGTAACGGCCAATCAGTAGGGTGGTGAAAATCACCCAGGCCAGCAGCGAAAGCACGGTTTTGTGGGCCAAATGCTGGGCAAAAAAGTTATCTAAAAACAGCAGACCGCTGATAATAGATAACGTCAGTAATACAATGCCGGCCCACACGAGCTCGAAGAGCACCCGTTCCATTGTGGTGAGCGGAGGAAGTGATTGAACAATGCCGCGAATATGGTGGTGGCGGAGCGCCTGATTCTGCAGGCCTACCAGCACCGCCTGAACGGCGGCAATGGCGAGGACTGCAAAAGCCAGCGCCGAGCTGATCGCGTGCATCAGAATACCCGGCGTCAGCCCGCCGTGACCGCCCTGGCTGGGCAGCCATGTAGCCGTGATCAAGGCAATCCCGGCAAGCGGGAATAGCGCGATCCCCGCGTTCAGCACCGGCTTGAACAGGCTGGCGATCAATACCACATTGACGGCGACGGCCATGAGCAGCGTGGCGCTGGTGGCAAAGCCCGGTAGCAGGCCGGGCGTTTGGCCGACCAGCGTTACGACCACCGGGATATGCAGCAGCAGACCCAGGGCGGCGACAATGCGCACCATGCCTTGGCGGGGCGGCACACGCCGGAACAGAGTCATCCCCTGCCAAATGGCGGCGGCGACGTATAGAACAAAGGCGATAGTGGCGAAAGGGAGCGCCTGCATGATGCTATCCGTGCGCCTTGCAGCGCGTCGTAATGAAATAAAACGAATTGATAAGCCACTACTATAACGAATCCTTACAGTGACGCACAGTCATCTACACGTTGAGCCCCATGGAGACTCACGCGGCGAGCGCGTATAATCTTCCCCACATTAGTCCAGGGGCGGTTACGCCCGGCGACAGCGACGGAGGCAGAGAGGCCCCATGTTTTCGAATCTCAGTGAACGTCTTTCCCAGACGTTAAAATCGATCAAAGGTCAGGCACGCCTAACCGAAGACAACGTTAAAGATACGCTACGCGAAGTCCGCCGCGCGCTGCTCGAAGCAGACGTGGCGCTCCCCGTGGTCAAAGACTTTATCGAGCGGGTGCGCGAACGGGCCGTGGGGCAGGAGGTTTCAAAAAGCCTCTCGCCCGGCCAGCAGTTCGTCAAAATTGTCCAGCAAGAGCTGGAAGCCACCATGGGCGAGGCCAACGAGGGGCTGGCGTTAAAGAGCTCCCCGGCCGTAGTGCTGATGGCAGGCTTGCAGGGGGCGGGTAAAACCACCTCGGTGGCCAAGCTGGCCCGTTACCTGCGTGAACGCGAAAAGAAAAAGGTCTTGGTGGTGTCAGCGGATGTTTATCGCCCCGCCGCGATTGACCAGCTGGAAACGCTGGCTAAAGAGGTGGAGGTCGACTTCTTCCCTTCCCGCTCTGACCAGGCGCCGGTAGCGATTGCTGAAGCGGCGATCAAGCACGCCAAGATTCAGTTCCACGACGTCGTCTTGATCGATACTGCCGGCCGTCTGGCGATCGACGAAGCCATGATGGCGGAAATTCAGGCGCTTCACAAAGCCGTATCTCCCGACGAAACGCTGTTTGTCGTTGATGCCATGACCGGCCAGGATGCCGTCAATACGGCCAAGGCTTTCCACGATGCGCTGCCGCTGACCGGGGTTATTTTAACCAAGGCCGACGGCGATGCGCGTGGTGGTGCTGCGCTGTCCGTGCGCCATATCACCGGTAAGCCGATCAAGTTCATGGGCGTGGGTGAGAAGGTGGATGCCCTTGAGCCCTTCCACCCTGACCGGGTTGCCTCGCGGATTCTGGGCATGGGCGACATGCTCTCGCTGATCGAGGAAGCCGAGCGCACGGTTGATAAATCCAAAGCTGACAAGTTGGCCAAGAAGGTCAAAAAAGGCGACGGCTTTGATTTAGAGGACTTTCGTGAGCAGCTCCAACAGCTCAAGAAAATGGGTGGCATGGGAGGCCTGCTCGGTAAGCTGCCGGGGATGGGCCAAATGGCAGATATGGCCCAAGGACCTGGTCCAGAGAAAGAACTCGGCAAGCTCGAAGCGCTGATCAACTCCATGACCCCCAAAGAACGCCATAAGCCCGAGATCATCAACGGTTCGCGCAAGCGGCGTATTGCTGCTGGCGCTGGCTTACAAGTGCCGGACCTCAATCGTCTGCTCAAGCAGCATAAGCAGATGCAAAAAATGATGAAGAAAGCCGGTAAGAAAGGCGGTATGCAAAAAATGATGCGCGGCATGTCCGGTATGATGGGCGGCGGTGGTGGTCCCGGCGGCCCGGGTGGCCCAGGCGGTATGGGTGGCATGGGCGGCCCCGGTGGCATGCCCTGGCGCTGAACGGCATCGCCGACGTTTGGCGAGCTTGACGGCCTGACAGTTTTCTGGCGGCCAGGCTTTCCAAGCCGCGCGCATTTGCGTAGAATGCGGCCTCTTCGTGCGTGGGTGTTGGCTTCAAAGCGTCAAATGCCTAGCATGGAGGCCTTTATATAGTATGAAGAGTGTCTCCGGTAGCGAAACCGCTAACCCCACTCTCGTAACCTCAACCGAAGGATAGTTATCGTATGGTTACCATTCGTTTGGCACGTGGTGGCGCCAAAAAGCGTCCCTTTTACCACCTGACCGTGACCGACTCACGCAACGCCCGCGATGGTCGTTTCATTGAGCGTATCGGTTTCTTCAACCCGGTTGCCCGTGGTCAGGAAGAGCGTCTGCGCGTTGATCTGGACCGCGTCGTACACTGGCAGAGCCAGGGTGCCCAGCTGTCGGGTCGCGTTGCTGAGCTGGTAAAAGAAGCGCGTAAACAGGCCTAAGCCTGAACGCGATGTGGCAAGTGCTGTTGTACGTTGGGGTCGTCGATGACGCGTTTTGAAACAAGCCAAACTGACGACACACACGTGGTGCTAGGCAAGCTGACAAGCCCTCACGGGGTGAAAGGCTGGCTGAAGGTATATTCCTATACCAGCCCCATGGACAGCATTCTGGAATACCCCGAATGGTGGGTGCGCCAAGGTGAAAGCCTGACGCAAATGGCCATTGTTCAGGGCCGTCGGCAAGGTAAAGGCCTTGTGGTACAGCTTAAAGGGGTTGATGACCGTAGTGCGGCTGAAGCATTGGCCCAAGCGGACATACTAATGCCCAAAGCTGCCCTTCCTGAGCTTTCCGACGATGAGTACTATTGGTATGAGCTTGAAGGCCTGACGGTATTCACTCAGGCCGGCGAACGGTTAGGGCGGGTCAGTTACCTGTTCGAAACCGGCGCCAACGATGTCATGGTGGTGCATGGCGATGTCGAGTCGATCGACAAGCGCGAGCGACTGCTGCCGTTTCTGCCGGACGACGTCATTGTTGAAATCAGCCTTGAAGATGGCCGTATGGTCGTTGACTGGGACCCTGAATTTTGAACGGTGAAGACGTGCCGGATAGTGGAAGCGAAAGCGCCCACCCCGCGATGTGGATTGGTGTGGTATCGCTGTTTCCAGAGATGTTCGATGCCCTTACCCAGCAAGGGGTGGTGGGTCGAGCGATTGAAAAACGGCGCATTGCACTGGCGTTCTGGAATCCTCGCGATTACGCCACCGACCGCCATCGCAGCGTAGACGACCGCCCTTATGGCGGTGGCCCCGGCATGTTGATGAAGGTCGACACGCTGCGCGCTGCGATTCATGATGCCCGACAGCAGGCACATGACGCGACCGGCCAAACGCCTACGGTGATCTATTTGTCGCCCCAAGGGCGCAAGCTGGATCAACAGGGCGTGAAATCACTGGCTTCTAAAGGCCCTCTAGTGGTGGTAGCGGGGCGTTATGAAGGCATTGATGAGCGGGTGGTGGAAAGTGACATCGATGAAGAATGGTCAATTGGCGACTATGTGCTAAGCGGCGGTGAGCTGCCAGCTATGGTGTTGATTGACGCGGCGGCAAGGCTGGTTCCCGGGGTATTAGGGCATCAGGACTCCGCCATCGAAGACTCGTTTAACGACGGTTTGTTAGACTGCCCGCACTACACCCGTCCTGAGGTTATCGACGGGCGCCAGGTGCCGGATGTGCTGCTTAGCGGTAACCATGCTGCTATCAAGCGCTGGCGGTTGAAGCAATCGTTGGGCCGTACTTGGCAGCGTCGCCCGGACTTATTGGCAGGGCGCACGCTAAAGGCCGAGCAGCAACAGCTGCTGAATGAGTTTATCGAGGAATACGCTCTGTCCACGAAAACTAAGTAGGCCAGAGCGGCGGTGCAGGGCGGATCGGGTAGTTAGCCAATGTATAGATAGCTAGCCTTCGCACCTGTGTCACCCATAACGACTCCCGCGCCGCTCGTTTTGAGTGCCGGGATCACGGCGACCGCCTTCCATAACTGAGCGGTTTCGCCACCACGTTATTTAGGAGCATGATGATGAGCAGTAAAAACAAAGTGATCCAGGCGCTCGAAAGCGAGCAAATGTCCAAAGAGGTGCCGAGCTTTGCACCGGGCGACACCATTGTCGTTCAGGTAAAAGTTAAGGAAGGCAGCCGCGAGCGTTTGCAGGCGTTTGAAGGTGTTGTCATCGGTAAGCGTAATCGTGGCCTGAACTCCGCATTCACCGTACGTAAAATTTCTCACGGTGTAGGCGTTGAGCGTACCTTCCAGACTTACAGCCCACTGGTTGACTCTATCGAAGTCAAGCGTCGCGGTGACGTGCGTCAAGCTAAGCTCTACTACCTGCGCGAGCGTAGCGGTAAATCGGCGCGTATCAAGGAAAAGCTGGCCTAAGGCGAGCCTTTCCACAGGCGCTTGCGCCTGGGTAGCGAAACCCCGTCACCGCTCTGCGGGGCGGGGTTTTGTTTATCTATCAGATGGTGAATCCTAACGGGCGGCTTGCGTATGCGTGTCATTGATGCTTTTTTGGATGCCCTGTGGCTGGAGCGTGGGGCCAGTGAGCATACGCTAGCGGCTTATCGACGCGACTTGAACGCCTGGCAGCAGCACCTGGAAGAACAGGGCGAGTCATTGTTATCGCCTTCGCCCGCTCGGCTGGATGCATGGTTTACGAGCCGCCGTGAAGCAGGCTATCAGGTACGTAGCAATGCCCGGTTGTTGTCGAGCCTGCGCAGTTTTTACCGCTGGGCACGAATGCAGGGGCATGTCGCCAGTGACCCGCTCGCTGATGTGCGACTGCCGCGTGTGCAGCCAGGCTTGCCCAACACGCTGGAAGAAGACGAGGTGGAGCGATTGCTTCAGGCCCCATCGCTGGATACTCCACTTGGGGTGCGCGATCGTACAATGCTAGAACTGCTCTACGCCTGCGGGTTACGGGTATCCGAACTGGTGGGGCTTACCGGAGACGCGGTTAATTTGCGCCAGGGCGTGGTCCGGGTGCGTGGTAAAGGCGACAAGGATCGCCTGGTGCCGATGGGCGAGGAAGCTGTCGATTGGCTGGCCCACTATATGAAGACAGCTCGGCCGATGTTGATGCAGGACCCAACTCGGCCGGCCTTGTTTCCAGGGCGGGGCGATAAATCGATGACGCGACAAACCTTTTGGCACCGCGTTAAGGCCCACGCCATCACGGCAGGCATAACGCGCCCACTGTCGCCACATACGCTTCGCCATGCGTTTGCGACGCATTTATTGAATCATGGGGCGAATTTACGAGTCGTACAGCTGTTGTTAGGTCACAGTGATCTATCCACCACGCAAATTTACACGCATGTGGCCCAGGCCCGCCTGGAGAGTCTACATGCCGAACATCACCCAAGAGGTTGAATGAATGATGCGCCGAGGTATAGAAAAAACGACGTCACTGAGCAAGCCGCGTATGCTGATGGGCTGGCTACTGGCCGGTGCGTTGTTGCCCATGGCAGTGCAGGCGGATAGCGTCACCGATGAGCTCCGAGACTCGTTGCGGGTTAACGGTGAGGAAATGCCGGTCGACGAGGTGCGTGAAACGCCGATGGAAGGCATTTATCATGTTCGGCTGGAAAATGGCGAAACGTTTTACTCCAATGCCGACGGCAGTCATTTTTTGGTCGGCGATCTGTATGAAAACGCCGATAGTGGGTTAGTCAACCTGACCGAGCAGTCGCGCAATCAGGAACGCGCTGAGGCCATTGCGGCAATACCGGAAAGTGATCGGGTGGTATTTCGTGGTGAAGAAACGCCCAAAGCAACGGTCGTGGTATTTACCGACCCAAGCTGCCCTTACTGCGTACGCTTGCACGAGACCGTTCCGGAGCTCAACGAACGTGGCATCGCAGTACACTATTTGGCATTCCCACGTAGTGGCGTAAACGCCAACGCGGGGAGAACGCTCCAGCAGGTCTGGTGTGCCGATAACCCCAGCGAAGCCATGTCGCGGGCCAAGAAAGGCGAAACTCTGTCCAACTCGGCCAGCTGTGATAATCCAGTGGCGGAGCAGTACGAGATGGGCCGCGCACTTGGCGTAGAAGGAACGCCGGCCATTATTCTGCCCGATGGGCAAATGGTGCCGGGCTTTGTGCCGCCGGATCGCATGATGGAAATGCTGGAACTGGATGACGACTAAGCTAATTGATCCAATAACATCACGCTGAGACACTGCACCGACGGGTGCACAACATAAAAGGGGAAGTATTTTGAAACCGGTAAGAGTAGGCATTTGTGGGCTGGGTACCGTCGGTGGCGGTACGTTCAACGTGCTGACGCGCAACGCTGACGATATTGCACGTCGTGCAGGCCGCCCGATTGTGATTGAGCAGGTGGCCCACCGCAGTATTCACCCCGATTGCGACATTACCGGTATTAATGCCACATCGGATGTATTTGAAGTGGCCACTAACCCTAATGTGGATGTCTTGGTTGAACTGATTGGTGGTTACGACATTGCCCGCGAACTGGTACTTACCGCGATTGAAAACGGCAAGCACGTGGTCACGGCCAATAAAGCGCTGATCGCCGTTCACGGCAACGAAATCTTCAAGGCGGCCCACGAAAAAGGCGTGATCGTGGCGTTTGAAGCCGCCGTCGCCGGTGGTATTCCGGTGATCAAGTCGCTGCGCGAGGGCCTTGGAGCCAACCGTATCGAGTGGGTGGCGGGCATCATCAACGGCACCGGCAACTATATCCTTACCCATATGCGCGATGAAGGCCGCGCCTTTGAAGACGTGCTCGCAGAAGCTCAGGCGCTGGGCTACGCCGAATCCGACCCGACCTTTGACGTTGAAGGTATCGATGCCGCCCATAAGCTGACTATTCTGGCCTCAATTGCCTATGGCGTGCCCCTGCAGTTCGAGAAAGCCTTCACTGAGGGCATTTCGCGGATTACCGCCGAAGACGTTGAGCAGGCCGATAACCTGGGCTATGTCATCAAGCACCTGGGAATCTCCAAGCGCACTGAGAATGGCCTTGAGTTGCGGGTTCACCCCACGCTGATCCCCAAAGAGCGCCTGCTGGCCAACGTTCATGGCGTAAAGAATGCCATCGCGGTGATGGGCGACGCCGTTGGGCCGACGCTTTACTACGGCGCAGGCGCAGGCGCAGAGCCGACGGCCTCGGCCGTGGTCGCCGACCTACTCGATGTGGCGCGGGATATCTCCACCGACCACCATTACCGGGTTCCCTACCTGGCGTTTAGCGGCATCGACGAAGATGTCAGTCAACTGCCCATCATGCCGATGGAAGATATTATTACCGCTTATTATCTGCGTCTGTTGGCAGTAGACCGCCCCGGGGTACTGGCACGGGTGGCGACTATCCTGGCCGAGCAGGGCATCTCTATCGAAGCGCTGATCCAGAAAGAGGCCACCGAAGGCGAATTGGTGCCGATTATTCTGCTGACTCACCGCACCAAAGAGAAGCAGATGAACGAAGCCATCCGTGAAATCGAAGCCATGGCGGATATCGCAGGCCCAGTAACGCGCATTCGCGTGGAAAGCCTGGACGAAGGGGAGTAACTCACCACATGCGCTATATCAGCACGCGCGGGCAAGCACCCGCGCTCTCCTTTGAAGAGGTAGTGTTGACCGGTATGGCCAGCGACGGCGGGCTTTACGTGCCGGAAACGCTGCCGTCGTTCTCGCAGGAAGACCTGGCCAGCATGGCCGGGCTCTCCTACGCGGAGATTGCCTTTCGTGTCATGAAGCCGTTTGTGAACGGTGAGATCGACGACGACACTTTCCATCAAATCGTCACGGAGGCCTACGCGACGTTTAATCACGACGCAGTGCTACCGCTCAAGCAGCTGGATGCCAACCATTTTCTGCTCGAGCAGTTCCACGGCCCCACCTTGGCGTTCAAGGATGTCGCACTCCAGCTGTTAGGCCGCTTGCTCGATCACTTCCTGAAAAAGCGCGGGGAGCGCGCGGTGATCATGGGCGCGACCTCCGGCGATACCGGCTCAGCGGCCATCGAGGGCTGTCGCCACTGCGACAACCTGGATATCTTTATCCTGCACCCGCACAACCGGGTCTCGGAAGTACAGCGCCGGCAAATGACCTCGGTGCTGGCGAACAACGTGTTTAACATTGCTATTGAAGGCAATTTTGACGATGCCCAGGCGATGGTCAAGGCGAGCTTCGCCAATCAAGACTTCTTGAAAGGCACGCGGCTGGTGGCGGTGAACTCGATCAACTGGGCGCGCATTATGGCGCAGATCGTTTACTACATCGCCTCAGGTGTTGCGCTAGGCGCGCCGCATCGCGAGGTAAGCTTCTGCGTACCGTCAGCAAACTTCGGAAACGTGTTTGCGGGCTATATGGCGTATAAAATGGGTTTGCCGGTCAAGCAGTTCATTATTGCCACTAACGCCAACGATATTTTGCACCGCACGCTTGCCGCCAACGATTTCTCCAAGAAAGAGCTGGCGGCGACGCTCGCGCCGTCTATGGACATCGTGGTGTCGTCGAACTTCGAGCGTCTGCTGTTTGATGCCTACGATCAAGACGGTGCGGCCGTGGCGGCGTTGCTGGAGCGCTTCCAACAAGAGCCAACGGCGCTGGCCGATGCGCCGCTTGCCAAACTGCGTGAAAAGTTTGCAAGCTACAGCGTGGACGACGCGACGATTCTGGAAGTCATCCGTGAAGCCCACCACCGCACCGGGGAAATGCTCGACCCGCACACGGCCACTGGCTATCGCGCCGCCGAGCGTGCCCGGGCCGACCAAACCACACCGGTGATTACGCTAGCCACGGCTCACCCCGCCAAGTTTGCCGAAGCGGTGGTGAAGGCCGGGTTCCAGGGAGTGCCGTTGCCGACCCATATGGACGACCTGCTGGAGCGTGAAGAGCGCTATACGGTGCTGCCCGCCGAACTGAGTGCGGTGCAGCAGTTCGTCGCTGACAACCGGCGCTAGGGCGTATGTCCGACGTGACAGATGTGCCCCAACAGACCGCGCGTGCGACGATGCTACAACACGCAAGCCAGCCCCGGCTGGAACCTCGTCCACTCGACGAGGCCGTTTATGCGCGCGCCCAGGCGGAAGGTTTAAATGAGCTTCAGGCGCGCCTGCTGGCCTCCCGGCTGTCTGGCTATCAAGGCGAGTTGGCACCGCTGGTAACGCCAAGCCTGCGCTATCTGGCGCATCCGCAAAAGCTAACTGACGGTCAGCGCGCCGCCGAGCGAATTGCCCAGGCAGTGTCTGAGGGCGAGTCGATCGGCATTTTGACCGATTACGACGTGGACGGCATCACCTCCCACGTGGTCATCCGCCGGACGTTGGTGGAGCTATTTGGCGTGCCGGAATATAAACTGCACAGCCTGATTGGCCACCGCATTCACGACGGCTACGGCATCAGCTTGCCACTGGTGGAACGCGCGCTGGCGCTTAAGCCGTTTCCCACCCTGGTGATTACCGCCGACTGTGGCAGCAGCGACGAGCCGCGTATCGCGCGCTTAAAAGCTGCGGGCATTGATGTGGTGGTCAGTGACCACCACGCATTGCCGATGGAAGGCCCGCCGTCTTCCGCCTACGCCTGCGTTAACCCAACTCGTAACGACTGCGACTACCCCGATAAAACCATCGCCGGCTGCATGGTGGCGTGGTTGCTCATGTCACTTGCTCGCGGTGTGCTGATCGAGTGGGGCGCGCTGTCGGAGTCGACGCCCAAGCTTTCGCCTTGGCTTTCCTACGTGGCGTTGGGAACGGTAGCGGATTGTGTCTCGCTCGGGGGCAGTCCTGCGAACCGGGCGGTGGTCAATCACGGCTTAACGCTCATCAACCGAATGGATGCTGCCTGCTGGCGGGCGATGGCCACACGCCTGGGCGCTGATAGCGTGCCGTTTAACGCTGAGACGTTAGCGTTTCAGATGGGGCCGCGTATCAACGCCCGGTCGCGGCTGGACGACCCCTACGCAGCGCTACACTTTATGCTGGCCGAGAACGACGGCGTTGCCAATCGACAGTTGGAAGTGCTCGACCAGGATAACCAGTCGCGCAAAGCCATTGAAGCCGATATGACGGAGGAGGCGCGCCATCTAGCGGCCAGTGCCCTGGAAGCTGAAGAGCCTGCCGTGGTCGTGCTACTGGAGGATGGCCATCCCGGCGTACAGGGCATTGTTGCCTCGCGCTTGGTGCAGGCCTATGGGCGTCCTGCCCTGGTGCTTACCCAGGCAGCGGCCCCCAACATGCTGACGGGCTCCGGCCGTTCGATTGACGGGCTGCATCTGCGTGACGCATTACAGCGGACCTTTGAGCTCGCCCCCGAGGCACTGCCGCGCTTTGGCGGCCATGGTGGGGCGGCAGGCGTGGGCGTGCCCCGTGAGCAGCTAGGCGTCTTTAAGGCGGCTTTTCTACAGGCGGTAGGCGAGCAGTTGGAAGGGCGAGTGCTCTATCCGCGCCTTTGGACCGACGGCGAACTATCCACCGCACAGCTATGCTTGGCAACGCTTGAGGATATTGATGCCTTGGGCCCCTATGGCCGTGAGTTTGACCCACCGCTATTTGAGGGGCGATTTATTGTTGAAGCGCTGCGCCCCGTCGGCGCGGAAGGCGCGCACCTGATGATGGAGCTGTCCATGGGGCCGGTAACCTGCAAAGCTATCTGGTTTCGTGCGCTGACGCCTGGCGAGCTGCCCTCATTCAGCGTTGGCGATACGCTCCATTGCGCCTATAAGCTTAATCGCAACCGCTGGCGCGGCCGTGAATCGTTGCAGTTGATGGTCGAGCACGCCAATCCATTATAAACGCAGCACTTTATACCCCTGATACTTCAAGTAAGGACGCTGCCATGCGCATGGAAGATCTTCCCACAGACCCTCATAAGCCCTATGAGGATGTCATGGCGATGTTGCTGGGCACGTTTTTTGTGGCGCTCGGGGTAACCTTTTATACCCATGCGGTGCTGTTAACCGGCAGCACAGCAGGCTTGGCGCTACTGCTGAACTATATGACAGGCTGGGGGTTTGGTGTGTGGTTCTTTGCCATTAACCTGCCGTTTTACTATTTAGCGATTAAGCGCATGGGCTGGAGTTTTGCTCTGCGTACCTTCGCGGCGATTGGCCTGGTGTCGCTGTTTTCGGAGCTGACTCAGGGGTGGGTTGAGTTTGCCGCCGTGCCGTCGCTCTATGCCGCGCTAATGGGCGGGGCTCTGATGGGCATCGGCATGCTGATGCTGTTTCGCCACCGCACCAGCCTCGGCGGCATCAATATCCTGGCCCTTTACCTCCAAGAGAAGCACGGCCTGCGTGCAGGCTATGTGCAACTGGGTATCGACGGGCTGATCCTGCTGGTGGCGCTCACCCAGCTACCGCTCGACCGAGTGGGCTTCTCGGTGTTGGGTGCGCTGACCCTGAATTTAATCATCGCCCTGAACCATAAGCCCGGCCGCTATATCGGCGTCAGCTAGGCCTTGGCTAAGCCAGCCAGAACCACCACACAATGGCGGCGATCAGGCCGAGCCCGGCGAGATTGACCAGTAGGCTCATGATGTGCCTCCTTTGGATGGGATGTCGCTTGCTTTCCACAACCGTAGGCGGTTGGCGTTGCTGACCACGGTGATGGAGGAAAGCGACATGGCCGCCCCCGCAATCATCGGCGAGAGCAGCGTGCCGGTGAGGGGGTAGAGCACCCCGGCGGCGATGGGAATGCACAGCACGTTGTAGCCAAAGGCGCCGATCAGGTTTTGCTTGATGTTGCGCAGCGTGGCCCGGCTGATTTCGATGGCGTCGGCCACGCCATGCAGCGACCCCCGCATCAGCGTCATGCCCGCGCTTTCAATCGCCACATCGGTGCCCTGGCCAATTGCGAATCCCACATGGGCGCGGGCCAGCGCCGGGGCGTCGTTAATCCCGTCGCCGACCATACCCACCACTTCACCTGCCTTTTGGCGCCGCTCGATATCGGCGTGTTTGTCCTCGGGCAGCAGCCCGGCGCGGTAATCGTCAATGCCCACTTGGCGGGCAATAGCGGCGGCCGTGTGGGGGTTGTCGCCGGTCAGCATGATCACGGTCAAACCGTCTTCTTTCAGCCGTTTAACGGCGGCAGCGGCATCGTCGCGCAGCGGGTCGCTGATGCCAAACAATGCTTTTAATCGCCCGCCTAGAGCAAAATACACCAGCGTGCGGGCTTTCTCTTCAAGCGCCCGGGCGGCGTCCTGGCTCACTGAGAGGTCGATACCGGCGTTTTCCATCAGGCGCGCGTTGCCCAGCAACAGTGACTGTCCGTCGGCGGTTTGTGCCTTCACCCCGCCCCCAGTGACGCTGTCGAAGTCACGGATCTCGGCAGGATCAGCGCCATGTTCGTCGGCATAGGCCAACAGCGCCGCGGCAAGCGGGTGCTCCGAGCCGCGCTCCAGCGCCGCGATATAGCCCAGTGCCGTGGACGTATCGTCGCCCAGCACCTCGGCCTCGGTCACCCGGGGCTTGCCTTCGGTAAGCGTACCGGTCTTGTCCACTACCAGCGTGGTCAACTTGCTGGCGGTTTGCAGCGCCTCGCCGTTTCTCACCAGAACGCCGTGTTCGGCGGCCTTGCCGACGCCAATCATGGTGGAAATCGGCGTGGCCAGCCCCAGCGCGCAGGGGCAGGCGATAATCAGTACGGTGGTGGCTGTCACCAGCATGTGAATGACCCGCGGCTCGGCGCCGACATTGAACCATACCAGGGCCGTGAGTACGGCGATAATCATCACCGAGGGGACAAAAATGCTGGAGACTTTATCGGCCAGTTCGCCAATCGGCGGGCGCGAATTTTGCGCGCTGGCCACCTGTTCGGTGATCTGCCCCAGGCGGGTGTCAGCCCCTACGCGGGTCGCTTGGTAAACCAGCCCACCTTTGCCGTTGACCGTGCCCGCGCTGACCTCATCGCCCTGGCCCTTCTTGATGGGCTCGGGTTCGCCGGTGAGCATGGATTCATCGATGTGGCTTGCGCCTTCGATGACCTCACCATCCACCGGTAAGCGCTCGCCGGGACGCACGCGGATGTGGTCGCCCTCGCGCACGGCGTCAACATCTACCTCATGTTCTGCGCCGTCGCGAATCACCCGGGCGGTGCGACTTTGCAGGTCCAGCAGTCGCTTTAGCGCATCGCTGGTGCGTCCGCGCGCTTTAAGTTCCATGGCGTTACCCAGCAGGATCAGGCCGATCACCATGGCCGAGGCTTCAAAATAGATACCGTGGGCGACCTCTGGTAACCAGGGAGCGAAGGCTACGACCACCATCGAGTAGAGCCAGGCGGTGCCGGTACCCATGGCCACCAGGGTGTCCATATTGGCTTGATGGTGCCTGAGGTTTTTCCAGGCGTTGACAAAAAAATGGCGGCCAGGGAACACCAGAATGGCCAGCGTCAGAAGCCCGACCACCAGCCAGAATAGCCGCCCTGTGCCCATCGGGTGTGGGTGATAGACGAACATGCTGAGCATCAGCGGAACGGCAAGTGCCAGCGACCAGGCGCTGCCTTTCAAGCGTTTTGTGTAGTCGTGGGCTTCCTGTTGGGCGCGCGTTCTTTCCGCTTCGCGCATATCGACAATCGGCTCGGCCCCGTAGCCCACCGATTCCACAGCCGCTATTAAGGCGTGCTGGTCGGCATCGCCAAAAATTTGAGCGGTATGCGTGCCAAAATTAACGCTTGCTGTCTCAACGCCTTCAGTACGCTCTAGGGCTTTCTGAACGCTTTTCACGCAGCTGGCGCAGGTCATTCCGCTGATCGCCAGGCGGATCTTTTTTCGGCTGCCTTGGGAGGGGCTTTTCGCTGACGTCGAGCCAGTTGCTTTGTCGCGTTTGTCTTCAGGCGGGGTGGTGTCGTGGGAGCGCTTGTCAGGTGGGTAGCCCACGCTTTCAAGTGCTTGGTCGAGAGTGGCGTCGTCCATTGTGGTCGTCACTTCCAGGCGCTTTTCCCCAGGCATGCCGACCACGCCTGCTTTGCTGTCTTGCTGATGAATCGCCTCGCGCATGCGCGTCACGCAACGTTGGCAGCTCATGCCAGGCACCGTGCGCGTCAGGGTGTGCTGGCTCATTTGGCCTCCTGCTTCTCAGGAAAGCTCTCGATCAAGCGACACAGGCTGTGGCCGTCCGGCGTGCCGTCGGGCATGTGTTGCCAGCTTTCTAAGGCTTGCTCCATACGTTGGGCAAGCGCCTCGAGCTCCTGGATCTGCGCGCGGATTTGCGGCAGCCGGTTGGCCAGCAGGTCGCGTACTAGCGGGCAGGGGGAGTCGCCCTGGTCGGCATGGGCGAGAATGTCGCGAATCTCGGCCACGCTGAATCCGAGCTTGCGTGCCCTTTGAATAAACTGCAGCCGTTCAAGGTCGGTCGCGGAGTAGAGCTGGTAGCCGTTATCTGGGTGTCGTGTGGGCGCAAGTAGCTGCTCCCGGGTGTAATGGCGCACCGTTTCGGGGGTCACGCCGCCGCGTTTTGCCAACTCGCTAACTTTCATTGTGCGCTCCCTGGCTCGCTGTCTGTAATAGTTCAGATAGTTTAAAACCTATGGGTTACACAAAGGTCAAGGGTGGGCAGAAAATACCCGAAAAAGCCTAAAACAATGATTTAAAACGGTCGTGCGACTAATGTATAAGACAAAATTAAAATAAAACGCTCGTTTGCCCTTGAACGTAGCGTGCTTTTAGGCCAAAACTGAGGTGTACAAAAAAAGTATGACGGATGGTCACCATCCCGTCGGATCATTGGGAAAAGAGGCCCACTATGCATAATAAATTTAACAAGCTCACTCTGGCAGTTGCCGTCGCCACGGCCGCCTTCGCAAGCCAAGCCCAAGCGGGTGGTTATCAAATCAATGAGCAGAGCGTGAGCGGCCAGGGGTATGGGCATGCGGGCCGCAGCTCTAACGTGGAAGACGCGACCATTGTGTACGGCAACCCAGCGGGTATGTCGTTTTTGGATCGAGCCCAATTTTCAGCAGGTGCGACCTATCTAAATGTCGATAGTGAGCTTTCTAATGTGGAAGCTAGCCGCACAGTGGATGCAGGCGTCGCTCAAGGTGGAACGCCTACGGGCAATCAAGTCCCTGCGGGCAGTATTCCGGGCGGCAACGATGGCGATATGGTGCCTGGCTCTACTATCCCCTACGGGTTTTATGCCCATCCGGTCAATGAAAAGCTGGCCTTTGGTTTCGGTGTTTACGCGCCTTTTGGTTCAAAGACTGATTATGAAGATGACTTCCAGGGCCGCTACTTTGGTAACTATACCGAAATCACAGTAATGAGTGCTCAGCCCACGGTATCTTATCGTTTCAACGATCAGTGGTCGTTGGGTGCCGGGATTACTTACAACCAAGTGGATGGAGAACTTCGTCGTCAGCTTCCCTCTGAAGAAACTTATAACCCAAATGCTGATATTGACTCACGTGTAGATGGCGATGATGAGGCGTGGGGTTACAATTTAGGTGTTATCTATCAGCCAGCACCTGAAACGACTTTAGGCTTAACGTATCGCTCAAAGGTTGATTACGAGCTGGAGGGTGACTTTAGCGCTACCGATCCGATGGGCAATATAGTGCAGTCAGATTCAGCTAATCTGGACTTGACCACGCCTGAAACGGTCAATTTCTCGCTGACGCAGCAGATGACCGATCGCTTGAAGCTGATGTTCGGCGCCTCATGGGTGCGTTGGAGCCAGTTTGAAGAGATTTCGGTGACCGGTAGCCAGGGCAACGAAATCACCAACGAGCAGCAAAACTACTCTAACGCCTGGGCCTTTGCCACGGGTGGTGAGTATCAGTTGACGCCGACGCTCGCCCTGCGTGCGGGGGTAACGCTGGACAATACGCCGAGCAATGATAACGACCGAAGCGTTCGTATCCCTTCGGACGACCGCCGCATCTTCTCACTGGGGGCAGGCTGGAGCCCAACCGATGACTTGACCATCGATGTGGCCTACTCATACCTGACCGAGCGAGGCACCTCCGTTAGCCAGGAGCGCAGTGATCTGCTAGCAAGTCCGGCGACAGGTGACCAACCAGTTGGAGGAGCTAATTACTCCGCCGACTACAAAAACGAAGCCCATGGCTTCGGTGCTCAGATGACCTATCGCTTCTAGCGCGTTAGTCAGCAAAAACGACCTAAACCCGGCCTTGGCCGGGTTTTTTATTAAACGAGCGCTAACGTTTGGGCTGCCACTTATGCCGCTGGGCTATCCAGGAAAGCCGCGCGCATCAGTTCGCGGGTATAGGTTTGGCGTGGGGCGTTGAACAGTGATTGGGTGTCGTTTTGCTCGACGATTTCGCCCTGGCGCATCACGATGACCTCATCTGCCAGTGCTCGAACAACGGCCAGGTCATGACTAATAAATAAGTAGGTCAATCCGTGACGTTGTTGTAAATCGCGTAACAGCTTTATGACGGTCATTTGTACCGAACGATCAAGGGCGGAGGTGGGTTCGTCAAGCAGTAGGAACTCAGGCTTGACGACCAATGCTCGGGCGATGGCAATGCGTTGCCGCTGGCCGCCGGAAAACTCATGGGGGTAGCGGTGACGGTGGGCGGGGTCCAGGGCGACTTCTTCAAGGGCCTGGATAACCTCGGTGTCGCGTTCGGCGCGCCCGAGTAGCGGCTGATGAACGCGAAGCCCCTCGCCAATAATCTCGCCCACGGTCATGCGTGGAGAAAGCGAGCCAAAAGGGTCTTGAAAGACCACTTGCATACGCGATCTCAGCGGCCGCATTCCCGCGCGGTCAAGCTGGCCAACGTCGATGTTATCGAAATGTACCTTGCCGTGACTTTTCACCAGCCGAAGAAGCGCGCGGCCTAGGGTGGTTTTGCCTGAGCCCGATTCGCCCACGATGCCTAGGGTTTGTCCTTTGCGCAGCGAGAGGTCGATGTTTTTCACCGCTTCAAAATAGCGGTTGGGGCCAAACAGGTGTTTCTTGATCGGGAAACGAACGCCAATGTGTTGCGCAGTAAGCAGAACGGGCGCTGAGTCGGGAACGGCTGCCTTATGGCCACTGGGGTTGGCGTTAATCAGCATCTGGGTGTAAGGGTGTTGAGGAGCTTTAAACAACGTCTGGGTGGCCCCTGCTTCGACGATTTCGCCGTGTTGCATGACGCACACGCTATCGGCTAAATGACGAACAACCCCTAAATCGTGAGTGATAAACAGAATCGCCATACCATAACGGGCCTGGAGGTCTTTAAGCAGCGCGAGTATCTGCGCTTGCACCGTGACGTCAAGGGCGGTGGTCGGCTCATCGGCAATCAGCAGTTGAGGTTCACAGGCCAGCGCCATGGCAATCATTACCCGCTGGCGCTGACCGCCGGAAAGCTCGTGGGGGTAGCTATCGATGCGGCGCTTGGGCTCGGGTATCCCTACCTGTTCGAGTAGCTCTACTACCCGCAGATAAGCATTGTTCCCCCGCAAGGGCGTGTGTTTATGCAGTACTTCACGAATTTGCTGACCCACGCGGTGCATGGGATTGAGCGAGGTCATCGGTTCCTGGAAGATCATTGAGATCTCATTACCACGAATCGCCCGCAGGCGCTTGCGGTTGACGGTAATCAGGTTTTCATTGCCCGGCCCGCCATGCCAGTGAATGGTGCCGGTGGCGCGCGCCAGTTCAGGCAGCAGGCCCATCGCGGCGGTCGAGGTGACCGACTTGCCCGAGCCTGACTCGCCGACGAGCGCGAGCGTTTCGCCCTGATGCAGGGTAAAGCTAACGTCTTTGACGGCCGTGACGGAGCCATTGGGAAGGTCGAAGTCGACCCGCAGACGGTCGAATTCCAGTATTGGTTTTGGCATACAGCCTCCTTGCATTGTCCTAGCGCGTCCTGGGATCAAGGGCGTCACGCAGACCGTCCCCCAAAAAGTTAAGGCACAGCAGCGTGGTGGCTAGAAATGCAGAGGGCACTATCAGCATCCAGGGTGCCGTTTCCATCATGTCTTTGCCTTCGCTAATCAGTACTCCCCAACTGGTCAGGGGCTCTTGAACGCCGAGGCCCAGAAAGGAGAGGAAGCTTTCCAGCAAAATGACCTTAGGAACGGTAAGGGTGACATAGATAATCACTGGCCCAATGGCGTTGGGGATCAGGTGGCGTGTGACGATCTTGAAACTGCTTACGCCCAGTGCATGGGCGGCTTCGACGAACTCGCGTCGCTTCAAGGCGAGTACCTGTCCGCGCACAATGCGCGACATGTCCAGCCATTCAACGGCCCCAATGGCAGCGTAGATCAGCAGTATGTTGCGTCCGAACACGACCATCAGCAGGATGACCATGAACATGAAGGGCAGCGAGTACATAATGTCGACAAAGCGCATCATCAGGTTGTCGACCCGGCCGCCTACGTAGCCAGCAATCGCGCCGTAAAGAACGCCGATCACCAGCGAAACAAGGGTGGCGACCAAGGCGACGGAGAGTGAAATCTGTCCCCCGTGCAATACCCGGGTGAGTAGGTCCCGGCCATTGGCGTCAGTGCCCGCATAGTGGCCGCTGTCGAAATCGGGTGGAGCCTGGAAGGCGTTCCAGTCCACTTCATCAAGTGCCCAGGGGGTTAGCCAGGGGCCGAATAAACAGGCCAGGGTAATGAGGATGAGAAGTACTAGGCTGGTGGTTGCAGCACTGTTTTGACGGAGTCGACGCCACGCTTCACGCCCCAGGCTGTTGCTGGCGACCGGCGGGGCCGAGGTTGCATTATTCATTATCATAGCGAATTTGCGGATCCAGAGCCGAGTAGAGTAGATCGACGATCAGGTTGAGAAGCACGATCAGACCGCCGTAAAAGACGACGGTGCCCATCACCAGGGTATAATCGCGATTGAGCGCCGCCTGGACGAAATAGCGGCCAATCCCGGGTATTCCAAAAATCTGCTCAATGACCACCGAGCCGGTAATAATCCCGGCAATGGCGGGCCCTAGGTAGGAGATGACCGGGAGCATGGCCGGACGCAGGGCGTGGCGGAAGATGACTTCGCTCTCGCTGAGGCCTTTGGCACGTGCCGTGCGGACAAAATGGCTGCCCAGTACTTCGATCATGCTGGCGCGCATCATCCGAGCGATATATGCAATCTGCTGAATGGAAAGCGCTACGACGGGCAGGATCATATTTTGCCAATGGCCATCGTCCCAACCGCCGACGGGTAGCCAGGCCAGAAAGACCCCGAAGACCAGCGCCAATAGTGGGGCAACCACAAAGTTGGGAATGGCCACACCGGCCAGCGCCGACCCCATCACAATATAATCCACGGTGGAGTTGCGTTTAAGCGCGGCAACCACTCCCATGGGAATGCCCACTAGAAGTGCCAGGCCTATCGCCCACAGACCAAGCTCAAGGCTGACAGGAAAGCCTTGGGCGACGAGTTCGGTGACCGAAAAATCCTTGTATTTGAAGGAGGGGCCAAGATCGCCTTGCAGCAGGTTTCCCATGTAGGTGACGTATTGTTCCCAGACGGGTTTGTCCAGGCCGTAAGAAGCCATCAGGTTGGCCTCGATTTCAGGCGGGAGTTGACGCTCGCCGTCGAAAGGCCCGCCGGGGGCGAGGTGCATTAAAAAGAACGATAGGGTAATGACAATCCATAGCGTCGGGATCGCATGGAGTAAGCGTTTAAACGTATAGCTAAGCATGATCGAGCCTCGCTCCTCAGGCCGAAGCCTGAGGATTTAACGGCGGTCAGTCGTGTCACATAAAGACGCGATGAAGGGAATTACTCGTCGAATTCAATCCAGCGCGAGCGGTGGATATCTTCGATATTCGTTTCCCAGCCGGCCAGGTCGGGGCTGACAAGGTTGCGCGAAACATAGTAATAGAGCGGCAGCGTTGCGCTATCTTCCAAGGCCAGGGTCTCTGCCTCGGCCATGATGTCGGCTCGCTCATCCAGGTCCTGGGTATTGGCAGCTTCGCTCATTAGCTCATCAAATTCGGGCGAGCTATAGGCGCCATAGTTATTCGACACGCCACTTTCCAACAGGCTTAAAAAATTTTGCGCGTCGTTGTAGTCACCAATCCACCCGGCCCGGGCAACGTCGAAATCGCCTTGGCGAATATCCGCGTAGTGAACGGCGACCTCCGAATTATACAGCTCGACCTCAACGCCCAGTGGCTTCCACATGGCAGCAATGGCGATGGCGACCTTGCGATGATCCTCGCTGGTGTTGTAACGCAGCATGAGCTCCAGCGGATTGTCCGGGCCATAGCCTGCCTCTTGGAGCAATTCCTGGGCGCGTGCCATTCGCTCATCCTGGGAGAGTTCGGCGAAGTCAGCGGTGGGCGCTTCATAGTGACTGACATCGGGTGGAACGAAACTGTAAGCAGGCACTTCGCCGGTGCCGAGTATCTGATCGGTGATGACCTCGCGGCGAACGGCCAGGCTAAGCGCTTCACGGACGCGCGGGTCAGAGGTTGCATGGCCGTCGCGGGCATTGAAAGCGTAGTAATAAATGCCGAGGTAGGGTGCTACCTGCACGGCTTCGGGCAGGTTCTCCTTCAGCCAGTCGTACTGCTGGGTGGGAAACTCCCGAGCGATATCGATCTCGTCGGCGCGGAAGCGGTTCAGCGCGGTATTACGTTCTTCGATAGGAAAATAGACGACTTCTTCAAGAGCCACATTGTCCACGTCGTGAAAATGGGGGTTGCGCGATGCGCTGATACGCGTTTGCGACTGCCATTCCTCGAGCTGGAACGCGCCGTTGGAGACCATGTTGCCGGGACGCGACCAGTCGTCGCCGTGCGTCTCTACCGTATGGCTGGGTACCGGGTAGGCGGTATAGTGGGAAAGCTGATCCAAAAAATAAGGCGTTGAACGTTCGAGAGTGATTTGCAGGGTGGCAGCATCTAGCGCCTCGACACCCAGGTCGCTTGTCTCGGCGTCGCCTGCATAGACGGCTTCGGCGTTTTTAATGGGATACAGGAGATAGGCGTAATCAGCGGCGGTATCGGGCGATAGAATGCGTTGAAAAGCGAAGACAAAATCCTCAGCCGTCACGGGCTCACCGTCTGACCACTTGGCATCATCTCGCAGTTTGAAGGTGTATACCGTGCCGTCATCGGAGATTTCCCAGGATTTGGCAACGCCGGGGATGCGCGAGCCATCGGCGGCTTCAGTGACAAGCCCTTCAAAAAGGTCGCCCACCACATCGTTTTCCCAGGTGCCGCTAATTTTATGCGGATCAAGCGATGCGGGTTCGCCCATAATGGCTAAGCGAAGTGTGTCTGCTTGCAGAGGGGCTGCAAAGCCTAGCGCCATTATGGCAGCGCCCACCAGAGTGTGAGTTTTTGTCATGTTGTTCCCTCAAAAAATTGTCCTAATACGATTGTTTGACAATTAAGTACTAGCACCGCCCAAAATCAGGTGTCTATCAGAAATTACACATGTAGCTATACAGAATTTCGATAGCGACGGTGCCAATGGTTGTTGGAGGCCAATTTCGTTACAATGCGCTTCTTTCTTTTAAACCTTATTCTTACTAACTAAATTTTTACCGACTAAGGCCAGAACACTCCATGTTGGAAACTAATCCGATTCACCTCCAGATCAAGGACCTGTCTGAGCGGACAGACGTCCTCAGGGGGTATCTTTGACTACGCCGAGAAGAAAGATCGGCTAGAAGAAGTCTCTCGCGAGCTTGAGGATCCCAATGTCTGGAACGATCCCGACTATGCGCAGAAGCTCGGCAAAGAGCGTGCCTCCCTTGAAACCATCGTGGCCACTATTGATGACCTTGAGCAGGGCGTAGGCGATAGCCGTGATTTGCTTGAGTTGGCGGAAATGGAAGACGACGAAGGTACCGTCGACGAGGTGCGCAAAGAACTCGACAGCCTGCAAAAGACGTTGGAAAAACTCGAGTTCCGGCGCATGTTCTCCGGCGAAATGGACGAGAACAACGCTTACCTGGACATCCAATCGGGCTCCGGCGGTACCGAAGCTCAGGACTGGGCCAATATACTGCTGCGCATGTACCTGCGTTGGGCAGAAAGTCACGGTTTCAAAGCAGAAATTATCGAAATTTCCGCAGGCGATGTAGCCGGGATTAAATCGGCGTCGCTACATATTCAGGGTGATTACGCTTTCGGCTGGCTGCGCACTGAAACCGGCGTGCACCGCTTGGTTCGCAAAAGCCCGTTTGATTCGGGTGGTCGTCGGCATACCTCCTTTGCATCGGTGTTTTTATCGCCGGAAATCGACGATAGCTTTGAGGTGGAAATTAATCCTGCCGACCTTCGCGTGGATACCTATCGCTCAAGCGGCGCAGGTGGCCAGCACGTTAACACCACCGATTCAGCGGTGCGGATTACCCACGAGCCGAGCGGCATAGTCGTGGCCTGTCAAAACCAGCGCAGCCAGCACGCCAACCGCGACTTCGCCATGAAGCAGTTGAAGGCGAAGCTGTGGGAGCACGAGATGCAGAAGCGTAACGAGGCCAAGCAGCAGGCGGAAGACTCCAAAGCCGATATTGGTTGGGGTAGTCAAATTCGTTCGTACGTGCTCGACGATCAGCGCATCAAAGATCTGCGCACCAATGTCCAGTCGAGCAACTGTGAAAAAGTGCTCGATGGCGATCTGGACCAGTTTATCGTCGCCAGCCTCAAGCAAGGTTTGTAATCTTTTCAGGGTTTGATCATTAACAGGGTGCCCGATGGCTCATCAAGACGCGTCTTCCGCAGATAACGAAAACCACCTCATCGCTGAGCGACGTGCCAAGCTAGCTGCGCGTCGCGAAAGTGCTGCCGCGCAAGGTAAGAGTGCGTTTCCCAATGACTTCCGCCGCGATAGCTTAACCGTCGAGCTGCACAATGCGCTGGGCGAAAAGGATAAGGCAGAGCTTGAGGCGCTGGACCATCACGCCTCGGTGGCAGGGCGTGTGATGCGCCAGCGTGGCCCCTTTATCGTGATTCAGGATGTGGCGGGCCAGATCCAGCTCTACGTCGACAAGAAAGGCCTTCCCGCCGACGTGCTCGACGACATCAAAAGCTGGGATATTGGCGATATCGTCGCTGCCTGTGGGCCCGTGCATAAGTCCGGCAAGGGTGACCTGTACGTGATGATGAAAGAGGCGCAGTTGCTGACCAAGAGCCTGCGCCCGCTACCGGATAAGTTTCACGGACTGACCGACCAGGAAGCCCGCTATCGCCAGCGCTATGTCGATCTGATCATGAACCCGCAGTCGCGCAAGGTGTTCGAGACTCGCGCGGCGGTGATCAGCTCTATGCGCCGCTTCTTTGAGGCGCGCGGTTTTATGGAAGTCGAAACGCCGATGCTGCAGCCGATCCCCGGCGGCGCGGCAGCGCGTCCGTTTATCACCCATCATAATGCGCTGGATATCGACATGTACCTGCGCATTGCCCCGGAGCTGTACCTTAAGCGCCTGGTGGTCGGCGGCTTTGAAAAAGTCTTTGAAATCAACCGCAATTTCCGCAACGAAGGGCTGTCCACCCGGCACAACCCCGAGTTCACCATGGTCGAGTTCTACTGGGCCTACGCGGATTACCGCGACCTGCTGGACATGACCGAAGCGATGCTGCGTACGGCCGCACAAGAAGTGTTGGGCACCACCACGATTGCGTACCAGGGGGCCAGCTACGACTTCGGCCAGCCGTTCAACCGCCTGACCCTGCGCCAGGCGATACTCGACCACGGCGACGGCATTGCCGACAGCGATCTGGGTTCCCTCGACGCCGCGCGGGCGTTGGCGGAAAAATGCGGCATCAAGGTCAAGGACAGCTGGGGGCTTGGGAAGCTCCAGACCGAAATCTTTGAAGAAGTCGCCGAGCACAAGCTCGACCAGCCCACCTTCATCACCGAGTACCCGGCTGAGGTCAGCCCGTTGGCGCGGCGCAACGATGCCAACCCCTTTGTCACCGACCGCTTTGAGTTCTTTGTCGGTGGGCGTGAAATTGCCAATGGCTTCTCGGAGCTTAACGATGCCGAAGACCAGGCTGAGCGCTTCCGCGAGCAGGCCGTCGAGAAAGACGCCGGCGATCTGGAAGCTATGTACTTTGACGCGGATTACGTGCGTGCGCTGGAGTATGGCCTGCCGCCAACAGCGGGCGAGGGCATTGGTATCGACCGTTTAGTGATGCTGTTTACCGATAGCCCCTCGATTCGCGACGTACTGCTGTTCCCGGCGATGCGTCCCGAAGTGGACTAAAAGTTGGTAAGGGCGCGATTTAGCGCCCATAATGACCACGTTTCGACGGCGAGGAGAATCCCATGAAACTGCTAAATCGCTCTGCCCTGAGCGTCAGGCCGACCCAGCCCTTTGTGGACTGGATCAATGCGCTCGAACCCACCATGGGAGACGACGACCTGACCCTGGACGACGTCGAACATGAAAGCACGGTGTATCTGATTCCAGAGATGGATACACCCGAAGCGCTTGAAACCTTTGTCCGCGAACGCTACGTGGAAATTCTTGAGACCGAGCTGCGTGCCTGGGAAGAGGATGAACGCCAGTGGCCGGAGAAGCTTGATTGGTCGCTGTTTCAAACCTTTTTACGCATCGAGCATAGCTACCTCGCTATCGACCTTGATGATGACACGGCCCTTGAAATATCTGACGTCGATGATGCGCTGCTACTGGATAACGAGCAAGACTAGCGCGTTGTCGATGTGACGTAAGCGTATCGTGAAGCCGGCTTTTGCCGGTTTCGCTGTTTCAATGGGGCCGTTTAGGAACTCACCCGCATGCGACTGTTTGAAACCCGACCCGGCGACGATGGCCTACCAGGGGGCGAGCGAGCGTTGGCTGTCTTGGCGTTGGTCACGGGTACACTGATGGCGGTGGTCGATACCACCATGATTAACCTTGCCTTGCCCACCATTGCGGCCGATCTTGATATACCTGCTTCCCGGTCGGTGTGGATCACCAATTTGTTTCAGGTAGTGTGCGCTGCGTTCTTGCTGGTGTTTGCCGGTATTAGTGAGCTGGTAACCCGTCGGCGGCTATATCTGTTTGGCGTGGCAATCTTTGTGATGGCCGCGCTGGGAGCGGCCCTGTCGCGCAACTTGGAAACACTGCTGGTGTTTCGCGCCTTACAGGGCTTGGGAGCAGCCGCGACGCTATCCATTGGGCCGTCGCTTTATCGGGCGATTTTCCCCTCGCGCTTGCTGGGTAGTGCATTAGGGCTCAGTGCCTTGGTGGTGGCCGGTGGGTATGCCGCAGGCCCTACGTTAAGTGGCGTGATTCTCTCGTTTGCCGATTGGCCCTGGCTGTTCGCGCTGAATGTACCGCTAGGTGTGTGCTCGCTGTGGCTAGCAAGCCGAGCGCTCCCCCGGGAAACGCCACGCCAGGGTAGCTTTGACGTACTGGGTGCGTTGTTTTCCATGTTGATGCTGGCAAGCTTCTTCTTGGCCATGGATGCCGTAGGCCACGCCGCACCGGTATGGCAAAGCGCTGGCTGGGGAGGGCTCGCGGTGACGGCCTGCGGCTTGTTTATTGCCCGTCAGCGGCGCGCACCGTATCCGTTATTACCGCTAAGCGTGTTCGCGGAAAAGCGCTTTACCTTGGCGGTTTCGGCCTCGGGGCTGGCGTTTATTGGCCAGGGACTGACGTTTGTCGCGCTGTCGTTTTTCTACCAGGAGCAGATGGGCTTTTCACCGCTGGAAACCGCTTGGCTGTTCACCCCCTGGCCACTGGCCATTATGGTCGTCGGACCGCTAGCCGGGCGGCTTGCCGACCGTATTAACCCCAGTGTGCTGTCCAGTACTGGCCTGGTGTTGTTGATCATCGGACTAATCGCCCTGGCGCTCGTCGATGAATCAACCGGTGTGGCGGGCAGTTTATGGCGCACGGCACTGTGCGGTATTGGCTTTGGGCTCTTCCAACCACCTAACAACCGCGAAATGATGGGTAGCCTGCCGCCAGAGCGCAGCGCCAACGTGTCCGGGGTGATGAGCACCACTCGCACGGTAGGGCAATCGGTGGGGGTCGCCCTGGTGGGCGCTGCACTGGCACTGGGTTCGCCCGTGCAGATAACGCTGTGGCTGGGGGCCGCGACCACGCTGCTGGCGCTGCTGGCGAGCCTTTCGCGGGTGTCACTGGCCCGGCGCGCGCTGGTTGCGCGCCGGGCATCGTCTGGCGGCCAGTAAGCGCGTACAATGGAAGGGTTTCCGACCTAAGGAGAGCCTCCATGACGCTGCAGGCACAAATAGAGCAGAAGTTAGCGGCGCTCGCGCCCGACGTGCTGCAGGTAGAAAATGAAAGCCATATGCACAACGTGCCCGAGAACGCCGAAACACATTTCAAGGTGACCCTGGTGAGCGATAGCTTTGATGGCCTGATGCCGGTTAAGCGCCACCAGAAGATCTATGCGCTGCTGGCCGATGAACTGTCGGGCCCGGTGCACGCGCTGGCCCTTCATTTGTACACCCCCCATGAATGGGAAGTCCGCGGCGGTCAGCGCCCCGATTCGCCCAACTGTCGAGGGGGCGGGCAGTGACCCCAGAGGTTGTTCGCCGGCATTACCTGGAGGCCATGGGTATCACTGCCTGGGCATCCCGCTATCAACTGCCCAACGCACGCCCGACCGAAGCCTGCGAGTGGGATGATACGCCAGCGGCGACAACGCCGCCGCGCGAGCGCTTACAGGCGCTTTTGGATGATGCGCCATCACCGCCGCCAAAGCCCGCCGACGCGCCGTCTGTCGCTGAGGACGTGCCCGCGTCACCCTCGGCGGTGCGCGCCCTGCTTGACGATCGGGCGAAGGCTCCGGGTAAACCCGTGGAAGCGCCTGCTACGTCAACGCCTGACGAGGCACCTGCTACGTCGTCTCACGCAGCGCCCGCCAAGCCCCTGACGTTTCATGTGTCATGCGTATGTATCGGTGGACGCTGGCTAAGCCTGCACGCCGGGGACCTCAGCGCGGACGCCCAGCGGTTACTCGCCAATATATGTCAGGCGGCCGGGCTTGCCGACGGCGCACTGCCGGAGGTCACGCGGTTCAAATGGCCGCCCATGGCCAATGCCTTTGCGTCGGACGACCCGCTGGAAGAAGCCCGTGAAGGCGTCACCGCCTTTATCAATGGCGCGGCCAGTCGCCAGCACTGGCAGTTGGAAAAGATACTGTGGTGGGGCGCCGACGCCGCTGACCCGGATAGCGAGTCGCTGTCGAAGGTATTGGATGTGGATGCCGATCACAGCCGCACCCTGGGCCTGCCGGTCTGGCAAGCGCCAGCATTGACCACTTTACTGGAAAGCCCCACGGCCAAGCGTGCTCTCTGGCCTGAGCTGTACGCCCTGGCGAAAGGTTGGCAGGCACCCTCGTTAGCGCATGATGATCGCTGAGCTTTACCGCACTGACGTGCAGTCACTTCTGGCGCTCGAAGCGCGCACCCAGAGCGGCGCAAGCCAAGCGCTGCTGACAGAGGCATTGGTCGACGATGCGGCCTGTGTAATGGGATGCTGGCAGGCTGGCGAGCTGATCGGTTATGCGCTGCTGGCACGCTTGCCTTTCGATGCCGAACTGCAGGCTATTGGCGTGCTGCCTGAGAGGCGTGGCGAAGGGATCGGCGGTGAATTGCTCGGCGCTGTGCTGGCGGTGGCAGCCGATTGGCAAAGCGAGCGGGTGCTGCTGGAGGTGCGTGAAAGCAATACGTCAGCGCGAAAGCTTTACGCCGGCGCAGGCTTTCAACAGGACGGCATGCGGCGGGATTACTACCCGGCGGCTGAAGGCGCCGCCGGACGCGAGAGTGCGCTGCTGATGTCGCGGTCTAATTAAGCCGGGTCGTCATCAAATTTAGTCAGCAGCGCGCTTAAGCGGCGCTCCCACTCTTCGTGCTCCTGCTTGAGCTGGGTGTTTTCATTGCGCAGCGTCTCGTTTTCCAGCTTCATCATTTCCAGCGCCTCGACGGTATCGGTAACGCGCTGTTCAAGCTGATTGAATAACTCTAGGCTCATGCCCACCTCCAGATAAAAACAAGCGACATGCTTGCCTGTAAAAAACGGGTTAAAAAACAGTCGGGCGAGCGTAACGCTCGCAATGCGATGCCGCAAGCGCTGATTACGGAGCGTGGCGTCGATAAAGCCTTGCCGTGCTTTCCCCTGCTTGGGTCTCGCGATGCAGCGCCCAATGGGCTGGCACTTGAGGGTCCCAGTCACGTTCGGTTTCAACGTAAATCATCGCATCTTCTGCCAGCCAGCCGCCTGTCTCCAGTGCGCTACAACAGTCGGCTACCAGAGCCTGATGAAACGGTGGGTCTAGAAAGACGACATCGAAGCGTTGAGCAGGCTGGGCGAGAAACACCTGTGCATCGCGAATGATGACATGACCCTGATTTGCTTGGAGCGTCTCAAGGTTACGGGTAATGTGAGCGGCCACCTGGGTGTCCCGCTCGATAAAGGCGACCTGTGCGGCCCCGCGTGAGAGTGCTTCAACCCCCAGCGCGCCGGTGCCGGCAAACAGGTCGAGCACTTTTTTGCCGTAAAGCGTCTGGCCGAGCCAGTTAAACAGTGTTTCACGCACGCGGTCGGGCGTGGGGCGCAAGCCAGGGCTGTCGAGTACCGGGAGCTGGCGACGGCGAAAGTCGCCGCCAATAATGCGCAGCTTGCCCATGGGTTTGGCAGGCGATCGTCGAGCAGCGGATGAGCGAGAGGAACGTTGTCGTGTCATATCGCGGATTGTAGCGGGCTACTTATCCAAAGTCTTGGTTGGCGGTGGTAGGATAATCACATTCTTTATCTTTATTAGTCGGATGACATCCATGTTTGGTTTTTTTAAGCGTAAACAAAAGCAGGATTCCCAGCAGGACGAAGAGTCGCAGGCCGAGGCTTCTAAGGAGCAGGAGACCGATGAAGGCTCCTTGCAAGCGCCGGACTCGCAAAGCGGCGAGCGCGAGGATGCCGGCGTTGACGAGCATTCGGCTGCACCGGATCCTGTGCCAGAGCCAGAGCCAGAGCCAGAGCCAGAGCCAGAGCCAGAGCCAGAGCCAGAGCCAGAGCCAGAGCCAGAGCCAGAGCCAGAGCCAGAGCTCGTTGAAAAACCGGCGCTGCAAGATAAGCCGGTTGCCGATAAAGGCGAGAAAAAAGGGTGGCTTGCGCGTATCACGTCAGGCCTGGGCAAAACCCGCGCTAATTTGACTGACGGCATCGCCGATCTTTTCCTGGGTAAAAAGCAGATCGATGACGAGCTGCTTGAAGACCTCGAAACCCAACTGCTAATGGCTGACGTGGGAATTGAGGCGACCAGCGAAATTATCGAGCGACTGGAAGCCCGTGTATCGCGCAAAGAGCTAAATGACCCCGAAGCGCTCTACCGTGGATTGCAGGAAGAACTGGCGGCGATGCTTGAACCCGTCACCGTTCCGCTGAGCTTTGATAAGGCCAGCGACGGCCCCTTCGTGATTCTGGTGGTGGGCGTCAACGGTGTCGGCAAAACCACCACGATCGGCAAGCTCACCCAGCGTTTTCAGCGTGAAGGCAAAAGCGTCATGCTGGCGGCAGGGGATACCTTCCGTGCCGCCGCTGTGGAGCAGTTGAAGGTTTGGGGTGAGCGCAACAGCGTGCCGGTGATTGCCCAGCACACCGGTGCTGACAGTGCCTCGGTGATTTATGACGCGGTCGCCGCCGCCAAATCCCGCGGGGTGGATGTGTTAATCGCCGATACCGCCGGACGTTTGCATAATAAGGGCCACCTGATGGAAGAGCTGAAAAAAGTCCATCGCGTAATGAAAAAGATCGATGACACCGCGCCCCATGAGGTGATGCTGGTGCTCGATGCCGGGACAGGGCAAAACGCTATCTCCCAGGCCACCACGTTTAACGAGGCAGTCCCGGTGAGCGGTATCACGCTCACCAAGCTAGATGGCACCGCCAAAGGTGGGATTATTTTTGCGTTAGCGAAGCAGCTTAATACGCCGATTCGCTACATAGGTGTTGGCGAAGGGCTGGATGACCTGCGGCCCTTCGAGTCGAAAGACTTCGTCAACGCGCTTTTCGACCGTCAGGGAGACGATGCCAACCCATGATCGCCTTTGAGCATGTGGGTAAGCGCTACGGAGGGCGTTTTGAGGCGCTGTCGCATCTGAACTTTCGTGTGGCGAGAGGTGAGATGGTGTTTCTCACTGGGCACTCAGGCGCGGGGAAAAGCTCGCTGTTGCGTTTGGTTATGCGCCTGGAAAAGCCGAGCCGTGGGCGCGTGGTGGTAGCGGGTCACGATATTGCCCAGTTGCATGCCAGCCAAGTGCCGTTTTACCGGCGCCAAATTGGCGTGGTGTTTCAGGACCATCAACTGCTGTTCGATCGCAGCGTGTTTCAAAACGTGTCGCTGCCGTTGGACATCCAGGGTATCGAGCCCCGGGAGTCCGCCCGACGTGTCCGCGCCGCCCTCGATAAAGTAGGCTTGCTGCACCGTGAAAAAGCGCTGCCCATTGAGCTTTCCGGCGGTGAACAGCAGCGCGTGGGTATCGCCCGTGCGGTGGTCAATAAGCCCGCTTTACTGCTTGCCGACGAGCCCACCGGTAATCTGGATCCGCAGCTGTCCGCCGACATTATGTCGCTGTTTGAAGATTTTAACCGGATTGGCACTACCGTGATGGTTGCCAGCCACGATTTGGCGTTGATCGCGCGACTGCAACATCGGATTTTACGCTTGCGCGATGGCCGCCTAGTGGCGGATGAGGGGGCCGAATGAAACGACCCACTATTAGGCCGAAAGGCGCTGCCCCTCGGGCAACGCGCGCCCGTGCAGCCCCGCGAGAGGCTGCACGCCCCGTGCAGCGAGGAGCGCGAGCCCAACAGCCGCGCACGTCTAGCCGCTTGCGGGCATGGGGACGGCACCACCGGGCGATGGGGGTCGACAGCCTGCAGCGCCTGATCCGCTACCCAGTAGGTAATTTGCTTACGATGCTGGCGATTGCCATTGCCTTGGTGCTGCCAGCGGCGCTTTGGCTGACATTGGACAGTGCCCGGCTACTGGATGCAGAGCTGGACGAGAGCGCCACGCTCACCGTGTATCTTGAAGTCGACGTTGAATCCGGCGAGGCCGAACGCATCGAGCAGGCGGTCAGTGCGGATGAAGACGTGCAAAGCACCCGGTTTGTTAGCGCTGAACAGGGCATGGCCGACTTTCAGCAGTCGCTGGGTGTAGAAGATGCGCTCTCAGGGCTTGAAGATAACCCGCTGCCGGGAAGTGTCGTGGTACGCCCGAGTAGCGTTGATCCTGACATCATGCAGACGCTCGCCGAGCGCCTGGAAGACATGCCCGGTGTCGATGAAGTGCGGGTCGATTTGGCGTGGGTTGAGCGCCTCCGCCACTTGGCGGCGTTGGGAACACGGGTGGCGCTGGCTCTGGGCGTCTTGTTTGGTCTCGGCGTGTTACTGGTGGTGGGGAATACCATCCGACTATCAGTGGAGAGTCGGCGGCGTGAAATCGAAGTGGTGATGTTGATCGGCGCGACCCATGCGTTTGTCAGGCGTCCCTTTCTATATAGTGGCGCCTGGTATGGCTTTGGCGGCGGTGTTTTGGCCCTAGGGCTGCTATCGCTGGGTAACCACTGGCTGTCGCTACCTGTGGCCGCTTTGGCGGCAAGCTATGGGGCGAGTTTTTCGCTGCCGCAATTGGACGTGACAGGCTCCACAATTTTGCTATCTTGCAGTACACTACTCGGCTGGTTGGGCGCATGGCTTGCCGTATCTCGGCATCTTGCCAGTATTCGCCCACGCTGAAGGCCCACGTTGCTCATCAGGCGACGGCGAGGGAACCTTGACCATATGGCAAGGTCACAGTGATACATTAATCCACGTAAGGGTTACAACGGAGACCACCTGCACATGAGCACTAGTCTTCTACCGGTGGGGCAGCTTTCCCCAGGCAATGACCTGGGTGGCTACATCAAAGCGGTCAACGGCATTGCGGTTCTTAGTGCCGACGAAGAGCGTGAGCTTGCGTTCCGCCTGTACGATGAAGGCGATCTAGAGGCGGCGCGACGTTTGGTGCTATCGCATCTGCGTTTTGTCGTGCACATCGCGCGTAGTTATTCAGGGTATGGCCTGCCCCAAGCCGATTTAATTCAGGAAGGTAATGTTGGCTTGATGAAAGCCGTCAAGCGTTTCGACCCAAATCAAGGCGTTCGTCTGGTTTCATTTGCGGTGCACTGGATCAAAGCCGAGATCCATGAATTTGTGTTGCGCAATTGGCGTATTGTCAAAATTGCCACCACCAAGGCCCAGCGCAAGTTGTTCTTCAACTTGCGCAGTGCGAAAAAGCGGCTTGCCTGGCTCAATAATGATGAAGTTGATGCCATTGCCAAAGACCTTAACGTAAAACCCGGCATTGTGCGTGATATGGAGGGGCGTCTTTCCTCCTACGATGCTGGCTTTGACGCGTCGCCTAGCGATGACGAAGACAGTGCCTATCAAGCGCCGGTGCACTTTTTAGACGACGCGGCCTCCAACCCGGCAACGCAGTTGGAAGACAGCGATTTTGAGGAAGATTCAACGCGCCGCCTGCAGTTGGCACTTGAAGGATTAGACGAACGTTCTCGGGATATTTTGCAGCGCCGTTGGTTGGCGGAAAACAAAGCCACGCTGCACGATCTGGCAGATGTTTATGGCGTTAGCGCCGAACGTATTCGTCAGCTCGAGAAAAATGCGATGAAGAAATTGCGCCAGAAAATGGGCGATACCATCGCGGCCTGAACGAGTAAGTTGTAGCCAATAAAAACGGCGCGCCCATAGCAGGCGCGCCGTTTTTGTGTCTACCAGGCGCACTTATTCTTGCCTGATTAAGAGGTTAAGCTGGCTGCACTGCTTCGCGCAGTAATTGGCTCGATAGTAGTGTCCACTGGTCGTCCCAGTAGTCGGTGGGCAAGCGTTTGAAATCGCTGCGCACATACTGAGAAATACGCCCCTCTGCCTGGGCCGCCAGCAAGTTGGCAGCGGCGGAGGCCGGAATGGTGGGGCGCAGGCCCTCGCGTAGTTCGGCCTCGCGGAGAATCTGCTTGAACTGGGTTTCCAGTCGCTCAAACAACTGGTGGATGCGCTGACGCAGCCGGGCGGTCTCGCCGGTCAATACGTCGCCGCCCATAACGCGGGCAAGCCCCGGGTTCTTTTCGGCAAAGCCGAGCACCAGCGACAGAATCGTACGGCAGCGATTGGTGGCGTCGGGCACCTCTTCCATGATGCGGTTAATACGCGCAAAAATGCTTTCCTCGATAAAATCGATCAGCCCTTCAAACATACGTGCCTTGCTAGGGAAGTGGCGGTAGAGGGCCGCTTCTGAGACACCCACCTGGCGTGCGAGAGCCGCCGTGGTAATCCGTTTGCCACTGTCTTCTTCAAGCATTAGGGCGAGGGCCTGAAGGATTTGCTCGCGGCGGCGAGGCTTGCGTTCATCGCTCATGATGTTGCTCTCCGTCGCGGTTAGTGGGTGTCGGTGATCAGCGTGCCGACCCCGGCGTTGGTGAAAATCTCCAACAGCACGGCATGGGGCACACGGCCATCGATAATGTGGGCACTGTTAACGCCGCCTTTTACGGCCTCGAGCGCGCAGCGAATTTTGGGCAGCATACCGCCATGAATAGTGCCATCGGCAATCAGGGCGTCAACTTGAGCGGTGGTCAAGCCGGTGAGCACTTCGCTTTCGGCATTCATCAGGCCGGCCACGTTGGTCAACAGCATGAGCTTTTCGGCGTTGAGGGCTTCGGCAATCTTGCCAGCCACAAGGTCCGCGTTGATGTTGTAGCTTTTACCTTCGCTGTCCACGCCAATCGGCGCAATCACGGGAATAAAGTCCCGCGCCGCTAGCATTTCAATCAGGTCGGTGGAGATCGACTCGACCTCGCCCACATGGCCAATATCGATGATTTCCGGGGCGGTCATTTCAGGGCTTTGATGCTCCACCTTGAGCTGGCGTGCGCGAATTTGCGCGCCGTCTTTACCGGTCAGGCCAATCGCTTTGCCGCCACTCTGGTTGATCAGGTTGACGATGCTCTTGTTGACCAGCCCGCCGAGCACCATCTCGACCACGTCCATGGTTTGCGAATCGGTCACCCGCATGCCGTTGACGAAGCGCGATTCAATATTGAGCTTGGCCAGCAAGTCGCCAATCTGGGGGCCGCCGCCATGAACGACCACAGGGTTGATGCCCACTTCTTTCATTAACACGATATTGCGGGCAAATGAGTCGATCAGAGTGGTTTCCGTCATCGCATTGCCGCCGTATTTGACTACAACGGTTTTGCCGGAAAATTGCTGAATATAGGGGAGGGCTTCGGAAAGCACCTCCACAACGACCTGGGGGTCGCGACTGGCTGAACTCATGACGTTGTCCCTTGATAATGATGTGGCAAACTTATTGGCATTCAGCGCACTGAGAAACCCATGCTGGGCCGCGCCTTCTTATGGGCTCGGTCCCACCGCACGATGGCGCCCCAGGTCAAGCCTGGGGTAGCGTCAAAGCGGGGTCGACATTTTTCAGTGCATTGGCAAACTGCGCTTTAATGCGCGTTAAGGCCGCTTCATTCTTTCCTTCAAAACGCAGTACTAACACGGGCGTGGTGTTTGAAGCACGGCAAAGCCCCCACCCGTCCGGGTAGTCGACCCGAATGCCGTCCAGCGTTGTCTTGATACCATCGCCGAAGTCGCCTTCCCGAGCAAGTTTATCTACCAGGTTGAATTTGTTGCTGTCGGTGACGGTGATGTTGATTTCCGGTGTGCCGATGTCTTGCGGGAAGCTATCAAAGTACGCATCGGCGTCGCCTGCGTAGTTGGCCAAAATCTCCACCAGCCGAGCTGCCGCGTAGAGACCGTCGTCGAAGCCGTACCAGCGTTCTTTGAAGAAAATATGCCCACTCATTTCGCCGGCCAGCAGGGCGCCGGTTTCCTTCATGCGTGCCTTGATAAGCGAGTGGCCCGTGCGCCACATTTCTGGCTCGCCGCCCGCCTCGCTGATCACCTGATTCAGGTTGCCGGTACACTTAACGTCAAAAATCACCTTGGCACCGGGGTTGCGTCCCAGCATATCGGTGGCAAACGCCATCAACAGATGGTCCGGGTAGATCAGCCGCCCGCGAGGAGTAATCACGCCAAGCCGGTCGCCGTCGCCGTCAAAGGCGAGACCGATGTCCGCCTTCGTGTCTTGAACCGTACGAATTAAGTCTTGCAGGTTTTCGGGCTTGCCGGGGTCAGGGTGGTGATTGGGAAAGGTGCCATCAATCTCGTCAAACAGCGGTATCGTATTCACGCCCAAGCGCTCGATTAACTGCGGGCCTAGCTCGCCCGCCACGCCGTTGCCGCAGTCGACAACCGCCTTCAGCGGGCGGCTGACACTGACGTCGCCCAGGATGCGCGTTAAGTAGGCATCGCGTACGTCTTCTTGACGAATGCTGCCTTCCCCTTGGGTAAGGTCGCCTGACTGTAATCGCTCGTAGAGGGCGGTGATGGCGTCGCCGGAGAGCGTGTCGCCACCAAGCACGATTTTAAAGCCGTTATAATCGGGCGGATTGTGGCTCCCGGTGACCATGACCCCGGAGCGGGTGCCGTCGAGAATGTGGGTGGCGAAATACAGCACCGGGGTGGGTACCATGCCGATATCGATCACGTCGCACCCCGCCGCGTTCAAACCACGCATTAATGCGCCCTGTAAGCGTGGGCCGGATAACCGGCCGTCGCGAGCCACCACAACGGTGGATTCACCCCGTGCAGCCGCCGCAGAGCCGATGGCACGGCCTATCCATTCCACCGTGTCTTCGGTGAGGGTGTCATCGACAATGCCGCGGATGTCGTAAGCCCGGAAAATCGAAGCGGGAATTGTGGGTGTCGTCATGGGGGTATCCTTACGAAAGTAGCCAGTACCGATTAGTGACGGCCAGTACTGCCGAAGCCGCCGCTGCCGCGCGTGGAATCGCTAAATTGATCGACCAGATCAAGCTCAGCCTGTACCACCGGAACAAGCACGTACTGTGCCAACCGCTCGAACGGGGCGAGCGTAAAGGCGCTTTGTCCGCGATTCCATACGGAAATCATTAACTCTCCCTGGTAGTCGGCATCAATCAAACCCACCAAGTTGCCCAGTACGATGCCATGCTTATGCCCCAAACCGGAGCGAGGCAAAATCATACCGGCAAGGCCAGGATCTTCAATATAGATGGCTAGGCCCGTACGTACGAGGTGAGTATCTCCTGGGTTCAGGATAAGCGGCTCGTCGAGCAGCGCGCGCAGGTCCATGCCCGCTGAGCCATCGGTCGCATAATGGGGCAAATAGTCGCGCAGTCGTTCATCCAACACTTTGCATTGCAAGCGGGGGCGGGAAGTCATGAGGTGGCTCCAGTAAACGTGGGCAATAACATAAGGGCTTGTTGGATGACGCGATTTGCCAACTGTGTTTTGGGCTGTGGGGCTTCTGGCCGGCGTTCGATACCTTGAGGTGTACGCCATAGCAGAAGCGCCGCGTTATCGTCGCTGCCAAAGCCGAGGCCTTGTTGGCTAATGTCGTTGGCAACGATCATATCAAGGCCTTTACGCGTGAGTTTATCCGTAGCGTAACGTTCAACGTCCTGGGTTTCGGCGGCAAAGCCGATCACAAAAGGACGTGTCTCGGGCGGAAGCGCGGCCACATCGGCAATAATGTCGGGGTTTTTGACCAAGGTAAGCGTTAGCGTATCGCTCTCATGGGTCTTTTTCAGCTTATGTTCAGCGGTACTTGCCGCGCGATAGTCAGCAACGGCGGCACAGCCGATAAACAGTGCCGCCTTAGTGGCTAAGCGCAGTGACTCCTGGTGCATCTGCTCGGCGGTTTCAACGTCGATGCGCGTTACGCCAGCGGGCGTTGCAAGCGCGACCGGTCCGCTGATCAGTGTGACGTTGGCACCCTGTGCAGAGGCGGCGGCGGCGAGCGCGTAGCCCATTTTCCCCGAACTGTGATTGGACAGATAGCGCACCGGGTCGAGTGCTTCCCGGGTCGGGCCCGCGGTGATCACCACATGCGGCGCCGAGGCGCTCGGTGTCACGCGGGGCGAGGGCAAAAAGTGACGCAATAGCGCGTCAACGATCACTTCGGGTTCGCTCATGCGTCCTGGGCCAACGTCGCCGCAGGCCTGATCGCCCGCCGCGGGTCCAATCAGTTGCCAGCCATCCTCGGCTATTTGCTTTATGTTGCGCTGGGTGGCTGGGTGACGCCACATAGCCTGGTTCATGGCGGGGGCAATTAGCTTGGGGGCTTCCGAGGCCAGGCAAAGCGTGGTCAGCAGATCATCAGCCATGCCGTGGACCAGGCGTGCAATGAGATCGGCGGTGGCGGGAGCGACCAGGACAACATCGGCCCAGCGGGCAAGCTCAATATGCCCCATGCCCGCTTCGGCGTCAGGGTCGAGCAGCGAGGTGCGCACGGGCTCGCCGGATAGTGCCTGTAAGGTTAACGGGGTGATAAACGCCTGAGCCCCATCGGTCATTACTACGCGCACTTCGCAGCCTGCTTGCTTTAGCAGGCGCACGATCTGGGCGCTTTTATACGCCGCGATGCCCGCGCTGATACCCAGCAGCACGCGCTTTGCGTTAGCGGTCGTTGTCGCAGTCACAGACGTCATGGCATAACACCCACGTTGAGCATTCTTTAGGTCGCTTACCATACCATTCGTCTGCACAATTTGGCATGCTGCATCCACGCATAGGGAAAGGCAAAGCAACGCGCAGGGAGGCGGCGATGGGCATTAACCACTGGCCGGAAGGCGAGCGGCCACGAGAAAAACTATTAAACTTGGGGGCTCAGGCGCTATCTGACGCTGAGCTACTGGCGATTTTTTTGCGTGTCGGAGTTCAAGGTCGCTCCGCGGTCGATCTGGCGCGGGATCTGCTGGCAAGCTTTGGGGGGCTGCGTCAGCTGCTGGAAGCCGACCAGACGCGTTTTTGTGAAGCGCGTGGGCTGGGGAGCGCCAAGTTCGCCCAGCTACAGGCCACGCTTGAACTCTCCAGACGCCATCTGGCCACGCAGTTGGCACGCGGGGAAGCGCTGACGTCACCCACGCTGGTGCGCCACTACTTGAGTTCTCAACTACGCCATCTGGGCCATGAGGAATTCGCAGTACTTTTTTTGGATACCCAGCACCGAATTATTCGCTATGAATCCCTGTTTCGCGGTACCCTAGACAGCGCATCCGTTTATCCCCGCGAAGTTGCCAAGCGTGCCTTAGCGCACAACGCTGGCGCTGTTATCCTGGCCCACAACCATCCTTCGGGTGTTGCTGAGCCTAGTGATGCTGATCGACGAATCACTGATCGTTTGAAAGAAGCGCTCGCCCTCTTTGATGTGCGGGTGCTGGATCATTTCGTGGTGGGGGACGGAGACGTGGTGTCATTTGCCGAGCGGGGCTGGCTGTAAGCACGCTACCCGGCCAATCAGCGACGATGTTAAGTAACATGAATCAAAAGGCGGTTTTTCGGCCTTTTGTCACGGTTTTTCTTGCTGAATGGCTAGTGCTCTGGTATAAAGTGCCACCTTTGAACTTGGGTTGAATAACGGATTTGGGTATAGCTAGGCGGTTAACCGCGTTGACGCCCTCCCTGCTCCGGTTTGCCCGACAGTTTTGAACACTCAGGTAATTAAATCCTGGCCAAGCAGTTGGAGGCTCTCATGTCCAAAGTATGTCAGGTTACCGGTAAGCGTCCGGTAACCGGAAATAACGTTTCTCACTCCCAGCGTAAGACACGTCGTCGTTTCTTGCCGAACCTGCACACCCATCGTTTTTGGGTTGAAGCTGAAGGCCGCTTCGTCAAGCTGCGCGTTTCCTCTAAAGGTATGCGTATCATTGACAAGAAAGGCATTGAGACGGTTCTGGCCGATATCCGTAAGCGCGGCGACGCCATCTAAATAGTCATTTGGCTAAGAATTTTGGGAGAGTTAAACCATGCGCGATAAGATCAAGCTGGTGTCCAGTGCCGGTACAGGCCACTTTTACACCACTGATAAAAACAAGCGGAATACCCCGGATAAGTTCGAATTCAAGAAATACGACCCGGTGGTCCGTAAGCACGTTATGTACAAGGAAGCCAAAATCAAGTAATCGCTTTTGCGATAACTGGCTTTCACCGCAGGCGAGCGCCTGTTAAAAACCCGGCCCTAAGCCGGGTTTTTGCATGAATGGGTGTTGTGCGCCTGCGAGCGACATAGCAGAGGTGAAAGTCCGTCACCACACCGTCATCAAAGGCTCTCATCATGCCCGAGTTGCCCGAAGTTGAAACCACCCGGCAGGGTATCGCGCCTTACTTGGAAGGCCAGGAAATTACCGAAGTTCGGGTTCGCCAACCTAGCCTGCGCGTGCCGGTGCCGGAGGACTTCGCAGAGCGGCTTGTAGGCTCGCGCGTGGGTGGATTGACGCGTCGCGCCAAGTACCTACAAATGCCGGTCGTTACCGACGAGGGTAAGGCTACGCTACTGTGGCATTTGGGCATGTCCGGCAGCCTGCGCATAGCCCAGGTAGGCGATTTGCCTAAAAAGCATGACCATGTGGATGTGGTCACCCAAAGTGGCTATGTGCTGCGCTACCACGACCCGCGTCGGTTTGGCTTTGTCGATTGGCAGCAGGGTGATGGCAGTGCCGATAAGCGCTTGGCACATTTGGGTCCCGAGCCGCTGGATGACACCTTTAACGGTCGCTGGCTGTATCGCATGTCACGCAATAAGCGTGTTGCGGTGAAGCCTTTTTTGATGGACAACCGCGTGGTCGTCGGCGCCGGTAACATTTACGCCGCGGAAGCGTTGTTCATGGCGGGCATTGATCCCCGTCGTGCGGCGGGGCTCATCTCACTGGCCCGCTACGAACAGCTAGCCCTCGCTGTGAAGGAGGTGCTGGCCGCTGCTATCATTCAGGGCGGCACCACGCTGCGCGATTTTGTCAGCGGCCAGGGCGAGCCTGGCTATTTTGCCCAGCGTTTGAATGTTTATGGCCGACACGGCCAACCCTGTATGCGCTGCGGGGCGGAGCTTCGCCGCATCACACTCGGCCAGCGGAGTAGCGTCTTTTGCCCCGGCTGCCAACGCTAATTACGGCGTCGCATCGATTTACTGTTTTGCCCGAGCTTTTAAAGCCTACGCTGTTTTGGAGACTGTTGTGACCCAACGCCTGCGCCTGAATAAAAACGCTGACCGCCGCCTGAAAGCGGGCCATCTGTGGATTTATTCCAACGAAGTCGATATTAAAGAAACCCCGCTGAAGAACTTTACCGCGGGTGAGGCCGCGCTGGTCGAGGCGTCTAACGGTAAGACCATCGGGGTCGCATACGTGAACCCGCATTCGCTCATTGCAGCGCGGGTGATGTCACGTGACCCCGAAATGCGTCTGGATCGCTCGCTGTTTGTGCACCGCTTCAACCAGGCGCTTGCCTTGCGTCAACGATTGTTTGAGCAGCCGTTTTATCGCCTGATTCATGGTGAAGGCGACCTGTTGCCGGGTCTGGTGGTCGACCGCTTCGGCGATGTCGTGGTGGTGCAGTTGAACACCGCAGGTATGCAGTCGTTAGCTGAAGAGATTGTCGATGCCTTGGAAAAAGTCATCAAGCCCAGCGCGATTGTGTTCCGCAACGACACCGGTGGCCGTCGCCAGGAAGGTCTGGATGCCCTGGTGGAAGTGGTCAAAGGCGTGCTGCCTGACGAAGTGCTGTTGGAAGAGAATGGCGTGCACTTTGTGGTACCGGTACTTGATGGCCAGAAGACCGGCTGGTTCTTCGATCACCGGGTTAATCGTGCCTGGCTGAATGGGCAGGTCGCCGGTAAGCGAGTATTGGACGTATTCAGCTACGTGGGTGGCTGGGGCGTCCAGGCGGCCGTTAGCGGTGCCTCTGAAGTACTGTGTGTCGACTCATCGGGTCCGGCGCTTGAGCAGGTGGCCCGCAATGCTGAACTGAACGGTGTCCAGGAACAGGTCGCTATTGGTGAAGGCGATGCGTTTGAGGCCTTGGCGGCGCTTAAAGCCGACGGCGAACAGTTCGACGTGGTAATTCTGGATCCGCCTGCGTTTATCAAAAAGCGCAAGGATATCCCCAACGGCGAACGTGCCTACAATCGTCTGAACCGTGAAGCCATGCGCCTGCTGGGTCGTGATGGTTTGCTAATGTCGGCCTCATGCTCGATGCACCTGGCCCCCGAGCGCCTAGTGGATGTGGTGCGCGGCGCGGTGCGTCACCAGGACCGCCATGGTCAAGTTATCTTCCAGGGCCATCAAGGGCCGGACCACCCGGTACACCCGGCGATCCCGGAAACGTCGTACCTGAAGGCGTTAGGCGTGCGCGTGTTCCGTGACTAGGTAGTACTTTCAGCAACCGGTAGAGGGGCCATAACAATGGAATGGGCGCTACCCGAGCCTTTTGTGATGGATATAGACGTGACGGATGAGGCCATCGACGCCTACCGGCACGTCAACAACAGCGAATATTTGCGCTGGGTTGAGCAAATCAGTTGGGCGCACTCGGAAGCGCTAGGGCTCTCGATTGAGCGCTACCGCGAGCTGGACCGGGCCATGGTGGTGCACCGTCACGAGCTGGACTATTTGGCCCCTGCCTACGCCGGGGATGAACTCGCGCTGGCCACCTGGATCGTGGCCTGCGACGGACGCTTCAGCTTAACCCGCCGCTTCCAGCTGCAACGCAAACACGACGCTAAAACCTTGCTCAAGGCGCGTACCCGCTTTGCCTGCATCGCGCTTTCCAGTGGGCGGCCTATGCGTCTGCCGGCTGAGTATCAGCGTGTTTACGGTGATGCGGTGGTTGATGAATAACGATGATTTTTTTGCCTAAAGCCGGTATTCGCTAGATTTTTCTCCTAAAAAACGCCTTAACCGGCGTTTTTTTTGTTTTGTGTTTCGAGGGGTGGAGGCGTGCAAAAGCTGTGCTGTAATAGCCTTAACGCTGACCCTTTGCTAGCGAAACAATCAGGAGCTATCTATGCGCATCGCTGTCCCTAAAGAGATCAAAAACCATGAATACCGGGTGGCCTTGACGCCCACCGGTGCGCGAGAATTAACCGGGCGTGGGCACCAGGTGACGGTTCAAGCGGGCGCGGGGGAAGGTGCCGGGTTTCATGACCGCGACTACGAAGCTGCCGGAGCGCACGTCGAGGCGGACGTCGCGCTGCTGTGGCAAAACGCTGAGCTGATTCTAAAGGTCAAAGAGCCTCAGGCCGAGGAAGTCGCGCGGCTGACACCCCAGCATACGTTGTTTACCTACCTGCATTTGGCCGCCGAAGAAACGCTGACTCAGGGCCTAATGAAAAGCGGCGCGACCTGCATCGCCTACGAGACTATTACCGATGCGAAAGGTGGCCTGCCGCTGCTTGCGCCGATGAGTACCGTAGCGGGGCGCATGGCCGTGCAGGCGGGCGCACATAGTCTTGAGAAGGCTCAGGGCGGTGCTGGCGTGCTGTTGCCGGGTGTGCCCGGTGTGGCTCCGGGGAAAGTCACCGTGATCGGTGGCGGTGTGGTCGGCGAAAATGCCGCACGTATGGCGCTGGGGCTCGGGGCAGAAGTCACCATTCTGGACAAATCCATCGCCCGGTTGGAGGTGCTGGATGACCGCTATCAAGGCCGCATCAAGACTGTTTACTCAACCGCCGATGCGTTAGACGAAGCGGCCAAAACGGCCGATATGATTATCGGTGCGGTGCTCATCCCAGGGGCAGCCGCGCCAAAACTGATTACCCGCGTCATGCTAGCGGATATGCAGCCCGGTAGCGTTCTAGTGGACGTGGCGATCGACCAGGGCGGCTGTTTCGAGACCAGCAGGCCCACCACTCACGCCGAGCCGACCTATATTGTCGACGGTATCGTTCATTACTGCGTGGCCAACATGCCGGGGGCCGTTGCGCGTACCTCTACCCTGGGGCTGACCAACGCTACGCTGCCATTCGTTCTCGACCTGGCCGATAAGGGATGGCAGCAAGCGCTGCGCGACAACCCGCATTTCTTGCCGGGGCTCAATGTCCACGATGGCCAGGTAACCTACGCGGCGGTGGCCGAAGCGTTTAGTCTCAACAGCGTTAACCCTGCCGAGGTGGTGAATCGGTAGAGTGCCGTTGTAATGACATTATTAATTAGTAGTGGGGCGGTATGTCGTCTTCTGGACGACTGCCGCCGGTGTCGTCACCGGCCTGGAGCGCTTGATGCTGTTCGCGCAGCCGCTCGCGCATCAGCGCACTCAGTTGCTCCAGCGTCGCTAGCCGACGTTCCTGCTGGGCGACCGCTTGATCCAGGGTATCGAGCCAATGTTCTTGATAAGCCAGGCGGCTCTCTAAAGATTCAAGCTGTTGAGTGAGCTCGGCGGGCGATAAAGAAGATGTCATGGTAACATTGCAACCTTGTGTAGTAGCTCGGTGCATCGGGTCGTCAAGACCGGCTGAACTGGGTATTGTCCTTCTTCTGTTACCCATACAACAAGAGAGCTTTTTTTATCCATGAACCCAAAAGTTGTGTTTCGCTGTATTTTGATCAGTGTCTTACTTGCCGCCCCCACGCCATTGTTGCTGGCAGGGATTGTTCATTTAACCGACGCACCGCTGGCTGAGCAGTGGCTTGCCGAGCTGGCCGTGACCGGGGCTGGCGGCATCTACATCGCCGTGGCCATCGGTAGTTTCATTGTGCTGTGTATCGGTACGTTAGCCACGGCCGCGCTGGCGCCACCCGTGGTGGTGTCGCCCGATGTGGCGGTTCGCGCCAAGCCGGCACCGCGTCAGTCTCACGCCCCCAACGCGCCGGACGATGAAGATATCATTGACCCCAATGACGGTCGCGAAGAGGGTGAAGTGAAGTGGTTTAATACCAACAAAGGCTACGGCTTCATTACCCGGGATAACGGTGACGATGTGTTTGTCCATTTCCGGGCAATTCGTGGTCGCGGCCCGCGCATGCTGGCAGAAGGCCAGATCGTGCGTTATCACGTGATTAAAAACGAGCGTGGTTTACAGGCCGACGACGTGAGCATTATCGAGTAACGATCAGTTCCGCTTGTGACTGCTTCGCACAACATTTGACCCCGCTTCGGCGGGGTCAAATGCGTTCAGGGCCTAGCGGCCCGAGTCGGGCCATTCGATGGGGCCTTCGCGGCCGTCGGGCAGTACCTGCCAGAAACGGTCGGGATCATCACCTGGATGCCAGCCGCCAAGCGAACAGCGAATTTCGGTCTGCAGGGCTTCCGCCGCGTACTGGGCGGCTTCCTGGTCGGTATGCCAGGGGCAGTGGCCGCTGTCGAGCCATAGGCTGGCAAACCCATCGGCGGCGTTTTCGACCAGCAATACCGGCACGCGGTGCCCCTGGTGGCTGCCTTGGGTGCGCCATTTACCTTTGCCCGCCGATGTCAGCGGCGGGGCATTCAGCGCCTTCGCCAGCCAGTCGTTGAGCGCGGGGTGGGCAACGCTTGCCAGGTAGATCTCGATATCCGGATAGCGCTCCATCATACGCTGACCTCGTCGGAAGTGAGCAATGCCTGCAGCGTGGCTTCGTAGATCCGGCTCAACGCATCCAGGTCGCTCGCGCGGACGCGTTCGTCGACCTTGTGGATGGTGTCGTTGAGCGGACCCAGTTCGACCACCTGGGCGCCCAGGGTGGCAATGAAGCGACCATCCGAGGTGCCGCCGCTGGTGGAGAGCGCCGGTCGCTCGCCGGTGACGGCTTCGACGCCGCGAATCGCAGCGTCGACCAGCTCGCCCTCGGCGGTCAGGAATGGCTCGCCGTTGAGCGTCCAGTCGATGTGATACTCGAGGCCGTGGTGATCCAGCAGCGCTTCGGTGCGCTCCCTCAGGGTTTCGTGGGTGACTTCCGTGGAGTAGCGGAAGTTGAACACCACTTCCACCTCGCCGGGGATGACGTTGGTCGCCCCGGTGCCCGCCCGCACGTTGGACACCTGAAAGCTGGTCGCCGGGAAGAACTCGTTGCCTGCGTCCCAGTGCTCGTTGACCAGGGCGTCGAGCGCGGGCATCACCTGATGGATAGGGTTGCGCGCCAGGTGCGGGTACGCCACGTGGCCCTGCACGCCTTTCACGTGAAGGACGCCGCCCAGCGAGCCGCGCCGGCCATTTTTGATCGCATCGCCAAGCCGTGCCGTGGAGGAAGGCTCGCCGACGATGCAGTAGTCGAGGCGTTCGTTGCGCTCGCGCAGGTGTTCGACCACCGCGCGGGTGCCGTCGACGGCGGGGCCCTCTTCGTCGGAGGTGATCAAAAACGCAATGCGTCCGTCGTGGTCGGGGTGGCTGGCGACGAAGCGCTCAACGGCGGTGAGCATGGCGGCCAGGCTGCCTTTCATATCCGAGGCGCCGCGACCGCACAGCATGCCGTCGTCGTTGATGCAGGGCGTAAAGGGCGGAAACTCCCAGTTGGTGTGAGGCCCGCTGGGGACCACGTCGGTATGCCCGGCAAAGGCCAGCACCGGACCGTGATGGCCGCGCACCGCCCAGAAGTTTTTCACATCGCCAAACGGCAGTGACTCGATGTGGAAATCGAGCGCCCTTAAGCGCTCGATCATCAGGTCTTGGCAGCCTTCGTCGTCGGGCGTGACCGATGCGCGGCGCAGCAGGTCAAAGGCCAGCTGCAGCGTCGGCGACAGCCCCTCCGGCTCAGTTATGGGCATGCAGCGCCTCGTTGAGCGCGATGGCGCTTTTATTGGTCAGGCATTCGATGCGGCCGTTCTGCGAGTTGCGGCGCAGCAGCAGGTCGTCCTGGCCGGCCAGCTCGCGCGCAGCTACGGTGTTGACTTCCTGGCCCTGGTCGTCCAATAGCGTGACTTTCGAGCCTGCCGTGATATATAGCCCGGCTTCCACCGTACAGCGGTCGCCCAGTGGGATGCCGATTCCGGCGTTGGCGCCGATCAGGCAGCCTTCGCCGACCTTGATCACCATGTTGCCGCCGCCGGACAGCGTGCCCATGGTCGAGCAGCCGCCACCCAGGTCGGAGCCCTTGCCCACCATGACGCCGGCGGAGATGCGCCCTTCGATCATGCCGGGGCCTTCGGTGCCGGCATTGAAGTTGACGAACCCTTCGTGCATCACCGTGGTGCCTTCGCCCAGGTAGGCACCCAGGCGCACGCGGGCGGTGTCGCCGATGCGGATGCCGTGAGGCACCACGTAGTCGGTCATCTTGGGGAATTTATCCACGCAGTCCACCGACAGGGCACGGCCTTCCAGGCGGGCTTTGAGGCGGCGTGCGGGCAGTTCTTCGATGTCGATCGCGCCTTCGTTGGTCCAGGCGATGTTGCGCAGCAGGCCGAACATGCCGGTCAGATCCAGCCCATGGGGTTTCACCAAACGGTGGGAGAGCAGGTGCAGCTTGAGGTAGACCTCGGGAGCGGTCTGCGGCGGCTGGTTGGTGTCCAGGAACATGGCAACCAGCGGACGCTGACTGACGGCAAAGGATTCCGCCAGTTCCGCCTGGTCGGCATGGCCGGCCGTTTCAAGAGCTTTGGCCAGGCGCGTGCAGTCTTCCGGCAGGAAGCTGATCGCCGCGTTACCGCTGGGCGCGTCAAGGACTTCCTTGGCGGCACTGACCAGGCTCTCGGGCGGGTTGATCAGCGGTGCCGGGTAGTAAATTTCCAGCCAGTCGCCCTGGGTATTTTGAGTGCCGATTCCAAGCGCAAAGCTCAGCATAACTGCGTTCCTTTAGGTCAGTGTGTCGTCTTAAAGTTTGTCATAATCGCCATCTTTGTAGCCGACCAGGATGGTCTCGTCGTCGACTTCCAGAAGCGGGCGCTTTAACAGTGTGGGGTGTTTCAAGAGCAGCTCGCGCCCCGAGTTGGCATCAAAATCTTTTTCTTCATCCGACAGCTCGCGCCAGGTTTTGCTTTGCTTGTTGATCGCCTTGACCAACGGGACGCGGTGCAGGATATGCTCTAGCAGCGGTGCTGAAAGACCGTCCTTGCGCAGGTCGTAGGTCTTGAAGGGGATGCCTTTTTCGTCAAGCGCCTTACGCGCTTTGCGGCAGGTATCGCAGTTGCTGATGATATAGAGCGTAAGCATGGATGACCTCCTGGCAATGGCGTCGTGTCGTCATGGTCGTGCGTTAGCCGCGCTCAACGAGCCGGCGCAGGCGCTCGGCGGCTTCCAGCGTCGGGGCAAGTTCCGCCACTAGCGCTAAGCGTAGCCGACCGCTGCCGGGATTGTCGCCGTCGCGCCCCGGGCGGCCCATCAGGCTGCCGGGCAGCACGCTGACATGCTGTTCAACGAACAGCCGCTGGGTGAAGGCGATGTCGTCACCGCCCGGCACGGCGGGCCACAGGTAAAAGCTGGCTTCCGGCGTGGGGAAGTCCATTACCGGGGCGAGCACCTCGGTGACCGCGCTGAACTTTTCGCGGTAGGCCTCGCGGTTGGCGCGCACGTGGCTTTCATCCTGCCAGGCCGCTATGGACGCATGCTGCAGCGGCAATGACATCGCGCAGCCATGATAGGTGCGGTAGCGCTTGAACGGGGCGAGCAGGTCTGCATCACCGGCGACAAACCCTGAGCGCAGCCCCGGCAGGTTGGAGCGTTTGGACAGCGAGTGGAACACCACGCAGCGGCGATAATCGTGGCGGCCAAGCTCGGCGCAGGCCTGCAGGAGCCCCGGGGGTGGCGATGCCTCATCCAGATAGAGCTCCGAGTAACACTCGTCGGAGGCGATGATGAAGTCGTGCTCATCGGCCAGCGCGATCAGCTGCTTGAATTCGGCAAGCGGCGTGACCGCGCCGGTGGGGTTGCCGGGCGAGCAGATGAACACGATCTGCACGCTGCGCCAGGTGTCGGCGCTGACGGCGGAAACGTCCGGGCGAAAGCCGTTGTCGGCGGTGCAGTCCAGGTAGAGCGGCTCGCCCCCGGCCAGCAGCGTGGCGCCTTCGTAAATCTGGTAGAAGGGGTTAGGAACCGCTACGTGCGCTGGGCGCGTGCGATCGAGGGCTGCCTGAACGAAGGCGAAAATGGCTTCCCGCGTGCCGTTGACCGGCAGTACCTGGCGCTCGGCGTCTAGCCCAGCAAGCGCGAAGCGCTGGCTGGCCCAGGTGGCGATCGTGTCGCGCAGGGCGGGCAGGCCGTTGGTGGCCGGGTAGCGCGCCATCTCGGCCTGGTGGGCGACCAGCGCGGCCAGTGCGCCAGGGAAGGGCGCGTGCTGCGGCTCGCCGATGGTCAGCGGGATATGCGCAAGCGCCGCAGGCGGCGTCAGGTCCGCCTTGAGGGCCGCCAGCTTTTCGAACGGATACGGATGCAGGGCGTCGAGTTCAGGGTTCATGAGTATCCAGAACGCCGTGCCGGCGTCGTTGTAGGCGTCGTGTCGCGAAAGTAGCCGACGATTATAGGCAAGCCCCGCTGTGGGCTCAAACCCCCAGCACCTCAATCAAGCGTTCACGTAGTTGTTGTTGACGGTCCGGGTCGGTCAGCGGTTCGCCGGCTTTGGTGGTAATGAAGAACACGTCTTCCACGCGTTCGCCCAGGGTGGCGATTTTCGCCGCGGAGAGCGCAATATCCTGCTCCATGAAGATGCGCCCGACGCGGGCCAGAAGCCCGGGCCTATCCGGGGCGCTGAGCTCCAGCAGCGTGCGGTCGTTGGCCGGGTCCTGCTCGATCAGTACCTCGGTGGCAACCCGGAAATGCTTGAGCTGGCGCGGCGTATGCCGGGTGACGATATCGGGGTAGTCGTCGGGGTCGTCCAGTTCTTCCACCAGATGCTGGCGCATTTCCTCAATGCGCACCGGGTCGCGAATTGGCTGGCCCTGATTGTCGAGCACTATGAAGGTGTTTAGCGTCCAATCGTTGTTTGAGGTGGCGATACGCGCGTCGTGGATCGACAGCCCCAACTGCTCCATGGCGGCGGCGGTGGCGGCGAACAGGTCGTCCACCGAGCGGGTGTGGATGAACACCTTTGTGCCGCCTTCGGCCATGTCGGCCGTGGGCGCGCTGATCAGGACCAGTGGCAGTTGGGAGGGCTGGTGAGCAAGAATCCCCTGAGTCTGCCAGACGATTTCGCTGGGCGCGTACTGCAGGAAGTAGTCCTCGCCGAGGGATTCCCACAGCTGATCAATTTTGGCTTCATCGACGCCGATCGACTGCAGCAGCGAACGGGCTTCCGAGCGCGTTTCGCGCACCCAGTCGTCGCGGTCGGGCGGGTTTTTCAGGCCGCGGCGCAGGGCACGCTTGGTTTCGGCATGCAGTTGGCGCATTAGCGATGCCCGCCAGCCGTTCCACAGGGTCGGGTTGGTGGCGTTGATATCGGCCACGGTCAATACATAGAGATAATCCAGCCGTGTCTCGGTACGCACCTCGGTGGCGAATTCGCGGATCACGTCCGGGTCGCTGATGTCGCGCTTCTGGGCGGTCATGGACATCAGTAGATGGTGCTCGACGAGCCAACTGACCAGCTTGGTATCGTGCTGGGGCACATGATGGCGCTGGCAGAACTGTTCGACGTCGCGGGCGCCGATTATCGAATGGTCGCCGCCGCGGCCCTTGCCGATATCGTGAAACAGCCCGGCTATCCACAGCAGGTCCAGCTTGGGCAGCTGTTGCATCAGGGTGGCGGCCACCGGGAAGTCGTCCTTGGCCTCCGGCTTGCGGAAGCCGTGCAGAAACTTGAGTAGCCGCAGAGTATGGGCATCCACGGTGTAGATATGAAACAGGTCATGCTGCATCAGCCCGACGGCGCGGCCAAACTCTGGCAGGTATTTGCCCAGTATGCCGTAGCGGTTCATACGCCTCAGCTGGCGGGGCACGTTGCCCGGCGCGCGCATGATGGCCATGAACAGGCGCTGGTGGCGCGGGTCTTCCCGGTATTGGTCGTCGATCTGGTGGCGGTGGTCGCGGATCAGGCGGATGGTGTCGGCCCGCACGCCTTCTATTTCCGGGTGCTTGGCCATCAGTAAAAACAGTTCCAGCATGGCCGCCGGCTGTTCGCGAAACAGGTTGCGCGAACGCACCTGAATATAGCCGCCCTTGGTTTCAAAGCGTTCGTTGAGCTTGACCGTTTCCAGCGATTCCTTGCCGCGCAGGATGACCTCGTCGAAGTGCTGGAGCAGCATGTCGTTGAGGCCGGCAAGCGCTGTGACGTGCCGGTAATAGCGCTTCATGAACTGTTCGACGGCCAGGCCTTCGGGGGTGTCGCGAAAACCAAACATTTCCGCAATGGTGCGCTGGTGATCAAACAGCAGGCGATCCTCGGCGCGGTCGGTGAGCATGTGCAAGGCGTAGCGGACCTGCCATAAAAAGGCTTGGCCCTGGCTTAAAATGCGCAGTTCGGCATCGTTCATAAAGCCGTTGGCGACGATGTCGGTGTACTGCTCGGTGCCGAAGTGGCGCTTGGCGACCCAGCCAATCATCTGGATGTCGCGCAGCCCGCCGGGGGAGCTTTTGAGGTTCGGCTCGAGGTGGTATTCGGAGTTGTTGTAGCGGTAGTGGCGGGCGATCTGCTCCTGCCACTTGGCCTCGAAGAAGCGGTCCGCCGGCCATACGTGGTCGGCGTTGAGCCGCTCGCGCATGCGCTCACGCAGCGCTTCCGGGCCGGCGATCAGGCGCGACTCGAGCAGATTGGTGATCACCGTAACATCGGCGGCTGCTTCCCGCTCGCAGTCGTTGAGTGAGCGCACGCTGTGGCCGATTTCCAGGCCGATATCCCACAGGAAGGTGATAAAGGCGGTCAGCGGCTCGCGGTAGGGCGTGTCGTCATCGTCCTCGAGCAGCAGCAGTAAATCGATGTCCGAGTGCGGGTGCAGCTCGCCGCGCCCATAGCCGCCAACCGCGACCAGGGCGACGCCGTCGTCGGGCCAATCGTGCTGCTGCCAGGCGATGACCAGCAGTTGATCCAGGTACCACGCCCGACCGCGCACCAGATCACGGATATCGGCGCCGGCGCGAAAGCGTTCGTCCAGACGGGTCTGGATGTCGCCAAGCGCCGCCTTGAACGGGGCGATGGGCGAGCGGGAGCCAGCAAGCTCGGTGCGGAACAGCTCGAGGTCGAACAGCATGGTGTCCGGTTCAAACCGGTAATGGTGAAGTAGCATCAGTGCGTCAAAAAGCTGAAGTCTTCGTCGCTGCGTGCGGTCAGCACGTCAACGCCGGTGTCGGTGACCAGCAGCGTGTGCTCCCACTGGGCGGACAGGCTGCGGTCCTTGGTAATGGCCGTCCAGCCATCGCGCAGCACCTTGGTCTTGTAGCCGCCGACGTTGATCATGGGCTCGATGGTGAAGCACATGCCGGCTTCGAGGCTGATGTCCGCCCCCGGGGCGTAGCCGTCGTAGTGCAGGAACTGGGGGTCTTCGTGAAATTCGGCGCCGATACCGTGACCGCAGAAGTCGCGAACCACGGAGTAGCCGTTGCTTTCGGCGTGCTTTTGAATCACACGGGCAAGCTCAGAAAGGCGCACGCCTGGCTTAACCAGCTCAATGCTTTTATACAGGCATTCCTGGGTAATGCGGCACAGCCGTTCGCCTTGAATAGTGTCGCCGATCACGAACATCACGCTGGAGTCACCGTGGTAGCCGTCGGCCGTCCGCACAGTGATATCTAAGTTCATGATGTCGCCTTTTTTGAGCTTTTTGGCGTCGTCGGGAATGCCATGACAAACCACGTGGTTGATCGACGTGCAGGTCGCTTTAGGGAAGCCGTGGTAGTTAAGGGGAGCAGGGGTGGAGCCTAGCTCGTTGACGATATACTCATGACACAACCGGTCGATTTCGCCGGTGCTGATGCCCGCCTGGACGTGGGGGGTGATCATCTCGATGACGCTGGCCGCCTGGCGACCAGCGTTGCGCATTTTGTCGATTTCAGAAGGCGTTTTAATGGGAACGTTCATGGATTCTCGATGTTGACTCAGAATGGCAAGTTGAGCGGCAATAAAAGGCCCGCTGAACGGATGACGGCTTCATCTTAACGATGATCTATGGTATAAAGCCGCGCGCTTTCCTGCAATCGTCATCCGCTGCAATCTTCAGGTTGTCGAGGTTGAAGAAGCATCAAAGCGTTATCACGGCACCGCAGGCATTGCGCCGCTTACGGGCGGGTAACCTTGCGGTATTGAACAGCAAGCCTTGAAAACACACATGCACCGGCACATGGTCCCGGGTGCCGCTGGCAGCGTCTAACGCTGTCAATGGTCGGATCCATGGGGTGCGTGGAGGCCTAACCCGAGTTTCAGGAGTTTTACCATGTCTCACGTTAATATGCGTGACCTGCTCAAAGCAGGCGCTCACTTCGGCCACCAGACCAAGTACTGGAATCCGAAGATGGGCAAGTTTATCTTCGGCGCGCGCAACAAGATTCACATCATCAACCTTGAGCACACACTGCCGGCGCTTAATGAAGCGATCGACGTGGTCGAGAAGATGGCGGCATCCAACAACAAAATTTTGTTTGTTGGCACCAAGCGCAGCGCTAGCAAGATTATTAAAGAAGAAGCCAATCGCGTTAGCCAGCCGTTCGTCAACCATCGCTGGTTGGGCGGCATGCTGACCAACTTCAAGACCATTCGTCAGTCCATCAAGCGTCTGCGTGAGCTAGAAACCATGCGCGAAGACGGCACGTTCGAAAAGCTGACTAAGAAAGAAGTCTTGATGGCGACGCGTGAGCAGGACAAGCTTGAGCGCTCTATTGGTGGTATCAAGAACATGGGCGGCCTGCCGGATGCCATGTTCGTGATTGACGTTGACCACGAGCGTATCGCGATCAACGAAGCCAACAAGCTGGGCATTCCGGTTATCGGCGTGGTGGATACCAACTCCAACCCCGATGGCGTTGATTACGTGATTCCAGGCAACGATGATTCCATCCGCGCTATCCAGATTTACGTAAAAGCGATTGCCGATGCCTGTGGTCGTTCTAAAGAAGGTCGCCCCGACGAGTTTGTCGAAGTGACAGAAACTGAAGAAGCCGCTGACGCCGACAGCAGCGCTGCCGCCGAGTAAACCGGTGGCCGATGCGGTATCGTTGCTGGTGCCGTATCACTTAAGAGGGGGCCTGGGCCCCCTTTTTCCCGCTTTGGGTGAATGCTTGGAGTGGGCAGTCTTGGGCCGACATCAACGTTGGCAGCGCCATGCAGAGTGAGATAATTCGGTCATTTACCGTCGTTATGCTCTGTAGGTGTTTAACTCTCAGCTAGAACCATTTCAGAGGTGAAATCTCATGGCAGCTATCAGCGCCTCTCAGGTTAAAGAACTTCGCGAACGTACCGGCTTGGGCATGATGGAGTGTAAAAAAGCACTCACCGAAGCAGGTGGTGACATCGAGGTTGCGATCGAAAACCTGCGTAAGAGCTCGGGCCTAAAAGCCGCGAAAAAAGCCGGCCGCACCGCTGCGGAAGGTGCCGTCGTGACCCGCGTTGCCGACAACGGCAGCTACGGCGTCATGGTGGAAATCAACTCCGAGACCGACTTTGTGGCTCGCGATGACAACTTCATTGCGTTTGCCGACAAAATTGCCGACGCCTTCTTCGCCGCTAAAAGCGAAGACGTTGCCGCTGTGATGGCCGGCGATCTTGAGACCGCTCGTGAGCAGTTGGTACAGAAAATCGGCGAGAACATTGGCGTGCGTCGTGCGGTTGTCGTCGATGCCGCTGACGGTGGCACGGTTGGTGAGTACGTTCATGGTGGCCGTATTGGCGTGTTGACCGTTCTTAAGGGTGGCGATGCCGAGGTGGCAAAGGATGTTGCCATGCACGTAGCCGCTATCAATCCTTCGGTTGCCCATCCGGAAAACATGCCCCAGGAAGAGCTGGATAAAGAAAAAGCGATTATCCTGGCGCAGCCTGATATGGCCGGTAAACCGGAACAGATCGCTGAAAAAATGGTGCAGGGCCGCCTCAAGAAGTACCTTGCCGAAAACAGCCTGACCGAGCAGCCATTCGTCAAAGACCCCAACCAGACGGTTGCCGAGTTTGTAAAAGCGGCCGGTGGCGAGGTGGTTGGTTTTACTCGCTTTGAAGTGGGCGAAGGCATCGAGAAAGAAGAAGTCGACTTCGCCAAAGAAGTTATGGAACAGGCTGGCCGTCACTAAGGTCAGAGAGTCCAGCTGTAGGTTGGCGTGCGCGCAAGCGCACGCCTTCGCGTATCCGGCCCCTGCATAATAAAAGGGGTGATGCCGCTTGTCGGCGCTAAGGTCTGCCCTAGGAGAATTGCCATGTCGCGCGATGATCAAGAACCGCTTGCCTCTTTGTCTAGCAAATCGAAAACCGACGGTTCCAAGTCAAAATACAAGCGTATTTTACTTAAGCTGTCTGGCGAAGCGCTGATGGGGGATCATGACTTTGGTATTGACCCGAAGGTGCTGGATCGTATGGCGCTGGAAATTGGCCAGCTAGTGGGTATTGGCGTTCAAGTGGGTATCGTCATCGGTGGCGGTAACTTATTTCGCGGTGCGGCGTTGAACGAAGCCGGTATGGACCGCGTGACCGGTGATCATATGGGCATGCTTGCCACGGTGATGAATGCCCTGGCGATGCGTGACGCGCTGGAACGTTCCAATATTCGCTCGCGGGTGATGTCGGCGATTCCCATGAGTGGGGTTGTCGAGCACTATGACCGGCGCACAGCAATCCGTTATCTTACTTCGGGCGATGTTGTGCTGTTTTCAGCCGGTACGGGGAATCCGTTTTTTACCACAGACTCCGCCGCCTGCCTGCGAGGAATTGAGGTCGATGTTGACGTGGTAATTAAAGCCACCAAGGTCGACGGGGTTTACAATAAAGACCCGGTGAAATACCCAGACGCCGTCAAGTATGACCAGCTTTCCTACGATGATGCGCTCGATCAAAAGCTTGGTGTTATGGATTTGACCGCTATCTGCCTGGTACGTGACCATGATATGCCGGTGCGGGTGTTTGATATGAACAAGCCTGGCGCCCTGCTAAATTTAGTAGTTGGGGGCAAGGAAGGCACGCTGATAGACAGAGGGTAACGACGTGATTAATGACATTCAGAAAGATGCAGAGTCTCGCATGAAAAAAAGCGTTGAGGCGCTGCATAGTAACTTCAACAAGATTCGTACCGGGCGTGCCCATCCGAGCATTTTAGATGCGGTAACCGTTGAATATTACGGCGGACAGGTGCCGCTTAATCAGGTGGCTTCAGTGAACGTTGAAGATGCGCGTACGCTGACGATTGCGCCCTGGGAACAGAGCATGGTGCAGAAAATCGAAAAGGCCATCATGACGTCTGACCTGGGTTTGAATCCGGCCAGTGCGGGCAACGTGATTCGTGTGCCGATGCCGATGCTGACGGAAGAAACGCGTAAGGGTTACATCAAGCAGGCGCGCAGCGAAGCTGAACATGCCCGGGTTGCAGTACGTAATGTCCGCCGCGACGCCAACGGTGATTTTAAGTCACTGTTAAAAGATAAAGACATTACCGAAGACGATCAGCGCCAGGGTGAGGACGAGATCCAAAAGCTGACCGATAAATATATTGCCGAAATTGACAAAGCGCTTGCAGCAAAAGAGCAGGATTTGATGCAGGTGTAAGATCGGCTGTTCACGCCGCGGGCAGCAGCGCTGCCCGCTCAGCCATCCATGATTGGCTTTTCTATGATTGATCTTTGGTGTAAGCATTCATGACGTCACCGCAGCTCCCCGGACAACGCCCGGACGATGCCAACGTGCGCGAGGCCGCGCAGGATCCGGTGCCGTCCCATGTGGCGATTATTATGGACGGAAATAATCGCTGGGCTCGTGCACGCGGTCTTTCAGGTGCTCGAGGGCACCGTGCAGGGGTAGAGGCCGTCAGGGCGGTTATTCAGCGTGCGGCCGAACGTGGGGTCGAAACGCTCAGCCTGTTCGCCTTCTCGAGTGAAAACTGGAAGCGCCCAGCCGCTGAAGTAAACGCGCTGATGGAGCTTTTTTTGATGGCGCTCAAGCGTGAAGTTAAAAAACTTCACGAGCGTAATATCCGTTTGTCGATTATCGGCGAGCAACGTGGTTTTTCCCACGCTATCCAAAAGCAAATCCAACGCGCTGAGTCGCTGACCGCCAACAACTCAGGCATGCACCTGGTGATTGCGGCTAACTATGGCGGCCACTGGGACATCGCACAGGCCGCTCGGCGTTTGGCTGAGCAGGCAGTCGCAGGTGATATCTCGCCGTCCGCCATTGATGAAGTGCAAATGGATCAGGCTATGGGCGGCGGCACCTACGTCCCCCCCGTTGATTTGTGCATCCGCACGAGTGGCGAACAGCGGCTGTCGAATTTTATGCTCTGGCAGTTAGCTTACGCCGAACTGCATTTTTCGCCGCTGTTATGGCCCGACTTTCACGCGGAGGCGTTCGACGAGGCGCTGGATGACTTTTGTCAGCGACAGCGCCGCTTTGGCATGACAGATGAACAATTAGAGGCCCAGGGTGCTTAAACAGCGAGTGATAACCGCCGCCTGGCTAGCACCTTTGGTGTTGATCGGCTTGTTTGGTCTGCAAGGTGCCAGTTTTGCTCTCTTCACAGCTTTGTTCATGCTGGTGGGGGCATGGGAGTGGACCAACCTGGCGGGCGTGAGGCAGCCGTTCAAGCGTGCAGCACTTGTAGCGGGCTGTGCCGGCTTGATGCTGGTGATGTGGTTCACCCATGCAGTGCTCGCTGTGTGGCCGCTATGGTTGGCCGCAGCGGGTTGGCTGGTTAATTTTATCTGGGTCACTCGCTACCCGGCCTTAACGTCGCAATGGCACACCCCTCTAGTGCGTTTATTGATGGGGCTATGGGTGCTGTTGCCCTGCTGGGTCGGTTTTAATCTTCTGCGCGAAATAGGCGCGTTATGGCTGCTGTTTGTGTTGCTGCTTGTTTGGACAGCTGACATTGGGGCCTATTTTGCCGGGCGTCGCTGGGGCAAGCGCAAGCTGGCCCCTCGCGTTAGTCCAGGTAAATCCTGGGAAGGCGTATTTGGTGGTATGGCAGCGACGGCCCTGCTGGCCGTTGGGTTTTCACTAGGACTTTCGCTGGGGCTTGCTAATAGCGTCCTACTGGTGGTCATTACCCTGTTGGTAACGTTGGTCTCCGTGTTGGGCGATTTGCTTGAGAGCATGCTCAAACGTTACCGTAACGTTAAAGACTCCAGCCAGTTACTGCCGGGGCATGGCGGCGTGCTTGATCGCGTGGATAGTCTCACGGCGGCGATTCCTCTGTTTGCGCTACTTTACTTACAGGTGCTGGGGCTATGACGTCGTTAGCTATTCAGCGTGTCACGGTGCTGGGCTCCACCGGCTCAATCGGCACCAGCACGCTTGATGTGGTCGCACGTCACCCTGATCGCTACCAAGTCCATGCGCTAACTGCGCACACTTCCAAAGAGGCTCTGCTCACCCAATGCCTCACCTTTCGCCCTGCCGTCGCGGTCCTCTCCAACGATGCTGATGCCGGTTGGCTTCGCGCGGAGTTGGGGCGAGCGAGTCAGCCCACCGAGGTTCTGGTGGGGGCTGAGGCGCTGTGTGATGTGGCCCGTGATGCAAGCGTCGACATTGTCATGGCGGCCATTGTAGGAGCGGCGGGTCTGCTGCCCTCGCTTGCGGCGGCAGAGGCGGGCAAGCGCGTACTGCTGGCCAACAAGGAAGCGCTGGTGATGAGCGGCGCGCTATTTATGCAGGCTGTGGCGCGCTCGGGGGCCACACTGTTACCGATTGATTCCGAACATAATGCCATCTACCAGTGTCTACCCACCGAACATCGTGGCGGCTTGGCACAACACGGTATCTCTCAGCTACTCCTTACTGCTTCCGGTGGTCCTTTTCGCACCTGGAGTGAGGCAGCAATCGCCCAGGTGACGCCGGAGCAAGCGTGTGCACATCCCAACTGGTCCATGGGACGCAAGATATCGGTGGATAGCGCCACGTTAATGAATAAAGGGCTTGAGCTAATTGAGGCTTGCTGGCTGTTTGATGCCCGCCCCGATCAGATCCAGATCGTTGTGCATCCGCAAAGCGTGATTCACTCGATGGCGGCCTACCAGGACGGCTCTGTGCTTGCCCAGTTAGGCAATCCGGATATGCGCACGCCCATCGCTTACGGGCTGGCATGGCCTGAGCGCGTCGACGCGGGCGTCGAAGCGCTGGATCTATTTCAAGTGGCGCGGCTGGACTTTGAGGCGGCGGATGAGGTGCGTTTCCCGTGCTTGCCGCTTGCCCGTGAGGCGATGCGCGTTGGCGGCCTCGCCCCGGTGGTGCTTAATGCTGCCAATGAGGTGGCGGTCGATGCCTTTTTAAACCACAGGCTGGGCTTTCTGGAAATCAGCCGATTGGTCGAAGAGGCGCTATCGACACCCGTCGACGGGCGTGCCGATAGTCTTGAGACTATTTTATGGGCTGACCAGTGCGCGAGGGAACGTGCGGCTGGGTGGCTGAAACGTTGGTCCGCTTAATCTCAGCCAGGCTGAGTAGCATATCGAGGAGTACCCTGTGGGCCTGATACAAAACATTTTGGCGGTAATCGTGGTGTTGGGGTTATTGGTCACCTTCCACGAATTCGGCCATTTTTGGGTGGCGCGGCGCTGCGGGGTCAAGGTGCTGCGTTTCTCCGTAGGCTTTGGCAAGCCGCTTTGGTCGCGGGTGGATCGCCATGGAACCGAGTTTGTCGTTGCCGCTATTCCGCTGGGCGGATATGTCAAAATGCTCGACGAACGCGAAGCGCCGGTACCGGACGATCAGCTTGATCAGGCGTTTAACCGTAAGAGTGTATGGCAACGTATCGCGGTGGTCGCAGCGGGGCCTATCGCCAACTTTTTGTTAGCTATCGTCGCCTATTGGGCTCTGTTTGTGGTGGGTACGACCGCAGTCGCGCCGATGGTGGGAGACACTGAACCAGATTCCCCTGCTGCCGAAGCGGGACTTGCTCACGGCGATGAAATTACTGCCATTCAGGGCGAAGCCGTCAGCGACTGGGAAGCAATCAATCTAAAGCTAATCTCGATGATTGGCTTCAGCGGCGACCTAACCATTGAGGCGCGACCTGAGGACGAAAGCAACGTAGCGACTTATCAGCTACCGCTGCGCGATTATTTGACCCGCCAGGATCCGCCTCAGCCGTTGGAAACGCTGGGCTTAACCCCTTGGCAGCCCGATGTGCCCGCCACGCTGGGTCAAGTGATCGACGATCAGGCAGCCGCCGAGGCTGGCTTACAGGTGGGCGATCAAATTATTGCGGTGGATGACCAGTCCATTGCTGACTGGATGGCGTTTGTCAATGTCATTCGAGGCAGCCCCGGCGAAACCTTGACGGTCGAGTTTGAGCGTGATGGGGAACGACAAAGCACAAACTTAACGCCTGGCCGCAATACCCTGGAGACAGGCGTTGAAATTGGTTACATTGGGGCCGGTGCAGAGCCTGTTGCTTGGCCTGAAGAATTTCAGCGTGAGATACGCTATGGCCCGATTGAGGCTGTCGGGCAGTCGCTGTCGCGTACGGCAGATATGACATTGCTGACCGTCGACGCCATTCGTAAGATGCTGGTGGGGTTGATATCGCCGTCTAACCTGTCAGGCCCGATTACCATTGCACAGGTTTCCGGTGATTCTGCTCGGGCGGGTCTGGAAGCATTTGTGGGTTTTCTAGCGTATCTTTCTATTAGCCTTGGGGTGTTGAATTTGCTGCCGATCCCCGTATTGGATGGCGGCCACCTAGTTTATTATTTCTTGGAGGTCGTGCGCGGACGGCCGGTCTCCGAGCAAACCCAAGCCATAGGCCTACGTATCGGGCTTGCCATGGTCGGCACTCTGATGCTGATGGCCCTGTATTTTGATCTGATGCGCCTCTGGTAACGACGCGTGTAGTGCCTAGGATGCCTTGTCATCTGCCTGCACAAATGTATATGGTGCCTGTTTGAATGCATAGGCAGACCAACGCGAGCGAAATGATTGCATGAAAATCAAGACCTTTGGAATGGCGGTACTTTTGCTGGCGGGTGCCAGCGGTGCCCAAGCACAATCCTTTGAAGTTTCGGACATTCGTGTTGAAGGACTGCAGCGGGTTTCCGCCGCCTCGGTCTTTAATGCGTTTCCTGTGAACGCCAATGACCGGGTCAGCGAGAGCGAGCTGGCGGCAGCGTCACGGGAACTCTTCGAAACCGGATTGTTTGAAGACGTATCGCTGGAGCGGGAAGGCGACGTGCTAGTGGTTCAGGTTGTCGAGCGTCCCACTATCGCCCAGTTGAATATCGACGGTAACGAGCAAATTGCGGAAGATGATTTGCGCAAGGGGCTGACCGAGGCCGGGATTGAAGAAGGCCAGGTGCTTCAGCTCTCAACGCTCGAAGAAATGGAGCGCGAGCTGGAGGGGGTTTATCAAGCTCAGGGCCGTTACAGCGCAGGCATCGAGACCAACGTCGAGGAAGTCGATGAGGGGCAGGTGCGCGTCGATATCGATATCAACGAAGGCGAAGTGGCTAAAATCCGTCAAATCAATATTGTCGGTAACGAAGACTTCGACGATGAAACGCTGCTGGATCTTTTCGAGCTGGAAGACCGCCCAGGCTTTTTGTTTGGCTGGTTTTCCAACGATGAGTATTCCCGTGAAGCGCTGGGCGGAGATATTGAGCGTTTACGGTCTTACTACTTGGACCGCGGCTACGTTAATTTCGACGTGACCTCGACCCAAGTATCGATCGGGGCTGATAAATCAGAAATCTTCATTACCCTCAATGTCGACGAGGGCGAGCAGTACCGCGTTGGCGATGTTCGCTTCGCCGGCGATTTAGAAATCGGTGAACAAGAAGCTCAGGATCTATTGACCATTGAGCGCGGTGAAATCTTTTCGCGTCAGGAGCTCAATGCGTCAACTGAAGCGCTGCGACAGCGTCTGGGTGCGGAAGGCTTTGCCTTCGCCGATGTCGAGGGAGTGCCCGAGGTATCGGATGATGGTGAAACGGTCGATCTGGTGATTAACGTCGATCCAGGGCAGCGAGCCTATGTGCGGCGTATCGAGTTTATCGGCAACACGACCACAGAAGACGAAGTGCTGCGCCGCGAAATGATACAGATGGAAGGCGCACCCGCCTCCACGGACTCGATTACCCAGTCGCGTCAACGCCTTGAGCGGCTAGGCTTTTTCAGCCAAGTTGAAGTCGATACCGAACAGGTGCCTGGTGAGTCGGACAAGTTGGATGTCACTTATAACGTTGAGGAGCAGCCGTCGGGTTCCGTCTCCGCTAGCGTCGGGTTCTCGCAAAGCGCCGGGGTGATCTACGGGGCGGCATTGTCCCAGAACAACTTCCTGGGCACCGGTAACCGCGTCAATGTTGGCGCTCAGCGTAGTGACACTTTCACCAGCGTCAACTTCGGTTTTACCGATCCCTATTGGACGCTGGACGGCATCTCGCGTGGTTATGATGTCTTCTATCGCGAAACTGACTACGAAGATTCCGATATCTCGACCTACTCCACGGATGCGTTTGGCGCGGGTATCGACTTTGGCTACCCCATCAGTGAACTATCGCGGCTGAACTTTGGTGCTAGCGTCGAAGATATTACTGTCAAAACCTATTTTGACACCGCATCTGAAATTCGTCGTTATGTCGAGGATGAGGGCGATAATGCACAAACCCTGAAGCTTAACGCCAACTGGACACGTAATAATCTCAACCGCGGCATCATGCCCACGGCGGGTAATTACCAGCGTGTCGCCATTGAAACCGGTGCGCCTGGCAGCGACACCCAATACTACAAAGCCAGCGCCCGAGCGCAGCAATTGTTCGCGCTCAATGATGCGTGGTCACTGAAATTTACCGGTGATGTGGGCTATGCCGACTCGGTGGGAGATGACCCTTATCCGTTCTACGAGAACTTCTACGCCGGCGGTCTAGGCTCGGTTCGCGGGTTTACGTCCAATACCTTAGGGCAGCGGACCACTCCCGGACAGGAAGGCGGTCGAGATCGCACCATGGGCGGTAACGTACTGGTTGAAGGTAGCGCCGAAGTGATTTTCCCGCTTCCGTTTGTAGAGGATCAGAACTCTTTGCAAGCATCGTTGTTCTTAGATGCGGGTAATACGTTCTTGTCATCCTGCTACGATGTGCTGGATGAAGACGCGAGTCGGCAGCAGTGTGACTCCGGCGTCGACCTGGGCGATCTGCGCTACAGCGCCGGGGTGGGCTTGTCCTGGCTGACGCCAGTGGGTCCGCTGACCTTTGCGGTGGCCGAGCCATTGAATGATGAGACCGGGGATGATACCCAGTTCTTCCAGTTCTCGTTAGGCCAGTCATTCTAACGTATTGACGCGCGCCTCATGGGGCGCGCCAGCTTTACAAAAAAGGAGTTACTACCATGCGTAAGCTCACTGGGGTCGTTTGTCTGTTGGGTGCCATGGTGTTATCAGCACAGGCGCAAGCAGACGAAGTGGCTGTGCTTGACTGGCGTGCAGCGTTGATGAATAGCGAGTCTGCCCAATCATCCATCAGCCAGCTGGAAGGCGAGATTGGCGATCAACAACGCGAAGCTGAAAGCCTTGGCAACGAGCTGCAGGGCTTGCAGGAACGCTTACAGAATGAAGGCGATGCGATGCCTGAAGCCGAGCGCGAGTCGTTGATTGCCGAACTGCAGGAGAAAGGCAACCGCTTCGAGCAGTTGCGTCAGGAAATAGGTCAGGCCCAACAGCGCTCAGAGCAACAGTTTTTGGAAGGCGCAGAACCCAAGCTGGAGCAGGCGGTAGATCAGGTGATTGATCGCCATGGTATTGAAGTCTTGGTTGAGCCCCAAGGCGTGCTGCATTCCTCCAGGGACCTACCCAACGTGACGGAAGAAGTGACGCAGATTTTTAACTCGCTTAACTAAAATACCCATAATGATCGGTGCGGCTCTGCCGCGCCAAAGGTTCTTTGGCCACCCATGACTCACGCTTCTCACGACCTAACGCTGGCGGAGATCGCCCGCCATTTGAACGTTGCCTTTGAGGGCGACGGGAGCCAGTCCATCAGGGGATTGGCAACGCTGAAAGAAGCCAAGTCCGACCAGGTGGCTTTTTTGGCGAACCGTGCTTACCTGAAAGACTTGGCCGTAACCCAAGCTGCAGCCGTTCTGCTTCATCCCGAACACGGCAAAAGCTGCCCTGTGGCCCGTTTGGAGATAGACAATCCCTATTTGGGTTATGCCAAGCTGTCCCAGCTTTTTGATCCGCTCCCCGCCCGGGATGTGACGGGAATCCACCCCAGCGCCGTGGTCGCAGAGAGTGCGTCGCTGGGAGAAGGCGTCAGCGTTCAGGCTAATGCGGTGATTGAAGAAGGTGTGGTGCTAGGTGATGGCGTAGTGGTTGGCGCAGGTAGCGTCGTGGGTGCCGATAGCGTGGTGGGCGATCATAGCCGGTTACATGCCAATGTGACTGTCTGCCATGGCGTCGTCATTGGCCAGCGGGTCATTTTACAAAGTGGCTGCGTGATTGGCGGGGATGGATTTGGTTTTGCCCACGATGGCGGCCAGTGGCATAAAATTGCTCAGTTGGGCGGTGTCGTGCTCGGCGATGATGTGGAAGTTGGCAGTTGCTCAAGCATCGACCGGGGCTCGCTGGGTAACACCGTCATCGGTAACGACGTGAAGATCGACAGCCAAGTACAGATTGCCCATAACGTAACGGTAGGTGATCACAGTGCGTTAGCGGGGTGTGCCGGCATCGCGGGCTCTACCCATGTGGGGCGCCATTGTATGTTGGGTGGCGGTGTGGGGATTGCCGGCCATCTGACGATTTGTGACGGTGTCCAGGTGACTGGGATGAGCCTGGTGACCAACTCTATCCATAAGCCTGGGATTTATTCATCCGGCACCGGGGCTATGACCAACGCCCAATGGCGTAAAAATGCCGTTCGTTTTAAACAGCTTGATGACATAGCTAAGCGATTGTCACGCTTAGAAAAAAATCATCGCGATCAGTCGTGACTGTGTGAATATGGCAGTGGGTCGGTTGAGGCTCACCAGCAGCGCGTTATAATCCACTGCCTTTTGATCGGCGCGAGTGCCGATGTTTGCCTGATGTAACAGGTGTTTTGTCTTTTTAGAGGTCGCTACGATGGTTATGGATATTAACGAAATTCGCGAGTACTTGCCGCACCGCTACCCGTTTTTGCTGGTTGATCGGGTAACGCAGCTAACCAAGGGCGAATCCATCGTTGCGTACAAAAACGTTAGCATTAACGAACCATTTTTTAATGGCCATTTTCCCCATCATCCGATTATGCCGGGCGTACTAGTGATAGAAGCGCTGGCCCAGGCCTGCGGTATCCTGGGCTTTAAAACGGTCAATAAGCTCCCCGCCGATGGTTACGTGTATTACTTGGTCGGTAGTGATAACGTGCGTTTTAAGCGCCCTGTGATGCCCGGCGACCAACTAGTGCTTGAGGCTAATGTCATTCGCGGTAAGCGAGGCATTTGGAAATTCGCCTGCCGGGCCACGGTGGATGGTGAACTCGCCTGTGAAGCAGAAATTATTTGTGCTGAGAGGAAAGTAGCTTGATACATCCTACTGCCCTTGTTGACCCCACCGCGTGGCTTGCCGACGACGTAGAGGTGGGCCCCTTTAGTGTAATCGGCCCGGATGTCACCATCGGTGCGGGCTCAGTGATTGGCCCTCACGTGGTAGTCAAAGGCCCGACGACATTGGGTGAGCGCACACGTATTTTTCAGTTCGCCTCCGTGGGCGAGGATTGCCAGGATAAAAAGTACGCCGGTGAGCCGACGCGTTTGGTAATGGGCGACGATAATGTCATCCGTGAAGGTGCAACGCTGCATCGCGGTACGGTTCAGGACCGAGGGGAAACCACCATTGGTTCGCGTAACTTGTTGATGTCCTACGTACACGTCGGTCACGACTGCGTGATTGGAGATGACTGTATTCTGGCGAATCAAGCAACGCTGGCAGGTCACGTGACGGTAGGCAATTTTGCTATTCTGGGCGGGTTGGCGGCGGTCCATCAGTTTTGTCATTTTGGTGACCATGCGATGGCGGGTGGCGGCTCGATTATTACCAAAGACACGCCTGCTTACGTGATGATCAACGGTAATCCTGCAGAAGCTCGCGGCCTTAACCTTGTTGGCTTGAGGCGACGCGGTTTCAGCAGTGAAGCCATTAACGCCCTGAGCGCTTCCTACAAACTGGTGTATCGCCAGGGCTTGACGGTGGAGCAGGCACTTGCCGAAATGCGCCGTCAGTTTCCGCTACCTGAAGTGTCCCATTTTGCTGATTCCATCGAGCGCTCAACACGCGGCATTATCCGCTAACCGGCGGGTACTTACATGAAGCTTCAACGCGTATATCTAGTGGCAGGCGAGCTTTCCGGCGATATTCTCGGTGCGGGGCTGATGCGTGAACTAAGCGCGCGCCATCCGGCCATTGAATTTCGCGGTATCGGCGGCCCGCGTATGGAAGCTCAAGGCCTCACTAGCCGCTTTCCCCTTGAGACCCTCTCAATCATGGGCCTGGTCGAAGTCATTAAGCACCTACCTGGACTGATTCGCGTACGCCGCACGCTGCGCGAGGAAGCTACCGCTTGGCAGCCCGATATCATGATTGGGATTGACGCGCCCGACTTTAACATTGGCCTTGAAAAACAGCTGCGTGAGGCGGGCATTAAAACAGCGCATTATGTCAGCCCCTCGGTCTGGGCGTGGCGGCAAGGGCGAGTCAAGAAAATTGCTAAAGCCGTTGACGGCATGTTGACGCTGCTGCCGTTCGAAGCCGCCTTTTATCGCCGCCACCATGTGCCGGTTGCCTTTGTCGGCCATCCGTTAGCCGATGAGTTACCCCTGGAAAATGACCGCTTAAGCACTCGCCAAGCGCTTGGCCTGGATGAGCAGGCGCCGGTACTGGCGATGCTGCCCGGCTCAAGAGGCAATGAAATCCGCTTTTTAGGTGCGACTTTTTTACAAGCGGCTGAACAGCTTTGCCAACAGCATAGCGCGCTGCAAGTGGTGATTCCTGCGGCCAGCACACAGCGGCGCAATGAAATTGACCAGCTTTTACAAGCCTACCCGGCACTTGGCGAGCGCGTGGTATTACTCGACGGCCAAGCCCGGGAGGCAATGGTTGCCAGCGACGCCGTGTTGCTGGCGTCAGGTACTGCAGCACTCGAAGCCATGCTGTGCCATCGCGCTATGGTGGTGGCCTATAAAATGGCCCCGCTTACCCACTGGTTAGCCAAGCGATTGGTTAAAACCCAGTGGGTGTCGTTGCCCAACTTGATTGCTCAAGAAACCCTAGTGCCTGAGTTAATTCAAGATGCCGCCACGCCTGAGACGATTGCCGAGCAGTTGGGCACGCTATTGACCGATGAGGCTGGACGACACGCGCTGGAAGCCCGTTTTGCGTCGATGCATCAAACACTTCAGCGTCATGCGAGCCGCCGTGCGGCGGACGCCATTGACGCCCTAGTGGCTGATCAACCGCTGGAAACACCGCAAGGCGATGCCAATGGCCGTTAATCCGAGCGCTTACCCACCGCTACAGATTGACTATGCCGGTGCGCGCTTGGCGGGAGTGGATGAAGTGGGCAGAGGCCCGCTGGTGGGCAGCGTGGTGGCCGCCGCCGTGATCCTCGACTCTGCGAGGCCCATTGATGGGCTAACTGATTCCAAAAAGCTCACGGCGCGCAAGCGCGAGGCGCTAGATATATTGATTCGCGAGCGGGCGCTGGCATTCACCGTGGCAGAGGCCAGCGCCGCCGAGGTCGACCAGCTCAATATTTATCATGCCACGCATTTAGCCATGCGCCGCGCCATCGATGGCCTTGCCCCGGCGGCCGAGTACCTGCTGGTGGACGGTAACCGACTGCCGGGTCATGCGCTGCCCGGCCAAGCCGTGGTTAAAGGTGACGCTCGTCACCAGGCCATTGCGGCGGCGTCTATTTTGGCCAAGGTTGCCCGCGACGCCCAGATGGTTGCTCTGGATATGCACTATCCTGAGTATGGGTTTGCACGCCATAAAGGCTATCCGACCAAAGAGCACCTATCGGCGCTTGCGGTTCACGGGCCCTTAGCCGAACATCGCCGTAGCTTTGCCCCCGTGCAGCGTCAATTGGCGTTACTGTAACGTTTCTTTTTCACCTAGCGTTTTACCGAGAGTCCCATGACGGTTCCGTTCGTTCATCTACGTTTGCACAGTGAATATTCCCTGGTCGATGGCTTGGTGAAGCTCAAGTCGCTGGTCAGCACCACCGCTGAGCGCGAGATGCCGGCGCTGGCGTTGACCGATGAAGCTAATCTGTTTGGGCTGGTCAAGTTTTACAAAGCCGCCCAAGGCGCAGGCCTGAAGCCCATTATTGGCAGCGATCTCTGGCTGCATAACCCCCACGACGAGGCGCACCCTTACCGCATCACGCTGCTGGCGATGAACGAGGTGGGTTATCGCAATCTGACGGAGCTGATTTCCCGCGGCTGGACCGACGGCCAGCGCCAGGGCCGGGCGATTCTCGACAAGCAGTGGGTCATGGAGCAAAGCGCAGGCCTGATTGCGTTATCGGGAGGGCGTGAGGGCGAGATAGGACGCCATTTGCTTTCCGAGCACGAGCGAGAAGCGAAGATATTGCTGGAGGATTGGCAGCGTGCGTTCCCAGACCGCTTCTATCTGGAATTGATTCGCACCGGTCGCCCTCTGGAAGAAGCCTGCGTGCACGCCAGCGTTAAACTGGCAATTGACACCCAAACACCGGTGGTCGCCACCAATGACGTGCGCTTTTTGGAGCGCGATGATTTTTGGGCCCACGAAACCCGCGTGGCGATCGGCGAAGGCAAAGCGCTTGACGACCCGCGTCGCGAGCGTCGCTACACCGAAGAGCAGTACTTGAAAAGCCCCGCCGAGATGGCAGAGCTGTTCGCCGATATCCCCGAAGCGCTTGAAAACAGTGTGATGATCGCTGAGCGCTGCAGCGTTGATGTGCGCCTGGGCGAGATATTCCTGCCTGAGTTCGAAATCCCCGAAGGCATGACCCAGGATGAATTTTTCCGCAAGGTGTCTCACGATGGCCTGACGGATCGATTGAATTTTCTATTTCCCGACGAACGTTACCCACGGGACGGCGACGAATACCAGGCGATTGATCAGCGCTACCGCGAGCGGCTCGATTTCGAGCTGAACATCATTATTCAGATGGGCTTTCCCGGCTACTTCCTGATCGTGATGGACTTTATCCAGTGGGCCAAGGATAACAATGTGCCGGTTGGCCCTGGGCGTGGCTCCGGTGCCGGCTCGCTGGTGGCCTACGCGCAGAAAATCACCGACCTTGATCCGATTGGCTACGACCTGCTGTTTGAGCGCTTTCTTAATCCCGAGCGTGTTTCCATGCCCGACTTTGACGTCGATTTTTGTATGGAAAAGCGTGACAAGGTGATTGAGTACGTGGCCGACCGCTACGGGCGTGATGCGGTGTCGCAAATCGTCACCTTCGGCACTATGGCCGCCAAGGCGGTAGTGCGCGACGTCGCTCGTGCCCAGGGCAAGCCCTATTCGCTGGGCGACAAGCTCTCTAAGTTGATCCCCTTCGAAGTGGGCATGACGCTCGATAAGGCCATTGAGCAGGAAGCGGCGCTGAAAGAGTTTATCGACAGCGACGAAGAGGCCGAAGAAATCTGGGAAATGGCCCTCAAGCTAGAGGGCACTACCCGCGGTACCGGCAAGCACGCCGGTGGCGTGGTGATCGCGCCGACCAAGCTCACAGACTTCTCGCCACTGCTCTGCGATGAAGACGGCTCCGGCTTAATGGTGCAGTTCGATAAAAACGATATTGAAGACGCCGGGCTGGTGAAGTTCGACTTCCTAGGGCTGCGCACGCTGACGATTATCGACTGGGCGCTGGAGATGGTCGATAAGGTGCGTAAGGTCAACGACCAGGGGCCGCTTAACATCGACGCGATTCCCTTGGACGACGGCAAAACATTCGAGATGCTCAAGCGCGCCGAGACCACCGCGGTGTTCCAGTTGGAGTCTCGTGGCATGAAGGAGCTGATCAAGCGGCTGCTGCCTGACTCCCTCGACGATATGATCGCCCTGGTGGCGCTGTTTCGCCCCGGCCCGCTACAGTCGGGCATGGTGGATGACTTTATCAACCGTAAGCACGGCCGTGCGGAGGTGTCTTATCCACACCCGGATTACCAACACGAGTTGTTAAAACCCGTGCTGGCGCCCACCTACGGCATTATCTTGTACCAAGAGCAGGTCATGCAGATTGCTCAGGTGATGGCGGGTTATACGCTAGGCCAAGCGGATATGCTGCGCCGTGCGATGGGTAAGAAAAAGCCTGAGGAAATGGCCAAGCAGCGCGCTGGTTTTATGGAAGGTTGTGCGGCCAATGGCATCGATAAAGACCTCGCCGGCAATATCTTTGATCTGGTGGAAAAGTTTGCCGGTTACGGTTTTAACAAGTCGCACTCCGCCGCCTACGCCCTGGTATCTTACCAAACCGCCTGGCTCAAGGCGCACTATCCAGGGCCTTTCATGGCCGCCGTCATGTCCACGGAAATGGATAACCTGGATAAAGTTGTGCCGCTGATCGAGGAGTGCCGACACCTCAAGCTGACAGTGACCCCGCCGGACGTCAACGTCGGTGGCTACAAGTTCACCGTTGATACCCAGGGCCGTGTTGTATACGGCCTGGGCGCGATCCGTGGCGTGGGTGAAGGCCCCATTGGCGCGATTGTTGGAGCCCGCGAAGAGGGTGGCGCGTTCAGCGATATTTTCGATTTCTGCAAGCGTATTGATGCTAAACGTATGAACAAGCGCACGCTGGAAGCACTGATTCGCTCCGGCGCGCTAGATAATCTGGGCCCGAACCGCGCTGTGCTTGCCGCCGCTATGGAAGATGCCCTCAAGGCCGCCGCGCAGAATCATGCCAACCAGAACCTGGGCATGCTGGATATGTTCGGCGAGGCATTTACCGCCGACGAAGAGGCCGTTGACGTATACGCTGAGTATCGCCACGCCCGCGAATGGACCGACCGCGAACGGCTATCCGGAGAGAAAGATACCCTGGGCCTCTACCTGACGGGCCACCCGATTGACGAGTATGAGCGCGAATTAAAACGCTTCGTGTCGACGCGGATCAGCGATTTAAAAGCTTCCCGGGAACCCCAGCGGATCGCCGGTTTGGTGGTGGCCATGCGCACCATGAAATCCAAGCGCGGCGATACCATGGCGTTCATTACCCTGGATGACCGCACCGGGCGCATTGAGGCCTCGCTGTTTGGCGAGATGTTTGAAAAGCTGCGCGGACAAATCGCCGCCGATGAAGTCGTGATTGTCGAAGGCGAGGTCTCCAACGATGATTTTTCCGGCGGGCTTAAGCTGCGTGGCAAGGACGTCACGCCCATGGTGGCGGCGCGTATGCGGTTTGGCCAAGCGGTTGAGCTTGCGTTGGATGCACAGCAACTCAATGGCCGGTTAGTCGAGAGTTTACGTACCAGTCTTTCGCCCTATCGCGACGAGGCGGGTCTGCCCGTTCGCTTGCAGTATCGACACCCCGACGCCGTGGGCTGGCTGGAGCTGGCGGATGAATGGAAAGTCGCGCCCAGCGACGATTTACTGCTGACCCTGCGCGATGTGCAAGGTCAGGTGGGCGTCCAGTTGCGCTATAAGTAAGGCGCGTTCCGCGCGGTGCCTTGCGTGGCAGGGTCAGGGTGCGATAATGGTTGCATTACATGCGCGTTTCGACATGGCTTATTTTTAACAGGCAGAGCCGATGAATCCTAATTATCTCGATTTTGAACAGCCGATTGCCGAACTCCAGGCAAAAATTGAGGAGCTGCGCTTGGTCAGCTCCGATAGCCAAGTCAATCTTTCCGATGAAATTGCCCGGCTGGAAGAGAAAAGCCGCAGGCTCACGGAATCGATTTTCAAGGATTTAACCCCTTGGCAAGTGTCTCAGTTGTCACGCCATCCCCAGCGGCCCTACACGTTGGATTACCTTGAGCACATTTTCAGCGACTTTGATGAGTTGCATGGCGATCGCAACTTTGGTGATGACGCCGCGCTCGTGGGTGGGATAGCGCGCCTGGATGACCAGCCGGTCATGGTAATCGGTCATCAAAAAGGCCGCGACGTTAAAGAAAAGGTTCGGCGTAATTTTGGCATGCCGCGCCCGGAAGGCTACCGCAAAGCCTGCCGGCTAATGGAAATGGCCGAACGCTTCAAAATGCCGGTGCTGACCTTTATCGACACGCCGGGCGCCTATCCGGGGATCGACGCCGAAGAGCGCGGTCAGTCCGAGGCGATTGCCTATAACCTGGCGGTCATGTCGCGCCTCAAGACGCCGATCATCTCCACGGTGGTGGGTGAGGGCGGCTCGGGCGGCGCGCTGGCCATCGGCGTCTGCGATGAGCTGCAGATGCTGCAGTACTCGACCTACTCGGTGATCTCGCCGGAAGGTTGCGCGTCGATTCTGTGGAAGAGCGCCGAAAAAGCCTCTGACGCCGCTCAGGCGATGGGCATTACCGCCGAGCGCTTGAAAGAGCTCGGCTTTGTTGACTCGCTGATCAAGGAGCCGCTGGGCGGTGCACACCGGCATCCGGTGACGACCTCCGAGCGCGTTAAAGAGGCGCTGGTGGCAAGCATTGATCGATTGCAACGCATGGATACCGAGGCATTACTGACGCGCCGCTATGATCGTCTGATGAGCTATGGCGCGCCAGCTGCCTAAATCACTGGTTGGCCTGCTTAATGACGCCCTGGTGGAGACCCCGCCGGGGCGCTCTATTTGGGTGGCTTTATCCGGCGGGCTGGATTCGTCGCTGCTGTTGACGATAGCTGTCGATGTATGCCGAAAGGCTCAGCGTCCGCTAAAAGCGCTGCACGTTAACCATGCCCTACAGCCTGCGGCCGACGCGTTTGAGGCGCACTGTCTGGCGTTGTGTGCGTCGTTTGATGTGCCGCTAACGCTGGCGCGACTAAAGGTTGAACGCCAAGGCGAAGGTCTTGAAGGCGCGGCTCGACGGGCGCGTCTGGCTGCCTTTCAGCAGCATATTCCTTTAGGGGATACGTTGTGGCTGGCTCAGCATCAAAACGATCAGGCCGAAACGCTGTTGCTGGCTGCGATGCGCGGTAGTGGGGTTCGCGGACTTGCCGCGATGCCTTATCGGCGCGAGTGGCAAGGCATTACCTTGCTACGTCCCTGGCTGGATGTCAGTCGCCAGCAAATCGCCGAAACGGCCAGGGCCATGCAGCTCGCCTGGTGTGAAGATCCAACCAATCGCGATGTCACCCTGGACCGCAACCTGCTGCGCCACCAGGTGATGCCGCTACTTGAAGCGCGCTGGCCTGCAGCCAGCCGGGCGCTTTCTCAAAGTGCCCGGCTGGCGGGGGAAGCTGACCAGTTATTGGCCGCCTACGCCGCCGAAGAACTGCAAACACTGCACGGTCGCGATGGCAGCCTTGATGTGGCCGCGTTGAGATTACGCGAGCGCCCCCGCCAGCGCCTATTGGTGCGCTCGCACTGTCAGCAAAGCGATCTGCCCACGCCTCCTCGCAAACGTCTGGAGAGTCTGTTGGATCAATTGGCCGCGGCGGCCGACGCTCAGGTGCGAGTCACTTGGCCTGGGGCGGAAGCACGGGTGTGGCGTGGGCGGTTATATATCATGCCGCCGTTGGAGAGACTGGCGCCCTGGCAAACCCAGTGGGATGGACAGCCGGGCATCGAAACACCTCTGGGGCCGCTGCGGCTGTCGCTTAAGACCGCACAGCCTGTCACCTTGCGCTGGCGACGTGGTGGGGAGGTGATTCGTCTGGCCGAGCGCGGGCGGCGCGAGATTAAGCGACTGCTGCAAGAAACTCAACTGCCGCCCTGGCAGCGTGATCGGTTGATCCTGGTGATGCACGAGGAGGAGTGCCTGGGCGTGGTTCAACTACCCGCCACCTTACTGTGGCGGGCGCAAGACGCTACGTTTGTTTAGGCGGAGACTCCACAACGTTTAATTGAAATCCCGCTGCGTGCATGTACGCTTGCTCTTGCTCCAGATCAGTACCCAGCAGCGTCGGCTCGTCGCTCTCAGGTAACGTAATGGTCAAGTGATCATCGTCAGCAGCCATATTGGGAAGCGGCGGGGCAGTTTCAGGACGCGAATGGTTCAATAACACCGCCAGTCGTAGAAGGCGAGCCAGCTTGGCGCTTTGTGCCTGCTGGTTTTTCGGTAGTGTCTGCCATTCTTTGAGAGGGAATTTACGCCGGTGGGCGCGCACTAAAAATGCCAGCAAGCGCTGCTCTGGGCGCGAAAACCCAGCGAGGTCCGAATGTTCAAGCAGGTAGGCGCCGTGGCGGTGGAACTGGCTGTGAGAAATCGCCAGGCCAATCTCGTGAACGTGGCTCGCCCACTCCAGATAACGGCCCAGTGAGCTGCTTAGCGACCAATCTCGGTTAAGCTCGGTAAACAGCCGAGCGGCGGTATCCGCCACGTTATCCGCCTGTCGAGTATCCACTTCGTAGGTGCGTTTGAGCACTTCGAGGCTTTTTGAGCGCGAGTCTTCGGCACTGTTACGCCCGGCCATGTCATACAGAACCCCTTCGCGTAGGGCGCCGTCGGCAAAGCGCATCTGCGCCAGGTCAAAGGCTTCAAAAATGGCGCTTAAGATCGCCACCCCAGCAGGAAATACCTTGGCCCGGTCAGCCTTTAAGCCGTCGAGTTCAACGTTATCAAGCTGTTTGCACTTGATCAGCCGCTCGCGCAGTTTCTTAAGCCCGCTGCGGGTAATCAGGCCCTCTTGAGAGGTATCGCCGTAGGCTAAGAGGACGCTGGCGACCGCTTTGATCGTGCCACTGGAACCAACGGGGTCATCCCAACCCAGGTGTTGATAAGGGCGTTGGATATTGGCCAGTTCAGACAAGGCGGCGAGTTCGGCGCGGCGCATGCGTTTTTCGCTCAGCTCGCCTTCCGGAAAGAAGCGCCGTGAAAAGGTTACGCAGCCCATGCGCAAGCTTTCCAGGGCTTTGGGCTCAAAGGCCTCGCCAATGATGAATTCGGTAGACCCACCGCCGATATCGACAATCAGGCGGCGGCCATTTTCCGCCAGGGCATGAGCCGCTCCCAGATAAATAAGGCGGGCTTCTTCCCGACCGGCAATGATCTCGATGGGGTGACCCAGTTGGGCTTCGGCGCGCTCGATAAATGCCTGACTATTATGGGCGTCGCGCAGCGCGTTGGTCCCCACAATACGCAAATTTTGTTGGGTGATGTCGGTTAAGAAGGGCGCAAACCGGCCCAAACAATCTAACGCGCGCTGAATGGCCTCCTCGCTAAGCTGGCCGTGTTCATCCAAGCCTGCGGCAAGCTGAACTTTTTCACCCAGGCGGGCGACCACCTGAAGGCGTTCATTTTGATAGTTGGCCACCAGCAGGTGAAAGCTGTTCGAGCCTAGGTCGATGGCGGCTAAACGTTGCGGCTCCCCCCGCTCGCCCGCTGGGGCAAAGGCGTCGGTGGGCAGCATAATGTCCTTGGGCATGAGCTATCCTTGGTGTTAATTGCCCCAAGGTTGCGGCGGCCTCTATTTATTGTCAATTGCCAAAAGCTTGCGTTTGGCGCAGGGGTTGACTAACATCGAGCTACTGGCTTGATCCGACCGGATTTACCCAGCTACAACCTAGGTCGTCCGAGACATTATTTAGCGTCGAGTTTGACGCCATGACGCGGTGAATGTTGAGTGTATCGCGCCCGATGATGTCGGCCAGATATCCAAGTCGTCAGATAGCCCGCTGGTTTAGCCGTTCCTGTGCTAACCAGATTTACCAGCACTAGCACCCTCGAACTGAGTCACAGTTAATCATGTGGTTAATGAGCCTCAGTCTAGCCCCTTTATCGAGCGCGTGCCTTCTCGGGGTCTGAACGCATCACACGGCGCTTAGCCATATCATTAAGTGCTACGCCTCCTGTCTTATCCCGGCGCTTGGCGCCCAGCTTTCATGAGCAACTTTCTAACACACCGATGAATCTCACTGAACTCAAGCAAAAAACCGTTCCCGAGCTGCTCGATATCGCCCGTGAAATGGGTATCGATAACTTGGCCCGTTCGCGCAAGCAGGACATCATTTTCGCCATCCTCAAAAAGCATGCTAAAAGCGGTGAGGATATTTATGGCGACGGTGTACTGGAAATTCTTCAGGATGGCTTTGGCTTTTTGCGCAGCGCCGACAGCTCTTACCTCGCCGGGCCGGACGATATCTATGTCTCGCCCTCACAAATCCGTCGCTTTAACCTACGCAAGGGCGATTCCATCTCGGGCAAAATCCGTCCGCCCAAGGAAGGTGAGCGCTATTTTGCGCTGCTCAAAGTTAGCCAGATCAACTTTGACCGTCCAGAGAACGCCAAGCATAAAATTCTCTTCGAGAACTTAACGCCGCTGTTCCCGGATGACCGGATGCGTATGGAGATCGGTAACGGCTCCACTGAGGATCTGACCTCGCGGATCATTGACCTGACCGCGCCGATTGGCAAAGGTCAGCGTGGTCTTTTGGTGTCACCGCCGAAAGCGGGTAAGACGCTGATGTTGCAGAACATCGCGACGTCGATCACGCGGAATAACCCCGAGTGCCATCTGATCGTTCTACTGATCGACGAGCGCCCCGAGGAAGTCACCGAAATGTCGCGCACCGTGCGTGGCGAAGTGGTGGCTTCAACTTTCGATGAACCGCCCGCCCGCCACGTGCAGGTGGCCGAAATGGTCATCGAAAAAGCCAAACGTCTAGTTGAGCACAAGAAAGACGTGGTGATTCTGCTCGACTCCATCACCCGCTTGGCGCGTGCTTACAACACCGTGGTGCCTAGCTCGGGCAAAGTGCTGACCGGCGGTGTCGACGCCCACGCACTAGAGAAGCCAAAACGCTTCTTTGGGGCGGCGCGTAACATCGAAGAGGGCGGTAGTTTGACGATTATCGCCACGGCGTTGGTTGATACCGGCTCGAAAATGGACGAAGTCATCTTCGAAGAGTTTAAGGGTACCGGTAATATGGAAGCGCACTTGGACCGCAAGCTGGCGGAAAAACGCGTATTCCCGGCGATCAATATCCGCCGTAGTGGCACCCGGCGTGAAGACTTGCTGGCCTCCGAAGAAGAGATGCAACGCATGTGGATCTTGCGCAAGCTGTTGAATCCCATGGAGGACACCGCTGCGACTGAATTCCTGATTGATCGATTGAAAGATACCAAGACCAATCTTGAGTTCTTTGAAGCGATGAAGCGCCGCTAGCGTCCATAAAACAGACGCAGCGGTACTGCTGCCAGCCGGGGAGTGTGCATTGAAGTACCATGATCTGCGCGAGTTCATCACGGCCCTCGAAGCCCGGGGCGAACTGAAGCGAATTACCGCTGAAGTCGATCCTTACCTGGAAATTACCGAAATCTGCGACCGCACCCTGCGTGCCGGTGGCCCGGCGTTGCTATTTGAAAACGTCAAGGGTCACGACATGCCGCTGCTGGGCAATTTGTTCGGTACTCCCAAACGGGTGGCACTGGGTATGGGACAGGATTCTGTTGAGGCCCTGCGTGAAGTTGGCAAGCTGCTGGCGTTTTTGAAAGAGCCCGATCCACCCAAGGGCCTCAAGGATGCCTGGAGCAAACTGCCGATCTTCAAGCAAGTACTTAGCATGGGGCCCAAGCAGGTCAAGCGCGCCCCGGTTCATGAAGTGGTTTTTGAAGGCGACGAGGTCGACCTCGGGCGACTGCCGATCCAGCACTGCTGGCCGGGCGATGCCGCCCCGCTGGTGACCTGGCCGCTGGTGATCACCCAGGGACCGCATAAAAAGCGCCAGAACCTGGGTATCTACCGCCAGCAGAAAATCGCCAGGAACCGGTTGATCATGCGCTGGCTATCGCATCGTGGCGGCGCGCTGGATTTTCAAGAGTTTCAAAAAGCCCACCCGGGCGAGCCGTTCCCCGTGGCGGTCGCATTGGGCGCAGACCCAGCGACGATTTTAGGTGCTGTGACCCCGGTGCCGGATACGCTGTCTGAGTATGCCTTCGCCGGGCTATTGCGTGGCTCACGCACTGAGCTGGTCAAGTGCGCTCATGCTGAACTTGATGTGCCGGCATCGGCGGAAATAATCCTCGAAGGATTTATCTACCCCGACGATATGGCGCCGGAAGGCCCTTATGGCGATCATACTGGGTATTACAACGAGGTTGATCACTTCCCCGTGTTCACCGTGACGCGGATGACCATGCGTCGCGATGCGATCTACCACTCCACGTACACCGGCCGTCCGCCAGACGAACCCGCTATTCTCGGCGTGGCGCTCAACGAAGTGTTTGTGCCCATCCTGCATAAGCAGTTTCCCGAAATTATCGATTTCTATCTGCCGCCGGAAGGGTGTTCCTACCGCATGGCGGTGGTCACCATGAAAAAGCAGTACCCCGGCCATGCCAAGCGCGTGATGATGGGCGTGTGGAGTTTCCTGCGTCAGTTCATGTACACCAAGTTTGTCATTGTGTTGGACGACGACGTGGACGCGCGCAACTGGGAAGATGTCATGTGGGCCATCACCACGCGGATGGACCCGGCTCGGGATACCGTCATGGTAGAAAACACCCCGATCGACTATCTCGATTTCGCGTCTCCCGTATCGGGCCTCGGGTCGAAAATGGGCCTCGACGCCACCAACAAATGGCCGGGTGAAACCGACCGTGAATGGGGCACGCCTATTGTGATGGATGCCGAGGTCAAAGCTCGGGTCGATGCGCGTTGGGAAAGCCTGGGCATTGATATCCCCTTGCCACCCCCGCGGAAAGGTAGCGGTTCCTAGCACCCTGACAGATTTTTAAACATAGAGGCTTTCATGAGCGCAAGGATGTTAACTTGCCACGTTACGGCCGTTGAGGATCTCAATCCCGACGTATTCGGTGTTACCCTCGAAGGGCGTGCCGAAGCCATGCAGCATGCCCCAGGGCAGTATTTAGAGCTTAAGCTTGATGAGTCGACATGGGTGCCTTTTTCGATCGCCAGCGCCGAGCGCGGCGATGGCATCATCGAACTGCACATTCAGCACTGGCCCGAGCGCGAAAACTCGGCTCGCCTGCGTGAGCTGCTCCAGGTCGCCAACCAGCTCACCGTGCGGTTGCCCGGCGGTGACTGCGTGTTGGATACTCAAAGCGAGCGCCCGCTTTGGCTGATTGCGGCGGGTACCGGCTTTGCCCAGATGAAAGCGATCATTGAAGCCTCGCTGAAGCAGCAGCCCGAACGTCGCATTTCGCTGTGGTGGGCGGTACGTGAGCACCGTGACCTTTATGCTGAAACGTTGGCTTGCGAATGGGCGCAGCGTTATCCCAATGTCGATTTCCAGGCCGTTACCGAGTTTCCGCTGACCGAACCCATGGCCCCCGGCGAGCGCATTGGTCATCACCCTGGGCGTATCGATTCAGCACTCGAGCAGGCGGCGATGATGCCCAGTGAGTGGGATGTCTACATTTCCGGCTCGCCGGGTATGGTGTACGCCTGTATGGATGTGCTGGAGCGTAAAGGGCTCGATGCTGACCGGGTGTTTTCCGATGTATTCTCTTACGCTCCGCGTGCCAAACAGCTCTGATGCGCTGCAAATGGCGTTAGCTAGTTGCTTTTAGCGCCGTATACAGGCAGGATAATCTCAAGATTAAAACGTTCGCCGCAGCCCTAACGCGGCCAATACCAGCGCCAGGATATTGTTATGTCATTAAAACGCGCCTCCATTAATGCTCTGCGTCTGCCCATGTGGACGAATAGCGGTTGCGCGAATGGCGTCCTGGTTTATGGCTATTGGTTTAGCGACGGTGTGCCGATGGCCGACGCCTAACGTCGCGCCTGCAGGCACACCCAACGGGTTGCCTGCCGAATGCCAAGAAGCCCCGGTGGGAAACCTCTCCGGGGCTTCTTGCGTTTTAAGCTGTCATCACTGTACACAGGTATTTCATTAAGGAGCTGACTCATGACCTATCGTGCATTTTTCCTCGCTATGGTGAACCGCTATACCGGCTACCGCTATGGCTGGCGATTTAGCGACGCGCGGTCGGTGTCAGCTGCCACCTCCGTCCGTGCCAGTACCGGTGGCCTGTTGGTCAAACGATGTCCCACGATTACGGAGAGTTAACCCCATGAATGCCACCGTCAGCGCCATGCTCAATACGCCGTCTGCTTCGCACGATTCGACGACGATGCGGCTGCCCACGCCGTCTGAATTACGTGCCCAGCTTCCGATGGATGCCGCCCTCAAGGTGCAGATTGACGATCAGCGGCGCGCCGTACAGCGCATCCTCAGTGGGCAGGATGACCGATTACTGGTGGTAGTCGGCCCTTGCTCGGTACATGATCCAAAGGCCGCACTCGACTACGCCGACCGTCTGGCCGCCTTGAGTGAGGAGGTTAGCGACCGTTTACTGCCAGTGATGCGGGTGTATATCGAAAAGCCCCGCACAACGGTGGGTTGGAAAGGCTTGGCGTACGACCCTCATCTGAATGGCCGTGGTGATATGGCGCAGGGATTAGCGCTATCCCGCGAGTTGATGCAGAACGTGGCGTGTCGCGGTTTGCCCGTGGCCACTGAGCTACTGCAACCGATGCTGGCGACCTATTTGCAAGATGTTCTAAGCTGGGTGGCGATCGGAGCCCGGACTACCGAATCGCAGCTGCATCGCGAGCTTGCCAGCGATTTGGTCGCCGCCGTAGGCTTCAAAAACGCCACCAGCGGGGATGTTCAGGTGGCCATCGACGCCATCGAGGCGGCGGCGCATTCGCACCAGCGGTTTGCCCTTGACGAACAAGGCCGCCCGGTTATGCAGCAAACGGCCGGCAATCCGCATACCCATGTGGTGCTGCGAGGCGGCCATGGCGAGCCCAATTACCAGGCCCACCACGTGCGTAAGGCAGTTAACACCCTGCGCGAAGCGGGGCAGAACCCGCGCTTAATGGTCGATTGCAGCCACGCCAATGCGCGTAAAGACCATCGTCGCCAAAGCGAAGTGATGCTCGATGTGCTCGCACAGCGCCAAGCGGGTGAGGCTAACCTAGTGGCGCTGATGCTGGAAAGTCATCTATTTGAGGGTAAGCAGTCGTTAAAGCCCGGCGCACTGCGCTACGGTGTGTCGGTGACCGATGCTTGTGTCGGCTGGGACACCACCGAACGGCTGCTAAAAACCGCCGCCGAGCGCCTACGCTAGAAGGATTCAGGTATGACTTGTTTGCCCTGGCCAGCCCCGTATCATAGACAAATATTACTTTTATCTTGCCTGCGAGGTTGGCCATGGTGTTTACCCTTGAGCCTTACGATCCCACTACCTATCGCCGTAAGGCGCGTATGATTACCTTCATCATGGCCGGACAGCTGCTGATTTTTGGCCTGCTGTTTGCCATGCTGCTGACGGGGGCTTTCGGTCCTAGCCTGTGGTTAAACATATTGGGTGGCGTGTTAGGTTTACTGGCTACCAGCGCGATATTTGCGGCGCTGCGCGACCGGCCGTGGATGCGAGAGGTTGGCTACGTATGGCAGCTTAAGCAGCATCTTGCGCGGATCAACGGCTATCTGCCGGCTCTCCGCAATGCTATAGGCGAAGATAATCGTACGGCGCTGGATATTTTGGCATTTTACCATCAGGGGTTGGCGCAGTTGGCTGAGTTTAACGGGCGTTCGCCCAGCAATGATGGCGAACGCCAGCGAGTTAACGAGCGTCGCGCAGCGTTGGCATTGCCTCCGCAGGTCGAGCGCTTTGATCCCCAAGATTTACAAGCCTTTAAACGCGGCTAAGTTACCCACCCGTTACTTCAGGAACGTATCGCTATGACGACACCGTTAAAATGTTTGCTAGCAGGGGTTATGTTTGTCGCGATAGGCGGCTGCGCCGCTGTGGAATCGCCCTCGGACGGAGCGACGCCATCTGACGGTTCCGCGCTGGATGTTAAGGCGCCCTTACTCCCCTCGGCGCTGTTTTCCGGACAATCAGAGCAGTTTGAGGCTTGGCACTGTAGCCCGGCGCGGCAACATCTAATTACGGCTGTAGATGGCGAAACGCTGCGTCTTTGGTCACTGCATGGCGCTTGGCGTTTACCCCAGGCAGTGGTGGCCAGCGGCGCGCGTTATCAAGACGGCGACATCAGTTTTTGGAACCGGGGTGAACAAGCGTTGGTAGAGACGCCCCGAGGCCAACTCCAGTGTGATTTGGCAGCCAGCCGTGACGCCTCGACCCGTGAGGAACACCCGAACGTCATGTTCCGAGGGCAGGGTAACGAGCCAGGCTGGTCGGTAGCGTTGGCCCACGATTCACCTGAACTCACCCTAACTACTGATTATGGCGAAAACGTTGAAACGCTCAATTATATGGTGAGCGTAATGGATAACGAAGCGGGCCGAGTCGTTTTGGAAAATGCCGATGCCGACGCCTTTTTTCGCGTTCGCATTGAAGCAGGGGCTTGCTTCGATGACATGAGCGGCCACCCCTTTCCGGCACGCGTTACACTGAGTGTCGACGGAGAGCAATACAGCGGCTGTGGCCAGGGTATCGCACCGTCGAGTTAGTCGTTGTTTGATGGCTCGCAGGGGAGTACCTGGGGCGGATAGCGCCACTTAGGCTCGACGAAAGCGGTAGCGCAAAGCGCATCACGGTTACCCAGCGCACGTGCCGCAAGGCGCGATAAAGTCGTTAACTGGACACTCCGTTGGCTGGTCAGCTCCTCACTGGTGGCGACGGGCGTCCAGGCATCTGCCTGACGCGTGGCCAGGGTAAAGCTAAAGGGGTGGAAACCAGGAAAGCCCAGCCGTATATCGGTGGCCACTAGGGCAAGTTGTCCATCGATTGGACGCATTTCGTAGCGTAAAAACGGCCCGGCAAACCATGCCAAGCGCTGCCCCGCCACGCCCTCAACCGCTGCGCTTTCCAGCTCTGCTCCTCGTCGTAAGGGTTCAAGCGTAGGCGTTGCGTTGCCATCAAACACGCTCACCAAGCTTTCGTAGTAGCGGTCACCCTCTACCACGGTGGCGCGCCATAGCAAGATATTAAACGGGGTTGGTTGCACCAAGCGCGGCGCGCTAGATAATCCCTGCTCAGCTAAGGTCGGGGCAAGTTTGTGCTCAACGCTTAGCTTCGCGCCAAAGGCCAGTACCAAGTAGATGCTCGATATCCCAAGCCCCCAGGCACACCACTGTCGGACCCGTCGGGTGAGCAAGGCGGTGATTAAACATATCAGTAGGGGCAGTGAGTAAAAAGGATCGATGATGAAGACAATGGGCCAAGCCACTGGCGGCGATTCAAGCGGCCATAAAAGCTGCGTGCCGTAGGCGGTCAAGGCATCCAGTAGCGGGTGAGTGATCAGAATCAGTCCAAAGAAGGCGGCCCATCGAGCGAGCGATATATCCTTGGCAGGAGCAAAGCGAGCACTCAGTAACGCTAACAAACCGGCAAGCCCTGTGAGTACAAACAGCGAATGGCTAAAGCCGCGGTGCTCGGTTACATTGGACACGGCATCGCCATAGTCGATCACTACATCAAGGTCAGGCAGGGTGCCTAGTAGTGCGCCGATGAGCACCGCCTTACGTCCAAGCCGACGCCCTAAAACGACTCCTCCCACTACGGCACCCAATGTTGCCTGCGTGACTGAATCCACTGGTGACTCCCTGGGGCAAGCCCCACTACTATTAATAACGGGTTAATGATGCATGATTGATAATTAAAAGTGTAGCTGTAATGCTGTTGTATAATTAATGTGATGAATTACTGCTCGGCATCATTTTTTGAACCGGCCGCAAAAATGCCGTTGGGGTGCTAAGCTGGCGCATTAAGAATACGAGTGGGGCGGTTTGCCCCTAACTTCGTCATATGACGCAACAAGGAGAAATGGCATGCAATATCTTCATACCATGGTGCGCGTCAGCGATTTGGATGCATCGCTGCACTTCTACTGCGAGCTGTTAGGGCTCAAGGAAGTCCGTCGTAAAGAAAACGACAAAGGCCGTTTCACGTTAGTCTTCCTCGCCGCACCGTTTGACGAGCCGCGCTCCTCACGTCTCACCGCCCCGGAATTGGAGTTAACCTATAACTGGGACCCGGAAGAATACACTGGCGGGCGCAACTTTGGTCATCTGGCTTACCGGGTTGACGATATTTATGCGCTTTGCCAAAAGCTTAAGGATAACGGCGTGACCATTAACCGCCCCCCGCGCGACGGCCATATGGCGTTCGTGAAATCGCCGGATGGCATTTCCGTTGAACTGTTGCAAAAGGGTGACGCGCTGGCCGCTCAAGAACCTTGGGCGTCGATGGAAAACACCGGTAGCTGGTAAGCATGACATAAGGAAAGGACAACCATGACCATGAAAGGCTGGCGGTTATTGCCTTGGCTTGCCTCGGCGGCGCTATTGTTAAGTGCGTGTAGCAGTGCACCGGGGCCGAGTCCTGCACCGCAAGAAGAGGGTCCAAGCGATGATTCGCTGTCGGGCGCAATCGTTGAGCAACGCTGGAATCTGCTGCTAGTAGGCACCAACGAGCGGTTGTCGATGCCCGAAACCGCGTTCTTTGAAATTGGCCGTGACGGCCGCATAAGCGGTCACGATGGCTGCAACCGGTTTAGCGGCGAGGTTTCATTAGGCGACGATCAGCGTATCGAAGTGACTGACCTGTCAACGACGCGCAAAGCGTGTCCAAAAATGGACGATGCCGAGCGGGTAACCGAGATGCTTGAAAACGCTTACCGATACCTCATCGACCATGATCGGCTGGTATTCTTCGGCCCGGATAGTCGCGTATTGGGCGGCTGGCGCGAAGGCAATTAATAGCCAGTTATTTTTCAAAAGGCGGATTGAAGCGGGCGATAAAGCGCGCGTCAATCCGCTTTTTCCATTGCCAGACCCACTTGCCTGACAAGCCCAAGGAACCACGGCTGGCAATGGCGCGGCCGTCGCCGGTGCCGATCAATGCCAGTACGCGTCTTGGGGGTTGCCAGGCCGCTAGCGCTTCGCTGTGGCAGGCCCTGCGCAGGTTGTCTGCCAGGTGTGGCCCCATGCGCACTGCGTATACCCCGGCGTTGGGCAGGGGTGGATCATAAGCCGCACAGTCGCCCGCCGCGAATAGGCCTGTCTGGCCCACCACTTCAAGCGTGTTCTCCACCTCAATAAAGCGCTGCTTATCCAGCGGCAGTTGGGTTTTCGAAAGCCAGCCGTGACCGACCGCCCCGGTGGCCCACAGCACAATATCGGCAGCCACGAACGCGCCCTGCGTGGTTAATACGCCACCCTCGATTAGTGTTTCCCCACGCCGCTGGCGATGCACCTGAATGCCTGCCCTGGCTAACGCGCGCAAAGTTAACCAGCGGGGCAGCCGTCCCGCGTCGGGCAGCAGGGTGCGTGACGCGCTGAGCAAATGCCCCTGCCAGTCAATATCCGGGCGTTGATGGCGTAATTGGCCCAGTACACTCATCAAGGTTTCGCAGCCCGCCGCACCACCGCCCACGCTCACTACACGCTGGCTGGCGCCATGGGGAAGTTGCTCGACGTCATCGCGTAACGCCTGCCAGCGCTGGGGCAGTGAACTGAGCGGGCGCATGGCCAGCAGGTGAGGAAGGTGGTCGCCTTGCTGCTCGGGGAGTGACAGGGTAGACCCCACGTTGAGTGAGGCCACATCAAAGCGCAGCGTCTCGCCGTTGGCCAGGGTGACATGGCGCACTGAGGTGTCCATCGCCACCGCTGGGGAATCGACAAACCGCGCGCCTGCCCGCTGGCAAAGTGCCGCAACGTCGATCTGCGTCTCGCGTAGCGTAGTTTCCCCCGCTAGCCACGCCGGTGCGCTGCCAGAGTACGCCGCCAACGAACTGTCGCTGACCACGGTGATCGTGATGCCTGCATCAGGGTGCTCGGCAAAGGCCTCCAGTACAAAGGCGTGGGCATGACCCGCGCCAATGAGTAACAGTTGGATCATTTAGCGGCACCGCGCCGCCAGGTGAAGTAGCGCTTCAATAGTGAAAGCACCCGTTCGGGTTTGTGGGCGTTTTTCCATGCCCCTGCCGTTGCCTTGGCGGCCTCGCCAAGCGTGGGGTAAGGGTGAATGGTGCCCAGCAGCTTGTTGAGGCCGAGGCCGTGTTTCATGGCGATGGTGAATTCGCCTAGCCATTCGCCAGCATTCTCCGCCACGATAGTCGCGCCGAGAATCTTGTCTCTCCCGGGCACGGTAAGCACCTTGATAAAGCCCTCGGTGGCACCTTCGGCAATCGCCCGGTCGCTTTCGCTCATGGCATAGCGCGTCACTTCATAGGCGATGCCCTTGCCGATCGCCTGTTTTTCATTCAACCCCACCCGCGCTACTTCAGGCTGAGTGTAGGTGACCGCGGGCATAAAGCGGTAGTCCACCGCAAAGCTTTTCAACTCACCAAACAGCGCATTCACCGCTGCGTGCCACGCTTGATGGGCCGCCGCGTGGGTCAACTGATAGGGGCCGGCGAGATCCCCGCAGGCCCAGATATTGGGCAGCCGCGTTTGCAAGCGATCGTTGAGTTCCAACGTGCCGGCGGATGTAGTGGTGATCCCTAGGGGCTCAAGCCCCAGCCCTTCGATATTGGCCTGGCGGCCAACACTCACCAGCAGATAGTCAAAGATGAGGACAGAGCGGTTTCCCTGATGCTCCACGGCCAGTTGATAGCCTGACTCGTCGTTGAGAACTTCAAGTGCTTTGGTGTCGGTCATTACCGTCACCCCTTCGCCCGCCAGGGTGCGTTCAACATGTTCGCCGACCTCGTCGTCTTCGCGCCCTAGTAGCTGGGGCATGCCTTCGACAAGCGTTACCTGGCTACCCAAGCGGGCAAAACTCTGGCTGAGCTCGCAGCCGATGGCACCGCCGCCCAGTACCACCAAGCGCTTGGGCAGCTCGGTAAGTGACCATAGATTTTCAGAGGTAAGCACGGAGACAAGCTCAATGCCGGGCAGCGCAGGAACCTTGGGCCGGGCGCCGGTGGCCAGCACGACATGGCGGGCGGTGAGGGTTTTATCGCCAACCTGCACGTGCCAGGGCGAGGTCAGCTTGGCGTGGTCCTGATACACCTCAACGCCCAGTTGGGTGTAACGCTCGACGCTGTCGTGGGGTTCGATATCGGCAATCGCCTGATGGACATGGCCCATTACCATGGCAAAATCAATCTGCGGCTCGCTTGAGGTAACCCCAAAACGTGGCGCGGTGCGAATCTCGTGGGCCGCTCGGGCAGCGCGAATCAGCGCTTTTGAGGGTACGCAGCCGGTATTCAGGCAGTCGCCGCCCATTTTGTGTTTCTCGACCAGCGCCACCTTGGCCTTGACGGCGCTGGCGATATAGCTGGTCACCAGCCCCGCCGAGCCGCCGCCAATCACCACGATGTCATAATCAAAGCGCGACGGTCGTGTAAAGCCTTTATAGGCCTTATGCGTTTGCGCCAAGAGCACAAGGCGTCGGGCGATCCACGGGAAAATCGCCAGTAATGCAAAGGATGCCAGCAGCATCGGAGAAATAATCCCCCCGAGGCTTTCCAACTCACCCAATTGGCCACCGGCATTGACGTAAATGGCGGTGCCGGGAAGCATGGCCACCTGGCTTACCCAGTAAAACGTGACGGTCTTGATGCGGGTCAGGCCCATCACCAGGTTGATCATGAAGAACGGAAACAACGGCACCAAACGCAGAGTAAACAGATACAGGGCACCGTCGCGCTCGACGCCGCGGTTCACTGCTTCAAACTGACGCGGAAAGCGCTTCTCGATTGGCTGGCGGAATAAAAAGCGCGACAGTAAAAATGCCAGCGTCGCCCCCAGTGTGCTGGCAAAGGAGATAATCAATAATCCCCAGCCCAGCCCGAACAGAGTTCCCCCAAGCAGCGTGAGCAACGTAGCACCCGGCAGCGAAAGCGCGGTCATCACCACGTAAACGGCAAAAAAGATCCCCGCCACCTGCCAGGGAGACTGGCCGAACGCTGCCTGGAAATCATTTTGGTAGGCTTTCAGGGTATCCAGGGTGAACCATTGGTGGGCACCACTCAGGAAAAAAACGCCGATGGCAACGATGAGTAGCCCTGCAATCAGTAAGCGTTGTCGGTTCAAGGTCATCTCCAGCGAAAGCCATTTAAGGGGGTACGGGTCAGTGAGCGTGCGGCGTGTTTCCTTACACCGGTGCGTTAATGCCTTGCCAGCGCTGCCAGTCATCGGGGCGGTCAACATCCCATACCGTGGCGGGAAAGGCGGCGTTCAGTGCCAATTGTTTAATGCGCTGGCGGGTAGTCGCCAGTACTTGGTCGGTTCCCCAGGGGATTGAGTCAAACAGCCCGGGGTAGTCGTGCTGGGTACCAATCAGGGCGTAGCCGCCGTCTTCAGCGGGCAGCATGACCACATCATGGGTGTTGAGCTGCTGCGCGCAGACTATGATCAAGTCGCTGGAGATGCTCGGGCAGTCGCTACCCATCAGCATAGCGGGCCCTTGTCTGCTGTTCAGCGCGTGGCGGATGCGCGAACCCAAGTCGCCACTTGGCTGTTGCGCTAAACAAATGCCAAATTCAAGGTGCAGTTCGCTAAACAGTGGGTGAGCGTGATCCAGCGCTGTCCATAGGGTGATTTGGTCAGCGGACAGCGCCTGGCAGGCATTGGTGACACATTGGCGAACTAGTTCGGCGTGGGCATCCGCGGCACCCTCTGCGCCCAGTAACGGCATCAGGCGTGTTTTGGCCTTTCCCGGTAGTGGCGCTTTAGCCAATAGGTGTAGCTTGGGCAACTCAGCGGGCATCGCGATACTCCTTGGCCAATTGGGTGGCGCTAACACCGCGCCAGTAGCGGTAGCGCAGCCGCCACATCAAGCGAATTGTGGTCCAGGCGCCGTGTTGATCCCAGCGCCTTCCCGAGCTTACCACTTTGGCATCTAGGCAGGCGGGAGGCGCCTGTTTTTTCAGCCGTTTGCAAAGCTCAATATCTTCCATCAGCGGCTGGTCGGGAAAACCGCCCGCTTGCTGAAACGTGGCCGTACGCACAAATATTGCCTGGTCACCGGTGGCCAGGCCGGTGAGCCGCGAGCGCACATTCATCATCATGCTGACTATTGGCAACCAGCGGCTGCGGCCTGCCAACTGGATATCAAACCGCCCCCACACATGGGTGTCTAGCGCTTGGTTGATTGCCTCTAAGGCGAACTTGGGCAGACGAGTGTCGGCATGGAGAAATAACAGCACGGCACCGCAGGCATGCTGCACGCCGAGGTTCAGTTGCCGTGCCCGGCCAGGTTGGCTGATGATCACCGCATCCACCAGCGGGGTGGCCAGCGCCACACTTTGATCAACACTGCCGCCATCGACGACAATCACCTCGACGCGCCCATCACCGCCGTGAGCACGCAGCGGCTGCAGCGGGGCAAGGCTCGCTTGGATGCCGGCGGCTTCGTTCAGCATGGGGATGATAATACTGATGTTTATCGGCGGGCGCGGGTTAGCCAAGCTCAATAATAGGCCCTCCCGCGGCATCGGCATCGGCGTGGTCATGGGTGACCAACAGGGCAGGTAAACCCGCTTCCCGCAGCTGACTAAATACCAGCGTGCGCATCTCCTGGCGCAGTGCCGTATCCAGCTTGGAAAAGGGTTCATCCAGCAGCACAGCGCGAGGCTGTGAAAGCAGCAGGCGCATCAGCGCCACCCTGGCCTGTTGCCCGCCGGAAAGCGTGGCGGGGTCGCGGGCTTCAAAACCTGCCAAGCCTACCTGTGACAATGCCTTGGCGACCCGTTGGGCTTTATTCTGGGCATCGCGGGGCAGACCAAAGCACAAGTTACCCGCGACGCTCAAATGGGGAAACAGCAGTGCGTCTTGAAATAGCAGCCCAATGCCGCGCTGCTCAGCAGGTAAGGTAAGGACGTTTTGTCGGCCCAGCGTTACGTTACCCTGGGCGCTGAACGCGCTATCCAAGAACCCGGCTATATACGCAAGCAGGGTGGATTTGCCCGAACCGGAAGGTCCCATTACGGTAAGCACATCACCTGGCGCTACGCGGGCATCCACGCGCAGCAACTCACGTTCCGCTAAGTGAATGCTAACGTTATCCAATACCAGCGCTTGCGGTGTCGCGTCGTCCACGGCCATTGTTTAGCTTCCTGACGTCGGGGTTGAGAGCTTACGGCGGGAGACGCCAACAAAGCGGGGCACGGCCAGGGCAATCATAAAACCCACCAATGGCAAACCCGCCTGTACCAATGCCCAAACGCCAATTAAGCGCCGGTTACCCCCGGACGCCAGCGACACGGCTTCGCTGGTGACGGTTGAAACACGGCCCGCACCAAGAAGTTGGGTCGGCAAATACAGGCCGATGCTGACCGCCATGCCAACTGCAAAAGCGGTTAATAATGGGGCCAGCAAGAGCGGTAGCCGTACCCGCCAAAACGCACTATTCTGCGACACTCCTAGCGACTGGGCGATATGTAGCCAGCGTGGGTCCAGCCGACGGTAAGACTCCGATAGCGATAGATACACGTAGGGCAGCACAAAAAGCAGGTGCCCGACCACCACCAGTGCCAGCTGCGGGCGGATTCCCAGTCTTTCAAAGGCCACCACCAAGCCAAATAAAAAGGCGATTTGCGGCACCAGTAAAGGCAAGTACAGCAGCCAAAGCGCACGGGTAGGGTGAAGCTGCTGGCGTTGCTCGTGTTCCAGAGCGGCGACTACCAGCAGCGCGGCAAGTCCTGTGGCGAGCAAGGCGATCACCGCCGTGCTACTCAGTGGTTCCACCAATGTTGAGACGCTGCGCTGCCAATGGTCCAGCGTGAGCGTTTGGGGCAGAAACTCTGGGAAGCGCCAAAACCCTGCCAAAGAAAACAGGGCGAGCCCGACAATCGCGGCTACTGCAGAAAGGCTGGCCAGTAATAATCCCGTTCGGCCTATTAGGGTAAGGGCGATTTCTCCGCGCTGGCGGCTGCCGTTGGTTAACCATCGTCGGCTAACGCGGCGCACTAGCTGCTCCAATAGCCACCATGTCGTCAGGGCCGCCAAGGTAACGCCTAACTGTAGCACTGCTGCCGCCGAGGCCATAAAACGGCGGTTAATATCCGGGTCGTTAAACCAGCCTAGTACCAACACGCTCAGCGTGGGTGGCCTGGTCGGGCCTAATATTAACGCCATGTCGACTACCGAGGTGGCGTAGGCGATCACCGCGTACACCGGCAGGCGAATCAGTGGGTAAAGCGACGGGAGTACGCTTTTCAACCAAGCCAGGGTAGGTGCATAGCCTAACGAGCGTGCTATACGCAGACGCTTATCGACCTGTAACTGAGGCAGCGCTGCCAGGCTCATCAGCAGTAGAAAGGGGGCTTCTTTTAGCACCAGTCCAAAGGTTAAGGCCAGGCCCCAGGCGTCGTTAACAATCAGCGCATCCGGCGGGCGTTGCCAGCCTGATAGCCAAGGCGATACCAAGCGGGCCATTAACCCTGATGGGGCGATTAAAAAAGCAAACCCAAAGGCGACCGCCGCGTGGGGAATGGCGAGTAACGGCGACACCATCCGGCGAATGCCCCGGTCGAGCCAGGTGCCTTGGCTGGCGGCCAAAAACAGCACCACGACAGCAAAAGCCAGGGCGGTACTGATGAGGCCGCTGGTAAAACTCACCACCACCGAGCGCAATATTCCAGGCTGGGTGAACAGTGTATGCCAAGGTGCCAGACTTACCTGCTCGCCACCCAGCACAGGCAGATAGCCAAATGCAGGCAACAGCACCATGCCAAGCCCTGCGCACACCGGAATCACCAGCAGGGCTATGATGAGCGCCGGGGCTAGCCGTAACATCTATTCATCAACGCCGTAACGCTCAAGCCACTCATCCTGAAGCGCGGTCATCCAGCTCGGATGCGGCTCGGGCAGGGTGTTGGAGAGCGCATCGGCCGGTAGTTCTGACACATGGCGCTCACCCTGTTCAAACAGTGCCTGTGCATCGGCATCCAACTGGTCGATATCCAACACGCTATGATCGCCCCACATCGCAAGCGACTGCTTTTGGGCCTGGGCTTCCGGCGACATCAGGAAGTTGGCCAGCGCCATCGCGCCTGCTTTGTGGGGTGAGTTGAAGGGGATCGCCACGAAATGGACATTACCCAGAGTGCCGTCTTCCAGCACGTAGCTACGCACACTCTCGGGCAGCTCGTACTCATTCACGGCGACGGCGGCATCGGTGGGGTAAAACGAAAATGCCAGACTCAACTCCCCATCACTCATCAAGGTGCGCAGGTTGGGCCCAGAGTCAGGAAAGTTGCGCCCACTGCGCCACAGGTGCGGGTGCAGCGCGTCCAAATACGCCCAAAGCGGAGCAGTAACCTCCTCGAAATCGGCTTCTTCCACCGGCTGATAAAGCGCATCATCCTGATCGGTCAGTTCAATCAGCGCCTGCTTTAAAAAGGTACTGCCGGTGAAGTCGGGGATGCGCGGATAGCTAAACTGACCGGGGTTATCCTTGGCCCACTCAAGTAGCGTCTGCATGTCCTGCGGTGGTGACTCAGTCTGGGCGCTGTCGTAATAGAAAGTGATCTGCGCCTTACCCCAGGGCGACTCGTAGCCCTCGGTGGGGAGGGTAAAGTCAGTGACGACTTCCGGGTTCTCATCCGGGTGGGTGAGGGCGAAGTTGGGTAGCGACTCGGCAAAGGGGCCAAACAGCAGGTCGCGTTCGCGCATTGCGGCAAAGTTTTCGCCGTTGATCCAGATCAGGTCGATGCTGCCTTCGTCGTCGTTGCCCGCCTGCTTCTCGGCCAGTACCCGGGACACCGCACTGCTGGTGTCGTCCAGCTTGACGTGCTCAACGTCAATGTTGTGCTGCGCCTGCATTTGCTCGGCCACCCAGTCGATATAGCGATTGGTACGCGAATCCCCGCCCCAGGCGTTCCAGTAAACGGTTTGGCCTTCGGCCTCGGCTAACACCGCTTGCCAGTTACCGGGGTCGGGGGCTGCCGCGGCGGGCAGCGCCAGTGCCAAAAGAGGGGCCATCAGGGTAAAACGGCGGGCATTCAACATCGCATACCTCTCAATCGAACAATAGGGGTAACCTGCGTCTTTCCAACGCCCGGCATTAAAGCGTGGCGCGCAGGCGCTGCAGTTCGTCCTGAATACGGTCGATGATCGACGGCGACAGGTAGTGCTCCACCCGGTCGCGCACGTGGGCAATCACGGTGGGATCGGTAAGCTCTGCCGACCAGTCCTCGCCGCGCTGCCGAGCATCCTTGGCGCGCAGGTGCTGGGCGCGCCACTTGGCGCACCAGGTCAGCGACCACAGCCAGGTGGCGCGGCGGCAGGCGACCAGCGTTTCGGCGCTGGGGGAGTCGCCCGTGGCGGCCTGCCAGCCGCGGTAAAAATCGACCACCTCGTCCAGCGATAGTACTGCCTGGCTGTTGAGATCCCAGGTCGTGGAGGTATAAAGGCTGGTATGGGCCAGGTCGATCCCCGGCAGGCCATAGCGGCCCTTTTCCAGGTCGACCAGCACCGCGCGCCCTTGGGCATCGATCAGGAAATTGCCGGGGTGGGTGTCAAAGCTGATCAGGCAGCGTGCGGCATCGGCAAGCACCACCGGCAGGGCATCAAGCTCGGCACGGACGCGGTCGATGACGTTAGTGCTCAAGTCCGCCTGCTCGAGCCACTCAGACTGACGGGCGACTTCTTCGCGCATGGCCCGCCATGGATCAGCCGGCGACAGCAGTGGGGCGGGCTTATCCGGCAGCGGCAAGCGATGCAGGCTGGCAAGCGTCTCGGCGATGCGCGGCAGATCCTCCGGGAGTCGCGCCAATCGGCCGTCGATAGCCTCCACCAGCAGGCCGCCTCGGGGCAGGGCGTCGCTGACGTCCAGCAGGCCATGCAGGCGCGGTACATGCCCGCCCTGACTGGCGCGGGCGTAGCACGCCGCCTCGTAGGCCAGGTTCTCTTTTGGCCCTAGGTTCATCTGGCTCTGTTTGGGCAGCCGCGCCACCCAGTCGTCGCCGTCGCGGTGTAGCCACACGTGGTCGTGGGCAAGCCCGGTATCCGCCATGGGCGAAAGCGCGCGGTAGCCAATCCCCGCCCGCTGTAATTCATCCGCCAGCGTCTGTATTCGCGTCTCTGAGAGTGTCGGCATAGCACAATCCGTGTAAAGGCAACCTTCAATGCCACTCAGTGGTCGTTGTTGTACCAACCTTACACGGTTGAGAAGAAAAAGTAGTCAGGACACGATGGGGAATGATCAACGCATCGGGCGCCCCGCCTAGTTCTGCATGGGGATATCATCTTTCCAGCGAAAGCCTACGCCCCCGGCTTTCCAGATGCCGTCGCTGTTGAAGGGATGCGGGCCAGCAAGGTTGATGTGCTGGGGCAGGCCAAAGTGGGGCGCCAGGTTCTGCCTGGCTTTGACCGTCACCCGGTCCATGATCCGCAGGCCCTGCTCTTCGGCGGACATGTGCGCCTCCGGCGCTGCCCGGTGCGCCAGTGCCCAGTTGTCGATGTACAGCAGGTCGCCGGTGTCGTAGTGGTAACGTATCCCGTAGCCTTTCTCGAACGACGCATTCAACAGATCGTTGTAGTCGCTCAAAAGCTGTTTCATCTCGTCTTCGTTGAGCAGGCGAAGCTGGTCGGTAGCGGCAGGGGTCTGTTGCAGTTCGTCGATGGGGCGTCCGTCTTCCGGCAGCCGTTCGATGACCGCGCCGGTCATGCCCAGGTGCAGCCATACGCTCTTGCGCCCCGAGATGGGGTGGGTGTGGACGACTGGGTGGCTCACCCCTGAGGCGGAATTGACCGAGACAAGGCGCTCCCAGAAAGCCTGCTTTGCCTCGGGGAGCGCGTCGAAGGCAGCGCCCTGATGGGCGAAGTGCGTGCCGCCGCCCTGTTCGGGCGCCCGCGCCATATAATAGGCGGAATGCGAGAAGATGGCGGCTTCGAAGCTGCCGTCGTTGTGCCACTGGGGCCCCACGCCCAGAATGCCGTAGCGATTGTCGTTGGAGCAGCGGAAGACATCCCGGTTCATGCCCGGCGTTGCCGGATGAACGCCGTGGGTCGAATGGATTTTGCCCGCGCCCCACCACGTGCTGGCCTCGACCAGTTCATCCGCCGAAAGCTCCGTCTGGTGCTTGAAGACGATAAACCCGCGGTGGGCCATTTCCACTTCCAGGGCGTCGATGACGGGCTGGGGGAGCCGGGTGCGAACATCGGCGCCGTATATTTCAACGCCCAACGGTTCCAGGGGCTTGACCGTCAGTCCCGTTTGCTCGAATAGCGAGACGCGGTCAGGCTCCAGCGGCGGTAGGGTGGGTGGCGTGCTCAGGAACTTATCGGAGGATGTTGCCATAGGAAGCGACCTCGATGGGTGAATGCTGGGCAGCGTCACTCGCTAGAGGGTGTGACCCGCCTCGGATCATCAGGATCAAATGGTCCAGATCCTATGGGCAGGCCGTCAGCGGTTTTGTTCCTCAGGCGTCGGCAGGGCGGGGCATGATACGCAAGACGGCACCTGCCAGGTGCCGTCTTGGTGCGCGCTATGGGCGGACGCTAAAGCGCCGCAATCTTCGCCTTTTGCTCTTCCAGCAGCTTTTTGGCGGCCTGGAACTCGGCCAGTTTGCCGCGCTCCTTTTCCACTACGGCTTCGGGGGCTTTGGCGATGAAGCCTTCGTTGCCGAGCTTTTTCTCGATGCCGCCAATCAGCTTGTCCTGCTTGTCGATCTCCTTGGCCAGGCGCTTGAGTTCGGCGTCCTTGTCGATCAGGTCGGCCATGGGCACCAGCACTTCCATATCGCCGACCAACTGTGTGGCCGAAAGCGGGGCGTCGTCGGGGTTGGCAAGCCAGGTAGCGCTTTCCAGCTTGGCGAGCTTGGCCAGGAAGTGGCGGTAGCTTTCCAGGCGCTCGGCGTCTTCATCCTTCCCTTTAGTGAGCAACACGTCGAGGGGCTTGCCGGGGGCAATATTCATCTCGGCGCGGATGTTGCGCACGGCGATAATCACGCCCTTCAGCCATTCGATATCGCGGGTGGCCTGCTCATCGATTTTGCTGTCGTCGGCTTCAGGCCACGATTGATGCATGATCGACGCACCATCGCCGACGTAGGTGCCCGCCAGCGGTGCGACGCGCTGCCAGATCTCTTCGGTGATATACGGCATCATCGGGTGAGCAAGGCGCAGAATGGTTTCCAGCACGCGCACCAAGGTGCGGCGGGTGCCGCGCTTGGCTTCTGCCGTGGCATTGTCGTCCCATAAAACCGGCTTGGAAAGCTCCAGGTACCAGTCGCAGTACTCGTTCCAGACGAATTCGTACAGCGCCTGAGAGGCGTGGTCGAAGCGGTACTCGTCCATCGCCTTGGTGACCTGGGCCTCGGTTTTCTGTAGCTGGGAAATAATCCAGCGGTCGGCCAAGGAAAGCTCAACATCGTTGACGCCTTCGTCGTCCAGTGTGGTGCCGCAATCTTCGCCTTCGGCGTTCATCAGCACGTAGCGAGAGGCGTTCCACAGCTTGTTGCAGAAGTTGCGATAGCCGTCCAGACGGTTCATGTCGAACTTGATATCGCGTCCGGTCGTCGCCTGGGAGAGAAACGTAAAGCGCAGCGCATCGGTGCCGTGGGCTTCAATGCCGTCTTTAAACTCTTCTTTGGTGGCTTTGGCAATCGCCTTGGCCTTTTGCGGCTGCATCATGTTGCCGGTGCGTTTTTCGAGCAGCGCGTCCAGGCTGATACCGTCGATCAGGTCGATGGGGTCGAGTACGTTGCCCTTGGACTTGGACATCTTCTGGCCCTGACCGTCGCGTACCAGACCGTGTACATAGACCGTCTTGAACGGGACTTCGTCGGTGAACTTGAGTGTCATCATGATCATCCGGGCCACCCAGAAGAAGATGATGTCAAAGCCGGTGACCAGCACGCTGGTGGGGTGGAAGGCCTCAAGCTCCGGGGTTTGTTCCGGCCAGCCGAGGGTCCCGAAGGTCCACAGGCCCGAGCTGAACCAGGTATCCAGCACGTCTTCGTCCTGGGTCAGCTCGATATCGACGCCGAGGCCGTGCTTCTCGCGGGCCTCCTGCTCGCTGCGGGCAACGTAGACATTGCCTTCGGCGTCGTACCAGGCGGGAATGCGGTGGCCCCACCACAGCTGGCGGGAAATGCACCAGTCCTGGAGGTCGCGCATCCAGGCGAAGTACATGTTTTCGTAATTCTTGGGCACGAACTGGATGTCGCCTTTTTCCACCGCTTCGATGGCGGGCTTGGCAAGCGACTCCACGGCGACAAACCACTGGTCGGTGAGCAGCGGCTCGATGACATCACCCGAGCGGTCGCCGTAGGGCATGGTGTTATTGACGGCTTCTACCTGCTCGAGCAGGCCCAGGGCGTCCATGTCGGCGACGATCAGCTTGCGCGCCTCAAAGCGGTCGAGCCCGGCGTACTTGGACGGTAGCGTGGCTTCTTCATCCGGCTGGGGAGTGCCTTTCAGGTCGTAGATCTCGGCCTGCTCAAGAATCGCCGCGTCCTTGGAAAAGACGTTGATCAGCAGGTGGTTCTGGCGCTTGCCGACCTCGTAGTCGTTGAAGTCGTGGGCCGGGGTGATTTTTACGCAGCCCGAGCCCTTGTCCATGTCGGCATGCTCGTCGGCGACGATAGGAATCCGACGGCCGACCAGGGGCAGCTCGATAAACGTGCCGACCAGGGAGGCGTAGCGTTCGTCTTCGGGATTGACCGCCACGCCGGTATCGCCCAGCAGGGTTTCCGGACGCGTCGTGGCGACCACCAGGTAATCTTTGCCGTCGTCGGTTTTAACGCCGTCCGCCAGCGGGTAGCGGAAGTGCCAGAAGCTGCCTTGCTGCTCCTTGTTCTCTACTTCCAGGTCGGAAATGGCGGTGTGCAGCGTCGGATCCCAGTTGACCAAGCGCTTGCCGCGATAGATCAGGTTTTCTTCGTGCAGGCGCACGAACACTTCCTGGACGGCCTTGTAGAAGCCGTCGTCCATGGTGAAGCGCTCGCGGGACCAGTCGACGCTGGCGCCCATGCGGCGCAGCTGGCGGGTAATATGGTCGCCGGATTCTTCTTTCCACTCCCAGACTTTATCGATAAACGCATCGCGACCCAGGTCGTGGCGGGTCTTGCCTTCCTCGGCGGCGATTTTGCGCTCGACCAGCATCTGCGTGGCGATACCGGCGTGGTCGGTGCCTACCTGCCACAGGGTGTTGTTGCCCTGCATCCGCTTCCAGCGGGTCAGGGTATCCATGATGGTGTCCTGGAAGGCGTGGCCCATGTGCAGACTGCCGGTCACGTTGGGCGGCGGGATCATGATCGAAAACGGCTCGCCGCGGCCTGACGGGGCGAAACGGTTGTCGGCTTCCCAGCGCTCGTACCAGCGGGTTTCGATCTGCTCAGGTTGGTAGGTCTTTTCCATGGATTGGCTCACCGCAACGATGCTCCCCGCAGGGAAGCATGGAATTCATAAGGGGTCGAAAAAATGGCGACAAGTATAGCGCGATTAAGGGTAGGGCGTCAGGCCCTAGCCGGCCGCCGATTCAGCCCGCGCATGGCGATCAGCCCAAGCACCGGCCCGGGCAGCAGCCACCAGATGACGGCCAGTTCCTGGCTGCTCCATAGCGATGTGACCAGGGCGATCGACGGGATGGTCAGGCCAAAGCCGATGGCGTTCATCATGGCAAGCGCCGCGCCCAGACGGTCCGGCGGCGCGGTGGACGAAGCCAGTGCAGAAAATTGCGCCGAGTCGGCGATCACGCTCAGCCCCCAGACCAGCAGCAGCGCGATCAGCAGCAGGGGTGGGGCAGCGCCGATCAGCGGGTAGAGCAGGCACAGGGCGCCCGAGGTGGCCAATGCGACAAACGCGACACGGGCACTGCCCACCCGGCGGCTCCAGCGCCCGGCGAGTACGCAGCCGGGCAGGCCAATGGCGATGATCGCAAAGCTCAGCCACGGCTGGACGTTGCTGCTGGCGCCGAGACGCGCAAGCTCCCGCGTCACCAAAAACGGCACCAGTGCCCATAGGGCATAAAGCTCCCAGCAATGGCCGAAGTAGCCAAGCGCCGCTGCCCGAAAATCCTTGTGTTTAAACGCCGCCAATCCCGCCCAGGGCCGACCGCCGCTGGCCTTGGCAGGCAGGTGCGGGCCAACGCCCAACTTATAAATCATCAGTGCGGCGACGAGTGCCAACAGCGATGCCAACAAAAGCGGCCACTGCCAGGGGAGATGCAGCGTAAGCCCGCGCAGCAGGTGGGGCGATGCGATGCCCAGAGTCAGCATGCCCACCAGCCAGCCCAGCGCCGCCCCGGCGTGGCTGGGCGTCCAGCTGACCACCAGTTTCATGCCCAACGGATAGATACCTGCCAGGCAAAGCCCCGTGGCAAAGCGGGCGATCGCGGCCAGGGTGACGTTATCCGCCACCCCGATGAAGGCTGCATTGATCAGTGCCCCGAGCACCGCGGAAAGCGCAAACAGCTGGCTGGCGCGGACACGGTCGGCAAGGCCTGTCGTGGCAATAAACAGCGTGCCGGTAATAAACCCGGCCTGCACGGCAATGGTGAGCAGCCCAAGGTCGCTCTCACTCAGGCCCACTGCGTCTTGAAGCGCTAAACCCACACCGTTGACGCTGAACCACAGCGAGGTGCCGAACAGTTGGGCGATAACAATAACGGCGAGTGGATAGCGCGTGAGCACGTTTACGGCTCCAGAAATTGTTTAAGAAGAATAACTTCGGGATGAGTGGACGTTCTATTGCTAGGCATCATGGGGTATCGCCACCCTGGTAATCAATAATTTGCTGTTAAGACGAATTTTTTGAAAACAGCATTGTCAGACGGCGTGGGTATCGACAGATAACCCGATTGTGGCCGTATTGATTAGCCACCTTGGGAGCCCAGGGCCAAGATCAGTCGCTACCTTGATGAGCCTTGTGGTTTTCGCGCTGTAGGTGGTCTGTTAGGGTCATATGGGGTATCGCAAGACCCGTCATGATTGTGTCGGGTAGCAAATACAATTTGTACGCAATTGGAGTTTTCATGCAATTAACCAAGCTTTTCGTTCCGGCAGTCGCCGCAATGGCGTTCAGTGTTCCCGCCATGGCCCAGCAACAAATGGGTGGAGGCGGCATGGGCGGCGGCACCCCCAGTGTCGATGACCAGGTGAGCCAACTTGACGAAATGTTGGATCTGGATGACGGGCAGAAGGAAGAACTCAACAACCTTATGACCCAGATGCAAGATGAAAACAGTGCCAAGGAAGAGGAAGCCCGAGAGCTGCAGCAGCAACTCGGCGAGAAGGTTCAGCCCGATTATGATGAAGCGTCCATTCGCGCGGATGCGGAGCGTCTTGGTGAGCTAACCGCTGAGATGACCGCGAATAGCGTCATCATGCAGTCCCAGATCGAAGGCGTGTTCACTCCGGAACAGCGCGATGAACTGGAAGAGGCCATGGCTCAGCAGCAGGAGCAAATGCAACAGATGCAGGAGCAAATGCAGGAACAGGGAGGCCAACAAGGCCAGGGCCAAGGCCAGGGTCAAGGTCAAGGTGAAGACGCATTGCAGTGATGGAAAATGGCCAGGCAGATTGCCTGGCCGCTCTTACAACGATAGCTTTTCGCTGTTGATGACCCCGCCAAGTGCGGGGTCACGCGTTTGTGGCGGATGGTCAGCTCAGTTATTTACCCCAGCTTATGCGGCACGACCTCATGCCCGAGTTCTTTATAGCGCTGCCAGCAGGCGCGTTTGGCGACCAGCACGTGCTGGTGCTGATTGATGATTTCGGCAATGCGCGCGAAGCGTTCAACGCCCTCGGGAATATCCGGGTGCAGGTTAAGCAGCGCGGTCTCCTCAGTGGGCATTGGTAACTGCTGCCAGCCGAGCGTAATCGGTACGCTCTCGGCCATTTCGCTGTCTTCCAGCGCGTGGGGTAGGTAGGCATCGTCACGGAATCCCCATAGAGCATCATCGGCTTGCTGGGCCAGCGCTTGGTCTTCGCAGTGCAGGTGAAGCCGGTAGCCTTTGTTGTGGATGGTTTCGGCCAGCTTGCAGGCAAACTGCAGGCGAGCATCCAGGGTCGTGTCCGGCAGGATATAAAAGTCAATGCGCGCCATGGCGAGTTCCTGGCTGGGCGTCTTGAGGCGCGTCGCCGCTGAAGCCAGCGGCGACGCAAACGGTGACGGATGACTAGGCCAACTGGGTCAGCCAGCCGTATGTATCGTCGCTGCGTCCGTATTGCAGGTCGAGCAGCTTGGTGCGCAGGCGCTTGGCCACGTCGTTATTGCCCCCCGCCGTGAGACGAATACGCTCGTCCTCGCTGACCAGCTCGCCCACCGGGGTGATCACCGCCGCGGTGCCGCAGGCGAACACTTCGGTAATCTCACCGGACGCCGCGCCTTCACGCCACTCGTCGATGCTGATGGGGCGCTCTTCCGGGCTCAAGCCCTCGTCTTTGGCAAGCGTCAGCACGGAATTGCGGGTAACGCCTTCGAGAATGGTGTCGGTCAGGCGCGGGGTGACCAGGCGGCCATCCTTGAAGACAAAGAACAGATTCATGCCGCCCAGCTCTTCGATCCACTTATTCTCGGCGGCATCCAAAAACGCCACCTGGCTGCAGTCGTGGGCGGCGGCTTCTTTTTGCGCGGCAAGCGACGCTGCGTAGTTGCCCCCGCACTTGGCAAAGCCGGTGCCGCCTGGGGCAGCGCGCTTATAATGGGAAGACAGCCAGATCGACACCGGCTCAATGCCACCTTTAAAGTAGGCAGCGGCCGGAGAGGCAATCACGTAGTAATCGACTTCGTGGGCCGGGCGCACACCCAGGAAGGCTTCCGAGGCAATCATAAACGGGCGCAGGTAAAGACTGCATTCGTCAGCATCGCTTGAGGGCGTGGGCACCCAGGCATGGTCCTGGGCGAGCAGGGCTTTCAGCGAGCCAATAAAGTCTTCATCGGAAAGCTCGGGCAGTGCCAGGCGCCGCGCGCTGCGGCGAAAGCGTTCGGCGTTTTTTTCAGGTCGGAACGTCCAGATCGAACCGTCCGCATGACGGTAGGCCTTGATGCCCTCAAAAATCTCCTGCCCGTAGTGCAGCACCGAGGCGGCGGGGTCGAGTGTCAGCGGGCCGTAGGGGCGCACCTGATGACCATGCCAGTCGGCGTCGATGGTCCAGCGCACGTGCGCCATATGGTCGGTGAAGTGTTTGCCAAAGCCAGGGTTGTTGAGAATATTGTCACGAATCCCGTCGGCCGTTGGCTGATTGGACGGCAGGGTCTCAAAGTGGGTATCAAAACTTGCAGTGGGCACGGCTGTTAGTCTCCGCTAGCAACACGCCTATCAGGGCGAATACTTGAATCAATGGGTTGATTAAAACAGGCGCACCGAGTCAAGCCCAGTACGCCTTGATGTGTTCAGGTTTAACGGTTGTGACGCTCAAAGGCAACCGCTCATTGTTTAGTCGTCGCCATTTTCAACCTGGGCGTCGTTTTCCCGGTCCAGCAGATATTGGGTAAGCAGGCCGACAGGGCGCCCGGTGGCGCCTTTCTGCTTGCCGGAATGCCAGGCGGTGCCGGCAATGTCCAGGTGTGCCCAGGGGAAACGGTCGGCAAAGCGCGACAGGAAACACGCCGCGGTAATCGTGCCCGCCGGGCGGCCGCCGATATTGGCCAGGTCGGCGAAGTTGGAGTCCAGCTGCTCCTGGTACTCGTCCCATAGCGGCAGGTGCCAGGCGCGATCCCAGGCGGCATCGCCGGCGTCGAGCAGATCCAGCGCCAGGTCGTCATCGTTGGACAGCAAGCCGGTGGCGTGGTGGCCAAGCGCAACGATGGCCGCCCCGGTGAGCGTGGCAATATCGACCACGCTTGCTGGCTTGAAGCGCTCGGCGTAGGTCAGCGCATCGCACAGCACCAGTCGGCCTTCGGCATCGGTGTTGAGCACTTCAACGGTGAGGCCTTTCAGGGTAGTAATGATATCGCCAGGTTTGGTGGCGGCACCGTCCGGCATGTTTTCCGCGGCAGCGACGATAAACACCAAGTTGAGCTTGGGCTTGATCGCCAGTAGCGCTTTAACGGTGCCGAACACGCTGGCCGCACCGCCCATATCGAACTTCATTTCGTCCATGCCCTCGCCGGGCTTGAGCGAAATGCCGCCGGTGTCGAAGGTGATGCCTTTGCCGATCAATACGTGGGGGGCCTCGTCAGCGTTGTCGGCCCCTTGATAGTTCATGACGATCAGGCGGGTCGGCTCGCGGCTACCGCGGCCGACTGACAGCAGTGCGCCAGCGCCTAATTCGGCGAGCGCTTCTTCGTCAAGAATGTCGACGGCCAGCGCGCCTTTTGATTCGCGCCCTAGCTGTTCCGCCTGATCGGCTAAGTAGCTTGGCGTGCACACATTACCCGGCAAATTTCCCAGGGTGCGCGTATAGTTGATGCCCTGGCCGATGGCGCTGCCATAGCTGGCGCCTTGCTGGGCAGCGTCTGCGTCGGCGGCGCTGCTGATCATTAGGGTCAAGTGCGTTAGGCTAGCAGCAGGCGCTGGTTGGCGTTTGAACTGATCGAATCGGTAGCCCGCGCGCTCGATGCTTTCGAGCACTTTGCGTGCTTTCCAGCCTGTATCGCGGTCGGCCAGAGGTACGTCGGTCAGCATGACACTGGCGTCGTCGATGGGCAGTTTGATGAGCGCGGTCATGGCGGCATCCAGCGCTTTTAAATACGCTGCTTCATGACATTTTTCGCGCTCGCCAAGGCCAACTAATAGCAGGCGTTCGGCTCCCAGGCCTGGGGCATAGGGCAGTAGCTGTACGCTCGCAAGACTGGCATCGACGTCGCCACGGGCCACGAGCTGGCCAATCAACTGCTCGCTGGCATCGTCGAGCTTGGCCACGGCAGGCAGTAAATCGCCGTCTTTATAGACGGGGACAACAAGGCAGGCCGTTTCTATTTTGGCCGGGTTGGCCGTTTGAACGGAAAATTCCATGACGTCTCCAACAAGACAAGCATCGAGGTATTCAGGATAATGGATCAGTGTACCCAAGCAATGCAGGTGTTGCATAACATCCTGCACGACTAGCCGGAGAGCGCGTTGATATTATTCCGCTATTTAACCCGCGAAGTATTGCTCACCATGTCCGCTGTGGCGGGCATTTTGCTGTTGGTGATCATGGGCAGCCGCTTCATCCGCTATTTTTCGGACGCCGCGGAGGGCGATTTTCCGGTCAACATCCTTGGCAGCTTAATGGTCTACCACCTGCCTGGCTTCATGGAGTTGATTCTTCCGCTAGCGTTTTTCCTGGGCATATTGCTGGCTTACGGGCAGTTATATATGAACAGCGAAATCACCGTGATGGTGGCCTGCGGCATCAGTCCTACACGACTGTTGCGGGTAACGTTGCTGCCTGCAACGGCGGTGGCGGTGTTGGTTGGCCTGTGCAGCCTCTGGCTGACGCCGGCCGGGGCATTGCAAACCGCCGCCATTATAGAAGAACAGGAGAGCCGGTTGGACGTTTCGGTGCTGGCACCCGGTCGCTTTCAGGAATTTGGCGGTGGGCGTACCGCTTATATCAGTGGTTTTAATGATGACGGCAGCGAAATGCAGGATGTCCTGATTCACGAACAGCGCGGGCCTGGCGACGATGCCGAACACGATTATGTGACGCGCGCTAAGTCGGGCTATCAAGAAACGCGCATGGAAACCGGTAGCCGCTTCCTCGTTCTGCGTGATGGCGAGCGTTACGGCGTGACGCCAGGGCAGCGTAATGCTGAACGACTGACATTTGAGCGCTACACGCTGCGTTTGGGCTTGAGCCGCGATCGCCAAGAACTGGACTCGTTGGAGTACGCCACGACAGCGGCACTGTGGCAAGACGATAACGATCGTGCCCAGGCGCAATGGCAGTGGCGGGCCGGGTTGCCGTTAATGGTTTTTATACTGGCGATCATGGCGCAGCCGCTGTCCCGCGTGAATCCTAGACAGGGACGTTTCGCCAAGCTACTGCCCGCCATCTTTTTGTACGTTGCGTACTTGAGTTTATTGCTGGCAGCCGTCGATGCGGTGGGCAGTGGTGCTTGGTCTAGTACCTTGGGTATATGGCCCGTTCATGGGGTGTTTTTAGTCCTAGGCTTATTGCTGATCTGGCAGTCGCAACGCAAGGGGATGCGCTGATGCTAAATGTGCTAACAGTCACCGATCGTCTCGACCGCTATATCGCTCGCAACGTGCTAGCAGCGATTGTAGTGGTGCAATTTGTCCTCTTGGGATTAGATATTACGATTGCCTATATCGACGATTTGGGTGATGTCCAAGAGGGCTATACAGCCCTCGATGCACTGATCTATTTATTAATGCGTACCCCTTGGCGCTTTTATCAATATGCACCGGTGGCAGTACTGATTGGCGCGCTGATTGGCTTGGGCAGTATGGCATCCAGCAACGAACTGACGGTAATGCGGGCAGCGGGGCGTTCGTTGGCGCGTATTGTCTGGAGCGTGATGAAACCCGTGCTACTGGTTGTCGTCGTGGTGTTGCTGGTGGCCGAGTATGTCAGCCCGCGTACTGAGCAATACGCTGAAGCGTGGCGGCTTGAACAGCTTCAGGGCGAAGGGGCTATGTTAACCAGCCGCAGCGGCTGGCAGGTTGAGGGCGACAGTGTTTATCGTTTTGGTGCCATCCGCGCAGACAATGTGGTGCTCGATTTAACCCGTTACCGTTTTGACGAAGAACGCCTCGTCGAAGCAACCTACGCGCGTCGTGCTAATTGGGAAGATGGAGGGTGGCGCCTTGAAGATGTAGCCACCACGCAAATTTTCGATGACCACACCGAGTCTGAGCAAACCGATACAGTGCGTTGGGAAACCGACTTTACGCCGATTCAGTTAGAGCGCCTGCTGCGTTCGGTTGAAAGCCAAGCGCCCAGCGAACTATGGGCCTACGCGCGCTCTTTGGAAGAGCAAGGCATGCAGACAGACCAACCTTTGCTGTATTTCTGGCAAAAAATGTTAATGCCGCTGACCATGGGATCGCTGGTGTTAATTGCCGCCTCGTTTGTGTTTGGTCCACTGCGCACCGTGGCAGCCGGCACACGCGTATTTTACGGTGTAGTGACCGGGCTGATCTTCAAATATGTTCAGGATTTGCTGGCACCAGCCTCGACGCTCTTTGGTTTCTCTCCCGTGTGGGCCGTTCTAGTGCCCACCCTTGCGTGTGCGGTGGTGGGCGTCTATTTCTTGCGACGTAACGGCTAACTCTGAGCGTTAAGGAGCCCTATGGCTAAGCAGCGTTTTCACCAGCCAGCGAATACGCAGCCCGCCGGGTTGGGGCCGCGCCTGGGGGCGATGCTCTACGATGGCCTGCTGCTTGCGGCGATCTGGATCGCCGTGACCGTCGCTCATCTGGCGTTTTTCAGATTCGTGCTGGACCAAGAAGCCGAAGCGATTGGTACCACAGGCGTCGATATCTGGAGCCTTCGGCTATTGTTGGTGCTGTTTACCACGCTATTTTTTGCGTTTTTCTGGCAGCGAGGCGGTATGACGCTGGGTATGCAGGCCTGGCGCCTGCGGGTACAGACCAACAAAGGAACCGCCATCTCATTCAAACAAAGCCTGGTACGCTGCCTGACGGCCTGGATGTCCATGGCGGCGCTAGGAATCGGCTATTGGTGGGTATTGTTTGATAAGCAGCGTCGCAGCTGGCCGGATATTGCTTCCAACACGCAGATCGTTAGGTTGCCAAAATATTAATTTTCCAGGTAGGTACGCAAAAAAATAGGCCCACGACAAAGGGTTATAGGCCTTTTAAAGCTACTTAAAACGAATCCCTACTAAAGGCTATATATTTCTACTTGCAAAGATGTATGCGAATCATTTACATTCATCTCATAGACTTTATGAGGTGCAGCCATGTACGTGTGTGTGTGCAAGGGAGTAACCGACCATCAGATTCGCCAGCAGGTGAGCGACGGAGCGCGCAGCTGGCAGGAAGTGCGCGAAGCTACTGGCTGTGCCACACAGTGCGGCAAATGCGCTTGTTTCGCGAAATCCCTCACTCGTGAAGCGGTCCATGAGGCTCGCTTAGAAGCCAATATGGATTTAGCGTACGCCGTGTGACGCGAATCGATATTGTAAGAATTATCGTTAGCAAATATATGATTTTCTTGAATTTTTAAGTCTTGTCTCTATACTCCCAGTTAACGCTGGGAGTATGCCTTTGATGGCTAATACTCCTTGATCAACGTAACTGCTTGATAGAGTTTGCTAAACTATCAGCATTATAGGAAAAAGGTGACGTCATGAAAGGTGATCCGAAAGTAATCCAGCATCTCAATATCGCCCTTGGCAACGAGCTGGTCGCCATCAATCAATACTTTTTGCATGCCAAAATGTATAAGGATTGGGGCTTGAAGGCGCTCGCCAAATGGGAATACGACGAGTCCATCGAAGAGATGCAGCATGCTGATAAGCTTATCGAGCGCATCCTATTTCTCGAAGGTATTCCTAACCTGCAGGATCTGGGCAAGCTGCACATCGGTGAAAACGTCAAGGAGATGCTTGAGAGCGATTTGAAAATCGAGCACGATGGCCGTAATGACTATATCGAAGCCATTACCTATTGCGAGAGCGTTAAAGATTACGTGACCCGCGACTTGCTGCGTGATCTGCTCGCCGACGAAGAAGATCATATCGACCATATCGAAACTGAGCTTGGTCTGATCGATAAGGTGGGTATTCAGAACTACATGCAGCGCCAAATGCAAATGGCAGGCGACGAGTAAAGGTTTTAGCCAGCTTATCTTACAACGTAAACGGGCAGCCAATGGGCTGCCCGTTTTATTTTAAGCCTTACTCTTCGTCATCAGAGGACTCTGATGACTCCACTATGCCGCATGCCATGCGGCTGCCACCACCGCCAAGCTCTTTGGGGTCATCCGAGTAGTTGTCGCCACCCTCATGAATCATAATGCTGCGTCCTTCTATATCTTCCAGGGTAAGACGAGGGGCGAGCACAGGAAGGGTCGCATTGCCGTCTTCATCTACGGTGAGTACTGGCAAATCACCCAAATGGCCTTCGCCGTAAGGTCCTTCATGGCTGTCTGTTTCTTCTGGGTCGTAGTGGCCTCCGGCATAAAGCGCGGCGGTCATGTGGCCGCTATCATTTTCCTGAGGCTCGCAGCTTGGGTTCTTATGCACATGAAAGCCATACACACCGGCGTCCAGGTCGCTAAGGTCAGGCGTTAACAGCAGGCCGTGCTCGCTATCCTCCAGTTTAATGCTGCCGATAGATTCCTCAACGCCATCGGCACTCACTTTATGTATCTCAACCTCCATACTGTCATCTGCTTGCACCGAGGCTGCAAGCAGCAGTGAAGCAGTGATACAACCGAGCGATGTCATATAGCGCATGTTGATGTCTCCTTTCCTTATCCGTGGAAAACTTTTGTTTAAGTACTTCTTCAAAGTAGTTCGCCGCTGGCTAACCCGCCAACACCAACTGCCGGTCACACACCATGGCGTTGAGTGTTGGGGCGATCCGTGGCCCAGATATCACGAGAGATGACATTAACCCGCCAAGCCGCGACAATAGCGGCCTGATTTGTTCAATGTTTTATAGACAGTCTTTGTCGCCAGATTTTTAGCGAGGATCGCTATGACGCCACTCAACATCCTCTATCAGGATGAGCATCTCGTTGCAGTGCATAAGCCCTCAGGGCTTTTGGTGCATCGCTCGGCGCTGGCGCGTGGTGAAACCGAATTTTTGCTTCAGCGGTTGCGCAATCAAATCGGCAAACGGGTGTACCCGGTGCATCGATTAGATCGGCCTACCTCGGGTGTGATGGTGTTTGGCTTGTCCTCTGAAGTCGCTGCTCTGCTGAGCGACGCGTTCAGCGAACGCCAGGTAGACAAACGCTACCTGGCGGTAGTCCGAGGCAAAGCCCCTGAGCAAGCACGCCTGGACTACCCGCTACGCGAAGAGGACGGCACACGGCCCAAGGCGGAAATGCCCGCCATGCCAGCGATGACCGATATCCGCAGACTGGATAGCGTGGAGCTGCCGGTGAAGGTCGATCGCTACCCGGTGTCGCGCTATTCGCTGGTGGAAGCGCGCCCGCTGACCGGGCGGCGCCATCAAATTCGTCGCCACCTTTCACGGCGGGGCTACCCGATCATTGGCGATGCCAAGCATGGCAAGAGCGTGCATAATCGCTTTTTTGCCGATCAATTGGGGGCGCCGCGGTTATTACTGGCCGCCACCCATCTTGCCTTTGACCACCCGCTGTTCGACAAGCGCATCCAACTTAGTTGCGCGCTGGACGACACCATGGTGGCGCTGTTCGATCATCTCGGCTGGTCCGGTCATTTGCCGCTGGACAGCGTGCGCACCCCGCCCATCGGTACACCATCTGCCCTTTTAACCTGAGTACAGGAGCCACTATGTCGTCTGCGGATTACGATTTTCGCTTTGGCGGGATTCGCCGTCTCTATGGGCAGCGTGCCGCGGACGCCTTTCGTCATGCCCACGTGGTGGTGGTCGGCGTAGGAGGGGTGGGGAGCTGGACGGTGGAGGCATTGGCGCGTTCGGGCATTGGCAAGCTGACGCTGATCGACCTGGACGATGTCTGCGTGTCCAACGTCAACCGACAGCTCCATGCACTGGATGGCACCATTGGCCAGCCCAAGGTCGATGTACTGGCCGAGCGTTGCCGTTTGATAGCACCGGAGATTGAGATCGTTGCCGATACCGCCTTTGTGACGCCCACCAATCTTGCCGAGCGAATCCCCGCCGACGCCGACCACGTGGTGGATGCCATTGACAGCGTGGTCGCCAAGGCAGCGCTGATCGCCTGGTGCAAAAGACGCAAACTCCCCATCACCGTGACCGGTGCGGCGGGCGGGCAGACCGACCCCACCCGCATTCAGGTAGCGGATCTCACCCGCACCGAGCACGACCCGCTGTTATCCAAAGTGCGCTCTCGGCTGCGCCGTGATTACGGCTTTTCCCGCAACCCCAAGCGGCGCTTCTCGGTCGAGTGCGTCTATTCTGACGAGCAGTTGGTCTACCCCAGCGGCGACGGTGAAGTCTGCCTGCAGAAGCCCGGCAGCGGTGATGCCACCCGGTTGGACTGTGCCTCGGGTTTTGGCGCTGCCACCTTTTTAACCGGCACCTTTGGTTTTGTCGCCGCTTCAAAGGTGCTAGAGCGGCTCGCCAAAAAAGCCGCCCAGCCCGCCACGCAAAAGGAAGCCTTATGATCGTTCCTGTCCCCGGTATTTACCGCCACTATAAGGGCAGCCTTTATGAAGTACTGGGTACCGCCCAGCACAGCGAGACTGAGGAGCCTCTGGTGGTCTACCGCGCCCTCTACGGCGACTACGGCCTTTGGGTGCGCCCGCTTGAGATGTTTATTGAAAATGTGACTAGAGAGGGCCGCAACCAGCCGCGTTTTGCGCTGGAGAAGGCCTTTTAATAAGCGGCTGTTGCTTATATTCTTTAATCAGCTATGGTTATAACCATTATCTTATAGCGTCAATATTGAGGATATAAGCATGAGGACCTTTGCGCTTTCCCCAAGCACAGGTGCAGGCACGCCGGACGTCGCTGGTTTTTTCGATCCGCGCACCTTTAGCATTCAATACGTGGTCAGCGACCCCGCCACCAAGCAGTGCGCAATTATCGACCCCGTTTTGGATTTTGATGAGAAGTCCGGCGCGACGGCCACATTTAGCGCTGACAAGTTACTGGCTTATATCGAGCAAGAGGGACTGTCGGTGGCCTGGGTTCTGGACACCCATCCCCATGCGGACCATTTCTCTGCAGCGCACTACCTGAAAGAAAAAACCGGCGCTCCAACGGCGATTGGTCAGCACGTCACCAAAGTGCAGACGCTGTGGAAGGAGATATACAACTGGCCGGAAATGCCAACCGACGGCCGCCAGTGGGACACGCTGTTTGCCGAGGGTGATACCTTTCAGATCGGTGAGCTGGGCGGCCGGGTGATGTTCTCGCCGGGCCACACGCTGGCCTCAGTCACCTACGTGATTGGCGATAGTGCCTTCGTGCACGACACCTTGTTCCAGCCGGACTTCGGTACCGCACGGGCAGACTTTCCCGGCGGCGATGCCAAGGCCTTATGGCACTCCATCCAGCAAATCCTCACACTGCCCGACGACACGCGTCTGTTCACCGGCCACGATTATATGCCCGATGGCCGCGAGCCCCAGTGGCAAAGCAGCGTTGCCGAGCAGCGGGCGCACAACCCCCACCTGGTGGGTAAAAGCCAGAATGATTACGTGGCGCTTCGCCACCAGCGCGATAGCGAACTGCCCATGCCCAAGCTGATTCTTCACGCCCTGCAGGTGAATACCCGTGGTGGACGCCTGCCCGAGCCCGAAACCAACGGCAAACGCTATCTCAAGATTCCTCTGGATGCCTTGGCAGGTGCCGCCTGGGATTAAGTGATACCTTGGAGGCAGTAAGAATAGTGCCAACGCTATCAAGAACCAGGCACATGGCGGCTTCTACTATGCCGCCATGTGCTTCGCTCAAAAGTTATAACGCCCTGACAACCAAAAGCGTGGGTCTTTGTGCTCGTCCGCTGAGGCCGCGTCGCCTGTGGTGGGCGTTGCCACTGCCGTATCCAGTGACCAGTTATCTTGCGTGTAACGAACGCCAACACCGCCGCCCGCCAGGGTTTCGCTTGGTTCGTCGGCAAACCCTTGGCGAGCTCCATGGTCATAGAAAACATAGGGGCTCAATTCAGGCGTGACTTGATAGCGGGCTTCCAACTGAGTGAGCCACACGCGGCTGCCGCTGATTTCTCCTTGTGGATATGCTCTAACGCTTCGGGCACCGCCCAGGCTCATGCCCTGTGAAGAATCCAGCGGCGAGTCTGCCCATTGCACTTCACCGCTGGCCAGCAGTGAGAAGCCTTGGCCAAGGTTTTGCAAGCGCGAAAGGCTAATATTGGCCTTGGTATAGCCACCATCCACTTGTTCATTGGCCTGGTTATTGATCTGGCCGCTTTGCAGGCGGGCCTCCCCAAACGTCACACCGCCCTGACCAAGCGAGTCCCGGTGATCAAACTGAAGCGCAAGCGGCACACTATAACCATAACGTTGCTGGTAGCTAACGCCTTCAAAGCGGTCGTTCAACTCCGTGTACTCGCCGCCAAAAGACGCTGTCAGGTTGGTCTGCTGCTGCCGAATCAGTGGGTAGCTGAGTGTCAGGTTGCTGGTATCCGCCGTACCGGTAAAGCCGTTGAATGGCGAGCGCAAATCATACTCGGTGCGCGCATAAGACACTTCCGCCCGCCAGCCCTGATAACCAATAGGCAGGGAATACGCCAAGCGGCCCAGCCATAAATCCTCTTCCGAATAGAGGGCGGTTACGCTTAACTCGTCGCCTACCTTTAACAGGCGGTTGGCCTGGACGCTGACGGTTGCGCGCGCTTCCCCGGAAGAGCGGCTGCCGTGATTATCCGCGCCCACAGAGCCGCGCAGGCGATCGTCTGCAGTCACCTCGGTGACCAAGTCCCCGGTGCCAGACGCTTCGCCTGGCCGCATGACGGGGGTGACGTTGACCCCTGGTAAATCGCCTAGCAGCAGGGCGGTGCGTTCAAGCTTGTCGCCTTGAATGACGTCGCCTGTGCGAAGATCGGAAAGGTAAGGCGAGATACCGTCGACCAGCGCGTCGTCATCGCCACTGACCGTGACCTCGCCATAGTTGCCCTCTACCAGACGTATTTCGAGCGTTCCCTGGCTGACATCCTGCTTAGGCAGCATTGCCTGGGCAAACGGGTAGCCGTTGTCACGATAAAAGCGGCTGATCTCATTGCTGATGCGCTGAAGCCCGGCCATGTCGTGTTGTTGTCCGACCAAGTCTTGAACCTGAGCTAACAGCGTCGCGTCGTCATAGACGGTATTGCCGCTAAATGTGATTTCGTCGATACGGATCTCGCGACTTTCGCCATCGCTTTCCGACAGCGGTGCGCCCTCCAGATTAATATCGACAGAAGACTCGCGCGGCTGATAGTCACTTTCCGGCAGTGAGTCGCGAAGGAGGCGGCCTGCATCCGGCGGCGTTTGCGCATAGCTGGTGAGTGACAACGAACCCATCAAGCACATAGCCGTTACGGTCAGCGAGCGAGTGGTAAATAAACCATAGCGCATTAGTTGTCTCCCTCAACGTCGTCATTCAAAGCAAGGTTGATACCGCTCTCAACAATTTCGATACCGCCGGGCAGTAAGTTTTCATTGGTGGATTCGTTGCGTAAGGCCATTGGTTCCTCTTGCTCGCTTGACGATGCCGCTTGAAGTGTTTGATTCACTACAGCATCAAAATTGGCATTAGGTTCTAACTCGGATTGGGGTTCCGACGTCGGGGGAACTGGGCGGGTAGTAATCGCTAGTTCACCTTCGATAAAGTCGATGGCGTAATTGGGGTTCTGCGTGTTATCGAGACCCCCTTGCTGGATGGCGTAGCGGCCGATGTCTTCCCCGGTCTCGCGTTCCAGTTCGCCTGCCAGGGTATCGCCGTCAACCAAGCCACGTTCAGGCTGCTGATTTTCCGCTTGATAGGTCAGCTCGGGGTCGGAGCGGCCCTCGGTCTTGCGTTGGTCGTCGGCGGTCACGGTGACCGGGCGGGGGGGCACTACGTAGCTATCCGGCTGGGTAAATGGGTCCAGGGTGTAGTTGCCTGCATCGGTGCCGGTGAGGGTCCCGGTATCCGCCTGCTGGTCATAGGTGCCCACATTGACGTTATCGGAACGGCTGCGTGTGGCGTCAGTCAGTTCCGTCGTCGAAGCAACCTCATCATCGGTCAGGATTCCGTCCAGGCTAGCATCGCTTGGGGTCAGGGATTCGCCGTAGACGGACTCACCATCGCCAATCTCCGCCGCTGTTAGTGTCAGAGGATCAACGGTCAAGGTGCTGGTATTGGCCGTATCCGTGACGATGGCATAGCCCAGGGCATTGGATAAGCCGTCGTCATATTCGATGCGGTGGTCGCCGGCGTTCTGGTAACCCGCACTGGATAACGCTTCCTCAACTGACCACGTGGGGGTGCCCGATAAAATGCTGTCGTCATCGCCGTTGACGAAGCCACGGGTGTCTTGCAGGTCATAATCCGAGGGGACGTCGTCGCCGTAGGTGATGGTTTTACCGTCGGCACTGACCCGCACCTCGGGCTGCTCGCGGTAGATCAGGTGGCGTTCGGCATCCAGTGCCTCGGTGTAGTTCTCGGTGGTCGCGCTGCTGTTGTAGCGGAAGTCGCCTTGGGCGATGAGCGCCGCGATGTCCTCGCTGCCTGCCAGGCTGCCGGTGTAGAGCTGGGTGCCCCCGCCGGTGCCGGTGGTGAGATCGCCGCTTGCATAACGAATATCGCCGCCGGTGGCGGTGCCGGGGGCTTCACTGTCGCCCGCCGTGAGCACCACGGCCTGGTCGCTGGTGGCCTCAGTGGTGATATCGTCGGTAAGGGTCAGGTCGCCGGTGGCCGTCGCAATAGCAATGGCATCAGCGGCTGTGATATTCCCCAAGCGCAATGCCTGCTCACTCATCAGCGAAATACCGTTGAGGGCATCAAGGCCTAACGCTGCGTCATGTTGCTCGGCATCGCCCAAATCCACGCTGCCTTGGGAGCCGATATCGGCGTCAACCGATGCGCTATCGCCCGTGGTGGCGAGGTCGACGTCAATGCCGTTTTCAAGGCGCGCTTTGATCGCCGCGCTATCGACCAGGGTCAGGTCGTCGGGCTGATCGGCAATCACCATGCCGTTATCATGCTGCCGCCAGTAGGCGGTGTTGCTGCCGGTGACATAGCCATTGGCGAGCAGGCCCGTATTGCGGCCCAGCAGGCCTTCGGCAACCTGGGTTTCATTACCCGTAGCATTCTCGACAGTGACCGCGCCGCTGGCGTCAGCGTTGTGTATTAACCCGGCGTTATCCCCGGCGAAACTGCCTATGCCCAGGTAATCGGTACCCTCAAACTCATCACCAATGAGTCCGACCACATCGCCGCTGGTTGAGGCATTTTCAATGGTGCCCTCATTGATGCCGACAAATCCGCCTGCATAGCCGCGAGTACCCTCGTTCGCGCTATCGGGAATCGTGACGTCACCCGTGGCTTGAGAGTTTCGAATCAGGCTGTCACTGGTATTGAGGCCTGCCAGTCCGCCCACATGGGCACCACCACTGACCGCGCCACTGGCCGAGCTGTCTTCGATCTGCGTCTGATCGTTGTACCCAACCAGCCCCCCCGCATTAAAGGACTCCGGGTCTCCGGTCACGCTGGCGGCAGAGGCGCTATTGTTGATGGAGGATTCGTTGGCCGAACCAATCAACCCGCCTGTTTCGAAATAACCCTTCACCTCTGCCTGGTCGCCACTCACCGTCACGTTATCCACGGTGGTGTCCTGGATACGCCCGGCCAATGCGCCGACGCCGTAAGAAAAGCCAGTAGTGCTCACGTCAGGATTATGCAAGGTCAGGTGACTGATTGAAGCGTCGGTGGTGGATCCAAAAAGCCCCAGATTGTAGCGATCATTGGCTATGGTGAGGTCACCAATCGTGTTATTGCCACCATCAAACTGGCCGGTAAAGATTGGGCCATTATCCGGTGGGCTGCCGTCGCCAATCGGGTTCCAGCCTTCATCTCCGTTAGCCGAAGCGCTTGCCAAGTCGTCATAGCCTGCGGTGTTGGCATCCAGATCATTTTCCAGCGCGTAGTAATAACCGCCGGTCAATACGTCGTCGTTATCGTTGATGTTCTGCAGCTGCTGCCAGTCGGTGAGGGTGAAGGGCTGGTCTTCGGTACCGAAGCCGTTGTTAAACAGCGGAGTTTGATCCGGGATATCGTCATCGCGGGTGATATGGGTTAAGTAGGGGCGTGAAAGGCCGTAACCGGAAAAGCTATCGCCTGCGCCTAATGACCAGGTGGTTTCGTCCCAACCGGCGTCGGTAAAGGTGGATACTTGCTGAATCTCCGCGGAGGTTAGGCCAGTGGCTCCGAAGTTATCATCTCCAGCCGAACCAATGCCGGAAGTCTCAACGTCCCAAAAATTATTTTCAATCTTGGGTATGGAGTCATCCTGTACGTTGATATCACCCAATAAGCCACCAACAGATGAGTTTCCAGTTACCTTGCCGGTGGCATAGCTGTTGCTAACTTCAACATCAGATTGCGATGATGGATCAGAGAACCCAACGCGTCCCGCTAAACCGCCAACTTTACTTTCACCGTTGACGTCTCCCGTGGCAAAACTATTTTCGATTCTGGAGCCATCGGCTTGTACTATCCCAGCTAGACCGCCTACGAACTCATTGCCTTCGATCTTGCCGGTGGCATAACTGTTTCGGACAATAGCTCCACTGACATTTCCAGCAACTAAGCCACCTACGAAATCATTTCCACTAACGTTTACATTTGCGTGGCTGTCTTGCAGTACACTGTCACTCGCAAGGGAGCCCACAAGTCCCCCTGAGATGGCTCCTTCGCTTTTAACGCTCCCTGTGGCCTCACTATTATGGATTATCCCGTTGCGACTTTCTCCAACCAAGCTGCCAACGTAAGAGCTCCCTATTATGTCTACGTTCACTAAACTTAAATTTTTAAATACGTAATCACCACTGCTGCGTACGCTTCTCCCAAATAACCCCACCCGATCTTCAGTGGGTCGGTTCAATGAAAGGTCGGAAATTTCGTGCCCCAAACCATCAAATGATCCTCTAAAAGAATTCCCCGCTGTACCAATCGGCTCCCAGCCTTCACCCCCATCCCAGTTCGCGGTATCGCTGGCATCGATATCGGCTCCAAGAGCGTAGTGCCCCTCTAAATCATCGCGCATGGCCTGCAAAGTGTCGTCGTCGTAGCCGGTTTCATCACCAAGCTCGGTGATGACGATAAAGTCCAGTACCTCGCCGCCACTGCCTAATTGGGAAGAGAGGTTCTGACCCGCCTGTAAATTGACGGGCGCGTTGGCGGTAAAGAGCGCCGATCCGCCATCGGTTGAGTCCTGGCCGTATTCCAGTGACAGCTTTCCGCTGTTACCTTCGCTGGCATCCACTTCTTCATTGATGGTGATATCCCGCTGGGCGTCGAGGGTGAGGGTGTTGCCACTTTCCCAGGTAACTTCGTCGTTGACGAAAATATCGCCGTTGCCGTCCTCACCGCCGTCGACGCTCTCGATGGTGACGTTGTTATCCGCCAGGTTGTTTGAAAGCGTGTTGCCGGTGATGTCGCCGTCTTCCTCGGCCACGGTGTAATCCTGGGGGTCGATCAGCCACTCGCCGGTTTGGCCGTCATCGGCACGGGTGGTGACGGTGGCTTCGTCCATGATGCTGACCTTGGCGGCGCTGGTTTCCACAAAGCCGCCGTTGCCGCCACTGGGATTGAGAGAAGAGGGTGCCGACGCATCCAGCGTACCGGCTACCTGGGTCTCGCCGTTGTCCATGTCGCCCATCAACCAGATCTCCCCTTGCTCATTTTCGGCAAGGGTGCGGGCTTGGGTGGTGCCGGTGTGATTGATCACGCTGGCGGCCAAGTCGCCTGCCGCCTTGGCGGTGAGGTAGACCCGCCCGCCGTCGGCCTGAATTGCGCCGCCTTGCTCGATGTAGGTATCCAGCAAGGCTTCCTCGACTTCGATCTTGATCGGGCCGCCCATGTCCAGGGTCACACGGCTACCCGCGCCCATCATTACATCGCCACGGGGCGCTTTAATGTTGCCTTCATTGATAATCTCGGCGGCGATCAGCGCCACGTAGCCCTCGTCACCCGCGCGGATATTGCCCTGGTTGATGATCGCGCTGCTGCTGTCGCCCTCAAAGGTGAAGTCGCCCGCCATGAAATCGTCGGGGCTAATATCCAGGGTGGAGGCGACCAGCCCACCAACGTCGACCTGGGCCGTATCGCCAAACACGATGCCGTTGGGGTTGACGAGAAAGACCTGGCCGTTGGCCTCGATGGCCCCGCGAATCTGCGAGAGTTGATCACCCGTCACCCGGTTGAGTGCAGCGGCGTCGCGGCCGGGCTGGTTAAAGGCAACCCGGCTGCCTTCGTCCACCGAGAAGTCGTCCCAGTCAATCGCCATGCGATCAGAGTCTTGATTGATGCGCATCTCGTTGCCGGATTGTTCGACATCACCGTTCCCGGCGCGGATTTCCCCACCCGAGGGGAGGCCGCTGGCCAAGGCACCAAGGGGCAGGAGAAGAATGCTCCCAACCGCAAGCGACGCCACGGCACCCACGGTATGTAAGCGGCAGACGGATGATTTGTCATGACGCTTGACGTTTTCCGGTGCGACCTGCCACTGGCCTCTGGCCGCTTTCCAAACGGTGCGATAAATGCGATTCATGTTCCCCTGGCCTTTATAGGTAGTAGTTTTTTACCAGCCTACGCATTGGCACAGGGGGCTGCTTCCACTCAGCGCTACACTTGTCATTGTTTTTGGAAGGCATTAGTCGGCCGCATCTATTCGTTATCAATGGAAGTATTGATCCCGCCCGCCACTATCTCTATACCTGCAGGCGGCATGGAGGGTGAGAGCCCCTGCGGTAACCCGTTGGCACGCCTCAGTCGGTCTTCTTCGTCAGTAGGAGATGCGTATTTAAGCGCCTGATTGACGGCCGCGTCGATATTGGTCCCCTGATCGATAGTGAGAGTGCCGTTCTGGGAAGTAACGATGTAGTTGCTGTTGGCTAAGTCCGTCGGGCTGATGGTGTAGTTACCAGCACTTTCCCCTGTCGCGCGGGTGACATCACCAGAAAGTGTGTCATCACCGATCAGGTTTCCTTCTGTGACTTGCCAGGTTAGTTCAGGATCACCCATACCGTAGATTTTTCGCTGGTCATCGGCGTTGACGGTAATCGCGCGTGGGTCGATGGTGAGAACGCCGTCCTGAGCGGTAACCACGTAGTTACCGTTGGAAAGATCGGCGGCGCTGATGTCGTAGTTGCCAACGTCTTCACCTGCTTCGCGGGTTAGATCGCCAGTGAGGGTGTCGTCGCCCACTAGGTTGCCATCGGAAACTTGCCAGGTGAGCGTGGGGTCATCCTCACCGTAGGTTTTGTTCCGGTCATCGGCCGCCACGGTAATCGCACGGGGGTCGATGGTGAAGGTGCCATCTTGGGCAGTAATCGTATAGTTGCCGTTGGCCAGATCGGCGGCGCTGATGGTGTAGTTGCCGACGTCCTCACCGTCTTCGCGAGTTAGATCGCCAGTGAGGGTGTCGTCGCCCACTAGGTTGCCATCGGAAACTTGCCAGGTGAGCGTGGGGTCATCCTCACCGTAGGTTTTATTCCGGTCATCGGCCGCCACGGTAATCGCGCGTGGGTCGATGGTGAGGGTGCCATCCTGGGCGGTAATCGCATAGTTGCCGTTGGAAAGATCGGCGGCGCTGATGGCGTAGTTGCCGACGTCCTCACCGTCTTCGCGAGTTAGATCGCCAGTGAGGGTGTCGTCGCCCACTAGGTTGCCATCGGAAACTTGCCAGGTGAGCGTGGGGTCATCCTCACCGTAGGTTTTGTTCCGGTCATCGGCCGCCACGGTAATCGCACGGGGGTCGATGGTGAAGGTGCCATCCTGGGCGGTAATCGCATAGTTGCCGTTGGCCAGATCGGTGGCGCTGATGTCGTAGTTGCCGACGTCTTCACCGGTTTCGCGGGTTAGATCGACAGTGAGGGTGTCGTCGCCTACCAAGCTGCCATCGGAAACTTGCCAGGTTAGCGTGGGGTCATCCTCACCGTAGGTTTTGTTGTCATCGTTGGCGGTGACGGTCAAAGAGGACGGGTCGATGGTGACGGTGTGAGTGCCGCCGCTGAGCGTGTAGTTGCCGGTTTCACCGGTATCGTCGCCCAGCGTCAGGCCACTGGTATCCACATTGCGCTTGCCGGCGTTCTTGCTGTCAGCGGTCCCGGTGCCGGAAAGCGTCAGACTCTCGCCTGCGGCGAGATTACCCAGGGTGAGATCGTCCGCAGCCACATCGTTGGTGCCGTCGTAGGTGCGGCTGCCGTCCACGTCCAGCGGGCGGGGATCGATGGTGAGTTCACCGCCACCATATTCGAAGTAATAATCCGATTCGCTCCCGCTATTGAGCTGCAGGTCGAGCACGTCGGATTCATCATAGGCGTAGGTGCCGGTGTCCTTGGTGTTGTTGAATTCCAGGGTCACATTATCGGAGCCTGGGCCGTCCAGGGTGACAGTGTTCAGCGTACGGTCGCTGGCCCCGTAAGTCTTGCTGGTATCGGTGTCACTCAGGTGGACATAGTGATCATAGGCGGTGTCGTCCAGCGGCTTGAGGACCATGTAGCCGTCATTGTTGCCACTCGCCGACTTTCCCCAAGTGCCGGCGTAATCCCATCCGCCGTCTATGAAATTGAACGGGTCTTTCATCACGGCAGTGGTCAGGCCGGTGACGTTGTCGGATTGGTCGTTGTCGTCGTCACCAATTCCATCCGATTGACCGGTGGTGTCGGTATCCCAGAAGCTTGCGGAAAGCTCACCACCCCCGTTGTTGCCCACGAGGCCGCCGGCATCTTCGGATCCGGCCACAGCCCCGGCGGCGTAGCCATTTTTGATAGTGGCACCTAAGAAATTACCACCCACCAGGCCGCCGACAATGGAGCTCCCAGCCACCTCGCCAGTGGCATAGACATTGCTTATAACGCTGATATTGTCTTGGTTGGTGCCCACCAGTCCACCTACCCATTTATCCCCATCTACGGGGCCGGTAGCATAGGCGCGCCTTATAGTGCCCTCATAATTCATGCCCACCAGACCACCGACCTGGTCGTCCCCGACCACGTCCCCGGTAGCGTAAGCGTTCTCAATGGTGCCGCTGTTGTAGCCCACCAGGCCACCAACCTCAGAACTCCCGTCCACATCCCCGGTGGCGTAAGAATTCTCGATGGTGCCCTCATCGCTTATGCCCACCAGACCGCCAACGTAAGAATCCCCCCCGCGCACGCTTCCGCCTTCCAGCCCGACATGACGAACCGTGCCGCCCTCCACAAAGCCGAACATGCCGACATAATCAGTGTCCGGCCTGTCGATGGTCAGGTCGCTGACGGTGTGGCCCCGACCGTCGAAGGTGCCGGTGAACTCCGTGTCTCCATCGCCGGTGGGCGACCCTTCGCCGATGGGCGCAAAGCCGGCCCCGTCGATGTTGTCCGCGTCCGAGGCGTCGGTGGCCCACATGCCGGCCTTGTTCGAGAGCGCCGAAGCCAGGTCGATATCCGCCGCCAGCTTGTAGTCGGCGTCCAGGTCCATGGCCATGAGCTGGAGTTGGTGGGCGTTGCGGATGGTGGAGGACCACTCGCTGCGCAGGAAGGGGCGGGTGTCACCATCGACCATGAACCAGTCGTTGTCGAAATCAAGGCCACCGTATTCACTCTCAGTCAGGGCCTTCGAGGTGGTAAGGCCGGTGACGTTGCCGGACTGGTCGTTGTTGTCGGCACCGATGCCGTCGGTCTGGCCGGTGGTGTCGGTGTCCCAGAAGCCGGCGGTAATGGTGGCGTTGTTGTAACCCACCAGGCCGCCGACATTACTATCCCCGGTCACGTCCCCGGTGGCGTAGGCGTTCTCGAGGGTGTCACCGCTGTAGCCCACCAGGCCGCCGACATTGTAACTATCCCCGGTCACCTCCCCGGTGGCGTAGGCGGTCTCGAGGGTGCCACCGCTGTAGCCCACCAGGCCGCCGACATTACCATTCCCTGTCACGTCCCCGGTGGCGTAGGCGTTCTCGATGGCGCCTTGGGAGCTGTAGCCCACCAGGCCGCCGACGCCGGTATCAGCCCCGGTCACGTCCCCGGTGGCGTAGGCGGTCTCGATGGCGCCTTGGGAGCTGTAGCCCACCAGGCCGCCGACGTAACCATCCCCGTTCACGTCCCCGGTGGCGTAGGCGTTCTTGATGGTGCCGTCGTTGTAGCCCACCAGGCCGCCGACGCTGGAATCAGCCCCGTTCACGTCCCCGGTGGCGTAAGCGTTCTTGATGGTGCCGTCGTTGTAGCCCACCAGGCCGCCAACTCTACGATTCCCGGTCACGCTGCCGCCTTCCAGCCCGACGTGACGAACCGTACCGTCATTCACATATCCGAACAGGCCGACGTAATCCGTGGACGCCCGGTCGATGCTCAAACCCGTGATCACGTGGCCCAGGCCGTTGAAAGTGCCGGTGAACGGGGCAATGTTACCTTCGCTCACGGGCTCGAAGCCGGCGCCACCGTCCCAGTTCTCCGTATCGGAAGCGTCGATGTCGGCGCCGAGGACGTAGTCGCCGTTCCGGTCGCCCTGCATGCCCTGGAGGTCGTCGCCGGTGTTGCTGCCCTCATCCCCCAGCTCGGTGATGATGGTGTAGTCGACCGTGGCGCCATTGCTACCAAGCTTTGTGGAGAAGCTGCCGTCGGCCGGAAGGTTCACGGGGGCGTTGACGGCATAGGTGGCCTCGGTGCCGTCTATGATGCCGTCGGTGGCGCCCTGGCCATATGCCAGCGCCAACCCGCCGCCGCTGGTGGCGGTCATCTCACGGTTGATCTCGATGTTGCGGTAAGCCGAGAGGGTAAGAGTGTTGGTGTCCCAGGTGACGGTGTCGTCGACGAAGATGTCGCCGTTGCCACTGTCATCACCGCCACCGCACCCGGTCACACCGGTGCAGCTTGCACTTGAGTCAGTCGTTTCAATGGTGACATCGCTATTACCCAGCGCGGTGGAAAGCGCCGTGCCGGTGAGGTCGCCACCACTTTCCGCAATGGTGAAGTCATACGGATCAATCAACCACTCCCCGGTTTGGCCCTCGTCGGCTCTCGTGGTCACGGTGGCCTCGTCCACAATACTGACCTTGGCCGCGCTGGTTTCCACAAAGCCGCCGTCGCCACCATCCGGTGCGCTGGCATCCAGCGTACCGGCTACCTGGGTTTCGCCGTTGTCCATGTCGCCCATCAACCAGATTTCGCCCTGCTCGTTTTCGGCAAGTGTGCGGGCCTGGGTGGTGCCGGTGTGGTTGATCACGCTGGCAGCCAAGTCGCCTGCCGCCTTGGCGGTCAGATACACCCGGCCGCCGTCGGCCTGGATAGCGCCGCCTTGCTCGATGTAGGTATCCAGCAGGGCTTCCTCGACCTCAATCTTGATCGGGCCGCCCATGTCCAGGGTCACACGGCTACCCGCGCCCATCATTACATCGCCACGGGGCGCTTTAATGTTGCCTTCATTGATAATCTCGGCGGCGATCAGCGCCACGTAGCCTTCGTCACCGGCGCGGATATTGCCTTGGTTGATAATCGCGCTGCTGCTGTCGCCCTCAAAGGTGAAGTCGCCCGCCATGAAATCGTCGGGGCTGATGTCCAGGGTGGAGGCGACCAGCCCGCCGACATCCACCTGGGCGGTATCGCCAAACACGATGCCGTTGGGGTTAACCAGGAAAACCTGTCCATTGGCCTCGATGGCCCCGCGAATCTGCGAGAGCTGATCACCCGTCACCCGGTTGAGCGCGGCAGCGTCGCGGCCGGGCTGGTTAAAGGCAACCCGGCTGCCTTCGTCCACCGAGAAGTCGTCCCAGTCAATCGCCATGCGATCAGAGTCTTGATTGATGCGCATCTCGCTGCCGGATTGTTCGACATCACCGCTACCGGCGCGGATTTCCCCACCCGAGGGGAGGCCGCTGGCCAAGGCACCAAGGGGCAGGAGAAGAATGCTCCCAACCGCGAGCGACGCCATGGTACCCATGGTGTGTGAGCGGCAGGCGGATGATTTGCTGTGACGCTTGACGTTTTCCGGTGCGACCTGCCACTGGCCTCTGGCCGCGTTCCAAACGGTGCGATAGATGCGATTCATGTTCCCCTGGCCTTTATAGGTAGTAGTTTTTTACCAGCCTACGCATTGGCACAGGGGGCTGCTTCCACTCAGCGCTACACTCCACGAAAACTTTATTTTTTGAGTGATTAGTGAGGTTTAAACACGATTGGTGAGCCACAATAAAAAGAAAAGGCTCCATGCGGAGCCTTTTCGCCATGCCAATCCCTATCAAGTGGGCGAGCCCGATACACTGTAGATATGACCGTCATTGAGGCTGCTGAACAGCGCATTCTTAACCTTTCGCAAGGCATAGACCTGTTGTGCCTCAATACTAGTCTCTCCCACAGAGTCGGCTACCAGCGCACACGCAACGGTGCTGTTGCCCTTAATGTCATTGAGCTGCACCTGCAAGTTCTGCTGCTGGCTACCTGCCCGCCCCTGCACATCCACGCGCATTTCGCCCCGTTTACTGATGCTACCAGAGTCTCGCCACACATCGGCAAAGTCGATGGCATCAATGGCGAGCATGGCATCGTGTTGCTGAGAGGCAGTCATTTTGGGGTAGCGGTTTGGAATCCAATCCCCTTGTTGCACCTGTAACATGATGATCTCCTACTGTGGGCTTACCACCCAGTTGGTACCGAGGCCAATCACCGTCCCCCAGTCACTGTTGGACGTGCAGGTGATAGTTTGGCCATCCACATCCACAGTGCCTTTGTTACTGTCGGAACCACCGGCGCCACCGAACTCGAAAGGCCCGATGAAGAAGCCGCCCTCGCCTTTGATGATTTCCTTCACTTGTTTGGCGAATTCACTGCCTGCATTGATGGTAATGGTGGGCCGGTAACCGACGATCATCTGCGACACCAGCCGGGACAGAATGCCACCCTTGCCGAAGTAGTAGATGTCATCACCGTTCTTAAAACCGGAATGGCCTGACACGAAAGGACCGTTCTTGTAGTTGGTGGGCATGGCCGCGTTGAACCATTGCCCCGGTGTCACCGTCACCACAGACACATCTTCGAATGTGAAAGTGATATCGTATTGGCTGGAGAAGTGTTTGGTGGAGACTTTCTTGTATTCACCAGCGGCTTCAAAGCCAAAGAAGTCAAATAGGCCACCGAGTTCATCTTCACTATAAACAGTGCTGTCAGACCAGTGGCGGGTGGAAGAGTCGATGGAGAAAGTCTTGCTGGAGCCCTTGCTGGCTTTGTGGCCAAAGTTATTGCCGGTAATTCGATTGACGTATTCCCAGGGCGTCTCGCTTATCTCGAAGACGGACTGATCCTTGATCATGTTGCCATCCTGCCCCACTACCGAGGACAGGTTGTCATCATAACGTTTGACAGCATCACTGATCGGTCCCTTAAGCTTTTTCATGTACTCTTTGTAATTGGCATTGGCCGCCTCCAGTTGCTGCTTGGCTTGTTTGACCTGGGCTGCTGAGGCGAGTCCCTCGTTATCCAGCCAGTCTTTATAAGACTCGGTGCTGCCTGTCTGTTGCTTGAAGTTCTGGTAGGCCACATTTACCGACGACTGGATCTGGAACAGGTTATGGGACGCGTCAGAAATCTTCTGTTGCAGGGCTTGCCCCTCATCGCCGCCATCGGCCATCAAGAAGTTCAGAAACATCTTGTATTGGTCACCAAAACCTTGCTTCATGCCATAGTCATTCGGATCCACCAGCGGGCTGGTGGGGACGATGTTGAGGAATTGAACCTGCTGATACGGCACGGAGCCCATGGGAGGGTTTTTGCCCCCCCAGTTCCAGGGTTGCGGCCCGGTCAGCATTTGCGGAACGCCTTCGATCTTTATCTGATCACTGAAGGCGGTCATAAATTGGCTCCAAAGCGTCTTGGTCATTTCACTCATTGTCTTGCTCCTGATAATGGTTAAGGGGCACTGTTATGCCCTTGTAGGTCGCCGATTAGCGAATCGGCGATATCAGTGTTGAGCAAGAAATAGTCTCAGTGAAATTATGACTGCTGATGGTTGTCATCATGAGACATGGATTATGCAACGTGATAATCACTATTATCATCCATAATGACTAACCCCTTTTAATGATGAAAACACTGTTTAGTATAAAGATAAGCTAAGCCAAACCGCTTACCTCGCCTTGAGTAGGCTGCTGTCTTACCATCATCATTAAAAAGGATGCCATCATGATCATCCCGGAGTTATCTGCAGCGTCACCGAATACCCTGCTTAACGCCCAACGGCTGGCAGCCCTGCCTATCACCAGCGAGCACGCCTTGCCACCTGTGGACTGGCAGACACTGGGCGTGGCAAACAACCGTATCCCCGCCGTGTTACCCCTCAGAGGTTGGCAAGCCAATTCCCCCTTTCCTGAAGCGGATGTGGCGGTGATCACCTGGACAAGTGCAGAGTGGGCGGCCATGAATCAGGTGCTGACCAATTACCGCGAATCGCTCACTCCGACCCAGGCCAAGGGGCACGACTGGCGTCAGGGCTGGGAAGAATACCAGCGTAATTACTGCCAGATTCATCAGTACATGGTGGACGTGTCGAAAACCTACCAGGGCGGTGCCCCCTCCCTGTATGACCAGGCGTGGGGCAGCGTGCGGATGGTAACCATCGGTGAGCTGAAAGTGTTGCTGGTGAAATCGGGTATGCACCTGGCCCAGGACGGCACCGAGTTGCCCCTGACCCAACTGGTCGACCAGCTTTGTCGGGAAGCTCAGCCACGGCTAGTGCTCTCCATCGGCACCGCCGGCGGCGTGCGCCAGGAAGATGCTCTTGGCTCTGCCCTGATTACCAACCAGGCCTATTTCCACTGCCTGAAGCATTTTGCCAATGCGGATTTCAACGGCACCACGGTGCAGTCTTCATGGCAACCTGGTGAGCATTACCTGCCCCTGGCTCAGGAGGGAGTGATACAGGTCTCCGGCCCGGAAATTTTGCCAGTGAGTCCTCAGTACCCCGCTGATGCTCATATCAGCCCGGATGCGCCGAACAGCCGCATCAAGGTGGTCACCGATCAGCCCATCATTACTACTGACACCTTCCTGTTCGGCACCACCACTAACGGCCTGCAACAGTATGGCTGCATTGTTGAAATGGACGATGCAGTGGTCGGCATGGCCTGCAAAAAGCACCAAGTGGCCTACGGTTTCGTACGCAATGTGTCCGACCCGGTCATCAATGGCCAGCTACCGGATTCCCTACAGGACAGTTGGGCCGGCTACATCTATCAGGAGCATGGGTTATACACCAGTTACAACGGCGCCCTGGCCACTTGGGCTCTGCTAGCTGCCGAGGCGGATCGCAAGGAGGCGCACCATGACTAAGCTTAGCTGGTACCTGCTTACCCCCCAGACACAACGCAACGAGTACCGATTGGCCCCAGTTAGCCCTACTGGGGTCGATGTTCTTAATCAGACTAGTGCCCTGGCGAGTGACGGCTGCGAGCTATTCGTCAGCAGCACCCAGGGGCGGCTGGCCGCGTTGACGCTGAACCCAGATACCTTGGGCTTTACTCCGAGGGTGGAGATCAACGTGAATCTGGCCTACCAGACCCTAAGCCCCTTCCTGCTGGGTGGGCAGCCACACCTGCTGGCCTACACTCGGGACGAGGGCATTCTCGATTTTTTCCGAGTCACTGACACTGATTTCCAGCACCTTTATCGCTATCAACGTACCTATGGCGATACCACTGCGGGCTTCACCACTGTTCATGCTTTTGGTTATCGCGATCAGTGCCTGTTTATGGGTTACAACGCCGATACCGGAACCAGTCGGATCTATGGTGTTCAAGTGCCACCCGAGGCCCCGCTGAGCATCAGGAAGTTATGGCAAGGTGGATGGGCAAAAGGCTGGCAGAATTTCTGTTTTTTCCAATTCGGCGGCGAGAATTTTTTCTTTAAACATAACCCTACCTACAAGGCGGTCAATATCGACCACTATATGGATGACCCTGTCGAGGGATCTCACCCGGTAGGCACCGGCCTGCCTTTGCCTCAGGAAACCAGCGCGGCAGCGACGCTCGCCTTACTGGAAGGCCCCGGCTTTGCAGGATATAGAGCAGACAATGGCCAACTGGTCGTTAACCGTTTCCACAGCGATTGCCAGGGCTGGCAACAGCAAGCTCAGGTGCAAGCCGGGCGGGGATACTCGCATTTGATCACTCTTTCGTTCGATGACGGCAAATCACTGTTGGCACTGTACGACTGATTTATTTATCGGCCACCATATCGAAGAACCACTCGATCACCTGCTCAACCCGACGCGGGTACTCATGATCATTGATGGTGATGATATGGATATCATTAAGCAGCGGTTGACTGGCCTGATGACGGTATAGCCGCTCCTGCTCGAGCAGGGATGCCACACAGTGGCTGGGGATCACCGCCATCCCCAGCCCACCGGCTACCATGTCGATGGCGCCGTTTATGGAATTTATTTCTCCGGCAAACGTCAAGGAATAGGTATTGAGGTTGGAGCGCTCGGGAAAAACATGCTTGAGCCAGCGATCATAATAATAACTGGAGCCGGGGTACCAGATGAAACGCTGTTCTAGGATCGACCTGTCGGTCAACTCCTCTAATAGCGCTGGGTCTGAGGATACCAACACATACTCCTCTTGACAGAATAACTTATAACGCAACAGCGGATGATTGTTATCTTCCGTGACGAAACCGAAATCCACCTGATTCGCCAGCAGCATGCGCACCACCTCCTGGGTGGAGGTAAGTGTGATGTTCAGCTCGATATCCGGGTGGGCTTGGCGTCGCTCCAGCAGCATGGGGAAATGCGGCGACATCAGGCAACTAGGCGGCATCGCATAGGAAACTAATCCTGCTACTCGCGACTCCATAGCGTGCACCCTATCCATGAACTGCTGAGTGCTGTAGATCTGCTGGCGTACGTAATACATCAAAGCGTTACCGGCATCGGTGAGCAGAACTTTCTTGCCAATACGCTTGAACAGGGTCACGCCAATTTGCTCTTCCAGTTTGGCTATATGTTGACTGACTCCGGACTGAGTCATGTGGGCGCGGGTGGCTGCATGGGTAAAACTTTGGGTCTGGGCTGCTGCCATGAAAGCTTTGAACAGTCGCTGATCCAGCAGCATAAAATCCTGATTGGAAAAGCTCATGAAGGGTGTCCTGCATTGGTCACTGGTGACAGCGAAAATTGTAGATTGAAGGAACTTCCTGGCCCTACCGACAAGCCCGGATAAGCGGCAAATGGAGAATGAGGCACTGCTACCGAGACGGCACTATCGGCCCAAATCAATTCGCCAATAGCATTAGTCTGCAACACTCGACCGTGCCGTTGCCAATGAGACCAGACAACACACAAATTGTCATCCTGATAGTAAAAAACGCCCAGCAACTCTTTCAGTGGCCGGGCAAGCAGGATGGTCATCGCATCGCATATCTCTCGCCGGAAGGCTGCTACGCTTTGCCCGTGACGTAGCCAGACTTCGCTGAACACTTCCCCCTGCTGCCAATTCCCCCCGGAGTCGAATAACTGCACTGGGCCTGTCTGCTCTGGTTGACCATTGAAGGGCGCGGGGAAATCGCTGTGGCTGGCAGGGCGGCCTTGCTGGGCCTGAAAACTGAACACAGTACTGTGTAGAGCCCCATACCCACGCCCTGCCACGGTGGCATGGCTGGCTTGTTGGTAACACTGGCGACTGGGATAAAACACCAGCGCGACTTCATCCGGCACTTTGGGATGGTGGCTGGATGGCAGTACCGAAGGTACATAGGCCTGCAGGCCTTGAGGGGCCATCGACTGTACGGTGGCGGGGATAAAAACCTCCCCCAGTTGCTGGTAAAAACGTTCCCGCCCAGTACCACTAGCCAATTCCGGCAGGGCATAGCCCAACCACACTCGCACAGCCCGCATCGTCTGCATTTCGGTTGTCATCACTCTACTCTCTCCCTGCTTATCAACCACATGGACGGGTTACTACCTTGGCTTATTCATGAGGCAGGTTTAAAACAAAAAAGAAGTGTAATTATCTCTTAAATCAGAATTTTAATTGCAGTTGTTGACATCGAACTGTTTGGATTCGAACTGGGTGCCATCTGCCACTGTTAAGCCTCTTGTACGTAACAATTGCCTCCAAGCCTACGCTTTGGTAGGCGGAACCACTTCCACTCAGCATTACACTTGTGCGGGGTTCATCCACAAGAAATCAGGGGGGGGAGGGCAAAATCAAAGCACGTGCTTCGCCTGGCGTAACCCCAAAGCGCTGCTTGAAAGCACGATAAAACCAGGAAAGGTGATTGAAGCCCGAATGCAAGGCGATATCGCTCACCGAACGCGGCGCTGCCTGCGGGGATGTCAGCGCACTGAAGGCACGCTGAAGTCGCTGCTCAACCAGGTAATCGGTGAAGGACGTACCTTCGTGGTGAAACAGGGCACGAATATAGCTTGGCGATACCGAGTGTCGCTTGGCGAGGGCTTCTAGAGTGATGGCGCTGCGTGCGTGCACATTGATATCGGCTTTGATGGCTTTTAAGCGCACCTCACGCAAGCCGCCACGCAGGGCATGTTCGCTTGCCTCCGGCGTGGCGCCTAACGCTAGGCAGGCAAGATCAAGCAGCTGTCTTGTCAATTGGGAAGTGGGTTGATTATCAGGCGTCTCGGGCTGTTTTGTCAGTGCGAGTGAGAGTTGAGTGAGATGCTTTAGCGGTTCGCCTGGTGAAAGCAGGTTTTTGGGTAAGCGGTCCATGTCGCCAAGCAGCGGCGCCAGTTGCGCGCGTGAAAATGCGACGCTCAGGAAGTTGACACGCTCGCCGTGAAAGTCGACGCTACCTGACTGATGGTTGTAGACGACGCGCGCTCTGCCCGGCGTGCAGGCCAGAGACTCGTGGGCTTCTAGGTGAGAGAGCCAGCCACCCGGGCCTCCGGGGTGGATTAAAAGCGTAATGTCATCATTGCCATCGGCAACTTGAGGGGTTTCACGCGCCGCATGTAGTGACGATGCCGTGACCCGAGCGATGGAAATCCCCGGCAGCAGCTTGATGCGTGTTTCAACATGCGGCACCTGCTTTCTTGGCGCGTCAAGCTGCACCTGCGCCATGGCGCTGTAGATGTCTTGGGCTGCCTCCAGGCGTTCGCTGGGTGCATAGTCTTCGGTTGAAAATGAAAAAAAAGCCATGGTGGTAAAGTGCGTTATTAGAAGCGTTAGCCTCATTAATAAGCATTAAGAACGTTGAAAACAAGTAAACATAACACCTTATAAAAAAGCGTACCGTGCAGAAACTAACCATAAGTAGATAAACAATACGATCGTTCATGGTGAATATGAGTGGATGCTTGAAACATAAAATAGTGAAGCACCACGACGTAATAGCACCAGGCAAACAGGATTGGATTCATGGCAAGGGTCAATGACAGAAAACGCTGGCGGTGGCTGCAATGGGGGGGAGGCGCTGCCATTGTGGTGGCGCTTTTGCTGGATCTGGTGGGGTGGCTGCCGTTGCCTTTTCTAGAACGCTTGGAGTGGCAGACGTATGATGCGCGTGTGCGAGCCACACTGAGCGAAGAGGCCGATCCATCGCTTGCGATTATCGACATTGATGAACGCAGCCTTTACGAGGTGGGCCAGTGGCCCTGGCCGCGTACGGTCATTGCGGAGTTGGTGGAAACGCTGTTTGAGACCTACGACGCGGGGCTATTGGGGGTGGACATTGTGTTCGCCGAGCCGGAAGGACAGGTGCTGGAGCAATTTTGGGAAGCGTTGGTAAGCGATTATCCCGAACTTGAAGAGCGCTCACCGCCGGAAAGCGGTGACGCGGTGTTGGCTGACACGTTGGCCAATTACCCAGTAGTGCTGGGGCACTATTTTCAGGCTAGCGCGGCGGAAGATGATCCGCCGCCTGTGGGTGAGCTGCCCACACCTGTAGAGGTGAACGGGGGCGATTCGCTTTCAGTACCGGAGCCAGAGCGGTTTACCGGCAATCTTCCCGAACTGCAGCAAAGCGCCATGGGCGGTGGTTTTTTTGATAATCCGCGGGTGGACGAAGACGGTGTATTTCGACGGGTACCTTTATTGCAGCGCTGGGAGGGCGAGCTCTATCCGAGCCTGCCGCTGGCCATGCTGATGGCAATGATAGGTAATCCAACCATTGAACCACAGGTGGGCGAGGGCGCGGGTGTCGCCCAGCTTGAGGCGCTTGAGGCAGGCGGCTTTGAGATTCCGGTGGATAATGAGGGGGCGGCGCTGGTGCCATGGTACGGCGAGCGCGGGCATTTTGAGTATATCTCGGCAGCGGATGTGTTGAACGAGCGCGTTGAGCCTGAAGACCTGGAAGGCAAAACGCTGATACTTGGTGCATCGGCCCCTGGGTTAATGGATTTACGTTCCACGCCGGTAGGCGGCGTTTTCCCTGGGCCGGAGGTGAATATGACGCTGCTGGCGGGCATGTTGCACCAGAGTTTTAAAGCGCAGCCGCCGTGGGTGGACGGAGCCGAACTGGTGAGCCTGGTCTTGTTGGGCGCGCTGATGACATTTTTGTACCCGCGTTTGAATGCACCCGCACTGCTGGCGGTTAGCGCCGGGCTGCTAGGTATTACGTTGGGAGGGAATCTCTGGGCCTGGCAGCAGGGGCTGGCGCTGCCGTTGGCGGCATTGCTGGTGCTGTTTGTGTTGCAAATGCTATGGCATCTGGCGCTGAATTTTTTAAGTGAGTCGCAGCAGAAACGTTGGGTAGCCGAACGCTTTGGGCAGTACATACCGCCTAAATTGGTGGATGACATGGTACACAGCGGCCAGGGGATGAGCCTGCAGGGTGAAGAGCGTGAGATGACGGTGTTGTTCTCGGATGTGCGCGGGTTTACGGCGTTTTCTGAAATGATACCCCCGGCAGAGCTAACCCGTGTCATGAACCGTTTACTGACGCCGCTTACTCAAGCGATTCACTCCTGCAATGGCACCATCGATAAATACATGGGCGATGCCATGATGGCCTTTTGGGGCGCACCACTTGACGATGCCAGGCACGCAGAGCATGCCCTTGAAGGAGCGTTTGCCATGCAAGCGGCGCTTGATGATATCAACCAGACATTTACTCAGGAGGGTAAGCCAGCCCTGTCCATGGGCGTGGGCTTGAACACGGGGTTAATGAGTGTTGGCAACATGGGCTCCAGCTTTCGGATGGCTTATACCGTGATGGGCGATAACGTGAATCTGGGCTCGCGCTTGGAGGGGTTGACCAAGGCGTATGGGGTTAGCGTGCTGGTCAGCGAAGCAACGGCGCAGCAGTCGCCCAATTGGTGCTTCCGCCGGTTAGATAAAGTACGAGTTAAAGGTCGAGATGCTCCCGTCTGGATACTGGAACCTATTGGTAAATGGGGAGAATTAACGCCGAGCCAGCGTGAGTGGCAGGCGGCGTTTGAAGAAGCTGTCGCGCTTTATCAGTCAGCAGCATTCGAAAAAGCGCAGGCGGCGTTTGCCGAGTTAGCGGATCAGCAAGACCCGCCCACCCAGCTATATTTGCAACGCATTGCATACTTTAAAGAAAACCCACCCCCGCCCGATTGGGGCGGGGTTTGGACGCACGTTGATAAATAAGGGGTTCTTGCACGTCAGTGGTTGTTGGATTAAGGGGTGATATCCTCGCGCTCCAACAGCCCGGTACCGCTATAATTGCCGAGTTCGCCACCAACGGCTTCGATCAGGCTCATGATGGCAGCGGCGTCTTCACCAATGTACTGGCCTTGCAAGCTACCACTATCAAAGCAGTCGGTATCGCAGCCTTCGTGGGTGAGGTCGATGTTGTCGAGTGGGAAGGTATCGAAAGTTGCACTGCCTTCTTCTGTGACCTGACTGCCGATCAGTTCGCCAAATTCTTCTAGCTGTAGTTCAACCGCTAGGCTGCTTTCGCCTCCGCTACTAACTAAAGTGATGTTGCTGTCGCTGAGGATGGGAATTATGTCGTCGCCAGCTTCGTTGACAAGCCCTGTGCCGCCTGTCCAGTTAAAGGTGACGCCGTCGGCCAACTGATCGTTAAGTGACGCTAGTGCCTGGCTGCTGAGTTCATTGCTCAACGTATCGGCTAGCTCATCTGAAGCGCTAATAAAGGGAATACTGATCCCTATGGGCTGATCTTCCTCGACAAAGGGGTCGGGTGTTTCGGCGTCCCAATAGCCCCATACCACCTCACCATCTACTACGCTTTGGCTGCCTTGCTCGGTGGGGAACGTATTCTGTTCGTAAAAACCGCTTAACAGGTCGCTGCCGATTAGCGTCGTTAAGCTGTTTTCGGTGGTAGGAGGGAAATCGATCCAGACCTCCGGCTCTGGTTCTGGCTCTGGTTCAGGCTCTGGTTCTGGTTCTGGTTCTGGTTCTGGCTCTGGCTCTGGCTCTGGCCCTGGCTCGGGTTCAGCGTCTATCTCGTCTTCAATGTCGTCTATAGTGGTGTTGGCATTGGCAACTTGTTGACTGGCCAGAGTATTGGTTTGGTCGCGTTGGATCTGCTCATCAGCAGTCGTTGCCAAGGCAATATTGTCGAAAAATGTCCCCGTGGTGGAATTGCTGCCGTCGGTATCGGCATCTAGCGTGGTATTGGCAATGGGGGAATCGCCGCCCTCTTGCTGAGCACCGTCGCTTTCGTCATTTTCGTCGATGTCGCTACGCTGCTCTTCGAGTTGTTCAAAAATCTCAATGCCATTTGCCAGTCGCTCTGGGCTTGCGTCAGCAGCAGCGGAAAATACCACTTGCCCTGGGCGTACAATACGCTCGCCAACGTCGGTGCTCATTGAGAGCATACCGTTTTCAACATATAAGTAGCTGCCGGAGCCCATGCCGGGTAACGGTGGCGTTTCGCCATCGGGTACGTGAACAAGTTGAAAGCTGGTGCCACGGATTCCCATGGTGGCGACCGGTGTTTTATGGCTGACGTTCTCGGGGGCATTACGTCCAATCGCACCGGTTACGGCGCGTAACCCGCCACGTAGCAGTTCACCACTTTGTGCGGATTCGTCTGGGTTTTCTTCGTCCTTGTTGTAGCTTTCCAGGGTGTAGGTGCTATTTGGCTGGATCGCTTTGGTACCGCCGTCGCTGTAACGAATCTGCAGCGTGCTGGCGCTTTCGGTGCGGAAGGTATCACCAGCGAAAATATCGTCGCCGCGCTTAGCGTCTGTGCGTCCTCCGTCGCGCTCAATCGAGGCGTCGCCGTGAATGAACATCACCTGCCCGGCGGGGGTGTCGGCCACTACCGTCACCGGTAGGATGAGGCTACCAAGCGTTGCGTGGAGTGATACCCAGCGGGCAATGGAGTTTTGTGTAAAACGAGCCATAAGCCCTCCCTAGAAGAGATAACGCACGCCGATCTGCGTTTGTAGACGGGTTGAATCGTAAAATTCGATGGTGGCATCACGCTGTTCGTAATCAGCAGACGTTTCTAGCAGCCAGTGGGGGTTGAACTGGTAGAGCCAGCTTAAACGCGCCTCCCATATCTGTTCTTCACGCTGGGCTGGCTCGTAGCGGCTGGTAATGTTGTTGACGTCGTCCTGGTAGTTTCGATGGCGGTATCCGACATCGCCGCGTATTAGCTGGCGCTCGCCAATGGGAATGTCCATTCCCATGCCCACTTGCCATTGATGGAGGTCGCCGCCCGCGCGCTGTTGGTCGCCTGAACCGCGAGCCCATTCCTTGCCTAACTGCGCCTGCCAGCGCAGGTTAACGTGAGTGAGCGGGGTGGTGAGCTCAATCCCCAGGCGGCCAGCGTCATAATCGCTAAGCGCGTTGTCAAAGTCGTTGCGTTGGGCGCTAAGCTGCCAGGTGAGCTGACTGTCGGTGGCCACTGTGTAGTTATAGCGGCCGCTAAGCCCCCAGCGGGTCAAGAGTGGGTTTTGCTCAGCCCCGCCCCAGCCCTGCAATACACTGGGTTGCAGTGTCCAGGTGTGGCCATTGCTGAGTTCTTGCTGGTAGCCAGGCGCTAGCTGTAAAAGGGTTAGGTCCATTTCCTCTGCAGCATCGTTCGTGTAGCGCTGGGTTTGTGCGGTAGCGCCGAGCAGCCAACGTGAGCGTTCGTCAATTGGGAAGCGCCCACGGTAATTGGTTTGAAGCCGCTGGTAGACGCTGGAGCGGCTGGCGAAGGTGGTGTCTTCGAGTTGGCCGGGGTCATCGGGTTCCAGCACTCCACTATCCACGAGTTGGTCAACCACATTACGCAATGACGGTGGTAAGGGATCCAGCGCGATATCATTATTGTAGCGCTGGGGATTGGTGTCATAGCCAACCGTGACACCTACGCTCAGACTATGCTGTGGGTCGTTTTCTTCGCTGCGGCGTTGTTCAATGACCCCCTTGAAACGCCTAATAGCTGCTTGCGCCTCGGGTGGAGGTGAGAGGTCTTCCAAGCGCTCAATTTCCTGTTCGGCGGCACGGCGCTGATCCAGTTTCAGTAGCGCAGCGACCCGTTCCATCCGCGCGCCCGCATGCTCTGGCTGGGAGATCAGCACACGGTCCAGGGCAATCATGGCGTGAGTCACGTCATCGGCGCGCAGCGCTAATACCCCTAACCAGTAGTTAAATTCGGGTTCACTGCTATGATCAACTTCGATTGCTTTCATGCTGGCGTAGGCAGCTTGGGCATCGCCTTGGTCAAGCAATTGTCGAGCGCTTTGTAGTGTTTCTTCATACGCGAGAGCACGGGGCGTGCATAGCAGCCACAGTGTCATACCAAGCAGGCAGTAGAGAAGAATAGGCCGCACTGTTATTGGTTTCATCGGCTAACCTGTTTGCTTGGGGATAATACTGATGCCAGGGTACTTGCTGGCAGAGGGAATGACTTCCACTCAGCGTTACACTTGTGGCGTATTCCCGTAGCGGTCTTATCAGATAATCTGCCACGTCAGTGCCGCGGGAAGTTCGGCATGAAGCTGTTGGGTGATTGTTTTGCGGTGCTGCGGTTTTAGGTGGGTGATCAATAGCTTTTGAGGTGGTGTCGCCAGTCGGCAACATATTTCGGCGAGCCGCTGTGGGCTTAAGTGATAAGCCGATTCGGCAAGGTGGTCAAGCTGATTAGGGAAGGCACATTCCATCACCAGCGTGTCGATTGCGCCCAGCCGGTTAAGCGATTGAATGGTGGTGTCTGAAAGCCCGGTATCGCCGCTAAAAGCAAGTGTGCCGGTAGGGCTTTGCACCCAGTAACCACAGGCGGGAACGCCATGGGTAACGGGAAAAGGTGTCACGGTGATGCTGTCGTCAAACGTATACCGGTGCCAATGGGCAAGCGGTATGTAACGCAACACGGGGTGTTCTGGTGAGGGGAGTTGAGTGAAATCAGGCCAAATAACGTGATTGAAAATATGCGTTTTGAGTGCCCTGATAACCTCAGGTAGTGCATAAACGGTCAAGACTTGGCGGCGAGCTGAAAACGTCTCAAATAGGCTGTCGATAAGGAGTGGCAGGCTTGCAATATGATCAATATGGGCATGGGTCAACAGGACGCTTTTCAGCCTGCCAATTTGGTCATGATCGAGCTGGTTTACGCCCGTGCCCGCATCTAACAGCGTGGTAGGGGTGAGCAGGAATGCGCTAGTCCCCCGGGAGGGTTCGAGGCCTCCGCTAGCGCCAAGGGCGTTGACATTCACGGTGCTGTCACTCCATTTTTTGTTGAGGTCGATATACGCCAGTAGAAGATGGTGTTTTAGTTGCCGTCAGGGGATATCGACACGGTTTGTAGTTTTTATTGACGCGTTAAGTGCTTATCGAGCCAGTTTAGACGCCATATCAAAGCCTATAATGCTTTGTATCGCACTTTTCATTTCTGGGTCACGTTGGTAGAGGCGCTCAAGCACCGAGGATGGCCAAATTAGGTAACGTACCGGCTGGTCTGCGATGACATCAGCACTGGTTAACCTGCCGGTAATAAAGCTCATTTCACCGGCAAAGTCGCCTGGTAAAAGCGTGGCGCGCTTGATGCCATTAACCTTAACGCTGGCACTGCCTGAAAGCAAAATGATAAGCGCCCGCAACTCTTTGCCTTGTTCGATTAACGCCTCGCCTGATTGTATTTCATGGGGCTCTGCTTGCTGTAATAAGCGGCGCATGCGGCGAGGTTTAAGCAGCGAAAAGGTTGTCTGGTGGAGCCACTTCTCTTCTTCGGTGAGCTTAATAGGACGGCGCTGGAGCAGTAATACCGTCAAGTTGACGGTATTAATCACAATAAAAGCGATTTGCCATGACATAGCACCGTAAAGCGGGGAGGCTTGAAAATAGAAGTAAGGCAAGGTGGATAACGCCGCTACAATCGTTATTGCGCGTAGCCATGCCATATCGCGAACAATATACGCCAAACAAAACAGCGCATTGGCAATAAAAAAAAGCGCAATTGTAAACATCCTGTCTCCACAGCCATATAACTCACTACTTCATAGAAGCGGCACCATGCTACACAAAAACATGAGGAGGATCGCAACGAATTTAGTTACTCGCCTCTAATAATGGAATTATCCTGGTTGGGTGTATCAAAATAGCCACGTTGAATACCGCTGATCAAATTTAGGATTACTTATGTCTCCCGCCTCACCGCACCAGACGCTGAAAGACGTATTCGGCTTTGACGACTTTCGTGGCGGCCAGCAGGCGGTGGTGGCAAGGGTGTTGGATGGCCACTCCACGGCGGCGATTTTCGCTACCGGCGCGGGGAAGTCGCTGTGCTACCAGCTTCCGGCACTACATCTGCCCCACTTAACGCTGGTGGTGTCGCCGCTGCTGGCGCTGATGCAGGACCAACTGGCGTTTCTGACCCGCCACGGTGTCGCAGCGGCGAGTATTGATTCCACCCAGGACCGAGAGACGACGCGTGATGTGATGGAGCGCGCCAAGCGCGGCGAGCTGAAAATCCTGATGATTTCGGTGGAACGACTTAAGAACGAGCGCTTTCGCCACTTTCTACGCCAGATGCAGATCTCGCTGCTGGTGGTCGATGAAGCCCACTGCCTGTCCGAGTGGGGGCATAACTTCCGCCCCGACTACCTGAAACTGCCGGACTACCAGCGAGACTTTGCTATCCCACAGGTGCTACTGCTGACTGCCACGGCGACGCCAACCGTCATCGCCGATATGGGCGAGAAGTTTGCTATCGCGCCGGAAAACGTCATCACCACCGGCTTTTACCGTGCCAACCTTGAGCTGCTGGTGTCGCCGGCCATGGAGGACCGCCAGCAGCAGCTGATCAACTGGCTTAAACCGCAAATGCAGTCTGGCTGTGAAGCACCGACGATTATTTACGTTACCCTGCAACAAACCGCCCAGCGGGTGGCGAAGGCGCTAGCGGCTCAGGGAATCGCAGCCCAGGCCTATCACGCCGGGTTAGATTCTCAGCGGCGCGATGAGATCCAGCGCCAGTTCATGAGCGGCGAGTCGCCCTGCATCGTGGCCACCATCGCCTTTGGCATGGGCATCGATAAGGGCGATATCCGCAACGTGGTGCACTTTGATTTGCCCAAATCCATCGAGAACTACAGCCAGGAAATTGGCCGGGCGGGACGTGACGGCCTGCCTTCCACCTGCCTGACCCTGGCCGGTCGGGATGGTCTGCGGGTGCTGGAAAACTTCGTTTACGGCGATACCCCCGAATATGCAGGCATTGTCCACTTGCTGGAAGAGATCGCTGCAGCAGCCAGTCAACCGGATCACCAGTGGGAGGTGCTGCTCAATACCCTTTCCCGCGACACCAACATACGCCTGCTGCCGCTGAAAACGCTGCTGGTGCGGCTGGAAATGCGCGGCGTGATTGCGCCGCGCTTTGCGTTTCTCGCCGAGTATCGGCTGCGTTATCACATCGAACCTGATGCCCTGGTGAGTCGCTTCGAGGGCGAACGGGCGGCCTTTGTGCGCCTGATCGTCGACAACATACCCATCGCCCGCACCTGGGGCACGGTGGATTTTGACCGCCTGCACAGCGCGGGGCAGGCCCAACAAATTGACGCCTCACGCGCCCGAGTGATCACAGCCCTTGAGTACTTCCAGGACAAAGGCTGGCTGACCTTGGAAGGCAAGCGGATGACCGATGTCTACGAGGTATGCCAGCCTGATTTTCCCCTCGAGGCGCTGGCGAGTCAGCTGTACGATGACTGCCTGACCCGGGAGCACGCCGAGATCGAGCGGCTACAGGCCATGCTGGCGTTATTTGAGTCGCAGAGCTGCCTCACTCGTCGACTGGCCGAATATTTTGGTGACAACACCTTTGATACCCCATCCAATACTGAACAGGGCCGCTGCGGCCACTGCTCGGTGTGTCACGGCCACCCCGTGCGATTAACGGACGCGCCACCCGAGCCACCGTTAACGGCGGCCGATTTTCAGCGCTACGCTAAGCCGCTGATCGAGCGCCACACCGAGCAGTTCGGCCAGCCGCCCAATGCCCAGCTGCTGGCGCACTTTCTGTGTGGTTTAGCCATGCCGATCTTTACCCCGCTCAAGGCGCGAAGCCTTAACGGCTTTGCGGTATTTGAGCAGCGCGCCTACCCCAAAGTGCGTGAGTGGGCCGCGCAGCATTTGGGCAATGCAGGCTGTTAGCGAAGAATCATTCCCAAGTGGGGAAAGGGTCGGGCAGCTGTTTCCAGGCCTCCATGCCTTCCAGTAATTCTGCTTCGCTCAGCAGGCAGTCATCCAATGCTTCGCGCATTTTGGCTTGGTCGAGGCTCTGGCCGATAAACACCAGTTCCTGGCGCATGTCGCCAAACGGCTCCTGCCACTTGTCCATAATGAACTGGCGAACCTCGGGGTCTTCGGGCCACTGGTCCTCGGGGATAGCTTTCCAGAACACGCCGGCCATGCCGTGGTGGGCGATACCGCCTGCCTGGCTCCACTGGCCTGCGTAGCGTGGGCGTGTTGCCAGCCAAAAGAAGCCTTTCGAGCGCAGCAGCCCTTTACCAAACCACTCCTCATTGAGCAGGTCGTGGAACTTCTGTGGGTGGAAAGGACGACGGGCGTGGTAAGCAAAACTGCCGATGCCGTACTCCTCAGTTTCAGGCACGTGCTCGCCGCGCATCTCTTTTAGCCAGCCGGGTGCCAGTTGGGCGCGCTCGAAGTTGAACTTGCCGGTATCCAGCACTTTGTCCAGCGCCACGCTGCCTTGCGAGATGGGTACCAGCTCCGCGTCTGGGTTCAGCGAGTGGAGGATAGCCTTCAACGCTTCCAGCTCTTTTGCGTCGATCAGGTCGGTCTTGCTGATCAGCAGCACGTCGCAAAACTCGATTTGATCGACCAGCAGGTCGGCGACATTGCGCTCATCGTCTTCACCCAAGCTTTCACCGGCGTCAGCTAGGCTCTGCGCTTCTCGATATTGCTCTAGAAAATTGGCGCCATCCACCACGGTGACTAGCGTATCCAGCCGTGCGACCTGGGAAAGGCTCTGGCCACTTTCATCTTCAAAGGTAAACGTTTCCGCCACGGGCAGCGGTTCGGAAATGCCGGTGGACTCAATGACCAAATAATCAAACTTGCCTTCCCGAGCTAACTGGCTGACTTCTTCCAGTAGATCCTCGCGCAGGGTGCAGCAGATGCAGCCGTTGCTCATCTCCACCAAGCGCTCTTCACTGCGGTTAAGCGCCACTTCGCCATCCGGCGTTGGTTCGCCAGGGACGCCGCGTACCATAGCGCCGTCGATATTGACCTCGCTCATATCATTGACGATCACCGCGACGCGGCGACCTTCACGGTTGGCAAGAATATGATTCAGCACGGTGGTTTTACCGGCCCCCAGAAAACCTGAGAGGACAGTAACGGGTAGGGGACTGAACGCAGTCATTGCTAGCACCTCTAAGCGGGGATTAAATGTTATGTGATAATATAACATTTATTGCTCGTTTAGAAACAGCTCGATTGCGTAAGCCTGATATCAAGTCGTCAATCAGCGCTTATATTGCGTCGGGCAATACCCGCGCGATACATCCGGCGAGCGCAGGGCTTGGTGTTTGGTAGCACGGCCAGTGACGCGTTTGCGCCATAGGCGAAACGAGGCAGGTTTTAGCTGGTGGCGCATCACCTCAATCACATCCGGCTCAGCAAAGCCATAGAGCGTTTCGATGGCTTCAAAGGGCGTGCGGTCTTCCCAGGCCATTTCAATCATGCGTGATTGTTCGTCTTCGGCAAGACGGCGAAAGCGCTTAACGGCGGCATTGGGCATACGGTACCTGTGTAATTAGCGTGAAGTGCCAGGTCGAGCGGGTAGTGAGGAGCGCTGCATCACAATCCAGCGCAGCGTGTCGATCACGACAATAACGGCTAAACTCACCCCCAGCACGGGAAGAGCGACACCCAACGCGAGGGCGATGGCGATGAGTCCAAGCTTGGCACGTAGCGGTAACAACGCCCAGGGTTCGCTGACGGTAGGAAAGCGTTGTCCACTCGCGAGCCGGGTTCGCCGCCACCAAAGGGTATAGCCCCATAGAATCAGCACGATAATGCCCGATGCGATCAAGCCAAGAACCACCTGATTAATAACGCCAAACAATACACCCATATGCAGGTCGATTCCCCAGCGGGTCAGCTTCGCGGCTAAGGGGAATGTCGAGAAATGGGTTTGGTCCATTACGGCCATGGTGCGTGGATGCAGCGCCACCTGGTCCACCTGGGTCGGCCAGCGACGGTCTATTTCGGCAACGCGCCACGCTTGGCCATGCGATGTGGGCGGGGTGATTTGCAGCCGGTTGGCCTCAAGCCCTGCTTGCCGGGCGGCGTTCAGTGCCTGGTCGAAGGTGATCAGTGAAACAGCAGGCGCCTGCGTCTCCTTGGCCTGGCCATGCCCACGGTGCTCGGCATGTTCATCGTTTGGCATTGCGTCAGCGTTAAGCTCGGTTGACACACTGGGCGTACTCCAACCCCAGGCGTGGCGAAGCTCTGCAATATTGCCCCCCGCCCATTGTGACCAGGTTAGCCCCGTGGCAGAAAACAGCAATAGCCCAGCGGTTAACACAACGCCGAGGGTAGCGTGGCGCTTAGCCAAACGGCGTGGCCCCTGGGTTGCTTGTAATGTCTGCCTGCGGGTGAGCCAAAGGACAATACCGCCTAACGCCATCACCCATAACCAGGAGGCGGCCAGTTCGCTATACAAGCGCCCTATATCGCCCATCAGGAGCTGACGATGAAATAGGTCGATTTGGGTGCGTAACGGTAAAATACCGCTGGTGCCATAAACGGTGGCTTCCCCGGTAACATCGAGCGTGACAGGGTCGACGAATACGGCCCTATGTTGCGATGCGCCGAGCGAGGGGTCACTGAACATAATGCGTGTGGTGTCACCAAGCTCAGGTGCAGGTCGCACTGCATCGGGAGATGCTGTGCTGTTCAGGTGATGTTGGGCGGCAGCGATCTGGGTGCTTAGGGGCCGAACGTCTCCCTGTTCGGTGCCTTTTAGCGTGTCCTGATAAAACCAGGTTTCCAGCGCAGGGCTTGCGACATAAGCGATGCCGGACAGAGCTGCAACCAAAATGAACGGGCCAACAAACAAGCCAACATAAAAATGTAGGCGGCTGATCAGCAACACCAGCGGTTTGTTGAATAAGGGGCGACGCGCCATAACAGAACCTGGATCAGAAAAGTCAGCCCTGCATGGTAGGCGAGGGTGTTGGCAGGCACCAGCAAAAGCGAGCGGCATAGCGTCGCATTGAGCAATTCTTATCCCGGTTTGGTGGCCAATAAGGCCCGAAATAAGCCGTTCATTAGTACCGGTTCGTCGTGGCGGAGGCTGAACCCTGCTTGATCGAGCAGGGGGTGTGCCTGGCGGGTAATGTCAGTGGCGATGAGTGTGGTTACGACGTTTAGCGCTCGTCGAAAGGCACTGGCAGGCTGGTCATCGGGTTGAAATTTATCCATCACGCATAGCTGTCCGCCAGGCGTTAAGACACGATACGCCTCCGCTAGCCCTTGCTGGGGGTTGGGCATAACCGCCAACAATAAATGCATAACCACGACGTCAAAGTGTTCATCTGGGTAGGTCAGCGCTTCGGCATCCATAACGTGGCAGGTTACATCACGCTGGCAACGATGGGCGCGGTCAGCGGCGCGCTTGACCATCGCGGGCGTCAGGTCGGTTAAATGAATTTCCAACTCACGAGGAATAAAAGGAAGGTCTAACCCGGTGCCTGCCCCGACCAACAACACGCGCATACCTGGCTCCCAGTCCACTTGGCCCAGGGCTACTCGCCGAGGTCTACGAAAAGCACGATTGGCAATGGCATCGTAAAGTGGTGCATAGGCGGTGTAACGTATACGGTTCCAAGCGGTGGTGTTGAGCATAAGCCCCCAGTAACACGCGGCTTCAATTGATTATTTATAGCATGGATTAAACAACCCGGCGAATTGGTTTTGATTAAGTGATAATAAGGTATTGTTTTTTAATAATGTTGAGATGTTCTTTGTTGGCTGGTTGTTTGTAAATTTACTGTTTTTGTTTTTTAATTAATGCTGTTTTTTATCTTTTTTTAATGCGTTTTATTGTTGAGTCGATTGGAGAGGCCCTCGATAATATCAAGTAGTAATTGACGGTCGCTTGGTGCTAAAGGTGCCAGAAGTGTTTTGACCCGGCTTGACTGGTCTTCCAAATGAACGCTAGCTTGCCCTAATAGCTCAGCCGCTTCGCAATTGAATATTTCCGCAAGCTCCAGCAGCCGAACTATGTTGGGGATCACCCTGCCACGTTCAATCCTTGAAACGGCCTCATTACCCACGCCTAAGCGTTCGGCCACTTCTTCTTGGGTCAGTTGGCTTAGAACCCGCTGCTTGGCAATGGCTCTGCCGATGTTGCTAGCTAGCCGTTTCTGTTCAGTTTTATTCACAACGTCCTCCCTATAGACCTGAATGGTTGAGTATCAACCTATTGACATGAAGGACTGTTTGGGTTGAATATCAACTTAATAGGTTGATATTTGTCTCGGTTGGCTAATTTTTTTGCCAACGTTTGATGGAAAGACAAAGGGGCAGCTAATTTAATTTTTTTGATCATTTAAGTAAAAATAAGATAGGTTTTAGAGGGGTTTGGTAGGTGTAATAAAATAAAAATAATTTTAATGAGTTGTTTTTTTATTCATTGTAGATAGTTTTTTTACGTTGTTGCTTTGAAAGTATATAAGGCGTTTATGGATTTAAACGCTTTTAAACTGGAAGCGCAGACGCGCGATGAGTAGTGGCCCAGTCGATTGTGTCGACGGGTCGATGTGTTTAGTACATGAAACATGCAGTTGTTTACTCTATTACTAGCGTATGGTTCAGGGATGATCACACAGCAGCTTTATACGGCTTCGGTCGATACCTTTGGCTAGCAGACGTGGCTTACCTGACGAAATCCAAAGGCGTTGATATCATGTCTTCTACTGAGGCACCAGTGGTTTTTAGACAGCTGGCCGATAGCCTGACCTATGTCAGCGAAAACGGTTTTTTTTGCCACCTTGTTAAAGCACTATCGGAAACCCTGCGCGTTGATCATGCGCTGCTGGCTAGTTTTGATAGTCACAGTGGTATGGCAACGCCTTTGGCCTTTTGGAGCCACGGGACGCTTGGCGAATTAGCACCTTACGAGGTTACAGGTACGCCTTGCGAACACGTCGTCATGTTGTCACGTTGGTCTTCGCTGTCGGGTGTTAGCGAGTGTTTTCCGCGTGACCAGCGTCTTGTTGGTTTTGAGGTAGAGGGGTATTGGGGGGTCGCCATAAGAGCACCCGATGGTTGTTGTTTGGGGGTGCTTGCTCTCATGCACTCATCACCACTGGAGCTGCCTGCCTATAGCGAAGATATTCTGCGTATTACGGCCACCTTGAGTGGCGCTGAGCTTGCCCGTCAGCTAACTCAGGCAAACGTAAAGGCGCGTTTGCGGGGTAAGAAACGCGCACTTCGCATCATGCATAGCGGGCACGATTTATTAATGCATACTGGCGATGAGCAGCAATTGCTTCAAGCAGCGTGCTGTTTGGCGGTTGGTGTGGGCGGATACGCCGCGGCCTGGATCAGTGAGCTCGTGCCTGACGTTGCGCCAGAGGACTCGCTGCCAATAGTTGCAATGGCAGATGCAGATGGTGAGGTCGCCTCTTGGTTGAGCCCCTCCCAACTGTTTATTTCACGCTATAGCGCTGAGGTTACCGAGCGAGCGTTACATCTTAAGCGCCCCATCGTTATTGAGAGCCTGGCTAGTGAATGTGTACCTGAAGGCGTTCGCCAGTCCCTTATGGCATTGGGTGTCGAGCAGCTCATTGCGCTGCCATTGCAGTATGCTGGAAAGCAGTTCGGCGTATTAACGCTGTTTAACCGCTACTCCGATACACAAAGTGAGGACGAACTGCAGTTACTGCAAGAACTTGCTAATGAAGTATCGTTGGGCATCGATAATCGGCGGCGCCGAAGAACCGAACAGCGTATTCAGCATGCGGTGACGCACGTTGCCACTGCTGTATCCGCTAAGCACGGCGACGCTTTCTTACACCAGTTGACGGCGCATATGGCCGAGTCACTATCCGCAGAAGTAGGTTTTATTGCGCTGCTGGATAGGCAAAACCCTGATATTGCTCATACCTTGACGCTATATGTAAATGGACAGCGCCAGGATAATTTTGCCTATTATCTCCCTGGGGTACCGTGCCACAAGGTGATCGTTGAGCAGGAGTGCATCGTTCGAGAGGGCGCGGCCATTATGTTGCCTGCGGAAAGCAACGGTGCGTTGGATTGGGTGAACGGCTATGTTGGGCGTCGCCTGGATGACAGCCATGGCCGACCAATGGGTCTTGTCGGCGTGATGTTTAAAAAGCCACTGGGCGATGTGGACATTGTGCGAAGCGTGTTGCAGATATTTGCCGCACGGGCATCCTCGGAGCTTGAGCGCCAACAAGACGAAGACCGTATGCGGCAGTTGGCATTTTGCGACCCAGGCACTCAATTGCCGAATCGTGCTGCCTTTATGCGCCACCTTGAACGAGTGCTTACCGATAATCAAACCTCAGCGCTGGCGCTTTTGCTGCTGGACCTCAATCATTTCAAAGAGATCAATGATACGGCCGGGCATGACACGGGGGACTTAGTCCTTAAAGCAGTGGCTAGACGCTTTGCGGCATCCCTAAAGAAAGGCGAGTACTTGGCCCGGCTAGGTGGCGATGAGTTTGTGGTGGTCTGTCCTGCTAGCGATGAGGTGGCTGCATTGGCAACGGCGCATCGGCTATGTGAAAGTATCGAACAGCCTTTCAATGTTGACCAACAGTCCTTCGAACTGTCTGTCGGGATTGGTATCTCGCTTTATCCGCTGCATGCCGCAACGCCATTGGATCTGTTGAAAGATGCTGACATCGCCATGTATCAAGCCAAACGGCAAAAGCTTCCCGCTTGTGTCTTTGAGCCCTGGATGGGGCGCATTGTCGCTGAGCAGCTGCATATCGCCAAACGCCTTGCGATAGCCATTGCAGAAAAACAGCTGAGTCTGCACTTTCAGCCTCAGGTGGATCTAAACAGCGGTCGGCTGATTGGCGCGGAGGCGCTGTGCCGCTGGCACGATGAGGAGCTTGGTGACGTTTCGCCGAGTAAATTTATTCCTATCGCCGAAGAGCGCGGGATGATTGTTCCACTTGGCAATTGGGTGATTGAAGAGGCCTGCAGGCAGCTTGCCGCCTGGGAAGGGCAGGGGCACGCCATGCAGGGCCAGTTGGCGATTAATATTGCGGCCCAGCAGTTCGAAGAAGACGACTTGGTGGCACACTTACTGACGAGCTGTGACCACTTTGGCGTTGATGCCTCGCAACTCAGCCTGGAAATTACCGAAAGCGGTATCATGGATAACCCTGAAAAAGCCATCGCGATGACCGAAACGCTCAAAGGACATGGGCTTGGGTTAGCCATCGACGACTTTGGTACCGGCTATTCGTCGCTTGCCTATTTAAAGCGCTTCGCCGCCGATAAAATCAAAATCGATATTTCCTTCGTGCGCGATATGCTGGTTAGCGACAATGATCGCGTTATTGTCGCAACGATCATCGCAATGGCTAATACGCTGGGGCTTGAAACGATTGCTGAAGGTATTGAACATGCCTCGCAAGCCGAGGCGTTACTCTCGATGGGGTGTACTCAGGCTCAGGGCTATTATTTTGACCGACCTTTGACGGCGGAGATGTTTGCCCAGTACTGGCTCATTTCGCATTAAGTGTTTGCGATGGGCTCTCACCAAACTGTTGTTTATAGTCGTGGGCGAACTGTCCCAAATGCCAAAACCCCCAGTAGGTGGCAATCTCGGTCACCGACTGGCTAGGTTCGGCCGCCCGCAGAGCGCGGCGAACCCGATTAAGACGGGTAAGGCGCAAAAACTGAAGCGGGCTGATGCCGAGAATGGTGGTAAAGCTGTACTGCAGCGTGCGGCGGCTAACGTGGGTCAACTGACAAAGCGCTTCCATGGTCACCGGGCCATCTAAATGTTCGTCGACGTAGCGCTTCACGCGGTCAACCACTTCCTTACGATGCGCATAGCTCGGCGGGACGTCCTGGCAGGGTTGTTCGGCTTTTAGGAGCTCGAGCAGAGCCATCAATAAAATATCGTGATGCAGATGCTCAGCAATGGCACCCGGCTGGCTAGATAGTAGCCTTTCGAGCAAAAACATAACGGCCTTTAAGGTGCTCTGCGAGACGTGACGGCGTGGCGCTTGCTGCCATCGTTCATCCAGCGCAATGCCCTGTTGTGCTGCCGCTGCGCTCAGCGTGGGCAATTCAACCACCAAGCCATAAATATCAAACGCGTCTGGGGTGACGAGTTCAAAGTCGTGGCCGCCAGGCCGACACATGACCTCATCGACATTCAGCGCTTGCCCGTTAATACGCGACCCTGCAGTGATGGGCGGTATGCCAATCCACAGTGAATCGGGCCACACGCGGCAATCTTGACGCAGCGCTTGACCGGTGTGCTCTTTAAATACCTGCAGCGACGCCAGCTCGATCTCATCCAGTCGGCCATAGAATCGTCCAGCGCTTAACTGGTCGTATTCTTGCTGCCAGCGCGTCAGGTTATTGGCGTGCTCATCAGCATCAAAGGCTTCCTGAATGCATTTTTTTGGTGCATGCGCATTGCCAAGCAAGGCCATGATCAACTCCTTTGGGGCTTTATGAGGGCTGTTGATACCCTATTTCTTATCTAGCCGTATGTTTTTATTAAAATTATCGAAGGTTTGGCGGGTTTGCCAAAACTTGATACTCCCCTTTAAGTGATAGCGCTAAGGTAGAAACAAGCAAGTTTCGTACCTTAGCGCTTTTTTATAGCGCGCGCTTTCGCCAGAAGGAACGCTTTATGGCACAGACCTATCACTCCATGTTGGGCAGCCGCCGTTACCGCTTTGCAGGCCTAGCTGAACTGATGGCTAAAGCCACGCCCTCGCGCGCTGGCGACCGTTTGGCAGGGGTGATCGCTGAGAGCGCCGAAGAGCGGGTAGTCGCCCAGATGGTGCTGGCGGATCTTCCGCTGACTACTTTTTTGAACGACGCCTTGATTCCCTACGAAGCGGATGAGATCACCCGGCTGATCATTGATGACCATGATGCCGACGCTTTCGCCCCTATCAGCCACCTTACCGTAGGCGATTTTCGTAACTGGCTGTTGTCTGATCGCGCCACCAGCGAGGTACTGACGCAAGTAAAAGCGGGCATTACCCCCGAAATGGCCGCCGCCGTCAGCAAGCTGATGCGCAACCAGGACCTGATACTGGTCGCCAAAAAATGCCAGGTGACCACGGCGTTTCGCAACACCATCGGCCTGCCGGGCCGGCTTTCAACCCGGCTACAGCCCAACCACCCCACCGACGATGTGACCGGCATTGCCGCTAGTATTCTTGATGGGCTGTTGTACGGCAGCGGTGATGCGGTGATCGGCATTAATCCGGCCACCGATAACGTTGCCCAAAGCGTCAAACTGATGCGCCTGATGGATGAGGTGATCCAGAAGTATCAAATCCCCACCCAATCCTGCGTGCTGACGCATGTGACGAATACCTTGGAAGCCATAGAGCAGGGCGCGCCGGTGGATTTGGTCTTTCAATCCATTGGCGGCACTGAAGCCACTAACCGCAGTTTTGGCTTTGACTTGAGCACCCTCGCCGAGGCCGAAGCAGCGGCGCAGGCTCTCAATCGCGGCACGGTGGGCTGCAACGTGATGTACTTCGAAACCGGCCAGGGCAGCTCGCTCTCCGCTGACGCCCACCATGGACTCGACCAGCAAACCTGCGAGGCCCGCGCCTATGCGGTAGCGCGCAAATTTAATCCGCTGCTGGTGAATACCGTAGTGGGGTTTATCGGCCCCGAGTACTTGTTCGACGGTAAAGAGATCACCCGCGCGGGGCTTGAAGACCATTTCTGCGGCAAGCTATTGGGCGTACCCATGGGCTGCGACGTTTGCTACACCAATCACGCCGAGGCCGATCAGAATGATATGGATAACCTGCTCACGCTACTTGGCGTGGCGGGCTGCAACTTCATTATGGGCATCCCTGGTTCTGACGACATTATGCTCAATTACCAGACCACCTCCTTCCACGATGCGCTCTATGCGCGGCGGGTGCTGGGGCTGAAGGCGGCACCCGAATTTGAGCGCTGGCTCGAAGAGATGCAGATTTTCCAGGATGTCAGCACCCACCGGCTCAACGACCAACTGCCAACTGCCTTTGCCAACAGCCTGCGCCACCTGCCCAAGGAGCCACGCCATGGCACATGATGAATCAACACCCATCGTGGTGAAGAACCCCTGGGAGCGCTTAAATGCGTTTACCGATGCGCGGATTGGCCTGGGGCGTGCTGGCATTAGTCTGCCGACCAGCAAACTGCTGGAATTTCAGCTAGCCCATGCTCAGGCCCAGGATGCCGTTCACTGCCCGCTAGATGTGCAAACGCTCACCACAGAGTTATCGAAAACGCTTGAGCTGTCCGAGGCGCCGCTGCGTTTACATAGCCATGCCCAGGACCGCGCCACGTATTTACAGCGTCCTGACTATGGCCGTCGCCTCAACGATGAAACCCGCGAGCAGTTGCAGCAGGCCGCTATGTCTCAGCAGCGCTATGACCTCGCCGTAGTGATTGTTGATGGGCTATCGGCACTGGGCGTGCAGCAGAACAGCGTGCCGTTTCTCCGCTCGCTATATCAAACGCTTAACGAAGACGCTACCGACTGGCAACTGGCGCCGTTAACCATTGTTGAGCAGGGGCGGGTGGCGATCGGCGATGAAATTGGTGCGCTGCTTAATGCCGATGCCGTGCTGGTGATGATCGGCGAACGGCCAGGGCTAAGCTCGCCGGACAGCCTGGGGCTGTATCTGACCTGGGCGCCCGAGCCAGGGTTAAAAGATGACCGGCGTAACTGCATTTCTAACGTACGCCCGGCTGGCTTGAAGGCAGAGGAGGCGGCGCGCCGACTTGTACTGCTGTTAACAGAGGCTCGAAAGCGTAAGTTGTCCGGCGTTCAGCTCAAAGACCGCAGCGAAGACGACGTACTTGAAGGGGAAGCGTCGGGGGCGATTGATTCGACGCGTAACTTCCTGGTGGCGGATTAGTGGGCACTTGCATTTGTGACCCTCTAATAACGACGACCACATAACAATATCCATACAACAATACGGAACCAACACCGCTAGCCAGCACGCCGCTGACAACGATTGCGTTCCTCACTGAAAAGGGCAAAAACGATGACTCAACCAACGGTAGATCAAGCGTATCTGGCAAAACGCCAATTGCGTAAAGGCACGGCTGGCTGGATGCTGCTGGCGGGGCTTGGGGTTTCCTATGTGATTTCAGGCGACTTCGCCGGCTGGAATTTTGGTATTGCCGAAGCGGGCTGGGGCGGCTTTGCGATTGCCGCCTGCCTGATGGCGCTGATGTATCTGGCGCTGGTGCTATCGCTTGCGGAAATGTCCGCCGCGATACCTGCGGCGGGCGGCGGCTACAGCTTTGCCCGCCAGGCCATGGGGCCAGCCGGCGGCTACTTGACCGGGCTTGCGGTATTGATCGAATACGCCCTGGCGCCAGCGGCGATCGTGATCTTTATCGGCGCTGCGGTGGAGTCATTATTAGGCATTAACGGCCCGCTGGTGTACCTGCTGTTTTATGCTGTGTTTATCGGTATTCACCTGGCGGGAGTCGGTGAAGCACTAAAAGTCATGATGGTGATTAGCGGCTTGGCGGTATTCGCCATTCTTGCCACCGCGGTGGCGCTGATCGGTAATTTCGACGCGGCGAACTTGTTTGATATCGCGCCGACCGATGCCGCGGGCGCCAGCACCTTTATGCCCTATGGCTGGTACGGTATCTGGGCGGCGCTGCCGTTTGGCATGTGGCTGTTTTTAGCCGTAGAGGGGGTGCCGCTGGCAGCGGAAGAAGCCAAAGACCCGGCGCGCGACATGCCCAAAGGCATTATCGGCGCGATGCTGTTTCTGCTGTTCACCGCCTTGTTGGTCGTGGTGCTGCTGGCCGGTGCCGCGGGCGCCGAGATGATCGGCCAAAGCGGCGTGCCACTGGTGGATGCGCTGAATACAGCGGGTAACCCCATGCTGGCCACCCTGGTTAACGTCTTGGGCCTGGCCGGTTTGATCGCCTCATTTTTCTCAATTATCTATGGTTACAGCCGCTTGGTGTTTGCGCTGTCCCGGGCAGGGTATCTCCCCAAGCCGCTCTCCTTGACCAGCGAGCGCAAGGTGCCGCATCTGGCGCTGATCGTGCCTGGAGTGTTCGGGTTTCTGGTGTCGCTGAGCGGCGAGGGTGATCTGATCCTGGGCATGGCCGTGGTCGGCGCCACGATTTCCTACGCGCTGATGGCGCTGAGCCATATCATGCTGCGCGTCCAACAGCCCGACCTGCCGCGTCCGTATAAGACCCCCGGCGGGGTGGTGACCTCGGGTATCGCACTAGCGCTGTCACTGGTCGCGCTTACCGGGGTATACGCCTTTGATCCCCGCGCCTTCAATTACACCATTGTGCTCTTCATTGCCGGGGCGGCTTATTACTTCCTCTACAGCAAGAATAAGCTGGTTGCCAAAACCGCTGAAGAAGAGTTTGCGCTGGTGGTGACTTCACCTGACGAGATAGACGATAGCGAACCCGTACCGGCTGACGCCGCCAAGCTGTAAGCGAGGCATCGATTAGGCTACCGTGATATGCCCCTGGCGATATATCGCCAGGGGCTTATTCTTATCTATAAGCAGTCGCGAGGTAGTTTAATGACGCTGACCTTTAAGGAACCCAATGAGCAGCAGCGCTGGTACGCCGTTGATGACGGCGTCATGGGCGGCCAATCCCATAGTCAGTTCAGCGTTGTCGGCGGAGAAGGTCGTTTTCATGGCGAGGTGTCGCTGGAGAACGGCGGGGGCTTTGCCTCCGTTCGCCGCGAACCCGACGACTTTGAACCGGCACTGGCAAGCGCCAAAGGCATATCGTTGACCGTCCGCGGTGATGGGCGCACTTACCAACTGCGCCTGAAAAGCATCTTGCTAGGAGATGCATCCGCTTATCGGGTGAAATTTACTCCATCCACAGATACCTGGGAAACCCTGCACTTTCCCTGGGAGGCATTTGAAGCCGTTCGCCGTGGCACGCTGCTGACTGACGTACCACCTATCAAACCAGCGGATATTACCCAAGTGGGTTTTTTGATTGCTGACCGCACCGCCGGGGCTTTCTGTCTGCAGATAACACGTCTCGCGTCAGTACGTTAAGAAGAGGGGCTACCCACCAAAGTCGCCTCGCATGTAGTTTGCCGTTGAGTAACGCTAGGTGAATTCGACTGGAGGCCAGCCTGTGAAACTTTCTCCCGCGTATCGCCTTGCGGCGACTATTCTGCACGGCTTCGACGAGTACCGTGCGCGCTTTAAACAGATCACCTTTGATGCCAGCCGCCGTTTCCGAGAGGCGGCATGGCGCGATGCCCAGCAGGCGTCGGCGGCACGCATCAACCTCTACGGCGAGAAGGTTGACGACACTCTGGGGCGTCTACAGCAAACCTTCCCTCACGAGGTATTGGCCCACTGCGAAACATGGGGAGAAGCGCGCACCCATTATGCGGATTTGATCAGCCAGCGGCTTGACTACGAGCTGGCCGAAACCTTTTTCAATTCGCTCTTCTGCTCGATTTTTCAGCACCGCCATATCCGCAACGAATGGATGTTTGTATACAGCTCGCGGGAGGATGCGGCACACCGCTCGGGCATTGAGCTATGCCGCCGGTGCTCGGTGGAGGGCAACTGGCCCAAGGCGTTGGCGTGGGCGCTTCAGGAAGCTCCTTTTGACAATCCGTTTGCCGATCTTGAGCGCGATATCGAGCTTGGAACGGCGCTTCTCGAAGCGCAACTGCCCGCAGCGATCTTGCACGCCGATGATGCCCAGATAGAGCTTTTGAAAAGCGTCTTCTACCGCAATAAAGGCGCCTATCTGGTCGGGCGTATTCTGGGCGGCGGTGAGCAGATGCCGCTGGTATTGCCGGTGTTGCATGGCGAAGGCTTTGGTGAGCAGCAAGGCGGCGATCCCTGCCTGCATCTGGATACGGTGCTCACCGAGACCGACGAAGTATCGATCATTTTCTCCTTCACGCGGGCCTACTTTCAGGTGGATGTGCCGGTGCCGGGCGAGTTTGTCGACTACCTAAAAGAGCTGATGCCTCACAAGCCTGAAGGTGAGCTATATGCCGCGATCGGTTTCTTCAAGCACGGCAAAACCGAGTTTTTCCGTGCCTTGAACCAACAGGTCGCGAAGCGCGAGGATCAGTTCATGATTGCGCCTGGGGTGCGCGGCATGGTGATGGCCGTGTTTGTGCTGCCTAGCTTTCGCACCGTATTTAAAATCATCAAGGATAAATTCGACCCGGCCAAAGAGGTCACTCATGCCGTGGTGCGCGAAAAGTACCGCCTGGTGAAGCGCCACGACCGGGTAGGGCGCATGGCGGATACCCAGGAATTCTCAAACTTTATCGTTCGCAAGGACCATTTTGCGCCTGACTGCCTGGCGCACCTGCTGAAGGTGGCACCCTCGACCGTATCGCTCAAAGACGACAAAGTGATCATCAAGCATTGCTACACCGAGCGCATGATGACGCCGCTGAATATCTACCTGGAGCAGTGCAGCGAGGATGAACGAACCACGGTGCTCAAGGATTACGGTAATGCCATCAAGCAGATGGCGGCGGCGAATATTTTTCCCGGCGATATGCTGCTGAAGAATTTTGGCGTGACCCGCCACGGCCGGGTGATCTTTTATGATTACGATGAGGTGTGCTACATCACCGAGTGCCGGTTCCGGCATATGCCTAAAGGTCAGGGCGTTGATGCATCCAGTATGTCGATCGGCCCCAACGATATTTTTCCCGAAGAGTTTGGCCCCTTCATGTTCGCCAACAAAGCGCTACGCGATATGTTTATGGCGCAGCACCCTGAGCTTTTCGACCCTGATTACTGGCTGGAGGTGCAGAAGGCGATTCGCGACGGCCGGGTGATTGACGTCTACCCTTATCGTAACAAGCAGCGTTTCGCGGGAACCGTGGGCCAACTGGTATATTAGGGAATACATAAGGCAATCACGGCGAGGACACCATGACAGCAGCCCCACACCTAGTCGTCTTTACCGGTTCGGGCATTAGCGTCGAAAGCGGAATCAAAACGTTCCGCGCAAGCGATGGCCTCTGGGAGGAGTACCCGGTCGAGGAAGTCGCGACGCCGGAAGGCTGGCGGCACGACCCTGAGCGGGTGCTGGGTTTTTATAATCAGCGCCGGGAGCAGATCCGCCGCGCCAAGCCCAACGCTGCGCATAAAGCGCTGGCGGCCCTGGAGCAAGATGGCTTCAAGGTCAGCGTGGTGACCCAAAACATTGATGACCTGCACGAGCGTGCAGGGTCACGCAACGTCTTGCACCTGCACGGCGAAATCTTGAAAGCGCGGTCCTCGGTGGACCCACGGCTGCGTTACCCGCTGACCAAAGGCGGCATTGCTCTGGGCGATGTGTGCGACAAGGGCAGCCAGTTGCGCCCGGACGTCGTTTGGTTTGGCGAATCGGTGCCGTTGTTTGAAGACGCCTGCGAGATAGCCAGCCAAGCGGATTTTTTTCTGGTGGTAGGCACCTCGTTGGCCGTTATGCCCGCCGCCTCGTTGCTTTCCTATATCGAACTCGACACGCCCTGCGCGCTGGTCGACCCCGATGCGGATGCCTTAACACCGCCGGGTGTGCTGGCGATTAACACCACCGCCGGCGAAGGCGTGCCCGCGCTCGTCAACCAGTGGCGCAAGCAGGGCAATTTAATGTTGCCTTGAATGTTCGAAAAACCATGCCTTCATGACGTCGGTAATCTGCGCCATCTCTGTTTCAGACGTTATGTAGGCGGGCATGGTATACAGCCAGCGACCGATGGGGCGCAGCCAAACTCCACGCTCGCGGGCGAAGTTGGCCACTCCTTTTAGTGCCTCGGCGGAGTGGGCTTCAATCACGGCGGTGGCGCCGAGTACTCGAACGTCGTCCACGTCGGGATGGGAGTTGAGCGCTCGGTCTTCCAACAGCTCGCGGCGCAGTAATTGGTTGAGCGTGGCGATCTTATCCAGATAACCCTCTTCCTCGAACACGCGCAGGCTTTCCAGCGCGACCCGGCAGGCCAGCGGATTGCCCATGAACGTCGGGCCGTGCATAAAAGCGTGGTGCGCGCTGTCGCCGATAAAGGCATCGTGAACGCGATCCGTGGCAAGCGTCGCCGCATGGCCCAGATAACCGCCGGTCAATCCCTTGGAGAGCACCATGATATCCGGCGTGACGCCCGCGTGGTCGGCGGCAAACAGCTTGCCGGTGCGGCCAAAGCCGGTGGCTACTTCGTCGAAAATCAGCAGCACGCCAAACTCATCGCACAGCGCTCTGGCCCCCCTGATATAGTCCGGCGAGGTCATGTTCAGCCCGCCTGCGGCCTGTAATAGCGGCTCCATCAACAGCGCGGCGATCTCCCCATGATGATGTTCAAGGACGCTGCGCAGGGCGCCAAGGTCGTGTTCGATCTGTTCTGGCGTAGCGTCATAGGGGGCCGTGGGTGCCGGGGCAAAGTGGTGCTGGGGCAGCAGGCCGGTAAACAGACCGTGCATGCCTTCTTCCGGGTCGCACACCGCCATGCAGCCGGTGGTGTCACCGTGGTAAGCCTTCATTAGCGAGAGCATCTTTCGCTTGCCAGGGTGGCCGATGAGCACCTGATATTGCAGGGCCATTTTCATTGCCACTTCCATGCCCACCGAGCCGCTGTCGGAATAGAACACGTGGTTAAGCCCGGCGGGGGTAATGCGCACCAGCTCACGGGCCAAGCGGTCGGCAGGCTCGTGGGTGAGGCCGCCGAGCATCACGTGGCAAAGCTCGCCGGCCTGTTCACGAATGGCTGCGACTAAGCGCGGATGGCCATAGCCGTGGATCATGCACCACCAGGAGCAGGTGGCATCCAGCAGGCGTTCGCCGCTTTCAAGCACAAAGTGTGCGCCTTCACCGCCGACCACCTTGGGCGCCGGTGTTTGGTGTTTCAGATCGGCATAGGGGTGCCAAACGGGAGAGTTCATAGGCGCTCCAACGAGAGTAACGGTGCCAAGGAAAGGTAACGGTGGGCCGTATCGGCATGGGGCGTCGCGAGATGCGGAATAATGCCCAGACAGGGGGCCGCGAGTTTGGCGTTTAGGTGGGTGATATTGGCCTCAAAGCGTGCGTTGTCGGCGGCAAAGGCCGGGTCCACCACGCTGCCCACCCAGCCCGCAAACGTCATGCCGTCGGCGGCAATGGCCTCGGCGGTGAGTCTGGCATGGTTAAGACAGCCCAGTTTCAGACCGACCACCAGAATCACCGGCATGAGCATGGCGCGGGGAATGTCGCAGAAATCCTCGTGGTCGTTGAGCGGCACGCGCCAGCCCCCCGCGCCCTCAATGAGCGTTAAATCCCGTGGGGTTTGGGCAAGGGTGTCGTTGAGCGTGGCGACAACGGTGCTGACGTTAAGTAGCTGGCCTGCCTCGCTGGCGGCCAGATGCGGCGCGATAGCGGGTTCAAAAGCCCACGGGTTGATGGTCGCGTAGCTAACGGGCGGCACGCTTTGCGCCTGTAGCACCAAAGCATCGGTATTGCGCAGCCCGTTGGGCGTGACGCTGCTACCCGAGGCAATCGGCTTGAGGCCTAATGTAGTAAGCCCTTGCGCGCTGGCGGCATACAGCAGCGTGCTGGTAACGAGCGTTTTGCCCGCATCGGTATCGGTGCCGGTAACGAAAAAGGCGCTCATGACGACTTTTCCAAGTGCAGGGTTAAACACTGGTAGCTGACGGGCAGGCCTTGCGGTTCACGCAGGGTTTCAAATCGCGCGCGGGCAGCTGTCAGTTCGCCTCGGGTCAGTCGGGCGTTGGGTCTGGCGACCTGCGCGCCGACCCCCTTGATGGAGGCCATCACGGCGCTTAGGTCGGGGTAGTAAAACGTGCGCCGCTCGGCACGCTGATGAACCAGCGTTAGACCGCTGGTATCCACGGCGCGTGCCAGTTGATCCTGGCTGGGTGTTTCCAGTAGCGCTTCCGGGCGTTGCCAGGCGGTGGCCACTTCGGCTAGCGTGCCTGGTAGCAGTGTAGCGAGATAGGCCTGACCACCTGGCACAAGTACCCGCTGAAGTTCGTCCATTACCGCGTCAACATCGCGACACCACTGAATCGCCAGATTGGAAAACACCAGGCCGAAGGTGGCCGCAGCAAAGGGAAGGGCTTCGGCGTTGCCCAACTGCCAACGAATAAGTTTGCCGTAGCGCGACTGGGCGTGGGCGAGCATGCCGGGGGCGATATCCAACCCGGTAACGCGGGCGTTGGGATAGCGCGCGGCGAGCTGCTGAGTCCAGTAACCGGTGCCGCAGCCGATATCCAGCATGCTCAGCCCAGCGGTGTCAGGCAAGGTTGCCCAAAGCGTTTCGCCCATCTGGCGTTGAGCGCTGGCCAAGGCATCGTAATGGGGAGCCGCACGTGAGAAGGCGCGAGCGACCTTCGTGTGCCAGCTAGGCGAGTTGGTAGCGGTAGGCGGAGAGGGTAGCGCGGTGGTGGTCATCCGGGCTCCTTAACGGCTAGCAGCGACGCCTGTTCTGCCAACACAGTAGTGAGCTGGGCAGGCTGCGAGAGCATTGGGCAATGGCCAGTGCGGGCAAGCAGCGTCGCTTGGGCGCGGGCGGTGGAACTGATTAACGGGTCATGCTCGCCTACCAAGCGAATTACGGGGCAAGGAGCCTCTTTTAGTCGCTGGGCGTTGTCGATAGTGGCAAGCCAGTCGAGGCCTTGGGCGAGCGTGTTGTGGTCCACGCTGGGTCTATTGCCGAGTAGCTCGCGCACTTGTCGATTGGCGTGACGTGGGTTTGGTTCACCCTGAGCTTGCCAGCGTAAAAAATGCTGCCACGTTGCGATGGGCTCCCGCTGAAAGGCGCGTTGAAATGCCTTTAGCTCGATCTCAGTGACGCCGTCGCTGGCACAGAAAGTATCGCTCGCGCCGAGCAGTATTAGGCCGCGCGGTGCGGGTAGATGATCGAGCAGCGCCGTTGCCAACAGCCCGCCCAGCGACCAGCCAACCCATACGGCATCTTCAGGTAGTTGCGCAGCCATGGCGCCTGCCAACTGCCCCAGGGTGGCGTCGTTGGGTAGTGCTGGCGCATCACCGTAGCCCGGCCAGTTAACGGCGTGGGCTTCAATATGCGCGGGCCAGTGGCAAGAAAGCGGCTGCCAGATACGCCGGTCCACCCCCCAGCCAGACAGCAAAACTAACCTTTGTGAGGGTGCACGTCGCATGCGGCCTCCTCGCGCTGGCAAGCTTCTAATCCTTCCAGTAGCCGGTCGATGTCGCTACGGGTATGGCGGGCACTCAGCGTAATGCGCAGGCGTGCCTCGCCGTTGGCCACCGTAGGCGGTCGAATCGCGCCGACCTGTAAACCATGCTTGGCAAGCGTTGCTGCCCAAGCGAGCGTGCGGGCCTCGCTGCCTAGGCGTAACGGTTGTATAGGCGTGCTGGAGTCGCCAAGCGGTAGACCAAGCCGTTGAGCCTGCTGGCGGAAAGTGTCGATATTATGCTGAAGCTGCTGGCGGTGTTGCGGTTCGTTTTGCACAATCGTCAGCGCCTCCAGCGTCGCGGCGGCAATGCTGGGCGGCTGGGCGGTGGTATACACATAGCTGCGGGCAAACTGGGTGATATGCTCGATCAACGCGGCATCGCCGGCGACAAACGCGCCCGCCGTGCCGAGCGCTTTCCCCAGGGTGCCAACCAAAATAGGCACATCGGCGCTGCCCCATGTGTTGCCCACGCAACCGCTGCCGTTCTCGCCCAGCACGCCCACGCCATGGGCATCGTCGATCATCAGCCAGGCGCGGTGCTGCTTGCTCACCTTGGCCAGCGTGGCAATATTCGCCACATCGCCATCCATGCTGAACACCCCGTCGCTGACCACTAACTTATGGGCGCTTTGGCTGCGCGTTAGCAGGCGTGCAAGGTCATCGCTATCGCAATGGTGAAAGCGCCGTGAGCGGGCGCCGCTTAACTGGGCGCCATCGATCAGCGAGGCATGGTTGAGGCGATCGTGGAAAATAGCCGTATGCTGATCAGCCAAGGCTTGCAGCACCCCCAGATTGGCCATATAACCGGTGGAAAATAGCAGGGCGCGCTGACGCCCTGTCCAGCGTGCCAGGGCGTCTTCCAGAGCCTCATGAATTTCCAGGTGGCCACTGACCAAGTGCGATGCGCCGGCTCCCGCGCCGAAACGGCGCGCGCCTTCGGCCTGGGCCGCTTGCACACGCGGGTGTAAGGCAAGGCCCAGGTAATCGTTGCCCGCAAAGTCCAGTTGATCCGGGCATTTTACGCGTCGCACGCGCCATCGCTGCTGCTGTTCGCGCGCCTCGCGGGCGCAGGCCAGCCGCTGATGCCAGGCTTCAGACACTGGCGTCGACCGCAAGCTCAGCCACGCGCTCTGCGCGGACACGTTGTTCGGCCTGTTGGGCCAGGCGCTGGGCGTGGGTCGCGTCATCTTCGCAGGTCTCGCGACGTTCCGGGTGAAGGCCGAGTTTTTCAAAGAGCGCGCGGTCGATATCGGCTTGGGGATTGCCAGTGGTCAGCAGCTTGTCACCGTAGAAAATCGAGTTGGCTCCGGCCAAAAATGCTAGCGCCTGAGTCGATTCGCTCATCTGCTCACGACCCGCGGAGAGCCGTACGTGGCTTTGCGGCATCATGATGCGCGCCACGGCGATGGCGCGGATAAACTCGATGGGGTCCAGGTCCTCGACGTCTTCCAGCGGCGTGCCCGGGACCTTGACCAGCATATTGATCGGCACGGATTCCGGGTGTGGCGACAGCTTGGCCAGCTGCTGTAGCAACGCGCTGCGGTCATTTGCATCTTCGCCCATGCCGAGAATACCGCCGGAACAGACTTTCATACCCGCCTCGCGCACCGTTGCTAGCGTGTTCAGCCGGTCGCTAAACGTGCGAGTGGTGATGATTTCGCCGTAGTAGTCGGGTGAGGTATCTAGATTATGGTTGTAGTAGTCGAGTCCCGCCGTCGCCAGACGCTTGGCTTGATCGTCGTCGACCATGCCCAGCGTCATGCAGGTTTCAAGGCCTAGCGCTTTTACCTGGCGAACCATCTCTTCGACCAACACCAGGTCCTTATCCCGTGGGCTGCGCCACGCCGCGCCCATACAGAAACGGCTGGCGCCTGCTTGTTTAGCCGCTTTGGCTTGCTCGACGACTTTTTCGATTTCCAGCAGCTTCTCTTTTTCCAACTGGGTATTGTAGTGGCCTGACTGCGGGCAATATTTGCAATCTTCCGGGCAGGCGCCGGTTTTGATCGATAGCAAGGTGGAAACCTGAACCGCGTTGGCATCAAAATGTGCCCGGTGAACCTGCTGAGCCTGAAAGAGCAAATCGTTGAACGGTAATGCAAACAGCGCGTTAATTTCGTCAAGCGTCCAGTCGTGGCGCGGAGCATCAGTCTGGGTATTAGCAACGGTGGCGGTCACGGGTAAACCTTTTTGCTTTTGAAAGTTGACGAGACTTTATCGGCGATGGGGTTTTAGTGTCAACTTGAAAAGGTTTTAAGGTTGACAGTGGCGGAGGGTTCGTCTTGGGCGGGGAGCCTGCTTTATACTCTGCGTCCTTTGCTAATTGCCGGAGCGTGGATGCCTGCTTCTGATACGCACAATACACTTGCCGATAGAGCAAGCGCCGAGAGCGACCCGATGACGCGCCACCCGCGTCCGCCCAGTCGTGAGTTCAAAGCGCGGGGCAGTTTTGTTACGCGCTGTGCGGGCTGCAACCTACCCGAGCTTAACTGCCTGTGCCCCTATCAGGTCAAAGCCGAAAGCCATGCCCAGGTGTGGTTGTTAACCCACCCGCTTGAGCACTATAAACCGACCAATACCGGTCGTTTGGTTGGCGACGTGCTGGCCCAAACCGAAGTGTTTACCTGGTACCGCACTGCGCCCGATAAGCACTTGATGGCGCTGCTCGAAGATTCGCGCTATGCCCCTTTTGTGGTCTTTCCGGATGACCAGCCCGACTATGCTGATCGTGTGGTTACATTGGAGGCAGTGATCGACGCCAAGCACAGCGGCAAGATTCCGGTCTATATACTGCTGGATGGCACCTGGCGTCAGGCGCGGCGCATCTTCCGCAAAAGCCCTTACCTTGACGCACTGCCGGTGCTGCCACTGCGCACCGAGCGGGAGACTCGCTATCGGCTGCGCAAGCCTGCCTCAAGCGCGCATTTATGCACCGCAGAAGTGGCTGTCGAATTGCTGCGGCAGGGGGGCGATGTGACGGCTGCCGCTGTGTTGGATGATTATTTCGACGTGTTTAACGACAGCTACGCTGCCAGTCGTTCTTACCACAAGATCGAAACGCCGACGCCAGCGATGCAGCGCTTATCGGCGAAAAGAGACGCTGAGTCCAGTACGAAAGAGTAAGCGTTGCACGCATGTCACGCACCGCTGCCAAACAAGGTGCCCGCGATTCGGAAGCCCGCCACCCAAGTGCCCACTGCCGAACCAAGGGTGGCGAGGATAAACACCAGTAGCGTGCGCGATACGCGATTTTTCCACCAGCCCTTCAGCTTCACCACATCGTGGCGCAGGGTGGCAAAGTCACGCACTTTGGGTTTGCGCATATAAAGCTCCACCCCAGCGGCCACAAATCCGGCACCAATGGTGGGGTTAAGCGAGGTAAGTGGTGCGGCAAAAAATGTGGTGATAACGGTCACCGGGTGAGCCAATGCGGCAATGGTGGCACCACCGGCGAGAATGCCATTGATCAGGAACCATTCGATTACCAACTGCCATCCAAGGTCGGTATTGCGCGAAAAGCCGACCACGAAACCGACCAAAACCAGGGCGGTGATCAGCCAGGGAGCCAGCTTCCATAGCTTGGAGGGCGGAGGTGTGGCTTCCAGCGTGGCAATTTCATCTCGCGGCTGGGTGGGTAGCGGGGCTTCCAGGTGTTCACCGGTGCCTTTCAGGTGCCCAGCCCCTAATACCACCAACACATTGCGGTAGCGCCCCGGGGGGGCATCTTCAGCAAGGCGTAGCGCCATGTAGCGGTCGCGTTCGCGAATCAGAGGGGTATACAGCGCTTCTGATTGGGCGGCGAACTCACTGAACGTGGCCTCCAGGATGTCGCCTTCCTTGAGTTTCTCGATATCTTCTTTCGAGACGTTTTCCCTCGACAGCACGCTGCCGATCAAGCCGGTGAATAGGGAAAAGCGTTGCCACCAAGGCACATTGCGGTAAATGCGCTTAAGGGTAATGCCTACATCGCGGTCAACGAGCAGCAGTGGTAACTGCTTTGATTGGCAGGCTTCCACTGCCGCGCGCATTTCAGCCCCTGGCTGAATGCCCGACTGCTCGGCGATACGTTGCTGAAAGGCTCCCAGCGCGAGACTGGCGGCGACCATGCCAGCCTTGCCTTGTTTAAATACTTGAAAGAGATCCTGTTCGCCCATGGCATCCGGGTTGGCCATGCTGTGGTGACGGGCATCACACAGTTCAATGGCAACGGCGTCGAAGCGGCCGCTGTCGATCAGTTGGCGCACGTCGTCGGCGCTTTCTACCGAGACGTGCGCTGTGCCGAGCAGCGTGTAGCACGTATCGCCTACCGTAATCACCTGTATCGGGCCGCTTGTGGTAGGTAGTGCGTCGCTATTGGGCACTGTCGGTGTAACATCTTCCTGGGTCATGACGACGTCTCAATTCAAAAAATAAATAAGCAGCGTTGGCGGGGTTAGCGCCGCCAGAAGGCAGGCGTAAACAGTACCAGCACGGTGAAAATTTCCAAACGACCTAACAACATGGCAAACACTAAAATCCATTTGGCTACGCTGGGCATATCGCCGTAGTGGCTGCTGGCTTCGCCGAGTGCGGGGCCCAGGTTATTTAAGGCAGAACCCACCGTCGACCAGGCGGTTACCTGATCAACCCCGGTGGCCATAACGCCCACCAACATTAAAAAAAACAGCAGCACATACACCGAGAAGAAGCCCCAAACCGCCTGGGCGATACTGTCGGGCACGCTGACTTTACCCACCTTAACTGCGATGACCGCGTTAGGGTGAATCAAGCGCATGACCTCACGCATACCTTGTTTCATGATCAAAATAATGCGGATGACTTTCATGCCGCCACCGGTTGACCCCGAACACCCTCCCACAAAGGCCGCTACAAACAGCAAAAAAGGCAGCGCACCTGGCCAGGAGGAAAAATCCGCGACGCTAAACCCGGCGGTGGTAGCTACCGATACCACCTGAAAAATACCATGACGAAGCCCACGCAACGTGTCGTATGTCTCGGTAAGCCACAGCGATAGCACCGTAATAACAATTAGCCCGAGTAAAAACAGCATCAAGAAGCGGGCTTCTGGGTCGTTGATGTAGTGGGTAAGGCGTTTTTCACGCCAGGCAATAAAGTGCAGGCTAAAACTAAACGCGGAAATCAGCATAAAGCCAACACAAATCAGCTCAATAGTGGCGCTATCGAAATAGCCGATGCTGGCATCGTAGGTGGAAAAACCGCCATTAGCGATGGTTGAAAAGCTGTGACTCAATGCATCGAACCAATCCATTCCAGCCAGCATGTAGGCAATCATGCATGCCACGGTGAGCGTGGCATAGATATACCACAGGGCCTTGGCAGTTTCGGTAATGCGTGGGGTTAGCTTGGAGTCTTTAAGCGGCCCCGGTATTTCGGTGCGGTACAGTGCCATTCCGCCCACACCGAGCGTCGGCAAAATGGCCACGGCCAATACCACGATCCCCATGCCGCCTAACCATTGGAGCTGCTGGCGATAGTAAAGGATAGACTCGGGCAGAAAATCGATGCCTGTCATCACCGTTGCGCCGGTGGTCGTCAGCCCCGAGAAGGACTCAAACACCGCATCGGTCATGCTGAGCGCTTCGTCGCCAAATAGCATCAGCGGCAGCGAACCAAACAGCGCCAGCACCGTCCAGAACATCGCCGCGATAATAAACCCGTCGCGTACGCGCAGCTCTTTTTGAGCGCGACGGTTGGGTAAGTAGAAGGCCAGACCCGTCGCTACGGTGATCGCCATGGCGATCATAAAGGCCTCCCATACGCCGTCGCGAAACCATGCCGAGATCAGCATGGGCGGCAGCATGGTAAGGCTGAATAGCATCAGCAGCAGCCCCAGGATGCGCAAAATAACCCTCAGGCTCATGGCAGTCGTATGCTCCGCTGGTAAGTAAGACGCGCGCTGAATATAAGCATTAGAAGAACGTTAGCCCTACCTGGAACAAGCGCTCTACGTCGCGAATGCGGCGCTTGTCGATGACGAACAGGATGACGTGGTCACCGCTTTCCACCACGATGTGGTCGTGGGCGATCATGACGTCTTTGCCGCGCACAATCGCCCCGATGGTGGTGCCGTCGGGCAGGTCGATCTCGCGGATGGGGCGGCCGACCACCTTGGACGACTGCTTGTCGCCGTGGGCGATGGCTTCAATGGCCTCCGCCGCGCCCCGGCGCAGCGAGTGGACGTTGACAATATCGCCCCGGCGCACGTGGGTCAGCAGGCTGCCGATGGTCGCCTGCTGGGGCGAAATGGCGATGTCGATCTCGCCGCCTTGGACCAGGTCCACGTAGGCGGCGTTGTTGATCAGCGTCAGCACCTTCTTCGCGCCTAACCGTTTGGCCAGTAGCGACGACATGATGTTGACCTCGTCGTCGTTGGTCAGCGCGCAGAAAATATCGCAATCCTCGATATTCTCTTCTTCAAGCAGCCGCTTGCTGGTGGCACTGCCGTGGAGCACAACGGTGCGGTCAAGCCGCTCAGAGAGCGTAGTGCAGCGCTCCAGATTATGCTCGATTATCTTGACCTGGTGGCTGTGCTCTAGATGCTCAGCCAAGCGCTCACCGATGTTGCCGCCCCCGGCAATCACCACCCGGCGAAAATCCCGCTCGACCCGGCGTAGCTCGCTCATCACCGCGCGGATATCGCGCCGGGCAGCGAGGAAAAACACCTCGTCGTCGGCTTCGATGACGGTATCGCCGCGCGGGATAATCGGCCGGTTGCGGCGGTAGATCGCCGCCACCCGTGTGTCCACGTTGGGCATGTGGCGGCGCAGAAAGGCCAGGTCCTGGCCGACCAGCGGGCCGCCGTAAAACGCTTTCACCGCCACCAACTGGACGAGCCCGCCGGCAAACTCCAGCACCTGCAGCGCGCCGGGGTGCTCAATCAAGCGGCGCACATGATCAGTGACTACCTGCTCGGGGCTGATCAGGACGTCGATGGGGATCGCTTCGTGGGCGAACAGCCCTTTGCGGGTCAAGTAGGCTGTCGCGCGTACCCGGGCGATTTTGGTTGGAGTGCGAAACAAGGTATGCGCGACCTGGCAAGCGATCATGTTGATTTCATCGCTGCTGGTCACGGCAATCAGCATATCGGCGTCTTCGCAACCTGCCTGGCGCAACACAATGGGGTAAGAGCCCGCGCCAGTCACCGTGCGGATGTCGAGCTTGGTGTGCAGCTCACGCAGCTTTTTGGCGTCGGTATCGACAACGGTGATATCGTTTTCTTCACGGGCGAGGTGCTCCGCGAGGGTGCCGCCGACCTGGCCGGCGCCGAGAATGATAATTTTCATTGCTGAGCATCGGTTCCATTAAGTGCGCAAGCGACTCCCCGTTGACTAAACGAGGCGGGCTATCGTGCGCTGCAATAAAGACGGCGGCCAGTGTAAACCAGCCGCCGCCGAAAAGCAGGTGGGGATTATTCCAGAGTAAAGCCGACCTTCACCGTGACCTGCCAGTGCGCGACCCGACCGTCTTCAATATGGCCACGGGTGTCGGTCACTTCCAGCCAGCGCATATGCTGGATGGTTTCAGACGCTTTGGCGAGCGCGCTCTGCACGGCGTCTTCAATCCCTTTTTCAGAAGAGCCGGTGAGCTCTATGTGCTTATAGGTGTGATGGCTCATGGTGCCTCCTTCCATGTCATGAATTCACTGACCCCTCAGACAGTCAGCTTCTCTAGTCTGGCATAAAAAAAGCCATCGTGACTGCTTGCTTCGGGAAACAGTTGGCGACCTGGTCCGCTGGGCGTGCCCCAGGCCACGTCGCCTGGCGTAGTGACCCGGGCATCGGGCGTGCGGGCCAGAAAGGCCTCGACCTGATCGCTGTTTTCTTCAGGCAGCACCGAGCAGGTGGCGTACAACAGCGTGCCCCCCGGGCGCAGCAATTGCCAAAGGTTATCCAGCAATTGGCGCTGCAATGTCGTTAACTTGCGGATATCGTCGGGGCGGCGCAGCTTTTTAATATCTGGATGGCGGCGAATGACGCCCGTGCCGGAACAGGGGGCGTCCAGCAAAATCGCATCAAATGGCGTGCCGCTCCACCAGTCGCGCTGCGTGGCGTCGGCGTGTTGCAAATCGGCTAACAGGCCTAGCCGATGTAACGCATCCTCGACCCGCGCCAAGCGTAAGTTATCGCTATCAATGGCGGTGAGTGCAATATCAAACTGTTCCAGCAGGTGAGCGGTTTTCCCGCCGGGGGCGCAGCAGGCGTCCAGCACGCGGGCGCCCGGGCGCGGAGCAAGCGCGGGCCCCAGCAGTGCTGCGCTTAACTGGGCGGCTTCATCCTGAACGCTAACGTGGCCTCGCTCAAAGCCGGGTAGCGTGCTGACATCGCAGGGCTGCTCAAGCGTAATGCCGTCGGGTGCGTGAACACACAGGTGCCCGCTCAAGCCATTTTCATTAAGCAGCGACAGGTAGGTTTCGCGGTCTTGGTGGCGCTGGTTGACTCGCAGCGTCATGGGCCCCGGCTGATTGTTGGCTTCGGCAATTGCCTGCCACTGCTCGGGCCATGCCTGACGAAGCGCCTTCAACAGCCAGGCGGGATGTTCGAGCGCGACGTTGGCGTCGCGGTCAACGACCGCCTGCAGGTCGGCGGATTCACGCTGCAAACGGCGCAGGCAGCCGTTCAGTACCCGGGTGGCCCAATCTTTGCCGAGTAAGCGCGCCGCCCCTGCGGTTTCACCTACCGCTGCATGGGCGGGGATGCGCATATAGAGTAATTGATAAATACCCACCAGTAGCAGGGCCTGGATGTCGCTGTCGCGTTTTTTGAGCGGTTGCTTAAGCAGTTGGTTAGCCAGTGCTTCCAGGCGCGGCAGGCGGCGGCAGGTACCGTAGCACAGCTCTTTTAGCAGGCTGCGATCACGGGCAATCACGCTGTGCTCATCCAGCCCGGCCAGCGACCCCCGGTCGGTCAGCACTGGCACCAGTCCTCTTGCGGCGGCGGCGCGCACTTCTTGTCCGCTGCCTTCTTTCGGTGCGCGAGGCTGATTCATGACGGTGCTCCTTCTTGCGTGCTGGGGCCCAGGCGGGTGCCGTGGGTGAGGCGTGTTTGGCGAGCGTTGAGTAGTTCGCGTACCGGCATCGCCTTGCCGCCGGGGAGCTGGGCGCGGCTAACGCAAAGGACTTCATGGCCGTCCTGGCCGCAGGCGATACGCAGGTGGTCCTCGCCATGGGCCAGTAGCGTGCCGGGCGGCGTCGGCTGCTGCTCGCCGAGCTCGACACTTGCCTTAAGCAGGCGCAGGCGGTCGTCGCCCAAAGCGCACCAGGCGACAGGCCAGGGGTTAAAAGCGTGGATGGTGCGTACCAGCTGTTCGGCGGGTTGGCTAAAATCCAACTCGGCTTCGGCCTTGGTGAGTTTGGCGGCGTAGGTGACGCCTTCTTCGGGTTGGGGTGTCGCCTTGATGCGCCCCGTCTCCAGTTCGTCCAGCACACTCACCAGCGCGGTGGCGCCTTGAAGCGCCAGCCGGTCGTGCAGGTCGCCGCCGGTGGTCTGGGGGGTGATCGGCGTGCGAACCTCATGCAGCATATCGCCGGTATCCAGGCCGGCGTCCATTTGCATAATGGTCACGCCGGAAACGCTGTCACCGGCTTCAATGGCGCGTTGGATAGGTGCGGCGCCGCGCCAGCGTGGCAGCAGCGAGGCGTGGACGTTAAGGCAGCCCAGGCGGGGTATATCGAGAACGGCCTGGGGCAGTAACAACCCATAAGCCACCACTACCATTACGTCGGCGTTCAACGATGCCAAGGTTGCCTGGGCATCGGCCGCTTTCAAGCTTTCAGGCTGGTAAACCGGTAGCGCATGTTCAAGCGCTAAGCGCTTAACCGGGCTTGGGGTGAGCTTGCGCCCGCGCCCCGAGGGGCGATCGGGCTGGGTATAAACGGCAACCACCTGGTGCTGGCTTTCCAGCAGGGCGGCCAGGCTTGAGGCAGCAAATTCCGGCGTACCTGCGAACACAACACGCAATGATGACATGGACAGAGCGACCTAGCGGCAAAAGTGAACGTGACGATAAACTTGGGCAAAGCGGGCGCGGTTAGGCATCCTGCATTTGCTTATGGCGCTTTTCCATTTTTTTACGAATCCGGTCACGCTTGAGCGGCGAAAGATAATCGACAAACAGCACGCCCTCTAGGTGGTCATACTCGTGCTGAATGCAGTGTGCCAGCAAGCCGTCCGCTTCCAGCGTGTAAGGCTCGCCGTTGCGGTCCAGCGCTTTCAGCTCCACGTTAAGATAACGCGGCACTTCAGCGTAGTATTCCGGGATCGACAGGCAGCCTTCGGAAAGTGGCTCTTGGGTGTCGCCCAGCGGGGTGTACTGGGGGTTGATCATCACCAGCGGTTGCGACTGGTCGTCGCTGACATCCATAACGACCACGCGGCGGTGGACATCTACCTGGGTCGCGGCTAGGCCGATCCCCTTTGCGTCGTACATGGTTTCAAGCATGTCATCGACGAGCTTGCGCACCTCATCGTCGACGGTCTGAACTGCTTGGGCCTTGGTGCGCAGGCGCTCGTCAGGAAATTCGAGAATGGCGAGTTTGGCCATGGCGTTGCTACCACCGTTATGCTGAGCTGAATAATCGCTTGGGAGCACCGCTAACAGCGCCGCGTGCCCAAGAACTTTATGATCGAGTACTCTATGATCGACGTACTTTGTATCCAACGGCTCCGTGAGCCGCACATTGCAATCAATATACTTTATGATCGACCACTATATCATGCTGTCAATGTTCCGGGCATGCCTGCCCGGCGCCTCAGTGTGTGACGCCAAGTCGGGTAGGGAGGGTTTGGATGGGGGCTAGACAACACAGGCATCGAGCCGTGGTGGGCGGTTGGCTCATTGGCGTAATGTGTCTATTGATCACGCTTGACGCCAGCGCCTGGGAGCGCGTCCGCGATTCGGCCCCTGAGCGTTACACCGTGGTGACAGGTGACACTCTTTGGGACCTTGCCGGCCGGTTCTTGCATGCACCTTGGCACTGGCCTGAGCTATGGCAAACCAATCCTGATATCGACAATCCTCATCTCATTTATCCCGGCGATGTAATCACCCTGAGCGATTGCCAGGGTGCCCCGTGTCTGTCGCTTTCCCGGGAGCAGCAGGTGGTGAAACTGTCGCCCCAGATGCGGACTGTGCCTCGCCGTGAAGCCATTTCACCGATCGACGCAAGTGTTATCCAGCCGTTTTTGCGCGACCACCGTATCGTTAATGGCGACCCCGCCGACGGCGCGTTGGCCTATGTCGTGGCCGGTAACCAGGGGCGCTTGATCAGCGGAGCGGGGGATTCGCTATATGTGAGAGGGCAGGTGCCAACACAAACTAACCTGGGAATTTATCGGCCCGCCGAGGCCTATGTGGCTGATGATGGCACTGCGCTGGGTACCGAGCTGATCAAGATCGGTGAGGCACGCTACGTGCGCGCCGAAGAGGATATCGCCCAGCTAGAAGTGCTAAGCGCCCATCAGGAAGTCCGCAATAATGACCTTGTCTTACCGCTGGAAACGCCGCGGCTAAGTGACGAAATGGTGCCGAGAGCCCCGCGTAATGAGCTATCCGGGGCGCTGATTGGCGTGCCGGGCGGCGTGCGCTTTATCGGCCGTCTCCAGGTGGTGACCATCGATCTAGGCACGCTGGATGGCGTACAGGCCGGGCATGTTTTCCAGATTGCCCAGCAAGGTGAGGTGGTCAGTGATCCGCGCAGCCAGGCGCCGCTGACACTGCCTAGTGAGGTCGCTGGTACCTTGATGGTCTTCAAGCCTTATGATCGCGTGAGCTATGCGTTGGTGATGGAAGCCTCAACGGTACTAGAGGTTGGTGATCAGGTGCGGACGCCGCCACGTTAAATAGTTAAGGGCGCTAAGACATTGAGCAAGGAGATGTGATGGATACCAGGGAGTGGTTGGTGGTCAATGCATTACCCGGCGTGGGGCCTCACCGCATTGCTGAGCTGGTGGCGCGACAGCCGCAATGGCCGGAAGGCTGGCTGGCAGCCTTGCCTAGCAAAGCGGCCAGCGCGCTTCGATTATGGTATGAGCATCCGTCAAAGAGTCCTTTGCAGCGTGCGGTTGAGGCAAGCCTGGCTTGGCAATCAAACGCACCGGGGCGGACTATTTTGCACCGCGACCACCCGGCGTGGTCGCCGCTATTGAATCAAATAGCTGATCCGCCAGCGGTGCTGTGGGCGCAGGGCGATCTCAGCGCGCTTGAGCGTCCGACGCTGGCCATGGTGGGTACGCGTCGGCCCACCGCTGAAGGCGCGCATAATGCCAAAACCTTTGCCCGGGAATTGGCGCGCCGGGGCTGGTGTATTGTCAGCGGGATGGCACTAGGCGTTGATGGCGTGGCCCAGCAGGCCGCGTTGGATGCAGGTGGCAGCAGCGTGGCGGTATTGGGGTGTGGGATTGATGTGATTTACCCTGCCCGCCATCGTGCGCTTTACCAGCAGCTTAGCGATTCGCCGGGTGGCCTGGTGCTGGCCGAACACCCGCCGGGCACTGTTGCCCATCCGGCGTTTTTTCCGCGTCGCAACCGCATCGTGACGGGATTGTCGCTGGGCACGCTGGTGGTCGAGGCGGCCGAGAAAAGCGGCTCACTGGTAAGTGCTCGTCTGGCTATGGAGCAGGGCCGCGATGTGTTTGCCCTGCCTAGCTCGTTGCATAATCAGCAGGCACGCGGTTGTTTGCAGCTGCTGCGCCAGGGTGCTGCGATGGCCTGCGAGCCCGAGGACATCGTCAATGAGCTGCAGCATTGGGCGAGCGAGTTTCTACCGCCACCTATGGCTGATCTTTCCGCTGCATCGTCTATGCCAGCAGACGAACCGCTACCCGATGCCCTGCTCGGCTTGTTGGGTGCCTCGCCCACGCCCATCGACGCACTGGTTCAGCAAAGCGGCAGTTCGGTGAGCGAGTGTCAGCAGCGCCTGCTGATGCTGGAAATCGACGGTTGGGTAGCGTCACGGGCAGGAGGCTGGGTGCGTTTGCCACGCCCATGATAAGATGATGTTTCCTTTACCATTACGGGTGGAGAATCCATGACAACGGCGGCTGAACTGGATGTTGCGGTTCGCGCTTTGCGCAACGGCGGCGTGATTGCCTGTCCAACGGAAGCAGTGTGGGGATTAAGCTGCGATCCCGACAACGACGAAGCGTTGGCTCAGCTAATGCGTTTAAAAGCCCGCGATCCTGCCAAAGGGGTCATTTTAGTAGCAGCATCGATCAGTCAATTTCAGCCGTGGCTGGCGCAATTACCCTTAGCGCTGCATGCCCCGCTGGTGGCAAGCTGGCCGGGGCCAAATACCTGGCTGGTGCCCGATAACGGCCGCAGCCACGGTATGGTACGCGGTGCCCATAGTAAAGTGGCCCTGCGGGTCACCGACCACCCGCTGATGCAGGCGCTCTGTGAAGCGTTTGGTGGCCCGCTGGTGTCGACGTCAGCCAACGTGGCCGGCGATCCCCCAGCCGCCAGTGCTGATGAAGTAAGAGCCGTCTTTGGCGACCAACTGGCGGCGATCATCGAGGGCGAGCTAGGCGGTAACGCGCGGCCCAGCAAGATCCGTGATCTAGTCAGTGGCAGCGTGATACGCAGTTAATCGATCATCAGGAGACGACGTGGCGCACGAACATCTGGATACCGTCAAAAACTACCTGCTGGATCTGCAGCAGCGCCTGTGCGAGGGATTGGCAAGCGCCGACGGACAGGCAAGCTTCAAGCAAGACGAGTGGGTGCGGGAAGAGGGTGGCGGTGGTCGCTCGCGAGTGATTGAGAATGGCGGCGTGTTTGAAAAAGGCGGCGTTAATTTCTCTCACGTGTTTGGCAATCAGTTGCCACCCTCGGCCACGGCCGCCCGGCCCGAGCTTGCCGGGCGTAGCTTTCACGCGGTAGGGGTGTCCTGGGTGTTACATCCTGAAAACCCTCATGTACCCACCAGCCACGGCAACGTACGGTTTTTTATTGCTGAAAAAGCCGGTGAGCAGCCGGTCTGGTGGTTCGGCGGGGGTTATGATTTGACGCCGTACTACCCGGTATTTGACGACGTCGTCCACTGGCACAAGGTCGCCCGCGCGGCCTGCGCGCCGTTTGGCGATGATGTTTATTCACGCTACAAAGCCTGGTGCGATGAGTATTTCTACCTCAAGCACCGTGAGGAGACTCGCGGCGTGGGCGGCTTATTCTTTGACGATCTTAACAACGGCGGCTTTGACGACTGCTTTGCTTTTCAACGTGCCGTTGGTGACAGCTTCTTGGATGCCTATTTGCCGATTGTCGAGCGCCGAAAAGGCGATGCCTGGAACGATCAGCAGCGTCAATTCCAGCTTTACCGTCGCGGCCGTTATGTGGAGTTCAACTTGGTATGGGACCGGGGCACGCTGTTTGGCCTGCAAAGCGGCGGGCGTACCGAGTCTATTTTGATGTCGATGCCGCCGCTGGCCCGTTGGGAATATGCCTTTACACCCGAGGCGGGCAGCCCTGAAGCGCGGCTGAATGACTATTTAGTGCCGCGTGACTGGCTTAACGAAGCCGCTCAGAAGCGAGGCGAGGAGCAGCATGACTGACCGTTACTGCGTGATTGGCCACCCCGTTGGCCACTCCAAATCACCTATGATTCATGCCGACTTTGCCCGGCAGACTGGGCAGGATATTGATTACTCGGCTATCGAAGCTCCATTGGACGAATTGGCTGCCGTTTGGCAACAGTTTTGTGCGGAAGGCGGGCGAGGCGCCAACGTGACGGTGCCGTTTAAAGCGGATGCGTTTGCGCTATGCGATACGCTAAGCCATCGCGCCCGGCGGGCGGGCGCCGTCAATACGCTGATCGTCGGGGGTAATGGCTTGACCTACGGCGACACCACCGACGGGGTCGGGTTGGTACGCGACTTTGCCTATCATCGCGTGTCACTGGCTCAAAAGCGCGTGCTGGTGGTGGGTGCAGGGGGTGCCGTACGTGGGATTATTGAACCATTGTTGGCTGAACAGCCCGAGGCGCTCGTCGTGGTCAATCGCACGATGGCCAAAGCTGAGCAACTGGCCCATGACTTTGCCGATTTAGGACCCATTCAAGGCGGTGGCTTTGACACGCTGGAAGGTACGTTTGACGTAGTGATCAATGGTACTAGCGCGAGCCTCGCCGGCGATTTACCCCCGCTGCCTGATACGCTGTTTGCCCCCAACGCCTGGGCTTACGACATGATGTACGGCGCCGAGCCAACGGTGTTCCTGCAATGGGCAGGGCCCCGCGGGGCGAAGCTGCTGGATGGCTTGGGCATGCTGGTAGAGCAGGCAGCGGAATCGTTTTACCTATGGCGCAATCAGCGCCCTGATACGGCTCCGGTACGCGCGCGACTGCGCCAGTCGTTGAACTATGGCTGAGTGAACGCGGGTTAAAACGGGCGGGTAAGAGCAGATAGCGTAAGCTATCAGAGATGGCACCACCATTGGCTAACGACAGTGGCGATGCCATACCGACATTAACGGTTCAGTTAAGGGCGTGGACAGTCAGGCGTGCGGCCGTTATTGCGCGCTTGTTCAAAGGTGGCTATGGCGTCGCTCATGCCGGCTTCCAGTCCTTCAATGCGCTGGCCTTTGCTTGGGTGAGTCGACATCCATGCGGGTGGCTCGCCGCCGCCAGAGGCCTGCTGCATGTTCTGCCACAGGGTAATGCTTTCACGCGGGTCAAACCCGGCCTGGGCCATCAGATCCAGGCCAATGGAATCCGCTTCGCTTTCATGGCGGCGCGAGAAGGGCAGCATAATGCCATATTGCGCCCCCATGCCGAGCACACCCATCAACTGATCACCGCCCGCTCCTTCAAGGCCAGACGCGCTGGAAAGGACCGAGAGACCCAACTGAGTGGCGCTTTCAGTGGATGCCCGCTCATTGGAATGCTTGGCCAGCACGTGGCCGATTTCATGGGCGACAACCGACGCCACCTGGTCTTGGCTGGTAGCGATATCCAACATGCCGGTATGTAAACCCATATAGCCGCCGGGGAGTGCAAAGGCGTTGGGCTCTTCAGATTCGAAGACGCGGATTTGCCAGTCTAGCTGTTGCTGCTCTTCGGGGAGTTCCGCAACAATGGCGTCAGAGATACATTGAGCGTAGCGCTGACTCGCCTGATCGGCGTTAGGCAAGTCCTGTTGATATTGGTTGAAAGCTTTGCTGCCCATATTATTGAGCTCGTCGTCGGATAACAGCAGCAGTTGCGAGCGGCCGGTAGGTGAGGTCGAGCAGGCCGCGACAGAAGCACATAGAGCGGTAATAGCAAGAGGGCGAAACCAGCGCATGAGCATCTTTCCTTTTAATAAGTGAATTCCTGGCCCCAAGATAACCCTTGTACGGGGTAAATCAATCCTCACAAGCATAATTTACCAGGCGCGCCTTTATGGGTGCCGAACTGAGCCAGCGCTTAACCCGTTTAATTGACCGTCTGGACTATTGGTTGCCGCCCGCGCCCGTGCTGAAGTGCTGCGCTTTGCGACCCTGCGCGGTGGTCGCAGCGGCCGAACAGCCGGGCAGTTTGCGGCCCACTGGGTAGTAGGCCGAAAAGGCTTATACGCTAACGCTTAGCGGCGGCTTTTGCGCGCCTCTTTGGTACGGTTGAGTTCGCGCTTTTTGGCTTTTTCCTTGTCGCTGGCGCCTGCCATATGATCAAAGGGGTTGTCGCCGGAGCGAAACTCAAAGCGCATGGGGGTGCCGCGCACTTTCAGCACCTTGCGGAAAGTATTGGTCAAATAGCGGCGGTAGGCGTCGGGCAGTGAATCGGTCTGATTGCCATGCACGACAATAATCGGCGGGTTGCTGCCGCCTTGGTGGGCCATACGCAACTTGATGCGCCGCCCGTGAATCATCGGTGGCGGATGCTGGCTGACGGCGTCCTGAAGCAGGGTGGTCAGGCGGTTGGTCGACCAGTGGGCGTTGGCAGCATTAAAAGCGCGCTCAATCGAAGGATAAAGATCGCCTACCGCCGTACCGTGTAGCGCTGAGATAAAGTGCATCTCAGCGTAGTCAGCAAAGCCTAGACGTCGCTTGATCTCGTTGCGCATCTTATCTTTTGCTTCGCTTTCCAGGCCATCCCACTTATTGACGGCCAGCACCAGTGCGCGGCCTGAGGTGAGGACGTAATCCAGTAGGTGCAGGTCTTGCTCGACCAGCCCGCTACGGGCATCGAGTACCATCACCGCCACATGGCATTCTTTAATGGCATCGAGGGTCTTGATAATCGAGAATTTCTCGGCAATTTCGCTCACGTTTTTACGCCGCCGTACCCCGGCCGTATCGATCAGAACGTAAGGTTTGCCGCGGCGTTCGAAGGGGATTTCGATCGCGTCCCGCGTGGTGCCGGCTTCGTCAAACACCACAACGCGCTCTTCGCCCAGTAGGCGGTTGACCAGCGTCGATTTACCTACGTTCGGGCGACCGATAACGCCAATACGAATGCCCTTGGTGCCAGTGTCGGCGGGTATATCGGCATCGCGCTCGGGGAAGGGCTCAAGCACGGTATCCATTAAGGTCGATACATTACGCCCGTGAGCCGCTGCAATCGGCCAGGGGTCGCCCAGGCCAATTGACCAGAAATCGCCCATGGCGGAGTGTTCTTCCAACCCATCGGTCTTATTCACCACCAGCCAGGTTTTCTTCTGGTTGACCCGTAGGTGGTTGGCAATGGCTTGGTCAGCCACGTTTAACCCTGCCCGCGCATCGACAAGAAATAGCACGATATCGGCTTCGTCGATGGCGGCCAGCGACTGCTCCGCCATCGCCGCATCAATGCCTTCTTCGTCGCCGCTGATGCCGCCGGTGTCGATCACGGTATAGGCTTTATTACCCAGCATGCCGTTGCCGTACTTGCGATCACGGGTCAGGCCAGGAAAGTCGGCCACCAGGGCATCCCGTGAACGGGTAAGACGGTTAAACAGCGTCGACTTACCCACATTGGGGCGGCCAACTAATGCAATCACGGGTGTCATGGAGAGATTTCCAGCGTTTCTAAGTGCCCGTCATTAGCCAGTACATGAATCACATTGCCGTCGGTGATCGCTGGGACGCTAATCCCCGAGCCGTCGACTTCAGAGCGACCCACAAGCTCGCCTTCACGGGCATCGATCAGGTGCACATAGCCTTCAAAGTCGCCAAACACCAAGCGGCCATCGGCAAATGATGGGGCTGTCAGCCAGCGGTCTTCCAACTCATCGTTACGCCATACTTCCTGGCCGTTACTAGTGTCAATGGCGACCACATGGCTTTCATCGGTGACTACAAATAGTAAATTACCTACCAGCAAGGGGGTGTGGCGGCTGGAGAGTTCGCGTTCCCAAAGGACATTACCGCGCGTCGCCTCCAGTGCTACCAGCTGCCCGTTATAACTCGTTACAAACAGGCGTCCTTCCGGGCTGAGTACGGGTTGCCCGGCAATATCAACCAGGCGTTCGACTTCGCTTTGACCCTGAGGTGTAGCAATTTGCATATCCCAAAGCGGCTGGCCGTTGCGGTTATCAATAGTGGCCAGACGGCCATTAGCTTGACCGACAAAACTTACCGGTTCGATGACCATCGGTGTGCCGGTGCCGCGCAGAGTGAGTGACGGCTGAGAGCTGGTATATACCCAGCGTTCTTCACCACTATTGCGATCAAGCGCGGTCACCTGACCGTCGATGCTTTGCACGACCAGCAACTCCGGGTTGGCTTGGGGAGCTGCCAACACTTCGCTGGACACCCGTGAGCGCCAGTTAACGCTACCGTCGCTCTGATCCAGCGCAATCATTTCACCGTCGCGGGTGCCGAGATACACCTGCCCGGCAATGGCGGTTAAAGCGCTGGAAATGGGGGTATCCAGGTCGACTTCCCAGCGCTCCTCGCCATCATCGGCGGCAAATGACATGACCACGCCATTAGCATCGGCGGCGAACAGGTTATCGCCTTCGCGTGCCGGGGTGATGGGGTAACGCGCACGGCCAAGGCCGTCGCCTACGTCCTCTTGCCAAAGGCTCTCAAGGGACGCGCTCTCCTCGAAGCTTTTAAGTTCTTTGGGCGTGTAGGCGGGTTCGTTTTTGCTTGCACAGCCAGCCAATAGGGCGAGCGCCGCGGCGCCTAGGGTGGCGCGCATCATGGGGGTTGAAAACATAGATGTTGAAAACAAGGGTTTCATTGAGCTGTCTCCTCAGCGCCGAGATCGTCAAGCTTGAATTGCACGCCATAAAGCGGCTGATCTTGTTCCTGTGCCAGTTCCAGAGCGCGTTGCCAGGCGTCACGCGCCTGATCGTTCTGGCCCATTGCTAGATAGGCATCGCCCTGCACGTCGGCTTGCTGTGCCGCCAGGGCCTCAGTAATGGGTTCGTCGAGTAATTCGAGTGCGTCTTCTGGCTGTTCATTAGCGATGGCGATACGCGCTAAACGCAGCCATGCAAGGCTTTGCACGTAGCGCCGCTCGGAGGATTCCGCCACCTGGGTGAGCGATTCAGCAGCACTGTCCAAATCGTCTTGCTGGACGGCCAGGCGTGCGTCAAGCAATAAGGCCAACTCGGCGTATAGGGTATCGTCGTGCTCGCTGACAATCTCATCGACCATCTCGCGGGCTTCGCTGAGCTGGTCGCCTTCGAGTTCGTTTCCAGCTGCGAGACTTACCAGATCCTGGTAGCGCACCGACGCCGCCTCGGATTTTCCGGTTTGGTAATCTTGCCAAGCGTTCCAGCCAAACACGCCGGCTGCCGCTAGCGCAGCGCCAGCTATCAGTGACGTGCCGTTTTCTTTCCACCAGCGCTTGATCACATCCAGCTGTTCGTCTTCGCTTCTATCCGCCACGGGCGGCCTCCTATTCAGCAATGACCGCCGCTCTGGGCACGGTCATAATGGGTCGAGCGGCAGGGTATGCCTGCCGTCCATTTAAGGGGTATGGGTTAGCTGTTCGCTAAGCGCATGGGCCAGCGACACCTGGGGGACGCGTTGCTGTGGTTGGTCGTCGCGCAACGCTTTAAGCGTGACGACTTGCTCGGCTAATTCGTCCTCACCTAGCAGCAGGGCGAACGCTGCACCGCTTTTGTCGGCTTTTTTCATGCGGCTTTTAAAGCTGCCGCCGCCGCAATGCAATTGCAGGCGTAGCCAGGGCAGCTCACTGCGTAGCTGTTCGGCCAGGGTGATAGCGGAAATAGTCGCCGCCTCATCCATCGGTAGCAGGTATACATCACTACCGGCTTCTTCGGGCACTAAGTCAAGGGTCTCAAGCAGCAGAATCAAGCGCTCAATGCCCATGGCAAAGCCGACCGCCGGAGTGGGTTTGCCACCTAGCTGCTCGACGAGGCCATCGTAACGGCCCCCTGCGCATACGGTGCCCTGGCTGCCAAGTGCCGTTGTGGTCCACTCAAACACGGTGCGCGAATAATAGTCGAGTCCACGTACCAGCCGAGGGTTGATTACATAGCCGATGCCCGCCGCGTCGAGCATGGCCTTTAGCTGTTCAAAATGCTCACGTGACGGCTCATCTAAGTGATCCATCAAACGCGGTGCGCCGTCGAGCATCTCGGCCATGGCCGGGTTTTTGGAATCCAGGATACGCAGCGGGTTGCTGGTTAGGCGTCGCTTTGAGTCTTCGTCGAGCACCTCGCGGTGCTGTTCGAAGTAGGCTACCAGTTTGTCGCGGTAAGCGGCGCGGGCCTCACTTGAACCTAATGAATTAAGCTCTAACGTGACGTGTTCCATCAACCCAAGCTCTTGCCATAGACGGGCTGAGAGCAGAATGACCTCGGCATCAATGTCCGGGCCTTCGAAGCCGTAGGCCTCAATGCCGACTTGATGAAATTGCCGATAGCGGCCTTTTTGCGGCCGCTCATGGCGAAACATCGGCCCCTGGTACCACAACCGCTGGGTCTGGTTGTGCAAAAGGCCGTGCTCCATGGCAGCGCGCACGCAGCTGGCGGTGCCTTCAGGGCGTAAGGTGAGGCTATCCCCGTTGCGGTCGTCGAAGGTGTACATTTCTTTTTCGACGATGTCGGTCACTTCGCCGATGGAGCGTGCGAATAGTGCAGTTTGCTCAACAATTGGCATGCGAATTTCCGCAAAGCCGTAGCGCTGCATTAACTGGCGTACTTTCCCTTCAAAAAATTGCCAGCGAGGGCTTTCGCTGGGCAATAGGTCGTTCATACCACGAATGGCTTGAATTTTTTTGGCTACAGACTTGCTCAAGGCAAACTCCCTGGGTCGGCTGTCCCGTGGCGTCATTAAACGCTACGGGCGATCGTGTTTTCCTGCTGCTGCTGTTTTTCGCGTACTTTGTCGCGGATCAGCCGCTCCAAGTCATCGACGAGGTGGTCATTGCGTAATTTGCTGGCCGGTTTGCCGTCGATATACACCAGGTTGGCGGGGCTACCGCCGGTGAGGCCAATATCGGTTTCTTTAGCTTCGCCTGGGCCGTTAACGACACAGCCAATGACCGAGACATCAAGGGGGGTCATGACGTCTTCCAGGCGCTCTTCAAGCTGGTTCATGGTGCTGATGACATCAAAATTCTGCCGTGAGCAGCTCGGGCAGGCGATAAAATTGATGCCTTTGGCACGCAGCCTGAGGCTTTTTAGCATGTCGTAGCCGACTTTGATTTCTTCCACTGGGTCGGCCGCAAGCGAGACGCGAATAGTGTCGCCGATACCATCCATCAGCAGCATACCAAGGCCAATGGACGATTTTACCGTGCCGGAGCGAAGTCCGCCTGCTTCGGTAATGCCCAGGTGAAGCGGCTGTTCAATACGCGTTGCCAAATCGCGGTAAGCGGCCACTGCCATAAACACATCCGACGCTTTAACACTGACCTTGAAGTCGGGGAAATCCAGCCGGTCCAGGTAGTCGATATGACGCATGGCCGATTCGACCAGTGCCGCGGGCGTCGGTTCGCCGTATTTTTTTTGCAGATCTTTTTCTAACGACCCTGCATTGACGCCAATACGGATGGGGATGCCATGTTCGCGGGCTGCACTAACCACTGCGTGGACGCGATCTTCACGGCCAATATTGCCCGGGTTGATACGTAGGCAGTCGACGCCAAGCTCGGCCACACGCAGGGCAATCTTATAGTCAAAATGGATGTCGGCCACCAGCGGCACGTTGGCCAGGCGTTTGATTTTGCCAAAGGCCTCGGCGGCGTCCATGTCGGGCACTGACACGCGTACGATATCAGCCCCAGCTTTCTCTAGCTGTGCAATTTGCGCCACGGTCGCGGCCACGTCCAGCGTGTCCGTATTGGTCATGCTCTGAACGGCAATGGGCGCATCTCCACCCACGGCGACGTTACCTACATTGATTTGGCGCGAAGCTCGGCGCTGGATAGGCGAATGAGCGTGCATAAGTCGGGTTACTCTCCCAAGGTGAATCGAGCCACGTTGTTGGCACCTGCGCGTGACGATAAGTCGACGTCTTCGCCTTGATAGCGCAGTTCAACGCCAGTGACGTTGCCCACGGTGAGCCTGAAGGGTGGCTGACCTTCGACCTCAGTGGAGGTGCCAGGTTCTTGCAGACCTACCAGCACACGCTGGTTATCGGCGTCGATAATTTCTGTCCACGACTGTTCATTAAACGTCAGCGCTAAACGATTAGTGTTGCTATCGTTACCCGTGGTTTCGTCACCTTCATTGGCATCATCGCCTGTGGCATCGTCGTTACTTTCGTCACCGTCGGACTGGCTATCCGTCTCTGCTAGGCTGGTCGACTCGGTGGCCTCATCTGCACCTTCTTCATCAATCAGCAGCGCCGAATCAGCAGAGTCTGAGGGTGTTTCGTTGCCTGTCTCGCTGGTATCTTCGGCGGTGTTTTCAGCGGCAAAATTACTTTCCGCTGCGCTGCTGTCCTCAGTAGCCGAGTCATTCAGCGCTGTGTCTTCGTCGGTGACGTCGTCGGATTCGCTTGATGAAAGCTCTGGGTCAGACTGTGAAGACTCATTGAGCTCACCTGTGTCTTCTTGCTCGGCAGGTGCGTCCTCCATTGAAGACGACGAGTCCATCTCAGGGAGTTCGTTGCCCCCTCGGCTCTGCCACCACATCACCGTGACGGCAATCAGCCCCACAATAATGAACAGCGTGACCAGCTTGAATAACCAGGCACCCAGGCGAGAAGGCGGCTTGGTCACCGCGACGGGGGTGACTTTGCGCTCCAGGTCGGCTTCGCCAAAGCGTGTACGATAAGCATCCAGTATCAAGTGTTCATCAATAGCTAAATATTTGGCATAGGCGCGCAGGTAACCGCGGCGATAGGTAACCACTGGAATTTCACTGTAATCATCGCGTTCCAGGCCTTCTACCACAGCAGGGCGTAGGTTCAGCGCCCGGGCGGCATCGTTAAGGGCAATGCCAAGTTGTTCACGGCGGCGGGCCAACAGCTCGCCGGGGGAGTCATTTACGATTGGGGTGTCGCTAGCTTGTGACGGTGTCTCGCTCATGGCTGAGCATCCTTCATTAAATAATCGGTGATCAGGGCATCCATCGCTTAATTGGCACTCAGCTGACGTTGATAGTCAGCAGCGGCGTCGTGATCGCCTCTTGCCTCGGCAATGTCAACGGCCAGTGATAGTGCGTTCCGGCTCGGCCCGGCAAGCTGCAGGTGCTTTTGCAGCGGTGACCATGCCTCGGCGTAATTACCCTGTGAGTATTCGAGTTCAGCTAACATAAAATATCCGCGGGGATTGCGCGGATCGATCCGTTGCGCGCGCTTAAAGCGCTCGCGTGCTAGTTCGGTCTCGCCCAGGGCCATATAACACTGCCCTAGATTGGCAAAAAGCTGGGTACGGTTCTCGTACTGGGCGTCTTTGGAAGCGCTTTCGAGCTGATTGCAGGCAGCTTCCAAACGGTCTTCTTGGTAAAGAAACGCGGCGTAGTTGTTACGCGCGCGGGTAAAATCCGGCGCCGTCTTAATGGCGCGCTGAAAGTGCTGGTCGGCCAAATCGCTTTCGCCTTGCTGCTGGTAAACTAGTGCAATGGCCTGGAGCGCCTCGGCGTTGTCGGGTTCGATCTCGAGCGCTCGATCTAATGCGTTTAGTGCCCGCGGGAGATTATCGCGCTCCAAATAGGCAACTCCAAGCTGGGTATAGGCTGAGGCGGCCTCGGGCGTTGACGAAGAGGAAGAAACATTAGAGGAAGATGCACAGCCGGCTAGCCACATGCTGCCGACCAGCGCGGCGAGCAAGGGCACCCGATATGGGTGGTAAAGCCTGCGGTGACACATCATGTAAATCCTCGCAAGGTGACGATAAAAAGATGAATCGCTAAATTAAACCGTGTCCATCAAAGCGCCGTGTTCGCCGGAAGTCAAGATGATGACTAATCAGTCTGCATCCAATTGAATCGACTGGATATAGCGAGCGCTTCGTTTGGTGCGGTCTTTTACCCGGCCCACAAGCTGTCCACAAGCAGCGTCAATGTCATCGCCGCGGGTCGACCGAATGGGAGCAGTGTAGCCTAAGTCGTGCAACCACTGTTGAAAACGCATTGTCTGATTACGCGACGGTGTTTCATACCCTGAATTTGGAAATGGGTTAAATGGGATCAGGTTAATTTTACAAGGTAGCTCTTTGAGCAGTGCCGCTAGCTGTTCGGCGTGCTCTTGCTGATCATTCACATCTTTAATCAGGGTATATTCGATCGTTACCAGACGGTTTTCCGGGCACTTGGCCAAATAGCGGTGACAGGCGTCCATCAGCGCACGGATATTGTACTTGCGATTGAGCGGCACCAGTTCGTTTCGCAACTCGTCGTTGGCGGCGTGCAGCGACACCGCCAGACTGACATCGAGTTCGTCGCCAAGTTTATCCAGCATGGGCACCACGCCCGAGGTGGACAACGTAACCCGGCGCTTGGAAAGGCCATAGCCGTCGTCGTCGAGCATCAATTTCATGGCCGGTACGACGTTGTCGTAGTTGAGCAGCGGCTCGCCCATGCCCATCATGACCACGTTGGTCACCGGCCGGTTGGCGGTATCCCGACGCGGCCCGACGCTACGTTGGGCCACCCATACCTGGCCGATGATTTCAGCAGCGGTCAGGTTGCGCTGAAAGCCTTGCTTGCCGGTTGAGCAGAAGCTGCAGTCCAGCGAGCAACCCACCTGGGATGACACACACAGTGTGCGCCGCTTGCCGTTTTCGGCCGGGATCAGCACGGTTTCGACGTAGCTGCCGTCTTCCACTTCCAGCACCCACTTGCGCGTACCATCGCTTGACGTGCCCTCGTAGATAACGCCTGGGCCTCGAATTTCCGCTACCTGAGCGAGCTTTTCCCGCAGCGGTTTTGACAGGTTCGTCATCGCGGAGAAATCGTCGCACCCTTCGATGTGAATCCACTTCATCACCTGGGCGGCACGGAATTTCTTTTCGCCAATGGAGACGAAGAAAGCCGCCATTTGCTCCCGCGACATACCCAGCAGGTTTTGACGCTCGGGCGTTGCTTGTGCGCTGGGCGAGTGTTGGGGGGCAGAGCTAGGCGTATGTTGGACTACGGTGGTGGTCATGGCGGTCAGCGTTTAGGGAAGTGGCGGGGGCGAGGCCCCCGCGTAAAATGGCCGGCAACAGAGGTTGAAACGGCGGCGCTACCTGACAAAGCGTGATTAGCGCGAGCAGATTTCGTCGTTGCCGAAGAAGTAGTTGATTTCGCGCTCGGCGCTTTCCGCAGAGTCAGAACCATGGACAGCATTGGCGTCGATTGTTTCCGCAAAATCGGCGCGAATCGTGCCCGGTGCGGCTTCTTTCGGGTTAGTAGCGCCCATTAAATCACGATTTTTGGCAATCGCGCCTTCGCCTTCTAGCACTTGCACGACAACCGGACCCGAGGTCATGAAGCCTACGAGGTCCTTGAAGAACGGGCGCTCTTTGTGTTCAGCGTAGAAGCCGCCGGCTTTTTCTTCAGACAAGTGCAGCATTTTGGCGGCCACAACGCGCAGCCCAGCATTCTCAAAACGCGCAATGATTTCGCCAATGGCGTTTTTGGCGACGGCGTCGGGCTTGATGATAGATAGAGTGCGTTCAGTTGCCATGTCACAGTCTCCTGAAAGGATAAAAAAACATTGCCGCCCCGGTGGGCCGGGGCGGTAAAAATAAAGGTGTCGGTAGCCGTATCAGCTACCGAGTGGCGCGATTATAGCGCTTAAGCGGGGGGATGAATACCGCCGCGCTGTGTGCTGGCAACCTGCGTTAGACGGTAAAGCTTTCACCGCAGCCGCATTCGTCTTTAACGTTGGGGTTGTTGAAGCGGAAAAAGCGATTCAGCCCTTCGTTAACGTAATCGACTTCGCTGCCGTCGAGCATTTCCACGGCGTCGGGGGCGACGTAAACGCTGGCACCGTTGGCTTCAAAACGCACGTCTTCGTCATTCACCTGGTCGGCGAAGTCCAGTACATAGCTATAGCCTGAGCAGCCGCTGGGTTTGACGGAAACACGCAGGCCTAAGCCTTGACCGCGTTCGTCCAACACGTGGCGAATCTGCTGGGCGGCAGCTGGGGTAATATTGAGTGTGGCCATTGAGGCGTCCTCCTGTAAGTGGTCAGCCGCTTAGCGCTGCTAGGCGCGCAGCCCGCTCACCGCGTGGCGGATAAGCGTTATGGCGTGGTCGATATCGGCCTCGGTCGTAAATCGGCCAAAGCTAAAACGAATCGACGAAAGGGCAAGGCGCCTTGGGACGCCAATGCCGAGTAATACATAGGACGGGTCTACACTTGCCGAGTTGCAGGCCGACCCGGTGGAGACAGCGACATCGCGCAACCCCATGAGTAGCGATTCACCGTCCACGCCTTCAAAGGCGAGGTTAAGAATGTTGGGTACCGCGTGGGCAAGAGGCGTATTGGCATAGACGCCTTCCAACCCCTCTAGCCCTTTCAGAAAGCGTTGCTGTAGTTGGGCGATGCGCGCCTGCTCTTCGGCGTGCTGCCCTTGCATTAGCAAAAAGGCTTCGCCCATGCCGGCAATCTGATGCGTAGGCAGGGTGCCGGAGCGCATGCCGCGTTCGTGGCCGCCACCGTGAATTAGCGCTTCAATGCGAATATCAGGGTGGCGCTTTACGTAAAGCGCACCCACGCCTTTTGGCCCATAGGCCTTGTGGCCCGACAGCGACATTAAATCAACCTGCTGAGCGACCACAGATAGTTCGATTCGGCCAACGGCCTGTGCGGCATCGCAGTGAAAGGCCGCACCGAATTCATGAGCCACGGTGGCCAGGGCGGCGATATCATTGATGCTGCCCAGTTCGTTGTTGACCGCCATTAGCGATACCAGCGCGGTGTCATCGCGCATTGCCTCGCGAAGCTGCTCAGGCTGGATGCAGCCATCCGCACCGGGAGAGAGCCATGTGACCTCAAAGCCTTCGTGTTCAAGCGCGCGAGCGGTATCAATAATCGCTTTGTGTTCAATGGTTGAGGTGACCAAGTGCATGCCACGTTTGCGGTTGGCGCGCATGAAACCGATCAACGCCAGGTTATCGGCCTCGGTGGCGCCGCTGGTCCAGACGATTTCGCGCGGATCAGCATCGATGGTGTCGGCCACCTGGCGGCGCGCCTGCTCAACGGCCTGTTCAGCCTGCCAGCCGAGCATGTGGCTGCGTGAGGCAGGATTGGCAAACAGTTGATCCACCGTCAAGTAGCGCTGCATAACCTCGGCCACGCGCTGATCCACCGGCGTGGTAGCGGCGTAATCAAGATAGATGGGTAGCGAGGCGGCAGTCATCGTGGTCATGTTACCTGTGGTGGAAAAAAGCAAAGCGTTCAGGGAGACGAGGCTAGGATGCCCGCCGCCAAGCGCTGTTGTTGGCGCTCGGCGACTTGTATTACATCGGGGCGCTGCATCAATTGGGCAAGGGTCACGTCATCTAAAAAATGCCGAATTTGCGCCGATAAATCGCACCATAAGTGGTGCGTCAGGCAGGTATCTCCCTGTTGGCAATCGGAGAGCCCCTGACAGCGCGTGGCATCCACGGTTTCGTTTACCGCGTCAATGACCTGGGAGATGCTAATACGATTAGGTGCATGGGCAAGCAAATAGCCGCCACCCGGACCGCGCACACTGTTAACCAGTCCGTAACGGCGCAGCCGAGCAAATAGTTGCTCAAGATACGACAGCGATATTTCCTGGCGCTGAGAAATATCGCTAAGGCTGGTCGGGCCATGTTGGGCGTGCAGTGCTAAATCCAGCATGGCGGTAACAGCGTAACGCCCTTTGGTGGTCAAACGCATGGCAGGTACCTCGACGCCGACGGCTCAGCGCTAACGGCAAATGTGCTGCCATTATGGGAAAACCTGAGTGCTTTGGTCAACCATTACCCGATTGCGTGTCCTGCTCTGCCGACGTCGTCGACGAGGTGTTTTTGGCTACGCCTGAGCAGGCGCCGTCCGCTTCGTCAAGAATGTCGGCAAAATCTTCATCGCGCAGCGCCGGTAGCTGGCCGTCACGATAGCTGGCATCCAGTTTGCGCAGGGTTGAGCACATGCGCTCGATGCGCTCATCCACGGCGTGCATGTGATCCAGCATCGCCTGCATGGAGCGGGCCACGGGGTCGGGCATATCTTCGCTCACGCCATAGGCGTCAAAGCCAAACTTTTGGCAGATCGCCTCGCGGCGGGCGGGATCCACATCCAGGGCTTCTTCGACATCTGGATCGGCGCGTTTAACCACTTTGCCGGGAATGCCGACCACTGTCGCCCCGGCAGGAACTTCTTTGGTGACCACCGCATTGGAACCGATTTTAGCGCCCGCGCCGACGGTAAAAGGGCCTAAGATTTTGGCCCCCGCTCCCACGATGACGCTATCGCCCAGCGTTGGGTGACGCTTGCCCTTGTGCCAACTGGTGCCGCCCAGGGTGACGCCCTGGTAGAGCGTCACGTCGTTGCCCACCCGGGCGGTTTCGCCAATCACCACGCCCATGCCATGGTCGATGAAAAAGCGTCGGCCAATGGTGGCCCCCGGGTGAATTTCAATGCCGGTCAGCCAGCGGCCAAACGTCGATAGCGAGCGCGACAGCCACTTAAGGTTTTTTTGCCATAGCCAGTGGCTGCAGCGATGTAATAGTAGCGCGTGCAGGCCAGGGTAATTAGTCAGCACCTCGAGAAAGTTGCGGGCGGCGGGGTCTCGGTCAAAGACGCTGTTAATATCTTCACGCAGGCGTTGAAACATGGGGATCCCTTGGGCGGTAGCAGTGCGATTCATCACCGGGCGGTTTTGACCAGCATCGCAGGGTTATTGTACGCAGTTGAGAAATGGTGGGGGCGCGCGACGCTCTCTTCAAGTCTAGCGGCTCACTCATGCGGTTGCTTGTGCTGTGCGGCCTTTTCGGTGGCGGATAAAATGCCGCGCAGAATATTCATTTCCATCTGCTCTGGGCGGGCGCGAAGATAAAGGCGCCTAAGTCGGGCCATTAGCTGGCGCGGCTTGTCGGGGTCATGGAACTCAATGGCTACCAGTGCGCGTTCTAAGTGCTCAAAGTAGCGTTCCAGGTCGGCATGGGAGGCAAGTGCATCGTCGGCATCCGGCCTCGGGGCTGCTTGAGCGGCTGGCTCGTTTGCGTGTTGCCCCATCCATGCCATGCGACACTCGTAGGCAAGTACCTGAACCGCAGCGGCTAGATTGAGCGAGCTGAAGTCGGCGTTGGTGGGAATATTGACGTGGGCGTGGCAGCGCTGTAGCTCCTCGTTAGTCAAGCCGCTATCCTCGCGGCCAAACACCAGCGCGACGCGGGCATTAGGAGACTGACATTCGCCGGGTAAGCGGTCGGCCAGCTCACGTGGGGTTAACATCGGCCAGGGCAGCGTGCGTGAGCGCGCACTGGCCCCCACCGCCAGTGTGCAGTCCGCCACCGCGTCTTCAATGGTCGCAAACACCTGGGCGTTATGCAGTAGGTGATCGGCCCCCGAGGCGCGGGAGATGCTGTCCTGGGTGATGGCTTCGCAGCGTGGCGCCACGAGTGCCAGGTCGGTGAGTCCCATATTATGCATGGCGCGGGCAACGCCCCCGATATTGCCAGGATGACTGGTGCCGATAAGTACGATACGAATGCGCTCAAGCATGATAAAACCCGGTCACAGGAAGCGGAAAAGCGGCAGTCTACCATGAGTCGATAGCATGCCCGATAGCGGTCTGCTAGAATTGCGCGCCAAAGGCGAAGCGACCGCCTACCGTTCTTTAACATCACTGTGACAAGGCCCAACCATGAATCCGATGGTCCAATTTACGCTGCGCGCTGCGCGCGGCGCTGTTGAACACTTCCTGAAGGTGCGCGAGCGTATCGAAAACGCGCACGATGAGTTCAACCTCGACAAACTGCTTGAAGACACGGCGCGTAAAGCCGAGGCAACCATTGTTCAGCAGTTGGAACGTGGCTATCCCCAACACGGGGTGATGGGGCGCTACACCCCTTTCCGGCCCGGCCAGGATGAAAGCGGCGATATCGTCTGGAAGATTGAGCCCATGCACGGTTATTCCAACCTGGCCGTCGCGGGCAAGGGCTTTGCACTCTCAGTGGTGTGTCTCGTCAAAGGTCGTCCCGAGCATGCCGTGGTGATTTCGCCTTTCGGTGATGACGAATACATTGCCAGCCGCGGCCGTGGCGCCCAGCATAACGACAAGCGTATGCGGGTCAGCCAGGCCAAGGCGATCAGCGCCACCCGCCTGGCGATGAGTCTTCCTGAGCCTTGGCTGCGGCCCCGTCATTTGCCTGCCTACTTAACCATTACCCAGCAGTTGGCCCCCCAGGTAGATACGCTGGTGGCGACGGGCAGTGGTCTATTGGATATCTGTGAGTTGGCTACCGGGCGTGTCGATAGCGCCTTCGTGTTGGGCCTTGAAGAGCAGGATCTGCAGGTAGGGACGCTGTTGTTGAAAGAGTCCGGGGCATTGATGGGGTCGCCCGATGGGCAGCCTAACGTGAAGGCGGAAGGCCAGCTGTTAGCAGCAGGGCCACGCTTGTATAAAGCGCTAATCAAGCAGTTGGCACCGCACGTTTAACCCTCTGCTCAGACAAACGAAAAAGCCCCTGTCGGCATCACCGACAGGGGCTTTTTGCTAGCAGCAAGTTCAGCCCGGTTAGGGCAACTCTTCCTCTTCTTCGTCGACCTCTTTCTTGGTAGGAATCAGGTCTTCACGCGATAGTTTGAGCGGAAGCAGCAGCGCACCCGAAACGTAAATGGATGAAAACGTGCCCACCACAATGCCCACAATGAGAGCGATGGCGAAGTTTTCGATCATCTCGCCGCCGAGTAGCAGCAGGGCCAGCAATACGAGCAAAGTGGTGCCGGAGGTTGCCAGTGTACGCGAGAGCGTGGCGTTGATTGCCTCGTTAAAGATTTGCGGCATGTCGTCTATTTGCGTCGTGCGAATCTCCTCGCGCATACGGTCGTAGACCACGATCGTGTCGTTCAGCGAGTAACCGATTACTGCCAAAATGGCGGCCAGTACGGTCAGGTTGAAGTCGAGCTGAAATAGCGCGAAAAAACCCACGACGATGATCACGTCATGTATCAGGGCCAGCAAAGCGCCAATCGCAAACTTGTACTGAAAGCGAAACGCTACATAGAGCATCACCACGCCCAGGGCGACCAGTAACCCCATGCCGCTCTGATCACGCAGCTGGTCGCCCACCTGGGCGCCCACGAACTCCGCGCGGATCAGCTCAACCTCGGTTCCATCCTCGCTGAGGATATTGACAATGTTGGTGCCAATATCGGAGTCAAACGCCTGACGCAGGCGAATTAGCACCTCGTTCGAGCTACCGAAGGTTTGCACCGAGACATCTTCAAAGTCGTTGTCTTGCAGAAACTGGCGCACGGTATCCAAGGACGGTGCCTCGTCATAGTGCACTTCCACCAAGGTGCCACCAGTGAAATCCAGGCCTAAATTAAGCTGTTGGAAAACAATCGCGCCAATCGACACGATCAGCATGACGGCAGCGACGATGAACGCCAAATTGCGGCGCCCCATAAAGTCGATTTGCCGGTGTGTTAAAGGTTTCATTACCACCTCGTTAAATCTGGGCTGAGCGTTGGCGTTAGATCCACAGCTTTTTGACCGGCTTGCTGCCGTAAGTCAGGTTGACCATGGCGCGCGTTACCATTAGGGCGGTAAACATCGATGTCAAAATACCGATAGACAGGGTCACGGCGAAGCCTTTGACCGGCCCAGTACCAATCGAGAACAGAATTACCGCGACCAGCAGCGTGGTAATATTGGCATCGACAATCGACGTAAAGGCGCGTTCGTAGCCAGCGTAGATGGCCTGCTGGATCGACAATCCATTGCGCAGCTCTTCGCGTATTCGCTCAAATATCAGCACGTTGGCGTCCACCGCCATGCCCAGCGTCAGCACGATGCCGGCAATCCCCGGAAGCGTCAGCGTGGCGCCAAGTAGCGACATGGCGGCGGTTAGTAGGGCTAGGTTTAACGCCAGGGCAATATTGGCGAAGATGCCGAATACCTTGTAGCGGATCAGCATGAACAGCGCGACCAGCAACAAGCCGACTTGCACTGAAAGCAGGCCGCGTTCGATATTGTCGGCACCCAGGCTTGGCCCGATGGTGCGTTCCTGAACGAAGTAGATTGGCGCTGCGAGTGAGCCCGAACGCAGCAACAGCGCAAGTTCTTCGGCCTCGGTAGGCGACTCAAGACCGGTAATGCGGAAGCTATTGCCCAGCGCACTCTGGATCGTCGCCAAACTGATCAGGCCACGCTCCACGTAGGGTTCGCGCTCGGTGACTTCCTCGCCATCCTCAATGACCGTGCGTTCCTTGGTTTTGTGCTCAATAAACAGCACCGCCATATTGCGACCAATGTTGCTGCGCGTGGCGCGGTTCATCAACGTACCGCCGGTGCCGTCCAGGTCGATGTTGACCTGTGGTCGACCGTTTTCATCGAAGTTGCGGCTGGCATCCGAAACGCTATCGCCGGTAACGATAACGTCGCGCATCAGGTCGGCGGAGCGCGATTCGTCGTTACGGAAGCTGAAGCTTTCCGTCTCATTGTCGGGTGCGTCGGAACGCGCCTCCAGGCGGAATTCCAGGTTCGCCGTCGCACCTACCACGCGTTTGGCCTCCACGGTATCCTGAACGCCGGGAAGCTCCACGACAATGCGGTCGGGGCCTTGGCGCTGGACCATGGGCTCGGCAACGCCTAGTTCGTTAACCCGGTTACGCAGTGTGGTCAGGTTTTGGTTAATCGCGTAGTCCTGAATCTCATTAACCGATTCATCGGTCAGCGTCATCACCAAACGTGCCGCACGGCCTTCTTCTTCGCTGCTGTATTCGAACTCAGGGAATTCGCGGCTGATAAGTCCGCGCGCTTCATTGCGGTCCTCTTCGCCAGCGAAATCAATTGAAAGGCTGCGCTCTTCTACCTCGGTGTTGCGATAGCGAATGCCCTCTTCGCGCAGCAATTCACGCATCGCGCTGCCGTTAACCTCAAGCCGCTGGGTCAGCGCAGCCTCCATATCAACTTCCAGCAGGAAGTGAACGCCGCCGCGCAGGTCGAGACCGAGCGTCATGGGAGAGGCAGAAAAGGCCTGCAGCCAGCCGGGCGTTGCCTCGGCAAGGTTCAGTGCAACCGTGGCATCGTCTCCCAGCAGGTCGCTGGCGATTTCCTGGGCGCGCAACTGATCATCGGAATCAGATAGGCGAATCAGCCACTGCTGCCCGTTTTGTTCGATGGCTTTAATCGCTACGTCTTCATCATTGAGGGCGTCTTCAACGCGCTCAATTTCGCTTTCATCCAGCGTTTCGCCGGTCTCGGCGCTGCTGATTTGGACGGCGGGATCTTCAGGGAATAAGTTGGGAAGTGCGTAGATAAGGCCGGCCACTAAAACGACCAGTATCAACAGATACTTCCACAGGGGGTAACGGTTGAGCATGCAAGCCCTGCCTTCAATTACAAACGGAATGCTGCGCATAGACTCACTATGCGCAGCAAGGTTCACCATCGCTGATACCATGTCACCCCTGCCGGGATGGCTGGCATTAAGGCAGGGGTGCTACATCATTACATTAGATGGACTTGATGGTGCCCTTAGGCAGCACGGCGGCAACGGCATTTTTCTGCACGTTGACTTCGGTGCCTTCGGCGACTTCCATGGTCAGGAACTCATCGCTCACCTTGGTGATGCGACCCACCATACCGCCGCCAATGACGATTTCATCGCCTTTGTCCAGATTGCTGATCAATTGCTTGTGCTGCTTCGCGCGCTTGGCCTGCGGGCGCCAGAGCAGGAAGTAGAAAATCAGCACAAAACCGACCAGCATCACGATTTGCGCAATACCACCACCAGCACCGCCTGCTTGGGCGTGGGCGGGAGAAATGAAGAAATCCAGCATTGCAGAGAACTCCTGGGTTATAAACTCAATGATTGAGCAAGTTAAAACGCTCGCTAAGACGAGCGCTGATTAATTTGCAAGGGGAGGCACCGACAGTCCGCGTTGCGCATAGAAGCCTTCCACAAAGGTCGTCAATGTACCCGCTTCGATTGCTGCGCGCAAATCAGCCATCACCCTTTGGTAGTAACGCAGATTATGGATGGTATTGAGCATTGAGCCCAGCATCTCGTTGCAGCGATCAAGATGATGCAAGTAGCCGCGCGAGAAGTGCTGGCAGGTATGGCAATCGCAGCCTTCTTCAAGTGGCCGGGTATCAAAGCGATGCACAGCATTACGAATTTTGACGGTACCTTGGGCGGTAAACAAGTGGCCGTTACGTGCGTTGCGCGTAGGCATCACGCAGTCGAACATATCCACGCCGCGGCGCACGCCTTCGACCAAATCCTCGGGTTTGCCAACGCCCATTAGGTAGCGGGGCGTATCGTCAGGCATCCAGGTCGGCAAATAGTCGAGCACCTTGATCATTTCTTCCTTGGGCTCGCCCACCGACAAGCCGCCAATCGCCAGTCCATCGAAGCCGATGTCCAGCAGCCCTTTTAGCGAGCGTTCGCGAAGCTCGGGGTGCATACCGCCCTGGATGATGCCGAACAGCGCCGAAGGGGAGTCGCCATGGGCGTCACGCGAGCGCTTGGCCCAGCGCAGTGATAGCTCCATGGATTTTTCGGCTTCTTCAAACGTCGCTGGATAGGGTGTGCACTCGTCAAAGATCATTACCACATCGGAACCCAGCGAACGCTGAACTGCCATCGACTCTTCAGGGCCCATAAATACTTTGCTACCGTCTACCGGCGAGCGGAAATGCACACCCTGCTCGGTGATTTTGCGCATCTCACCCAGCGAAAACACCTGGAAACCGCCGGAGTCAGTCAGAATCGGCTTGTCCCATTGGGCGAAGTCATGCAGATCGCCGTGGGCTTCGATGACCTTTGTACCGGGGCGCAGCCAAAGGTGAAAGGTATTGCCCAGGATAATCTCGGCGCCAATCTCTTTCACCGAGTCGGGCGTCATGCCCTTGACCGTGCCATAGGTGCCCACCGGCATAAACGCTGGGGTTTCCACCGTGCCACGCGGAAAGTGAAGGCGGCCACGGCGCGCGCGACCGTCCTCGGCGAGGCGCTCAAAGCGCATAAAGCATTCGTTTCGCATCGTTGTTACTCGTTCAGAAAGCGGTTAAAGCAAGGCTTGGTTAGCGGGTCAGCAACATGGCATCGCCATAGCTGAAAAACGCATAGCGCTCGTCAACCGCCGCTTGATAGGCGTGCATGATGTTATCGTAACCTGCGAATGCCGAGACCAGCATTAACAGCGTTGATTCGGGTAGGTGGAAATTGGTGATCAGCGCATCCACGCAGCGCCATTCATAGCCGGGGTAGATGAAGATGTCGGTATCGCCGCTGAAGGGTGCTATCTGGACGTCCGGGCTTTTCATGCAGGCGCTTTCCAGGCAGCGCACGCTGGTGGTGCCCACGGCGATCACCCGTTTGTCCGCCGCTTGCGTGGCGCGAACCTGCTCACAGGTCGCCTCAGTTACCTCGATCCATTCGCTGTGCATATGGTGTTCAAGGATGTTGTCGACGCGCACCGGCTGGAAGGTCCCAGCGCCGACGTGCAGCGTAACAAAGGCGCTATTGACGCCTTTTTCTGCCAGCGCATCGAGCAGCGGCTGGTCAAAGTGTAGGCCGGCGGTGGGGGCGGCCACTGCACCATCGCGCCGGGCATAAACGGTTTGATAGCGCTCGCGGTCGCTTAGCTCATCTTCACGGGTAATGTAGGGCGGCAGCGGCATATGGCCGTGCTTTTCCAGCAGCGCGATCATTGGCGTGTCGCCCAGAAAACGCAGTTCAAACAGCGCATCACGGCGGCCTTCCACCACGGCGTGAATATCGCCTTCAAAGATCAGCTCGGTGCCGGGCTTGGGCGACTTGCTCGAACGGATATGGGCCAGCCCGCGGTGCGCGTCCAGCGGACGTTCCAGCAGCATTTCCACCTTGCCGCCGCTTGCCTTCTGGCCGTGCAGGCGCGCCGGGATCACTCGGGTGTCGTTGAACACCAGCAGGTCGCCGGGTTCCAGAACTGACATCAAGTCGGGAAACCGCCGATGTTCAAGCGCGCCGGTCTGACCATCCACGCACAGTAAGCGACAGTCGCTACGCTGCTCAGACGGGTAACGAGCAATTAACTCTTCGGGTAGCTCAAAGTGAAAATCCGCGCGCTGCATGAAAAAGCTCTATATCAGTGACCAAACAGGCGGCATAGGATAGCGCTTTGTGTGGATAAAGTCAGTCAATGTGATTGACCTAGAAGGTGATCTACGTATAATGCGCAGCCATTGCCGGTGTGGCGGAATTGGTAGACGCAGCGGATTCAAAATCCGCCGCTGTAACAGGCGTGCCAGTTCGAGTCTGGCCACCGGCACCATCTTTTAGGGCCTAGCGTTTATCGCTAGGCCCTTTTGTTTGTGCGTTTGCAAACGTCCTGATCCGGCTTGCGTAGCTTACGGGCCTCATAGGCAACTAAATGCCGGGCAAGTTCGCCCGTGTTTGGGCAAGCATTTACCCTGCTAATCGCTTAGTCTCTAGGAATAACTCTTTTCCTGGAGAGATACCTTGAGCGCTACCTACCAAGACAGCAACGCCTTTATAAGCGTTTTCGCTGCGTTACCGGAGGCATGAGATGCGTGTTATTTCAGCTAATGAGATCGCACGTGATCTTACCTGGGATGGTTTGATCAAGCGTCTTCGAACCACCTTCGTCACTGGCGTTGAGTCTCCGCCGCGCCACCACCACACCATGCATCGGCCAGATGGTGAGGCGACGATGCTGTTGATGCCTGCCTGGGAAGCCGCGGGCTACATTGGCGTCAAAATGGTCAACGTGTTTCCACAAAATGCCGACCACGGTATCCCAGCGATCTCCGGGCTCTACCTGCTCAGCGAGGGCAAGCACGGCCAGCCGCTGGCATGTATGGACGGCAGCGAATTAACGCGACGTCGCACAGCGGCGGCTTCAGCGCTGGCCGCCCAGGCGTTGGCCAATGATATGTCAGAAACCTTGCTGGTCGTTGGTACCGGCAAACTGGCGCCAATGGTGATTGAAGCCCATGCCCGTGTACGGCCGATTAAGCGCGTATTGGTGTGGGGACGAAATTCCAGTAAAGCGGCGGCAATTGCCAAGGACTACGCCGAGCGCTTTGAAACCCATGTGGTCGATAACCTGCAAACGGCAGTTGCTCGGGCAGATATTATTAGCTGTGTCACGCTATCCACCGAGCCGCTTATTAAAGGTGAATGGCTCACGCCAGGTACGCATTTGGATTTGATTGGTGCTTTTCGCCCGCAAATGCGAGAAACCGATGCGCAATGCCTGCGCCGCGCCGAAGTGTTTGTCGATACCTACGCGGGTGCCAAAGGCGAAGCCGGCGATATTCTGCAAGCTATTGATGAAGGAGCTTTCCGCTTTGACGATATTCAGGCGGAGCTTGCCGAAGTGCTAGCCGGAAGCAAATCAGGGCGCTCTAATAAGCAAGCCATTACCCTGTTTAAGTCGGTAGGCGCATCGCTTGAAGATTTGGCCGCCGCCATTGAAGTGTGGGAGGCATCGCCGCCGTGAATGCACTCACAGACACAACAGGCTTCTACTGGCACGAACGCTGCTTTTGGCACGAACAGGGCGCCATTGGCGTATTTTCGGCACCCGGTGAGTTTTTGCAGCCCCAAGCCGCGTCGGAAAGCCCAGAAAGCAAGCGACGGCTAAAAAACATTCTCGAAGTCAGCGGACTGATTGACGAGCTTCGCGTAGTGAAACCGCCTGCCGCGACGCTTGATGATCTACTGCGCTTTCACACTCCGCGTTATTTAGAGCAACTGCAGGCGGGGGATAAAGCGCGTGGCGGCAATGGCGGCGACTGCGCGCCCTTTATGCCCGGTAGTTGGGCAGCGGCCACCCAGTCTGTGGGTTTAGCGCTGGCAGCCGTCGAAGCTGTGGCGTTAGGTGAGGTGAGCAACTCCTACGCCCTGTGTCGCCCGCCCGGCCACCATGCAGAAGCCGACCAGGGTCGCGGGTTCTGCCTGCTGGGTAATATACCCGTGGCGGTGATGCGTGCCCGCGCCTTGGGGCAGGTGAATCGCGTGGCGATACTTGATTGGGATGTTCATCACGGTAACGGCCAGCAGGCGGCGTTTTATGATGAGCCAGAAGTATTCACTGTCTCCCTTCATCAAGCCGCTAACTACCCGCTGGAAACCGGTGGCTTTGACGAGCAGGGCGAAGGTGCAGGCGCGGGCGCCAACCTAAACCTGCCGCTGCCGCCGGGCTGTGGGCTGGGCGCCTACGCGTACGCCATGGAACAACTGGTGCTACCCGCCTTGGAGGCCTTTAATCCTGAGTTGATTGTGGTGGCCTGCGGTTACGACGCCTGTGCCAAAGATCCGTTAGGCAAGATGCTGCTCAACAGCCAGGCGTTTGCCACCATGACCGCCCAGTTGAAAGCCCTGGCCGAGCGCTGCTGCCATGGCAAACTAGTGTTTATTCACGAAGGCGGCTACTCCGAAGGCTATGTACCGCTATGCGGCCACGCGGTGATCCAGACCCTGGCAGGCAGTGGCATTGCCGTGCCCGACCCGCAAAACGACGAAATTGCCGCTTGGGGCTATCAGGCCCTGCAACCGCACCAGCAAACGTTAATCGATAGCTGGCGCCAACAGTGGGAGCAAACGACCCGATGACACCGCTTTATGATCGCGATGGCTGGATTTGGCAGGATGGTGAATGGCTGGCTTGGCGAGATGCCAAGGTGCATCTGTTCACCCATACGTTGCACTACGGTATGGGTTGTTTTGAGGGCGTGCGCGCCTACGCTGGTCCCAGCGGTACGCATCTTTTTCGTGTTGCCGAGCACGCACGCCGCTTGGCGGAAAGCGCCCATTCGCTGGATATGCCGCTGCCGTTTAGCGAAGCTGATTTGATTGAGGTTCAACGCCAGTGTCTGGCTAAAAATAAGCTAACTAACGCCTATCTAAAACCGACGGTATTTTTCGGCGCGGAAGGCTTGGGGTTGCGTGCTCAAGGGCTAACGACCCATGTAATGGTCGCCGCCTGGGATTTAGGCCCTTACATTTCGCCCCAGGCCGCGACCCATGGCTTGCGCGCGCTGACCTCATCCTGGGCGCGCCACCACGTCAATATCAGCCTCTGCCGGGCGAAAACCAACGGCCACTACGTTAACTCGATACTGGCGCTGAATACCGCGATCAAAGCCGGGTTTGATGAAACCATCATGCTCGACCCGGAAGGTTATGTGGCTGAGGCCTCGGCGGCTAATATTTTTTTACTGCGCGATGGCGTACTGCACACCCCGGAAGTGACCTCGTGCCTGCAAGGCATCACCCGGGATAGCGTGATTCAGTTAGCGCAAACGGTGCTGGGCATTGACGTGCGCGAGCGGCGCATCACCCGCGATGAGCTGTATACCGCCGATGAAGCGTTCTTAACCGGCACCGCCGCTGAAATACTGCCGCTGCGCGAGCTGGATGGTCGCCGCATCGGCGGACGCGCGGGCGCGCCGCCTGTTAACGAACCGATCAGCCAAAGCAGCGTGACGGCGCAACTGCAGGACTTATATCGCCAAGCGGTACGCGGTGAACTGGATGATTTTCGGCATTGGCTAACGCTTTAGGGCTGTTGTGGCGGGCAATCAGCGTGCCCCGGTGCGAGGGCAGGTTTCCGCGAGGGCGCTGTGAACCCATCCCTGGGCGCTACTTTTTCCATCCCTGGAAAAAGACCCTCGCTCCAACCTGCCCTCGCACCTAGCGATCAAATTTACTAATTTAATCAGGCGTGTTCTTTAATAGCCTGTTCAAGGGCTTCCAATCTTCCCGGCTCCAGCGCTGCTTGTACCGCCGTAATGCGTATTACATTGGCCAACTCAGGGTGCGCGAGTCGAGCGACTAAAACGCCTTCGGCGAGTAGCTGCTGGTGTACCTCGGCGGCGAGTTCAGCGCTGGGCAGGCGAATGCCGATAAAGTTGGTGGCGCTGGGCAACACATCGGCACCGAGGGCGCGAAAGTGTTCTGCCAACTGCTCACGGCGTGCTTTCACATCAGCGACGTGTTGATGTACCTCGTCAGGGTGGTCGAGCACCACTTCAGCGGCGGCTAACGTTAACGATGATACCGCATAGTGAATACGCACCTTCATCATCATCGCCAGCACGTCAGGGTCGGCAATGGCGTAGCCAATCCGCAAGCCGGCCAGGCCGTGGGCTTTAGAGAGCGTACGCAGGCGAATCACCCCAGGGAGCGCCTTGGCGGCGAACTCGCTGCCCGCATCGTCGCGGAAATCCCCATAGGCTTCGTCTAACAGTAACCAGCAGCTGTCGGGTAGCGCCTCGCGCAGCTTGAGGATGGCGCTATCGCTGTGTAAGTGGCCGCTGGGGTTATCCGGGTTGGCCAGATATACCAATCTCGCGTTTGTTTCATGCGCCGCATTCGCCAGAGCGTCGAGGTCTGGGGCCAGCACCCCCGGGGCTTCATGGTAGCTGGGCTCGATCAAGCGGCAGCCCTGGCCCTTGGCGAAATAGCCAAAGGTTGGGTAGGTACCGGCGGTGCTTACCACGGTATCGCCGGGTTCGCAGGTGGTGCGCAGGGCCAGCGCCATTAGGCTATCGGCACCGGCATCCACCAGCAGTGTTTCCAGCAAGATACCCTGCTGTTCACTAACACGCTTACGAACGCCCAGCGCCTCGGCGTCGCCGTAGCAGTAAACATGTTCGGCCAGGGCATCGCCAAAGTGCTCGCGTAGGGCGCGGTGAGGCATATCCAGGCCTTCGTTAGAGCCAAGCCGATGGGGGATCTCCTTTCCTATACGGCGCTCCAGCACCTTGATGCCCGGAAACGGATTGGCGGGGCCTTCGCCGGTTAAGTGCTCGGGGTAGCGGGGCATAGCAGTATCCTAGGAATAAACTAATTAGCTCAAAATTTTATAGCGGTTAAGTAGGTTAAGCGGGTCGAGGGTCTGCTTGAGGGTGCGCATCAAGTCGATCTCGGCGCTCGAGCGGCATGTGCTAAGCCACGGGCGCTTCTCAAGACCAATGCCGTGTTCGGCGGAGACGGAGCCGCCAAGCGCTGCTAGCGGTTGATAGACCATGGCTTCCACTTCGCGGCGCACCTCGACTTCGGCACTTCCCGCGCTGACAGAAATATGCAGGTTACCATCGCCTAAATGACCAAACACCGCTAATCGCGCCGTGGGCCAGCGTTTCGTCAACTGTGCTTCCAGGGCATCGGTGTAGCGCTGCATATCAGCAATCGGCAGGCTGACATCAAAGGTAAGTAACGGTGCCAACCCTTTGATCAACCCTTCAATATCCTCACGAATGGCCCACAGCCCATCGCGCTGGGTGCTGGATTGCGCAATCACCGCATCAACCATCAAACCGCTCTCTAAAGCACTTTCTAGCGCTTCGCGGAACTGGGTTGCATTGCGCTCGGAATCGCTGCCCAGCGACTCAATAATCACATAAAACGGGTGCTCCGTCGCAATCGGTGGCGTGTGGCGCCCCAGTGTGTCTGTCAGCAAACGGTAGTGGTTTTGCCACATGACCTCGAAGGCCCCGAGACTTCCGCCCAATGCTCTACCCATCTGGCTGAGTAGACCGGTTAATGCCTCAAACGAGGGGCAAGCGACGAGCGCTGTTTGTTCGCTGGGGGTGGGTGGCTGCAACCGGAGTACCGCGCGGGTCACAATGCCCAGGGTGCCTTCGCTGCCGATAAACAGCTGCTTTAGATCAAACCCGGCATTGTTTTTGAGCATGCGGTTCATGGAACTGACCACTCGACCATCGGCCATGACCACTTCAAGCCCCAAGACTTGCTGGCGCATCATGCCGTAACGAATCACTCGAACGCCGCCGGCATTGGTGGCGATATTGCCGCCAATCGTGCAACTGCCGCGGGCGCCCAGGTCCAGCGGAAACTGCAGGCCCACCTCTTTGGCGGCCTCTTGCACACGTTGCAGCGGTGCGCCGGCCTGCACGGTGAGGGTGCCGCCCACCTGGTCTATCTCTTCAATGGCGGTCAGCCGCTCAAGAGAGATCACTAATTCGTCAGGGCTCGCCTCAGCGCCGTGAACTAACCCGGTTAACCCGCCATGGGTAACCACTGCCTGCTGTACCTGATGGCAGGCGCGCATCACCGCAGCGACTTGCTCGGTATCCGCCGGGCGAACAATCGCCCCTGCCTGGCAGGGGGCGCCGGTCATCCAGTCCACGCTACGGCTGTGTACATCGTCGCTGATCAAAACGTGGGCTGGGCCTACAATGGCACGCAATGCCTCAAGGGTTATCTGCATTGAGGTTCCTTAATTTGTCTTTTCCATATTGAACCAGCTTTTGAAAAGCTACACCGCTGCCGCCACAGGGGCTTCACGACCGGGGATCGCCTTGAGCAGCGCTTGAGTATATGCCTCGCGGGGAGCAAGAAAAATCTGCTCGGCGCTGCCTTGCTCAACGATGCGACCATGTTGCATCACCACAATGCGGTCGCAAATCTGTGCGGCGACGCGTAAGTCGTGGGTAATAAACAGCAGCGAAAGAGACAGGCGCTGCTTTAGTTCCTGCAGCAGCGCCAATACCTGCGCTTGGATCGATACATCCAGCGCCGACACCGCTTCGTCTGCCACTATGAGCTCGGGGTTCAGCGCTAGCGCCCTGGCGATGCCGATACGCTGGCGCTGGCCACCGGAAAATTCGTGTGGAAAGCGTTCCACAGCACTGGCGCCCAAGCCCACCATGTCCAACAGCTCGCCTGCCTGTTTGAGCGCTGCGGCTTTTGACGTGCCGTTGGCGATGGGCCCCTGGGCAATCGCCATGCCTACCTTGGTGCGTGGGTTTAAAGAGGCGTAGGGGTCTTGAAAAATCATCTGCATGCGATGGCGTTCACGGCGCAGCGCATCACCTTTAAGCTGAGAAATATTCACGCCATCCAACAGCAGTTCGCCGCTGTCAGGGTGTTCCAGCCGCACCACGCAGCGGCCTAGGGTAGATTTGCCCGAGCCGGATTCGCCTACGATACCTAGCGTTTCGCCTCGCGCTAAGGTGAGCGAGACGTCTTCAAGGGCGCGTACCTCCCGGGCAGGTGTAAACAACCCCCCTCGGGAGCGAAATACTTTATTAAGCTGTTTGATCTCCAGCAGTGGCGCCACCTGGCTGGTCTCTCGGTGGTGCGGTACCGCATTGCTGGGGATTGCCTCAATCAGGGCTTGGGTGTAGGTATCTTGCGGGTTTTCAAGCACTGCTTTAGCGTCGCCTAACTCAACAATCTTACCGTGACGCATCACGCAGACACGATTGGCGATTTCAGCGACGACGCCAAAGTCGTGGGTGATAAACATCACCGACATGCCGCGTCGGCTTTGCAGGTCGCGAATCAGCTCCAAAATCTGCGCTTGGGTGGTGACATCCAGTGCAGTGGTGGGCTCATCGGCAATCAGTAGCACGGGTTCAAGCGCGAGCGCCATGGCAATCATTACCCGCTGACGCTGGCCACCGGAAAGCTCGAAGGGGTAGGCGCGAATGGCTTTCTCCGGCTGTGGAATGCCCACCTCGATCAACAACGCCAGGGCGCGGGCCTGTCGCTCTTTAGGGGTGAGCTGGCCGTGAGCCTCAAACACTTCGGCAATTTGCTCGCCTACCCGCATTAATGGGTTAAGGGCGGTCATCGGCTCTTGAAAGATCATGCCGATTTTTAGGCCGCGTAGGGCGCGGTGCTGCTTTTCGCTGAGGGCGAGTAGGTTTTGGCCTTCAAACAGTATCTCGCCTTGAGTGGCGCGTACGCCTTTGGGTAGCAGCCCCATCACGGCGTTAGCGGCCATCGACTTGCCAGAGCCGGATTCGCCCACCACGCACATGATCTCCCCGCGCTTAACCTCGTAGCTGACGTCCTCCACTGCCAGGGCGCGATCCGCCCCTTTGGGGAGCGCGACGCTTAGCTCGCGAATGCTAAGCACCGTGTCAGGCACTTGGCTGGCATCTGGTGTAGACCCGGTCGTTACAGACATAAGGGGGCTCCTAGCGTTCGCGGGAAAGTTTCGGATTCAAGGCATCATCTAAACCTTCACCGACCAGATTTAACGCCAGCACGGTGAGCAAAATCGCCACCCCAGGGAAGAAGCTTAGCCACCAGGCTTGGCGAATCACTGTCCGCGCAGCACCAATCATATAGCCCCAGGACATCACGTTAGGATCGCCCAAACCGAGAAACGACAGCGCCGATTCCAGCAAAATCGCGGTTGCTACCATTAGCGAGGCCAGCACGATAATCGGCGACAGCGTATTGGGTAGAATCTGGCGAATGATAATCGTGGTGTTGGATTGCCCCACCAAACGCGCGGCTTCGACATACTCACGGTTGCGCAGCGACATGAACTCAGCGCGAACCAAACGAGCCACCGGTGGCCAACTGACGACCGCAATCGCCAATACAATCGAGGTGACGCTGGGCTGCATAATCGCCACCAGCACAATCGCCAAGGCAAAGTTGGGAATAGTCTGAAAAAACTCGGTAAAGCGCATCAATACATCGTCAATCCAGCCGCCGTAGTAACCGGCAACGGCCCCAAGCGGCACGCCGATCAACAGTGCGACGCAGGTTGAGACCAGTCCAATGAGCAGCGAAACCCAAGCGCCGTGCATCAGGCCTGCGGCTACGTTGCGGCCCATGGTGTCGGTGCCCAGGGGAAAACCCTCCTGAGAGAGCGGCGGCAGAAAAGGCCGCTGCGCCATACGCCAGGGAGACTCGGGAAACAGCAGCGGCGCAAGAATGGCCATGGCGATAATCATCAGCAGAATAATCAGCCCCACCAGAGCGCCACGGTTTTGCGCAAAGTGTGCGAAAAAGCTCATGAGGCCCCCTTCTTGATGCGTGGATCAGCCAGGCTGTACACCAAATCGGTGATGATATTGAAGACGATGACCAAGGCCGCCGAGAAGAAGAAAATCCCCAATAGCAGGTTGTAGTCACGCTGTTGCAGCGCTTCATACATCAGTCTGCCGATGCCCGGCCAAGCGAAAACGGTTTCGGTGAGTATCGCACCCCCGACCATTTGCCCAGCCTGTAGCCCCGCTAGCGTAATAATCGGCAGTAGCGCGTTACGCAGCACATGACGGCGCTGAATAATGCTCGGCTTTAACCCTTTCGCCCGTGCCGTTTTAACGTAATCCTGCTGAGATGCCTCCAGCATTGAGGTGCGCGTCATGCGGGTGTAAATCGCCATAAAGAACAGCGCTAAGGTGGTGGCGGGAAGCACCAGGTGTTTGGCGATATCAATTACCAGTGCAAGCCCTGTGTGGCCGGCACCCACGGTGTAAAGCCCATAGGCAGGCAGCCAGCCGAGATAGACGGAAAACAGCACCACCGACATCAACGCCACCCAGAAAAGTGGCGTGGCGTAAAATACCAGTGCCAATGCCATAATCAGCGAGCCAGACGGTTTTTTAACCCGCGCCGCCGCCATTGAGCCTGCGACAATACCCAACACCAGCGAAAGCACAAAAGCAGTACCGGTGAGCAGCAGGGTGGCAGGCATACGCGCCATGATCAGGTCGAAAACCGGCGCTTCCTGGCGGTAGGAGTAGCCAAAATCCAGCGTGGCGATGCCGGAAATATAACGCCATAGCTGTACATAAATCGGCTGATCTAACCCAAACCGTTCGCGCAGCTGGTCGAGAAACTCTTGATCGGTGGCCCCTGCTTCCCCCGCCATGATGGCGGCAGGGTCGCCTGGGGCGAGGTGGATCAGGCAAAAATTAAAAATGACGATTAGAAATAGCACTGTCACAGCTTTAAAAAGCCGTGTGGTAATCAAGCGTGCGTAAAGCATGGTCAACTGTCCTAACAACGGTGAAACGCCCAGGTAGCTTTCGCCACCTGAGCGTGGCTTAGGCTTAGCGGTCTAGCCAGGCATCTTTAAAGCCGTCGTTAACACCAACGCCCGACGTCACCAGGTTTTTCACATCGCAGCGGTAAAGCGTGGGAAAGCCGAGCTCCATCAGCCAGCCAACAGGCACGTCTTCATGTAGGATTTCCTGTACCTCGCGGTATAGTTTTTCGCGCTCTTCGTCAGGAAAGGCTGTGGCGGCCTCGTTGAAAAGCTCATCTACGCGTTCATTCTCGTAGCCTTCGACGTTATTCCAGGGCGAACCTTTTTCAATGTTATCGGAAAGGTAGGTGCGCGAGATGCCCAGCGCCGGGTCGCCGTACTGGAAGAGGTAGGTAAAGGCTAAATCGTAATCCCAGTCGCCCAGGCGTTGGTTCCAACCGCCCACATCGGTGGATTCCGTTTTTACGTTAATGCCCACTTCGCGAAGGTTTTGCTGCACGGCTTCCGCCCAGCGGGTCCAGGTTTCACCGTAGGGCAGCGGTAAGATAGTGATTTCTTCGTCGTCGTAACCCATCTCGTCGAGCAGTTCGCGGGCACGTTCCGGGTCGTGGTCGTAGGGTTCCAGTTCATCGTTCTGGAAATGCGCATTTGAGCCAAAGGCAGAAAGCGGTACGTTACCTAAGCCGTTCCACAGCACATCCCGAGCAAACTCTCTGTCCATGGCGTACATCACCGCCTGGCGGAAGCGCTTATCGGCGGTGGGGCCCTCGCGGTTATTCATCCACAGCATGGCGAACGGGCTAAAATATTCGTGGCCCTCTTCGGTCATGCAGACATTATCCATCTCGGAAAGACGTGGTATGTCGAAGTTTTCCACTGTGCCGCTGGGCAGCACATCGACCGTTTCGTTTTCGAAGGCCACAGCGCGGGAGGCACCATCAGGAATAACGTGCCAGTTCACACCATCCAGGTAGGGCAGGTCCTCTTCGTAGTATTCCTCGTTTTTAACCAGCTCAATGACCGTACCGCGCTCCCAGTTGGAAAACTTAAACGGGCCGGTGCCAATGGGGTGGTCATTATGTTCGTTGTCGCGAAACTCGGTATCCGCATAGAGGTGCTCAGGCACCATGGTGAAAGTGCCTGCCTCGAAAGAGAGTAAAAACGGGCCGAAAGGGTCACTTAAGGTGAAGACAACGGTATGGTCATCGGTAGCTTCAATGTTTTCTACATGCTTTAACACCGCCCGCGCGCTGGGGTTCAGCTCGCGGTGGAAGACATCAGCGGAAAACACCACGTCCTCGGCGGTAAAGTCTTCACCGTCGTGCCAGGTAACGTCATCGCGTAAATGAAAAGTGTAGGTGCGGCCATCGTCACTGACTTCCCAGGATTCTGCCAGTTGAGGTTCGGGCTTGAGGTCAGTGGTGTAGCGTAAAAGCCCTTCGTAGATATTGCCGGATACCGTTCGAGTAGGCGCATTTTGGGTCATGCCCAGCACCAAGCCCGATGGCTCTGGCTGAATAATCGTATCGACGGTGCCACCGTGTTTTGGGTCATCGGCCAGGGTAGTTGAGGTAAAAGCGAGTGCTGCAGCGGAGATTGCCAAAGCCAAAGGTGTCTTCATGTTTCCTGCTCCTCAGTTATTAGCACGCAGGGGTTGCGCAGTCGTTAGGCGAGCAAGGCGTGTGGTTTACAGCCCAGTTGTTATGTTTGTTTAGGGGTCTTATTGAACATAGCAGCGCTTTGAAAAACTGTCGACAGTCGGCAATCGTCCGTCGACAAGGTGAGTTTTTTCGTCATACTGGAGAGAACGCGTCACACCCTATGAGTAATTGATATGACCCCATCAGCAATGGCTCCCAGGGCTTTTATCCAGCAGCAAAATCTTGTCGAGCAAGTTGCCGATTACCTGACCCAAGCGATTATCCAGCAACACTTTTTACCCGGTGAACGGCTATCTGAAGTGCAGCTCTCTCGTGAATTGGGCGTCAGCCGAGCGCCGGTTCGCGAGGCCGCTCGCCTGCTGGAAAGCCGCGGTTTGTTGATCTCAAAACCTCGCCGGGGCTTCTTCGTAAGGGCGTTGAATACCGTTGAACTCGAAGATGTGTTTGATCTGCGGCTGTGCCTTGAGCGTCATGCAATTCAGCGTTTAGCAGAGCGCTATACGCCTGAGGCCAAACACGCGCTGGAACAGCAGGTAGAGCTGCTCTGTGAGGCAGCGGAAGGACACGATGGCACCCGTCGAATCGAAGAGGATTTACAGTTTCACCGCTTAATGCTGCATCACGCAGGCAATGAGCGGCTGCTGCGTGCGTTTGACGACCTGAGCCATGAACTGCGCTTATGTATTACCTTGATTACCAAGACCCATGAGTCCCCAGACACCATCGCCACCAGCCACTTTAAACTATTAGAGGCATTGGACAGTGGCCATCCTGAAGCTTGCCGTGAGGCGATTGATTACCACATCGGCGTTGCCCGCGATTTCGTGGTGAAGGGAGTCGGTGAAACGGGGGATAATGCATGAAAACGTACTTCCACGATGACCAGTCGCTTCACCGGCCGCAAGTCTATTTCTCCCGGGGGAAGATGCGAACGCCCCAGGAAGTGCCTGAGCGCACCACCCACCTGCTGGCCGCTGCCCAGAAGCTTGGCTTCGATGTTAAAACGCCTGCCGACTATGGGGTGGCGCCGCTGAGGGCGGTGCATTCGCTGGCCTATCTGCGTTTTCTGCAAAATGCTCATCAGCGTTGGCATGCCCTTGGCGAAGATTGGGGTGAAGAGGTGATCTCCAACATCTTCGTGCGTTCGCCCAATGCCCTGCGCGGCATATTGGCGGAAGCCGCGCGCTACCTGGCAGACGGCAGCGCGCCGGTGGGCAAGCATACCTGGCAAGCGGCTTATTGGGCCGCGCAAAGTGCGGTCGCCGGTGCCGATGCGTTGCTCTCCGGTGAGCGATTTGCCTATGCGTTATCGCGCCCGCCGGGCCACCATGCGGGCATCGATTCCGCCGGTGGCTTTTGTTTCCTCAATAATGCGGCCATTGCGGCACAGCACCTTACTTCGCGCTATCCCCGTGTCGTCGTGCTGGACCCGGACATGCACCACGGGCAGGGTATTCAGGAAATCTTCTACCCGCGCGACGATGTCATGTATATCTCGATCCACGGCGACACCACCAACTTCTATCCCGCGGTGACGGGCTTCGAAGACGAGCGCGGGCAGGGCGCGGGTTTGGGTTATAACCTCAACCTGCCGATGCCCCACGGATCCAAGGAAGCGGTGTTTTTTGACCGTCTCGAACAAGCTTGCCAGGCCATTCGTCTGTATGAGCCGGATGCGATTGTGCTGGCGCTGGGTTTTGATATTTATGAGCGCGACCCCCAGGCGAAGGTCGCCGTTTCCACGCCAGGGTTTGCTGAGCTTGGCCGCAAAGTGGCGGGCCTGAAGCTACCCACATTGGTGGTTCAGGAAGGTGGTTACTACCTGGAAGGGCTGGAAGCCAACGCGGTGAGTTTCTTTGAAGGGCTGCTCGCCAAGGCGTAATCAATAAGACAAGCCGTTAGGGTGTCTGGCAAGATAGCGTCTTTGAGTGTTTGACGATCAAGGACACGGCATGGCCCACCTGCTACGCATCGTGATGATTCACGGCCACCTGGAAGGGGTGGTCGAACTGAGTGTGGATGGTCACACTAATATTTGCGGCACCAACGCTTCCGGTAAAACCACGCTTCAGCGCCTGGTGCCGGTGTTTTACGGCGAGTTACCCAATAAAGTCGTCCCCAAGACGCGTATGAAGTTTGATGCGTTTTACCTGCCTCACCGCAACAGTTATCTGGTCTACGAATACCGCCGCGAAGCGGGCAATATCTGCCAGGTAGTGCTGACCCGCAAATCGGAAGGCGGGGTGGAGTATCGCTTCGTCGCCGCGCCTTACCGGCCAGAAGATTATCTGGTGGAGGGGGAAGACGGCGCTGTGGCGCTGGAGTACGCCCAGTGGGCCAACGGCCTGCGCCGGGAGAACATCAACGTCTCGTCCAAGCTTACCGCGACTTCCGAATACCGCGCGGTGATCCAGAACGACTTTACCCCCACGCCGGGCATCATGCCCCACGGCAATCGCAAGGACGCCCTCAAGCTGCGCCAGATGGCCGCGCAGTTCAGCCTGGTCAAGCCTGAGCATCGCATTCGCCACATCGAAAAGCTGGTCTCTGCGGTGCACGCCAAAGAGGGCAAGATGGATACCCTCAAGACCATGCTGGCGGCGATCTTTGAAGAGGATGGCGTCGAGCTGCCGGTGACCCGCATCCGCAGCGCCAAGGCGCGGGAGTGGATTGACCAGATGCGCCAGTCCATGCGCCTGGAGCCTCTGCAGCGCTCGCTTGCCAAGCTGCATGACGTTGACCGCGAGTTGGCGGATGTGGAGGCCTCACTGTGGCAGCTGAAACCGCAACTGGAAGCCGACCGCCACCACATCGAACGCACCCTGGCCGATGCCGAAGCCGAGATGGGCACGCGGCAAGAGGCATTCGACGCCGAGAAAAACGCCTACGAGGCGGCCCGAGATGAGCTGAATGAGCAGCTCAGCGAGCTGGAAAGCGGTCTCAAACAAACCCAGCGCGATCTGAGTGACCTGCAGGCGCAGTATGAAGCTTTCGATGCGGCGGACATGCCCGCCCTTGAGCGCGACCTCAACGCGCTGCCCCAAAAACGCGAGCAGTTCGAGCAACTGAAAAGCCACCTGACCGCCCTGCAAGAGGCCGTGCAGGCAAGCCAGGCCCGCAAGGAAGAGCGGCTGCGCGAGCTGGGCGAAGCGCTGGCCCGCCAAAGCGAAGAGATTCAGGGGCTGGTCGATGCCCTCAACGAAGAAAAGGCCGCGCATCAGGAAGCCCACTGGGAGGCTCAGCGCCATCTGGACGCCCGCTACCAGACCCAGCGCGAAGAGACAGAAGCCGACTTTCAGGAACGCCTCAACCAGGGGGTTGAACGGCTGGCAGCGCTGAAAGCCGCGCTAAGCCACAGCGGCCCCACGGCGGAGGAAAGCGAAGAAGCCTCCCTGGTTCAGGCGCGGATCGACCAGGCGCAAAGCGACCACAACGCCGCCAGCAGCCAGCGGGAAAGTCAGCGCCGCGAGCTGGATAGCCTGAAGCGCGAACGCGACAGCGCCGAACAGGCCCACGCGGATGCACGCCGCACGCTTACCCGCGCCCAGCAAACCAGCCAGGCGCTGCACCGCCAGCGCGACCCCGCCCAAGGCTCGCTGCGGCATTTCCTGCGCTATCATCTGCCCGAATGGGAACAGCGGCTGGGTAAAGTGATTGCCCCTGAGTTGCTGGAACGCCGTGACCTGTCGCCGACCTTGACGGAGCAGCCCAGCGACGACCTTTACGGCCTGGTGCTGGATACCCACCTGATTGAGCCGCCGGACTACGCCCAGGATGAAGCCAGTCTGCTGGCCGCCATTGAAGCGGCGGACGACGCCGTGGTGCGCGCCGAGGCCGAGCTTGCCAACTGCGAAAAGCAGCTCAAGCGGCATAACGAGCGCGTCCACGCCGCCGATGAAGCGCTAAGCCAGGCCCAACTGGCGGTGAAGCGTGCCGATGAAGAAGTCGAATACGCCCAGGAGGCCCGCCGCCAATGCCAGGCCCGTCATGCTGAGGCGCAACGCCAGCGCAAGGCCGATCACGAAGCCGCCCTGGCGGAACAGGAAGCGCAGCAGCAAGCCCTGCGCGACGAACGCCAGACCGCGCTGGACAAGCTCAACGCCGCCCATCAGGCCGAACTGCTGGAGCTAAAAGCCGATGCGCAAAGCCAACTGGAGTCCATCGACCGGCAGATTCAGCAGTACAAAACCCAGCTCACCGAGCAGAAGGCCGAGCACAAGCGCCAGTGCGAAGAGCTGGAAGAGGCGTTCGACCAGGAATTGAAAGCCCAGGGCGTCGACCCGGAAAAACTGCGGGATACCCGCGCCCGGCTGCAGCAATTGGACGAACACATCCGCCACACCGCCGCCCGTCAGGACGAGCTGGACGCCTACAAGCGCTTTATGCGGGTGAGCTGGGGGCAGCGCAAGCCGGAGCTGGTCGAGCAGGAAGGGCGTTTAAGCCGTGAGATAGACGCCGCCCAGCGTAAGCGCGAGGAACACCAGCAGGCCTTCAAAGCCACCAAGGCCGCCCACCAGCAGCACGTTGCCGCGTTTGAAACCAAGCGCCGCGAAAGCCACGAGGTGCTCAACGACCTCAAGCCGCTGCTCAAGCAGCTTGATGAACTCACCCTGACTTCGGACGCCACGCCCCAGCAGCACGCTCCCGGCGATGTTGCCGAACGGCTGGCGCGCACCCGTCAGGCACTCTCGCGCCGAGCCCAAGAACGCGACACGCTGCGCAAGGGCTGCCAGGAAGCGGAGAGCCAACTGATCAAGGGTGCAAGCACCAGCTTTGTCGACGCCCTGGAAAGCGAGCGCGCCCGACTGGCCGACCCCGACGACCCGCGGGCGCTGCTGCCGCTGCTCGGCGGCATGGTCAAACTGCTGGAAGACCAGCAGCAACAGCTGATTCAGCAGGGGCGCAATCTCAGCGACGATCTGGACAAGTTCTTCACCGTGTTTCGCGACCTCAATCGCCGCATCAGCGCCCAGAGCAAGCGCCTCTCCGATGAAGTGGCCGACGACCTGCGCCTGGATGGCATCAGCAAGGCCGAGGTGCGCATCCAGTCGACCATTGACGAACTCGGTTTCTGGGAGCCGCTCAAGCTGTTTGCCCAGCGCTACAAGGCCTGGCGCGACTCCGAGCAGACCCTGCCCAGCGACGACTACTTGAACGCCCTGGCGGACGTGGTCGATTTGCTGCGCAGCGACCAGCAATACAGCTTTGAAAGCCTGCTGCGCCTGGAGCTGCACCTCAACGAAGGCGGCACCGACCTGATCATCAAGAACGACCGCCAACTGCTCGAATCGTCCAGCCACGGCATGGCGTATCTGATTCTGTGCAAGTTCCTGCTCGCCTTTACCCGCCTGCTGCGCGGCCGGGCGGCAATCGCCATTCACTGGCCCATTGATGAGATCGGCACGCTGGCCTACCACAACGTCGAAAAGCTGTTTGACGCCTGCGACAGCAACCAGATTCATATTGTCGGCGCCTTCCCCAACCCGGAATCCGACGTGCTGCTGCTGTTCCACAACCGCTACCTGATCGACCGCGACGCCGACGACCCCGCCAAACGACGGCTAAAACGCATCGAGCCCCGCCAAAGCCGCCTGGCCGAGCGGCTCAAAGCCCGCCATGAGGAGGTGCCGGTATGAGCGATATGAGTCTTCTACCCCATGGCCCGCTGCTGGAACGGCTGCTGGCGGGCGAGTTTATCTGCGCGGTGAGCGACGAAAGCGCCTTCAAGCGCCTGCAGGATGACGCCACGCGCGAGGCCATCGACAGCTACCTGCGCCCGCTCAACCGCCGCGTGGCCAGCAGCCAGGAGGAAGGCGTGTATTTTCTCGCCTGGCGTCAGCTGGATGACAGCGCGCGGGACCAGCTCGCCCGCCAACTGGGCGACACCGTCAACAGTCTGCTGCCGCTGCTGGAATGGCTACAGCTGGTGCAGGAAGCCCTGGGCCGCGACAGCGTGCTGTCCCCCGGTGATGTGCTCAAACCCGGCGAGCTGCAGGCCAAAAGCGAAGACAACCCCAGCCTGCGGGAACGCATTGAGCGCCTGGCCACCGACAGCTTCTTCGGCTCCCAAAGCGACCAGCTGGACGCCCAGGTCAAGCAGGTGTTCAAGCGGTTAAGAGAGCACGGCTACCTGCTGCAACCCCACGCCGACCGTCAGGTGTTTCTGGTCACCGGCAAGGTCGACTACCTGCTCGAACTGGTGCGCTTTATTCGCGACGAAGAGCACCTGCCGGTGGACGACGAGGGCGAGGATACTCAGGAGGCGCTGCTGTGAACGACGCGGAAACGCCAGGGCTGGAAAGTCGCCTGATCACCACCGGGGTGGAGCGCCTGGCCCTGCTGGGCCGCCACGCCGAGGCGTTGATGCAGGGCTACGCCAACGATCAAGTGCCCCTGGAAGGGCTGAGCCACACCGCGCTGCGCAAGCTTTTAAGCGCGCGTATTGTCTGGCGGCCCGACGAGCAGGGCGGTCTCAAGCTGACCCCCAAGGTCCGCGAACTGATCGCCGAAATGGTGTCCGATGAAGCCCGGCGCCACGTCAACGCCGATGTGGCTGAGGCGCTGGAGCTGATCCGCAGCCTGATCCAGAGCTATCGCGATTCCAGCAGCCGCGGCGACTACTGGCAGCAGGAGCAGCAACTGTTGCGCCTGCGCCAGGCGGTGGATGACATGAACGGCCGCTTTGCCGACGCTATCGACAGCCTGTGGCAGCGGCTCAACAGCGATTTCGGCTTTGTCAGCCAGCTCAACGACAAGGTGCGCGAAAACGACCGCGCGCAAAAGCAGGTGGTCCGCCTGCTCGACGGGCTGGCGCTGATCGACTTTGACGAGTTGATCGAACTGGTGGGCAGCGACGGTACGCTGCGCAAGGTGTTGATCAGTCAGCTGCAACAGCAACTCAGCCAGCACTACACCAGCCTGCGTGAGGTGCAGCACCGCCTGATCGAGTTGATGGCGCGTTTTCGCCGCATGCAGGCACGCAGCCGCCTGGTTTCAGGCATGGCCGCCTTCCTGCGCGAACACCCAGGCTTCACCCCCGGCAACTACGCCCGCCGCAGCGAGGTGCCCGCGCTGTTCAACCACGCCGCCTCCCTCACCGCCGCCGGGGCTGTGGCGCTGGACCGCGCCCAGGACATGCCCACCCTCAGCGCGCTGCTGGAAAATGTGCCCACGCCGCTACGTGCCGCCCAGTCGGTCACCGCGGCACGCCCGGCAGAGCACGTCGAAGACATGCTCATCGCCGCCCGCCAGCAGGCCCTCAAGGATGACGTCGAAACCTTCTACCTCAACGTGGTGGACCGCGCCGAGCAAGACTCCATCAGCGCCCTGGACTACCTGAACCAAAGCGAGTTGCAGTGGCCCCCGGAAATCTGGCTGTTTCAGGTCATCGCTGAGCACCAGGGCCTGCCGCATAGCGAGCAGCGCGCGTTTCATCTTCATCAGCAGGAAGAGCGGGCGAGCGCCTACAACGATGTGAAGCTGATTCGCGACGTTTCGTTAGGCCTGGCGGTGTAACGATGGATGACCAGACCCTGACTGCCCAGGCTTACAAAAAACTGAGCGAAATAGAACGCCAACTGCGCAAGCAGACTCGGGTCGACAAGAAGCGCAGCCAGCAGTGGGTCGCAACCTTCATCCGCTGGTGCGGTGCGCATGAAATTGAGCTTGGCCCTCGGCTAAGCCACCAATCGCTGCGTTTTGACCGCGCCCTTATCCAGCAGGTAAACGAAGCGCTTGAAAGCCAACGATTGGCCACCATTGAGCAATGGCAAAGCGGCTTGACCAGCACGGCGCAAGCGGAGCAGGGCGTCAATGAAGATAAAACCAACCGCGAAGGCCCGCGCGCCCAGCGGGTGCTGGTGAACACGCCCGCCAGCACACCCGCCTGGCTCTCGGCCCAGCCCCGCTCGATGCACGACGTCGACTGGCGAGACATAAACCTTGAGCAGTGCGACGTACTCATCCAGGTCGAAAATCTGGACAGCTTTTACGACTTTTCACCGCAACAGCCCGTGCTGAGCGACTACGCAAACCCACTTGTCGTCTACCGCGGCGACAGCCACTACGGCGGCGGCTTTGCACAGCTTTCCGCAGCATGGCGCCAAACCAAGCGGCCGCATATCTACGCCGGTGACTTTGATATAAAAGGCCTCAGCATCGCGCTTTCCAGCGGTGCTTCGCACCTTCTACTTCCGCCGCTACCATGGCTCACCGAGCAGGCCACCCCCTTCCACGACCCCGCAAAACAACTCGACCACCGCCGCCGACTGGAGCACCACCGCGACCAATTACCCGCTGAACATCCGCTGCGGCCCTATCTAACGCTGCTACTCGACCAGCAGCGCGGGCTAAGGCAGCAGTGGTTGGGTGGGCAACTCGAGCACGTAGCGCTGGCGTGATGATTGAAACCGGCAAAACTCGCTGTCACGCGAATTCTGGCTATGCTGCCGAAATTGGCTTTGCTATCAGAAGAATCAATGGGGTAGAGTCAAATGAGGTGTCTGCAAAACCTCAATCAATGCGCCGTCGCGTTCATTGAGGTTTTGTAGCGGTGTGTAAAATCACTGTTATGCGTAATAGGGCTGAAGAAGCTTATGGCGAATAGTTGGGGCATCCCTCCAGATTTGGAGCGGGAGGTAAGGGAGCGAGACAAAGCCTGCGTCTATTGTGGAAATGAATTCTTATCTCCTAAAGAGTCGGCGAAAGCATCTGCGAGTTGGGAGCACATCATTAATAATGCCTCAATAAACACAAGAGAAAACATCTGTCTATGCTGTCGTGGCTGTAATTCCAGCAAAGGGCAAAGGAAACTCTCTGTTTGGCTGCAAACCAATTACTGCAAAGAGCGTGGCATTACTCCTGAAACGGTTGCCCCCATCATCAAGCGGGCAATTGAAAATGGTCAGTAGCGTCACGCATAACAAGGCGCTGCTGCCCACAAGCGGCAGAGCGCAACGTTAGGCAGCAAGGAGAATTTTGATGACCACCGTACAGTCGTGGACGTTAGCAGTCAGCTTGGTAGGTGCAGCTGCATGGTTGCCGCATCTCGTCACCTTAGCCATAAAAGTTTTTCGTAAGCCGAAGCTAACAATGACTCCGGCGAGAACTTGTGAAGTCGGTTACACAGAGCTAGGCCCCATTTTTAACATCAAGGCCGCTTTGACTGCCGAGCATGAGAATATTTTGATTCATAAGGTTGAATTTTGCCTTCGCCACGAATCAGGAGATACACATCTATTTCGTTGGCATGAGATTACAGAGGTAAAGGGCCAAATGATTGTGCCGGGAGTCCAAAGCCAGCCCATTCATCAAGAGTCGGAAGCGATAGCCATCAAAATCCTGCCAACCGATTTTAAAGATATTTTGTTTCGTAATCGCTTGGAACACCACACGCAGGGCCTCAAGAAATTTGAGTACGCTTTTAACCGTGAGCACCGCCGCTTAGTTAATGCAGATCAATACGATTCGGCCAAGTTTTATGCATCCTCATACGCTCAAGATATGCAGGCATTTCTGCAGTCCCAAATGATCTGGAAGAAGGGACGCTACGAGGTGGCTGTGACCTTGCAGAACAGAAATAAAGCAGTCTCTGACTTGCCGACTCTAACGTTCCAGTTGGAAGATGAAGATATCGTTTTGCTTCAGGCTAATTGCAGCAATATGCCAAAATTGCTGAGGAATATGTGCCTTACGGAGCAGGAAAGGGACGTGCAAAGGGCACCCATAGAGTGGCATTGGATAAACAAGGATGTCAGTGCAGTTGCGGCCTAACAAATCGCTGCAGGTGACGTTTGACCTGCGATGCATTTTTGCTGTCGCAAAAGCACGCGTCGCCTCAAACGCACCTGAGTTCAGGCGTTAAATTTTTTGCCGCACCTTCGTCGACTATGCTGTAATACATTGTAGTTGTTAAATTCGAGGGTAACGTCATGAGTGTCACCACAGTTCGCCTTCAAGCAGACGTTGAGCAACATCTGGAATCCATCGCCAGCAGGCTGCACAGGAGCAAAGGCTGGGTGATTAACCAGGCGCTTGCGGAATACATAGAAAAGCAGCAGCTCGAGCAAGAGCGGTGGAAGCAAACATTGGAGGCAATGGAGTCTGCCGCCCAGGGCAAGGTTGTTGATGCTAGCGAGGTTCACAGCTGGCTTAAGAGCTGGGGAACCGAAAACGAGCAGGATGCGCCGGGATCAGGTAAGTGAAACTGGTTTACACGGACGCAGCCATTGATGATTTGATACGTCTCAGGGAGTTCATTGCGGCGCACAACCCGACGGCGGCAGCCAGTATTTCTTCAGAACTGGTTGGCAAAATCGAATTACTTCCAGACTTCCCCAACATGGGCACGCCAGTTGAAATGGCACCGGTGCCTGACTCTGTTCGAGATATGGTTTTCGGAAAATACGTCGTTCGATATTCAATTTATGCCAGTGCCATCATTATCCTCCGGGTTTGGCATGGCCTCGAGGGTGAGCGATAGCAATTTAACCCAACGCGGCACTTTTACGCCCTTGTCTACGCTTCGTGGCGTCAAGGCCAACGGTGCGCTCTGCATTACCACCTCAGGTGCGACGGCTCTCGTTTACATCATCCGCAAGCCAAGCCTTGATCAGCGATTGATAGGGCATATCTCGCTTGTTAGCTTCGATTTTGATCCGGTCAAGCAGGGTTTCCGGCAACCGGAGGGAGATCGTCTTGGTTGAGGGTTTCAGTTTCGGGAACGAAGCCGGCTTGGCCTGACGCCAGTCCAGGTAGTCGGTGGAATCGTGGGTTTCCCAGAATTCCCGCTCTTCTGCTTCAGTCTTGAACTCAGGCATTTTTTTTAGTTTGCTCATAAACAGCCCTCTCTTTTCGGTGCATGTCGCGAGCGGAAATCACCCGAATCAGCGTACCGTTATGCCTCAGTGTGAACGTGATATGGAGCAATCTCTCGTCATCTGTTTCACCTAGCGCATGAAAACGGGCCTCAGTCTGGCTGTGCTTGGAATCCTCCAACACCAGAAGCGGCTCATTAAAGAAAATTTCTTCCGCTTCGGGCTGGTTTACGCCATGTTTCTCCGCATTCTTGCGAGAGTTGCCTTCGTCCCAGTCAAAGCCCGTAACGTGTGCCCAGTTGATCATAAAAGTATATTATCAGCATATACAAAATCGTCAACATATGCAGGCACGGAGACCCCTTTACATTTCCCCCTCGGCTCCATTCCATGGGCGCGCATGCTGTAGGCATTGGGTGGCCGTCTAATAGGAGGATTTGATGTCTATTGATCGATTGCAGTATGGGCGAATATGAAGTTGAAAACCTGGCCTGAACGGTACTGGATGTTAGATCTAGGAGATGTATCCGCCTCTGATGTTGATAGCGTGTTTGTCGAATGTGATGGCCGCTATAGCTGTTTGATTCGCGACCAAGCGGGTGTGTCGGCGATTGTCGAGGAAATAGCATTTGAACGCTTAAAATCCGAAGTCACTGTCAGGGGTTACTTCGGTCCGTTCCGTGTCGTGTCAACGGATGGAGACCTTCCATTCGACGACATCGGGTTTCTCCGTCCTGTTTTAGAATTGCTAAATAATGAAGGGATCAAGGCAGGCCCCCAGTGTGGGGCCGTGTTTGATCATCTGTTCATTTACGAACGGGATGTTGAGCGTGCAAACACTCTAAGCTAGAGGATTTCATTGATAAGGCTCAGAATCGATGATCCTAACCTACAATTTACGTCACGCGGATGCCCCTTACTCCGCTTCGTTTTTTAAAAGGCCACCGGCGGGCTTAGCGTTAGTCCAAAAAGGAGAATTATTTGTGTCGCTAATGACTATCTTATTATTCATACCAGCGTGCTTTGCTCTGAACATGGCGCCTGGGCCCAATAATCTGCTGTCAATGGCTAACGCGAAGCGGTACGGCGTCAGAACTGCTTGCTATGCTGGTATCGGTCGGCTGGTTGCCTTCGTGGGCATGATTACGCTTGCGGCGACGGGGCTTGCCACCGTGCTGTACACATCTGAAAAGTTATTTCTCATCATAAAGGTTGTCGGAGGCCTTTATCTGCTTTGGATTGCCTTTCAATTGTGGACTGCAGATCCTTCTGACAATGAAAATGAAGCCCTTGGAGGTAGAAGCTTGCTCCAATTGGGGAGGCAAGAGTTTCTTCTGGCGGCCGGTAACCCTAAGGCTATTTTGATTTTTACCGCTTTCCTGCCTCAGTTTGTCGACCCTGCCGGTTCTGTCGGATTTCAGTTCCTGGTGCTAGGTATCCTGTTTTTGGTGCTTGAATGGATAGCGATAGCCGGGTATGCATTTGTTGGGCAAGTATTGCGTCATTGGTTCTCTCGACCTTCGATGCGTCGTGTGTTCAACCGGGTTTGCGCGGGCCTGCTGGGTAGCGCTGGTATTGGGCTTTTGCTAGCGCGTCGTGAATGAGCTAACAAAGCAATTATTTGTTCTCTGCGGTCGCCGGACGCTCGTTCCTAACGCTGTTATTGCGGGCGTTAAATGCCAGTGATGGCCATGTCCAGAGCGCCAACAATCTGGTCTCTGAAATGCGATAAAGAACCCACCGGGTGTTTGAGGTGCTTTTCAGAAACAGAGGAAATTTGCGGGGTCAGCAGTAAAAGTTCCTGTTCTGCAAAGCTGATTTCTGGCGTGAGCCCTTGCATGGCGTTGCCACCAAATGCGGAGCGTTTCCCCAATGGGATGACGATGCGAGTTGTCAGTTCGCTCAGTAGGCTGCTCTGAATATCGACAAGGTAAGGGTAGTGCGCTTTGCTGGTTTTGCTTGGGTTGGGGTATACATCGAACTGTGCCATCAAAACTCCCTGAATTCGTCACCGAAGCAGCCATGCTGCTCGACAAATTCGTTGTAGCTTTTTATCGCCGCGCGGTTTTGTTCAACCCATTGTTCTGCTTCACGTTTGGAGAGCTCTTCTTTCAGGGCTCGCTCCAGGGTAGCAGACAGGTTAACGTTCAGTTCACGGGCCTTACGCAGCAGATCGCTATTGACTGAGAGGTTCGCAGCTTTTTTCGGCGCGGCTGCGTTGTAGAGTTCGGCCATTCGAGCCTCCAAGCGGCTATTTAATGCATGATCTTAGTTTATGCGCATGGTGGTGCGCACTCAAGCTTGCGCTTGCTGCTTCGGACGTTAATCCCATAGTGTGAGCCCGACAGCACGATATTATTTGGGTCAGCAGCGTGTTTACCGTGGTGGTTACTAGGGTGCCAATATAGCTAGTAGGCAGGGCATCATCTTGTTCCCAAAGCGTGTACTTAAGAGATCACGAACAGAATATGAATTTACTCTTCCTCGGCACCTCCGCCGGTGTGCCCACCAAAAGCAGAAACGTCTCTGGGGTCGCGTTGCGAGAGAGCAAGGGGAAGGGCTGGTACCTGATCGATTGTGGTGAGGGCACCCAGCATCAGGTCCTGCACACCAAGCTGTCGCTTAATTCATTGAACGCCATCCTGATTACCCACGTGCACGGCGACCACTGCTATGGGCTGCCGGGCCTGCTGGCGAGTGCGGCGATGAACGGCCGGGAAGCGCCGTTGACCATTGTGGCGCCTGCAGGCATCAAGGCATGGCTGGATGCTACCTGTGAGGCCACCCAACTATCGTTACCCTTCGCCTTAGAATTTGTCTGCTCCGATGACCTGCCAAGCGTCGAGTTTGAGCGTATCGCGGTTACCACCTACGTGCTTTCGCACCGGGCGCCGTCCTATGCCTATGGGTTCACGGAGCGAAAGGTGGACGCTGCCCTGGACGTCGATAAGCTAGCGCAAAAGGGTATTCCGAGAGGGCCGTTGTGGGGGCAGTTGAAGCAAGGGGTGGATATTGAGTTCTCGGGCGAACGGTTAAAAAGCCGTGACTTTCTGATCTTCAAACACAAGCCAAGAAAGGTGGTGATCGCTGGGGACAATGACCAGCCCGACTTGTTGACGGAGGCGTGCGCGGGAGCGCAGGTGCTGGTGCATGAAGCCACCTACACTGAAGCCATGGCCGAAAAGGCGGGTGACTTCGGGCATAGCTACGCCAAGCAGGTCGCAACTTTTGCCGAATCGGTGCCGCTCCCCAACCTGGTGCTGACGCACTTCAGCCCCCGTTACCAGCCCAACCCCCATGCGTCGCCTTCCATTGAGGATATCCGAAAGGAGGCCCAAAGCGTCTATTCGGGGACGCTTTACTTAGCGCGGGATTTTCTCGAACTCACCCTAAGCAAGTTAGGCGATGTCACTGAAGTGGAATAACGCCAGGGCACGTAAACGCCTGCGAGTGGTTAACAGCCGCAGGCTTTGGGTAAATCTTTATAAAAACTATATGTTTGCGACGTGCTAGCGCAAACCAAGAAACGAAAGAATCGCTACGACAATAACGATTGCCCCGATGATATAGACGATGTTGTTCATTTTTAATACTCCTTTTCATAAACCCGAATCGCAGTTGCGCTACCTTCCGTGTTGCGCACGATATGGCTTCCTTTTGAGGTTGGTCCATTACCTCATTATCGTCAGCGTAGGTGGCTGACGTCGGATGGTCTGTTGGCTAGCGCACAGAGCGATTAAATAAACCGACTGCCGTTGCCAACACTCCCAACCGACGTGCTTCAGCGCCTCTTGAACGAATTCACACTGGATAAAGCGGGCCACTTTTCTGAAGTGGCAGGCGAATAGCTGATTACATCGCGCCGCTCATTGAAAGACCATCGGGCAGATCAGTCTCGGCAATAGCCTTCACCTGTTCTGACTATCAGGCAATCTTCCTTTTCCATTAGCCACTTCATGCCGGTGGCTTCGCCGTCACCCGCGCGGAGCAACTGTGGGCCGTCCCCACGGTTGAAGCGAATGCCTTCGGCTGTTGCTTGCCCTTCGAAGGTGCCGATTTGGTCAGCATCCAGGCCGTAGCGCATGTGAAGTCGATAATGACCTGCGCCTGCCGACTCGTCCTTGCTGATTTCCAGGAATAACCCTTCTACGCCAGTCCATCGGCCGACCCATTGATCGGTCATCTGATGGTGGGACGCGCTTTGTTCGGTTGCTGTGCCTGACTCGGTCACGTCGGAGGTTTCGGTATTGCTATCGTGAGCACAACCGCTGATCAGTATCAGGGTGCTCAGAGCTAACGCTATTTTGATCATGTCGAGTGTCACCTAATGGATATCACCTAAAGCTTACTACCCCGTTTTTTTCCTGGCACGGTGTGCGGCCGCTTTCATCCTGTTGCCGCAAGCGGCCATGCTGCACCAACGGCGACGGTGAGATTTTGTTTGATCGTGAAACAGTAGAACGCAGTCCGAGGCTTCACACTGTTTGACGAGTTGCAGGTCTTCCTCGGTAAGCAACTGCACCAACGACGCTGCGACAGGCTGTAACAGGCTCTCGCTTTCCATGTTGCGCTTTTCGATTTTTTTCTGAAACACCGCCTCTGTTGGCTGCCATTCAATTTTCTCTAAGTGGCAACCCCGTTCCAGTACGCGATTCATCAATGTGGGGTCTGCGGCCCGTCCCTGTTGGGCCGAGATGAGGAGATCGCGCATGTTGTCGCGCAATTCCCGAGCCAGTTGGGCTAACCCCGCCGGTGGCGTTTCACAACCGTTCGTTAGTGCTCCCGCCTGTTGAAGCCATGCAACGACGCTGCTGTCTTCATCCAGGCATTCCTGGCGTTCTTCCCCCATGCCAAATTGTGTGTTGATGAAATCGAGAGCGAGATTGCTTGCGATAAACGGAGGCGAAATTTTAGATGACATGTTGGGTAACCTTTAAAAATATACTTGACAGGTTACTACAGTTATTCGTAACCTTCAAAAGTGTTTATTAATGGTTACTAAGGAGATTGTCGATGACATCTGAAAATACAGCTCTGGCTTCTGGATCAACCACGCGGCAGGTTCGCTATCGTTTCGAGAAAGTGGGCGATGTGGACGTTTTCTATCGTGAAGCGGGTGATCCGAACGCACCGACGGTGCTGCTGCTGCACGGCTTTGCTGCCTCGTCATATATGTGGCGCGATGTGATTGAGGCGCTTGCCGATGGCTATCACGTCGTGGCACCGGATTTGCCGGCGTTTGGCTTTACCCAATCACCGGCGCGTGGTGAGTATGACTACACCTTTGCCAACCTGACGAAGACGACCGATCAATTTACTGAGCAATTGGGGCTTGATCGCTACGCCATTGCCGTTCACGACTATGGTGCACCTGTTGGCTGGCGTTTGGCGCTGGCTCACCCGTCAAAAATCACCGCGATCATTTCGCAAAACGGCAATACGTATGAGGAGGGGCTTTCGCAAGGCTGGGCGCCTATTCAGACGTATTGGAACGACCCTTCAAAGACGAATCGTGATGCGCTTAGCGACTTTCCGACGCCGGCGTCCATCAAATGGCAGTACGTGGAGGGAGTAAGCGACACAAGTGCTGTAGCACCGGATGCCTATACGTTGGAAGGGGCGAAGATCTCTCAGCCTGGGATGGCGGATATTCAGCTCGATTTATTATTGGACTACGCCACCAACGTGGCCAAGTATCCCGAATTTCAGGCCTATTTTCGGGCGCATCAGCCTCCGTTGCTCGCCGTGTGGGGCAAGCATGATCCGTTCTTTCTGCCGCCGGGTGCTGAAGCCTGGAAGCGGGATATTCCTCAGGCGGATATTCGCTTTTACGACACGGGGCACTTTGCCCTGGAGACCCATGGCGATGTGATTATCCCGGTGATTCGTGAGTTTCTGGATAACCACCTGAAAGCATAAAGGCATGCAACGGGGCAGGCGCTTTTTCAGTCTGGGCTACTTCATGTGATGAGGCCAAGCTGAACCGCTGGGCTTGGTCATCAGCGAAACATCGTTGCTCATATCACATCTAGCGCCGTTTAAACGGGTTCAGCCCATTCGCCTGCTGCATCATCATGCGTTTGGCGAACGGAATGCGTTCGGCGATATGCAGGCTGAGATCGCCCAACTGGCGTAGCGGTTTGGCGCCGGTAAACAGGTGGTGGAAGCTGTCGGTGGCGGCGATCATCGCTTGGTTAGCTGCGCGGCGCTGGCACTCAAAGCGCAGCAGGTTGAGGTAGTCGCCGGGGTCGCGGCCTTGGATGATAATCTCGGCCAGAGTGTCGGCGTCGTGCAGGCCGATGTTCAGCCCCTGCCCCGCCAGCGGGTGCACCACGTGGGCGGCGTCGCCAATCAGCGCCAGACGTTTACCGATATAGCGTTTGGCGTGCTGGCGCTTGATGGGGAAGCTGGCGCGTGCCACGACGCGGGTAAGCTTGCCCAGTCGTTCGGGGAAGGCGTCTTCAATGGCTGTTTTGAGCGCCTCATCGTCCAGCAGCTCCCGCGCTTTGGTGGCCTCGTCGTTGTCGTACCACACAAGCGACGCCCGCTGCCCGGGCAACGGTAGCATGGCCAGCGGGCCGGTGGGGGTAAACACCTGCCAGCTTACGTCCTGCTGGGGCAGTTCGGTTTCCACGTTAATGATCATCGCCCGCTGATGGTAGTCGTAATGAGTCACGCCAATGCTGGCTAGCTCGCGTAACGTGGAGCTTGCGCCGTCGGCGCCGACGATCAGCGCGGCGGTTAGCGTCTGGCCGTTATCCAGCTCAAGCATGCGCGCATTGCCCGTGGCCAGGGTGCTCAGCGGTGCGCACTGGGTATAGCAGGTGACGCCGGGGAGCTCGGCCAAGCGCTGCCAAAGCGCGTACTGCAGCGTGCGGTTTTCAACGAAAATACCGAAGTCGTCCATGCCACTGTCGGCCGCGGAAAACAGCGAATGGCCGGTGCCATCCTGATTGGCCACATCGATATGCCGGAAGGGGCAACTGCGCTCTTCGGGCAGTTGCGTGCCGCTGGCGTTGATAAACGCCAATGATCGCGCATTGAGCGATGAGATGCGCAGGTCGTAGTCGCCTTCGGGCTTTGCTGGTGCATCGCCTTGCTCAACGAGCCCGACCGATTTGCCTGCATTGCCCAGGCGGGCCGCCAACGCGGCCCCGACCATGCCGCCGCCGACAATAATCACATCATGATGATGCTGCATCGTCCCTTGATTAGACTCTTGCATACGTTGCTCCTCGGATAAAATGCCTGGCACATAGTAGGCGCCGTCGTTGTCATACAGTATCGTCTAGCGAGAGCGAAATTGCCTAGAGGTGAACATTTGACGCAGGCAGTGGAAATTACCAATAGCGTAGCCCAGGCAGGCGAGGAACTGGCCGCTTTCATTACGCGCTACCCAAAGCTTTGGATACTCACCGGCGCGGGCGTCAGCACCGACAGCGGTATCCCCGACTATCGCGATGCACAAGGCCAGTGGAAACGCTCGCCCCCTGTGCAGCACGGCGACTTCATGGCGTCTCATGCGGTGCGCAAGCGCTACTGGGCGCGGGCGCTGGTGGGCTTTAAGGCGCTGCGCGAGGCGCAGATCAGCGGTGCCCATCGGGCGCTAGCGGCGCTTGAGAGCATGGGCTACGTACAGCTATTGGTTACCCAAAACGTGGACCGCCTGCATCAGCGGGCGGGGTCTAAACGAGTGATCGACCTGCACGGCCGGGCCGATACGGTCAGCTGTATGGACTGCGGATATCACATGATGCGCCACGCCATGCACAGCGAAATGGCGCAGCTGAACCCACGTTTTGCCGCCCTGGATGCGGGCCATGCCCCGGATGGTGACGCCGACCTGGAAGCCGATTTTTCATCTTTCAAGATATTCGACTGCCCGCGGTGCGACGGCATCCTCAAGCCGGACGTGGTGTATTACGGCGACGTTGTTCCCCCAGCAAGACGGCTCGCCGCTCAGGCAGGCTTGCAAAGCGCCGAGGCGGTGCTGGCCGTGGGAACCTCGTTGATGGTCTATTCGGGTTATCGATTTTGCCGCGAGGCCCATGCCATGGGCTTGCCGGTGGCGTCGCTGTCGTTAGGCGTCACCCGCGCCGACGCGCTGCTCACCCACCAGTGGCGTGCGCCGTTAACGCCGGTGCTGGAGGAGGCGGTACGCTGTCTGCGTGAGCGCTAGTGTGCCTCTTATATCAACACCCTCAAGCCCAGCAAGGGCGCGCAGATTATTATCCCCGGTAAGCAATGGACACGCTTCCTGGATCAAGTGCAACACCTGGTTTGCTTGGGAAGCTTTGTCTCGGCGTTTACTTGAGTAAAATGCTAGGGTATTAGCAGTCCACAGCCAATAGACGCGGAGTTAGTCGTGCTGTCATTTGAACATCGCTACGCCACCTTACCAGAACCTCTCTGGGTCGCCAGCCAGGCAACGCCGGTTGAGCGCCCTGAGCTGGTTGCCTTTAACGCGCCGCTCGCCCACGAGCTGGGCGCCCAGGACATCCCAGAGGCCACCACGCTTGCCGAATGGTTCAGCGGTAACCAATTACTGCCCGGTGCCAAGCCGGGAGCCCTGGGGTACGCGGGCCACCAGTTCGGCAACTTTGTGCCCCAACTGGGTGATGGCCGGGCGCTGCTGCTTGGTGAAGTCGTCGACCAGCACGGCAAACGCCGCGATGTGCAGCTAAAAGGCAGCGGACGTACGCCGTTTTCCCGCGGCGGCGATGGACGCTCGCCCTTGGGGCCAGTGCTGCGTGAATACCTGGTTAGCGAATACATGGCCGCCGTGGGTATCCCCACCACCCGTGCGTTGGCGGCGGTTACCACCGGCGAGCGTGTAGTGCGCCAGTTGCCCGAGCCCGGCGCGGTGTTCACCCGGGTCGCCAGCAGCCATATCCGGGTAGGGACGTTTCAATTTATCGCCGCCCGCCAGGATGAAGCGGCGCTAAAGGCCCTCGCTGATCATGTGATTGAACGCCACTACCCGGATGCTGCCTCGGCGGAGGACCCTTACCTCGCGCTGCTGGAAGCCGTGGTCGCTCGCCAGGCGGAATTGATTGCCCGCTGGCTGAGCGTCGGCTTTATTCATGGGGTGATGAATACCGATAACTGCAGCATTGCGGGGGAAACCATCGACTACGGCCCATGCGCCTTTATGGAGCAGTTCGATCCGCAAAAGGTGTATAGCTCCATCGATCAAGGGCGCCGCTATGCATTTGCCAATCAACCAGCAATTGCCCAGTGGAACCTGGCGCGCTTTGCCGAAACGCTGCTGCCGCTGATCCAGGGGGAGGGTGACGCGCTGGTCGAAAAAGCCACCGATGCCATCCGCCATTTCGATACGCTGTTTAATGCCACACAGCGCCGCTTGCATGCCGATAAGCTCGGCCTTGAAGCGGGAAGCGAACAAGCTGATGCATTGATGGAAGGGCTGGAAAGCCAGATGCACCAGGGCCGGATGGACCTGACCGCCACCTTTGATGCGCTGACCCAATACGCGGCGTCCTCGAGTGACAATCACCGCGAGGCGCTTTTGGCACTAACGGAAAACCCCGATGGGCTAGGCAAGTGGTTAAGCCAGTGGCAAGCGGCGCAGGCAGCGAGTCAAAACGCCGACCGCCTAGCCGCTATGCAGCGCGCCAACCCAATCATTATCCCGCGCAACCATCGCGTTCAAGAAGCCATCGATGCCGCTTACGAGGGCGACTTTACGCCATTCCGTACGCTACTGGCGGTCGTAACCCAACCGTTTGATGACTCTGTTGAAGCGCGCCGTTTAGCGGCACCGGCAACAGAAAACGAGCAGGTGCTGCGGACGTTCTGCGGTACCTGATGCTGTGATAAACTGTGATTTTTTACAGTATATAAAGGTGGCCAGTGCGCAAGATCATTCACTGCGACTGTGACTGTTTTTTCGCGGCGGTGGAGATGCGCGATAACCCGGCGTTGCGCGATATTCCTATTGCGATAGGCGGCAGTGTCGAACAGCGTGGGGTGGTCGCCACCTGCAACTATCCCGCTCGTGAGTACGGCATTCACTCGGCGATGCCCATGGCTCAGGCGCTCAAACGCTGCCCGCATTTGACGTTGATTCGTGGCGATATGGCCAAATACAAAGCGGTGGCCCGGCAGGTATTTGCCATCTACCGCGAGGTGACTGAACTTATCGAGCCGCTCTCCCTGGATGAGGCGTTTCTGGATGTCTCAGAGGTGACGCTGCATCACGGTAGTGCGACGCTAATGGCCGAAGCGATCCGTGAGCGGGTCAGCCGCGAGATAGGCATTACCGTCTCGGCGGGGGTCGCGCCCAATAAGTTTCTGGCCAAAATCGCCAGCGACTGGAACAAGCCCGACGGCCTGTGTGTCATCACGCCGGATGAGGTGGATACTTTCGTGCAGCAGTTGCCGGTGAAAAAGATTCACGGCGTTGGCCCGCGTACGGCGGAGAAAATGGCAGGGCTTAATATTCATACCTGCACCGATTTACGTGCCCGCTCGCTCACGGAACTGGTCGAACACTTTGGCCGTTTCGGGCGGCGGCTGCATGAACTTAGCTGGGGGCGCGATGAACGCCCGGTGAAAACCCACCGCGAGCGTAAATCAGTTAGCACCGAGCAAACCTACGCCCAGGATTTGCCTAACCTTGAGGCCTGCCGCCGTGAGTTGCCAGCCTTGATTGAAGATCTGGAGCGCCGCTACGCAAGGCTTGATCCGCCCCTGGCAGTGCGTGGGCTGATCGTCAAAGTGAAGTTCAACGACTTTACTCAAACCACCGTTGAGCATGCCGACCCGGCTCCTAACCTTGAACAGTTTGAAACGTTGCTTAACGTCGGCTGGGCACGGGGCGAGCGGCCCGTGCGCCTGTTGGGCGTGGGTTACCGGTTGGCGGAAAACAGCCAGGAACAGCAACTGTCGCTATTTTAATTAGCCGGTTAAGACGTATGTTGATTGACGCTCTTTCAGGCGTGCATTAAAACAGATGTATGATAGATGGCTTCGTCATCGCTGAATTATCGACTTAACCACGAGCCCCGCTATGTCTGCTGATACCGCATTACGCCCACGTTTAGTGTTTGCCCATGCCAATGGCTTTCCAGGGTTAAGCTATCGCAGCTTGCTGGCGCCACTGGCCGAGTCCTTTGATCTGCATCCGCTGGACCGCCTGGGCCACCATCCGGATTACCCCGTTAACCACAACTGGGGCAACCTGGTGGATGAGCTGCTGAGCTATTTGCCCGAGAGTGACACGCCGCTATTGGGCGTTGGGCATTCACTGGGTGGGACCTTGATGGCCATGGCCGCCGATAAACAGCCCGAGCGCTTCTGTGGCGTGATCATGCTCGACCCGCCGCTGATGCTGGGGCGTGATGCCTGGGCGATGAAGGCCGCTAAACGTTTTGGCTTTGTCGACCGAGTGACGCCTGCCGGTAAAACCCTGGGTCGGCGGACCATTTGGCCGAGCCGAGAGGCAATGGCGAACACGCTGCAACGCCGTGGGTTGTTTCGTCGCTTTACCCCTGAGGCGCTCAACGACTACATTGAAGCAGGAACAAAGGTATTGTCAGACGGTAGCGCTGAGCTTACGTTTGATCCGCGGATCGAGGTGGAGATTTTCCGTCATTTGCCCGATCACTTAACCCGTTTGCCGCGTCGGGTGGGCGTACCCTTAGAGGTCGTGGCGGGGGAGGAGTCACATTTGTTGACGGCGTCGCGCATTCAGCGCCTGAAGCGCCACGGCGTTGAGGTGAGCAGCGTTCCCGGCACGCACATGTTCCCCATGGAGCACCCCGACGAAACCCGTGGCGCGATTGTGGCTGCCTGGCAGCGAATGGCGCCACGCAGCACAACCTCACAGACAGCGTAAGGAGGCGTTATGTACCTTTCCGTACAGCTTAGTTATTACCCGCTGGCCGATGATTTCAAACCAGCGGTGAAAGAGGTAGTAAAGCGCCTGGAAGCGACAGGCCTGGAAGTACACCCGAACCGCATGAGCACGCAGGTATTTGGCGAATTCGATGAGGTAATGGAAGCGCTGAGCGATGTCATGAAGTGGTCGTTTGAGACCCACGGCAAAGCGGTGTTTTCGGTGAATTACCTGGAAGGCGACCGCCGGCCTCGCTAATGAAAGCACAAAAAACGCCGCCTCATTGGGCGGCGTTTTGGTTCGATATAAAGCTAACGCTTACACCAGCGAATCCAGGCAGGACTCGATAATATCCAGTCCTTCATTGAGCACGTCGTCTTCGATAGTGACCGGCATCAGGAAGCGAATCGTGTTGCCGTACATGCCGCAGGAAAGCAGAATTAGCCCTTCTTCGCGTGCTTTGCCGCAAAGCTTGGCAGCAAGTTCCGCATTGGGAGTATGGTTGGCTTTGTCGGATACCAGTTCAAACGCGGCCATTGCCCCCATGTTACGGATGTTATCGATGCAATCAAACTTGCCTTGCCAGTTCTTAAAGCGGGTGGCCAAGTTGTCGCCTAGCGCCTGACTTTTCTCGAGAATGTTCTCTTCCTCGAACACCTCCATCACCGCAAGGGCGGCTGCACAGGCGGTCGGACTACCAGTGTAGGTGCCGCCCAATGAGTTGGGGCCAGACGCGTCCATGATCTTGTCGGTACCCACGATGGCAGAAATCGGCATGCCATCGGCCATGCTCTTGGCCATGGTCATCATGTCCGGCTCAACGCCGCTGTGCTCTATGGCAAACATCTTGCCAGTGCGGCCAAAGCCCGACTGCACTTCGTCGACGATCATCAGAATGCCGTGCTCATCGCAGATGGCGCGGATTTTCTCGAGGAAGCTTTTGGGGGCTGGGTAGAAACCGCCTTCACCGAGGACCGGCTCCAGAATAATCGCCGCGGTATCGTTGGGGTTGGCGTCGGTTTTCAGCGCCATTTTCAAACCGCGGATGGCTTCGTCTTCGCTCACACCGTGATACGGCACTGGGTAGGGCGCGCGGAATACCGTGCCCGGCATCGGGCCAAAGTCATTTTGGTAAGGCGCGACCTTGCCGTTCATGGCCATGGTATAGAAGGTGCGGCCATGATAGCCGCCGTCAAAGCAGATTATGTTGGAACGCCCAGTGGCGGCACGGGCAATCTTGACTGCGTTTTCAAGCGCCTCGGCGCCCGAGTTGGCCAGCATCACCTTGGCGTGGCCGCGCACCGGCACAATGTGGCTCAGTTTCTCGGCGACTTTTACATAGCCTTCATAGGGCATCACCGTTTGGCAGGTGTGCATCACTTTGTCGAGCTGGGCTTTAACCGCGGCGACCACTTTGGGGTGGCGGTGGCCGACGTTAAGTACACCAATGCCGCCGGCAAAATCGATAAAGCGATTACCATCGGCGTCCCACACCTCGGCATTTTCAGCGCGTGCGGCAAAGGCGGTGGCGGGGCTCGCGGCACCGGCGGCGACGTATTTCTTTTTTAACTCGTTTAGCTCGGCATTGCTCATAGCTCAACTCCTGGGTTGATGGGGGTAGGCTTCAGCATAGTGCTCAACAGGCAGGATTACATGGATGAAGCGACCACTACGCGATTGCGACCCGACTGCTTAGCTTGATACATAGCTTTATCGGCATGATCAAGTAACCGGGTCGTAGAGGCTTCAACGTAACCTGCCACTCCTGCGGAGAGCGTAACCGCCAAGGCCAGTTGGGTAAACGATGTCTGGGCAACAGCACTTCGCACACGCTCCATGGCCTGCTGTGCATTATCGGCATCCACTTCAGGCATGATGACCAAAAATTCCTCGCCGCCCAAGCGTATCAGAACGTCGGTCTCACGCAGTATTTCGTTCACTTTAGCCGTCACTGCTTGAAGTATATCGTCGCCCACACTGTGGCCGTAGCTATCGTTAATCGCCTTGAAATTATCCAGATCAAACATCGCTACGCTCAGTGGGTTGCGGTAGCGCGAACTTCGGCTTAGCTCCTGCTCCAGGCGCTGTAAGCCAGCCCGGCGGTTCAACAGCCCGGTGAGTTCGTCGTGGTGGGCGAGGTAGTGCAGGCGCTGATTAGCATGCTGCAGGCGTTCCTCCAGCCGTTTTCGCTGGGTGATATCGACAATAAAGGTGGCTTTTCGCATTTGCCCATCAGCGCCTTCAAGGCGTGCAGCTTCGGTAATGATATTGCGAACCTCGCCATTTTTGCGACGCACTTCCAGTTCCTGGCGAAGTTCATGGGGCTGGTTGCCCGCAAGAAAGGCGTCGTGCAACGCGCGCATTTTGTCGCGGTGGACTTCTGGAAACACCATAGTGAAAGGCTGACCCAATAATTCTTCTTCGGTGTAACCGTAAAAATCGCAGTAGGCTGGGTTGACCATCTCGAAATAGCCATTTGGATCGGTGATGCAAATACCTAGCGGTGCCGCCTTGATGACGTTTTCAGTATTGCGCTTTGTGCGGTCAAGGAGCTGATGAATCGATGGATCGGCGTTACTAATCATCAGGGACTTCTCCACTGACCTGCTGTGATTCATCACGGAGGGCCTTCAGGCGCTGGGTTAAACCATTGCTCTGAGCAAGAGCGTTAATGGCCGGTCGCGCGAAGTAGAACCCCTGTTGGCAAGGAATGCCTTCACGCGCGAGCCACAGTGCTTCTGCGTGAGTCTCAACGCCTTCGGCGATCAGCTTAATGTCCAGTTCTGCCGCCAGTTGAATGACCGAGCGAAGCAGCGCCTGACGACGAGGATGATGGTCGCAGTCAATCACCAGCTCGCGGTCAATCTTGATTTTATCGGGGGCGAGCTCTGTTAGCAGATCCAGATTGGCGTAGCCATTGCCAAAGTCATCCAACGCGGTGGTGAACCCCATTGAGCGGTAGGCATCGATAATATTGCATAAGTGCTGGCGGTCACGAACGCGCTCAGTTTCGGTAATTTCAAAAATCAGCTGATTGATTGGCCAGCCGACCCGACGGGAGACGTCAAGAGTCGCCTGGATACACGCTTCGGGCTCGTAGACCGCATTGGGCAGGAAATTGATCGACAGGGGCGTATGCATGTCCAGTGCGCTGGCCATTTCAATCGCTTTTACCCGGCAGGCTTGGTCGAAGCGATACATTAGTTCATCGGTCACCTGGGAAATCACACTCCAGGCAGACTCACCTTGCGGTCCACGCACGAGGGCCTCATAGGCGAAAATTTTGGCAAGCGAGATATCCACAATGGGCTGGAATGCCATCGTGAATTCGAAGGGAAGCTCGCCTTCGCAGCGTTTGCAGGTTCCATTTACGCGTGCGCACTGACTCATTGTATCTCCCAGTATCCTGCGCTCGACAATACCGATACAAGCGCCACTTTACGGACCTAAACACACAGTAGCAGGTTGGCTGTATAAATATATTAAATGACCGCCAGGGTTCTGTATATTCATTGTATAGCTTTTTGGTGTGTAATGATATCAAGACCAAAAGCGCCCGATTGGGCGCTTGATGCAGTACAACAGGCATTTGGTGGAAGCAGCTCGGATTCAGATAATGCCCGCATCGCGTAGGGCATGACGTTGTTCAGGCGTAATGCCAATACCGGTCAACACATCGTCAGTGTGCTCACCGAGATAGGGCGGTGCTGTGCTGGCGCTGATGGATTCGCCGTTCATGCGAATCGGGTTAGCGACCAGGTCGACCTGGCCCGCCTGAATGTGCGGCAACGTCTGCTTTAGTCCGCGCGCTTTGACGTGTGCATCATCGAATACACGGTCCAGCGTGTTGATGGGGCCGCTGGGAACACCTACCGCTTCAAACGCTGCCAGCCAGTCGTCGGTAGCGCGTTGGGCAAGCGCCGCTTCGAGTACCGGCACCAGTTGATCGCGGTGTTGCACCCGCGCGCCGTTGGTGGCAAAGCGTGCGTCGTCGGCTACAGCGCTTAGCGAGAGCACCTGGCAGAAGCGCTTGAACTGGTCGTCGTTACCCACGGCGACGATCATGTGGCCGTCCTGGGTAGCAAACGCCTGGTAAGGCACGATGTTGGGGTGCGCGTTGCCCAGTCGCTGCGGGACATTGCCGGAGGTTAAATAGTTGAGTGCCTGATTGGCGAGCACGCCCACCTGAACGTCCATCAACGCCATATCGATATGGCAGCCAATACCCGTATCGCGGCGCTGATAAAGTGCCGCCAGCACGGCGTTGGCGGCGTAAAGGCCAGTGAAAATATCGGTAAAGGCCACGCCGCTTTTGACCGGGCCGCCACCCGGCTCATCGTCAGGCTTGCCGGTAATGCTCATAATCCCGCCCATGGCTTGGATCATAAAGTCGTAACCGGCGCGATGGGCGTAGGGGCTTTCCTGGCCAAAGCCGGTAATGGAGCAATAGACAAGGCCGGGATTTAGGGCTTTGAGGCTTGAGTAATCCAAGCCGTACTTTTTGAGACCGCCGACCTTGAAGTTCTCAATCACCACGTCGGTGTCTGCCGCCATCTGTTTGATGAGGGCCTGGCCTTCGGGTTTGGCCATGTCTACCGTGACCGAGCGCTTGCCGCGGTTGGCGCACAAGTAGTAGGCAGACTCTTTGCTGCCCGACAGCCACGGCGGTCCCCAGTGGCGGGTGTCGTCGCCGCAGCCGGGGCGTTCCACCTTGATAACATCCGCGCCCATATCGGCGAGCATTTGCCCGCACCACGGGCCTGCCAGCACCCGGGAAATATCGAGTACTTTAATGCCTGCCAGCGGTTTGGGAGATGTGCTCATAAAGAGTCCTTCTTGCCGCTTAGAAAAACGCTTGAATGCCGGTCTGGGCGCGCCCCAGGATCAGCGCATGCACGTCGTGGGTGCCTTCGTAGGTGTTGACCGATTCTAGGTTCACCATGTGACGGATAACGCCGTATTCGTCGGAAACGCCGTTGCCGCCGTGCATATCGCGGGATTGACGGGCGATATCCAATGCCTTGCCGCAGTTGTTGCGCTTGATTAGCGAGACCATTTCCGGCGACCAGTTGCCGCTATCCATCAGACGGCCCACCTGTAGCGCGGCTTGCAGGCCAAGCGTGATCTCGGTTTGCATGTCGGCGAGTTTTTTCTGGATGAGCTGATTGGCGGCCAGCGGACGACCGAATTGCTTGCGGTCCAGGGTATATTGGCGGGCGGCGTGCCAGCAGAATTCCGCGGTGCCCATCACGCCCCAGGCAATCCCGTAGCGGGCCTTGTTCAGGCAGCCAAACGGGCCTTTCAAACCGCTGACGTTGGGAAGCAGGTTGTCTTCTGGAACAAAGGCATTCTCAAGCACGATCTCGCCGGTAATCGACGCTCGCAGCGAGACTTTGCCTTCGATCTTCGGGGTGGTGAAGCCTTCGGTGCCGCGCTCCACAATGAAGCCTTTAATCTGGTTATCGTGCGCCGCCGACTTGGCCCAGACCACGGCGATGTCGGCAATTGGACTGTTGGTGATCCACATCTTGGCGCCGGTCAGGCGGTAGCCGCCGTCGACTTTTTCCGCGCGGGTGATCATGCCGCCGGGGTCAGAACCGTGATCTGGCTCGGTCAAACCAAAGCAGCCGACCATCTCACCGCTGGCCAGCTTGGGCAGGTATTTGTGCTTTTGTGCTTCGGAGCCGTAAGCCTCAATGGGATACATCACCAGTGACGACTGCACGCTCATGGCGGAACGGTAGCCAGAATCGACCCGCTCCACTTCACGGGCAATCAGACCGTAGGCGACGTGATTGACGCCGGCGCCGCCGTAGTCGGGGGAAACGGTGGCGCCGAGTAGGCCAAGCTCGCCCATTTCGCTCATGATCTCGCGATCAAAGCGCTCTTCGCGAAAGGCGCTAAGCACCCGTGGTTGAAGATTTTCCTGGCAGTAGTCGTGGGCGGCGTCGCGAATTTGGCGTTCTTCGTCGCTTAACTGGTGTTCCAGCAGCAGCGGGTCATCCCAATTGAAGTGGGTCATGGCTGAACTCCTTGGTGCAGTCCCGCAGACGCCCGCAAGCGACCACGGCAATAACGTGGCAGTCGATGTATACGCTGCAAACAATGTATCGCCGTTCGTTAAAAATATCTACATTTTTTTGAAACGCAGAATTTATTTAATGCCTCGAGACTGTAAGACCCTTGTAATGATGGGGACGGGGGTCATTAAATGGTCGCGCATTAAGGTGGCGGCTCGATCTGTGTCCCGCGCTAAGATAACGTCGACCAGCGCTGCATGCTCTTGGCGCTTTTGCTCAAGGGCTGAGGGAGACATCACGGTTTCTTGAAGCCACAAATGGCGGTAACGCTCTACCTGATTGAATAAGGTATCGCGCATTTGCAGCAAGTGCGGCGAATTACAGCCGCTGGCGATGGCAGTATGAAACGCCTTATGGCGCAGGTCCCAGCCGTCAAGCAACTCATCCGGTGAGCTAATATCGGTGACTTTGGCTAGCCGGTGTGCGGTTGCCACTACCGAGGCTTCCCAATCATCGTCGCCGCGCTCGATGGCCAGCCGCAGAATGAGCCCTTCAAGCTGGGCTCGGGCATCGTAAATGTCGTTGAGTTCGGCAAGCGACATGGGCGCAACACGGTAGCCCCGCTGGCTGATGGCGACCACTAAACGGTCAGCCACCAGCTGGGATAGTGCTTCGCGTAGCGGCCCCGTGCTTACGCCATAGTAGTCTTTAAGGCGGCTCATCAGCAGCTTCTGTTCCGGCGCGAAGCGGCCACGGATAATATCGTGCTTAAGCTCCCGGTAGGCGCGAATGGCGAGATTCTGACGCGGCGCGTCTGGCTCCATGGCGTAGTAGCTCCCTGGTGACGGCTGGATTATATCGGTATCCAAAGAATAACGGCTATTATCAACAAATGTTATTAATTTGGCCTAGAGGAAGAGATTGATGTGGGATTTTATCATTATCGGCGGTGGCATCCTGGGTATGTCCACGGCGATGCAACTTCAGCAGCGCTACCCGGATAAACGTCTGTTGGTGCTCGAGAAAGAAAAGACCCTCGCGCAACACCAAACGGGTCATAACAGCGGCGTTATTCACGCTGGGGTGTATTACACGCCGGGGAGCTTGAAGGCTAAATTTTGTCTCGAGGGTAACCGCGCTACCCGTGAGTTTTGTGACGAGCACGGCATTGCCTACAATATCTGCGGCAAGCTGCTGGTGGCGACGAACGATGTCGAAAAGCAGCGCATGGAGGCGCTATGGGAGCGTACGGCGGCTAACGGTCTGCAGCGTGAGTGGTTGGACGCCGATGCACTGCGCGAAAGAGAGCCTAATATTACAGGGGTGGCGGGTATCCATGTGCCCTCCAGCGGCATTGTTGATTACGCCGAAGTGACTCGTGCCATGGCCGCAACCTTCGAGCGTCTGGGTGGAGAAATCCGCTATGAGGCGGAGGTGACAGCGCTGGAGGAGCGCCGCCAAGAGGTGGTGGTGACCACCACCCGCGATACCCTGACCAGCCGCTACCTGGTGTCGTGCTCAGGGTTAATGGCGGACAAGGTGATCCGCATGTTGGGGCAAAAACCCGACTTTACGATTTGTCCGTTCCGTGGCGAGTATTATCAACTGCCCAAGCACCATAACCAGATTGTGAACCACCTGATCTACCCCATACCCGATCCGGCAATGCCATTTTTGGGCGTGCATTTGACCCGCATGATCGACGGCAGCGTGACCGTGGGGCCCAACGCAGTACTGGCATTAAAGCGTGAAGGCTATCGTAAGCGGGATGTGTCGCTGATCGATATGGGTCAGATGTTGACCCATCCGGGCATTTTAAAAGTCTTGGGTAGACATCTACGGCCGGGGCTTATTGAAATGAAAAATTCGCTTTATAAACGCGGCTATCTGGCACTGGTACGCAAGTACTGCCCGAGCCTCACTGCCGAGGATCTACTGCCTTATCCGGCAGGTGTGCGGGCCCAGGCGGTATCCCGTGACGGTAAACTGGTGGACGACTTTCTATTCGTTAACACCCGGCGCACGCTCAACGTGGGTAACGCGCCATCACCCGCGGCTACGTCAGCGTTGCCGATCGGGGCGCATATTGTGAAGCAGGTACAGGCACTGCTGATGGACTAATGACGCCGTGGCCGCCTAGCCGATTAGCAGGCGCAGCAAGATCGCGACGATCATTGCCAGCGTGAGGTATTTGATCCACATAGCGCCGCGGGGGCTCATGTTGACCTTAACCGCCAGCCAGGCGCCAATCATGCTGCCCAGTGCCAGCAGCAGCCCATAACTCCAGCGTACTTGATCGAACCACATAAACATTGCCAGCGCCGGAAGGCTGTAAACGAGAATGATCAGAACTTTGAAAACATTGACCTGGGCGAGGTCGATTTTCAGCATACGGTACAGCACGATGATAAACAGCACGCCCACACCGACTTGAATAAAACCGCCGTACACGCCGATCACGAACATGGCGAGGTAGATCATCGGTGTTAGCCGTTCGGCAGTAAGTGGCCGAGTATCCAGCGCGGGCTGCGGCAGCACCATGACCAGCGCGGAGCCCGCCATGACAGCGATCAATATAGCTTCAAACAAGGCATCGCTGACTTGTAGCGCCAGCCAGGCACCTACCAGCGAGCCAACCACAGCGGGCACCGAGAGGCGCAGGCTCAGCGCGAGATGCGAGGCGCCGGCGCGCATGAAGCTACCAATTGCGGAAACGCTTTGCAGTACGATGGCGACGCGATTTGTGCCGTTTGCCACCTGGGTGGGTAAACCGAGGAACATCAAAAGCGGCAGCGCCAGCATCGAGCCGCCCGCTGAGAGCACATTAATAAACCCGGCAATAATACCAATGCCTACCAGCGCGGCGGCCTCCCAAAGCATCATGCGCGTTCCTCATTAGCGGGGCGTTGAAAATATGACATGGGGCAGACTCCTCGCCAGAAATGTTAGCCCAGGATCATATAAGCATTGCGGAATAAACGCATCTCGGCGCACTGTTAAGCTTGGCAAAATGGCCAGGGTTTAGTGAGCGTTAACGTCAAGTTATTGGCATCTAACGGCGAATGCGTGCTAATTTCTTTGTCACTGCTTCCATTGGAACGGAAGTTGGATGAATCACCTCCTAATCGTCAACCATACCTATAAGTCCAAACAGGACGGAGGAAACGCATATGCGAACTCTATCTACAGCTGCTGCTGCTTCCCTACTGGCGGTGGCATTGCCTGCTAGCGCCCAACAGCTTGCTATCGCCACGGGTGGAACCGGTGGTGTGTATTACCCCATCGGCGGCGGTTTTGCCGAAATGATTAACGAGCACATCGAAGGCGCTCAGGCGACGGCAGAAGTCACCGGTGCCTCAGTGGAAAATATGGGTCTGATCATGCGCGGCGAAGCCGATTTAGCGCTGGTGCTGGCCGATACCGCTTACCAAGCCTATGAAGGTTCGGGCGATTTCGAAGGTCGTCAGGTCGAAAATACTCGTGCGCTTGCCTCGGTTTACCCCAACGCCGTGCAACTGGTCACCCTGGCCGACTCGGACATTGAGTCGCTGTCGGACCTGGAAGGCAAACGCGTCTCGGTAGGCGCTCCGGGTAGCGGCACCGAGCTGAACGCTCGCGCGCTATTAGAAGCCAACGGCATGAGTTACGACGACTTCACGCCCCAGCGCCTTAACTTCAACGAAACCGCTGACGCCATTCGCGATGGCGACATCGACGCCGGCTTCTGGAGCGTTGGCCCGCCCACCAGTTCCATCATGAACCTGGCCACCACGCGGGATATCCGTCTGATTGGTTTGAGCGACGAAGAAATTGAGAACGCTCAGGAAGAAGAGGAAGTCTTTGCTCCTTACGAGCTGGAAGAAGGCCTCTACGAAGGCATGGACGAAGCGGTGCAAACCATCGGCATTCCGAACGTTCTGGTCGTTAATTCAGATATGGACGAGGATCTGGCCTACCAGCTGACCGAGCTGCTGTTCGAAAACACCGATGAGCTGATCGCGGTGCATCCGGCGGCCAACGACACCACCGTTGATTTCACCATGGAGTCCACACCGGTGCCGCTGCATCCAGGTGCCATTCGTTATTTCGAAGAAGTTGACGCCGACATTCCGGATCGTCTACGTCCCTAATCCACGCGCGGGCGATCATCATGCATCTGCAACGACGACGCCTGCCTTGGATCACCATCGGGAGGTTAGCCCCAGCGCTTGTGCTGGGGCTAACCTGCTCACCATTAGCCGGAGCGGAGTCTTCCTCAGCTCCGGCTAATGCGTCTGCGTACCTGCTGGTGACCGACGAGCAGGGCGAACCACTGTTCCAAACGGCGATGCCTGAAGGGGCGCGCTGGTGCCTGCAATGGCACCACTCGGTAAAGAAGTTTGCGGTATTGGATTGTTACCGTAATCACGCGGGTGTGATGGAATTAGAGCGCAGTCACCAACCCGATTTTGCTGCTGGCCTGGGGCATACCCAAGGCCGAGGTGAACAGCTTTCCGATGGAGAGGGGGGGTATTGGATTGAAGGCATTGATGAACCCGTTCCGGGGAATCGGTACGCTTTGCGCGTGGGGGCGCTCGCGGTTGACCATCGCCTGGTATGGCAGCGTGATGGGGAGGCGAAAAGCTTCAGCTTGAGCCGTCGCGCTGCAGGTGAGCGGGTTACCCTGCAGTTGACTGAAACCGCGCTATCCGGCGTGGACAACAAGTAAGCAAGACATCGTCTGATGAGGACTTCATGAACGAATCCAAACAACCACCGGTTGTCATGCCCGGCGGCAATGTGATTCAGCCCCGTGCGATACTTTGGTGCATCACCATTGTGGCGGTGGGGCTTTCCCTGTTCCAACTTTTCTCAGCGGGCATACAACCGTTGGGGCTTTTCTATCAGCGTAGCATTCACCTTGCATTGATCATGATGCTGGCCTTTTTAATGTTTCCGGTCTTCGGGGGCACTCGTCCGCGCGGCATTCTAAGCTGGGCGATCGATGCAGTGTTTTTTGCCGGTGCGGTGATCACTGGCGGCTATCTGGTGCTGTATCTCGACGAGATTATCAACCGAGCGGGTTTTTGGTCGGAGACCGATATCCTGGTGGCCTGCATCGCCACGGTCACGGTACTTGAAGCTAGCCGTCGAGCGGTTGGTTTCAGCATGACCGTGATCGGGTTGATCGCCATCCTCTATGCCATGGCTGGGCCGCGCGGTGAGTTGCCTTGGCTTGGGGAGTGGATGCCGGGCATTTTAGATCACCGTGGCTATAGTCTTGATCGAATCGCCGGGCAGCTTTATCTCGGCCAGGAAGGTATTTTTGGGCTACCGCTTGGGGTTGCGGCGACCTATATCTTTATTTTCGTACTGTTTGGTGCCTTTTTGGAAAGCACCGGCGCGGGCAGGTTTTTTATCGACATGGCCTACGCCGCCACCGGCCGCCAGCGCGGCGGCCCGGCCAAAGCCGCTGTACTTGCCTCGGCGGGCATGGGCTCGATTTCAGGTAGCGCGATTGCCAACGTGGTGACCACGGGGGCGTTTACCATTCCGTTGATGAAAAAGCTTGGCTACAAACCCAAGGAAGCGGGGGGGATTGAAGCTGCTGCTTCCACCGGTGGGCAAATCATGCCGCCGTTAATGGGCGCCGGGGCGTTCTTGATTGCCGAATACACCAATACGCCGTATTTGGAAATCGTCAAAATCAGCATTTTGCCAGCGATCATGTATTTCGCCACGGTGTACTTGTTTGTGCATATCATCGCGCTTAAGCAGGGCATGCAGGGCATGGCGAAAAGCGAGCTGCCGCAGATGCGCCAGGTAATGCGCGATGGCTGGCATTTCTTGCTGCCGCTGGCGGTGCTGGTGTGGCTGTTGGCGATGAGCATGTCGCCGATGCGCGTAGGTTTTTATGCGGTGGTCACCATGGTGGCGGTTGCCGTGCTGCGTTATGCGGTGTGGTTTATGTTCATCGCCCCCAAACAGGGCGAGGCAGTGACCGCGCACCGTATCAAGGAGGTTTCGGCTGCCGGGCTTAGAAAGCTTGTCGAAGGGCTCGAGTTAGGCGCACGTAATGCGGTGGCAGTCTCCATGGCCTGCGCGGTGGCGGGGATCATCGTCGGCGTCGTCGGGCTTACCGGCCTGGGGCTTAAATTCTCCTCGATGATGATGGCATTTTCCGGCGGCAACATCCTGCTGGCGCTGCTCATGGTGCTACTGGCGAGCTTGGTGTTGGGCATGGGACTGCCAGTTACCGCTAGCTATATCGTACTCATCGTACTGGTTGGCCCCGCGCTGACCGAAGAGTTTGGCATTCCGCTGTTGATCGCTCATCTGGTGGTGTTCTGGTATTCCCAGGATTCCAACGTGACGCCCCCCGTCGCCCTCGCCGGGTTTGCGGGGGCAGCAATTGCCGGCAGTAAACCGATGGAAACCAGCTTCCAGGCCTGGAAGTTTGCCAAGGGCCTGTATCTGATTCCGCTGTTTATGGTATTCAATCCGGAGATTATTGTTGGTGGGCCAGTACCGCTGGTGATTTGGAACGGGGTGATTGCCCTGCTGGCGCTTGGAGCGTTTGCCGCTGCCTTGGAGGGTTACCTATTCACTCGAATGGGCTGGCTGTCGCGAATCGCCATTAGCATCGCGATTATCGGCGTGTTCTACCCCAACCTGATGGCCGAAGCGGCCGGGGTGGTGGTCATGAGCGTGGCGATTATCGCCAACTGGCTAGCGAGCAGGCGAGAATCTGCCGTTGCCTAGTTGAGGGATTAGCGTAAGCACAAAAAAGGCCTGGCATATTGCCAGGCCTTTTACTTTGGGGCTTGTACGTTAGAAAATGGATTCCGCCGTACCCGAGCCTTGAGAGCCGCTTTCTTCTTCCAGCTCACGGCTAATCTGGCTGTTTTGGTAGTCGGGTAGATAATCCTCGTGGAATAACTCGGAAATGCCGCCGGATTGTTCGTCGCGCAAGCGGCGGCCACTATCAGGATCAATCCTCGCGCTAACCACCGTATCCGGCTGCTCGGGCATCGCCGAAGGCGTTCCTTCTAATGCCTCACCCATAAAGTCAATCCAAATGGGTAGCGCCGCATTGGCACCGTATTCGGCCATGGTTTCGTTGCTGTCTTTACCGACCCAAATAGTCGTGACCAGGTTGTCGTTAAAGCCAGCAAACCAGGTATCACGCTGGCTATTGGTGGTGCCGGTTTTGCCGACGATGTCGTCGCGCTCCAAGCTTAATGCCGCACGCCCGGTGCCGCTTTCAATAACGTCACGCATCATATCGCGCAGAATGTACAAGGCAGCAGGGTCGGCAACGCGGGGCGCGACGGGGTATTCGCGGCCATCAATTTCTACCGTCTCCTGGTCATCGTCGCATTCACGGCAAGCCACTTGTGGGGTGGCTTCGTCGAGAATTTCTTCCTCGTCACCGCCTTCCCGGGCAACCCGCTCGATAAACCACGGAGATACTTGGAAGCCGCCGTTGGCGAGCACAGAGTACGCATTGGTCATTTCCAACGGCGTGAGACTGGCACTGCCAAGCGCTAGGGCTAAGCCACGTGGCAGACGGCCTTCAGCGAAACCAAAGCCTTGTAAGTATTCCAGGGTGTAGTCAATCCCCATGCTTTGTAGTACCCGGATGGTGACTAGGTTGCGCGAGCGTGCCAGCGCCGGGCGCAGCCGCGTGGGGCCTTGGAAATCGAGGCTAGAATTAACCGGGCGCCACATGGTATCGCTACCATCATCCATCACTACCGGCGCATCGTTAACCACGCTGGCGGCGTTCATGTCGCCTTCTTCAAGTGCGGCGAGATAGATAAACGGTTTGAAAATAGAGCCGGCTTGGCGCTGAGCCTGAACGGCGCGGTTAAACTTACTAGCGTTAAAGTCAAAGCCACCTTGCAGCGCCAGAATAGCGCCAGTGCGTGGGTCCTGGGCGACTAATGAACCTTCGGCATCTGGGCGTTGAGATAAGCGCAGTTCGCCTTCTTCATTTTCCACTACACGGATTAAATCGCCGCGTGTGGCAATTTCTTCTGCGGAACTAGGTTCGGCACCTTGGCTGCGCGGCGATTGAAAGGGGCGCGCCCAGTTTAAGCCTTCCCAAGGGATGCTGCGCAGTTCCCCATCGACCAGCACGTCCATCTCTTGTCCACTGCTTTCGACGACAATCGCTGGTTGGAGTAAGCCATAGCGCGGCGTGCGATCAAGCACCTGAATCCAGTTGCTGACATCGCCTTCGATACCGTCGACTTCGGTTTGGCTGCGTTCGGCCGCCTGACGAGCGGTTTGGCGAATCTCCGGCGACTCGGCAAGTTCTTCTTCAAGCCCCTGGGTCTCGGTTTGCTCCTGAGCTTCCACTAGGCTTGAGGCAATGTCGCGCTCCTCTGGTCCACGCCAGCCGTGGCGCCGGTCGTAAGCAATTAGTCCATCCGCCAAGGCGCGGCGAGCCGAAGGTTGTAGCTCGCTGTCGATGGTGGTGTAAATGCGGTAGCCACCGGTATAGGCATCGTCGCCGAAGCGGTCGACAGCATATTGGCGGGCCATTTCGGCAACGTAAGATGCATCCACTTCCGTTTCGGTTGAGTGACGGCGCGCTGTGACCGGCGCTTGAACTGCCTCGCGATAGGTATCTTCGTCAATATGCCCCAGTTCGCGCATGCGGAATAAAATCCAGTTGCGACGAATCAGCGAGCGCTCTGAATTGGCCAAGGGATTAAACGCCGAAGGGGCTTTGGGCAGGCCGGCAATCATGGCGGTTTCTGCCAGCGTCAATTCCTCCAGGGGTTTGTCGTAATAGGTGTCGGCCGCGGCGGCGATCCCATACGCACGGTTACCTAGAAATATTTTGTTTACATAGAGTTCGAAAATTTCTTCTTTATTTAACAATTGCTCCATCTGCAAAGCGAGCAGGATTTCGCGAATTTTGCGGGTAAAGGTTTGATCCAGCGTCAGCAGATAGTTACGCGCCACCTGCATGGTAATGGTGGAACCACCGGACTGGATTGCCCCGCCACTTTGCATCAATTCCAGCGAGGCACGGGCCAGGCCGCGCGGGTCTACGCCTTGGTGGTCGAAATAATTGGCATCTTCGGCGGCGGTCAGGGCGTTAATCATCTCGTCGGGAATTGCGTCGAAGTCAATTTCGATCCGCCGCTCTTCGCCAAACTCGCCGATCAATAGCCCGTCGCGGGTCAGAATGCGTAATGGGGTGTGCAGCTCAAAGTTTTGCAGCTGACGAACGTCTGGAAGACCGGGGGCGAAATAGATAGCGGCGCCGACCACGGCGAGGATAACGGCACCGGCAAGCGATACCACGATGCCTAACAGCGACACAATAAGGGTGCGGAGAAACGTCATGAATGGAAAGTACCCATGGGATGAATAAAAAAGAGACGGTATCTAAACGACCGTATCACGCAACTGGCTGCCATTATAGGAAGCCGAGGCGGCCGCCACCAGTGTTGATGTGCCATGATGCTGTTTGAGTGTGACTTGGCTTAAAATCATGTAACCTCGACCAACGCGATAGGCAGGCGATACCGGACCCATAATGCGTTTACTCAAACCCCGTAACGGGTTGATCGGTGTCGATATTACGTCGGCGACCGTCAAGCTGCTTGAACTCAAATATGCTCATCAAAACTATCAGGTGGAAAGCTATGCGGTGCGCCCGCTGCGTGAAGGGGCTGTCGTGGAGCGGCGCATTCGGGACATTGACGACGTTGCCAATGTACTCAGCCGCGCGGTAGAGCATGCCAACCCCTCAACGCGTAAAGCGGCGGTAGCGGTGCCAGCAAGCGCGGCGATTACCAAAACGCTTAGCTTTCCGCTTTCGCTTAGCGAAGACGACATAGAAGCCCAGATTATCGCCGAATCAGACCGACATATTCCATTCCCGTTCAATGAAGTGGCGTTTGATTTTGAGTGCCTGGGCCCATCCCCGTTTGATGGCGACCGCCAGCAAGTGGTATTGGTCGCCTGCCGTCAGCAAGATGTCAGCCAGTTAACCGAGACCCTTGAGCGTGCCGGGTTGGAGCCTGCGGCGGTAGAAGTCGAGACCTTCGCCGTAGAGCGCTCGTTTGAGGAGTTGCGACGCCAGCTACACGTTCAAGACGACCCTGAGGCCTGCGTCGGCTTGGTGGATATCGGCGCCAACATGAACGCTTTTCACGTCGTGCGCGGTGGGCACATTGTTTACAGCCGCGATACCGTGTTTGGTGGCCGTCAGCTGACCGATGCCATTCGTGACCGTTACCAGTTAAGTATGGAAGAAGCTGGCTTCGCCAAAAAACGTGGCGGTTTGCCCGATGATTATCACGCAAGTGTGCTCAACCCGTTTTTAGAAACGGTCGTCCAGCAGGTTGGACGCTCACTACAGCTCTATTACACGGCGGGCCGTCAGCACGAGGTCAAGCATATTGTGTTGGCGGGTGGGTCAAGCGTGATTCCCGGTTTGGCGGAACGTATCGCCGAAGATAGCGGCATGACGGTAACCATCGCCAATCCTTTCCAAGCAATGGGCGTCAATAAGCGATTGGATGTCGAGGCGTTAACCAATGATGCCCCGGCAATGCTTACCGCAGGCGGTCTGGCCATGAGGATAGGCCGATGAGTATCACCATCAACTTACTCCCATGGCGGGATCAGCAGCGTGAGCGGCGTACGCGGCGTTTTTATTACTTCCTCCTGATAATGTTGCTGGTCGGCGCGGCGCTGGGCTGGGGGATCGCTAAATTTTATGCCGCCCACGTGGCCACCCAGCAGCAGCGCAATGCGTTCATCGAATCGCAGGCGCGCGAACTGGGCGAGGATATTGGCGACTTGTCGCGCTATAAAACCGATGCCCTTCGGGTCGGTGAGCAACTGGTTCTCTTTCAAACGCTGCAAACGCAGCGGGCCAGCACCGTAGAATTGTTTAATGCGCTAGCCGGTAGTGTGGCCAGCGGTGTGGTCTACCAGCAGGTCTCGCGCAGCGGCGCCCAGGTAAGCGTAGAGGGGTTGGCGGCCAGCGAGCGACAGGTGTCTGACCAGTTACGCCGAGTCGCCGATAGTAAGGCGCTTGGCGTGCCTTCGCTATCGGAAGTCGAGAGCGATGCTGAAGGCAGCGGCCGTCAGTTTCGCTTTGACGTACAACAGCCGTCGTTGGCGGCGTCTGCACCCGCCGAGGAGCAGCCGTGATGTGGAAGCGAACGCGCTGGGCGCATGAATGGCAAGAGCTACGCGCTGTCGACTGGCGCGATCTGGATGTTAAAGAAGCCGGTGGCTGGCCGGTGCTGCTTAAAGCATTGTGCGGCGTGCTTGCGTTACTGGTGGCGCTGTTGGTGATGGAATGGTGGGTGATTGGCGAGCGACGGGCGGCGCTTGTGAGTGCGCAGCAACAGGAGACGCGCTTGCTTAGCGAGTATCGTCGTCAAGCGGGTGAAGCCGTTCAACTGCCCAAAATGCGCGAGCAGCTTGCCACGCTGGAAGATCAGATGTCGCGTCTGCGTGCCATCCTACCCACCGACGCGGAAATCCCTTCGTTGATTGACAGCATCAGTGATGCCGCCGTGGATAACCGGCTGACCATTGAAACGATTCGATTGCGCCCTACGGTGACCCAACCGCATTATGTTGAGCAACCGCTGGATATCCAGGTGCGCGGCGACTTTCATCAAATTGCCCGGTTTGCCGCTGATATCGCTTCTTTATCGCGGCTAGTCACCCAGCACGATTTTACACTGGCACCCGCAGAGGGCAGTGGCGACACCCTAAGGCTTTCTTTGTTGGCACGTACCTACCGTGACCGGGAGGAAGCCCCATGACGTTGCCACGCCGATGGCTAACCGGAGGATGGATGGCGGGGCTCGCCTTGCTGACGGGCTGCGCCGATCCATCGCTTGAGCAATTGGAGTCAACCCTCAGCGATATCCGGCAAATGCCCAGCCGTGAGGCGACCATGGTGATTCCTTATGTGCCGCTTTACCCTACGCAACGCTATCAACACAGCGATTCGCGCAGTCCTTTTTTGCCGCCTGAGTCGATACAAGACGGCGTGCCTAACGTACTAGCGGAGGGAGGTGACGCGCCTGACCAACAGCGGCCTTCCGAGCCGCTTGAGCGTTTTTCCTTGAGCGAGCTTCAACTGGTGGGTACGTTGCGTATGACCGGGCGGCAGGTGGCGATGATTGCCACGCCGGAGGGAGAAGTGGTAACGGTCGGAGAGGGTAATTATATAGGCACCGACTATGGCCGCATTGTCGGCATCTCGTCCCAGGAAGTTGATATTCGCGAACGCATTTACACCCAGCAAAACGGCTGGCAGGCACGCCCGGCGTCGCTCACCATCGACGATGAGCGCTAAAAAAATCGTGGGCGCTGATCACTCAGCCCCCTAAGCAAGTGGAAGGAGACCCATGGCAGTCACGTTGGTAAGCCGTTTTCGGCAAAGCATGCTGTTGGCAATGTTGTTACTTCCCAGTTGGGCAGTAGCCTCGGTGCTCACCGACCTGGATGTGCGTGAGACAGAACGCGGCGACGTGGCACTGGATTTGCGCTTTAGCGGCGATGTACCCGAACTCAACGGCTATCCGTTAACTGATCCCCCGCGTTTGGCTCTGGACTTGGCCGGGGCGGAAAACGGGCTGCCTGAGCGACGAATGCGTGTTGATCAAGGTGGCATTGAAGGAATTACGGCGTTGGAGGGCAGCGGTCGCACACGCTTGGTGCTGGATCTGGACGCCCCCCGCGAGTTTCGCTCTTCGGTGTCGGGGGATCGATTGACGGTAACGCTCGCGGCCGCCAACGAGCCAAATGAAGCCCCAGCCGAAGGTCTTGAAACGGCCGGGGGGCCACAAGTAGAAGATATCGATTTCCAGCGCGGTGAAGATGGTGCAGGACGCTTAATCGTGACGTTTGACCGCGATAGTGTGACCCCCCGTGTTCGCGAAGGCGGAAACGATGAAGTGGTCGTTGATCTGGGCGAGGTCAATGTGCCTGACGCGCTTAATCAGGTCTACGATGTGACTGACTTTGCCACACCTATCTCGCGCATTACGCCACGCCGTGGGCAGGGGGGTAGCGAGCTGGTGCTGGCAACGGATGGTCCCTATGCCATGGTGTCGTCGCAGTCAGAAGATCAGCTGACTGTAGAAGTTCAGCCCGTTAGCCAGGATTCCCAGCAAGCCCGCGAGGAGCAAGATGAAGATTACACGGGCGAGCGGCTGAGCCTGAACTTCCAGGACATTGAAGTGCGCGCTGTATTGGCGACACTTGCCGACTTTACCGGCTTGAATCTGGTGGCTAGCGATAGCGTCAGTGGGCGCGTGACCCTAAACTTAAACGACGTTCCCTGGGATCAGGCGCTGGATTTGATCCTACAGAGCCAGGGGCTTTCCAGTCGTGAAAAAGGCAACGTGATTGTGGTGGCGCCAGCCGGTGAGCTCGCTGAACTGGAACGCCAGGAACTGGAAGCTCGCGACCAGCAGGAAACATTGGAGCCGCTGATTACTGAGTATGTTGAAGTGAAATACGCTCGTGCGGAAGACCTGGCTGAACTACTGCGCGGCGGCGACGGCTTCGGTTTGCTCACCGAGCGGGGGCGGGTAAGTGTTGATCAGCGCACCAACACGCTGCTGATTCAGGACACACCTGCTCAGGTGCGCGAAATCATGGGTACCCTGGACCGTTTGGATGTTGCCGTTCGCCAGGTGCAGATCGAAGCGCGTATTGTGATTGCCCGGGATACCGCCTCCCGGGAGTTAGGTATTAACTGGGGCGCGTCCAGCACACGCGGCTTTCAGGAGGGTAGTGACGGCAATTTCGAAGGCCGCGATATCAACCCCGAGGGGCTGAACCGGGCGCGGGGCGGGCTCTCGGTGGACTTGGGTGATACGTCCGATGCCGGCACCGGGTTCAGTTTCGGTTATCTGGCCGGCGACGTGCTGCTCGACCTCGAGCTTCGCGCGTTGGAAAGCGAGGGCAAAAGCCAGACGATTTCACAGCCCAAAATCATTACCGCTAATCAACGCACCGCGACCATCAGCCAGGGCGAGGAACGGGCCTTCCAAAGCGTAGACGGCAACGACAATCCGGATACCGAGTTCAAGGAAGCCGAGCTATCGCTTGAGGTAACCCCGCAGATTACGCCGGATAACCGTATTATCATGGACCTGTTGATTCGTAACGACAGTTTCCGGGAATCTGAATTTGGTGGTGAGCCACCCATCGATACCAACGAAATCGAGACCCAGGTGCTGGTCGATAACGGTCAAACCGTGGTGTTGGGCGGTATTTTAACCACCGAAGAACTGCGTCAAATCGCCAAAACACCGCTGTTAGGCGATATTCCTTTGCTAGGTCGACTGTTTCGCTATACCGAAGAGAGCAATGAAAAGGTAGAGTTACTAGTCTTTATTACACCCCGACTTCTTGATGATGGCTTAACGGTTCGCTGATGCAGGATTTACCCAACCTTTTTCTAATTGGCCCCATGGGGGCTGGCAAAAGCACGATTGGTCGGCTATTGGCGGCCGAACTTTCGCGCGAATTTTTTGATAGCGACCACGCCATCCAGGCGCGTTGCGGGGCAGATATCCCGTGGATTTTTGATGTAGAAGGTGAGCAGGGTTTTCGTCAGCGCGAAGTTCAGATGATCGACGAACTGACCCAGCGCCACTCGGTGGTGGTGGCAACGGGCGGAGGTGCAGTGCTGCGTGAGGAAAACCGCCGCGCGCTGCGTGAGCGCGGCACGGTAGTGTATTTGCTGACCACCGTGGATCAGCAGCTCAGGCGCACCGCCAAAGACCGCAACCGCCCGCTGTTGCAGTGCGCCAATCGAGAGCAGGTGTTGAACGATATGTTCGCTGCCCGCGACCCGCTATATCGCGCCACCTCCGATATCACCGTGCGCACCGACCGACGTAGCCCGCGCGCGGTGGTCAACGAGATATTGCGCCGCGTTAAGCGCCTGGTCGACCCACTTGAAACCGAAAATTCGTCTAACAAGGTATCCCCATGACCAACGTTGACGGCGTACAGCGTACGCTTAAGGTAGCGCTCGGCGAGCGCAGCTATCCGATCCACATTGGTACGGGGCTTCTGGGCAAGCCCGAACTGTTGACGCCGTACCTGGCAGGCCAGCAAGTCATGGTGGTCACCAACGAGTCTATTGCCCCGCTGTATCTAGATAAATTCTGTGCTGGTTTATCAGCGTCTTTAGACGTGCGCACGGTGGTATTGCCCGATGGCGAGCAGTACAAAACCATTGAGCATGTCAGCCGTATTTGGGATGCGCTGTTGGAAGCCGGGTTTAATCGTCGCTGTACGTTGGTCGCGCTGGGTGGCGGCGTAATTGGCGATATGGTCGGCTATGCGGCGGCTGCCTATCAGCGTGGTGTGGCGTTTATTCAGGTACCGACCACGCTGCTCTCCCAGGTGGACTCCTCTGTCGGGGGGAAAACCGGCGTCAACCATCCGCTGGGCAAAAACATGATTGGCGCATTTTGGCAGCCGAAAGTCGTGCTGGTGGATATTGATTCACTTAAGAGCCTACCCCGCCGAGAGCTGTCGGCGGGTATGGCCGAGGTGATTAAGTACGGCTTGATTCGCGACGAAGCGTTTTTAAGCTGGTTGGAAGCCACTATGCCAGCACTGCTTGATGTTGAGCCCGAGGTGGTAGCCGAAGCCATCGCCCGCAGTTGCCAAATCAAAGCCGATATTGTCGCTGAGGATGAAACCGAACAGGGCGTGCGTGCGCTGTTAAACCTGGGTCACACCTTTGGCCACGCCATTGAGGCCCACCAGGGCTACGGCAACTGGCTGCACGGCGAAGCTGTGGGCGCTGGCATGGCCATGGCGGCCACGCTTTCTAACCGCTTAGGCTGGATCGACGACGCGGCCCTGGCGCGCAGCCTGGCAGTGATTGAGAGCGCCGAGCTGCCGTTGGCGGCACCGGCGAATATGTCCAGCGATGACTTTTTAGCCCGCATGCGGCTGGATAAGAAAAATATCGATACCCGCCTTCGCCTGGTACTGCTTAACGCCTTGGGCGATGCCTGTGTGAGCGATGCGGTGCCCGTAGACGTTCTACGTACGCTGTTGGATGATTATCCGCGTCGGTAGTGATTGTATATACCCACTGCACGCGACACCTCGCTCTGTTTGAGCGGGGTGTTTTTGGTTTTGGCCAAGAGAAGTGTTTTTGATTTAGCTAATCCGCATGCCTTATGCAGCATCGGCATGGATAAAAACCGCCTTATTAGACTAAAGTCTATAAATAATCTGCTTTCGTTAAAATAGCGTTTTCACTCGTTGCAAGTGGTTGAAGGATATCAATTTTTTAATTGATTGATTATGCAACTACAGGATTTGGAAAGGGTTTTAAGCACTTTAAGGGCGAGGAAAGATTGCGCAAAGCAGCTGCAAATCGCTATGCTGACCGGCCATTTTTCTAACGGTAGCGTAAGGCAAGTGACGCCCTTAACGGGCCGGCCACCACCACTAAAAAAACAATAACCTGCCTTTTTATCACAACCCCGCTACCAAAAAAACACGCTGACTAGAGGCACGCCCATGAACAAAGGTCTTCACCAGCCCGGCGAGTTCCGCGACAACTGCGGCTTCGGCCTGATTGCCCATATGGAAGGGCAGGCCAGCCACGATTTGTTGAAAACCGCGATTGAGTCACTTACCTGCATGACTCACCGGGGCGGTATTGCCGCTGACGGTAAAACCGGCGATGGCTGCGGGCTGTTGCTTAAAATGCCTACTCACTTCATGCAGGCCGTGGCTAAAGACGCGTTGGGCGTTGAGCTTGGCGAGCGTTTTGCCGTTGGGGTTGTGTTCCTGCCCGATGACGACGCGCGTGCGGCGCGTGGACGCGATACCCTGGAAGATGCGCTCAAGGCGCGGGGGTTAAACGTGTTGGGCTGGCGCGATGTGCCCACCGATTCCAGCGTGTGTGGCCCCATGGCACTTGATTGCCTGCCGCGGATTAAACAGGTGTTTGTGCAGCCGGGCAGCGGTGAGCACTTCGACGTTGACCTGTTCATGGCACGCCGCTATACCGAGCAGACCATGCGCGATGATGAAGACTTTTACGTCGCGTCGCTGTCGTCCGAGGTAGTGTCCTATAAAGGGCTGGTGATGCCCGAAGACCTGCCAGCTTTCTATAAAGACCTTAACGATCCTCGTCTGGAAACCGCTATTTGTGTTTTCCACCAGCGTTTCTCGACCAATACGGCACCGCGCTGGCCGCTTGCCCAGCCGTTCCGCCTGCTGGCACATAACGGCGAGATCAACACCATTGAAGCCAACCGTGGTTGGGCGAACTCGCGTAAAGCCAACTTCGTTAACGAACGCCTGCCGGATATCGCCGAGCTGGATGAAATCGTCAATACCACCGGTTCTGACTCCTCGAGCATGGACAACATGCTGGAAGTGCTGCTCACCGGTGGCATGGAGCTGCACCGCGCGGTGCGCATGATGGTACCGCCGGCCTGGCAGAACGTCGAAACCATGGACGCCGAGCTGCGCGCTTTCTACGAATACAACTCCATGCACATGGAGCCTTGGGATGGACCGGCGGGCGTGGTCATGACCGACGGCCGCCAGGCAGTGTGTATGCTTGACCGTAACGGCCTGCGCCCGGCGCGCTGGGTGATCACCAAAAACGGCTATATCACTCTGGCCTCCGAGATCGGCACCTACGGCTATAAGCCGGAAGACGTGGTAGCCAAAGGCCGCGTAGGGCCCGGTCAAATGCTGGCGGTGGACACCCATACCGGTGAAGTGCTGCATACCGAGGATATCGACAGCCGTCTGAAGTCAGCGTATCCCTACAAGCGCTGGCTGAAGCAGGAAGCCAACTACCTGGAGTCGGCGCTCACTGAGCTTGCACGTTTCCAAAACATGGACGGTAACGCGCTGAACGTGCAGCAGAAAATGTTCCAGGTCAGCTTTGAAGAGCGCGACCAGGTGCTGCGCCCACTGGCGGAAAGCGGCCAGGAGGCGGTGGGTTCGATGGGCGACGACACGCCTATGGCGGTGCTGTCCAGCCGTCCGCGGCTACTCACCGATTACTTCCGCCAGAAGTTTGCCCAGGTGACCAACCCGGCCATTGATCCGCTGCGCGAAGCGATCGTCATGTCGCTGGAAACCTGCTGTGGTGCTGAGCTTAATGTTTTCAAGGCCACCCCGGAACATGCCCACCGGCTGATTCTAACCACCCCGGTGCTGTCGCCGCGCAAGTTTACCGCCCTGGTCAGCCAGGACGACCCGGCATTTGCCAGCCATACGCTGTCGCTCGGCTACGACCCCGAACAGCAGTCGCTTAAGCAGGCGCTTACGGCGCTGTGCCAGGATGCAGAAGCACAGGTGCGTGCCGGCAAAGTCTTATTGATTCTTACTGATGCCGACTTGCCCAAAGGCGAGCTGCCGATTCAAGCCGCCCTGGCGGTAGGTGCAGTGCACTCGCATTTAGGCCGTTTGGCGCTGCGCCCCAACGCAAATATCGTGGTGGAAACCGGCTACGCCCGTGATGCGCATCAGATGGCAGTGCTGTTCGGTGTGGGCGCCACAGCGGTGTACCCTTGGCTTGCATATCAGGTCATGGCGGATATGCACCGAACCGGCGAGCTGACCGGCAACCCGGCAGACGCGCGGGAAAACTACCGCAAAGGCTTGCAGAAAGGCTTGTTCAAGATTCTCTCCAAAATGGGTATCTCGACGCTGGCCTCCTACCGTGGCTCAATGCTGTTTGAAGCCGTGGGCCTTGCCGACGAAGTAATGGATACTTGTTTTGTAGGCATGGCATCACGCATCCAGGGCACAGGTTTTGCCGAGCTCCAGCTTCAGCAGGAGTTGCTGGCCAAAGACGCCTGGATTCCGCGTAAGGGTATTCTACAAGGCGGCATGTTCAAGTATGTGCATGGCCACGAATACCACGCCTACAACCCGGACGTGGTGATGACGCTGCAGGCCGCCGTGCAGGAAGGCAGCTACGCCAAGTGGAAGAAATTCGCCCAGCTGGTCAATGAGCGGCCGGTGGCGACGATCCGCGATCTGCTCAAGCTCAAGCCGTCGGAAACGCCGATTCCCCTGGATGACGTCGAGCCCGTTGAAGACCTGCTGCCGCGTTTCGACAGCGCTGGCATGTCGCTGGGTGCGCTCTCACCGGAAGCCCACGAGGCGCTGGCCCAGGCGATGAACGAGGCCGGTGGACGCTCCAACTCGGGCGAAGGCGGCGAAGACCCGGCGCGCTACGGCACCATCCGTAGCTCAAAGATCAAGCAGATTGCCTCGGGCCGTTTTGGCGTGACGCCGCATTATCTGGTCAACGCGGAAGTTTTGCAGATCAAGGTGGCACAGGGCGCCAAGCCCGGCGAAGGCGGTCAGTTGCCCGGCGGCAAGGTCAACCAGCTGATTGCCCGGCTGCGCTACTCGGTGCCCGGCGTGACGCTGATTTCACCGCCGCCGCACCACGATATTTATTCCATCGAGGATTTGGCGCAGCTGATCTTTGACCTCAAGCAGGTCAACCCGGACGCCCAGGTCTCGGTCAAGCTGGTATCCGAGCCGGGTATCGGCACTATCGCGACGGGTGTTGCCAAAGCCTACGCGGACCTGATTACTGTTTCCGGCTACGACGGCGGCACCGCAGCGAGCCCGCTGACTTCGATCAAGCATGCGGGGTCGCCATGGGAGTTGGGTCTTCCCGAAGTCCATCAGGCGCTGCGCATCAACGGCCTGCGCGACAAGATCCGTCTGCAGACGGACGGCGGCTTAAAAACCGGGCTCGACGTGGTCAAGGCGGCAATTCTGGGCGCCGAGAGCTTCGGTTTCGGGACCGCGCCGATGGTCGCGCTGGGCTGCAAGTACCTGCGTATTTGTCATTTGAACAACTGCGCCACCGGTGTCGCCACCCAGGATGACTTCCTGCGCGGCGAACACTTCCGCGGAACCGTGGATATGGTCAAAAGCTACTTCCGCTTTATTGCTGAAGAAGTCCGCGAGCTGATGGCTATGTTGGGGGTGAGCAAGCTCACCGACCTAATTGGCCGCACTGACTTGCTGGAAGTGCTGGAAGGCAACACCGCGTCGCAGCGCAAGCTGGATCTGACGCCGCTGCTGGCCAACGATTTTGTACCGAAAGACGCGCCGCAGTTCTGTAACGTCAGTCGTAACGTGCCTCACGACCCGGGCGCTAAGAACCAGGAAGTACTGGCGGCGTTGAAAGACGCCATCGAAAATCAGTCTGGCGGCGAGTTCGACTTTACCATTACCAACTGCGACCGTAGCGTGGCTGCGCTGACGTCCGGCGCGATTGCCAAGCGCTACGGTGAACAAGGCCTGGAAGCCGCGCCGATCACCGCCCGCTTTACCGGCGTTGCAGGGCAGAGCTTCGGGGTGTGGAATGCCTGTGGCCTGAACCTTTATCTCGAAGGCGACGCCAACGATTACGTGGGTAAAGGCATGAACGGCGGCAGCATCGTGATTGTGCCGCCGAAAGCCAGTGAGTTTGAAAGCCATAAAACCGCGATTATCGGCAATACCTGCCTGTATGGCGCAACCGGCGGTACGTTATTTGCGGCGGGCACCGCGGGTGAACGCTTCGGGGTGCGTAATTCAGGCGCCTCGGCGGTGATTGAAGGCGCAGGCGATCATTGCTGCGAATACATGACCGGCGGTTTGGTCTGTGTGCTGGGCGAAACCGGGGTTAACTTCGGCGCGGGCATGACCGGCGGTTTTGCCTACGTGCTGGACGAAGAGCGCACCTTCGTGGACAAGTACAACCACGAGCTGGTCGAGATTCATCGTGTTAACACCGAAGCGATGGAGGCGTATCGTCGCCACCTACGCGAAATGATTGAGGCCTACGTAGCAGCGACAGGGTCGGCGCGTGGGGCGGCTATTCTGGAAGACTTTAGCGACTACGCGCGCCACTTCTGGCTGGTGAAGCCTAAAGCGGCAAGCTTGGGTAGCCTGCTGGACCAGTCTCGGCGTCAGCCGGAATAACCGTTTTTGCCCCCTATCGCTGACAGGAGAGAGATCATGGCCAACCGTTTGAATAACGATTTCCAGTTTGTCGATGTGGGTCGTCAAGACCCACAGAAAAAAGATGCGCGTAAGCGTGCCAAAGAATTTGCCGAAATTTACGAGCCGTACAAGCCGAATGAAGCGGCTAGCCAAGCGCACCGCTGCCTGCACTGCGGCAACCCGTATTGCGAGTGGAAATGCCCGGTGCACAACTACATCCCCAACTGGCTGCAGTTGGTGGTGGAAGGCAATATTATTGAAGCCGCCGAGCTTTCGCATAAGACCAACTCGCTGCCCGAAGTGTGCGGCCGGGTTTGCCCACAGGACCGTCTGTGTGAAGGCGACTGTACGCTTAACGACGGCTTCGGTGCGGTCACCATTGGTTCGGTCGAGAAATACATCACCGACACGGCCTTCGCCATGGGCTGGCGACCGGATATGTCCCAGGTCACATGGACCGATAAAAAAGTAGCGATTGTCGGTGCTGGCCCTGCGGGCCTTGGTTGCGCCGACATTCTGGCGCGCAATGGCGTCAAGCCGGTGGTGTTCGACAAGTACCCTGAAATCGGTGGACTGCTGACGTTCGGTATTCCCGAATTCAAGCTGGAAAAGAACGTCATGGAGCGTCGCCGTGCGGTCTTCGAAGAGATGGGTGTGGAATTCCGTCTTAATACCGAGATTGGTACCGATATCGAGTTTGAAACCCTGCTTCAGGATTACGACGCCGTCTTCCTGGGCATGGGCACCTATAAGTACATGGAAGGTGGCTTCCCGGGTGAAGACCTGCCAGGGGTTTATAAAGCACTCGACTTCCTGATTGCCAACGTCAATCGCTGCCTGGGCTTTGAAAAAGACCCCAACGATTATATTTCGATGGAAGGCAAGCGCGTCGTTGTGCTGGGCGGTGGTGATACGGCGATGGACTGTAATCGCACCTCGATTCGTCAGGGCGCGACCAGCGTGACATGCGCCTACCGCCGCGACGAACAAAACATGCCCGGTTCGCGTAAAGAAGTCGCCAATGCCCGTGAAGAGGGCGTCGAGTTCCTGTTCAATCGACAGCCGGTGGCCGTGGTCGGTGACGACAAGGTTGAGGGCGTTAAGGTAGTGCGTACTCGCCTGGGCGAACCGGACGAAAACGGTCGCCAACGTCCCGAGGTGGTACCGGGCTCAGAAGAGATTATCGCCGCTGATGCCGTTGTGGTCGCCTTTGGCTTCCAGGCAAGCCCCGCGCCGTGGTTCGACCCAGCCAATATTCAGGTTGACGAGCGCGACCGGGTCAAAGCGCCGGAGCATGGCCAATACGCCTTCCAGACCAGCAACGAGAAAATCTTTGCCGGTGGCGATATGGTGCGCGGCTCAGACCTGGTGGTCACCGCCATCTACGAAGGCCGCCAGGCAGCGGAAGGCATGCTGGATTATCTGGGCGTGTAATGCGGGCCTGACGCATAGAGCAGCCCCAGGGATAGGTCGTAGCGAGGGTCTTTTGTCATGGATGACAAAAGTAGCGCCCAGGGATGGGTTCACAGCGCCCTCGCGGAGACCTATCGCTGGGGCGTTGGCACAAGTGTTATTCAATTGAGTAGGTTTTGGATGCTCAGTTCAAATTGAGCCTTTAGGCGTAGTCTGCTATTCTGTCGTCCCATCCTGGTGTGGCTTTCTGCCGTGCCTTTTGATCACGTTTCGACAGGTTTTTCATGACACGATATATCTTCGTGACCGGCGGCGTTGTGTCCTCCCTTGGCAAGGGCATCGCGTCGGCCTCGCTGGCGGCGATTCTCGAGGCGCGCGGCCTTAAGGTCACCATGCTCAAGCTCGACCCGTACATCAACGTGGACCCGGGTACCATGAGTCCTTTCCAGCATGGCGAGGTGTTTGTCACCGAGGATGGTGCCGAAACCGACCTGGACCTGGGCCATTACGAACGCTTCATTCGTACTAAAATGACCCAAGGTAATAACTTCACCACTGGGCGTGTATACGAACACGTACTGCGCAAAGAGCGCCGGGGCGATTACCTGGGCGGTACCGTGCAGGTAATCCCGCATATCACCGACGAAATCAAACAGCGCGTTTACGCTGGTGGCGAAGGCTTTGACGTCGCGCTGGTGGAAATCGGCGGCACGGTGGGCGATATCGAGTCGCTGCCGTTTTTAGAGTCGATTCGCCAGATTCGTAGTGAGCAGGGCGCCAATCGCGCGCTGTTTATGCACCTGACCCTGGTGCCCTACATCAAAACGGCAGGCGAAACCAAAACCAAGCCGACCCAGCACAGCGTTAAAGAGCTGCGCTCGATTGGTATTCAGCCGGATATCCTGATCTGCCGCAGCGAAGTCGAGCTTGAAGAAAGCGAGCGTCGCAAGATTGCCCTGTTCACCAACGTGGAAGAGCGTGCGGTCGTGCCGCTGCAGGATGCTGACACCATTTATCGTATCCCGCTGATGCTTCACGAGCATGGGCTGGACGATATCGTTTGCGATAAGTTCCGCCTGGAAGCCGGCCCGGCTGACCTCTCCGAATGGGTGAAAGTACTCGACTCGAAGCTCAATCCGCTGAAGTCGGTGAGCATCGCCATGGTCGGCAAGTACATGGAATTACTCGATGCCTATAAATCGCTTAACGAAGCATTGATTCACGCCGGTATTCAAGGACGTATCAAGGTCAACGTTGACTACATTGATTCCGAAGACATCGAGCGCCACGGCACCGAGCGGTTGGCCGGTAAAGACGCTATTCTGGTACCTGGCGGTTTCGGTGAGCGCGGCGTTGAAGGCAAAATCATGACCGCCCAGTTTGCCCGCGAAAACAACGTGCCGTATCTGGGGATTTGCCTGGGTATGCAGGTCGCGGTGATCGAGTTTGCGCGTAACGTGGCCGGTTGGGCAGACGCCAACTCTACCGAGTTTACCCACAACACCCAGCATCCAGTTGTTGGTTTGATTACCGAGTGGCTCAACCCTGAAGGTAAAATTGAGCTGCGTGATGCGGCTTCTGATTTAGGCGGCACCATGCGCTTGGGCGGCCAGGTGTGCCATCTTGCATCGGGTAGCAAAGCGCGTGATGCTTATGGTGCCGATGAAATTGTCGAGCGCCATCGCCACCGTTTCGAGGTCAACAATCAGTTTATCGATGAGTTGGAAAAGGCCGGGTTAGTAGTTTCGGGTAAGAGCGTCGACCAGTCCCTGGTGGAAGTGGTCGAGTTGGCGGATCATCCGTGGTACGTCGCCTGTCAATTCCATCCGGAATTCACCTCGACGCCGCGCGATGGTCATCCGTTGTTTTCGGGCTTTATTAACGCCGCGGTGGAGCATAAAGCCGCGCGCACTCGTGCCCATGCGGCGCCTCAAGAATAAGGGGGAGCCAACATGTCTTCTCAAGAGACATCCCAAGAACGCCATATTAACGTTGCCGGCCTAACCGCCGGCAATTCTTTGCCGCTCATGCTGCTCGGCGGTATGAACGTATTGGAATCGGCTGACATGGCCGATGAAGTGGCCAGTGCCTACGTCAATGTGACGCAAAAGCTGGGCATGCCCTACGTCTATAAAGCGAGTTTCGATAAGGCCAACCGCAGTTCGATTAATTCCTATCGTGGGCCTGGCCTCGAGAAAGGCCTGCAGATTTTGGCTGATATCAAGGCCCGCCACGGCGTACCGGTGATCACCGACGTTCATGAGCCCTGGCAGGCAGCGGCGGCGGCTGAAGTGGCCGACATTATCCAACTGCCTGCCTTTTTAGCGCGCCAGACCGACCTGGTGGTGGCGATGGCCAAAACCGGTGCGGCGATTAATATCAAGAAACCGCAGTTTTTGGCACCCCATGAAATGCGCCATATTATTGCCAAGTTTCAGGAAGCCGGTAATGACCGCCTGATGCTCTGCGAGCGCGGCACCAGCTTTGGCTATAACAACCTGATTGTGGATATGCTGGGCGTTGGCGATATGAAGCAAACCGGCTATCCGGTGTTTTTCGACGTGACTCATGCGCTACAGCGCCCCGGAGGCCGTGCCGACAGCGCCGACGGTCGCCGTGCGCAAGTAGCCGAGCTTGCCCGCGCAGGCGTCGCGGTTGGCTTGGCAGGGCTGTTTCTGGAAGCGCATCCCGACCCGGACAACGCCAAGTGCGATGGCCCCTGCGCCTTGCCGCTGGATCAGTTGGAGCTGTTTCTGACCCAGGTCGCGCAGTTGGATGCGCTGATCAAAGGCTTTACGCCATTGACCATTCGCTGACTGCGGTAGCAAACGTGATACGTTAAACCTCCATTAGACCGACAACTAAGGACACTGTCATGACCAAAATTGTTGATATCCGTGCGTTGGAAGTGCTCGATTCCCGGGGTAACCCCACGGTGCAAGCGAGCGTTCGTTTAGCCAGCGGCGCGGTAGGCGAAGCCTGCGCCCCCAGCGGTGCCTCTACTGGCTCACGGGAAGCGCTTGAGCTGCGTGATGGCGACAAAACGCGCTATCTCGGCAAAGGCGTGCTCAAGGCAGTGGATGCGGTCAATGGCAAAATCCGGGAAACATTGTTGGGCATGGACGCGCGTGACCAGCGCGGGCTAGATAGCGCTATGCTTTCGCTAGATGGCACGGACAACAAAGCTAACCTGGGCGCTAATGCCATTCTTGCCGTGTCGCTTGCGGCCGCCAAAGCCGCGGCCAATGCTAAAGGCGTGCCGCTTTATGCCCATATCGCCGAGCTTTACGGCCAGCCGGGTGAATACCTGATGCCGGTGCCCATGATGAACATCCTAAACGGCGGTGAACACGCGGATAACAACGTCGATATTCAGGAATTTATGGTCCAGCCGGTGGGCGCGGCCAACTTCCGCGAAGGCTTGCGCATGGGCGCTGAGATTTTCCATGCGCTGAAAAAAGTACTGTCGGCGAAGGGGTTGTCTACGTCCGTTGGCGACGAAGGTGGTTTTGCGCCCAACCTGGCGTCCAACGCCGATGCACTGGCGATTATTAAGCAAGCCGTGGCCGATGCCGGTTACCAACTGGGTAGCGACGTCACCCTGGCGCTCGACTGTGCCTCGTCTGAATTCTATAAAGACGGTCAGTACAACCTGGCCGGCGAAGGCAAGCGCTACGATGCCCAAGGCTTTGCCGACTATCTGGCAGGCCTGTGCGACGACTACCCGATCGTGTCTATCGAAGACGGCATGGACGAGTCGGACTGGGACGGCTGGAAAGCGCTGACCGATAAATTGGGCGATAAGGTCCAACTGGTCGGCGATGATCTGTTCGTCACCAATACCAAGATCCTCAAGCGCGGTATTGATGAGCAGATCGGTAACTCGATCCTGATCAAGTTCAACCAGATTGGTTCGCTGTCGGAAACCCTGGATGCGATCAAAATGGCCCAGGATGCGGGCTTCACCGCGGTGATTTCCCACCGCAGCGGTGAAACCGAAGACACCACGATCGCTGATCTGGCGGTGGGTACCTGCGCTGGTCAAATAAAGACAGGATCGCTGTGCCGCTCCGACCGTGTCGCCAAATATAACCGTCTGCTAGTGATCGAAGACGAATTGGGCGATGTTAGCTATCCAGGGATCAAGGCCATTAAAGGGCAATAAAGCAAAAAATGGCGGTTGCTTTGTAAGAGATCTCTCAAAGTTTTGTAAGATATCTCTTACAAATGCCGTCGAAAATCGCTCGAACTGCGTAAGAAAAACAGAAATTTTTCACTAATTAAAATTTAAGCTTCTGTTTTTAATGATTTTTTATAAAAAGGGCGGACCAGCGTGGTCTGCCCTTCGTCGTTTTGGACCGCCTTGTGATGCGACAGCGTTCTGCCACAATGCCTATCAAGGATAAGGGGAGGCAAGGATGCTCTCATGCAGGATGCAACGGGATGCAGGTGGTGCGCCGGATGACACAGTGATGTGAGCCCTGGCAAGGACGGCACCGAAGGACGTTGACACAGGGAGTGGTCAGGAGGAAGTGCTTGGAGCGGGCGGCCTACGGGCCGCCTTTTTTTTGCGCCCGCTTGTGTCCATATAAAAAAACCAGCGCAATCGCTGGTTTTAATCGCAGCGTTGTCTCGATTAACGCTCGAGCTTTTCCAGCTTACCGCTTTTGCCATCCCATTCTTCGGCATCGGGCAGCGGGTCTTTTCTCTCGGCAATGTTTGGCCACACCTCAGACAGCTCGGCGTTGATCTCAATAAACTGCTCTTGCCCGTCGGGCAGTTCATCTTCAGAGAAAATCGCCTCCGCAGGGCACTCGGGCTCACACAGCGCGCAGTCGATACACTCGTCCGGGTGAATCACCAGAAAATTCGGGCCTTCGTAAAAACAGTCGACTGGGCAGACCTCGACACAGTCAGTGTATTTGCATTGGATGCAGTTCTCGGTAACGACAAACGTCATCTTGCTATCCCTCTTGCGGGACCAAGGGGACGCCCTTGGTCGTGGTCAATCGTGAATGGTTATAAATCAGCCGTTTTTTATAAGCTAAAAAGTATGGGCGACATTCTAGAGGTGCCCTAACGCGGCGGCAAGCACCGCGGTGCTGTTCTGATGCGTCAAATTAGAGCAGTTCGCGCCATTGATATAACAGCGCCAATGCCTCACGTGGCGATAAGCCGTCTACATCGGCCTGCTCCAGCGCCTCGACCACGGGATGAGGAGCGCTGGCAAATAAATCATTCTGCTGAGGCGCAGGCTGGTGAGACAGCGGCATTTGGCGTTGTTCTTCCACATCGCGTTGTTCAAGCGCGACGAGTTTTTCGCGTGCCCGCTGGATCACATGGCTTGGAACACCCGCCAACTGGGCGACCTGCAAACCGTAACTCTGGCTGGCGGGGCCTGCCTCGATGCGGTGCATGAAAACGATATTATCGCCGTGCTCGGTAGCGGTTAAGTGAATATTAGCCACGCCGTCGGCTTGGTCGGGTAGCCCGGTCATCTCAAAGTAATGGGTCGCGAACAGCGTCAGCGCGCGGGCATTGGCCAAGTGCTCGGCGCTTGCCCAGGCCAGTGACAGGCCATCAAAGGTGCTGGTGCCACGGCCGATTTCATCCATCAGTACCAGGCTGTGCTCGGTGGCGTTATGCAGAATATTGGCGGTTTCGGTCATTTCGACCATGAACGTCGAGCGCCCGCCAGCCAGATCATCCGACGAGCCGATACGGGTGAATATTCGGTCAACAGGGCCTATCTCGGCGGCATCGGCTGGCACAAAGCTGCCACTATGGGCCAGCAGCGCAATCAGCGCGGTTTGACGCATATAGGTCGATTTACCGCCCATGTTGGGGCCGGTAATGATCAGCATGTGCTGCTCGGGGGTCAGCGTGACATCGTTGGGCACGAAGGGATGATCGCTGACTTGCTCGACCACCGGGTGACGCCCGGCGTGGATGGTCAGCCCTGTGGACGCCGCCAGGGTGGGGCGCACCCAGTTAAGTGCCTCAGCGCGTTCAGCAAAGGCACACAGCACATCCAGCTCGGCGAGCGCCTGGGAGGTTCGCTGTAGCGCGTTAAGCTCCTCGTTAAGCTCGTTAAGCAGCTGGTCGTAAAGCCATTTTTCCCGGGAAAGAGCGCGTGATTTGGCCGAAAGCGCTTTATCCTCGAACTCTTTAAGTTCAGGAATGATAAACCGTTCGGCATTTTTCAGCGTTTGGCGGCGAATATAGTCTGCAGGGGCCTGCTGGGCTTGAGCGCGGGGCAGTTCGATAAAGTAGCCATGCACGCGGTTATAGCCGACCTTTAAATTGGCCAGGCCGGTGCGTTCTCGCTCACGCAGTTCGAGCTGCACCAGATAATCGCCAGCATTTTCAGCCAGGCCGCGATGTTCATCCAACTCTGCGTCGTACCCCTGAGCGATGACGCCACCGTCGCGGATCACAACCGGTGGGTTGTCGACCAGCGCCCGCTGTAAGGTGTCGGCTACTTCAGGGTAAGGCCGAATATGCGGGCGAAGGCTATCCAGCAGGCTGCCTTCTTCGACCTCACTCAGCTGTTGTTCAAGAGCGGGCAGCGTGGTCAGAGCATCACGCAGACGTGCCAGGTCGCGGGGCCTGGCGCTGTAAAGCGCCACGCGGGCCAGAATGCGCTCGACGTCGCCCACGTCACTTAAGGTATCGCGTATCGCCAGGTAGCGGGCGTCAAGGCCTAATAGCGCGACGCCTGCCTGACGCCCCTGGATGACCTCGCGTTGCCGCAGCGGACGGTTCAGCCAGCGTTTGAGCAGGCGCGAGCCCATGGCCGTTGTGCAGGTGTCCAGCACGCTGGCCAGAGTGTTGTCGGTGGTGCCGCCGAGGTTGATGTCAATTTCCAGGTTGCGTCGGCTGGCGGCATCAATGACCACCGCATCGTCGCGGTTCTCAACGCTGATAGCGGTGACATGGGGCAAACGTGAGCGCTGGGTGTCACGCGCATAGTCGATCAGCACCCCGGCGGCGACCAGCGCGGTGGTTAAGTGCGCACAGCCAAAGCCACGCAGGTCCTGCACCTCGAACTGGTCACACAGGCTACGGGTTGCGCTCTGCAAATCGAACAGCCATTCACCCTGGCGGCGCAGGCTGCGGGTTTGCGACCAAGTGTCGGGTAGTGTGAGGCTCTCGGGGACGAGTAACTCTGCCGGAGAGAGGCGCGTTAGCTCGGCGAGCATCTCGGCTTCGCTATCGACTTCCAGCACGCTAAAGCGGCCACTGGAAAGCTCCAGCCAGGCAAGCCCCCAGCGCTCGCTGGTGGGAGCCACGGCCACGAGTACGTTGTCGCGCCGGGCATCCAGCAATGCTTCGTCGTGCAACGTGCCGGGGGTGACGATACGCACGACTTGGCGATCGACGGGGCCTTTACTGGTGGCGGGGTCGCCAATTTGCTCGCAGATGGCGACGGATTCACCGGCGCCGACCAAGCGTGCCAAATAACCTTCGGCGCTATGGTAGGGGACGCCCGCCATGGGGATAGGTTTGCCGCCGGACTGCCCGCGCTGGGTCAGGGTAATGTCCAGTAGGGTGGCGGCGCGTTTTGCGTCGTCAAAAAAGAGCTCGTAAAAGTCCCCCATTCGGTAAAACAGCAGTACCTCAGGGTGCTCGCGTTTGATCTTTAAGTATTGCGCGATCATTGGCGTGTGCGCGGGGCTGGCCTGTGACATGGGTGTCCTAATTGAGCGTTGTGCAAGCGCGCGGGCTTGCCGTCTGTTTTGAGCAACTGAAACGCAGTATTCTACGCTGAATTGATGACGCACATGAAGGAGCGACCATGTCACCCAGTGTCTCAAGCTTAATAAATTTGGATTTATCCATCTTGGCCCAGCGGTTGGGGCGTCTTTGCCAGCAAGCGCAGCTCGAAGTTACCGCGGCAGAGTCATGTACCGGTGGGGGTATTGCCAGTGCCATTACCTCGGTGGCGGGTAGCTCTGCCTACTTCACTACCGGGTATGTCACTTACGCCAACGCAGCCAAAACACGCTTATTGGGCGTGCCGGAAGCCACACTGAACGCCCATGGCGCGGTCAGCGAAACCGTGGTTAAGCAGATGGTCGCCGGCGCCTGCCGTGAAAGCGGTGCTGGGCTTGCCGTGGCCGTCAGCGGTGTAGCGGGCCCCGAGGGCGGTAGCGACGATAAGCCCGTGGGCACCGTCTGGCTGGCTTGGGGGAACGAGGACCACCAACAGGCTGAGCGCTATCATTTTCCTGGCGACCGGCAGGCGGTGCGCGAGCAAGCCGTACGTCAGGCTCTGGCAGGCCTGGTGGCGCGCTTGGCAGAAAAGGTAGGCGATGCCCGCGCGAAATAATCGCGCGAAACACTGGCTGAGGATTTGTTTAGCGGCTAATCTTTGGCATACTACTGGCTAATTATACAGCTTCTGATGAGGATTGACTGAATGGCACAGGATGATAATCGCACCAAAGCGCTCAACGCTGCGCTCACCCAAATTGATCGCCAGTTTGGTAAAGGCACGGTCATGCGTTTGGGCGATACCCCCCGCGTTGTAATGCCATCGGTGTCCACGGGGTCGTTGGGTTTGGATATTGCCCTGGGTATCGGAGGGCTACCGTTTGGCCGTGTGTGCGAAATCTTTGGCCCGGAGTCGTCGGGTAAAACCACCCTGACGCTGTCGGTGATTGCCCAAGCGCAAAAGCAAGGCAAAGTATGTGCCTTCGTGGATGCCGAGCACGCCCTTGATCCCAGCTATGCAGAAAAATTGGGTGTTAATCTGGACGACCTGCTGGTATCCCAGCCGGATACTGGCGAGCAAGCCCTGGAAATCACCGACATGTTAGTGCGCTCAGGTGGTGTGGACGTCATCGTCATCGACTCGGTTGCCGCCCTAACGCCGCGTGCTGAGATTGAAGGCGAAATGGGTGATTCCCACGTGGGTCTGCAGGCGCGTTTGATGTCCCAGGCGCTGCGTAAAATTACCGGCAATATTAAAAACGCCAACTGCCTAGTCGTATTCATCAACCAGATCCGCATGAAGATTGGTGTGATGTTCGGCAGCCCCGAAACCACCACGGGGGGGAACGCGCTGAAGTTTTACGCCAGTGTACGCTTGGATATCCGCCGCACCGGCTCGGTGAAAGTAGGGGATGAAGTCACCGGTAATGAAACCCGCGTAAAAGTGGTCAAAAACAAGGTGGCACCACCGTTCCGCCAGGCCGAGTTCCAAATTCTCTACGGCAAGGGTATTTACCACGCCGGCGAAGTCATCGACTTGGGTGTGCAGCAGAACCTGGTGGATAAAGCGGGCGCCTGGTACAGCTACAAGGGCAAGAAGATCGGCCAGGGTAAGGCAAACGCTGCTCAGTACCTGGAAGAACATCCGGAGACCATGGAAGAGATCGAAAGCCAGATCCGCGCTCAGTTGCTTGCCCAGCCCGACCCTAAAAAAGAAGAAGCCGCCATGGCGGATGTGGCAGCCGACGCCGATACCGAAGACGATCTGCTCTAAGCCGCTGGCGTCAGTATGTTTTCATCGTCCCAAGACGCCACCCCTCGGGAGGTGGCCATTCAACTGCTGGCTCGGCGGGAATACTCCCGCGCCGAGCTGGCGCGCAAGCTTGAGCAGAAGGCATTTGCCGCTGAAGAGATTGATGCCTGCCTCGAGACATTGGCCGAGCAGGGATTACAGTCGGACGCGCGCTTTGCCGAAAGCTTTATCCGCTCGCGTATCAATCGTGGGCAAGGCGTCATTCGCATTAAGGGCGAGCTAAGCCAGCGTGGGGTCGACCGCGAAATAGCCACGGAAGCCTTTGCCGCGGTTGAAGAGCGCGAGGCAGTCGATTGGTTTGAGCTCGCCCGTGACACCCTGGCACGACGCTTTTCATCTCCCGGCGCTACCCCCAAAGAACGCGCTAAGCGGGAACGCTTTCTTGCCACGCGCGGGTTTGATTTTGACCAAATCCGCTACGCGTTAGACAGTCTATAGTCCGCTTCAATGGGCGATAAAGCCCCCTTTCAAATAACTCTGCCACTAACTGCGGCTTTAGTCGTTTGACAACTGCGCTATAATGGCCCCTTTGCGACCCCAGCGGGTAGCGGCGACAGCGCCCTGGGGCATCACGCTTTCTTGTTACGGATACCCTATGAAGAGCGCAGAGATCAGACAGGCTTTTTTATCTTTCTTTGAAGATCAAGGGCATACCATCGTGCCCACTAGCTCGTTGGTGCCGGGCAATGACCCCACGCTACTGTTTACCAACGCAGGAATGGTGCCTTTCAAAGATGTCTTCCTCGGTCGCGACCCGCGCCCCTATGTGCGGGCAGCCTCGGCGCAGCGCTGCGTCAGGGCGGGCGGTAAGCATAATGACCTGGATAACGTCGGCTATACTGCGCGTCACCATACCTTCTTCGAGATGCTGGGCAACTTCAGCTTCGGCGACTATTTCAAGCGTGATGCCATTCGCTTCGCCTGGACCTTTCTTACTGAAACGCTAGGGCTGCCGAAAGACAAGCTATGGGTGACGGTACATATCAGCGACGACGAAGCCGAGCGTATCTGGAAAGACGACATTGGCATCGACCCTGAGCGTTTCTCCAAGCTCGATGAAGATAACTTCTGGCAGATGGGCGATACTGGCCCTTGCGGCCCCAGCTCCGAGATTTTCTTTGACCACGGCCCCGAGGTGTGGGGCGGGCCTCCCGGCAGCCCCGAAGAGGATGGCGACCGCTACATCGAAATTTGGAACCTGGTGTTCATGCAGTTCGATCGCGACGCTGAGGGGACGCTGAATCCGCTGCCCAAGCCTTCGATCGACACCGGTATGGGGCTGGAGCGGGTGGCCGCCGTGATGCAGGGCGTGCATTCCAACTATGAGATAGACCTGTTCCAGAACCTGCTTCAGGCCGCCGCCAGCGCCACCGGGCACAGCGATACCCAAACACCGTCGCTGCGCGTAATTGCTGACCATATCCGCTCCTGTGCCTTCTTGATTGTCGATGGCGTGCTGCCGTCCAACGAAGGCCGTGGCTATGTGCTGCGCCGGATCATTCGCCGGGCGATTCGCCATGGCCATAAGCTGGGAGCCACAGAGCCGTTCTTCCATAAGCTGGTCAATGCGCTAGACGATGAGATGGGCGATGCCTATCCCGAACTGCGCGAAGCCAACAGCCAGATCGCTCGGGTACTGTTGAAAGAGGAAGAACAGTTCGCGCGTACGCTGGATCACGGTATGGGTCTGCTCAATGCGGCGCTTGACGAACTGCAGGGCGACGTATTGCCGGGCGAAACCGTGTTCAAGCTCTACGACACCTACGGGTTCCCCTATGATTTAACCGCCGATGTCTGTCGCGAGCGCGAAGTCAGCCTCGATGAAGCAGGCTTTCACCGCGAACTCGAAGCCCAGCGTGAGCGCGCCCGGGCGGCCAGCCAGTTTGGCGCCGATTACAGCACCTCCATTGAGCTCGACGGCGAAACCACCTTTACCGGCTACGACCGCCTGGAAGATCAGGCAAGCGTTACCGCGCTGGTCGATACGGAAGGCAACGAGCTTGCCGCGCTGGAAGCGGGGCAGAAAGGCATTGTGGTGCTGGACCGTACCCCGTTCTACGGTGAGTCCGGCGGCCAGGTGGGTGACACCGGCTATTTATACGTCGACGGCGGTCGCTTCCAGGTCACTGACACTCAAAAGCAGAGCGGCCACCACCTCCACCAGGGCATTATGGTAGAAGGCACGTTAAACGTGGGGGCCCACGTGCGCGGCGAGGTGGATGCCAGCCTGCGTACGGCCACGATTCGTAATCACTCGGCGACGCACCTGCTACACAAAGCGCTGCGCATGGTATTGGGCGATCACGTTCAACAGAAAGGCTCGCTGGTTAATGCCGAACGGCTACGCTTCGACTTCAGCCACTTTGAACCCATGACCGATGAGCAACTGTCGGAAGTTGAGCGGCTGGTCAACGAGCAGATCCTCGCCAACGCCCCGACCAAGGTCGAGCAGATGAGTCTCGATCAAGCCAAGGCCAAGGGTGCAGCAGCGCTGTTTGAGGCCAAATACGCCGATAACGTGCGCGTGCTGACTATCGGTCAGGACGAATTCTCAATCGAGCTATGCGGCGGCACTCACGTGGCACGCAGCGGCGATATCGGCTGTTGTCACCTGGTTAGCGAAGTGGGCATTGCCTCGGGCGTACGCCGTATCGAGGCGATTACCGGCGAGAATGCCCTGGCGTATTTCCGTGAGCAGGAAGCCCGCATTCAGCGGCTGGGTGAGCGACTGAAGACCAAGCCTGAGCAGGTCGAAGCGCGGGTGGAGGCGTTGGCAGAGCGCAATCGCAGCCTGGAAAAAGAGCTTGAGCAGCTTAAAGCGAAGCTTGCCAGTGCCGCCGGCAGCGACATGCTGAGTCAGGTGCAGGATATTAACGGGGTGAAATTGCTGGCAACGCAGCTTGAGGGCGTTTCTGGTAAAGACCTGCGCGGTGTGCTGGATCAGCTTAAGAACAAGCTAAGCTCCGGTGTGATTATCCTAGGCGTTGCCGACCAGGCGGCGGGTAAAGTCAGTCTGATCGCCGGTGTGACAAAAGACCTCACCGGCCGGGTGAAAGCAGGTGAGCTGGTCAATCACGTGGCCTCCCAGGTGGGAGGCAAAGGCGGTGGCCGCCCAGATATGGCCCAAGCGGGTGGCAGTCAACCCGATGCCTTGCCCGGTGCGTTGAACAGCGTACCGGCATGGTTGGAAAACACGCTTAACTAAACAGGAAGGCCGGTGGCATTATTTGTCATCGGCCTTTCACTTATTAGCAATAACAACATTCATCCTCCATTCCCGAACGATAGGAAAAACGGCATATGGCACTATACGTACAGAAGTTCGGCGGCACTTCGGTGGGCTCTGTCGACCGTATCAAGGCCGTAGCGGAAAAAGTCAAAGGCTTCCGCGATCAAGGCCACCAAGTCGTGGTGGTGGTCTCCGCGATGAGCGGTGAGACCAATCGCCTGACCGACATGGCGCACGCGTTGAATGATGACCCTGCTCCGCGCGAAATGGACATGCTGCTCTCCACCGGCGAACAGGTGACCATTTCGCTGTTAGCCATGGCGCTTCAGCAGGCCGGCGTTGCCGCCACGTCGCATACCGGTGCGCAAGTCGGCATTCACACCGACAGTGCCTACACCAAGGCACGTATTCAGCGCATTGAGACCGACGATCTAAAAGCCGATCTGGACGCGGGCCAAGTTGTTGTGGTCGCGGGTTTCCAGGGCGTGGATGAAGACGGCAACATTACCACGCTGGGGCGCGGCGGTTCGGATACCACCGGGGTAGCCCTGGCGGCGGCGTTAGGTGCTGATGAGTGCCAGATATATACCGATGTCGATGGCGTTTATACCACCGATCCCCGCGTCTGCACCAAGGCGCAGCGGCTTGAAAGTATCACCGTTGAAGAAATGCTCGAGCTGGCAAGTCTGGGCTCAAAAGTGCTGCAAATTCGCGCGGTCGAGTTTGCCGGTAAATACAATGTTCCCCTGCGGGTGCTGTCGAGCTTTGAAGACGGCCCCGGTACCCTAATTGTTGCTGAAGCAGACCAAGACGAGGACTCCATGGAAGAACCGCTGATTTCCGGTATCGCGTTCACTAAAAACGAAGCCAAGCTGACCCTGCTGAATACTCCTGATGTGCCGGGTGTTGCCTCGCGTATTCTGGGCCCGATCGCCGACGCCAATATTGAAGTCGACATGATCGTGCAGAACGTGGCACCGGCGGGTGATTACACCGACTTTACCTTTACTGTCGCCAAGGGCGACTATAAAGCCACCAAAAAGCTGCTTGAAGAAACCGTCATTCCTAGCCTGGGCGGGGGTGAATTGCGTGGCGACGATAATATTGCCAAAGTATCGTTGGTGGGTGTTGGTATGCGCTCCCACGCTGGCGTGGCGTCTAAAATGTTTCGTGTGCTTGCCGATGAAAATGTCAATATCCGGATGGTCTCCACCTCGGAAATCAAAATTTCGGTGGTGATTGATGAAAAACACATGGAACTCGCCGTTAATGCCTTACACAAAGCATTTGGTCTAGATAAATCAGATATCGAATCTGAATAACATTGTCGCCTTAAACCTTCTACGCTGAAGGGTACTTGCTGCCGTGTGGTGGTGAGCTTTCTTTCAACGGGAGGTTGAGGTGTCATGGAGCCGGTGCCATTGGTGGTAGAAGGTGCCATGCCGCATAATGGCATGGTGCCGCTTCCGGCGGACACATCCCGTTGTATAAAAACGTCTGAGAAGGAGATCAGCCATGCTCATCCTAACCCGCCGTGTCGGCGAAACCCTGATGATAGGGGATGAAATCACCGTCACCGTACTAGGTGTGAAAGGTAACCAAGTTCGTATTGGCGTTAATGCGCCAAAAGACGTGGCGGTTCACCGCGAAGAGATCTATCAGCGCATTCAGCGCGAACGAAGCGGTGAAAGTGAAGCGGAATGAGCGCTGGTTGGCGACGAAATAAAGTCGCGTCATGCGCGTAAGGTAAGGTCGGCGCGAAAAAAAACCGAGCAGGGCTGGACAACTTTCCGCCAAATCGGTAATATTCGCGCCGTGCCGTTAAGGAGAGGTGGCCGAGTGGCTGAAGGCGCTCCCCTGCTAAGGGAGTATAGGGTTTATAGCCCTATCGAGGGTTCGAATCCCTCTCTCTCCGCCAGCCGCACACTAAGGTAAGCGCCCGTAGCTCAGCTGGATAGAGTATCTGACTACGAATCAGAGGGTCGGAGGTTCGAATCCTCCCGGGCGCGCCACCTTTTTAGATGTTGTTTTGACGTCTTAATGACATAGCAAACGTGGAATAGCATCCACGCGCCCGTAGCTCAGCTGGATAGAGTATCTGACTACGAATCAGAGGGTCGGAGGTTCGAATCCTCCCGGGCGCGCCAGAATTTCAAACCCGTCCTTTTACAAGGGCGGGTTTTCTGTTTCTTGTCGGACTCAAGTGGCTCGCGCTTGGGTCTGACGATTGTGTTTAGCGCCCCGCTTAACGGTAGGGCGCTTTTTTTATGCGGTTTCGGCAATCTTGGCTGGCACCACAAGGTTTTCAAGCAGGGTGTCCAGGTCGGTAATCCGCTTGACGCGCTGAAAGTGACGGTTGGCCTCCGCATTGCCCTGTCGCATTTGCGCAAGCCACTGCTTGACCAGCGAAACCACAACGCGTTGCGGCAGTTGCTGGCGTTGGCGGTGTGCATATTGCTTGAGAACGCTGGCGCGCATTGACCAGGTGGTGTCGGCCAGGCGCTCACCGGTGTTCTGCCAGTGTCGTATCCTAGGCGCCAGCCAGGGATCGGCCAGCGCGCTGCGTCCCAGCATTACATCACGGCAGCCTGAGAGCGTGCGTGCTTTCCAGTAATCTTCCAGGGTCCAGATATCGCCGTTTGCCACCACTGGCAGCGATACGCGGTGGCGAATTTTGGCGATCCATTCCCAGTGGGCGGGAGGACGATAGCCTTCGTCGCGGGTGCGGCCGTGAACCACCAGTCGCGCCGCGCCACCTGCCTCGGTGGCCTGGGCACAGGCGACGGCCAGGCGTCGGTCGGAAAACCCAAGGCGAATTTTGGCGGTTACGGGAATTTCGCCGGCAAGCGCGTCTGCGACCGCTTTAACGGCCTGGTAGACGCGCTCGGGTTGCCTTAGAAGCGATGCACCACCGTCGTGGCGGTTGACGAGTTTGGCAGGGCAGCCAAAATTAAGATCAATACTGCGCGCGCCGAGCGACAGTGCTTGCTGAGCATTGGCAGCAAGTGCCACAGGGTCTGCCCCCAGCAGTTGCAAGTGCACGGGGATACCGCTGGGTGTGGCAACGAGGGTGTGGGCGAGTTCAGGGCAATGTTTATAAAACACGCGCGGGGGTAGGCGAGCGTCGACAACGCGTACAAACTCGGTCACTGTCCAATCAAACCCAGACGTGACGGTCAGCAGTTCGCGTGTGACGGCATCGATCACGCCCTCCATAGGGGCTAGTCCGATTTCGCCTTTATGTAGTAAATTAACAACCATGACTTAAACCATCGCGACATTGCAATATTCAGAGGGTGTGGCAGGTTAGTGTATTCCCAGCACTGCGCCAAGCGTCAATAAGCAGTGGCGTTGATGGTGTTATTGGCTACCAGACAGGAGATGCCATATGCAGGACCTGGAACTATTACAGGAAGGCCTTGGCCTGATGGCACTGGGCATGGGGTTTGTATTTGTTTTTCTTGGTATTTTAGTGTTTTCGCTGACGCTTATGTCGGGCGTCATCAGGCGTTTCCAGCCTGCCCCTGCGCCGGTTATATCTAATGGTAATACTAAGCCGCCGTCGCAATCGACTGCCAAAGACGATGAAACCCTCGCCGTGATCAGTGCTGCAGTGCACCGTTATCGTACCAAAATACGTCGTTAACTTCCCTGTTTGCCGGGGGTGATTCGCGCAAACTGGACATTTTTTTGTTATTTTTACTACAAATAAACATTCCTTGACTACGAGCCAAGCCATGAAAGAAACCAAGCGCCCACTAGGCATTACCGATGTTGTCCTGCGTGATGCCCATCAATCGTTGTTCGCTACCCGGCTGCGGCTGGCGGACATGCTGCCGATTGCCGAAAAGCTGGATCAAGTCGGCTACTGGTCTTTGGAAACCTGGGGCGGTGCGACGTATGACGCCTGCATTCGCTATCTGGGCGAAGATCCCTGGGAGCGTATCCGCGCCCTCAAAGAAGCTATGCCCAATACCCCTCAGGCGATGCTGCTGCGCGGCCAGAATCTGCTGGGTTACCGGCATTATGCTGACGACGTGGTCTACAAGTTCGTCGAGCGTGCCAAAACCAACGGTGTCGATGTATTTCGTGTGTTTGATGCGATGAACGACCCGCGCAACCTGGAGCGCGCCATCAAGGCGGTGCGCCAAGTGGGCGGCCATGCGCAAGGCACCATTTCTTACACAGTGAGTCCGGTACATACCCTGGATAGCTGGATCGATCTCGCCAAGACCATTGCGTCCATGGGCGCGGATTCGCTGGCTATCAAGGATATGGCGGGGCTGCTAACGCCTTACACCGCGTTTGAACTGGTCTCGCGTCTCAAGAAAGAACTGTCGATTCCCGTGCATCTGCATTGCCATGCCACCACCGGGCTTTCCACCTCGACGATTCTTAAAGCGGTCGAAGCGGGCATCGACAACGTCGATACCGCGATTTCGTCGATGTCGATGACCTACGGCCACAGCCCCACTGAATCGGTGGTGGCGATGCTCAAGGACACCGACCGCGATACCGGGTTGGACCTTGAACTGCTGGAAGACATTGCCAGCTACTTCCGCGGCGTGCGCAAGAAATACGCGGCGTTTGAAGGCTCGCTGCGCGGTATCGATTCGCGCATTCTGATCGCCCAGGTGCCTGGCGGCATGCTGACCAACATGGAAGGCCAGCTCAAGGAGCAGGGCGCCGGCGATAAGCTGGACGACGTCTTGACCGAGATCCCCCGCGTGCGCGAAGACCTCGGCTTTATCCCGCTGGTCACGCCCACCTCGCAGATTGTCGGTACCCAAGCCGTCATGAACGTGATGATGGGCGAGCGCTACAAGTCGATCTCCAAGGAAGTCCAGGCGCTGCTCAAAGGCGAATACGGCGCCGCGCCAGCACCGTTTAACCGCGAGTTGCAGCAACGCGTGCTGGAAGGTGGCGAGCCGATCACCTGCCGTCCGGCGGACAACCTCTCGCCGGAAATGGACAGGCTCGCCGGTGAGCTGAAAGACCATGCCAAAGCCGATGGCATCCGCCTGGCTGACGGCGAGCAGCAAGTGGACGACGTGCTGACCTACGCGCTGTTCCCGCAGATTGGTCTTAAATTCCTTAAGAACCGTGACAATCCTGGCGCCTTTGAGCCCGAGCCCCAGGCGGCCGAGGCGGAAAGCGCCAAGGTGCCTGCCAAAGCGGAAAGCAAACCGCCCGTGGCAAGCAGTGGCCCGGAAACCTATACCGTCAAACTCAACGGTAAAGCATTTGTCGTCGAAGTGTCCGAAGGCGGCGACATCAGCGACGTGCAGGAGCAAACCGCCGCGGGAGCAGCGCCCAAAGAAGAAGCGCCGGCACCGAGCGGTGAGGCGATTACCGCGCCTTTGGCCGGCAATATCTTCAAGGTCAATGTGCGCCCGGGTGATAGCGTGGCCGAGGGCGACGTGGTGATTATCCTTGAAGCGATGAAAATGGAAACCGAAGTGCGCGCCAGCAGTGCCGGGACCGTTTCGGCCGTGAGCGTCAGTGAGGGCGACAGCGTTGCCGTCGGCGATACGCTGATCGAACTCTAAGGACTCCCACATGGATAAACTAATTACCTTATGGGAAGGCTCCGGGCTTTATAACCTTGAGCTTGGCCAAGTCGTGATGGTCGCAGTGGGGCTGTTGCTGCTCTACCTCGCCATCTACAAGAAGTTTGAGCCACTGTTGCTGGTGCCAATCGGCTTTGGCGGCATTCTCGCCAACATTCCTGAGGCAGGGTTGGCGCTATCGGCGCTTGACCAGGCGATCGAGGTCGGCCGGCCCGCACTGTTGGAGCAGTTGGCCTCGGCGCTTGGCGGCAGCCTGGATAGCCAGGCGAGCGTCGACAGCTGGCGCACGTCGATTCAGCAGATGATAGCTGACGAGGCCTCGGTGGAGCAGATTGCCACAGCGGAAACCGTGGCCAAAGGCTCGGGTTATGGCGACGGCCTGCTGTACGTGTTCTACAACGTGGCCATTACCTCCGGCATTGCCCCGCTGATCATCTTCATGGGCGTCGGCGCGATGACCGACTTTGGCCCGCTGCTGGCCAACCCGCGCACGCTGTTCCTGGGCGCCGCCGCGCAGTTCGGCATTTTTGCCACGCTATTCGGCGCCGTGCTGCTGTCGTCGATGGGGTGGATGGACTTCTCGCTCAACCAGGCCGCTGCCATCGGTATTATCGGCGGCGCGGATGGCCCTACCTCAATCTACGTTGCGAGCATGCTGGCGCCTGAACTGCTGGGTGCGATTGCCGTGGCCGCTTACGCCTACATGGCGCTGGTGCCGTTGATCCAGCCGCCGATCATGCGCCTTCTGACATCGAGGAAAGAGCGCGAAATCACCATGACGCAGCTGCGCCCGGTGTCGAAGCTCGAGAAGATCGTCTTTCCGCTGCTGCTGTTGATCCTGGTGGCGCTGTTTCTGCCCGATGCGGCGCCGCTGTTGGGGATGTTCTGCTTTGGTAACCTGATGCGCGAATGTGGCGTGGTCGAGCGGCTAAGCGACACGGCGCAAAACGCGCTGATAAATACCGTGACGATCGTGCTGGGCCTTGCCGTGGGCTCCAAGCTCATGGCTGAAAGCTTCCTGTCGCTTGAAACGCTCGGCATCATGGCGCTGGGGATCGTGGCCTTCGGGATCGGCACCTCGGCCGGGGTGTTGATGGCCAAGCTAATGAACCTGGTGAGTAAAATGCCGATCAACCCGCTGATTGGTGCGGCGGGGGTCTCGGCGGTGCCGATGGCGGCACGCGTGGCCAACAAGGTGGGGCTCGAGTCCAACCCGCATAACTTCCTGCTGATGCACGCCATGGGTCCCAATGTGGCCGGGGTGATCGGCTCGGCGGTGGCTGCGGGTGTGATGATCAAGTACTTAGGTTAACCAGTGCTGGGGCTGACCAGTGCTGGGCTAAAACGCCTCGATAGCCACGCAATCGGCCGCCCCTGAAGAGGGGCGGCCGTTTTTTTGCTTATAGTGAGATCGTCTGCGCGCTAAGGGACTGCTTGAGGCGGCTTTCCAGCGGGCTAAGATCAAGTGCGTGGTCACTGGGCCAGCCGATCGTCAGCGCGACACCATTCCCATCATAGTCGGCATTAACCACTGGGATGGCCTGTTCGTCACACCACGCGCGGGCTAACGACTCGTCGGCAAAGGCAAAACGGACCAGGTAGTGATTTCGCTCGACGATTTCCTGTGTGGGAAGCGAGGCCAGGGCATGATTCACTGCCTGGGAGTAGGCGCGCGCCAGTCCACCCGTGCCTAGTTTGGTACCGCCAAAGTAGCGAATGACGACACTACCGATTTCACCCAGTTGACTACCTTGAAGCGCTTGGTACATGGGGCGGCCCGCGGTACCGCCGGGCTCACCGTCATCGGAGAAGCCAATGCGTTGCTGCTCGCCCGGGGCGGCCGCGATATAAGCCAGGCAGTGGTGACTAGCGCTGGGGTGGGCCTGTTTGGCCGCCGTTGTCAGAGCATTGACGGCGTCAAGGTCAGGGGTGTGGGCGACCCAGGCGATAAAGCGGCTTTTTTCAATCTCAATCTCGTTAATGTGCCAAGTGCCTGGAGGTAGTTGGGGGACGCGATAGCGCATGTATATCCCGGCGTTTAGTGTGTCACGGGATGATGCTCAATTCCCATGAACATGCCAAGTACCTGAATATCACGATTATGCAAAAACACTTCGGGGTGCTGCGCGTCGTCGAGCAACAGGCGCACACCCGCTCGGCTGATGGATAGCTGTTTGAGGGCAAGCGTTTGCTGATTGATTTCAGCAATAACGGTTTCGTCCTGGCTGTCATGCTGATAGCGACGAATGACGATAACATCGCCATCAAACAGGTTGCAGTCTGACATGCGGTTGCCTCGCACCTTTAATGTGTAGGTGTTGCGGCGTGTCATCCGCGCGGTCGATGGCGGAATGGTATAAGGGCGGGGCGTTGGGCGAATCGTCGGCAATGAGGCGTTCATCGACATGTTCATGGCTTTCTCCAAATCAGCGCCCTATCCCTAGGCAAGCTATCGGTAGACACAATACGTTTATAGGTTATACATGTTTTTTCATACAGTGTTTGGTCAGTATAAACCTGTTTTTGCATACAGTGCCAGAAATAATTGTCGAGATGTTTGACGACCTTGGTCGCATGCGTAATGCAGCCGCGGTCGACTAGCGATGGAATGGCTTTAGGTGTAGAGTTCGAGCCAAAATAAACTTACGTGGGGTGACGCTTGACGCTGTGTTTGCAAGGCCGTCAGCTAGGCTGTGAGCGCGATGATCGCTGGCTTTTTCAAGGGCTGGATATTGACGTCAAACACGGTGACATATGGCATGTGGCTGGCCCCAATGGCAGTGGCAAAACCACGCTATTAAAAATGCTGTCCGGGCAGTTCAATGAGTTTTCCGGGTCACTCCACTGGCAGGGTCAGCCGCTTAAACAAGTACGCGAGCACTTTGCCGCCAACTTGCTTTACCTTGGTCACTCGCTTGGTGTAAGCATGGCGCTAACGCCGCTGGAAAACTTAGCCTGGTACCAGGCGTTGCATGGTGAGCGCGGCAGCGAGGCGCAGCGTGAAGCGGCCTTGTCGGCGATGGGGCTGGATGGCATGGAAGATGTCCCCGCCGGGCATTTATCAGCAGGCCAGCAGCGTCGTGTGGCCCTGGCACGGTTAAGCCTCACGCCGCGAGCCCTGTGGGTACTGGATGAGCCGTTTACGGCCATTGACCATGATGGTGTCGAGACCCTGGAAGCGCAGTTGGTAGCGCACGCTAAGGCTGGGGGAGCCGTGGTGATAACGACCCACCACGTACTTAAAATTGCCCACCCGCTATGTCATATTTCGTTGGGGTAAAGGAGCCTGTATTGCCGCCTTTAGAAACCACGCAGCGTGTTGCGGTACTGACCGAGCCAGTCGCTAAGCATCACCTCCGCATAGCGCTTAGCGCCACTTTGATGCGTGACCTTAACCGCATGTGGCGACGCCGGGGGGATGTTCTGAACCCGTTGGTATTCTATGCCTTGGCCGTTAGCTTATTTCCAATAGGTATTTCCCCCGAGGCGGAGCTGCTGGCCGTCATGGCGCCTGGGCTTTTATGGGTCACGGCGCTGCTCGCCACATTGCTGTCGTTGGATAGCCTTTTCCGTAGCGACTTCGACGACGGCAGCCTGGAGCAAATGATGCTTGCTCCTCAGCCGTTGGCGGCGTTAAGCGTTGCCAAAGTTGCTGCCCATTGGCTATTGAGTGGTTTGCCTTTGGCCCTCGTGTCGCCCCTACTGGGCATCATGCTAGCGCTGCCATTGCATGGCATTGGGGTGTTGATGGTGTCGTTAGCGTTGGGGAGTGCCAGCTTGAGCCTTATTGGGGGCATTGGCGCGGCGTTAACCGTCGGTTTGCCCCGAGGTAGCGTGCTACTCTCGCTACTGGTATTGCCGCTGTATATTCCGGTGCTGATTTTTGGGACGGGGGCGGTTCAAGCCGCCATTTTGGGCGACGCCGTGTTGCCCCACTTGGCGATGCTTGGCGCGTTACTGGCCGCGGCGCTGATGTTTGCTCCCTGGGCCATCGCCGCGTCGTTGCGTATCAGTATAAACGGGTAGGGATGGGCACTATATGTGGGGCTTGATACATAAGTTGGGTTCGCCAAAATGGTTTTACTACCGTAGTGCAGCGCTGCAGCCATGGTGCTGGGGTGTGGCAGCGTTACTGTTGCTGACGGGCACCCTATGGGGGCTTGTTTTCGCCCCCGCTGACTACCAACAGGGCAACAGCTTCCGCATCATTTATGTCCATGTGCCGGCCGCTTTTTTAGCCCAGTCGGTCTTTGTTGCCATGGCGGTGGCAGGGCTTATCTACATGGTCTGGAAAATTAAGATCGCCGATATGGCGGCGGCTGCCATGGCGCCATTAGGCGCCGTGATGACCTTTGTGGCGTTATTCTCCGGTGCCGTCTGGGGTGTGCCGACCTGGGGAACATGGTGGATGTGGGACGCCCGATTAACCTCCATGTTGATCCTGCTGTTTCTGTATATTGGGGTGATCGCCCTGCGCGGCGCCTTTACCCGTCGGGATAGCGCGGCCCAGGCGGCATCGGTGCTGACGATGGTCGGCGTGATTAATATTCCTATCATCAAATATTCCGTGGATTGGTGGTACACCCTGCACCAGCCCGCTTCGTTTACGCTGACTTCCAAGCCTTCAATGCCGCTTGAAATGTGGCTACCGTTGCTGATCATGGTGCTAGGCTTTTACTGCTTCTTTATTGCTCTTACGCTTACCCGGACACGCAGTGAAATATTGCGCCGCGAAGCCAACACCCGATGGGTTCAGACGCTTTTTGAGGGGGCTAACTGATGGTATTTGCCTCGCTGGCTGACTGGGCATCCATGGGCGGGCATGGCCTTTACGTGTGGTCTGCCTGGGGAGTGACGGCCGTGTTTATGCTGGGGTTGATGCTCTACGCTCGCGTTGAGCGCCAACGATTGCTGAAACACCTTAAGCGGCAGGCGCGCCGACGCTCAACGACCACGCAGCAAAGAGGCTATTGCGATGACCCCAAGGCGTAAGCGCAAGCTTTATGTAATTCTCACCTTGGTCAGCCTGGCCGCACTGGTCATCGGGTTGACGCTATATGCCCTGCGCGCCAACATTAATTTGTTTTTTAGCCCCGTGCAGATTGCCCAGGGCGAGGCCCCAATGGGGCGCTCAATACGCGCGGGGGGCATGGTGAAAGTTGACTCGGTGTCCCGCGATGACGATAGCTTGAGCGTCGCGTTCACTGTCACCGACTATGTGGACGACTTGCACGTTGATTACCAGGGCATCCTGCCCGACCTGTTTCGCGAGGGGCAGGGCGTCGTGGTAGTGGGCGAGTTGCAAGACGATGGTCGTTTTCGTGCCGAGGACGTACTCGCCCGTCACGACGAGAATTATATGCCGCCCGAGGTTGCCAAAGCGCTGGAAGATGCTGGCTACTCGCCCGCCGATTTTCAGGCCAAAGCCGCGGAGATGGATCAGCAGCGCGAGGACGATTCGTGAAACCACCTCAGCCCGTCGCCGCTGGGTTTAGCATTCAGCCGGAGTATCTATGCTGACCCGGATACTGCCCGAAATTGGTCATTTTGCCTTGATTATCGCACTGCTAATGGCGGTCGTGCAGGCGCTGCTGCCATTGGCGGGGGCGGCGACGCGTCGCCCTCTGTGGATGGCGTACGGTCAGCCGATGGCCACTGGCCAGTTTTTGTTTGTTTTGCTCGCCTACGGCTGTTTAACGGCCAGTTATCTGATGGACGACTTCAGCGTGGCGAATGTCGCCAACAACGCTAATTCGCTGCTGCCCTGGTACTACAAGTTCAGTGCCGTATGGGGTAACCATGAAGGTTCGGTGCTGCTGTGGAGCCTGATGCTTGCGGGTTGGGGATGCGTCGCCGGTCTGTGGTCGCGGCGTTTGCCTCGCGACATGTTGGCGCGCGTTCTTGGAATATTGGGATTGATCAGCGCCGGCTTCCTGTTGTTCATACTGTTGACCTCCAACCCCTTCGAGCGGAATCTGCCCGACATCCCCGCGGACGGCGCGGACCTTAACCCGCTGTTGCAGGACATCGGCCTGATCATCCACCCACCCATGCTGTATATGGGCTATGTGGGGTTTTCCGTGGTGTTCGCTTTTGCTATCGCCGCTTTGCTCGGTGGGCGATTGGATGCCGCCTGGACCCGCTGGGCACGGCCTTGGACGAATGCCGCCTGGGCGTTTTTGACGGTTGGGGTGGCGCTGGGTAGCTGGTGGGCCTATTACGAGCTGGGCTGGGGCGGTTGGTGGTTTTGGGACCCGGTAGAAAACGCCTCGCTGTTGCCATGGCTGACCGGTACCGCCCTGATACACTCCCTGGCGGTCACCGAAAAACGCGGCTCCTTCAAAAGCTGGACAGTACTACTGGCCATTGCCACCTTTTCGCTTTCGCTGATGGGCACCTTTTTAGTCCGCTCCGGGGTACTGACGTCCGTGCACGCCTTTGCCAACGACCCGTCGCGGGGGCTGTTTATCCTGGTGCTGCTGGCGATCACCGTGACGCTCTCGCTAGTGGTGTTTGCCCTGCGCGCACCCCGCGTTAGCCATGCCGTGGGCTTTAACTGGCTGTCACGCGACGCCTTACTGCTGATCAATAACGGCCTGCTGGTAACCGCAACGATGACCGTGCTGCTTGGTACGCTGTATCCGTTGATTCTGGATTCGCTCGGGCTTGGCAAAATCAGCGTGGGGCCGCCTTATTTCAATGCTCTGTTCGTGCCGCTTACGGTGATCCTCTGCCTGTTTATGGGCCTGGGGCCGATGGCGCGCTGGAAGTCTACCTCGCCTGGTGAACTGGTGCGCAAACTGTGGTTAGCCGGGCTCGCGGCACTTGTGCTTGGGGCATTGATACCGCTGCTGTATCGCGGTGAATGGAACCTATGGGTCACGTTGGGCTTGTCCACCTCGCTGTGGATTGTGCTGTCGCTGGGCCGTGACTTGCTCGATAAATTGCGTAAGCAGCGTTCGTCACTGTGGAAAGGCCTGCAAAGCCTATCGCTAGCCTACTGGGGTATGGTGCTCGGCCATTTGGGCGTGGCGGTCACCATCGTCGGCGCGACTGTCGTGTCCCATTATGCGGTGGAGCAAAGCGTGCGCATGTCACCGGATACAAGCGTCGAGGTGGCAGGTTATCACTTTACCATGACCGATCTTACCGATCGGCGCGGCCCCAATTACTTGGCCGATACCGCGGTGATCGAGGTTCAGCGCGGTGAGAGCAGCCGGCGTTTCGAGATGCGGCCTGAAAAGCGGCTGTATCTGGCCACCGGCATGCCCATGACCCAGGTGGCGTTGCGTCCGGGCCTTTTCCGTGATCTTTACGTGGCCATGGGCGAGCAATTGGATGACGGCAGTTGGGCGATGCGGATCCAATACAAACCGTTTGTGCGCTGGCTGTGGCTGGGAGGATTGCTAATGGCGTTGGGCGGCGTGCTGGCGGTGGCGGATAAGCGTTACCGGCCCGCGCGGCCGGCCAGATTGGCGCAGGAGGGGCGGGCATGAAGCGGCGCTTGCTTTTGTTTATCTTACCTGTCGCATTTTTAGGCTTGGCGTTGTTTTTCTATGCGCGCTTGTCAGAGGACCCTACAGGTCGCGATTCGGCGCTGATGGCACGCGACTTTCCCGCCTTTGAGGCCACCACGCTTGAAGATGAACAACAGCGGGTCGATCAATCGTTGCTGGAAGGTGAGCTGACGCTGGTCAATGTATGGGGAGAGTGGTGCGCCGCCTGTCGCCAGGAAATGCCCCAACTGCTTGATCTTGCCGACCGTGGACTGCGTATTGTGGGTATTAACTACCGTGATACCCGCGAGAACGGGCAGGCATTCTTAGATGAATTTGGTGACCCATTTTCAGCCAATATTTTTGATCCTGATGGTGATTTAGGGTTTGAGCTTGGGGTAATTGGCGCGCCTGAGACATTTTTGGTAGATGCCGAGGGCATCATCCGCTACCACCATAAAGGCTATGTGTCGCCCGAGGATGTCCATAACCATCTTTTGCCGGAGGTGGAGAAATGGCGCTGATTCGCTTGTTAAGTCTCGCGGCGCTGCTTTGCCTGGCGCTGCCCGCCTGGTCGGCAGGCGTAGAAATACGCGAATTTGACGACCCGGTGACGGAGCAGCGTTATCGTGATTTAACCGCCTCAATGCGCTGCCCGCTGTGCGATAACCAGGCGATTGATGATTCTGACGCACCCATCTCGGTGGATATGCGCCAACGGGTGTATCAGTTGCTTAACGAGGGGCAATCAGACACCGAAATCATCCACCACATGGTTCAGCGGTTTGGCGACTACATTCTTTATAACCCCCGCCTGGAGCGACGTACCTATTTGCTGTGGGGGCTGCCGGTTGGGTTATTGATACTTGCGGTCGTTGTCGTGGCATTGATCGTCCGCACTCGGCGCCATGCTTCAGCGAAGGCATTGAGTGCTGACGAGCAAGCGCGTCTGAATGCCTTAATTGAGCGTAAGGAGTCATCGTGACGCTGCTTTGGATAGCGCTTGCCTGTGTATTGTTGCCCGCGATGTGGCTGTTGGTGCTGCCGCTGCGCACGGCTCGTCGCTGGCGCGATGAACAACTAACCTTCGAGCAGCATGACGCCGCCGCCGAACAAAATGTCGCCATCTTTCGGCGTCGACTGGCGGCGCTTGAGAATGCCCGCGCCGACGGGAAAGTAAACGCAGAACAGTTTGCCGAAGAACGTCTGGAACTGGAGCGCAGCCTGCTGGACGATACGGCCGCCCTGCATCGGCGACCGCTTAAGTCTTATGCCTCGGGACGTTGGGTCGTTCCACTAGTGATGCTCGCGTTGGCGGGGGGCAGCTTGGTGTGGTATCAGCAGCAGGGCGCGGAGGACGATATTATCCTGTGGGCCATTGGTCAGGAGGTGCGTGAGCATCCGCAAGGGTCGCTGGACATGTACGTAGAGCGCCTGGAAGCGCAGATGTCACACCAGCCTGCCAACCCAAACCTGTGGAGCACCTTATTCCCGCTTTATCGAGAGGCTGGCCAAACGGATAACGCCGTCACCGCGCTGGAGCGCTTGATCGAACTTGAAGGACGCCAGCCGTCACTGCTAGCTCAGCTTGCCCAACTGCGTTTCTTTATGGCCGAGCGCGAACTCACCGACGAAGTGCAAGCGCTAGTGGACGAAGTGCGTGACGCTGATCCCCGTCAGCCCACCGTACTCGGCATACTTGGCATCCACGCCTTCGATCAGGGGGATTACCCCACGGCTATTGACCGCTGGCGGCGTGCCGTGGCCAACGTTGAAGACCCTGACATCGCCGCGTCGCTTCGCGAAGGGATTAAAACGGCGCAGGCGCGTCTCGGCGATAGCGACGATAATCAAACCTCAGAGGCGACCGGCCCCGGGGTACGGGTCAGCGTGTCGCTTGATCCTGAGCTGGCGCGTCAGGTTGACGGTGATGATAAAGTCTTTATCCTGGCCCGCGATATAGAGGGCGAACAGCCACCACTGGCGGTGGTTCAGGGGTTGGCATCTGAACTACCGATGACCGTCGTGCTCGACGACCGCGCGGCTATGACCGCAGATGCCCAGATATCGCAAGTCAGCGAAGTTCGTCTGATGGTGCGTATCTCGTCAAGTGGCCAAGCAACACCCCAGGCAGGGGATTTATGGGGCGACGTAGACCGGGTCGAGGTGGGCCCGCTTAACGCGCGAGAGGCTACCAAGGTGACCATTGATCGTGTTTTTGAATAATCTCAACGTGTACTCTCCATGCGTTTAACGTCGATACGCCTCGTCGGCTTCAAGTCGTTCGTCGATCCGGTCACCGTGCCTTTCGACGGCAATATGACCGCTATCGTCGGACCCAACGGCTGCGGAAAATCGAATATTATCGACGCCGTGCGCTGGGTAATGGGGGAGTCCTCCGCCAAGACCCTGCGCGGTGAGTCCATGGCCGATGTCATCTTTAACGGTTCGACGGGGCGCAAGCCGGTGGGCCAGGCGTCCATTGAGCTGAAGTTCGACAACCGCGATGGCACCATGGGCGGTGTCTATGCCCAATACGCCGAAATCGCGGTGAAGCGCCTGGTGACCCGCGACGGCCAGTCCAACTACTTTTTTAACGGCCAAAAGTGCCGCCGCCGGGATATCGCCGACCTGTTTATGGGTACCGGCCTGAGCCCGCGTTCTTACGCGATTATCGGCCAGGGCATGATTTCGCGGCTGATCGACGCCCGCCCGGACGATCTGCGCGCCACGCTGGAAGAGGCCGCGGGCATCTCCAAATACAAAGAGCGCCGCCGGGAAACCGAAAATCGTATGCGGCGTACCCAGGAAAACCTAGAGCGGCTAGACGATATTCGCGAAGAGCTCGACAAGCAGCTCGAGCGGCTAAAGCGGCAAGCTGAGGCGGCTAAACGCTACCAGGCATTAAAGCAGCAGGAGTTCCAACTGAAAGGTGAACTCGCCGTGTTGCGCGGGCGGGCTCTGCGGGCTGAACAGTCCCACCAAGAAAGCCGGGTGCGCGAGTTGGAGATCGCCGTTGAAAAAGACGTGTTTGGCGTTCGTCAGTGCGAAACGCGTCTGGAGCAAGCCCGTGAGCAGCACGACGAACTGGCCGAAGTGCTCGAACGTCACCAACAGCAGTTTTTTGAAACCACCACCCGTATCGCCCGCCTCGAACAGGACCAGGCCCACCGGCGCAGCCGCGAAGCCCAGCTCGCCAGCGACATCGAAACGGCCCGGCGTGACCTCGACGAGCAGCGCCGGGTCAGCGAAGGTGATCAAGAGCGCTTAGTGACCATTGAAGCGCGTTTAGACGAATTGTTGCCCGAACATGAAGCGCTCGACGAACAACTTGAAACCCTGGAGCAAACGCTAGCCGACGCGAGCCCCTCCCTTGAGGCCGCCGAGCAGCAGTGGGCGGATGCCGAAAGCCGCTGGCGCGATGCCAGCCGCGAAGCCGAACGCCGCCAGGATCAGCTACGCGATCTTGAACAACGCATTGCCCGTCTACAGGCCGAACGCCAGCGCCGCCACCAACAGCGTGGCGAGCTGGCCGACGTCACCGAGTTACGCAGCGAGCACGCTGAATGCCAAACTCAAAAAGAAGCGGCTGAACAGCGCGCCGAGGCATTTCAAACCGAGCGCGACCATTGGCAGCAGCGCTACAACGAGGCCAAGGCGGCTTACCAGCAGGCTACCCAGACGCGTGACCAACAACGTGCCGAGTTAAGCCAGCGTCAGGGCGAGCTTGCCTCGCTGCAAGCGCTGATTGATGCCGCCCTTGCCGATCACGACCCGCACCTCACCGAAACGTTAGCTGCCCATGGACTTGCCGATGCGCCACGGTTGGGTGAAGCGATTAGCGTTGAGCCCGGCTGGGAGCGGGTGATTTCTTGGCTGCTAGCGCCGTGGCTCAATGCGCGTCTGGTAGCCGGTGATCAGTTAAAAGCATTGCCCGAAGCGCTTGCCACTGATTGGTGTTTGATTGACCAGGCACCGCCGCCCTTGCACGGGGGCCAACGCCTGGATGCACTGGTGAGCGGCGCTGGCGCACTAAGTGGCTGGTTAGCAAGTATTCACTATGCTGAGAGTGGCGATGGAGCCGACGCGCTATTAGCCACGCTTGGCCCTGGCGAAAGCGTGGTGACCCGTGATGGCGTGTGGCGCGGGCGGGGTTGGTTGCATCAGCAGGCCAACGGCGAAGGCGTCGATGCGCTATTGGTCACGCGCCGTCGCCTTGATGAGTTGGCAACTCGCCGTGAGCACGACGAGGAGGCGTTGGCACTTGCCGAAGCCCAGTGCGAGGCCGCCAGTGAAACCATCGAGACGCTTGAGCACACCCGTGAACGGCAGGCAGAGGAAGAGCGTGCTCATGCCGCCACGGTTCAGCAGCTCGCGGTAACAGAGCAACGCTTGGCCCAACGTCTGGAACATCTGGAAAGCCGTGCCAGTGAGCTGGATGACGAGCTACGCCAGCTACAAGAAGATGAAGCAGAGTTAGCGCTTACTCTCGATGAGCAGCGTGCCCGCTGGCACGAGGCAATGGAGCAGTTGGAAATAGCCGCTGAGGCGCGCGACACCAGCGCCGATCAGCGAGATAACCAGCGCGAACAGCGCGAACGTCTGAATCAACAGCAGGCGCCATTGAAAGCCCGCCAGCAGGCCCTAGCGCTGGAGCGTGAACGATTAAACGCCGAGGGTAATAGCCTGCGCTCCCAGCAAGCACGCAGCAATGATAGCGAAGAGCGCCTCGCACTGCGGATTGAGGAATTGGAAGCCTCGCGGGAAACCTTGCTGGAACCCGACGAACTTGCCGCCGAAGAGCTTGAAGAGCTGCTCCAACAGCGCGAGCAGCAAGAACAGCGTTTAAACGACACGCGCCAGAAAACGCAAACGTTGGCGGAGCAGTTGCGTAACGACGAACTCACCCGCCAACAGCACGAACGCAATCTAGAGCAGAGCCGCGAGCAGCTTCAGCAGCGGCGTATGGATGTGCAGGCGCTGGCGCTAAAAGCTGCCACCCAAGATGAACAGCTCACTGAACTGGGCCACGACAGCGAAACACTGGCGGAACAACTCGCCAGCGACGCCAGTGAAGCCGCTTGGCAGGCGCGGCTGGAAAGCACTACGGACAAAATACGCCGCTTAGGGGCCATTAACCTTGCAGCGATTGAAGAATACGACCAGCAGGCTGAGCGGCGGGACTACCTGGAAGCTCAGCATGCCGAATTAAGCGAAGCACTGGAAACCCTAGAGCGTGCCATCAAGCGTATTGATCAAGAAACTCGTGTGCGCTTTAGAGATACGTTTGATCAAGTCAATACAGGCCTACAAACCTTATTTCCCAGAGTGTTTGGCGGGGGCACCGCCTGGCTAACGCTCACCGGCGATGATTTATTGGAAACCGGTGTAGCGATCATGGCGCGCCCGCCGGGTAAAAAGAACAGCACTATTCATCTACTATCCGGAGGTGAAAAGGCACTGACAGCACTTTCGTTAGTATTTGCGATCTTCCAGTTAAACCCAGCGCCATTCTGTATGCTGGATGAAGTAGATGCCCCGCTAGATGATGCCAATGTAGGGCGCTATGCCAAGCTGGTAAAAGAGATGTCGGATAACGTTCAGTTCATCTATATTACCCACAACAAAATTGCCATGGAGGCCGCCGAGCGCTTAATGGGTGTCACCATGCAAGAGCCTGGGGTCTCGCGAATGGTCTCGGTAGGCATTGAAGAAGCGGCTGCGTTGGTGGATTAAAGCTCGCAAGCGTTAACGTTATTAACTACCCTAGCGCTTAATAATCCACGCCCAGAGTTAAAAAAAGTGACTCAAGGCGCTAAACTTATCTATATTATTCGGCAATGAGTGTTTTTGAGTCCTCATTAGCGAAGAAAAAGCAGTAAGCATACCCGGCGCCCGGCACTCACAGGGCACGATTTAAAGAGGTGAGCTTGCGTTGCTAGCAAGGGACTCAAAGGTAAAGGATGTTGCTATCGCACAGGGTAATTAGTTAATAGGAAGGCAATGGGGCACTTATAGCCCGCGTTATAGTCGAATTTTTGACTTAAATAACGTTAAAAAATGTGCGATAACGTGAAAATTAACAAAAAGTGGCCCTTTTCGTAGTAATCGCGCTATGCTTGGGGTAAGTATAGATTTAATAGTAGTGTTCTAATTTTTAGGCATCGCGCCTTAGCAACCGTCAAGATGACCCATGGAATGTTCAACATGGAATTAAGAGAGTGGCTAATCATTTTAGGACTGGCGTTGGTATCCCTCATCGTTATTGATGGGGTAAGACGACTCCAGCGTCAGCGTCGCGTTCCTCGCCTCGACCAAGCCGTCGGCGAGACGCCATCAAGTCCGTCTACCGAGTTCAGTGATGCGGCTAAAGAGGCTGAAATAAACTGGGAACTTCCCAATGGTGGCGCGCGTGTGGTTAAGCCCGCCGATTATAGCGGTCTGAGTCAAAAGCCGAAGTTAGAACGCCAAGAGCACCCTGGACCGTCAAAGATACTTTCACAGTTTAAGCGCAGTACCCATAAGGCAAGTTCGCCTGTCGCCTCAAAGGTTGAAGAGGGTCGGGATGAGCACCCAGTCACCACGCGCACCGCCAAAGCAGCGACCGCGACGCGTGCCCAGCGCCCCGAGGTGAAAATGCCTGAGCCAACGTCTGAGCCCGAAAAGCACCATCGCGAGCCTGCGGTGTCTTCTTCCGACGAAGTCACGCCGGTAGCTGATGATGCCGTTACCGCTGCGGCCCACGAGCCTCGTATGAGTGCCATGGACGAAAGCGACACCGAGCGTACGGCAACCGCGCAAATGAGCCATGACGACACGCCGGTGCTGCGCGCTGAGCCTGAAGATGCAGCGTTTGCTAAACATGCTTCATCCGACTCGCAACCAAAACGCCGTCAGTTGCGCAGTGATATTGCTGGCGAATACCATGATGACGATGATGAAGAAGCCTATCGTCTGGTGGATTTTGAAGAGATTGGTCGTTCGCTGAAACAGCGCATGATTGCTCACCGTAAAGCGCGCGCGTTGAAAAAAGCCGAAAAGGCGCGCCGCGCCGAAGCACTGGCAAAACAGAAAGCAGAACGTAAGGCCCTTGAAGCAGAGCAGCGCCGAGAGGCCGAGGAAGCGGCTGAAGCTGAAAAAGCTCGCATTGCTCAGGAGCAGGCGCAAGCACGCGAACTGGAAGCTCAGGCTGCCGAGGAAGAACGTCTCGCCCGTGCCGCCGAAATGGCCCAGTATGCCGCTGAGGAAGACGCTTACTACGCTGCTGCAGAGTCGCATGAGCCTGACGCACCTGAAGGGGTCGTACGTACTCACCCTGCGTTAGAAAAAGCATTGCGTCATGACGTTTGCGGAGAACATGCCAAAGAAACGTTAACCAATGCTGACGAAGTGGTGGTGATCAGCGTGCTTTCACGCGACCCCGCCGGCTTTGACGGTGGCAAGCTGCTGGAATTGATGATGGCCTGCGGTTTACGCTACAGCAGCGCTATGGGCGTTTTCCACCGTTTCGAAACCGAAAGCGCCGACAGCGAACTGCAGTTCTCCATGGTCAATGTCGTTAAACCTGGCGTCTTCCCCATTGAAGAAATGGATGAGTTTGTGACGCCTGGTATCACTTTGCTGATGCCGCTCCCCGGCGCCCACGATAGCTCGGCGGCGTTCGAGGCCATGGTCGAAACCGCCATGGTGGTTGTACGTCACATGGGCGGCGAATTGAAAGATGAGAACCATAGCGTGATGACGGCACAAACCATTGAGTTTGCACGCCAACGCGTGCATGAGTTCGAACGTAGGCACCGGTTGCATCGCCATATGCAAGCCCACTAAACAGCCGCTTGCTCTCCGACACCCGTCCTCTTGCAGAGGGCGGGTGTTTTTTATTGCATAATACCGTTAACTTGTATCACCGCTAATAGCCTGTCGACGAGAATCTGCTTCAATGAGTCAGCCTGACCCTAACGTGCTGGACGAGATCAACCAGCTTCGCGCCGAGCTGGAAGACGCCAACTACCGCTACTACGTGCTGGATGAACCTACGCTGCCTGACGCGGACTACGACCGTAAGTTCCAGCGCTTAAAGCAGTTAGAGGACGAACATCCCTCGCAGGTCTCGCCTAACTCACCGACCCAGCGCGTGGGTGCAGCGCCCGCCGACGGCTTTCCTGAAGTGCCTCATGCCATTCCCATGCTGTCGCTGGATAACGCCTTCAGCCGCGACGATATTCATGCGTTTGCGGAACGCGTCGCCGAGCGCCTGGAATGTCAGGCAGACGACATCGAGTTCAGCTGTGAGCCCAAGCTTGACGGTGCCGCCGTATCGCTGGTCTACGAGCAGGGCGTGCTGGTCAGCGGGGCCACCCGCGGCGACGGCCGCACCGGCGAGGGCATTACCTCCAACCTGCGCACGCTGCGCTCGGTGCCCTTGAAGCTGATGGGTAAAAACGTACCTGAGCTGCTGGAAGTGCGCGGTGAGGTGATCATGCGCCACAAGGGTTTTGAAGCACTCAATGAACGTGCCCGTGATGAGGGCAGCAAGGTATTTGCCAACCCGCGCAACGCCGCTGCCGGTAGCCTGCGCCAGCTTGACCCGCGAATTACCGCGACACGGCCGCTGGAATTCCATGCCTACCAGGCGGCACGGCTTGAGCCCGAACTGGGTGATACGAGCCATAGTGCCTTAATGGCGCGGCTTGCCACGCTTGGCTTTCGCACCAGTACCGAGCTAACCACCATGAACGGCCCGAAAGCCGTGGCTGATTATTGCGATCAACTGGGCGAAAAGCGTGACGCGCTTGGCTATGACATCGACGGCGTGGTCATCAAGGTCAACGACCTGCGCCATCAGCGGGAGCTGGGCTTTGTTGCCCGGGCGCCGCGCTGGGCGGTGGCGTTTAAATTCCCCGCCCAGGAAGAAGTCACTACGCTCAACGAGGTTGAGTTTCAGGTGGGCCGTACCGGTGCTATCACCCCTGTGGCAAGGCTTGAGCCGGTGACGGTGGCTGGGGTGACGGTATCCAACGCTACGCTGCATAACGCCGATGAAATCGAGCGCTTAGGCGTGAGGATTGGTGACACCGTCGCTATTCGTCGAGCCGGCGACGTGATTCCCCAGGTGGTCCGGGTGGACACCTCACTACGGCCCGCTGATGCCCGACCAATTACCTTTCCTGACCGTTGCCCGGTGTGCGGTTCCGAGATCGAGCGTTTAGCCGATGAGGCCGTTGCACGCTGCTCCGGTGGGCTCTACTGCGCTGCCCAGCGTAAAGAGGCGCTGAAACATTTCGCCAGCCGCAAAGCGTTGGATATCGACGGCCTGGGGGAAAAGCTTATCGAGCAGCTTGTTGACCTGGACTGGGTGAAAAGTCCGGCTGACCTGTTTCATCTGACCGTTGAACAGCTTAAAAGCCTGCCGCGCATGGGGGAAAAATCAGCCACCAATTTGGTTAATGCGCTGGAGAAAGCCAAATCCACGACGCTTGCGCGGTTTATCTACGCATTGGGTATCCGTGAGGTGGGCGAGGCCACGGCGGCTAACCTGGCCCATCACTTTGGTACGCTTGAAGCCATCCAAGCGGCTGAGGTAATTGCATTGGAAGCGGTTAGCGATGTGGGCCCGATTGTTGCTGCTCATGTGCATACTTTCTTCCGTCAGCCTCACAATCAGGACACGCTACAAGCGCTGCGTAATGCTGGGATTCAATGGCAAGAAGCGGAAGTCATCCAAGGCCCCACACCGCTTGATGGCCAGACCTGGGTGCTCACCGGCACGCTTGAATCGATGACCCGCGATGAAGGCAAAGCCCGCCTGCAGGCCCTGGGCGCGAAAGTGGCGGGCAGCGTATCGAAAAAAACCACCTGCCTGGTCGCGGGAGAAGCCGCGGGCAGTAAATTAACCAAAGCGGAGCAGTTGGGCGTCGAGGTCGTTGATGAGGCGGCTTTTATCGAGCGCCTGGCTGAATGGGAGCAACGCGAATGAGCCGATTCATCGAAGTCCCGGCACGCATGCTACCGCCGGAAACCTTAGATGCCCTGCTGGAAGCCTTTGTGACACGCCAGGGCTACGACACCACCGATACCACCGGCGAGGGCATGCACGGCTGGGTCGTGGAGCTTAAAAAGCAGCTTGAACGCAATGAGTTGATCATTGCCCACGACCTGGAACTTGAAATGACCGAGGTGATGACCCTGGCCCAATGGCGAGCCTTTGGGCGCGATATTGGCGATGACGAGGAGGAAGGCGACATTTAAGTCGTCGTTCCACGAATAATGGCGCTGATAATGCGCCGCCCCGGGTGGAGGTGGTCCACCAATGGCACTTCCAGGGGTAGCGGGTCGCCGCACATCCGCGAGGCAATCACCTCGGCGCATAGCGGCGCGCTGGCAAGCCCCCTTGAGCCGTGGGCGGTGGATATCCACAGCCCTGGGTAATGCTCGCCCACGGTATCCGGCACTTTCGAGGCGTCCTTGCCTAACGCTTGATACGCCTCCTGCCATGCGTCAGCCACCGGCAGCGGCCCTGCATAGGGGCTTTTATCGGGGCTAGCCGCCCGCACCGCGGCGCGGCCTTTGAGTAATTCAGGGGATAGCGCAACGCCTGCCTCTTCAAGGGCTTCAACCCATTGAGGTAAGGCGAGGCGTAACTCGTCGATATTACGCTGGTGATCGTCATTGGTGACGTGGCGGCTGTCATTGTTGGGCACAAAGCTGGCGCCGAAGGTCAGCACGCCGTCGACGGGCGGTGATACATAGCCGCCTGCGCAAACCACACGCTGAGGCGTTTGCACGTCATCAGGCAGTGTCACTTCGCTGATTTGTCCACGTACCTGCTGTAACGGCAGTTGCGCGGTTTGCGCAAAGCGGTTGGCCTGTTGGGCGTTGGCGATCACCACCTGATCGGCGCAGATCGCATCGCCGTTGATCAGGTCTAGGCACCAGCACTGCCCATCGCGGTGCACTTGCGTCACGTCCCCTCGGTGAACGCTAATCAGCGGGTGGTTAAGTAAGTGTTCGCATAGCGCTTTAGGTCGCACCCAGCCCGCTTGGGGATAAAACAGCGCATGCTGGGCACTGATCGGTACCCCCGCAAGCTCGCTGAGCCTTTCCGTATGCGCTGAAACCACCGCCTCCGGCAGCGGGTGATACGCCATGAAGCGCTGCTGGCGACGGGCTTCCTTATCGCTTAACGCTAGCTGTACCACGCCGCTTGACTGCCACAGCAGCGTGTCCGTGGTTTGCTGGTTAAGCCAGCGCTGGCTATACATGAGCCCGGCCAAATAAAACCGGCTTTGATGATTGGTTTCAGCCGCCAGTTTGACGTAAAGCGCTCCCTGGCGATTGCCTGAACCGCCCGCACCGGGTGCGTCGCGCTCCACCACAGTGACCCTGACCCCGCGCCTGGCCAGTGCAGCGGCGACGCTTGCGCCGGCGATGCCCGCGCCAATCACCGCCACATGCTGGTGATCAAGGCACTCAGGCGGTGTAAACCACGGCGTAGCACGGCGTCGCGCGTCGCAGGGGGGCGCGGCGATATGGCCTGCAAGCATTTCCCGCTTGCGCCCAAAGCCGGGTACCTTTTGCCACGCAAACCCGGCGGCTTTTAAACCGCGCTTGACGATGCCCGCACAGGTGAAGGTGGCGAACGTGGCACCGGGGCGCGAGCGGGCGGCCATTACTTCAAATAGTTCAGGCTTCCACATCTCCTGGTTTTTGGAAGGCGCGAAGCCGTCCAAAAACCACGCGTCCACTTGGCCATCAAGCAATGCCAAACGCTCGGTAGTGTCGCCAAAATGCACATCCAGCGTGACGCGTTCGCTCAGGTGCAAGCGGTGGATACCGCTGACCGCCTCGGGCCACTGATCGCAAAGCACCTGTGCATAAGTGGCAAGTGTTGGCCAGGCGCTAAGGGCACGGGAGAGCGAGGCGCGGTCGAGGGGAAACTTCTCTGTGGATATCAGATGAAGCCGGGCATGCGACGGTGCTCGCTCTTCAAAACACGCCCAGGCACACAGCATATTCAGCCCGGTGCCAAAGCCTGTCTCGCCAATCACAAAGGCCCGTTGCGGTTGCCACTCAGCAAAGCGGGCGGGCAGGTGATTAGCGTTGATAAAAACATGCTCGGTTTCGGCGCGGCCATTATCGCGGGAAAAATAAACGTCGTCGAAGGCCTCAGAATGCGGTTCCGTACCGTTCCAGGTGAGCGATGGCGACGTTAACGCCACGAGAGGGGGCAAAGGGGAAGGACGTTGCGTCACGCGGTTATCCGTGTTGAAGAAAGGTGGTTAAAAAATGACCAATTTGTGAATTGAGGCGTTATCTCTGGCTTACAGAAAAGCGTCCGCCGTGTTTTCACAGAGTTTTCCACAGCCTCTGTGAAAAAGCCGACGGACCCTCCATATTCACCCGCTAGGGTCAAGGCATAACTTTCTTGAACGGTTTGACTGTGACGCGGGTGTAGACACCGGCAATCATGTAGGGGTCGGCATCGGCCCAGCTTTCGGCCTCTTCCAGGCTGGCAAACTCAGCGACAACCAAGCTGCCGCTGAAACCGGCATCGCCCGGGTCATTGGCATCAATAGCTGGATGGGGGCCTGCGAGCACCAAGCGGCCTTCATCGCGCAACGCTTCCAAACGTGCGAGGTGATCAGGGCGGGCGGCTAAACGGCGTTCCAGGCTGTTGGGGGTATCTTCGCTGATGATGGCATACAACATGTGCATAACTCCTTGAATGAAAAAGGATCAAAAGGGCGAGCCACAGGGGTGGCGCAATTGACCGCACCGGCATAAGCGCGCACCATATTGAATTAAATCGCCCTTATTCTGACAAACTCGCCACACGGCGTCATGCCTATGCCTCGACTTCCCAATACGTTTGAGACTGACCAGCGTTACCCCGTTGATTTACACATGCATTCGACGGCGTCCGATGGTGCGCTTACTCCCACCGAGCTTGTAACGCTGTGCGCAGAGCGCGGACTTACCCACATGGCGCTGACCGATCACGATACCATGGATGGCGTTAGCGAAGCGGGACAAGCAGCCGCCGCAGCGGGCATATGCATGCTGCCCGGCTGCGAGTTATCCACCCGCTGGCAGGGCATTAACATCCACATGGTGGCGCTCATGCCAGGCGGCCTCCAAGGCCCGTTGGTAGACGGGTTAATCCACCAGCGTGAGGCGCGAATCAAGCGTGCCGAAGTGATCGCCGAGCGACTCGAGAAAGCCGGCTTGGCCGATGCGCTGGACAAGGCGCGCGAGCAAGCGGGTAGTGACCGCCCACTGGGACGGCCCGACTTTGCTCGCGCATTGGTGGCAGACGGCATGGTGGCCGATTGGGCAAGCGCCTTTAAACGCTATTTGGGCAGCGGCAAGAAGGGCGACATAAAGGCCCACTGGCCGGAGATCAGCGATGCGGTCGGCTGGGTGGTGGCGTCGGGCGGCGTTGCCGTGCTGGCTCATCCGCTGCGACACGGGCTGACCCGGCGCAAACGCGGTTTGTTGATGGATACGTTTCAGGCCGCTGGCGGACAGGCAGTGGAGCTGGTCAGCGGTCAGCAAAACCCGGACAGTACTCGCGACTTGGCTCGCCAACTGGTGGAGCGCGACCTATACGCCTCAATGGGCAGTGATTTTCACTTTCCCGGCAGCCACGCCGCCCCCGGTAGCATGAGCTTGATACCGCGCACCGCAGCGCCGCCTATTTGGCAGCATCCGCGTTTACGCCATCTGCAAGATGCGCCGGCTGGGCCTCTGGCCGCTGCGTAAGCTAAGGTAGGCGGTATCGACCACTAATAACCGTCAGGAGCAAGCCATGAGCCAATATTTCCAGATTCATCCTGAAAACCCGCAGAAGCGGTTGATCGACCAGTCGATTGAGATTATCCGCAAAGGCGGCGTGGTCGCATACCCGACCGACTCTGGCTATGCATTGGGTTGCCACCTGGGCGAGAAAAAAGCCATTGAGAAAATCAAATGGCTGCGCTCGCTGGACGATAAGCACAACTTTACCCTGGTGTGCTCGGATCTGTCGCAGATCGGCACCTACGCCAAGGTCGACAACGACGTGTTTCGGTTGCTTAAAGCGCATACGCCAGGCGCCTACACGTTTATTTTAGATGCAAGCACCGAGGTGCCGCGTCTGTTGTTGCATCCCAAACGCCGCTCTATCGGCGTGCGCGTGCCGGATCACCGGATAACCCACGCACTGCTGGCGGCGCTGGGTGAGCCGTTGATGAGCGTTACCCTGATCCCCGTCGGCGAGGATTTGCCGATGAGCGACGCCGAAGACATTCGCGAGCGGTTTGGCACCCATCTTGATCTGATTATTGACGGCGGTGCCTGCCATCTGGACCCCACCAGCGTGATCGATCTGCGCGAGCTGCCTCCCAAAATCGTCCGCGAAGGACGCGGGGATGTCACTCCCTTTACCGGCTAACGCCTTTACTGACTAATCCCTTTCCTACTAAGACGCTGTACACCGAAGCCTCTCTTTAGTGTTCATCACCCTAAACCCCCATGCGTCCGCTTGGGGGTAGCCTGCCACTCGCCAATCCATCTAGCCAGCGCCTGTTACTCAAAGTGATATTGCTTCTTTTTTAATTATTTGAATGATCAATAAAAATAAAATACGGTATAGATGCGCTCTATCGATAACTAAGGGTGATTCAGACGGTGGTGAATTCTCGCTGCTTTTTGGTTGCCGATAAAAGGAGATTGCCTTATGACTCTATCTCGTTACCGTAATGCAGCCACTTTCGCGGCGCTGACCAGCTTGGCGAGTTTGCCGCTCGCGGGCCAGGCAGTGGCGAACGATGAAGCGGACTGCGCCCAGGCTGAATACGCCATGGGGCTGCGCTTCCAGCAGCAATCAGCCGAAGCCATCGCTTTGCAGCGTCAGGGGTTTGAGCTTGCCACCTACCGCCTTGAAGAGCAGATCGAGGCCCACGGCGACGATGCTGACCTTGCGATCATTACCGACCTTGATGAAACAGTGTTGGATAACAGCGCTTTGCTGGTGCGCGACATGCAAGCCTGTCATGACTTCACCACCTGGGATACCTGGAAGCATTGGGAGCGTGAAGGGGACCCGCGTTTGATTCCCGGTGCGAAGGATTTCCTTGAATTCGCTGATGAGCACGACGTGGCGATCTACTATGTCTCTGATCGCTACCAGGAAAATAAAGCCGATACCCTGGCCACGCTTGAGGCATTGGAGCTACCCCAAGTCTCTGAAGATAGCGTGAAGTTATTAGGCCCACCCAAGTCAGAACGTCGTGCTGAGGTTGAAGATGGCCACACGCTGGTGATGCAACTTGGCGATACGCTGCACGATTTTGCCGGTGAGTTCGCTGAGGCGGACCTAGAGGAGCAGCGTACGTTGGTCGACGATAATGCTGAACGCTTCGGTAAAGACTGGATTGTTTTCCCCAATGCAACGTATGGAGACTGGAGCGAGGCTGACCTGAACGCTTGGGAAGCCCCGCACGAAGTGGATTGATGGGGTTAGATAATCACGCCATCCAATAGCAAAGAAACGCGGCGCGCCCCAGGTTTAACTATCCTGGGGCGCGTTTTTGTCTGCGTCTTTCCCCTGGTCGTCTTTCTTTTCATCGTCTTGTTTACGCGGATCTTCGCTGTCTTCGTCCAGCCAAGTGCCGCAGCGCAGGCAGTAGCGGGCGCGTTTTTCATGGTGGTCGTGGCCGCAGCCGGGGCAGGCTTCATCGGAATAGCGATCTTCGCGAATCGAGCGAATCACCTGGGCGGAGAACACCCCGGTGGGTACGGCGATAATTGAGTAACCCAGCAGCATGAGCACCACGGTGATGGACTTGCCTAGCGGCGTTGCTGGGACAATGTCGCCATAGCCCACCGTGGTCATACTGACGATCGCCCAGTAGATCGACATGGGAATACTGGTAAAACCAGCTTCCGGCGATTCGATCACATACATCAGCGCGGCAAACAGCGTGACCACCATAAAAATGGCGAAGAAAAACAGCAGAATCTGACGCAGACTACGCTTTAACGCATCAATCAGCAGCCGCGCTTCACCGACAAACTCCATCAGCCGTAGAATGCGGAAAATCCGCAGCACCCGCAGGATCCGCACAATCACCAAGGCGTGGGCACCGGGTATCAGTAACACCAGCCAGGTGGGCAGGATGGCGATCAAGTCGACAATGCCGTAGAAGCTTTTCAGATAGAGCGTAGGGCGCTCCAAGCAGTACATACGCAGCAACAACTCGACGCTGAACAGCAGGGTAAATATCCACTCCAGCACATAGAAAAGCGTGCCGTAGCGCTCGGCATAGGCCTCAACACTGCTCAGCAAAATTACTAACACGCTGAGCAAGATCGCCAAAATCAAGCCGATGTCGAACGCTTTGGCCCCCGGCGTATCAGACTCGAAAATGATATGGAAAAGCTTCGTGCGCAATCCTTCTGCGCCCGGATGTAAGGGAAAGTTCATCAATACCGTCCTGAAAGAGCCGTAAAAGCAGCAGGTTTAGCGTAGCGCGGTTTGATACGCCAAGCGATGGGCAAAGGCCAATGCCGCTTGGCCATAGGCAACGTTGGGCTGATTAGAGATTTCCAAGGCATGGTGCATCGTCTCGATATCATCATGCGCCTCATCGGTGAGTGACGGCTCGGCCGAAAGCGTGGCGAGCGCTGTTTGAGCGATGGCCAGGTGCTCGGCGCTGTGGCTGTCGTGGTAGGCGTCCAGCGCCAGCGTAGCGCGATACATCCACTGCGCGGGCGTTGTGGCTTCGGGCAGTGGCCAGTGTTGAGCGGCTAAAGCATTGCCCCGGGCCGCCTTGCTGCTGTCGGAGGGACGCAGCGGTACATGCTCAGCCAGCGCCAGGGCGAGGGACCAAAGTGCCTCAGGCTCCCCTTTTTTAAGCTCCAGTTCGGCTTCACAAATAGTGGCCTGATACCCGCCGCTATGAATCTCCCCCTGGTCCAAGGCCAGCTCGATGTGGCTTTCCTGCCACACTACTTGCCAGCTTTGGCGTACAAAGTCGGTATTTAAGCGGGGGGCAAGTGCAGAAATCACTTGGCTCGCCTCGCCCTGAAAAGGGGGCAGCTCGGCTAATCCTTGGGTATCCAACGCAAGCGAAGCCACAGGCCACTCCCACTCCTGGCGCTGAGAAAATCCGCCGCCCCCGTGACCCGCCGTTTTAACCGTTTGCAGCACCTGATCATCCACCTGACGCAGCCGCACGGCGATGTGCGCCTGGGCCAATGCGCCCTGGGGCGTATCGAAATAGGTATTGATGAGCGTTTGCCGCTGAGGCGTCAACCCCTCTAAAAGGGGGTGCTGGCAAAGTGCCGCTGGGCCATCAGGGGCGAGGGCAAGCTTCAGTTCGATCTCGGTTGGCGCTGAGGGTTTCATAACAATTGCCACCTCTATACTATGACATTTAGATTAAATTTTAATGACATTGTGAACTTTTCATGACGGCGGCAGACGCACTCACTATACTGTGGCCGCCATTTCCTGGCTTCCCGAAAACAGGCGTAAAGGCTTTATGGTTACTTCTAACCCTTTCTCCGCGATGTTTGGCCGCTCGCCATTCCAGCCGCTACTCGCGCATATCGTCAAGGCGAACGAATGTGCTGACCAACTCCTGCCTTTCTTCGAAGCAACGCTGGCAGGCGATTGGGAGAGCGCTGGGCAGCTGCGCGAAAACGTCACTCGCTTAGAGCACGATGCAGACGTACTCAAAACCGAACTGCGTTTAAACCTTCCCAACACCATGTTCTTGCCCGTCTCGCGTTCTGATCTGCTCGACCTGATCAGCGTACAGGACAAAATCGCCAATAAAGCACGCGACATTACCGGCATTATGCTGGGACGTAAAATGACCGTGCCCACCGAATTGGCGGATCCCATGCGTGACTACATCCGCACTAGTGTGGCGTGCGTGGCGCAAGCCCGCCAGGCGCTGGAAGAACTCAAGGACCTGTTGGAGTCGGGCTTTGGACGCAACGTCTCGGATGTGATGCAGAACATGATTCGTGAACTGCATACCCTTGAGCACCAGGCGGATGGCCAGCAGGTCGCGATTCGCCGCCAGCTATTTAGCCTGGAAAGTGAGTTGCCACCGGTTGATGTGGTCTTCCTTTACAAGATTATCGACTGGGTCGGCGAGCTATCTGACCGCGCTGAGCGCGTAGGCAGCCGCCTTCAGATCATGACCGCCAATTAATTTGTGCGCCCAAATTAATACCTGATCCCCAAACAAGGGAAGCGTTATGCAGATCATTGCTCAGTATGGTGATATTTTTATCATCCTGGCCTGTCTTTTCGGCTTTTTTATGGCCTGGGGCGTGGGTGCCAACGACGTCGCCAACGCCATGGGTACCTCGGTTGGCTCGAAGGCCATCACCATTAAACAGGCGATTATGATCGCCGTGGTATTTGAGTTCCTAGGGGCTTGGCTTGCCGGTGGTGAGGTGACCAACACCATCCGCAAAGGCATTATCGACCCCGAACTGCTTCAAGAAGATCCTCAACTTCTGGTTTACGGTATGCTGGCGTCGCTATTGGCGGCGGCGACCTGGCTATTAATTGCCTCCATGAAAGGCTGGCCGGTATCGACCACCCACTCGATTGTGGGCGCGATTGTCGGTTTTGCGGTAGCCGGGCTGGGCGCAGCGACGGTGGATTGGGGCAGCGTGGGCACCATTGCCGCCAGTTGGGTGGTCTCGCCATTGTTGGCAGGCACGGTGGGCTTTGTACTGTTTAAGTCGGTACACCACTTGGTATTTGAAGCCTCTGACCCGCTAGCTGCCGCCAAGCGTTATTTGCCCGGCTATGTGTTCCTGGTGGGTTTTGTGGTAGCCATGGTTACCATGACCAAGGGCTTAAAGCACGTGGGGCTGGATATTACCTTTTCACAAAGCCTGGTGCTGTCGATCATTCTTGGTTTGATTATCACTGGCATTGGCGTGTTGATGGAGCGCCGCGTACAGTACGTGCAAAGCAGCGACGACCACTTTGGCTACGCTAATGTGGAGCGCGCCTTTGGCGTGTTGATGATTTTCACGGCCTGCGCCATGGCGTTTGCCCACGGTTCTAATGACGTGGCTAATGCGGTTGGCCCGCTAGCGGCGGTCATCAGCGTGGTACAAACCGGTGGCGAAATTGAAGGCTCGGCGCTGGTGCCCTGGTGGGTGCTGGTGCTCGGCGGTGGCGGCATCGTAGTGGGCCTGATCACCTACGGGCATAAAGTGATTGCCACCGTGGGCACGGGAATCACCGAGCTGACCCCCAGTCGTGGCTTTGCAGCAACGCTTGCCGCTGCCACCACCGTGGTGCTGGCTTCTGGCACAGGCTTGCCGATCTCGACCACGCATACGCTGGTGGGTGCCGTGCTTGGGGTGGGCTTGGCGCGGGGTATGACCGCGCTCAACCTGCGAGTAATTGGCACCATTGCCATGTCGTGGTTGATTACGCTTCCCGCCGGTGCTGGCCTGGCCATTTTGTTCTTCTTTATGCTTAAGGGTATGTTCGGCGGCTAACGATGCATAGTATGACGTTAACTTACGCGTAAAATCATGGCGGCATCTTCATTAGAAGGTGCCGCTATTTTTTGCGCTCTGGTAAAGTAATCAATAGCGAGTTCATTCACCTGCTGCCGGAGAGCGGCCCCTTGGATACACGTTTCCCTTTTGTCGACTGGTTTCGTAATGCGTCCCCCTATATTAATGCGCACCGGGGGCGAACCTTTGTCATCTTAATTGAAGGCGAAGCCATGGCGTCTGGCCGAGGGGAGCAACTGATCCAGGATTTGGCACTGCTGCATACGCTAGGCGTACGTCTGGTAGTGGTGTTTGGCATTCGCCCTCAGGTGCACGAGGCGTTGAGCGCGGCGGGTGTTGAGCCAACACGGGTTGATGGCCGCTGGGTGGCAGACCGCGCCGTAATGGCCCATGTTGAGCAAGTAGCGGCTCACCAGCGGCTGTGGCTGGAAGCACGGCTTTCACTGGGCCTGCCCAGCACGCCGCTGCACGGCGTGGAGTTGAGCGTGATTTCCGGCAACCTGGTGACCGCCAAACCACTTGGCGTGCGTGACGGGATCGATTTTGATCACAGCGGCGAAGTGCGCCGGGTGCGCGCCAGTGCCATTGAAGGCCTGCTGGACAAAGGCTCGTTAGTGCTGCTTCCACCGTTGGGGTTTTCCAGCACCGGCGAGGTGTTCGACCTGGATGCCTCCGACGTTGCCCAGCACGCGGCGGTGGCGCTGAAAGCCGATAAGCTGATATTGCTGGGTGAATCGGAAGGCCTGGAAGATGAGCAGGGCGCGCTTCTGCGCCAGCTTTCACCCTTTGAGGCCGAACCACGCCTGCAGCACGCCTCCCCCGGCAGTGAGTTAGCACGCCACCTCAACGCCGCCTGCACCGCCGCGCGCGAAGGGGTGGCCCGCACACACCTGCTTTCCTGGCGCAACAACGATGCCTTGCTGGGTGAGCTGTTTACCCGCGATGGCGTGGGGACGATGATCACCCAGCATCGCTACGAACAGCTGCGCCCCGCCTCGCTTAACGATGTGGCTGGTCTGCTGGAGCTGCTGGAACCGCTGGAGCATCGCGGCATGCTGGTAGCCCGTTCGCGTGAGCGATTGGAACACGAAATCGACGATTACATGGTCATCGAGCGCGATGGCATGGTGATCGGCTGCGCGGCCCTGCATGTGTTCCCCAGCACCTCGATTGCCGAACTCGCCTGCGTGGCCGTGCACACCAATTACCGCGGCGGCGAACGTGGCGAGCGTTTGGTCGAGGCGCTGGAGCGTCGTGCCCGCCAGCGGGGCTTACAGGAAATGTTCGTGCTCACCACGCACACCGCTCACTGGTTTGTGGAGCGCGGCTTCCGCACGGCGAGCCTTGAGGAACTGCCGCCACTGAAGCGCGAGACCTACAACTACGCGCGCAAATCCAAGGTGCTGGTCAAGACGTTGACGGGCTAGGTGTTCAGGATCACGCCGCCATTTAAGTGCATAGTCTGGCCGGTCATGTAGGAGGATTCTTCGCAGGCCAAATAGACATAGGCTGGCCCCATTTCGCTGGGTTGCCCCGCGCGTTTCATCGGCACCTGGCCGCCAAACGCAGCGACTTTTTCCTCATCGAAACTGGCAGGAATCAGCGGCGTCCATACCGGCCCAGGGGCCACGGCGTTCACGCGGATGCCGCGGTCCATCAGCGACATGGCCAGCGAGCGAACCAAGCCCTGAATTGCCCCTTTGGTGGCGGTGTAATCAATTAGCGTATCGTTGCCTTTAAAGGCGTTGATCGACGAGGTGGCGATGATCGTATCGCCTTCGCTCAAGTGAGGTAGTGCCGCCTTGGTCAGGTAAAAGTGGCTAAATAGATTGGTTTGAAAGGTACGCTGGAGCTGGTCGTCAGGAATCTCGCTGATATCGCGCCAGTCGTACTGTTCGGCCGCGTTGTTAATCACGATATTAATTTTGCCGAACTCTTTCAGGGTGCGCTTTACAATCTCCCGGCAGAAGCTGGGTGCCCCTACGTCGCCTTTCAAGACCAAGCAACGGCGACCTTCAGCCTCCACGAGCCGCTGAGTCTCTTTGGCATCTTGGGTTTCTTTCAAATGTACAATGACGCTATCCGCGCCTTCCCGGGCATAGTGGACCGCCACCGCGCGGCCGATGCCGCTGTCGCCACCGGTAATAATGGCCACTTTATCCAATAACTTGTCGGCCCCTTTGTAGCTTTCGCGAATGTACTCGGGCTCGGGGTGCATCGCGTGCTCGTCGCCCGGCTGCTTGGCTTGATGCTGAGGCGGTTGATACTGATCGCTCATGTGCAGGCACTCCTTTAGTAGCACAAAACTTGTTAGCAAACATATTGCCGGTAAAAAATGGGCAAATGTTTTGGGGTGGATGCCTGTCTCCTTGGGCACCCGTTCTCAATGTAGACCCAGGTTGCCAGAAGGGGCAAACCTATTCACGACGTAGCTTCCCAACACTAAAAAATGCCTGCGATAGCGACAGTGTATTAGCGTTATTTAGTTTGCTAATTTATTTATGAATGTTTGGTTTTTGTTTATTAAGCGTTTGTTTGTAAATATTTTTAGACGTTTAGATAGAGGGGAGAGCGAGGAACCCTTGCATTGCAAGTTACCGGGGAAAGGCTACAGTGAAAGCAGGCAAAGTAATGCCAAAGACCATTTATCGTAAGGAGCACGTGATATGGCACAACCCGATAAGAAAGACCAGAAAAATCCCAAGCATCAAGACGACCATCACGACGAAGCCAACCCGATGCCCGACACGCACCACGTGAACCCAGATTCTGATGATTCGCCCCAGAAATCGGACAAGGGCAAGAAATAAGCGACGTTGACCCCGTCAACCAAGCACTAGCGGCGCTACTTCCTGTAGCGCCGTTTTACTTCCACGCTTAGCCTGCCTTCGCCTAGCTGAAGCTTGAGCTTCTGGCCGGGGGCTGTGTCATCGGCGCGGCGTACCACCTGCCCCTGTTCATCCTGAGCGATGGCGTAACCGCGCCCCAGGACTGCCAGTGGGCTGACCGCATTAAGCTCGCGGGCGGCGCTGGTTAACCGCGCTTGGCGGGTTTCCAGCTGGCGCTGCATGGCAACGCCTAAGCGGCGGCGCAACAGGCTTACCCGTTCTTGCTCCGCACGGTGCAGCTTGGCCATATCCTGGCTGGCGAGGCGCTTGGTAAGCTGGGAGACCTGTGCCTTCTGCTGGGTTAGCTGTTGCTGCATGGCGCGGCTTAAGCGCTGGCTGAGCGTCGTTAAATGCTGGCGCTGACGGTTGAGCTGCTCGCCGGGGTGGCGCAGCTTGGCGCGCAGGGTATCCAGCCGTTGGCTATCGCGCTCCAGCCGCGCCTGCATGGCCCGCATCAGGCGGTTTTCATGGTGCTCAAGCTGGCGCTTGAGGGTGTGCTGGTCTGGCACCAGTCGTTCGGCCGCGGCAGACGGCGTAGGCGCGCGCATGTCCGCCGCGAAATCCGCCAGGGTAACATCCACTTCGTGGCCCACCGCCGACATCACCGGCAGTCGCGAATGAAAAATCGCCCGCGCTAAATGCTCGTTATTAAACGCCCATAAGTCTTCAAGGCTCCCCCCGCCACGGGTAATCAGAATCACATCCCGCTCGGGGTCGAGCCTCGCCTGGCGGTTGAGCAGGGCCAGCGCCGATATCATTGCAGGCGCGGCTTCCGCTCCCTGGACCGGCACCGGAATCAGCGTCACGTCTGCCAGCGGCCAGCGCGCCGCCAGCACCGCCAGCACATCGCGAATCGCCGCGCCGGTGGCCGAGCTTAAAATCAACAGCTTGCGCGGTGGAAAGGGCAGGTTGCGCGCATTGGCAAACACGCCTTCAGCGTCGAGCTGCGCTTTTAAGCGCTCAAAGGCCGCCAGCAGTTCGCCCAACCCGGCGGCCTGCACCGCATCGGCAATTAGCTGGTAGTCACCGCGCGGCTCGAATAGCGACACCCGCCCGCGCAGCTTGACCTGATCGCCATCCCGCATTGGCGCTGACACAAACCGCGCCCGCTGACGAAACAGCGCACAGCGAATCTGCGCCCGGTCATCTTTTAAGGTGAAGTAGATATGCCCCGACGCCGGGCGCGAGACGTTGGAAAGCTCCCCCTCCACCCATACCTCGCCCACATCGCGTTCCAGGGTTTGCTTAGCGCGCTGATTGAGTTGGCTAACGGAGAGTGCCTGGGGGGTAGTCGCAGCCATGGTGTTAGGTGCGCTCGGTGAGGAAGCGTCGCAGAGCCAGCGGGTCGGGTACGCCCTGAACCGTTTCACCGCCGATGATCAAGGTAGGCACCGATTGGATGTGCGCCTCTTCAACCGCGTGGCGCAACGCCGCTTGATGCTGCTCGCGGTAGCGGCCATCGGCGAGGGCATCGAGCACCGCCTGACGCGCCAGCCCGACAGCTTCGCCAATATCGGCCAGCACATTCGGGTCGCCGATATCGCGCTCCTGCTGGAAGAACGCTTTTAACGTGGCCATCGAATAGGCGTGGCCGACACCGTGTTCTTCGGCCATGGCGAATACTTCAAAGGCCTTGTCAGTACGCGGCTGCGGGGAGATAGTGGGCAGCTTAATCGGCACGCCGAGCTTTTCCGCCATGGGGTAAACCGACTCGCGCCAAACGCGGGGCAGGTATGGATCTTCTACCTTTAAGGTAGGCACCGGGGCAGGGCGCAGCTCGAAGGGGCGCCAGCGAACCTCAACATCCAAGCCCTCGGTGGCCTGGGCAATCACCTCTTCCGCCAGCAGGCAGAAGGGGCAAACGTAGTCGCTATATACAATAATTTCTTGGCTCACCATCGACCCCTTTTCGTCTTACATTAACGCCGTATCAGCCTACCATTAAACGTCATTAGCCATTGGTATAAGCGTAATGGCGTCTCTACATTGCTGGGGCGGCCCTCTAACCGTTATAATGGGGGATTAACTTTTCACGCCCCGTCTTCCACTTCAAATTGGGTGTTGCCGCTATGCTACGTATGGCCCAAGAAGCACTTACGTTCGACGACGTACTCCTCCTGCCTGGCTTCTCCGACGTTCTCCCCAAGGATGTGAGCCTTAAAACCCGCCTGACTCGCCATCTCACCCTCAATATTCCGCTGGTTTCCGCTGCAATGGATACGGTAACCGAAGCGCGTCTGGCGATTGCGATGGCACAGGAAGGCGGCATTGGCATTATCCATAAAAGTATGGCGATGACCCAGCAAGCCGCTGAAGTGCGCAAGGTGAAAAAGCACGAAAGCGTGATTGTAAAAGACCCGGTCACCGTCAGCCCCAAAGCCAAGCTTGAAGACCTGTTGGCTATGGCGCGCGAATACGGTTTTTCCGGCTTCCCGGTGGTTGAAGGCGAAACCCTGGTGGGCATTGTGACCGAGCGCGATATGCGTTTCCAGCCCAACCACGGCGACAGCGTTGAAGCGATCATGACGCCCCGCGAGCGGCTGATTACCGTCAAGGAAGGCACCGATCTCGAAACCAGCAAAGCCAAAATGCGCGAACACCGCATCGAAAAAATGCTGATCGTTGACGACGCCTTCCACCTGCGTGGCCTGGTGACCTTCCAGGATATCGAAAAAGCCCGCACCTACCCGATGGCCGCCAAAGACAGCGACGGCCGCTTGCTAGTGGGTGCGGCGGTAGGCACCGGCCCGGAAACCCCGGACCGCGTCGCAGCTCTCGCCGAAGCCGGCGTGGATGTGATCATTGTGGATACGGCCCACGGCCACTCCCAAGGCGTGATTGAACGCGTTCGCTGGATCAAAGAGCACTTCCCGGCCATTCAGGTGATTGGCGGTAACATCGCCACTGCCGCGGCCGCCAAAGCGCTGGCCGACGCCGGTGCGGATGGCGTTAAAGTCGGCATTGGCCCGGGTTCTATCTGCACCACCCGCGTTGTTGCGGGAGTGGGCGTACCGCAAATCACCGCGGTTTCCAACGTGGCGGAAGCACTGAAAGAGTTAGACGTACCGGTGATCGCCGACGGCGGCATCCGCTACTCCGGTGATTTGGCCAAAGCGATTGCGGCGGGCGCCAGTGCAGTGATGGTGGGTGGCCTGTTGGCCGGCACCGAAGAAGCCCCCGGCGAAGTCGAGCTTTACCAGGGCCGTACCTACAAAGCCTACCGCGGTATGGGCTCCATGGGGGCGATGTCGCAGAATCAAGGCAGCGCCGACCGCTACTTCCAGGATAAGAGCGAAGGCGCTGAAAAACTGGTGCCAGAAGGCATTGAAGGCCGCGTGCCCTATAAAGGCATGATGAGCGCCATCGTTCATCAGATGATGGGCGGCCTACGCGCCTCCATGGGCTACACCGGTTGCCGCGATATCCAGGAAATGCGTACCAAGCCCGAATTCGTCCAAATTACCGGCGCTGGCTTTAACGAGTCCCACGTCCACGACGTGCAGATCACCAAAGAAGCCCCCAATTACCGGGTGAGCTAACCAGCACGTTTAGATACATCGCGGCGGGCATTGCTCGCCGCTTGCTTTTTGGCCTTACCAGCGGCCCAGCACCGCTTAACCGAGACCCCGCCATGAGTGACATTCACGCCCATAAGATTCTGATTCTTGATTTCGGCTCCCAGTACACCCAGCTAATCGCCCGCCGGGTGCGCGAGATCGGTGTATTTTCCGAAGTCCGCGCCTTCGATATCACCGAAGACGAGATTCGCGAATACAACCCCAACGGCATTATCCTCGCCGGCGGGCCGGAATCGGTGACCGAATTGGACTCACCGCGCGCGCCTAAGTGCGTGTTTGAAATGGGCCTGCCGGTGTTGGGTATCTGCTACGGCATGCAGACCATGGCCGAGCAGTTGGGTGGCAGTGTGGCCGGTTCCAAGCAGAGCGAGTTTGGCTACGCGCAGATTCAGATCGACGCCGACAACGCGCTGTTCAACGGCATTAAAGACCACGTAGATGCCGCCACCGGCAAGGCCCTGCTGGACGTATGGATGAGCCACGGCGACAAGGTAGCCGAAGTGCCCGCCCAGTTCACCGTGACGGCCTCCACACCCAGCTGCCCGATTGCTGCCATGGCCTGGGAAGACAAGCAGTTCTACGGTGTGCAGTTCCACCCGGAAGTCACCCATACGCTGCAGGGCCAGCGCATTCTTGAGCACTTCGTGCTGGATATCTGTAAAGCCGAAAAACTCTGGACGCCCGCGCAAATCATCGAAGACCAGGTACAGCGTGTTCGCGAGCAGGTCGGCGACCGCCATGTACTGCTTGGCCTCTCCGGCGGCGTGGATTCGTCCGTCGTCGCCGCGCTGCTGCACAAAGCGATTGGCACCCAACTGACCTGCGTATTCGTCGATAACGGCCTGCTGCGCAAAGCGGAAGGCGACCAGGTGATGGAAACCTTCGCCAAGCACATGGGCGTGAAGGTGATCCGCGTGGACGCCGAAAACTTGTTCCTCGGCAAGCTGAAAGGCGAAAACGACCCGGAACTCAAGCGCAAGATTATCGGCAACACCTTTATCGACGTGTTCGATGAAGAAGCCAGCAAAATTGAAGGCGTCGACTTCCTCGCCCAGGGCACCATCTACCCGGACGTGATCGAATCCGCCGCCTCCAAGACCGGCAAAGCCCACGTGATCAAATCCCACCACAACGTGGGTGGTCTGCCGGAAACCATGAAGCTCAAGCTGGTCGAGCCGCTGCGCGAACTGTTCAAGGACGAAGTGCGCAAACTCGGCCTGGAACTCGGCCTGCCCTACGATATGGTTTACCGCCATCCGTTCCCCGGCCCCGGCCTGGGCGTGCGCATTCTGGGCGAAGTGAAGAAAGAGTACGCCGACATCCTCCGCGACGCCGACGCCATCTTTATCGAAGAACTACGCGCCTCAGGTTGGTACGAAAAAACCAGCCAAGCCTTCGCCGTGTTCCTGCCGGTGAAATCCGTAGGAGTAGTAGGCGACGGCCGCCGCTACGAATGGGTCATCGCGCTACGCGCAGTAGAAACCATCGACTTCATGACCGCCCGCTGGGCGCACCTGCCCTACGAGCTGCTGGAGAAGGTTTCTAATAGGATTATCAATGAGTTGGCGGGGGTTTCGCGGGTGACTTATGATGTCTCCAGCAAGCCGCCTGCTACTATTGAGTGGGAGTGAGTGGGTAGCGATATCGCTTGGCCACGGCATATTGATTTCCTCACGAATAAACCCGTCTTTACTGGCGGGTTTTTTTAGTGCAGTATCTGTGATGTTAAGTATGGCTAGTCAGATCGCCGAATCTTTATGCAATATAAGATAGCTTTCTATTATTGTTTTTAATGGATTCGGGTTTGAAATGAGTTGTTTATATATATTTTTATTCTTGTTGGTTGTTTTGGTTGGCTTTGTGCTTGTGAAAAAGCTGTTGTTGATATTTAAATTATTCATATTCAATATTTTATTATTTGTATTAAGGGGATTGAATGTCGAAATCAGTGATTAGCATTGCCTCCCGTGAAGCTAACCTTAAGCGAAAGTTGCGTAGACATTTGCAAGGCTTGGCCGCAAATTCTGAGTGCAACACCTGACCAAACCGGTAGGGTGTTGTATCCATGTCATATTCTGAACTCTGCACTGAAGAACGTGCCACGATCCATGTCAGCTTCGCGCAAGGCTTGAGCATCAGGAAGGTAGCGGCCCTGCTCGAGCGCTCCCCGGCAACGATTAGCCGAGAAATACGGCGCAATAGATCGTCCGATGGCAGCTATCGTGCGCCACATGCGCAACAATGCCGTGATCACCGTCGAGACGGTTGTCGACCAAGGCGCAAACTGCTTCCTGGCAGCCCTCGGTTCGCCCTGATTCAGCACATGCTGCGTCGGCGCTTGTCTCCCGAACAGATCAGCGGCAAGCTCAAGCATATGAATATCCCTGACCTTCGAGACGCCTACGTCTGCCGAGAAACGATCTACAGTGCCATCTACGCGTTGCCCGTCGGTGAACTGAGAAAGGAGCTGATCCATTGTTTGCGGCAAGGCAAGCCAACCCGTAAGCCGCGCCGTGGCCAGGTCGACCGGCGCAACCAGATCCCGGACATGGTCAGCATCCATCTCCGCCCTCCAGAGGTGGAAAAACGTGAATTTCCTGGCCACTGGGAAGGCGACCTGATCAAGGGCAAGAACAATGCATCGGCTGTCGGCACCCTTGTCGAACTCAAAAGCGGTTACCTGATCCTAGCGAAGATGAACGATGCGACTGCTACCTCTGCTGTAGAAGGCTTCAGCGCAGCGCTGAATCGCATGCCGTTGGCCGCACGGAAGAGCATGACGTATGACCAAGGACGTGAGATGACGCAGCACGCCAAGGTCACCCAGAATACTGGTGTCGCTATCTACTTCTGTGACCCACACAGCCCATGGCAGAGGGGCGCCAACGAAAATATCAATGGGCTCATACGACAGTACTTGCCCAAGGGAACGGATCTATCGATCTATAGCCAGCAAGAACTGGATGAGATCGCGCTTGAGCTGAACATGCGCCCGCGAAAGCGCTTCGACTTCAAGTGCCCTATTGAGGTGATGAGCGAGGAGCTGGCGAAGTACCATGAGGTTCCGTCATCGACACATTGACGGTGTTGCACTCAGAGCCTGCATCCGCCCAGCAATGGGGTTAGAGAGCATTATAAAATGGTTGATTATCCAATTAAAGAAAGAGTGCCTGACTATGAAAAAGGAAGCAAAAGAGCTGACACAGATTTTTTCTTAGATTTAAAGCAGGCTATTTTTAAAGCAGACAAAATTGCAAAAAATGCTGTAAAAACATTCCAAAAAATTCGTGGTTGGGCTAATGATTAAAATAAAAAAAATACCAATTCTGAGAGTTGTTTACAGGATATCTAATGCTTACTGCTATAAAGGTGATATGCGGTTTGTTATGTATACTGCACCTCGCCATTTATGGTTAAGTAGGATTGGGAAAGGAGTTTTTATCTCCTTGCTTTTATCTTTTTTAGCTAGTGTTTTAAATGCTTTTTTGGGCAATGACCTATATGATCCAAGGAAAATGGTTTTAGGTACTTTTCCTAGCATACTTGGCTTTGGTATAGGTGTGTTTGCACTCCTCTTTGCTTTACCTAAAGAATTTAATCAACATTTAGATAGTTTGGGAACAGATGCTCAAGCGAAAATGTTACCTGCTGACATGGCTTATCCTTTGATGGTATATGCAATTTCAATACTTCTTTGTGGCTTCTTTACTATTTTTGGTAATTACTTTGTGATTTATTTTTTTTCAGGTTTTCTATTTTATTATGGGATTTTGGTAACGTTCGATCTTCTATCATCGATTTTTAGTACTGCAATGTTTGTATTTAGTTCTAAAAAGTAGAGGCTTTCTAATTCCTCAACTTCTGTTGTTGGAAATTATAGTGCAGTGTAATATAACACTTTGAATAGCTAGAGGGTTGTTAGCCAAGGTTGGTGAAGTTTAATTTATTAGTTGAAGTGTTTTTCTATAAAAATATAATAAGATTAAAAATCCGTCGCATAAGTATATTTTTATCTTTTTTATAGGTTAAAATACTTATTCTTCATTAACTTTTAAGAATGTCATTTTTTAATTTTGACAAAGGGATTGTCAAATAGTCACTATCGTTTCCCGTCACACCAAAAATCATAAACTTGAACTCATGTTCTGTAATTTTATTTGATAGTAATTGTTCGATAGAATTTTTATATCCTTCATTAAAAATCAATCGTTTCTTCAAGAGTACCGAAACTTCATCTTTATGATTTTCATATATCTCTTGGTGTCTAAAGAAAATAGAGTTATTTATGTCTTCTTTTTTTTGGGGGCTAATTCTTAAATTAAAGCTATTAGTGTCTCCATATAATCCATTAACATTATGATAATTTACATAAAAGTACTTCTCATCTAATGGGTTGTTGGCGTAAACGCTTACCCAGGGGAATAACTTGTCTTTTTTAATTATGCAGTTGCAGTGTGAACATGAAGGTACAAAATTCAATAAGCTCAGTGAGTATAATGGAAATATAGACTTAGGAAAAAAGTGATCAATTTGAGCTATAGACTTTACCTTGCCTTCATAAGAATAAATATCAATGTATTGTCTGTTGCAATAAGGACAAATAATCACCTTGATGTTTTCTAAAATATTATTTCTTATATTATCTTGAGATCTCATGAAATCATTATAATCAAAGAGTTTTGCAATGTTTGCGTTGTTTCTTTTAAACTCACCTTTTATTTTGTTGTGAAATTCAAGATAATTTTTTTCATTTTTAGTAATGCTCGGGTTGTCGATGCCAAGATGTTTTAATATATCATTACGCCTAAACTTGTTAATAATGAAAACACGTTCATTCATTAGATTTTTTTTGTAATTAGAGCCTTTTTTAATCGTAAATTGTGTTTTTATTATGTTTAAGTAGTGGTTGCTATATAATAAAAAATTTGAAAATTCATAATAATCTTTTAAAAAATATTCATTTTTAGAATTTAATCCATCTCGTGAGAATGGATCCATAGAAATACAGTTTATGAGCTCGCCGGAAGATATTTCATCAGCCGAGAATGAATGGTGAAAAAAATTAATTCCCCCTCTCTTATGGAAGACAAAATCTTTTACATTCTGCTGATAGGTTGTAATAAATTCATTGTTAAAAATTTTATCCTTAGGTAACTTAATCATGTTTTTTTTCATCCATTTCTTTTAAAATTTTTCTTTTCTTTTCTTTTAAATCTGTTATTTCTTTTTCCAACCTTTTTAGCTCGGATTTTTCATCTAACCTATAATTATAATCAAGCTGGGTGAGTAATGTTTTCTTTATATAGTCATCATCAATAACATTGATTAAATTACGTATTGATGTGTAATGATCCGAATTGCAATGAATGTTTATTTTAGAGATTTCAGATAAAATGTTATTTATTTTTCGTTCTGCAAACTTACCAATAGGCTGTGATAAGAAGAATGAATCATTTATTATATCATATATATTGCTTGCAAAACTACGATTTGCTTTACTACTAACGTAATTGCCATTTGAAGTGTCATGTTCAATTTTAATGACATTCTCTTTCAAAAGATCACTGATAATATATGGCGAGTGTGTAGATAAAATTACCTGAAAATTATAATTTTTATAACTTTGGCATAAGTATTCTAATAAATAGTCTAAAAAAATACGTGACCACTCTGGGTGTAAATGCTCATCATATTCATCCAGTATAATAATAAAGCCATTAACTTCCGAGTTGCTCTCTATAGTAAGCTTGATCGCCTTGTTAATGCCTGCTAGTTTACTGTTGATATCAAATTCACCAGAGCTCATTCTAGGCATTTTTAATGTTATAGGCGCATTCGACTCTCCAAGCTTCAAAATAAAAGAATGCACTTTTTTACTGTATTTTTCCAAGTTTATGTAACATGTAATATTTTCTTTTAAACCATTTTTCACTTTGGTAAAAGTTAAATTTTTCTCACTCTCAAAGAATTTTGTAATATCATCCCAGTTCATTTTTCCTAAATATGAAAGTATCTCATCATCATTCTTTATTAGTTCTTCTAAAATTGCTTCCAGCGTATTTAAAAGAGATGTTTTTACGTTATCATAATCTAACAGATCTCCCATATATCTGTTGAAGGCAATAACGTCTTGGCAGGCGGACGAATTTTTCCCATCAAAAACATTGTTGACAACGTTTATTATATGTTCTTCTATAAGGTTAATTACAAAAAGTTTTCTAGCATCTTTGAGTTTTTCAACTTTATTTTTACGGGAGTTGAAGATATTTGATTCTAAATATCGATCAAGATGATTGTAAAATTTAAATTTATTTTCATTTTTCTCATTAGAAATTTCTAATATTTTAAGGCTGATATGCTTTTTATTTAAATGACTGCAAAAATTGGATTTATTAGATGTTACAAATTCATAAAAATTAGCCATATTGGCATGTAAGTAGTTTCGCTTGAATCCATAGTTTCTGTCATCATTGTCGTTAATATTATTATTAGTGCTATTGTTGATGCTATTAGAAAAATCAGGCTTATGTATGACACAGTATTTATTTTGAATGTCATTAGTGTATTGAATAAATGAATCAAAATGAAGGCTGTCTTTTATTCTTTTTAATTTATAACCTACATAAGGTGACGTACTGATTTTTTCAAAGTCCAAGATCTCATTTACATTAAATCCTTCTAAAAAATAAGCTTTCTCGTCTTCATAAATGGCTATCCATTGGCTATCGGGGTAGCAGCTATGTAAGTCTAAGCGCTTTAAACCTAATAAATTTAAAACTGAACTTTTACCAGCGCCATTTCTCCCAACAATAGCACTGACATTAATAATGTTATCTCCATAGAAATGAGTGGGGACGTTACACCTTGTATCAGTAATTTTTAATTCACGATTTTTTGTGACTTTTAGAAGCTTATTTTCAGAAAAATTCACATCTAAATTAAACTCAATTCCGCAGCACTTTCTCAAGTAAAAATAAATCAGTTTCACTGTTTTTCCAAATATCGATAATTAAATTATAAAGTCTCTGTGTAATGAGTCTCAGGTTTCTGCACACTCTATGCGACTAACGCTGGTTATGCTAGAGCCACATAGTCAAGCAACTGATGTTGCCGTGCTTCGTTGTAGTATCGGCTCAAGCTTCTGATGACTTCTCTGGCTAGACCCACCGAATCAAATCGATGTAGCCAGAGGCACTCTTCCTTTAAGGAACGGAAATAGCGCTTTATAAGCCCATTCTCCTAAGGTTTATAAGGTGCCGTGAACTATTGCGTCAGGCCATAGGTTTTCACCGTGTTCCCCCTGGCCTCACAAAATTCGGGCTAATCCCGCTCGCGAATGACCTTAGGCCGTGCCCGGAAACCGTTCTCAATATTGCTTTGGCACTCTTCGACCCAGCCTACGACCTCGGAGATAGTGAGATCATACTTACAAATAATTACGGCGACTATCGTCTTACCTTTAAAATATCCATCATTACATCGGCTTTGTGCTTGGCAGCCCTGGGTTTAGCGGTAGGTTCGTTGCTCATTTAGTCCTCCTGATCACTGCACTATAGCTTGTGCAGCTCTGGAGTGGGTCACTTCACCGTGTATTAACAAACCTTGCGCAGGACAAGTAGGTGCGTTTCTACTTCCAAAGCGTGGCGATTATGATCCGGTACAGCGCTTACTACGATCACCTTGAAAGCGCTCAGAAGGACAGTCTCGATATTACGCCTTGGTTGTTGTGGTTTCTGGATACGCTGAAAGAAGCGCTTGAGCAGGCGCTGTTAAGGATCGACCGTGTGTTAATGAAAGCCACCTTCTGGCAGCGACATGCCACCACCGTGCTGAATGAACGGCAAATCAAGGTGCTGAACCGCTTATTGGATACGGCAGGGGAGGAGTTTGAGCAGGGCATCAATGCTCGTAAGTACCAATCGTTGGCCAAAGTGAGTAAAGCCACCGCCACGCGGGATTTGGCTGAGCTGCTGGAAAAAGGCTGCCTTTCCAAGCTACCCGGTGGTGGGTGCAGCACACGCTATACGGTGTTACTTGGACGGACAGTGGATGGCACCTTGTAGTGGCGATCTTTGCCACTTAAGGCTTGATCGCCACTGAAAAAGAACGAACTACCTCTGTCGTTTATAACGCGTTAAGCTTGTAAGCGCAGCCAACGTAATCGCTGCCATGCTGCCTGTATAGGCGATAAGTGGCCAGGCCGTGCCACCATTCAGAACTATCAATGTGCCCGTGCCCATAACGCCGACGATCAAGCTTTGAACGCAGAAGTGCAGGGCAACGGCAGTGCCTGCCAGCTCGCTGAATTCCTGAAGTGCACCATTGGCTGTAACGGAGGTTGTTAATACAATACCGACCGCTACCAGCCACATGGGTAACACGAAAGACCAGAAGCTGGGTGTCAGGAATATCTCGCCCAACCCAAGCAAGCTCGCACTGAAAAGTAGTATCAGCATGCCGCGAATCACGCAGCCGTCAATCTCCCAGCGAGCCACGAAACGCTTTGCGAAGCGCGTTGTGGCAATCATCACGACAGCTACCGTGGCAAAGGCAACGCTAAAACCTAGCTCGGATAAGCCAGTTCCCTTGATGAGTACCCGAGGTGCAGTAGAGAAAAACACGAAGAAAGACCCCATCACAGTGCCGAAAGCCAGCGTATAAACCCAGAAGTAAGGGCTTCTAAGGACTAAACCAAAATCGGCTCTGCTTGAGTGTTCTCTACTTTGTCGTGTCTCATGCCATTTCGGTAATACGAAGGGGAGTGCTATGAGTGCTGAGATACACAAGGCAAGAAATATGGCTCCCCAGCCGAGATAGCTGGCAATTAAGGCCCCAGCAATGGGGCCTAGCGCGGGAACGAAAGCCAACATCGCGTTCATTAGGCTATAGATAACTGCGCTGTCGGGAGTATCCGCATAAACGTCGCGCACTGTTGCGAAAACGGCCACCAGCATCGCGGCCGCCCCAGCAGCCTGTACTAGTCGTAGTAAAACGAAAAGCCAAGCTGAAGTGGTCATCGCAAGTGCCAATGAAGTTACAGCGAATACTAACTACCCCGCCAATCAGAATCGGGCGCCGACCAAAACGGTCTAAAAGCGGCCCGAAGATAATCTGGCCTACTCCAAGCATAATCATGTAGAGGGTAAGCGTTAGCTGCACTACTTCGGGCGTTGTCCCGAGAATCGCTGGCATAGCGGGGACAATCGGCAGATAAATGTCCATGCCGAGAGACGCGAGAATATTGAAGGGTGCCAGCAGAACCAGCGCTACCGGCAGGCTGTAAGTCCACAGCCGAGTTTTTTTAGTAGGCACGATAAAATCTCCGCGCAAATAAGGTGATTTGGCGGCGGCCTACGTGTAAGGAGTTGGTTTAAGCAGGCTGCCGCAACAACGGGAAAGTAATGTTGCTGCGGCTTAGTGGTCTGACTTTTTTGAACCCATAAGTTAGCGCTTCAGTAATTGGCCTAATGGCTTTAATAGCTTATCAGGCAGAGGGGCGCGTGCAAGCCCATAGCAATGGTTAGGGAGCATAGCCACGGAGGCAGGTTCATGGTGTAAACCACAATATTTCGTCAGCAAACAGCTAGTAACCATTACCCGCCATAATCAACATCATCGCCACAATTGAAAGCGCTATCCCACTATACTGGTGCCACTAACCCTTTCCCTGCGCACCAGCGAGCCAAAAACGACCGGTAGGAGTGGGTGCATCGACACAATCACGATGCTGATAATAGCTAGCTGTCCTTCCCGCGATAACGCATACAGCGTTAGTCCTAATGCACTGATCCCTCCCGCTGCAGTTGCCAGCACTGGAAAGCGCTTTCGTGCTGGGTGTGTGCGTTGATAAAAGGGCAGGCAACATACGGCGCCACTGAACATACACAGTGCGATGCCGTAAGAAGCCGCGTGGTCGGGTACTTGGCCAAGGAGATGGAGCTGTAAGGCAAACCCTAAGCCTGCGCCTAAACCCAATAGCATGCCTGCTTTGGTGCTGCTATTCATCCGCGCTTTGTTCGGTTTACCCCCGCCCGCGGTTAACCAGATGGCGGGGAGGGCGATCACCACTCCGAGCCATACCCTCGCACTGGGTCGCTCGCCAAGGAAAATTAACGAGAGCCCGAGGGCGATGGCGACCATCGCAACAGCGCTAACAGGCACCACGATGGCGAAGGGCGCCCGGGATAACCCCTGGTAAAGCAGCCATGCCCCAAGGGCGGAGCCGAGGCCCGCCAGCGCGCCCCATATCCACACGTTTGGCTCCCAGGTGGAAAAGAGCAGAGCGCCTACAAAACCGACCAAGCGCGCCGCCCAGGTGAGTGTAAAACGCAATATTGAGCGGCGGGTAAAAACGAGCGAGTACGCCATTGATAAAGTGTGTACTGCCGAGCAGCACCATGGCGCTTAGCGCAAGGGCGCTAGACATGCGGGCTCCTGATCTTGATGATAAGGGAAGAGCCAGCATAGAAGCCGCTAACATGCGGCTAGACACTCGATTAGGTCATGGTCACCATGAGGAGTTGTGATGATCAGAGGGGCGGATATCTCAATAGATTAAGTCTCTTAAAGGCACTTTTAGACTCGGTAATGGAACGGTAAGATCGTGCTTTGTGCTTTTTAATGGGAGTGGCACTCCCGATAAAGCTGCAGATATTATTTCTTCAGGGCTGAAAATTTTTCCAGGCTTCCAACCACTAAGAAGAACTCTTGGATCGCCATAGCTCAGCTTTACTACAGGTACTTTTTTCAGGTTCAACTTCAAAGCGGCAGCAGTACGATGGTGGCCATCCATGATAGCCAGTGAATTTTGATCAACCAATATAGGGGTCGTCCAAAACCCCCTTTTCTTCACTTTTTCTATCAATTTTTCTACTCGCATCGGGTCGTGACGTTCAGTTGGCAAAAGGGCACTAGGCGGTTCGTATTCGACCGAATATCCCAAGTAGAGCATGTTCAATTCGTCAGCAATTTTCTGCGTAAATTTTAAAGAGTCGCCATACATCATATTAATCCTCAGTTTTAAATTATATTTAATTAATAGATTTTAATCCTGGATTCATAAATCATCGTATTATCCTGTAAAAAATATAGTTAATATTTTTTTATATGTAGAGCTGCGTTTGTTTTATAAAAGGCCTTGTTACGGCCCTGAGAAATGCTAAAAAATAGCTCAATAAGTGCTCTGCAGAAAATGTTTGGTTAGCGTTGTCTTCGATCCTCACTGACTAAGCGATTTTAATGCAGATCACAAGCGCTTCATGTTTGGCAAGAAGCCTTCAATATCTACAGTAGAAGCATCATCATATTTGTATTTATATATATGATAAGCTAAAGCCAAGTCTAGAACGCCCAAGCCAAAGGGTGAGATAACAATTGGCTTGCTGGTGTCGTCTTCGAAGCTACCGTCTAATACATCAGCTATTACAGCATTTATGAAATCTCTATTACCTAGCTTTTGCTCGGTGAGATGGCAAGAAGTCTGCGCTTTTAAGCAATGGTCGATATCATCTACCACATTGAGCGAGTTCTCTATAATTATCGGGTGGAGATCTCTTAGTGAGATATTGAGAATTATCTGCCTTTTGAGGTATATATCGCCTATATCAATATATGGATCAGCAGAAGTTGTCGTCAATATAACTAAGTCAGATTCAAAGGCTTCTTTAATAGTGGAAGAAATTCTGCATTTTTCAAATTGATTGTTCTTCTCTACAAAGCGTTCGGCATATTTTTCGTTAAGGTCATAAACCATTAATTCTTTTATATCGAAACCAAGCGCTACTAGATAATGTATTGTTTTTTGACCCAGCACTCCACAACCTACTAGGGTCACTGTGTTAATCTCTCTTCCCCGTTCACTTAGTGCACCAACAGTGATTGCGCCAGATGCAGCCGTCCGATGTGCGCTTATTTGAGAAGCTTCAAGTAAGGCTAATGGATATCCTGTTCGATAATCATTCAGGATCATGGTAGCAGAGGCACGTTGAAGATTTTTTTCGATGTTACCAGGATAGCTGGCAATCCATTTAATGCCTGCAATCTGAGTATTTGGATCGTTGATAGAAGCTGGGAGTGCTATAATTCTATCCTTATCATTATCTGGAAATTTCAAGAAGTAACTATCTGGATTGTTTGTAAAACCATTTTTATGCATCAGATACGTTTCTTGAACTATCTTCAGTACAGATTCAGTCTCTTGGTCAAGATAATTGGAAATTTCAATGCCTCTGATTACCTTAAACATTATTTATAGCTCCACTTGGTAAGTTTGGGGTTCATTGCTACTAAGATTCATGTTGCGCCATTCACTACCGAATTTTTCGTCGCACCACTCGTCGTTGTACATTGTGTCTATATACTTACTCCCTAAATCCGGCGATATGGCTACCAATACTTCGTCTGTCGCGGTAATGTCCTCATACATGCCAGCGAGCACAGTACAAGTAGAGGCACCGAGTAAGAGTCCGTATTTTCTTGCAATGTATCTAGCGACAGCAACCGTCTGACTTTCTTTAACACTGATCAGGCGATTGAAGCTTTCTTTTTTGAAAAAAATTGGTGGCACACTAGAACCAAGACCAGGAAGATATCTTGGACTGGCGTTCCCTCCAAAAGTGACTGATCCAACAGAATCGACTGCTATTAAATCTATTTTAGGAAAATATTTTTTAAAGTAATTTGATACGCCCATAGCAGTGCCAGTGGTTCCTGCGCCGATGTAAATCTTACGCACGTCAGAGCAATTAATATTTATTTGATGAGCTGTTTCAGAAAAGTGTATGGCAGGGTTTGCCTCACACTCATATTGGTTTATCCATATGAGTGTATTGTCATGTGAAAGTTGTTCCCTAATGAATTTTTTTCTGGTTCCGAGGTAACCACCAGATTCATCCTTAGTATTCACGACCACTACATTTGCACCCATTGCTTTCATAATGGCAATGTTGGTAGCATTGGTGTTAGGGTCAACTATACAGATGAAATCGTAACCGCGGCTAGCCGCTATCATACTCAACGCCACGCCTAGATTTCCTGAGCTTGACTCTATAAACCTCTTGTTTTTCTTGAGATCAAGATGCTCTTCTGCGTGATTCACAAGTGCTTTAGCAGTGCGAAGCTTAATAGATTCAGCAAAATTCATGCCTTCTAATTTCAACGTTACATCAAACCGCCCAAAGCAATTCCTTAAAATTATAAAATCATTTGCTCTAACCGAATCTTCAACTGCTTCCATTATATTTCTCATTTAGATCGCCTCTTAGTGATTTTTTCGGAAGACAAGTTTTCTCATGACGCTTGAGAAGGCACTATGACTTTTGAGGCTTTGGTCTTATATAAAACCTACGTTGCGCTCACGTCGACCCTAAAAGGGCATCAATTCCGAGCTTGCCTTCGCCTGTGTCGCTTTTACAGTTACATCATGGCAAAATAATTTGATTAGAAATTACTTTTATACACCCGTACGATATAGAATTTTGCGTATTCAGGTTCTTTTTCGATAAGAGGCTTCGCTTTATGGATCCTAAAGATGCGGCACTACTAAACCTACTACAGAATGATGCAAGCTTAACTCTCGAACGCCTGGCGGACGCAGTATCACTTTCAGTGCCAGCAGTTCAGCGTCGCATCAAGCGTTTGCGTAACAGTGGAGTAATAAAAGGAAATGTTATCGTTGTAGATCCGGTTGCCGTTGATATGAATATGACTTTTATAATAATTGTCGAACTCGAAAGGGACAGATCTGAGCATATAGAGTCATTTCGGCGTAAAGCTATAAAAGAGCCATTGGTTCAACAGTGCTACTATGTTACAGGCGAAGGTGACTTTGTAATTATTAGCATCGCAAAGAATATGGAAGATTTTGAAGCCATGACACACAGGCTTTTGTTCGAGGATAGTAATGTGCGTGGCTTTAAAACCTCTATTTCCATGGGGAAATCTTACAAGACGCTTTACGTTCCAATAGAAGCATCTTAGCCCGAATTTCTCATGGAGCATAAAAGAAAGCGGCTGCAAGTGTCAAATTTTCAGGGGCTTACACAAAAAACAACACCAACAGTCGCTTTCAAAATAATCCTGTGGGGTACCGAATGAATTGCTGCAAAAGCTTCCGGGCTGCCATCAGAGGATAACTTCTATAGCTCATTTGATTATCCGGAACCCCACAGTCAGATAATAACCAATGCCAGGATAGCTCACTGTTAGTTGCTTAAAAACTTAGCTTACTGCTACCCATACCTAGGATAGATAATTTTTAATATCTAGATGTGTGTAATTTTTTTCTGAACTTATGGTTGACACAAAGGCTATTGATGCCCTCTACTATAAGAAGAAATACAGAAAACCATATTGCTAAGTAGGTAGGCCATTCTGATGCTTTTATTTCCTCCCCAAGTATTAAGGCTACTAATAAAAGTAAAGCTGGCTCTACATATACTAAAAGGCCAAAAAGTGTCAGGTTAAGGTGAGGGCCTGATAAAGCCTGAAATGTTAGGGCAGAGGCACTCAATACCCCAAGTCCTATGACTAACCATAGAGTATCTATATTAACCCATATGTCTGATGTTATTTCTCCGCCAGCAAAAATAAAGATTACGCTTATTGGCAGGCTCAAAACCATATCTACCCACAGGCTCCCAATATTATTCGTGTCTGTTTTTCTTCTTAGCCAGAAATACACAGGGTATCCCAACCCAACAGCCAAGGTCGGCCATGCAAGGCTTTCAGAAAATCCTATTTGATAAAGTATACCAAGAAATGCGAAAAAACATGCTACCTTCTGATATCCCGTCATTCTATCTTGAAAAGCTATTTTACCTATCAGAACCATTGTTAACGGCATAATAAAATAACCAAGGGATACTGATAGGCCATGACCATTTCCAGGGGCCCAAACGAATAGCCAGAGTTGGAAGCTTAGCATTGCTGCTGAAAAAAGCCTCGTCACTATAAATATTATGCTCTTAGTAAGCCTGTGATATATCTTAACAACTTGACCCCAATATCCCCTTGTTATGATAAATAAAGTCAAGCAAGGGAATGTTAACAGCATACGCCACCCAAAAATTTCTTCCCCATCAAGGTTGGTAAGAAGAGAAGTGTAGGCAAACATAGCTGCGAATAAGAAAGATGCTATCACATTCAATGTGACCCCAATCGTAGTGTTCATTTTTAACCTGCGTTTTTTTTAAAAAATTAGCTCGCTTGGGTTTATTTTCCTATGATTCACTATCAAAAATGATTTTTTATTAAGGCCTTTTACGCAAAAAATTTTCGTTTTAGGTGCTTAATGCGACCTTTTCATGGATTAGCCACGTTGGCTCAATGAGATCTTCCACATTATGTTGTCGCAACGAGTCAAATTTGAGACGCTGCGAGGGTAGCCAGAGTCAAAGACCTTGCTCCTTCTACATCTTCCGAAGAGAGTCTTATAAACCTTAAAGCGACTGGAAAACATGGAAGGCTATTTCAGGATGAGCGCTTGGCGAGCATTTAAAAAGTGCTTACCGTAATCAACACCATCGCCACAATTGAAAGCACTATCCCTACCATACCGGTGCCACTAACCCTTTCCCTGCGCACCACCGAGCCAAACACGACCGGTATCAGTGGGTACATCGACACAATCACGATGCTGATGACGGCAAGCTGTCCTTCGCGTGATAACGCATACAGCGTGAGCCCCAATGCACTGATACCGCCCGCTGTGGTTGCCAGCAGTGGGAAGCGCTTTCGAGCGTGGTGTGCGCGGTTATAAAAAGGGAATAAGCACAAGGCGCCGCTGAGCATACAAAGTGCGATGCCGTAAAAAGCAGCATGGTCGGGCACTTGGCCCAGTACGTGAAGCTGCAAAGCGAACCCTAAGCCTGCACCTAATCCAAACAACAGGCCCTTTTTGGCGCCGCTACTCATCCCCATTTTGCCCAGTTTGCCTCCGCTCGCGGTTAACCAGATGGCGGGGAGGGCAATCATTACGCCTAGCCATACCCAGGCGTTGGGTCGCTCACCCAGGAAAATCAGCGAGAACCCAAGGGCGATGGTGACCATCGCGACAGCACTAACAGGCACCACGATGGCGAAGGGCGCCCGGAATAACCCCTGGTAAAGCAGCCATGCCCCAAGGGCGGAGCCGAGGCCCGCCAGCGCGCCCCATATCCATACGTTTGGCTCCCAGGTGGAAAAGAGCAGTGCGCATGCGAAACCGACAAGCGTGCCGCCCAGGTGAGTGTAAAACGCAATATTAAGCGGCGGGTAAAAACGGGCGAGCACGCCATTGATAAAGTGTGTACTGGCGAGCAGCACCATGGCGCTTAGCGCAAGGGCGATAGACATGCGGGCTCCTGGTCTTGATGATAAGGGAAGGGCCAGCATAGAAGTCGCTAACATGCCGCTGGAAACTCGATTAGGTCATGGTCGCCATGAGGAGTTGTGATGATCAGAGGAGCCGACATCTCCATTGCCCAACTTCGCGCGCTGCTTGCCGTGGTAGAAGAGCAGTCTTATACCCGTGCGGCGGAGCGCCTTGGCGTTAGCCAGTCGGGGGTGAGTCATTCCATGCAGGCGCTAGAGAAACTGGCAGGGGGCCCGCTGATTATCAAAAGTACAGAAGGGCTGGTACCCACCGCACTAGGAGAGTTAGTGCTTACTAGCGCCAGGAAGATTGTTGGTGAACTTCAGGTACTAAGTCAGCAAGTTGCTCAGTTTCGGAGTGACGCGGATGAAGCGCTGAAAATAGGCGTTATTCCTAGCGCATTATCTGGTTGGTTGTCGCCCCTGCTTGCGAGCTTTACGAGCCGCTACCCGGATGCCGTCAGCCTGGTTCTGGAAGGCATGGAGGAAGAGATAAAGGAGTGGGTGGAAAGCGGCGTGATCAATATGGGCGTCACAACCGATGTCACCCAGCTGAATCTCACTTACTGGCGTGAGCACTTTGATTGGCAGCTATTAAAGAAGGACGAAATTGTTGCCGTGCTGCCCGCAAGCCATCCACTCAGCAAACAAGCCAGCGTGACGGTGGCGGAACTGTCGGAGCACCCGCTTGTTATGTCGTCAGGCGGTTGTGAGGCGCTGATCCAGCAGATATTTGCTCACTCGTTGGAGGAGGTCGATACCTTCCAGGTGGATTTCTGGGTACGCGATACGCGAACGTTATTGCAGATGGTCGCTGGAGATGTGGGCGTGAGCCTGGTGCCCACATTGGCGTTAAATAATAAGCCGACGGCCAACGTGGTGACGTTGCCGTTATCCCCCCGACGTTACCGGAACCTGATTGCCTTCTGGCCTAAAAAGCAGCCGTTGAATCAGGTAGGCCGACATGTGCTGAGTGAGATGACTCAGCATACCGATACTCGGCTCATGATTTGATTTGATTTGATTTGATTTGTTTGATTTGGCTAGCGGTAGCAGTAGGCCTACCCAACTGGCTCAGCAAGCTGCCACTAAATGCGCCCACCAAGCCCCGATCTTCTTGCTTGCATGGGCGGTGCTGAGATCAAGGTCGAAACCTCGCCGGTTACACACGGCATCTTGCACGATCCTGAAACGCTTACCGTCTTCGAAGCCGTTGAAGATGAGTTCGGCTATGCAGACATGCAGATCGTCTCTTTCGAAGACCTGTTCGGCGGCAAGTTGCACACAGCCGTGGATCGCCAGCATCCGCGCGATCTTTGTCTGTGGTGGAGCGTCTAGGTGATATGGGTAGAGCAGACGAATTCCACACCCAATGTCGAAGCGCTTAATAAATGCATAAAGCGTCATTGTATTTAAATAATTATAATTAGGCTACAAAGGATAGTAGCGACAAAGTATTATTGGGGAGGGCGTGGTCGAGGTTTTAAAGTTTGGAAAATTTTTTAAACTCGGTTTAACGACTGTTGGTCACTATCAGTTTTGCTGTTCAACAACTGTACGCCCACCTCTAATGTCACTGTAATTCCAAGGGAATGATATGTTTCACATCTTGAAAGAACTTTACTGGTTCCGCTCTATAAACGAGCCGCGCCTGGACCGGCACCGCTACTGGCTGGCTGCCTACCTGTTATTGAGCATACAGGTAGGTAATGCTCTTCTTTGGCGTCAAGAATATTTCTTATGGGACATGACGCCACGCTACTTTTCTGACGTTGATTTTTGGACTAGCTATTTCACCCCGTACGTATCCATTGATCTCGCGTTGATCGTTCTGCACATCATCGTGGGTATCAATGCCTTCGGCCGAGGCTGGGGTAGTCTCGCCGGGATCGGCACCTACTCATTGGGGGCTATTGCCAAAATGATCCATTGGGTGGCAACGAATGGTATGGAGGAGCAGTTGGGGTATCCGCTACTATCGATAGTGGTGTTGGCAACAATAGGCATCGTGGCACTGTTCATGGGGTTCACGTTACGTTCTCTTCGCGATGATGAACCGTCACATGCGCTCATGCGCCAGCGGCCGGACATGCCTGCGGAGAAGCAACTGGACTGCCTGGCTTTCTTGCGCCGTTACCTGTTAGCCCACTTGGTGATCGGCGTGATGGGCGTCGCAATTAGCGGCATCACGGTTTGGCGTCTCAATAACCTATATGGTACGTACTACTACGGGGCAGGCAATTCAATATTACAGATCGGTGGCTTTTGCCTACTGCTACTGGGTGTCCTGGGAGGCATCTGGATCCTCACGCTAGTCGCCAAGCGATTGAACAGTTTTACCGATGCTACGGCGGCAATTTTATGCTGGGGTATAGGCCTGATAGTCGTCATCGAAGGCGGTACGCTCTGGCTGGCAATAAACGAGTTTTATGATAATAAGTGGCTGTTTCTACTGGCCAAAACAATCGGGCTCAGCCTATTGCCTATCAGCATTGGCGCTCAGATTTATTTGTTAACCAAGCCCTCGAAACAGCTTTCCTCCGCAGAGGTGGCAATGGCAGAGCCGTCAGCGCAGGCACCCGCCACTTCACCGCAGTTCGATACCTAACGCCATAATCAAGCTACCAAGCCCAGCTTAACAAACGCATCGGGCATGGCTGCTGATCATCAGAATGGCCGTTAGCCAATGAAAGGGCAGTCCAAGTGACTGCCCTTTCTGCGTCTATGTGCAGAGGATGGCAGACATTCCTTTGAATTCCGTGGGTAAGCAACTCTTGAGTGAGTGTTGAAAACGCCCCTTTTTACGCAGGCGTAATATCGTGGGTTCAGGATATAGCCAATAGGCTCACCTATAGTGATCAAACAGTCCTTTAGGTAAACCTTGCGTTCACAGGGCAGAGTTTTTAAAGCCGCATTATGTTCACTATGAGTGAGCAAAATCATCAAAATTAAACCACTTGCTAGCCAGCCTAGGAGACTCTGATTTAGTCTCCAGCCGCTGGCTGCAGGCGCATGGCTATTCGAGAAGCCTTGTGGCGCGCTATGTCGCCAGCGGTTGGCTGGTATCTCCGGCTCGGTGGAGCTGCCACGGTAACGATTTACGGGTCTACTCGACCGCCTGGTTGGCTTGGTCAGTTGTCTATGTCTGGTCGATTTGAGTTCTGCGGCAAGCCCCCGTTTGACTGGCCGGTACCTGATTTCACTGCGGATACGCTTATGCAGAGTTTGGCAACACTGGGCCCAAGGCGCGTGACGGCGCTGCTGCGCCATTGCAGCAGCATCAAGGCTAAGCGACTGTTTCTCGACTTGGCGAATCGGCACCAGCATGCATGGCTAAATCGAATCTCGTTAGATGGGGTGCTCGGCAGCGGTAAACGCGTTCTGGTGCCCGGTGGTCGTCTACACCCGACTTATCAGATCACGTTACCGAGGGACTTGGATGAGCACTTGGGATAAACGCTATACCGCAAGCGTTTCGAGGATAAGCGTCGGGCAGAGTAGGCTGCAATTAGAGCAAGTGTAGACGCGGCTTTGCTCGGATTAGTTAGAATGAGAGAGTCTTTATTTTAATAGAGTAGGTAGGCGATCCCAGTCATTAATACACTCCATTGAGCTGTCAGCATCTGGTATTGCAAAAGTATTACCCGCTTGCCTTCTGACCTAAGCGGCAGCCCTTGAACCTGCACAATCTTCCCGATCCCGGTCATATCGCTCCACGGCAGGGAAGGGTGGCAACCAATGTTCACGTCGAATATTCCGAAGCTCATAAGGCATGGGTGTCTCCGGAGTCTTTCGCTAGAAGCTATAAGTATTAATTGAAAACCTAATGGCTATAGGATATCCTGCACGCCGGTTGATTCAGGAGACGGTGTTATGGCCGGTCGCGCAGGTTTAACAGCATTCAAGTTGACTCAGGCCGGTGCCGAAATGGCCGATGATCTGGGTTTTGAGCAGGTCACACTGTCGGCGCTCGCCCGTCGGTTTGACGTCAAAGTCGCCAGTCTTTATTCCCACCTAAAAAACTCTGAAGACCTGAAAGTCCGCTTGGCGCTATTGGCGCTTGATGAGCTAGCCGACCGCGCTAGCGAAGCCATTGCCGGCCGCTCCGGTAAAAATGCGTTGATCGCGCTCGCCAACGCTTATCGCGATTATGCTCAGGCGCATCCGGGACGTTTTGTCGCCGCTCGTTATCCACTGAGCGATGCCGTGGCCGCCAGCAGTTCTGGGGTTAAGTTGTCGCGCATGCTGGGTGCCGTGTTACAAGCCTATGGTCTGAGCGATAACGAACAGACTCACGCCATCCGCTTTCTGGGCAGTGTTTTCCTGGGTTACACCACACTCGAATCGGCCGGTGGTTTTGCACACACCGCAGTCGAGGCGCAGATCTCCTGGGAACGCACTCTGGACGCGCTCGACCAAGCGTTACGACATTGGCCGGTCTGATTTCATGTTCCAGTTTCGCTTTGGAGCCAAGATGACAACGTCTTCTGCCGATTGGGTTACCCCCATGCAATCCGCCTTTATCAAAGGCGCCGCCGATATTGAATATCGCGGTGAGGCTTTGGTGCCGCATCGCTTGCCGAACTGGGCGCGTGATTATTATTCAGACCCGGGCCTTGCCATGGCCGAGTCCATGCCAGCCGGTGTGCGTCTTACCCTGCGCACCCGAGCCAGGTGGATAGAGCTGAATACCCGGGTCACCCGTTTTGGTTATGTCGGCATGCCGCGCCGACCCGAGGGGCAGTTTGAGCTGTGCGTCGACGGTCAATGCTATTCTCTGGCGACACCGAAGAGCGCCACGGAAATCAGTTTTGATCTAAGCAGCGGCAAGACTCACCAGCAAAGCGGCGACATCAACAGTTTGCGTTTTGATGGTTTGCCCGAGGGCGACAAAAAGGTCGACATCTGGCTGCCGTACAACGAAACCGTTGAACTGTTCGACCTGCGCAGCGATGCTGAATTGCTGACCGATGCCGAATCGGACCAACCCATCTGGTTACATTACGGCAGCTCTATCAGCCAGGGTTCCAATGCCGCCAGTGCCGCGGGCATCTGGCCGGCGCAGGTGGCGATGCAGACGGGGCTCGATTTCGTCAATCTCGGTTTCAGCGGCAGTGCATTACTGGATCCCTTTATCGCTCGGGTAATTGCCCATAGCGAGGCCGACCTGATCAGTTTGAAGCTGGGTATCAACTTGGTGAACAGCGATGTGATGCGGGCGCGTGCCTTTGGACCGGCGGTGCTGGGATTCCTCGATGTGATCCGTGACCGGCAACCGTATACGCCGCTGTTGGTGATATCACCGCTGTATTGCCCGATTCACGAAACCACACCGGGGCCGGGCGCATTCGACGCCCAGGCGTTGGCGCAGGGCCAGATTCGCTTTCAGGCGACAGGTAACGATGAGGATAGCGCGACCGGCAAGCTGACCTTGCAATCGATCCGTACTCAGTTGGCTGGGTTGATCCACCGACGGATGAGCACCGACAAACATCTGTTTTATCTTGACGGTTGCGAGCTTTATGGTCCGGATGATCATCAGCGCTGGCCGCTGCCGGATGCGTTGCACCCTGGCCCGGAAGCGCACCAGTTGATAGGGCAGCGTTTTGTCGAGCGAGCACCGGAGACCGGTTGGGCGCGATCGACGCTCGGTTCGCTCTGGCCAAGCCAGGCAAACAGCAGGCAAACAGGACATGCACGATAAGACGCTATCAAGCTTACTGGAACAATAGCGGTTAGCTATTTTTTAGGGTGGGTGTCCACCGAGCCTCCATTAACACCGGCAGGCTCGCTTCGCGGCTGAGCAGTTCACCCTGTTCCAGTTGATCGCGGCACCACTGGAAGACGTTGTAGACTACCGGTTTTTGGTTCGTGCCCTTACGACGAAACACCGGGTGCTCGTATTTGAGCACTACGTAGCTTGAGGCCCGCTGGGCCAGCCGGTAGGTGGTCTTGGTACCGATGATGTCGTACTGATCGGCGTCCGGCCCGGTCAGCTCCGGCGGTAACTGTGTGGTTCGCCTTCGATAACGACAGCTTGCTTGGGGTAATCCGCCGCCGCATAGAAAAGCGCCCCGTGATGCTTGCGACAATCCATACAGTGGCAAATACCTACCCGGAGCGGCTCTCCATTGGCCACGATTCGGATCTTACCGCAGAGACAGCCACCTGTTAGTTGTTCCATTGCCAGTCTCCAGAAGATTCATATATTCAAAGTAGGCGGCGCTTCCGGTTTTGACTTGCTGCCGTCTCGTTCGTATTTGATATCCGCAAACTGACATAAATCGAGCTATTGCAGGAGGCGGGTTTGCCCTGCGCTCCCGGAGTTCGGTCATATCTAGGGTACAAGCGGGCGCTGATTTTAACGGCGGTTAAGCTGGCGACCCACCTTGCCGCGGTTCTTTAATAAATAAGTTATTTGTGAACTAAAAGTACACAAAATATGATGATAACAAAGAGGTGTTGTGGCGGTTTCTTTAGTTAAATGCTAATTTGTGAACCATGAGTACACATAAAGAAGCAATACTAAAGCGAATGCTTGAAGCCATACCATCAGGGTACATGGTCGACACCGCATGGCTCGAACGTCACGGTGTCAGCCGTTTCCTTGCCCGCAAATACGTTGATAACGGCTGGCTGGAGCGTGTTAACCGCGGCGTGTTCCGACGCCCCGCGCCGAACACAACAACATCGGCCACAATTGATTGGAAAACCTGCCTTCTCTCCATGCAGCATATAATGGGCTACGACAGCTATGTCGGTGGCACAACAGCACTTGCCCAACAGGGCTACGATCATTATCTGCGGTTGGGCAGCAGTGCGCCTGTCTGGGTATATGGCGACGCCACACCCAACTGGCTAAGCAAGCTGCCACTAAACGCACCCATCGTGACCCGCAGCACCTCACTGTTCGCTGACCCGTCAGTAGGGCTTGCCAAAAATAACATCAACGATGAAGACGCGTTGCCATGGGACTGGACGCTCAAGATGTCGGCACCTGAGCGGGCGGTCATGGAAGTCATGGACGAATTACCCAACCATGAAAGTTTTCATAACCTTGATATGGTGTTCGAGAGCTTGACGACACTGCGGCCGAAAGTACTGTCGGCGTTGCTGCACAGTTGCAAGAAAATCAAGGTCAAGCGGCTGTTCTTTGTCTTTGCGGATCGTCACGACCATCCTTGGCGCAAGCGCCTCGACCCAGCAGAGTTCAACCTTGGCAGTGGCGATCGCGCACTGGTGAAAGGCGGCAAGATACATCCGCGCTATCGCATCATGGTGCCTGAAGCGTTTGTAACGGCGGAGGCCAGAGATGGCGCATGAAACCTATCAAGCACAGGTCGAACTACTTGTGCGCATTCTCCCGCATGTTGCAAAGGAGGATGTGTTCCCCAGATTTTGATGCCATTGATCGCCCTCAGGCGGCGGACCTGCCAGCCGTGCGCTGGAAGCTCATCAATCTGGAAAAGCTTAAGAACGAAAACGGTACCAAGCATGCGGCTCAACGACGCGAACTTGAGGCACTGCTCAGTTAGCCAGAACCAAATTTAATACTCCATATCTGCTTTCTGTGGTGGATCATCTAGTTGATACGGGAATTCCACACCCAACGTCGAAGAGCCTGAAAATGTGCTTGTAAAGTATGAACGATGAACTACCTGGACATTCCGGAGAGTTCACCGCTGATGGTTCGCCTGTTTGAGCATCGTTTAGGTATGCCGTTGGCGCAACACCATTAAACCGCTCATTAAGATCATGCCCATACCCAGCCAAGTCATGGCATCGGGCACTTCACTGAATAGCAGGTAGCCCCAAAGGCTGGCAAAGATGAGGTAGGCGTAATCAAAGGTGCCAATCAACGCCGAAGGGGCAATTTGATAAGCCCTGGCGACACCGGTATTCACAGTAATCAGCAGTAGGGCGTATGCGCCGATGATCGCAAGCGTTGTGGCATCAAGCGGTTGCCAACCGGTAAACAGGAAGGGCGCGCGTTCAGCGAGCGATGCGGTGCTGTTGATGGCGACCAGCACACTGAAAACACTGCCTGCCGTAAGAAAGGCTAGATTTAGTCCCAAGGTGAGTATGAAAGGATGCTCTGTTTGGCAGTGGTGGCGTGTCACCAGCATAGCCAGCGCATAAAAGATGGCGGCGAGCATCGGTAGAAGGGTGGCAGGGGTGAAGGTGTCGTCGCCGGGGCGTAATACCACCACCACACCCAGAAAACCGCAGAAGATGCCTAACCATGCCAACCGCGAGAGATACTCGCCCGCCCCAAAAGCAGCCAGCACGGCAATAAACAGCGGCGTGGTGTAAATGGCGACCGCCGCCACCGAGAGGGGAATCAGCGGTAGAGCTGTGTAGTAGGCTATCCACATCAGCAATAGAAGCAAGCTTCTGATTGCCACCCAACGTGGCGATTTTACATTGGGACGGGCTCCGGAATGACCAATAAGCAACCCAAGTAGTATCGGTAGCGATAGTGTTGAGGCGATGACATAGAGTTGCCATAACGACATACTGGCACTCAGATACTTAACCAGGGCGTCGGTCAACGCCAGCAGAAAGACAGCCCCCACGATAAGGCTTATGCCCTGTAGGATATTATCTTCGTGTTCAGGGGTGGCCTTCATTGGCGCATTCCAGTGATGAATTCCGCTCTAGAATGCCGCTGCCTCTCGCAGTGCTTCAAACGACTTATACGTTACGATGCATGAGCTCAGATTATGGATAATTTCATCAAGTCTCTTCCACCACTGGCGACGCTGCGCCCCTTCGAGGCAGCGGCCAGGCTTGAGAGTTTTTCACGCGCGGCGGATGAGCTCCACCTGACCCAGGCGGCTATCAGCCGACAGATCCGTGCGCTGGAGGAAGACCTTGGTGTGACGCTTTTCGAGCGCCGTAATCGCGGGGTGTTTCTTACCCGTGAGGGGCGTGAGTTTGGCCGTACGGTCTCCCAGGCGCTGGAAAGTATCGCCACGGGCGCTCAGGAATTACGTGGCGACCCCGACGATAAGCGCGTCGTATTGTTCTGCCAGTTATGCGAAGCGTTCTATTGGCTGATGCCCCAGCTGGCTGACTTTAATCGGCGCTACCCCGAAATTGAGATACAGCTGGCGACGTCGACACGGCCGATTACCGAATTTAGTGGCCACTTCGACATTGCACTGCAAACCAACGGACGACCCAGCGGCAGCCATCGATTGGTATTTACCGCCGAGGACGAGATATTTCCCGTCTGCAGCCCCGCTTATCTGAACGGGGCCTCCACGCCGTTGAGCCTCAATGCCTTACTTAACCATCGACTATTGCACCACCACGCTGACCCGGCGGATTGGCTGGAGTGGGATGACTGGTTTCGTGCCATGGGGCACTTTGAACTCTCATCAGCAGAGGGTGCTGTTTTCGACAGTTACCCGCTGCTTCTTCAAGCGGCTATTGCTGGTCACGGTATTGCCTTGGGATGGCGGCGGACGACGCAGCGTATGATTGAAAGTGGTGAGCTGATCCGCCCGGTGGCGGAGAGCTTGCCTCAGCATGATGCCATCGCCCTATACACTCGGCAGGGTGCACCTCAACGCGCAGGCAGCGAAGCGTTACTTGGTTGGCTGCGTGAGGTGTTGGGTGAGAGGTGATGCTAGGGTTTGGTCTGATATCTAGGCTAATAGCTAGGCTGTTTGCTATTCCTACGGTTGTGGTTGTTTAACCACTTCCCGCCACAATCAGTACTGTCGCCAAAGCTGTTCATCTGCGCTCTGTTCGGTTGCCCGCCAGGGCGTCCCACTATCAAAATGATTGGCTCTGATCAATCAGGCAGAAAATAAGAGACGATATCCATTTCTTTATGAGGAATGCCGATTATCTCAATGCCCGCTTGGCCAATCAGGTAAAAGATAACGTGCTGGCCCTGGGGGTAGCTGTAATAACTCTCGCTGATATCCGAGCGATATTTTCCTAATAGTGGATTTTCTGCGAGCCAGTGAAATCGTTTTTCAAAATCTTTTAGATAGATATTACGTTGGCTCTTGCCCCATTGCCGCTCCGTATAGCGGCCAATATTCTTTAAATCGTCTCTCGCTCTAGGTGTGATATGAAACGTGGGCATTACGTTTCTCTATCCAAATCATTGATGAGTGAATCCATCGAGAAATCATCCACGAATTCACCAGCCCTTGCTTGCTCGGCACCTTGGGCTAGATGAGTACGTAGCGCTTCAATTTTGCTTTTGCGCTCCTCCATGGCACGCAACGCGTCACGCACAACCTCACTTGCGGAGCCGTAGCGACCGCTGGAGACCTCGTTTCTGATAAAGACTTCCCAGTGCTCTCCGAGGCTAAGGCTGGTCGTTGCCATGATGTGCTTCCTATATTCAAAAGTAACAAATATGAATATAGGTATGGCTGACAAGAAAGGCAAGAGAGCCAGCAAGCGAGGGCCGATGCGTATGTATACTACTGAAACTAATCCTAATCATGAGCCGAATATTAACCATAATCAGCACATGCATGTTTGAAAACAACGCAACGGGTCACCTTTTTAACCGAGCAACTGCGCGCGAGCAGACTCAAAGCCTTCACGTAACGGGCTCTGTTCGGCCCCCAAGCCTTCAACGCAATAGCTGTTCAAAAACTGCCGGCCGGCAAAGAGCTTCCGGTCGGTCTCGGTCAACTTGGCTTCCTCGCAGAGCTCATTCCATTCACTGGCAATCGTTGCGAGCTGGTTTTCAATAATGCGCTTGGCTTCTATGTCATTGAGCAAGAAATCAGGCGCGGCCGCGAGGCAACTGTGCAGCGTGCTCATACGGTTTTCACCTTTGATCAGCATCGCCTGTGTCGCCTCGTTGCCGGTTCTCCCCTGGGGGCAAATGTCATAGGCAGGGGTCAAGGTGAGCATCTCGCCGTCCCAGAATGCGGCATGGTTGCGGGCATGGTCGTCCGTGTTACCGCATAGGATATTAAAAACGATCCGTCCGTAGAGCTCTTTCAGCGTTTCCTTTGGGTCGGTGAAGCGGTGACGGATGATCTCGGCAAGGTCTTCATAAGACGCATAACGCGCCATCATTTCGTCAAGGCCGAGCATCGTCAAAGCTGAAACCATCGCTCTGCGCTGCCAGCCAGCTTCTGATTTGAGGCGGTCAAAGCGTTCGATGAGCAGAACGTCTTTGCCAGCCGCTGAGATCATTGAGGCAGGGGCAACATTGAGGTTACATAAAGCCGCGAGCTTCATGGCGATAAATTCCGCTTTCACGACGCTGTAAATGTCCGTGCTCGACGAGAACTTGGCGATTGTTTTGTGATCGCCGTTATCGATCAGGGCTTTCGGCCGGGCGCCGCCGATCGATGTGCCGTGGTTCAACGCCTGATCGAGCGCTGGCGTCAGCGGGGCGCCTTGCTCGATCCGCTCGGCCGCTTCAAGCAATTGCTCATAGGACGCTTCTGTCTTGAGGCGGGGAACGTATTCCGTGGCGGAATGCTGAAAATCGAGGGCACCGATTCGGTCCGATCCCGACTCAAGCAAGTAGGTCAGTTCGTCGATGTCGCTGGTTTCCGTCTCGGCGGCCTTGGCACCCATCAGACGGTTGATGATAACCCTGCGGCCCCAAGCGTCGGGCGAGCCGTCACGAAGGCAACTGGCCATTGCCAAGCCAGCGGCCGGTTCGATCAGGCCGCGGCGAAGTGGAAGCTCTGGGTTATAGATGGGTATCGCGTCATCACGCTCCAGATAGCTAGCGCCATAGTTGAAAGCGTAGGTGCCCCTTTGCTTTGTGATGCGGCCAGCCACGACGGGTTGTGTTTCTCCCGGCAGCCAAATCCAGACATAGGCTTCTTTGTAGTCAGTAAGCTTAGAAATCATCATCGACCTCCTGCTTACTAGGGCGAACGCTCTTAGGTAGCAGTGTTAGTTTTTCTTCGAGGTGGGCGCTATGCACTGCAAGTGTTTGGTCATCAACATCGAACAAACGGACGCCGACGAGGACGGCAACCTCGAAGACGGTGCCGATCTCAGAACCGGCTTCGCCGTTTTCGATATTGCGGAGGGTTTTGCGGGTGATACCTGCGCGTTCCGCCAGTTCGGTAGCCGTCAGTTTGCGCTCCAAACGGCCTGCCTTGATCAACTTGCCAAAGATTGAGAGCGCCTGCTTCGTAACGCGAGAGTAGCTGCGTGCCCGTTTCATCGCCATTCCGTTTATTTGAGTTCTTTAAGACCCATTAGGTCGCAAATGGATCTTTAAGTGCTCATTATGGACCTGTGTGAGCAAAATGCCAAGATCATGGGTAACTGATGACTCGCAAGGCCCAAAGGCGAGGCAACCGAACTGTTTGGGCAACGGCTCGATAGTCGGCGCCCTGGAAGTGTTCCCAGGTCTGTTGAGACAGTTATCCCTTTTGGCGGCTAGCCGCCCGGACGAAAGCCGTGGGGGATTGGCCGAGTACCTTGCGAAACATGCTGGAGAAAGCGGCTGGACTTTCGTAGCCCAGTTCCAGCGCGGTTCGGGTAACGGAACTGTCGGACAGCAACTTGGGGAGAGCCGCCATGAGACAGGCCTGTTGGCGCCATACGGCAAAAGACATACCGGTCTGCTGACGGAATAGCCGATTAAAGGTGCGTTGGCTGCGATGCAACTGCCGGGCCCAGTCCTCTGGAAGGCTATGGATGTGAGGCTTGCCAAGAAACTCTCTGCACAGAGTGGCCAGTGAGGGATCGTGGGGCAGAGGCGCAAACAGCGGCAGTGATGTGGCCAGTTGAAGCTCGTGCAGAAGTAGTTGTGCCAGGGCGCCATCACGGCCGTTTTCGTCATAGAGCGCAGGTATATTGGCGGAGGCGAGTAGAAGGTGATGCAAGAGGGGCGTCACGACCAGCACCTCACAGTTGCGAGAGGGGCGTGGCGCTGCGTGCGGCTCGATATACAGACTGCGGGTGCTGACCCCATTCATGCGCACCTGGTGGCGCTTGCCCGCAGGCAGCCAGACGCCGCTGAAGGGCGGCACCATCCATGTTCCGTCATCCGTGTCGACTTCCATAAGACCTGTCATCCCATACAGAAACTGGGCACGGCGATGGGTATGAAAGTCGAGCAGTGTGCCAGGGCGGTAGTCAGTGCCGATGGCTACCAGGGGCCGTGCTACATGATCTACGTCTGACAGGGGAGTATTGAGCATTATCGTCAACTTGGCCGAAACACACTGATTATTGTCCAAATGGCTAATGTCGGCCAGCCCTTGCCGGAATATCGTTCCTCCTGTTGGATTAATTAGGAGAGTGCCGGTGTATAGCATATTGCTTCTTTGTGGCGGGTTGGCGGGAGTCACCACTGTGCTGTTTGGTTTCGGTGGTGGGTTTGTGGTAGTTCCTTTGCTGTATACCTTACTGATTTCTGTTCATGGGCCGGATAGTGGGATCGGTCAAGCGGCCATGCATATCGCGGTGGCCACCTCGACGGCGTTGATGGTGTTTGCTGCATCATTAGCGACATGGCGTCACCATCGGCGGCGGACTGTGCAGTGGTATCTGGTGCGCCCGCTGGTCGGCTATATCGCCATGGGGGCTGTGCTTGGCGCGGCAGCCGCCGTGTCGTTAAGTGGGGAGTGGGTGCGCTGGGTCTTTGTCGGCTATCTGGGCATCACGATTATGGATGCTGTGCTTCGGCCCGGTTTTCTGCATCAGGCAAGTGGTGATATACGCCCCATGGGGCATCTGGTAACAGCAACGACGGGGACATTCATTGGCGCTGTCGCCGCCTTGCTAGGTGTTGGCGGTAGCGTGATGACAGTTCCGCTCATGCGCCGAAGAGGTGCGAGCATGACAGCGGCCACAGCAATGGCTAATCCGTTATCGTTGCCGATGGCGGTAAGTGGCACCGCGACGTATGTGTTGCTGTCGGCAAGTGGCACTGCTTTTGGTGCCTGGTATGCGGGCTATGTGGATCTGCGCGCGTTGCTGGTGTTAGCGATAGGCTCATGGCTCGGTATTCGCCTGGCGTCGATATGGATCGGGCGCATTCCTGATCGCATCCATGCCAGGGTGTACCTGTTACTGCTGTCGTTGGTTCTGGCGGTAATGGTGTTTGTTCATTGAGTGTTGCTTGCTTGGGAGATGCGGGGCGCTTGATATGCAGGTCGTCGCGCAGTCGAGTGAACTTCATTTCTTTTGTCAGTAGTTTCTTATGAGACCTTGTTGACATGGTTGCTTTAAGCAATTAATTATGTGCTTAAAGCAACTAATTGGAGGTCTTTACATGGCCGCAGAACAACGCTTGCATGAGCGAGCCGGAATGGTGCGAAGCTTCAACCGTTTCTACACGCGACAGATCGGTGTACTGCACGAGCATCTGCTGGAAAGCCCATTCTCGCTAACGGAGGTGCGCATTCTGTATGAGCTGGCGCATCGGCCGATGCTTACCAGCTCGGATATTTGCCGGGAGCTGGGGCTCAATGCCGGTTATGTGAGCCGGGTGCTGAAAGGCTTCGAGAAGAAGGGGCTCATCACCAGGATCCCCTTGCCCTCCGATCGCCGGGCGGCGCAGCTGCAATTGACTGATCATGGGCGGGAAACTTACCTGCCGTTGAGTGATGCGTCGCAACGCGAAGTTGTTGCCATGCTCAAGCGGCTTTCGGAGCCAGAGCAAAACCAGTTGATCGAGGCGATGCATCAAATCGAGAGCCTGCTTGGCGATACCGATTCTAACTACATGCTGCGCGATCCGCAGCCGGGCGATATGGAATGGATCGTCCATCGACAGGCGGTTCTGTATGCCCAGGAGTACGGCTGGAACAGTGAATATGAAGCACTGACAGCAGACATCGTCGCCAAGTATCTGCGTGATTATGACCCGCAATGGGAACGGTGCTGGGTCGTCGAGAAGCAAGGGAGTGTCGTTGGCTCCGTGTTCGTCGTTAGGGAAGACGAAGCGACCGCAAAGCTGCGGTTACTCTATGTCGATCCCTGCGCCCGAGGTCTTGGAATAGGTGGCCGTCTTGTCGATGAATGCCTAAGATTCTCCCGCCAAGCTGGCTATAAAAAAATCATCTTGTGGACCAACAGCGTTCTTATTGGTGCGCGAAAGATCTATGAAAGAGCGGGTTTCGAACTGGTTGAGGAAACGCCCCATCACAGCTTCGGTAAGGATCTTGTCGGTCAGGTGTGGAGCCGTGAGCTGTAGTACCACGTTGCGAAGCATCGCTCTGCCTAGGCAACGGCCGTGTACCGGACAGCAGAGGGGGCGATAAGTGAGGGTTCAGTGGGTACTTGTCTGCAGGGCCTTGTATTCTAAATAGCTTTCCCCCACAACTCTGCTAGAGACCCACCTACCGGAGAATCCTCGGGTAAGCCAACGGCAGCCACCCGGTCTTTTGCTGCCGCGAGCTGTGCCGGGTCGCCGCGCTCTATTTCTGGCTTTTGGCCTGGTGGATAGGCGCCGACCATTCAGCAATCACGCGCTATGTCATCACGCCCTATGTGATGGAGTAGGCCAGCGCAATTCGAAACAAGATCCACCCTCATCAGAGGGGTAGCATTTAGCCTCGCCATGATGGGCTCTGGCGATAGCCGCCACCACCGCCAATCCGAGCCCACTTCCTTGCTTGTCTCGCGGCATACCGCTGCCAGCATCCCGCGCATGCCGGAATGCCGTAAAAATCTGAGTAGCATATTCCTGAGGAATACCAGGGCCGGAATCCATAACACGCAAAACACACCAGCCGTCGTCCTGGCGCGTTTGGATGATAAGCGACCCTGGTGATGCGTGCTGGCGAGCGTTTTCCAGCAACGCAAGCAATGCCTGACGAATACGGAAAGGGTCGCAGTACACAGCGCCAGATTGCAGATCAAGGGTTGGATAATGATTTGATGCGCTTAGGGTGTGTCTACAAAATTCCACGACGGATTCAATTTCAGTCGAAAGATCACATTGCTTGACCTCAAGGTTCAGATGACCGCTTTCGGCCAAGCTTACGGCGCGAAGGTCTTCAATCAGTTGTGCCATGCCGTCGATTTGGGTAAGGAGGCTTTGAAACTGGGGTTTTTCGGGGGGGAATACACCTTCTGCCAAACCCTGCAGACGCCCGCGTAAAATAGTAACGGGCGTACGCAGCTCATGGGCAATAGCCGCATTCCAGAACGTCATTTCCTTGGACATACGCTGTAATTGGTCTGCCAAGGCATTGAAGTCGTTGGCTAACACGGCGGCTTCGCCTAACGAGCGATCACCCGTCGTGGCGCGTACGTCCAGGTTGCCTTGCGCGACGCGGCGCATGCTTTCTGTTACGGAGTTTAGGGGAACCAGAATGCGACGTGCCAAGTGCATGCCCACTATCACGGCGAACGCCAGCCCAACCAGCGTAGTGCTAACGAGCCAGGCCCACTCTAGCCCCGACGGGAACATGTTTGGTTCGTTAATCGACCCCTGCCAAAAATGGAAGGTAATGAAATAGAAAACATAAGAGGTCACCACGACTAGCAGCGTTATGCCAAAAGCCATCGCTGCCATTGTCAACGCGATAGTTCGGCTCAATCCAATGAGTTTCATTCCGCACTCCACAGGCGGTACCCGACACCGCGTATGCCGACGGGAATACCTTTCAATCCGAGTTCTTCCAGTTTTTTACGCAGCTTGCTTATATGGCTATCTACCGTGCGCTCGAGCGCATCGCCTTCGGGCAGACAGGCAGCCAATAGCTCGGCGCGGGTGCACACCTTCTTGGGTGAACGCGCAAGGTGTGTCAATAATCTGAATTCGGTGAGCGTCAGTGGGAGGCCGTGCAACTCGTCCGCCACCTGTACGCAGGCTTCATGCTGGTCCAGGTCGATTTCGAAGGGGGCGACTCTCAGGATACTAGGCTGGTGACCATCATTACCCATGGTGCGCCTTAATACTGCCTGAGTGCGGGCGACGACTTCGGCTGGATTGAATGGCTTGACGACATAGTCATCGGCCCCGCAACGCAGGCCCATCAGTTTGTCGATATCCTGATCCATCGCGGTCAACATGATGACAGGGGTTCCTCCACGATGGCGAATCTCCGACAGCACCTGCCAGCCATCCAGTTTCGGCATTTTCACATCAAGCAGCACGATATCCGGTTTCATGGATAAGTGCATCTGCAATGCCTTACGTCCATCGTCGGCGCAAAGGGTCCGCAGCCCCGCGCGTCTCAGGTAGGCCTGTAGAATATCAGCGATCTCAGGCTCGTCTTCGGCGATGAGAACCAGGGCTTGGGAGTCGGACGGGGCAGAGGATAGCTGATTCGTGGTGGTCATGGAGAGCCCGATAAAAGATTTATTATTATCTCCATCGTATCTACACACAATATCGACGTAAACGCCATTCCTCATGGATATAGTTCCCTTCATGCCATTTGCAGGCAGAAAGTCTGCCCGTGCCTGAAGGAAATAAATCCATGAAAATCCGACATTTATGCCGGAATTTTGTCTTCTGTGCCATGCTGCTGGCCGTTTTGGTCGGTTGCGGGCCTGCTGGGCAGGAAGTCGATTCACCTCCTCCCCGCGTCTCCATCGTCACGATAGCGCCTGTCAGCCTGGAGCTGACCGAGGACTTGCCGGCCCGGGTGGCTCCCTTGCGCCTGGCGGAAATTCGCCCTCAGGTCAGCGGGATCGTTCAGCGCCGACTTTTTGAACAGGGGGAAGGCGTACAAGCCGGTCAGCCATTGTTCGAAATCAACCCGGCGCCGTTCCGTTCCGAGGTGGAAACCGCGGAAGCTGCCTTGCAGAAAGCCGAGGCCGAGCTGGCGAGTGCACGTAAGCACGCTGCCCGACTGGAGCCCCTTGTCAGGGCAGAGGCGATCAGCCGTCAGGTCTATGACGATGCCGTATCCAAACGTCAGACGGCAGCCGCTGACGTTGCCGAGGCGCGCGCCACGCTGTCGCGCCGCCGTCTCGACCTGGAATTCGCCACGGTGAAATCGCCCATTGCCGGGCGCATCGACCAGGAACTGGTCACGGAGGGTGCGCTTGTCGCCAGCAGCGATAGTAAGCCAATGGCCCGTGTACAGCAGATCGATAAGGTGTATGTCGATATTCAGCGCCCGGCTTCCTCGCTCGAAACGCTACAAGACACGCTAGCGACGCACGCCTCCCTCGAAAAAGGGCTACCGGTCAACATCTTGCGTAGCAATGGCACGCCCTACGATGTCACCGGACGCGTTCTCTTTTCGAGTATCAACGTGGATGCCAGTACGGGAGGTGTCTTGCTGCGTGTGATCGTGGACAACCCGCAGCATCGTCTTCTACCCGGTATGTTCGTGCGCGCTCGTGTGCCCTCTGCAAGCTATGCCAATGCGTTGACGGTGCCGCAACAGTCCGTGGTGCGGATCGGGGGGAAGCCCTACGTTTGGGTGGTCGATGCCGGCGATACGGTGGAAATGGTGGCGGTGCAACTTGGGGAGTTGACGAATGGGAGCTATCGGGTTCGGTCGGGACTGAAAGAAGGGCAAAACGTCGTGGTCGAGGGGACGGAGCGTCTTTCCGATGGCATCCGTGTCAACGCCCGCGACGTGAAGATGTCCGTGTCACCGAGTGCCTCGGCGGCATCCTCTTCCTGAGTTTTCGGAGTACTCGAAATGCCGCAGTTTTTTATCCAGCGCCCGGTCTTTGCATGGGTGGTCGCGCTGTTCATCGTTTTGCTGGGCGTGATGGCCATTCCGAAGTTGCCGGTCTCTCACTACCCCTCGGTCGCGCCTCCTTCGGTGACCATCACCGCGACTTATCCTGGCGCCACGCCGCAGACCATGAACGATGCCGTGCTCGGTCTCATCGAACGTGAACTGTCCAGCGTCAAGAAGCTGCTGTACTTCGAGTCGTCGGCGGATTCTTCCGGCTCGGCGTCTGTCATCGCCACCTTCAAGCCAGGCACCGACCCGGAGCTGGCGCAAGTGGATGTGCAGAACAAGCTCAAGGCGATCGAGCCTCGGTTACCGCAAGCGGTTCGACAGGATGGGCTGAGCGTCGAATCGGCGTCATCCAGTTTTCTGATGATCGTGGGGCTGAATTCCGATGATGGCCGTTTTGATGAGCTCGCTCTCAACGATTATATGGCACGCAATATCGTCGAGGAGTTGCGACGCATCGACGGAGTCGGTCGTGTGCAGCTGTTCGGTGCCGAGCAGGCGATGCGGATTTGGATAGACCCGGACAAGCTGATTGCTTATGACTTGTCGGTCAACGATCTCTCCGATGCGATCAAGGAGCAGAACGCACAGATCGTGCCGGGCAGTATGGGGACGTCTCCGGCCGTGCCAGGACAAAAAGTCACCACGCTGTTGACCGCGCAAGGACAATTGAAGACGCCGGAAGCGTTCGCCGCCATCGTCCTTCGCGCGAATGTCGACGGTTCCAAAGTGGTCTTGGGTGATGTGGCTCGCATTGAGTTGGGCGCCCAATCCTACGGTTTTTCCAATCGCGAGGATGGCCAGCCGGCCACGGCAGCGGCTGTACAGCTGGCACCCGGCGCCAATGCGGTCCGTACCGCCGAAGGTGTACAGGCTCGGCTCGCCGAGTTAAGTCAAAGCTTGCCGGCGGGCATGAACTATTCGATTCCCTTCAATACGGCTCCGTTCGTCAAGGTTTCCATCGAGAAGGTCATCCATACCCTCGTCGAGGCGATGGTGCTGGTCTTTCTGGTGATGTTGCTGTTCCTGCAGAAGATCCGTTACACGCTGATCCCTGCGCTGGTCGCGCCGATCGCGTTGCTGGGGACGTTCACGGTAATGCTGCTGGCGGGCTTCTCGATCAACGTCCTGACGATGTTCGGCATGGTGTTGGCGATTGGCATCATCGTCGATGACGCGATCGTGGTGGTCGAGAACGTCGAGCGCATCATGGCCAAGGAAAGGTTGTCGCCAAAGGACGCCACCATCAAGGCGATGAAGGAAATCACTGGCGCGGTGGTGGGCATCACGCTGGTACTGACGGTGGTGTTCATTCCCATGGCCTTTTCGAGTGGCTCGGTGGGCGCGATCTACAAGCAATTCGCGCTGGCGATGGGGGTCTCGATTCTGTTCTCGGCGTTTCTGGCCCTGACGTTGACGCCGGCACTGTGCGCGAGCCTTCTCAAGCCCATTGAGCCGGGGCACCACGACAAAGGCGGTTTCTTCGGCTGGTTCAACCAGGCGCTTGATCGTATGACCGGCCGTTACGAATCGCGTGTGGGGAGGCTGGTCGCCCGCAGCGGTCGGGTCATGCTGGTGTTTGTGGTCATCGCGGGCGTGCTGGTGTTCGCCTTCCGTCAGTTGCCTTCGGCTTTTCTGCCGGAAGAGGATCAAGGCTATTTCATGACCAGCATCCAGTTGCCCGCCAATGCCACAAGCGAGCGTACCCTGGACGTGGTCAAGGCGTATGAGTCGTACGTGATGTCGCGCCCTGCCGTGGACGGGAATATGTCGATTCTGGGCTTCGGGTTCTCGGGGTCCGGCGCGAATACGGCGTTGGCGTTCACCACCCTAAAGGACTGGGGACAGCGCGACGGCGCCACGGCGGCGGGCGAAGCGGAACTGGCGCAACAAGCCATGGGTGAACTGAACGAAGGGACGGTGATGAGCATGTTGCCGCCGGCCATCGATGAACTGGGCACCAAATCCGGTTTCACGATGTTCCTGCAGGACCGGCGCAACCAGGGGCCGGCGGCCCTCAAGGCTGCCGAGACGAAGCTTCTTGAACTGGCGGCGCACAGCAAGGTAGTCAGCGACGTCTATTCCGACGGGCTTCCCGAGGGAGCGAGCATGCGTCTTGATATCGATCGCCAGAAGGCCGAAGCGCTCGGCGTCTCGTTCGCGAACATCAGTGAAATTCTGTCGACCGCGATGGGGTCGTCCTACATCAACGATTTCCCCAACGAGGGCCGGATGCAGCAGGTCATCATGCAAGCTGACGCCTCGGCACGCATGCAGATCGATGACGTGCTCAAGCTGCAGGTACGAAACAGCAGGGGAGACATGGTGCCCTTGTCAGAGATGGTCATGCCAGTGTGGGACGAAACGCCGCTGCAAATGGTGCGCTACCTGGGCTATCCCGCCGCCAGCATTTCCGGCAGTGCGGCGGCGGGCACCTCCACAGGGGAAGCGATGGCTGAAATGGAGCGTCTGGCCCAGCAACTGCCGCCCGGTTTCGCCGTGGCCTGGACGGGGCAGTCTCTTCAGGAACGGCAGTCCGCTTCCCAGGCGCCGATGCTGGTTGCACTGTCGATCCTGGCGGTATTTCTGGTGTTGGCCGCTCTTTATGAGAGCTGGTCCATTCCGCTGTCGGTCATCCTGGTGGTGCCGCTGGGTCTGCTGGGGGCGGTGGTTGCCATGTTGCTGCGTGACCTGCCCAACGATGTCTTTTTCAAGGTCGGGATGGTCACCGTGATCGGCTTGTCCACCAAGAACGCGATCCTGATCGTGGAGTTCGCGAAACAGCTGCGTGAGCAAGGTAGTGGATTGATGGAAGCGGCGGTAGAGGCCGCCAGACTGCGCCTGCGCCCGATTCTCATGACCTCCCTCGCTTTCGGTCTTGGGGTGGTGCCGTTGATGGTTGCGTTTGGCGCCAGCGCCAAAACCCAACATGCCATAGGCACGGGCGTGTTCGGCGGCATGGTCAGCGGAACGCTGCTGGTGATCCTCTTTGTTCCGGTGTTCTTCGTGTTCGTGATGGGCCTTCAGGAACGCTTCAATGGCTGGCGTTGTTCCCGTCGCACCGGATCATTGCAACCCCATGATGACAAGGAACGTTGATGCCATGCGGCGCTTGATTCTTCCCATCGTGCTGGCTCTGTCGGGATGCTCACTGACACCGGAATTGATCGAACCGGCGCCACCCGTGCCGGACGCCTTTCCAGTGGCATCATCTGAAAACGCGTCCGTGCAAGCGAGCGATATCGGGTGGCGCACGATGTTCCGAGATCCGCGCTTGCAGCGCCTGATCGAGCTGGCATTGCACAATAACCGGGATTTGCGCCTGGCGACGCTGAACGTCGAGTCCGTACAGGCCCGGTACCGTATTCAGCACGCTGCCGTTTTGCCCAGCATTGAGGCTACCGGCAGCGGCACGCGCCAGCGTACTGCGGCCAATGGAGAAACGACGCCGGCTCAGTCATCCATTGTGACTGAACAGGTAGGCGTGAATGTCGGCTTGAGCGTATTCGAAGTCGACCTGTTCGGCCGGGTGCGGGCCCTGTCGCAAGCTGCCCTGGCGCGCTATCTAGCCAGCGAGGAGGGGCGTCGCGCGGCCCGTATTTCGCTGGTCGCGGCCGTCGCTGACGCCTATCTCACTGAACGACTGGCCCTGGAACAGCGCGACCTTGCCGAACGGACGCTGGCGGATTGGCGGCAATCGCTGGAACTGGCCCGCTTGCTCAGGCAGGCCCGGCAGACCGGTGAACTGGAAGTGGTGCAGGCGGAAGGCCAGGTGGCCACGGCGGAGGCGGATCTGGAAGCCCGAAATCGCGCGGTGAGGCAGGCTCGAAACGCCCTCCGGTTACTGGTCGGCGCGGAACTGCCGGCCGACCTGCCTGAAGCCATGCCACTGGAAGGCCAGCCGGTGATGACGCAGCTGCCCGCAGGACTGCCATCGGATCTGCTGACTCGCCGACCCGATATTCGGCAGGCGGAGCAACTGATGGTCGCAGCCAATGCCGACATCGGCGCGGCCCGCGCGGCGTTCTTCCCCCGTATATCGCTGACCGCATCGCTCGGCTATGCCAGCCCGGCCATGAGCGGTCTGTTCGATGGCCAGCATCGTGTCTGGAGTTTCTCGCCGCAGATCACTCAACCCTTGTTCCAGAATGGGCGGTTGCGTGCCGAGCTGCGAGTCTCCGAAGTGCGCAAGTCGAGTGCGGTTGTCGAGTATGAACGTGCCATCCAGATCGCATTCCGGGAAGTCGCCGACGGGCTGGCGGGACGAGAGACCTTTGCCCGTCAAATCGATGCACAAGCGCGAGTTGTCGGAAGCGCCGAACGGCGAGCTGAGCTATCCAATCTGCGTTACCGGTCAGGTGTCGAAAGTCGGCTCGAATGGCTGGATGCCCAACGCCAGCTATACGCGTCACGGCAGACACTGCTGGATTTGCGCCGCAACGAATTCAGCAATGCGGTGGCGTTATACAAGGCGCTTGGCGGCGGCCTGAGCGATGAACAGAGTGCGACGTCAGGCGCATCAGATGGGAGACGTCGATAGTGGCCCCCACCATCATCAAGGAACCATCCGTCTAATGCTTTTTGCTATCCCAAGACGTTGGCTGGTCCTGTTTGCCGTAATGCTGGCTTTTTTGCCCGTTGTCATCGACATGACGATCCTGCACATCGCCATGCCCTCGCTGACGCCGGCGCTCGGTGCCACGGGCACCGAGGTGCTGTGGATCATCGACATCTACCCGTTGCTGATGGCGGGCCTGCTGGTGCCGATGGGCACGTTGGCCGATCGCGTCGGCACGCGCCGTGTGCTGCTGACCGGTCTCGTTGTGTTCGGGGTGGCGTCGCTACTGGCGGCATTCTCGACGACACCCAGCATGTTGATCGGTGCTCGAGTGCTGCTTGCCATGGGAGGATCGATGATCATGCCCTGTGTTCTGGGCGTCATCCGCAAGACCTTCGAGGACGAGCGCGAACGCGCGATGGCGCTTGGCCTATGGGGAACGGTCGGTGCCGCAGGTGCGGCAGTCGGCCCATTGATTGGCGGCGTCTTGCTGGAACATTACTGGTGGGGCTCGGTGTTCCTCATCAATGTGCCCATCATGCTAGTGGTGGCACCGGTCGCCTATGCACTGCTGCCACGCCTCGAGGATACGACACCAGGAAAATGGGCGTTAGGTCAGGCCCTGATCCTGCTTGTTGGTATCATCGCGGTGGTCTATGGCATCAAGTCTGGGGTGGGGGCGGGGCAGCCGCTGTGGCGCGTAGGGTTGGTGCTCTCCTTGGGTTTGGCGATGCTGGCCTGGTTTACACGTATCCAGTTGCGTTCGGCGATGCCGATGCTGGATTTGTCGCTATTTCGTCATCCGGCCATCGTCGCCGGCATGGTGATGGCGCTAGTAGCGTCCGGCGCCTTGGCAGGTGTCGAGCTGACGCTGGCGCAAGAGCTGCAGTATGTACTGGACAAGACGCCGTTGCAGGCGGGCGTTTTCATGGTACCGATCATGGCGGCCGCTGCGGTCGGTGGTCCCGTTGCGGGCGATCTGTCCAACCGGTTTGGCTTACGGCTGGTCGCCAGCATGTCGATGGCGCTCGCGGCAGCCTCTTTGGCCTATCTGGCGCATGCCGACCTGCAGGCGCCTGGCTGGCCAGTACCGTCAGCGCTGGTCGTGCTGGGGCTGACCCTCAGCATCGGTCTGACGGCATCCTCGATCGCTATCATGGGAGCCGTGGATGCCAGTAAGGGCGGAGCGGCGGGGGCTTTGGAAGCCACCGGCTATGAATTGGGCAGTGGGCTTGGCATTACCTTGTTCGGGGTTTTCATGACCAGCGTGTACACCAGAACCATTGTGCTGCCTCCACACTTGGAGTCTGCCCTCGGTGCACAGGCTACGCGCTCGATCAGCGACAGCATCGTCGTGGCGCAACGGCTCGACGCAGCCCAGGCTGACGTGCTCATCACGGCCGCGAAGGCGGCATTCTCTACCACGCATTCGATTCTGTTGACGGCCGCTGCAATGCTCATCGCCCTGCTGTCTGTGGCAGTGTTTCTGATGCTTGGTAGCCACCCAGGCAAGAGAGGTGCTCATGGGTGATGTTGGTCGGGCACTGGCACATCCATGCGGTTTTAGCCTCGGCGAAGGTCACCCGCCGAGAGCGGTTCCTGGCCCAGATGAATGCTCTGGTGCCATGGCAACACCTGATCGACGCACTGTCGCCGTCCTACTTTCCGAATTCGGCAGGCAAGCGGGGCCGGCCGCCAACCGGCTTGGAGTGCATGCTGCGGATTTACTTCCTGCAACAGTGGTATGCCCTTGCCGATGAGGCCCTCGAAGATGCCATCTACGATAGTTGCCCATCACCTTCGTGGCGGTGAAGCTAATGCTGCCTGTCACGGCGCTGCCGATAAGCGGGACGAACTTCGTCACGCCTTTCGCGGCGACCTTGATGCCCATCTTGTTGAGCACCGTCACGATGAGCTTTTTGGTGATGTATTTCCCGGCCAGCTTGCTGCCGGTGTTGGAGATGGCGGTCATTACAAAGAGCTTGGATTCGGTATCCAGGCTTTCGATTTGTTCAGGCGATAAGCCAAATTTTTCATTACTTTTGGGTATCAACCGCATCAAGATGGCCACATCTGAGCCAATATCCACCCCGGGGATGGGAATGATCGCCGCCCCGGCAGAGAGGCCTGAACTCCTCGTGACCATCGAATGGCACGCCTGCTTGATGGCGTCGAGGTCTTCACGTGACGCGATCATGATGCGGTCCTCTCTTGATAGACGATGGTGTGTTACTCAGGCGCCTTCAATCCCATCCACGATAAACACTCGATAATCGGCCCCCTGAAAACGGTGCTGACGGGCTTCCTGGTAGGCCGGGCTTTGGTACCAGGCGCGGGCGGCGGCCATATCGGGGAAGCGTAAAATCACCGCCCCTTCCATGGCGCTGCCTTCGAGCACTTTGAAATCACCATAAAACGCGAGGGGTTCCGGGTCGTGGCCTTCGCGGGCGGCTTTGGCCTTTTCGCTGTATCGCTCCATTTCGTCGCTGTCGTGGGTGTGCTCTTTGATCATCACCACATAAGCGGGCATAGGGACTCCTCGTTGGTGTGAAGTGTTGGCTAGGAATCATACCTTCTATGGGCAGTGTGCTGCCCGTTTAAGTGTCTTACCTCCAAAGCGATGTTAGTGAGCCGCCGACCGGGTCGCTTTCGGGCATCGCCACGTTTGCCACCCGTTTCAGCGCGGCTTCAAGCTGTTCCGGGTCGCCGCGCTCTATTTCCGGCTTTTGGCCTGGTGGGTAGGCGCCTACCATACAGAAGTCATCGTCCGCCTCCAGGCTGGCATGCCCAACGCCTGCGGGCAGCACCAGTACATCCCCTTCACAAAGCATCAGTTCGCGGCCGTTGGGGCCGCCCAGCCGAGCACGGGCCTGCCCCCGAAAAATGCCCAATACCTCATGGGCGGTGGAGTGGAAGTGGTCAAAGTCATACAGATGGTAGCGCCAGGACGGCGGCCAGCCGTGGCGCTTGAACATGGCTTCGAACGTGGCGGCGCGTGCCTCTGGATCAGGTGTGTCGATAACGTCTCGGTAGATCAGTACCGGCAGTGGGGAGTTGGGGTAGCCGGTCGTTTCATCACTGTCGCAATGGAATGTTTCGGGTTCTGGGTTAGTCATCAAGGCCTCCTGATGCTGCGTTGAACGTCGTTATTTAGCAAAGGCTAGCGCATAGGCCGGCGTTGCACTAATATAGAAATCCGCTAAAACTAATGATTATGATTGGCATTACCACTATTGATACGTGGTAGCCGCTCTGATGCTCCCCGCGTCTTTCAAACCAAAACCACAAGGCGAGCAGGGCAGTTTTATTCATTTCAAGGGATCTTTAACATGACTGATAGCAGTAGCAGCGTCCGATGCCATGCGAATCGATTACGGTGGCAGCAGACCACTACCGCCATTTTGTGCGGCACGACGCTGGTGACTCTTCCCATGATTGGGAGTGCCCAAGAGACAGCCGACGGCAGTGACAGTAACGAGGATTATCGTCTCTCCCCCATTATCGTTAACGCCCAGGCCTACGCGGATGATGATGCAAACTCGATAATGGCCCAAGAGCTGTGGGTGGGCGGCAAAGTCGCGACCAGTATTCTCGATACTCCCGCTTCTGTGTCGGTCATTACGGAAAAGGAGATTGAACAGCGGGACGCTAATACCACCGAGGAAGTTCTTCAATATACGCCAGGGGTTATCACCGAGTACTACGCAACTGATGACCGTAACGATTATTTCAAGATCCGCGGCTTTCAGGCGACTACTTACCGCGATGGGCTGACGCTTGGCTCCATGCGCGGTGTTCGCGAGGAACCCTACGCCTATGAACGTGTTGAAGTGCTGCGGGGCGCCAACTCTACCTTGTTTGGCCCCGCGGACCCGGGCGGCTCGGTAAACTTCGTGAGCAAACGGCCAAAGTTTGAGCGTTTTGGAGAAGGCTATCTATCCTATGGCTCATTTGATCGTAAAGAGGCTGGGCTAGATGTAGGCGACACGTTGAATGATAGCGAGACGCTTGCCTATCGCTTCACCGGCAAAATCCAGGATAGTGATCGCGAATACGATCATTCCGAAGATGATAACGAGTTCCTGATGGGCGGCTTGACCTGGGAACCGACAGAATTCACCACAGCGACAGTGATGCTGGATCATCTGAGCCGTGACAGTACCCCCAACAGTGGCGGTTATCCATTCGACCGGGAATACAGTCGCAGCGAATTCTTCGGTGAGCCCGATTACAACTTTCACGATGTTGAGCGAAGCAGCATGACCGGCCATCTCACTCATGATTTCGATAACGGGCTAACCCTGCGTGGCAATCTGCGCTATAGCGATCTAACCGACGACTATGGTTACGTTTATTTGACGGACAGTGTTGACCGTGTCGGCACAGTAGTAAACCGCGGTTATCTCGGTTCAGACAGCGAAGCCCAGGAACTGATCGGCAATGCCATCCTGCAATACGATGCCCGATTCGGTGAGGTTGACAGTAGTACGCTGGCGGGTGTCGAGTATCGCGATGCTTCAAGTGAAGGGACGTCCGTTTACGCACCGGGGAGCTCGATCGATATCTCGAACCCGGTTTACAGCGGTGCTCCAAGCAGCCTGACGGTTTACAACAGCGAGGAGCAGGACTACGAGACCCGTTCAGTGTTCGTTCAACAGAACCTGTCGTTCTTTGACCGCTTTATCGTCACGGGTGGGCTACGCAACGACGCTCTCGATCTTTCCAGCACCGATTTGCTCAGTGACACGACTTCTTCCGACGACTTCTCGGAAACCTCCGTTCGGGGGGCATTGACCTACCGTGTCACCGATGAAGTTTCTACCTATGTCAGCATGGTGGAATCGGTCGCACCACCCGAGGTGGGGGTAACGCCCGAACGCGGCGAGCAGTATGAGGTTGGCGTGAAATATGCGCCGTTTGGCATGAATGCGTTGTTCTCAGCGTCGGTCTATGAGCTGAACAAGGACGATGTCACCATCGCGGTTGTGCAGGATAACGGCACTATCGAGCGCGAAAACATTGGCGAATCTCAGGTTCACGGCCTGGATTTGGAAGCCAAGGCCGAGCTAACCGATAACCTGAGCCTGACGGGTGGCTATTCCTATATGGAGTCGGAAGTGCAGCGCGGTACGCTCCAGGATGGCACCTCGCTTGAAGGCAATGAGTTTACCGAAGCTCCGAAACACACGGCTTCGCTGTGGACCCATTACACGCTGCCAAATCAGGATATGAGTGTTGGCCTGGGTGCCCGCTATACGGATGCCTACTACTTTGATGCCGCCAATACGTCCAAGAGCGATGCGGCAACGCTGTTTGATGCGTCTTTCAGCTATCAGCTTAATCAAGACACCGATCTTACCGTCAACGTCAGCAACCTGCTTGACGAGCAGCACGTGGTGGGCTCCGGTACGGCTGACTTTTACAATCAGGGCCGTGAAGTCGTGGCCAAAGTCAGCTATCGCTGGTAAGGCACTATCAAGGCTCCTGGCAAAATTGAAAACCCCCGCTTTTTAGGCGGGGGTTGCTTTTTAGGCGTCTGTTAGGCCATCAACGATAAAGACGCGGTAGCCGGCACCTTGGCAACGGTGGTCAATAGAAGGGGCCAATACAGGCCGCTACTTGGCTTTCGTGGGTAAATTATCAGCAACGAGTGGCTCTGGCTCAAGCACAATGTCTTGCTCTAGCCGCTCATTTTCCAGAGCCGCCAGGGCAATTTGATAACAATCTTCGATATGACGGTTGCCCATCATCTTCATGGCAGTGAAGCTAATACTGCCTGCCACAGCGCTACCGATAAAAGGAACGAACTTTGTCACGCCTTTAGCGGCTACCTTGACGCCCATCTTCTGTAGCAGCGCCACGATCAGCTTCTTGGTGATGTATTTGCCCGCCAGTTTGCTGCCGGTATTGGAAATGGCGGTCATGACAAAGAGCTTGGATTCGGTATCCAGGCTTTCGATTTGCTCAGGGGTTAAGCCGAATTTTTGATTAATGTTGGGAATTAACCGGGTCAATATAGCCACGTCCGAACCGAGGTCCACGCCTGGAATGGGAATGATCGCCGCCCCGGCTGAAAGGCCTGAGCTCTTCGTGACCATCGACTGGCATGACGCTTTGATGGCGTCGAGTTCTTCCCTGGTCTCGATCATGTGCAGCTCCTTTGGCAAGTGATGTGAGATAACCGTAGTCGATAGTTGCCTGAAATTCGATAAGGTGGTGTTGCCGTTTCTCAGTTGGCTAAAAATCGGCTTTATTTTTCTACGCAGGCTTGAGCGTAGCGGTACCAGCCCTCGCCAATCCGGCGGTAAAGGCAAGGCACGCAAACACCAACACGGCGACGTCGGGTGTCAGCCACCCCAGTAAAAAGCCGAAAATGGGGGCACCAGCGGTCTGGCCGATGGCGATGGTCAAAAATCCGACCATCAAGCCTGTGGCAGGACGGTCGGGTAGTGCCGTAACGCCCCATACCAGATAAACGCCTGTCAGCATGATATACGCCGCGCCAAAAAGCATGCCGCCGCCGAGCGTTAATAGGGGAGTCGTGGCGCTGTTGCCGACCAGCACAATGCCTATCGCCAATGCGGCAAGGAACAGCCAATGCACGCGGTCGATCCCGAACCGCGCTACCAATGTTCCTGCGCCTGCTCCCGCAATACCCGCTGCCCCGATGGCGATCCAGAGCAGCCCAGCGCCGGTGTTGCCCCAGCCTAACTGCAGCGCGGCAAGTTTGCCGCCGAACGACCAAATAGCGGTGCTGGACGCCCCCATCAGAAAAGAGGCTGTAATCAAGCGGACAATTGCGCGGTCAAAGGGAGGCAAACCGCCTGCGGTCTGAGTCGCTTTGGTGCCGCTGGGTACGCTTAGCGCGGTGGCCACCGCCATCACAAAAGCGGCCGCTGCAAAACACGCGAAGGCTAATCGCCATTGGCCTCCCATGAGTAACGCGACGGGCCCGGAAAGCACCACGCCAGCACTGGTGCCCGCATTAATGATGGTATTGGTGGTACTTTGTTGATCAGGCCGGACAGCGGTAGCCACCGCTGCCGCCATGGGCGGTGAGGCAAGCCCGGTGCTTGAGCCTGCCAGCATCACCGCGCTGGCGAGCAGCAGTGGCGAGGGCGCCATGGCGATGCCTGCCATGCCCCCTGCTGCGACCAGGGCCGCCCCAACAGCGACGGCGCGGGCACCGATGCGTTCGGTCAGGTAGGCCGATAGAATGATGGCAATGCAGTAGCCCAGAAAAGACCCACCCGATATGAAGCCACTTAACGTAGGCGATAGCGCAAGGTCGGTATCGATCTGGGGTAGGAAGAGCCCAAAGGCAAAGCGGGCAAAGCCGTAGCATACCGCAATCAGGCCAAACCCCGCCGCACCAAGATATAAGCTCGGATTCATGAGCGTGCCTGCTTGATAAGTGATAATGCGGCTTTGCGAGCCGAGGTTATCGCCTGCGGGCCACGGTAAATCGCGGCTGCGGTGGCGCCTTCGTAGAGGATAAGAAGCTGTTCAGCGAGTTCCGGCGTCTCCTTGCCACCGGTCTCCAGCGCGACAATGTGCTGGATTTTTTCATAGAGCTTCGCTTTGTGAACCAAAACGGCCTCGGTGATTTCCGGCGTGTCACCCCCGGTTTCACCGTAAGCGCGTAGGAAAAGGCATCCTCTCGCACTCTCGATCCGTATCCATTCCTCCAGCGCGTCAAACAACGCGTCGACGCTATCCACGTCCATGAGCTGGTGGAAGCGCCGGTGGCGCTCGTTGAGCACGTTCGTGATTAGCGATGTTTTACTGCCCGCATGTTTGTAGAGCGTTCGGCTCGACATGCTGGCTGCCTTAGTGAGCTTGTCCATCCCAGTGGCGGTAAAGCCGTGCCGGTCGAAAAGCTGCTCTGCTGCTGAAATAAGCTTTGTCTTGGTATCCATGCTTAGTAGTGTAAAACGATCATTTTACATCATCAATGATCATTCTCTGCGAGGCGATAAACCAGCTGTTGCGACAGGTGGCCTTAAACCTCCTTCCTGTCGGCAGATAGCGCTACCTCCTTGTACGTTTCAAGCGACTCAAGCCGCGCTTTTAGCGCATGGCGAATGGAGTCATAGGCCGTGCTGCCTAACGTAATTCGCAGCGGTGGGTTCGGCATGTCGGTTATATTAATCATGGCATCAACGGTGTTGCCTGCATCGCCCTTAATGGCTAAGTCACCTGACGCCAGTGCCCTACGCAGCTCGCCTGCGGGGGTATCTTCATAGATTGGCGTCGTGAGTGTGCGATCCAGCCCTTCAGCAAAGTGGGTGGCAGTGGGACCCGGCTCGGCGATAACGAAATCAATACCAAAAGGCGCGACCTCCTTCGCCACGGATTCGACGAACCCCTCGATGCCCCACTTCGTGGCGTGATATAGGCTGAAGCTTGGATAGGCGATCTGGCCGCCCTCTGACGATACCTGAACGATGCGGCCACCCCCTTGTTCGCGTAAATGGGGCAGTACAGCGCGAATGAACTGTATGGAGCCTGTGAGGTTAGTCGCGATTTGCCGCTCAATCTGTTCATCGCTGGCTTCCTCGGCAGCGCCAAAGAGTCCATACCCCGCATTGCTGACGACCACATCGATTCGACCGAACGTCGTGAACGCTTGCGAAACGGCATCTCTCATCGTCTGTGTATCCGTCACGTCGAAGGTTAGTATCTGCAAACGATCACCGTGCAAGGCGAGCAAGTCGTCCAGCGCCCCCTTACGGCGTAGCGTTGCTATAACGTGGTCGCCGCGTTCTAGCAGCCGTTCAGTGAGCAGGCGGCCAAGGCCGGTGGAAGTGCCTGTGATAAGCCAGGTTTTAGCCATGAGATTAACTCCTAAGTCATTCATCAAGTGTTGCAAGACAAAGGCTAGGGCAGTAATACTGGTAAGAGAATACTCATCAATTGGCACGAAGAGGTGAAAGTAATTCACCAATGGGCAAGTCAACGCTAACCGACCTCAAGGCGTTTCAGGCCGTGGCGGAACACCGCAGCTTTCGCCGCGCAGCCGACCTGATGGGCGTCAGCCGCTCTTCACTCAGCCATACCCTGCGCACGCTTGAACAACGGTTGGGCACCCGGCTACTGCACCGAACCACACGCAGCGTCTCGCTGACCGAGAGCGGCGAGCGCCTGCTCCAGCGGCTGAGCCCGCTATTGAGCGACTTGGAGTCGATTCTGGAGGATGCGTCCAGCGCCGAGGGGAAAATTACGGGTCGGCTGCGTATCAACGGCAGCGAAGGGGCCATTCGGCTGTTACTGCAAACCGTGGTGCCGCGTTTTCTCGCCCTTCATGAGGGCGTCGAGCTTGATCTCGTGGCCGAGGGGCGGCTGGTGGATATTGTCGAGCAGGGGTTTGATGCGGGTGTCAGGCTGAGAGAGGCGGTTCCTCAGGATATGATCGCCATCCCTGTGGGTAATGAGCTGCGTTTTCTTGCCGTTGCCTCCCCTGACTATCTACGTGGCCGGGCGGCACCAAAGAGCCCGGACGACCTGGCCACTCACCAGTGCATAAGGCAACGGCTGCCGAGCGGTAAACTCTACCGCTGGGAGTTTCAGCAAAACGGCCAGGACGTGGCGGTAGACGTGCCTGGCGCGTTGACCTTGGACAGTAGCCAACTGATGGTGGAGGCTGCGGCGGATGGGTTGGGGATTGCCTACGTGCCAGAGTCCTATGCACATGCCTATTTGCGCGATGGGAGGCTGATGACCGTGCTGGAAGCGTGGTGCCCGCCCATTCCAGGGCTGTGTCTTTACTACCCGAATAACCGGCATGTTCCACCGAGCCTGCGGGCTTTTATTGATCTATTGCGAGAGCTGCGGGGCTAGTGTGCGTTTGCGCATGGTCGTGACGTGATAAGCGCTTAGCCATTCTCGGTGAATGCTGGCAGTACCGCCTCGGCCTCGAAGGCAACCAGCCATTCCGGCTCGGCAAGGCCGTACACAATCAGCCAAGTAGCCGCCGGCGGCGCGACGGGGAAGCGGTGCTTCAACGCTTCCATCACCACGTGCTGGTCGTAACGCGCGGATTCGGCCAGGTAAATTCTCAACATTACCACTCGCGAAAGATCGCCACCGAGGCCTGTTAGCAACTGTTCAACATTGTCCAGCGCCGCATCGGTCTGCTCGGCAAGCTCGGGACCCGCCAGCTCGCCCGACGAATCCACCCCCACTTGGCTGGACATCAGCACCCAGTTGCCTCCCTGTACCAACACGGCTTGGCTATGGCCTTCGGCCAGGGTATCGGGCAGATTAGACGGGTTTAGGGGCTTACGTCTTAAAATTTGCATGACCACCTCGTTGGTAAACGTTTGGTTATGACGATCCCTTGATCAATTGCGTGCGATGCCCTGCTTACCGCTTTCACTGGTCCCGTATTCTCTGTTTAGCGCCATAATCAACCCAGGGTGGGCGTTGTGGGCCGAGAGCTCCCAACCGTGCGCCATGGCAATCTCCTGGCAGATCGCCAGCCCCAAACCGGCGCCGTGGTCGCGTCGATGCGCACCTCGCCAGAAACGAGAGAACAGCAGAGGCAGCTGTTCTGGCGCGACGCCAGGCCCCCGGTCTCGCACGGTTATACTGTTTTCCTGGATCTCAATGCTGACGAGGCTCTGCTTGGGAGCATGCTGGATAGCGTTCTCCAGCAAGTTTTTGAGCAAGGTGAAGCATGCCCCACGATCAGCCTTCCATGTCACCCCATCATTAGCGGCGAGAACGGTTAAATGCACGTCGGTGGACTCCGCCATACGTTGCAAGTAGGTGGAAGTTTCGTGGGCGATGTCCTGCATCCGAACAACGCTAAACTGGTAGTTGTGCGCCTCGCTCGCTTCGGCCAGCAGTAGCAGTTGTTGCACCTGCCGCGTCATGTACTCGACATCGCTCAATAGCGCCTCGCGATCATTCTTACCATCCGCGATCAATTCAATCTGTGCACGAATCAAGGCCAGTGGTGTTTTTAACTCGTGCGCTGCATGGGCGAGAAACTCCTGCTGGAGACGATAACCCCGCTCAAGGCGCGCCAGGGCGTGATTGAAACTATCCACCAGGGGCGCAATTTCCACAGGTACCGCTTCCGTATCGAGCCGGGCATCGATAGAGTGCGGCGAGATAGCCGCCGCCGATTTGGAAACATCGCGCAGCGGCTTGAGGGTTAAGCGCAAGGTAATGTAGGCGCATAGACCGAAGGCAACGAACATGACAAAGCCAAACACCAGTACGCCCGCTACCACCAGTGGAAAGGCTACGAGATAGAGAACATCAACGAATCTTGAACTGGCGACGAACTGCAGATACCACGTTCTTCCACCATGCTCAAAGGGCTCCGTGGCACCGTAGAAAGTTCTGTCATCATACTCAAAGGAAAAGGTGCCACGCGCCAAACGTAGAACCTCGCCGTCGGCTGGCCAGAAAGCTTCTCCGGCACTCGAGGCCACCGCTACGTTCCCGGCATCATCCAGAATTCGGTACGCCGTCTCGCGTTGTGGGCCTTCGTATAGCCAAGCGCGGTCGTTCATGCTGGCGTCGAAACCGACGGGCCGGCCACGACTGTCGAACTCGATATTGTTCGCCATCCCCTCGGCCGCGTCGGCCAGATCCATACGAGGCAGTAGATCACTCTGAAGCATCACAGCTGCGGCAATTACCAGCAGTGTGATACTCAGCACCATACCCGCCAAATAGGCCAGCAGCACTTTCAGCCTCAGGCTATTTAGCGTCATCCGCTTGACGAAGCGCATACCCCATCCCTCTGACGTTGGCGATTCGCTGGCGCGAACCGATGGCAAGCAGCTTGCGGCGTAAGCGGTGCAGCGCCACATCCAGGGCATTCGGCGTCACTGCCTCGCTTAACCCCCAGGCCGCCGCTTCCAGCGCACTGCGCCGGACCACCTCATCGTGCTTGTATAACAACAACTGCATAATGTGCAGCTCCGCCGAGGCAAGGGTAATACTCTCGTTACCGCTGAACAGAACGCCGCTTTCCGTATGCAGTCTCAGGTCGCCATGACTGGTATCGATGGGGTGGAACTCCACCGGGCGGCGTAGCAAGGCCTTAACCCGTGCCACCATCTCGTCCATGGCAAATGGCTTGGGCAGGTAGTCATCGGCACCGGATTCAAGACCTTCTAGCCGGTCATGCAGCGCATCGCGGGCCGTCAACACCAGGCAGGGAACGCTGAGCCCCGCGTTGCGCAGCTTCTTCAGCAATAGCAGTCCGTCCCCATCTGGCAAGCCACGATCAAGCACCAGCGCCTGATAGGGCATCTGCTGGATAGCTACCCAAGCCGAATCGATGCGGTCGACCATATCAACGGCGATACCAGCGGCTACCAACCCATTGCACATTAAATGAGCCAGCCGGTCGTGGTCCTCGATCAGCAGTATGCGGCTCATCAGAATGTATAAAGATAGCCAGCTAATACGGCATTTTGGGTCGAACGATCCACCAGCGGACTATCTTTGATTTCGTCCGCCAGACTTGTGACCTCAACACCTATTAGCACAGAGTGATGCTCGTCAAACTGGTACACGCCGCGCACCCCCGCCTCGATATTGATAGCCGATTCCCCTGAATAGGCAGGGCGATCGAAGCGAACCTCATTATCGCGAACGCCGAAATAGTAATCGACGTTCTTGTCGTCCTGCCAGGACGCCCCCAAATGTGGGGTTAGCATTACATGTTCGCCGAATTCCCACGTTCTCTCCAGGCCAAGATCGAAGCGCTGCCCGTCGCTGTTGCCGGAGACGTCGGAGAGCCATTCAGCGCCGACATCAACGATATCGCTTTTCCACTCCACCTTTGCCCCCGCCCAGAAGCCGCCCTCGCGTTCACTCATGCCGTTGAGAATCGGGGCGTCGCCTTCTTCGTAGCCGCTTTCATCGTACTCGGCGACGATACCGAAATTGAGCTGTTGCGAGTCGCTGATTATGAGACTCGGCAGTTTGAATTCGATTTCCGGGCCGAAGAGACTAAAGTACCGGTTCTCGACCTGGAGTAGGGGAAGGGCGCTGTTATCCCGATCGATACCGGCATAGGGTTCCTGCTCGCTTATTGCGCCTACGCCCAATCCCCAGGTGGTTCCGTCTGAATTCTCTTCGTCAGCGAACGCCAACGGAGAGGCAATAACAAGACCACCGATAAATGCGGTTGTCGCCAATCTTATAGTGGTGAGGCGGCCGTTCAGCAATAGCGACTGATGAGAATTCATGGTTGCACTCCTAGCATTGTGTGTAAGTGAGAGCGTTATGGAAGTGCCATCATCAGGAGCGCTATCTTACGGGTTTCTTACTGATCCCAATTTTTTTAAAAAGTTACCTCAGTAAGAAATGAGAAAGGAAGACAGGCCGATAGTGGTTCAACAGAAATGCTTGATGTCGTTTTTCATCAACGAACTGAACCATTTGGAACAGGCCTGAATTATGTCACCTCCGACCAGAAAAATGTATCTCGGCATTATGCTTGTCGTGACCGCCAGCGTTGCCGCGCTGGCGTGTATACAGGCTGTCTCGTCAGAAAGCGATACAACTGACGAACCCACGGCGCAGCCCTCACTATCGGTCAATGTGACGACCTTAAAATCTCAGACGCTTCCGACGACGATTGAAGCCAATGGTGATATTGCCGCGTGGCAGGAGATCAGTGTCGGCAGCGAAATAAGCGGCCTGCGGCTGGTCGACGTCAAGGTAGACGTGGGTGATGAGGTCACAGAAGGGCAGGTGCTGGCCGTTTATAACGACAGGACGGTGCGCGCAGAGCTTGCAAGAAGCCGCGCCGCCGTGGCGGAAGCCGAAGCAACGCTTGCGGAAGCCACGGCAAACGCCCAGCGTGGCCGGGGTTTGAAAACCACCGGGTCGCTTTCAGAACAGCAGATCCAGCAATACGAAACCGCCGAACTGACCGCACGAGCGCGGCTAGAGGTTGCACAAGCAGAGAATGAAGCTCAAGCGATACGCTTGGCTCAGACGGAGGTGGTCGTCCCAGACGACGGTTTGATTACCTCCCGCACGGCCACTGTAGGCGCTGTTACCGGCGCCGATCAGGAATTGTTCCGATTGACGCGCAACGGTCGGCTGGAATGGCGGGCCGAAGTCGCCGCTTCTGATCTGAACAAGCTGCGGCCCGGTCAGACTGCCAGAGTCACCCTATCAGGTGGCTACGAACTCGACGGGCGTTTGCGCACAATTGCGCCGCTAGTCGATGCCGCTACCCGAAATGGCCTGGTCTACGTCGATCTTCCAGCAAGCGACGTCGCTCGGGCGGGAATGTTTGCGCGGGGAGAGTTTGAACTGGGCAGCCGCCAAGTAATGACGCTACCCCGAGCTGCGGTGCAACGACGCGATGGCTTTGGCTATGTCCATCGCGTCAGCGATGAAGGCCAGATAACGGAGCAGAAAGTTGCCCTTGGCCAGCAAACGGATGATCGCATCGAAATTCGCGACGGTCTTGAGCCCGATGCCAAGGTGGTCGCCTCGGGCGGTGCTTTTCTGGGCAATGGTGACCAGGTTCGGGTGATTGAAGGAGAGCCGGCTCATTCACCCCAAACGAACGATACCGACGTTGAGGAGGAGGGGGTATGACGCTTAATGCCTCATCCTGGGCGATTCGCAATCCTATTCCGGTGATCCTGCTCTTTATTCTATTGACCTTCTGGGGGCTCATCTCCTTCCGAGGCTTGTTTATTCAGGACTTGCCGGATGTACAGCTGCCCCTCGTGGAGGTCTCCGCCTCGTTGCCCGGTGCGGCCCCCGCCTTAATGGAGAACGAGGTTGCTCGCAAGATCGAGGACTCCATCGCTACCGTCTCCGGCGTCAAAAATATCTCTACAACGCAGACGGATGGTAATGCCGATATCGCTATCGAATTCCGGCTGGAAAAGTCCGTGCAAGAGGCTATTGATGATGTGCGCGACGCTGTTGCTCGCATCCGCTCGGATCTACCCGCCGACCTGCGTGATCCAGTGATTCAGAAGGGTGAGTTTTCCAGTGAGCCGATTGTACGCTACACGGTGACTTCCTCCGATCTAGACGATGAGGCCATCTCCTGGTTCGTCGATGACAAAATGACCAAGGCCGTCTTGGCGGTGCCCGGTGTTGGTTCGGTTCGGCGCATCGGTGGGGTCGATCGCGAAGTCCGCGTGGCATTGGATCCGGATCGCCTGCTGGCGTTAAACACGACAGCGCTGGATATCTCCCGCCAGCTGCGCCAAGCGCAGTTGGAGGCGCCCGGTGGCCGTGTGGATGTCGGCGGCGCCGAACAGGCCGTGCGCATCATCGCCAATGCTGAATCCGCCGCCGAGCTTGCGACGATGGAGCTGGCGCTCAGTGACGGTCGGCGCATTCGACTTGATGAAGTGGCGACGGTTACCGATACCGTGGCCGAGCGGCGTTCGATTGCATTGATGGATGGGGCGCCCGTGGTCGGCTTCGAGATGACCCGTGCCGAGGGATACGGCGAGGTGGATGTGGCCGAGGGCGTGCAGTCTGCGCTCGCGGAATTGCAGGCGCAATATCCCCATATAGAGATCGAAGAAGCCTTCAATTTCGTTGGGGAGGTGGTGGAGAACTACCAGGGCTCCATGCAGATGTTATTCGAGGGCATGGCGCTGGCGGTGGTGGTGGTGTTCTGCTTCCTGCGCAATTGGCGTGCCACACTGATTGCGGCGGTTACGCTTCCGCTGTCGATCATCCCCACCTTCGCTTTCATGCAACTGATGGGCTTCTCACTCAATGTGGTGACGTTGCTGGCGCTCTCGCTGGTGATCGGGGTGCTGGTGGACGATGCCATCGTCGAGATTGAGAATATCGAGCGGCATCTGCTAATGGGCAAGCCCCCGCGCCGGGCCGCCATGGATGCGGCGGCAGAAATCGGCTTGGCCGTGGTTGCCACGACCTTCACGTTGATTGCCGTTTTTCTGCCCACGGCCTTCATGAGCGGCACCGTCGGGAAATTCTTCGTTCAGTTCGGTTGGACGGCCTCGGTAGCGGTGCTGTTTTCGCTGTTGGTGGCGCGCCTGCTGACGCCCATGCTGGCTGCGTATCTTCTACGTAAACCCCAGCATCCCCCGCGCGATCCAGCGTGGATTAGCTACTACTTGATTGTTGCTAACGGGTGCCTGCACCACCGTAAGACAACGATTATCGCGGCGACGGCCTGCTTTGCAGGAGGTATCTGGCTGGCCTCGACCCTGCCGGGTACCTTCATACCCCCGGATGATAATTCCCAAACGCAGGCAACGCTCACCTTGCCGCCCGGCAGTACCTTGTCTGAAGCGGAGGCGCTTGCCGAGCAGGCACGCTCACGACTGGTGACGCAACGCCATGTCGTCAGCGTCTTCGCGGCCGTCGGTGAGGACTCCGGCAGCAGTGACAGCGGTGTGACCTCGGTTGAGCTGACCGTTGGTTTGGCGGATCGCGCAACCCGCTCGGGCGTTACGCAGCAAGACATAGAGCAGCAGTTGCGCGCTGCACTCGCCACGCTTCCCGGCGTGCGAACTCGCGTAGGCGACGAGGGGGATGGCTATGAGTTAGTCCTCGCCGGTGAGGATAGCCGGGTACTTGAACAGCATGCCCGCCAAGTCGAGCGGGAGATGCGTTCCATTCCCGGCATCGGCGCGGTGAGTTCGACGGCCAGCCTTGTTAGGCCTGAACTTATTGTACGCCCTGATTTTGCTCGCGCCGCCGACCTTGGGGTCTCTGCACAAGCTATTGCCGATACGCTGCGCATCGCGACCGTGGGAGATGACGACGAGGATCTGCCTAAGCTGAACCTAAGCTCACGCCAAGTGCCAGTGATGATCCGACTGGCGGATGCGGCTCGGGAGGATATGGCGACCCTTAAACGACTGCCTGTCCCGGGTGCTAATGGGATGGTGCCACTCGAGAGCGTGGCCTCTTTTGAGTGGAGCAGTGGCCCTTCGGAAATCACCCGGCATAATCGTCTGCGCAACGTCAATTTCGAGGTAAGCCTGCAAGGGCAGCCTTTGGGAGAAATCGAACAGGCCGTGCAGGCACTGCCCAGTTTACGTCAGTTGCCGCGCGGCGTGTTTCAGGCAGCAGAAGGCGATGCAGAGGAAATGGAGGAGCTTGCCTCAAGCTTCGGGATTGCCATGCTGACCGGCGTGTTGTGTATCTATATGGTGCTGGTGCTGCTGCTCAAGGATTTCATGCAGCCGATCACCATTCTGGTGGCACTGGTACTCTCCATCCCCGGGGCTTTCCTGGCGTTGTTCCTCACGCAGACGCCCGTGTCGCTGCCTGCCATGATCGGATTGATTATGCTGATGGGGATTGCCACCAAGAACTCGATCCTGCTGGTGGACTACATCATCATCGCCCGTCGGGCGCATGGGTTAGAACGCTTGGACGCTACTCTTGATGCCTGCAAGAAGCGTGTCCGGCCCATCGTGATGACGACGATCGCCATGGGGGCGGGCATGATGCCGATCGCCTTGGGGTGGGCGGGCGATCCCAGCTTCCGGGCCCCCATGGCCTTTGTGGTCATTGGCGGGTTGATCACCTCGACGCTTTTAAGCCTGCTGGTGATTCCGGTTGTCTACAGTAGCGTCGATGATATTGTGAGCGGGCTGCGACGCTTGACGCCGAACCGGAGCGAGACAAAAACGGCTGGGCTTGAATAACCTGGGGTTCTGTCAAGGAAGGCAACTAATGCGATCAGAAAAAGACAAGATGCTGGCAGGAGAGCTCTACAATCCTGCTGATCCGGTATTGCGAAAAGAGCATGAAGAAACAAGACGCAAAGTGAGGCAATACAATCAAGTGCTGGAAACCGACGCTCAGCGCTTGAAAGCGTTAAAAGATTTATTTGGTTCTACGGGGAAGTGTCTTTATGTAGAGCCAAATATTCGCCTGGACTATGGATATAATATTCATGTCGGTGAAAACTTCTTTGCCAACTTCGACTGCACGCTGCTGGATGTTTGTGAAATCCGCTTTGGCGATAACTGTATGCTGGGGCCCAATGTGCAGATTTATACGGCCACCCATCCCCTTGATCCGCATGAGCGTAATACGGGTAAAGAGTACGCAAAGCCGATTAGGTTTGGAAATAACGTCTGGATTGGCGGCGGTGCCATCATTAACCCAGGCGTTAGCGTAGGCAATAACGTGGTTATAGCGTCGGGGGCCGTCGTTATTAAGGATGTGCCTGATAATGTTGTAGTAGGCGGTAATCCCGCCAAGGTTATTAAAACGATCGACGTTTAAGGGCCGCGGTTATGGCGGATATAGTCGAGAAAGGCCCGCATGGCCGCGCTGGTATGCCGCCTGTTCGGATAATACAGATACCAACTCGGCAGCGTCTTCTTCCAGTCACTGAGCAATTCAATCACGTTGCCCTGTTCGAGATCGGCGCGGACATAATCCTCAAACAGATGCGCGATGCCCGAGCCCGCCATCGCTGCCTGGCGTTCTTGGTGTGCTGAACTCAGCGTCAACCGGCCTTGCGGCGTGATCTCGACTTCGTCACCGTCCTTCTCGAAGGTCCACGTCACCATGGTGCCGCCTGGGAAACGGCGGCGAATACAGTCATGCTGCAAGAGATCGCGCGGTGCGTCGGGGCGGCCATGCTCGCGAAGATAATCGGGCGAAGCCACGATCGCATAGCGCAAGGAGGGGCCCAAGGGCAGGGCGATCATGTCCTGAGCGAGCTGCTTACCAAAGCGAACACCCGCATCGAAGCCCTGTTCCACAATATCGACGATCGCCGCGTCGCTTACGATCTCAACGTTGATATCGGGATACATTTTCATGAATTCAAAGGCCAGCGGGCACAGCACGTGGTCGGCCGCCGGCCCTGGGGCATTGATCCGCACGCTGCCAGATGGGCGTTCTCGCAGTTGATTGAGGTCGTCGATCGCTGTCCTGATATCGTGAAGAGCGGGCCTGAGCCTTTCAAGCAGCTGCTCGCCTGCTTCAGTGGGCGCGACGCTGCGTGTCGTTCGGTTTAAAAGCCGGATGTTCAGCGCTTCCTCAAGTGCGCTGATCGACTGGCTAATAGCGGACGATGACACACCCCTGCCAAGTGCGGCGGCTCTAAAGCCACCGCAGCGCACCACATCTTCAAATATCTCTAAGCTATCAAGGCGTAGTTGGCGCATTGCAAAGCCCTGCTTAATAAGCTGATCCGTTTTGGTTAGCTTATCTGCAAGCCCGTTCTGGGTCATCCTTTAAAAGCGCGTCGCAAGGACTCGGTTTTAGCTATCCCTGGTCTTGCATGGCGCTGAAACCAAGTACGACTCCTGCAACCAGAGACTCGAACGGGGTGAACAACATGAGCGGAATCACAGTGAATCGTCGGCAGGTGATATTGACAGCGGCGTCGGTAACGGCGGGCATGATCTTGCCGACCGTCAGCATCGCCTTTGCACAGTCGGCTTCCACGGCCCAGAGTATCAATGCGGATGGCAATGTCGGCTATTATCGTTTTCGCGTTGGCGACATCTCTGCCACGGTGTTGAGCGACGGGCTGATAGGCGGCCCACCGCAGGTTTACGCCAGCGATGCGCCTGAGGCAGAACTGGAGGAGGTGCTGAGGCAAGCCTTCCTGCCGACCGACCACATGACGCTGTATCTCAACACACTTCTTATTGAAACGAATGGCCGGCGAATTCTTCTCGAAGCCGGCGCCGGGCAGACCATGGGGCCGCTGGGCGGGCGCATTTTCGATAATCTGGCCGCTATTGGTTTACGGCCCGAGGATATCGACACTGTGGTTATCTCGCACACGCACCCGGATCATGTCGGCAACCTGCGAACGGCCGATGGGGGCAAGGCATTTCCGCGGGCAACCGTGTTTGCGCCTCGTGCCGATTGGGACTTTTTCATCGCTAACGATCCAGACCTTTCCTACATGCCGGTACCCGAGGATTTTCGTCGCAATTTCGCCGCCGCGATCCGCCAGAGCCTTGAGCCGGTCGCTAACGATATCGAATTGTACGAAGCCGGCACAGAAATCGTTCCCGGCTTGACCACGCTTCCGGCATTGGGCCACACCCCCGGCATGGCGAACTTCCTTGTCCACTCTGGAAATGATCAGCTATTGCTGACCGCCGACCTGGCCTATCATCCCATCGTCAATATTGATCACTCATGGGTGCCCGGGCCGGACCGTGACAAGGAAGAGGCGTTGGCCTCCCGCCGCCGGATCTTCGATATGGCCGCGGCAGACCGGCTACCCGTACTCGGCTTCCACTTTCCCTTCCCGGGGCTTGGCCGAATGCTCAAGACCGACACCGGCTATGCCTGGGTTCCAGCCAATTGGCAGTTTTGATCCGGCGGAGCCCGTCAGTCGGTATGAAGCCGTGCCGTTCACATCTTGCTGAGCATCTCGACCGCTTCATCAAAGTGGCCGTCACGCTCCGCCCAGCGAAGGAAGTTGACGTTTTCCACCAGAATTTCCTTGGGCGTGGGCTTTTCTTGGAACAACGTCATGACCTCGTCGATATAGTCGTTGAGCGGCATATAACCTTCGCGAGTCGACTGGCCAGGTGTCAGCTCCGTCTGCACCGCGGGAGGCGCCAGTTCGATAAGCTCGACCTTGCCCTTGAGCTGCTGGCGGAGCGAAATCGTATAGGAGTGAATGGCTGCCTTGGTGGCGTTGTAGGTAGGCGTGCCGCTTAACGGCACAAACGCCAAGCCAGACGAAACGTTCACGATGGCGGCGTCTGGTTGATTGACCAGGTGGTTGGTCAGGGCGTTGGTCAGCCGGATCGGGCCGAGCAGATTGGTGACGACTGTTTGTTCGGCATCAGCTAGGTCACGGGTGCTGGTCAAGTCCTCGCGGCGCATGATGCCTGCGTTGTTGATCAGCACGTTGAGGTCGGGGTGTTCGGCGACGACGCGCTCGGCAAAGGCAGTAATGGCTTTTGGGTCCTCGACATCGACGACCATCGCGTGCATATTTTGCTTACTGGCAATGGTTTCCTCCAGCGTTTCCATGTGCCGGCCTGCGACGATCACCGTGTTACCCAGTGCGTTGAAGCGTTGTGCAAGTTCACGACCAATGCCGGAACCACCGCCGGTGATGAGCATGGTATTGCCTGATGTGTTCACTTTTAAACCCTCCATCTAACGGAATAATTCGGTAGGACTCAGTGCCATTGAGGCGTCTGCGACCATGGCTGAGTCATCCTAGTGTTAACTATCCGGTGAGGGCGGGTCTTGCCAAGCCTTGCGCAAAACTTGCCTGATCCTGCAGGCGTCGAGAAACCCTCTCTCAGCCATGCTAACGTTGAGATGAGATGCTTGAGGAATGCCTATGAACTCACTCAAACAGGCGGTTCAAACCTATGCCAAGCACCACGCCACTCACGATGGCTTGGTGTTATCCCCAGTGCCGGGGCTTAGCATGATGTGCGTCGAAACCCCCGCCGGTGATTTGCAATCGGTCTACAAGCCGATGGTTTGCCTGGTGTTACAGGGGGCAAAGCGGATGACGGTCGGGCACCAGACCCGCGTGGTCGCTGGAGGGGAGTCGGCGATTGTGAGCGCGGATATGCCGGTCGTCGGGCGGATTGTCCAAGCCAGCCAGAGTGAGCCCTATCTGGCCGTTGCGATTGACCTGGATAGACGAATCTTGCGCGAGCTTACCGCGCACATGGGCAGTGCCCCCGCCCAGCGCGCATCGAAAATGCAGACGCTGTTCGCCGTAGACACCGACGCCGAGGTGATTGACTGCGCATCGCGGCTAATGAAACTGCTGGATCGTCCCGAGTCCGAACCGCTTCTACGCCCCGGTATCATGCAGGAGCTGCATTATTGGCTGCTCTCGGGACCTCATGGCACTGCCTTGCGCGAGATCGCTGATCCGGATAGCTACGCAAGCCGCCTTGCGGCTGCTATCGAGATGCTCAGGGCTAACTACACGTCACGCGTGCCGGTGGAGAAGTTGGCCGCAGAAGCAGGCATGAGCCTTAGCTCGTTTCATAAGCACTTCAAGTACATGACGTCCCTAACACCGGGCCAATACCAGCAGCGGCTGCGTTTGATCGAAGCGCGCCGACTAATGCTGGATGAAGGGGTTACCGCAAGCAATGCTGCCTTCGAGGTGGGGTACGAGAGCGTCTCCCAGTTCACCCGCGAATACGGTCGCCTTTTCAAGGCGCCGCCGAAACGCGACGCGCTGCGCTTGCAGAAAACTGTCAAGGTTGCCAACAGAAGCGCCGCAACGTCGCAACGTATTGGCGCTTGAGAGGTGTGGCGTGATTACTTGGGAAGTTTAGCGATCACCTTGATTTCAAAGTCAAACCCCGCCAGCCAGGTAACGCCGACCGCTGTCCAGTTCGGGTAGGGTTTTTCTGGAAACGCGCGCGCCTTGGCTTCCAGCCAGATAGGGAATTGGGCTTCCGGGTCGGTATGAAAACTCGTCACATCGACGATATCATCGAAGCTTGCCCCCGCTGCTGCCAGGACACGCTCTAGATTGTCGAAGGCAAGCTGCACTTGAGCGGCGAAGTCCGGCTCGGGTGAGCCGTCCTCACGGCTGCCGACCTGGCCCGACACAAACAAAAAGTCACCCGAGCGGATGGCAGCGGAATAGGTGTTCTGGTCATAGAGCGCCTGGCGGCCCGAGGGGAAAACGACGTCACGCTTAGCCATATGAATCTCCATCAGTAGGTCGAAGCCGACCTTTGTTTACGATGGATTCACTGTAAGCCTGCATTGGTGGTGGATAAACGGCGGATTCTGTTCAACATTGTTTGTAGTTTGCAAACAATCACGAGGTGTTTGGCGCAACCATGGATCGTTTTAACGCAATGCAGGCCTTTGCCCGGGTCGTGGAGACGGGCAGCTTTACCAAGGCCGCCGAAACACTTCACATGAGCAAGACAAGCGTGACGCAACTCGTGCAACAGCTAGAGGCCCGGCTACGTGTCAAACTGCTCAACCGCACCACGCGCAAGGTGAACGTCACGGCGGACGGTGCGGCCTACTACGAGCGCGTCATCAAGCTTCTGGCCGATATGGATGATGCCGAAACCAGCCTGTCCAACGCCTCAATATTGCCCCGCGGGCGGCTCCGGGTGGACGTCCCCAGCCCGTTTGCACGCATGATCCTGATTCCGGCCCTGCCCGCGTTCCACGCTCAGTATCCCGATATTCAACTCGACTTGGGCGTGAGTGATCGCAGGGTGGATCTCATCAATGAAGGCGTGGACTGTGTGATCCGCGGTGGAGAGCTTACCGATTTATCCTTGGTGGCGCGTCGCGTGGGCGATCTGACGCTTGGGGTTTTCGCCGCGCCCAGCTATCTGGAAAAGGCCGGCGTTCCTTCGCATCCGCAGGCGCTGTCACTCCCACCGCACGCCATTGTCGGTTTCAGATGGGCGCGCGCGGGCTTGGCCTTTCCTTACGCCCTGCACCGCAACGAAGAGCGTGTCACCGTGCAGGGGCGCAGTATGATCTCGGTCGATGACGGGAATGCGGGGCTTGCAGCGGCCCTGACGGGGCTCGGCGTCATTTGGCTGCCGGATTACATGGCCAGGGAGCACGTAGCCAGCGGCGAGCTGGTACGACTATTTGATGATTGGCAGTTGGAACCCATGCCGATGTACGTCGCTTTTCCACCCAATCGCCACGTCAGCGCCAAGCTGCGTGTGTTCATTGACTGGGTCGTCGAGTTGATGGCTCAGAATATGCCTGTCGATGATCGGATTGGCTATAAACGCTGAAATTTACGTCTTCCAGGGGCAGCGGTTGATATGTTGCCGCAGTGAAGTCGCTTGATTACGTATGCTTGGTTTCAAGCTCGCCGGGAGTGGTCTTCATTGATCTTAATGGCGTAAAGACGATCCCTTGAAGAGAGCCCCTTGGCCTGTGCGAACGGGATTAGTGCATAGTGCGCATGATGATGAGCTGAACTGCCGCACCTACAGTGGCGATAGCTCCGGCAACCACCGCTAATGCCGAAACGGGCAGTTGGAGAGCAAGCATAATCCCTCCGCCCCCCGCACCTAGCGCACTACCTAAATAGAGCGCCGATTCATTGAGCGCGACCGCCAAGTTGCCGTCGCCATGGGCTTGTCTCGTACGAACGAGCTCGTTGTTTTGTGGCACTTGCAGCGCCCAGCCCACGGCGCCCCAAAGCGCAATCGGCAGTAACGTTAGCAGTGGATGAATCGACACAGCAAAGGGCAGCGAGATGAGGGCTATAGAAAGCAGCAGCATAATCGCCAAGGTAATAACGGGCCCGATAAATTTGTCGACCAATGGGCCAACCAAAAAGCTACCCAGCACGCCACCAATCCCCCATACCCATAAATAACCGGTAATCGACTGAACAGCGCCTGACTCGCTGCCCGCCATAAAGGGGGCGATAAAGGTGTACATGCCCAGGCTGGCAATGGCCGCCAATAAGGAAACTGTCAGAATGGCCATGGCATGAGGGTTTTTCAAAATAGCCAGTTTGCGAACAAGTGAAAGCACCGGTGTGGCTGGCAGTGCAGGCAGTTTGGTGTGAAGTCCGGCGTAGGCGATGCAGCCAAGACCTGCGATAAGCCACATGGCTGACGCCCAGCCTAAACGCTCTGCCAGCAACAGGCTGATAGGCACCCCCAGTACCGTGCCGCTCGCCATGCCGCCCATGATGATCGCAATCGCTTTACCGCGCTGGGCCTCTGGCGTGATGGCGGCTGCGGCGGCAATGCCCATGGCAAGATAAACCCCAGCGCCCACGCCTGCGACCGCTCGCCATATAGCGAGGGCGATAAAGCTAGTGGCCAGTGCGCTAGCGATATTGGCCACAATAAAAACGGCCAACGCCACTAGTAAGCCCAAGCGTTGATGCTGGCCGGGCAGTAGTGCTACGACGACGGGCGAGCCTAAGCCATAGGCTAAGGTGAATGCCGTGACTAATTGAGCCGCCGTAGCAGCCGTGACACTAAAAGCATCGCCAATAAGAGGAATAAGCCCCGCAGTGACATAAGAAGCCATCCCCAGTGCAAATGCCCCCAGGGCGATTAAATAAACCGATAAACGAGACTGATCAGCCATTACGTGCTCCAGAAATAAGCATTAGAAAGGATTTAAATCGCCGGTAGTTCTGCCAGCGAGAGGCTATTCTGGAGGGGCTTTTAAAGGGGTACAATTTAACTGTTTATGCTATTACTAAAAGTGATAAGTGATTAAAGGTAATAAAATGACTGCTGCCCGGACGCTAACTCGAACGCGGGAAGACTTGGCTGCGTTTCTACGCAAGCATCGCGAGAAAATTGCCCCGGAAGAGATGGGGCTGCCACGTGGCCGTCGAAGGCGAACGCCAGGATTAAGACGCGAAGAGGTCGCCGCTTTAGCGGGCGTGGGGCTGACTTGGTATACCTGGTTGGAGCAGGGCCGCGATATTAGCGTATCGGCGACGTTTCTGGATAACTTATCCAAAGTGCTCAAGCTGGATGCGGCCGAGCGCCGCCATCTGTTCTTACTTGCCCATCAGCGGCTACCCTCTGAGCTAGGCAAAACCTGGTGCAGCGTGCCGTCGCTGGTGCAAACCTTGATGGACGACCTGCCCACACGGCCTGCCTATATCCTTAATTTACGCTGGGATGTGCTGGCCTGGAACGCTGCGGCCGATAAGCTGTTCAACTTCTCTGCCCATGCACCCGAGCGCCGCAATATGCTCTGGTTGTTATTTACCGATCCTGCCATGCGCCAGCGGTTATCACCCTGGGAGGAGCAGGTTTGCCAAATGCTATCCAGCTTCCGACGCGACTTTGCCCGCGCGACCGAAGATCCCTCTATCGATGGGTTGGTTGAAGAGTTAACCAAAGTGGCGCCCGAGTTTAAGGCATGGTGGAAAAATCAGGAGGTCAACGCCCCTTGCCAGGGCGTGCGCCATCTTAATCTGGATGGGATTGGCGCTATCGCGTTTGAACACACCACGCTCACCGTTGATGAGGAGCGTCACCTACGGTTGGTTTATTATGCCCATCAGGGGAGCGACACCGAGAAGAATGCTTTTAATGAGTGGGTGGTGGGTTAATTCTTTAAGTTAAATTTTTTTGAGAGGTTTGAATGGATAGAATGAATCTGAAAATTATTCGTGCATTGCGCCAGGATGGCCGTATCTCAGTTACAAAGCTGTCCCAGCAAGTAGGCCTTTCAATACCGGCGGTGACAGAGCGAATGAGAAAGTTGGAGGAAAGTGGCGTTATAAAAGGTTACACAGCGGTAGTGGATCTGGAAAAAATTGGGCTGGCTGTCTCCGCTGTAATTGGTATTACGGCGTTTAAACCACAAAAAGAGAAACTTCTAGCCAAGCTCGATTCTCTGCCCGAAGTAGCGGAATGTCTGCATGTAACCGGCGAAGACTCCTATTTGATTCGAATATATGTTCCCACTAATCGGGATGTCGAAGAGTTTGTTGCAAAGGTAAATACTTTTGGTGAAACTAAAACAAGGATTGTTCTCTCGGAGCCTATTTCAATGGATAGCCGTCATGATGTGTTGAATAGGTTTTTGAGTAATAGGCATCCTTCATAGCACTTTTATAATAGTAGTGACAACTGTATGGCAGCCAAATAATGCTATTGAGACGCCTGCCAGGCAACTAACAGTTTTGATTTTAGACTCATTTATTTTGGCTGCCAAGAAATACACAGCAGAAGTCAAAAAGACCCACCAAGCCATTGAGCCAAGAAAAACCCCTAAGCAAATGATACTCAACTTCACTAGTCCAATGTCTGTGGGGCTGTTGCCATTTGGGACAATAGCTGAAAATATGGCAATAAATGCAAAGATCTTGGCCGCAAATTCTGAGTGCAACACCTGACCAAACCGGTAGGGTGTTGTATCCATGTCATATTCTGAACTCTGCACTGAAGAACGTGCCACGATCCATGTCAGCTTCGCGCAAGGCTTGAGCATCAGGAAGGTAGCGGCCCTGCTCGAGCGCTCCCCGGCAACGATTAGCCGAGAAATACGGCGCAATAGATCGTCCGATGGCAGCTATCGTGCGCCACATGCGCAACAATGCCGTGATCACCGTCGAGACGGTTGTCGACCAAGGCGCAAACTGCTTCCTGGCAGCCCTCGGTTCGCCCTGATTCAGCACATGCTGCGTCGGCGCTTGTCTCCCGAACAGATCAGCGGCAAGCTCAAGCATATGAATATCCCTGACCTTCGAGACGCCTACGTCTGCCGAGAAACGATCTACAGTGCCATCTACGCGTTGCCCGTCGGTGAACTGAGAAAGGAGCTGATCCATTGTTTGCGGCAAGGCAAGCCAACCCGTAAGCCGCGCCGTGGCCAGGTCGACCGGCGCAACCAGATCCCGGACATGGTCAGCATCCATCTCCGCCCTCCAGAGGTGGAAAAACGTGAATTTCCTGGCCACTGGGAAGGCGACCTGATCAAGGGCAAGAACAATGCATCGGCTGTCGGCACCCTTGTCGAACTCAAAAGCGGTTACCTGATCCTAGCGAAGATGAACGATGCGACTGCTACCTCTGCTGTAGAAGGCTTCAGCGCAGCGCTGAATCGCATGCCGTTGGCCGCACGGAAGAGCATGACGTATGACCAAGGACGTGAGATGACGCAGCACGCCAAGGTCACCCAGAATACTGGTGTCGCTATCTACTTCTGTGACCCACACAGCCCATGGCAGAGGGGCGCCAACGAAAATATCAATGGGCTCATACGACAGTACTTGCCCAAGGGAACGGATCTATCGATCTATAGCCAGCAAGAACTGGATGAGATCGCGCTTGAGCTGAACATGCGCCCGCGAAAGCGCTTCGACTTCAAGTGCCCTATTGAGGTGATGAGCGAGGAGCTGGCGAAGTACCATGAGGTTCCGTCATCGACACATTGACGGTGTTGCACTCAGAGCCTGCATCCGCCGATTGTCATTGGGTTCGATAATGTAAGAAAAAATGTAGTTAAGTAGGCTTTTAATGGTGAATGCGGATTTTTATTTTTTGCAGAATGATTTGTTTTATTTTTGGCTGCAGAAACTCCCAGATAAATCAGTATTACCCCACCCGCAATAGATAACCATAGTAGCGATGTTGATAAAAGCGAAATGATGGCGGCAAAACCGAGAGCACCCAGGATGCCATATAGCAAGTCGGCTGAAGCCGCGCCTAGCCCTGTTATAAACCCAAGTTTCCAGCCGTCTGCTAACGTTCTCTGCATGCAGAGTAATCCTATTGGACCAACAGGTGCTGCTATCATAAACCCAATGGCTATGCTTTGTGTTAGATAATGCATGTTTGTCTTCTCTGTTTTGGTTTTTTATATTTTGTTTTTTTGGTTGCTTTTTCTCCATGCTGTTTTTAATTTTTTGGTCGTAGTTGATTGGTTTTTTTAATTTTTTACGGCATATTTATTTTTATTTAAGCAAACGTGGCCACAATATCGTCTATGAAATGACGTAGCTTCGGCGTCATGCGTTGATCAGCGGCGTAGAGTAGGTGCATGGGTCTCGAAGGCCCCTCAAATTCTGGCAAGATGCGCACCAGCCGCCCGGCGGATAACGCCTCAGTCAGTGCGGCTTCATAGCCCAATGTAATGCCGAACCTCTCCAGTGCTGCGCGAAGCAGCCCTTTCCAGTCGTTGATTTGCAGCCCCCGCGCACGGGGGCGTCATATAGGCAGCTGTCGCGACTGAAGCGCCACGTTCTGCCCAAAGTGCCGAACCAATAGGCAAAGCCCAGGCACTCATGCGCCAGCAGATCCGCTGGTGTCTCAGGCTCACCATGCTCAGCTAAATAGGCTGGCGAGGCACAGGCGATAAGCCGATAGGGGGCAAGTGGGCGTGCCACCAGTGTCGTACTTTCGCTGATTGGCCCGAGGCGAATGACGGCTTCCTAACCCTCCTCGATAGGATCGACCAAGCGATCTGACAAGGTGAGGTCGACCTCCACCTCGGGGTACTGACGAAGGTAGCGGATAACCAGTGGAACCAGGCTTTGACTGCCAAAGGTGACGGGCGCATTGATTCTTAGGCGACCCCGTGGCGTAGCCCTGGCCTGGTCCGTCAGCGCTTCGGCCGCCTCGACTTCCGCGATCTGCAGGAAGGATCATGGCGTCGATGATAAAGTAAACCGAGAGACTGCTGCCTATAAGTAAAGGAACTCAGCAACCGTGCTAGTCGATATCAGTACCGAACTGCCTGGCGCACACCGTTTTACTTTATTTAACGACTTAATCGATAACGCAGTTTAGGCAACGTGCGCGAGACGGGTGGAAGACGGGTAGCCATGAGGAGCGCCCCAATAACCGCATACATAGCCCATTCGCTCATATCGGCACGTACGACCCAGAAGAAGTGCAGTAGCACCAACCCCAAGATGACGTAGGAAAATTTGTGTAGCGATTTCCAGCGCTTGCCCAAGCGGCGCATAGACCACTTGTTGGACGTCGCGCCCAGTACGGCCAGGCCGATCAGCGCAATCATGCCGACGATAATGTAGGGCCGTTTGACGATTTCGCTGCCCAGCAGTGCCCAGTTAAGCCCCAGGATAAACAGCGCGTAGCTGAGCAGGTGCAGGGTGGCGTAGGCGAGCGTCCAGAGACCCAACTGGCGCCGGATCAGCGCGAAGCCTTTCCAGCGGGTGAGCTTGGTCAACGGCGTCAGGCTGAGGGTGAGCAGCAGCATCCACAGCCCGCCAATACCAATGTTTAGCAATAGATAGCGCCCTGGTTCTGGGCCAGCGGCGTTGTTGGCCACCTGCCAGCCCCAGAAGACCAGCGGCGAAAGCGCCGCCAGAAAGACCGCCACGCGCCAAGCGAGCCATTTGTGCTGTGTCGCCATCAGTAGTGCTTCCTTAGATCCATTCCTGCATATAGCTCGGCGACTTCATCCTCGTAGCCGTTGAACATGCGGGTATCGATGGTATTGGAATTGAACAGGGTATTAGGCAGGCGGCGCTCGGTCGCCTGGCTCCAGCGGGGATGGTCCACCTCCGGGTTCACGTTGGCAAAAAAGCCGTATTCGTCGGAGGCGATTTCCTGCCAGGAGTTGACCGGCTGCTCTTCGACCAGCGAGATGCGCACAATCGACTTGATGCTTTTGAAGCCGTATTTCCAGGGCACTACCAGCCGCAGGGGCGCGCCGTTCTGATTGGGCAATTCGCGGCCGTACATGCCCATGGCCATGATAGTCAGCGGGTGCATGGCTTCATCCAGGCGCAGACCTTCCACGTAAGGCCAGTCGATGACGGAGAACGACGAGCGCTGACCGCGCATCTGATCCGGGTCTCTTAAGGTTTCAAAGCGTACGTACTTGGCTTTGCTTGTCGGGTCGGCGCGCTTGATGATCTCGGCCAGTGGAATGCCCAGCCAGGGAATCACCATCGACCACGCCTCGACGCAGCGCAGCCGGTAAATGCGTTCTTCAAATTGAGCGGGTTTGACCAGGTCTTCAAGTGCAAAACGCCCGCCGTTGTTTACCTCACCGTCGACCACCACGCTCCAGGGCTGGGTTTCCAGACTGCCTGCATGGCGGGCGGGGTCGCCTTTGTCGGTACCGAATTCGTAAAAGTTGTTATAGCCACTAGCGTCATCGAAGGGGGCGATCTTGTCCTGCTCGGGGTCGCTTGGAGTAATGGCGTCCCACTTGGCGTCGCTGATTTTATCTTTCAGCCAATCGGGCGCGTCGCCTTCGGGGACGTCCGAATAGTCGTCTGCGGCTGCCTGAGTATGGCCGGAAAGTGCAAGCCCTGCCCCAATGCCTGCCATGCCGCCCATAAAACGCCGCCGGGAGAGGTAGATAGATTCCGGGGTGACGTCGGATTCGTGCAAATCACTTGGTTTGGCAATCTTTATCAGCATTTGTTGGCTCCTATGGGGTTAAGCCGTCGACAGCGTAGGGTGGAGTCGCTATAACATCTACATCATTTTTAAGACATATGAGTCCGACGTCGGAAGGAATAAAAGGTTCTACACAACTTGTATGCTATGTCTTTAAAAACAAGTCACGAATGACCTTTTTTCTAGTCGAGCGAATATATCTAGGTGGCTGGTTTACTCATCCTGCTGTAGACAGTCTTCAAGGCCTTATTGCTCTGGCCTGTTTATAAGGAAAACCATGGCTTCAAAACGCCGCGAACTGGTGTCGTTAATTGACCAAGGCGCAATACCGCCTGCGCAGATGGCGCGTGCCGTGAAGGTTGCCGGGCTGCACCCTTCGCCCCGTGCATGGGGCGTGTTTGTGGATCGGCTTTTGCTATGGCTAGGCAGCTTGGTGCTTGCCTTCGCGGTGCTGTTTTTCGTGGCGTACAACTGGGCCGATATGGGCCGCTGGCCGCGCTTTGGGTTGGTGCAGGGGGCACTAGCACTGGCGGTGGCGATTGCCGTATGGGGCAAAGCCAGCCGGTGGGTGGCGCGTGCTGCGTTGACGGCTGCGTCGTTGCTGGTGGGGGTGCTGTTGGCGCTGTTCGGCCAGGTGTATCAAACCGGCGCCGACCCTTGGCAGTTGTTTTTTATCTGGGCCGTTTTGATATTGCCCTGGGTGCTTATCCTTCGTTTTGCTCTGCTTTGGATACTATGGCTGGGGCTACTTAATCTGGCGGTGTGGCTTTATTTTCGTACCTGGGGCGGTGTGTTGGATGTGTGGTTTATCAGTAGCGATGCCGTTTTCTGGTGGCTCTTTGCGCTCAATACCACCGCTCTTGCCGTGTGGGAGTGGGGAATAAAGCGCTGGGGTTGGTGTTCCAACCGTTGGCCGCTTCGCATCTTGGCGTTGGGGAGCGGTTTGCCGATCACGCTGTTAATAATGATCTGGATCGTCGATGCCATGACGTATTTGGCACCAGCCCTTGTAGCGTACCCGCTGTGGTTGGCTGCGCTATATGGCGTTTATCGTTGCTGGCGGCCTGATTTGTTGGTGGTGGCAGTGGGCTGCGTGTCGGTCATTAGTGTCGTGACGCTACTGCTGGCCAGGTTCTTAATATGGCAAGGCGAGTGGCAGGCGGGCAGTATGCTGATGCTCGCCCTCGTGGTATTCGCGATGGGCGCTGGGGCTGTGGTGTGGTTGAAACGGCTACATGCGGAGGAACTCCAGTGATGCGTAAGACATCTTCTTTAAGCGCCCGGTTGTATCAAGCAGGTATTGAGGTCAACGAGCGTCCACACCTAACACCGGAAACGCCCTGGTTTGTACGAGCGCTGCAGGCGTTTTCTGGCTGGCTGGCGGCGTTGTTCTTGCTCGGCTTTCTCGCCATTGGCGCGGTATCTGTAATGGAAAGTGCGCTTGGGTCGTTGAGTTTAGGGTTCATTATGTTGGCAGGCGCTTTTGCGCTATTCCGCGTGAGCCGCAGCGATGTTGCCGAACACTTGGCGCTGGCCATCAGTCTTGCAGGACAGCTGTTGGTGGCCTGGGCATTGGTCGACGTTTGGCTAGAGAGTGCTTACGTGTGGTACGCGCTCGTTGGCCTGCAGTGCTTGCTGGCGTTGGTGATGCCGAGTCAGGTGCATCGTAGCTTTTCTGCCTTTACCGCCGGCGTGGCGCTGTATATGGCGTTGGAATCAATCGGCATGGCATCGGTGGCCAGCGGTGTGGTGTTGCTGGCACTGACCGTACTTTGGGTCAATGAATTCCGTTGGCCAACGCGTATTAAACACGTGCAGGCGTGGGGGTATGGCCTGTTGCTGAGCCTCCTGGTCAATCAGGGCTTCGCCCATAGCGGTCAAGCGTTATCGTTTGTTGATGACAACCCGGTGAGCGCCCTGGTGTGGCTGATGCCCTGGCTAAATGCTGCACTGGTCGCGCTGGCGCTGCTGTTACTTTTCCGTACGCGGTTTCAATCTTTGTCATTCAGGGCGCGCTGGGCGGCCTATGCTGGCGCGGGCGCGTTGCTCATCGTGTCCTACCATGTGCCGAGTGTGGGCCAGGGCGTTGTGGTGGTGCTATTGGGCTTTGCCATTGGCCACCGTGTGCTGGTTGGGCTTGGTGTGCTGTCGCTACTGCTGGGTATCGGCAGTTATTATTACTGGCTTGATGCCACGCTGCTGATTAAGGCGCTAACGCTGCTGGTGGTCGGGGTGCTGTTACTGGGGCTGCGGTGGGCGTTGCGCCAATGGCTGAGTTCACCGATTGATAAATCAGGCAACGGGAGCGTTGACCATGATGCGTAGCGCAAAGTGGAGCCGCGTTGCCATTGTGGCGGCCACGCTGCTGATTTTGGCGGTGGTGAACGGGGCGATCTGGCAGAAGGAGCGTCACCTGGCTGAAGGCGAAGTTGTTTATCTGGCGCTAGCCCCGGTGGACCCGCGCTCGCTGATGCAGGGCGACTATATGGCGCTAAACTTTGCACTGAGTAACGATATTCAGCGCGCGCTTAATCGGCGCCATAAAGGGAACACCCCAGAGGCAAGGGATGGTCACGTCATTGTGCGCCTGGATAAGCGGCGTATTGGCCACTTTCAGCGCCTGGATGATGATACCTCACTGAGTGACGACGAACGGCGGCTGCACTACCGCTTACGCAATGGCCAAGTACGCTTTGCTACCAATGCGTTCTTTTTCCAGGAAGGCCACGACGAACGCTACGAGCCTGCCCGTTTCGGTCGATTCCGGGTTAACCAGCAAGGCGAACCCTTGCTAGTGTCTCTGCACGATGAAGGTCTCGAGGACCTCACCCCCTAGCAGGCTTGCCGCCTCAGGCGAAACCGCGCATGAGAACGGCCAGGCCAGGTGGGGGCGAAGGATGTGGCAGTTTTGAGATGCCGGTACACAACGGCTTGCTTCATAAAGCAAGGTAGGCTGTACTTTGTTCCACCACCGACATGGAAAGCCTGTCTTTGATGACTGGCAGTTGGTGGTAGATACTTTGTCCTGGCTCAACCAATAAGGCGTGTATGAAAGCAAATAACTCGTGGCCCGCGTGGCTAATGTTGGTAGTGGCGCTAACATTTTCCAGCCTGTGCGCGGCGCAAACTCAAGGTGGAGAGAGCGAGGATAGCCGATGGTTCACCGTTGATTCGATTAATACCGGCCTTGGCGAGGCACCTGAAGATGCCAACCGGGTCACCCCTAGGGAGTCGGTTAGAAGCTTTCTCGACCTCACCGAAAAGGAGGAATACGAGAAGGCTGCGCACATGCTCAACTTGTCGGAATTTAGCGACGATGAGCAGCGCGAGAAGGGCCACGATCTGGCTCGGCAACTGGCGGAAATTATCCAGCGGGGCGAGCGTATCAGCGTCGATAATCTGTCGGGGCGGGAAGACGCCGTGATTGAAGACCCGTCCGGGCAAAACCCCCGCGTCGGCGAAACACGCCGTAATATAGAGCTGGCATCGCTTCAGGTCAGGGGCGAAACCTATGATATTCGTCTGGGCCGCTACCGCGTGGGTGACGACGACCCCGTGTGGCTGATCATGCCCATTAGCGTGTCGTATATTCCAACGCTGTATGAACAATACGGGCCCTCGATGCTGGAGCAATATATTCCAGAACGCCTTCAGTCGTCGTTTGGCATGTTGAGGATTTGGGAGTGGGTCGCCATTCCTATCTTTTTGCTGTTCGTTGGCTTGGTGGGTTGGGGGGTCCACCGCTTGTTTGATTTGATGTCGAAATGGCTGCCCACCGGTGCCTTTCGTCTTTTTGCTGGGCAGATCGGCATGCCAGCGGCGTTGATCGTGATGTCGCTGTTTACCCAAATGGTGCTGAATTATGTAGTGTCGTTTTCGGCGGTCGCGACGACGACTTTCCGTGTTCTGCTTATCGGTATTCTCGCCTGGGGGGCTGGCACCATAGCGCTTCGCTTCGTGGATACCCTGATGCTGCGTATGACGCGTAGGCTGGTGGGTGAAATCGACGACACCAAGCCCAAGGACGAGCGTAAGCTGCTGACCTCGCTCTATGCACTGCGCCGCATCATTATCCTGGTGGCGGTTACCGGTGTGTCGGTTTACATCCTGGGGCAGGTCCAACTTTTCGAAACCCTGGGCTTATCCATCCTAGCCTCGGCCAGCGTGTTGGCGGTACTGGTAGGTGTCGCTGGCCAGGCGGTGTTGGGCAACATCCTGTCTTCCTTTCAGTTGTCGTTTGCCAAGCCCATCCGTATTGGCGATTTGGTCATTTTTGAAAATCAGTGGTGTTACGTAGAAGGCATCTTTTATACCTATATCCGTTTGAGAACCTGGGACGAGCGGCGTTTGATCGTGCCCGTTACCTACTTTACGTCTAAGCCTTTCCAGAATCTTTCGGTCAAGAGCATCAAGATGTATCGGTACTTGGAGCTGACGCTGCACCTGAGCGCCGATGTTGGGTTACTAAGAGACAAGTTTTTGGAGTTTGCCAAACAGGAAGACAACGTTATTGAGCACCATAAACTGCTTTGTTATGTGACGGCGCAAACGGCAACGGCGCAAATCGTGACCTGCTATTTAATGACCTCTGATCCTATGGCTGGGTGGACAGCGGAAATGAACGTAAGAGAAAAGCTTATGGCGTTTATCCGTGACCAGCATCCAGAGTGGTGGCCACGAGAGGTAATGGTTATCAGCCATCAGGATGTCGCCCGCGGCAAAAGGCAGAGCCAGCGCTCGGAGGGTGCGGATAACGCTGAGGGGGAGCCGTCGGAATAGAATGCTGCTACGCAGCACTAGGCGCCTTATGGCACTGAGGCTATCTCTAACGGGATGTCCACGCCGAACTGCTGCAACATACGTCGGAATGTCTCAATATTATAGGTCTCACTTTCTGTTACCAGCCCTTGGATCTGACCTGTACCCGGTGTTCCTTCGCCTAGCCCCGTGACAATCGATTCAGCGGGGTCGAGGAAGCGGCAACCGGGTCGTGCTGTTTCGAAGAAGGGACGCAGCCATGGTAAATGCGTGCTCGAAAGTGTCAGCGTGTCGATATCAGGATGCTGCTGGAAGACGTCATCGCTAAAAGCCGTGACCGCTTTCTGCGTGGCGTTCGGGTCGAATAGAAAGGCGCCATTCTCGACAAGTTCCACTATGGAAGAAGCATTGATCAGGCTGACATTATCCGGGTTGGGTGCATAGCGAGCGATGAACTGCTTCAGCGGCGAGCTTTCGATGAGTGAATGCACCCCCATGATGCCAATCTTGCCGCTCGCTGACATGGCGAGTGCTTCTTCGATGGGCGGGTAGACGCCGGACAATGGCACCAAGGTGTTCTGGCGAATGTCATCCAGCACCATGATAGAAGGTGCGTTCGAGGCGATGACGATGGCCGAGGGGGCGTAGCCTTCGAGAAAGCGCAGCGTGCGTTGCATGACAGCGAGTAGCTCTTCTTGCCCTTTGCTGCCATAAGGAAAGCTCGCCCGGTCAGCGAAATACACAATATCCTGTTTAGGAAGACGCTTGTGTATCTCGGCCACAATGGCATAGCTACCAATGCCAGCGTCGAAAACAGCAATCGGCTGATGCATAGTATATCCTTGGTTTCAGTAATGTCTAATTATTAATAAGATTTCCATGCTATGGAAGCAATATTTTCAACTGTTAAGCCAGTTAAACTTTATACAACGCTGATGCATGGCACCGTATGAATCCAAAAAGAATGAATAACATGGGGAAGGTGGAGAAACTTATGGCGAAGGAGTGGTTGTCTAAATGCCATTAAATATCATGCAGCGCGTTCTTCCCGGTTGGGGCGTTACTTATGGCCCTCCAGGCGAGGGCCCTTTTCCAGCTGTCATGTTGCTGCATGGTTCTGAAGGCGCATGGGCAGGGTGGAGCCACCGGGATGCAATGCTACTCGCCGCCCATGGTTTCTTGGCCTTTCCCTATGGCTACTCAAGCGGCGGTAATGCCTGGAATGCGGGGCATATTGTTGATTACCCGCTGGATCGCAGCGTGGAGGCGTTTAAAGCCCTACGAGAATTTCAGGTCGTTGATGAGTTAGTAGGGCTTTATGGTATTTCACGTGGCGCCGAACATGCGTTATTACTCGCCTCTCTCATGGCTAAAGACAAGCTGGAAGGCATGCCTGACGCGATCGCCGCCCATAGCCCACCCGATGTTGTTTGCGGTGCCTTTGATGCACGTGGCTTTCGCGATGTGGGTGATCCTGGCTGGCAAGCCTGGGATGTCAGTAAGCGTGCTTGGACGTGGCGCGATAGCTACGAAGGTTTACTGCCGACCACACCTATCGAAATCGAACGCTATCCTGGCCCGCTATTGCTTTCTCATGGCACCAAAGATCGAATGTGGTCGGTCAACATGACCAAGCGTCTTGAAGAAAGGTTGCGCAAGCATGGTCGTAACCCTGATGTGCACTATTATGAAGGTGAGGATCATATGCCTAGCAGCTCGGGGCAGAACGCCCACTACCAGTTGCTGGTGGAATTTTTTGAAAAGCACCTTTAGCCCCTCATTTCATCTTTTTAGGTAAAAACTATCTCGCCATCTAAGCGGCTTACCCTGTGACAGTCGCCGCTAACTGTATCGCGCCCTAGACCGGACAGCGGGCGTGGGAAAAAACTATAGACTCAAGCGCGTTTGGCTCTCACTTAAGTCGTGGCGTTCGGATTCCTGCAACATTCAATGGCTCTTCAAGGCGTTTCTGCAGCGCAAATACCAAGGCGAGCACGAGCTTTATGACTTCGATGAGTCAGACTTGTCGGTCTCAATCTTCGTCTGAGACATACGCGTGGAATCCTAGATGTATGGTTCTCATGCATAGGTATTGCACTTGATTGCTGGGTTCGCTGTTATACTAAAGTTGTAAGATAAATCGTGTGATATTCTCAGAAATTTCTTACATATCTACTATGTCTATGCATGCTAGATTTTGGCCATCGCTTTAGTTACTAAATATGCGATGTGTGGCTTTTATGCTAGCTTTGCGCTTCAGTTATGAAATTCTTGGAGATGTTAAGCCTCAGTAATAATTGGCGAAACTGTGGTTGTGGTATATTCGCAAAGTTATCCAGCTAGAATTGGCGGTGCATTGCTAACATGTAAGGGTGTGGAAGATAAGTATATAAATGTATGGGTGATTTAAGAAAGTCGAATGTGTCTGCTTTTGATCTGAAGAATTTTATAGGTCGGTTTTTTATGCTTTTGTTCTCTATAAGGTTTTGTTTTATTTCGATTCTGCTATACGTTTTTGACAATTGCTCTCTTGGGCTGGCTGGATTCAGTTATCGGTTTGTGGGGTCTTTGTTATTCGCTTCTATTTTTTTAGTCGGTGATTTTTTAATCACGCGGTGTTTGGGTGGTGAATATTAAATTATTCGAGTTGTTTGCCTTCTTTGAAAGAGGGTTAATTAAAGTGTAAGAGACTCTTTCTATGTTTATGGTTGGGGTGATTCTATGTCATGGGGGATGCATGTTAAAAGTCAGTAAGCAAGGCATAAAAACGTCAGTTGTGATTACATTACTAATAAGCATTTTTGACTATTCTGATGGTGAAGAGGTTGGTTTTTCTTCTGTTCTTGTTAAATTTTTTGCTTTGTTGGTGGTTTATGAAGGTATTGGTTTTATAGAAAAACTTTTAAAGAGTAGGTTTGGTAAATGATAATTAATAGGGTGGTTACATAGGTGTCTTTTCGTGACGCTTATGCGTAGGTGATCAAGCAGAAGCTACGCTAGATCCAGAAAGCCTCGATACCCTGAGCGTCTTGATGACGCATCACGAATTACCTCAAGGTCATGCAGGCGGCGGTTTCTGAAAAGCCACTACTGAAGCCGATGGGCAAGGCCCTAGCGATGCTTGAGCTACACGCCGACGCGGTAGTCAGACGCTGCACTCGGGACTGACGAACCAGGACTGGAAGGGATGAACGGCCTGTTTCAGGCGGCTCGGTCACAGGCACGTGGCTACCGGAACGAGGCCAACTTCATCGCCATGATTTACCTGATTGGTAGCCTGTTCAATCAGGCCAAATTCACATGAAGTGACGAAGAACCATTTCATATTTCTGTGGACGTTTAAGCTAATCCGAGAACCTCCTGTGTCATCGAATGAAATCCTTGGGCCTGTCGCCTGAATGAAAAGAGCAGCGATGCCTGGAATGTTGATAAGCAACTTTTTTGCTATGATTGATGAAAATCCATCTTGCTGAGGTGTGTCATGCCAGCCCTTGCTCAACCATCGCCGACCCCTGAAGGGGTATTAGCAAAAGCGGTCTTGCGCGCTGCCGAACAGCTGGGTTTGTCGCAGTCTGATCTGGCCGCAGTGTTGGGCGTACACCGCACGACCATTACGCAACTCAAGAAAAGCCTCACCCTTGACCCGAACTCTAAACAGGGCGAGTTAGCCTTGCTGCTCATTCGGCTCGCCCGGGCGTTGTTCACGCTTACTGGCGGCGATCAGGTCTGGATCCAGCATTTCATGCGCACGCCCAACCGCGTCACGGGTGGGATACCGGCTGAACAGGTAACGCGTCTGGAGGGATTGTTTGCGGTGCTGAGATTCGTGGATGGCATGCGGGGTAAGGTGTGAGTGTGTGGGAGGCCTGCGGCGGCACGCGAAACATCGAACCCATCTCGGGCACGCTGTACCGGCTGGTAGAAAGTCAGGAGCAGGTCGCCACGCTCAGATATGTCGACACGTTAGAAGAGCAAGAGGTACTTGAAGCCCTGCTTGAAGGCGCTAAACCGCCTTACCCCGAGCAGGAGCAAGACCTGCACTATCTGCTAAAAACACCTTTTCGGTATCCGCCTCTCAAATGGGGGTCACGTTTTGGCCGAGTGTTTGAGCCAAGCATTTTCTATGGCGGTAAACGTATCGCCACCACCCTTGCTGAATCTGCCTACTACCGACTGGTTTTCTGGTACTCCATGGATGGGGAGCCTGTAACTGAATCGCTTCGCTCAGAGCACACGCTTTTTTCGGCGGACTATGCCGCTAACCGGGGAGTGAAGTTAAACACAGGCCCCTTTGTAGAGTACCTCGATGTGTTGAGGCATCCGGTGAATTACGCCTCATGTCAGCAGTTGGGTAGTGCAATGCGCGGTTCGGAGGTGGAAGCATTTGAGTACACCTCCGCTAGAGATATTCAGGGCGGGTCTTGCGTGGGTTTGTTCACGCCTGAAGCGCTCTCTCAGCACGAGCCAACCGATATGCGCCCATGGCTTTGCGTCACAAGTGCTCATCAAGTGTCATTCAAGCCCAAAAATGCACCAGGAGTGACGACTTACAACCTGGATGAGTTTCTGCATAACGGTGTGTTGCCCTTTCCTGCGTAACGAGCAACTCATAATGCCATTAAATATCGGGGTCGTCGCAAAACCCATCCAGAAAGACTCTCTTGGCAGCCATGAGGGACTGGCTGACTAAAGCTGTCGCATTTCTGCAGTTTTACGTTTTTCCTAACTGCGCTTGAGCCAAACGTTTCGCCCCGGCAAAATCCGCTTTTCCAGAGCCAAGGTGGGGAATGGTTTCCACCGTCAACCAGCGGCTGGGGATCATCATGGCGGGTGTGCCGTTGGCGAGCATGGCGGCCTTAACGGTGTTGGCGTCTAACGCGGTTTCTGATAGCAGCGCAATGCGCTCGCCTTTGCGGTTATCGGGAATATTCACCGCCATTAGCGCGTTGTCTGGCTCCTCCAGAGCCGCTTTAACCGCCGCTTCAACGGCGCTGAGGCTGATCATTTCACCGCCAATCTTGGCGAAGCGGGCATAGCGGTCTATCAGAGTCAGGAAGCCGTCTTCATCGATAAAGCCTTTATCGCCGGTTACGTACCAGTATTGGCCATCAAGCTCCCTTAGTGCTTGAGCGGTACGTTGGGCGTCATGGAGGTAGCCCTGCATGATCTGCGGGCCGCTGATCAATATCATGCCGGCCTCGCCGGTAGGTAGCTCCTCGAAGCTGTCTGGGTCGACGATTTTGAAGCTGGTGCCAGGCAGCGGCATACCGACGGTGCCAGCTTTACTTCCCCGCTGAACCTGCTGGTAGTGAATGCCCATGGCATCGGGAAGATTCACTGACGCAACGGGGGCGATTTCAGTGGCGCCGTAGCCTTCGTAAATAGGCTTGTGGAATTTCAGCGCAAAGTCGTTTCGTACATTTTCGTCGAGCTTCTCTGCCCCGGCGACCACGATCCTCAAGCTCTCCAGCATCAGCGGATGCACCTTTGTGCTGCGTACAAACAACCTTAAAAAGCTGGAGGTGCCGAACATAATCGTGGCTTTGTGCTTGGCAATCGCGCCCGCAATGCCAGGAGCATCGGTGGGGTCGGGGTGGCATACCAGCGGCAGCCCTTCAATCAGTGGTAGCAACTGGGTCACTGTGAGGCCAAAGGCATGGAACAGCGGCAGTGAGCCCATTACCACATCGTTGCTCTGGGTGTTGAGCACATCCGAGGTCTGTTTGATATTGGCCATCAGGTTGCGGTGGCTGAGCATCACGCCCTTGGGTTCGCCTTCACTGCCGCTGGAGAACAGGATAGCGGCGGTGGCATCGGCATCGTGGCCGTGGCAGAAGCAGCGCTGTAGTAGCCAAGTCGGCAGTATTCTCACCGCAAGCCAGGTGCTCAAACGCTCGGCACGGCCAATCGAGGTTTGCAGGTCTTCTAAAAGGACCACCTGCTGCTCGCTAAGCAATTGGCTAACGTTGAGCCCGCGCTGCTCAAGCTTCTTCACAAAGCGCTGTGAGGTGAACACGGTGGTGATCTCCGCCTGGGCAAGGGCCGAGGAAAGTGCTCCTTGGTCGGCGGTATAATTCAGGTTCACCAGTGTTTTACCGGCCAGCAGCGTGGCCATATTGGCAATGACCCCGGCACTGCTGGTGGGCAGCAGCAGGCCAACGTTCTGTCCTGGGTTGAGTTTGCGAATCCGTTTTGCCATCAGCAGGCTGGCGGTAAGCGCTTGACTTGCGTTGAGTGGGCGGCCCAGCGTGTCGGCCAGGGCAAGCTCGCTTGGGCGGCGTTTAACGCTTTGAATCCAGGCGTTGGGTAGGCTGGAAAGCTCCCCCATGGCCTGCTGCCAGGAGCGGGTCGCCTGCTCAAAGATGCGCCGTTTTAGCACATCGGCGGGCGTATCCTTGGGAAGCGGTTTGCCAAAGGCGACTACCACCGAGCGGTGCAGAGGCGCGTTGCGCAGCTCCTTTAACTTGCTGGACGAGCGGGAGAACTGGCTGCCCCACAGGCCGCGCAGATAGAAAGGCACAATTTTGACGTCTGGATTCGCCCTTTCACAGGCGCGCTCGTAGCCGCGGCGGAATTCCCCCAGTTGGCCGGTGCGGCTAATTGCCCCTTCGGGAAACAGGCACACCACTTCACCGTCGTTGAGCTGTTCGGCGACATCGGCCAGTGCCTGTTCGGCACCTTTGCCGCGCTCAATGGGGATACATCCCAGGGCCTTGAAGAACCAGCGTAAGTACCAACGTTGGTAAACGGTTTTCAGCATTACAAAGCGCACCGGGCGAGGGCTCGCGATCTGGACCATGGCCCAATCCACCCAACTGATGTGGTTGCCCAATAACAGAACGCCGCCCTGGGAAGGCAGGTTCTCAAGGCCTTGTACAGCCACGCGATAGCGGCGGGTCAGCAAAAAACTCAGCAGAAAGCGCACCAGACTCTGGGGCAGTTTAACGATGGTGTATCCACCGCCTACCATCGCCACGGTCGCAATCAGCAATAACAGATAATGACTATCCACTCCGGCCAGGGCGAACAACACTGTGAGCAGTAAAAAGCCCAGCATGGCAATGTTCTGAATCCAGTTATTGGCGGCCAGTACGGTGCCTAGCTCGTTGTCGGCGGCGTGAAACTGGATCAGTGCGTTAAGCGGCACAATAAATAGCCCGCCCATCATGCCGATAAATATAAAGTTAAGCGCTTGGCTCCCTGGAGTGGTTAACAGCGGCAGGCACCATAAACCAACAGCCACTCCAACAGCCCCTACGGGGATTAAACCGGTTTCGATACGGTTGTGTGAGAGCTTGCTTGCCAACATGGAGCCCAGCGCAATGCCGATACCGCTGGCGGCGAGAATGCCCTGAAGTACCAGGGTGTTATCGATGCTTAGCGCCGCTTTGGCATACGCCGGAAAGGCGGCCAGCAATACTTGGCCTACCGACCAAAACGTGGCCAGGCCGATAATCGACAGCCTAAGGACAGGCTGGCGCGCGACGATGCGTAGATTGTCTTTTAGGGCGTGGCCCTTAATGTAGCGCTGCCAGGTCAGCGGTGACTCTGGCCGAGTGGTGGTATCCACAGGCAGGCGGTAGAGCGACACCACCTGGAGGGCGCTATTGAGTACCAGTAGCCAGCCTAGCGGGGCAACTTGGCGAAGCAGTTGCGTTGGCGTTTGTTCGGCGGGGGTCGTCCAGGTTTCAAACAGCGCGGTAAACGCCACCGTACCCGCTAGTATGGCGCCAATGGTCACGGCCTGAATCAGCCCGTTGGCCTCCGCCAAGCGCGGCTTGCCGAACAGCCCTTTGACCAAGCCGTATTTGGCCGGCGAGTAGAAGGCCGATTGAATGGCCAGCATCAGGGTCATGGCAAACGCCAGCCAGAACCAGCCCTGATAATAGGCGGCGGTAATGCCCAATGAGACTGCCATGGCGACCCATGCAGAGAGGCGCAGCACGCGCACTTTAGGATAGCTATCCGCCACATGGCCCGCGGGGCTAAACAGCAAGATAAACGGCAGCAGAATAAGCCCGTTGACCAGGGCGGTGAGTACTACCTGTGTTTCGCCATCGTAACTTTTGAAGATCGTGTTCTGAATCACGATTTTGTGGCCTAGATCCACAAACGCATTGAGAAAGATGGCGATCAGGTAGGGCAAAGCGCCCTTTATGTGTAGCAGTCGTTGCATGGTTGTGTAGCCTTATAAATCCCTGTAAGTAGGCGCACTTTCTATAAAAGGCTTGCTGGCTGCAACTCATTTGCGCGAAGTTGTGTTATGGGAGCTTGTTGGTATCATTATCTGCTACTTTTGTGCGTAGCGCCTTTTCATACCGTTTAAGAGATTTCTATGTCCCAAGCCGATTCGCTGATTGAGACACTAAAGCGTCAGCTTCGCGCCCAGGGTAAAACCTATGCCGATGTCGCTCAGTGGTTGGCGCTGAGCGAGGCCTCGGTGAAACGCCTGTTCGCTGAAAAGCACTTTACGCTATCGCGACTGGAGTGTATCTGCGACCAGCTTAATATCGACTTCGCCGAGCTGGTGCAGACCATGCAGGCTGATGAGCAGCGTTTGCAGGAGCTGACCCAGGCTCAGGAACAAACTATCGTCGAGGATCGTGAGCTGTTTCTGGTAGCTGTCTGCGTTATTAATGGCTACAGCTTCGATGAAATTTATCATCAGTACCTGTTAACTGAAGCAGAGTGTACGCGGCAGTTACTCAAGCTTGAGCGACTCAAGCTCATTGAGCTGCTTCCAGGTAACCGGATCCGACGTCGGGTAGCCGCCAATTTCCGCTGGCGAGCGGACGGCCCTATCCAACGTTTCTTTCAGCAGCATATCGCCAATGAGTTTTTCCGCTCCCGTTTTGATAATGACAGTGAAAAGCTCATTGTGCTTAACGGTCTTTTATCCCCTGCGGGTAATGCAGAATGGCAGCAGATCATGCAGCGCCTAGCGAAAGAGTTTCATGCGCTATGCGAGCGAGAGAGCGGGCTGCCTATTCACCAGCGGTTTGGCACCACCTCGGTGCTGGCGGTACGGCAATGGCAGTACGGTCTGTTTCAGGATTACAAACGGGAGGATCCACTGCAAACCAGGTAGGCAAGAGCTAATTTGCGTTTAGCGATGCTTTCCGAGTAAAAAACATAGTAGCTTCACCAAGCGGCGGCTTGGCTTTATCCCGCCATGGCCGCCGCTATCTGTACGCTGCCATAGACCGCGACCCCAGCGGCTACCGGCCAGCCTAGCGAGCGTAGCCGCCACCATACCAACAGCGTGACGGATAGCCCAATGGCGGTTGCAAACCATGCAATAGCACTTGGATTAACCGGCATAATCGAAACGCCGAGTACCGCCGCGATCATCAGTGGGCCGAGAATGCCCAGCCACTGGGGCATATTGTTGAGGCCGGTTTTACTGTTTAGCCGGCGCTGCATCCACAAGAACGGCACCACGCGCATCAACAGAGTACCCAGGGCACACGCCACCACGGCTAACCATAATGCGCTGTTCATGGGCGACGTCTCCTTGCTTGGAACTTCACCATATAAAAACAGATAGCGCCGCAGGCGGCAGCCAATGGAATCGCTACATTGCTCCACCCATACAGCGTAAATAACAGGGCAGCTACAATCGTACAGCCCAGCGCCAATGCCCAGCGCTTATCGGTAAAGCGCGGGGCGACCATCGTTAAAAATAGCGCAGGCAGCGCGAAGGGCATTACTTCACCCAGCAGCGGCCAGCGGGCGGTTAAGGTTTCGCCTGCCGTGGCGCCTACCATCGTGCCCACTATCCATACGCCCCAGGCCAACAACGATGCGCCTACAAACCAGCCAAACCGTTCAACTGCAGGCAACTGGGGTAGCCGTGTAAGCGCCAGGGCAAACACTTGGTCGGTCAGGCCGTGCATTAGCCAGGGCCAGTGACGACTGGGCGGCAACAATGCAGCCAAGTTGGGGCCGTATACGACATGGCGCACGTTAATCAGCAGCGTCATCGCCACCACCAGCCATAGCGGGGACCCCGCTGCCACCATTCCAACAAATAGAAACTGCGACGCACCGGCGTAGATTAGCATCGAGATGGCGGCGGCTTCCCACATGCTAAAACCTGCTTGCGTGGCGACCACGCCAAACGAGAGTGAAACCGGAATATAGCCACCCAGCAGTGGGATGGCTTCGCGCACACCGGTAAGCCATGCGCGCGTACGGTGGGTCGCAGAGTGAGTCATGGTGTGGCTCCTACAGCGGAATAAACCACGGTTAGCAGCAGTGTCGCGGGGGCATCTTGGGTACGGTAAAGATGGGGTTGGTCGGCCGCGAAAGTAATAGACTCACCCGCGGTTAGGATTTGCGTATTGCCTATTGGGCCTGCTTCCAGCCAACCGCTCACCAAAGTGAGCGATTCACACGAGCCTGGCGTGTGAGCTTCGGCGTAGCGAAGCGTATGAGGTGCGCAACGCATCCAATAGGCGTCGACCTGGGGGGTGTCTATTCCTTGATCAATCAAGCGCACCTGGACGCCGTCTTCGTCTAACGGCACGCTGAGAGGGGAGACGAGGGTGCCAAAAGGAACGTTAAGCTGCACGGCTAGCCGCCAGATGGTGTCCAGTGTGGGGTTGCCGTTGCCCTGTTCAAGACGCGATAGGTTGGACTTGGCGATGCCTGCGGCGTTGGCTAGCTGTGAGAGTGACCAGCCACGCTCAAGGCGAAGTGCTTGTATGTGAAGGCCAAGGGTGCTGAGTGAAAGTGAGTCCATGGTAGCGCCGCCTGCTGGCTTACAAGATGTTCTTTATATAGAACGTTCTATATAAAGAACAGGCGGCTGTCAAACACCTTGCGACTCACTTTACCCCGGCCATGACGCTGTCGTTATCGAGCGGTTGCTGCGCTAGGCAAGTGCAGCGCTGGTGGCAGGCGTCTGAGGAGAGATCGAGGCTGGTACGCTCAAGGCGTCGATGTCGGCGTAACCTTGTTCAACGAGCGCAACCACATCCGGGGAGGAACCCCAACGCAGCAGCATCGTGTCGATTACGTGTTCGGCATCTTCAAAGCGGCCACAATGGCTAAGCAGTTTGGCCACGGTATAGTCACAGGCCGGGGTGTCATACAAGTCGTCCTTGATTTCTTGAATGGCGAGTTGAAGCCCAGCTTGAGAAATCTCAATACGCTGTTCGCGTTGCATAGCACATCTCCTTGTGAATGCGGGTAATTAACATCAGGCCATGCCGATGCTTTAATATTGTACCTATGTTGTACGCGATAAATCCTAATATAGCGACCCTTCTGATGCTATAACCTGGGATATGCAAACATGAAGTCTTTTTGAACTATTGTTAACGCATAGTAAAACGACTGATAATTAATGATAAATGCTTATATAACATTTAGTTAAATATAGCATGGACTTCATGGCATATAGGAGGCAACGTTATCGTCTATGGCTAGCGTCAAGGGAAATAAATTTGTGCAAATGTTTGCATGATGGGGGTTTAGCATCTAGCCTTTACATTGTGCATGACAGGGAAAGTCGAACTCGCCAGGAAGGCAGGCTTATGGATAAGCCAGTGAGACAGGATGTCGAACGACAGGACGTCACATAGCACTTCACCATGGAGCGGTATCCAGGACGGATAGAAATGACAGGAAGTTGGCGAGATGCATCAAGGCCCCCGAGAGGGGGTTTTTTGTGCCTGTGAGTTACGTTTACGCATGGCTATGACCACCTTGCACCCTGCTTACGCTTAGCGCGATGGCACCTTTTATGCATTTACTTTAGGTAATTGGTCATTTGCTAAGAGGAAGCGCCATGCATTCATTGGCAATGCTCAAGCCCGTTAAGTCGATTTTATGGAGCGTGGCGCTGTTGCTGCTGGGCAATGGCTTGTTGAATACGCTGTTAACCCTACGTGGCACGGGGGAAGGTTTCTCCAGCGCGGTGCTGGGGATGATCATGTCCGGCTATTTTGTCGGCTTTATCTGCGGCACCTGGGTGAGCGGGCGCTTAATTCGGCGGATGGGGCATATCCGTACCTTTGGCTTTTGTGCTTCCATTTGTGCCTCGGTGGCGTTGCTGCACCTGGTGTTTATCAACCCATGGGTATGGCTACCGTTGCGGGTGGCATACGGCCTTTCGTTTATTACCTTAATTACCGTGATTGAAAGTTGGCTGAATAGCCAGGCGGCAAGCCACGAGCGAGGACGCATTTTTGCCGTGTATATGGTCGTCAACCTGGGCGCCCTGGCGATTGCCCAGCAGCTGCTAAGGCTCTCCTCCCCACAAGGCTTTTTACTGTTTGTGGTGATTGCCATTCTGATTAGTTGGGCACTGCTACCTATCACTCTGACCCGCCGTGTTCAGCCGACAATTCCTGAGCGCCCCAAAAGTAGCCTCCGTACGTTGCTTGGCTTTGCACCGCTCGCGGTAGCCTGCGCCGCTTTATCGGGCCTGGCGATGGGGGCGTTTTGGTCGATGACGCCGGTGTACGTGACGCAACTGGGGTTTGATATTGGCGGCGTGGGGCTGGTGATGAGCATGGCGATTGTAGGTGGCGCGCTGTTACAAATTCCCATCGGCCGCTTTTCTGACAAACATGACCGCCCCAGAGTAATGACTTGGGTGGTGCTCCTGGCGGCGCTCATCGCCGCCGCCATGCCGTTTGCGCCTAGCCATAACGTGCTCGTGGGGCTGTATTTTATCTGGGGTGGTTTGGCGTTTTCGCTCTACCCGCTGGCAGTTGCCCAGCTTATCGACCAGTTGCACCCGGATGAAATTGTCTCCGGCTCGGCGGACATGCTGGTGATGCATGGCGCAGGCTGCGCGGTGGCACCGATTGCCGCAGGGTCATTGATGACGGCAGTGGGCGGTCACGGTCTGCCTATCTATATTGCCTGTGTGTTTGCCCTGCTGGGTGCGTACGCCATCTACCGTCGTCGCCATGTCACAGCCCTGATTACCCATACCGCTCACTTTGAGCCGATGGTACAAAGTGGTGCAGGGGCGTTGGAAATGATCTTTGATGATACGCAGCCAGATTTATTTGATGACCCGAGTTTCTACGAAGAGAATGAACGCGAGCGGCTAAAGAAAGCGTTGAGTTCGGCAAACGCATGATATTGGAATAACCGTCAGGCCCCCGCCAGCAAAAGCGGGAAGGGGCAACAGGTATGACACGGTTTGATCGTGATAAGAATAAGTAGTGCTTGGCCTCCCTAACGTCGCTGAATAAACATTTCAAGCTGGTGGTGGTTGCCATCCAGAGGAATGCGTACTTTGCTTTTTTGGTCCGTCATTGGGCGGCCATCCAATCTTGCACTGAAGGCGTCATCGGTCATGATGAGCTTCACCGCGTAGTGGGTGGCGGCGATAGTGAGCGTCGCGCTAACGCCTGGCCAGTCATTGGGGAGGCAGGGATCAATTACCAGCCAGGCGCCTTCCCGGCGGATCCCCAATATGCCTTCAATGCCCGCGCGGTACATCCAGCCCGCAGAGCCCGTGTACCATGTCCAGCCACCTCGCCCTGCGTGGGGTGCCACTGAGTAGACGTCCGCGGCCACCACATAAGGTTCCACGTGATAGCGGACAGCCTCTTCTGCGGTGCGGGCATGGTTAATGGGGTTGAGCAGCGAAAAGAGCGCGTGCGCTTTGTCGCCTTCGCCTAGCTTGGCAAAGGCGAGAATCGCCCACATAGAGGCGTGACTATATTGCCCTCCGTTTTCGCGCATGCCGGGTGGGTAACCACCAATATATCCAGGATCGCGCCGGGGTTGATCGAAGGGCGGCCAAAACAGTAACGCGAGTTGCTGGTCATAGCGAATCAACTCGCGCTCAAGCGAACGCATGGCCAGTGCTGCTCGGTGAGGCTCTGCCGCGCCCGAGAGTACCGCCCAGGTCTGGGCGATTGAATCAATCTGGCAGGCGTCGCTGTCTTTGCTACCTAGCCAGCTGCCGTCATCGTAGGTTGCCCGGCGATACCACTGGCCGTCCCAGGCATTGCTTTCCAGCGCCAGGCGTAACGCAATGGCGTGGGCACGCCAACGCTCAGCGCGTGAAGTGTCCTGGCTCGCTGAGGGCTCATGCTGTTCGCGCTGTTCGGCAAACGGCAAAAACCGCTCAAGGGTATGCACTAGCAGCCAGCCTAACCAGACGCTTTCGCCTTTGCCTGCTTCGCCTACGCGGTTCATGCCATCGTTCCAGTCGCCGCCACCGATCAGCGGCAAGCCATGCTCGCCGGTAAGTTCTAAGCTCTGATCCAAGCCGCGGGCGCAGTGCTCATAAAGTGAGGCGGTTTCTTCAGCCATCATCGGTTGGTAAAAGCTATCGTGCTCACCGGCCGCTAGTTCGGCACCCTCTAGAAAGCTCACCGGCTCATCCAGTACGGCAGTGTCATGGGACGTCGCGATGTATTGAGCGCAGGCATAAGCCAGCCATACGCGGTCATCGGAAATACGCGTACGCACCCCCTGGCCGGAGTGGGGCAGCCACCAGTGCTGAACGTCGCCCTGGACAAACTGGCGCGAGGCAGCACGCAGTAAATGCTCGCGGGTCGTCTCGGGGCGGGTAAACGATAACGCCATACCGTCTTGCAACTGGTCTCGGAAACCATACGCACCGCTTGCTTGATAGAACCCAGAGCGTGCGGTGATCCGGCAGGCAATGGTTTGATAAAGCAGCCATCCGTTAAGCATGATATCCATGGCACGATCCGGCGTGTTTACTTGAATCGCGTTAAGCTGGGTTTGCCAGTGTGCATTGATATTGGCGAGCTCGGCGTCAATATCTATCTGACGATAGTGGGCGATTAGCGCTTGCACCTCGGCGGTTGAGCTTCCTTGGCCCATCAATACCACGATATCAACGCTTTCGCCCACCGCTAACGACACGCCGCGGCTGAGTGCGGCACAAGGATCCAGCCCCGCCCCGTGGGTGCCGGAAAGCGGGGCATGACTGCGCAGCGCCGCAGGGGAGGACAAACTGCCGCCGTGGCCTATGAATTCGCAACGGTCAGTTGTCCATGAGTCGGGTGCGTCGCCTATATCAAGAAACGCGACTCGGCCTGGGAAGGCAATATTCCAGGGATTCTCTACCAGCAGAGCGCCGCTATCGGTGTCTGGGTGCGAGATAAGATAAGGCGCCGAGATACTGCGGGAAGTGCCTAATACCCATTCAGCGTAGGCGGTAACAGATAGCTTGCGTAGCCGTCCTGAATGATTGCTGAGCCGTAGTCGGGAAATTCTAAGTGGCGCTTCTAATGGCACAAAATGCAGCAGTTCCAACGTGATGCCGTCGGTATGGTGCTCAAACTGGCTATAGCCGAAGCCATGGCGGGCCAGGTAGCGGCCTTGATCACGAATGGGTCGGGCGGTCGCCGTGTAAAGGGCCAGTGATTCTTCATCGCGCACATAAATAACATCGCCGCTGGGGTCTGCCACTGGATCGTTCGACCATGGCGTGAGCTGATTCTCGCGACTGTTATCCGCCCATACATAGCCTGCGCCCTCCGCTGATACCTGAAACCCGAAACCTGTATTGGCGATCACGTTAATCCAGGGGGCGGGGGTTGAACTTCCCGCCTCCAGTAGCGTGACATACTCGCGGCCGCTGAGTGCAAAGCCGCCTAGTCCATTAAAAAACTCAAGCGTTGGGAGTGTATCAGGCGCTATCGCGTTAGCCCTTGCGGGTATGGGCTTGGGAAGCACGCGTTTGGCGAATATCGGCGGCGTTGATGGGGGAGAGTTGGCGGGCAGCGTCATGGCTAGCTGATTCGCTATGCTGCCGCGGTGGGCCATTAATGCTACCCGGGCAATCGACTGTAGCTGCATGCGTGCTTCTAGACTCATCAGGTCGGCACGCAGCGCAATCACTGAACCCTGGACGTGATCCTTTCTAAATCGAGGGTGGGTTTGGCCGCTGAGTACGGCGGTTTCAATAGCTTGCTGCAGATCTTGAACATAGGAGGAAGCCCGCTCATTGATAATCACCACATCGACGCCTAGTCGCTTCATGCCCCAGTATTCATGGGCGCGAAGCAATTGATGTATCTGGGCAATGTCGTCGATGCTATCGATGCGCATCAAAATAATCGGTAGGTCGCCGGAAATTCCGTGTTGCCAGAGCTGTGACTGCGGCCCGGCTCCGCGCTCAATTGCATCGGCAGGCGCTCTAAAGCGAGGGTCAGGATACAAAACCGGGGCGGCCAAGCGCTGAAAATCGGCGGCTTCTTCAGGCTGAATGCCTAAATGGCGAAGCTGTACCTGTGCCTGGGTCCAGGCAAGCGTTTTGGCCCGTTCAAAAGCGCTCCGGTCATGGTGTTTGTCGATCAGATCCATCAGCGTCTGCCGTGAGTCGGCAACCACGGTCCAGTAAGCGATATGGGCGGTTTTGCCGGGAGACACGCGCAGGCAGTAGCGCAGCGCAAAAACAGGATCCAGTACGCTACCCACTGTGCTCGATAAGTGCTGGCCCTCTGCCAGCGCTAGGGCATGCAGTTGACTTCGCCCTCGGCCCAAAAACCTGGCGCGGTCGGTCTCGAACTCAAGCTCGCCCACGGTGTCGCCTTCCACCACGGCAAAGTGGGCGGCCCAGACTTGTTCTTCGTCAGGCGAGCGCCGTCGCCTAGTGGCAATCAGCGCGTTAAACGCTTCCAGGTACTCGGTTACCACAAACATTTTGGCAAAGGCGGGGTGCGCGTTGTCGGCATCCGGGGTGGTCAAGACTAATTCCGAGTAGGAAGTGATATCGATATTGCGGGCATGTCGGCCGCTGTTCGTCAGCGACAGGTGGCGAACCTCACTATCGTCCTCGCCGGAAACCAGCACGTCCATATGGCTAGTGATATCGTCGTGGCGATGCGTGTAGCGAGCGTAATCCTCGGCAAATATCGCATGATGATGGTCATCGTTAGCTCCGCTGGCGCGCCTGGCCGCTTGTCCCGTCGCGGTCCAAACACCGGGATGTGCGGCGTCGCGCAGGAAAATAAAACTGCCCAAATGATCGCGGGTGGCATCCGGTTGCCAGCGGCTAATCGCAATGTTGCGCCATCGACTATAGCCGCCACCCGTGGCCGTTAGCATCACCGAGTAGCAACCGTTAGAGAGTAAATGGGTAACGGGTGGGCCGCTGGCCTGTGTGGAAACGCGGCGGATGGTTTGTGCCTCATTAATACTCTGGCTGGCGTTTGATTTAACCTCTTCAGCGCGGGGGTGGAGGATCGCAACATCCTTGGGAACTCGCTCTTGCAGAAGCAGTTCGCAGGCTTGAATCATTGGTTCACGGTGAAAGCGCGCGCGCATCTGGCCATGGTGCAGGGTGTTGGCGATAGCCACGATGGTCATGCCCTGGTGGTGGGCCATAAAACTGCGCACAATCACCGCCTCTTCTCCAGCGGGCAGCCGCGAACGGGTGAAGTCGAGCGCTTCATAGAAGCCATAACGACCTAGCGCACCCATCTCGTTCAGACGGCTGAAATTTCGACAGGCACCGTTGGGATCAACCATGGCGGCTAGGCCGGTGGCGTAGGGGGCGATGACCAGATCGGCAGACAGCCCGCGTTTGAGCCCTAAACCAGGCACGCCAAAATTAGAGTATTGGTAGGTGAATTCCAGGTCACGGGCGTTGTAGGCGGATTCAGAAATACCCCAGGGCACGGCGAGTTGGGCGGCGTAACTTTCTTGGCGTTTCACTACCAGTCGATTGGTTTGTTCAAGCAGGCTACCGCCCGGAGCGCGCATCACTAGGGATGGCATCAGATACTCAAACATCGAACCCGACCAGGAAATCAGGGCTGAGCCAAAGGTGATTGGTGTTGCCGCACGGCCTAGCCTAAACCAATGGCGGGTGGGAATATCGCCTTTGGCAATCGCAAACAGACTGGCAAGCCGTGCCTCGGAGGCCAGTAAATCGTAGCAACTGGTATCCAGACAATTGTCGTCCAGCGAGTAGCCAATCGACAGCAATTGACGTTCGCTGTTAAGTAGAAAAGCAAAGTTCATGCCCAATGCCAAACGTCTCGCGGTGTCCGCAAGCTGTTGTAAGCGCAAGTTGAGCGCTCCTGCTTCCAGGTAGGTATCCCGGTCATGGCGGTGCTGAGCGACAGACGCGTGCAGTGATGACACCCAAAACAGCATATCTTCATTGTGCGGGTCGGCGTGTTCGTCGTGGGCAGTGCGCGCCAGATGTAAAGCGTTATCGGTCAACGCCGCTAGATTCGCCAGGCACGCCGATGACATCGCCTCGCCTTTCAACTGAGTGTCCATGGCGGCAAACTGCTCGTTCAGCTGAGCTGCGACTGTTTTCGGCAGTTTTGAGGCGTTACTGAGTGCCTGACGAGCAAGGTTCAGCGTGTCACTAATACCCATGCGCGGATCTGAAACATAGTTTTCGGCTTGCCAGGTCTCACAGGCATTGGCGATAGCGATAAGGTGGCCCGCAAGGTTGCCGCTATCGACGGTTGAAACATAGCGAGGGGCCAGCGGGTGCAGATCGTGGGTGGCGTACCAGTTATAGAAGTGGCCCCGATAGCGCGGTAGTCCTAGCATTACCTCAAGCGTTCTCTCCAGGCGTTCCAGAGCCTGCTGGGTGCCTAGCCAGCCAAAATCACGGGCGGCAAGGGTGGCGAGTAGATACAGCCCCATGTTGGTAGGCGAGGTGCGCTGTGCCAGTGCGGGTTGGGGATCTTCTTGAAAGTTATCCGGCGGTAGCTGGTTATCCGCGGTGGTCACAAAGGTTTCAAAATAGCGCCAGGTTCGCCGTGCAATCAGGCGCAGCGCCAACGTTTCGTCTGCCGAGAGTGTTGGTTGGATAACCGCGCTTTTGCTGCTGCTTAACCATGAGGCCACTGCCGGCGCAGCCAACCAGACCAGTGCCATGGGCAACACGATTGGCCAAGCGTGACTGGCCGTCCACATTGCACTGACCGCAACCGCGAGCCCCAAGGCGGTGCCGGGAGCCATGCGCTGATAGAAGCCCCACACCGTTAGCGGTGGGCTTTTCATCGATTGGGCCGCGGAGGTCCACTCAAGCAGGTGACGATGAGTGACCAACACGCGCACTAAGGTACGGGCGATGGCATCCAGCATGCGCCATGCCTGGTCGGGCAAAAAGATCACCTGCAGTAGCATTTGCACGCTACCCAGCTTTAGTTCGTCAAACCAGAGATGGTAGTGGTGGCGTAGCTTTGCCCGCGCCCGGAAGGGCACAAACGAGGCGGCTAACGAGACGAGCACCGGCGCACCCAGCACAGCCAGTAATAGCAGCGTGCTGGTAATTGCCATGCTAAGGGGCAACTGCCAGCTCACCGCAAGGCTTGCCAGTACTAACGGTGCTAACACCGAACGGCGTAGATTACCCAGCATTTTCATGCGCCCGGTGAGCGGCAGCGCCGGGGCGACCAGCCAGGGGAGCAGTTGCCAGTCGCCGCGGGTCCAGCGGTGCTGACGCTTAGCCGCCACGTCATAGCGTGCAGGAAAGTCTTCGATCACTTCGATATCTGAAGCGAGCCCCGCGCGGGCAAAAACACCTTCATACAAATCGTGGCTAAGCAGACTGTTGTCGGGCACACGGCCAGCCAGCGAGGTTTCAAAGGCATCAACCGCATAAATACCTTTACCGGCGTACGAACCTTCTCCCACCAAATCCTGATAGAGATCAGAAATAGCAGCCGCGTACGGGTCGATGCCGCCTGGCGCCGAGAATAGTCGCTGATAGATGGAGCCTTCATTCCCGGTGGGTAACGACGGCGTGACGCGAGGTTGCAAAATAGCATAGCCCTCCACCACCCGGCGTTGCTGTTGATCAAGGCGTGGTTGGTTTAATGGGTGTGCCATCTTGCCGATCAAGCGGCTTGCCGAGCCTCTTGGCAACCGTGTGTCGGCGTCTAAGGTAATCACATAGCGCACATCATTGGGCATGCTTGGCGGATTAATAAATGTCGTATCCCGAGCACCGCGTAGCAATCGGTTAAGCTCGTGTAACTTACCGCGTTTACGCTCCCATCCCATCCAGGTATTTTCGCTGCGGTTAAAGACCCGTCGCCTGTGTAGTAAAAAGAAGCGCTTATCGCTACTGGGCGCGTTTGAATCCAAACAGTAACGCTCATTTAACTGATCGACCCACAGATGAGCGGCGGACAAGAGCGCTGCATCGCCGGGTAAATCTGCTTGGGGGGCATCAACGCCGTCCAGGATCAGCGCATAGGCGAGCGCCCCATCGCCGCTCGATAAATGATGCACTTCAAGACGCTCAACCTGTTCGCGCAGGTCATCTTCGCTGGTTAGCAGCGTGGGCACCGCAATCAGCGTACGCAGGTGAAGCGGAACCCCCTTGGAAAGGTCGAGGCTAGGCAGCGGCTGGGCGTCGATGCAGCGAATAATCAGGCGATTTACGATCTGTGTTGCCACCTCAATAATGGGCAGAAAGCCAACCACGCCCAATAGCAATAGCCAGGGTAACGGTACGTCGCCTATCGCAACTGGCAACGCGAGTAATAGACCACCAGCCAGGGTCATCAAACTCAGCGTCACTACGGTCATCAGCATGATATAGCTGCGGATGCCATGATGAATAAGTGTCCGTCGCAGCCACTGACGAGAAGACGCTTTAAACGCCAGCTTGTGTTCAAGCGTTATGCGACCTGAGCCAATCAGAAAATAGCCAGGATCACCCATACGGCCCGCTTCGATAGGGTCGCCGGTGGTTGCCACTGCCTGGCGAGATAGGGAGAGCGCCGCTTCGACTACCTCAAGCTCGGTGTGGCGCGAGCCGCGGGATAGCAGCTCTACGGCACTGCGATACTGATTGCGCGTGGGGAAATCCAACTGATCAAAATTGCTTTGCTGGCGCAGTTGCTTGTCCACCAAGCTGACGCTTTCAAACAGCACGGCCCAGTCGATGCTGGAGACAAACCGCATACTGGTGATGATGTTGCGAACAGTCACATTGGCGGCGCCTTGGCGCTGCTGAGCGTGCTGAACCATCTCGTCAATGGTTTCGCCCCGTTGACTGAGCTGCTCATCGAGCCAGCCCACCAGTGGGCTACTGCGGGGGTCTAAACCACGTAGTCGTTTGGCGAGCTGGGCAGTGAAGGGTTCCGCCAGCGGCCCTGTGTGAAAATTGAAGGTACTGGTCTCTATGCGAATGGTGCGCTGCTCTAGGGGTGTTTGCTGATTGGTGGGCTTTAGCCATTTCGTTGCCAAATCATCAGCTTCGTCCCTTGCCGTTTGTTCGCTGATCATTTGGTCGGCAAGCCGTCGCAGGTTTTCGATCAAAACAATACGTAGCGAGATAGCAACGGCCCATAACTCGCCAATGGTCAGCGGCTGGACGCGCTGATAAGCGACCAAAAAAGACTGCAGAGTGTCCAGATCGATATGACTATCGGTATGCGCTACAAACGCCCACGCAATGCCGAAAACCCTTGGGTAGCCGGCAAAAGGCCCATTGGCTAACTTGGGTAGCTGACGGTAATAACCGGGTGGAAGGTCGCTACGAATCTCACGGATTTGGGCTTCAATCAGGTGGTAATTGTCGAGCAACCAAGCAGCGGCAGGCACAATGTCGCGGCCTTCCGCCAACGCGGTGGCACTGGCGCGGTAAACTCTCAGAAGGGTGGTAGCGTTATCGTTAAGCCGCCGCGTTAACGATACGACCTTAGGAGGCCTTGCCGCCACTTCCTGGGCATGCGCCAGGCTACCGGCGTGCTGTTCAAGCCGCTCTGCGCTGAACAATTCTTCTCTGACGGGCAGCGTCGAATCCCACGGCGCTGCAAACGCATGGTGCGGACGCACAAAACGGAAAAATGGGTTCACAGATTCCTTCCCGGTGAGAATGGGCGCTTCCGGCCACAAAACGATGATGTCCTTACTTAGACAATGGTCGCACCGGGTATTTACGTCGGTTCGTTAGCGCACATTAGGCGCGTTTTATCTTGCGCTATATTCGTTGGCAGAACGCTTGCGCAGTGTCCAGTAGCCTCCCCATAGCCGTGTTGCCGTGGTAATAAGACAGGCAATGGCAAATACCGTGGCCAGGATTGGGAAGTGGTCTGGGAATAGACAAAACATCACCAGTGCCAGGACGGTTTCGGTTCCTTCGGTTAGGCCTTCCAAGTAGTAGAAGGCCTTTTGCGGGAAATCAGGCCGCTCGACACCCTGCTGCTTGGCGGCGATCGCAAAGGCTAAAAACGACGTACCCGTGCCGATAAAGGCAAACAGCAGCAAAGCGGCGGCGAGGGCATTATCCATTGGGTTGGCTAGTGCAAAGCCTAGGACGACCGCTGCGTAAAACACAAAATCCAGTCCTATATCTAAAAAGCCGCCCGCTTCGCTCGTTTGGCCATTTACCCGGGCCAGCGCACCATCCAGGCCATCCCCTAAGCGGTTCAACAGCACGGCTACTAAGGCAAGGCTGTAATGCTCCCATGCCAGCAATGGCAGGGCAGTGATACCCATTAAGAAAGCGCCGAAGGTAATCTGGTCCGGTGTTAGGCGGCCTTTCAATTGCTGAGCAAGCTGCTCAAGCGGGCGATGGGTTAGCGGCATGGTCCAACGGTCAAGCATTCGCCATTCCTATTTGTTAAGTGGAGTTCATGCTGGTGACCCGCTTAAATTACTGGACTCAAGTATTTATACTTTAGTATTAATTTCCATAAATTACTGGACTAAAGGCGTAGGTCAGTGGAAAACGGGGCCCAAGAATGTGCGTGTCTAGATTGACCATTATTCCATGGTTAGTGTGTGCATTCTTTAACACCTTACATTCTACTCCGTGAGCGAAGTTGTCGTATGCAAAGCAATGGAATGATGACGGTGTGGGACCAGCTTTGGGTCTCCCACCAACAGGCAAAAACACTCTTGATGTGCGCGCTGCCCACCTCGGGTGGGTCAGGCGCTGGCGCGTCCTCAAACAATGGCTCGGGCCATCAGCCGCGTCCACCTGCGTATAAAAAGCCTCAGAAAGTTGGCTTGCTGCTAGGGCCGCTGCTGTTTGCTTTTGTGTTGTTGTTTTTCCATCCCGCCGACCTCAGTTTTGAAGGCCGCATGGTGCTGGCCACGACGCTATGGGTGGCGGTTTGGTGGATTACCGAAGCCATTCCGATTCCGGTGACCTCGCTGTTGCCTATCGTGTTACTACCGATTACCGGTGCGCTGGAGGGCAGTAAGGTCACGGCGGCCTACGGCAACCCGATCATATTCTTGTTCCTGGGCGGCTTTATGATCGCCCTGGCGATGGAGAAATGGGGGCTGCACAAGCGTATTGCACTAGCGATTATTGGCGTGCTGGGCACCAGTATTAATCGCATTGTGTTGGGCTTTATGGCGGCCACCGGGTTCTTGTCGATGTGGGTATCCAACACTGCCTCGGTGATGATGATGCTGCCGATAGGCACGGCGATTGTGTATCAAGTGACCCAGGAGCTAAGCAAAACGGAAGGCGACCACAGCGATGATATCGATAAGTTCAGCAAGGCGCTGATTTTCGGTATCGGCTACGGCGGTACCATCGGCGGCTTGGGCACGCTGATCGGCACGCCGCCCAACATCATTCTCGCGGCGACCGTCTCGGAGCTGTTTGATGTGCAAATTTCTTTCGCCGAGTGGCTATTTTTTGCCTTTCCCGTGGTGGTGATTCTGCTGTTTGCTGCATGGCTACTGCTGACCAGGATTATTTATCCGGTCAAGCTTGGCGATCTGCCCGGTGGTAAAGAAGTTATCCAGAAAGAAAAGCAGGCCCTGGGGGCCACCAGCTTTGAAGAAAAAGCAGTGTTGTGGGTGTTTTTATTCGCTGCTTTTATGTGGATTTCGCGCTCGTTTTTGTGGGAAGGGCAACTGCTGACCATCCCCGGCATTGACGACACCATGGTGGCAATGGTGGCGGCGATTTTACTGTTTTTGATTCCCTCCAAAAATAAGGGTGGCTGCCTGCTGGACTGGGAAGTGGCCAAGGATGTGCCGTGGGGAATCCTGCTGCTGTTCGGCGGGGGCTTGGCGATTGCCGCGGGCTTTAGCTCCTCGGGTCTGGCTGAATGGATCGGCGAGCAAATGAGCGTGCTGGAAGGCGTTAACTTCCTGCTGGTGATTTTACTCGCCAGTGCCATGGTGCTGTTCTTGACCGAGATCACCTCGAACACCGCCACCGCAACGATGATTCTTCCGGTACTGGCGTCGCTGGCGCTGGCGCTAAACGTGCATCCCTTTGTGTTAATGGTGCCTGCGGCCATGGCAGCCAACTGCGCCTTTATGCTGCCGGTGGGTACACCACCTAATGCGATTATCTTCGCCACGGGCAAAATCAAGATCATCGAGATGGTACGTAACGGCTTCTGGCTGAATATCCTGGCGCTGATATTGATCGTCGCCGCGGTCTACTTCCTGCTGCCTATGCTGTGGGACGTCGACCTGACCAGCTACCCGGAGGCGTTTCGTGATTAACTGAGTTAATGATTGTTGAACCTTCCAAGCCTCCATCCATTGATGGAGGCTTTTTTTATCGTCGGTTTAGGTGGTCGCAGCCGTCCCATTTTGCGTGGCGTTTTTCGACAAATAAGCGAAGTTATCTATAGTGCAGGGACAGGGAAGAATATCGAATCACGCGCTTGGCGCGCAGGAGATAAGCAATGGAACGTGTGGAAGAGATAAGTCAGTACTTGCAATCCCATAACCTGAAAATGGCGACAGCCGAATCGTGTACAGCGGGGCTTATTGTGTCAGAGCTGGCCCGTGTGCCCGGCAGCGGCCAGTCAATTGACTGTGGGCTGGCAGTTTATTCTCCCGAGGCCAAACAACGCTATTTGGCAGTGCGTGCCGAGACCATAGAAGCGCATGGCTTAACCAGTGAGCAAACGTCGTCTGAAATGGCGCTGGGGGCGTTGAATAATAACGATGCCGATGTAGCCGTTGCCAATACGGGCATCGCTGGGCCAGAGTCCCACGAGGGAATTCCGGCAGGCACCGTATGCTTTGCCTGGGCGTTTCGCCGCGAACAACAGCAGTACCTGTTTACCGAAACACGGCGCTTTAGCGGTGATCGCAATGATGTTCGCCTTGCCGCTGCGTTTTACGCGTTAGAACGTATCCCTGAGCTTCATGGCCAAGTTGTGAAAGGCGAAGCCAATCCGGCCAACCAACGGGCAACTCAGGTGCATATTCAGACGGTGCTGCACGTCACGCCAACCATCGATCCACGCGAGGAAAGTACCCGGCGCGTGGACTTTTTGTGTCGCCAGATGATCGACACTGGCCAGCACGCATTGGTATTGGGCATTAGCGGAGGCGTGGATTCCACCGTGGCCGGGCGCTTGGCGCAGCTAGCGGTTGAAAAAGCGCGCTCGCAAGGGGTTAATGCACACTTTTATGCCATGCGCTTGCCTTACGCTATCCAGCACGATGAAGACGACGCGCAGAAGGCGATTGAGTTCATCCAACCCGACAGCGTACTCACCGTGAATGTTAAGCCTGCCAGCGACGCCATGCTGGCATCACTGGAAGAAGGTGGGCTGGCGTTTGAGGATCAGCATCAACGTGATTTCGTGTTGGGAAACATCAAGGCACGCCAGCGCATGGTAGCCCAATATGCCGCCGCTGGCGCACGGGGTGGCCTAGTGGTGGGGACTGATCAGACCGCCGAGGCGTTGATGGGCTTTTTTACTAAATTTGGCGACGGCGCCTGTGACGTTGCACCGCTTACCGGGTTGACCAAGGGGCAGGTGCGCGAGTTGGGTGTGGAACTCGGCGCACCTGCTGAACTGGTCGAAAAGCAACCCACCGCCGATCTGGAGTCCCTTAAGCCACAGTTGGCCGATGAACAAGCGCTGGGTGTCAGCTATGCCGAGATTGATGCCTTTTTGGTGGGTGAGCACGTTAGCGACGCGGCCAGCTCCACTATCATTAAGACGTTCCAGCGCACTGAACACAAACGTCAGCTACCGATCACTCCCTAGTTGCTAGCGTCGCCGTGTCAGGTTGATATGATGCAGCCACCTATATTGCTGTCGAGTCTGTCATGCGACTACTACATACCGCCGATTGGCACCTGGGGCGACTGTTCCACAATCTGTCGTTGCTGGATGACCAGCGTCACGTACTCAATCAGCTGATCGACATTGTCGACCGCGAGGCCGTCGATGCGGTACTGATTGCCGGAGATATCTACGACCGTTCGGTGCCGCCTGCCTCGGCGGTGGCACTGCTGGACGAGGTGCTGACAGAGCTGTGTAGCGTGCGCAACCTGCCGGTAGTGATGATTTCCGGTAACCACGACAGCGCCCAACGGCTGGGTTTTGGTGCGCGCCACTTGCGCCAGGCCGGGCTGCATATTCTGTCGGATTTAGCCAATTGTGACCGGCCGGTAACGCTGTCCGCCAAAGGCATCGACATAGACGTTTTCGGTATTCCCTATGCTGACCCCGAGTATGTACGCAGCCAATTGGCAGCGGATGTGCGCGACTTCGATAGCGCCCATCGCTACCTGGTCGAACGAATCAACGCTCAGCGCCACCCAGCCCGCCCCACGGTGCTGATGAGCCACTGCTTTGTGGATGGCGGCAGCGCTTCGGACTCCGAGCGGCCGCTGACGCTGGGAGGTGCCGAGAGTGTGGCCTGGGAGCCGATGCAGGACTTCGACTACGTGGCATTAGGGCATTTGCACGGGCCGCAGTATCGCGGCGGCGAGCATATTCGCTATAGCGGCTCGTTACTCAAGTACAGCTTTTCCGAAGCCAGCCAGCGCAAAGGCATTACCCTGGTGGATATTGACGAGAAGGGCGTGCGGCATATCGAGCACCGCCCACTTGAGCCGCGCCTGGACGTGCGCATTCTGGAAGGAGAGCTTGAATCGTTGATCGCCGACGGTGTTAGCGATCCTAACGCAGACGACTACCTGCTGGTGCGCTTGACCGACCGGCATGCCATCCTCGACCCCATGGGCAAGCTGCGCGAGGTCTATCCCAATGTGCTGCACCTGGAGAAACCCGGCATGCTGGAAGCGCGTGGCCGCCAACAGTTGGATCGCGAGCGGCTGCAGTTCAGCGCACTGGATATGTTCAGCGACTTTTTTACCCAGACCAGTGGCGAGCCCATGACCGACGAGCAAGCCGAGGCAATAAGCCAACTGATTGGCGAGCTAAGCCGCGACCAGGAGGCTCAAGAATGACGCCGCTATGCTTAACCATGCAGGCCTTTGGCCCCTTTGCCGGGCGCGAAACCGTCGACTTCGCGGCGCTGGGGCAAAGCCCGCTGTTCTTGATTAACGGCCCCACCGGCGCAGGTAAAAGCTCGATTTTAGATGCGCTGTGCTTTGCCCTTTATGGCCAGACGACCGGCGCTGAGCGCGAGGCAAGCCAAATGCGCTGCGACCAGGCAGCGGCAGCGTTGCTCACCGAGGTAACGCTGGATTTTCGCCTGCGCGATGAGGCCTTCCGGGTACGCCGTGTGCCTCAGCAGGAGCGCCCCAAGGCACGCGGTGAAGGCACCACCGCGCAAAACGCCGAAGCCCAGCTATGGCGGCTGACCGCCGACGGCGAGCAAGGCGAGTGCCTGGTGGCCAAAAGCGTCAACGATGCCAACACCCAGATTCAGGGCCTGATAGGCCTCGACGCCAACCAGTTTCGTCAGGTAATGGTGTTGCCCCAGGGCAAGTTCCGCGAGCTGCTGCTGGCCGGGTCGAAAGACCGCGAAGTGATTTTTTCCCAGCTATTTCAGACACAGATATTCCAGCGCATTGAAGAGCGCCTGCGCACCCAGGCCAATCAGATCGAGCGCGACGTTAATAACCATCGCCAACGGGTGCAGGGTATTTTGCAGGCCAGCGAGGTGGAAAATGAAGCCGCGTTGGACGAAGAACGCAGCGCCCTTGAGCCACAAAGCGCTGCTGCCCAGCGCGACTACGCTGACGCCAAAGCGCGCCGGGAGGCCGCTGAACACGCTGAGCGCAAGGGTAAGGAGTTGCAGGCGCGGTTCGAACAGCAGGCAGCGCTCAGCTCGGCCAAGAAGGCGCTTTTAAGCCAGCAGGACGACATCGAAGACGCCCAGGCCCGCCTGGCCGCCCACGGAAAAACTCAGGCGTTGGCAACAGACTACCATCGCTTGCAAACGGCCCAGCAAACGGACCGCGCTACCCGGGAAGAGCTCGCCCAGGCTGAGGCCGCCATGGTCCAGCAGCAAGCCGCACAGGCCGACGCCCAGCGGGCTCTGGAGAACGCCAAACCGCAATTTGAGCAACTGCCAACATGGCGCGAGCGGGCGTTCCGGCTGAATCACGCGGTTGAGAAGTGCCAAGAGCTGGCCGCGCTTGAAACTCAGCGCGAGCGGCTTGCCGAGCAGGTCGAGGGAGCCGCCGCCGAGATCAATCGACAGCGGCCAAGCGTCGAGGTGGCAGAACAGCATGCCACCGAACAGGAGAGGCGTTGGCACCAAGGCCAGGCGGCTTTGCTCGCCCAGCGCTTGGAAGCCCAGGTGCCTTGCCCGGTATGCGGCAGCCGTGACCACCCGGCCCCTGCCGTGGTCGAGCAAGCGCCCGTCACCCAGGCCGAGGTTAAACAGGCCCGTGCTGCATTGGATAAGGCCCGCCAGGGCATAGTGACAGCCGAGCAGCACCACGCCCAGCTTAGCCAGCAACTCGCCGACAAGACGGCGCATTGTCAGCGGCTGCGTGGCGAGCTGGGCGAGCATGCCTCCCTTGAGGCACTGAAAGCCGACCAGATTCAACTCAACGCCGATATTCAGGCCGCCGAAACCGCCTGGCAAACCGCCCAGGAACGCGCCCAGCATGCACAGACGGCGCTGGCCCGCGCCGAAACAACGCTGAACGATGTTCGCAAGCGTCAGGCCAGCGCCGATAGCGCTCTGGACGAGGCACTGAAGGCCTGGCAGCGCGCCCTGGCCGATAGCGTCTTTGACGATGAGGAGGCGTTTAATAGGGCACGGCTGAGCGAGGCCGATTTCCAGCGGTTGAGCAACGCGGTGACCCATTTTCAACGTGAACTGGCTAAGCTGGAAGGTCAGTTGGAGGCGGTTCAAGCTCACCTTGAGGGACAAACGCCGCCGGACCTGCTCGGCCTGGCCGAGCAAGTCGCCGAGGCAAAGGCCCAGGAGCAAGCCCGCGAGCAGGCCTATCAGCAGCTGGCCGCCCGGGTGGCGCAGCTTAATGCCACGCGTGAAAAACTTGATGCTGCCCACGCCGCCCAAGCATCGCTTGAGGCGCAGTATCGTATATGGGGAACGTTAAGTGAGGTGGCCAACGGGCGTACCGGGCAGCGCATTAGTCTGCAGCGGTTCGTGCTCGGCGTGCTGCTGGACGATGTCTTGATTCAAGCCTCCGAACGTCTGGTACGCATGAGCCGAGGGCGCTATCAGTTGGTCCGCCGGGAGGATCCCTCCAAAGGCAATCGCGCCTCGGGGCTGGAACTGGATGTGGCCGATACCTACACCGGCAAGAACCGGTCAGTGGCCACTTTATCGGGCGGTGAATCCTTTATGGCGGCGCTCGCACTAGCGTTGGGGCTTTCCGACGTGGTGCAGGCTTATGCTGGCGGTATTCAGTTGGATACGTTATTTATCGACGAGGGGTTTGGCAGTCTCGATCAGGATGCATTGGACCAAGCGATTACCATGCTCAGCGAGCTGCAAATGGGCGGGCGCATGATTGGGATTATTTCCCACGTTAGCGAACTGAAAGAGCAAATGCCGGTCCGTGTGGATGTGCGCGCGAGCCGTCATGGAAGTACCGTCGCCCTTCAAGGCGGGGTCTAGCGCAATGCTGGAATAGCCTCTTTAATAGCTGTTGTTCACACGTTGATACCCCTAGGAGCATACCTATGAACGCAAGCAAGATTCTGCAGCAGCTCATGCAACAGGCAGGTGGAAGTCAAAAAGGCAGCGGTGTCGATGTGAAAGGCATGCTCGATGGTCTTTCCAAGCAGTTCGGCGGCGGTAGCCAAAACGCCAGAAGCGGTGGCTCTGGCGGTGTGGATTTGAAAAGCCTGCTGGGCGGCGGCGCCATGGGCATGCTGGTGGGCTCCAAGCGCGGCCGAAAGCTTGGGGGTAGCGCGCTTAAGTACGGCGCGATTGCCGGGGTGGGGGTATTAGCGTGGAAAGCCTGGCAAAACGCTCAGGCGAATAAAAATTCGTCAAGCGAGCAAACCAGCGCCGAAGGCGAGCGTGTTGAGGTGCTCAATGGCGAGTACCAGGAGCGGCGTAGCCTGGAATTATTGCAGGCGATGATCATGGCCGCTCGTGCCGATGGGCATATCGACGAGCAGGAGCAGGCGTTGATCACCGACCAGATCGACGCGCTTGGTGCTGATCAGGAAATGCATAACTGGATTGAGCAACAGCTAAAAGCGCCGTTAGACGCTAAAGCCCTGGCCCGTGAAGCAGACTCGCCTCAAGCGGCAAGGGAAATGTATTTAATCAGCGTCGCCGTCACCGATGAGCAAAACCCCATGGAGCGTGCCTGGCTCGACCAGTTGGCAAACGCCCTGGCGTTATCGCCGGACATGGCTCGCGAGCTTGAACACCAAGCGCAGCAGGCGGGTTAATGCTCGATACGCTTAATTTATGGGTTGCTACCGGGCTGGGGCTGGGGCAGTTACCGGTAGCCCCAGGCACCTTTGGTTCGTTGCTGGGCATTCCTTTGGCCTGGTGGCTGTTAGGGCGGCCGGTAGGTCAGCAGGCCGCGTTTATCTTCGCGCTATTGGTACTGGCGGTGCCGGTTTGTGATTTGGCGTCGCTGCATTTTATCGACACCGACCACGGCAGCATCGTGGCGGACGAGTATGCGGCGTTTCCGTTAGCCGTACTGGGCCTCCATGCGGCTCGCCAGCCGCTGGTGATGGCGTTAGCATTTGCCGTTTATCGGTTCTTCGATAGCCTTAAGCCACCGCCGATTCACTTGGCCGAGTTGGTGGATGGCGGCTTGGGAGTCGTCTTGGATGACGTACTGGCTGCGGGCGTTACTTGGGTTGTGGTCGCTTTTGGCTTATTTATTTGGCGTCGCTATCAGCCGCGTAATCGCTGAATAGGCGTTATGGCAACAGCAAAAAGCGCCGCAGGTGTTGAGCCTGCGGCGCTTGTGGTTACAACGTCGTTTACCGCTTGACGCACTTTACTCTTGTACGACAACCACCGATTTGGCGTTGACGAATTCACGCATACCGAAGCCGCCGTGTTCGCGCCCATAGCCGGAATCCTTGACGCCGCCAAAGGGCATTTCCGGCGTGGCAACGCCAAAGCCGTTGATAAACACCATGCCGGTATCAAAGTACTTGCTGGCAAGCTCTGTGGCGCGCTTCACGTCCTTGGAGATAATGCCGCCACCCAGGCCGTAACGACTGTCGTTGGCGATGCGCATGGCGTCGTCATCGTCCTTGGCGCGAATCAATGCGGCCACTGGGCCGAATAATTCGTCGTCGTAGGCGGGCTGGCCGGGGGTGACGTTATCCAGCACGGTGACCGGATAGAACGCGCCCTTGCCCGATGGTTTTTCGCCACCGCAGAGGATTTTGGCCCCTTTACGTACGCTCTCTTCGACTTGCTCGTGAAGGTCGTCACGCAGGTCAACGCGTGCCATCGGGCCAAGGTCGCTGCCTTCTTGGGTCGGGTCGCCTGCTTTGAGGGCCTTCATGCGCTCGACATAGCGTTCTTTGAACGCCGCATAGTTTTTTTCAGTGACGACGAAGCGCTTTGCCGCCACGCAGGTTTGCCCGCCGTTGTAGACGCGCCCCTGCACACATGTCTCGACGGCCACGTCGAGGTCGGCATCGTCCAATACCAGATAGGCGTCGTTAGAGCCTAGTTCGAGCACCGTTTTCTTCAGGTGTTCGGCCGCTTTGCCAGCGACTTTACGCCCGGCGCCGTCACTGCCGGTGAGCGTCACGCCGCGCACGGCTGGGTGAGCAATCACCTCATCGGATACGTCGTGGGAAATCACCAGGGTGCGGAAGACGTTTTCCGGCAGGCCCGCCTCGCGGTAGATTTTCTCCAGCAGCAGGCCGCTGCCGGTGACACATTCAGCGTGCTTTAGCAGCACGGCGTTGCCCGCCATAATATTGGCAATTGAATAGCGCACTACTTGATAGGCGGGGAAGTTCCAGGGCTGAATGCCGTAGATAACCCCCATTGGCGAATAGGTCACAATACCGCGTTCACCGTTGCTGGGGTTGCGCGTTTCATCGGCGAGTACCTCGGGGCCGCGCTCTGCGGTGTAATCGCAGATACCAACGCATAGGTCCACCTCCTCGTGCGCCTGTTCGGGTAGCTTGCCCATTTCTTTGACCATCAAATCGGCCAGCTCGTCTTTGTGCGCTTTAAGCGCCTCACCGATGGCTTTCACCATTTTAGCGCGGTGCTCAAGTGGCTTGAGCCGCCAGTCGAGAAAGGCTTGGTGACTTGCCTCAACCACCTGCTTCGCTTGGCTGGCATCCATCAGCGTGTAGGTTTGTAGCGTTTCGCCGGTGGTAGGGTTAACGGTGGTGATGCTGTTGCTCATAAGATCTCCTATCTTTAGATCAACGCTTTTTAAATTAATGCTATTTAAATCAATAGACTAAAGTTCAACGCATCCTAACGTTGTGCCATTTTAGACGACTGGTCTACTGATGCTGCCCAGTCACTGTAGTAGAAAATTATCGATGCTGCCTAATAGGCGCTCGCTATGGCTGAGGCGTGCTGTGACTAGTCAAAAGTCGGCCCACCTGCCTCGTCACCCCATACCGCTTCCAGGCGGTCGTCGCGTCCGCAACTGAAACGATAGAACTTATAGCGCACGGGGTTTTTCTGGTAGTAATTCTGATGGTATTCCTCGGCTTCCCAAAAGGTGTCAGCGGGCAGTATCTCGGTGGTTATCTCTTGATCGAAGCGCTCCTCCATCTCGGCTTTGGAGGCTTCAGCCAGCTCGCGCTGTTCGTCATTCTGATAAAAAATCGCAGCGCGGTATTGGTCGCCCTCGTCGCAGAACTGGCGACCGACCGCGAACGGGTCGATATTACGCCAGTAAATCTCGAGTAGTTGTTCGTAGCTGATCTGGTCGGCGTCGTATTCTACCTTGACCACTTCAATATGGTCGGTATCGCCGCTGCTGACGTCGTCGTAAGTAGGGTCTTCCAGCTCGCCACCGGTATAGCCGGAAATGGTTGCTGTTACGCCGGGCTGGCGGTCGTAGGGTGGCTCCATGCACCAGAAGCAGCCGCCGGCAAAGACCGCTTCAGCGGGCGTCTCGGCCTGCAGCGAAGTGCTGGTGATGCCCATAGTGGCCGTCACGACACATAGGGTTAACGGGCGTAGAGGTAAGCATTGCAACATGAGACAGACTCCAAGGAAGCTAAGTAAGCAGCTAATGAAACTCTAGTCGTTAAGTTGCTTTGGGGTTACTTTCCTTACAGCCGTGGTTTCCAGTGATTAAATCTTAGCTATGGCGTGGTGGCCAGACGTCATCCAGGGTTTTTAACGCAGCGGCAATCGGTGGTTCAGCGGCACGGTCGTGTCGCCAAATCAGGCCCAAAGCGCAGGGTAGGCGAACCTGGTCCGCCACGGCCAGGCCGCTTTCCTGGCGTTCGGCCATGGCCAGGGCGTCGCGGGCCAGGCTCAGCCCAACGCCCGCACGAACCAGGTCGAGCATGCAGGCTTCCTGGTCGACCTGGGCGACGCGATTTGGGGTGACGCCGCAGTCGGCCAAACGGTGTTGCAGCAGCCGGTGGTGGGCCGAGTCGGGCGGGGTAACAATCCACGGCAGGCGTGCCAGTGACGCCCAACGGGTATCTGCCAGCCGTGCCTCCCAGCCGGCGGGGGCAATCACGTGATAATCAAACTGGGTCAGCTCACGCCAGGCAAGCGCCGGATGGCCCGTGCCTTCCCCGGGCGGGGCGAGATAAAAGCCAACGTCCAACTCGCCCTGCTCGATGCGCGCGAGCACCCGGCCGCTCATGCCGTGGTGCAGTTCGGTTTCCAACTGCGGAGCGCGCAACATCAGGCGGCTCAGAAACGCCCCCAGCCGAATAAACTCAGGGTCGACAATGGTGCCGATGGTTAGTTTGCCGCGCAGTGTGCTGTGTAGCGCGCTGGCAGTTTGCTCAAAGGCGCTTGCGCTGGCCAGGGCCTTTTCGGCAGCGGGCAAGAGGGCAAGGCCGTCGGCGGTCAGGCTAAGGCCCTGAGGGCGTCGGCTGAACAGCGTCAGCCCCAAGCTGGCCTGAAGCTGCTTCAACTTTAGGCTAACCGCGGGCTGGGTCAGGTGCAGTTGTTCGGCGGCGCGTGACACGCTGCCGGTTCGGGCAACGGCCACAAAGGCGCGTAACGAGGCGTATTCCTGCATAAGCGTCTTCTCAGAGCGTGTTGTTATTAGCTGAGCTTATATCGTGGTTAAAAATTACTCAATTGATTGTCCCGCAAAGCCGCGTAATGTGGTCGTATCCCTCGTTAGACCCTCATGATACTTATAAAGGTTGCTTCCATGACCACCGCGACAACGACGACCGCCATCCACCACTTCATCAACGGCCAGCCAAGCGAAGGTACCGGGGCTGCCCAGGACGTTTTTAACCCGGCCACGGGGCGGGTGACCGGGCACGTGTCGCTTGCCGGCGAGCGCGAGGTCAATTCGGCCGTGGCCGCTGCCCAGGCCGCTTTTCCTGCCTGGGCCGACACGCCGCCGATTCGCCGGGCACGGGTGATGTTCAAGTTCCTTGAACTGCTGAATGCCAATAAGGACGCCCTCGCCGAGGCGATTACCAAAGAGCACGGCAAGGTATTTACCGATGCCCAGGGGGAAGTCGCCCGCGGCATCGATATCGTCGAGTTTGCCTGCGGTATTCCGCAGCTGATGAAAGGCGATTACACCGAGCAGGTCAGCACCGGGATCGATAACTGGACGGTGCGCCAGCCGCTGGGCGTGGTGGCGGGCATCACGCCGTTCAACTTCCCGGTCATGGTGCCTATGTGGATGTTCCCGGTCGCCATCGCCACAGGGAATACCTTTATCCTCAAGCCCAGCCCGCTGGACCCCAGCGCCTCGCTGCTGATCGCCGATCTGCTCAAGCAGGCCGGCTTGCCCGACGGCGTGTTCAACGTGGTGCAGGGCGGTAAGGACGCGGTCGAGTTTCTGCTGGATCACCCTGACGTCAAGGCCCTGTCGTTTGTCGGCTCCACGCCCATCGCCAACCTGATTTACGAGCGTGGTGCCCGCCACGGCAAGCGCGTCCAGGCGCTCGGCGGGGCGAAAAACCACATGGTGGTGATGCCCGACGCGCACCTGGATAAAGCCGTGGACGCGCTGATCGGCGCGGCGTACGGCTCGGCAGGGGAGCGCTGCATGGCGATCAGTGTGGCGGTACTGGTCGGTGACGTCGCCGACAAGGTCGTCCCCGCTCTCAAGGAGCGTGCCCAAGCGCTCAAAGTGAAAAATGGCATGCAGCTGGACGCCGAGATGGGCCCGATCGTGACCCGCGAAGCGCACCAGCGGATTACCGGCTACATCGACAAGGGCGTAGCGGAAGGCGCCGAGCTGCTGGTCGACGGGCGCGAGTTTGACGCAGGCCAGACCGGCGATGGCTGCGCTGATGGCTTCTGGATGGGCGGCACGCTGTTCGATCACGTCACCCCTGACATGACCATCTATAAAGAAGAGATTTTCGGCCCGGTACTGGTCTGCGTACGGGTGCCCGATGCCGCCACGGCGATTCAACTGATCAACGATCATGAATTCGGCAACGGCGTCAGCTGCTTTACCGAAAGCGGCAGCGTGGCACGTGAATTTGGCCGCCGCATTCAGGTGGGCATGGTCGGCATCAATGTGCCCATCCCGGTGCCCATGGCGTGGCACGGCTTCGGCGGCTGGAAGCGCTCGCTGTTTGGCGATACCCATGCCTATGGTGAAGAAGGCGTGCGTTTCTACACCAAGCAGAAGTCGATCATGCAGCGCTGGTCCGACTCGATCGATGGCGGGGCGGACTTTGTCATGCCCACGGCTAAGTAAAGCGCTCTTGCGCCGGGAGTCAGCCCATGTCCGATATCTCTCATCAGTTTGACTACATCGTGGTCGGCGCAGGCACCGCCGGGTGCCTGCTGGCCAACCGCTTGAGCGCCAACCCGAACCATCGGGTATTGCTGATCGAGGCGGGCGGGCGCGATAACTATCACTGGATTCATATTCCGGTGGGCTATCTGTACTGCATTAATAATCCACGCACCGATTGGATGTTCCGCACCGAACCGGATAAGGGGCTCAACGGCCGCTCGCTGATTTATCCACGTGGCAAAACGCTGGGTGGCTGTTCGAGTATCAACGGCATGATTTACATGCGTGGTCAGGCACGAGATTACGATCACTGGGCCGAGGTGACCGGCGATGACGCTTGGCGCTGGGAGAACTGCCTGCCCGATTTTATCAAGCATGAAGACCATTACCGGCTGGACGACGGCGGCGATGGCGACGCGACGCATCGTGATTTTCACGGCCACGGTGGCGAATGGCGGGTCGAAAAACAGCGTCTCAAGTGGCAGGTGTTGGACGATTTTGCCGAGGCGGCGGTTGAGGCGGGTGTCCCGCGCACCGATGATTTTAACCGCGGGTCCAATGAGGGGGTGGCGTATTTCGAGGTCAATCAGCGCGCGGGCTGGAGATGGAACACGGCTAAAGCGTTTTTACGCCCCGCGCTCAAGCGGGGTAATTTGACGCTTTGGCACTCTACCCAGGTGAACCGACTGTGCTTTGAGCATAATGAAGGGGCAACGCAGTGTAGCGGGATAGAGGTGGTACGTGACGCAAAAACCGTTCAGGTTAACGCCAGCCGGGAAGTCGTGCTGTGCGCTGGGGCGATTGGCTCGCCACATCTGCTGCAGCTGTCGGGGGTGGGGCCCGCTGACCTGCTGCGCGAGCATGATATCAAGGTGGTTCACGATCTTCCGGGCGTCGGCGAAAATCTACAGGATCATCTGCAAATTCGCTCGGTGTACCGAGTGTCGAAGGCCAAAACCCTTAACGCCATGGCCAGTACGCTGTGGGGCAAGGCGGGCATCGGCTGGGAATATCTCACTAAACGCACCGGGCCGATGAGTATGGCACCCTCGCAGTTGGGTGCCTTTACGCGCAGTTCGGATGACTATAGCCACCCCAATATTGAGTATCACGTTCAGCCATTAAGTTTGGAAGCCTTTGGCCAACCGCTCCACCCGTACCCGGCGATCACCGCGAGCGTGTGTAATTTAAACCCGACAAGCCGAGGCACAGTGCGCTTGAAAAGCCGCGACCCGCGCCAGGCGCCGGCAATATCACCTAACTATTTGAGCACGCCGGAGGATCGCAAGGTGGCCGCCGATTCATTGCGGGTGACGCGTAAAATCGCCGAGCAGCCGGCGTTTGCCAAGTATCAACCTGAGGAGGTGAAGCCCGGCCTTGAGTATCAGAGCGATGACGAACTGGCACGCCTGGCGGGGGATATTGGCACGACGATTTTTCATCCTGTCGGCACCGCGCGGATGGGCCGGGAAGACGACTCCATGGCCGTCGTCGATAGCCAATTGCGCGTACGCGGTATCAGTGGGTTGCGCGTCGCGGATGCTAGCGTGATGCCGACAATCACTAGCGGTAACACCAATTCACCCACGCTGATGATCGCCGAAAAAGCGGCGGATTGGATATTATCGGAACGGTCATCGTACTGACATTTTTTTACGCGATAGTGTTGACGTGCGCTGAAACAAGGCGCATCCTTCTCGGCAGTAGGTTAGCAAGTCGAACGTTGTCAGCAGTATCGAAGCGCCGCAAGCGTTGAGTCTGGTGAAAGTTTCTTGTTCTACCCACTGCAACTCGGGTATTACCCGGCTCTAAATACGCTTAATCGAGGATTTCGATCATGGCAACTGGTACCGTTAAGTGGTTTAACGACACTAAAGGCTTCGGCTTTATTTCTCCGGACGACAACGGCGACGATCTGTTCGCTCACTTCTCCGAAATTCAGGCTGACGGTTTTAAAACTCTGCAAGACGGCCAGAAGGTTTCCTTCGACGTCACTCAGGGTAAAAAAGGCCTTCAGGCTTCTAACATCAAAGTTCTATAAGTTAGAATATTGATGTTTGCCGCTAACGATTAATGTTAGCGCGCACAAAACCCCGCCATGTGCGGGGTTTTTTGTATGTGTATGAAAACCAGCCACATTACTCGCCCCGAGCGTTGCTTTGCGCTAGGGTGGCGTTTTTAAAGCAAGGAATGAATGACCATGACAGCGCCTGGCGAACTTATCATCGAGCCGAAGAGCGGCAAGCCCGCCGATGCGTGTGTATTCATACTGCATGGCCTAGGTGCAGACGGCCACGATTTTGAACCACTGGTCCCTGCGCTGGGCTTGCCCGCCAGCGCCAAGGTGCGCTTTATTATGCCCCACGCGCCCCGACTTGCGGTGACCATTAACGGCGGTATGGTGATGCCCGCGTGGTACGATATTTTGGCGATGGACCTGGGTCGTCGGGTCGATGAAGTACAATTGAAAGTAGCCGCTAAACGTATTCAAGCGCTCATCCAGGAGCAAATTGACCAGGGTATCGATAGCCAGCGTATTATCGTGGCAGGTTTTTCCCAGGGTGGAGCAGTGGCCTATCACGCAGCGCTTTCCTTCCCGCAGCCGCTCGGTGGGCTGCTGGCCATGTCGAGTTATTTTGCGACCGCCGACAGCATTGCTCTGGCAGAGGCTAACCGGCAAATTCCCATTGAGGTCCAGCACGGCAGCTTTGACCCCATCGTGCCGGAGAGCTTGGGAAAAAGTGGAGCTGAGCGCTTGACCGGGATGGGCTATGCGGTGAATTACCGTCAGTATCCCATGGCTCACTCGCTTTGCCCGCAGCAGGTAAGCGATATCAGTAAGTGGCTTACCCAACGGCTTAGCTAAATGCTGCGTCGACAACGGCTCAAAAGGGATGCACAGTGAGTGTCTATTCGTGCCCGATGCAAGGATGTAGCGAAAACGAATGATAACTTCCTTTGATCCCCTTGATGGCGTACTGGCGCTCTGCTTAACCGTCGCTGCGCTGGCTTGCTTATATGATCGCCACCTTGTACGTGCCTGCTGCTGCTTTGTGGGTTTTGCGCTGGCGATGACGCTTTCATGGTGGCGCCTGGGTGCCCCCTGGTTGGCTGTGGCTGAGCTGTTGTTGGGCGCCTTGCTGACGGGGCTGTGCTTTTTTTATGCGCTTGGCAGAGTGGCTCGTGGTGCTTCTTCCCCGCTTAAATACGATACCTTCAGCGACGCCTGGCCGCGGACCATAGCGCGGGCGTTATTAGCGCTTGGCTGGTTGGTGATGGTCGGTGGCGCGATTCGCTATGTGATCCCCGATATGGCGTATTCCCCTGCCGAGCAGCCACTGTTGCTGGCCGGGGTTATGATGGCCGCCGGCGCGTTAAGCGCATTTGCGCTACATCGCCATCTGGTGCGGCGCTTATTGGCGTTTAATATCCTCGGCTCGGGGGTATTTATACTGTTGGCCGGTCTCGCGGGCACCTCGGCGGCTGCCCAGGTATTGATTGGCGTGGGGCTATGTGTCGCTTGGCTGGGCTCGATGCTGGGGGCACTACTCATTCGACAACTGATGCATTTGCAGGGCGCCGATAGCTTGGGAGGCGACGGCGATTCCAAGGAGAGGGCAACATGATGTGGCGTTTTGGCCTGCTGGAAAGCACCTTTGCGCCACTGGTTGCCACCCACTGGGCGTTGGGCGTAGCGCTTGCTTCTCCGTTGCTGCTGGGGTTGATGGCAGCGCTATTGCCGCCTAAACGGGCATGGCCTGTCGCACTGGCTTGTCTGTCCGTTTTGGCGTCGGGGCTGGGGCTATTATTCGCTTTTGAGCAGTCGGGGGTGCTGCGATGGCAGTGGGAATTGGCTGGTATCAGCCTTTCACTGCGCTTGAGCGGACTCAGCGTTTTGTTGCTATTAACTACCCAGTGGATTGGTTGTGCTGCGGCACTCTACACCCCTGGGATGCTACGACTAGGCGATCCTGAGCCGCTGTCGCGCTGGCTATGGCCATTGATGGGGGTGCTCTTAAGCGCGCTCACATTGATCTGGCTGGCCACCGACTTGCTGACGCTCTACGTGGCGTTGGAGGTAATGGGGTTGGCCGCAGTAGGCATGCTGATGCTGTCGGGAAAGGCGGCGGCGCTACTTGCAGGCATGCGCTACTTGCTACTGGCGCTGGTGGGGTCGCTTGCTTATCTACTGGGTGTGGCGTTGGTGTTGGGGGAGTGGGAGCGGTTGGATCTTCAGGGGCTGGCAGAAGTAATCGAGCCAGGACCCGTGGCATGGATCGCCGCCGCGCTGATGGGGGCAGGCTTAGCCTTGAAAGCCGCCCTGTTCCCGCTTCATGGGTGGCTCTCTCCAGTGCACAGCACTGCTTGGACACCGGTAAGCGCTCTGCACGCCGCTCTGGTGATCAAGGCCTCGCTGTTTATTCTACTCCAGCTGTGGAGCATTCTGCTGCCAGACACGTTCTTTGCCCCGCATGTCATCGCGTGGCTGGGCATGCTGGCGATTGTCTGGGGAGGCGTACTGGCGTGGCGCACTGATTCGTTGAAAACCCTAGTGGCGTCCTCAACCGTGGCACAGTTGGGGTACCTGATGGTGATTTTCCCATTGCTGTTGGGGCCGGACATCGCACCATTACCCCGCGCGTTAGCCTGGGAGGGCTTTTGGTTGCAGCTAATGGGCCACGCCTTTGCCAAAGCAGCGATGTTTATGGCCGCTGGTAACCTGATGCTGGCTACGGGGGAGAGCACGCTTAAAGGCTTGGCGGGTACCAGCCGTCGGTTGCCGCTTTCTCTGTTAGTGTTTGGTATTGCTGCCGTGACGTTGATGGGGCTGCCGCCAAGCTCAGGCTTCACCGCCAAGTGGCTGTTGCTTGAGGCGATGGTCAGGACCCAGCAGTGGTGGGCGATTGGCGCGTTGTTAACCGGCTCGCTACTGACCGCGGCCTATGTGTTTCGCATGTTTCGCTACTCGTTTGATGAAACGGCACCGCGCCACCGTTACCAGCCACTGGCACCGGGGATGGATCTTATCGCGCTGACGCTTGCTTTCACTGCGTTTGCGCTTGGTTTACTGGCGCACTTCCCCTTAACGCTGTTGCATGGGGGTGGCGTATGAATGCGGTATGGCTACCGGTCACTGCTTTGGCCACCTCGCTACTGGTAACGGCTACGATTTTTGCGCTGCCAGAAGAGGCGCGGCGACTGCGTACGACGATTAATTTAGCGGCGGCGGTCACGAAACTTATTTTGGTGAGCCTGATGGTCGGGCGCGTGGCGACGGGATACGAAGATAGCTTTAGCTTTCAAGTCGTCGGCAATATTGATTTCGTGCTGCGTGCGGATGCGCTCGGGGTGATGTTTGCCGGGCTGTCGTCGCTGCTCTGGCTTTGCACCACCATTTACGCGATAGGTTATCTAGAAGGTTCGGCCAACCGGAAGCGTTTTTTCGGCTTTTTCAGCCTGTGTGTGGCGAGTACGACAGGCATCGCCCTAGCGGACAACCTGTTTACCTTTCTAGTTTTCTACGAAATGCTGACGCTCTCCACCTACCCGCTGGTGGTGCATCGGGGAACCGAGCAAGCTCTGAATGCGGGGCGTGTTTATTTACGCTATACGCTAAGCGCTGGCGCCGTGCTGCTGTTGGGCACTGTTCTGCTGTATACCCTTACCGGTGAACAATCCTTCTCGTCGGAGGAGGGCCTGGGCGATTACCTGACCGATCACCGGGGCCTGCTCATCTTGATTTATGCCCTGCTGGTGGGAGGGCTTGCGGTGAAAGCCGCAATGGTGCCCCTCCACAGCTGGTTGCCAAGAGCGATGGTTGCCCCCGCGCCGGTCAGCGCGCTGCTGCATGCGGTGGCGGTCGTAAAAGCAGGTGCTTTCGGCATATTGCGAGTGATTTACGACCTTTTCGGCATTGAGCTCAGTATTGAGCTAGGCGTCAACACGGCCCTGGTGATCGCCGCGTCGATTACGATTATTTATGGCTCGCTAAGAGCGCTTGCTCAGGACGAGTTGAAACCGCGGCTAGCCTTTTCCACGATCAGCCAAGTCTCTTACGTGATTCTAGGTGCGGGTTTATTAGGCCCCTTTGGCACGATTGGCGCGTTGGCGCATTTACTGCACCAAGGCTTAATGAAAGTGACGCTGTTCTTTTGCGCGGGTAATTATGCCGAAGAACTGGGCATCCATCGCATTGACGACTTGGACGGGGCAGGGCGGCGCATGCCGCTCACCAGTCTTGCGTTTACCGTTGGGGCGCTGGGCATGATCGGGTTGCCACCGGTGGCGGGGTTTATTACCAAGTGGTATCTCGGGGTCGGCGCCATCCAGGCTGAAATGTACTGGGTGGTCGCCGTTCTGGTAGCGAGCAGTACGCTCAACGCGATGTATTTTTTGCCGATTTTGCACCGCCTTTGGTTCCGTTTAGGCCCGGCGCATGGCAAAGGTCACTGGCCGGATGAGCAGCACTTAGGGCGTTTTGAAACCAATGCATGGCTGCTTTGGCCCATGGTGTTTACCGCCCTGGCGAGCCTGGGGGCAGGGTTGTTGGCAGGCATGCCGTTTAGCCCGTTGGACTGGGCGACCCGCGTCGCCAACGGGGAGTATCTGCCATGATGACGCTGCTGTTGGCGCTGACCATGCTCTGGCCGCTGGGTGTGGCTGGGGCGGTGGTTTGGCAGGTTTACCGGACACCCGCTGTGACACGGCGCTACTTTCCGCTGCTGTGGCTGAGCGCTGCCTGGCCAGCGGTGTTGTTAGCCTTCGCTGGAGAGGCCCAATGGAGTGTTGATGTCTGGATGTTGGGGGGACAATGGGAGTTGAACTCACTTACCCGTCCGTGGCTGGCCTTCACTGCCCTGCTATGGAGTTTGGCAGCCGTGCATGCCAGAGGGTATTTCGCCGCTGAGCAGGCGCGCGCTCAAAGCGGTGATCAATCTGCTCGCTACCGGTTGGTACGTTTATCGCTGCTGTGGCCGTTGACCCTACTCGGCAATGTGATTCTGATCGTGGCACAGGATATCGCCAGTTTTTATCTAGGCTTTGCGCTGATGACATTTGCTGCTTACGCCTTAGTGGTGCACAGCGGCACCGAGCAGGCTCGTCTGGGGGCCCGGGTGTACCTCATTTTAGCGATCATCGGGGAAGGGCTGGTGATAGGCGGTTTTCTATGGGCCGCGGGCGAAGCGGAAACGCTCACTCTGCAAGGCGTGCGCGATGGGATTTTGGCGGCTGAACAGGGCGCCTGGATGGCTGCGGTGCTATGGCTGGGGTTTGGCGTAAAGGCGGGCGTTATTGGCCTGCATGTGTGGTTGCCGCTAGCGCATCCGGTGGCCCCTGCCCCTGCAAGCGCAGTACTGAGCGGCGCAATGATAAAAGCGGGCTTGCTTGGGTGGATAAGTGTACTGCCATTAGGCGACCAACAGATGCCAGCAGCTCTCACCCAATTTGGACATATAATGTTGGCCGCAGGACTTGCAGCCGCCTATTTAGCAGCGCTCTACGGCGTATTCCAGCGCCACCCCAAAGCGGTATTGGCCTATTCCAGCATCAGTCAAATGGGCATGCTAACGGCGCTGGTGGCCATGGGGTTGGCTGCCCCGGACGTTTGGTCACTGTTGTGGCCAGGGGTGGTGCTGTTTGCCGCCCACCATGCGCTTGCCAAAGGCACGTTGTTTATGGGCACTAGTATTAGTGAACATCTGCCACGTTGGCCGCTGCCGCTCGTTTGGATGCTGCTGGCACTGCCAGGGGTATCACTTACAGGTGCCATCGCGGCGGGGCTGATAAGCAAGTGGGGAGTCAAAAGCCCGCTTGACGAGATGCATCATGGAACGCTGATCAAGCTTCTCGGCTGGGCTGCCGTTGGGACTGCCGCGCTGGTCAGCGTTGCACTTTGGCGACAGTGGCAGCAGCGTGAGTCAGGGGGAAGCAATCGCTGGCAGTGGGGGGCTTGGTTATTGGGTATCGCGTTCGCATTAACCACGCCCCTGTGGCTGCCGCTTCCTGCTGATAGCGTTGGCATCCCGCCCATTAAAAAGTGGCTGGGTATTATGTGGCCGCTACCCGTGGGCGTTGCGTTAACAGCCATTGGGTGGATATTGTTGCGACAGCGTAAAAGTAAAGTACCGCCCGCGGGTGACCTGTGGTGGCTATACGCCGGTGTCATCGGCAAGGCGTTGTTACCCATACGCCGCTTTAGCCGCTGGTGTGGCGAGTTGAAGGCGTCGAGCGTGGTAGCTTCGCAAAGAACCGAGAGTGCTTTCATGGATCATCTGACGCGCCTGTCGGGCGCGGAGCATTGGATGCGTCACCATGCCAGTGGTTTGATGATGGTGCTTGCCGTATTACTTGCGGCGTTACTAATGTGGGAGGGCGCTCGATGATACGACTGCAAGGACAGTACGATGAGTAAACTCACACGTGGCCGCCAAGCCGAGCTCCCCCATGAAATCCCCAAAACGGGATGGCACGATATTGTCTGGCGCGTTGTGCGGTCGGCCCGCCGTGACCGTATTATGTTATTGGCGGCAGGTGTTGCCTTCTATGCCTTGCTGGCGTTGTTTCCTACCATTGCGGCGGTGATCTCCATTTGGGGACTATTTTTTGATCCCTACGAAGCCAGTCAGCAGCTCTATAGCCTTATCCGATTGATGCCACCTGAAGCCGCCAAGCTCATCGACGAGCAGGCTCAGGACGTGGTGGATAGCGTTGATTCCAGCAATGAAATCGGCGCCTTAGTGGGTTTGCTAGTGGCCATGTTTATTGCCTCCAAAGGCGTCAGTGGCCTGATTGTGGGGCTCAACGTGGTTTACGGCGAGCGTGAGCGGCGCAACGTTTGGCAGTTAGCCGTGCTCGTCACGACGATGACCCTTGGCCTGATCATCATGACCCTGCTAAGCCTGGGGTTTATTGCACTAGTGCCGATGCTGGTGGATGCATTGGCTGTCGTTTCGCCCTTTGATCGGGTGATCGATTTTATGCGCTGGCCTGCGCTGTTGGTGATGATGAGTGCTGTGATAGCGCTGCTTTACCGCTTTGCTCCCTATCGGCGCTCGGCCAAATGGGAGTGGCTAAGCGTCGGTACGATGGTAGCCACGCTTTTTTGGTTACTGGGCTCGGGTGGGTTATCACTATACGTACGCTATTTTTCCAACTTTAGCGAGCTGTACGGCTCCTTAGGCGCCGTGGTGGTGTTAATGTTTTGGTTTTTGCTGTCGGCGTTTGTGGTGTTGCTGGGCGCAGAGATTAACTGCGAACTGGAGCGACAGACGCGCCAAGACACTACGGTGGGAGAGGACCGCCCGTTGGGTCAGCGCGAAGCCTATGCCGCCGACACCCTGGGCCGTCAGCATCCCTGGCACGAGCAGGATGATACCTTGCCCCCGTCAGACGAGCCTCGCCGTGACTAAAGGGCTGCCCCCGCCGTTGGGCGGGAGGCAGGCTGGAAGTGAGGGGGTTAAAGAAGCTCTTCGGCGGCCAATGCCAGACGCGAACGCTCGACGCTTTTCAGCGTGATATGCCCAGCATGTGGCCAGTCGCGGAACCGCTCCACCACGGCGGCCATGCCGCAGGTATTAGCGGTCAGGTAAGGGGTGTCGATCTGCCCGACGTTACCCAGGCAGACGATTTTGGTATTGCGCCCGGCCCGCGTGACCAGAGATTTTAGCTGTTTGGGGGTGAAGTTTTGCGCCTCGTCGATGATCAGGAAGGTATCATTGAGGGTGCGGCCGCGCATAAAGCTCGGCGCGCGGATCTGCACTCGTGACCCAATCAACTGGCGCGTGGCACCGTTATCCCAGGTGGACTCGCCTTCGTCATTGCGCAACAGGTTATCCATGTTGTCGTGGAAAGCGCCCATCCACGGCGACATTTTTTCCTCCTCGGTGCCGGGTAGAAAGCCGATATCTTCGCCCATGGGAATAGGCGCGCGGGTGAACACAATGCGCTCGAACTGCTTTTGGTCGAGGGTTTGCTGAAATGCAGCAGCCAGCGTCATAAAGGTTTTACCGGTTCCGGCGTTACCCGCGATGGTGACAAGGTCTATCTCTGGATCCATCAGTAGGTTAAGGGTGAAGTTTTGCCGGCTGTCGTGGGCATGGACCCCCCAGACACCCGCATGGTGGCGATAGTTAGTCAGCAGCTGCAGGCGTGCCGATGACGGCGAAAGTTCGCGGATAATGGCCTCAAACTCGGCGCCGTTTTCGCTATCCGATACCAGCATGCCCACATGCCAGTGGCGTGGCATGTCGCCACTTAGTTGATAAAAAGTGTGATGGTCGATTCGCTCGACGGTCACGTCCACATTCAGTGCTTCCCAAAGCGAAGCGCCGTGTTGGCCTGCTGAGGTGTAGACTTGGGCGCCTTCAATCATGGCGTCGCTATCGTCAAACGCCCGGTCATTCAGGTAATCCTCGACGGGAACCTTTAGCGCCGCCGCCTTTACGCGCAGGTTGATATCTTTGGTAATCAGAATGACCGACGCATCGGGACGCTCGTCGCGAAGTCGGCAGGTTTCCGCCAGAATGCGGTTGTCAGGGCTGTCTTCCAGAGAGCTAAAGGACTGAAGGTCGTTATAGCAAAGAAAGTGTAGGCGGCCGGATTCGCCGGTAATGCGCGGGATCGGGATGCCTTGCTGAATTTCGTCGAACGTTACCTGGCTGGTTAAATCCGAGAGTGTACGGCTGATCTGGCGGGCCGTGCGGGCAATTTCGCGAATACCGTTTTTGTGCTTGTCTAGCTCCTCTAACACGGTCATGGGGATAACGACATCGTGCTCGTCAAAGTGGTAGAGCGCGGCGGGGTCATGAATCAGGACATTGGTGTCCAGCACGTAAAGCCTAGTTGCTTTCTTATCGAGTCGTACCATCGTGGCATTCACTCCGTGGTTGACGGCAACATCGACACTGGCAGGTGCGTCTTACGTCCTAATGACACTTGCCTGTGTCGTTAAGATGGCGTGTTCTGGTACCTCCTTATTTAGCGCTTTTTAATAGCGTGGAAGGCATTGGCGATTTTTTCCACTAAATCTATTTCAACGCTGCGCGAGTACCTTTGATGGCCAAACGATACCCTGTGTAAGGTAGTGCCTTGCCAACGGTAGCCGCTCGCTAGGCAATATCCAACAGCGCCAGCTTCGATATGCTGGCGTTGTTGTTTCATGAAAGTGATTAACTGTCTTTCTTCTGCGGCTTGCCCTTACGCTTTGTGCCGGCCATTTCCTCCAGCTCATCCTCGTCCATGGAGTCGTACATTTCCTTGGAGGCGCCGACGAGTTCGCTGGGCTTGGTTTCACCGCGTTTGGCGGAGAGTGCGGCACCGGCGGCTTTTTGCTGTGCTTTTGACTTGGCTGGCATATATGACTCCTGTCGGTTGACTTCCTTTGGTCTATCGCGCTATTAAGCTTAGCAGCCAGCCAATGGCTTTCCACTCGATCGGCTTTATCCAGAGACTGCTCCATGACACCAGCGATTAATAGTGCAAAACATGCAGGCATTGGGTTTCAGGTCCACGAATATCAACACGATGCATCGGCCGAGTCCTACGGTCTGGAAGCGGCTGAAAAGCTGGGTGTTGCCGCCGAGCAAGTATTTAAAACCCTAGTTGTGACGTTAGATGGCAAGCAACTGGCGGTAGGCATTGTGCCGGTCACAGGGCAGCTAAACTTAAAACAGATCGCCAAGGCGGCGGGGGCTAAAAAAGCTGCCATGGCTAATCCTGACGAGGTGGAGCGTGCCACGGGATATGTACTGGGCGGTGTCAGCCCGCTGGGCCAAAAAAAACGTTTAGCCACTTTTCTGGATGCCTCTGCCGAAGGCTTTGCTACGCTGTATGTCAGCGCAGGTCGGCGAGGTCTTGAAATTGAACTATCGCCCCAAGATCTGCTGTCACTTAGCCAGGCGCAACTAGCACCTATTGCGGTTTGACAACAGCGCGTGATGGGGTGCTTTCTGGTATGGTGCGAGTTATTAAGGCCGCTCATGCTTAGCTGAGTATTTTCGCCCCTTCAGGAATTTTCTGTGTCAGACACTTCTTTTGCTTCACTGGCGTTGCCGAGCGCACTTGCCAGTAATCTCGACTCCCTTGGTTATCACCACATGACGCCGGTTCAGGCGCAAAGCCTCCCACCCATGTTGTCAGGCCGTGATGTGATGGCCCAAGCCAAAACCGGCTCGGGTAAAACAGCCGCCTTTGGTCTGGCGTTGCTGGCCGGATTGCGCGTTGACGCCTATGCGGTTCAGGGGCTGGTGCTGTGCCCCACGCGGGAGTTGGCCGACCAAGTGGCTGAGGAGTTACGCCGCCTGGCCCGGGGAATGCCAAACGTAAAAATCCTCACGTTATGCGGTGGCGCACCGCTGGGGCCACAGCTTTCATCATTGGATCACGGCGCGCATCTTGTCGTGGGCACGCCGGGACGCATTGAAGAGCATCTGCGCAAAGGCTCGCTGACGCTGGGCTCTCTGGCTACCCTGGTGCTGGATGAAGCCGACCGTATGCTGGATATGGGCTTTCAGGACACCATTGACGCCATTATTGCCGACACCCCGGCCGACCGCCAAACGCTGCTGTTTAGCGCGACCTTCCCCGATGAACAAGCGTCGGGCGGCCTGGCGGCGATGACGCGCGGTGTGATGCACGACCCGGTGACGGTCAAAGTGGCCGAAACCCACGATGCCACCACCATCGACCAGCATTTTTATATGGTTGCCAACGAAGCCGCCCGTTTTGCCGCACTTCAACAGTTGCTGTTAGTAAACCGGCCAACCACCAGCGTGGTGTTTTGCAATACCAAGCGGGAAACCCAGGCGGTAGCGGACCAACTGGTCGACGCCGGCTTTAGCGCCGTGGCGCTCCACGGTGGTTTAGAGCAGAAAGACCGCGACCGCATTCTGGTGCTGTTTGCCAACCAAAGCGCGTCTATTTTAGTGGCCACTGACGTAGCGGCCCGGGGGCTGGATATTGCCCAGTTGGATGCCGTCTTCAACTACCAAATTGCCCGTGAGCTGGATGTTCACGTTCACCGTGTTGGCCGCACCGGGCGAGCCGGGGCGAGCGGCATTGCCTGCACCCTGGTGACGCCCCAGGAAGCCTATCGCCTGGAACGTTTAGCCGACGTGTTGGGGGCATCGCTGGCCACTGAGCCACTGCCCAAGGCATCCAATACCACACCGTTTGAGCCGCCCATGGCCACCCTGCAGCTGGCAGGTGGCAAGAAAGACAAGTTACGGCCGGGCGATATTCTGGGCGCACTGACCAGCGAAGGTGGCTTGCGCGGCGATCAGGTGGGCAAGATAAAAGTGCTTGCCCGTAGCGCCTACGTGGCGGTGGCGAGCGATAGGGTTCAGCACGCACAGGCAAAGCTCGAGCGTGATAAATTAAAAGGGCGAGCCTTTCGCGTTCGTCGCATTCGCTATTAAGCGTGAATTAAAAAGGAGCCAACGCAGCGACCCATGAAAATCCCTAAACGATTACAGCCCTTGGTCGATGATGGCATGATCGACGAAGTGCTAATGCAATTGATGAGCGGTAAGGAAGCCCAGGTCTACGTGGTGCGCTGCGGTGATGAAGAACGCTGCGCCAAAGTCTTTAAAGAAGCCAAGCAGCGCAGCTTTAAACAAGCGGTGCAATACCAGGAAGGGCGTAAAGAGCGTAATACTCGCCGCGCCAGAGCAATGGCCAAGAAGACCCGCTATGGTCAAAAAGAGCAGGAGCAGGCGTGGCTAAATGCGGAAGTCGATGCGCTCTACCGGCTGGCCTCAGCAGGGGTGCGGGTACCCGAGCCTCACGGCTTTGTCGATGGCGTACTGCTGATGGAAATGATCACCGACGCCGATGGAAACGTAGCCCCGCGCTTGGACGAAGTCACCTTGACGCCGGAACAGGCTGAAGCCTACTACGCGAAAGTCATCCAAGACGTGGTACGTATGCTGTGCGCGGGTTTGATTCACGGTGACTTGTCGGAATTTAACGTGCTGGTTGATGCCTCCGGCCCGGTGATTATCGATTTACCCCAGGCCGTTGACGCTGCCGGCAACAACAGCGCCGCGGCAATGCTTTACCGCGATGTCGATAACATGCGCGACTATTTTGGTAAGTACGCGCCAGCGCTTCTCGACACCCAGTACGGCAAGGAAATGTGGGCGCTGTACGAATCCGGCGAACTACACCCTGACAGCCAACTGACCGGCCACTTCGACTTTGATACCCACATTGCCGACGTCGATGAACTCATGGAAGTGATCGACGACGCTAAAGAGGAAGAGGCCGAGCGCCAGGCGCGCATGCGCGATGACGACGACGATGATGGAGAAATTCCTCAGCCTTACTGACCCAGTCAATAGGCTCCTTTTGTTTTATAGCAACGCAAGGAGCCAGGTTGAGCTGTTGTAATGCTTTTTTTAAGGCTTATCCGAGTAGCTCATTAGCCTGTTTGACGACATTCTCGACGGTAAACCCAAAATGCTTGAACAGGTCGCCCGCCGGGGCTGACTCGCCAAACGTCGTCATGCCGATCACGCGGCCCTCAAGCCCCACGTATTTGTACCAGTAGTCGGCATGGCCTGCTTCAATGGCGATACGCTTGGTGACAGTGCTTGGCAACACGCTTTCACGATACGCCGCATCTTGCCCGTTAAAGCGGTAGGCCGATGGCATAGAGACCACGCGGACGGCTTTACCTTGCTGTTCGAGCTCGGCTGCGGCGTCCATCGCCAGCGAAACTTCTGAGCCAGTGGCAATCAGGATCAGCTCGGGCGTTGCCTCACTATCCTTGAGTACGTAGCCGCCGCACTGAATCGCCGCCAACTGCGTTTTGGTACGCGGCTGGTGCGGCAGCGTCTGGCGCGAAAGTACCAGCGCCGTGGGGCCGGAATGACGTTTAATCGCGGCATCCCAGGAGGCGGCCGTTTCCACGGCATCGCAGGGCCGCCATGTATTCAGATTAGGCGTGGTGCGCAGGCTGGTGAGTTGCTCGATCGGTTGGTGAGTCGGGCCATCCTCACCAAGGCCAATGGAATCATGGGTGAAGACGTAAATCGCCTGCTGCCCCATCAGCGATGCCATGCGTACAGCATTACGCATGTACTCCATGAAAATCAGGAAGGTGGCCCCGTAAGGCACAAACCCACCGTGCAGGCCGATGCCGTTCATGATCGCCCCCATGCCAAACTCGCGTACGCCGTAGTGCAGGTAGTTGCCATCGGCGTCTTCGGGCGTAATGGCTTTGGCGCCTTTCCAGAACGTCAGGTTCGACGGGGCCAGGTCGGCACTACCGCCCAACAGTTCAGGCATTTGCGGACCAATCACGTTCAGCACTTCAAACGAGGCCTTGCGCGACGCAATGCTATCGCCTTTCTCTTGGGCCTGTTCAATTAAGGCTTCGGTGGGTAGTTCGGCAGGTAACTGCGCCTTCATGCGGCGAGTGAATTCGCGTGCCTCGGCGGGGAAGGCGTCAGCATAGCGGGCAAAGCGGGCTTCCCATTCCTGCTGGCGGGCATTGCCGGCCTTGCGGGCGTCCCAGGCAGAATAAATCGGTTCAGGTACGTGGAACGGCGCGTGGGGCCAGTCAAGCTGCTTACGTGCGGCGGCCACTTCGTCATCACCCAGCGGCGCCCCGTGCGCTTCCTCTTTGCCTTGCTTGTTGGGTGCGCCAAACCCAATCACGGTCTTACAGATAAGTAAACTGGGCTTATCAGCGTGGCTCTTGGCCAGTTCAATGGCGGCCTGAATCTCTTCGGGGTTATGGCCATCAACCTTAGGCACTACATGCCAGCCGTAAGCTTCGAAGCGCTTGGCGGTGTCGTCAGTAAACCAGCCTTCCACTTCGCCATCGATAGAGATGCCGTTGTCATCGTACAGCGCGATCAACTTGCCCAGCTGTTGGGTGCCCGCGAGTGACGCCGCTTCGTGGGAGATGCCCTCCATCAAACAGCCATCCCCCAGGAAACACCACGTATGGTGATCCACGATGGTATGACCGGGACGGTTAAACTGGGCCGCCAAGGTTCTCTCAGCGATCGCGAACCCCACGGCGTTAGCGAACCCCTGGCCCAGCGGACCCGTGGTGGTTTCAATACCCGGCGCATAGCCATATTCTGGGTGGCCAGCGGTGGGCGAGTGCAACTGGCGAAAATTTTGCAGCTGTTCCAGGCTGAGTTCGTAGCCGGTCAGGTGCAGCAGCGAGTAGAGCAGCATGGACCCGTGCCCATTCGACAGCACGAACCGATCGCGATCGGCCCATTTAGGGTCGTCGGGGTTGTGCTTGAGGTGATCATTCCATAGCACCTCGGCAATATCCGCCATCCCCATGGGGGCGCCAGGATGGCCTGATTTGGCCTTCTGAACAGCATCCATGGAAAGGGCGCGAATGGCATTGGCCAGCTCAAAACGGCTATTCATATCAGTGATACCTTGGTTGTTGTTGGTTGTTGGTTGTTGGTTGTTGGTTGTTGGTTGTTGGTTGTTGGTTGTTATATTGAGTGGCGTGTCGTTAGGCGCGAGCAGCCAGGCGTTGCGTGATAAGCGACTCTAATGTTTGTTGGTCGCTGGCGAAGCGTCGGATCCCGTCAGCCAACATCTCGTTGGCCATGGCATCTTGGTTGTGCTGCCAACGAAAACCAGCTTCTGATAGCGGTGTGGATGGTTCATGGGTGACGGATGTCTGTTGGATTTTGGAGGCCGCCTCTCCCTCCATGCTATCAAGCTGCTCTAGCAGTGCGGGAGAGATGGTCAGGCGATGGCAGCCCGCCAACGCCAAGACCTGATCGGTGGTACGAAAACTTGCCCCCATAACGACTGTGTCGTAACTACCCGCGGCAGCCCTCTCGCAGATGCCCTTTACAAATAGCACGCCAGGGTCTTCTTCTGGTGTGAATTGCTTACCTGTTGTCTTTTGGTACCAATCGCTAACGCGGCCAACGAAGGGCGAGATCAGATACACCCCTACATCAAAGCAGGCCTGCGCCTGAGCATCGCTGAACAAGAGCGTCAAGTTGCAGTTGATCCCCTCGCGCTCTAGTTGCTCAGCCGCACGGATCCCCTCCCAGGTAGACGCGAGTTTGATCAACACACGGTTGCGGTTAATCCCCAGTTTTTCGTAGCGCTCAATCAACTCGTAGGCCTTGTGGATACTGGCTTGGGTGTCAAAAGAGAGGTGTGCGGACACTTCTGTTGATATTCGTCCAGGGATCACGTTGGAAATTTGCCCGCCGATAGCAACCGAAAGTTGGTCAACTATCCGGCTCGGGTCGCTCTCATCACGACTTGATTCAGCAAGCACTCTATCGATCATCTCTTGGTAACGAGGTAGTTCGAAGGCCTTGAGAATCAAAGAGGGGTTAGTGGTAGCGTCCTGTGGTTGATAGCGCTTTATGGCATCCAAGTCGCCCGTGTCGGCCACCACCAGTGAGTGTTCGCGTAATCCATCCAGAAGCGACATTGCCTGCCTCCTATAAAATGAACGTTAAGTGATCAAATGATTGCCTATTTTAGGCAATATGGTCAAATCATGTGGGTGGTTTTTGAGATTTTACGGCATGCTACAAAAGTATAGAGTTGTTTGTTTATTAAAGTTTTCGGATATTTTTCCATTAAAATTTAGCTATTTACGTCTTTTTTTGTTTTATTTGCCTGCCTTTAAATAAAAAGTGGTGGAGTGATCTTATGAGCGTATCATTTACAAATGAACGATTGGTGATAAATTGAATGTCGTCAGCAGGCGACTTGTAGCTGTGCCTTGATATTCATCGTATGAGTCGCTCGTGTATCTATTATCTGGAAAGGGAGATCATAAATGCCTAGTGCGACGCCTTCTCTCAAAGTCGCGATTGGCGGTGATGAGGCCGCTTACGACCTGAAAGAGATTCTCATTAGCTATATCCGTGAGCTAGGCTATGAGGTCGAAGATTTTGGCACTTTTAATGCCGAGCCAGTGCTGTATCCCGATGTTGCCTTTGAGGTTGCTACGGCCATTAAGGATGGGCATTTTGATCGTGCGGTATTGGTGTGTGGGACGGGTATAGGAGTGGCCATCTCCGCCAATAAAGTACCTGGTATACGGGCCGCGCAGGCGCACGATACTTACTCAGCAGCAAAGGCGCGCACTAGTAATAACGCGCAGATTGTCACGCTAGGGGCCAGGGTGGTCGGGCCAGAATTGGCTAAGTCAATTGTATCAACCTTTCTAGGCAGTGCTTTTTCTGGTGGGCCCTCCGAGCTGAAAATAGCAAGGATTGCAGAGTATGAGTCTCGACAGAATACTTAGTAAGCATCAGTCGCTGGTATTCGTCGACGCTGATCAATAACCACACATTAATAACAATGCAAGCTGTGATAACGCAGTTTGTCCTCGCTTTGGAGGATATAACAATGACACGCCTATTTAATGACCCGAGTAATTTTCCTGAAGAGGCCCGTTTAGGATTGGTAGCTGCTAATCGCGATAAGCTGATGGCCGTGCCGGGCGGCGTAATACGCAGCACACGCAGCAAGCCAGGTACGGTTGCGGTTGTAATTGGCGGAGGGAGTGGCCATTACCCAACGTTTGCGGGATTGGTTGGGCAAGGCTTGGCCCATGGAGCCGTCATGGGCAACCTGTTTTGCTCGCCTTCATCCCAGCAGGTTTATTCCGTGGCGAAGGCGGCCAATAACGGCGCCGGGGTGCTGCTTTCCTTTGGTAATTATGCGGGTGATGTGCTGCATTTTGGTGAGGCGCGTGAGCGGCTAATCGCTGAAGGCATTCCCTGTGAAATTGTATTAGTCACCGATGATGTTGCCAGTGCGCCATTAGAGGAATTTGATAAGCGCCGTGGCATCGCCGGCGATCTAACAGTTTTCAAGGCCGCTGCCGCTGCCGCAGAAAATGGCTTATCACTGGGAGACGTGGTTCAAGTAGCAAAGGAAGCAAACCGCTGCACGCGCTCTTTTGGGGTGGCGTTTGAGGGATGCACGTTACCAGGGGCAGCCGATTCGCTCTTTCATGTGCCCGAAGGCAGGATGGCTATCGGGCTGGGAATTCATGGGGAGCCTGGGATTAGTGAGACTGATATACCTACGGCAGACGGGTTGGCAGAGGTGCTCGTCACCCGGTTGCTGGCAGAAGTTCCTGAGGGTATTGCTATCAAAGGGGCTCGGGTGGCACCGATTCTCAATGGCTTGGGTACCGTTAAGTATGAAGAGTTGTTCGTTATTTACCGCAAGGTTGATGAGTTGTTGCAGAGGGCTGGAGTAACCATTGTGGAGCCCGATGTTGGGGAGCTGGTAACAAGCCTTGATATGGCCGGGGTGTCGCTGACGCTGTTCTGGCTTGATAACGACATGGAACCTCTATGGACCGCTGCTGCGGATGCGGCAGGCTATCGAAAAGGCAGCATTGAGCCTGCGCAAGCGCTGGATCCGGCTGAGGTAGAGGTGGTTGTTCAAGATGAGATTCCTGAAGCAAGCAATGCATCGCGAAAATTAGCGCAGGGCGTCGTCGAAGCGCTAGCCATGCTTTACAAGACGGTCGATGAAAATTGCGATTTGTTGGGCCAAATTGATGCTGTCGCGGGTGATGGTGATCATGGTATTGGCATGCAGCGCGGCAGCAGGGCTGCGCTTGAGGCTGCTAACCAAGCGCTTGATGGAGGCGCGGGTGCTGAGACGGTGCTGCAGTGGGCTGGTCAGCGGTGGTCGGACAAAGCGGGTGGCACCTCCGGTGCTATCTGGCGGGTTATCTTAAAAGCGATTGGTGAGTCGCTTGGCAATGAGAGGCCACTTTCAAGTCAGCGTATTGCTGCTGGCGTGGTGGCTGCGCGTCAGCAGGTAATGGCATTCGGCAAAGCTGAGCTGGGTGACAAAACGTTAGTCGATGTGCTGGTCCCTGTTGCCGATGCTTTATCCAGGGAAGTTGAGAAGGGTAAGGGTGTGGGGGATTGCTGGGAGGCCGCGGCACAAGCAGCCAACGAGGCGGCTGAAGCGACGGCAAAGCTGCTCCCGAGGGTGGGGCGTGCGCGCCCATTGGCTGAAAAAAGTCTAGGCACACCTGATGCAGGCTCCGTTTCGCTCGCGCTGATTATTCAGGCTTTGATCCCCGTGTTGAAAAAGTGTGAAACAAGCTGACATTATACGCGCACATGCGAGACCCAATCTTGGGTTTTTAGAGTCTCGTTTTTGAGCCTTCCTAGATGCTCTTCAACAACGCCTGGATGCTGAGGATGAATGGTCAAGACGCTGCAGATATTGACTTAATGACAGAGATTTCAACTCTCTACTATGTGCAGGGGGAGACGCAAGAAGCGATTGCTAACCGGCTTGGCCATTCGCGTGTCCGAGTAGGGCGACTGCTCAAGCGAGCGCAGGCAGAAGGAATTGTGGATGTTCGGGTGCGCCTACATCCCGCTGTTAGTGTCGAGATTGAGCAGGAGCTAAAACGACGCTTTGGCCTGAAACGAGCGCTGATTGCTCTGGATAATTCTGACCCTGATATACAGCGCTCGGGAGTCGCGAGTCTGGTAGCTGACCATCTTTCGCGCAGTTTGACGGACGGCCAGATCGTCGCCGTTGGCATGGGGCGCAATGTTGCCGCTGTGGCGGATAACGTTTTTCAGGCAGAGTCATTGAAGGTTTCTTTTGTATGCGCGATTGGGGGGTCGCTACGTGCGGGGGAGCATATGAACCCCGATCATATTTGTCGGCGCTTGGCGAGTCGATTTGGTGGTGATAGTGAGACCCTCTATGCCCCTGCGCTGGTGCAGAACGGAGAGGTAAGGGACGCACTGTATGAAAACTCCACCGTCAGGCAGACGTTAGACCGTGCCCGCCGCGCGGATACTGCATTGATTGGTGTCGGCGACGTCAGTGAAGATAGCAATATGGTGCGTATGGGGTGGTTTTCAGCACAGGAGATTGCTGAAGCACGGCTCTCTGGAACAGTGGGCGACATGATGGGCTATGACTTTATCGATATTCATGGGCAGCCCTCGGCTACGCAGATGCAGGGGCGCGTGGTGGGGCTCAATATTCAGGATCTCACGCGTATTCCTGATGTTATCGCTATCGCCAGTGAGAACACTAAAGCTGTCGGTATATTGGGCGCGCTTCGTACGGGGGTTATCGATACATTGGCGACGAGCGTGACCAATGCGCACACCATCCTGCGTCTCGATGAGGCCACACAGGGTGGAGAGGCGCGAGCGTGATGTTGTGCTCATGATTTGATATTTGGTGCCCTTAATTTGATCCCAAGCGCTGAGCGCTTACTAGGCCACTCGAGCACAGCTTTCACTCCTCTGATTCACCCATCATTTCCTCAGGCATGCCCATTCTTTGGCATGCCAAGTTTATTGTGTGGGCAACTTATCGTTGCTGCCAGCGAATGAACATTTGATCGTCACGTGACCAGATAAAATATTTTATTTTATCTTTATTTCCCCTGAAAAAATGAGAGGTTTTTCCATTGTAAGTTTTTTTAAATAAAAATCATGCACTTATTTTTTTAGTCTAAAGTATAAGAATGAAAGCTTACATTGTGGATTGACTAAGCTATCCTGAAAGTACTTAATTCATATGTACACTATGAGATCTTTTGTAACGCGAGCGTGGATAGGAAGACAACACGAGAGACATTAGGAGTGAGCAATGCGTAACGCCGATAACAACAATCACACCGAATTACCCATGACCATGCAAGCCGTCGTAGCCTACGCTCCTGGTGATTATCGCCTTGAAGAGGTGGCTGTGCCCAAGGCTGAAAAGGGTGAAGTGCTGATTAAGGTCGAAGCATGTGGCATCTGTGCAGGTGATTTAAAGGCATACGAGGGTGCGCCTAGCTTTTGGGGAGATGAGACCCAGCCTGCGTATATCAAGGCGCCAATGATTCCCGGGCATGAATTTATAGGTCATGTGATGGCGCTGGGAGAGGGTGTAAAAGGTATTGAAATTGGTGATCGTGTCATTTCTGAGCAGATTGTGCCTTGCTGGGAATGCCGATTTTGCAATCGTGGTCAGTACTGGATGTGTGAGAAACACGATGTATATGGCTTCCAGCACAATGTGAATGGAGGCATGGCTGAATATATGGTCTTTCCCAAAGAGGCTATAAACCACAAGCTGCCTGATGAAATTCCGATGGAAAAAGCGGTGCTTGTTGAGCCCTATGCTTGTTCACTACATGCCGTTAAGCGTGCGCAGGTGGAACTTGGCGATGTCGTTGTGCTATCCGGTGCAGGAACTCTTGGGTTAGGAATGATCGGTGCAATCAAGAAGTCCGGGCCTTCCAAATTAGTGGTCCTGGACCTCAACAATAAGCGGTTGGAACTTGCTAAAGAGTTTGGTGCTGATATCGTTCTGAATCCTGCTGAAGTTGATGTTGTTGACTACGTGAAAAGTATTACGGAGGGCTATGGCTGCGATATCTATATTGAGGCCACTGGCGCTGTTCAGTCGGTAGAGCAAGGTCTTTATATGATTCGTAAACTTGGCCGTTTTGTCGAGTTCAGCGTATTCAAAGAACCTGTGACGGTTGATTGGAGCATTATCAGTGATCGCAAGGAGCTGGATATATTGGGTGCGCATCTAGGCCCTTATTGCTATCCGCTTGTGATCGAAGGTATTGGTAATGGTGATTTTCCAACGGACCACGTTGTTACGCATAAGCTTCCATTGGATAAATTTCATCAAGGGCTGGATCTAATGCGCAATGACCCTGACGCGTTAAAGGTTGTGCTTATACCTGGCGATCAGTAGGCGAAGAAAGCTATTTATTTATAAATACAATGATAACCGGAGTGTTTATGTCGATGACATTAAATTCGGTGCCCAGTAATAAACGTATAAGAGTCTTCGTGCCGGCTGCTTTTGCCATCGCACTTGTTTTATTAATGGCATTTGACACCAAGGTGCTGAGCCTGGATGAACTCGAGAGTGAAATAGGTTTTTCGCCAGAGCAATTTGCGAAAGATAACTTTCCAGGTATTAAAGAATATGTCGAGACTAACGCCGTCGATGCATCAACACTGGCTCCCGACGCCCTTCAAAGTGCAAGTGAGGCAGGTGAGAAATATGGTGTTTCTTCTGGCGTCGGTCATATTATACCAGTCAAATTTACAGGAGAGGTCGTAGAAGAAGCATCGGGCATCTACACCGTGGATATTGCTGATATGCCTGATGATGTGGTTGTGCGATTCCAGGCAGGTTCGGCGGTTAACGGCACGACACTCCGGGATACAACCGGCGAAATTGAATTTAGTGATTTCACCAATCAAATTGAATATCAAGATGCAGGCGCCGCATTAAATAAAGAAATGAAGCGTCAAGTACTTTCGGAGATTGATGGTCAGGATTTAACAGGCAAGACGTTGGAAGTAGTTGGCTCCTTTAACATGATCAATCCTGAAAACTGGCTAATTACTCCCGTGAGTATAGCGATCAGCGAATGAGGAATGGCGATGCACAATGACCAACGACCGAGCGTGGAGACGATTTCACTTGAAGTGATTCTTTCAGCACGCAATATCGAAAAACGTTTCGGTGCCGTACAAGCCCTCAAAGAAGTCAACTTCGATATACATCGAGGACAAGTGACGACACTCTTTGGTGAAAATGGGGCGGGAAAATCCACGCTGATGAAAATTTTGTCTGGCGTCATTCCTCAGACCGCAGGCGAGATTATTTTGGAAGGCGAAAGCGTACGCTTTTCCTCACCGTCAGATGCGGAAGCGCTGGGTATTACTATCATTCATCAGGAGTTGAGCCTGGCACCCAACCTGAATGTGCGCGACAACATTTTCATGGGGCGTGAACTTACTAACGGAAAAGGTAGCGTCGACTATAACGAGGAGGCGCGTCAGACTGAACGGTTGATGGAAGAGTTGGGCGAACCGATCAACCCGCTGACGCCCGTCGAAGATCTCCGAGTGGGTCAACAGCAAATCGTTGAAATCGCCAGAGCGCTATCCAAAAACTCTCGTATTCTGATTATGGACGAGCCGACATCGGCATTGAGCGCCTCAGAAGTCGAGACGCTATTCAAGGTGGTCAGGGATCTCAAGAGCAGAGGGGTCTCGATTGTTTATATTTCTCACCATTTGGAAGAAGCACTTCAGATCACGGATCACGCCGTGGTGCTGCGCGATGGAGCCATGACCGCTTATGCCCCACGCAGGGACGTCGATCTTCAGTGGATCGTAAGGCATATGGTGGGGGATAGCTTCGACCTTGGCTCACCGCCAATGGGGTATGAGCAGGGTGATATAGCGCTATCTATTCAACATCTTTACGTGAGTGACGACAACGTCGCGGGTCGCTATGTCGTTGACGACTTTTCACTTGATGTGCGTGCCGGTGAGATCGTCTGCATTTATGGACTGATGGGCGCTGGAAGAACGGAGCTATTGGAGTGTGTCGCCGGGCGGGTGCGTCAGGCTGGGGGAGAGATCCTGCTTCAGTCAAAGGATGTATCGCACTTCACTATTGCGCAGCGAATCCAGAGAGGGCTAGTACTGGTACCCGAAGACCGCCAGCGAGATGGGTTGGTGCCCACATTGTCAGTAGGACGAAATTTATCGCTAGCGAGCATCAATACATTCACCCGCAAAGGGATAACTTCCTCCGGTTTAGAGAAAGGAATGATTGCCTCCGCTATCGATAAAGTGCATATCAAAACAGACGGTGGAGAGGCGGATATCGGCTCATTATCGGGCGGTAATCAGCAGAAAGTCGTTATTGGTAAAATGCTAGCGACCAACCCGGACGTTTTTATACTGGATGAGCCAAGCCGTGGTATTGATGTGGGAGCCAAAGCAGAAGTTTTCAAATTGCTAAGTGAAGGTGCCCGCCAAGGTTTGGCCGTTATTTTTTCGACATCTGAAGTGAGTGAATGTTTGAGTATTCCTCATAGGGTGTTGGTGATGCGAAAAGGGCGAGTATCGGCTGAATTTGGCCCTGGTGTTACCAAAGACGAAATCATGGCTGCTTCTGGTGAATCAGTAGCTGCTTAATTTAATTAATACAGGTGATTTATATGTCTAATCATAATAATAAGGGCATTGATGTTGCTAATCTGTTGTTAGAAGGCAGAGCGTTTTTAGCCCTATTAGTCATAATTGCAGTATTCTCTATGTTGTCTGCAAATTATTTTACCGTAGGCAATTTTTTAACAATGTCCTCGCATGTCGCTGTTTTCGGATTATTAGGCATTGGTATGCTGTTCGTAATTCTTACTGGAGGGATAGACTTATCAGTAGGTTCAACGATGGCATTTTGCGGCGTGTTTGCAGGAATGTTGCTTGAGGGCGTTGAGATTGAGTTTTTGAATTTAGCTGTCTTCCCCTCAGTATGGGTGGTGGTAGTGCTTACTTGTCTCTTGGGAGCCTTTGTAGGTGCTATTAATGGCGTCTTGGTCGCTTATTTTAAAGTCCCTGCTTTTGTCGCCACTTTAGGAATGCTTTATGTGGCACGGGGCGCTGCTTTATTACTTACCGATGGTTTAACATTTAATGACCTTGATGGAGAGCCCGAGCTAGGTAATACCGGGTTTGAGTGGCTAGGCTTTAATAAGCTTATGGGTATCCCTGTGGGCGTCATCATCCTTTTTGTGGTGGCGCTCGTTTGTATCATAGTACTCAGCCGAACGCCCTATGGGCGCTGGATCTATTCAACAGGTGGTAATGCGCGTGCCGCAGAGTTGTCGGGTGTGCCTGTCAATCGGGTTAAGCTATCGGTATATATTATTTCCGGAATATGCGCTGCCTTGGCTGGAGTGGTGTTGGCGTCACAACTAACCTCAGCCGGCCCCACTGCAGGGACGACATACGAACTGACTGCAATTGCTGCAGTTGTGATTGGTGGAGCCTCCTTGATGGGTGGGCGTGGGTCTATACGTAATACCTTATTGGGTGCATTTGTGATTGGCTTTCTTTCGGATGGGCTGGTGATTATTGGGGTATCAGCTTATTGGCAGATGGTCTTCACCGGCAGCGTTATTGTTCTGGCGGTAATGCTCAATAACGTTCAATACAAAAATAAGAAAAAAAGAGTTTCAAAACAGGATGGAAAAGCGACTGACAGTAATAAAGGTATTTCTAACGCAAATGCTGTTTGACAGTATATTTGTGTAGAGATGTGCCCTCAGTGGGCGCGGTTCTTAAAAGAAAACAAGCATAACTAAGAGGTGTTTCACATGCAGTTAAATCGAAAAAAAATCGCGTTTTTAGCTCTCTCCGGGCTTTCTCTTGTCTTTAGTGGCTCTTTGTCTGCTGAAGATAAAGGATTGATATCAATCATAGTCAATGATATGTCAAACCCATATTGGAAAACTGAAGGGGGTATAGCGGAAAGTACGGCAGAAGAGCTTGGGTACTCGGTCAGTTTGAGTTCGCATGTGGGCGATACAAATACCGAGAGTAACCAAATTGATACTGCTATTACGAATAATGCGAAAGCCATAATTTTGGACCCAGCAAATGCGGATGGCTCTGTTGGTGCTGTTCAGAAAGCAGTCGAAGCTGATATTCCAGTATTTATTATTAATTCAGAAATAAATGAAAAAGGATTGGCTAAAGCACAGCTTGTCTCAAACAACGCCCAGGGGGCGGCACTTGGCGCTCAGGAATGGGCAGAGCAGTTAGGTGGTGAAGGGCGCTATATCGAACTTCAAGGCCCGCCTTCCGATAATAATGCCGCGACGCGCTCCAACGGTTATGAAACCGTGCTTAGCCAGTATCCGGATATACGGCGTGAAGCCTCTGACGTAGCCAACTGGGACCGCACAGAGGGCCGAAATAAAATGCAAAGCATGCTGCGTGATAATTCCGATATCAACGGTGTGATCAGTGGTAATGATGAAATGGCATTAGGTGCCATTTCGGCACTTAAGCAGGAAGATATGTTGGATGACGTGATTGTGGGTGGGTTTGATGGTTCTCCCGATGCTGTAGATGCTGTTCGCTCGGGTGAGGTGGCCTATACCGTATTGCAGCCGGTGGCCATTTTTGCCGAAGATGCTGTTGATATTGCAGACCAATATATTAATACAGGGGAAACGGGGCTCGATAGTGAGAAGAAACTTTATGACTGCATTCTTATTACCGCGGACAATGTCGATGACTACACTTCGCCCTTTGTTCTAGAAGAGTAAGTACGCCGTTTATTGAGTCAGTCAGCCCTGGTGCTGGCTGACTTTTTGATTGGGAAAGTGCCAATGATTTTTAATTTTGGTTCCATAAATATCGATCATGCCTATCGTGTCGCCTATTTCGTTCGTCCTGGTGAAACGTTGGAAAGCAATGAATACAGTGTTGGTTTGGGTGGCAAGGGAGTCAATCAATCATTGGCGATAGCGCGCGCCAAGGGAGCGGTAAGTCACTGGGGGCGCGTTTCATCAGTAGACGCCTGGGTGGTACCTGAGTTGGAGTCTGCGGGTGTTGGTGTGCAGGATATCGAATTGGCCGCTGAGCCGAGTGGGCATGCGATTATTCAAATTGATGAACGTGGTGAAAACGCTATTCTGCTATTTTCAGGTGCTAATCATGGTTTTACGCAAGAGCGCATGAAGGTGCTTGTTGCGCAAACCACGCCTGGCGACATAATACTTATCCAGAACGAGTGTAATGGGCTTGATCAGCTTATTCCATTAGCAGTGAGCCATGGTTGCAAAGTGATATTTAACCCTGCGCCAATGACGTCGGGGGTATCGTTGTTGCCTCTGGACCAATGTGAGTTGCTTTTCTTTAACCGTACAGAGGCCGCCACCTTATTGGAAATGCCGTTAGGGTCGTGTGCTTCCGATTTGCTAAGACGTTGTAAAGAAATGCTTGGCGATACCGAAGTGGTTCTTACCCTGGGTAGTGAAGGGGCTTGGTATCAGCGCAACGATGAGACGCTTTATCAAGCGGCGTTAAAGGTAAAGGCGATAGATACAACGGCCGCAGGCGATACCTTTGTGGGTTACTTTCTTGCCGCCAGGCAAGCTGGCATGAACCCCTCACAGTGCTTGCAAAGGGCAACGGCGGCGGCTGCCCTGGCGGTTCAAAAGTGCGGTGCTGCCAGTAGCATTCCGATGGCGGAAGAGGTCGACAGGTTGATATTACAAGCGGCGTTGGAGCAATTTGAGTGAATTTTATCGTTACTTTTTAAAAGTGAGCGGCCATGAGACCGCTCGGCATCTTATTTCGTGGCTAACTTAGCTCACGAATTTTGCGATGATTGTGCAGGGTCACCACTAAAGCTTCCGCAGCTTCCTTGCCTTTGGCGCGGAAATGGTCATGGAAAAAAGCATGGTGCGTGCTGTGTTCATGAAAATGATGAGGCGTCAGCACAACCGAAAGAATGGGTATTTCGGTTTCCAGTTGCGCTTGCATCATGCCTTCAATGACCGCTTGAGCAACGAATTCATGCCGATAGATACCGCCATCAATGACAAAGCCTGCCCCCACAATGGCGCTGTAACGGCCAGTCTTGGCGAGTAGTTTCGCCTGAAGCGGGATTTCGTAAGCTCCTGCAACTTGGAATATCTCTACTTGATCGGCAGAAAAACCATGCTCGCTGGCAAGTTGAGCAATGAATGCCTCTCTGGCTTGGGTGACAATATCGTGATGCCAAGATGCTTCGATAAAGGCAACGCGCACTGATGAGGAGTGTTGGGTCTGATTCATGGTCATCCTATAGGGATTGTTTACCAGAACCAGGGCATGAGGTATCCAATAGCACAGCACCCGAATGCGTTAGAACGCTACGGGTCATATCACTAGGAAACCTTCTCTTTTATCCGGACTATCACCGTCGGCTCCGGAATCTCACCGAATCTGCTGACCTCAAGCGACAGATAACACCTGACGGTTGAGCGCTCGTGGGCTTGTCCGCATGTTATTGGCGCGGCATTACCACCGGTGGGGACTTTCACCCCGCCCTGAGAAAGTTCGCCACTTATGGCGGCCAAACATTATACGCTTGCTGTCCAGAAGATGCAGATACCGCCGTGAAATAATTTGGTTTACGACCTCTGACCAACATATTGGCGCTTTAATAGGAATTAACGACGAAATGGTTAGGTTGTCTTCACGCCCCAAACCGGCGCTATCAGTGGTAAGCTAGCCTACGCTTAGCAGGTTAATGATTGAGTTGGTGGCAATCAGGGACGATGAGTAGGGAGTCAAGGTGGCGGGCATCAGGTTACATCCAGGGAATCAAAAAGCGTTGGCCAAGTCACTTGCCATTGGCGCGGTGGGTGGCGCCTTGTTTGAGCTAAGCGGCTTACCGCTTGCCTGGATGCTGGGCCCCATGATTGCCAATCTGCTGGCTTCTTCCCGGGGAGTTGACGTTGCCGTGCCTGAGCCGCTGCGCAACGTGTTTTTAGCGGTAATGGGGTTGGTGCTGGGCAGTCAGGTGACGCCACAGCTCGCTCAACGTGTGTTGGACTGGCCACTATCCGCGGGTCTGTTGCTGATAGGGGTGGCCGCCTCGACAGCGGTAGCTGCTGCCTGGTATCGGCGTTGTGGCTTCGATCCGGTCAGCGCCTGGTTTGGCGCTTCGCCTGGTGCCATGACTGCGATGATTATGCTGGGGGACAAGTGCGGCGGTGACGCCCAACGGATCGCAGTGGCCCAGTCGCTGCGTATTATCCTGGTGATCCTTTTCTTGCCGCCGCTGTTTTGGGCCTTTGAGGGCGATGCTGGGGCGGCGACCTCTGAGCACGCAACCCTGGCGCACGGCTGGATGCTGCTAACCATTCCGCTGCTGTTGCCGCTAGGGCGTTGGCTGCGCCTGCCTAGCGCGGCCTTACTGGCCCCTCTGATAGCGGCGGCGCTGTTATCGGGTTTTGATATAGCGAGCCTCACGCTACCCGATTGGGGTATGAACCTGATGCTATGGGTGCTGGGCAGCGCAATAGGCTCACGCTTTAAAGGTATGACGCGGCGGCTGTTGGGGCGCTATTTATGGCAGTCCGGCGTAGCCACATTGCTGGCGCTTGTAGTACTGGCACTGTTTGCCGAAATGATTCACCAATTGCTAGGTGTCGGGCGCGACGTGGCGCTGCTGGCGCTGGCGCCTGGCGGAATTGGTGAGATGGCAATTTTGGCTGTGGCGCTTGATATCGATCCCGTTTTTGTTGCCTTCCATCATTTATTGCGCATGGTGACGCTGATGATCGTTGCCCCTTTTTGGGCCCGCTGGCTGCTTCGCCGCCAGCCTTCCTCTCTGTCATCAAACGACAAGTAACGTAAGGACTCTCCATGCTTTTGCGTATGCTCACGCCGCTATTTCGTTACTTTGAAACACGCGTTAACCCTTACCCTGAAGGCGAGGTGGCTACGCCACCCAGGGGGCTTGCGGCGTTTATCTGGCACTTTTCGCGTCCCGTTTGGCCGCTGTTGCTGCTGATGTCGCTGTTCACCGCCTTGGTCTCCGCGGCTGAGGTCGTTTTTTTTAGCTATATGGGCGAGCTGGTCGACTGGCTAGGCAACGTGGAGCGGGAGAATTTCTGGTCGGACAATGGTCTTTGGCTTTCCGGGGTCGGCATTTTGGTGCTGGTAGGCCTGCCTCTTTTGGTGCTGCTGCAGTCGCTGGTGACCCACCAAAGCATCTTCGGCAACTACCCGATGATCGGCCGCTGGCTATCGCATCGGCACATGCTAAGCCAAAGCCTGGCATTTTATCAGGACGAGTTTGCCGGGCGGGTGTCGCAGAAAGTCATGCAGACGGCGCTTGCGATTCGCGAAACCGTCACCAAGGTGATGGACCTGCTGGTCTACGCAGTGGTGTATTTCACCGGTGCGGCGATTTTGTTGGGGCGCGCCGACCCCTGGTTGCTACTGCCGCTGGGCCTTTGGCTTGCTGGCTATTTGGCGATCATGCGGTTTTTTGTGCCGCGCCTGCGCGATGTGTCGATGGCCCAGGCGGATGCCCGCGCCCAGATGACCGGCCGCGTGGTGGACAGCTACAGCAATATCCAAACCATCAAACTGTTTGCCGATACCCAGCGTGAGCAGGGCTATGCCCGCGATGCCATGGAAGGTTTTATGGGCACCGTGCATCGCCAAATGCGGTTGGTGACTATCATGAGCGTGTGCCTGACGTTGCTCAACACCGCGCTGCTGGTCGGCACGGCAGGCATGGCGATTAGCGCCTGGTACGTGGATGCCATTTCGTTGGGCGTGCTTGCCATTGCCATTGCGCTGGTGATGCGTATTCGCTTTATGTCCGACTGGATTTTATGGGAAGTCGCCGGGCTATTCGAAAACATCGGCACGGTTCAGGATGGCATGAACACCATCGCCCGGGAGCCGGCAGTACGCGATGCGCCCAACGCGAAAGCATTACGTGTCCCCCACGGGGGGATTGCCTTTGAAGCGTTGCGCTTTGGCTATGAACAAGCCAGGGGCGAAAATAAAACCGTGTTCAACGGCTTAAGTTTAAATATTGCGCCGGGCGAGAAGATCGGCCTGATCGGCCGCTCCGGGGCGGGCAAATCGACCCTGGCGAATCTGCTGTTGCGCTTTTACGACATCCAGGGTGGGCGCATTCTCATCGACGGTCAGAACATTGCCGAGGTCACTCAAACCTCGCTGCGCCACCAGATTGGCATGGTGACTCAGGATACCTCGTTACTCCACCGCTCGCTGCGCGATAACATCCGCTACGGCAGCCCTCATGCCAACGATGATGATGTCTGGGAAGCGGTATGCCGCGCCCACGCCGATACCTTCATTAATGATTTAGTCGATCCCAAAGGGCGGCGAGGCCTGGATGCTCACGTCGGTGAGCGGGGCGTTAAACTGTCCGGCGGTCAGCGTCAGCGCATCGCCATTGCTCGCGTGTTGCTCAAAAACGCACCGATTCTGGTGCTGGATGAAGCCACCTCGGCGCTGGATTCCGAGGTGGAAGCCGCGATCCAGGAGCAACTCGATACGCTAATGGAGGGCAAAACCGTCATTGCCATTGCTCACCGGCTGTCGACCATTGCCATGCTCGACCGGCTGATCGTGGTGGATGAAGGGCAGATTGTTGAGAGCGGTACACACACCGAGCTATTGGCACAGGAAGGTATCTACGCACGTCTTTGGCGTCGTCAGTCGGGTGGCTTTATCGGCCTTGATGTGGGCGCCGGTCGCCCCAACGATTAATGTACCGACCATTCTGTCCAAAGAGGTTTTCATGCAAGCGATTCAACTGAAAGCACCAGGCGGTCTCGACCACCTGACGGTGGTAGATCAGGCCGCACCTGGCGAGCCGGGGAAAGGCGAAATTCGTGTGCGCTTGCACGCCAGCTCGCTGAATTTTCACGACTACGCTGTGGTGGCAGGAATGATACCCACCGACGATGGCCGCATCCCCATGTCGGATGGCGCCGGGGTCGTCGACGCCGTGGGTGAAGGCGTAAGCGAGTTCTCCGTGGGCGACCCGGTGGTCTCGACCTTCTTTCCAGGCTGGGTTGAAGGCCCGGCACGGGTTGGCGATTTCCGTACCACCCCCGGCGATGGCATCGATGGCTATGCACGCGAGCAGGTTATCGCGCCTGCCACGTCGTTCACCTATCAGCCGGCTGAGTACAGCCACGCCGAATCCGCCACTTTGACCACCGCCGGTCTCACCGCCTGGCGCGCGCTGGTCGTTGACGGAGGCCTGAAGGCTGGCGATACGGTGCTGGTGCTGGGCACCGGCGGTGTATCAATTTTTGCGCTGCAGTTTGCCAAGATGATGGGCGCGCGGGTGATTGCCACCTCGTCTTCCAACGAAAAGCTGGCTCGCCTGCGTGAGTTGGGGGCGGAACACACCATCAACTACCAAGAAACGCCCGAGTGGGGCAAAGCCGTCAAGGCATTGACCGAGGGCGAAGGCGTTGATCACGTGGTAGAAGTCGGTGGCCCCGGTACGCTGCCGCAGTCAATTGATGCGGTTAAGATCGGTGGGCATATTGCGCTGATTGGTGTGCTAACTGGACGCGAAGGTGAAATCCCCACTGCCAAGCTGATGGCTAAGCAGGCCACCCTCAAAGGCTTGATTGTCGGCAGCCGCCGCGACCAGATTGAAATGATCCGCGCTATCGAAGCCAATGGTATGCGGCCAATCATCGACCGCGAATTCGCGCTGACCGACATTGCCGATGCGTTTCGTCACCAAGAGGCCGGTAAGCACTTTGGGAAAATTTGTCTGACGTTCTAGCCGAGTGAATAGGTTGCCGTCATGACTTTGCTTCCATGTGATGGTGACGGGGCCCACCAACGCCGCCTAACGGGCGGCGTTGGTGTGTTGGCCATTTACTCGCTGTCTGAGGGCAACTCAGCGCTGTGGTAGACGTTTTGTACGTCGTCCAGATCGTTAAGCGTGTTCAATAATTTTTCAAACATGGCGACATCGTCGCCCTCTACCGGCGTGGTGGTTTGCGGTAGAAACTGAATTTCATCGACTTCGAAGTCTACCTCGCCGAAGGTGTCAAGCAGCGCCTGCTTGGCCTTGGCGTAGTCGGTATGCGGCGCAAACACGGTGATGCGGCCGTCTTCCAGTTCGATGTCGGTGACGTCGACATCCGCCTCCATCAGCGCTTCCAGCACGGCTTCTTCGTCGCTACCGGCAAACGCGAAAATCGCGCAGTGGTCAAACATGTGGCTGACGCTGCCAGGGGTGCCGATTTTGCTTTTGGTTTTAGTGAAACAACCGCGCACATCCCCAAAGGTGCGGTTGGGATTGTCGGTCAAGCATTCGACAATCACCATGGCGTTACCGGGGCCAAAGCCTTCGTAGCGTGCGGGTGAGAAATCCTCGCCGCCGGCGCCGCTGGCCTTGTCCAATGCCTTATCAATCACGTGAGACGGCACTTGGTCTTTCTTGGCGCGCTCCATCAAGCCCCGCAGCGCCAGGTTGGCATTGGGATCAGTGCCTCCCGCTTTGGCGCAAACATAAATCTCGCGACCATACTTGCTGTAGACTTTTGTCTTCGCATCGGCCGTTTTGGCCATGGATTCTTTACGGTTCTGAAAAGCCCTACCCATGTTGACGTCCTGTAATCAGTAATCACCTCTGCAGGTCAGAGGCATTATCAAAAGGCCAAAGTTTACCCAACAGCGTATCATGCTAACAGCGTTATTTGCGCACGCGCAGGGGTCGCCTCGCTGGACGTGAGGTACACTGTGCGCGTCACCCTCTGTCGGTGGTAAAAGGAATAATAAGCGAGCAAGGAGAACCACATGCCATTCTCACTTTGGCTATCGTTGGCGGCGGTATGCGCCATGGGTGCCATGTCGCCGGGGCCGAGTCTGGCACTGGTGCTGCGCCATACGCTGGGCGGCGGCAGGCTGGTCGGCATGACGGCCGCGCTATGTCATGCCGGCGGGGTGGGGGCCTATGCGCTGCTCACCGTGTTGGGCTTGGGCGCCTTGATCGCCAAGTCGCCTGCGCTCTTTCAACTGATTACCTGGGCGGGGGCCGCCTACCTGGCGTGGTTGGGTATCCAGGCGTTGCGCGCGGGTGGCGCGGGGGCCATGCAGCAACAGGGGGCGGTCACTTCCAACGCTCGCGCTGCCAAAGAAGGCTTGCTGGTGGCGCTTGGCAATCCCAAGCTGATCATTTTCTTCATTGCCCTGCTGAGCCAGTTTGTGACGCCTGACATGAGCCTGCTCGGCAAAGTATTGATCGTGGTGACGGCGATGGTCATCGACGGCGGATGGTACGTGCTGGTGGCCGTTGCGCTGTCCCATTCGCGGGTGTTGCCCTGGCTTCAGCAGCGCGCCCACTGGATCAACCGGATTACCGGCGTCTTGCTGTTGGCACTGGCGCTGCGCGTCGTGGCGGGCCCACTGGGCTAGACGGCTCATGCCTGGCCCGGCGAACTGGTGCATGGGGCGCAGACATGGCATGGTAGGCGGTTAGGTGAGGCGTTCCAGGGGGGGGAAGGCGACAGATGACACTTTACGATCAGGATTGTTATACCCACTTGGGGCAGCCGTTCAATCTGCGCGCATTGCAGGGTCAGGTCTTATTGGTGGTGAATGTCGCCAGCCGCTGCGGTTTTACCCCGCAGCTTAAAGAGCTGGAAATGCTCTACCAACGCTATCGCGACCGTGGCTTCACCGTGCTGGGATTTCCTTGTGATCAGTTTGGCAAGCAGTCGCCGGAAAGCGCCGAGGCCTTTTGTAGGTTTGGTGAACAGAACTATGGCGTGACGTTTCCATTAATGGAAAAAGTGCGCGTTAACGGTAGTCAGGCGCATCCGTTGTTTGTGCTTCTCAAACGTGAGGCGCCCGGTGTATTGGGTACGCAAATGATCAAATGGAATTTTACTAAGTTTTTAATTGGGCGAGATGGCAAGGTGGTTGCCCGCTTTGGTCCCCGTGATAAAGGCCGTCCACTGCGACTTCAGTTGGAGCGCGCCTTGGATGAGGCTTAGGCCTCGCTGCGGGCGATCATCACCCGGCTCATTAACTCATTCCAGCGGTGGCGCACCATCATCGTGGTCATACCCGAAAACAGCGCCCAGCTTTTACGCCGCCAACCCTTTAAACGCAGGTTATGGCTGACCAGTTGTTGCATCAGTTTACGGTCATTGAACTGCCGCCATTCACTGGCAATAGACAGTTGGTATCGGGCCATCACCGGTGCCATTTCTAAGCGAAACATCCACTCCAGCTCGTGAAACGACATCTGATACCGCTCCACCACCTCCACCATCTGGGCATAATCGCGCTCGCTGGGTTCGCGGTCCAGCCACAACGGGGCCAGTGCCAACCATAAATCACCGCGTTCATCGACTAGCTGCTGTGCGTTCATTTACAAAGCCTCGTGGGCGGTCGTAGGTGAAACGATATCCTGACGTGAAAGGTCAATAAGCTCAATAGCGGACAGCGCCGCCTGAGCCCGCTAGAATGGCGTCACTCCAAGACGGTGCGACACCGAATACGTTTTTTCGAAGAAGAGGTTCACTGTGATTATCAAACCCAAAGTACGCGGCTTTATTTGCACGACCACCCACCCGGTTGGCTGCGAGCAGAACGTTCGCGAGCAGATCGAGGCCACTCGCGCCCGCAATCTGGACAAAAGCGCCGGGCCCAAAAAGGTGCTGGTGATCGGGGCTTCCAGCGGGTACGGCCTGGCGGCGCGGATCACCGCGGCGTTTGGCTACGGTGCCGATACCCTGGGCGTGTTCTTTGAAAAACCTGCCACCGAGAGCAAACCCGGTACCGCAGGCTGGTACAACAGTGCGGCGTTCGATAAGTTCGCCAAGCAGGAAGGCCTTTACAGCAAGTCGATCAACGGCGACGCCTTCTCCCACGAAGCGCGTCAAAAAGCCATCGAACTGATCAAGCAGGACATGGGCGAAGTCGACCTGGTGGTGTATTCGCTAGCCTCACCGGTGCGTAAGTTGCCGGATAGTGGCGAGCTCAAGCGCTCTAGTTTGAAGCCGATTGGTGAAACCTACCGCGCCACGGCGATCGACACCAACAAAGACGCCATTATCGAAGCCGAGGTAGAGCCTGCCACCCAGCAAGAGATCGACGACACCATCACTGTGATGGGCGGCGAAGACTGGGAACTTTGGATGGATGCGCTCGACCAGGCTGGCGTGCTGGCGAAGGGCGCGCGCAGCGTGGCGTTTAGCTATATCGGCACCGAGATCACCTGGCCGATTTATTGGCACGGCGCGCTGGGTAAAGCCAAGGAAGATTTAGACCGCGCAGCGGCGGCTATCGATGCCAAGCTGAAAGAGACGGGGGGCGGCGCCAACGTGGCGGTACTCAAGTCAGTGGTGACCCAAGCCAGCGCGGCGATCCCGGTGATGCCGCTATACATCGCCATGGTCTATCGCATCATGAAAGAGCAAGGCGTTCACGAAGGTACCATTGATCAGCTCAATCGCTTGTTTGGCGAGCGCCTCTACGCGCCTCAAGGCGGCGAAATGGCCACCGATGAAGTGGGCCGCTTGCGCCTGGATGACTGGGAGCTGCGCGACGATATCCAGAAAGCCTGCCAGGACCTGTGGCCGGAAGTCACCACCGACAACCTGTTCGAGATCACCGACTACGCTGGCTACAAGCACGAGTTTCTGAAGCTGTTTGGCTTTGAGCGTGACGATGTCGATTACGATGCTGACGTCGACACGCTGGTCGAGTTTGATGTGGTCAACCTATAAGCGCATGGCCTTGCCGCCACGCATTCATTGCGTCATTCGTCGGGCCTATGGCCCGGCGTTTTTGCATTTGCACGGGGTATTTTTTTCCTCGCGACGCCGTCGCTGCCTTTACCCAAGCAATTGGTTAAGATGGCGGTTTGTTTTCGTCACGGCGGTTTACCATGCAGCATAACGCAGATATCTCTCCGAATGCTGCCTCGCGACGGCGGGTAGCGTTTGTGCTGCTGCCCGGGTTTTCGCTGCTGGCCCATGCCAGCGCGCTGGAACCCTTGCAAATGGCTAATCAGCTCAGTGGGCAGATGCTTTACCATACCGTCACGCTAAGCATGGATAGCGAGCCGGTGCGCAGCGGCGCGCAGCTATCATTGCTGGCTGAGCATGCCCTGGACTCGCCACTTGGCCCTCTCGACTGGCTACTGATCTGCGCGCCTACGCCGTTGCCCTACGCGCTGCCCGCCAAGCTGAATGAGTGGCTACGGGGACATATGGGGCGTGGTGTGATGCTGGGCGGGCTGGCGGGCGGCACCGAAGTGCTGGCGCGTTGCGGACTGTTAGAGGGCTATCGTGCCACACTGCCGTGGCAGCGGTTTGACGCCTTTGCCCAGGCATATCCCCAGGTGACGCTTTCCCAGCAGCTATTTGAGATCGACCGCGATAGGCTCACCTGCGCGGGCGGTACGGCGGCGATGGACATGATGCTGACGTTGATCAGCCAGCATCACGGCGCACGTTTGGCCGAGCAGGTGTCGGAGCAGTTTTTATGTGACCGTATTCGCATGGCCGATGAACGCCAGCACGTACCCTTGCGCAGCCGTTTGGGCCACGCTCCGCAGAGCTTGGTGGATGCCGTTACGCTGATGGAAGCCAATATCGAGGAGCCGCTCTCAACCTTGGAGCTGGCCGAGCACTTGGGGATTTCCCGGCGTCAGTTAGAGCGGCTATTTAAGAAGTACCTGCAGGCGGTGCCCAGTCGCTATTACTTGGATCTGCGCTTGCAGGAAGCCCGCAAACAGCTGCGGGAAAGCGACCGGGCGGTAGGCGATATTGCGTTTGCCACCGGGTTTTCCTCGGGGGCGCACTTTTCAACCGCCTACCGTCACCATTTCGGCATGACGCCGAGGGAAGAACGCCTGGGTTAAGGGTTCATTCAGGTAAGCGTATCCACGATCCCGCCTTCCACGCGCAGGGCGGCGCCGGTGGTGGCGCTGGCCTGGGGCGAGGCCGCGTAGACGCTCATGCTAGCCACTTCCTCGGGGGTTGCCAGGCGCTGAATGATCGACGAGGGGCGGTTCTCCTGCACGAAGCGTGCTTCCACGTCCTCTTGCGAAACGCCTTCTTTTTCGGCCATTTCCTGGATCATGTTGAGCACGCCCTCGGAGCGGGTCGGCCCCGGTAAAATGGCGTTGACGGTCACCTGGGTGCCGCTCAATACTTTCGCAAGGCCCCGCGAGACCGACAGCAGCGCCGATTTGGTCATGCCGTAGTGGACCATTTCGCTGGGAATGTTGATGCCTGATTCGCTGGACAGGAACTGGATGCGCCCCCAGTCCCGGTCGCGCATACCCTGGGCGTAGTGGCGCGACAGGCGCACGGCGCTCATGATGTTAACGTCGAAAAACTGCTGCCAGGTAGCGTCGTCGACCTCAAAAAAGTCCTGCGGACCAAAGATGCCCACGTTATTGATCAGGATGTCGGTCTCCGGCTGCTGATCGATCAGCGTCTGGCAGCCCTCGGCGGTGCCCAAGTCGGCGGCCACGCCCGTCGCTTTGGCGTTGGGAACGTCTTTCTTGATGGCCGCGATGGCCTCGTCAATTCGCGCCTGGGTGCGCCCGGTGATAACCACCTCGGCACCTGCATTGGCCAGGCCCTGGGCAATCGCAAAGCCGATACCTGCTGTCGAACCGGTGATAATCGCGTGCTTGCCGTTGAGATCAATCTGCATGGAGTGCTCCTCTCGTCCTGAGTATCAGTACCTCACTACACAACGAATAACTTTATAGCTTGCTAAGGAATATGGGGCTCTTACGGCGCTCTTCAAGGGCAGCGTTCTTCAATGTGCCAGGCTCATTCATGCTAAATGTGATCGCTAGCCCCACGCTCGGTTATGACTCGGCATTTGGCGGCATCACCGCCCACTCCGGCTCCTCGAATTCGCCGATCAGGCGGATCTCGCAGCAGGGGGCCGCACGACGGATGATCTCCTTGATCTTCGGGTTGGGCTGGGCTTCCATGGCGTCGCGGCTGGCCTTGCTGTCCCAATGGGCGATGGCGATCAGGGTGTTGGGGTCGCCGATCTTACGATGCAGTTCGGTGCCGCGTGCCCCTGGTGCCTGCTGGATGAGTTGGCTGGCGCGGACCCAGGCGTCAGCGTAGTCCTCGGCGCGGTAGCCGTCGCGGATATGCACTTCGAAGATATATTTCATGGCGCTTCTCCCTGTTGCTGCTGCTGAAGCTTTCGATCCTGGGCCAGTGTATCCCGCCCACCGTCCTGATCCGGCGGCCTCTTTTCTTCGAGCGCGATGCTCAGCGTCTGCCGGGTCTTGCAGGGGTAGCCGTGGCGCAGGTGAAGGGTGCGCTCGTCGAGGGCCATCACCACCGAGAACAAGGTCTCCATGCGCTCGGCCTCGGGCAGGTCGATGTCGGTGTGTTTGCAGATCGACATGGGCGCATTGTGGTGGTCGCTCAGTACGTCGAACAGCGCGTTGACGCTGGCCTTGGGCGGTGGGTCGAGCAGCTCATCGAGGCGGCGCAGGCGCACATGGGAGTCGGGCTTGGGGAAATCGGCGACACAGGCGGTGGCGGCCGCGGCGTAGAGGTGGTTGGTATGGGTCACCCGCCCGTCGCGGGCCTCGAGTACCCCCGGCGGCCCGGGCTGGACCTCGAAGCCGGCGGCCTGGCCTGCGGCGCTCGCGACCAGAAAGTGCGCCGGTGAAGCGACGCGGTCTTCCGCGACGATGCGCTGGGCGCTGGTGAAACCGTCGCTCTCGAGAAGTTTGCGCAGGGCGACGTGGATCGGCAAACCGTCGCCGCAGGTCTGCGAGCGGATGGCGTTGAGACACACGCCGAGGCCGTGGGCGTTGAGGCCGATCTTGGCCAGCATCCCGGCCTCGCCGACGCTGACCAGCGGCGGGGCGTCGTCGCCCTCTATGTGCAGTACCACCACGTTGTCGAGCTGGTCGAGACGCCAGTCCCAGTTCTGGGCCAGCCACTGGCGACCCTGCTGGTAGAGCGAGAAAGCGGAACAGCCGCCGCTGGCTTGGGTTAGTGAGATCTCGCTGCGACAGTTAAGGGTGAGGATGTCGTCGCGCTGCAGATCGGCGCCCTCGGCAATGCCCTCAAGCTCATCCAGGATCGCCGGAAAGCCGCGTTCGATAGCCGGTATAAAGCGGCGTGCCTCTTGCCGGGCTGCAGCCCAGTCGAGGCCTACAAAGTCTTGAAACAGCCGGTCATAGACCTCAATGCTGCGCTGAATCTGTGCGGCGTGACACTGGCCATGGGCCACGCCAATGGCATGGCGGCTACCACGCAGGTGGGTTACGTTGAGCATGCGGCGTGCTCCTCGGGGATTTACTCAAGCCTAGCGCGAACAGCGTTGAAGTGCAGGGGGGCTTGGGTATGCAGGGTCACTGATGCCGTGAGGTGAGCAAGGATGGATAATAGAGTGTTACAAAAAAGGAGGGCGCCAGTTAAATGCTGCTTTTCATAATTTGCCGTCCCATTGCTGAAAGCAGTTACCCTATTCGGCCCCTTATACTGTTTTCATTCCCTTACTCCACTGGAGGTAGCGTCCCATGAGCCACACCCCAAGCCGTCAGGATTTCGATCACTACATGGCGCCAAACTACTCGCCGCAGCAGGTCATTCCGGTGCGTGGTGAAGGCAGCCGCTTGTGGGACCAGGAGGGGCGTGAATATATCGATTTCGCCGGGGGCATCGCGGTCAATTCCCTGGGCCATTGCCACCCGGTGTTGGTCAACGCCCTCAGGACCCAGGGCGAAAAGCTGTGGCATCTCTCCAATGTGTTTACCAACGAACCAGCGCTTAAGCTTGCCAAAGCGCTGGTCGAGCGCACCTTCGCCGACAAGGTGTTTTTATGCTCCTCCGGCGGTGAAGCCAACGAAGCCGCGCTGAAGCTGGCGCGCCGCTGGGCGGTGGACAACCACGGCGAGCACAAGGACAAGATCATCTCGTTCTATCAGTCCTTTCACGGGCGTACCTTCTTTACCGTGAGCGTGGGCGGCCAGCCCAAGTACTCCCAGGGCTTTGGCCCGGTGCCCGGCGGCATTCTGCACGCCACCTACAACGATCTGGAAAGCGTGCGCAAGCTGGTCGGCGACGACACCTGCGCGATCATGGTCGAGCCCATGCAGGGCGAGGGCGGCATCGTGTCCGGCACCCAAGCCTTCCTTCAGGGGTTACGCGACCTGTGCGACGAGCACCAGGCGCTTTTGATTTTTGACGAAGTTCAAACCGGCGTGGGCCGCAGCGGTGAGCTCTACGCCTACATGAATTACGGTATTACCCCGGATATTCTCACCAGCGCCAAGTCCCTGGGCGGTGGTTTCCCGGTGGGGGCGATGCTGGCGACCGATGCGGTTGCAAAATCATTGGTCATCGGTACCCACGGCTCCACCTACGGCGGCAACGCGCTGGCATCTGCTGTTGCCCTGGCGGCGGTCGAGTTTATCGATACCCCCGAGGTGCTTGAAGGTGTCAAAAAGCGTCATGACCTGTTTCGCGAGCACCTTGAAACCATCAATCGCAAGCACGGCGTATTTAAAGAGATTCGCGGTATGGGCCTGCTGATGGGGGCGCAGATGTCGGATGCCTTCGAGGGCCGCGCCAAGGACATTCTGCCGCTGGCGATCGAGGAAGGCTTGATGGCGCTGATTGCCGGACCCAACGTGCTGCGCATGGCGCCGTCGCTGGTGATTCCCGAAGCGGATATTGTGGAAGGCATGGCCCGTCTGGAGCGTGCCATCGAACGGTTGGTTGCGACCGAATGAGCGAGCCGTACGCAGCCACACCACAGGGGGCGTTGAGGATGCTGGTAATTCGACCGGTGAAAATGGCGGACCTGCCCGCACTGGAGCAGCTGGCCGAGCACGCGGTACCCAGGCTCACCAACCTGCCCGCCAACCGCGAGCGGCTCGAGGAGCGTATCGCGCGCTCCGAAGCCGCCTTCAACGACGAGGTGGAGTTCCCCGGCAACGAGCACTATACGTTTGTGCTGGCGGACGATACCCGTGATGAAGTGCTGGGCACAGCGACCATTCGCGCCCAGGCGGGCGCTAACGAGGCGTATTACACCTACCGACAGGAAACGCTGATCCATGCGTCGCAGCAGCTCAACGTGCGTCGGGAAGTGCAAACCCTGGCACTTTCCCACGAAGTCTCGGATGCCACGCTGCTATGTGCCTTTTCGCTCAATCCCCGCTATCGGGGCACCAGCGCGGAAAGCCTGCTGCGCCGAGCACGACTGATGTTTATTGCCCAGTACCCCGAACGCTTTTCGCGCATCCTGGCGGTGGCGTTTCCCGGCTACCTGGATACGCGCACTGAATCGCCGTTTTGGGAGAGCGTCGGCCGACACTTTTTTGCGCGCAGTTTTCAGGAGATGAATCATATTGCCGGGGTGCGCTCGAAAAGCTTTATCGCCGAAGTCATGCCCCAGTTTCCTCTCTATTTACCGCTGTTAACGCCCCAAGCGCGGGCGGCGATCGGCCGTGAGCACCCCGCCCATGAAGAGGCTTTGGAAGAAATGTTGGCGGAGGGCTTTGTGCGCTCCCGCCACGTGGATATTTTCGATGCCGGGCCGATTGTCAAAACCGAACGCGAGCGGCTGGAAACGTTTCGTCGCGCCGCCTGGCACCCGGTGCGACTTCGCCCCGAGCACGCCTTGCCCGATGCGGAGCCGGCGATGATCGCCAACCAGAAGCTGGGCGGCTTTCGCTGCATCGTGGCGCGCTATGCGCTGTCGCCCACCGGTCAACTGATGCTCTCGCCCGAGCATGCCGAGCGCCTGGGTGTTGAAGAGGGCCGTGCGGTACTCGCCGCGCCGTTAACCCTGCCGAGCGCGGTGGACGCCCTCGATGAAGGAGAAATGTAATGCGCATTCGACCCATTGCCCGGGATGATTTGGATGGGCTTCAGGCGCTTGCGCAGCAGGCCGGGGTGGGGTTTACCTCGCTGCCGGATAACCGTGAGTTCCTGGCCGGCAAGATTGAAGCCGCTGCCCGCGCCTTTGAAGAGCGTACCCCGGTCGACGACCGGCTTTACTTCTTCGTGCTCGAAGACGAAGACAGCGGCGAGCTCGCCGGCTGCTGCGCCATTGAAGGCCAGGTCGGTCGCGAAGTACCGTTTTACAACTATCGACTGGGCACCCTGGCACACTCGTCGGTTCAACTGGACCTGCATCGCACCATCGATACGTTGTTCTTGAGTTCCGACCATACCGGCGATGCCGAAGTGTGCTCGCTGTTTCTGCGCCCGGAGTACCGCGGCGAAGCCAACAAGCATTTGCGCAACGGTGCGCTGCTCTCCAAGGCGCGCTGGCTGTTCATCGCCCAGTTCCGTGACCGCTTCCCCGACAAGGTGCTGGCGGAAATGCGCGGCGTATTCGACGAGCACAATACCAGCCCCTTCTGGGAAAGCCTGGGCAAGCACTTTTTCCCCATGGATTTCAATGAAGCCGACCGCCTGACCGGCCTGGGGCAAAAGAGTTTTATCGGCGAGCTGATGCCCAAATTCCCGATCTATACCACCTTCATGTCGGAAGAGGCGCGGGCCTGCATTGGCCAGGTGCATCGGCATACCCGCCCGGCGCTGGAAATGCTCAAGAAGGAAGGGCTGCGCTGGGAAGGCTACATCGATATCTTCGACGGTGGCCCGACGGTGGAAGCCTACATCGACGACGTTCGCGCGATTCGTAATTCCCGGCTCTGCCAGGTGGAAGTGGCCGATAACGCCGCTGAAGAGAGCGTCAGCCGCTGGCTGGCCGCGACCTCCGACATGCTCAGCTTTACGGCCAGCTGGATAGGCCGCTCGCCCACCCACGACAACACCATTGTGCTTAGCCAGCAGGAAGCCAAACGCCTCGGGGTCACCACCGGTGACCAGATCCGCTTGCTGGAAACCTAAGCACCGCATTTGTTCGGTAATTGTCCAGGAGACAACCATGCACGCCCAACAGCAGCAACTGATCAACGGCGCCTGGGTAGCGGGCGAAGCCGATACGCTGACCAAGCACGACCCGGTTTCCGCGTCGCTGCTATGGCAGGGCGCCGAGGCCTCGAGGGAGCAGGTCGCCGCCGCGGTCAACGCGGCCCGCGGCGCCTTCCCCGGCTGGGCGCGCACGCCGTTTGCCGAACGCCAGGCGCTGGTCGAGCGTTTTGTCGAGGTGCTGACCGCCCGCCGCGACGATCTGGCCGTGGCGATTGCCTCCGAGACCGGCAAGCCGCTTTGGGAAGCACGCACCGAAGCGGGGGCGATGATCGGTAAAGTGGCACTTTCCTTAAAGGCCTATCACGAGCGCACCGGCGAGCGCGAAAAAGAGGCAGGCAGTGCAAAGGCCGTGCTGCGTCACCGTCCCCACGGCGTGATGGCGGTGTTTGGCCCCTACAACTTCCCCGGTCACCTGCCCAACGGCCACATGGTGCCGGCACTGCTGGCGGGTAATACCGTGGTCTTCAAACCCAGCGACCAGACGCCGCTGACCGCCGATCTAACCCTGCAGTGCTGGCTGGAAGCCGGGCTGCCTGCTGGGGTGATTAACTTGGTCCAGGGCGGCGTCGCGGTAGGTCAGGCGCTGGCGGGTAATCCGGCTATTGATGGTCTGCTGTTTACCGGCAGCGCCAAGGTGGGTGGCATGCTCCACCAGCAGTTTGCCGGGCAGCTGGATAAAATTCTGGCGCTGGAGCTGGGCGGCAACAACCCGTTGGTGGTCAAAGATGTCGACGACGAGCGCGCCGCGGTGTTGGCCATTCTGCAGTCGGCCTTTCTCTCCGGCGGCCAGCGCTGCACCTGCGCGCGGCGTTTGATGGTGCCCCAGGGTGAGGTCGGTGATCGTTTGATCGACGCGCTGTCCGAGGCCATTGCCAAGCTGCACGTGGCCGGTCAGTTCGAGGAAGCGCCCGCGCCTTTCTATGGTGGGCTGGTCAGCGTGGCGGCGGCGGATGTGCTGCTCAAGGCACAGGAGGCGTTGGAAACCATGGGTGGCACGGTGATCAATCGCATGCGGCGCCTGCAAGACAATACCAGCCTGCTGAGCCCCGCGCTGATCGACGTGACGGGACTGGACGTGCCCGACGAAGAGCACTTTGGCCCGCTGCTCAAGATCCACCGCTACGGCGATTGGGACGAAGCGCTACGGCTTGCCAACGACACCCGTTACGGGCTTTCTGCCGGGCTGATAGGTGGCGAGCAGGCCGATTGGGACGACTTCCTGCTGCGCATTCGCGCCGGGATCGTCAACTGGAACCGCCAGACCACCGGCGCTTCCGGCGATGCGCCCTTCGGCGGCGTGGGCGAGAGTGGCAACCATCGCCCCAGCGCTTACTACGCAGCGGATTACTGCGCCTACCCGGTGGCCTCCGTGGAAGCCGATAGCCTGGAAATGCCCGACACTCTGCCACCGGGGGTCAACCTATGAACACGGCGGCCATCCGCAACGTCCAGGAAGTCAATTTCGACGGTCTGGTCGGCCCGACCCATAACTATTCGGGCCTGGCCGTGGGTAACGTGGCCTCGATGAGCCACGGCGGCCTGGTGTCCAATCCCAAGGAAGGCGCGCTTCAGGGGCTTTTAAAAATGAAGTCGCTGATGGACGCAGGCTACGCCCAGGGCGTACTGCCTCCCCAGCAGCGGCCGGACATTGGCGCGCTACGTGATCTGGGCTTTAGCGGCAGCAACCGTGAGGTGCTGGCCCGTGCTGCCAAAGAGGCGCCGCAACTGCTGCGCGCGGTCTGCTCGGCGTCCAGCATGTGGACGGCTAACGCGGGTACGATGACGCCCAGCCTGGACGCGACGGACGGCCGGGTGCATTTTACGCCAGCCAATCTTCAGTCCAGCTTTCACCGCTATTTAGAACCGCAAACCACCGGCCGCGTGCTCCAGGCGATTTTCTGCGACGAAAAGCACTTCGCGCACCACCCGGTACTGCCCGCCACTCCCGCCTTTGCTGACGAAGGCGCGGCCAACCATACCCGCCTATGCGGCGAGCACGGCGAACCCGGCGTCCATCTGTTCGTGTATGGCCGCCAGGCGTTCGGCGACGTGCGTAGCGGCGAGCGCGAACCCAAGCGCTATCCCGCCCGCCAGACCCTGGAAGCCAGCCAGGCGGTCGCGCGCCAGCATGGGCTGACGGAGGCGCAAACGGTGTTTGCCCAGCAGCATCCGGATGCCATCGACGCTGGCGTTTTCCACAACGACGTCATCGCCGTGGGCAACGGCCCCGTGCTGCTTTACCACGAAATGGCCTTCCTGGACGAAGAACGCACCCTGGACGAGCTACGCGCCAAAATGGCCACACCGTTGATTCCCGTGCGGGTGCCGGTTGAGGCAGTCAGCATGGAAGACGCCGTGGCGTCGTATCTGTTCAACTCGCAGCTGCTCTCCAACCCGGATGGCACCATGACCCTGGTGGTGCCCGGCGAATGCCAGGAGCGTGAAGCGGTATGGCGCACCATCCAGGATTCGCTGCTGGCGGGTAATAATCCGATCAGTGAGGTGATCGTCAAGGACGTCAAGCAGAGCATGCGCAACGGCGGCGGCCCCGCCTGCCTGCGACTGCGCGTGGTTCTTTCCGAGACAGAGCGAGCAGCGCTAACCGGCCGTGTGCTGCTCACCGATGCGCTTTATGATGAGCTGACCGCATGGGTGGAGCGCCACTATCGTGACCGCCTTGCTGTGGACGACCTCAAAGATCCACAGCTCGCAGAAGAGTCGCTGACAGCACTGGATGAACTCACCCAGCTGTTAAAGATCGGGTCTGTTTATCCGTTTCAGTTGGGGTAGGGGCTCCCTCAAGTTGGTTATAATGAGAAGCCGTAGGCTTGCCGTATCCAGGTCGTGGCCCCTTGCAGGAGTAACCAAGGATGCTATGCTTTGTGTTAACTATTAACACAAGGTTCAGATCATGCCCAGATCATCATCCAGAACAACGAGCGTTACTATCGGTGCACCACTAGACGACTTTGTTGGGAAATTGATTGCGTCTGGTCGTTACGGTTCAACCAGTGAAGTCGTGCGTTCAGCCTTGAGGCTGCTTGAACGCCAGGAAAACCAAACGGCCGCGTTGAGAAGTGCTGTTGAAGCCGGTGAACGGAGCGGGGAGAGCGATTTGTCTTTGCACGATATAGCCGCCCAGATAAAACAGAAACACGATGTATAAGCTGTCCAACCTTGCGGCAGAAGATTTTGCCTCCATCTACGAATATACCTTGCTTAACTTCGGCGCACTTCAAGCCGATGCTTACACTGATAACCTTGAGAGCGCCTTTCGTCTTCTGTCTGGTTCTCCGCTAATGGGTTATGAGTGCCCAGAAATCGCCGATGGGATACGCCGCCATGATCACCAACGACATGTCATTTTTTACCGGCAACGCGAGCAAGATATTTTCATTATTAGGATACTCCATCAGCAGATGGAGCCGCTGAAACATATCTTTGAACTATGACGGTGAGACGCTTTAATTCCGCCATCACCATTAATTGTCATCGGGTCTTTTAAGTATGGCTTCAGTCGATATCCACCCAGCACTCGCAACCGATTTGACAGATATTCAGTCCTGCGCGCAGTTGGCCTTTGCAAAGTACATCCAGCGTATCGGCTGTGAGCCCGCACCGATGCATGCTGACGTTGCAAGCCAAATTATTGCGGTAAATAAAGATTAGCTGTAGTGCTAAGTGGGGTTTAATTGAGTGTATTTCCGAAAGCCGCTAAAGTTAAATGGCTGACAAGACGATCTCTCCTACCCAGATCGTTTCAGTTGAAGTCTAAGTCTTGGTTTCCTGAATTCAACTAATAAGTGCAGCACCCGCGGTTTCTAGCGCTCCTGAATATTCTCCTAAGAACACCTGGGCTGGGGTTCGGTATCCCAGCCGCTTTCTGGGTCTATCGTTCAGCTTGTGAACAACGCGTCGCAGCTCTACATTAGTCACCTTCCGGAAGTCTGTACCTTTCGGAAAATACTGCCTGATCAGGCCGTTGGTGTTCTCGTTTGTCCCACGTTGGCCTGAGCAGTAAGGATCACAGAAATACACGGAGGCGCTAACCGCTTTTGCGACCGTCTCGTGGTCTGCAAACTCCGAGCCATTGTCTAGCGTGATCGTCTTCACCGCGCCCCGACGAGGCTTAAGTAACCGAACCATGGCTTTCTGCGTTAGTTCTGCCGTTACCTTTGGAAGACGTGCCGCCAACAAGTAGCCACTTCGTCGCTCTACCAACGTCACTATCCCCGCTTGCTTGTGCCCATAAAGCACCGTGTCGCCTTCCCAGTGACCGATGGTGAGGCGTCTTTCGATAGCAGGCGGCCGATGCTCTATCCCCACACGCTTAGGAATCTTGCCTAGTCCTGCGCTTTTGGCATTGGCACGATGTTTACTGCGACGCTTGGGCTGGCGGAGGTGTCGCCACAAATCGCCACCCTTGGCCTTATCGTCCCAGATCAACGAATAGACCCATTGATGACTCACCCCTATACCCGTCAACGGCGCCATAAAACCGCTAATCTGCTCTGGACTCCATTCTTCCCTAAGCCTGTCAGCTACGGCATTGATCAGGCTAGGGAGTCGCTTTGTCCACTTCCAAGCAGAGCGGCGTCTCTGATCGCTGTAACGCTGCGCTTTTGCGGGTTCATATCCCTTGGCACCTGAATTACGTCTCAGCTCACGGCTCACGGTACTGCTGTGAATGCCAAGCTGTTGAGCAATCTGACGTTGGCTCACCCCTACATCCCTGTGGGCAAAAATTTGATATCGTTGTGCCTGGGTCAGTTGTCGGTATCCCATACTCTGCTTCACTTTGGTCGGTAAGGCGGAGAGGGTACCGCTGCTGGCCCTCCTGCCTCTACCGTATGATCCAAAGTGCTGCAGTTATTCTATGAATTCAGGCTTGTGAACAACGCGTCGCAGCTCTACATTAGTCACCTTCCGGAAGTCTGTACCTTTCGGAAAATACTGCCTGATCAGGCCGTTGGTGTTCTCGTTTGTCCCACGTTGGCCTGAGCAGTAAGGATCACAGAAATACACGGAGGCGCTAACCGCTTTTGCGACCGTCTCGTGGTCTGCAAACTCCGAGCCATTGTCTAGCGTGATCGTCTTCACCGCGCCCCGACGAGGCTTAAGTAACCGAACCATGGCTTTCTGCGTTAGTTCTGCCGTTACCTTTGGAAGACGTGCCGCCAACAAGTAGCCACTTCGTCGCTCTACCAACGTCACTATCCCCGCTTGCTTGTGCCCATAAAGCACCGTGTCGCCTTCCCAGTGACCGATGGTGAGGCGTCTTTCGATAGCAGGCGGCCGATGCTCTATCCCCACACGCTTAGGAATCTTGCCTAGTCCTGCGCTTTTGGCATTGGCACGATGTTTACTGCGACGCTTGGGCTGGCGGAGGTGTCGCCACAAATCGCCACCCTTGGCCTTATCGTCCCAGATCAACGAATAGACCCATTGATGACTCACCCCTATACCCGTCAACGGCGCCATAAAACCGCTAATCTGCTCTGGACTCCATTCTTCCCTAAGCCTGTCAGCTACGGCATTGATCAGGCTAGGGAGTCGCTTTGTCCACTTCCAAGCAGAGCGGCGTCTCTGATCGCTGTAACGCTGCGCTTTTGCGGGTTCATATCCCTTGGCACCTGAATTACGTCTCAGCTCACGGCTCACGGTACTGCTGTGAATGCCAAGCTGTTGAGCAATCTGACGTTGGCTCACCCCTACATCCCTGTGGGCAAAAATTTGATATCGTTGTGCCTGGGTCAGTTGTCGGTATCCCATACTCTGCTTCACTTTGGTCGGTAAGGCGGAGAGGGTACCGCTGCTGGCCCTCCTGCCTCTACCGTATGATCCAAAGTGCTGCAGTTATTCTATGAATTCAGGTTTTACCACCGTTTGGATATTGGTGATTTGAGAAAAGTATTAATCAGCGCCTGCCTCTTGGGTAAAAAGGTTCGCTATGATGGTGGCGCCCTTACTGTGGTCGATCAGATCGTTGAGCGGTGGCGTTCGGAAGGTCGAATTGTTTCTGTCTGCCCTGAAGTTGAGGCAGGGATGAGCATTCCCAGACTACCCGCAGAGATTTTCAATGGCAGCGGTGAGAGCGTATTAAATGGAGAGGTCGATGTTATCGAAAAAGGCGGGGCCAAGGTAACCAATGATTTTTTAGCGGGTGCCTCTATCGCTTTGGATCTGTGTCATAAATTTGATATCAATATCGCAGTGCTTGCTGAGTTCAGTCCTTCATGTGGAAGCTCCACTATTTATGACGGCAGTTTCTCTGGTGAAAAAGTACCCGGTATGGGAGTGACAGCCGCACTGCTCCGCGAACATGGTGTGCAAGTATTTAATCAGTATGAAATAGCCCGAGCCAACAACGTACTTCTTGCTACAGGCTCGTGAAAGCGGCACTAGGAATCGAAATATGACGCCTATCATTCGGCCCACTAACGACAAGGCGTTCGCGGAAAATATCATTATTCAAAATATGTCAGCCTACTACAAGCAACTGGATATGCGCTGGGATACAGCTTTGTTTGATAAACAGTGGGGTGAGTTAGACAGCTACGAGTTGGTCATAAACGCGTCACGAGTGGGGCTGCTATGCATCAACCACGATGAAAATGCCTGCTATATTCGTGAGCTACAAATTGATCATAAGTGGCAGCGGCATGGCTTAGGTACAGCGGCAATCCGCTACGCAGAGGAAATCGCCCAGCATGCCGGCATTCACTTGCTTCGGCTACGTGTGTTTTGTATCAACCCTGCAACAGCGCTATATGAGCGTATGGGTTTTCGCGTTCGTAAAACCGAAGGCGGAACTCACTATATGGAGCGGCGCATTTTTAGTGATAAAAATGACACCGATTAATGCTGCTATAGAGCTCCTTTACGCTAGCCCATTAGTAGGCCAATACTGCTTTTGCTAACTCGGCTAGTTGCGTTAAATGCCACGGGCTTTACTCCATCGCTTTGATTGGTTTCCTGGAAAACGGTTTGGCTTTGCCAATATTGAGCAGGGTAATACCGGCACCAATTAACAGGGTGCCAAGTAGTAAGCCCTCGGGAGCGGCTTCTCCTTGCAACAGTATGGCGACAGGAACGCCTACCACTGCGCCGACGGAACCCAGTAGGCTGAGAAACACCGGGCCGCCGCTTTTCTGTAGCAGGAAGAGCAGTAAAAACTGGCCAGCGAAGACCACCGCTTGAAGGCCAATCAACAAGAACGGCAGGTAGTGGTCTGCCGGAACGCTCAAAGAGAAGCCCGGCAGGAAGCCCACGCTGAGTAGAATAACGGCAGCGGCGATGAGCATGCCTGGCGCCAGCGCATCGCTGGAGACGCCTTCTGGCCAGCGCAAGGTTCTGTAAAGATTACCGATGGCCAGCAGAACGGGGCCGATTAAGGCAAGGAAAATCCAGAGATAATTGGCATCCGGCGCGGAAAGCTTATGGAAGGCTAGGGTGACAGCTCCTGCCAGGGCTGATATTACCCCCGTTGCACGCAATACCTGAAACCGCTCCATTTTTAACGCTAGTGCGCCAACGTAGGTGAGGAGCGGTGGCAGGGTAATGATTAATGCAACGAACCCAGCTCCCACATGGGGAACGGCTGAGAAAAACAGTAGGTTGGCACCCGCGACGCCAAGCAGCCCGGAAACAGCGTAATACTCAATGGTGCGACCGTTAACTGGCGGTAGATTGTGGCGCAAGGCCGAGATAGCCAACAAAATAAGCGCCGCCCCTGAAATCGACCAGAACAGAAAAGCGAGCGCTGATAGCTGAATATCACCGGCAAGTTTCGCCAAATTAGTCGATAGACCCAGCAAGGCGCCACCGGCTAGTAGGTACACCAGTGGGGCAAGCCAGGCTCTTTTGCGTGAGTACGTTGTGCGGGCAGTGCTTGATAACGTCATTGGCGAAGTTCTCATTCGTACCGTTTCTGAAGGTATCTTGACATCAAGATATGCGCGATTAATCTTGACGTCAAACTAATTAGGCGCAAAATAGTGCTATGGATCATGTAGCCAATATTCTCAAACAGTGGCAGCAGGAGAGGCCCGACCTTGACGTTGCGCCGATGGGCACCATCGGGCGGGTCAAACGGCTGAACCACACCTTAATGCGCTCAATGGAGAAGACCTGGGCGGAATACGGCCTCACGGACAGCAGCTTTGACGTTCTGGCCACCCTGCGTAGAGAGGGAGAACCCTATGCGCTATCGCCGGGTAACTTGATGGCATCCACCATGGTGACCTCGGGCACTATGACTCACCGTATCAATCAACTAGAAAAGGCGGGGTTGATTGAACGGGTCAAAAATCCCGATGATGGGCGTGGTTTTCTGATTTCTCTTTCCCAACGTGGATTCGCGTTAATCGAGGAAGCCGTGGCTGCCCACGTGAAAACCCAGACGCAGTTGGTAAGTGGTCTGAGTAAAGAGCAGCGGGAGCAACTTGATGATTTGCTTAGGCAGTTCCTGGCGGGCCTGGAGCAGTAGTGAGGTGCGACGTAGCTGGCAAGCCAGCCACTATTTAAAAGCGTCACCCCCAGCCATCGCTCCATCTCGTTTAAACATCTAAAGACAGTCGCATGGCTGATATGCAGCGCTCTGGTGGCGCTGAATAGCAAACCCACCTCGGCAATCGCTAGCACAATTTGTATATCATCCCATCTTATCTACTGTTCATATATGCAAGCATGGCTTTCATAGATTGCCAATGTTTGTGCGTAAATGAACAGGTTAGTCTGTCGTCGAACCAATCAACAGGGGAGGCGCAGTATGAATATATTGATCGTTTTGGCTCATCCTGAACGCAAGTCGTTTAATGGCGGCTTGGTGGATGTGGCGGTAAAACAGTTAGAGGACGGGGGCCATAAAGTCGAGGTGGATGATCTCTATGTTGAGCAGTTTGATCCGGTGGAGCGCGCCGAGCTTTATCCGCATAGAGCCGTTGATGCGGACTACTTTTACCCCCTTAATGAACAGCGTGCTCACTACCAGCAAAGCGCATTACCGCAGGATGTTCAGCAGGAGTTGGCGCGGCTGGAGTGGGCTGACTTGGTGATCTTTCAGTTTCCTTTATGGTGGCACGCCCAGCCCGCTATTTTGAAGGGGTGGTTTGATCGGGTATTGGTGTATGGCGGGCGCTACACAAGTCGGATGCGTTACGATCAAGGTTATTATCGCGGCAAGCGCGCCATATTGTCGGTAACCACTGGGTCACCGGAGACGACCTTTCAGCCCTTTGGCCGCGCTGGCAATATGGTGCACTGGCTATGGCCCATGCACGCATCATTGTACTACGTTGGCTTTAACGTGCTGGCGCCTCAGGTAAGCTACGGCATTCAGGGCGGCGGCATTCGCTATCAAGATGAGGCTGCGATGATTGGGCATCTGGAAGCATGCAAAGAGGCCTGGGTGTCTCGCTTGGTGGGCTTGGATGCCGAGTATCCGATCCCCTTTGCGGGGTGGAATGACTGGGACAGCGAAGGCGTGCTAAGCCAGATAAACCCGCTGCGATGGCGATTAGGCTGAGCCGATGTTTGATGCTGAGCAAGGTGGCCTTTATCGAGCTGTACAAGCATGTTTATAGATCAGTTTCCCTACGGCGTTGGCTCTTGTCATCGTACATGCGCTCGTCTGCCAGGGTGAACACTTCCTGAGCGGCCACTTCGGTGGAGCTGGCGCAGCCTAAACTCAAATGAAGCGCTAGCTTTTTACGTTCGCCAGTCGCGGTGGTAATACTGCATTGTTGACCTTCAAGGTGTGTCCTGATCAAGTCGACTAGGCGCTTAGCTGCCGACAGGTCTGCAGAAGGAAACAAGACGACGAACTCGTCGCCGCCGTAGCGCGCTAGAATATCGCCAGATCGGCAGTGAGTTTGCAAGCGCTCAGCAACCGAGGTGATGAGCTGATCGCCCGCAACATGCCCATGGCGGTCATTCACTTCCTTAAGTCCGTCGACATCCATCATTAGCAAGGCAAAGTCCAGGCTCGGCGTCTGCGTTTTGCCTTGAATACTCAGTTGAAGTGTCGATTCGAAGAAGCCTCGATTGTAAAGGCCGGTTAGCCCGTCGCGTTCCGCCGTTTCCTTCAACGCCAGATGCAGGAGCTTGTTTTCGGTGGCCGCTGCTAATTGGTCAACGAATAGGGTCAACATTTGCTCCAGAGCGGCATCTAGCTTTGGCGCCCGCACGACCAGCCAACCTTCGTATAGACTTAGCCGGCCACCCATGGAGGTGGCGTACAACTGCTCACCTTCACTTTTTTCGCGTAGCTTGATGGTGTTTCCATCTTGCTCAGGTAAGCTGGTCAATAGACTGCTGAGGTGGCGCTCATCGTGTAGGCTAAGACCCGCTACAGCGGTGTAGCGTGTTACTTCAGGGCGTTGCTGCTCCTGTAGAAAAACGGCAAAGCCATACTCGGGGAAATTGGCATGCAGGTGATTTAAGGAATCATCCAGAAGCGTGTGAATATTGGTGGCGCGATTGGCGATTACTCCCAGCTCAAGCAGGCAATGAAAGGCGCGGTTCTGAAACTTGATGTCGCCAATATTGCGCCCAATCTGGCGGTTCTGGCTGTACATCACGCGACCGATCGTCAGAAAATAAACCACTGCGCCAGCCCCTTGGTAGATATCAAGGTTCATGCTCACATAGGGGCGAAAATGGAACCCCGTCAAGGCGCTCCAACCCATAGCAGCACTAGCGAATAAGGCAAAGGACAGTACCACCCGGCGAGGCCCACCTACCATCATGTTGTTCATTAAGCAGGCAAGCCCAATAGTGATGGTCGCCAGTACGTAAAAGTCCAGCACGCTGCACCAGGTGCCAAACAGGAGGCTGTCGAAGAGTAGGTTTCTGAACTCGGCGCGTTTCGAGTTTTGAACACTTGCCGTGTGGAGATATGCCAAACCAGGCCATAGCAGCAGCAATAGACCCGGCAAAATAAGCATCCAACCGCTTCCTTCTACCACGGCAATCCATACGGTGAGACCGAAGGTATGGCAAAAAGCGAAAGCACGCGGGGCCAGCGTTGCTCTTGCAAGGCGATGAGGCCGTTTTAGTGAAGATTGCATATGGGTATCAGTGTGTTCATGCTTGTTTGCTCCACAGCCTAGCACCTGAGAGATCTAAACCCTGTCATGGATTCACTCCATCCTATCGACAATACAGTGTTATGAGTTGTGTGTTGTACATGGGGAGGAATACTCGCAACTTGCTAGTAAATTGGTCGGCGTGCTTTCGTAGAGCATCCTTAGCTCGGCCAGTTCGGCGCCACCCAACTGGCCAGAAACCTGCTGCAGCTCGAGTAGAGCAACTACGCATGTTCCGAACCTGTCATATCCATCCTCCCGGCCCCGTATGTGAGGTTTTAAAGAAAAAGAGCATTGTTATGTTTATTTAGGACGGATTCTTACCTATTTACAAACTAAGCTAATTTCGTAGTACTTCACATAACCTGAGAGTAGACGGAAAAGAGGAGGGCAGTATGTCGGAACTTACGTTTTATACTCACCCCATGTCCCGAGGGCGCGTGGTTCGTTGGATGTTGGAAGAGGTTGGTATTCCCTACTCGGTAGAAAGCCGAGAATTTGGCCCAGAGATGAAAACGCTGGATTACCTGGCCATTAACCCCATGGGCAAGGTCCCCGCCATCAAACATGGCAATACCATCGTGACCGAAGTGGCGGCTATCTGTGCCTACTTGGCGGATCAGTTTCCAGATAAAGAGCTGTCGCCACCGCCGCAATCCCCCGAACGGGGTGTTTACTTTCGATGGCTGTTTTTCATGGCAGGGCCTTTTGAAATGGCTACCAGTGCACAGGCTTATGACTGGAAAATTGATAGCAGCAATGTACAGGCTGTTGGCTGTGGCCGTTTGGAAGACGTCATTAACACGCTAGAAAAGGAATTGACCCGGGGAAGCTATATTTGCGGTGATCACTTCACGGCAGCGGATGTGCTGGTCAGTAGTTATCTCTGGTGGGAAACGATGCAAAAGAATATCCCGCCAAATGAGGTATTCAAGCAATACATAGCGCGTATGGAAAGCAGACCAGCGGCCAAACGCGCCAATGAACTGGACGATGAGTTGGCCAAGCAAATGCAGCCTGTGTCCAACTGAGTGTTTGTCTATGTTGCCGCCCTGGCTTGAACCATTTGTGAGCTGGGGCTTTAAAGCATATAAAGCAGATGCCACTTGGCATTCATCATCACTTAACACGCCACAGTTCCGGGACTACTTTGCTACTGCCGCTCAACTTGGAAATGCACAAGTCTCTGGGTGAGGGCACATCGACATTCACGCTGTACAATAGGCCTAGCCGTAACGATGACCACAACGAATCACCGCTTTTCCGATGCCGAGCGGCGCGGACTTTACCGCGCGATACACGAACGGCGCGATGTGCGCTCGCAGTTCTTGCCCGATCCTATTGCACCTGAGGTGCTGGCGCGCCTGATTGAGGCGGCCCACCATGCGCCATCGGTTGGCTTTATGCAGCCCTGGGACTTTATCGTGATTGAAAGCCGCGAGGTGAGGGCGTCGGTGCTTGGGATATTCGAGCAGGAAAACCAAAAAGCCGCTGAGCGTTTTGAAGGGGAGCGTAAAGAGAACTACCGTAGTTTGAAGCTTCAGGGCATTCTGGATAGTCCCCTGAATCTCTGCATTACCTGCGACCGCAGCCGTGGAGGTCCCCATGTGCTGGGGCGCAATAGCATTGTGGAAACCGACCTGTTCAGCACCTGTTTAGCCGTGCAAAACCTCTGGCTGGCGGCGCGGGCAGAAGGCATTGGCGTTGGCTGGGTGAGTATTCTCGACCAGGCGCAGCTAAGCGAGGCGTTAAACCTGCCCGAGCACGTTTATCCGCTGGCGTATCTCTGCCTTGGCTATGTGAGCGAGTTTTTGGATCAGCCCGAGCTTGAAGCCAAGGGCTGGCGCGCCCGTCTGCCATTAAGTCAACTGGTGCATGGCGATCAGTGGGGTCAGCCTTTGGTTTGACGAACCGTAGCGTTACCCGTTGTTTATCGCTACTGTATTCGCTTGTGCTAAACAAGGCTGGAAGCTATTTATGCAAAGCGATATAACCCTCCAGCGGCTCAACGCTGACGATCCAAATGTTGCGTTAGTGGCGGGCTGGACATTTTCAGCCTGGGGCCATTTACACCCAGGGCTTACCCAAGAGCAGGCTATTGAACGTTTGAAGGCCGAATGTGGCCAGGGCGGTGTGCCTTCAATCTTTGTGGCGATGCAAGGCGAAACCCCTGTGGGAACCGCCAGCCTCATTGCGGATGATATGAGTATTCGCCGCGAATTTACCCCCTGGCTGGCCTCCGTATTCGTCGTGCCTGAATGGCGGGGGCAGGGTATTGCCTCTGCGTTGGTGCGCCGGGTAGAAGCCGAAGCAGCTGCGCATGGCTTTGAGCGCTTCTATCTCTACACCCCTGATCAACAGGCGCTTTATAGACGGCTGGGTTGGCAGGATGAGGAAGACGTTGAGTATCGAAAAGAGCACGTTACGGTGATGGCGCGGCAACTAGATAAGCCACACAATTAAGAGACTTTTATGATTAGTGGCCGTGCATTACGCTATTTCGATACTGTGGCCCGGTGTCGTTCGCTGCGCCAAGCCGCTGCCCAGCTGCATATCGCCCCCACGGCGATTAGCCGCCAGATCGATTTACTGGAACATCAGCTTGGTGCACCGCTCATCGAGCGCGGCCCCAACGGCATTAGCCTAACGGCAGCGGGGGAACTGCTGGCCGCCCAGGCCCAGCGCACCCTGCGTGACCTGGAGCGGGTGCAGGAGCATATTGCCGATTTGAAGGGCTTGCGAACTGGGCGGGTAAGTTTGCAGGTGGCGGAAGGCGTTGTGGCTGGCCTGTTAGCCCCAGCGTTAGCCAAGATGGGGCAGCGCTATCCTCATTTGAGTTTTGATATCGGTATCGCCAGCGCCAGCCAAATGGTGGAGGCACTGCGCCGAGGCGATGCGGATATTGGCTTGTCGTTCTTTATGCCCCGCCATGATGACATTGTGCCCTTTGCCAGCGCTGAGCTGCACCACCATGCAGTGATGGCGCCAGGCCATCCATTGGCGGTGGCTTCTGAGGTGAGTCTGCATACCTTGGCGGAGCAGCGGCTGATTTTGCCGGATGAATCCTATGGTGTGCGCCAAGCGCTGGAGCGCGCCACTCATCAAGCTGGGGTCGCTCTGGCCCCTACCTTCAAGACCGCTTCGCTGGAAACTCAAAAAGCACTCGCCCTTAACGGCGCAGGCGTTCTGGTATTGCCACCGATGGCGGTCGCTCGGGAGTGCCAATTAGGCATGCTGGTGAGTGTTCCTCTACGTCCATCGGAGCTCGAAGCCGCCCGAATTGATCTCTGCGTTTATCGTCATCGCCAGCGAAGTTTTGCCACCGAGGCGTGCCTTTCGTTGCTGGCAAGTGCCCTACAAAAACTGCAATCTCCGTCATCTTGAAAGATATTGAAAGAAGATCCTGAAAGAATAGAGTGCACACAAAAAGTGGACACGCTGCAGTCAATATTGAAATAGCAGAGTGCGCTATGTGGGTTCATGCTGAGGTTATTGAGAGCGACAGTCTGATAACAACAGCAAAAAAGGTAATGTGATGCCTGAACTACACCAACTCACCGCCACCCAATTAATTGATGGCTACCGCGCTAAAACGTTTTCCCCTTATGAGGTGGCGGATGCCTTGGGTAAGCATGTAGCCCGGTGGGAGCCGCACATTAACGCGCTGTATGCCTATCAGCCCGATGGCTTCATTCAAGCAGCAGAAGCGTCTACCCAACGCTGGTCAAAAGGCGAGCCAAGCGGTGCTTTAGATGGTGTCCCGGTCACCCTTAAGGAATTGATTGCCACTAAAGGAATGCCGGTGCCGGTAGGCACCGGGCTGGGTGAGCAGACGGCTGCCACTGAGGATGCTCCCCCAGCCGCGCGCCTATCAGAAGACAACGCCCTGCTGTTGGCAAAAACTACCTGCCCTGACTTTGGCATGCTCTCATCTGGCCTTTCGTCGTTTCATGGTTTAACCCGTAACCCCTGGAACTTGGCCTGTAATACCGGCGGTTCAAGTGCGGGGGCGGGTGCTGCGGCTGCCGCGGGGCTAGGGCCAATGCATGTGGGTACCGATATTGGTGGCTCGGTACGCCTCCCAGCGGCGTGGTGCGGCGTTGTCGGTTTTAAGCCTACCCTGGGCCGGGTACCGATAGACCCTTATTACGTAGGCCGTTGTGCCGGGCCAATGACCCGAAGCGTAGAGGATGCCGCGCTTATGATGACGGCGCTTGCCCGCACGGATCGCCGTGACGCGATGCGCCTGCCGCCGGAAACGATTGACTGGATGGATCTGGAACTCGACGTTAAAGGCTTGCGAGTGGGTGTGATGATGGAGGCGGGTTGCGGGTTACCTTTGGATGATGAGATTCGCCACTACGTGGAACAGGCCGCAAAGCAGTTAGAAGCCGTCGGGGCAACGCTAGTGCCCCTGACGCCGGTGCTGACCCGTGAAATGCTGGATGGGCTGGATCACTTCTGGCAAGCCCGACAGTGGAGCGAGTTGTTAAAGCTCTCATCAGAAGAGCGTGAGCTGGTCTTGCCTGCCATTTTAGCCTGGGCCGACGCTGGCGCACGCCTGAGTGGTGTAGACGTAGTGCAAGGTTTTCAGCAAACCATGGCGATGCGTCGCGCCACTGAAGCCGTATTTGATAAGGTCGATGCGGTGATGTCACCCACCACGCCCAATATCGCCTTTCCGGCCGAGTGGCCATCGCCCACCAATGATCCGCGTCAGCCCTTTGAGCATATTGCTTACACCGTGCCTTGGAATATGGGCGAGCAGCCTGCGATCTCGCTCAATGCAGGGTTTAGCCGTGGCGATATGCCTATCGGGGTGCAATTGATTGGCCCGCGCTTTGCCGATCACTTTGTGCTGAAGCTGGCGCGGCAGTTGGAGGGGCGTTTGGCGCTACCAATGCGCTGGCCAACGCCGCCATTGGACAAAACTGTCGTTTAAAAAGCCACTCGTTAATTAACCAAGGGGAAACATCGATGCGAAATTTGATCGTGCTGCCTACTTCTCGAGCGGGCTGGGGACTGCTCATTGCGTTTGTGGCATTGGTGCTGGCGGGCACTTGGCCGGTGATTGGTTTAATGAACAAGGCGGTACTGGTGATGGGGCTGCCTCTGATGGTGGTATGGAGCTACTTGGTGATTTTTGCCTGTGTAGTGGTCATGCTGATCGGCAACCGCATTGTAGAGCGAGACGACCATGAATAGCCCCTGGCCACTGCTGATTACCGCGACCTATGTCGCTATCGCCATGGTGATTGGCCTACGCGCCAGGGCAGGCCGCTCCATGAATAGCCTGGAGGAGTGGGGGGTGGCGGGGCGCAGCATGGGGCCGGTGACGCTCTACCTGTTGATCGCCGCCGGTAGCGTGAGTGCTTACACCTTTATGGGCGCCCCCGGCTGGGCTTACTCCAAAGGTGTCGCGGTATTTTATGTAGCGATCTATCTCGCCTATCTGGCATTGGTGGCGTGGTACTTCGGTCCCAAGGTGTGGCAGTTCGGTGAACAGTTTGGTCATGTGACTCAGGCAAGCGCCATTTCAGACCGCTATCAGAGTCCCGCACTAGGTGCGATTGCAGCGCTCGTGATGGCGATTGGCTCTATTGCCTATGCGGTACTGCAAACCATTGGCTCAGCCGATATTTTGTTTGTGATGAGCGGCGGTTTGATTCCTATTTGGCTGGGTGTCGTGCTGGTACTGGCTTGCATCGCTGTCTATCTCTACGCCAGCGGTCAGCGGGCGATTGGTCGTACCAATGCCTTTCAGGGTGTGTTGATGTTGATCGTCGCCTGGGCCGTTGGCCTCTGGGCCGTGCATAGCGCTACTGGCGGGTTAAACTTTGCCGGGGTGTTCGAGCGTATTCAGAGCGAGCATAGCGAGTTCCTCACCCTGCCAGGCGCAGGCGGCGATATGAGCTTTAGCTTCTGGACGACCTCGATCATCGTTTCCATGTTCTCGTTTATGCCGCCGGTATGGACCCAGTGGATGAGTGCCTCTTCCGCGCGCACTATTCGCCGCAGCGCGACGTGGCTGCCTACCTATTACATCGTCATCCTGCCTATGGTGGTCGTAGGTTTTATCGGCATTTACTCACTGCCGGAGCTGGAGAGGGCGGATACCGTCGTACTTGAATACGCCATGCAGCACTTGCCGATTGTGTTGGTCGGGTTGCTCGGTGCAGGCACGCTTGCGGCCTCAATGTCCTCAAGCGAACCTTTTATCCACTCGGTTTCACTATCGCTAAGTAAAGATGTGCTGCAGCCGGTTTTAAAGCTTTCCGATGGCGTTACCGGAAAACTTGCCCGGCTGCTGATTCTGCCCATTATGTTCTTATTGATAGCACCGCTTGCGATTGCCGAGCCCGGCAGTTTGGTAATGATTCTGTTGGTAGGGTTGGGGTTTGCTTCCCAGGTACTGCCTGCCTTTATCGGCATGTTCTTTTGGCCGAGAGCCTCTCGCTTGGGTGTCATGGCGGGCATCGTGGTGGGTTTTTTGATCACCACGGCATTTACTATTCTTTGGCCAAATCCCATGGGCATTCACGCCGGATTTTGGGGGCTGATACTCAATCTGCCGGTATTTGTCGCCGTCTCTTTGATGACGCCTGCTACCCACGCCGAGGTAGTCGAGCGCTTCTTTCGTATTTCAGCCCCGCGAGGCTTTACCCGCTCGAAAGGCAAGGCGTTAAATTCTGTGACTTAATCTCTTAACGTTTGTGGCCTACGCTGGTAGCAGAGCTTTTATGCACCGACAAAGGCATTGCGATGAGTCATGCACTAACGGGACACAACCGCCCTCAGCAGGTGATCGAGGCCATTCAGCAGGCCAACGCGCCGCTGGCGGCGGCAACTCGCCAGGCCAAGTTCGCCAAAATGGCCGCGTCGCCTTATCGGTTTTTGCGCGGCACCAATCACTTGTACTGGCAGGATGTCTGGCACGACTGGCGCTTTGCGCTTTTCGGCGGCTGGCCGGATACCCAAACCTGGCTGCAGGGCGACGCCCATGTCTACAACGTCGGCGCCTACGGTCATCATGATGACCGGGTACGCTACGGTATGGACGATTTCGACGACGCTCTGATCGGCGACTATCAGTACGATGTGTGGCGCCTGGCGGTGAGCGTGGTGCTCGATGGCCGCGAAAATGCCGGGCTCAGCCCCAAGGCGATAGACAAAGCGCTTAAACGATTGCTGGAAGGCTACTATCACACCCTGGCGGACTATACCGACGACACCTCCATCGAGGCAGTCACGCTGAATAGCGCCAAAGGCCCGCTAAAGCCCTTCATGAGCAAGGTGGCGGATAAGCAAAGCCGCGCCCGCATGCTGGAAAAGTGGACCACGCTGGATAAGCAGCAAGGCCGCCAGTTTGCCGAGCGCCCGGGAAAACTGGCCAACCTGTCGGCGGATGTCGCCAGTCAGCTGCGCCGCCTGATCGAGCAGGAGTATCAGCAAACGCTTCAAGCGCCGCTCAAGGAAAGCGACCCCCATCATTTCCGCGTCAAGGATACCGCGCGGCGTCTGGATGCGGGCACCGGCTCGCTGGGCGTGGAGCGTTATTACGTACTGATTGAAGGCGGCGTCGAGCATGAGCACGACGACATCATTCTGGATGTGAAGGAGCAGGTGGCGCCTGACGCTTTTCGCTTGATGACAAAGCCCCAGCAGCAGGCGTGGCGAAAGCTGTTCCCCAACGAAGGCATCCGCCATGCGGCGGCGTTTCATGCCATTGCGGAACACCCGGACGCCTACCTTGGCTGGCTCTTCATGAACGACAAGATATTTTCGGTGCGTGAGCGCTCGCCGTTCAAGAAAAACTTTCCCACCCATAAGCTTTCAGGCGCAAAGCCATATCGTAAACTGGCCCGCCAATGGGGAAAGATTCTGGCCCGCGAGCATCTGCGCGGGGCGCAGGCATTGAACAAGGGAGACCACAGGCCGTTTGCGCTGGCGGTCTGCCGACGTCTGGAAGGACGTGAAGCCCAGTTTGTCGACGTGGTATCGACCCTGGCGGTGGCCTATGCCGATTGCGTCGAGCAGGACTACGGCGTGTTCATCGATCACTTTTTGGCCACTGACTCGCCTTAGCCGCAACGCAGACTTAACGGCTACTGGGGTTGCCGACGGCCGAGCATGAAGCCGTGTTCCTCGAACGAGGCAGACCAGACCACGCAGCGGTTCCGGCCGCTGCGTTTGGCGTGATAGAGCGCTTCATCGGCGTGTCGTAGGAGTTTATGCGGGTCCCGGGTATGGTTCGGAAAGGTGGCAATGCCGCAAGACAGGGTAATTCGCCTGAGTGGCATACCCTGGTGAGTACAGACGGTTTGGGCGACCGAAGTTAATAGTGCGTTGGCGCTGGCCTCTGCCGTTTTGGCAGAGGCGTCCGGGAGCAAAGCGACAAACTCTTCGCCCCCGATTCGGCAGACGACGCCCAAATCCATGAAATGCTGGCTGAGTAACGCCGCCATTTTGACCAGCACGGCATCACCTGCATCGTGGCCAAAGTGGTCGTTGATATCTTTGAAATGGTCCAGATCCAGCATTAACAGCGAGAGGTAAGTACCATGCTGCTGCGCGCGGCGACACTCATGGTCAAATACCGTATTGAAATGGCGTCGGTTGTGGAGGCCAGTGAGGGGGTCCTCAAACGACAGGCCCTCTAACTCCCGAACCAGTTGGTCAAGCTCAGCGGTACGCGATGCTACTTGCATTTCGAGGGTTTCGTTGGCCGTTGCCAGTTGCTGTTGAGTGCGCCGGTAGTGCCACAAAAAAATGGCTGCTATGGCCAACGCAAAGGCCAAACTGCCGTAGCTTAACGGCACCATGCGCCAAGCCACAAAACCATGGGCGACGACCATGTCAGCCAGCAGTAGCGGGGCGAAAAAAGTGAAACTGAGCACCAGCAAGCGCTGTTCAAGGTTGAGCTTGCGAAAGCGAAATAGCGCGAGCAGCAGCATGAACGGCATGGTCACGGCCAGCAGAACATCAAAAATGGGGAAGGTTAACGATAGGCTAATAATGCCCATCTGAACCAAGCCAATGGCAATCACCAAGTAAGCCACATGCAAGGCCCAGAGCCTTGTTATCCAGCGTTTAGCTGTGCCTTCAAGCCAGTGGCTGAGCAACATCCCAAGCGCGATCGGCAGGGTATAATAGCTGCCCGCCCTCAGCGTATCCCAAGCCAAGGGACCATCGGCGATCAGTTGTCGAGCAGGCGCCTCGGCAAGCAGCATCAGCCCTGAGGCGTAGGCGAACAGCGCGATAGCCATAAAACCACGCCGTTCAGGGCCAATGAGGGCAAAAATAGTCGCCAGAATCGCAAGCACCAACACCAGCGCACTGACGCCAAGATCCTGGGCCGAGTCATGGATAACGTGCTTGAGTACATCAATACGCTCCATGACCTGCACTTCGCCCCAAAGGCCAATACTGGTGTAGTAGGAATATAGCCGGAAAGTGAGTGCCTGACCGGCAGCGTCTTTGGGCAGGTCAATCATATGCCAGGGCCAGCCTGCAAAATCGCCCCGCCCCTGGTCGTCAAATTCCCCGTACTGATAAACCATTTCATCGCCGAGGTAGGCTTGGCCAATTAAATTAATGCTGGTGATATAAAGGACGGGGTCGTTCCATTCGCCTTCTGGCAACGTCGTGCGCAACCAAAGGTGTTGATGTCCCTCGCGGCCTGGTGGGTTAGAGGGAGAGATCGACGGCTGCCAATCGACGGGGTCACTATGCAGCCACCGAGGCGCGCCGTTAGCATCCAGGGGAGAGTCGCCCCAGCGGTATTCCCAGTCTGTTAGTGGTTGAGGTGGGGTATCCGCTTTAAGACCGTTAGAGAACGTCGCCAGCATAACTAATGAGACGATCAGCAGAACGCAATGGCGTATGGCGAACCCACGTGGCGGCATGGTGAACGTCCTCGTTTCTTATTAACGGTCATTCTACTGATTAAGGGCAACAACCGTATTCACTACCAAGGGTTGGTGCAGCGAGATACAGTCGAGTCGGCATGTTGTTCCTCAGTCTAACTAAAAATATGACTAAGGCGATGCGTTTTGTTCAACGGTTTGATTGACTGTGCTAGGTCGCAAGCGAAAAAACCGGACCAACTGGGGCCCGGCTTAATTAGGTGGTGCGGTTTTTTAAGCATTTAGCGCGTAACTTTGCGCCTATGCCCACCATGCTTACTGTTAGCTGGCGGCACCGCCAACGATCCCGCTTTGGAAGCCGCTTTCGCGACTGCCGTTGCGGTTTTTAAGGTGGTTGGCCACGGTGTCTTCCGGTGAGCCTGCCATTTCGCGGAACATGCCCATGGAGCCAAGCAGCGCAGACGATTCGTAGGGCACGAAAACCCGCTCTCCATCTTTCGCCATATTGGGCAGGCCTTTGATGTAGCTTTGGCCGAGCAGATAACCCACCACGGTGCGCTTGTTCTCTTCGCTGTCGCCAATCGCGCTGAGCACCAGCTTGATAGATTCCTGTTCGCCCTGGGCACGCAGAATCGCCGACTCTTTATCGCCTTCGGCGTTCAGGATAGATGATTCCCGCTGGCCCTGGGCCATAGCGATAGCGGCGGATTTCTCGCCTTCCGCCTCGGTAACAGTGGCACGCCGCTTACGCTCGGCGGCCATTTGTAGGCGCATGGCGGACTCGACCTCATCCGGCATGGCGATATCCTGTACTTCAACGCGGGAGATTTTGACGCCCCACTTGGAGGCAGGCTCTTCCATGGCCGCTTGGATCTCATTGTTGACTTCCGCGCGGGACTCAAACAGCTTATCCAGCTCCATCTTGCCGACCACCGAACGTAGCGTGGTCTTGGCCAATACTTCCACGGCTTGGCTCATGTTCTCGACTTCATACACCGCGCGCTTGGGATCGATGATTTGATAGTAGAGCGCGCCATTGATGCGCACCGTGACGTTATCGGTAGTCACCACCGGCTGACCGGGGAAGTCCATCACCGTTTCACGGCGGTCGATACGGATTTCGTCGGTGGTGATCGCAGTATAGTCCTCGCCCATCTTGCGGTAACGCAGCATGGTGATGGCGCGTGGTTGTTCGATAAACGGAATGATTATATTGATGCCGCTTTCCAGCACGCGATGAAACGAGCCAAGGCGTTCAATCACCATGACCTCTGATTGACGAACGATCACCAGACCTTTCGAAATGATTAATATGCCGATGACGACAATAATCAGGCTTATCAGTAAGCCTGGGCTAATGGGTAAATCCATTTTCATAACTCCTTGCGTTGGGAAACATCATCCTGACGAGCGGTGTCGGTGGGTGCGAGACTGACGAGGGCTGTTGTGCCGTCAAAGCGTTTAAACAGCACGGAGGTGCCTTGCGGTAGGTCGGTGTCACCGCTTTCTAATACTCGCAACCGATAAAAATCACCGTTGACCTTGATACCGGTAGCGTTATCGAAGTCGCGTTTCAATGTGGTGTAGTGGTTGCCTTTCTCAACGCCGGTGCCGGTGGTGCCGTAGGCCACGCCCTTGGGTGAAAAGTGCGGGCGAATGACCATTACCCCCAAGGGGACCAGCACACCGGAAAATACCCCCATGCTGACCAACTGCCAGGGTAGTGTCAGGCCAAGCGCCGTTACCGCTGCCGTGAACGCGGCGGCAACCCCCAAGGCAAGCAGCAACATCGCCCCAGAGGTTAACTCCGCCAAACTCAGCAGTAGGGCAATGACTAGCCAGCTATACGCCGGATTCCAATCCATGGGTACTCCTCTGCAGTACGTAAGTGATGATGCGCTTAGGGTAACTCACTTGGCGCGTCTTGACCTGTGGGCTGCCAGTAGGTTTTAAACTTTAATTTCCTGTATTGCTAATAGGATCATTGTTATGCCGTTTTATGGTATCAACAAACAAGCACCTGCTTTCCGGTCACTCCTCACATTGAAAATGGCTGTAAACGTGTGTGCTGTGGCAGGAGTGCTGGTAGCGCCGTATGTCATTGCCCAGGAAAATGATCACCATGGCCGCCACGGCGAGCACAGTGCTGCTGAACAGCACGGTGATAACCCTGCCGTAGCCGCCTACCAAGCCGCCAGTGATCGTATGCATGAAGATATGGCAATGGCGCTGACTGGCAATCCTGATGTGGATTTTGCACAAGGCATGATTCCCCATCACGAAGGCGCGATTGCCATGGCTGAAATTGTACTGGAGTACGGCGAAGACGACGAAATTCGTCAATTAGCAGAAGAGATTATTGCCGCCCAGGAGGATGAAATCGCCTTCTTGAAAGAATGGTTGGCCAGAAAAAAGGATTGATATAGGAGCTACCTAAACCCCTGTCTTAAAATTCAGCAGACTAGTCGATAGGTTGGAGCCGAATATATCTACTGTTGGCGGATTAATGATCCGGCTTTAACAATATTGCTGGCCATTTGTCCATGCTGGTTAGATAGGTGGGGGCTGAAGTGGTTCGTACCATGTCTGTTGCAGCCCTTTTTTTATAGGTTGGGGCGGTACTCAAAGGAAGCGGAAGCCTCGTTATCAAAAAATACCTGAATGCGTTGTTTACGCGGAGCAATGGTATTGACCATATTGTTTGGAAAGGCGTCTATTCGCGAATTGAAAGAGGCTACTTGAGCGTTAAAGATACGCAAAGCTGCTGCTAGATTATCTTCTAGTTCAGAGAGTTCGCGCATATAGCCGCGAACGACTTCGCTGGCTTGGAGCTCGGGATAGTTCTCCACGGTAAAACGCAGCCCACGCATCAACTCCGCTCCTTCGCGTTGTGCATCCTGAAGTGCAGCACTATCAATTTCATTCGGTACACTCCGGTTGAAGAGTCCGTCAAGGTTCTCGCGCATGCGAGTCAAGCGCTCCTGAGTCTCTTGCTCGTACTCTTGGTAGTCTTTGACCTGTTCAAGTAAAGCGGGCAGGGTGCGGAGGATCTGGCGCTCTTGAACCAGTACACCTGCCCACCCTTGCTCGACGCGATTGAAGGCATACATAATACGGTTGTAACTTATGATAGCGCCGAAGAGTAGCGCGGCCGCGATGACAATTATTACTTCCACTTAAATGCTCCTAAGAAATTAAAGTCAGCCTTATTGGCCAGTAGTTGTTGCAGCGACATCTGCTCTATTCACGTTTTGGGTGTGGTGGCCACTGAAGTTGTCGTCGAGATAACGGCGAATTTCAGCGATGCCCGCAAGCAGGGCTTCAGGTCCCTTGGTAATTTGGGGGGCTTTCAATTTTGATATTATTTGGTCATACATCTCAGGTGACCAGGCAGGCGGGTTTTCTCCTCCAACAATATAACTGAAATCGGTGTTAACTCTGTGCGTGACGTGTCCGTTTTGTCCAGTAACTTGGTTGGACTCCCCTGTATTCTCCAGTGCTAAATCAAACAGGTCCGGTCCTGTCCAGGTAATGAACAGATCGTGGTCGGCAGTAACTTGCACATTCATGTCTTTGTACTGCTTGGCCATCTCCACCAGCACTTCCATGACACGGGGTTTAAGAAAGCGTGCCAGCGCCATGTCATCCCCCTCACGTATTGTTAGTTGGTGTGCGAACTCTGGCGAAACGGCATACTCCATGGGGTGTTGCCAATTCTTGCTCTCCCGGGCATTCCAAATGTCCAGTGGTCCATGAGTGAATAGGTTGCACCAGACACCGTTGCGAGCGAAGTGGCGACGATTATCCTCGTTGCCCGTGGACCAATTGAAGCGATAGATGTGGTAATCGAAGCTGCCAACCTCGCTCCTGCCTTGCTTGCAGTAAGACAGTCGACCATTCTTCTTGCTCGTTCGCGAGAAATCCGATACATCAAGCTTGAGTTGCTGCAGTAATTCGCCTGTATCACCAAGATAGGGGGTAAAGCCGCTGTCGATATCGCAATCCTTTGCAAAAAGGCAGTAGCGGAAATGCCTGAGTAGAGCGGCTAATAAAATAAATCCGCCACCTATAAAGATCGAAATAAAAGTTGTTAGAAGGGTAATAGCAGTATAGGGGTGATCTTCTCCAAGCTTGAAGCTTAATCCAAAACAAATCGCAGCGATGGTAAACATGACCATGGCTGCACCGTTAGTATTAAATTGTAACTGGACGCTTTGGTAGCGAGCGCGCTCGACAATAGCAACCAAGTCGTTGGTCGAATGGGCTTGCTCGATATTCGGGCGTTCGCGTTTCATAAAATGATAAGCACGTATTAGTTCAACTATTATATTCGTTTGACTGTTATTCATGATTGCCTGCTATTTATCTTTTGTTGAGCAAAATGCTCGAAAATGAGGTTGTTAAAGGGGGCGCCTGGGGCTGCTCGCCGACGTGGTTCACTTCAATCGCCTGCCAATCGCGATTGAGGCTGCCGTTGCGGCTGGCCAGGTTCAGCGTCAGTTCAAAGGGTTGGGAGAGCGCTTCGCGGTGGGCGAAGTCGATCACCGCGATATCCTCGTAGCCTCAGGGTGAATTGCAGGCCTGTCTTATACGACCCCATCCTGTCAGACATAATCCCGCTCCCTGGATCGTCAACTGATAATAAAAGCGATCAGAGTAGCGAGACGCGGTGGCAGGGCAACCCCTTCACTGCACAAAGAGTTAATATCTTACAAACCGTGTCGGCAATCTCTTACAAAATGGGTGTTAGCTGATTAAAAAATGATCAGTTTGCGCGGGGGAGAGGGGCGGTAATGGTACGCTACTCGACGTCGGGGAAGGGTCAATAAACCATTGATGGTGGAAGGGGGGAGACGCGTGTCGGGTATTGTGTACTGGTTGGATATGACGGGAGTGATCGTCTTTGCGCTGTCGGGGGTTATCTTGGCATGCCGTTCGCGTATGGACCCGTTTGGCATGCTGGTGTTGGCTGCCGTTACAGGGATTGGTGGAGGCACGCTGCGCGATTTGGTGTTGGGGGTTCGGCCGGTATTTTGGGTGGCCGACCCAACGTACCTGTGGGTGATTTTTGCCACCGTGGGTGTCGCGCTGGTGGGATTTCACTATATCCACAGGCTTTCACGGGGCTTTTTGCCGATTGCCGATGCGTTTGGCTTGGCGTTATTTACCGTGATTGGCGCCCATAAAGCGCTGCTTTTGGGCACATCCGGCGTTGTGGCGGTGCTAATGGGCATGATCACCGGTGTAGCTGGTGGCATGATCCGCGATGTACTGGCCCAGCGAGTTCCCATGGTGCTGCGCGAAGAAATTTACGCCACGGCGGCCATGGCCGGGGGGATCGTCTACGTGGCGCTACATGCCTTGCAAGCGCCGCTCACCTTGGCGATTGCCGCCTCGTTAACGGTGACGCTAGGGTTGCGAATTGCGGCGATTCATTGGCAGCTTGCGTTGCCGGTGTTTGCCTGGGTGACGCTACCCCCGAAAACCTCCGATGATGCGGCCGCGCCACTTTCGACGCCGCAAAAAGCCAAAGAGCGGGTCAGGATGATTCGCCATGAGCGCAAGCGGCGCTAACGATGGGCTTCTCGCCAGCGATCGAACCATCGTCTGGGTTGTAAGACTTTCAGATCGGGTTCGCTGTCGATGAGCTCAACGCCTAAGCCCATCGCGCCAAGGTGGGTATATAGCGCGCCATTGGCACGTTTCTGGGCCAGGGTGACATCGGCAAGCAGCAGAAGCGGCCCTCCGGTAAGCGTTAGGTCGTGGAGGCGAATCCGCTCGCCGTCGATGTGCAACTGGGCGTTACCGTTGATGTCGTGCACGTTCAATAGCCTACCCAGCCAGCTGCTATCTCGGGCACGGGCTAGAAACAGCCGAGCCAGTAAGCCGGTATCGCGCATACCAAGGCGTAGTTGGCTGGTGAGGTTGATAGGGTTGCGCCACTCAAGCTGCGCCTCATCCAAGTCTAGTTGTACCCACCAGCCTGCATCCTGAGCGCCTTCTTCGCTCTGTCGAAACACATTTTCAAGACGCAGAAAGGAGTCGTTGGCATTAAAGCGCCGCGTGTCCAAGTCACCCTCGGTGAGATGAAGATGCAGTTCAACATCTCCCTTGAGGCGCTGGTCAAGCAGCGCTAACTCGGCGCCAAAAGCGCGCAGGTTGACCTCGCCTTGAGCGGTCAGTCCCTCCAGCAGCCACTCGCTGGTCAGGCTTGCTTTGCCCCCTAGCAGACGAATACCTGCTTCTTCAGGTAGGTAGCGGTTATAACGGGTAAAGTCAGGAATTTCTGTAATGGGCAGCGCGATACGGGTGGTGAAGTAGGCAGGCACCGGCGATTCCAGTACCTTGCTAAACCGATCAGTTTGAGTCGTAAGGGCAAAGTGACGACCTTCTAGATGTGGCTGATCGTCGTCCTGGCGCATCAGTGTAAAGTGTGGAATACCCAACGAAAGCTGGGCGTGATCAGCAATATCCAGTTGAGCCGTCAGCTCGCCGCGCCCCGTGGCGAGATAGTCTAAAAAACCGACTTCCAGCTGGTTGGCGTTGACCCGAAGGCGGGTCGGTGCCAGCAGGCGATCATCATGGAATGCACCTTGAGCGAATAGCTGGCCGTTGCCCGAAAGCCTTAACCCGTGGGCGTCGGGCAGGAAAGCATTCAAAAAGCCCAGCTGCTGTACGCTGCCCTCCATGGAAAACTCACCGCTGACGCGATTTGCGTCATTGCTTTCGTCACGCTCAAAACGCCCTTCATTGAGTACCAGGATGCTCTGTAGCTGTTCGGTGGGGGCGCCAGTGTCGGCCACTTGCCAACGTAAGCGGGACCCGCTGATATCCAGCGCGGTGCCGTCGAGCGCCGCCTGACGGATCGCCAAGGAAAGCTGAGCATCGCTTTTAAGCGTGCCATGCTGGTTGCTGTGCTGCCAGCGAGTGGTTAGCTGCTCCCCCGCTAAATAGATCTCGCCGCGCATCTGTTGCGTGGTGAAATCAAGCTGGCCGGTGCTGGTGGCTTGGCCATTGAGCAGTTGTAGTGGAGCGGGGGCGGGTAATGCCGCGCCTAAATAAGGTTGTAGTACGCTGATGTTGGGCAGGCGAGCGGATTGCCACGCTAGCCGACCGGTAGCATTTTCTCGCGCTTGCGCGGGGTCAAGCGGGCTGCGCGCAAGGAGGGTTATCGCGGCATCTGCCAGCAGTGTGTTCTGATAATGGTGAAGGGTCGCCTCTGTCAACGCTAGCGTGGCGTCGATGGTGTCCTCCGGGGATAGCTGTGCCGTCAGCGAGCCGCTACCTTGGGCGGTAAAATCAAGCAGCTCTGCGGCCAGTTCGGGGGCTTTAATGGCCAGTGAGGCACGGTGAGGCTGGGCGTCGCGCAGCGTCACGCTGGCGGCAATTTTCCCGTTCCCGGAAAGGCGAACGCCCTGACCGTCCAAGGTGTCTGCCAGGTAACGGTCGAGCATATCCAGGCGGGTTACCTCGCCCTCTATTTCAAGTGTGGCGCCCGTGGGTAGGTCTAACTGGTCTAAGCGCCGATTGGGCATGTGGGTCGCTAGGCGCAGTTGGGTGTCCTTGGCGTAAGGGTGAGTGTCGGCTAGCACCACATCGTTTAACTGGGTGGCAAAGGTAAGCTCATCATCGTCTGCTGCCAGTCTCACGCGCCCTTCACCGACGGCTGAGTGGAGTGGTGGAGGTGCGTGAGGGAGTATCCAACGCGGGGAGTCGCTTCCAAGGGGGTTGAGGCGTTGTTCATCCACTGATAAACGTAGCGCCGGAGCCGTCAGTGTTAGCAGACTGCCGTGTTTTAGCTTGCCTGCGTTAAGCGAAAGCTCGCCCGTTAACGCGCCGTTGCCCTCGAGTGTGAGCCAGGGTAATGCTGTTAAGTAGGGCATGAAGACGTCCCAGGCGTCGGCCTGGGCATCGATCGTCAACTGTGCTGAAAGGCCGCTAAGCAGCTGGGAGATAAGCGCATCGCGTGAGAAGTGCGCGGTGTTCACGCTTTCCAACGTGGCGTCAGCACCTAACTGGATATCGCGCGCCAAGGTGGCCTGGTCGGCTAGACGTACCAGGCGCCCCTGGCGAATATCCAGCGAAAAATGAGGCACCGCTAATGTATCGCGGCTGAGTTGGGTATCCATTACCTGCAACTGGCCTTCGGCTTCCAGCGCAATATCGCCTACGGTCAGGCGGCGAAGGCCGTGCGCGTCTAGCGCTTTTATATGCAACTCGCCGCGCAGCAGGTCTAATAATGACAGCGATAGGGTGGCTCGCTGGGCCTCAATCGCTACCGGCAGCTTATCGTCTTCACGCGCAAGGTAGAGGTTCTCGACCTCCCAGCGCCCAGGGTGCAGGCTTGTGGCATTCGACCAACGCACCTCGACGCCTTCGATCTTTGAAAGCTGCTGCGGCAGCCACTGGCTATTAAGCAGCCATGCGCTCCCGAGTATCCATATGAGGGCCACAGTCAAAGCGCTTAACAGAGTGATAAGCAGGACCCGGAGTAAACGCTTTGATCTATGACGCTGGTTCGGCATACGGCTTCCTTGCAGATGACTCCTGCTGGTCGATGTTTTATGGCATTATGCGCGACGTAAGCCCGCAATTGACTTTTGATTTCAACGCTAAGCAGACAACCAACGCCATGTTTAAGGAATTTTACACGCAGCGCGGAGAGTATGTGGTTATCTCCGCCGAACAGGCCAGCCGCTTCGCCAAAGGCGTCGCGGGTGACTACAACCCGATTCATAACCCTGATGCGCGGCGTTTTTGTGTGCCAGGAGATCTCCTCTTTGCACTGGTGTTGGCAAAATTTGGTCTTTCCCGGCATATGGAGTTTCGTTTCACCAACATGGTGGGCGCCGATACGCCACTGGTGTTTAGCGAAGCGGATAATGGCGAGCTACAGGTATGCGATGAAGGTGGTAAATGCTATTTGCAGGTTACGCGGCGGGGTGAGTGGACCTACGATGCCTCGGTGATAGAAGCCTTTGCCCGCTGTTATGTGGCGTTTTCGGGCAAGAACTTTCCTCACTACCTCAAGCCGCTGATGGAAGAGCACGGGGTGATGTTCAACCCTAAGCGCCCGCTGGTCATTTACGACAGTATGGGATTCTCGCTTGAGCGACTAGACGCTGTATCGCCGGGGTTAACGCTTAGCCACTCGTCATTGGATGTACAAGGCAAACGCGCCGATGCGCTACTTGAATTTGCCATTGAGTCAGCGGGTGAGCCAGTCGGGACAGGCTCTAAAAAACTGGTGGTCAGCGGGCTATGCTCCTACGACGCAGATGAGATGGCGGCGATTGTGGATGAGTTTTATCGACTTAAAGCTGCCTATCTGGCGTCTGTTAACTAAGCTTGCAAACCGAGATGCGACGTTGGTGGCGATAGCTGCCCTCAACGCTTAGTGTAGGGTATTCTTAGCCTCATTCATCATAATGCGGTCCTGCGAAAGAGGCCGCGCGAATTATAAGAGGCGATTTATGAATCACTGCAAACGGTTGACCCTTGCGATTACCGCCACCGCGCTGGCGGTAACATCGTTCAATGCCCAGGCGCGTGATTTTCGTTTAGGGCTGATTACCCCCGCCCAGCACCTGTGGTCGACCGAAGCAGAAGCCTTTGCCGAAACACTTAATGAACGCTCCGACGGCGAGCATAGCGTGTCGGTTTTTCCTGCCCAGCAGTTGGGTAATGAAGCGCAGATGGTCCAGCAGTTGCAAAGCGGCGCGTTGGACATGGCCTTTCTGACCATCGCCGAAATCTCCAACCGGATTCCCGATTTCGGCGCGCTTTATGCGCCTTACCTGGTCGATGATGTCAATCATGCCGCTCGGTTGTTGCGTTCAGACACCGCCGGGGAATTGCTTGACCTAATGCCGGAAGGTGTCGGCTTGGTGGGCGTGGGCTACGGTATGGTCGGCATGCGTCAGGTGCTCAGCCGCGATCCCATCGAGAGCGTTGACGATCTGGAAGGCCAGCGTTTGCGGATTACGCCGTTTGAGCCAATTCGTGATTTCTATACCGCCACCGGAGCGGCGCCGGCGCCGATGCCGCTGCTCGAAGTCTACGATGCCCTGGCCAACGGTCAGGTGGATGCCATCGATATGGACTTCGACTCCATCCTGATTCTCAAATTCTACGAGCAGGCCGAAAACCTGTTGATTTCCAACCACATGATGTTCCCCATGGTGGGTGTGGTATCCGGGCGCGTATGGCGGGAGCTATCCGAAGAAGATCGTGAGTTGATCGATACCGCCATGGCCGAGCACTTGGAAAATGTGCTGGTGGGGTTTGAAGAGAAGGATGCCGCCCAGGAAGAAGAGATTCGCGAGCTGGATATCAATATTGTTGAGGCGGACGCTGAGTTTTTCTCCGACGCGATTGCTGAATGGGAAGATATCTGGGCGCCCAAAGCCCCCATGCTTGAAACCCTGCGCGAAGAAGCCGACCGCCTGCGTGAGTAAACCGCTGCTAAGCTAACAACTCGATCACCGACAAGAGTCATCAATCATCATGCTGCAACGCCTTTCCTCGGGGCTTGCCCGCTGTGAAGAGACCGCCGCCGCCGCCCTAGCCGCGGCGGTAACGTGTTTAATCCTGGTCAATATCGCCTTTCGTGTGCTGGGTAACCCGCTTTATTGGATAAGCGAGTTATCCATTTATGCGATGATCTGGATGACCTTCTTGATTGCAGGGGCGGTGTTTAAGCGCCGCCAGGGAGTTGCGGTAACGCTATTAAGCGACTTGTTGCCGCGCAATGGGCGTAAATTGATCGGCCTCTGGGTGGATGTGATGGTGCTGGTGTTTGCCGTGCTGCTGGTTTGGCTATGCTGGCGCTGGTACCAGCCCTTGGCGCTTGCCCAAGCGGGGTTTGATATCGGTGCGTTTCAGGGGCAAACGTTCAACTTCATCTATGCCGAAAATACGTCGACGCTAGGCGTGAAAAAATTCTGGGCATGGCTGATTGTGCCGTGGTTTGCGCTGTCGCTTAGCCTGCATGGATTGGCTAATCTTGCCCAGTCGATTACCCAGTGGCGTAACCCTGCCGAAGAACCTTCCGCCGAGACATTGCTATGACGCTTGGAGTGTTTTTACTGTTACTCCTCGGCGCCGTGCCGATTGCCTTGGTGCTGGCGCTGACGGCCATGGTGTATATCTATGTGTCGGGCAACACGGTGCTGTTCGACTCCTATCCGCAGCAATTATTTAGCGCCATCGACAGCTACGGTCTGCTGGCGATCCCGCTGTTTATGTTGGCAGGGGAGTTGATGAACGAAGGCGGACTCACCAAACGCTTGATTGCCCTGGCGCGTATCTTGGTGGGCGGCTTCCGGGGCGGTCTTGCTTACATTAACCTAGTAGCCAACATGATGATGGCGGCGATTATTGGTTCTGCCGCTTCGCAAATCGCCATTATGTCCCGCGCCATGGTGCCCGCCATGGAGGAAGAAGGCTACGACACCCCTTACAGTGCCGCGATTACCGCGGCGGGCGGTTTGCTGTCGCCGATTATCCCGCCCTCAATGCTATTTGTGCTGTTCGGCGTGATGGCCCAGGTGCCCATCGCCGAGATGTTTATTGCCGGATTGCTTCCTGGGTTATTGCTGGGCGCGAGTTTCTTTATTGTGATTGCGCTGGTAGGGCTTGTGCAGCAATACCCCAAAGGGCAGTGGCCCAGTCGCCAACAGGCCTTGCACGACGCACTTTGGGGGCTGCCCGCGCTGTTGATTCCGGTGATTATCATCGGCGGTATTTTATGGGGGATTGCTACCCCCACCGAGTCAGCGGCGCTGGCCTCCTTGGCGGCGTTAATCATGGGGCGTTTCGTGTACGGCGGCCTGGCTCTTGACCAAATGCCCCAGGTGCTAAAGCGTACGGCGATTAACGCGGGACTGGTGATTATACTGATTGCAGCGGCGGGGGTGTTTGGCTGGGTGGTGGTTTATGAACGACTGCCGCAGATGGCCGCTGCATGGATTGCGGCCCTAACCCACGACCCGTTTGTCTTTTTGCTATTAGTTATCGGTGCACTGCTGTTGGTGGGAATGGTGATTGACGGTATCGCCGCGTTGATTCTAGTGGTGCCCATTCTAATGCCCATTGCAGAAAACCAGTTCGCTATCAGCCCTTATCAATTTGGCGTTGTGGTCTGCTTAACGCTGGTGATGGGGCTGTTAACCCCGCCCGTTGGGGCGGGGCTGTTTATTGCCTCTTCGATGACTGGCGCGCCGCCACTAAAAATCTTCCGCGCACTGCTGCCGTTTTTGCTGGCGACATTAGTAACGCTGGTGCTGTTGGCGTGGCTGCCGTGGCTAACCAACGGGTTAATTAACCGTTAATCTTCGGCAATGAAAGGTGTGGTCACACGCTATTACGCAGGTGGATGTCCGCGCAGTATGGCCATTGGCATGGCAAGGTGGAAAGGCTAATTGACGCCGCGCGATAGTTTCTGTTTACTCAAGGCATGTGAAATTGACGTTTACGTTAACTTGCCAACGCAATGACAACAGGAGCTATGCTATGTCCGTTCGCGAAATCCCCATGTATATCGATGGTCAGCCGGTCACCTCTCAAAGCCAGGAGTGGCGCGATGTGGTGAATCCGGCCACCCAGGAAGTTGTGGCCCGTGTGCCTTTCTGCACTGCCGAGGAAGTCGAGCGTGCCGTCGCCAGCGCCAAAACGGCGTTCAAAGAGTGGCGTAAAGTGCCACTGGGCAAACGCATGCGCATCATGCTCAAGCTGCAGGCGCTGATTCGCGAGCACACGCCCGAACTGGCGGCGCTGATTACCGAGGAGCACGGCAAAACCCTGCCGGACGCCGAAGGCGAGGTTGGGCGCGGGCTAGAGGTGGTTGAACACGCCTGCTCAATCACGTCGCTACAGCTTGGTGAGTTGGCTGAAAACGCTGCTAACGAAGTCGATGTGTATACCATGCACCAGCCACTGGGCGTCGGGGCGGGCATTACTGCGTTTAACTTCCCGATTATGCTGCCCTGCTTTATGTTCCCGCTGGCGATTGCTACCGGCAATACCTTTGTACTGAAGCCCTCTGAGCAGGACCCAAGCTCGACCATGCGCCTGGTTGAGCTTGCTCATGAAGCGGGTATTCCAGCAGGCGTATTAAACGTGGTCCATGGTGGCCCTGAGGTGGCCAATCAGATTGCCGATCACCAGGATATCAAGGCGTTGTCGTTCATCGGTTCGACCCATGTAGGCTCGCTGCTTTACAACCGCGCTGCCGCGGCGGGTAAACGCATGCAGGCGATGATGGGCGCTAAGAACCATTGCGTGGTGATGCCTGATGCCAACCGCAGCCAGGCGATTGATAGCCTGCTGGGCTCTGCTTTTGGTGCCGCCGGGCAGCGCTGTATGGCCAACTCAGTGGTGGTATTGGTGGGTGAAGCCCGCGAATGGCTGAATGACATTGTCGATGGTGCCCGCAGTATGAAAGTTGGCCCCGGTACCCAGCGCGATGCGGATTTGGGGCCGCTGGTATCTCCCCAAGCCAAAGAGCGGGTCGAGCGGTTAATTACCGCAGGAGAAAAAGAAGGCGCCAAGTTAATGGTCGACGGTCGAGGCTGTTCTGTGGACGGCTATCCGCAGGGTAATTTCGTAGGGCCGACACTGTTTGCCGACGTGACCGCAGAGATGACCGTCTACCGCGAGGAAATCTTTGGGCCAGTGCTCTGCGTGGTGAGCGTGGAAACCCTGGACGACGCCATCGCGTTCATCAACGCCAACCCCAACGGCAACGGTACCTCAATCTTTACCAACTCCGGCTGGGTCGCGCGGCGCTTTGAAACCGATATCGACGTAGGGCAAATTGGTATTAACGTGCCGATTCCCGTGCCGGTCGCCTATTTCAGCTTTACCGGCTCGCGTGGGTCGAAGTTGGGTGACCTGGGGCCGAACGGCAAGCAGGCGATTGCCTTCTGGACACAAACTAAAACCGTGACCGCACGCTGGTTCGAACCGGAGAATGTCTCCAGCGGTATTAACAGCACGATTTCACTTAGCTAACGTCACTTGCCTCCTTCCCCTCTGCTTTAGCTGAGGGGAAGGAGGCAGTGTGAGTCTTAAACCTCAGGCAACGGCTAAAAATCGTGAAACAACGGCAGGCTTTCTTCCAGCAGTTGCTCAATGGGATCAAGCTGACTTTCGTGCAGAACCAGTAATGACGGCTCTTCGATAAAGTGCTTGCCAGTCGGCACCAATAGCGCAAACTCTCCCTCTTCAAGATGAAACTCGTGAATCTCGCGCAGTCCATAAGGTGTGTAGCATTGCGCGCAGCGATACGCTTCGTCCTCGCCGTATACTAAACGGTGGTACATTTTAAACAGCGTATAGAGTGCTAAACCGCCTTCGAAGGCGGGCCAGCGCGCTGGAATCGTGCGCGTCTCTTCGTTTAATGTTTGGCCATCCGCCTCAGCATTGGCGATCGCATCGCTAAGCGGGGACGCCAGCAGGGCGTCGTTATCGGTGGGAAATGCAGCGTTAGTTTTGGAGGCTTGCTGAAAGTCGTTTACCACGCGTTTGAAGTCGGCGACGTTATGAATGGCATAGTCCACATGCTGTAAATCCTCCGGCTCGAAGCTGCCGTTTTCCCAGCCATGAATGACGCGTAGCGTCATCAAGCCGCGCGCCATGGGGCGTGCCAACAGCAAATACAGCATAATGTGAAGGTGTAGCTGTCGTTCGTCGGTATCGTTTTCAAACGCCTTGTAAGGGTCTGCAAACAGTTCGTGTAGCCTGCCCGGCGTATGTTCCTTGGCTTCTGTGTAGCGCATAAACGTTTCCCTTCTCTAGCGAACCGTTTCGCGATTGGCGCACGGTCTTTATCATGTTATTGGGTTACTTACTGAGTATGGCGAGCGGTTGTCAAGATTGAAAGACCTTGTGACGTGAAACGCCGTTTGCCTGCGCGTTATGGCATACTCATGGTGCTTTACGCTGACGCGTTTATCGTTGAGGATAGCGTCCGTTTAGATAATTCTTTCACTTATTGTCGCCAGGGGAGCCCCCAAGGGCTGAGAGTGCGCTTAGCGCTTACCCTGGAACCTGATCCGGATCATACCGGCGGAGGAAGTGCGACATGCCGTACCTAACATCAGCCGTGCTAGCCGCGGCACTCGGTGGTTTTATCCTGCTTGGTCTGCGCGCGCGCTGGGCCGATGGCACGGTCGATGACTATATCACGGCACGTAATTCACAGTCCGGGGCATCTCTTGGGCTGTCGTTTCTCGCGTCCGGCATGGGGGCGTGGATTCTGTTTGCGCCGCCGGAAATCGGTGCGTTTGTGGGGCCTGTGGCGCTGACCGGTTATGCCCTCGGTTCGGCGCTGCCGTTTATCGTATTAGGCCTTTATGGACCCGCTATTCGCCGGGCGTTGCCGGAAGGCAGAAGCATCGCTGAGTTCGCCCAGGCATGCTTTGGTACAAACGTGCGGCGCTGGGTTTCGCTGGTCTCAGTGGCCTATATGGCCTGCTTTTTAGCCGCAGAGCTGACGGCCATTGGCGCGATTACCGCTTTGCTTTCCGATGTGCCGCCCGCCCTGGTGGTACTTGGCGTTGCCTTGAGTACGCTTGCCTATACCGTGCTCGGAGGACTGCGGGCAAGCCTTGCCACCGATCGCTGGCAAGCTTGGCTGCTGGTCGCTTTGTTGCTTATCGTCAGCAGCGTGGCGTACACACACCTGCCCGATATGCCCACGATGTCGTCGATGCCGAAGGTGCCGTTAAGCGACGCGCTGAGCGTGGCGCTAACATTGGTGATCGCCGTCACCGCAGCCAATCTGTTTCACCAGGGTTACTGGCAGCGGGTATGGGCCGCGCAGGATTCACAAAGCCTTGGTCGTGGTGCGTGGTTGGGTGGCGGTATGACCATCGCCGTAGTGATGGTGATTGGCGGCTTGGGGATGCTTGCCGCGATCAGCGGGGTTGAGTTGGGTGATCCGCCGATGCCGTTTTTCGCTTTACTGGGTAACGCACCCTCTTGGCTTGCACTATTGGCTCTCGTGCTAGCGGTGACGCTGGTGGCATCGAGCGTGGATACTCTGCAAAATGCGATTGCCTCGTTGTTGGTGTCTCAGCATCAGCAGCAGGGCAGATCACTAACCACCGCCCGTTGGCTGACCGTTGCCTTGATGGTGCCGGTGGTTATCATCGCACTACAAGGGCTCTCGGTACTGCGGCTGTTTTTAGTCGCCGACCTACTGTGCGCCGCGATTGTCGTGCCGGTACTGCTGGGGCTATGGCAGCGTATGACAACTGCCGCCGCTATCGGCGGCGGCATCGCTGGATTATTAGGCGCCGTTTTACCCGGCTGGGTCACGACCAGTAGCTTGGAAGCAGGGCTGCTAGCTGCCACTTTCCCCAATGGCATTCCTACGCTTGGGCCTTTTTTGGGGGCGCTATTGGCTTCCTCATTGGTAAGCGTCAGTTGGGCAAAGTTGGCCGGTAACCGTGCGCCTTGGGCAAAGCATGGCTGATCACGTTATGATGGTAGGCTACCGTCTACCATCATGGGTGACAGTTAATGAACTTCCCTATTCTGCCCGATGAAGAGGCTCGTCTGGCAGCCCTTTACGAATTGGCGCTGCTGGATACGCCGGAAGAACCCGCGTTTGATCGGGTGACGCGGCTGGTTACCCAGTTACTGAATGTGCCTACCTCGACCGTCACGCTGATTGACGCGAAACGCCAATGGATTAAATCGCGGGTAGGAACAGAACTTAGTGAAACCTCCCGCGACGTGGCATTTTGCGCTTACACGATTGCGGAAACCGCACCGCTGGTGGTTGAAGATGCCCGTGAAGACCCGCGCTTTGCTGATAACCCGCTGGTGACGCAAGCCGATGGCGTACGTTTTTACGCGGGCATCCCGCTACGTACGTCAAAGGGGCTGGCACTAGGATCGCTGTGTGCCGTGGATACCCGGCCGCGACGACTTAGCGAAGCCCAGCTCGACGCCTTGAAAGACCTGGGGGCGATTGTTACCGACGAAATCCACCTGCGCGAACGGTTCTTATTTGAAAAGCACCGCCGGGAGGCGTCGCAGGCCTCGCTTGAAGCACTGCACCTTGATCTCGAAAACCAGATTGAACGACGCACTCGAGAGCTGAATCTGGTGATCGAGTCGGCCTATGATGCCTACGTCAGTATTGATGACAACGATATTGTTTTAGATTGGAATAGCGCCGCAGCGACGATGTTTGGTTGGTCGCGTAAAGAAGCGTTGGCGCGGCCTATTCAGCAGCTGGTCTTTCCTGACGGGGTGCCTGAAGGCGATCATAAAACGCCCGTTACCTATTACGCCGCCTGTCGTGACGGAAGCCCATTACCGGTAGAAATACGCATCAAGGCGCTCGATATTGATGGGAAAAGTCTTCGCAGCTTGTTTCTGCACGATGTCACCGAACGCCTTCAATTGGAGCGCTTGCGCGACCAGCAGGCTCGCGAAGATGTCTTAACCCTGCTGCCCAATCGGCGCGCGCTGGATGAGCGGTTGCCAGAGGCCATGGCGCGTACCCGACGCCAGCAAACCGCGCTTGCTGTGTTGTTTATGGATTTGGATGGTTTTAAAGCCGTTAATGACCTCCACGGCCATAGCGCTGGTGACGGGCTGCTACGTGAGGTTGCCAAGCGCCTCACCGAGGGTGTGCGTGAGACCGACTATGTGGCTCGCTGGGCAGGGGATGAATTTGTTGTATTGCTGGAAAGCGTCGCGTCCGAGGCGGCCGAACGGATTGCCCGGCAGCTCGTCGAAACAATAGAAAAGCCCATTCGACTGGCGGATGTCGAGGTGGACGTTAGCGCCAGTATTGGTGTCGCGCTCTACAAGCCCGGTGTAGATGAAACGGCCCAGGAACTGCTCAAGCGCGCTGATGTGGCGATGTATAACGCCAAGCATAATGGCAAAGCACAGGTCTGCATGGCCGACGCGCCCGCGTAACCCTATTCAAATGCCAAGGACGGACATGATTCGTACACTGTTAACCACTCCCGAGGGGGATATACACGAAGGTGGTGAACCGCTTATCGAGCTATGGCGGCAAACGCCGGGTAGCCATATTTGGGTGGACATGCAAGGTGAAAGTCAAGCCAGTGAGCGGCGCCTTTTAGAAGGCTTCGAATGCCATCCAATGGCCATCCAAGATGCTCACAAAGAGCGCCATCCACCGAAAATCGAAGAATTCGAGCACCACACGCTGATCATTTATCGCGGCATCTCGTCGTTTGATGCCCAGTTGAACTTCGTCCCCCAGCAAGTGTGTTTTTTTATCGGTGAACGCTTCCTGTTGACCCTGCATCCAGGGGAGGCATTAAGCATTGAGCGCTTGTTTAACGAACAAGGGCGCGCACTGCTGGCGCATTCGCCCGAGCATGTGGCGCTCAGGGTGATGTACTTGTCGGCCGGGTTTTATATCGACAGCCTGCTGGAATTTGAAGTTGAACTCAGCGACCTGGAAGATGAGTTGCTGGAAAACGGTAACGATGTGCTGATGCGTAAAATCATCGCCTACCGGTCGCGGTTGGTAAAAATGCGCCGAATCTTCAGCTATCACAAAGGCATCACCCAAGAGCTAACCGCCTACGACTACGCTCATCTACCCCGCGAAGAGAGCGAAACCCGACACGCGATTACTGATGTAGAAGAACGCTTTGAGCGGCTTTATACCCTAACGCAAATGTACTATGACATTTGCGGCGACTTGGTGAATGGCTACATTTCAATTTCATCACACCAGCTCAATATCACCATGCGGGTGCTCACGGTGATTACCGCCATCTTTGTGCCGCTCACGTTTATTGTCGGCGTCTACGGCATGAATTTCGAATATATTCCGGAGCTTGGCTATCGCTACGGCTATTTCTTTGTTTGGGGCGTAATGCTGGGTATCGGCGGCATGCTGATCTGGCTATTCAAGCGCAAGCACTGGTTTTGAGGCTAACCAGCGCAAGCGCAGGGCCAACGCCAACAGGCCAATACTCAGTAGTAAAAGAAGCCCGCCTAGTAGCGGTGGAAAGGCCTGTGCGCCAAATCGATCCAATAGCGGGCCCGTGATTGAGGGGATAATCAGTGCGCCGAGGCTGGCTGCCATGAAAATGGCCCCCGTAGTGCGCCCGCGTATTTCCATTACATGGTTGCTCAGCGTAAATAAGGTGGGGAAAAACGCTGAAGCGGCTAGGCCGAACAATAGCGCGCCGACACCCAGTGGTAGCCATAGCGCATGCAAAGCGCCGGCGGTCGCCATACCTAACACTAAACCGCCGACCAGAAACGTCCAGGGGGAAGACCAGCGCAATAGGGGAATGGCCAGAAGTCGGCCCGCCGAGAGGGCAAGCCAGAATAGCGTAGCCAGCAAGGCGGCCTGCGCAGACGGTGACCCCGATAGTATGCCGTAGGCGGTAATCCATCCCGCAAAGGTGATTTCGAGACCCACATACAGCGCAAACAGCAGCATGAGTAGTCCCAGCAACAGCGGGTCACGGTGTTTGATGACGCGCGATGTACCGGGTTCATGATGAGCGTGTGGTTTCACAGGACTCGCGTATCGAGTAATAGGGACAATCACCATCAATAAACAGCTCGCGACGACCCAAAACGCCCACTGAAACTGTCCCGTTATCGCTAGTGCGATCATGATGACCAACGGGGTAAGCATATTGCCCACCCCAAAGCAGAAATGCAGTGCGCTAACGTTTGGCCCCGACGATTCTTTATGTAGCCACAACAGCAGCGTATTGCCCCCCGCGTTGAGCGACACCTCAGCAAAACCCAGCACCCCCAACATGGCGGTCAACAGCGCAAGCGATGGGCTAAAAGGTGTCAGTAACAGCCCTAGTACACCGACTAACGCCATACCGAATAGCACACGATGGCCGCTAACGTGGTCGATGAGTACACCGGTGATCAAGGCTCCGGCCATGTTTCCCAGGGCGCGAGCGGTAAACAGCACGGCAATCTGGCTCATGCTGGACTCGGTCATGGCGGCGAAATGAGGTAACGCAGGGCCAAGCAAGCCACCCATTAAGCCAATCGCCACAAAAAGTGCAAAGTAGCGCCAAGTGAGGTGGCGATGGTAGGGCGATGAAAAACGCAGCATGCACCATCCTTGGACGTCTTTTATTTATACTCAGCGTAGCCTGCTTGAGACGGCGCGAAAGTTTGATATGGTCGTAGTATGTTCATCATGCCTTTCTTTCATTACTAAAGGAGTCCGCAAATGGCTGACTCAGTTGCTAGCGTAACGCCGCCGACCATGGCGGCCATGCTGTTAACCGGGCACGGTGGTGTCGAGAAGCTTGAGTACCGCCAGGACGTGGCGACCCCTAAACCCCAGGCGGGCCAGGTGTTGGTGCAGGTTACCGCGACGGCAAAAAACAATACCGATCGCAAAGCCCGTGAAGGGTTGTACCCCACCAAAGATAAAGGCGATGTGACCTCATTTGCGATGGGCGGCGAGCCGACGCTGACGTTCCCGCGTATTCAAGGAGCCGATGTGGCTGGCCACATCGTGGCGGTAGGCGAGGGGGTTGACGCCTCGCGGATTGGTGAGCGGGGGCTTTTGGATTTTAATCTGTATGCCGATGATCGCCGCGATATCAACCTGACACCCGATTACTACGGCCATGGGGCAGATGGCGGCTATGCCGAGTACATCGCCGTGCCCTCGGATCAGTTTCATCACGTACCCAACACGGATCTACACGATGCTGAGCTTGCCGCCATGGGGATGTGCTCTTACCAAACGGCTTACCACATGATGACGTCCGCTAGCATAGCAGCTGGTGAGCGCGTGCTAGTCAGCGGTGCCAGCGGCGGTGTTGGCACCGCGCTGATTCAGCTGTGCCGCGTTGTGGGGGCGATTCCCTATGCCGTCAGCCAGCCCGATAAAGCCGATGCGCTACTCGCTTTGGGTGCCGAGGCGGTGATTGACCGGGGTGATCTGCCGACCTTTGTAGATCGCGTACTGGCGACAACGAATGGCCAGCCCATCGATGCAGTGATGGACCTGGTCGGCGGCGACATGACTAATTTGTTTATCGACACCATGATTGTCGATATGCAGCACCGTAAAAGCTATCCGCGACTCTCCATTGCTGGCGCCAGCGGCGGCAATCTCAGCGAAATGATGTGGACGCGCATTTACCTTTATCAGGTGCAGATCTTTGGCGTGTCCCACGGCACACGGGAAGAGGCCGAGCAACTGATCGCCTGGATTCGCAACGGCGATTTGAAGCCTGTTTTACACGCTGCGTTCAAGCTATCCGAATTACATGACGCCGAACGCTATTTTGTTAATCGCGATAGCAACTACCTAGGTAAAATTGTCATTGTTCCGGACAGCCAGTGGCAAACCCACGGTGTGCCGTTTGCCCTTAACGCACCTTAATCGCAAAGAGACCGGTGAATGAATACTCAGCACACCATTCAATTAATGGATACCCACGCGGGCGGCGATGTTAGCCGCATTGTGACCGGAGGCATTGACCACCTCCCCGGTGATAGCGTCCGCGAGCAAATGGAATACCTGCGCGACGATGCCGATGGCCTGCGTCGGCTCTTGCTCGAAGAGCCGTACGGCATTCCCGAAATGTCGGTGGATTTACTGGTGCCGCCCTGCGATCCGGAAGCGGCCGCTGGCTACATCATTATGGAGGTCATGGGGTACCCGATTTACTCTGGCTCCAACACCTTGTGTACCGCCACGGCCGTATTGGAAAGCGGTATTGTGCCCAAGCAGGAGGGCATTCAGCGCTTCAAACTCGAAGCGCCCGCCGGCCTGGTGCAGGTTGAGGCCAGGGTGCATAACGGCGTGGTGGAATCGGTGACTTGCGGCGGGCTGCCCAGTTACATCGACACCTACCGCGAGCAGATCCAGGTGCCGGGTATTGGCCCCGTGACCTATTCGGTCGCTTACAGCGGTGGCTTTTATGCGCTGGTGGATGCCGCTGAATTAGGCTTTAAGCTGACGCTGGAAGAGGAGACAGCACTAGCGCTTTGCGCGCATAAAATCGTTGAAGCGATTAAAGCGGAGCGCGGTTTTTCCCACTACACTCTGGGCGATGTCGGGCCGTTACCGTTTTTGCATTTCATGGGGCCGGAAGAACAGGTTGCTGAAGGCTACGTGCGTTCGCGTTCCACCACCTATGTGCATCCCGGCGTCATTTGCCGCAGTACCACGGGTACCGGCACTTCCGCGCGTCTGGCGCTGATGCATTACGAAGGACGGCTGAACCAGGGCGACAAGCTGGAAACCGTGTCGCTGCGCAACACCGGTTTTATCGGCACTTTCATTGATACCCACCAGGAAGGCGCGTATCAGGTAGTGGAAAATACGATTACTGGGCGCAGCTACGTGCTGGCGCATTCGAATATCGTGATTAACTGTGACGACCCGCTGGTTAACTGCGGCGAGCTGCATCACATCCTAAGCGACCGCCATCATCCCCCGCGAACTGAATTACCGGCTGAAACAACATAGCCCTCAGCCTCTATACGCTCCCACACCGGGGCCTTGTCGGCCTCGGTCATCTGACCCCAGCGGGCGATTTCATCCAGAGTGCGTCCGCAGCCCTCACATAGCGACCGGGAACGCTCGATACGGCACACCTGACGGCAGGGTGATAGCGGACGCTGAATACGGGGTGAAGTTACAGGCATCGTCACTCTCAGGCACAAGCAAGCAGTAGAAAAGGGAGCAGGATTAGCTTCTAAACGCCTAGCGTAACATGCCCCGCCCACCAGAGGGTGTGATAGCGTAATGGCTTCGTTCATGCGTTGATGAGGAAAGGCTATGCACTGTTTGCTCAATGAATCACCGCTGGAAGCGGGTATCTTGTATCGCCTGTTATCCGGCACGATTTGTCCGCGCCCGATCGCCTGGGTGGCTACCCAGGACCGTCAAGGCAACGCCAATCTCGCCCCATTTTCGTTCTTCAATGTGGTCAGCGTTGACCCCCCAGTATTGGGGTTCTCGCCGCTTCAGAACGGCCAAGGGCGCAGTAAAGACACCGTGCGTAACCTGGAAGAAAACCCTGAGTGCGTGGTGCACATCAGTAGTGAAGCGCTGATCGATGCGCTCAATACGACCAGCGCGAGCCTGTCGCCCGGTGAGGACGAGTTCATGCTTGCCGGGCTCGAAAAAGCCACCATGGCGGGGGTGTCGGTGCCACGTATTGCCAGTGCACCGGTGGCCTTCGGCTGCCGGTTGCGCGACATCATTCGCTTTGGCGACCAGCCCATGGCGGGCAACCTCGTGCTCGCTAACGTGATTTCCCTGCATCTTGATGATGCCATCTGGGATGGCCGCCACGTTAAGCTGGACGTGCTTACTCCCATCGGCCGACTGGCGGGCAGCGACTATATTCGCACAACTGACCGGTTCGCTTTGCAGCGCCCCAGCTAACCTACTCAGCAGTAGACCAACCGTCTGGTTACATACTTCGCTACAATGTTTACTTAGTAATTAAGGATAATTGTCCTTTAGTCCTATATTCTGCGGCCGATAGTACTGTTAGGCGCATTCCACGCTAATGTTTAGCGTGGTGAAAAAAAGACGCCATTGTGCTGATTTAAAAGGTTTTACATAAGCCATATTCGGCAATAAAGCGGGCAAGCAGATTAAGGAGGGGCAATGCGACGATTAGGGATAGCGTTACTGAGTGTGGCGTTAGTGCCGATGGCTCAGGCAGAACTTGAATTTGCCATCGTAGCGCCGGACACAGGGCCGGCAGCTTCGCTGGGGCAGGGTATGCAGAAAGGGATTGAGACTTATTTTGCCGAAATTAATGCGGACGGTGGCGTCAATGGCGAGACGCTGTCACTGACCGCCTTTGACGATCAGTATGACCCCATCCAAGCTGCCCGCCATACCCGTGAAGTGGTCCAAGATGATGACATCCTAGCGGCGATCGGCAATGTGGGCACGCCCACCGCAACGGTCACTATACCGATCCATAATGAAGCGGAAACGCTGCTTTACGGCGCCTTCACCGGGGCAGGCGTGTTGCGACAATCGCCGCCTGATCGCTATGTTATCAACTACCGTGCAAGCTACGTGCAGGAAACCGCCGCAATGGTGGATGGCCTGATGGAAGCTGGTATTGAGCCGGAAGAAATTGCTTTTTTCACCCAAAACGATAGTTTTGGCGACGCGGGCTACAACGGAGCGAGGCAAGCCCTTGAAGCACAAGGCTTCACCGGCATCGAAAATCTTGCCCATGGCCGCTTTTCACGTGGCACTCGCAATATCCACCAGGGGCTAGCGACCATTCTGCAAGCCGCCGAAACCCCCAAAGCGGTAATTATCGTCGGCACATACGGCCCTGCCGCTGACTTTATCCGCGAAGCTCGCCAGGACATGCCCGATGCGGTGTTCCTCAACGTCTCGTTCGTGGGAAGCCAAGCGCTGCTAAACGAGCTGGGTGATCAGGCCGAAGGGGTCATTGTTACCCAGGTAGTGCCGCCATTAGATGCCGACCTGCCGGCGGTCGAAGCGTATCGCCAGGCGCTCGCGGAATATGCCGATGACAGTGAACCCGACTTCGTCTCACTGGAAGGCTACCTGGCGGCCAAGTTATTTGTGGAAGGCGTAAAAGCCGCGGGCGATTCACCGGATCGAGACGCCATTGTCGATGGGATGCTAGGGCTCGGCGAGGTAGATATTGGCTTGGAAGAGCCGCTTCAGCTGGGGCGTGACGACCATCAGGCCAGCGATAGCGTCTGGCCGACCATTATTGCCGACGGCAAATTTGAATTAGTCGAGTGGTCAACGCTGCTGCGCTAAGGCGTTCATCCGCTGCTATTGCGTCATTTACCCCTGATACAAGCGAAGTTAGCTAATGAAAAAAACACTCAGTTTACGTGCCATGTTGATTGGCTTGTTTCTGGCCGCCGTTATCGGTGCCGTGGTGCTGGCAGTCACCGGCTGGGCAACCAATCAGCGTTTGATCGACTCGCAACGCTACATCACCGGTGACGTGATGCCGCTGCAAAACGCCAGCCGTGAAATGGTGTCGACCATGGGGGCTTTTGGCCAGCGCCATGCCGACCTGCTGGCGGCAGAGAACGACGACGAGTTGGCGAACATTACGCCCCGGGAAACGCTGGACGAGCGCTTCAGCGAGGCCCGTAGTGACTTGGCGGCAGACGATACCGAAACCCAATCAGGCCAGTTGGCTGCATTGGATGAGTACTACCAGGCCCTCCTCGAAAGCGACACCTCGCTGGAAAGCGTCCGCCAGGAAGAGCTCGCCTTGCAAGCGCGCATGGCGGAACAGCTGGCTGAGATGCAAGCGTTAATCAGCGAGGTAATGAGCAGTGCCGGGGATATCGCCGGGCGAACTGCGCTGGTTCAAGTGCGTGAGCAGCGTGAACTCGAGGAGCGTTTAAACGCCTGGCGGGAAGACGGTATGACCACCTTGCCCACCGGGTTGCTGGATAACTTGTTTAGCAATGATGCTGAGATAAGCCGTCTCAGCAGCGACGTACGCATCGCCGTCGCGATGTTGGCCGACCAAGGCCGACGCTTAATGCAGGTCGAAAGCGAAGATGCGCTGGTTAATCTGCGTCACAACGAGATCGCCCAGCAAATTGGCTTGGCTCGCCAGTCGCTGGCGGGCATTACTCGCTCGCCAAGCACTGATACTGAGCAAGTAGAGCTGGTTAATGGGCTGGACGATATTATCGTTGAGCTGGAAAGCTTAATGATCGCCGATGACAGCTCGGTATATGCGCTGCGCCAACAGCAGTTGGATCGCCGTGCACAAGTCCAGAGCGAGCTTGATAGCGTCAGCCAGGCGATGGACCAGATGAGCGACGCATTAACCGATGTGGAAGCCTACGCGGTCGAGCAGGCCGACACTGCCGCTGAGCAGGCCGAAATGCTGGCCAATGCGGGTCGTACGCTATTAATCGTGGTAACGCTGGTGGTGATTGCGCTGCTGGCGATCTTTGGCTGGCGCACGACGGTGCGCGTGCTCGGGCCGCTTTTGACCATGCGTCGTCAAATGGAAAATATCAGCGGGGCCGCTGGCGAAAATGCCGACCTTTCAATGCGCCTTGATCTACAGCGCAACGACGAAGTGGGGCAAACCGCGCAGGCTTTCAACCGCATGATGGATACGTTTGAAGGCATGGTGGCGCAAATTCGCCAAAGCGCTGAGGCGATTGCCGCCAGCAGTCGCCAGATTGCCTCCGGTAATGAAAACCTTTCCCAGCGTACCGATCAACAGGCCGCCTCGCTTGCCGAAACAGCGTCGAGCCTTGAGCAGATCACCGCCACGGTCAAGCAAACCGCTGACTACGCTGACCATGCCAAAGGTGCGAGCACTAGCGTTGACCAGCGCGCGCGCTCGGCTGGTGATGTCGCTAAACGCACCACAGAGGCGATGGGTAATATTCGTGAATCCAGCGAAAAAATCACCAGCATCATCAAAGCGATTGATGACATTGCCTTCCAAACCAATTTGCTGGCGCTCAATGCGTCGGTAGAAGCGGCGCGGGCCGGTGAGCAAGGACGCGGCTTTGCCGTAGTCGCTCAAGAAGTGCGTAAGCTGGCGGGTAGAAGCGCTGAAGAAGCCGCACAAATTCGCCACTTGGTCGACGATAGCGTGGCCAAGGTTAGCGAAGGCGAGCACCTGGTCAATGCATCAAGCTCTCATCTGAACGAAATCGTCGAGAGCTTAACCGAAGTGACGCGTTACGTGACGGAAATCGCCCAGGCAACCCACGAACAGTCCTCCGGTATTGAGCAGATCAACCAAGCGATCGCCCAGTTGGATCAGGTGACCCACCAAAATGCTCACTTGGTGCAGGAAGCCTCCACCGAAAGCCAGACCCTCGACGAGCGTGCCAGCGACATGAACTCACTGGTCAGTCGTTTCAAGGTCGGTGAAGGCGCTGGACAGCGTCATCTTTCGCTGCCGGAACAGAAAGCCGCTCCCCGCCTAAGCTAGTCTGACAGGGCACCCGCCGCCATTGTGCAAAGCATGGCGGCGGGTGTAGTAACGGCCTACTACCCCTCATTTCTTCGCGCTTGCTACGCTCAGTCCACACGCGATCCCGCGTGGTAACACGATCGTTGGCAACGTCGTTGTTGATGGCTTTTTAATAACGTTGTTGCTAATAAGCTGATAACAAGGAGACGTGAGATGACCAGCAAGCGCATTTTAATGATTACCGGCGACTTTACCGAAGATTACGAAACCATGGTGCCTTTCCAGGCACTGATGGCGGTGGGGCATCAAGTGGATGCGGTATGCCCCGACAAGCAAGCGGGCGATACCGTGGCTACGGCCATCCATGATTTTGAAGGCGATCAGACCTATACCGAGAAACCTGGCCACCGATTTGCCCTCAACGCGACCTTCGCCGACATCAATCCGGCGGATTACGATGCGCTGGTGGTCCCTGGTGGGCGTGCGCCGGAGTATTTACGCCTCAACAAAGCGGTACTTAGCATGGTGCAGCACTTTTTTGACGCCCAAAAACCGGTGGCGGCGATCTGTCACGGTGCTCAGTTGTTGGCCGCAGCGGGCGTCTTGAAAGGTCGCGAGTGTTCAGCATATCCGGCGTGTCAGCCCGAAGTAGAGCTGGGCGGCGGACGTTTTCGTTCAATCGATGTGACGGAAGCGGTCACCGATGGCAACCTGGTAACCGCCCCTGCTTGGCCCGCCCATCCTGCCTGGCTAGCCCAGTTTATGGCGTTACTGAATCGCTAAGTGAGCCGCGTATTAGCGCCCATCTGGTTCTGCGCCCAAGACGCCTGGGCGCAGAACCAGATGGGCGCTATGCTGATAGCATGACTCACTTCGAAGAGGCGGCGTGATGTGCAAACTGTTTATCGATGCGGACCCTTCGCTCTGGCAAAGCGCGAGCCATTCGCTGCGTATTGACGGCATGGTGACTAGCGTGCGCCTGGAAAATTACTTTTGGCAGATTCTTGAGGAAATTGCCCAGCGCGACGGTATGAACACCGCTCAAATGATCACGCGGCTTTACCACGAATCGGTAGCCGCGGGGCATGATGCGGGAAACTTCACGTCGTTTTTACGCGTATGCGCGCTGCGCTATCAGGCATTGCAGCTAAGCGGTGATATACCGCACAGCGTAGACGTGCCGATTGGCTCACTGGATGCCGAGCACATTCGTTGTCGCGAAATCACCACGCGGGCGAAACAGGTGCACTAAACAGGCTATTCCAGCCGCTCTCGCAGGCGATTAAGAAAGCTTTCAATACGTAGCGCGTTGGTGCCTACATCACTGGCACCTAAGCGTGATGCCGAACGCATATCTACCTGAATGTCGTTTTCTTGCTCGGTGAGTCGGATGACGACATCATCTTTAAAACCAAACCAGCGGGTGACAGCCGTGGCTTCGATGGTGTTGTCGGTAATCGCTACAATCTCCCAGCCTGCGGCTTCAACTTCTGACTGGGCGGCGCTGAGCACACGCGAACTCGGTGCTGCTAACAGAAGCGGCTGCACCTCGGGATAGGCGTCCCGCTGCTGACGCGCCGTTTCCTCGCCGGGGTAGTCAGCGCCGTTGGGCGCGGCTTCCCGGGCATCGCGCAGGGCATCAAAGGTCGGCGGGTTCTGGGTGTCGGTGGTGATGTCGTGAATAACCGGTGCCTGCTGGGCACGCTGCCAGTGTTGCCAGGGCATATACAGCATGGCGACGGTGCCCACCAGCACGATCACTGCGACCACGCCAGCGCCGGGACGGCGTGTCAAAGCGCTGACCACCAGCAAAATCAACCCCAGCGCTGCTGCTGCCGCGGCAAGATAGACGCCATAGCGCAGTAGGCTGAAGGCATCGCCCAGTTCAATTAGCTCCCCGCGGTAGGCCGGGCCAGCTCCGCCCATCAGTAGCAAAGCAGCCAGCAGCGCTAAAACGCTTAGCCATGCCAAAGCATTAGGCCACCGGCCGCCGTTGGCTTGCCGAGTACTGGGTGGTTTTGTCATGCTTTTCCCCTGATGAATAACGCGTTAAGCGACTCACTCCGACGTCAGCATAACCAGCTATTTCACGTTATGCTTGTCTTCCTGCAACGAGAACGTCAACCACGATGCCCCAGACTGACCCAGAGGCCCCGATTGCCACCCAGGTGCGCACACTGCTAGCCAGCATGCCAAGCGCAGCATTGCCCATCACTTACCAGCAACTGGCAAGTGCCTTAGGGCTTATGCCCCCGCGCACCATTCAGCGCGTTGCACAAGCGCTAGAGCAGCTCATGAAAGAGGATGTGGCAGAAGGGCGGCCAATGATCGCGGCGCTGGTGGTTAGCCGCCGAGGTGATGGCTTGCCCGCCCCAGGCTTTTTTCAACATGCAGTAGCGCTGGGCCGTTTTCCTGCCGACCCGAGCCAGCATGAAACGCTATATATGGCTGAACGTGAAAAGGCGCTTGAGTCTCGAAACTAAGGCCTAAGGCCCCTTCACTACCTTTTCCGCAGTGGATCGAGCAGGCCACTCAGACCGTTATGGTCGATCTCATGCATTAAATGTAGCAGTTGTCCGATTTCGCCTGTTGGGAATCCCTCGCGTGCAAACCAGTTTAAGTATGGTCCGGGTAAGTCGGCGATAATCCAGCCTTCATATTTGCCGAAGGGCATCTTGCGGTTTACCAGCTTCTCAAGGTCTTCTGGGTTCACCTGTAGATTCCTTTTATGCTTAATTTAAGCACCTTTTATATTTTTAAAACGCTATCATCAACGCGTAATGGATTTTATTTTCGCATAGCGCGCTCTAGGATAGAGCAATCAGGATGGTGCGGTACGCTAGCCAAACGAAGCAATGCCATTAATATGACTCTCGCTACAGGAGATAACCATGAGCCTTTCCCCTTTTCACCTGGCAATTCCCGTCTACGATTTGAGTGCTGCGCGTGCGTTTTATAATGACGTGTTCGGCTTAAGTGAAGGGCGCTCAAGCGATCACTGGGTTGATTTCAACTTTTTCGGGCATCAGCTCGTCATTCACGAGCACCCCAAAACGCCGGGCCAGGAAGACGTTCACACCAACCCAGTCGATGGCCACAATGTGCCGGTGCCCCATTTTGGTGTGGTGCTCGGCTGGGATGAGTGGGAAGCCCTGGCGGAGCGTCTTAAGGCCCGCGACACCGACTTCGTGATTGAGCCTTACGTGCGCTTCAAAGGCGAAGTGGGTGAGCAGGCCACCATGTTCCTGCTTGACCCCTGCGGTAACGCGTTGGAATTCAAAGCCTTCAAGGACATGGGCCAGCTATTTGCCAAATAGTTGCTGCGTTATGACCGCATGGCCTGCTCTTGGCGACGATGCTGCAATGGCGCGTCGCCAAAATAGCGCTTATAGTCGCGGCTGAATTGCGGCACGCTGCGGTAGCCCACCGCTTGTGCCGCCTGGCTGACGTTATGATCATCCTGAAGCAATAATTGCTGGGCTTTGATTAGCCGAAGTTGCTTGATGTATTGCGCCGGCGATGCGCGGGTGATTTGTTTAAAGTGCTGGTGAAACGTCGAGGGGCTCATATTGGCCTGACGAGCTAGCTGCTCGACGCTGTAATCGTCGGCGAAGTCGCGATGCAGCGACGATAGTACCTGAACGATGCGCGCGTAATGACCATGTCCGCGCACCAGCGCCTTAAGCGCCGGGCCCTGCTCGCCTTTTAATGCCTCAAATACCACATCGCGTATACGTGCCTTGCCCATCGTGTTGAGTTCAGCGGGCTCATGCAGTGCACGCACCAATCGCAGCACTGCGGCTTGCATGCCCGCATTCATCGCCACCGATGCCATGGGCAGCGTGGCCTGGTTGTGACCGAGTACCTCGCCCATGGTGGCCACCATTTCGCTAAGCAGCGCAGGCTCCAACTGAATGGATACGCCTAGCAAAGGTGCCTCAGGCGAGCCGTGGGTTTCGCATTCAAACGGCAGCGGTAAGGTTTGTACCAAGTAGTGGCCCGGGTCGTAGTGAATTTCCCTATCGCCCAGATAGCCGATCTTACGCCCCTGGGCGATGATAATTAGGCTAGGCTGGTAAAGCAGTGGCGTGCGGGCCTGGTGGCGAGCAAGCCTCAACAGCGACACGCCGCTCAGCGCGGTAGGCGTCATGCCTTGTTGGTTGACCAGCGGCGTCATCAGTTCCGCCAGTTCACTGCCCGCTTGGGCCGCATTAAGGCCAGGGTTGGCGACTTCACTCGGCATAATAGCCTCATAATTAGTTTCCATTAATAAAGACGATTATGTCACGTTTTCCGGCATATTTTGTTATTTTATAGCGATTTTATGGAGGATCGTGCAAAAGTTTCGTAGCTTCATTCATCGCTATCTCGGCCTATTAGGTCAATAATAGGTGTTCATCCCCGTCGTTGAGGGGGATCGCTGAAAAAGGAGCTTCATTCGATGAGTCAAGCCAAAGCCTACGCGGCATTGTCTGCAGATAAACCGCTAGCCCCGTTCACTTTTGACCGTCGCGAGCCTCGCCCGGACGACGTCGCCATCGACATCTTGTACTGCGGCGTTTGCCATAGTGATCTGCACTTTGCTCGCAATGACTGGGGCATGACGCAGTTCCCTATCGTGCCAGGTCATGAAATCGTCGGTCGCGTGACCGCCGTGGGCGACAAGGTGAGTCGCTTTAAAGAAGGCGATATTGTCAGCGTTGGTTGCATGGTTGATTCCTGCCGCACCTGCTCGGCCTGTAAAGATGGCGTGGAGCAGTACTGTCTGGAAGGCTTCACCATGACCTACGGTAGCGAGGACCGCCAGGATGGCACCATGACCCAGGGCGGTTACTCCAATAAGATTGTGGTCAGCGATCACTTCGTGCTGAAAATGCCCGATGGTATCGATCTTGCCTCTGCCGCGCCGATCTTGTGCGCCGGCATTACGACCTACTCACCGCTCAAGCATCACGGCGTAGGTAAAGGCCACAAAGTGGGCGTGATCGGTATGGGCGGCTTGGGTCATATGGGCGTTAAACTGGCTAAAGCGCTAGGTGCTGAAGTCACCGTGTTTACCCGCTCGGATGCCAAGGTTGAAGAAGCCAAGCGTAACGGTGCCGACCACGTTGTGGTGTCTAGTGACCAAGCGCAGATGGACGCCGTGGCCGAAACCTTCGACTTCATGCTCGACACCGTGCCGGTTCAACACGATCTCAATCCCTACCTGGCGTCCTTGAAGTATGATGGAACGCACATTCTGGTCGGGCTGATGGAGCCCATCGAGCCGGCGATTGAAGCCTTCAATCTGGTCTTCAAGCGTCGCGTCGTAGCGGGCTCACTGATCGGCGGTATCGCTGAAACCGAAGAAGTATTGCAGCTATGTGCCGACCAAGGCATTACCTGCGACGTTGAAATGTTGGATATTCACAACATCAACGAAGGCTTCGAGCGAATGGAGAAAGGTGACGTTCGCTACCGCTTTGTCATCGATATGGCGACCATTTAACACCGTTAACGGTGCGTCTTAACTAGTCTGTTTACGTTGCCCGGTGGCGAGCGGCCTGCTCGTCACCGGTTTTTTGTTAGACCAAGGTCTATATTTTTGTCAATTTCCTTCATGTTGTGCGATGTTGGCCGATAGTCGTTGATACCCACACTTAAAAAAGCAAAGGGATCAACAGGATGAAGCACCTCTCGATTAAATGGAGCCTAACCGCCGCGCTGGTCATATTGCTGTTAATGATTGGCTTGATTAGCGGGCTGGGTTTCTATTCGAGCACCACCAGTGAAAATGCCCTCCAAGAATTGGCGATTAATAACGGGGAGCTCGCCAACGCCGCCAACCGCACCCAGGTCAACGCGCTTCGCGCCCAGACGTTTTTGGATCGCTACGCTAGTTTCAGTACTCAGGGAAATCCAGACAAAGGGGAAGAAAGCCAAGCAATGGCCCAGGCGGCGGTTAATGCCGCCGATGAGCGGTTCGAGCAGTTTCGCCAGGTTGAACTCGCTGAAGATGACCCACGCACTGAATACGTCAGCGCTATGGTGGACGCTTACGATGCCTTTGTGACCGAAGGTATTACGCCTTTGCTTGATGCGGCCCCGTTTCAAGTCCAGCGAAGCCAGGAAGAGCTAAGCGAATTGGGCATTGCCTTTGACGATGCCATGCAGGCGTTTACGGATTACGCTAACCAGCGCAGCGATGCCATGCTGGTCGACGTTGCGTCGCTGAACCAAATTGTCGGCACCATCGCTATTGTTCTGCTGGTCATTGCCGTGCTGGCCACGGTCATCATGCGCATGGGCATTGTGCGTGGCCTGGTCACGCCGCTGCGCGAGGCGGTGGTGCACTTTGAACGCATCGCCAGTGGTGATTTAACCGCTCGCATTGAAGACCGTGGGCGTAATGAGGTAGGGCAACTCTACCAAGGGTTGGCCGACATGCAGGCCAAGCTTAAGTCGCTGGTGGTTTCGCTACGCGAAAGTAGCGACAGCGTGTTTAGCGGAACCGGTGATATTTCAGCGGGTAGTCAGGATCTTTCCGCGCGCACCGAACAGCAGGCCGCCGCGCTTCAACAAACCGCCTCCAGCATGGAGCAAATGGCCACCACGGTTAGCCGTAATACCGAAACCGCCCAAGAGGCTGATCAATTGTCAGTCGCAGCCTCACAGTCGGCCGAAAGTGGGGGCAAGGAGGTGGCTCATACGGTTCAACTGATGCGCGATATTGCCTCAAGCGCCGAACGCGTCAACGATATTATCGGGGTGATTGATTCGATTGCCTTCCAGACCAATATTCTCGCTTTGAACGCCTCGGTTGAGGCAGCGCGGGCCGGGGAGCAGGGGCGTGGTTTTGCCGTGGTGGCCAGCGAAGTGCGCCTTCTGGCAAGCCGCAGCGCCGACTCGGCTAAAGAGATCCGCCAGTTGATCGAGGCAACCACCGGCCAAATTCATCAGGGCGCGCAACAGGCCGAGAGAAGCGGTGAAACGATCAACGACACCGTAGATTCTATCCGCCAGGTCACCACGCTGGTCAGTGAAATCTCCACCGCCACGCGGGAGCAGAATAGCGGCATCGAACAAATCAACGCCGCGCTGACTGAAATGGACTCGGTGACCCAGCAAAACGCGTCGTTGGTTCAACAAACCAACGTTGCCGCCGCCTCGCTAGAGGGGCAAGCGAAGCAGCTTGCCGCCTTGATGGCGACCTTCCGGTTGGAACAGGGGGAAGTAGACGCGCAGTCAAGTGCGGATGCCCATGATATGGATGCTAAGCAGCCTATCGCTACCCTGGCGACGCCTAGCAAAGCAAGCCCACAAAGCAAAAAACAGCCAGCGCACGCTCAGCAAGATAACGACGAGTGGGACGAGTTCTAGCAAGCCTGAAAAACGCCCCCGCCTCATGGGCGGGGGCAATAATCAAAGGTGGGCGCACACGCGTAGGCGGACGTAATCAGCGGTCCAGTTACCCTGGGCGTCGCGAAGGCTGTGGGCTAACAGCATCTGGGTATTGTCGATCACTGATTCGCGCAAGTCGTCTTCCAGCCCATGTAAAAAAGGACTCGCGAAGGTATCGAGCCAGCCGATGATGCCGGTGGGCAGTGGCGTTGGGCGGGGTAAGAGCTCAATCGACTCAACCTTAAAACCGACTGTTTCCAGCAAATGGCGATAGTCATCCGCAGTGGGGAAGTACCACGGGTAGCGGCCCCGGGCGCTGATACCACGAAACTGCAGCGCGCCGATGAGTGCGGTACAAATCGCCGCTACGTTGCCATGCCCGCCAAACTCGGCGACAAATCGCCCGCCCGGTTTTAGCGCGCGCTTGATGCTGGCCAATACCGATTGGGGGTCGAGCATCCAATGCAGCGTCGCGTTGCTAAACACGGCGTCAAATTCCTGGTCAAACGGCATCTGGTAGGCATCCATCACTCTGGCGTTGAGCCCTCTTTCTTGAGCAGCGCTGACCATCTCTTGCGACGCATCAATGCCCACTACCTCGGCTCCACGTTGGGCAATTTTCTCGGTTAGCAAACCATCGCCGCAACCCAAGTCTAAAATCCGTTCACCTGGTTTTGGGGCAAGCAGCGCTAACACTTCGTCGCCCATCTCGGGCACAAAGCGCGCATGCTGGGCATATCCCTCTGGGTTCCAGGATTGCCGAGTCGACTCGCGTGATGAATCCGTCATAAATGCTTCCTAGCGTAGGGTTCCGTTAAACCATAGGCTAAGTATAGCGCGACATGCGGTTAAGTGCGTGGTGCAACAGGCTGTTTACTGCAACATAAGGGTTGGTTTTTGTATCTGAACGGGCGCAGATGCAGCGAGGTCGGCACAGCGGGTGCCGCTAGGCAGGCAGCACCTTATTTGCTTTATGTACGTGCGTATCAGGCACGCATAAATCTGCGGCGATAAAGACATTTCGCTCATGCGCAAGTAGGTCTGGTGCGGTTGAGAAAGTAGTCGCTACAAACGGTGATGTCATTCCCCGCAGCAGCGCTGAGTAGTTGAGGCCAAAGCGGATTTCCGTACCGGGTGGTAGGCGGTGCGGTGTCTCAAGTACTAGGTGGTCGCTGCTGGCCGCCAGAATGCGGACGCCTTCTGGGGGTGTTAGGCCTTCGGGGTCAATATCTTGTCGCCCTATTGACGCGATGGTCTGAATAATGGTGCCGCGTTCACGCATTTCGACCGGCGAGCCGAACGCGGCCTCTGCCGTGATGCCGCGCGGTGAGGTCGGTTTGGCTAACGATTCAATCACCGATACCACCAAACTGAACGCATTGGTGTACAGGCCTTTCAAGGGCCGTCGTGTGAGGGGGTCGCAACCAAGCAAAATGGATTCACCCAAACGCAGGTCGTTAACGCGGCCAGTGGAAGACTGCATGGCCCAGGCGAGATTGGCTGAATTGCCTCCCGACACGATCGGCAGCGCTTGCGCTAACGCATTTTCAAGACCACTAGCAAGTGAGGTTAGCTCGCCCATATTCTCCACGCTGGGCACCACCCCGGCTCGGCATGCGAGATTGGTACCCAGGCCCAATAGCGTGACATTGCTAAGACGCACGATGTGCTGGGCAGCGTCGAGAACACCGCTTGGCAGCACACCTTCGCGCAGGTCGCCAAGCTCTACCATCAATATCACGCCATGCACCAGGCCGTGTTTAGCCGCCGCTGAGGCGAGCGCTTCGGCTACTTCAAGTTCACTCACCTGGCTGATATTGGCACATGCGACCGCACGTTCGGCTTGTTCAGGCGTGGGAGAACGCAGTAGCGTTAAAGGTATCTCAATGCCCGCTTTGCGAAGCGCTTCAAGGTTTTCGATCCGTGAGTCCCCCAAACGCTCGGCACCACCGGCCATCATTGCGCTGGCTACTTCTGGTAAGCCTAATGCTGCCTTAGTAACGCCGGTGACCTGGATGCCCTTAGTGGCTAACAACGTCACCAGGGTGCGCGTGTTCTCCTCGATCTTGATCAGATCGATCTCGATACGCGGCGAGGTCATACGACTTCCAGCGGCTGCCGTGCTTTCAGTGTGGGGAAGGCCGCTGTGACCATAGCGACAAGTTCGCAAGGCGAATGCCACAGCGCATCGGTGGCGGGAATGCCAAGCTCGGCCTGATACCGCTTAGCCGCGTCTAAAACCTCTGTGGAGGACATGTCCTCATGGTTGATCGCTAGGCCAATGACCTTGGTCTGGCCGAACAGCTCGATAAGCTGAATCTCTGATTCGGGAGTCGGCATGCGGACATCAGGGTAGTCGCTGAGCATTTTGCGCGCTGGGGCATGCTGCATAATGACTGCTTGCGGGCGGCTGGCGCGCAATACCACCGTCGAACTCAGGTAGGCGGGATGGCTCAACGCGCCTTGGCCTTCTATAACAATAACGTCGGGGTGCTCGCCTTCATAAGCGGCCATCACCGCGCCTTCGAGTTCGCCCACGCCAAATTGGGCAGGAATGGCATCCAGTGCCACGCCATAGGCGGCGCCCTGCATCAGGCCAGTTTGGCCCGTTCCGACCATGACTGTGTGAATGCCCGCTTCGTTAAGCGCCTTGGTAAGCAGGGTAGACGTGGTGCGTTTACCAATCGCGCCATCGGTGCCCAATACAGCGATGCGTATGCAGTCAACGTTAGCAATGGCACCATCGAACATACGCAGGTGCTTCGTCGGGCGTGGTCGGCGGATATCGTAAAGCGTCGCGCCGGCAGCGTTTGCTGTCGCTGACATTTCCGGGTCGTCGGCGAGAAACTCGTGTAGACCAGAGACCACGCTGACGCCCGCCGTCAATGCCGCCAACACGACTGCGCGGTCAGCCTCAGACATCAATCCAGATAAAGGTGCCAGCCCAAATATAAGCACATCGGGCAGGGAGCCGAAATCGGCAAGCGCTGTGGTTAAATCGGCCACTATTGGAATGCCCGCTGAAGGCATACCCAGCGCGAGGCCCGCGTCTGTGCCGGCCATGGTGCTGTCGATAACGCAAAGGATGCGGTATTTCTCACTGCTGCGCACCAGACCGTTGGCCGTTTTGCCATCAATTCGGGTGAAGTTGCCCTCGCAATAAACGATAGCCGTTTGGCGAGTATCATTGGTAGATGTGTGCGAGCCGAATATAGCTTTTAAGGAACTAGGAAGCATGAATCACAAACCTCAGGTTTGGACTCAGAGGAGGCAACAGGTAGGTACCGGCGGAAGAGTGCCGACGTCAACGAGAGGTCTCCACTAAGGCAAGTGGATGTACGTCAGCATACACACAACGGGGCCTCCCGTATGTTTTGTTTGCCCCAGAGAAAAATCCATGCGCCTGCGTTTTCAGGTACGAGGTGGATTTGTTTTCTTCGCCTATACTCACAGGAACCATAACAATAACGGCCGGTGTGAGTAATACTTCCGGCCAGCATCTAAGGAGAACTTTTCATGACTCTAAAGCGTGCCTACTGCCTGCTGGCAGCGTTTTATAGCGTGTTACTGATGATCGGCATTATCGCCGTATTGATGGGCGGCGGCACGCCGCTCGCGGCGGTGTATCTGGTCGTTGGCTTTTTTGCCGTGCTGGGGCTGTGGGGGGCAAGCCTTGAGTGCAGCGTGATGAATCCGCGTATGTGGCGCCCGCTGGCGGTTGCCCTCGCTGTCGGTGGGCTCGTGCAATTTGTGGTAATGCTGCAAATGTCGGTGTCAGGAACCACGCTGACATGGGTATTAACCAGCAGCATCTTTGCCATCCTGCTAGCCGTGATGCTCTACCACTACGGTAACCGCGACCAACCGCTATGGGCAACGGCAGCCGAGCGAAGCGACGCTAGCCGCCTGCGTGTCATGCTGCAGCAGCAAACCGCGCTCACCGCGATTCACCGCGAAGGCGAACGCGAAAACCACGCCAACGTATTTAAAGTGGGTAATGAATACGAGGCCAATATTACCCGCCACTCACCGGAAGGTCAGGAAGCCTTTAGCGAACGCTTCCGCCATCCTGAATCGTTAGTGTTCTTTCTGGAAAAGTTCGCCAGCATTACGATCAAAGACTTTCAGCGGCCGGCGACGCCCGGCTAAAGCGGGGCGCCGCCAATGGGGGGCTACTCGACCAGATCAAGCAGGCGGTCGGGGTAGTTGGTGAACAGGCCGTTTACCCCCCATTCCATCAGGCGCTCCATTTCTTCGGTTTCATTGACGGTATACACATGCACCGGCAGGCCGTTGTCCTGGGCTTGCTTAACAAAGTCGGCATCAATGACCTCTTCGCCTTCGTAGATGACGTTAGTGCCAATACCCACTGCGTAATCGGCCACTTCCTGGAAGTCTTCATCGGTAATCTCGGCGGGCCCCGGGGTCACGTCTGTCCATTCCACCAGGCGTGAGTCGTCTTCTTCGCTTGGGTAGTACCACACCAGTTGGATCAGCGGTACATCGTCATTTAATTCCTGCACTTTTAACAGGCTGTCCTGCTCGAAGGACTGCACCAGCACGCGGCCATTCTCGACCATATCGTACTCTTCCAGCGTTTCTACCAGGGCTTCTTCCAGGCCTGGGTTTAATTGGGGCGATTTGGTCTCGATGTAGTAGCGGGCATCGTGACCAAAGCGCTCGAAGAGCTCATCCAATGTGAGAATTTGCGCGCCTTCAAAGGCCGAGTCGGCGCTATCGGGGTTCTCGTCGTTAAACCAGGTGCCGGTATCCAGCGCTTTGAGTTCTTCTAAGGTGTAATCATTAATTTCGCCTTCACCGTCACTGGTGCGGTCAATGGTGTCATCGTGAAACACCACTAACTCACCGTCCGAGGTAATCTGAGCGTCTAGCTCCAAGTAATCGACGCCCCACTCATGAGCCTGTTCGAAGGCCGCCATGGTGCTTTCCGGCGCGTGGCCGCTGGCACCACGGTGGGCGATGACTTGAAACGCTTCCAGATCTTTTAGCTGCTGCTCCAGAGGCGATGTGTCTGCTATCGCCGCAGTGGTGGCAGCACCAGCGAAAAGACCCAGCGATACAGCGGTAGCAAGCGGAAGACGTTGCATAGGAGTTCCCTTTATTGAATGTTCATTTAATAACCCTACCCGTTTTCAGTGGCTATTCCAAATTGCCAGCATGTAACATAGTGAGTGTTGAACTGAAGAGAAAAGTCGCTGATCTCACGGGTTTACCCAGAAACTGCTAATCTTGAAATGTTCTTAAACTGCACCGCTTTTTAAGCAAGTTGATATTTAAAATGGCCAAACCAACAGGCGTGGTACCCATCGTTATCCATTTCATTGCTGCCCTGCTGACGGGCGTGGTGCTGGGTAGCGTGGTACAAACACAGTTTAATCTCGCCGCGCTTCGAACGATGGGCGTTAGGATTCCGCTGGAGCAAAGTGTGGCCACTACGCTTCAGGATCTCGCCAGCTTTGCGCCGCTTTATGCACTGCTGTTTGGATTGGGGTTTGTTTTTTCCCAAACCGCGGCTGTGCTGCTTTCCCGATGGCTGGGCGGCAGGTTTCTGGCGCTGTTATGCGCTGGCGGTGCGGCCGTTGGGCTTTGGGCGACGCTATGGCTGGTCAACACCCTGGCGCCGCCGCCCACCTTGATTGCCGCCACGCGCGGCACCGCGGGGCTTATCGCCATGCTGGCAACCGCAGGGGTGGCGGGTTGGCTGTTTGCCCTGCTGCGCCGGCGGGCTGGATACGCCAAGCGCCCGCGCGGCTTTTCCGGTATGGCGCTGGTTCTTGGGGTTGGCAGCTTGGCCGCCGCACTGCCCGGTGTGAGCCAACCGGTTGAGGCCCAGGAAGACCGGTCGTATTACATTGAAACGCTTGCCGATGGGCTTGAACATCCCTGGTCGCTCGCCTTTCTGCCCGATGGGCGCATGCTGGTCACCGAGCGCCCAGGGCGGCTTAGGCTGTTAAGCGGTAAAGGAGAAACAGTGGTGGAATCGCTAAGCGGTGTGCCAGACGTATTTGTTTCTGGCCAGGCGGGCTTATTCGATGTGCGGGTGTCACCGCAGTTTGAAGACGACCAGCAAGTGTATCTTAGCTATGCCTGCGGCAACACTGATGCCAACCACACCTGCCTCGCGAAGGGCACGCTGGCGGAAAACGGCCTGGAAGACGTCAGCGAAATCTTCCGCACTCAACCAGCCAAGCAGGGCGCTGCCCACTTTGGCGGACGCATGGCTTGGCTGGCGGATGGCACGCTGATTCTGACGCTAGGCGATGGCTTTGATTACCGCGAGCAGGCACAGAATCTGGGAAGCCACATCGGCAGCACTGTGCGTCTTAATCCGGATGGCAGCCCGCCCGGTGACAATCCCTTTGCGTTAGCCCATGACGGCGCCCGACCGGAAATTTACAGCTATGGCCACCGCAATGTGCAGGGGGTGGTGTTTGACGACGATAACCAGCGGCTGCTCGCCCACGAGCACGGCCCGCGCGGTGGCGATGAAATCAATATTATCAAAGCAGGTAGCAACTACGGTTGGCCATTGGCGACCGGTGGATTGGATTACACCGGCGCACGGATTTCGCCTTTCACAGAGTACCCAGGCACCGTGTCTCCAGTTCTGGAATGGACACCTTCCATCGCGCCTTCCGGCATGGTGCGCTACACCGGGGAGATGTTCCCCGAGTGGCAAGGCGACTTACTGGTCGGCGCATTGGTGAATAAAGAAGTGCGTCGCGTACGTGTATCCGACAACGGTACCAGCGCCGAAGACGTAGAGGGGCTGTTCGGCGAGCTGGATGAGCGCATCCGCGACGTGCGCGAAGGCCCGGAAGGCGCTATTTACCTGCTCACCGACAGCCCCGAGGGTAGGCTGTTGCGGGTGACTCCCGCCCATGCAACCGAGGCGGGTAATGAATGATTCACCCCGGGTTGAATGTCGTCTTTTTGCCAGCACCTAGTCTGTAGAAGCAACTCACAAGGAGACGTTATGACCACGCTAGTGATTGGCGCGAACGGACAGATTGGCAAGCAGTTTTGCGAGTTGGCCCAGCAGGCAGGTACGCCCATCAAGGCAATGATTCGCAGCGAAAAGCAGGTGCCGTGGTTTAACGAGCGCGGCATCGACACCGTGATTGCCGACCTGGAAGACGATTTCTCACACGCCTTTGAAGGCTGTGACCAGGTAGTATTCACCGCCGGTTCAGGGCCCCACACCGGGCCAGATAAAACCCTGTTGATCGACCTTTATGGAGCCATTCGTGCTGCCGATATCGCCAAGCATAAAGGGCTCTCCCGCTACCTGATGATCAGCGCGATACGCGCCGAGAACCCCATGGAAGCGCCCGAAAAATTGCGCCCCTACATGGCCGCAAAATTCGCCGCCGATGCCCACCTGCGCAGCAGCGGCGTGCCCTACGTGATTCTCAAGCCAGGGCGTTTGACGGATGACGCCGCCAGCCAGCAGTTCGCAAGCTCAATCGACGAGGCAGGCGACAATCAAATCTCCCGCGCCAATGTCGCCCATGCGCTCCACTACGCACTGCAATCCAGTGTTACCAACAAAGAGTTCGCCTTGCTGGATGGAAAGCGGTCGATTGAAGAGATTATCAAGTAGTGCGTTCTCAATGAGCCACAGCCGCTCAGGCGTTAACCCCCTTCATGCCTTCCGGCGTATAACGCTCACCGGTCACCGGAAGGCGCTCGGTGGCCGCTTCAAGCTGTTGCTGCTCGTCGGCGGTTAGGGTGATGGACGCTGCTGCCACATTTTCTTCAAGATAGCGCAGACGCTTGGTGCCTGGAATCGGCACAATGTTATCGCCTTTGGATAGCAGCCAGGCCAGCGACAGCTGCGCTGGGGTGCAGCCTTTTTGAGTAGCCATGTCACCAATCACGTCGGCGATTTGGCGGTTGGCATGCATGGCCTGTTCAGAAAAGCGCGGCAGGTTAGGGCGAAAATCACCTTCGCCAAAGTCGGCATTCTCTTGAAGTTTTCCCGTCAAAAAGCCACGGCCCAGCGGCGAGTAGGGCACGAAGCCGATGCCGAGTTCCTTACAGGTGGGCAGCACATCTTGCTCGACATCCCGCGTCCAGAGCGAATACTCGGTTTGCACCGCGGTTACCGGGTGCACAGCGTGGGCTCTACGAAGGGTCTCTGCACTGACCTCGCAGAGGCCGATATGGGCAATTTTTCCCTCTTTCACCAGTTGGGCGAGTCCTTCCATCGTTTCTTCAATGGGGTTGTCCGGGTTAACGCGGTGGACGTAGTAGAGATCGATTTGCTCGATGCCCAGCCGCCGCAGCGATGCCTCGCAGGCTTGTTGGGCATAGTGGGCGCTACTGTCCAGGCTACGTTGATATTCTCCAGGGTTGCGTACAATGCCAAACTTGGTGGCAATACGCACCTTAGGCTTGTGACTGGCGAGAAAGCGGCCAATCAACTCCTCGTTATGGTGCGGTCCGTACATATCCGCCGTGTCGAAAAAGTCGAGACCCAGCTCTACCGCCCGGGCTAATACCCGCAGCGACTCGCTGTCGTCCCGAGGGCCGTAAAACTCGCTCATCCCCATGCAGCCTAAGCCGATAGCGGAAACGGTTAGATCGTTGCCTAGCGTTCGTTTTTGCATGATGTTTCTCCAGTAATGACGCGATCTTGAGTGGCGCCGTCACAGCGTGGCATTATCCGGTAATGAAAAAAATTAACGAATTAGGTAAGCCAATTTCCGATCATGAAAAACACATGCCGCGTGGCTGGGTATGGGACGACACGCGCACCTTTCTGGCAGTGGCCCGTCACGGCACGCTGAGTGGTGCCGCCGCCGAGCTGAACCTGGGCATCGCCACGCTCTCCCGGCGTATCGAACGGCTGGAAAACGCTTTAAAGCTGCCGCTGTTTGTACGCCAGCAATCGGGCTATCAGCTTACCGAGGAGGGAGCGGGGCTAATCGAGAAAGCCGAAGCCTTGGAGGCTGCAGCGGCGGCCTTTTCCAGCGGGGTTTCCAATGCTGCGCAACTGAGCGGCAGAGTGCGTTTAGCGACCGCTGAAAACCTGGCCACGGCGCTGATTCTGTCCGCATTGCCGCAATTTCATGCGCGGTACCCCGGCATCACGCTTGAACTAGTGACCGATATCACGACCGTCAATCTGCACCGTCGCGACGCCGATTTGGCACTTAGAATGGTTAAGCCCGAGCGGGGCAATGTCACCCTTCGACGCTTGGGTATGCTGGGTTTCGGGCTTTACGCGAGCCCCGACTATGTAGCGCAGCGCAAGGCTCATCGTGACGCAGGCGATTACGACACGGATGCCTTTATCACCTGGGGCGATACGCAAGCGCACTTACCTGCCGCCCAGTGGGTTGAACGGGTTCTACGAGGTCGTGAACCAGCACTGACCACCACATCATTGGCGACCCAGCTAGCAGCGGCCAAAGCGGGGCTGGGGATCGCGGTGCTGCCGCACTTTCTGGCGCTGGAGGCTGAGCTCGTCTGCATCGAGTCCGATATCGGCGTGGATCAGCCCATCTATCTCGTCATCCAGACGGATCTCACCCAATCAGCCCGTACCCGTGCCGTGGCGGATTTTCTGACTGAGCTGGTGGCCAGTAACCGCGATCGCTTGAGTGGGTGATATAGTCACTAAGTCTTCACTTTAACTATACCGAAATGCCCCTATAAAGGTTAAGCACAGCGATAGCTTTATCGCTGCGGCTTCGCCTCGATTCCAAAGCTGCACGTGTTGGCAACATCGTACAGCTATGAATGCTTTGTCTTTATGGTGTTGCTGTCTAAAAAAATGGCTAATGGTCGATGTGGACGGTTAGTCCCTCTTTCCCCACAGCAATATGGTCAGCGAGTATATTTTGCTGGTACTCCCCACCATTTTGCCGCCTGAATGGAATAGGGGGTTCATTAAAAAGATTTTCGAGGCGTAGATGCCAAGCAGCTAGCTCCTTCGCTACGCTGGCTTTAGATAGTTTCCCAGTGCCATACACGGCATGGGTCGGCAGTACATCCATACCCGGAAAAAACAGGGCGCCGTGGGTGATGGGAAATAGCAATTCCTCCAAGGGGCCATTAATACCTCTGGGTGAATAGTCCTCTGCTGGGCCACCCACCATTACCGACAGTAACGCTCGTTTGCCTTTGAGAATACCGTCTCCATAGCGATAACGATTGCCTTCACCTTTGTATCCGTAAGCAAATCCATAGGCGTACACCCGGTCTATCCAGCCTTTGAGAATGGCGGGCATACCAAACCACCACAAAGGAAAGTGGAATATGACGGCATCGGCGGCAAGCAGCTTGTCCTGCTCTGCGGCGACATCCTGCGTCTGCTGGTGAGTGGCATAGGCGTGCTGCGACTCTTGAATAAAGCCTAGCCGGTCAATGTTTATACGGTTGGGGAAATCGTGCTCATCAAACGTCGCTTTCCAGCCCATGCCATATAGGTCTGATTGCAGCACGGTTTGGCCTTGTTGCTCCAGTATTTGTACCGTTTCAGTTACGAACCGACGGGTCAATGATGTGGGCTCTGGGTGCGCATACACAATTAATATGGTTTTGGACACTCTAATGCTCCTACAGGCGAATTTACTTAGTGGATACGCTAGAGATTGTGGGCAAGAATAAGCTATCAATGAAATTAATAGTTTTATGATCTACTATATAAAATATGGATACTAAAAGGCTGGATCTTAATTTGTTGGTGACCTTAGAGGCTTTGCTTGAAGAGCAAAATGTCACGAGAGCCGCCGCACGCTTGCATCTTAGTCAGCCTGCCGTCAGCGCTCAGCTGAGCCGCCTTAGGGATATGTTCAACGACCCGCTGCTCATTCCGGCGCACCGCGGGATGATGCCTACCGCTAAAGCGTTGGAGTTACTTAGCCCACTACGTATTGCACTGGATCAGGTGCGAGAGACACTGATAACGCACCAGCACTTTGAACCTGCCCAAGCGTCGCTGACCATTACGATTGCATGCACCGATTACCTTCAAGCGGTCATGGGATTGGCGGTCATGAAAGAGTTTAGGCGACAAGCACCTGGCATTAGAATCGCCCTACGTAGTCTGGAGCCACCCAGGCTGGAAGCTCAAATGGCACGGGGTGAAGTGGATCTTGCGCTCATGACACCTGAAGAGGCGCCCCAGGTTTTACGAACCAGGCCGCTGTATGATGAGAACTATGTGCTGGTTGGATGCTGGAATCATTCACAGTTAAGTGAGGAAATGACGATTGAAGAGTATGTCCAGCTTGAGCACGTAATCGTTTCGCTCAGCGGGGGCGATTTTTCCACTCAGGTGGATCAGGTCTTAAAAACATTGGGTTATAGGCGCAATGTTGTTCTGTCGACATCTTCATTCCTGTTCATCCCTGAGATTGTTGCTCACTCGCGTTTTGTGGCACTGGTGCCATGGCGTTTAGTTGCCCAACGTTCCGACCTTAAAATTGTTGAATCCCCCATTAAATCACTGGGATTCAAAGTCGGTATGGTGTGGCATGAGCGTAATCATGGTCACAGTGCACATCGTTGGGTGCGTGAGCAAATAGCACGCATCCTTTGCGCGAAATAAACGTTGATCAAGCAGTCATATTAGCAGCAGTCAGTCTCCAACTCCTGCTTGAGCCACTCTGCCAGTGGCTCGCTGCGGCGGCTATCGGCTTGGCTGGGCAACCACAGGCAGAGGCGCGCAGGGGTTTGGATACTTCCCCAGGGGGCCACCAACCTGCCACTTCTCAGGTCGTCTTCCACCAATAGCCGTGGCGCAATGGCGATACCCAGACCCGCCACTGCCGCTTCCATCAAGTAGTAAAGGTGATCGAACCTCTGGCCTTTGCTTAGCGCCGACTCAAGCTGTTCCAGCGCCAGCCCTTTGGCAGCGGCCCACTGTGGCCACGCCTGGGGGCGGGAAGATGTATACAAGAGCTTATTGGAAAGTAGAGAGCCGGGCTTGGTTGCATCGCACTGGGCCGCCAGCGGCGGGCTTGCCACCGCACATATCTGCTCCTCCATCAGCTCGAATACCTCAACACCTGCGGGCCAGGGCGGCTCGGAAAACGCTAGGGTGGCACTGGCGTCCGTCTGTTGGCCGGGCTGCTCGGTGTCACTCACCACCACTTTCAGCTTGAGGTCAGGCAGGTCACGGTGAAGGCGGTCGAGCCTGGGAATCAGCCAGCGGGCCAGCAGGCTACCGGGGCAGGCGAGGGTGAAGGGCGCTTCCTCCACATCACGTTTGAGCGCGGCGCAACTATCACGCAGTTGGGCAAAGGCGTCGCTCAGGCCGCTTTGCAGCTTTTCGCCGTGGGGCGTCAGCACAATGCCGCGGCCCGCTTTGGTAAACAGTGCCACGCCAAAATGCTCGTCCAGGCTTCTTAACTGGCGGCTGACGGCGCCGTGAGTAACGCTCAGCTCCTCGGCCGCGGCGGTCACGCTGCCCAGCCGGGCAGTGGCCTCGAAGGCGCGTAAGGCGCTAAGCGGTGGCAGGCTATTGTGCATTGATATGTGACTCCAGCTCACAGGTTGATGACATCTTATCGATTTTTCTCCTCGCCTGCTTGCGCTACTTTGACTGCATTGTTCGATAACGCATTCAGAGGTCGTGATGAATCAACCTATAGACGTATCCCAGAGCCTGCCCGATGCCAACGGCCTGTTTGGCAATTTTGGCGGCCGCTTCGTCGCCGAAACCCTGATGCCGCTGATTCTGGAGCTACAAGACGAATACACCACCGCCAAGAACGATCCCGAATTTCAGCGTCAGTTAGCCTACTTTCAGGGTGACTACGTGGGGCGGCCAAGCCCGCTGTACTTCGCCGAACGGCTGACCGAGAACTTTGGCGGGGCTAGCATTTATCTCAAGCGCGAAGAGCTCAACCACACCGGCGCGCACAAGATCAACAACTGCATCGGCCAGGTGCTGCTGGCCAAGCAGATGGGCAAAAAGCGCATCATCGCCGAAACCGGCGCGGGGATGCACGGCGTGGCCACCGCCACTGTAGCAGCGCGGTTTGGTTTGCCGTGTGTGATCTACATGGGCACGACGGACATCGAGCGCCAGCAGACCAACGTGTTCCGCATGAAGCTGCTGGGCGCGGAGATCGTCCCTGTCACCTCCGGCACCGGCACGCTCAAGGATGCCATGAACGAAGCGCTGCGTGACTGGGTCACCAACGTCGACGACACCTTCTACATTATCGGCACCGTGGCCGGGCCGCACCCGTACCCGGCTATGGTGCGTGACTTCCAGGCAGTAATCGGCCACGAAACCCGCGCCCAGATGCTGGAAAAGCACGGCCGCCTGCCGGATTCGCTGGTGGCCTGCGTGGGCGGCGGCTCGAACGCCATTGGGCTGTTCTACCCGTTCCTGGATGACCCGGACGTTCACATGATCGGTGTGGAAGCGGGCGGCAAGGGTGTCAAAAGCGGCCTGCACGCCGCCAGCCTGAACGGTGGCACGCCGGGTGTGCTGCACGGCAATCGCACTTACCTGCTGCAAAACGAAGACGGCCAGATTACCGACGCTCACTCGATCTCCGCCGGGCTGGATTACCCCGGCATCGGGCCCGAGCACGCCTGGTTGCATGAGCAGAAGCGGGTCGAGTACGTCTCGGCCACCGATGACGAGGCGCTGGAGGCCTTCCAGATTTGCTGCCGCAAGGAAGGCATTATTCCCGCGCTGGAAACCGCCCATGCGTTGGCAGAAGTCGCTAAACGCGCGCCCCAGCTTCCTCGCGAGCACTTGATGGTGATCAACCTGAGCGGCCGTGGCGACAAGGACATGACCAGCGTTGCCCATCACCTTGGCGATAAATTCGGAGTGAAAAACGTATGAGCGCGATCAAGGACAACGCGATGACCACTATCGTGAATCAGACCATGCACAACCCCACGCGTCTCGAACACTGCTTTAGCACACTCAAACAGCAAAACCGCCCGGCGCTGATCAGCTACCTCACCGCTGGCGACCCGGATGCCGACACCTCGCGCCGCTTGCTGCACGGGCTACCCGCCGCCGGGGTGGACATCATCGAACTCGGCATGCCGTTTAGCGATCCCATGGCCGATGGCCCCGCCATTCAAAAGGCGGCCCAACGCGCCCTGAACAACGGCCAGACCCAGGCCAAAACGCTTGAAATGGTGCGCACCTTCCGCGAACAGGACAGCACCACGCCGATTGTGCTCATGGGTTACTACAATCCCATTTACCGCTACGGCGTTGAGCGCTTCTTGGCCGATGCCGCCCGTGCCGGGGTAGACGGCCTGATCGTGGTGGACCTGCCCCCCGAACACGACGAAGAACTCTGCCAGCCCGCGTTTCGACACGGCATCGACTTTATACGCCTGACCACCCCGACTACCGATGCCAAGCGCCTGCCCAGGGTGCTGGCGAACGCCTCCGGGTTTATCTACTACGTCTCCGTGGCGGGCGTCACCGGCGGCAACGCCCCCACGCCGGAACGGCTGGAAAGCTCGGTTTCGCGACTGCGGAAAGATACCGAGCTGCCCATCGCCGTTGGCTTCGGCATCCGCACCGCCGAACAGGCCGCCATCATTGGTAGATACAGCGATGCGGTAGTAGTGGGTTCTGCGCTTGTTGATTGTATCGAAAAGGCCAGCACGCCTGATGAAGCCGTTGAGCGAGTACACGGTTTGGTCAGTGATCTGGCGGAAAGCGTCAGAGGGTGCAGGGAGGTTGAAGAGACGGTGAGCAGTTAAAAGTGGAGATGGAATAAGTGCAAAAGAGCAGGTGATGAACGCCTGCTCTTTTTTATCTGATCAGCTTCCAAGCTGCGACATGAAGCTGCCTGCTCTCTATTTGCGTTGCAGTAGGTTAATAAAAAATCGTATTTTTATTGATTACTGAACATTTCTTTGTTGAAGTGAATAAAATGTTTTGATTTGAGGCGTTTTGTGATGAAGCCAGTAGGTTATGCGTACCTGCACGAGCATTTGGCGCTGGGGGTATGTCCACCCGTTTACCCTGCACGGGTGCGCCCAGTCACACGCATTATGTCTATGGAGAAGGAAATAGCAGTACCTGCCGGGCGTGCGCCAGAAACGTCATTGCTCGACCATCTTCTTTTCGCACTTAAACACGAAGGTATCGATCTCGCCATTCTGGCGGGCGCATTGCCACATTTGCCCATAGAAGCGCTTCAAAACGCCTTGCAAGCCTCGCCAAACGGCATCTATTTAAGAAAATTAGGCTTTTTGTATGAAGCCTTCGTAAAGCGCTTGCCGTTCGATATAGCCGTCAGTGGCCGAGCAGTGCCTTTGTTCGACCCAGAACGCTATATTACCGGCCCTGCAGTACGTGACAGCCGTTGGCGGATTGACTTTAACGGGCTAGGAACACTTGATTATTGTGCAACCGTGAGGCGTACGCCAGAAATTGCTGCACTACTTGAAGAAGATATTCTCACCCAAGCCGCTACCTTCATGGCCTCGTTGCCCCCCGGTATGCTGGACCGCGCAATTCAGTGGGCCTATCTCAGTGAAACCCAATCTTCGTTTGCCATTGAGCGAGAATCGCCGTCGCAAGATAAGCAGCAGCGCTTCATGCAGCTACTCCGTCAGGCACACGAGCGCAAGCTGCTGACTGAAGAATACTTTGTTGAATTGCAGAATAGCACCATCAGTAATCCTTTCGACAAAGCAATGGCATTTCGCCATGAGCAAAACTATCTACATAACGGGTTGCCCGGCGCATTAGGCGTCAGCTATTTACCGCCACCGCCGGATCTTTGTAATCAATTAATGGGCGCATTGATGACCTGGGCGAACCAACTCCCAGACAGCGATTCGTCTGAGGCTGTGCCAGCGCTGGTAGCTTCAGCGATACTGTCCTTTGGTTTTGTTTTTTTGCATCCCTTCATGGATGGCAACGGGCGCATATCACGTTTTCTGATTCACCATACACTCTGCCGAATGGATGGCCTCCCCCACGATAATCTGCTGCCTATTTCGGTTGCCATGAGGCGTTATGAAGCTGATTACTTAGCAGCACTAGAAGCGTTTTCAAGGCCAGCTCGTGAGCATTGGCGAGTAAGTTGGATAGATGCCGATCAGTATAATTTTGAGTATCTGGGGCTCGATGCGCTCTATCGCTATTGGGATGCCACAAACGCCGTGGCTTTTACATTGAAAATGGCAAAAGTAGCGCTGGAAGAGGAATTGAAAGCAGAAACACGCTACCTTGCTTGTTTTGACCGAGTATATGCAGCAGTGGATGCGAATTTCGATATACGTGGAAGTGATTTAGCCCGTCTAGTGATGATGTGCCTAAGTAACGAGGGGCGCCTCTCAAACAACCGGCGTAAGCAGTTCCGCTACCAAGTGCCTGAAGAGGTGCTGGACGCTATCGAGGCAGAAGCACAGGAGGTGCTTGAAGAGTACAAAGACCAGTAACACCAGCGGCAGCGCCCCCACGTCGGAACGGCTGGAAGCCTTGGCAATGGTCGACTGCATTGAGCACTCCAACACGCCAGATGAAGCCGTGGAGCGGGTACACGGCTTGGTGAGCGAGCTGGCGGAAAGCGTGAGCGCGTATTGCAGGTAGATAGGCTGTGATCTTATTGGACAGCCTCACAAAGCAAAAAGAGCTAATATGGCGAAAATATAATAGTTGAGATACCTTCAGTCTGAGCCATTCATTAGGTGAGACTATGAACATCCAAGAGCTTGTCAGCGAAGCAGAATCATTACCCGTTGAAGAGCGTGCAAGAGTCGTCGATGTGTTGCTGCGTAGCCTCAACTCCCCTGAGGCTGATATCGACAAGCAATGGGTCGACGTTGCCCGCAGCCGATTAGACGATATACGGGGGGTAAAGTGGCTACGGTTTCAAGTGAGCAAGTATTCGCTAACCTTAGGGCAAGGCTTGAGAGATGAGTGTTCGCTTTCACCCTGAAGCGGAAGCAGAACTAGCTGAAAGTACAGGTATGGCCTGCACGCCTTGCGCTTAGGTTTCAGCTTCGAGCAGCGAGCGGCACCCACACATGCTCAACACCAATCGATATCGCCACGGCGACCAGTAGCACCGCCATCAGCCAGTTAAAGCCCTTCACCACCCGTGTGCTTTTAATGCGCTCACCCACCAGGCTACCGATGACCACATAGCTGCCGGGGGCACCTGCCGCCATGGCGGACAGCCCCAGCGCCCAGACCACCAGGCTTGCGCCCTGAATACCCGCCGCCGGGAACTGAAGGGTGGCAATGGGCAGGGTCGCGACGATGGCCTTCGGGTTTAGCAGTTGCATCACCAGCCCATCGCGAAAGCTCAGGAGACGCGGAGCATGGTCAGGCTCGCCCAAATCCGCGTTGGCGCGGACAAGCTTGACGGCCAGGTACACAATGTAGCTACAGCCCAGCGCACTCACCAGGATCAGGGCGTTACCGCTGATCCAGGCTGCTCCCGCCCAGCCCAACACCAGCAGGTAAACAAGCATTGCCATTCCCACGCCCAGGCAAAACCCGACCGACTGTTTAGCCTGGCCATTGATGCCGACATTCAGGCCGAGCAGATTCACAGGCCCAGGGGTGTACATGACGCCCAGGGCATAGGCGATGATTGCTAACATGTTGGAACCTCAAAGTTGGGTAGGGCTAACGCGTGATATCGCGCTGGTATTGGTGGGGCGTCATGCCATAGATACGCTTGAAGCGGCGATTAAAATGGCTAAGGTCGGCAAACCCAAACCGCAACGCCACCTCATTCAGCGGCGCCCCCTGATCCAGCGCCGCGCGGGCCGCATTGATCCGGCAGTTAATCACGTACTGGTGAGGCGTCATGCCGTAGTGCTGGCGAAACAGCCGCAAAAAATGGTACTTGGATAAATGCGCGGCCCGGCTGATGTCGTCCAGCGACATATCCGTTTCCAGATGGGCGTGGATATACGCCTTGGCAAGGTCCAGCAGGGCATCCGGGCGTTGCGTGACGCGGCTGGGTTGAACACGGCCGCCTAGCTGAATGGTTCGCTCAACCACCTGATAAAGCGCATTTTCCTGGTCAATGCAGCTACCGGCGTGGGTGCTCACCAAACGCGCCAGTTCCAGAATGGCGTGGCGCAGGGGCGCATCCTGAATCAGCGTTTGATCGGAACGGAAACCGGCGGCGCTTTCGCGGCCAAGCGCCTCGGCGAACAGCGGCGTCACCTGTTCCGGGTGGGCATACACCATCAGGTAATCGAGCGCTTGTGCGCCACCCGAATGGCCGTCGTGGACTTCCTCCGGGTTGAATAAAATCACATTGCCCGGCGGGCTGCGATGAAACCGCCCACCGCTGAAAAAGTCCTGTCGCCCGGCCAGCGTCACGCCAAAGGCATACTCCTCATGGGCATGTGGGTCGTAGCTGAAATCTTCAATGCCCGCTTTTAGCACCGTTAGTGTCGGCACATGATGACTTTTGAAGAACTCAAACCGGCTGGCGTTACTCATGCCGACTCCCCTGATGACACCTGACTCGATGAAGTACGTCCTAGCTTATGCCGACAGCGCTATGGATGCTTGTACATAATTGCTCATCGACTGTGCAATGATGCTTTATTGATAGTGAACGCCACCAAGGATTCTGCATGGAAAAGCTCTTTTCACTGATGGTTGTGCTCCTGCTGGCTGGCTGCGCCGCCCTGGAGCCGCATGGGGAGCGTGACATCCAGCGCGAGGCTGGTCTTGCCATTCAGGAGGTCTACGAGCAGGCCCTGCCGACGCTATCCGAGGACAAGCAGCGCCACTTTACCCAGCGGCTTTACCGCCTGACGGGCGAGCAGCGCTGGCGGCCCCTCAATCATGCCTACGGCGAGCGTATAGTGGTGCGACTCGAGGAGGACATCGCCGGCCTGGCCGAGCCGGGGTACGCGGCTGACCGCAGCCGGGCGATCGTTGCCGACTACTCGCAGCTTACGGCCAAGCACCGCGCACGACGCGCCATGCTGGGTGAGTGGGGGGAGATGGCCTTCGCCCGGGAACTGCTGTTCCAGCTCGTCCAGGCCGAGTATTACGGCCTGCTGCCGGCGATTGAGAACCACGAGCAGGCGCTGAGCTACCTGGCCGAAGTGGACTGGACTGCCTTTCTGACCGACCCCGGGGTAATCGGGATCTATGCCGCCCAGGTGGCCAACCAGGCGTACTTCCTGCACCAGCTCGGCGTGATGGACCTGCGCCGGGAAGTGGAGGCAGCCTTCCGGCGCCACTACCCGCCCGAGCGAGTCGCCGGGCTCAACGACGCCGAGTACCGTAACTGGCTCTATGGCCTGACGCACTTCGTGATTGCTGACAGCCGCTACTACCAGCGGGAGGTGGACCCAGAGGAGCACGCTTGGGTACTGGAAGCGCTGGAGCGTGAGACAGCTAACATCCTGGACCGTGGTACGGCCGACATCCAGGCCGAGGTGGCGTTGGTCTTCCTGCTGGCCGGTCGTGAAGACCACCCGCTGGTGGGCCGTGTGCGTGAGGTGCTGGCTGCGGCGGTGGACCCGGCCAGCGGCATCATCCCGTCGTCCTCGGGGCGAGGGGACCTGGAGAGTGGTGAACACCGCAACGTTCTGGCCATCATGGTGTTGCGCTGGCCGGACCGCCTGCATCCCGGCCCCGATCTCTCGGACGGGGTTGGCGGGCGTTGAAAACGTCCTGACACCCGGTACGTGCGTGGACAGGCCTTTACTTAAATTACGGCATGGCTATATAACGGGCAGTTGAACCGCCACCTCAAAAGGATCATGTACCATGTTGACCGGCCTTAGCGCGTTTCCGCTTACGCCCATGGATGAACAAGGCATTCACGAGCATGAATTTATCCAGCTAGTGGCCCGCTTGGCTGACGCCAAGGTGGATTCCATCGGCGTGCTGGGCTCTACCGGCAGCTACGCCTATTTAAGCGAGGAAGAACGGGCCCGGGTCGTCAGGCTGAGCGTAGAAAGCGCCGCTGGCGTGCCGGTGATAGTGGGCATTGGCGCGCTTCGCACCCGCGATGTATTGGCCAATGCCGAACGCGCCCAGCTTGCAGGCGCAAGCGGCGTACTGCTGGCGCCGGTGTCGTATCAAACGCTCACCGATGAGGAGGTGTTTAGCCTGTACGAGACTGTCTGCCGTTCGCTAAGCGTGCCGCTCTGCGTATATGACAACCCCGGCACCACGCATTTTAATTTCAGCGACGAGCTGCACGGGCGCATTGCTGAGCTGCCCCAGGTGCGCTCGATCAAAATTCCGCCAGTGCAGAACGACCTTGCCGCTGCCAAGGCACGCGTGGCAGGGCTGCGGGCGTTAATCCCCAGCGACGTGACCATCGGCATTAGCGGCGACGCGGCCGCCGCCACCGGGTTACTCGCCGGGTGCGATGCTTGGTACTCGGTAATCGGCGGGCTCTACCCGGACATCGCACTGGCGCTCACCCGCGCCGCCCAGGCAGGTGATACCGAGCAAGCGATGGCCTGCTCTCAAGCACTCGAGCCGCTATGGGCGCTCTACCGTGACTACGGCGGCAGCCTACGGGTTGCCGCCACCATTGCGGAACTCACCGGAAAGGTCAGCCAACCTTGTTTGCCCCAGCCGCTGAACACGCTGCAAGGCGATGACCGCCACAAGGTGGCGGCGGTGGTTGAGGCGCTGGGGTTAAGTTAGATTTTTGTTACGCCGATTGCTTTAAATTAGGCAAACGACGGGAATTGCACATGTAGTCATGCTGGTGACTGCTTGCGTGCCAATACCAACAGCAACACCAGCGCGAAGGAAGCTGCGGTCAACAAGGTGCTGATGGCGGCGATGGTCGGATCAATCTCATCACGCAGCGCAGTGAACATGCGCACGGTCAGGGGCTGGTTCTGCCCACCCGAAATGAACAGTGCCACCATGGTCTCGTCCAATGCCTGAATGAACGCAAAGATCGCGCCGGTGACCACGCTAGGCATGATTTGCGGCAGAGTGACGCTCATGAAACTGCGAAAGCGATTCATGCCAAGGCTTCTGGCCACCATCTCCTGGGTCTGATCAAAACCGTGCAGGCCTGCCGTTACCGCGGTGATCACATAGGGCAGCGCCAGCATCACGTCTGCCATGATCAAGCCGGGAATGGTGTAAAGCATGCCTGACAAGGCGTAAATGAAGAACACGCCGGTGGCAACGATGATGATCGGCACGATCAACGGCAGCAGAAGTACGATCTTCAGGTAGCGCATAAGCCAGTGAGACGAGCTATTGATGGCGTAGGCCGCTGCCACGCCAATCGGGGTCGCGATCAATGCCGTGGAGAACGCCACGATCAAACTGGTCTTTGCGGCAGACATCCACCCGGGGTTGTTGAAGAAAGTGTCATACCAGCGAAACGAAAAGCTGGTGGGCGGAAAGGACAGAAAGCGACTGTCCGAGAACGACATGGGCACGACAATCAGCAATGGCAGGATCAAGAAAATCAGCACCAGCGCCACATAGCCAATAAAGGTGATTCGGCTCAGGGATAGTTTGTTCATTTTGCACCCAGTATCTTCTCGAGAGGGACGAGACGGCTCACCACATAGAAAATGATCAGCACGCAGACCAGCAGCACGACGCTGACGGCACTGGCGGCACCCCAGTCGCTATAAAGCTGGATGTTGCGGCTGACCAACATCGAGGCCATGACCGTGCGTCCGCCACCTACCAGTTCTGGCGTGATATAGAAGCCAAGACACAGCACGAACACGAGGGTCATGCCCGCTAATACGCCGCTCAGAGAGAGCGGGAAGAATACCCGCCTGAAAACGTGCAGGGGGCTGCCACCAAGACTCGCGCCCGCCTGGATTAGATCACTGGGAATCTTCTGCATTGTGGCGTAAAGCGGCAACACCATGAACGGCAACAGGATATGTACGGTGGCAATGATCGTGCCCAGTTCGTTATGAATCAGCGCGAGCGGTGCGTCGATAAGGCCGACACCCATTAGGGATTCGTTAACCACGCCTGAGCGTTGCAGCAGAATCAACCAAGCGTAGGCCCTGACCAGTACGCTGGTCCAGAATGGCAGGATTACCAGCGCCAGAATCAGCATTGACCAGCGTCTTGGTAGGATTGAGGCAGCATAGGCAATGGGGTAGCCCATCAACAGAGCCAGTAGCGTCACGATAAAGCTGATGCGAAACGTGACCCAGAAGGTATTCCAGTAGATACCTTCCGTGAGGATTCGCTGGTAGTGCTCCAGTGTGAAGCCTTCGGCATAAAACGATTGACCGATCAACCAGCCAAGCGGGATGAGGAGCAGCACGAAAACCACCAGTACGGCCGGTGATATCAAAAGCAGCATCAGCGCGTGCTCGCGTCGCCGATAGCCAAGTGACGCATCCCGGGTATTAACGAGAGGGTAATTATTGTTGGTGGTGGTCGCTTTCAAAGGATGTCTCCTATCGGGAAATCGACAAGCGTTGTCGTACCCCGCAGGCGGGCCACGACAACGACATACTTATTGCTGCATGAACTCCAGCCAACGACGCTCCGCTTCCTCGCCTTCAGAGGAGGCCCACCACTCGTATGACATCAATACCTGACGTTCGGCGTTATCGGGAAAGCTGGGTAGCTCTTGGGCACGGTCATCGGGAATCTTGTCAGTATCGAAGGCGGCTGGGTTGCCGGGCCCGTAGTCAATGTGCAGGGGCAAGTTGGCCTGATACTCGGGGTCTATAGCCGCGTTGATAAACTCGACGGCTGTTTCCTGGTTGGGCGCATCTTTAATGATGCACAGGTGGGTGTTCTGCAGAACACCATCGTTATAGGTGAAATCAGCACTTGCGCCTTCGTTGATGATGGCACTAACACGCCCATTCCACATCATCAGCATGTCCACCTCGCCGTCATTGAGCAACTGCGCCGACTGACCGCCAGACGTCCACCAGGTGGTAATATGTGGTTTGATCTCTTCCAGCTTTTCGAAGGCTCGATCAACATCCAGCGGGTACAGCTCGTCCCGCTCCACCCCATCGGCCATCAAGGCGGCTTCCAGCGTCCCTAGCGGGTGATTACGCAGTGCACGATTGCCGGGGTACTCCTCCACATTCCAGAAATCTTGCCAGCTTTGCGGTGGATTGCCATCAAAGGCCTCGGGGTTGTAGGCCAGCACGCTGGAGTAGAACTCATAAGCCACGGAGTAGGGCGTCTTGTACTCATCGGGCATCGACTCAGCGTTGGGAATCTGGCTGAAATCCAGCTCCTCTATCAGCTCTTGCTTGCCGCCCCGCACACAGTTCAACGGCGGCGTGTCGACCACATCCCATACGGCTTGGCCGGTGGTGCCCTGGGTTCTGATCATCGGCCAGGCGTCGGGGGCGCTCTCCTGAATAATGGTGATGCCCAATGCTTCGGCTACCGGGTCGAGTATGGCGATTGTCTGCGCTTCCTGATAAGCACCACCCTGGGAGACGAAGGTGATTTCGCCGTCCGCCAGGCTTTGCCCGGCACCCAGCGCACCGACGGCCATTACCGAGGAACTAAGCAAGTATTTAAAGCAGTTAGTATCTTTCATCATGCGATCTCCAACTGAGTAAATGCTTCTGACGCCGAATCAGCGCCCGATTGCATCAAGGAACTGGTAGTAACCTGCCACCAGTCGAATACCGACTTCACGTAAAGGATAAAACGGGACGGCCTTAAGCCTGTCCGCAGCAAGCAGCGCCACGTCAGGGGTTTCACCCATGGCGTAGTCCGCCGCCAACCGCCCAAGCAAAGTCGACATGGCCACTCCGGCACCGTTATAGCCGGCGGCGTAGCACATTCGGTCATCGAATCTGCCTACATGAGGCAGGGCATCTAGCGTCATGCCCACATGCCCTGACCAGCGATAGGCAATATCGATATCGGCGAGCTCTGGAAAAAGCGACACCATGGCTTTCTGGAGGGAGTCGAACGCAGCCTGGGAGTCCTGTTTGCCAAACGCCCCTCGTCCCCCAAATACGACTCGGCCATCGACCTTGCGAAACCAGCGCATCATTCTGCGCGTTTCACTGTAGCTTCTCTCCTTGGTCATCAGGCGGTTCTGCAGCGCTTCTGGAAGCGGCTCAGTGGCAATGATCGAGCTTCTGAACGGAACCAGGCGGGACTTGATGGCAGCACTGACCGGCGTGATGTCCGAATAGGCATTGGTCGCCATAATCACCTGCCGCGCCTTGATCTCGCCGCCTGGCGTCGTGATACGGATGCCATCCTCCAGGCGGCGAATATGGGTGGCGGGGGTGCGCTCAAAGACCATCTCGCCATGGCGTCGATTAAGCCCATCCGCCAGACCCTGCACATAGTCAAGCGGGTGCAAGGTGCCCACGCCAACCCCCAGTACGCCACCCTTAAACGCGTGGGAACCGGTTTCTTCGGCTACCTCACCAGCGGATAAGCAGCGCAGTGAATCGTCACCCATTTCGCGCTGCATCCACTTGGCTTCATCGGTGATTGCGTCCAGGGCTCTGCTGGTATGCGCACAGCGCAGGTTGCCACAGCGTGTAAAACGGGCATTCTCCAGGCCATACGCCTGAGTCAGGGCTTCTACCTCATCTACCGCCTGATGGCAGAGCCGGTGCATGGCAGTGGCCACCGGCATGCCATGGGCGTGGGCGATGCTGGGAAAAGATAGCCGGAATTTCGCCGACACCACGCCGCCATTGCGCCCGCTTGCCCCCCAGCCAATGGGGTTGGCATCCACCACAATCGCCTGGACGCCCCTTTCTGCTAACCGGTGGGCCGCTGCCAATCCCGTATAACCGCCCCCGATGATGGCGACATCAACGGTTTTGTCGTGGGTAAGACACGCAAAATTCGCGGCGGTAGTCGCCGTGTCACGCCAAAGTGAAGCAATCGGGGGTACTGGCTGCGGCCCACTCATGTCACACCCTCTCTACGGCGTCAGCCAACGCCTTCAGCGTAGGGAAATGGAAATCAGGTGTGGTTACCTCTGCGGGTTCCGGTGTGCCGCCAAACCCCTGCTGGCCCTGGCGCCGCTCTATCCAACAAGTGGTGTAACCCAGCTCCTTGGCAATGCCGATGTCATGGTATTGGCTCTGGGCGACATGCAGTATTTCCGAAGCCTTATAGCCATGGGCCGCCTGACGACCACGGTTGTAGGCAAAGAATTGAGGGTTGGGCTTAGCCACACCGGTCTCGTCGCAGGTCACGCTGTCGTCGAACGGATCATCGAGGATATGCGAATAGCAGGTGAACGCAGTGCGGTCAGCATTGGTCATCGCGACCAATCGATAGTGCTTGCGCAGGCGTTTCAGTGCCGCTACTGAATCCTCGAAAGCGGGCCAGCGCAGCACCGCTAACTGAAAAGTATCGGCCGAAACCACATCGGATGGCAGCTGCAACTCTTCAGCCAATGAGCGGTAAACATCCGCCATGGCACTACTCGAGCGGCCGGGGTAACGGTCCCGTCCGCGCTTGTAGGCCTCGAAAATGGTGTCGTCGCTCAGGTCCTGTGCGGCACTTCCCCCAATACGACGGATAGCGTTCAATACACCGGTTTCGAAATCGATCAGCGTGCCCACGACATCGAAAGTAAGAACTTTAAAATTGGAAAGTTCCATGATCGGCTATGACTCCTGTTTTTACTTCGCAGTTATGTCAGGCGACGTGTGCCGCCGGAGTGGCGCATCCCGCACGAGGCACGATGATGGTGTCCTCGGGATGCAGTACCACGCTCAGGTTTTCGCCGAGCGGGGGAATCTGTTGCCTGGCAGCGTGATGGCTGGGTTGACGCATACTGATAGAGGTGCCGTCTTCCAGTTCGAGGAACAGTCGTAGGCTGTCGCCCTGGTATACGGCCTCTACGACCCGGCATGCCAGGCGGTTGATGCCGGGCGCATGACGGCCGTCGTCAATCAGTAATTTTTCGGTCTGAATGGCCAGTAGCAATTCCGAATGTGAAGTGATTGGCTTGGCGGAATGCAGTATTTGATTGCCGAGCTTTACATGGTATTCATCGACACGCGTCACTGGCAGCAGCGTCGAATCGCCGATAAAGCTGGCCACAAAAGAGTCTTTGGGATCGTTATGCAGGGTTTCGGGGGCGCCGATCTGAACCAGTTCACCATCTTTGAGAATCGCCACCCTGTCGCTCATGGTCAGCGCTTCACGCTGGTCGTGGGTGACATAAACGACGGTGGCCCCCAGCTTGCGATGTAAGCTGCGCAGTTCAATCTGCATCGCCTCGCGCAGTTGCTTATCCAGCGCCGATAGCGGTTCGTCCATCAAAATCAGCCGTGGCTCGAATACGATCGCCCTGGCAAGGGCGACGCGTTGCCGTTGGCCACCCGACAGTTGAGATACGCCACGATCCTGGTAACCGTCCAGTTCGACCATGGCGAGGGCCTGTTTCACTCGCTCCGGCCAAGTTGACTTGGGCAGGCGGCGAGCGCGCAGCGGAAAGGCCACGTTTTCGCCAACACTCATATGAGGAAAGAGCGCATAACTCTGAAAGACGATGCCGATGTTGCGCTTGTGCGGTGGCATGAAGGTCATGTCTTGATCACCGACCCATACCGACCCTGATGACGGCATGACAAACCCACCCAAAGCGCCAAGCAGGGTTGTTTTTCCTGAGCCTGAAGGACCCAGCAACGACACGAATTCACCTGGCTCAATATTTAAAGTTATGTCCTTCAGGGCTTGTGTGTTGCCATATCGCTTGCAGATGGAGCGTATGGAGACACCCACACTATCTCGCTCATCCATAGGATTTATCACCTTTCATTGTTGTGATGCCTATCGGTTGTCATTGAGTACAGCAGATAAGGTGACCGCGGACAATTGCGAAATTCTTGGCAGTGGCATAACCTGAAGTTATGCCTACATTGCGTCGACAACTACCTAGCGCCAACGCTCTCTTCGTTTTTGAGTCAGCAGCCCGCTGCGGTAACTTCACAAAAGCCGCCGCCGAACTGGGGGTTACCCAGCCGGCGGTCAGCCGCATGCTTGCGTTTTTGGAAGAATATCTGGAGGTCAAGCTGTTCTTGAGGACGCCCGGCAAAACCGAGCTAACAGAGAGTGGCGAGATACTTTACCAAGGGGTGATCGACGGCTTTCACAATATCGAAGCGGCAATTCAGGAAATCCGGGCGCGCAGTACCGGGCTTGAAACCGTCACGTTATCGGTTTCAACCGCCTTCACTACCCACTGGCTTATGCCGCGTATGCACAGGTTGCAGGCGCAGCTACCCAATATCGATCTGCGCTTTCAGTTGATTTCGGGCCCGGTAAGCGGCCCGGTCGAGGACGTTGATCTGGGGATTCGCTTTGTCACGGGAGAGGACATCCTGCATGACGCTTCATTGCTACTGCCGGAAATACTGGTACCTGTCTGCAGCCCTGCCTATCGCCAGCAGCAACTTGAATCGCCCAGCAACGACCTTTCCACCACCCTGATCAGCCTCAGCGACAGCCGCATAGACTGGTTCGAGCTTCTGCCCAATTTTCATATGGAGAGTTATGGTACTGCCCATCCGTTGGTATTTTCCGACTATGCCGTCGTTCTCCAGGCAGCTTTGCTCGGCCAAGGAATCGCCATCGGCTGGCTCAACATCGCTTCCCACTGGCTGGAAACCGGCTCACTGGTGCCCGCCACGCCCACGGCGATCGCCACCGAGCGGCTATGCCACCTGGTGCACTCACGTAAAAAGCCGCTAAGCGACGCGGCCAAGCAAGTAAGAGAGTGGATAATAGAAGAAACCCGCCGAGACGTCGCGAATGTGGCGAACCAGTATCCAGAGTTGAAGCTTGAATCCTTGCTGGCTAATAAAAATTAATATTTGGGGCGCGGCAACAAGCGCTTATGCCAGCCTTGAAGGGGTAACTAACGCTCCCCCTGGATGAGGGCGCTAGTATAGCCACCCTCAAGTGACGGGCACCGTACCTCCATCAGTCATATGCTCCGTTCGGCCAGCGCAACGGCTGCTTCCGTTTTTATCAGTGCTCTTTTATCGGAACAGCGTCAGCCCCGTTGCTGATGCTGATCATCTGCTCGATGGAAAAGTGCACTACCGCACCATGAACATCGACAACGATATGTTTGGAGATGGAATCACTTGAACACATGGAGTGCAGGGCGCTTCAAGAGCGCCCTGCCTGGTGGGTGCAATAAAGACTTAAAGGGCTATTCGTCACCTTTACCCACGTTGGTCTGCGAGGCATCGTAATCCTGGGTGGCGTCCGGATCGGCCCCCGGTTTATTGGATGTCTTGGTCTTGAAGCGTCGCGCAACCTCGATCGCTTCAGGCTGGGTAACGTCTATAACACGCCATCCCGAAATAATGATGGCTTCAGCCTGCTCTTCGCTAATAGGCTCTATACGGGTAGTACGGACCATCTTCTCTCCTCCTTGAGAGTTGTCACTGTTGAGCTTTCACTATGGCAGAAGATGGCGAAACCTGCCTGGCTTAAGAGGCAATTTAACCAAGCTGAGCCTCGATCGCCGCCTTGTCGATCACCGACCAGACCTCACGAATCTTTTGGTCGTGGAAGAGGTAAAACACATTCTCGCAAAACGTCACTTTTCGGCCATTCACCGGTAGGCCCATGAAGTTACCTTTAGGCGTGACATCGAACCGAAGCCTGCACGCAATATGCGGCGGATCAGCGATCAACAGCTGAATGTTGAAGTAAAGGTCAGGTATCTGCTCGTAGTCGGCTTCCAGCATGGCGCGATAGCCGTCAAGCCCGAGAGGCTTGCCGTTGTGATGAACATCGTCATGCACGAACTGGCCAAGGTTCGTCCAGTCCTGTTTATTGAGGCAGGTGATGTAATCACGATAGGTCGCTTCCAGGTCACGTTTGTTCATCCTTCCTTCTCCTCTCCTGGGCCAGGCTGACAGGCTTGTTAGAGTATATCTGGCTAGTACAACTTCGTTGTGCATCACGCTGTATCAATAACCAATAGGCCTTCGATAAAACCGGCTTTGTGCTGGGGCTGTCCATGGCGATTAACCAACAGGCGATTGTATCGGTGTCGCACTGCTGGGATTATTAATGACCATACAGCGGCAAGGAGACGTGAATGAAAGCCATCGTGTTTGATGTATTTGGCACTATTGTCGATTGGCGCTCCAGTTTGATTAACCAGTTCCGGGCGATAGAGCAGGAGTTGGGAATTGAGCTACCTAGTGAAGCGCTGACAGATCAATGGCGTCAGCATTATGCGCCTTCGATGGATCGGGTGCGTAAAGGCGAAATTCCGTGGAGGGGGTTGGATGATCTGCATCGGGAAAGCCTGGTTAAACTCCTCAATCAACATGGGGTGATGCTAGACGAGGCGACCATTGATCGCGTCAATCACTTTTGGCACCAGTTAGACCCATGGCCGGATGTTCAGCGCGGTCTTCAAAAATTGAAAGAGCACACCATCATTGCCACCCTGACCAACGGCAATTTGTCGTTAATGGTGGACGTTGCCCGTTATGCCAAACTGCCATGGGATATGGTGTTCTGCGCCGAGCTATTTCAGCACTATAAACCTGACCCAGAGGTCTATTTAGGGGCTTGCCGCCTGCTGCGCCTGCCGCCTGAAGAGGTGATGCTATGCGCAGCGCACAATTACGACCTGGCGGCTGCCCGTGCATTGGGGATGAAAACGGCGTTTATACCCCGGCGCACAGAATATGGCCCGCAACAGCATAAAGATTTAACAGCAGAGCAAGAATGGGATTTTGTAGCTGAAGATCTCGTCGCGTTGAGTGAGCAGCTAAAAGGATACTAGCCAATTAGTGTGTCCAAGAAGAGGTCCCTCCCGGATTGTTAGCCAAAACGATGATACGAGCATTCGAAGACCAGGATTTTGAAGCCATAGAGGAAATTTACTCACTCGCCAAACTGGATGAGCTTCGGTTTGAGCAAGGCCAATTTGTACTCATACCTCTGAGGCAAGACGAGACACGCCTACGGGAGCTGATGGAATCAACGATATTTGTTCATGACGATAAAGGCATTCGCGGGTATGGAGCGGTCTATGGAAATGAGATTCGCACGCTACTTGTTCACCCGCGCTTTCGCCGCCAAGGCATTGGCAGTCAACTGCTTGACCATATGATGGCCTGGATCGGTAGCCCCGCTACGCTCTGCGTCGCAAAAAGCAACGTGACGGCAAAAGCGCTTTATCAGCAATATGGCTTTAGAGTGACCGGGGAGTTTGAGGCCTGCTACAACGGTAATCCGGTGTTAGCCAACAAAATGGAACAGTCATGCACCCGTTAGCAGCCCAATGGATAGTGGGACTACTCAGAGATAGACATATCCCGTTTCAGATCTGCGGAGGGCTCGCCGCAAAGGGCTATGGTGCTGAGCGAGCGCTGAATGATATTGACCTGTTTGTCCCCGATGAGCATTTTATGACGGTGGTGCAGGCAGGGCAGGCGTACATATCCAAACCCGCGGCGCACCACTGCGAGGAGGGTTGGGATTTAACCTATGTCCAGTTCAAGTATGAAGGCATTAAGGTAGAAGTTGGCAACGCAGAAGGCGCCCACATTCTTGATGCAGCCAGCCAAGAATGGGTGCCGTTAAATATAGACTTTGCTCGCTATGAAACCGTCAATTTACTGGGCCTGGCGCTTCCCTTGATGTTGAAGGAAGACTTGATCCGCTATAAATCTATGCTCTCAAGGCCAGTGGATATCGACGATGTTCGTGCCATGCGTGAATGCTCAAAATAAACCCGCCTCACGCGATCCTGTTTTCACCTAACCACCAGTGAGACCTCTTTAATGCACTACCGCACGATGACCATCGACGACTATGACGCCACCATCGCGCTATGGAGCGAAAGTGAAGGCGTGCGGCTGCGCGATGCCGACTCCCGAGAAGGCATTGAGAAGTACCTGCGGCGTAATCCCGGCCTGAGCTTTGTGGCAGAGGCAGAAGGGCGACTGGTGGGAACGATCATGGCGGGTCACGACGGCAAGCGCGGCTATGTCCAGCACTTATCGGTGGCAGATTCCCACCGCCGCAAAGGCATCGCAACACAGTTGGTCAGCCGTTGCCTGGAAGCGCTCAAGCATGAGGGCATTCTGAAATCGCATCTGATGATCCTCCCTGAGAACGAAATGGCCAAACAATTCTGGGCCAATCAGGGCTGGGCATGCCGTTCAGATATTCAGCTGTACTCGTTTGTGAATGCGGATAACCCGAACGTTTAGCCGTTATCACACCCGCATGATCCAGATCATTCCCGCGCCTAAAGTGTAATGGGACGAGCATGGGATTCAACGAACGTTGCTGCTAGGCTAATTTAACTAGAGCTAAAAAGCCGCAGGGAACAACCTAATGCCACAGGCACCACGCATTACGCTTCATCCCGTTAGCCAACGCGTGCAGGTGCATGTGGATGGCAAACTGCTTGCCGACTCAACCAACGCCCTCGAACTCCGCGAAACCGGCTACCCGCCACGGCATTACATACCACGCGAAGACGTGCGAATGGATTTGCTTACCCCCTCAAAAACGACCACCCATTGCCCGTTTAAAGGCGACACGGTGTATTTCCCGCTGGGCGAAAAGCAAGACATTGCCTGGAGCTACGAGCAGCCAGTTGAAGGGATGGAAACGATAGCGGGTAGGGTAGCGTTTTATGAGTAAGTGGGGGGTGACGCCTTTCGACCCATAGCCGACATGCAGGAAAAGCAGCAAGCATGTTAAGACATGTTTTTTTAAGGAAGTAGAGGCGAAGAATGAATTTTGAGGAAAAACTAAAAGAGCGCCTAAGAAGAAATGGAAAAAGGCTTTATCACCGTGAGGGCCAAGAGTTGGAATTCAAGGAGCAATTTAATCTTGCTGCCTTGGCTGACTATTTTAAAGATTTTGCTGCTTTCTCGAATAATCGTGGAGGTTTTTTAATTTTTGGAGTAAAAGATTCCCCGAGAGAAATTGCAGGCCTGTCCGACAAATCCAAAGCACAATTTGAGAAGGTGGATCCTGAGAAAATAACAGGATATCTATTAGAGCTTTTCTCTTCTGAGATCCGGTGGGAGCAAGGGAGTATTGACGTCGATGAGATGTTTTGTGGCGCCTTTTATATCTGGCCGTCTGAAGCAAAGCCGGTCATTGCGCGGAAAGACGAGGGGAAAATTATAAAAAATGGCGACATTTACTATCGCTATGGAGGGAGAACGCAAAAAATCCAAAGTGCTGAGTTAGAAAGCATTGTTAATCATCGCATCGAGCAGAATAACCAAAGCTGGCTGAATCTCATGGCAAAAATAGGCCGAGCTGGTCCGCAAAATGCAGCAATACTTGATACTGAGAGAGGAATGATAGAGCGTGATTCTTCTCAAGTATTAGTTTTGGATGACGATCTTGTCGGTAAGTTGAAGTCGACGTCACCCCATCTTCAGTAGCACCCGGGTTTAGAGTCAGAAATAACTTTATCGTGTTTTACCACCAGTTGCTCGGCATAGGCTGACGGTGTCAGCCCTCCAAGACTCTTCTTCGGTCTTTCTTCGTTGTACTCCCGCCGCCATGCCTCGATGACAGCCTGGGCGTGTTGAAGGCTGGTGAACCAATGCTCATTTAGGCATTCATCTCGAAAGCGCCCATTGAACGATTCGATGTAGGCGTTTTGGTTGGGTTTTCCAGGTTCGATTAAAAACAGGGCAACGCCACGTAGATGCGCCCATGACAGCATGGCGCGCCCACAGAACTCCTTTCCATTATCCGTACGAATGGCGCTCGGTAGGCCACGTTGTAGGGCCAGGTGATCCAGAATACGTGTTAAAAACAGTCCGCTAATGGCACGTTCAGGCACGATCGCCACGGCTTCATGGGTGGCGTCATCGACAACCGTGAGGCTCTTTATCACTCGTCCGTCTGCCGTCCGGTCAAACACAAAATCCATTGACCAGACCTGATTGGCAGCCCCAGGGCGACCAAGTGGCTTTCGCTCAGACATGGGAACCTTCTTGCGCTTGCGACGCTTCACCTGCAAGCGAGCTTCCGCATACAGACGCTCAACACGCTTGTGATTGACCGGTTCTCCGGCCTGACGCAGCTTCAGGTAGATCATGCCAGCGCCATAGCGGCGATGCCGGTGTGCCAAGGCAACAATGCGTTCACGCAATGTCTCATTGCGGTCAGGGGCCGGCTGGTAGCGCAATGCACTGGCACTCATACGAATGACACGGAGCGCTCTGCGCTCACTCAGGCCACGTGACACCATAAAGCGCACCACGTCTCGGCGTGCCGGGGCGCTCACCACTTTTTTCTCAGCGCCTCGCGAGTGACCTCCATTTCCAGTAGCGACTCTGCGAGCAGCTTTTTCAAGCGTCCATTTTCGGCTTCGAGTTCTTTGAGTCGCTTGGCATCGGGGACGCTCATGCCGCCAAACTTGCTCCGCCATAGATAGTAACTGGCTTCTGAGAAACCGTGCCGACGGCATAGCTCTTTGATGGGCAGCCCCGCTTCGGCTTCGCCCAGGAAACCAATGATCTGTTCTTCGCTGAAACGCTTCTTCATGTCCAATCTCCTTACCCATAGGATCGGACTCTAAAGTGTAGCGCTACTCAATCAGGGGGTGACGTCGAAGTTTGTCAAAGAAGGAGAGTTTAAAGAAAAATCGGGAGCGCCTACCCTCAAACTGGTTGGTGATGTTGTTCCGGTTGATAAAGTAGAGGTTATCCAAAGGGTAAAAGAAAATCTAACGAAGAGCTATCCATACTCAGCGATGGAAATGGCGGAAGAAGTGACGAAACAACTACCGCAAGCAACGAAACATGATGTTTGGGCATGTGTTTCCGAAAATGATCTAAAGGTTAATCCTGATTATTCCGTTTACAATTTTAGAAATAAAAGACAGGAAGATGCATTTAAGAAAGATGGTACTATACCAGCCGCAACTCCAAGTATCTATAACCAAAAAGCAGTTGAGTTTATAGTAAATGTCTTGCGTGGCGAGAAAACCGGTTAAGAATAACCAAGGGCCCAAGTCAACCGGTACTACGCAGCGCTTCGCAACGGCTGCTTAGCCCACACGATATGCAGAAGAGATGAACTGAAGAGATGAAAATATCGGAAGCTACCCGAACGTACTTTGCCAAAGACGTCTACAGTATCTGGAAGAGCCGGGTGTCTAAGGCCGAGGAGTCGATTACTGTATACAGCCCTTATTTTGATCGTCTGCTAATCTCTCTTCTTGGAAATTCACAGCTTGGAAATGAGAATATCACCATCGTCACAGAGCTGAATCCTGCGTCTCTGCTAGAAATGCCTAACCAGCTTCGTGCCCTCAAGAATGCGCTGTCCAACGGTATCATTGTGCTGAGTACTCCGCGCCTCCATGCAAAGGTGCTGCTCACCGACGACAAGTTTGTTGCAATAGGCTCTCAGAACTTCACGTCTTACGCCAGGAAGAGCAAGGAATGCACAGTTATTCCCGCTGCAACCATGACTGGGTCAAGCTTTGTTGATACGTTAATCCGCTGGAGGGAAGACGCCACATCTGTTGATGAAAATTTTGTTGACATGCTTCTCTCCAAGATTTCGCGACACATTAGGCGGCACAAGAAGCTATTAGAAGAAACGGAAGCCGAATTCGATGAACTCTTTAAAAACCATGAAGAAGAAAAGCAAAACGCTCTTCTCCGTCGTCTTGAGGAGTTGGAGCGGCAATCCCACATCAGGATGTCCCAAGGAGTCGTTTATGCTTCGATTGAGCACATTTCCGGTGAATGGGATTACTACGATAGCCTGATAGCAGATCATGAATATGACCTGACGCGATGGGTGGTTAAAAAGCCAGGCGGTAACACAGAGCCTTACCGGTTCAGTCGACTAGCCATGTACCCAATGATAATCGCAGAGACTGGCCGCATGGGGTTTGCCAGAATCGGGAAGACACGAATTACTTACATTAGGAAGAGTCTGAATTGGTCTAATAGGAGACTTCAAGTCGGTGACTACAGCTTAGGTGTAAGCATCACTTTCCCCGTCACGGACACTAAGAAACGAAATATCGTGGTCAGGCTCACACACCCCTATTTGGGATCATGTGAAGCAGCTTTCCTTTTCACAGGAGACGCGTTTCGGCTTATCCGAAAACACTACTTCAAAGGTAATTCTTACTGGAATGAACAGCACGAAGCGTTCGTGAAAGAGTTGGATTCTGGCTTCTTTGGTGATTTAGATAGCATTGCTTCCTTCTTCCGTAGATTTTTCACCAGCTTCACCTACAAGGAGCTTGGCCTTGATAACAAGAATGTACGAGATTATTTGAAGGGTCTCCACTTCAGGCTTACCGTGATTCAGTTTCAAGGTAATCCTGTCTTAGTAATCAAGAAGCAATGGTAGACGAGGCGCAAGACAACATAATCGAGAGTAAAATAGCCGTACGAGTGTGGCTATTTATTGCGCTCATTGTAAACGTTAAATATCAGGAAAGTCTCAATGTCCGCTTTTGGCCGAAAACCGTCGCCGTCACCACTAGCCCCGGTGATCTCAGTTTTGATTACAATCTTCAAATCCACACTCAGGGGTTAACGTCGGTCGTACAATCACTCGCTCCCCGACGTTGACCTGCCGGAAGCTTGCACCCTTTGAACGGCATGACTTGGTTTGTCTGAGATTGAGCGGGAAAAGTTAACCACCTTGTGAAGAACCGTAGCAGCTTGTGCATAAACGGGCATCGGTATTAATTTTCGACTACATTTAGTCACATAATGCTGAGGCTGACGGTGGCGCTATGCCCAGAAACGCATAGCGCATCCGCTGTCACTCCGTCAGCGGTAATGAGCACGGTTCAAGGGTGCGCATCATCATGGGGAACACAATGACAAAACAAAAACTGATTCTGCTATTCGATGGAACGTGGAACGACCCTGAAGACCAGACGAATGTTTATCGTATTACGCGGCTTATCCATGATTACGATGGTGATGTTAAACAACGGTTCTATTACGACCCCGGCGTGGGTACCTCCAGGTTTCAGCGCATTAGCGGCGGTGCCTTCGGTGTCGGGCTTAGCAAACATTTACTGAAAGGCTATGACTGGCTTGCCAGGCGCTATAAAGAGGGCGATGAGATCTGGATATTCGGGTTCAGCCGCGGTGCCTACACGGCCAGAAGCCTGGTGGGGCTGATACGAAAATGCGGGTTAATGCACGTGGTCACGCCAGGGTTGCTCGATAAGGCCGAAAGCATTTATCGGGACAAGGCGCTGCACCCAGACGCTGACGTTTGCAAGGAGTTCAAGAAAAGCTTCAGCCGCCAGCCGAGGATTCATTTCATTGGCATATGGGATACCGTTGGCGCGCTAGGCGTGCCCGGCACCACCCTGTTTAAAAGCAAATACGATTGGCACGATACGGAGCTTTCCAGCATCGTCGATCATGCCTATCAAGCGGTAGCGCTGGACGAACACAGAGCGACCTACAACGTCTCGCTCTGGACCAGCCAGGATGGCAAGCAAAAAGCGGGTAACCTGGACGTACAGCAGCGCTGGTTTATCGGTGCCCACGCCAATGTAGGCGGCGGGTATGGCGCTGACGACACACTGGCCGATATTTCGCTGAAGTGGATGTTAGGCAAGGCGGAAAAAGCTGGCCTGAAAGTGGCTCAATACGAGGTGCTTGAGGATGCCTGGAAGACCGCGCCAAGAGATTCTTTCGCCGAGTTCCTGAGGGGGATGTACGCCAAATTCAAACGCCTTGGGAAGGCAGAAGACTGCAGATTCTACCGACAATATTCAAAAGGGATGCAGGGAAAACCGGCGGTCAATATTTCAATCGATGACAGTGTCTGGAAGCGCTGGGCCGATGCAACCTGTGATTACCGGCCACGCACCTTGACCGATGCCCACCTGTCCCCACCGGAGCAATAGGCAGGGCAGGCAACCTTTATTGGTGTGACTCCATTCGCCAAGGCCGCCAGGGCGCAGTATCATAGGCCGCTAATCAAACCACAGAAGCCATTACTATGTCGTGCCCACCTTGCCCCCGTTGCCAGTCTGAATTTGTTTACCAGGACCAAAGCCTGTTCATCTGCCCCGAGTGCGCCCATGAATGGAACCCCGCTGAGGCCGCCGCTGAAGATGCGGTCACCGTCAAGGATGCCAACGGCACCCTGCTGGCAGAAGGCGACAAGGTCACGCTAATAAAAGACCTCAAAGTAAAAAGCAGCTCCCTCGTGCTCAAGATTGGCACCAAAGCCGTGATCAAACGCCTCAAGGAAGGCAAGGACCACCAGCTGGACTGCAAGGTCGACGGCGCTGGCGACATGATGGTCACCGCCCAGTTTGTGAAGAAGGCCTGATTCCTCCCACCAATCCAAGCGCTACCGACTAAAAGCTAAGCTGCGAGGGTGTGTTTAACATAAGTTAACTGCTAGGCTAATTTTACTAGAGCGAAAAACGCCGCAGGGAACAACTTAATGCCACATGCCCCACGCATCGAGCTTCATCCCGTTAACCAGCGCGTGCAGGTGCGTGTGGATGGCAAGCTGCTTGCCGACTCCACCCAGGCACTCGAACTCCGCGAAACCGGCTACCAGCCACGGCAGTATTTCCCGCGTGAAGACGTGCGGATGGATTTGCTTACCACCTCAGAAACGACCACCCATTGCCCCTTTAAAGGTCATACGGTGTATTTCTCGTTGGGTGACAATAAAGACATTGCTTGGAGCTATGAGCAGCCGATTGAAGGGATGAAGGAGATAGCGGGTAGAGTGGCGTTTTCAGGTGTCAGCGTCAAAGTACAGATGCTGGATGAATAAGAGAACTTTGTTATCAATAAAGTATTATTGGAATAGCAAATGTAGAAGGCTTGTGTATTTGTAATACACATCCGAATTAAAAGTAATATTTAATATTAAAAGTTAGAGTAGATTTTAAAACCAGCATATAGCTAGATATAAGTAACAGAATTTTTCAATTATGAGACTGGAAGCCTGATACGCTGTTAGTTGAATTCAGGAAACACACAATGGAGGGAACGAAAATGATAGACACATTAATCAATGCAATTAGAGAACGAAAAGAAATAGAATTTACTTATAGCGGCCTTCGCCGCACTGGACAGCCTGCAACGATAGGGGTATCTACATCAGGCAATGAAGTTCTTCGTATATATCAAACTGTAGGTGGCCACGTTCATCCCAATCACGAATGGGACCTGTGTTACGTATCGGATTTATCAAATATTAGAGTCACGGACAGTGTTTTTCTGGTCAATCCGCCTGGGTACAGAAAGGGCGATAGAGGAATGTCAACAATCTACGAAGAGCTTTAAGGAGTAAACTAACAACAGATTCCAGTTCGTAACTTTACCGGACACGCTAAATATTTGCGTTAATTAGGAAGAAAAAATCTTAAGACCGGGACTTCCCCAGTTTTACCTGGGGAAATGTTCTCTACCTGTCCCCCCCATAACGTTTTTGGTGGAGGGGCCCGGGGTTGCTTAGTTATGATGATTTTTATCACCACTTGTAAGTTAATATTACCACTTATGCGCAGAGATGTATAGATGACAACACTATTTTCATGGACTGGTATCGATACACATGGCCCTGCATCGATTTATATTGCTAGCGATAGCCGAATTTCTTGGGGAAGCAAGGCTACTTGGGACGTAGGCCGAAAACTTTTTGCTTCAAGAAATTTTCCTGAATTATTTGGCTACTGTGGCTCTGTCTCGTTCCCTATACAGATATTAGGTCAATTAATTGAGTGCATTGATGATGGTTTGTTGTTCAACGACAGCGACTCCATAGAAATAAAAATCGAAAAGGTCAGGGGCGAGATTGAAAGAAGTTTAAACTTGATGCCGAAGCCTCAAAGAGGAAACTGCCAAATTTTATATGCGACCCGAATGGGTAATAGAATGCGTTCTAGCTTCCATGCCGCAAGGATTAATGTTGCATATGATGGCGTTTCTTTTGAGCAAATTGAATTGCCTGAAAATTCGGGATTAATAGCAAGCTCTGGTACTGGAAGAGCTTCTCTAAATGCATGGTATGAAAAGTGGGTCGGAAAATATAGCCAAGATTCTCACTATTCAGGAAGAACCAGTAGGAATGTTTTTAGCGCATTCTGTGACTCGCTTGAATCTAGGCAAGATCCACGTAGTGGGGGAGCACCGCAACTTGTCGGCATATACCGTGAAGGTCCATCAAAGAACTTTGGTGTGATACATAAAAGAAAGCGGTATCTCAATGGAATTGAAGTGCCCTTTTCGAAAGGTTTAAACTCAATTGAGTGGCGAAATGAGTTATTCGAAAGATGCTGCGGTGAATCTATGGAAATTTTGGAAAAAGCACAACGTCAGCCAAAGTTAAGACAAATAAAGAACCCATAGGTAAAAAAAGTTTCTGCTGTGGAAAACTTGCTTGCTTCGTTTCTAGTTTTTCGCTTGGTAAGTAGTTAAGTAAATTGAATATTTGTTAATGGGGCAGGATAAAATGAATATTTTGTTAGATTAATGTTCAGAGTTATTTCTCCGATACAATACATTGATAATACTGGTGCAGTATAATAATTTAGTATCGACACCTTAGAAGGCGAATAAGTATGACATTTGGACACAGGCTGAATGTTGAGCAGTTAATGTACAATAGATCCAATTTTAAGTTTTAAAAAGCGCTGTATAAAATGGTTGATGTGCCGGATTCTGTACCTAAGATAGGTAAGCTATATTATTTTGAGGGGTCGGGTCTAGAAGATGACGAGACTATTGCACTTTGTATAAAGTGTATTATTGGATGGGCGGCCTCGCTTGAATTATTTGTAAATCTAGCATGGCTGAAAAACCAAATTTCAAGTCAGAAAGAAGAAAGAGATTTCTCAAGTACTATAGCTAAAATCAAATGCTTATATCAGATAGAAGGTTTGTTGTATGGGGGGCAAAATGGAGAAGTGTTGTTGAGAAATTATTTGCTATGAGAAATTATATTATGCATTATAAAGAAACTGTGATTTATGTTGGGTTTAGTTCTGCAACAAAACTACAATATGAATTTTCAAAAAGCAACAAGATTATAATTAAACGTGATGTTGATCTTGCTTTCAAAGATATGGGTGGTTATTTTGATATTGATTTTGGTTTTATTGATGGTCATTATGATCACTCGGTTTATAATTATTGAGCTGAATTTAATTTAAATGCAGTGAGGGTTTTTTTATGGGATATTTTTTTAGTTTTTTAATCGCTATTATGCTGGCCATATTTACTGCTTGGATACAGTATTATAGTTGGTTTAAAAAAGAAAGGGTTAAGTTTGAGTCAAAGGAGGAAGATATAGCTTTGTCTTTGATAAATGAGATCTCTGAGCTTTCTCATATGAGAGTTCATAAGCAAAGAGAGCAAGTTTGGAACCTGAAAAGCAAAAAATATAATCAAGAAGTTGAGCAAGAGTATAGAAAAGCTGTGGTGTTGTGGAATGAGAAAATTGGTGGCTTTATGTCCAAACTTGATTATAGCTTCTCAAGGCAAGAAGTATCTTTTTTTGAAGATGTTATCCAGAATAAATTTTATACTATACACAGTGAGATGATTTTGAGACAAAGGAGTAATACTAGTTCGATTCATTTGTCACAGTTAGAATTAGAGCTGAACTTGTTAAGTAGTGAGCTGGTTTTTTTTATAAGAAGGCTTATGGGAAAAGTAAGGCGGAAAGATTATTCTACTCTTTCCCTTAATAAAGAGGTTTCATTTAGCAATAGGTCAAAGCTTACTTGTGAATATCTTTTTTTACGCCTTTTTGGCTTGGATTAATCTGAGGGTATAATTTTTTCTCATTTTTATTTTATTGGTCCAATTGGGTGCTTTTTTTATTGTGAAATTAAAAAAATCACTTGAGCTTTCGAATCTGTAAGCCTTTTTTTCTTTTATTGCGTTAACTACAAGCTTAGGTAATGGGTAAACTAATAAGCTAGCTAAGATAGCTGACTGCTCTTGATCTAATTCTGATGCAGGTCGTTGAAAAATTAGCAATGACGCATCATCACAGCTATTTAGTTTGTAACCAAAATAAGCAGAGCTGAGATAGCTCCTTAAGATGGTTTCTTTTCTTAATCTTTTAGTTATTAGCCATGATAGAGTCATTTCATGAGATTTTCTTTTTATAGTGCGCTCTCTTTTGTTTATTACGGTTCTTACGTATTGTTGTTCTATTGTGCTGATGCCACCTAGTCGTTTTTTCATTATGAGTTGTTTGATTATTCTAGGCGCACAATATAAATCAATGCCCGAGTGTTTAAAGTAGCGCTTATCCTCGATGATTAGCACCGCTTTCTCAAATTCAGTGATGTCATTTTCAATCCATAAACTTGTTGTATTTTGAGCTCTCCTTGAGTGGGATATAATTATATCAATAATTAAATTGAAATATATAAGCCATCCTTTAATGTCAATTAATAGCTTCGGTTTTCCGCCGATTTTTTCGGATATGTCTTTATTCATAATGCTATGGTTCGCTTTTTCTAGTAAGTTCTACGTGGCCATGTTGTTCTGCCACCATTGAGTAAAATCGTCCTTGAGCGTAATTTTTATTCTTAACAGTTAGCTTAAAAAGATAATCTGATTCACGGCCAAAGTCGTCAAGAGTCATGTTTATAATTATTTTGTCTCTAGAAAAATAATTTTTCTCAATATAGCCTTTGATTCTACCTCTTTTTCTGTTTTTTCCATAATACGTTTTAGACCCTTTTTGTGAGATTTCAAAGAACTTTTCTGCAGTTCCTCTTATTACTTTATCTTCGCGCCATAGAATAAGGTCGTATTTTATCTTCATGTTTTTAAAAGGATTTCTTTTTGTTTTCTGCGTAGTTGTCGTTAATTCCCAGTGACCTGATACTTCAGTTAACGGAAATAATTTTTCTTTGGTTATAAAAAACAAAAGTGCAAGTGCTATACCGCCTGTTACAGTAGAAAAAGTTGAAGCAATAAAACTATCCATTTATGTAACCTTTTGTAGTTTCTGACCCGCTAACCCTCATAACCTCCCTAACCGCCGCCTCATTCAACACCCCGCGTTTGGCTTCCACCACCGTAAGCCAATCGCGGGCGCGTGTGATGCCGGTGTAGACCAGCTCGCGGGTAAGAATGGGGTTGATGGTGGGCGGTAGCAGTAGGGCGGTGTGTTTGAACTCCGAGCCCTGGGATTTGTGTACTGTCATCGCGAAGACAGTTTCCACCCCGTGCAGGCGAGAGGGTAGCACCCAGCGGATGGGTTTTTCTGGGTCGCTGGTGGGAAAGGCGACTCTAAGTAGCGATTTGCCGGGCCCTCCTGATGAAGTGCGGGGATCAGGCACCGCTAGCGTGATGCCAATATCGCCGTTCATCAGTTTCAGGCCGTAGTCGTTTTGGGTGACGAGTACCGGGCGGCCTTCATACCAGCCTTTTACCATCGTGAAATCACTCCCGTACAGCAGCTTTTCGCTGCGCAACGTTTTGGCGATGCGCAGGTTCAGGCCTTCTACCCCCCACGGGCCTTTGCGCAGCGCGCATAGCAGTTGAAAGTAGCTGTAGGCGCTGAGCACGGCGCTTGCCCAGTCGTTGTAGGCGTCTGCGTTTTCCTCAAACGATTCACCCCGCGGGCGCTGGGCGTTCAGCACGTTCAGGTAGTGGCGGTAGCCGGTGGGCGGGGCGATGGGGGCACCGTTGTGGTCGGTGCGGCCTTCGCCGCCGTTGATAAACTTGTCGGGGCTGCCGTGAATGACCAGCTTATCCAGCGCGGCGTCGTCGGTCAGCGTCAGGTGGTGTAGGTCAGGGTAGCCGTGGCGCAGCACCTTGTTCACCGCCTGGTGTTTTGTCTGGTCGCTTTGGGCGTGGCTTGGCTGGTTGATCGCTTGGGCCAGTTGGCCTATACCGCTGTGCTCGTTAAAGCGGTGGCTGACCCGCAGCATGGTAATCGCTTGGTCGAGGGGCTGGCCCTGGGCGTCGATGTAGTCCGGCTGTAGCGGCTGGCCGGTGGCGTGTTCCAGCCACTGGGCGGTCTCTGGCGTGTAGTGGGCGGCCTCGGCGCGGCGGCATAGGTCGCCCAGTACGGCACCGGCTTCCACCGAGGCGAGCTGGTCTTTATCCCCCAGCAGTACCAACTGCGCCTGGGCGGGCAGGGCGCGCAGCACGGCGGTCATCATTTCGATATCCACCATCGAGGCTTCGTCGATCACCAGCACGTCCAGCGCCAGCGGGTTGGCGGCGTTGTGGCGGAAGTGGCGGGTATCGGGGCGGGCGCCTAACAAGCGGTGAAGCGTGGTGACCTCAGTGGGAATAGACGCCTTTAGCTGTTCGGTAACGGCTTCATCGCACAGGTCGGCCAGTGCCTCCGTCGGCAGCAGGCTTACCTGCCCGGCGATGGATTCATTCAGCCGGGCGGCGGCTTTGCCGGTGGGGGCGGCTAGGCGGATGCGCAGCGGTTGGGCATTGGGTTCCGCCAGTTGCAGGGTTTGCAGTAGGGCGAGCAGGCGCACCACGGTGGTGGTTTTGCCGGTGCCGGGGCCGCCGGTGATGATGCCGAAGCGGTTGCGGGCGGCGAGGGCGCAGGCGGTTTTTTGCCAGTCTAGGGTTGTGGTTTTTTTAAATAGAACGTTTAGCGCGTTGGCGAGTAATTCGGGGTGACGTTCGTCACCCATCGCCCAATGAATTGGGCTCCTACAGGTGCCTTCTTCGCCGGTGAGGCGGTTGGCGATTTCCTGGTGCAGGGTTTGTTCGTATTGCCAGTAGCGGCGTAGGTAGAGCTTGGTGGTGTTGCCGTTGTGGCTGACCACCAGGGGGGTATTGCCGGGGCCGGCGCTGGCAAGCAATGGGTGGTTGAGCGCGGCTTGCCATTCGGCGAGCGTTAGCGTGGCGAGCACCTGGCTGGGTAGCGGCGGTGGGTCGGTTAGGTCGTCGCCTTCCGGCGGTAGCGAGAGCGCAAAGTCCGGCGCGCTGAGCGTGGCGTTTAGGTCCAGGCACACATGGCCGCGGCCTAGCTGGTGGCTGGCAAGCGCCGCGCCGAGTAGCAGCAGCGGCGGGGCGTCCGGTGCTTCCATGGCGAGAAAACGAACCAGGGCGCGGTCCAGATCCCGCAGCCAGCCACGCGCCACCCAGCGTTCGCACAGTGCCAGCAGTTCGGTCGTATCGCTGAGCGCATGGTGAGCGCTTACTTGCGCGGTATCCGCCGTGGGTGTTGTCTCTCTCATCGCTTTTGGCTCGCTCGTTTCGGCGGCGGTGTCGTCGAACAGGTCAAACGTTTGGCTGTCGCCTTCGTGGCCGTTTGTGCGTTTGCGGCTCATAGCGTGGCCTCTTGCGACGTGGTGGAAACCGGTTCACCGGCAAACAGGGCATCCAGGGCTTCGATCAGTTTAACCGGGGCGGGCTCGGCAAAGACGCCGCGTCCCGGGCTGCGGCTGCCGCGCAGAAAGACCGTCATCGAGCCGCCCAGGTGCTGGTGCGGGTCGTAGTTGGGCAGTCGCGCTTTTAAAAGCCGGTGCATGGCCAGCAGGTAAAGCGCGGCCTGCAGGTCGTAGCGTTTGGTCAGTAGCGCCTGGCGCAGGGCCTCGGGTTCGTAGGCGCTGTCATCCGGCCCCAAATAGTTGGATTTCCAGTCGAGCACGTAGAAGCGCCCTTGGTGCTCGAAGGCCAGATCGATAAAGCCTTTTAGCATGCCGTTCAGGGTGTCGGCATCCAGTGCGGGCCGTTCCATCCCAGGCAGTAAGTGCTTGCTAACCAGAGCGTCGATGGCCTGGGTGTTGACCTGTTTGGCGGCGAACCAGAACTCCAGTTCGACCTGATAGCTGCCAAGCTCGGTGACCGGCACGCTGTCGCTTTGGTTCAGCGGCAAGGGCGTGGTCAGCAGTGCGGTGAGCCAACCGGCCAGTGGTTCTTGCCATGCCTGCCAGCCGCGCAGCTGCACCCGCCGCCAGAGCATATCGTCCAGGGCAGCGCTGTCGGTGGCGGCGGTGGCAAAGCCTTCCCTGCCTGCCCATTCCAATAAGCCGTGCAGGAAGGTGCCGGGGCCGGGGCCACGCGGGAACTTGTGCAGGTGAAAGGCGTCCGGCTCGGAGAGATCCTGGGGTTCATCCAGCACCTCGAACGCCGTGGCTTCCTGGGCGGTGGTGGGCTCCAGGAGCGTGAGCACGGGGGCGGTGAGCGTGCCGGAAAGGCGCAGCGCCGAGTAGCTGGCAATCCACCAGTGTTCCCTGGCGGGGCGTTTGGGCGTGCGGGCGTGCCCCAGGGTGGTGGTTTGCTGGGGCGGCGCAAGGCGCAGCGCCGTGGGCTCGGGGGGCGCATTAACGCGAATGTCGCTGCCTTCAGTCAATTCCGCCAGCTTGGCGGTGAGTGCCTCCGGGTCGAGGGTCTTACCGCCGTTGATCAGGTGGCCGATGGCGCTGTTTTCCAGCCCCTTGAGCGGCGCCAGCCCCAGCCAGGTGGCGTGGCGGGCGCGGGTGAGCGCCACGTAGAGTTTGCGCAGGTCTTCGCCCAGGCGCTCGCGGTCGGCGGTGGCCAGGGTGTCTTCATCGGCGCTCAGGCTGAGTTGCAGGTTGCCGTGGGCGTCGTGCCAGCGCAGCGGCAGGTCCTTGTCGCTGACCGGGCGGTGGTTGGCGATAAACGGCAGAAACACCAGCGGGTACTCGAGCCCCTTGGACTTGTGGATGGTGACCACCTTGACCAGGTCGGCGTCGCTTTCCAGGCGCAGCTTGTGGCTGTCGCCGTGGCTTTCCGGGTCGGCGATGGCGTCGTACAGAAAGCGAATCAGTGCGTGCTCGCCGTCCAGTTCAGCGCTTGCCTGCTGGAGCAGTTCGCCCAGGTGCAGCAGGTCGGTTAGCAAGCGCTCACCGTCTTCGAACGCCGCCAGCAGGCGGGCGGGAATGTCGAAGTCGACCATCATGCGGCGGACGAGTGGCAGCACACCCTGGCGCTGCCAGAGGCGGTGGTAGTGGCTGAACTGTTCGACCCGCGCTTCCCAGGCCAGCTCGCTTTGTTGCAGGTGGACCAGGTCGGCCAGAGTGAGGCCCAGCACCGGCGTGGCCAGGGCGGCGCGCAGGTGGGCTTCGGCCTGGCGGGAGCTGGCCAGCGGCTCGGCGCAGGCGCGCAGCCAGCGCTCTACCTGCCCGGCCATGGGGGAGCTGAATACCTTGTCGTGGTCGGAGAGGTAAACGCTTTTGACCCCGCGGCTGGCCAGCGCCAGGCGAATGGCGCGGGCTTCCTGCAGGCCGTTGACCAGCACCGCCATGTCCGACGGCTTGAGCGATGTGAGCTGGTCGTCTTTCTGGAAGCCACTTTCTGCCTGTTGCCCGGCGCTGAGCAGTTCGGTCATGTGCGAGGCGCAGCGCTCGGCCATTTCGGTCTGGTAGGCGGTTTTGGAAAGCGCCTCGTCGCTTGGCAGCGCCCAGAGCGTCATGGCGGGCAGCGGTTGGCCCTGGTGTATCAGCTGTTCGTCGCGGCCTTTGGCGGTCACGGGCTGGAAGGGCAGCGGGTTGTCGCCGCCTTCCTCGCGGAACAGAAACGCCCCGGCGGGTTGCCGGTCGGCGTAGGCGAAGCAGTGGTTGACGGCTTCGACCATGGCGCGGCTGGAGCGAAAGTTGGTGCCCAGCGTGACGTGGCGGCCGGCGGTGTCTTGCCGGGCCTGCAGGTAGGTGAAGATATCCGCGCCGCGAAAGGCGTAGATAGCCTGCTTGGGGTCGCCGATCAGCAGGATGGCGGCGTCGCGGCGGGGCTTGGCGACCTCGAACACCGCGTTGAAGATGCGGTACTGGATGGGGTCGGTATCCTGGAACTCGTCGATCAGCGCGACGGGGAACTGGCGCAGAATCTGCGCGGCCAGGGCTTCACGGTTGGGGCCTTGCAGGGCGCGGTCCAGGTGGCTGAGCAGGTCATTGGGGCCCATTTCGGCGCGGCGTTCCTGCTCGCGTTCCAGGCGCACCTTGCACCATTGGACGGCGTGAATCAGCAGGTCGTTGCGCGGTTCGGGCAGGGTCTTGAGTGCTTCGGGCAGTTCGGCCAGCGCTTCAAACGCTTGTGGGCAGGGCGGCGCGCCGTCTTTCCATATCTCGGCCATTCCCTCCGGGGTGAGGCGTTTCCAGGCGGCGGGGGTCAGCGCGGGGCGCTCCAGGTCGCTTTCGCTCCATTCGCGCAGCGCGCCCAGCCAGTTGGTGCGGCTTTTGGCGTTGAAGCTTTGGCCTTTGAAGGCCTTGCGCTTGGCGGCGTCTTCAAGCTCCGGGCCGAGTTCGTCCAGCCAGGCGGGCCAGGGGGCTTTCAGGGTGCTGAGCGTTGCCTGGCGTTCGGCCTCGGCGGCGCTCAGGGTCTCCGCCGGGTCGGGGCGCTGGCTGCCCAGGGCTTCGCTTTCAGCGAGCAGCCGGGCGACCTGGGCGTGCAGCTCGTCGGGGGATTTCCAGTAGCGGGTGATGTGGCCAAGTGCCTCGGCGTCCAGCGGGTAGTAGAAGGTGCGCCAGTAGTCGCGCACCACTTCCTGTTCCAGTTCGTGCTGGTCGTTTTCCAGGTCGAGGGAGAACAGGCTGCCGCTGTCGAAGGCGTGCTCGCGCAGCATGCGGTAGCACCAGCTGTGGATGGTGGAAACCGCAGCTTCGTCCATCCATTCCGCGGCCAGTTCCAGGCGCCGGGCGCAGGCGGGCCAGGTGGCTTCATCGTATTGGTCGCGGAGCTGGAGGAGGAGCGGATCGTCCGAAGGCTCGGAAGCAGGCCACTCCGAGGGCGCTGTGAACCCATCCCTGGGCGCTACTTTTTCCATCCCTGGAAAAAGACCCTCTCCGTGACCTGCTTCCTTCGCGTCAGGTGCCTTACGAAAAACCCCGGCGGCTTCTACCAGCCTGTTGCGGATACGTTCGCGCAGTTCCTGGGTGGCGGCGTTGGTGAAGGTGACGACCAGGATTTCCGGCGGCGTCAGCGGTCGCACAAAGGCGGTGTCGTCTTCGCTGTGCTGGCCGCCCAGCACCAGGCGCACGTATAAAAGCGCGATAGTGAAGGTCTTGCCGGTGCCCGCGCTGGCCTCGATAAGGCGGCTGCCGTGGAGGGGGAGGGTGAGCGCGTTGAGCGGCGTTACGCGGTTGGCATCCTGGCTCATTGGGCAGCTCCTTTCTTCTTGCTGTCTCCACTACGTTCTTGGTCTTTGCCAGCGGGGTTTTTGACCGCGTTGAACAGCGGGGCGTAGAGCGCTTCGGTCAGCGCGGCGAAGCTGTGCGCTTGTTCGCGGTGGTCATTGAACAGCCGCTCGAAGCGGGGCCACTGGTGGACCAGGTACGCGCTTTGGGCGACTTCGCCGGTCTGGAAACGGCCACCGTCATAGGCGCCTTCGGCGGCGGCGTAGGCGTCGCTTTCCCGGCCTTTTTCTTCGGCGATCTCCGGCGTGCCTAGCTTGGTCAGCCAGGCAAACGCAGCCTGGGGGGCCAGCGGTAGCGGGGCTTGAAGGCCTGCTTGCCAGGCGGTCATCTGGGTGTCCAAGTAGGCGCGTGCGGTGTCGGCGGCGATGGGGTCCAGCGTGATGTTGCCTGCCTTGGAAAGTAGCTGGGTGGTCATCGGGCCGCTGAGGTTGCCTGCCAGGTGCGCGACCCAGGGGCGCAGCAGGTGGGTCCAGCGGTACTGGCCGCGCCCGCTGCCCTGGCTGATCAGGCTGCTGCTGAGCAGTAACAACCGGCAGCGGTCGCCAGCCTCGTTCTGGCGTAGCTCATTGAGCCAGTCTTCCAGCACGATGCCGTTGGCACTTTCTACGTGAACCGGTTCTGGCGCGGCTAAGGCGATGGGCCACTGGTCCAGTGCTTCCTGATAAGCGCTGAACAGGTCGTCCATGGGCTCGGCCAGCGACTCGCGCATGCGCTCGCCAAAGGCCCCCATGGCGAGCACGCCCTGGCGTTGGAAGCGTTCAAGCTGAGCGTCGAGGGCTTCCAGGCGCGGCTCGTCGTTGTCGACTGCGTGTCGCTGGGCGGCAATCAGCCGGTCCTGCAGCTGCCAGTTCTGCAGGCCGTCCAGCGCGAAGGGTTCGGCGTCCAGCTCGGCGATGGCTTCCTGCTCGAAGTAGACGCCCAGCCGGGTATTGAAGAAGGCTCGCACCGGTTCACGCAGAAAGCCGCCCAGCTGGCCGAGGGACAGGCTGGCGGGGGCGTTTTCCGGCGGGGGGAGCTTTTCGGGCTGAGTCTGGGGCGCTCTAGGTGCATGAACGTCTCGCCATTCATGCGCATAGGTGAATAATTGCGCGGACTCAGTGTTGTCTTCGAAATAGCGGCGGCTGAACGGCTGCAGCGGGTGCTCGGTGGTCAGGGCGTCGAGCAGCGGGGCGTCGTCTTCAAAGTGCCAGCCGGCGGCCAGGTGGTCGCGTAGCTGGCCGACCAGCACTGAGGGCGGAAGCGTCGTGTTGTCGATCTGGCTGCGGCCCACCCAGCTAACGTAGAGCTGGTCGCGGGCGGAGAGCAGCGCTTCGAGAAACAGGTAGCGGTCGTCTTCCCGGCGGGAGCGGTCGCCGGGGCGGTAGTCGCTGCCCATCAGGTCGAAGTCCAGCGGCGGCTGGGAGCGGGGGTATTCGCCGTCGTTCATGCCCAGCAGGCACACCCGCTTGAAGGGGATGGCGCGCATGGGCATCAGCGTGGCGAAGTTGACCGCCCCGGCCAGAAAGCGCTGGGAGAGGCTGTGCTCATCGATCTGCGCGAGCCAGTGTTCGCGCACCATGGAAAGCGGCAGCGGATCGGCCAGCTGGGCTTCGCGGCTGCTTTCGAGGATTTGCTGCAGGCCGTTTTCCAGCTTGGTGAGCATCACGCTTTCCTGGGCGTCGTCGGTGAGGAAGAAGGTTTCCAGCAGGGTGCGCAGCCGCTCGACCCAGTTGGCGGCATCGGTGGGCTGGCGGAAGGTCTCCCAGGTGGCTTCGAGTTTTTCCAGCAGGCTCGCCAGGGGCCCGGCAAGACCCGCTTCCAGCCCGCCGATATCGTCAAACGGCTCGATGCCCTGCCAGGCGTCGCCTTCGCCCACGGTGTAACCCAGCAGCAGGCGGCGCAGGCCAAAGGCCCAGGTGTTCTGGCTGAGCCCGCCGGGCAGTTCCAGGGTCTGGCGCTGTTTGGCGTTGAGCCCCCAGCGGATGCCCGCGCCTTCCATCCAGCGCTCGAGCACCGGCAGGTCGCGTTCTTCAAGCCCGAAGCGCTGGCGCAGGGCGGGTACGTCGAGCAGGTCCAGCAGGTCGCTGACGGAAAGGCGCAGCTCCGGCAGGCGCAGCAACTTTTCCAGGGCGATCATCATCGGCAGGCGGTGGCGGCTGGCCTGGTCGGATAGCGTGTAGGGAATGAAGCGCGGGTCGTCGCTTTGAAGCTGGCCGAATACCGCGTCGATGTGCGGCGCGTAACGGTCGATATCCGGCACCATAACGATGATATCCCGCGGGCGCAGCTCGGGGTCGGCGCTGAAGGCGGCCAGCAGCTGGTCGTGAAGAATCTCGACCTCCCGCTGGGGGCCGTGGGCGATATGAAACACCAGGGAGTCATCTGCCGGGTCGAGGGCGGGCCAGTGGGTTTGGGTTTCGGCCACCGGGCGCAGTTCGCGGATGTCATCCTGCAGCTGGCTGAGCAGGCAGCCGCGTTCGCCGGAGAACGGCTCGAACATGTCGATGCGCAGCGCCTGCTGTTCAAACAGGGTCTGGTAGTGCCCCGTGTCGTCGTGCTCATCCAGCAGGCGCAGGTAGTCGCGGCCCTGTTTGCCCCAGGCAGCGAGCAGTGGCTGGGCGTGGAGGTGCAGGGCATCGTCAGCGTCGCCGGTGCCCAGCACGTCCAGCGCTTCGGGCATGCCGGCCTTGCGCCGCTGGCGGTAGCGGCTGGCGCGCAGCAGGTCCTTGTGCTCGATGATATCCGCCCAGTAGTACTGGCAGGGGTTGTGCACGCAGAGCACCACCTGGCAGCAGCGCGACAGCGCCGCCAGGGCTTCCAGGGTTTGCTGGGGCAGCGATGAAATGCCGAAAATGATCAGCCGCCGGGGCAGCCCTGGCGGGCAGGCTTGGCCGTCCAACTGCTCGGTGGCCTTCAAAAAGCGCCGATGCACCTGGGCGCGACTGCTGTCGAGGCCTGCATCGCCCTGGGTAGCGGCCACGTCGTCACGCAGGATGCGCCACAGGGCGGGTTGCCAGCGCTGGTGATCTTCCAGCGGATGGGTTTCGCCGCGGGCGGTGATCAGCACGTCCTCGCCGTTGGCCCAGGCGTCCAGCCAGTCGGCGCGGTAGACCTGATACTGGTCGAACAGGTCCGCCAGTCGCTCGGCCAGTTGGTAGTGCTTGCGCTGGTCGCGGTCGACTTCCAGGAACTGCGCCAGCGGGGCGAAGACGTCCTGCCCGGCAAGCGTCGGCAGCAGGCGTAACAGCCGCCAGACCAGCCGCGATTTATCGAACGGCGAAGTTTCCGGGACGGCATCTTCATGCTGGCTCGTGTGGGTCAATACCGTGCGGTAGGCCTGCCACAGAAACCGCGCGGGCAGCATCACGTCCAGCGCCGCGGCAATCCCCGCGCCGCCGTTTTCTGGGTCTTCCGCCAGCGCCAATTTCAGCCACTGCCCGATGCCGTTGCTCTGCACCAGGATGGTTTCATTCTCCAGCGGCCCCAGCGGGTGCAGACGCATCCACTCCACCGCCAGCCCGCGCAAATCTTCCAGGCGATTGCCATGCACCACCATAAAGCCGGGCGTTAGCGGTGTTGGCGAAAGCAGCGAATTGGCGGGCATGCGCGAGGTTCCTTCACGGCGGTGGTGGTGGCTAAGGGTATGGTGCCATAAGTTAACGTCTTGCGGGGTGCGGATTGGAAAGAGGAACTTTTACGACAAATGAGTTATCATAAAAGATAACCTTCAGGGAGCTGGGTAATGCAATGGAAAGTTGATTTTTATCCGGGAGTCGATGGTGAAATTCTCGGTATGCCGCCAAAAATACAGGCCCGAATGCTGCGGTTATTGGAAATGGTTGAACAGCATGGTGCTAACTTGGGGCCGCCACACACTGAATCATTAGGAGATGGGCTTTTCGAAATAAGAGCAAAAGCCAAAGAGGGAATCGGTCGCTCCTTATTTTGCTATGTGAATGGGCAGAGAATCATCATTCTTCATGCATTTGTGAAGAAAAGCCAAAAAACGCCCCGCCAGGTATTGGAACTGGCTCGTATACGACAACGTGAGGTACAACGGTCATGAGCTTACAAGCACTAAAGGATAGGGCGCTCCAAAATCCCGAGGTCAAAGCGGAATATGAGCGCTTGGCACCTGAGTTTGAATTGGCCAACACGCTAATCACCATGCGACAGCAAGCAGGCCTGACTCAAGACGAATTGGCAAAGCGCCTGCATACCCAAAAAAGTAATATCAGTCGGCTAGAGCGTGGTGACAGTAACCCCGGTTGGAAAACGCTTCAGCGTTATGCGAAAGCCTGCGGTTTTGAGTTATCAGTGCAGGCTCAGAGACACAACACGGCCGTCTAGCAAACTAGCGAAATGAGATGTCCGCGGGAGCATAGCGTTCCGTCGCCATAAGTTTACGTCTTGCTGGATGCGCGATAAGCGCGTTAGCTATGTGCTTTCGGCCGTGAAAGCGGTTCGATGGATAGGCGCAACCCTAGGGAGTTGGCGACCTTGCTGATGGTTGAAAATGCCGGATTACCTTCCCCAGACAGGGCTTTGTAGAGTCCTTCGCGGCTCATGCCCACGTCTTTGGCAAGTTGACTCATGTTGCGCGCACGGGCGATGTCACCGAGTGCGGCTGCGAGAAGTGCTGGATCATTTTCTTCCATTACTGCGTCAAGATAAGCCGCAATATCTTCCTCAGTTTGAAGGTAATCGGCAGTATCGTAGTGGCTGAAAGTGACGTTAGAAACGGTCATAGAATTACTCCTTCCATTGCGCGGCAATGGCTTTGGCCTATTCGATGTCGCGGGGCTGGCTGATAGCCCTAGTTGGCAGTGCTGAAAGTGTCAACTTTGGTTTACACTTGATGATAAGAAAAAGCAATAATCAGCATACTGTTAAGGCGCTTTAAATGAACATCTTGCGGGATGCGCGATATATCGCCAAGCTATGCCGATACCGTGAACAATGCTGAGAGATATTTCCCCATGACTGAGCCTTCTAACAACTCCCGCCGTCATTCTTCCTCCGTGGTCGACGGCCCAGGCAAAGCCGCCAGCCGCGCGATGCTGCGCGCCGTGGGTTTTAACGATGAGGATTTCAAAAAGCCCCAGGTAGGCGTTGCGTCAACCTGGAGCATGGTGACGCCGTGCAACAGCCACATTGGCGAGCTGGCCGAGCATGCCCGCGACGGTGCAGACGCGGCGGGTGGCAAGGGCGTGATTTTTAACACCATCACCATTTCAGATGGCATCGCCAACGGCACCGAGGGCATGAAGTATTCGCTGGTGTCCCGCGAGGTGATCGCCGACTCCATCGAAACCGTGGCGGGCTGCGAAGGCTTTGACGGCCTGGTGGCCATTGGCGGCTGCGACAAGAACATGCCCGGCTGCGTGATGGGCCTGGCGCGTCTCAATCGCCCCAGCGTGTTTGTTTACGGCGGCACCATCATGCCTGGCGAGGGCCATACCGATATCGTTTCAGTGTTTGAGGCCATGGGCGCGCATTCCCGCGGCGATATCGACCTGATCGAACTCAAGAACATCGAGGAAACAGCGATTCCTGGCCCCGGTTCCTGCGGTGGCATGTACACCGCCAACACCATGGCCTCGGCGATTGAAGCGCTGGGCATGAGCCTGCCGGGTAGCTCGGCGCAAAACGCCATTTCCCGCGATAAGCGTGATGACTGCGAGGCGGCAGGTGAGGCGGTATTGGCGCTGCTGGCCAACGACATCAAGCCCTCCGATATCATGACCCGCGAGGCGTTTGAGAACGCCGTGACCGTAGTGATTGCGCTGGGTGGCTCAACCAATGCCGTGCTTCACCTGGTGGCCATGGCTCGCACTATCGGGGTTGAGCTGTCGATCAACGATTTCACCGAGATTGGCAAGCGCGTGCCGGTGGTAGCCGACTTACGCCCCAGCGGCCACTACATGATGAGCGAGCTGGTGGCGATTGGCGGTATTCAGCCGCTGATGAAAATCCTGCTGGATGCAGGCCTGCTGCACGGCGACTGCCTGACCGTCACTGGCAAGACGCTGGCGGAAAACCTGGCCGATGTAGAGCCCTACCCAATCGATCAGCAGATTATCGCGCCGCTGGGTAACCCACTTAAAGCCGAAAGCCATCTGCGTATTCTCCATGGCAACCTGGCGCCGGAAGGTGCGGTGGCCAAGATTACCGGCAAGGAAGGCACGCGGTTCAGTGGCTCGGCGCGGGTGTTTGGCTCTGAAGAAGAAGCCCAGGCGCGCATCAACGACGGCACGGTAGTGGCCGGCGACGTGGTGGTGATTCGCTACGAAGGTCCCAAAGGGGGCCCGGGCATGCGCGAAATGCTTACGCCCACCTCGGCCATCATGGGCCGTGGGCTGGGCAGCGACGTGGCGTTAATTACCGATGGCCGTTTCTCCGGCGGTAGCCACGGCTTTGTGGTGGGTCATGTATCGCCCGAGGCCTTCGAGGGTGGCCCGCTGGCGCTGGTGGAAAACGGCGACACCATCACCATCGACGCGGTGGCTGATACCATCGATGTGGATGTGTCTGATGACGAGTTGATCCGCCGCCGTGCGGCCTGGCGGCAGCCGACGCCGCGTTATCGTCGCGGCGTATTGGCCAAATACGCGCGACTGGTCAGCTCCGCCAGCACCGGGGCAGTAACCGATAACGAAGAGTAGTGTTGTCATGTGTATGTAAAACGCCAGGGTTAACCTGGCGTTTTTATGTGCGCGATAAGGATGTGAAATGACGCAAACGTCGCGGGTGAGTGAAGTTTTTAGGGCGTTTTTGCTGCTGGGGGTGACCTCCTTTGGCGGACCGGTGGCGCACCTGGGGTACTTCCGCACGGAATTTGTTGCACGCCGGAAGTGGCTGACCGAAAGCGCCTACGCCGACCTGGTCGCGCTGTGTCAGTTTTTACCTGGCCCGGCGAGCAGCCAGGTCGGATTTGCGCTTGGCTTGATGCGCGCCGGGCCCTGGGGCGCGGCCATGGCCTGGCTGGCGTTCACCCTGCCGTCGGCCATTGTGTTGGTGCTGTTCGCGTTTGGCGCCGCAGTGCTGGAGGGGCCGATTGCCAGCGGCATCATTCACGGTTTGAAGGTCGTGGCGGTGGCAATTGTCGCTCATGCCGTGTGGGGCATGGCGCGTAATCTCTGCCCGGATAGTACCCGTGCGGGTATTGCGCTGGCTGCCGTCTTTGCCGTCGTGGCCATTAGCGGGCCGCTGGGCCAGGTGGGCGCGATTGTATTGGGTGGCATCGCCGGGTTAGTGCTTTGCCGTGGCATGGCGGCGACCGCGGAGAGCGAGGCGCTGCATTTTCCGGTCTCGCGCCAGGTCGGCATCATCGCGCTTGTGCTGTTTGGCGGGCTGCTGGCAGTGCTGCCGTTGCTGGCCGGTATGGCGGCCTGGCTGGATATTACCGATGCTTTTTACCGCTCAGGTGCCCTGGTGTTCGGCGGTGGGCACGTGGTGCTGCCGCTGCTGGAAGCCGAGGTGGTGCAGTCAGGCTGGGTGTCAGCCGATGAGTTTTTGACCGGTTATGGTGCCGCTCAGGCGATTCCGGGGCCGCTGTTTACCTTTTCGGCCTATTTGGGTGCGCTGATACCGTCAGGTGGTAGCTTGCTGACAGCGACGCTTGCGCTACTGGCGATTTTTCTGCCGGGTTTCTTGCTGTTGGTGGGTGTACTGCCGTTCTGGAACGACTTCCGCCAGTGGCAGTGGGCGCAGGCGCTGATGCGCGGTGCCAATGCGGCAGTGGTCGGCATTTTAGGCGCGGCGCTTTACGATCCGGTGTGGACTAGTGCGATCATTGGCGCTGAGGAGTTCGCGTTGGCACTCACGGGCTTTCTGCTGCTAACCGTATGGAAGCTGCCCGCTTGGATGGTGGTCATCGTGGTGGCGCTGGGCGGCGTGTTGATTGCGACCTGAGGTCGCTGCCCAAATCGGATATGAAAACGGCCGCTGTATAAGCGGCCGACATTAGCGGAGAACGATAATCCTGAGGTGGCGAGGATAAAAACCGCTATGGCACCTCCACTTCCAACGTGCGACGCAAAACGTGAAGTTCATCCACGTTAAGGTGCTCAAGCTTTCCAGCGAGCAGGTCGCTGACCTTCTGAACGGGTAACCCCGCTCTGCGGGCGATTTCACGGCTTCCCATATCTGATACCGCAATCAGACGCGTGATAATACGCATTAAGCGCGTACGTTTTTCGAGTTCCCTGACATCGAGGTCAGGGCTGCTTCGCGGAGGATCGAGCAGATCCGCGTGGGCAGTTGAGCGTGCCGTACTCATGAGGCTCCATCAGTCTGAAATGACAAAGACACAATGCCGCCAACCGGGTCGTATTTCAATGCCTTTTTTGATGAAAATTTCATGGCACGCAGAGCCCCCCGTAAACGCCTTGGCTCTGGTAAACTAACCCCTTAATTTTTCGCCTGTCCTCTACCATGAGGCACGGCATATTGAGCGTTTTGATAAGGCCACGGGCCGAGGAGAGATGGCATGTCGTCGAACAGCGCACCCAAAGTGGGCGTGATCATGGGGTCAAAATCGGATTGGCCGGTCATGGAGCACTCGGTGGCAATGCTCGAGCGGCTAGGCGTCCCCTATGAAACCCGTGTAGTCTCCGCCCACCGTACGCCGGACCTGCTGTTCGACTACGCCAAAAACGCCGCTGAGCGTGGCCTTCAGGTGATTGTGGCCGGGGCCGGTGGCGCTGCTCATCTGCCTGGCATGGTGGCTTCACAGACACCCCTGCCGGTGCTGGGTGTGCCGGTGGAGTCCAAGGCGTTGAAAGGGCTGGATTCGCTGCTCTCAATTGCACAGATGCCCGGCGGCATTGCAGTCGGCACGTTGGCGATTGGCAAAGCAGGAGCCACTAACGCAGGCTTGTTGGCCGCGCAAATTGTTGGCCTGCAAGACACCGAGGTACGCAATGCGGTAGAGGCCTTCCGCGCCGAACAGACTCAAAAAGTGCTCGATAACCCGGACCCGCGCCCCGAGCCGGAAGCCGAATAAGGAGGCCTGCGATGACGTCTACCATTCCAAGTAATATCGGCGTATTGGGCGCAGGCCAGCTAGGCCGTATGTTAGCGCTGGCGGGCTACCCGCTGGGCAATCGCTTCACGTTTCTGGATACCACGGGCAACCCCAGCGCGGGCATCGGCGAGGTGATCGTCGACCCTGACAACCAGCACCTGGCGGCGTTTCTTGAAAAGGTCGACGTGGTGACCTACGAATTTGAACACCTGCCGGTTCAGCTTGTGCGTGAAATTGAGCAGCACAAGCCGGTGTATCCCAGCAGCCGCGCCATTGAAGTATGCCAAAACCGCGTGGAAGAGAAGGCACTGTTTGACCGTTTGGGCATTCCCACACCCGCTTACCGCGTCGTCGAAAGTGCCGAGCAGCTTGAGGCAGCCGCCCGCGAGCTTGGCTGCCCGGTGGTGGCCAAATCCGTCACGGAAGGCTACGACGGTAAAGGCCAGGCGGTACTTAAGCAGCCTGAACAGGCGGGTGACGCGTGGCGAGATATCGGCCATCGACAATTGATCGTCGAAGCCTTTGTCGACTTCGTGCGCGAAGTGTCGATGATTGCCGTGCGCGGCCGCGATGGCGAGGTGGTGTTCTACCCCATGGCGGAAAACCAGCACGTCGATGGCATCTTGCGCTATTCGGTCGCGCCACTACCGGACCTGGACGCCAGCGTTCAACACACCGCTGACCGCTATATTCGCGCGCTGTTGGATGAACTGGACTATGTGGGCGTACTGGCGCTGGAGCTGTTTCAAACCCGCGACGGTAGCCTGCTGGCCAATGAAATGGCCCCCCGGGTCCATAACTCGGGCCACTGGACCATGGATGGCGCGGTGACCAGCCAGTTTGAAAACCACCTCCGCGCGATTCAGGGACTCCCCCTGGGCAGCCCCCAGGCGATTGCGCCTACCTGCATGGTCAACGTGATTGGCCGAGAAGGCGATAACGCTTCTTTGCTGGCGCTTGCCAATACCCACCTGCACCGCTACGACAAAGCCGAGCGGGCCGGGCGCAAACTGGCCCATGTGAATGTGGTGGCGAATACCCACGCCGAGCTGCTTGAAAAAGTGCGTGCCTGCCAAACGCTATTGCCCGAGGCGCCTCCCGTGTCGTGGAGCTTTGAGTCAACTCTTTAAGTCTAATCGCCGCCGATTGAGGCGGCTTTTTTGTGCGCCAACGAGCCAATGACGAACTTCAGTCGCCAAGCATGAGAAAATCGGCTAAAAAGGAGCAGACTGATTAATCAATAAGATCGGCTTGCAAGCCGACTTGGCAACATAAAGGGACATTGAGTGTATGCCACAGCCATTTAGCACGGCGATCGCCTCGGGTCTGCGCAGTCGTTTCCAGAGTGAACATAATGCCACGGTGAAAAGCCTACGCAGCGAAAAAGTGCGTCTGCTGTACGACAGTTTATGGTCACCCGTGCTTGCCAGCGTACTCGCAGCGATTCTTTTGGTCGCCGCGCTTTGGCCGGTTGTGGCGCACTGGAAGTTGCTGAGTTGGCTGGCAGCTCTGCTGTTGGTTTCCGCACTACGCCTGGGTCTGGCCTATCATTTTCATCGCTTACCGGCCTTGCAGCAGCAGCGTCAACGCTGGCTTTATCGATTTAGCGCAGGAGCTATCGCGGCGGGATGTGTATGGGGCATTGGTAGCTTTGCACTGTTTACCGGCGACCATCCTGGTCAGGTGGCGGCGCTTTCCATTGTAGTGGCCGGCATCTCTGCTGGCGGCGTGACAACGCTTTCCGCCGTCTGGTGGGTGGCAATGGGCTTTGTGCTTCCGATTATGCTGCCGCTGATGCTGCAGTTTTTTCTGCTGGGGTCGTCGCTCTCGGTACTGATTGGCTCGATGCTAGTGCTGTTTCTGGGGCTGGTGGTAGCCACGAGCCGCCGGCTGAGCCGGATCATTCACGACAATATCTCACTGCGGGTCAGCATGGCGGCGCGGGAAGCGCAGCTGCAGGAAAGCGAGGACCGCTACCGGTCGATTTTTCACCAATCGCCTCTAGGCGTGCTGCATTTTGACGAGCAGGGCACGATCACCGACTGCAACAACAAGCTGCTGGATATTCTGGGCGTGGAGCGCGCGCAGTTAATTGGTTATTGCATGCTGGCACGCAGTGCCGATAAAGCCGTCGCTAAGGCCGTGAAAAATGCCTTAGGGCAAGGCACGGGTTATTACGAGGGTACGTATTACCTCCCCAGAGCTTCTGAAGGCACGCCGCTGCGCGCTTTTTTTAACGGAGTGCATAGCGCTAGTCAGGAAATGGTGGGTGGGGTGGCGATGATTGAGGACTTCACCGAGCGCAAGCGACACGAAGCGATTATTTACCGTCAAGCCTACTACGATGCGCTCACCGACTTGCCCAATCGGCGTATGTTTATTGAGCGCCTGGAGATGCTTTGCGCGGATGACCAACAGGCAAGTGGGCTGTTGCTGTTTATGGATTTGGATCGCTTTAAACTGATCAACGATACGCTGGGCCATGCCGCCGGTGACGATTTGCTGGTGCAAGTGGCGCGCCGCTTGGAAGGATGTTTACATCAAGGCGATATGGTCGCACGGCTGAGCGGCGATGAGTTCGTGCTATTGGCGTTAACCAGTACCACGACGCCTAGGGCGATGGACGAATGGGCTGAGGACTATATGCAGGCGGTCCAGCACACACTTGCATCACCTTACCGGTTAGAAGCTCACTCGGTAGAGGTGACTCCGAGCATGGGCTACACCTGTTTTCAAGCCAGCGGTTGTGACTATGGCGAGTTACTCAAAGAAGCCGATCTGGCTATGTATCAAGCCAAAATGGAGGGTCGCGCGCAGCGTCGACGCTATCAGCCGTGGATGCTGGATGAAGCGCAACAGCTCGCACAGCCCCGGGCGCCTGCCGACGAATCGACGAGCTGAGCCGACAACGTAAGGGACATTTTTGAATGCCACAGTTTTTTAGTGCGGCGATTCTATCGGGTCTGCGTCGCCGGTTTGCGCGTGAAGATCCTAATAAAGCCCAGAGCCTGACCAGCGAAAAGGTGCGCATCCTCTATAGTAATTTATGGCAGCCCGTTTACGCCGGTATTCTAGGGGCGGTTTTGTTAGTCAGCATTATGTGGGAGGTCGTTGCTCCCTCCGTTTTAATCAGCTGGCTAGTCGCCATTATCGCCATCTCTCTGATTCGCTTGCGGCTGGCTTCCTTGTTTCTGCAGTCCGACGAAACCTCACAGGCGCAACCGAAATGGCTATTTTCGTTTGCGCTGACCGTTTTTGTGGCGGGGTGCGTCTGGGGGACTGCCGGTGTGCTTATGTTTGCTCCAGAGCATCCTGAATATGTCGCGGCACTGGCGATTGTCTTGTCGGGCGTTGCGGCGGGCTGCGTTACCATGCTGTCTGCCATTTGGTGGATAGTGATTTTTTTTATATTGCCGATTGGCCTGCCCCTTCAATGGATGTTTGTGACATCTGACATCCCTACCCACACCATGATCGGCATCGTCATGATGGTGTTTTTAGGACTGCTGATTATCACCAGTCGGCGCATGGGACTGGTGATACACGACAATATTTCGCTACGCGTCAGTATGGCTGCCCGCGAAGCAACTATTTATCACCAGGCCTACTATGATGCATTGACCGACCTGCCCAATCGGCGGATGTTTATCGAGCGTCTGGAAACGCTTTGCGCCGGAGATCAGCACGCCAGCGGACTGCTGCTGTTTATGGATCTGGACCGTTTTAAACTGATCAATGATACGTTGGGTCACGCTGCCGGTGACGATTTGCTGATACAAGTGGCGCGTCGCTTGGAGGGCTGTCTACACGAAGGCGATATGGCGGCCAGGCTTAGCGGTGATGAGTTTGTGCTATTGGCGTTGACCAATACCGCCACGGCCAAGGCGCTGGACGACTGGGCTGAAGTTTATATGCAGGGTATTCAGCATGCGCTTTCCGACGCCTATAGACTAGAAAACCACTGGGTAGACGTGACGCCAAGTATTGGTTTCACCTGTTTTCAAGCTGGCGGCTGTCATCATGACGAGTTATTGAAAGAAGCCGACTTGGCCATGTATCAGGCTAAAATGGGAGGTCGCGCACAGCGTCGACGCTATCAGCCGTGGATGCTGGATGAAGCGAAACAACTGGCCCAGCCTCGAGCGCCCGCTGATGATTCGACTAGCCAATCTGACCGCTGAGCAATAGCCATAGCGCGATCAAAGCGAAATGACCAGGATACCAGGCCAGCCATAAGCGCCTGGGCATGACCCACTGAATGGCGGGGATGCGCTTTGCGGCACCTGCTGCTATCACCAGTACCACAATACAGGTGCCCACCGTAAACGACTTGGCCATATCGGAAGCATTCATTTGGCCTGCCATCCATAAGGCCGGGAACGCCGCCAAACCAGCCCATAGCCGCGCAGAAAAATCACCGTCGGCATCGCTCAGCGCCTGCATGGCAAACATCAGCAACGGAATCAAGAGCAACCCGTAGTGGTGATACTCAACCCAAAAGCCGAGCAGATACCACAGGGTGACACCTGCCGCCGCGCCAGCAAGCAGCCAGCCAAAGTGGATGCTTTCCTGCTGATAATGCTGCCAACCCAACCGCACAAGCGAGCCTAGCGCGAGGCCGGTGGCCAAGGTAAAGCAGATGTTGAGTATGAACGCATCAGATGCACGTGGCATCAGCATATAAGGCAGTTGCGCGATTATCCCGATAATCAGCATACGCCGAGCGTAACGCATCGGATTACGCGTATTGAACAGGCCGTGCCAAGCGACCATGGCGGCAAACAGTGGGAAAGCAATGCGGCCAACGGATGATCCCACCCAATCTAGCTCCCAGCCATCGGGTATTACAAAGCGCGTCACATGGTCCACCGTCATGGTGAACAGGGCGAGCCATTGAGCCCAGCCCGTCCAGTGTGACGAGGGTTTTGTTGCCGATGCCGCCATAGAACCTCCGTGTGAATGCCTGCATAGGTTAACGTTATGCTCAAAGACTCGTGGATATCGTTCAGGTTCACCGGTCTTTTATGCACTTGAAAGTGACGCACGCCACTCCGTATGCGTCATCGACGCAACAAAGCATAACAAAACGGTTCAAGTTTAGGGGGAGAGAAAAAGGAGGGGCTCCTCCCCAGCGGGCTGGGGAGGAGCAGTTGCTTACTCTGTTTCGAAGTAACGCGCGTAGATTTCGTCGTAGGTGCCGTCTTCACGAAGGGTTTCAAGGGCTTCGTTGAATTGCTCGGCGAGCGCTTCATCTCGCTGGCGGAAGGCGATGCCAAAACCATCGCCGAAGTATTCTTTCGGCTCGGTCAGCATATCGCCAACAACCACGTAATCGCCTTCTTCGCTATCCAGCAGGGTGGACTTGCCTACCGGGAAGTCGAGGAACAGGATGTCCAGGCGCTCGGATTCCATGTCCAGGACCATGTCATCGGCGGTCGCGTAGCGATTGATGTCGGCCACATCGCCGTACATGTCGGTGACGTAGTTGTCCTGCAGGGTGCCGCGCTGAACGCCGATGGTCATGTCGGTAAGCGTTTCTTCGCTGATTTCTTCCAGCTCGGTACCTTCAGGCGCAAACCAGGCGGACGGAGGCGTGATGTAGGGGTCAGAGAACAGTACCTGCTCACGACGGTCGTCGTTGATGGTCATGGATGACATGATGGCATCGTATTTACGTGACAGGAGGCCCGGAATGATGCCGTCCCAACCTTGAACAATCCATTCGCAGCTAACGCCGATTTCTTCGCACATAGCGTTGCCCAGATCAATATCGAAGCCAGTAAGTTCGCCGTCAGAGGTGCGGTATTCCATAGGCTCGTAGGGAACGTCCACGCCAATGCGGACTTCGTCATATTCCTGTGCCTGGGCACTGGTTGCGGCAATCGCCAAGCCAAGTAGCGAAAGTGTTAGGACTTTTTTCATTATGGGTTCTCCTGATGGATGTAATTCACCAAGTGGTGAGGAACATAACTTTTGCCAGCTTAGCGCCGACAACAATGTTTTGTCGACGCATAAACTAACGTTTGTTTCACGCTAGCCGGTTTGGGGTTGTAGGTGGGCCAGCAGTTTTTTCTCCAGATGGCGGAAGAAATACAGAATGGCAAAGGTTAGGCACAGATAAATGGCCGCGACGAATAAAAAGGCATCGAAAGGTGCGTAGTAACGGGCATAGACAAAGCGTGCCGCGCCGGTTAAATCCATGATGGTGACCACGCTTGCGATCGCGCTGGCGTGGAGCATGAAAATCACTTCGTTGCCATAAGCGGGCAGGGCGCGCCGGAAAGCACTGGGGATAATGATCCGACGCATGGTAAGGCTGGGGGACATGCCGTAGGCCCGTGCCGCTTCGATCTCGCCTTTCGAGGTGGACTTGATGGCCCCTCGGAAAATTTCAGTCGTGTAGGCCGCAGTGTTCAGGGTGAAGGCGATCAATGCTGGTACAAAGGGGTCTTCCAGAATGACCCATAGCCATGACTCCTGAATGCCCTCAACAAACACCACACCGTAGTAAATCAAGTAGAGCTGGATGAGTAGCGGCGTACCGCGAAAGACGTAGGTGTAAGCGAAAATAGGCCATTTGATCCAGGCATGCCGTGAGCCGCGACCAATGGCGAGCGGCACCGCGGCGATCAGTCCGATAATCAGCGAGAGGAAAACCAACTGCACGGTGGTCGTCAAGCCAGCGCCATAGTGCGAAAGCGTCTGCAGGGTAAAAATGCTGTTATCGGCGAGCTGATTTTCCAGCCAGGTTAATAGGGGTTCCATTAGTCTGCCTCCCCATACCCAATGCTATAGCGCTTTTGCAGGCGCGCGAATACCCACTCCGACACACTGGCGATTAATAAATAAATCAGCGCCACCACAATCATGAAGGTGAACGGTTCGCGGGTGGCCTTGGAGGCTTCGGACGCCACGCGCACCATGTCGGAAAGTCCGATCACCGAGACCAGCGCGGTGGTTTTAAGCAGTACCATCCAGTTGTTCGAAAGCCCCGGCAGGGCGTGACGCATCATCTGGGGGAAACGGATGCGGCGAAACACCAACGAGTTACTCATACCGTAGGCTTTACCTGCCTCAATCTGGCCGTGATCCACCGCCATAAAGGCGCCGCGGAAGGTTTCGCCCATGTAGGCGCCGAAGATTAGCCCGATGGTGACCACGCCCGCGACAAACTCGTTGATATTGATGAAAATATCGATTTCAAACTGATAGTAGAGCCAGTCGGTTATCATGTTGACGCCGATTTGCCCGCCGAAGAACAGCAGCATCATCAGCACCAGGTCTGGAACGCCACGGATAACGGTGGTGTAAAGCGTCGCGATACGGTGGGCAAGCCAGTTGCGCGACATCTTCGCGCTGGCGGTGATGAGCCCTAGCACCACGGCGAGCAATAACGATAACAGCGCTAGCTGAATCGTTACGCCTGCGCCTTCAAGCAAGCGCGGGCCGTAACCATGAAGATCAAGCATCGTGAGCCTCGCGATTAGTATTTAGGCGCCAGGAACTGCTGCAGGCGCGGAGATTGGGGATTGCCGATCATTTCTTCGGGGCGGCCAGCTTCTTCCACCATTCCTTGGTGGAGATAGATCACCTGGCTGGATACGTCCCTGGCAAAACTCATCTCGTGGGTGACCACGACCATGGTGCGCCCCTCTTCGGCGAGATCACGCATGACTTTTAGTACATCGCCCACCAGTTCGGGGTCAAGCGCCGAGGTGGGTTCGTCGAACAGCATGACCTCCGGATCCATCGCCAACGCCCGGGCAATTGCGCCGCGTTGCTGCTGACCGCCTGACATTTGCGCTGGGTAGGCATCGGCGCGGGCCGTCAAGCCGACCTTGTCGAGCAGCGCGTGGGCGTGTTCGGTGGCTTCCTTTTTGGACTGCCCCAGCACATGGATCGGCGCTTCAATAATGTTTTCGAGCAGCGTCATGTGCGCCCATAAATTAAAACTTTGAAACACCATCGAAAGTTTGGCGCGCATTTGCACCACTTGTTTCCAGTCGGCGGGTTCGCGTCCCCGCGGGGTGTTCTTGAAGCGGATTTCTTCTCCGTGCACGTAAAGTTCGCCCTCGTCAGGTTGCTCAAGCAGATTCATGCAGCGCAAGAAGGTGCTTTTGCCTGAACCAGACGCCCCAATGAGGGTAATGACATCTCCTTTATGGGCCTGGAGAGAAAGACCTTTCAGAACTTCCGTATCGCCGAAGCGCTTTTTTATATTGCGCACTTCAAGAGGAATAGGCGTAGCGGCCATGTGATTGGCTCCAATACTAGGTTGCCGCAGCAACAATGAGTGTTGATGGCGGCTGGCGCGAAAAAGGGGCGATTCTATCAGGCTAAACGGCGTATGCGCGCTTTCCCGGTGTTTTTGATAGCGCGACGTTAGTCGTAGTCAACGCCAAACGAATTATCATCGCCACAGCATTATTGTTGTCAAATCTTATTCATGAGTAGGTGGCGCCGCGCAGGGAGTCACCAGTAGCGCGGCGCGCGCGCCTATTTCAACGTGGGCGTTGGGAAACACCACGTGTAATGGGGTGTCACCCACCCGATACTCCCCGTTCTGGCTGTCGTTTGCTAAGCACGTTCCGGCTTCAAATCGGGTGAAATTGGGCGTGTCATCGGCAAAGCACAGCGTGAATTGGTCGCCGTGGCGAATTAACTCATGCTGCACGCGGAAATAGGGTAACGAGTCAATGGCCTGCTCCGCCGGCATAACCCCTTCGCTGAGGCTACCCAGCAATGCAAGCATCGGCGTGAGTGAAGCCATATCGTTTTGCCCAAAAGGCGCGACACGACCTAGCTCAAAGGTAAACGATTGCGCACCGTGGTAGTGCTTACTGTAGTGAGAAAACGTCCAGCTGTGCTGATGCTGGTGTAACACGGCTTGCATACCAGCAGCGGCGATCCACCGCCACTGGGCCGGTTGGGTGGCGGTATCCGCATAGGGCGCCACCACAAACCGTGGGTAGAGACTTCCCCGGATAGCTGTGTGCAGGTCATAGTGTAGCTTGGGTAGCTCGGCATGCAGTGAGAAAAAATCATCCACCTCGGCCATAAGTTGGCGCGCGCGCGTGGGCTCATCGCCGTTGCCTTTCAGCTCACGCTGAAAAAGCCGGTTGAGGTTGGTATGCATAAAGCGCTGCTGGGCCTTAAGGGCGGGGATATTGCCGAGAATCACCAGTACGGGCGCGCCCAATGACCGCGTTCCGGCTTCTAGAGCGCTGAGCCAAGCGCCGATCAGCTCGACAGGGGCGGTTTCGTTGCCATGAATGGCCGCTGAGAAAATGCAGGCGTGGGCATCAGGGCGTTGGCGATGTGGCGTCAGGCGTAAAACGCCGGGGGCGCTAACCTCAAAGTGACCGCTGGCAAAGGTACCCTGCCGTGGGGTATCGCACTGGTCATCAAGTGTCCAGTCCAGCCACTCGTTTAGCATGCTGGCTCCTCGTGACGAATAACGGCGTCAACGAGAAAAAATCGCGAGGTAACGGTGCGTCGTGTCATTGGGAATACAACAAGGTGATAAGCGTGCCCCACCTTTACCATCTTCGGCTTAACCGGCAACCCTCGGCGTCGTTCGAGTGAAAAAGCGCGGTGGCATGTTGAAAAAGTACCAACAAAAAACGCCCGGGACTTGCGCATTGTGTGTGCCGGGCGCCCTTTATTGTGGCAACGATTAGGCTGAGCGCTGGCGCTGCATCTCGTCGTTGTATTCATCTGCCAGCGATGTTTTCTGCTGGTCCTTAAGGCCTCGTCCAGCAAGCTGAAACACCTCTTGTTCTTCTTCGTCCAGGTGATGAGTCACTAGGTGCTGGAGTTTTTTTGCGTGGGTAAGCCAGCTGGTCGCGCTGAAATCGGTGTCGTCCAGAAGCTCAAGCATTTCGTCAATTTCGTGGTGTTCCGCCACGCTGTGGCGGGCTTTTTCCTGGGTTAGGTCAATCTCCATCATAGGAATATAAAGCGCACGTTCTTCGGCGTTGGCATGGTATTTCAATTCTGCACGTACTTGCTGATAGAGCTGTTCTCTTTCGTCGCTATCGCCGTGGGTTTCCACCAGGCGTGCTAGTAAGTCGCGCTGAATATCGTGGTCTTTGCGTAGGGCTTCAAAAATTGTCATTCCTGGCTCCATGGATGCGGGGGTGCAATAAAAGCTAGTCAGCGTCTCGCCAAAGCGCAACTACTTGAGCGTCGATGAAATCGATCCTCGCGGTCGAAAACATTCGCTTTTCTCTACTCGCCACTGCGCTATGGTATGGCTATTCATGTCAACGTGCTGATCAAGGCGCAAAGGAGTGAGCAATGACGAAAGTACTGGTACTTTACTATTCCATGTATGGCCATATCGATACGCTGGCCGCCGCTGTTGCCGAGGGCGCAAAGCGTGTTGACGGCGTAGAAGTCACCGTCAAGCGTGTGCCCGAAACCATGCCGGAAGAGGCTTTCAAAAATGCCGGTGGCAAGCAGGATTTCACCACTCCTGAAGCCTCGCCTCAGGAGCTTGCCGACTACGACGCAATTATCTTCGGTACCCCCACGCGCTTTGGCAACATGGCGGGCCAAATGCGTACCTTCCTCGACCAAACCGGCGGCCTATGGGCCAAGGGCGCGTTGCGAGGTAAGGTGGCGAGCGTGTTTACCTCTACCGGCACCGGCGGTGGCGATGAAATGACCATCACGTCTACCTGGACCACGCTGGCCCATCACGGCATGGTGATCGTGCCGATTGGTTACGGGCTTGAAGAGCAGTTCGATATTTCCAAGGTAAGCGGCGGCACGCCCTACGGCGCTGCGACGCTCGCCGGTGGCGACGGCTCTCGCCAGCCGGATGAACGCGAGCTGAAAATCGCCCGCTTCCAGGGCAAGCATGTCGCTGGCATTGCGGCCAAACTGGCTAGTTAATCTGTTTTAACCAGTGATTAAAAAGCCTCGCCGGCGTCGTCCGGCGAGGCTTTTTCAGTTTGCGCTAGCGTTATAACTATTGGCTACGCACCAAGAGCTGCCGTATAGATGGTGTAGACGGATTGGCTGGCAGTCATGAAGAGTCGGTTACGATCCTGGCCAACGAAACATACGTTAGAACAGACCTCCGGCAACAAGACCCGCCCCAGCAGGTCACCTTCGGATGAGAAGACCACCACCCCGTCGATGCCCTCGCCGCCGTTGGCACTTGACCAAATATTGCCATCCATATCGCAGGTCATACCGTCGAAAATCGTATCTTCGCTAGTAACGATCACTTTTCGATCACTGGCGCTGCGACCATCCTCGCCAAGGGTCCAGCGAATGATTCGAGCTGGCTCATCGAAATGGGTGGGGGCACTATCACTTGCGTAGAATCCTTCGCCATCTGGTGTCAATACAATGCCATTTGGCTTGTGAATATCATCGGTCAGCATGATGGGTTCATCGAGATTATCATCGACGTAATAGATCGCTGTCTCAAGCTCTAGGTCACGTTTCTTGCCCTCATAGTCGAAGTGGGCGCCATAGCCTGGATCGGTAAAGATCACGCCACCGGAAGGCAAAGCCACCACATCATTGGGCGCATTGAGTGGTTTTCCCTGATAGCGCTCGGCAAGCACTGTTGTGCTGCCGTCCCATTCGTAGCGTAAAACACGTGCTGGGTAGTGTTCGCATGAGATTAGCCTGCCCTGGTGATCGAAGGTATTGCCGTTAGAGTGGCCGACATTATTTCTCAGAACGCTGACTTGGCCGGTGGCTTCGTCCCAGCGCATCTGTTTGGCACGAGGTATATCGCTGAATACGACGTAACGCCCTACAGCGTTCCAAGCGGGTCCTTCTGTCCATAGCCCTTCGCTCCAATGACGCTCCAAAGGGCTATTAAAAATCATGTAGTCACTGAAGCGTTTGTCCTCGACCTTCCAGGCATCAATCGGGTAACGGTCAGGGGTGGCGCTTTGTGAGGTCTGTAAGGCAAAAAGCTGAGGTGATGTGCCGACAGCGGCGAGAGTAGCCGTTGCCGAAAGAAACTGACGGCGTCCAAGTTTCATAGCATTATCCTGATTATTGTTTGAGAGCGTTGTTATGAGTGACGTGAAACCGATGTTTCAGTCACTCTCAGGAAAATGTAGAACATAAGAAGTCAAAAAACATACATTGGCTGCCTGGTTAGCTTCAACCGGGCAGCCAAAATACGAAGCGAATGCCTATGTGTATTGGTTAGTGCAATACCGTCAGCGCGACCCAATAGCGTTGGCAATGGCCTTACCGAGACTTGTCGTGGAGCCTTGCCCGCCAACATCGCGGGTGAGCACTTGGCTATCGCCTGCGCTGAGTACCGCTTCTATGGCCGTGACCATGGCGTCGCTGGCTTCTTTATAGCCCAGGTGCTCGAGCATCATCGCGCCGGACCAGATTTGACCGATGGGGTTGGCGAGGCCTTTGCCGGCAATATCCGGCGCGCTGCCGTGAACCGGCTCAAACAGGCTGGGGAAGTGACCTTCCGGGTTGATGTTGGCCGAAGGCGCAATGCCGATAGTGCCGGTACAGGCAGGGCCTAAGTCGGAGAGAATATCGCCGAACAGGTTGCTGCCCACCACCACATCGAACCAGTCCGGATGCAGCACAAAATTGGCCGTTAAGATGTCGATATGAAATTTATCCACGGCAATTTCCGGATAGCTTTTCGCCATTTCAACCACGCGCTCGTCCCAGTAAGGCATGGTGATGGAAATACCGTTGGATTTGGTGGCCGAGGTAAGCTTTTTGCGCGGGCGCGTCTGGGCCAAATCGAAGGCGTATTTGAGGACGCGGTCGACGCCGGTGCGGGTCATCACCGTATCTTGAATGACCACTTCACGGTCGGTGCCTTCAAACATCTTGCCGCCAACGCTTGAATACTCGCCCTCGGTATTCTCACGCACCACGTAAAAATCGATATCGCCAGGTTCGCGGCCAGCCAGCGGGCTTTTGATACCGGGCATTAACTTACACGGCCGCAGGTTGATGTACTGATCAAAGCGGCGGCGGAACTGGAGCAGCGAGCCCCACAGCGAAATATGGTCTGGTACCTTGTCAGGCCAGCCCACCGCCCCGTAAAACAGCGCATCAAAGCCTTTTAGCTGATCGAACCAGTCTTCCGGTAGCATGCTGCCGTGCTCGAGATAATAGTCGCAGCTGCCAAACTCAAAAGTGGTGAATTCAAGATCAATATTAAAGCGCTTGGCGGTGGCTTCCAGGGCACGAACACCCTCAGGCATGACTTCGGTACCAATGCCGTCGCCGGCGATCACGGCAATACGATGGGCCATGGGGACTCCTTATCTGATCGGTGTTTTCGTTGGATTTAGACGCATTGTTTGATGAGTGTAGCCTCTATTAGCTGGGAGATAATCAGGCTATTATTCAAGCTATTGTTGCCTAAAAGTGAAGAATTAATGTCCCCACTCGATGACCTGGCGTTCTTTCAGCAGCTTGCACGGGCGGGCAGCCTGACCGCCACGGCCCGCGATCTGGGGCTGTCACTCTCTGCTGTCAGCAAGCGGTTGAAACACATGGAGTCGCGGCTTGGCGTCGTGCTGGCTGCACGAACCACGCGGCGGTTGACCCTGACCGCCGAGGGCGAGCGCTATCTTTCCCGTGGGGCGCTGATTCTTGATGAGTTGAATGAACTGGAGAACGACCTAGGTGAGACCGCAAGCCAGGCGCTGAGCGGACGATTGCGAGTCAACGCCACCTTTGGCTTTGGCCGGCGCCATGTAGCGCCCTTGTTGTCAGCTTTTTGTGCTGAGCACCCGGCGATAGAAAGCTGGCTGGAGCTGACCAACTTTCCGCTCAATTTGAGCGACCATGGCTTTGACGTGGGAATTCGCATTGGCGAGCCGCCGGACTCGCGCCTGGTGGCACGGCGTCTTCTGGCCAATCGCCGGGTGCTATGTGCGTCGCCAGTGTATGTGAAGGGCATGCCACCATTGACCACGCCTGCCGACCTGACCCAACATCGCTGCCTGGTCATCCGCGAAAACGACAGCGACTTTCCGCTGTGGCGGTTTGAGCGTTGTAACGCCCCTGGCAGTGGGCAATCGGTGAAGGTCAGTGGACGCCTCGCGAGCAACGATGGTGAAGTGATTACCCGCCTGGCGCTTGAAGGCCATGGTGTGATGCTGCGTTCCTGGTGGGATGTCAATGAGCACCTTGCCAGCGGCGCGCTTCTCCCCCTGCTCCCCGGCTGGCAAGGGGTACGCGCGGATTTCTACGCGGTCTTCGAACACCGCCGCCATCTTCCGCTACGCATCAGTGCCTTTATCGACTACTTACAGCAGGAAATGGCCGATAGGGTGCCGCCGTTGCCACTGACATGAGGTGTTTGACGGGCCTGCTAGGGCTCCGGGCATGCGTCACCGTGGTCGACATCAATCAGCTCCTCGGTAGGAAAGTTAAGTTCGGCAGCCCGCTTGCGCAAGCGTTTTTCTAACTCGCCGTCCATGTCCGGGGTGCGAGACAGAATCCACAGGTAATCACGGTTGGGGCCTGATACCAGTGCCCATTGGTAATCGTCATCCAACTCCAGAATATTGTAGCCACCGTAGAAGGGGCCAAAGAAGCTGACCTTTAGTCGGCCTACATCGTCATCGTCGATGAAATAAGCGCGCCCATCGGCTTCATCCCAGGCTTGTTCCTCAGGGTTGTAGCCGCGATTAATCACCTTGACGCCGCCGTCCTTGCGAAGGCTGTAATTTGCCGTGACACATTGAAGTCCTTCTTCGAAGGAATGATCCAGCCTGGCGATTTCATACCACTGGCCTAAATAGCGATCAAGCTCAAAGCCTGTAACCGGTTGGGTGCCCTCAGGAATACCCGTACAACCCGCCAACACGACACTACTTAGCACCACTTTCCATGGTTTTAACATCGCTTACTCCTTGAGTGGCTGAGGTTTGCTAATTCGTCTATTGCCCATAACAATGCATAGATAGACGTATACCTGACTATAGGGTGGGAGTTATGTGGCACCAAGAGGAGATTCATTTATCCGAGCGGCCACGAGGATTTCATCTTATCACCCACGAGGTGGACGAGGCGTTGCCTTGGCTGGCGGAATGTCAGATAGGGCTTTTGCACTTGCAGTTGCTGCATACCTCGGCTTCGCTGACCCTCAATGAAAATAGCGACCCGGATGTTCGCCACGATTTAGATGCCTTTATGCGACGGCTGGTGCCGGGGGGGTTGGACTATTTTCGGCACACCTTGGAAGGGCCTGATGACATGCCCGCGCATGTGGTTGCGTCCCTAATGGGGACACAACTGTCGCTGGCTGTGCGCAATGGCCGTCTGGCGCTGGGAACGTGGCAAGGCATTTGGCTGGGCGAGCATCGCGAGCAAGGCGGTACGCGTCGCGTATTGGCCACTCTCAACGGACAGTCGTTCGATTAATGGGGTAGCCACCAGCGAACCAAGCCGCTGATGGCTAATGGCGAAAACCCTCAGTCGTTAATCTGGGCCTCAATAACAGGCCAGGCAGGGTCACCGTCGGTGGTGGTCACATCGGCAAGCATCGCCTCTACGCGCTCAGGATTTTCGTTGATCCACTGCTCGGCAACGTCTTCCAATTCGCGCTCTTCCAGGCCGAACTGCTGAATCATCCAGCTTTGCTCTTCGGCGGTGAACGTAAACTGCTCAAAGAACGTGACGGCGTTTGGTGTGGCGTCCGCGTAGTCCGCACGTAATAGTGTGAGCACTTCGCTTTCGCCATTGTTCTCGCCGAACAGGTCTTCCTCGTCGTCGAGATAGCGCATCGGCAGCTCAAGGTTCATCCAGTGCGGCGTCCAGCCAACCCACACAATAGGCTCTTCGCGGGAAATCGCATCGCGGGCGGCGGACAACATGGCGACTTCGCTGGTGTCTACCAGTTGCCAGTCGCCAAGCTCCCAGGTGTCGTTATCAATGGCGTCATTAAGGATTTCGCTGGCTGCTGAGCCAGCACCAAAGCCGTGAATTTTGCCATCCAACTGATCACGATAGTCATCAAGGTCGGCAAAGCTTTGCAGGCCATTCTCATAGAGGTACTCGGGAACCGCCAGGGTCATCTGGGCGCCATCAACGTTATTGGCGACATCGACCAATACGCCTGACTCTTTACGCGGGTTAAACATGTCCCGCTGGGCAGGTAGCCAGGCGCCTAGAAAGGCGTCGATATCGCCACTTTCGATCCCCTGATAAATCACCTGTAAGCCGATTTCTTGGGTGCTCGTCTCGTAACCCAATGGGTTAAGCAACTGTTCGGCGATTTCGGACTTGACGGTAATGCCGGGCCAGGCGGGCACCCCAAAGTCGAGCGTCTGCTCATCGGCATGGACCGATGAAGCCAACAGCGCAGCGCTGGCCAGTGCGATGCTCGAGGCGAGAGGTTTTAGGTGTGTCATAGGATCTCCTTGCTGGGTTTATTATCAATGCATGCTCGTTATATTTTTCAGACGAACCCTAGGCACTGCGCGCGAGGACGCGCAGCTTAGAGGCAAGCATGTCTCGGTCTAGATAGGTGCCCTGTAAATGGCGTGCGCCGCTGTTGGGGTCGAACTCACGACGCCCGTGCAGAACTCGGCGGTTATCGAACGCCACCATTTGGCCAGGTAATAAGGTAAATTCGAGCTGGTGCGCTTCGCTGTGAAACAGCTGCCACAAAACGCGGTAGGCGCGGTACCAGGCCGCCATTTTGGGCGCGGGGAGGTGCAGCGTGTCGCGAATCCAGTTGTTAAGGCGTATTTCAACGAGCTGGCCGTCATCGTCAAGCTTGATGACGGGTGCCCGCACGGAAATATCGTGGGTGTCATCCTGAAAGCGAAAATCGATGGTGGTTTCGCTTAGCACTTTCAGGGCTTCTGGATCCTGTTGGCGTAGGGCATTGACCACGCGGGCGCCATCGGCAAACAGCGATTCGCCGCCGCTGGCTTCGTTCTGCAGGCAGTAGAGCAGTTGAATATCGGGTGGCTGGCGCCAGTTAGGCAGATCGATGTGCAGCGGCAGGCCGACGGCCGTGTAGGCGGCATTGTTGGGGTTGGGTTTCGAGCGCACATCGAAGCGTGAACCAAAGTTGGTCGCCCGTTGCGGGCCGATACGCTCCGCCAGACGGCTGACTTCTTCCTCAACCAGCGGGCCCTCAGTGATTAACGCCAGGCCATCGCGCAGCATGGCGGTCAGCCAGGCTTTTTCGCCCTCGGGCGTCAAGAAGTCGGCATGGCGGATGCGCTCGGGGGTGAACTGGTCGCGCCAGGGGGCAGGCGATGGAACGGCCGTGGGGATCTCGGCTTCCGGGCGACGCTGGTAAAGCCAGCCGCCATGATAAGCGCTCACGTGGCCATCCTGCCACGTCAGGTAGAGATGCCCCCCCGCGAGCTCGATCGCCGGTGTGTCGCTGATATCATCAAGCGGTAGGTACAGACGTTCGCGGGTTTGCGGGTGCCGGCAGGCAGGACAGGCGCAATGATCGCGAAGCCACAGCAGCGGTAGGGTGGTGTGCTGGCCATCCTGCCATGTCAGATGAACACCCTCATCGGTGGACACCGCCTCAGTCAGCGATGGGCCGTCCTGATAGGGGGCTAATTCACCCATTTGGGGCGCCTGACGTTGCTCTTCAGCGAAAACGGCACTGTTCATGATTTTCTCCCGGCATTGACTCAATTACGTCTTGCTAGGATGGGCAGTCGCATTGGCAGTGACAAACGATTAATCTGACCCCTAAGACCTCACTCAGCTTATAGGTTGCTTTTTCATGAGCCAGTTGCCACCGCTATTATGGTTACAAGCCTTTGAATCTGCCGCGCGAACACTCAGCTTTACCGCCGCGGGTAACGAACTGGGGGTGACGCAGGCGGCGATCAGCCAGCGTATTCGGCTGTTGGAGGATCGCGTGGGGCAGAAGCTGTTCGTCAGGCATGCCCGCAGCCTGACGCTAACCCCTGCCGGTCAGGCGTGGTTACCCAGTATTCACGATGCCTTTGCACGTATCAGCGAGGGCACATCGGAGGTTTTCGGCGTGACCAGTGAACAGCCGGTAACGCTGCGTTCAACGCCCGTGATTCAGCAGTCGTGGCTAGCGCCGAGGTTGATTCAATTGCATCGTCAGTGCCCTCACATATCGCTGCGCCTGGTGAGTGCTATTTGGCCCGATGATTTTGGCCCGGAGGGGGCAGATATCGAAATTCGTTACGGGCGAGGTGAGTGGAGCGGCGTCGAGATGTGGCCGCTTGGGAATGAGCAGCTATTGCCGGTATGTTCGCCCGATATCGCGAGAACGCTGACTTCCCCCAGCGATCTGGCCGGACACACGCTGTTGCATGCGGTGGGCTTTGGAGTTGGGTGGCCGGGGTGGTTGCAAACCGCAGGCGTGGCGCATTTGGAGCCGCATTGCCATGCGTTGACCTGTGATAACCAGGTCATAACGCTGGCGCTAGCTAGTCAGAGTGGCGGCGTTGCCCTGACGCATCGGCGCTTGCTTGAACAGCGCGATGATCTCGTGGCGCCGTTTTCGATCAGCGTTCCAAGCGAAGAGCGTTTCTGGCTGGTAAGGCCTAGTCGTCGGCAGGTGAGTGAAGACGCCGAGGTCGTATGGCAGTGGTTGCAAAAGGCGATTTAGTCAGTTCTTCTGACTAACTAACACCGTCTTATATGGCGAAAACTATGTATCTTAAAGCGTGGCCCGCTCGTAACGACGAGCCATAATTCCTGCCCAGAAGGAGGTCCTACCATGCCCCGGCCAGAACTGCTCGAACAGATCTACACCATTGTCGATCAAATACCGGCGGGGCGGGTCACGACGTATGGGCGTATTGCCGCAATGACGGAAGGCGCGACACCACGCATGGTGGGGTCGGCCATGCGTCATTTGCCCGATGGCCATCAGTTGCCCTGGCACCGGGTCATTGCCGCTTCGCTAAAGCTCGCCGACCACGGCGGGGCAGCCCGCCAGCATCAAAAGTTGCGCGATGAAGGCGTAACGTTTGATGCCAAGGGGCGGGTGCCCAGGCACCTTGTCTGGCCTGATTAATTGCTTAGTCGTCGAGGTTGGCACCTGACTTCCACGACCAGTCGCGCCAGCGCAGGTCAAAGAGATCCTTGCGGCGATCTTTCAGATTGGTTACCGAGCCTTCGGCTCGTACCACCGTCAGGCGGGTTAGGTCTAAGTCCGAGAAGAAGATCATCTCAGTATTAGGCGTTGTTTCCGCCAGCACTGCATCGTGAGGGAAGGCAAAGTCCGACGGAGAAAATACCGCCGATTGCGCGTACTGGATATCCAGGTTCTCGATCGACGGCAGGTTACCCACGCTGCCACATAGCACGACGTAACACTCGTTTTCGATGGCCCGTGCTTGGGCGCAGTGGCGCACGCGAAGGTAGCCATTTTTGGTGTCGGTCCAGAACGGCACAAACAGAATGTCCATGTCCTGGTCGGCAAGTAGGCGGCCCAGCTCCGGGAATTCCACGTCGTAGCAAATCAAAATACCCACGCGGCCAGCGTCGGTATCGAATACCTGAAGGTCGTCGCCGCCTTCTATGACCCAGTCACGGCGTTCCTGGGGAGTGATATGCAGTTTAGATTGCTTCTCGACGCTGCCGTCGCGATGGAACAGGTAGGCAACGTTATAAAGCCGGTCATCATCGCGAACTTCAATCATGGAGCCGCCGACAATGTTAATGTTGTAGGAGACCGCCATTCGCGCAAGCTCGGTAGTAAAGCGCTCGGTAAAGCCTGCCAAAAAGCGAATGGCACCCATTTGGTCCTGCTGAGCCTCGCGGTCTTGCAGCCCCATTAGCGGCGCATTGAACAACTCCGGGAACACGGCAAAGTCACTTTGGTAGTCCGAGAGGGCATCCACGAAGTATTCGATCTGCTGAAGCGCGGCTTCTACAGACGAAAATTCGCGCATTTGCCACTGCACCGCACCAACTCGCACTTGGGTGGGACGGGTATCCAGGACGCTCTCGGCAGGCTCAAACAGAATGTTGTTCCATTCCAGCAGCGTCGCGTAGCCACGCGACTGCTCGTCTTCCGGCAGGTACTTACGTAACAGGCGCTTTACCTGAAAATCGTTAGCCAGCTGGAACGACAAAATCGGGTCGTAAATCTCTTTACGTGAGACTTTGTCGATGTATTGGGCCGGTGAAAGCTCATCGGCATGCTGGTGATATTCGGGAATGCGGCCACCCGCCAGAATAGCGCGCAGGTTATGCGAGCGGCATAGCTCTTTACGCGCCTCGTAAAGGCGGCGTCCCAAGCGGTAGCCACGGTAGTCGGGATGAATCAGTACATCCAGCCCGTACATGGCATCGCCGTCTTGGTCGTTACGGATGATCTCACGATGGCCGATCAGGTCGTCGTACTTGTGCGGGTTTGAGAACTCGTCGTAATCCACCTGAACGGTTAGCGCTACGCCTACCAATATCCCATCGTCCTCGATAGCGATTTGGCCATCGGGAAACTCTTGAATCAGTTTGTCGATGGTGAGCTTGGGCCAGGCACCCCCAATATCGTGATACACCGCATCCATTAACGTCTTGAGCTGCTCGTAATCATCGCTCGATAAGTTACGCAGGTTAAGGTGCAGTTCTTCTAGGGACATGTTTAAGGATTCCCGGCAGTAGAAATAAGTCGCGTCATTGTATCATTGCTTGGCACTGCTCGTTTTACTCTGCGATACCTTGCGAGGTGCTAAGGGCTGGGTCAGCGTTTGCGCCATGATGACGCCAGCCAAAATTAATAGCCCGCCGATAAAGTGGAATCCCGCCACTCGTTCACCCAAAAAGGCCATGGCAATCAGCGCGCTAAACAATGGCATTAGGTTGATGAAAATACTCGCTTGGCTAGCGCCAATTTGACGAACAGCACGCATCCACAGAAAGGTGGTAATAATCGATGCTGGAATGCCCGCATACAGGATCAGTCCAATATTTTGGCTATCCACAGGCGTCATGGGCCCCATCAAATAAGGCGGCAGCAGCAACAGCACGGCAAAGCAGACCTGCGCGTAGAGCATTACCCAGGGCGGTAAATTCATCGACCAGCGCTTTAGCATTACGCCGTACAGCGCATAGCAGGTGGCGGCCATTACCATCAGCGCGTCGCCATAGGCAACCTCAAGCTGTAATAGCGAAAGCGGGTTGCCTCGACCCAGCAGAACGGTGACACCGATAAACGCTAATACGCCACCTAGCACGCCACCGCGGGTCGGCGGCTCGCGCAGAATCAAAGCGCTCAACAGCACGGTCAGTAGTGGGACCATCGCCGCCAATATGCCCATATTCGTCGCGGTGGTGGTTTCGGCGGCCACGTAAGCCAGACCCTGCCATAGGCCCATGCCCAATAAACCCAATAGGGCAAGCTTTGGCCAGTGGCGGCGGATTTCCTCACGGTGACGCAGCGCCGCGGGCAGTACAAATGGTGTCATAACCACTAACGCCAGCAGCCAGCGTAAAAACGCAATGCTGCTGGGGGCGATGGCGCCCACGGTTAACTGATTAATAGTCATGTTCCCCGACCAGATAAGCACGGTGGCGAGCGGCGGCAAAAAATACATCAAGCGCATAGCAGCGGTTCCTTATCGTTAGCCGGGTAATGTGACGCCCTTTCGCATGGTGGGCAAGACCCTTTCACAAGAACCTGACACCAGAACCAGTCACGATAACCTGTCATCAAAACAGGGGGTATACGTGACGGCCGGGATGTCATACGCTTGTTTGAATAATGTTCGAATAATACCCTGGAGAACCGTGATGACTCGTGCGCCTGCTTATCCGCATCTATTCCGTCCGATAACAGTGGGGCATTTAACGCTGCCGAATCGGGTCTTGATGGGCTCCATGCACACCAATTTGGAAGAGGCGCCCAATGGCTTCGAGCGGCTAGCGACGTTTTATGCTGAACGAGCACGCGCCGGGGTCAGCCTGATCGTCACCGGGGGGATTGCCCCCAATACCGAGGGGGCGGTGTTTCAGGGGGCTAATGCGCTAACTGATACGTCGCAGCTAGCGGAACATCGTCAGGTGGTGGATGCTGTCCATGCAGAGGGCGGGCATTTATGTATGCAGGTTCTCCACGCAGGCCGCTATGCCTACTCCCCTGAGTTAGTGGCGCCCTCGGCGATTCAGGCACCTATTAATCCCTTCACGCCCCGCGCGCTGACCAGTGATGAGGTCGAGCAGCAAATCGTCGACTACGTGCGCTGCGCGAGGCTTGCTCAGCAGGCGGGCTATGACGGCGTTGAAGTCATGGGCTCCGAAGGCTATTTGATCAATCAGTTTATCTGCCAGCGCACCAATCAGCGCGATGATCAATGGGGCGGTGATTTCGAGCGGCGGGTTCGCTTTCCCATCGAAATCGTCAAGCGAATTCGTGCCGCCGTGGGCGATGCGTTTTTGGTTATCTTCCGTCTATCAATGATTGATTTGGTAGAAGAAGGCAGCTCTTGGGAGGAAGTCGTTGCGCTAGGTAAAGCGATCGAAGCGGCAGGGGCCGATGTTATTAACACTGGCATTGGCTGGCATGAAGCGCGAGTACCGACCATCGTGACCAGCGTGCCACGAGCGGCGTTCAGCGAAGTGACCAAGCGAATGAAAGCGTCGCTTGCGATTCCGCTCATCACCACTAACCGCATCAACATGCCCGACGTGGCTGAGCGGGTGCTCGCCGAGGGGCATGCCGATATGGTGTCGATGGCGCGTCCGTTTCTTGCCGACCCGGAATGGATTCTTAAAGCCGAGCAAGGCCTGGCCGACGAGATCAACACCTGTATCGCCTGTAACCAAGCGTGTTTGGATCACACCTTTGCGGGCAAACTGACGTCTTGTTTAGTGAACCCCAGAGCCTGCCATGAAACAGAAGTTACGCTTACGCCTGCTCAGAAAGCGAAGCGCGTAGCGGTCGTCGGCGGCGGACCTGCTGGCCTTGCCACAGCCGTGGCCGCCGCCAGCCGTGGCCACAAAGTGGTGTTGTTTGAGCGCCGCGGCGAGCTTGGTGGGCAGTTCAACTACGCCCGCAAAATCCCCGGCAAGGAAGAATTTAACGAAACGCTGCGTTACTTTCGCGTGATGCTCGACAAACACGCCGTGGAGGTGCGTTTGAACACCACCGCCACGGTCGACGCGCTGGCCGAGTTTGACGAGGTGGTGATCGCCACCGGCGTGATGCCCCGCGAGCTGACGTTACCCGGCGCTGACCATCCAAGTGTGCTGAGCTACGCCGAGGCCATTGAGCAGCCTGAGCGTGTCGGCCCGACGGTCGCGGTGATTGGCGCGGGGGGGATCGGCTTTGATGTATCTGAGCTTTTGGCCCACCAGGGGCATCCTACGCTTGACCTTGCCGCCTGGTGCGATGAGTGGGGCGTAGACCTGGCGGTGGGCGAGCGGGGCGGTTTGAAAGTACCTGCGCCGCCAGCCTCTCCAAGGGAAATTGTCATGCTGCAGCGTAAAACCTCCAAGCCGGGTAAATACCTGGGCAAAACAACCGGCTGGGTGCATCGCGCCTCGCTCAAGCAACGTGGCGTCAAAACGCTCACCGGCTGTGAATATCTCAAAATCGACGATGAAGGCCTGCATATCCGCCGTGATGGCGAAGAGCAGGTGCTCGCCGTGGCATCCATCGTGGTCTGCGCGGGCCAGGAGTCAGTGCGCGATCTGATCTCGCCGCTGGAACAGGCTGGCGGCCGCGTGCACGTGATTGGTGGCGCTGATGAAGCCGCTGAGCTGGATGCTAAGCGCGCTATTGATCAGGGAACTCGGTTGGCGGCTTCCTTATAACGTTGAAATGGCGATAGACTGATGAGCGACCTAGTTATTAAGTCTAACGAGTCGCTAACGTCGTGGGTGGCACCCAGCCCACGCTGCAAGACCGTCAGATAAAGAGGATTACCCACAAGGATTATCGCCATGACCTCGGAGTGTACCCCCCGATTTTTAGCCAGTGATAACACCTCCGGTATCTGCCCGGAGGCCATGCAGTATCTGCTGGAAGCCAATCAAGCCGATGACTTGGCCTACGGCAACGACCGTTGGACGGCGCGAGCCGCCGATCGCTTTCGCGATATGTTCGACTACGATTGCGACGTGTTTTTTGTGTTCAACGGTACTGCTGCCAACTCACTGGCACTGTCCGCGATGGGGCGTAGCTACCACAGTGTGATCTGCCACGAGTTGGCACACATTGAAACCGATGAGTGCGGTGGCCCCGAGTTTTTCTCCAACGGCGCAAAATTGCTAACCTCCCCGGGCGCTAACGGTAAGCTGACGCCAGAAGGCATTGAAGCGCTGGTCACTAAGCGCAGCGATATTCACTACCCCAAGCCCAAGGTCATTTCGCTAACCCAGGCGACTGAAGTCGGCACGGTTTATTCCCGAGAGGAGCTGTTGGCCATCCGCGCCATGGCGGATAAGTACGATCTGCGTCTGCACATGGACGGCGCGCGGTTTGCTAACGCCTGTGCCAGTTTGGACGCCACCCCGGCTGAGTTGACCTGGCAGGTCGGCGTTGACGCGCTGTGCTTCTCGGGTACCAAAAATGGCTTAGCGTTTGGCGAGGCCATCCTGTTTTTCAACCGCGAGCTGGCCGAAGACTTTTCGTACCGCTGCAAGCAGGCGGGGCAATTGGCCTCTAAAATGCGGTTTATTTCGGCACCCTGGCTAGGTCTGCTGGAAAGCGGCGCCTGGTTAACCAACGCTCAGCACGCCAATGCTATGGCGCGTTATCTTTCCGACGGACTGCAGTCGTTACCCGGTGTATCGCTGATGTTTCCGACGCAAGCCAACAGCGTCTTCGTTGAATTGCCGCCCCATGCCATTGAAGCGTTGAAAGCCAGAGACTGGACCTTTTATACCTTTATTGGCGCCGGTGGTGCACGGTTTGTCTGCGCCTGGAACACCACCGTTGAATTGCTCGACCAACTGCTGGCGGATATCCAGAAAGTGCTTGAATAGCACGTATTAAAGCACTTTATGATGAATTTGCTCTGAACTAACCCATAGCGGGGGGCTATTCGCCATGGCTGGTTTCGCAGCGCCCCGCAAAGGGTTATCGGGCCGTTTGGAGTCTCTAGTGCCGCCGTCCTGGCGGCGCTGTGCGTTGGGTCTGTCAACGCAACTAATCTACCTTCTGTACGCTCATAGAATTAATGCGTTAGCGTTGAAGTTTGAGTCATCACATTTTGCTAATGCTGACTATGCTGATAAGCGACACCTCTGTTGGGCACACCGTTTTGACATTGGCTGCTTGACGGTGACTGCCTGGGGTTGGGCTACAGGAGAGTTCCATGAGCATCTTTGATCACGTTCAAGACCGTTTTGCCCGCGTTCAGCAAGAAGACATGAGCCTTGAGGAATATTTGGCGCTATGCCGTCGTGACCCTAAGGTTTATGCCAGCGCTGCCGAGCGCATGCTGGAGGCGATTGGTGAGCCTGAGGTCATCGACACCGCTAAAGATTCGCGTCTCTCGCGCATTTTTTCCAATAAGGTGATTCGGCGCTACCCGGCGTTTGCCGAGTTTCACGGCATGGAAGAAGCCATCGAGCAGATTGTGTCCTACTTCCGCCATGCGGCGCAGGGGCTTGAGGAGCGCAAGCAGATACTCTACCTGCTGGGTCCGGTGGGGGGCGGCAAATCGTCCCTGGCGGAGCGTCTCAAACTGTTAATGGAACGTATCCCGTTCTATGCCATTAAAGACTCGCCGGTATACGAATCACCATTGGGATTATTTTCTCCCGAAGAAGACGGTGAGCTGCTCGAAAAAGAGTACGGCATTGCTCCGCGTTACCTCAAAAGTGTCATGTCGCCCTGGGCGGCCAAGCGTTTGAAAGAGTACGGCGGCGATATTTCTCAGTTCCGGGTAGTGCGCCTTTATCCCTCGCGGCTGAACCAGATTGCGATCTCCAAAACCGAGCCGGGGGATGAAAATAACCAGGATATCTCGTCTCTGGTCGGCAAGGTCGATATCCGCCAGCTCGAACTCTATTCCCAGGATGACCCCGATGCCTACAGCTTCTCCGGCGGGCTATGCCGCGCCAACCAGGGGCTGATGGAGTTCGTCGAGATGTTCAAGGCACCCATCAAGGTGCTGCATCCGCTGTTAACGGCCACCCAGGAGGGCAACTACAACCCCACCGAAGGCATGGGGGCGATTCCCTTTGACGGTGTCATTCTTGCCCACTCCAACGAATCCGAGTGGCAGGCGTTTCGCAATAACCGCAACAATGAGGCGTTTCTTGACCGGGTGTATATCGTCAAGGTGCCTTATTGCCTGCGGGTCACCGAAGAAATCAAGATTTACCAGAAGCTGCTTGAAGACTCGTCGCTTAATGCCGCGCCCTGCGCGCCGGATACGCTACGCATGCTGGCGCAATTTTCGGTGCTTTCGCGGCTGAAAGTGCCCGAAAACTCGAGTATCTATTCGAAGATGCGCGTCTACGACGGCGAAAATCTCAAGGATACCGACCCGCGTGCCAAGTCGATTCAGGAATACCGCGACGCCGCCGGGGTGGATGAAGGTATGCAGGGGCTATCAACCCGCTTTGCGTTTAAGATTCTCTCCAAGGTGTTCAACTTTGATGGCACGGAAACGGCGGCTAACCCAGTGCATTTGCTGTACGTGCTGGAACAGGCGTTGGAACGTGAGCAGCTACCCTCTGAAGCCTTTGAACGCTACATTGGCTTTATCAAGGAGTTTCTGGCACCGCGCTATGTCGAGTTTATCGGCAAGGAGATCCAGACCGCCTATCTCGAGTCCTACAGCGACTACGGGCAAAATATTTTTGACCGCTACGTCACCTATGCGGACTTCTGGATTCAGGATCAGGAATACCGCGACCCCGAGACTGGTGAATTGCTCGACCGCCAGGCACTCAACGAAGATCTGGAAAAAATCGAGAAGCCGGCGGGTATCTCCAACCCCAAAGACTTCCGCCACGAAGTGGTCAACTTTGTGCTGCGCGCGCGTGCGCAGAATAACGGCATGAACCCCAGCTGGCAGTCCTACGAAAAGCTCAAAGGCGTCATCGAGCATAAGATGTTCGCCAATACCGAAGAGCTGTTGCCGGTAATCTCTTTCAATGCCAAGGCGTCCAAATCGGACCAGAAAAAGCACGAAGATTTCGTCGCGCGGATGGTGGATCGTGGCTACACCGAAAAACAGGTGCGGCTATTGTCAGAATGGTACCTGCGCGTGCGCAAGTCTCAGTAGTGGCTGGCGCTTTAGACAAGAGCTAAGGAGGTCTTATGACCTACTTCATCGATCGCAGGCCCAACGCCAAGCACAAGAGCGCGGTCAACCGACAGCGCTTTCTGGAGCGCTATCGTAAACACATCAAGCGTTCGGTAGAGGAGGCGGTTAACCGCCGCTCGATCACCGATATGGAGCGGGGCGAGAAGATTTCGATCCCTACCAAGGATATCTCCGAACCGGTGTTTCAACATGGGCCGGGGGGCGCACGCGAAATCGTATCGCCTGGCAATAAAGAGTTCCTGGCGGGGGATAAGATCCGCCGCCCGCCTGGCCAGGGAGGAAGTGGTGGGTCGGGCGAAGGCGGTGCTTCCAATCAAGGAGAGGGCACCGACGAATTCGCTTTCACTCTGAGCCGCGAGGAGTTCTTGGAGTTCGTCTTTGATGGGCTGGAACTTCCTCACTTGCAGCGTAAACCGCTCAAGTCACTGCAGGAAATCAAAATGGTTAGAGCGGGGCTGGCGCGTGACGGGGTACCTTCGCGCATCAGTATTACCCGTTCGATGCGCGAGGCGTATGCGCGCCGGATCGCCATGCGTGCCCCGATTAAGCGAGCCCTGAAAGAAGCCCAGCAAGCGCTCGAGGCTGAAGAGCGCAAAGACTCCGTGCTGCGCAATCCGGCCCGAATCGCCGAGCTAAAGGCAGAAATTGAGCGTTTGGAAAAACGCATTGAAGCGGTGCCGTTTATTGACACCTACGACCTGCGTTATCACCAATTGGCCGCGCAGCCGCAACCCTCAAGCCAAGCGGTAATGTTCTGTGTCATGGACGTCTCAGGGTCCATGACACAAAACCACAAAGACATCGCCAAGCGTTTTTTTCTACTGCTGTATCTGTTTTTGGAGAAGCATTACGAGAAAGTCGAGCTTGTGTTTGTTCGCCACCACACGGCTGCTCGGGAGGTCAGCGAGGAAGAGTTTTTCTACTCACGAGAAACCGGCGGGACGATTGTCTCCAGCGCACTCACTTTGGTGAACAGCATTATTGAAAAGCGTTACCCGGTGGGGCAATGGAACCTGTATGTCGCCCAGGCCTCCGATGGCGACAACTGGGATGATGATTCAAACGTGTGCCGTGACCTGCTGGTCAAGCAGCTGATGCCCCAGCTTCAGTATTACGCCTATGTGGAAATCACCCCGCATGATCATCAGTCGCTTTGGCAGGAGTATGAAACGGTGGCGTCTCACTTTCCCGAGCAATTTGCCATGCGTCAAATTGTCGATGCCGGGGATATCTACCCCGTCTTCCGTGAACTGTTTAAGCGCCGCTTAAGCCAGCAGCGCTGACCGCCCGTTGAGTTGAGGAGTGCGCTATGAATGCCACCCGTAAGCCGATTGCGACCGGTTCCGATTGGAACTTCAACGTGCTTGAGCGTTTTGATGCGGAGCTTGCGCGCCTGGCTGACGAATACCGGTTGGATACCTACCCGAACCAGATTGAATTGATCACTACCGAGCAAATGATGGACGCCTACGCCAGCGTCGGCATGCCGGTGGGCTACCACCACTGGTCATTCGGTAAGCAGTTTTTAGCGGTAGAGCAGGCTTACAAGCGCGGCCAAATGGGGCTGGCCTACGAGTTGGTTATCAATTCCAATCCCTGCATCGCTTACCTGATGGAGGAGAACACTCTGATGATGCAGGTGCTGGTGATGGCCCACGCCTGCTACGGCCACAACTCCTTTTTTAAAGGCAATTACCTGTTCCGCACCTGGACGGATGCAGAGTCCATCGTTGATTACCTGGTCTTTGCCCGCCAGTACATTGCCCGGTGCGAGGAGCGCCACGGCGTTCAGGCCGTCGAGCAGTTGCTGGATGCCTGCCATGCGCTACAAAACTATGGAGTAGATCGTTACAAGCGGCCGTCGCCTATTTCGGCGGAAGAAGAAGCCAAACGCCAGGAGGAACGCGAGGCCTATCTGCAAACGCAGGTGAACCTGCTGTGGCGCACGATTCCCGACAGCCCGGAAGGTGGCGAATCGTTGCCCGGTAGTTTGTCGCCTGAAGAAGATGATCCGCTTGGGCTGCATAGCGGCGGGCGCTACCCGCCCGAACCCCAGGAAAACCTGCTCTATTTTATTGAGAAAAATGCGCCGTTGCTGGCCCCCTGGCAGCGGGAAATCGTGCGCATCGTGCGTAAACTGGCGCAGTATTTTTATCCTCAACGGCAAACCCAGGTAATGAACGAAGGCTGGGCATGTTTCTGGCACTACACGTTAATGAACCGGCTCTACGATGACGGCAATGTCGATGAGGGTCTGATGCTTGAGTTTTTACAGTCCCATGCAGCGGTGATTAATCAGCCAGCCTTTGATAGCCCCTACTACAGCGGCATTAACCCCTACGCGCTGGGCTTCGCCATTTTTATGGACATCAAGCGTATCTGCGAGACGCCCACCGAAGAGGACCGCGAATGGTTTCCTGATATCGCCGGCTCGCCCTGGCGCGACACGATTGAGTTTGCGATGCGTAATTTTAAGGACGAGTCGTTTATTCAGCAGTTTCTGTCACCCAAGGTGATGCGTGATCACAAACTGTTTCTAGTGGTCGATGATGATCAGGAGGAAATGTTGGAGGTGGCGGCCATTCACAATGAACAGGGCTACCGGCAGGTGCGCGATGCGCTGGCAACCCAATATGCGTTATCGGTGCGTGAGCCTAATATCCAAGTCGTTGAAGCCGCGATTCGTGGTGATCGCTCGCTCACGCTGCATCATGTCCAAGATAGCCGCCGCCCGCTGGCACGCAGCGTGTACCCTGTCATTCGGCATTTGCAAAAGCTTTGGGGTTTCCCCGTTCACTTGGTCTCGATGGAAGAGGGGCGCGTTACGCGGCGTTACCGGTGGCCTGTCGAGGAAATTCCTCAAGGCGAAGAATGAGGTAAGGCAGAAAAAAACATTAGGGCAGAGGCGCATGGCGTCTCTGCCGGTGTCGAGGAGTGGGCCTAGCCCTGTTCGACCCAGGACTGGCACCAACCGGCGGGTTCTACGCTATTTTCCGGGAAAAGCTGGCATCCCTCGTTATCGGCGGAGTAGAACATGCAGTTATCGCAGCGCTGACCCTCTTCATAGGCAGGATGATCGCTGGCATCCGCTGCGTCTTCCACATAGTTCAACGCTTGGGCATTACTCGCGGAAGGATCCAGCCGCGGCAACTCTTGCGCAAAGGCTGTTTTAGACAAGATACCCGCGCCAAGCGGCAGGGCAGCAAGGCTTAGCATGCTGGAACGCATGAAGGCACGTCGGCTTTGGTTAGCCATGGTTACTCCTTGTCGTCATTTGCTGACGTAGTGTCACGGTGTCTATTATTTATTATACAGCGCTGCATGTAATAAGCGCACAATTGCATGCTAGCGGAACTCCTCGCGGAGTGCGAATACCCTGAACGCGTTAGCGACAATCGGTCGCGCCGAGAGAGTGACTATTTTGGTGTCACTATTTTAGCGCCGCTATCTTAGCGCTATTACGCCCGCTGCCAGGGCCCTGTTATACTCTTGCCCTTATAGGACCATATCCAACACCGACAGTTCATGAGGGCGCGATGCAAAACGCAGTCATCCTAATCAATACCGAGAAAGGCCAAGTCAAGGCCGTCGCGGAGCGCTTGGCGGATGTCGACGGCATCAGCGAAGTGTACTCGACCTGCGGCCGCTACGATTTAGTCGCTATCGCACGGACTCGTGATTTTGAAAGCCTGGCCGACCTTGTCACCGAACGACTCAATGCCGTAGAAGGTATCAGCGATACCGAAACGCTCAACGCCATGCAGGTACATTCCCGCCACGATCTGGAAACCATGTTTTCACTCGGCTGGTAACGTGCCCTTGACCATGCGTCGCTTGACCATGCGTCGCTTGACCGTCGCTGATGTGGAGTTGTGGTAGTGACTAGATTGCGCTTAGGTTGGCGTCGGCAGGCCAGACGAATAGCGATTCTCGTGCTGTTTGTGGTGCTGGGTACCGTGCTATGGCAGTACCAGGAACGCCAGCACAAAGACGCCTATACCTGGCAAGGCGTGCCCACCTGGGAAGCGCTTAGCCTGACCTCGTTTCACCGCGTGCTGCGCAATGACGGCTATCTGGTCGGTTGGTCGGACGTTCGCGTCAACCCGCTTTGGGTCAGCTATCAGGTCGCTGCCGTTGACGATACGCGTATTGGCTCACGACCCGACTTTCGGCCCGATTGGCGAACAATATGGCCGGTGGGCACCGACAGCTATTCGGGCAGCGGCTATGATCGCGGTCATCTTGCCCCCAACTATGCCATTGCCGCCGTTCACGGACGCAGCGCCCAGCTTGATACGTTTTACATGAGTAACATGACGCCCCAGCGGCCCAATCTAAACCGCCAGCTCTGGCAGCGTTTAGAAGAAGCCGTGATGGATCATTTCGCGCCGCGGTATGATCGCTTGCAAATCATTACCGGCCCAGTTTTCCCAGAGAACTTTATGGATAACGTGTTTAACCGGGTGGGCTTGGTCGAAGTGCCGGAAGCGTTCTACAAAATCATCGTGGCGCCCCACGATGAAGCACCGCTAGCGCTGGCGTTTATCATGCCCCAGGACGTACGCGGCAATGAACCGCTGGACGCCTATCTGGTCAGCATTGACGACGTAGAAGCACAAACCGGTTTGGACTTCTTTCCCGAGCTGAATGACGAAGTAGAGAGTGTCTTGGAAAGCGAGGTCAGCACCGACGGCTGGGCGCTGGAGGAAGTGGCTAAAAAACCTGGGCGCTATCAATAAGTGAGTAATTTAAGCGACTGAATGATGCAAGGCACAGTTCTATGGTGCCCAGGAGAGGACTTGAACCTCCACGTCCGTACGGACACTAGCACCTGAAGCTAGCGCGTCTACCAATTCCGCCACCTGGGCGCATCATTTTTTGTCTTGCGAGTTGTGTTCGATTGGTGCCCAGGAGAGGACTTGAACCTCCACGTCCATACGGACACTAGCACCTGAAGCTAGCGCGTCTACCAATTCCGCCACCTGGGCGAACAACAACTTGATAATACCAATCAACGTGCGAAAAGGGGATAACACAAAGTTGATTGGTGCCCAGAAGAGGACTTGAACCTCCACGTCCATACGGACACTAGCACCTGAAGCTAGCGCGTCTACCAATTCCGCCATCTGGGCAAGTGGCGCGTATGATACCCGTGTAATGGTTAAATGCAAGCGTTAAACATGGGTTTTTAACGCGTTGATACGAGAATCATAGCCTAGGTGGTTGGGTGATGGACGCCACGGCGCTATACTAGCGCTATGACCAAACAAAATATGACTTTTTTCAGCCGGGCGAATGCTGAAAACCCCCACGCGCGACATACTGCGTCCGCGCTTTTACGCCTCCCGCCAACGCTATCAAGGATGTTGATCGCATGAAGTATTGGACATTAAGTGATGATCCGCACGCCGAGCGCGAGGCGCATAAATACGACAACCCCGCACCGAGCCGCGAATATTTGCTGGCGGCGCTAGAGCAGTACGGTAAGCCGGTTACCCACGAAGACATGAGCCAGCTGCTGGGCCTGGAAGACGAGGACCACCACGAAGCCGTGCGCCGTCGCTTGGCCGCCATGGAACGCGACGGGCAGGTGCTGCGCGATCGTCGTGGCGCCTATGCGCTGATCAACAAGCTCGACCTTATTAAAGGCAAGGTGCTTGGCCACCGTGACGGTTTCGGTTTTCTATTGCGTGACGATGGTAAAAAGCCCGACCTGGTATTGCCGCCCCGGCAAATGCGCCGCGTGTTCCATGGAGACCACGTGCTGGTACGTATTAGCGGGCGTGACCGCCGCGGCCGGGATGAAGCGACGATTGCCGATGTTATCTCGCGCAATACGCAGACCATTGTCGGTGTTTATCGCAGCAATACCCCCGAGTTTGGCATCCTGATACCGGAAAATCCGCGTGTTACTCAGGAAGTGATTATTCCACATAGTGCCTGCGGCGGTGCTAAAGACGGGCAGGTGATCTCGGCCAAGATCGTTAAGCAGCCCGAAACTCGCGTGCAGCCGGTAGGCGAAGTCATTGAAGTACTTGGCGAACGTATGGATCCCGGCATGGAAATCGATATTGCCATTCGCAGTTATGAGATCCCCGCTGAGTTCCCGCCCGAAGTCCTGGACCAAACGAGCGGTATATCGGCTGAGGTGCTCGAAGACGATAAGCAGCACCGGGTAGATCTGCGCGACACGCCGCTGGTCACCATTGATGACGAATCCGCCAAGGATTTCGACGATGCGGTCTGTGCCTGGAAGACCAAGTCGGGCAGTTGGAAGCTTCTTGTGGCCATTGCGGATGTTTCGCACTATGTGCGTCCCGGCACGCCACTGGATGACGAAGCGCGCACGCGGGGCAACTCGGTATATTTCCCGGGCCAAGTGGTGCCCATGCTGCCTGAGTTGCTTTCTAATGGACTCTGTTCGCTAAATCCGCATGTCGATCGCCTGGTCATGGTCTGCGAGATGAATATCTCGAAGACCGGTGCCATCAGCCGCTACCGTTTTTACGAAGCGGTAATGAACTCGCACGCACGCCTCACTTACAACAAGGTGGCGGCGATGCTCGACAAGGAAAGCGAAGAGGGCCAGGCATTACGCGAAGAACACGCGGGGTTAGTCAAGCCGCTGGAAAGCCTTCATGAGCTGTACCAGTTGCTGCGCGAAGCCAGGGAAGAACGCGGGGCGATTGACTTTGATACCACCGAAACGGCGATCATCTTCAACGATGAGCGCAAAATCGAAAAAATTGTCCCGCGTAGTCGTAACGATGCGCACAAGATCATCGAAGAGTGCATGCTGGCGGCCAACGTGGCGACCGCGCGTTTCCTGGATAAGCATGATCTGCCCGCGCTCTATCGTATCCACGAGCGGCCGACGCCTGAACGGCTCGATAAGCTACGTCTTTTCCTGAACGAGCTAGGCCTCTCGGTGGGCGGTGGCGATATGCCAACACCCCAGGACTACCAAGCGCTGCGCGAGACGATTACGGGCCGTTCAGACTTCGATATCATCCAGACGGTCATGCTGCGCTCGATGAATCAGGCGGTTTATTCGCCGCAAAACGAAGGCCACTTTGGCTTGGCCTATCAGGCCTATGCCCACTTTACGTCGCCGATTCGTCGCTATCCTGATTTGCTGGTGCACCGGGCCATTCGCTCAGTTATTCGCGGGCCGCGCCAAACCAATACCGTGCTGCGGGTCGAAGGTGCGCCGGTTGAACCGCCGAGCAAATGGTGTCCGTACACCTTCGAGCAGATGCTCGAACTGGGTGAACATTGCTCCATGACCGAGCGCCGCGCGGATGACGCCACGCGCGATGTAGAGAGCTGGCTCAAGTGCGAGTTCATGTCCGACAAGCTGGGCGAAACCTTCGATGGCACCATTGCATCGGTGACACAGTTTGGCTTGTTCGTCCGCCTGGATGCGTTTTATGTCGAAGGGTTGGTGCACGTCACATCGCTGCCCTCGGACTATTACCACTACGAAGCTGAAAAGCATCGTCTTAAAGGCGAGCGCACCGGTACTACCTACCGCTTAGGCGATGGGTTGAGCGTCCAGGTGGCGCGCGTGGATATGGACGATCGCAAAATCGATTTCGGCTTGGCCGACGAGAAGCCACGCCCACGTCGCCAGCCGCGCAAGAAACCATCGGCCGAGGGCAATAAGGCCAACAGTGGTGGTAAAGACAAGCCCGATACACGCCGAGGTCCTCGGCGCACGCGTCAAGGCCCGCGTAAGCCATCACCGAATAAGGGCTGAACATGAAGTCGGCTGGGTCTCGACAGCGTCCGCGCACGCCCGATGGGTTGGATCAAGTGTATGGCGTACACGCTTTGCAAAGCCTGCTCGAAAGGGGAGAAGCACCCAAAGAAATATGGGTGCAGCAAGGCGCGGGTAATCGGCTAAGCGAGCTGCTGACCCAGGCCGGTGGTCAGGGGGCGAAGATTCAAGAACATCCCCGGGCGCTTCTGGACCAGTTAACGCAAGGTGCGGCGCATCAAGGCGTTGTGGCATTTTGTCCGCCGTTAACGCCTGAAAGCGAAGAGTCGCTGTGGCTCAAGCTGCGCGCCTGGCCGTCGAACACGCCACCGTTGCTGCTGGTGCTGGATGGAGTGACCGATGTGCATAATTTTGGTGCCTGTCTGCGTAGCGCGGATGCCGCCGGTGCCCATGGCGTCATCGTGGCGAAAGATAAAGCCGCGCCATTAAATGCTACCGTTCGCAAAGTGGCCTGCGGGGCCGCAGAGGTAGTGCCTGTTTATCAGGTCACCAATCTGGCCCGTGCGATGGCGAAGCTTAAAGACGCGGGCGTATGGATTACCGGTACTGCCGGTGAAGCCGATGCCAGCGTTTACGATATCGACATGTCGGGTCCCACTGCGCTGGTGATGGGGGCTGAAGGCAAAGGGATGCGTCGTTTAACCCGCGAAGCGTGCGATAACCTCGCCAAGCTACCCATGGCTGGGCAGGTGTCTAGTTTGAACGTCTCTGTCGCGGCAGGTATCTGCTTATTTGAAGCGGTACGCCAGCGGCAGCTTGCAAGTTAACCCGGCCGCCACTAAAATGCATGCGCCCGTTTGCTTGGCAAACGGGCGCTCGTTCTTATGAACGGTTGCTACGTACGGTTATTAATCCGTTGTTCTGTTTGATGCCAATGCCTTTGAATTAACAATGCGCAACGGCACTTCAGTTAACTCCTTGCTTCTATGTCGTGTTGCCCAGTGCGAGCGCATAAGAAGCTGTCAAACCGCAAGGAGATCCCATGCGTCATTACGAAATCGTGTTTATGGTCCACCCGGATCAAAGCGAGCAAGTCCCCGCGATGGTCGAGCGCTACACCAGCCTCGTCACTGAAAGCGGCGGCACTGTGCATCGCCTGGAAGATTGGGGCCGTCGTCATTTGGCTTACCCGATCAACAAGATCCATAAAGCTCATTACGTGCTGATGAACGTTGAATGCACCGGAGAGACGCTCGACGAAATCGAGAACATCTTCCGCTTCAACGATGCCATCATCCGCAGCTTGGTTTTGCGCTGTAAAGAAGCTGTGACCGAAGCGTCGCCGATGATGAAGCCGGCAGAAGAAAAGCGTCCGCGTCGCGAAGAAAAACCGCGCGCTGAAGCCGAAGAATCTGAATCCGAATCTGAATCTGCCTGATTTTATTCACAGCACGTAACTCAAGGAGCTTAATCCATGGCACGTTTTTTCCGTCGCCGTAAGTTTTGCCGCTTCACTGCCGAAGGCGTCAAGCAGATCGACTATAAAGATCTCGACACGCTGAAGGCTTACATCACCGAAACCGGTAAAATTGTTCCGAGCCGTATCACCGGCACCAAAGCACGCTACCAGCGTCAGCTGGCAACGGCTATCAAGCGTTCGCGCTACCTGGCGCTGCTGCCCTATTCCGACAGCCATCAGTAAGCGCTTAACGTGATGCTAGCACTGGCGCGATGGCTAATGCGTGGTACGCCCTACGCCGCAGGCGGGGCAGCGTTAGCCACCTTCGTGCCCTGGCTATTTTGGCTGGGTGCTGCTATCAGCGCATTGGTAACGCTACGCCGCGGATTTGCGCAAGCGTTACCCGTGATTATTGCAGCGGCGCTGCCCGCTGGAATGTGGTGGGTGCAGGGCGATGTGATTCCACTGGCCAGTATTTTGCTGGTGACGTTGATGGCCGTTGTTCTGCGCGAGCGAATGCGCTGGGGTGAGTCGCTCATTCTCGGCGCGATTGCCGCCGCTGTGATGGTGCAACTCGGCATTTTTAGCCCGCCGGCGGGTACCGAGCAAATGCTCGAACAGTTACGCCAAGGATCGCAAGAAGTTGATCAGATGCTCAACAACTTTGCCGATCAAGGCTACGACACCCAGCAATTAGCGGGGCTTGTCGTCGGTGGTGTCACGGGGTTTGTGGTGTTGCTTGCTGCAATTGCCTGTCTGGCACTGGCACGTAGCTGGCAAGCAGGGCTTTATAACCCGGGTGGTTTCCGTGAAGAGTTTCATGGGCTGCGCTTAGCACCCAAGGAACTGATTGTGCTGATTGTCTTGAGTGTTATCAGCATGGTGCTGGGTATCTCCGCGTTGGCGATGCTGGCATGGATCCCGCTGCTAGTGGCTGGCATTGCATTAGTGCATGGTATTGTTGGATTAAAGGGGATGAACGGGCTGTGGCTGGTGGCTTTCTATGTGCTGCTAATCACGACCTGGCCCACGATTCTCATTGTGCTGCTGTTGGGGCTGATAGATACATTCGCGAACATTCGCGCACGCCTTGCCCGCAGCAATTGACTAGAGGTTTACGAGATGGAAGTCATTCTGCTCGACAAGATTGGTAAGCTGGGCGGCCTAGGTGACAAGGTCACTGTTAAGCCTGGTTATGGTCGTAACTACCTAGTGCCTTACGGCTTAGCGGTTCCGGCGACTAAAGATAACGTTGCGGCGTTTGAGGCCCAACGTGCTGAGCTCGAAGCCCAAGCGGCCGAGCGCAAGGCAGAAGCCCAGGCGCGCGCTGAGCAGCTCAACGACATCGAACTGTCGTTGGTCTCCAAAGCGGGCGATGAAGGCAAGCTGTTTGGCTCAATTGGTCCTCGCGATCTGGCAGACGCTATTTCGTCTGCGGGTATTGAGGTTGCCAAGAGCGAAGTACGTATGCCGCTAGGCCCGATTCGCCAGACCGGCGAATACGACATCGCCCTTCACTTGCATGCTGAAGTGGATGCCGCTGTACGCGTGGTAGTCGTCGCAGAATAATCGCTGCGCGTCTATCAACGTCCTAAAGGGCGCGGGGATTTCCTCGCGCCCTTTATTATTTACGCTCTTTACTATTTATTCTCAGGTTGGCCTGGACGATGCTTGCAGTAGTGATTATAAGTGTTGGCGGCTAAGATAAGGCGTTTATTGGCTATCGGCCTAATGAAAGGAGCTTGCTATGCAGGACCAGCCACCCGCTGACCAGGAAACGGCAGCGCTTAAGCTGCCGCCCCACTCGCTAGAGGCAGAGCAGTCGGTACTGGGCGGGCTAATGCTGGACAACCAGGCCTGGGATAATATTTCCGATCGCCTGGTGGCAGACGATTTTTACCGCTACGAACACCGCCTGGTGTTCAACGTGATGATCCATCTTGCTGAGTCGGGGCAGCCGATGGATGTGGTGACACTCTCCGAAGCATTAGAAGCGCGAGATCAATTGGGGACTGTTGGCGGGCTGGCCTTTCTGGCGGAATTGGCCAGAAACACTCCCTCAGCGAGTAACATACGTGCCTATGCCGATATCGTCCGCGAGCGGGCGACGTTGCGTAAGCTGATCCGTGCCGCGAACCAGATCGCCGAGGGCGCGTTTGCTCCCCAGGGGCGGCCCGCCGATGAGTTACTCAACGAAGCCGAGCGCCTGGTCTTTCAGATTGCCGAAGAGCGTCCTAAAACCGGCGGTCCTATTGGCATGAGTGACTTGCTGACCAAAGCCGTTGACCGCATCGACGAGTTGTTCAACCTCAAAGGCGAAATGACCGGGCTATCGTCGGGCTTTCGTGACCTGGATAGCATGACATCGGGGCTACAGCCGTCCGATCTGGTGATTATTGCCGGACGACCCTCAATGGGTAAAACCACGTTCGCCATGAACTTGGTGGAGCATGCGGTCATTTCCAGCGACAAGCCTGTAATGGTGTTTTCCATGGAGATGCCCGCGGAATCATTAATGCTGCGGATGCTGTCCTCCCTGGGGCGCATTGATCAAACCCGGGTGCGGACCGGCCAGCTAGAGGACGAAGATTGGCCGCGCCTGACATCGGCGGTGAATCTACTAAAAGACAAGCAGTTATTCATTGATGACACAGCGGCGCTGTCGCCCAATGAAATGCGCTCTCGCCTCCGCCGCGTAGTGCGAGAGCACGGCAATATGGCGTTGGTTATGATCGACTATCTTCAGCTGATGCAGATTACCGGCTTTTCTGAAAACCGCACCGGCGAGATTTCTGAAATTTCTCGCTCGTTGAAGGGCTTGGCGAAAGAATTCAACTGCCCGGTGGTGGCGCTTTCCCAGCTAAACCGCTCGCTTGAGCAGCGCCCCAACAAGCGTCCGGTGATGTCGGATCTGAGGGAATCTGGTGCGATTGAACAGGATGCCGACGTTATCGCCTTTGTTTACCGCGATGAAGTCTATAATCCAGATAACCCGGACAATCAGGGTATTGCTGAGTTAATTATCGGTAAACAGCGTAATGGGCCTATCGGCACCGTGCATATGGCCTTTATCGGCCGCTACACGCGCTTTGAAGATTTGGCGCCGGATAGCTACGGTGAAGCCTTCGGCGACTAGTCCTCACTTGAGCCTGGAGGTCAGGCTCGTATAATGCCCAGCGCATCAGCAAAGAGAACGGGAGCACAACATGGCAGGTGGTTTTCGGCGCGGTAATCGTCAGCGTCTACCCAAGTTAGAAGCGCGCGGCGAGTTACAGTCGCTTGAGCGTGAAGGGCCGTTCAAAGAGTGGCTGGGCATGCCGGATCTGTACCGCTACTACATTGAAGTCGATGGCGAAAAATACAGCTACCAGACGGAAGACTCCGAGCTGCCGGTTCAGGTAGGCGATAAGGTGGTATTCCGCTACAAGCAGACCAAGGCAGGCAACTGGATCGACCGCAATTCACTCGGTAAAGCGATCGACCCCTCTGAATATCAGTAAATAGGCCCGGAAGGAACTCTCCTGGGGTATCACCGTCATAGTCACGACACGGTAATGCAATAAAAATGCCATCACCTTTCGGCATGCTGTGTGATTGAGTATCTGATGACCCAGGAGGGAGCCATGGAAATGACGTCGCTTAAGGCGTTTGTTGCCCACCACGATAACTTTGAAATACGCGTGATTAGTCATGCGGGCAGTCGTTATTATCAAGTCGAGTTGGAAGACGTAGAAGGCGAACGCCACATGCTGACCCAGCGTGGAAAGCCGATGATGTTTCGCGCTCTAGACGATATCTACCTGGAGCTCAAACGCGCCAATATTCATCGCGCTTACCTGGTCCAACACGTCGCCCACGATGAGATGATTGGACGTGCCGCCCACTATAGCGCCCCGTTAAGCTCGCGCGTGCCGCTTGTTTTTTAATCCCTGCTCACGAATGTCTCGATGATTGGCTGGCACGTTTTTCCCACCATTGACCCAGTCGCACCCGGCGACGGGCAAACCACCGATAGCCTATATTAAGCCCCCCTTTTAATCCCGGTAGGCACGACAGCCAAACAAGCCGCCGGTATCCCAGCACGGCATACAAGGCGCGGCTCGCTTCCATACCGATATACCAACGGCCTTGTTTATCCTTCAGGTGTAACTGCCCCATCATGGCGTCGAACTCTCGGTCACTGTGAGTGGCGTTAAATTCAGCGCTTTGAATATCCACCAGCTTGATGCGGTCTTGATAGCGATGCTTGGAAAGCCAGTTAACCTCCACGCGACAAAAAGGGCAGTGACCATCGTGGTAAAGCGTAACGGGCGCATTGGCGCTAAGCGAGGCAAAACGGCTCATGAAGTGGTCTCCTTGGTATAACCGGCGGTATGGCCGGGTTGGCCATAACCCGGTGAGGTTTCAAGCTGGTCCAGAAACTGCTGTGCCTGTTGGTGGATCGCTGAGCGCTTGTCAGGTGCCATACGATCAAGCGAGCCATAAATCAATTTCATGCGCGGGTTATGCTTCAACTGGTCCCGCTGGCGCTCCAAGAAATGCCAGTACAGGCTATTGAACGGGCAGGCGTTTTCGCCCGTCACTTGGTTGGGTGAATAGCGGCAGTGCTGGCAGTGGTCCGACATTTTATTGATATATTTGCCTGACGCGCAGTAGGGTTTAGAGCCCATCAGGCCACCGTCGGCGTGAAGTACCATGCCCAGGGTGTTAGGTAGCTCCACCCACTCGCAGGCATCGATATACACCGCCAGATACCAATCGCACAGCGCCTCGGGCTTGACCCCGCACAGTAGCGCGAAATTGCCGGTGATCATTAGCCGTTGAATATGGTGCGCGTAACCGTTATCCATGGTCATTTCAACGGCCCGCTTCAAACAGTGCATATCGGTGTTGCCGTGCCAGTAAAAGTCGGGCAGATCACGCTCGAAACCTAACTGATTAAGGCGCTTGTAATCAGGCATTTGCGTCCAATAAAGACCTCGTACGTACTCCCGCCAGCCGAGTATCTGGCGGATAAAGCCCTCGACCGCGTTAATGGGTGCTTCATTCTGGGTATAGCGCTCTTCCGCCGCCTGACAGACTTCGTGAGGCGATAGCAGCCCGATATTGAGCGCCGCCGACAGGCGGGAATGAAACAAAAACGCCGAGCGATCACTGATCGCATCCTGGTAACGGCCAAAGTCGGCCAGACAGTGATCAAGGAAATGACGCAAATCGACGAGTGCTTGGCGACGCGTGACTGGCCAATTAAACGTCGCTAAGTCCCCCATGTGATCGGGAAAGTGACGCCTTACGGCATCGAAAGCAGCGTGGGTCAGCTTTTCGTAGTGATGCTTGGGTGGCGCCGGAAAGTCTATGTCACGCTTGATGGGCTCGCGGTTATCATGATCAAAATTCCATTGGCCGCCCACCGGCTCGCCGTTTTCCATTAACAGCCCGGTGCGCTTGCGCTGCTCGCGATAGAAATATTCCAGGCGCAGTTGCTTGCGTCCCTGAGCCCACTGGCTGAAATCATCGGGCGTGGTGAAGAAGCGGTCATCCTCAAATAGCTGCCAAGGTAGCTCGGCGGTTTGGCGGTCTTGCATGGCTGCATAAAGCCGCCACTCACCGGGTCGAGTTACGCGTATTTCATCGCAGCCGTAAAGCGCCGCCAAGCGTTCTGCTTCATCAATAAGCGAGTGGCAGTTGTCAGCATCGTCCAGATGGCTGTAATGCACCTGGAAGCCTTTTTCGCGCAGTTGGTAGGCAAAGTGCCGCATGGCGGCAAAGAACAGTCCAAGCTTATGGCTGTGGTGAGGAACGTAGCGAGCTTCTTCGGCCACTTCGCAAAGGGCGACCACGGCATTGTCAGGTGCTTGGCGAAGGGTGGCCAGCGATGGCGACAGTTGGTCACCCAATATCAGCAGCAAAGGCTTAGACATAAGTTATCTCAACTATGTACAAATAATGCTGATAGTATAACTTTATGCCGCCGCTGTGCCGAAAAGTGGTAAGATTTATTTTTCAACAGGCGTTGTCAGCAGGAGTGAATGTCATGACCGAGCAAGTCGCAAAGGACCAGCCGGGCGAAGGTCGTCTAACGCATGCCCCCAGCGACCACCCCCCTGTGCCCCGAGCGAAGGTCGGAGTGGTACTGGCCAATTTGGGCACCCCCGACGCCACGGACTATTGGTCGATGCGTCGCTACTTGAGCGAGTTTCTCTCTGACAAGCGCGTGGTGGACTATGCCGGTTGGAAGTGGCAACCGTTGCTACAGTTGATCATTTTGACCAAGCGGCCATTCTCATCGGGTAACGCCTATAAAAGCATCTGGAACAACGAGCTGAATGAAAGCCCGCTGTTGACTACTACTCGGGCGCAAACCGAGAAGATGACCGAGCGCCTGAAGGCGCTTTACGGCGATGATGTGGAAGTCGACTTCTGCATGCGCTACGGCAACCCCTCCACGGAAAGCGTGCTGACGCGGATGAAGGAAAAAGGCTGCGAGAAAATCGTCTTCTTCCCGCTCTATCCGCAGTACGGCTCGCCCACTACGGCGACCGCCAACGACCAGGCGTTTCGTACTTTGATGAAAATGAAGTGGCAGCCGTCCATTCGCACCGTGCCGGCGTACTTCGACCACCCTGCGTATACTGACGCACTGGCCAACTCAGTGCGAGAGGCCTATGAAGGGTTTTCGTCGCGGCCGACCAAGCTGGTGGCAAGCTACCACGGCGTACCCGAGCGCTATTTGCTGGAAGGCGACCCCTACCATTGCCAGTGCCAGAAAACCACGCGTCTGCTGCGTGAAAAGCTGGGCCTGCCCAAGGAAGAGGTCGATACCGCCTTCCAGTCGCAGTTTGGCCCCGAAAAGTGGGTGGGCCCGCAAACCGTTGACCACGTGGCGGAACTGGCCAAGCAGGGACACAAGCACATAGCCATTCTGTCGCCTGCGTTCTCGTCAGACTGCGTAGAAACCCTGGAAGAAATCAAGGAAGAGATTCACGACAGCTTCATGGAAGCCGGCGGAGAAACCTTCAGTTATATTCCCTGCCTGAACGACCGCGACGACCATATCGATGCGCTGCTCGCCGTGGTCAACAACGAGCTGTCGGGCTGGCTGCCGCGCACTTAAGTGACTATGACCATAAGCCATGTGGTTTTCTTAAACACAGGTAAATGACATTTTCGAATGTCGACATAAAAAGGCCTGCGTTATCGATTGGATAACGCAAGCCTTGTTTTTGGGAGGAACGAATTTAACGATTGCCTAGGAGGTTTGCACTAAAGGCGTTGTGGCTTCCTGTGGTGCGTCGTCGATTATAGGTTGAGTTCGCCAAATAGCGATATTAGCGAAGCCGTAGAAAATGGCGATGGCAATTACCAGCATGTGGAACCACAGAAATGGCAGGTAAGTTAACGTAGAAACACCCAGCGTTGCGGCCATGAACACGCCGCCGTCTGTCCAGGGGACCATGGGGGTGGTGATGGTGCCACCGGCTTCGGTGTTACGTGAAAGAACGCGCCGATCAATTCCCTGCTTGTCATAGTTCTTTTCGGTGATCGTGCTCGCGGTGATTAATGAAACGTAAGCTGCGCCCCCGAAGAAATTTCCGAAGAAGCCGCCGAGCATTGTCGAGATAGTGAGGCGGCCGGGGTTGTTGGCCCAACGCAGGAACCCGTTGCTGATTGATTGAAGAATACCAACGCGCTCCATTAGGCCGCCAAGCCCAAGCGCGAACAAGATGAGTGCAATAACGCCGAGCATTGACTCAATGCCGCCTCGATTCAGCAGTGTGTTCAGAAATTCCACGTCGGATTCAATGGCGTTACCCACATAAGCGATTCTAATCGCTTCAATGGGCGCAATGCCTTGGGCCCACCAAGCGCAAATACTTCCTAAAACCGCACCGAAGGTGATGACAGGAATGGCAGGGAAACGACGCGTCAGCAACAAAATGACAATGGCAGCGGGCAATAAAAGCCAGGGGCTGACGGTAAAGTGGGATTCGAGGGCTTGCATGGCCATTGTGGCCCGTGATGTGTCGGCACTATCGTCTACGTAGAAAAAGCCGACCACTAAAAATAATACGGAAGCCATTAGAATGGCGGGGACGCTTACCCACATCATTGACCGGATATGGTCGATCAGGCCTACCTTGCATAATGAGGCCGTCATGACGGTTGTGTCGGAAAGCGGTGACATCTTGTCGCCCACATAAGCACCAGAAATAACCGCACCGGCCACAAGGGGAAGCGGGATGCCAAAGCTATGACCTATGCCCATCATCGCGACCCCAGCTGTTCCCACGGTCCCGAATGATGTACCCGTGGCAAGTGAAGTCAAAGCACAAATAATAAAGGCGGCAAACAGGAAAATCTGCGGATTCATGACTGATAAACCATAGTAGATAATGCTAGGGACGATCCCCCCGGCAATCCAGGTGCCAATCAGAGCCCCAACCGTGGTCAGAACCAAAACAGCTTCCATACCGTTATGTATGCCATCAATTAGTCCCTTCTGCATATTCTCGTAAGACATCTTGAGCTTTAGACCCAGCGCCATAACTAAAAACCAAGAGGCAAAAAGAGCCAACTGAATGGGTAATTGCAACACATTGATACTGACAAACATGATGGCAATAAAGCCGACCATGACGGCCAGCACTTCCACCATGCTAGGGAGCCTTGTTTGCGTTACAGATGAAGACATAGTGTTTCCTCTACGATTGTTTTGGGCTTGTGTATCGAGGGTTAAGAAGTGAACCGACTCAGTCGGTAAGGGAATGCATCAGGCAATGGGTTGGACGTATTGGCTGTTATTTCTCCTTGTCTCGCTAGGTTGGCAATAATTTCTGCGGTCACAGCAGCTTGCGTGAGGCCAAGATGGTGATGGCCGAAGGCCAGCAATACCTTGCCGTCGTTCACGCAGTCGATGATGGGTAACGAATCGGGCAGGGAAGGTCGAAATCCCATCCAGGGGCTCGCCTCGGTCATATCAAGGTCGGAGCAGAAGAGTCCTTGGCTCAACTGATGGAGTTTCCATGCGCGTTCCATGTTGGGAGGTTGCTCCAGCCCGGCAAACTCGACCGTGCCTGCTAAACGCAATCCTTCCTCCATCGGTGTCATGATAAAACGGCGTTCCAGAGAGGTAATGGCGACGGGAAGGCGTGCTTTTTCATTGGGAAGCATCAGGTGGTAGCCCCTTTCTGTATCGAGCGGCACCTTGTTACCGGTTAGCGAAGCTGTAAGTTTGCGTGAATGGGCACCGCAAGCGATCAGTACTTTGTCGGCCCGTATTGCCTCTGTTTGGGCCGTACGTAACGTTACACCTTCGCTATTTGCCGTCCCTGAAAGCACTTCTTCTTGTATGAACCGCACGCCATGCCGCTGAGCATCCATTACTAGCGCATTAGACACTTGCAACGGGTCTACTACATGGGCGGTGTCGGGGAAGAAGAGCCCACCTTGTATTGAGTTGGAAAGTTGCGGAGCGAACTTCCTAATAGCGTCCCCCTGCCAGTGATCCGCTGCAACGTCCTGGGCGTTCATTCGTGATTGCAGCGCTTTTATTTCTGGAGCGGATGCTTCGTTCTCGTAGATCAGAAAAGACCCGTCCTCTTTCAGCAATGCTCTACCATTGATCGAATCGAGTAGTCGGTGCCACGCGGGTAAGCTGGATTGATTGAGCGCCCTAATCCCCGCAGTACTGGCTTGGTAAGGAGCTTGGCGAAGGTTTAAAAGTAGCTTGGTAAACCATGGAAGGGCTTTGGGTAGATATCGCCAGTCAAGACGTAGCGGCCCCATTGGGTCTAGCAGCATGGAGGGCAGGCGCGTCAAAATCGAGGTGTCGGCGATAGGGAATACCTGTTCGGTTGCCATGTGTCCTGCATTACCGAAAGAGGTTCCCAGGCCTGGGCGCTGTTTATCGATAACAAGCACTTGCCAGCCCTGTTGACTGAGCACTGAGGCGCACGCAATACCGATAATGCCAGCTCCGACAACCGCGATCTCGGCGTCTACGTTGGGCGGGGGCGAAGAAGAGCCACTATGTGCCATAAAGCTGCGTCCCTTTTTATTTTGTCGATTGTATAAAATATAATATATGTGTTTGGCGAGTGCAATACGTATAGGATGGAAAGTAGGTGAGTGATAAATAGCTGGCGGCAACCTTCGGAAGGCACCAAGACCGGGTAAAAACGGTAATACGGGAGAATGAATACAGGAGCGTTATGGCAACCATGCCTGCAGGCTTATCAATGCTTGGCGGGTGCGATGCCTAGCGAAGCATAGAGAGGTATCATGTTCCCAGTGTGGGAAACGCTGGTAGGGCGAATGATCGCAACTAACAACGCCACCCGCATGGCTCCCGGGTGAGCAGCAAGTGACGATGTCTAAGAGGTGAGTTGTAGTGACTTCGAGGAAGGGGCGAAATGCGTTTGGTTTTTAGCCTAGGCTCCCTCTGTATTGAGCGTGCGTTCTTTAAGTAGGCTGACAATCGCTTCGCAGGCTTCTCGAATATGGTTCTTTAATAGCTCGCAGGCTTCATCGATATTGCCTTTGCGTGCTAGCGCTAATAAGTCATGGTGCTCTTTTTCAGCTTTCTCTATTTCTTGGGTGTAGAGAAGCTGCATGCGGATATAGCGATCAGATTTGGTGTTTAGCTGATTGATTAACGCCAGTGTTTCGGGAAGCTCGGCAGGCGCGTATAAGGTGAGGTGAAAAGCGTAGTTGTACTCGCTCCAATTATTGATTTCCCCGCCTGTATTTAACGCTTCATCGTATTTACGCAGTATATTGTCTGCTTTTTGGAGGTCTTCTTCTGTCAGTTTGGGGATGGAGTGCCTGAACACATAGGTCTCAAGCAGGATACGAAGGTCAAATAGCTCTTGAATTTTCGCGATGGAGAGCTCGGTGGTGAAGGCGCCGCGATGGGCATAAAATTCGACCAAACCTTCTGACTCAAGGGTTAACAGGGCTTCGCGCACGGGTATGCGGCTAACATCGTAGTCTCTGGCCAGTGCGTCCTGACGTAACTGCGTGCCGCCCTTGAATTCGCCGCCCAAAATGCGGCCGCGCAAGTCGTCGGCGACAAATTGTGCTCGTGTTTTGTACGTAGCCATAGCCCACACTTTTACCAAAATATTGTTTGCACATTTTATACAAAATGCGCCGGGTGTCTATGTTTGCAGAATGGCTTGTTTGAAACATCACTAATTAGAGATGGCGTATATAAGACGCAGTTGGATATGTGAGTCGTTAGTGGTGGGGGCAGCCGTTCTCCGCGTAGCTAAGAAGAACGGCTAGGTGAGTGTTTATTTTATGGGGCGCTGCCCATCGACGAGACGGTTGAGCGCCAAGGGATTATCGTCTTTAAGCGCCTCGGGCAACAATTCGGCAGGTAAATCTTGATAACAGATGGGGCGCAGAAACCTGAAAATGGCTGCGGTGCCTACTGAGGTGGTACGTGTATCTGATGTGGCTGGGAAGGGGCCCCCGTGAACCATTGCGTCACATACCTCGACGCCGGTAGGCCATCCGTTGACCAGTATCCGTCCGGCTTTTCGTTCGAGTATCGGCAATAGGGCACGCGCGGCTTCAGTATCGTCGTCTTCCATGTGTAGCGTTGCTGTTAATTGGCCCTCTATGTGTTCGGCCACATGGCGACGTTCGGCTTCATTTTGGCAGGCCACGATAAGTGATGTTGCGCCAAACACTTCGGCTTGTAGTGTTTCATCGGCTAAAAAGTCAGTGGCGGAAGTCATGAACAGGCCGGGCCGACACTGGTTGGGGCCGTGCTCGTTCCGCCCACGCGCAACTTCTTTGGCTTTGCTGGTGGAAAGCGTTTTTAAGCTGGCCTCATAGGCTTCATGAATGCCTGGCGTGAGCATTGTCTGTGCTTCGCTGCCCTCCAGCGTGTGCTTCGCGGCGCTGATGAACGTATCGAGCTCTGGACCCTGGACTGCGACTATTAATCCTGGGTTGGTGCAGAATTGACCCGCCCCCATGTTCATTGAGCCGATAAATGCTTCACCTAGCGTAGCTCCCCTCGATTTAAGTGCCTCCGGCATTAGAAAAACCGGATTGATTGAACTCATTTCTGCATAGAACGGAATGGGCTCGGCGCGCGACTGGGCCGCTCGCCATAACGCTAATCCGCCGCTCTGCGATCCTGTGAAACCGGCGGCTTTAATAGTCGGATGGGTGACTAGGGCATGGCCAACTTCGCGACCGGAGCCAAAGATAAGTGAAAAAACCCCTTCCGGTAGGCCACTTTGAGCAACGGCTGATTGTATCGCTCGCCCAACCAGCTCACTGGTGCCAGGGTGAGCAGAATGGGCTTTCACAATCACCGGGCACCCAGCCGCAAGCGCCGAGGCGGTGTCTCCACCCGCTACTGAGAAAGCCAGTGGAAAGTTGCTAGCACCAAAAACGACAACGGGGCCTAGGGCAATATGGCGTTGACGAAGGTCGGCGCGAGGTAAAGGGTGGCGTTCTGGAATGGCGTTATCAATGCGTACGTCAAGCCATTCACCGGCGCGGACGGTTTTGGCAAACAGGCGCAATTGCTGGCAGGTGCGCCCGCGCTCGCCTTGAATTCGGGCGTGGGGTAACCCTGTTTCTTCTACTGCACGATCAATCAGTTCGTCGCCAAGTGATTCGATATTATCGGCGATGGTTTCAAGAAAATTGGCCCGATCGGTCAAGGGAATTTCACGGTAGATATCGAAGGCGTCCCAGGCGAGTTGGCACGCGTTATCAACGTCTTCTTGCGTCCCGCCGGGGTAGGCCGGTTCAAGACGGTGGTTGGTGGCTGGATTGATGGCGAAAATGGCATCACGCTGGCCACGAATGGCTTGTTGGCCAATCAACATCTTGCCTTCAAGGGTCATGGTCGTCTCCTTGGTGAGTGTCGAAAGCGTATTCCGCATTGTTTTAGTTACTCAGGGATTCGCACCACTCTGCGTACCAGCGACGGAATAAATCATATTGAGCTTCTACATAGTGGCGTTGAACATCGCTTAACTGGTCGGTTTCATTAAAGTGCAATGCGTATTCAGTATCACCGTTAAGTACCATCAGGTGTTTGTAGTACAGGACGAGGTCTGCCCCTTCATCAAAGGAGGAAAGTACGCTTAGCGCATCCTCAAGCTCTTTGGCTTGACGACGAGCCTCAACGTCACCTTGGGCGGCTTTTTTACTCAGTGATACAAGATGCAGGACTTCGCGTGGAAGGGCGTTGCCAATGCCTGTGATCGCACCTGTTGCGCCGCAATTTACGAAGCCATGAAAAACGGTGGTATCGACACCCACCATAAGCGTCACTTTATCGTCCTGGGAGGTGATATTTTCAGCTGCGTAGCGTAGGTCATCGGCACCGCCGAACTCTTTAAAGCCGATTAAGTTAGGGTGCTGGTCACGTAGTGCGAAGAATAGATCGGCGCGGGTGGCAAAACCGTAATAGGGGCTGTTGTAAATAACCGCAGGCAGGTCGGGTGCAGCTTGTAGTATTGCCGAGAAATGGGCTTTTTGGGCGGCCACCGAGGTGCCACGTGACAGCACCCGTGGAATTACCATTAGCCCCTGGGCGCCTACTCTGGCGGCATGGTCAGCATGGGAGATAGCTTCTTTGCTATTGACTGCACCGGTCCCGACGATAGTGGGAATACCGGCTTTAACAAGGCGTTCGACGCCTTCTTGGCGTTGTGCTTCACTTAATAGAGGCCAGTCGCCCATCGAGCCGCAATACACGACACCACTCATGCCGGTTTCGATTAATTCACGCCCTTTGGCGACCAGGGCGTCAAAATCAGGTTGCCGGTCGGCGTTGCAGGGAGTCATTAGCGCGGGTATGCATCCGGTAAAAATTTGGTCGTTCATTGTCGTGCTTTCCTTTTCGGATAGATGATTGATAGGTGTTGCATGCTACTGATTCAGCGCCTTGTTTGAGCTTGGCGTGTTGGCGCTGGGTGTTTAAAGCTGTGGTGACGACGTCCTGATTTTCTTGGTCAGGTTAAGGGCGTCTCATGAGGTAATTCCCCATGCGAAGGGATCCTGTTCATCAATAAGTAAGGTGGCGTCTGCACTGAGGTAAGCGTGCCCTTTGATATAGGGGCGAATTTGCTCGCCTTCCCACTCGTAATAAGCTTCGAACTGACTGCCGCAAATGCTTGCCTGCCGCCAGGTGGTATGGGGTGGCAGCTTGCTGTCTGCGGCCAGACAGGCGAGCTTTGCACTGGTACCGGTGCCGCAAGGTGAGCGGTCGTAGGCTTTACCTGGGCAGAGAACAAAATTGCGGCTATCCGCCTCTGGGTCATCCGCGAAGAGTTCGATATGGTCGATCAAGCCTTGATTTGCGCCGGTAATGCATGCTGCTTCAAGGCCTTGACGCACCGCCCAAGTGAAAGCGGTTAATGCTTCTACATTGTCGAGTCGTAGCGACTGCCCATGGTCACTGATAAGGAAAAACCAGTTGCCTCCCCATGCGATATCTCCATGGACGACTCCATAGCCCGGTACATCGACGGAGACTTCACGACGGTAACGGTAGGCTGGCACGTTGCGTACGGTTACAGCGCCATCTTCATGAAGCGTTGCACTCACAGGCCCCACTGTGGTGTCAATGTAATGCACGCCTGGGGTGATAACCCCCAAATGGTATAACGAGGCCACTAGGCCAATGGTGCCGTGACCGCACATGCCTAAATAACCGGTATTGTTGAAAAAGATAACGCCACAGGTGGCTCCAGGTGATACCGGTTCACAATACAGAGCACCTACCAATACATCATGCCCGCGAGGTTCAAGCATGCTGGCGCGCCGCCATTGATCGTGATGCTGCTTCAGGTCATCGCATTTTTCCGCGATGGTATTGCCTGCCAGGGTGGGAAAGCCTTCCATGATGAGCCTGGTAGGTTCACCTGCCGTATGGGAGTCGATGACACGGATTTTCTTCATGGAGCACCTTGGTTTGTCGTTGTGTGATGGCCAGATTTTCAGTGATAGGATTGTTCGTCGATTGTCTTTTTTATATTTTATACAATCTTAAAGCGCGTTTGTGAAGCCATGATGGCAATGATTTGATGGTTAGTGGGCTCAAGGGGAATGAAATTGGCCAAGCAGGGACACAAGCACATAGCCATTCTGTCGCCTGCGTTCTCGTCAGACTGCGTAGAAACCCTGGAAGAAATCAAGGAAGAGATTCACGACAGCTTCATGGAAGCCGGCGGAGAAACCTTCAGCTATATTCCCTGCCTGAACGACCGCGACGACCATATCGATGCGCTGCTCGCCGTGGTCAACAACGAGCTGTCGGGCTGGCTGCCGCGTCGTTAAATTCATATTCCTCGCAGTCGTTTTTCTATAACCAATCCTAGATTCCATCAGCCACCTACGGGTGGCTTTTTCGTGTCAGAGGGGCAAAGTAAATTAAAACAAAGTTTGAAACCATTATATGTACAATAGTTGTACTGTATAAGTTATAGTGCCAATGTTTATTCAGTGCCGCACGTCAATCTAAGCGAGCCTCCATGGCACATCAACATCACTTACCGCAAAAAAACTGCGTTCAATGTCAGCGCCCATTTACTTGGCGAAAGAAATGGGCGCGATGCTGGGATGAGGTCCGCTACTGCAGCAAACGCTGCCAGTGCGATGCCCGCATAGCAAAACGCGCTGAGGAGACCAGAGCATGAACAGCACGATCGATATCGTCTGGCTGCACGACGACCTCAGAGTGACGGATAATCCGCTGCTGCGCCTGGACGACCTGCCGGATCATTTGGTCTGCCTATACGTACTTGATGAGGCGTGGCTAGAACCTTTATTTGACGATTCCGATCTATTGCGCGTTGGTCCCGCGAGGCTGAGGTTTTTATGGCAATGCCTGATGGAGCTTCGCGGGGAGCTATTGCAGCGAGGAAGCGATCTCCTGGTGAGAATTGGCGACCCTGTCGAGGAAGTCGTGTCGCTGGCAGAGCGGCTGCAGGCGCGTAGCATAAGGGTGGCCGAACACGTTGGCGTTGAAGAAAAGCAGCATATCCAGGCGGTGAGAGAGCGGCTTTCATCCACCGTTGCCGTTGAGCGTCATGAATCCGGCCGCTTGATCGACGAGCATGCCTTGCCGTTCGATCTATCTCAGTTGCCCGAGAGCTTCTCGGCTTTTCGTCGTCAGGTCGAGAAGTACTGCGATATCCCACCGAGCCTAACCGCGCCGATTACCTTGCCCGCCTGGCCAGACGCACCCCGTGGCTTTCCTCCCCTAAGCCAAGTCTGTGAGATCAGCGCTCGTTGGCAACCCGATGAACGGCAAGGTTTTGACTATTTAGGGGGAGAGGCGGCGGGCCAGGAGCGTTTAAATCACTACATTTGGCATCAGCATGGCCCTGCAACGTACAAGAAAACCCGCAATGGGCTTCTGGGCGCTAACTTTTCAACCCGTTTTTCACCTTGGCTTGCGCATGGTTGCTTATCGCCGCGCCAAGTGCAGGATGAGGTCAAAGCCTGGGAATCACAGCACGGTAGCAATGAGTCCAGCTACTGGATTGGTTTTGAATTGCTTTGGCGGGAATTTTTTTTACGCGCGGCGCAGCTAGAAGGTGAGGCGCTGTTCGGCCAGACGCAACTGCCACCCGCTAATGAAGACTTCGATGCCTGGCGTAATGCCGAAACAGGCGTGCCGTTTATCGATGCGGCGATGCTAGAGCTAAGCAGCACGGGGTGGATTTCCAATCGTGCACGGCAAAACGTCGCCAGCTTTTTGGTCAAGGACCTGGGCGTTGATTGGCGGCTGGGCGCTGCCTGGTTCGAACACTGCCTGCTCGACTATGATGTGGCGAGTAATTGGGGCAACTGGCGCTATATCGCTGGTGTCGGACGTGATCCGCGCCAGGACCGCTATTTCAACGTGTTGAAGCAGGCGGGGCACTACGACCCCAAGGGGTTATATGTGGCTCATTGGCTTCCAAGACTGGAAGCTTTGCCCGTTGGGCTCGAGCGGCACCAACCTTGGCGGACGACTGCCTCACAGTTTAGGCCGCCCAGGGTTCAACCAGCCACTTGGGATCGCTGGCTTATTGCCCAGAGTGAACTCCAGGAAAGCGACGACTAGACGGTGCGCAGGTCTATGAAAGCGGCTGACCATCCTGCTGTCGACTGGACTAGTAACCTGCGCCGTTCTGGGCCATCATCGGGGGCAGCTAAGGACTGCCCTAAGGAAGGAATGATGTTGGATAAAAAGGTGACAATTCGCTCGACCCGCGCCGTGTTCGGGATGGTCTCGGTGTTGCTTTTGAGCTCACCGGTGCTGGCTAATCAAAAACTGATGACCGAGGTGGATGCTAAGGTCGCTCAAGAGGTACAGCACGCCAACTTTAATCAATGGCGAGACGACTTTCGACGTTATGCCGAGCAGCAGGGCATCAGTGAAACAACGTTGCGCGAAGCTTTTGACGAGATACGCTATCGCCCCCGTATTCTCGAGCTGGATCGTTATCAGCCCGAGTTTGTTCGCCCCATCTGGGAATACCTTGATACGGCCGTTTCCAGCACGCGTGTCAATAATGGCCAGGAACGCCTCGACGAACATCGTCGCACTGCAGAGCAAATGGAGCAGCGCTACGGTGTACCCGCTGAAATTATCGTCGCGATTTGGGGCATTGAGAGTAACTATGGCAGCAATTTTGGCGACTTCTCCACTCTTGAAGCGTTGGCGACGCTTGCCTACGATGGCCGCCGCCAACAGTTCGCCCGTGAGGAACTGCTAGCCGCCCTAAGAATTATCGAGCAGGGCGATATCGCCGCCGATCAAATGCGCGGCTCATGGGCGGGGGCTATGGGGCACACCCAGTTCATTCCGACCAGCTTTGAAGCTTATGCGGTCGATGGTGACGATGATGATCGACGCGACATTTGGGACAGCATTCCGGACGTTATGGCCTCTACAGCCAATTATCTGGCGCGTGCCGGTTGGCAGCCTGGCCAACCCTGGGGCGTGGAGGTCAACCTGCCGGATAATTTCGACTATGCCCAAACCGGCCGCCGTGACAGTCAAGCCTGGGAACAGCAGGGCGTGGAAGCTGTCAGTGGGGAACTTCCCCGCTTTGACAGCGCCGAGGTGATTGTGCCCGCTGGGGCCAAAGGTCCGGCCTTTTTGGTAGGGCCTAATTTCCGGGCTATTTTGCGCTATAACAACGCCACCAGCTATGCGCTGGCGGTGGCAACGCTTAGTGATGCCATTGCCGGGCGCGATGGTGTTCAGCAAGGTTGGCCCCGTGAAGAGGCACCTTTAACGCGTGACGATGTCGAAGCGTTGCAGCAATACCTCAATCGAGCCGGGTACGATGTTGGCGGCGCCGACGGCGTTATGGGTCCCAACACCCGCCAGGGGTTGCGTGCGTTCCAGCGTGATGAGGGGTTAACCCCCGACGGCTTCGCGACGCAATCATTGCTTGAACGGTTACGCCAGCGCGTTGATTAGTTCTTGAGTTAGTTCTTGAGTTAGTTCTTGAGTTAGTTGTTGAAATTGTTCATGAAATAGGCTTTTTAAAATTGAGCGCTGTGGCATCCAAATACACCGCTTCAGAACCAATCGTACAGGAATCGATTATGTCTAACGTGGTAACGACGTTGCTAAGCAGTTTTGCCCTTGTCGGGGCACTGGCAAGCAGCCAAGCGTCCGCCAGTGACGATAACGTGTTTGGCTGGGTAGAAAAGGCGACGCTCCAGCCTTGGGGGACCGAAGTCAAAGCCAAGCTCGATAGTGGTGCGTTAACCTCGTCGCTGGACGCCCGAGAAATCGAAATGTTCGAAAAGGACGGCGAAGACTGGGTTCGCTTTCGCCTCAAGCTTGAAGACGAAGAAAGTGGCGAGGTGTTTAGCGACGAGATAGAGCGTCCGCTTTACCGCGAATTAAGAGTCCGCGGGGCGGGCGGCAAGGATGAACGCCCCGTGGTGCTGTTGGAAGTCTGCATGGGCGATACAATATACGAAGAGCAGTTCAGCCTGCGCAACCGTGAAGATATGAACTATCCGCTGTTGTTAGGGCGGCGTACTATCAGCCATCTCGGCCTGCTTGATGTGCGCGAATCCTTCATGCAAGAGCCCAACTGCGATGATGATGCAGACGTCGTCGCCCATGACCCCGACGATGATGACGCCAGCGATAAAACGTGACGGCTAAAAAAGCCGAGATAGCAGGGCGGTAACGGCGGTCTCAACGCGCAAAATACGCGGGCCAAGGTGCATACCTTCGCAGCCCGCGTCTAGCAGTTGATCCACTTCCCAGTCGATAAAACCGCCCTCCGGGCCTATAAACAACACCGTTTCCTCGCTTATGCCTCTTGGGCAAGGGGATGCCATGCCTGGGTGAGCGACGAGACCACGCCCTTGCCCCAATAGCACGGGCAAATGCTCGTTGAGAAAGGCTCGAAAGCCTTTGACCAACGTCACGTCCGGCAGCATGGTGTCGCGTGCTTGTTCAAGGCCCAGTACCAAATGTTGGTGTATCTTGTCAGGGCGAAGCTCGGGCGATTGCCAATAACTTTTCTCGACGCGCTTGGTGTGCAGCAGGGTAATGCGCTTTACGCCCAGTGCGGTCACGTGTTCAAGGGTGCGTGCCAGCATGCGCGGGCGCGGTAACGCCAACACCAAGTGAACAGGCAGGGGGGGCGGCGGCGGCTCGCTGAGGTTTGTCCAGTTCAGCCGTGCGTGATCTGGCTCAAGCGCTGTCAGCTCAGCTTTGCCGATCAGCCCGTTGGTGCAGCCAACGGTGAACGAATCGCCGAGTTGGGCGCGGTGTACTTCGCGCAGGTGTGCCAAACGGCGTTGATCGTGAAGCAGCGCCTGGCCATCTTGGGGCACATCGTGAGGTTCGAGTAAAATCAGGTTCATGAAGGTGGTTGGTCTGTGAGTCGTTGAGCAAAACGTCTAGCTACATCTACGTCTATTGAATATCGATACATGGCTTGCATGGACGCGTGGTGCAGGCACAATAACAGCAACGGGCAGCAAAGCCCTATCGCGTTTAAGGAGAGTCGCCGTGCGCGTCATTCGCAAATATGCCAATCGCAGGTTGTATGATACCCAACAAAGCCGTTATGTGACGCTGGAGGATCTGCGCCGTTTGATTCTTGAGGAAGAGCCGTTTCGGGTGGAGGATGCCAAAAGCGGTGAAGACCTCACGCGCACCATTTTACTGTCAATTATTATCGAACAAGAACAAGCTGATAGCGAAGCGGAAGTATTCTCCAATGATCTGCTCGCGCAACTGATCCGCGTCTATGATATGTCGTCACCGCTGCCGCTGGCGCGTTATCTAGAGCAAGGCACTCAGATTATGATGGAGCAGCAAAAGCGCATGCAAAGTCAGTGGCAGCAGGCCATTCGCCACACGCCTATGGAGTTTATGCGTGAGCTGGCCGAAGAGAACATGCGCTTTTGGCAGAAAACCATCAATCATCCGCCCACCGGTGAGGATGACAACGACAGCGATAAGAGCCACAACGACAAGTCGTCTTAAGCGCCTGCGCCGCGCCGGGTAAGCTGTGGCATAATGCCGCGACGAATCTGCTCATCCGTTTAAGAAGGAAATCCATGAAGGTTTTGATGATAGGTGGCGGTGGTCGTGAGCACGCGCTGGCATGGAAACTAGCTCAGTCGCCGCGCGTTTCGCAGGTGTTTGTGGCGCCAGGTAATGCGGGCACCGCCACTGAAAATAAGCTGACGAATATTGCCATTCCGGCGACCGATATTGCCGCGTTAGTAGCGTTTGCTCGTCAAGAAGACGTCGCACTTACGGTCGTGGGGCCGGAAGCGCCGCTGGTTGATGGCGTGGTAGATCGCTTCAAGGCAGCGGGTCTGACCATCTTCGGGCCAACCCAGGCGGCTGCTCAGTTAGAGGGTTCAAAGTCGTTCACCAAGGATTTTCTGGCGCGCCATGCGATCCCCAGCGCCGCCTATCAAACCTTTACGGCGGTTGAGCCGGCGCTTGCCTATCTGGCGGAGGTCGGTGCGCCGATTGTCATCAAGGCTGATGGTTTGGCCGCCGGTAAAGGCGTCATCGTGGCAATGAATGAGGCTGACGCCGAAGCTGCCATTCGTGACATGCTGGAAGCCAATGCCTTTGGAGACGCCGGCGCGCGCGTCGTGATTGAAGAGTTTCTTGAAGGTGAAGAAGCCAGTTTTATCGTCATGGTCGATGGCGAAAACGTGGTGCCCATGGCCACCAGCCAAGATCATAAACGTGCTTTCGACGGCGATAATGGGCCTAACACCGGCGGCATGGGGGCATACTCACCGGCGCCGGTGGTTACGCCCGATGTCGATGAGCGCATCATGCAGCAGGTGATTCTACCCACCGTTAAAGGCATGGCAGACGAAGGGCATGCCTATAATGGTTTCCTCTACGCCGGATTGATGATTGATGCCCAGGGCAACCCTAAGGTCATTGAGTACAACTGTCGCTTTGGCGACCCGGAAACTCAGCCCATTATGCTGCGTTTAACGTCTGACTTTGCCGCGCTGTGCCTTGCTGGTGCACAGGGCAAGCTTGCCGGACAGCGCTGTGAATGGGACTCCCGCTCGGCGGTGGGAGTGGTGCTGGCCGCTGGCGGTTACCCAGGCAGCTATCACAAGGGCGATGTGATTCACGGCATTGCCAATGCCGAGCGCCATGGTTGTAAGGTTTTTCATGCCGGTACTCAACAAAACGACCAGGGCGATATCCTAACGGCAGGTGGTCGCGTGCTATGTGTCACCGCACTAGGTGAGAGTGTCTCCCAGGCTCAGCAGGCGGCATATAAAGGCGTGGATGAAATTCACTGGGAAGGCGTTATCTGTCGCCGTGATATCGCTTACCGCGCGATTGCACGGGAAGGGTAGCGACGACGCTCGGTCATCCTACCGCCATTGCCGATCACAACAAGGATAATTGGATGGAACGGGTTCAGCTCGACTTTCCGGATGAGGCGATTATTCATCGACATGCGCTAAGCGTCCGCGTTACAGATATGAACTACGGCCGTCATCTCGGCCACGATGCACTGGTATCGCTGCTCCACGAGGCGCGTATTCAGGCATTTGCCGCCCTCGATCTTCCCGAGTGGGACATGGGTGGCTACCCGAGTGTGGTCGTCGACCTGGCGGTGCAGTACCAAAGCGAAGCACGCTGGCCCGATGCCTTGGTGGTTGACACCGCCGTGCCGACGTCAGAAGGTAAGGCGTTAACCATCTACCAGCATCTAGCGCATGCTGAAAGTGGCAAGCCGGTGGCGACCGCGCGTGTTAATCAGCTGCTGATTGATAAGGCCTCGGGGCGACCCGTAGCGGTTCCTGAGGCGGTCGTGCAAGCATTAGCGCAAGCCAGAGGCACCTGACTGATGTCCCGTGAATATCCAATTATTGCTGTCACCGGCTCCTCTGGGGCGGGTACTACAACCGTTCGGCGTAGCTTTGAGCGTATGTTCCTGCGCGAAGATGTGCATGCCGCTATAGTCGATGGCGATGCCTTTCATCGCTACACCCGCGAAGAACTGCATCGCATGTTCCGCGAAGAACCTGAGCGTAAGCACGAACTGTCGCATTTTGCGGTTGAGGCCAATTTGCTGGACCGTCTTGAGGGCATGTTTATTGAATACGGTGAGCACGGCACGGGGACGTTCCGCCACTATATTCACGCCGAGGACAAGCAGAAAATCGAAGCGGGCTATCAGGTCGGTACCTTTACCGAGTGGCAGTCACTGCCATGTGGGACCGACTTGTTGTTTTACGAGGGCCTGCATGGCGGTCTGGTGACAGAAGAGTATGATATCGCCCGCCACGTTGACCTGCTCGTCGGTGTTGCCCCGACGATGAACCTGGAATGGATTCAGAAAATTGATCGCGACACCAAGATGCGTGGCTACTCGCAGGAAGCGGTCATCGACACCATTCTCGGTCGCATGGATGACTACGTGCGTTATATCCAGCCCCAGTTTTCACGCACGCACATCAATTTTCAGCGCGTGCCCACGGTGGATACCTCCAACCCCTTTGAAGTGCAGGATATCCCCACCGATGCGGAATCGTTTGTGGTTATTCGTTTCCGTGACCCCTCCACCGTGGACTTTCCCTGGCTGCTGGCGATGATCAAAGATTCCTTTATGACCCGGCCCCACACGCTTGTGGTGCCGGGTGCGCGGATGTCGCTAGCCATGGAGCTTATTCTGGCGCCTTTGGTGCGCCACTTGTTGTCACAGCGTCGTTTTCGTTAGGCTCGCAGGTAACTCGTTGCCTGTGTTGTCAGGTCATGCTCACTAAGGAGCCGTTTATGGACTGTCTGTTTTGTCGCATCATTAACCGTGAAATCCCTGCGGATATTGTCTATGAAGACGAGCATGTGCTGGCCTTTAACGATATTAATCCCCAGGCACCGACGCATCAGTTGATCATTCCTAAGAAGCATATTGCCACGCTCAACGACATCCAAACCGATGATCTAAGTACCGTAGGGCGATTGCAATATACCGCGGCACACCTCGCCAAAGAGCAAGGTTTTGCCGAAGATGGCTACCGGGTGGTGATGAACTGTAACGAAATGGGCGGTCAAACGGTCTACCATATCCACATGCACTTGCTCGGCGGGCGTCAGTTTACCTGGCCCGCTGGGTAAGTAGCCGCCACTTTTACGCCCCACGGCCAAGGAGCGAGCCATGATGCGTCGACGTCCCCGTTCTGACCAATGGATTTACCAGTTTGACCGTGCGCTACGTACGCTGGTACCACCATCGACGGGTGCTCAATCGCCTATGCCTGTACCGCCCAGCGATGAGGCGCTCACGGCCTTTGAGGCGCATCATGTCGCGGGCATGATGCGTGTTAATCACAGTGGTGAAGTATGCCTACAAGGGCTTTACCAGGGGCAGCGACTGTTTGCCCAGCGGCCCGACGCCAGCGCCCAAATGGAACACTCAGCGTCCAATGATCTCCAACATCTCGCCTTCTGTGGTGAGCGGTTGCGGCAATTAGATAGTCGAACAAGCTTACTCGCGCCATGTTTCTATATCGCCTCGCTAAGTATCGGCGCAGCCACAGGCGCGCTAAGCGAGCGGCTTGGCCTGGGCGTGCTAGCCGCCAGCGAGACGCAAGCCGCCAAACGGCTCAGCGAGCAGCTTGAGCAGTTGCCAACGGCCGATCACACTTCCCAAACCATGCTGAACAAAATGAAGGTAGCTAAAAACCATCACGCTCAGTTAGCCCTGGAAGCCGGCGGCCTTCGCCTGCCTGCACCGGTTCAGTGGCTGATGCGTGGTGCCTTCAAAGCCGTCAGCAAAACGACCTACCACGGCTAAGCGTAGATTTTCACAAGCTGGAAGCCCACAAAAAAGCCCCGCTTGGCGGGGCTTTTGCTTGCGTATTAAATGTTTTAAGCATCAATACGCTTGTACTTCATACGCTTGGGCGTGTCGTTGCCAACGCGCTTTTTATGATCTTCTTCGTAGTCGGTGTAGTTACCGTCGAAGAAGACTACTTCGGAGTCGCCTTCAAAGGCCAGAATGTGCGTGGCGATGCGGTCAAGGAACCAGCGGTCGTGGGATATCACCATCGCGCAGCCTGGGAAGGCCAGTAAGGCTTCCTCCAACGCGCGTAACGTCTCGATGTCCAGGTCATTTGACGGTTCATCAAGTAGCAGCACGTTGGCGCCTTGCTTGAGCGTCTGTGCTAGCTGCAAGCGACCGCGCTCACCACCGGATAACTCATCAAGGCGCTTTTGTTGGTCATTGCCTTTGAAGTTAAAGCGGCCCACGTAGGCGCGTGAAGAAACTTCGTAACCGTTGATGTTGAGGATGTCCTGTCCATCGGACACGGCCTGCCAAACGGTTTGCTTGTCATCCAGAGCATCGCGCAGCTGCTCAACGTAAGCGATATCGACGGTCTCACCAAGCACGACTTCGCCGGCATCGGGCTGCTCTTGACCGGTAATCAGCTTGAACAGGGTCGACTTACCGGCGCCGTTGCCGCCAACAATGCCGACAATCGCGCCCGGCGGAATCGAGAATGAAAGATCTTGGTAAAGCAGTTTGTCGTCGAAGCGTTTCGCCACATTATGAAACTCGATGACTTTATCCCCAAGGCGCGGGCCGGGTGGGATATAGATCTCGTTGGTTTCGTTACGCTTCTGGAAATCACCGGACTGCATTTCCTCGAAGCGATTAAGACGCGCCTTGCTTTTCGCCTGGCGGCCTTTCGAATTGGAGCGCACCCACTCAAGCTCCTGCTTGATGGCTTTCTGACGTGAGGCTTCCTGTTTGGCTTCCTGACCCAGGCGCTGATCTTTCTGCTCAAGCCACTGTGAATAGTTGCCTTCAAACGGAATGCCCTGACCACGATCCAGCTCGAGAATCCAGCCTGCGACATTGTCCAGGAAGTAGCGATCGTGGGTAATCGCGACCACCGTGCCGTTGTAGTCGTGCAAGAAGCGCTCAAGCCAAGCAACTGACTCGGCATCCAAGTGGTTGGTAGGCTCGTCGAGCAGCAGCATGTCGGGGCTTGAGAGCAGCAGTCGGCAGAGTGCTACGCGGCGTCGCTCGCCACCGGAAAGGTTGCCTACCTGAGCTTCCCAGGGGGGCAGGCGAAGCGCCTCGGCGGCAACGTCCAGCTTGCGCTCAAGGTTATGCGCATCGGCGGCTTCGATAATGTTTTCCAGGCGCGCCTGCTCGCTTGCCAGAGCGTCAAAATCGGCATCTGGCTCGGCGTAGGCCGCGTAAACGCCGTCGAGTTTTTCCTGGGCTTCCTTGATGGCGCCAAGGGCTTCTTCAACGGTTTCGCGGACGTTCTTGCTGTCGTCTAGTTCTGGTTCCTGGGGAAGGTAGCCGACATTGATTCCCGGCATGGGGCGGGCTTCACCTTCAAACTCCGTATCGACACCGGCCATGATGCGCAGCAGTGTGGATTTACCCGCACCGTTTAAACCCAGTACACCGATTTTGGCGCCTGGAAAAAACGATAGCGAAATATCTTTGAGAATTTGTTTTTTGGGCGGCACGATTTTGCCAACCCTGTTCATGGTGAAAACGTATTGCGCCATGGATATCCGTAAAGTTGATGAACAAAATGCCAGCGTCGTCGCTGAACGATACGCAGATGATAGAGCCCTGCGTGATGAAAGGCCAGTGATGGGGGAAAGGCCAATCCGAGGCCTTACTCTTCTTCGTCCCAGTCGTCCTCGATCGCACGCTTCAAGCGGCGTTCTTCAAGCCAAGCTTCCACCTGGCGTCGGGCGCGCAGGCTATCGGCTTTGCTAGTGGGGCGAGAACGACCGTAATGCTCGTCATTAACAGCGTCTAAGGTGTCGAAGTCATCCGATTCGGCGTCTTCGCGAGAGAAAGATTCACGACTCAAGGGGTCACGGCTCATGACAGGCCCTCCAACCCAAGCCGGCGCACCGGCGTCACAATGGCTTCCCGGTAAACAAGCTGACAGGAAGCGCCTAGCGCTTTATCAGCGCCTTGCCGCTATATAACCCCGCTTAGGTTGAAGATCAAGTATTGCGGTTTATTTTTCCGCTTTTTCTTGTTGAGATTGCAGCGCGGCTAATGCCTGCTGTGCTTCAACCCGTTCAGTGACATCTTTCTGTACGCCGATGAAGTACATCAAGTTATCGGCTTCGTCGAAAACCGGCGTGATCGACAGCTCGTTCCAGAACATCGTGCCGTCTTTACGGTAGTTGCGCAGCACTTGCCGCGAGGGTTTACCTTCGCCCAGCGCCTCACGAATTGCTCCCAGCGGGGCTTGGTCGCGATCTTCATTCTGCAAAAAGCGGCAGTCCCGATATAAAATTTCATCGGCGCTGTAGCCCGTTAGACGCTCAAAGCCTTTGTTGACATAAATCAGGATATTTTCATCGCCTTCCTGTTCAGCAACGACAATGCCGTCTTCGGAAGCGTCAACCATGCGTTCGAGCAACGCCGGGCTAATCAAGGGAGATCGTTTCATCAAGGGGTCCTGTTGCAGCTCCAAACCTATCGCGGGACATTATCATGTTGATTGTCACGATGCAGTGCGCCCCGAACGATATAAATTATTATGATAGCAAATGATCGTTTCATAGTTGCCACCTGCCACCCATCATGGCGAGCGTTGCCGAGCATTGCAATCTTGAACGTTACTCTACTTCCGGTAATCGCTGGGCGCTAGCCATTGCCGCCAGAGCGGTGGCGGATAAAACAAGCAGCAAGGCGGCACTGCCTAACCATTGGGCAAGAAGGCCGATTACCCCGCCTACCGCCAACATCAGCCCGCCTGTCAGCGTGTTAGAAAGCGCGACATACAGAGCGCGGTCGTCCTGACTCGCCATATCGACGAGATAGGTTTTGCGCCCTAAACGTACGCCATGGTGAACAATCACCAGCAGCGCATAGACCAGCGCATAGGGCCATATGCGTTCGGAAAAGGCAGCCGGAAGCCACGTGATGCCAGCACCCAGCAAACAGCATAAGGTTGTGCCTATGGCTGCATCACGCATCACGCGACGGCTGGATTGATCTGCACGCTTGCCCCACACGGGGCTTGCCACCATCGCGGCCACCCCCGATACCACAACAAGCAGGCCCAGGCTGCTGAGTTCGGTGCCGCTTTGTTGTTGGCCCAACAGCGTTAAGTAGGGCAGTGCTAATGCACTGGAAAGCAGTAATGCCCTGGACAGGTTGAAGTGCAGAAACGTGCGGTCTTGCCTGAGTAATGACATTCCCAGCTTGATGCTGTCCCAGGCGTTTTCACCGCCTTCAACGGCGCCGGGCGTCTCCTTGATGCGCGCAGCACAGGCGCCATTGAGCGCCCAACCTAAAGCCGCAACCGCGAGTAAACCGGCGAGTGTGGTGCGGTCTGGCGAGTCGTCTAACAGTATCAATATAGCCCCCGCCGCGAGGGTGGCCGCCCCGGCAATGCTGCCGCTCCAGCCCATCAATGTACCGCGGCGGCGCTTAGCGATGGTTTTTCCCATCACGTCTTTGGTGGCGATGGAAGAAAGTCCACGGGCAAGCGACAGCATCACCAGTACCAGCAATACTAAGCTGCCTCCCAGGCCGCCACTGCTCCATAATGCAAGGCCCGCCAGCGCTAGCGCCGCTAAGGCCTGCAGACCTGCCCCGGCGACCCATACCCATTTCCGTTGTGGCTTAAGGCGGATAAAGCCAGCCACAAAAATCTGCGGTAGAAGCGAACCAGACTCACGAATCGGCACTAAAACACCCACCATCCACACCGGCGCGCCGATAATGCCCATCAGCCACGGCAATACCAACCGTGCGCTGGAGAGCTCATCCGCCAGCTTGTTGCCCAACGCGGCCGATAAGTGCAGCAAAAAGTTACGCGGTTGTTCATGGCAGGCGCTATCGGGGATGTCGTCACACATCCGGCTATCTTCGTCCCCGGTCAGCCACTCGTAAATTCGTGACTCTGAAAGATCATGACTGGCCATGCGCGCTCCTTGGCGATGCGATCCTGGGTAAACCGTTTGATTTGTTGAGTGTTTTTCTAATTACCATCATGCTTAATGACCGTGTTCTTATAGAGGAGGCTTTAAAATACGTGCCTTTTGGCAATATAGTCGTTAGGACAAAGCCCTTAAGGATAATGGCGAGTGTCGCCAAGGAGCTCAAGGATGTCGCGGATTCAAATTCGCTATTGCACGCAATGCCAGTGGCTGCTACGTAGTGCCTGGTATGCGCAGGAGTTGCTCTCCACCTTTGGCGAAACGCTGGATGAAGTGGCGCTTTGCCCCAGCCATGGCGGTACCTTTGAAGTTTGGTGCGACGACACGTTGCTTTGGGAACGCAAGCGCGATGGCGGCTTTCCTGATATCAAAACGCTCAAGCAGCGCGTGCGCGACCACGTCGAGCCTGCCCGCGACCTAGGGCATACCGACCGATGAATCAAGACCGCCAAGCGATCCTCTATGGCTTGGGTGCAGTTGCGTTGTGGTCCACCGTGGCCACTGCCTTCAAAGTTGCCTTGGTTTGGATGTCGCCCCTTGAGCTGATGTGGCTGGCAGCGTTGGTTTCGTGGGCCCTGATGGGCGCTTTGGTGGTCTACCAGGGTAAAACCACAACGGCACTGAAGCACGGCTGGCGAACGGCTGCCTGGGCTGGGCTGATGAACCCAGTCGCCTATTACCTCGCGCTGTTTGCCGCCTACGACCGCTTGCCCGGCCAGGAAGCCATGGCGCTGAACTATACCTGGGCCCTGGCCATGGCGTTTCTTGCCGTACCGCTGTTAGGACACCGCTTAACGCGCGTCGATGTGGCCGCCGGGTTCGTCGCCTATGCGGGCGTTTGGGTGATCGCCACCCGCGGCGATGTATTTAACGTTCATTTTGCCGACCCCCTCGGCGTTATTTTCGCGTTAGCGTCTACGCTACTCTGGGCGTTTTACTGGTTGCTTAACGCCCGCGACAAGCGCCCACCATTGGTTGGGCAGTGGCAGAACTTCACGGTGGGGCTGCCGGTATTAACGCTGCTGCTTTTATGGGGGCCAGGGTTTCAGTGGCATAGCCTCTCAGCACTAGGCGCCGGTATTTACGTGGGGCTTTTTGAAATGGGAATCGCATTTATTTTGTGGCAGCTCGCCGTTCACAAGGTGTCGCGCACCGCTAAGGTCTCCAATCTCATTTTTCTTTCCCCACCAGTGTCACTTTTGTTGCTTTTTATCGTCGTCGGCGAGTCGATTTACCCCTCAACTTTAATAGGCTTAGCGCTTATTTTGGCAGGCCTTGCCTGGCAACAAATGGGGAAATCCTAGGTCAGCATAATTATTATTTTGTACATTTTGTAATTTTGGTTTACGATTAATTACATTAAGTATTCTGACGTAGCCTAGTAAGATGTAGTCTATAAATAGGGAACACGTCATTAGGGTGCTTAAGCTCTTTTGATGAGAATCTTTCATACGCAAGGCTCAAGAGCCAAGCACCACCAAGGTAAGGAAGCCGGGAATGGATGCGCCGCCTGTACATATCGAGTGTTAGGTGAGTCCCGCGACAACAAATAACGTATCAATTGCTATCGGTGATTGCGGTGGTTTGTTGCAGTTACCGTCTCATAATCCATGAGGGGACCACAGATGAAAAAATTCAGCTGTACTAACGTGTTTTACCAGCGTTTCGGTTTAACACGCCTTATCCAGGCAGCCGCTATCGGCACCAGCATGACGCTGCTACCACTCAGTCAAGTGGTGGCGCAGTCGCTACCCTCCGATATGTCCATACCCGGCTCATCCAATCTGCAGGAAACGGTTCAGCAGGCGATCACCCAGAATCCCGAAGTCAATTCGGCGTTCCGCGCGTTCAATGCGTCGGGTTACGACAAAGCTGAAGCCCAGGGCGGTTATTTGCCCAGTGTGGACGCTACCGCGGGCGTAGGGCGAGAGTCTGTCGAAGGGGATGGGCGTGGCAGCTATGACACTGACTTCGTGCAGCTCGAATTAACCCAAATGGTTTACGATGGTTTTGCGACAGCCGGCCAAGTGGAGCAGCTAGACCGGGCGGAATTAGTGCGTTACTACGAACTGCTAGGCGCCAGTGAAACAGTCGCCCTTGAAGCGACCACTGCCTATGCGGATGTGCTTCGCTACCGTGAGCTGGTTCGCTTAGCCCAGGATAATTACCGCCAGCACATGCGCGTATATGACCAAATTGAAGAGCGCGCTCGCTCAGGCGCTGGGCGTGGTGTTGATCTGGAGCAAATTAGCGGCCGTGTTGCACTGGCTGAATCCAATTTGCTGACAGAAGCCTCAAATTTGCACGATGTTTCTGCACGCTATAACCGCATTGTTGGCGATTTGCCGGTTGAAAACCTGGCAGCGACGCCCGAGTTTTCTGATGAATTACCCAGTTCGGTGCAAGAGGCAGTCAATCTTGCCTTTGAAGGTAATCCTGACTTCCATGCCGCTATTGAAGATATTGCCGCGTCTCGCGCGGAGCAGGATATCGCACAGGCAGGCTTCCATCCGCGGGTCGATATCGTTGGACGTACCGGCAGTAATAACGATGACTCGGCGGCGATAGGTCGTCGTGATCAAAGCAGCATTGAACTTGTTGCCAGCATGAACTTATACCGTGGCGGCTCGGACTTGGCTTCATTTCGTGCAGCAAGCGAGCGCATCGAGGAGGCCGTCGATAATCGCGAGCTGGCCTGCCACAACGTTCGTCAAACCGCCCAAATCGCTTATGCGGATACTCAGCGACTGCGTGAGCAGATGCAGTACCTGAATCAGCATCGCCAGTCGATTGATCGTGTACGTGGCGCCTACCAGCAGCAGTTCGACATCGGCGAGCGAACCTTGCTCGACGTGCTGGACAGCGAGAATGAGTTCTTTGAAGCCAGCCGCGCCTACGTCAATGCCCAGTATGACGTCGCCATTGCCGATGCTGAGACGCTAGCCTCAATGGGGCAGTTGATGCAAACGCTGGACGTATCACGCGGTGACATGCCGAGTCTGTCAGACCTGGGGAGCGATGGTGTTGAGCTGGATGCCGACTCTATCTGCCCGACTCAAGCACCTGCCAATTATACCCTTGAGGACTTGGTTGGCAGTTGATCTACTGGCAATAACGACCTGAGTCGTTCTTAGTCCAGTAAACCGATTGAGACTCAGACGTCCAGTGGCGGTTAATGCTGCTGGACGGTCAAGCATGCGATGATGTCGCAGTGTCGACTATCTACTGGCTGTATGAGGCGTATGTGACGCAAGAAAATGACAACTCCGTACCTGAGTCGCCGCAAGAAACGGGCTTGGATGAGCTTCTAGAGTGTTTGATCGCTGTGGCGGCCATTCACCACCACGATGCTACACGGGAAGCGTTGGTCGCCGGTCTTCCGCTTGAGGAGGGCAAACTCACCCCTGGCGTGCTGGGGCGTGCGGCAGCTCGCGCAGACCTAACCGCTCGGATAGTCAAGTCACGTCTTTCGCAGCTAAACCCCGCCCTGTTTCCGGCCATTTTACTGCTTGAGGCCGGAAGAGCCTGTGTGCTGCTTAGTGTGGATCTTAAAAATGCTCAGGCAGAAGTCATTTTTCCTGAACTGGGTGAAGCCAGCTCTATTGTGAGCCTCTCCGGCTTGCAAGAGGCTTACAGCGGTCAAGCGGCATATGTAAGGCCTAAATACCGCTTTGATGCGCGTGGCCCCGAGGTTAAACAGCAGCGCTCTCGACACTGGTTTTGGGGCGTGATAAGCGAGAACCGCAAGCTTTATCGAGACGTTTTGATAGGGTCGCTGGTGATCAACCTGTTCGCCATCGCGATGCCACTGTTCGTCATGAACGTCTATGACCGCGTGGTGCCCAACGCGGCCACCGAGACCTTGTGGGTGCTTGCCGTTGGTATTTTCATTGTATTGTGTTTTGACTTGGCACTGCGCTTGATGCGCAACGCCTTTGTTGATTTGGCGGCCAGTCGGGCGGATGTAAAGCTTACCTCCAGCATCATGTCACGCGTATTGGGCATGCGCATGGAGGCTAAACCAGCATCGACCGGCTCGTTCACGTCGACCCTGCAGTCATTTGAATCCGTGCGGGCGTTTATTGGCTCGGCCACTGTCGTGGCGCTGGTGGATCTGCCTTTTGTAATTCTCTTTGCCGCGATTATTGCCTTGATCGGGGTGCCTTTGGTAATTCCGATCGTCGTCGGTGCGGTATTTGTCTTTCTCTATGCGTTGGCCGCCCAGAGTAAATTGCACGAACTCTCCGAAACCACATGGCGTATTGGTGCACAGCGCAATTCCACGCTGGTCGAGGCCGTCGCGAACTTGGAAACCGTCAAAACATTGCGTAGTGAAAGCCGGTTGCAAGGCAACTGGGAGCGCGCGTCGGCTTTTCTATCGCGCACGGCAGCGCAGCTTCGTCTGGTTAGCTCGTCGGTCACCAGCGTAGCGCTATGGACGCAGCATACGGTGGCGGTGGCGATTATCGTCATTGGGGTGTATTTGATCATTGAAGGTGACTTAACCCAAGGGGGATTGATTGCTGCTTACTTGCTGTCTTCTCGGGCTATGGCACCCATTAGCCAAGCCGCGGGGTTGATGGCTCAGTACCATCAATCCTCCACCGCACTGCAGTCGCTCAATGGCGTGATGGACAAGCCCACCGAACGTATAGAGGGAAAAGCCTACATTAGTCGCCCTGTCGTAAGGGGCGCGGTTCAATTCGACGGCGTGAGCCTCAGCTACCCCGAGGCGGAAAGCAACGCCCTGAACAATGTTAGCTTTCGCTTAAAAGCGGGCGAAAAAGTCGCGTTGATTGGCCGTATCGGCTCAGGTAAATCAACCCTCAGCAAACTGTTACTGGCGCTTTATCAGCCCACGGCCGGTGCCGTATTGCTGGATGACGTCGATATACGCCAGTACGACCCCACGCAGCTGCGACGACACATTGGCTACGTACCACAAGATATAGCGTTATTTTTTGGCAGTCTGCGCGACAATATCCTGGCAGGGGCAGGCAGTGAAGGCGTTGATGATGACGCGCTTCTGGAAGCCGTCAGGTTGAGTGGCCTTGAGTCGTTGGTAAAATCACATCCTCACGGGCTCGACCTACCGGTTGGTGAGGGTGGCAACATGCTCTCTGGGGGGCAACGCCAATCAGTAGCGATAGCGCGGGCGCTGGTGAGCAACCCTAGCGTGCTGCTGTTGGATGAGCCCACCAGTGCGATGGACCACGCCAGTGAGGAAGTATTAAAGAAAAACCTCACGCATTTTAGTCAACAAAAGACCATGGTGATCGTCACTCACCGTACGTCGCTACTCTCGCTCGTTGATCGCATCATCGTCATGGACGCGGGTAAAATCGTCGCGGACGGTCCGCGCGAGCAAGTCGTCGAAGCCTTGCGTAAGGGCCAAGTCGGGAGGGCGAGTTAATGGCGAAAAAGCGTAAATCTGCCGAACAGCAGGGCTTTGAAGCGCTGGGCCGGTTTAGTGAAAAAGGTGGAAAGCCTTTTCGCCCGTTTATGGATCGACTGTTTTCAAAGCGCGTCACGTCGGCCCACTTAAACCGAGACTGGGCAAGCGATGCCGATTGGGCGCGCATGCAGCAAGACCCGCTCCGCGCACGCGGGTTCCTTTATGGCATTGTCCTTGCCTTGATCGCGCTGCTTATCTGGGCTTTCTTTGCTGAAATTGACGAAGTCACCCGCGGTCAGGGGCGTGTGATTCCCGCGCAACAGCTGCAGCGCGTTCAGTCATTTGATGGCGGTGTCGTAGAGGAAATCCTCGTCGAAGAAGGGCAAATGGTCGAGGCAGGCGAAATTATTATGCGCGTCGACCCCACGCGCTTCGTCTCCGATTTCCGTGAAAACCGGGTTCAAGCTCAATCGCTAAGAGCCCGTGCCGAGCGTCTTCGTGCCCTGGTGACGGATACCGCCTTTTCTCCCGACGACGATTTGCTGGCTGAGGCGCCGTTAGCGGTTTCTCAAGAGCGTGAAGTCTACGCAAGCCGACTCAATGAATTGCGCGAGCAGGAAACCGTCATCCGCGACCGGATTCGTCAGCGGGATGCCGAGCTGCTTGAAGCACAGCTGAAGCGCGATACGGCGAACCGCGAGTTGCAAATGGCCAATGAGGAACTCCAGCTCACCCGTCCTCTGTTATCGTCGGGGGCGGTATCCGAAGTGGAAGTGCTGCGTTTGGAACGCGAAGTTTCCCGTAATCGAGGCGAGCGCGATCAGGCCAATGCGGCCATTGAGCGGCTGGAAGCAGCTGTCGAAGAAAGCGAATCACAGTTGCGCGAGTTGGGTGCTGAACGCCGTGGCCAATGGCGCAACGACCTGGCCGACACGCTCAGTGAAATTTCGGCGCTCAATGAGGGCAGTTCGGGGCTGGAGAATCGCGTTCAGTTAGCCGACATTCGCGCGCCAGTGAAAGGGATTGTTCAGACACTACACATCACGACCATTGGTGGCGTGGCCCAGGCAGGGCAGGAAGTAGTCGATATTATCCCCACCGATGACCGGCTATTGGTTGAGGCGCGCATCGCGCCCCAAGATATTGCATTCCTGAGCCCTGGGCAGGACGCCACCGTCAAACTAACGGCTTACGACTATTCCCAGTATGGCGGTTTGAAAGCCGAGCTCGAAAACATCAGTGCCGACACAATTACCGATGATGATGACAACACCTTTTACCGCGTGCGGGTGCGTACCGAGCAGGGTGAGATCAATAACGAAGAAATGGACATCATTCCCGGCATGACGGCCCAGGTCGATATCATGACCGGCAAGCGCACAGTGATGGAATTCCTCCTGAAGCCCGTCCTGCGAGCATGGAATAATTCATTAGGGGAACGCTGATGAAACACCTTTTTGTCGCTCAAGATAAAACGCTGATGCCTCGCTGGCAGGCCGCTTTTGCTGAGGCCAAATGCGTTTCCCCTGAACAGGCCGAACGTCTGGGCGATGCTGACACGCTGGTGTGGGTGTTGAAAGAGGAGCAAGAAACCGACGGGCCTTCCCTGGTGCGACGTATTGCCAAGCAATCCACCGTTGTGGTGCTCTCGATGATGCCCGACAACACCGCCGCCATCGATGCGCTACAGCAAGGTGCCGAGGGTATGCCCACGCTCTTAGCCCGACCGAAATCCTGAAGCAGATCGCCATGGTCATGAACCAGGAATCTGGTGCCGATTATGGCCTCAATTCAATGGTGGACCCGAGCCAGCTTCAATCATCCGGTGCACTGGATAGCGCTGACCCAACGCCGAGCGTGAAGGTGCCGAGGTATGCCCACGCTCTTAGCCCGACCGAAATCCTGAAGCAGATCGCCATGGTGGTCATGAACCAGGGAATCTGGGTGCCGCCTGATGTGATGGCGCAAGTCATGGGCAGTACCTGGCGGCTTCTCAATGGTGACCAGCAGCTTCAATCATCGGTACTGGAAGCGCTGACCCAACGCGAGCGTGAAGTGGCTTTGGCGGTGGCGAAAGGGGCCAGCAATAAAGTCGTGGCCCGGGAACTCGATATTACTGAAAGAACGGTAAAAGCCCACTTGACCGCCATTTTCAGCAAGCTGGACATTCATGATCGACTTCAGTTGATCATTAAGCTAACGGGTAAAGGTACATCGGCTGGGGTTAGTGACATCCCCAGTTTCTCCACTTCCAAGTAGCCAGTACCAGGCGGCGATATCGTCATCTTTGATAGCGATATAGCCATCCCGCTGCTCATCCATTCGTTCATTATTTGCCCCTGGCGTGTGCTTAACGCCACCGCAGCATGTATGACGTGCTTACCAAAATAGTCCTCCTCCCTGTACCACGGTCCAATACTAAGCCTCTCCAACCTCGCCTAATCTAGTTATCAATACAAAACCCTATTTTTGTCGTTAGAGGATGACTCCTATGAGCATTGCAACCGTTGTCGCGATTTCTGGTCAGGCGTGGGCACGAGACCCGGACGGTAATCTGCGTGAGCTTGCCATCGGTGACGCCCTTGAAGAGGGCGAAACGCTTGTCACCTCTAGCAACGGCAGTGTTCAGCTTGATTTTGACGACGGCTTGCCAGCAACCACGATTGGCGCTGACGAAGAAGTGGCAATGTCCAATGACGTGGATGCCGAAAATGCCCCTGACCAAGACGAAACGGTCGCCCAGGACAGCGAAGTAGAAGCGCTGCTCTCCGCACTCGAAGATGAAGATGGGGACCTGCTCGAACTGCTTGAAGCGACCGCTGCAGGCGGTGGTGCTGCCGGTGGTGGTGGCGGAGGCTCCGACTTCGTCCAGCTCGCACGTATCGAAGAATCTGTTCAGGGTTTGCAGTATGACTATGCAGGCAGTGTCGATGGAGGGCCTGATACGGTTGAGTTTGCAGCTGCGCCTGATGAGGACGATGTGGCAGTCGAAGACGATGACGGACTACAGGGCATTATCACTCTAAGTGCCCCGGAGCAAGTCACCGAAGGCGAGGAGATCACGGTCACCGCGCGCGTGGATAACGCCCCGGAAACCGACCTGGTAATCACGCTCAGCAACGAACAGCAGATCACCATCGCCGCCGCCCGGTGCCACCGACAGCCGTAACGACGACGACTTCCAGCACCCAGCCAGCCCTACACACCGCACGGGCAACCGACACTTACCAGGCCGAGCCACGGTGACCACGGACGCACGACTCCCACCATCAGCCGAGCCACCGAAGCGAGGAGATCACGTCACCGCGCCGTGGATACGCCCCGGAAACCGACCTGGTAATCACGCTCAGCAACGAACAGCAGATCACCATCGCCGCCGGTGCCACCGAAGGTAGCGTCACGTTCGACAGCCGTAACGACGACGACTTCCAGCAGGGCGACCAGAGCCAGACCCTGAGCATCACCGGCACGGAAGGTGGCAACTACGAAGCACTGGATACCAGTGCCGAAGCCACGGTGACCACGGTTGACGACAACGACGTCACCACCATCAGCCTGGAGGCCCCGGAGCAAGTCACCGAAGGCGAGGAGATCACGGTCACCGCGCGCGTGGATAACGCCCCGGAAACCGACCTGGTAATCACGCTCAGCAACGAACAGCAGATCACCATCGCCGCCGGTGCCACCGAAGGTAGCGTCACGTTCGACAGCCGTAACGACGACGACTTCCAGCAGGGCGACCAGAGCCAGACCCTGAGCATCACCGGCACGGAAGGTGGCAACTACGAAGCACTGGATACCAGTGCCGAAGCCACGGTGACCACGGTTGACGACAACGACGTCACCACCATCAGCCTGGAGGCCCCGGAGCAAGTCACCGAAGGCGAGGAGATCACGGTCACCGCGCGCGTGGATAACGCCCCGGAAACCGACCTGGTAATCACGCTCAGCAACGAACAGCAGATCACCATCGCCGCCGGTGCCACCGAAGGTAGCGTCACGTTCGACAGCCGTAACGACGACGACTTCCAGCAGGGCGACCAGAGCCAGACCCTGAGCATCACCGGCACGGAAGGTGGCAACTACGAAGCACTGGATACCAGTGCCGAAGCCACGGTGACCACGGTTGACGACAACGACGTCACCACCATCAGCCTGGAGGCCCCGGAGCAAGTCACCGAAGGCGAGGAGATCACGGTCACCGCGCGCGTGGATAACGCCCCGGAAACCGACCTGGTAATCACGCTCAGCAACGAACAGCAGATCACCATCGCCGCCGGTGCCACCGAAGGTAGCGTCACGTTCGACAGCCGTAACGACGACGACTTCCAGCAGGGCGACCAGAGCCAGACCCTGAGCATCACCGGCACGGAAGGTGGCAACTACGAAGCACTGGATACCAGTGCCGAAGCCACGGTGACCACGGTTGACGACAACGACGTCACCACCATCAGCCTGGAGGCCCCGGAGCAAGTCACCGAAGGCGAGGAGATCACGGTCACCGCGCGCGTGGATAACGCCCCGGAAACCGACCTGGTAATCACGCTCAGCAACGAACAGCAGATCACCATCGCCGCCGGTGCCACCGAAGGTAGCGTCACGTTCGACAGCCGTAACGACGACGACTTCCAGCAGGGCGACCAGAGCCAGACCCTGAGCATCACCGGCACGGAAGGTGGCAACTACGAAGCACTGGATACCAGTGCCGAAGCCACGGTGACCACGGTTGACGACAACGACGTCACCACCATCAGCCTGGAGGCCCCGGAGCAAGTCACCGAAGGCGAGGAGATCACGGTCACCGCGCGCGTGGATAACGCCCCGGAAACCGACCTGGTAATCACGCTCAGCAACGAACAGCAGATCACCATCGCCGCCGGTGCCACCGAAGGTAGCGTCACGTTCGACAGCCGTAACGACGACGACTTCCAGCAGGGCGACCAGAGCCAGACCCTGAGCATCACCGGCACGGAAGGTGGCAACTACGAAGCACTGGATACCAGTGCCGAAGCCACGGTGACCACGGTTGACGACAACGACGTCACCACCATCAGCCTGGAGGCCCCGGAGCAAGTCACCGAAGGCGAGGAGATCACGGTCACCGCGCGCGTGGATAACGCCCCGGAAACCGACCTGGTAATCACGCTCAGCAACGAACAGCAGATCACCATCGCCGCCGGTGCCACCGAAGGTAGCGTCACGTTCGACAGCCGTAACGACGACGACTTCCAGCAGGGCGACCAGAGCCAGACCCTGAGCATCACCGGCACGGAAGGTGGCAACTACGAAGCACTGGATACCAGTGCCGAAGCCACGGTGACCACGGTTGACGACAACGACGTCACCACCATCAGCCTGGAGGCCCCGGAGCAAGTCACCGAAGGCGAGGAGATCACGGTCACCGCGCGCGTGGATAACGCCCCGGAAACCGACCTGGTAATCACGCTCAGCAACGAACAGCAGATCACCATCGCCGCCGGTGCCACCGAAGGTAGCGTCACGTTCGACAGCCGTAACGACGACGACTTCCAGCAGGGCGACCAGAGCCAGACCCTGAGCATCACCGGCACGGAAGGTGGCAACTACGAAGCACTGGATACCAGTGCCGAAGCCACGGTGACCACGGTTGACGACAACGACGTCACCACCATCAGCCTGGAGGCCCCGGAGCAAGTCACCGAAGGCGAGGAGATCACGGTCACCGCGCGCGTGGATAACGCCCCGGAAACCGACCTGGTAATCACGCTCAGCAACGAACAGCAGATCACCATCGCCGCCGGTGCCACCGAAGGTAGCGTCACGTTCGACAGCCGTAACGACGACGACTTCCAGCAGGGCGACCAGAGCCAGACCCTGAGCATCACCGGCACGGAAGGTGGCAACTACGAAGCACTGGATACCAGTGCCGAAGCCACGGTGACCACGGTTGACGACAACGACGTCACCACCATCAGCCTGGAGGCCCCGGAGCAAGTCACCGAAGGCGAGGAGATCACGGTCACCGCGCGCGTGGATAACGCCCCGGAAACCGACCTGGTAATCACGCTCAGCAACGAACAGCAGATCACCATCGCCGCCGGTGCCACCGAAGGTAGCGTCACGTTCGACAGCCGTAACGACGACGACTTCCAGCAGGGCGACCAGAGCCAGACCCTGAGCATCACCGGCACGGAAGGTGGCAACTACGAAGCACTGGATACCAGTGCCGAAGCCACGGTGACCACGGTTGACGACAACGACGTCACCACCATCAGCCTGGAGGCCCCGGAGCAAGTCACCGAAGGCGAGGAGATCACGGTCACCGCGCGCGTGGATAACGCCCCGGAAACCGACCTGGTAATCACGCTCAGCAACGAACAGCAGATCACCATCGCCGCCGGTGCCACCGAAGGTAGCGTCACGTTCGACAGCCGTAACGACGACGACTTCCAGCAGGGCGACCAGAGCCAGACCCTGAGCATCACCGGCACGGAAGGTGGCAACTACGAAGCACTGGATACCAGTGCCGAAGCCACGGTGACCACGGTTGACGACAACGACGTCACCACCATCAGCCTGGAGGCCCCGGAGCAAGTCACCGAAGGCGAGGAGATCACGGTCACCGCGCGCGTGGATAACGCCCCGGAAACCGACCTGGTAATCACGCTCAGCAACGAACAGCAGATCACCATCGCCGCCGGTGCCACCGAAGGTAGCGTCACGTTCGACAGCCGTAACGACGACGACTTCCAGCAGGGCGACCAGAGCCAGACCCTGAGCATCACCGGCACGGAAGGTGGCAACTACGAAGCACTGGATACCAGTGCCGAAGCCACGGTGACCACGGTTGACGACAACGACGTCACCACCATCAGCCTGGAGGCCCCGGAGCAAGTCACCGAAGGCGAGGAGATCACGGTCACCGCGCGCGTGGATAACGCCCCGGAAACCGACCTGGTAATCACGCTCAGCAACGAACAGCAGATCACCATCGCCGCCGGTGCCACCGAAGGTAGCGTCACGTTCGACAGCCGTAACGACGACGACTTCCAGCAGGGCGACCAGAGCCAGACCCTGAGCATCACCGGCACGGAAGGTGGCAACTACGAAGCACTGGATACCAGTGCCGAAGCCACGGTGACCACGGTTGACGACAACGACGTCACCACCATCAGCCTGGAGGCCCCGGAGCAAGTCACCGAAGGCGAGGAGATCACGGTCACCGCGCGCGTGGATAACGCCCCGGAAACCGACCTGGTAATCACGCTCAGCAACGAACAGCAGATCACCATCGCCGCCGGTGCCACCGAAGGTAGCGTCACGTTCGACAGCCGTAACGACGACGACTTCCAGCAGGGCGACCAGAGCCAGACCCTGAGCATCACCGGCACGGAAGGTGGCAACTACGAAGCACTGGATACCAGTGCCGAAGCCACGGTGACCACGGTTGACGACAACGACGTCACCACCATCAGCCTGGAGGCCCCGGAGCAAGTCACCGAAGGCGAGGAGATCACGGTCACCGCGCGCGTGGATAACGCCCCGGAAACCGACCTGGTAATCACGCTCAGCAACGAACAGCAGATCACCATCGCCGCCGGTGCCACCGAAGGTAGCGTCACGTTCGACAGCCGTAACGACGACGACTTCCAGCAGGGCGACCAGAGCCAGACCCTGAGCATCACCGGCACGGAAGGTGGCAACTACGAAGCACTGGATACCAGTGCCGAAGCCACGGTGACCACGGTTGACGACAACGACGTCACCACCATCAGCCTGGAGGCCCCGGAGCAAGTCACCGAAGGCGAGGAGATCACGGTCACCGCGCGCGTGGATAACGCCCCGGAAACCGACCTGGTAATCACGCTCAGCAACGAACAGCAGATCACCATCGCCGCCGGTGCCACCGAAGGTAGCGTCACGTTCGACAGCCGTAACGACGACGACTTCCAGCAGGGCGACCAGAGCCAGACCCTGAGCATCACCGGCACGGAAGGTGGCAACTACGAAGCACTGGATACCAGTGCCGAAGCCACGGTGACCACGGTTGACGACAACGACGTCACCACCATCAGCCTGGAGGCCCCGGAGCAAGTCACCGAAGGCGAGGAGATCACGGTCACCGCGCGCGTGGATAACGCCCCGGAAACCGACCTGGTAATCACGCTCAGCAACGAACAGCAGATCACCATCGCCGCCGGTGCCACCGAAGGTAGCGTCACGTTCGACAGCCGTAACGACGACGACTTCCAGCAGGGCGACCAGAGCCAGACCCTGAGCATCACCGGCACGGAAGGTGGCAACTACGAAGCACTGGATACCAGTGCCGAAGCCACGGTGACCACGGTTGACGACAACGACGTCACCACCATCAGCCTGGAGGCCCCGGAGCAAGTCACCGAAGGCGAGGAGATCACGGTCACCGCGCGCGTGGATAACGCCCCGGAAACCGACCTGGTAATCACGCTCAGCAACGAACAGCAGATCACCATCGCCGCCGGTGCCACCGAAGGTAGCGTCACGTTCGACAGCCGTAACGACGACGACTTCCAGCAGGGCGACCAGAGCCAGACCCTGAGCATCACCGGCACGGAAGGTGGCAACTACGAAGCACTGGATACCAGTGCCGAAGCCACGGTGACCACGGTTGACGACAACGACGTCACCACCATCAGCCTGGAGGCCCCGGAGCAAGTCACCGAAGGCGAGGAGATCACGGTCACCGCGCGCGTGGATAACGCCCCGGAAACCGACCTGGTAATCACGCTCAGCAACGAACAGCAGATCACCATCGCCGCCGGTGCCACCGAAGGTAGCGTCACGTTCGACAGCCGTAACGACGACGACTTCCAGCAGGGCGACCAGAGCCAGACCCTGAGCATCACCGGCACGGAAGGTGGCAACTACGAAGCACTGGATACCAGTGCCGAAGCCACGGTGACCACGGTTGACGACAACGACGTCACCACCATCAGCCTGGAGGCCCCGGAGCAAGTCACCGAAGGCGAGGAGATCACGGTCACCGCGCGCGTGGATAACGCCCCGGAAACCGACCTGGTAATCACGCTCAGCAACGAACAGCAGATCACCATCGCCGCCGGTGCCACCGAAGGTAGCGTCACGTTCGACAGCCGTAACGACGACGACTTCCAGCAGGGCGACCAGAGCCAGACCCTGAGCATCACCGGCACGGAAGGTGGCAACTACGAAGCACTGGATACCAGTGCCGAAGCCACGGTGACCACGGTTGACGACAACGACGTCACCACCATCAGCCTGGAGGCCCCGGAGCAAGTCACCGAAGGCGAGGAGATCACGGTCACCGCGCGCGTGGATAACGCCCCGGAAACCGACCTGGTAATCACGCTCAGCAACGAACAGCAGATCACCATCGCCGCCGGTGCCACCGAAGGTAGCGTCACGTTCGACAGCCGTAACGACGACGACTTCCAGCAGGGCGACCAGAGCCAGACCCTGAGCATCACCGGCACGGAAGGTGGCAACTACGAAGCACTGGATACCAGTGCCGAAGCCACGGTGACCACGGTTGACGACAACGACGTCACCACCATCAGCCTGGAGGCCCCGGAGCAAGTCACCGAAGGCGAGGAGATCACGGTCACCGCGCGCGTGGATAACGCCCCGGAAACCGACCTGGTAATCACGCTCAGCAACGAACAGCAGATCACCATCGCCGCCGGTGCCACCGAAGGTAGCGTCACGTTCGACAGCCGTAACGACGACGACTTCCAGCAGGGCGACCAGAGCCAGACCCTGAGCATCACCGGCACGGAAGGTGGCAACTACGAAGCACTGGATACCAGTGCCGAAGCCACGGTGACCACGGTTGACGACAACGACGTCACCACCATCAGCCTGGAGGCCCCGGAGCAAGTCACCGAAGGCGAGGAGATCACGGTCACCGCGCGCGTGGATAACGCCCCGGAAACCGACCTGGTAATCACGCTCAGCAACGAACAGCAGATCACCATCGCCGCCGGTGCCACCGAAGGTAGCGTCACGTTCGACAGCCGTAACGACGACGACTTCCAGCAGGGCGACCAGAGCCAGACCCTGAGCATCACCGGCACGGAAGGTGGCAACTACGAAGCACTGGATACCAGTGCCGAAGCCACGGTGACCACGGTTGACGACAACGACGTCACCACCATCAGCCTGGAGGCCCCGGAGCAAGTCACCGAAGGCGAGGAGATCACGGTCACCGCGCGCGTGGATAACGCCCCGGAAACCGACCTGGTAATCACGCTCAGCAACGAACAGCAGATCACCATCGCCGCCGGTGCCACCGAAGGTAGCGTCACGTTCGACAGCCGTAACGACGACGACTTCCAGCAGGGCGACCAGAGCCAGACCCTGAGCATCACCGGCACGGAAGGTGGCAACTACGAAGCACTGGATACCAGTGCCGAAGCCACGGTGACCACGGTTGACGACAACGACGTCACCACCATCAGCCTGGAGGCCCCGGAGCAAGTCACCGAAGGCGAGGAGATCACGGTCACCGCGCGCGTGGATAACGCCCCGGAAACCGACCTGGTAATCACGCTCAGCAACGAACAGCAGATCACCATCGCCGCCGGTGCCACCGAAGGTAGCGTCACGTTCGACAGCCGTAACGACGACGACTTCCAGCAGGGCGACCAGAGCCAGACCCTGAGCATCACCGGCACGGAAGGTGGCAACTACGAAGCACTGGATACCAGTGCCGAAGCCACGGTGACCACGGTTGACGACAACGACGTCACCACCATCAGCCTGGAGGCCCCGGAGCAAGTCACCGAAGGCGAGGAGATCACGGTCACCGCGCGCGTGGATAACGCCCCGGAAACCGACCTGGTAATCACGCTCAGCAACGAACAGCAGATCACCATCGCCGCCGGTGCCACCGAAGGTAGCGTCACGTTCGACAGCCGTAACGACGACGACTTCCAGCAGGGCGACCAGAGCCAGACCCTGAGCATCACCGGCACGGAAGGTGGCAACTACGAAGCACTGGATACCAGTGCCGAAGCCACGGTGACCACGGTTGACGACAACGACGTCACCACCATCAGCCTGGAGGCCCCGGAGCAAGTCACCGAAGGCGAGGAGATCACGGTCACCGCGCGCGTGGATAACGCCCCGGAAACCGACCTGGTAATCACGCTCAGCAACGAACAGCAGATCACCATCGCCGCCGGTGCCACCGAAGGTAGCGTCACGTTCGACAGCCGTAACGACGACGACTTCCAGCAGGGCGACCAGAGCCAGACCCTGAGCATCACCGGCACGGAAGGTGGCAACTACGAAGCACTGGATACCAGTGCCGAAGCCACGGTGACCACGGTTGACGACAACGACGTCACCACGCTAAGTCTCAGCGACGTCACTGTAAAAGAAGGGACAGGCACTGCTACGATTAACGCCACGCTCAGCAACGCGGCGGGCCAAGAGTTCACCGTTACATTGAGCAATGGTGCCACTATCACGTTTGCTGAAGGCGCCACTGTGGGTACCTCGACACCTTTCGATATCCAGGGTGACGATGTCTACATTGATCCGGAAAGCTACGAAGTCAGTGTCACCGATCAAGGCGATAACAACTTCGAAGACCTGGATGCCAATGATACTGCTACTGTCAAGGTCAACGACACCATCGACACCACCGACGTCAGCATCAACGCGATTGTGACGAAAACATCCGTCATTAACGTTGGCAATGTCGATAATACCGATAGCTTCACCGTAAAAGCCTATGGGGCTAACGGTGAAGAAGGCACCATTTCCCGAGTTACTGGCACTGACCATGATGGCTTTGGCGTGGCAGGAGCAACGTCTGGCGGGGGGGCTTCCAGCGAGCTTGGCTATGGCAATAATGGAACGAGCGAAAAAGTCGTTGTTGATTTCAATAATGAGGTGAAAAACTTCGATGTCCAGTTCGCCTGGCGGAACAACAATGAACGAGCAAAAGTAGAGTTCTTTGATAAGGATGGAAACTCTGTTGGCTCTGCGATTGTTGCAGGTGGCGGAACATCAACCGAAGCCTTAGTCACCTATTATGATGCCAACGGCAACGAAACCAGAACAGAACGAGCGCCTGGCGGTTCTGATCAGGTCGATAATGCTTACACCTTTGAGCCGGGAAGTGGTGAAACATTTACGAGTGCCGAGTTTACCGCGGTTGGCCATGACGATGACTATTTGATCCACTCCATTGCTTACAAAGAAGTAATGAATGGTGATGCGACCAGTATAGGCGGTGCCTCTGATGTCACCTTTGAAATTGAGACGTCCAACCCGCCCGATGAAAGTCAGTTTGACTTCATTGATACTTTCCCAACGGCCACGGTAATTATCGGCGGTCAGGAATATACGGTTAATCTAGATCGCAATGGCAAGGGTAGCGTTGCTGTTGAAACAGACGGCGAGAGTGACCTTGAAGCTGAAGTTATCGCGGTGAACGGCAACTTTGAAGATGTAAACGTTCCCACTAGCCTGACGCTGTATAAGGGTGACCTTGAGACTGGCAATAACGGTGATAACAGTATTCAGGCTGGTCAAGGTGATGATGTTGTATTGGCCGATACCGGCGGTGCCGAGACCAACATCCAGCCGGGGCAAAGCTACAATGTTGCCCTGGTTGTGGACACCTCGGGTTCAATGGCCTACGACCTGGACGGCAACCAATATAACGTGGCGTATAACGACTCCCGCATGAAGCTGACGATTGACGCCTTGAAGAATGTGGCGAACCAGTTAGCTGAACATGATGGTTTCGTAAACGTTTCGCTGGTCGGTTTTGCTGAAAACGCGTCAGAATGGACATTCAGTAATCTGACATCTGAAAACGTCGGAGAGCTGGTCGACATAATCGAAGGTTTATCCGCAAATGGTGGAACCAACTACGAAGCGGCATTCGATAAAGCGTCTGATTGGTTCGGCGGACAGCCTACGGTAGATGCTAATGGAAATTCATATGAGAACTTGACTTACTTTCTGACGGATGGAGACCCGACGTTTAGTAATAGTGGGGATAACGGCGGTGGAGCTACCACCAACGATAAAGATATGCGGGATGCGATCGATGCTTTCGGTTCGTTAAGCGAGCAAAGCAGCGTACATGCAATTGGAATAGGCGATGGTGTTACCGAGGGAAGATTGAAGTATTTCGACAATACCGGTGAGCAGAACTTAGTTGAAGCTCCTTATGGCATTTCGTCGGAGATCCTGGCCGATTTTAGTAACAATGGTGGCTGGAACAATGCAAACAATTGGAACACACCCTCATCGGGTGGGACATTAAGCCGAGAAGGTAGCAGGTGGACTAACTACTACATGGCTATTTCCGATACGTCGGTCAACCAATCTGCTTATGAAGTTGCAACGCCACAGTTTAATATCGCAACTGGTGAATATGCTGGAATTTCGTTCGACTATAACACCTCCCTTTCACGTGACGACAGTGCTGGCTGGAAACTGCAAAAGTTGGAGGGCAATAGCTGGATAGATGTTGACGGTCAAGGCGGCACATTGAATGGAAATGACTCCGCCAAGACTGACGCCTTGGAGCAAGGTACCTACCGTCTTGAATTTAGTGTGGATGACCGTTCGGGAGGTTGGTTTGCCAGTGATGCTCAGCTATCAATTGATAACATCACTTTGACACCTTACGTGCCACAAGGTGAAGTCGATATCGTTAACAGTGCCGGTGAGTTAGACGCTGCCCTTGAAGGAGGCTCCACCAACACCGAACTGGCCGAGTTGGGCGATGACGAAGTGAAGGGTGGTGATGGCAACGACATCATCTTTGGTGACGCCATCAATACCGATGCACTGAACTGGGAAGGGCGTGAACTACCTGACGGTTCAGGCATGAAGGCACTGAAGGAATTCCTGAAGGTCAGCAATGGCGGAGAAGAGCCCACCGAGCAGCAGATGTACGACTATATCCAGGCTGGTCACGCTGAGTTGAACGTCGAAGGCGATACGCGCGGTGGAAATGATGAGTTGTACGGTGGCAACGGAGACGACATTCTCTACGGCCAAGGTGGTGATGACTTGTTGGTCGGCGGCGAAGGCAACGACATCCTCTTCGGCGGCGCAGGTGCTGACACTTTCGCCTGGAACTTCGGCGAAGAGGGTACCGAGGACCAACCGGCTGCAGATACCGTTAGGGACTTTAATGCCTCAGGCGAAGGTGAAGGCGACAAGCTTGATCTCTCCGATTTGCTCCAAGAGCGGGGTGATGACGAACTAGATGGCTATCTGCAAGCATCAGAGAACGAGGATGGAGACACCGTGCTCGAAATCAGCACAAGTGGGAAGTTGGGCACAGATGGTGCAGACCAGAAGATTACACTAGATGGTGTGACTTATGATCAGAACATTGTTCAGACCATGATCGATAACGGCAAGCTCGACATCGAGTAAGCCTGAACGGTCCTCAGTGGCCCCGCTTGGTACCGCCAAGCGGGGCCTTTTGTTAGGCTAACCATATTCAACGATCACGGCAGCTTGGCTGCCACTGGGAGCGCTACCACCATGTACGTTAACCGCGACAGCCAAGGCGAGATTGCCCAGGTAAGCCGAACTGCCAATGAACACTGCCAGGAGTTTGTCTCGGCGGACTCGGCCGAGCTACTGCGTTTTCTAAACGTCGAGGACCAGGAGGCGGAGCGCCTTCGCCAGTCGGACCTTGAGTTCGTGCGGGTGCTGGAAGACGTCATCACCCTGCTGATGGATAAAGGCATTATCCGCTTCACTGACCTACCCGAAAAAGCCCAGGAAAAACTCCTGGACAGGCAGTCGCTGCGTAAGCGCGTAAATGATGTGGGGTTGATAAGCGACGATGACAGCGACGTCATCTAGATGTTAATCAGCGGCTTCCCTGCCGCTGATCTACCGTTAAACTTCCTTCTTCCTTCTTCCTTCTTCCTTCTTCCTTCTTCCTTCTTCCTTCTTACCCCGCCTTAACCCCAGGCCCGGTAATGGCATCCAACCCCAGATCAAACAAGGTGTCAGCTTCTTCCTCGGTTTTAACACCTTCGGCAATGGCCAAAATACCCAGCGAGTGCGCCAAGGTGGCCATGCCGCGCAGTATGGTTTGCTGATCAAAGGCCTGGTCGACGCCGCTGACCAGGCTGGCGTCAAACTTGAGGAAGGCAAGCCCCAGGTCGTGCAGGTCGGCAAGGCGAGTAAATTCGCTACCCACGTGTTCCAAACCAATCCGCACGCCGGTGGGCTGTAGCTCGCGGCATAATAGCCGGAAGCTTGCCAAATCGTGCAGCGCAATACTTTCAGGTAGCTCAATCCACAGCATGCGTGCCGCCTCGGGCGAGCGCTCAAGCCGATGACGCAGCGTTTTGATAAAGGCCATATCGCCCACGGCGCGCCCAGAGAGATTGATGCCCAGCGGAATCCGGTCGCTCTCGATAATTGCCAGAGCACGCTCGGCGACCGCCATATCCAGGCGGTCTTCCAGCTGAAGCCTCGCCACCCAAGGCATGAACAAGCCAGCGCTACGCCACTCGCCGTCAAGCTCAAGGCGCGAAGGCGCCTCAAAATGCACCACCCCATGGCGGACATTGACCACCGGGAAGCGCGCCAGCGCCACACCGGCGTCCATCGCCTGGATCAGCGCCGAGCGCCACGCATCATGGGTGGTGTAAAGCGAAGAGCGAGACTCCCCGGCGGCGACTACCAGTGCCAGATCACCACGGCCTTCGGCATCCGCCAGTGCGCCATCCAGCGCCGCCAGGCGTTGAGAGGGGGTATCACCCTGGGTGTATTCGCTCAGTGCCGCAGGCAGCCGCAGCGGTTCGCCCACGGCATCGCGCAGCAGGGTCAATTGATGCTTAAGGGCCTCGCTGACATGTTCGATATCCTGCGCACCGTAGACCACCAGCAAAAAGTCACTGCCGTTCAAACGGCCTACTTCACCGCCGCCGAGCTCGTTCGCCAATTGGTATAAATGCCCAACCAGCGCCTTTAATGCAGCGTCGGTGGCCTGGTGGCCGAGACGTTCGTTCACCGCGGGCAGGTCATCCACGCGCACCATAATCAAGACACCACTGGCGCGCTGGGAATCGCTATCCAGGTTGCGCTGCAAATGGTCCAGCAGGGTAGTGCGGTTAGACGCGCCGGTGGTGGGGTCTTCCTGCAAACGGCGGCGCAACTGGTCGAGCTTGCCGGTTTCTTCGCTAAGCATGGTATGCACCGCCCCGGAGAGGGTATTCATTGCTTGCACGACTTCGCGCAGTTCCAGGGTGCGTGGCTCTTGGGATGTGGTAAAGCGGCGAGCGCTGATGCTGCGTGCCTGGCTGACCACTTCAATCAAGGGTCGGCGAATGGAGCGGACAATCCACCACGCCAGCAACAGGCTGATAACTCCCACTAACGCAAACCAGGCGGCCATTTCCAGCGTGCTTTGCCATAGCGAACGGTAGGCGTAGTCGTGTTGGCTCGCCAAGGTTAAGGTGCCGTATTGGCTCCAGCCATCTTGCACCACCGCTTCGCCTGGAGAGACGTCCAGGCGCACCAAATCAACAAACCAGGCAGGCACGCCATCGTCTAGCGCCTCAGTTTCACGGCTTTCCATCACCTCGCCTTCCGGTGAGCGCAGCTCAATCAAGCGATAGTGGCCAGTATCAAACTGGGCCGACAGTAAAAGCTCAATGCTAACGTCCTCTTTCTCCATTTGACTCATGGAAAGCGCCAGCGCATTAGCGTTGTCAGCATTTTTAATTTGCACTTCCTGCTCAATGTAGTGGCGGCTTGAGGTGATACTCACCGCCAAGCTGCCTACAAACGCCATGAGCAGTATCAGGATGACCGCCAACCATAGCTGCTTGATGAGAGACATATCCTATCTCCTTATATAAATCCTTGATCGCGCATACGGTCCACCACGCTTTGCCAGCGTGAAAGCCGCGCTAAGGGGTCAGCCCGAGACTCCCGCGAGCCCCCGGCCCATAAACCACTACTGTTGAAACTGAATACAGGATCCAAGTCATCCCGTTCTGAAGCCGGCCGGATAGAAGGAATAATGTTATCCAGCAGTAAGGGCTCAGAGGCTGACGTTTGGTAATACCCCAGCACCATGTGGGCCTGGGTGCGCTGCGAACGGCCGATGCGCGCGCGGACATATATCATGCGCAATTTATTGCCGGGCACGCCCAGTTCTTTGAGCGTGATGTACTTGGCAATTGAGTAATCTTCGCAGTCGCCTTCTCGCTTGCCGAGCATCTCCAGTGGGGTAGCCCAGTAATCTTCCTGGCCCCAAATGTCGATGTCGTCACGCCACCGCACTTTGCGGTTGAAGAAGTCATTTACTTCTCTCAACTGGTCGCCCAGGCGGGCATCTCTCAGCCGTTCGATCATGGCAAGCCAGTCGTCAATCAGCGCTACGCCACTGTCGCCATGGGCCTGCCGCATCTTTTCCCGCACCCGCTCAGGGTTAAACGCCGACGCAGGCGAGGGCGCGCCAATGAACAGGCACAGCATACCGGCACCCAGCCCGGCGAGTAGTTGCCGCCGCGTGACTCTCATTTACTGGGCCACCATCTCTTCCAACGTTTCCCACACATTTTCCAAAATAATCGGCTGGGCCTCGGCGGTAGGGTGAATGCCATCGTTCTGCATCAAGGCATCATCGGTGGCCACACCTTCCAGCAAAAACGGCACTAACGCGACGTCGTACTCATCGGCGAGATTGTGATACACGGTGGTAAACGCCTCGCGATAGGCATCGCCGTAGTTAGGCGGGATATCGATGCCTAACAATAACACGTCCGCATCCGCCTCCTGGCTAGCCTCAATCATCGCCGCTAGATTGGCCTGCATTTGCTGTGGCGCAAGCCCGCGCAGCCCATCGTTGCCACCCAGCTCGAGCAGAATAATATCAGGTTCATGCTGTCCTAGCAGTTCATCAAAACGCTGCACACCACCCGAGGTGGTCTCCCCGCTGATGCTGGCATTGACGACGTTGGCATCCCCCTGCAAACGTTCTTCAAGCAGGGCTACCCAACTTTCATCGCGCTCAATGTTATAAGCCGCGCTTAGGCTATCGCCCATGACCAACACGGTAGACCCCGTGTCTGCGTCTCGGTTGACGGTCTCAGCGTTGACTGGCGATGCAGTAAAGGTGGCTATCAGCACCCCCAGCCACAGGGTTAGTATGCGGTAATGTTCTCGCCAAGCTACAAGGATGCCACGCTTCATGTCTTACTCCTCATTTGACTCACCTGAACCTACCGCCAACAAGGGCGGTCAGCGCGTGCTTCATGCAGAACGCTTAACCAAAAGTGTTACCAGCGGCGAGCGCACGTTAACTATCTTACACGACCTTTCGATGAGCGTGGCAGCGGGTGAGAGTGTGGCTATTTTGGGCAAAAGCGGGGCGGGTAAATCCACCTTGCTAGGCCTGCTGGCAGGGCTGGATACGCCCACCGACGGTGAGCTGAGCCTGTTTGGCCATCCGCTCAGCCGGTTAGATGAAGACGGCCGCGCCTCGCTGCGAGCGGGCCGCGTCGGCTTTGTGTTCCAAAACTTCCAGTTGTTGCCGACGCTGAGTGCGCTGGAAAACGTGCTACTGCCATTGGAGCTTTCGCCCCGCGCGGGCGAAACCGACACCGCCGCCCAGTGGCTTGGCCGCGTAGGGCTCGGCGAACGCCAGGGCCACCTGCCCAAACAGCTCTCCGGCGGCGAGCAACAGCGCGTAGCGATTGCCCGGGCGTTTGTCACCGACCCTGAACTGGTGTTCGCCGACGAGCCCACCGGCAACCTGGACCCAGACACCGGCGCGCAAATTATTGATCTGCTATTCACCCTCAACCACCAGGCAGGCACCACGCTGATCCTGGTCACCCACGACCATGCCCTGGCGCGCCGCTGCGACCGCTGCCTGCGGCTCATCGATGGCCATCTTGAGGCGTTCGACCCCCACACACTCGCAAGCGATACACTCGCCAACGACAACCGGGTAAACCAAGAGGGCCATGCATGAGCAACCTCAACGCTCGCTTGGCCCTGCGAAGTTTGAAGCGCGACTTACGCGCTGCCGATGTGCGCGCGCTGTTTGTAGCGCTGACGCTCGCCGTAGCGGCGTCGACCATGATCGCGTTTTTCCTCGACCGGCTGGACCGTGGCCTTGAGCGGCAAGCCAGCCAGATGCTCGGCGGCGACGTGGTGCTGGAACAGCGCGACCCGTTCAGCGATGAGCTACGCACTCAACTGGAAGATGCCGGTTTCACCCTGAGCGACCAGGTTGATCTTGTCTCGATGATCAGCCGCGACGACCGCTTCCAGCCCGCCAGCCTCAAGGCAGTCGATGACGTTTATCCGCACTACGGCAGCTCGCGGGTCGACCGAGGCGAAGGCAGCGAGCAAATCGCCTCTGGCCCGTCCCCCGGCGAGGCCTGGGCCGACCCGCGCTTGGCGCAGTTAATCGACATTGAGATAGGCGACAGTGTTCAGGTCGGCCAGACCGAGCTGACCATCAGCGGCATTATCGAACGCGAAGCCGACCAGTCCGGTGGATTCGGCAATTTTAATCCACGGCTGATGCTCAATACCGCCGACCTTGACGCCACCGGGCTGGTGCAAGAGGGCTCGCGGGTCGAATTTGAAATCCTCGCCGCCGGGCCGCCCCAGGCGATGGATGAGGTGCAGGGCCTGTTGAATGAACTGCGTCGCGACGGCGTGGAAGTCAGCGACGTACGCGTCGACCAGCCCCAACTGGGCAACGCTCTGGAGCGCGCTGAAAGCTATCTCGGCCTTGCCGGGCTGGCTGCGGTATTGCTGGCGGGCGTGGCCGTGGCCATGTCGACCCGGCGTTACGTTGAGCGCCACCTGGACACCGCCGCGCTGCTGCGCTGTTTTGGGGCCAGCCAACACCAACTGGTGGTGATTTTCTCCATCCAACTGCTCGGCTTGGCGCTAGTCGCCTCGTTGATCGGTGCCGTGTTGGGGCTCGCAGGCCAAGCGCTACTGCTGTGGCTGCTGGCCAGCTTCCTGCCCATGACCTTACCGCCCCCGGGCATTATGCCCCTGGGCCTGGGCGTGCTCACCGCGCTGGCGGTGTTGGTCGGCTTTGCCGGGCCCACGCTGTTACGCATCAAGCGCGTGAGCGCCCTCAAAGTACTGCGCCGCGAGCTGGACCCGCTACCGCCGTCTGCGTGGCTGGTGGTCAGCGTGGCAAGCCTAGTGTTCGGCGGCCTGCTATGGCTGTATTCCGGCAGCCTGCCGCTGGCATTGGCCCTGCTGGTTGGCGGGGCCGCCATGCTCGGCGTGTTGTGGGGCGTGAGCGCGCTGCTGCTGAGTGGTGTGTTGCGCGGCGTGCAGGCGCTGTCGGGCAAAGGCCCCTGGTCGCAAGCGTTGCGCCTGGGCGGCCGTCAGCTAGGGCGGCGTCGGCAGGCGGGCCTCGGCCAAATGATGGCGTTCTCGGTGACCTTCTTTGCCATGGCGATGATCGTCCTGGTGCGTGGCGACCTGCTCAGCACCTGGCAGGACCAACTGCCTGACGACACGCCCAACTATTTTGCCATCAATATTCAACCCGGTGAGCGCGACGCCTTTGAAGACGTGGTCAGCCCGCGTGCCGAAGCGCAAAGCGAGCTGTACCCCATGGTGCGCGGGCGGGTGGTCTCGATCAATGACCAGGACCCGCGTGAGGCGGTACGCCCTGACGCGCGGGGGGATAACTCCCTGCGCCGTGAGCTGAACCTGACCTGGCAGGCCGAGGTGCCAGAAGGCAACGAGATCGTCGCCGGTGAATGGTTTGCAAATAATGAAGAGGGCGCTGACCAACAGCAGGATTGGATGAATGAGGTAGACGCCACCGCCCAAGCCGCACCGGTGCCAATTTCTATGGAGGACGGCCTGGCCGAGCGGCTAGGGCTGACGCTTGGCGACCAGCTCACCTTTGCCGTGGGCAGCGACGAAATCACCACCGAGATCACCAGCTTGCGCAGCCTCAACTGGGACTCCTTCCGGCCCAACTTCTTCGTGATCTTCCCGCCGGAAGTGTTGGAGTCATTCGGCCATAGCTATATCACCGCGTTCTATCTACCAGAGGAAGAACAAAGCCTGGTCAATCAGCTGGTGCAAGACTTCCCCGGCGTTTCGCTGCTCAACGTGGAGGCGATTTTAGGCCAAGTACGCGATGTGCTCACCCAAGTCACCCGAGCGGTCGAGCTGGTATTGATACTCGTGCTGCTGGCCGGGGTGAGTGTGCTCTACGCCGCACTGACCGCCAGCCGGCCAGTGCGCGCCCACGAAAGCGGCCTGCTGCGCGTGTTCGGGGCAGGGCAGACGATGATCTCGCGGGTCCAAGGCGCCGAGTTTGCGCTGCTCGGCTTTGCCAGCGGGCTACTGGGCGCGGCCCTGGCTGAAATTGCCACCGCTGCGCTGTATCTCTACCTGCTGGATTTACCGCCACGCCCGCACCCCGAGCTATGGCTTGCGCTACCCATCGGCGGCGCGCTGCTCATCGGCGTCATCGGCCACAGCCTCTCCCGTAGCCTGCGCCGCCAAGCGCCTGCGGCAAGTTTGGGGTTACTAGGCGAGGCGTAGCTCCCAGCCCTTGTAAGAGCCCGACTTGTCGGGCGATAACCTTCGGGGGCTCGATCATTGCTGATCGCTCAATGAATTGGGCTCCTACAGGGCGATCAGGCCGGCTACAGGCAACCGAAAGCAACATCGCCACATGAGCGCGATTCATCTGCATCCTGACGCGGATGCGATGAAACTCGCGCTCGGCTGAGGTATCATAGCCGCCTACTCTTTCATGACCGACCCTTCGTACGAGGTTCCCCGCCGATGTTCAGCCGCGATATGACAATTGCCGGATTCGATGATGTGCTGTTTGACGCTATGCAGAAAGAAGTGGCGCGCCAGGAAGCCCACATTGAACTCATTGCCTCCGAAAACTACGCCAGCCCCCGCGTACTGGAAGCCCAAGGCAGCCAGCTGACCAACAAATACGCCGAAGGCTACCCAGGCAAGCGCTACTACGGCGGCTGCGAATTCGTCGACATCGCCGAAAACCTCGCCATCGATTACGCCAAAGAGCTGTTCGGCGCCACCTACGTCAACGTGCAGCCGCACTCTGGCTCACAGGCCAACAGCGCCGTCTTCCAGGCGCTGGTCAAGCCGGGCGACACCATCCTGGGCATGAGCCTGGATGCAGGCGGCCACCTGACCCACGGTGCCAAGCCCAACTTCTCTGGCAAGCACTACAACGCCATTCAGTACGGCCTCAACGAGCAAGGCCTGATTGACTACGATCAAGTCGCTCAGCTTGCGCGTGAACACAAGCCTAAAATGATCATTGCGGGCTTCTCGGCCTACTCGCAAATTGTCGATTGGGCCAAGTTCCGCGAGATCGCCGACGAAGTCGGTGCTTACTTGTTGGTCGATATGGCGCATGTTTCCGGCCTGGTGGCGGCGGGCGTTTACCCAAGCCCCTTGCCCCACGCCCACGTGGTTACCTCTACCACGCACAAAACTCTACGCGGCCCGCGTAGTGGCGTGATTCTCTCCGCCGAAAACGACGCGGATATCGAGAAAAAGCTTCAGTCTGCCGTCTTCCCCGGCGGCCAGGGCGGCCCGCTGATGCACGTCATCGCCGCCAAGGCGGTCTGCTTCAAAGAAGCTATGGCACCTGAGTTCAAGACCTACCAGCAGCAAGTGGTCAAGAACGCCCAGGCCATGGCCAAAGTGTTCATGGATCGCGGCTACGACATCGTCTCCGGCGGCACCGAAGACCACCTCTTCCTGCTATCGTTGATCAAGCAGGGCGTGACCGGTAAAGACGCCGACGCCGCCCTTGGCCGTGCGCACATCACCGTCAACAAAAACGCGGTGCCCAACGACCCGCAAAGCCCGTTCGTCACCTCCGGCCTGCGCATCGGCACACCCGCCGTGACCACACGCGGCTTCGGTGAAAAAGAGTGCAGCGACCTGGCAGGCTGGATCTGCGACATCCTCGATGTACTCGCCAGTGGCGAAGACACCAGCGCCATTGAAGCCGAGGTGCTGGATAAAGCCGCCGCGGTATGCAACAAGTTCCCCGTTTATAAGTAAGCCTCCACCTGATCGCGCAATGAATTGCGCTCCTACGAACCCCGGTGCACGCACCTAAACCCGTAGGAGCCCGACTTGTCGGGCGATCAGGCTATCTACGAGCAATAAACTACAGTGCCATCATCTGCCTTTATTAGGGCGATGACTCTGTTGGCAGATATTAATTATATCGACATTTCGATTTTGGCCGTGTACTTTGTACACCATAAGGCATACTAGTCAGAGGAAAGCCATAAAGGTGACTCACGCCATAGAGTTTATTGAAACGTCTACGTTCACTAGGCAAATCGTCACTATTGCCTCTGACGACGAGTTAAAGGAGCTTCAATTAGCGCTCATTGCGCAGCCGGACAAAGGTGACCTGATTCAAGGTACAGGGGGACTGCGCAAGGTTCGTATGGCATTGGGGCATAAGGGTAAACGAGGTGGTGCGCGAGTGATTTACTTTTTGGCTACCGCTGAGGTCATTTACCTGATACTGGCTTATCCCAAAAATGTAAAAGACACTTTGACGACTTCCGAAAAGGCCGCGCTCAAAACACTTACCCAGCAGTTAAAAGAGGAGGTTTCTTGATGAGTATTTTTGATGAACTCAACACATCGCTGCAAGAAGCTGTCGAGATCAAGAAGGGTAAGACTCAAGCCAGCCGAGTGACCCGCCACGAAGTGGCGGATGTCAGAGCAATTCGGGCGAAACTGCATGTATCCCAAGCTGAGTTCGCCGACGCAATGGGCACCAGTGTCGACACCATAAAAAGTTGGGAGACCAAGCGTCGCAACCCAACAGGGCTGGCAGCGAAGGTGCTCGCGACCATTCAAGAAAACCCCTCGTTCTTTAACGAGCTGGCTTCACACTGATTGCCCGTGCCTGCACTCAACCCCGTAGGAGCCCGACTTGTCGGGCGATCAGACTATCTATCAGCTAATTACCTTCGGCTCTTAATAAGCCCTCACACAAGCACCTGGTCTCCCGCATCCGGCGTTAACCAACGGGCATCCCAAAAACTGTAATCGCCAATCTGGTTAACCAGCCCGGCCCTTAACGGGTTAGCCACAATATAACGTGCGCTATCACGCACGCCTTCCTCCTCTCGTATCAACCGGTCGTGAAATCCTCGCTGCCAAACCGGGCTACCCGCCGCCAGCGAAACGTACGATTTATACAACTTAACCGCCTGCGAAAGGTCACCCTCTAACGCCATTAACCAATGCACATGGTCAGGCATCACCACAAACGCCCACGTCACCCCATGCCGCTGAACGCTTGGATGATAAAACGCACGGGACGCTGCGCACCCCATCGAAAAATCACGGAAAACAGACCGGCGATTATCCGTCACTATCGTCACCACATAATAATGCCCCGGTATACAACGCCGACCCAGGCGCAACGCATGACCACGCGGCATAACCCACCTCCATCCCTGGATTCCCACCTATAATTTACAACAAAACCCAATACACGCACCCAGCCCCTATAGGAGCGATCAGATTGTCTACAGGTATAATTCATGGCGGTACTTTCGTGCTAGCCTAAAGAAGTATTTTTGTGGGGGCTGTTGGATGCATTGCCAGCGATTCGACATGGATGTTCATGTAACTCGACATGCACGAGAGCGTATGGCGCAGCGCGCTATTAGTGAAGCACAATTGAGAGAGCTGCTCGAAACAGGGCATATTCGATATAAAGATGATAGCCGTCTCTGGATAGCCAAAATGTTCTCGTCGCGGAATGACAACTTGGTCTGCGCTGCCGTTGTGCTAGAAGGTAAGCTCATTGTTAAAACTGTTATGCACCATTTTCAGTGGGAGGGCTAAACATGCGAACCACCTATGATGAAGCGGATGATATTTTAGTTGTGCATCTCTCCGATAAGCCAATCGCAAAAGAAGTTTCGCAAGATTGGAATACGCACATTAGCTACGCAGAAGATGGCTCCATCATTGAAATTGTTATATTGGAAGCATCGAAGCAAGGAGCTTGGCCGTTGTTACGCAGTGACGCGGCATGACGAGTGCACCCAGCCCCTTGTAAGAGCCCGACTCGTCGGGCGATCAGACCATCTACAAGCGATAACCTTCGGCGCCTTGATCACGGCTGATCGCCCAATGAATTGCGCTCCTACGAACCCCCGGGCATGCACCCAGCCCCGTAGGAGCCCGACTTGTCGGGCGATCAGGCCATCTACAAGCGATAACCTTCGGCGCCTTGATCACTGCTGATCGCGCAATGAATTGTGCTCCTACGAACCCCCGGGCATACACCTAACCCCGTAGGAGCCCGACTTGTCGGGCGATCAGGCCGTCTACCAGCGACAATCTTCGATGGCTAAACAAGCACCTGGTCTCCCGCATCCGGCGTTAACCAACGGGCATCCCAAAAACTGTAATCGCCAATCTGATTAACCAGCCCAGCCCTTAACGGGTTGGCCACAATATAACGTGCGCTATCACGCACGCCTTCCTCCTCGCGTATTAACCGGTCGTGAAATCCTCGCTGCCAAACCGGGCTACCCGCCGCCAGCGAAACGTACGATTTATAAAGCTTAACCGCCTGCGAAAGATCACCCTCTAACGCCATTAACCAATGCACATGGTCAGGCATCACCACAAACGCCCACGTCACCCCATGCCGCTGAACGCTTGGATGATAAAACGCACGGGACGCCGCGCACCCCATCGAAAAATCACGGAAAACAGGCCGGCGATTCTCCGTCACTATCGTCACCACATAATAATGCCCCGGTATACAACGCCGACCCAAGCGCAACGCATGACCACGCGGCATAACCCACCCCCATCCCTGGATTCCCACCTATAATTTACAACAAAACCAAATTCATGCACCTAACCCCGTAGGAGCCCGACTTTTCGGGAGATCAGGCCATCTACAAGCGATCACCTTCGGCGCCTTGATCACTGCTGATCGCGCAATAAATTGCGCTCCTACGAAACCCCAATGCATGCACCCAGCCCCTTGTAGGAGCCCGACTTGTCGGGCGATCAGGCCATCTACAGGTATAATTCATGGCGGTACTTTCGTGCTAGCCTAAAGAAGTATTTTTGTGGGGGCTGTTGGATGCATTGCCAGCGATTCGACATGGATGTTCATGTAACTCGACATGCACGAGAGCGTATGGCGCAGCGCGCTATTAGTGAAGCACAATTGAGAGAGCTGCTCGAAACAGGGCATATTCGATATAAAGATGATAGCCGTCTCTGGATAGCCAAAATGTTCTCGTCGCGGAATGACAACTTGGTCTGCGCTGCCGTTGTGCTAGAAGGTAAGCTCATTGTTAAAACTGTTATGCACCATTTTCAGTGGGAGGGCTAAACATGCGAACCACCTATGATGAAGCGGATGATATTTTAGTTGTGCATCTCTCCGATAAGCCAATCGCAAAAGAAGTTTCGCAAGATTGGAATACGCACATTAGCTACGCAGAAGATGGCTCCATCATTGAAATTGTTATATTGGAAGCATCGAAGCAAGGAGCTTGGCCGTTGTTACGCAGTGACGCGGCATGACGAGTGCACCCAGCCCCCGTAGGAGCCCGACTTGTCGGGCGATCAGGCCATCTACAAGCGATAACCTTCGGCGCCTTGATCACTGCTGATCGCGCAATGAATTGCGCTCCTACGAACCCCAGTGCACGCACCCAACCCCGTAGGAGCCCGACTTGTCGGGCGATCAGGCTATCTACAAGCGTTCACCCTCGGCGCCTTGATCCCTGCTGATCGCGCAATGAATTGCGCTCCTACGAACCCCGGTGCCTGCACCCAACCCCCGTAGGAGCCCGACTTGTCGGGCGATCAGGCTGTCTACAAGCGTTCACCCTCGGCGCCTTGATTCCTGCTGATCGCCCAATGAATTGGGCTCCTACGAAGCCCCATGCGCATACGTGGGTGCCTGCACCCAACCCCCGTAGGAGCCCGGCTTGTCGGGCGATCAGGCTGTCTACAAGCGTTCACCCTCGGCGCCTTGATCCCTGCTGATCGCCCAATGAATTGGGCTCCTACGAAGCCCCATGCGCATACGTGGGTGCCTGCACCCACCCCCTGTAGGAGCCCGACTTGTCGGGCGATCAGGCCATCTACAAGCGATAGTCAGCGGTGGCTTGATCATTTCTGATCGCGCAATGAATTGCGCTCCTACGAACCCCGCTACACGCACCCAACCCCGTAAGAGCCCGACTTGTCGGGCGATAAGGCCATCTGCTAGGAATTACCTTCGGCGCCTTGATCACTGCTGATCGCGCAATGAATTGCGCTCCTACGAACCCCGGTGCACGCACCCAAACCCCGTAGGAGCCCGACTTGTCGGGCGATCAGACCATCTAACGGCATCACTGCTTCTGCAAATGCGCGATGGGTACTTCCACCTGCTGGGGGCGGTTTAATAACGTCAGCAGCAGCAGGGCGCGGTCTTGGCCTTTTAACTCGGTAAGCTGGGCAAGCTGACCTTTGAATGCCCCCTCGGTGACTTCCACGGCATCGCCTACACAGAAATACGCCTCCTGCGTGGCATCTTTATCCATCAGATGCTGGCACAGCGTATCCACAATGTGCTCAGGCACCACGGCGGGCTGGTCGCCAAACGTCACCAGCTTTAAAACCCCCCGCGTAGAACGAATCGGCCGCCAATTGCTCGCCACTTGGTCTAACTTAATAAAGAGGTAATGAGGGAAGAGCGGCTCGGTGACCCACACCAGTTTGCTGCGCCGCTTTCGCTGAACGCCCAGCACCGGGTGGAAGATATGATAGCCCTGATTTTCCAGCTGTTCGGCAGCGCGGAAAGACTCGCCCCCCTTACATTGGATAAGGTACCATTGGGCGCATTGCGCAGTAGGTTGGCTATCACTGAGGCTCATGTCGCTCCTTGCGTTCAAATGAGTTAACCCACGGGGTTAGTTAACTCGGGGCCAACGCGCATTGTAACAAAAACGCAGTGACCCAACGCAGTAATGGTCGGCGAAAAGCTAATTAGGATGAGGGCAAGGGAAAGCGCCCGGAACAATCCCCGGGCGGTAGCGTGCCTGGACGCTTTATAAGACAGTCTGGTTTAGAAACGGAGCATCATGGAAGTAGCGGCGATATTAACCCTCTTGGTGGTGGTTGCCACCTTAGCCGCCCTCGCGCTTACCCGAATTGCCCCAGATGCGATTTTGATGGCCGCCCTCGGATGCCTCGTCATCAGCGGTACGTTAACCCCCGCGCAAGCGCTACAAGGGTTCTCCAACCCAGGGGTGATCACCATTGCCACGCTCTACGTGGTAGCAGCAGGGCTAAAAGAAACCGGGGCGATTCAATGGCTGGCCCACCGATTGTTAGGCCAACCCTCAAAGCTTCGTCACGCACAGTTACGCGTATTGCTACCCGCTGCCGGGCTAAGCGCGTTTATGAACAACACCACCGTGGTGGCCATGTTCATCCCCGCCATTCAAGAGTGGGCGGCACGGCTAAAACTGCCACCGGGCAAGCTGTTGCTACCGCTCAGTTACGCGGCGATTATCGGCGGCACCTGCACCTTGATTGGCACCAGCACCAACCTGGTGGTGGATGGCCTGCTGCAAAGCGAGCGCGGCGTCAGCCTCTCGATGTTTTCACTGGCGTGGGTGGGCGTACCACTGGTGTTGGTAGGCGGCACTTTTCTGTATTTTTTCACCAATCGCCTACTGCCGGATCGCCAAGGCGTTTTAGAACAGCTTGAGCAGGCCCGCGAATACGTGGTTGACGTTGAGGTAGAAGCCAAAGGGCCGCTGGTGGGTAAAACCATCGCGGAGGCAGGCCTGCGCAGCTTGGCGAACGGCTACCTGGCGGATATTGAGCGCAACGGTGAATTGCTCAACAACGTACCGCAAGAGACCGTGCTGCAGCCGGGCGATGTCCTCATGTTTATTGGCGCGCCGGAATGCGCCCGAGAGCTACGCCGCATTCATGGCCTAAAACCCGCCAGTGGCGATATTCACAAGCTGGATATTGCCCACCACCGGCGCTGCCTGGTGGAAGCGGTCATCGGCCCGGATTTTGGCGGGCTTGGGCAAAGCGTTAAAGACTCGCGGTTTCGCTCCCGCTACCAAGCCGTGATTCTGTCCATCTCACGGCACGGCAAAAGCCTACCCGGCAAGCTCGGCACCGCAACGCTACAGGTTGGCGACACCCTGTTACTGGAAACCACTCACGACTTCGTCGACCAGTACCGTTATCGCAAAGACTTTCTGCTCGTGAGTAGCTTGAACGACTCCACGCCGCCGGATTTTCGCAAAGCCCCCATGGCCCTCTGCATACTAGGAGGCATGGTGGCGCTAAGCGCGACCGGGCTACTGTCGATTTTAGAAGCCGCGTTGCTGGCCGGGGGCGGCATGCTGGCAACCCGCTGCGTACCCATGAGCAAAGCGCGGCGCTATGTTGATCTTTCTGTATTAATCGTGATTGCCGCCTCGTTTGCTTTAGGCGCAGGCATGACCGAAACCGGCGCCGCCACCCAGGTGGCCCAATGGTTATTACTGACCGAAGCACTTGCCCCCTGGGCCGCGCTGGCGCTGGTCTACCTCATGACGGTGGTATTTACCGAGCTGATCACCAACAACGCCGCCGCCGTGCTGATGTTCCCGATTGCCGTCTCGGTGGCCGACCAGTTGGGCGTGAATTTTCTACCCTTTGCCATCGCCATTATGTTTGCCGCCTCGGCCAGCTTTATGACTCCGCTGGGCTACCAAACCAACCTGATGGTGCTCGGCCCCGGCGGCTATCGTTTCAGCGACTACCTACGCCTGGGCGCCCCGCTCAGCGCGATTGTCGCTATCACGGTGATTGCCCTGGTACCGCTGATATGGCCGTTCTAAGAAGGAAGACGCCGCTGCGCGGCTGAAGAGGTAAGAAGTCAGAAGTAAGAGGTAAGAGGTAAGAGGTAAGAGGTAAGAGGTAAGAGATACTTCCTTCTTCCTTCTTATTTCTTTTACCTAAGGATCTTCTGTGACTGCTTTTATCACGAATGAACGACGCGCCCGACTGATTGAGGGCGTACACGCCGCCGGGCGTGAGGTAATGGCGATTTATGAGCAGGATTTCTCGGTCGAGACCAAGGCCGACCACAGCCCGCTCACTGAGGCCGATATGGCCGCACACCATGCGCTGATCGCACTGCTAGAAGAGGTCACTCCTGGTGTGCCGGTGCTCTCTGAAGAGTCCGCCGAGATACCGTTTGCTACTCGCCAAACCTGGCAGCGCTATTGGCTGGTCGACCCGTTGGACGGCACTAAGGAGTTCGTTAGCAAGAATGGCGAATTTACCCTGAATGTAGCGCTTATCGAAAATGGCGTGCCGGTATTCGGCATCGTCTACGCGCCGGTGCTGCAAACCACCTGGGTAGGGCAGGTAGGCGGTGAGGTGTTCAAGATCGCCCAGGGCATCTACATCAATATTCAAGTGCGTGAACTGCCTGACCCCGAAACGGCCCCCTGGAAGGTGGTGGGTAGCCGCCGCCACGGCGCTGAAGTTTTTGAAGCCTTCTGCAGCGGCTTGCCTGCCCATGAGTGCGTCTCGATGGGCAGCTCCATCAAGCTGTGCCTGGTAGCCGAAGGCAACGCCGACCTTTATCCGAGGCTTGCTCCCACCTCTGAATGGGACACCGCCGCCGCCCAGGCCGTGGTCACCGCTGCCGGTGGCGAGGTGCTCAATGCTGAGATCCTAGAGCCGCTACGCTGCAACCAGCAGGAAAGCGTGCTCAACCCGTTCTTTATCGTCTGTGGCCAGCGTGATAGCCGGTGGGAAGAAGCCCTCCGGGCCGCCCTTTCAGGGCAAGCTTGAAGCTGGAAGAGCGCCGCTTCGCGGCTGGAAGCTAGAAGCTGAATGAAAGTCCAAAGGTGGTTGCAGGAGCCAGACTTATCGAGCGATCAGGCCAGCTACAATCGTTCACCTCTGGCGGTACAGAGCCCAGCGCTTGTTTACGTGGTGCCTGCCATTAAGAAAATGTATCATGCCGATCAATTTTCAATTGCCTTGTGTGTGAGTGATTACTGACCGCATAGCGGGACGCAACACGTGGCATATATCTACATTAGGGCATGGGAATGCGTCCGGAATATCCCTGGGCGGTAGCGTGCCTAAAAATCGCAAATTGCAAATCTTGAAATTAAAAGGAAGTTTCATGAGTCACAAAGAAAAACTGATTGAACTGTTTGGCGACAAGAAAGCAGTCATTGGAATTGTGGGCCTGGGCTATGTCGGGTTGCCACTAATGTTACGCTATAACGATATAGGCTTTAACGTTCTAGGCATCGATATAGATAAAGATAAAGTCGATGCATTAAATTCAGGTAAAAGTTATATAGAACATATAAACTCAGATAAAATTAAAAAAGCAACAACCTCAGGTTTTGAAGCCACAACGGATTTCGGCCGTGCTAGTGAGTGTGATGCTCTCATCCTCTGCGTACCTACACCTTTGAATAAGTACCGCGAGCCCGATATCAGCTTTGTGGTTGATACGACAGAAGCGCTCCAACCTTACTTCCGCGAAGGTCAGGTTATTTCGCTCGAGAGTACTACCTATCCAGGTACTACCGAAGAAGAACTGCTCCCACGTGTTCAGAACGCAACCCTCACCGTTGGGGAAAATATCTTCCTGGTCTATTCACCTGAGCGAGAAGACCCCGGCAATCCAGATTTTGAGACTCGTACAATACCCAAGGTGTTGGGTGGGCATACGCCTCATTGTCTTGAGGCCGGAATGGCGCTATACGAACAAGCCATTGACCAGGTTGTTCCTGTAAGCACCACTAAAGCGGCAGAAATGACCAAGCTGCTGGAAAATATTCATCGTGCAGTCAACATCGGCTTGGTCAACGAGATGAAAGTCGTAGCAGACCGAATGGGCATCGACTTATTCGAAGTCATTGACGCCGCGGCCACCAAGCCGTTCGGTTTTACCGCTTATTATCCGGGGCCGGGCCTAGGCGGTCACTGCATTCCCATTGATCCGTTTTACCTGACCTGGAAAGCGCGTGAATATGGCCTGCATACTCGCTTTATCGAGCTTTCAGGTGAGGTCAATCAGGCTATGCCGGAATACGTCGTCAATAAGCTGATGGATGGGCTTAACGACGCTGGCAAGCCACTGAAGAACAGCAAAGTGCTGGTGCTTGGCATTGCCTATAAAAAGAATGTGGATGACATGAGGGAATCACCTTCCGTCACTATTATGGAGCTTTTGCAGGCTAAAGGCGCACTGGTAGCTTACAGCGACCCCCACGTGGCCGTCTTCCCGAAAATGCGCGAGCACCACTTTGATCTCTCAAGTGTAGAGCTAACGGCGGAGTCACTTGCAGAGTACGATGCCGTCGTGCTGGCCACTGATCATACTGATTTTGACTACGACCTGATTAAGTCCAAAGCTCAACTGATTATCGATAGTCGCGGTAGATACCGTGAACCAGCTGCCAACGTCATCAAAGCCTGATCTGAAACGGAAGTTAACCATGAAGAACTTTGCTCTTATCGGCGCAGCGGGCTACATCGCCCCACGCCACATGAAAGCCATTAAAGAAACCGATAACCACCTGAGCATTGCGTACGACACCAATGACTCCGTGGGTATCATCGATAGTATTTCTCCGGCCAGTGAGTTCTTTACCGAATTCGAGCGCTTCCAGGAACACGCATGGCAGCTCAAGCGCAATCCTGAAACCGCGCTGAATTATGTGGCCGTTTGCTCCCCGAATTACCTTCACCATGCCCACATCGCAGCAGGCTTGCGTTTGGGTTGTGACGTGATTTGTGAAAAACCGCTGGTGCCGACACCGGAGCTGCTGGACGAACTGGCGCAGATTGAAAAGGAAACGGGCAAGCGGGTTTACAACATCCTGCAGTTGCGTCATCACCAAGCAATTCTGGACCTGAAAGACAAGGTAGCCAGCGAAAACCGCCAGGAAAAGTATGAGGTGGAGTTAACCTATATCACCTCTCGCGGTAAGTGGTACATGGAAAGCTGGAAAGGCGATCCGCGCAAGTCATTCGGTGTAGCCACCAATATCGGCGTTCACTTCTTCGATATGCTGCACTTTATCTTCGGTAAGTTGCAGAAGAACGTGCTTCACTATGCCAATGACTATAAGGCCGCTGGTTACCTGGAATACGAAAAAGCCCGGGTGCCCTGGTTCCTCTCAATTGATGCAAATGATTTACCCGACAGCGTAAAAGGCAAGCAGCCTACCTACCGTTCTATTACCTGTCAGGGTGATCAGATCGAGTTTTCCGGTGGCTTTACGGATCTGCATACCATCAGCTACCAGGAAATACTGGCAGGCCGCGGTTACGGGATAGAAGACGCCCGCCATTGTGTAGAAACCGTCAATGTCATCCGTAATGCCATGCCGGAGAAGCCAGAACCCAACGAGGGCCACCCGTTTTTAAATAAGCTCATAAAATAACAATGGAGCAGGATTCAAAATGGCTGTAAACATTCATCCTAGTGCTATTGTCGACGAAGGTGCCCAAATTGGTGAAGGCTCACGTGTATGGCACTTTGTGCACGTATGCGGCGGCGCCAAAATAGGCCAAAACGTCTCAATGGGACAAGGCGTGTTCGTGGGTAATAAAGTCACTATTGGTGACAACTGCAAAATCCAGAACAATGTCTCGGTATATGACAACGTCCACCTGGAAGAAGGCGTATTTTGTGGTCCCAGCATGGTGTTCACCAACGTCTACAACCCCCGCTCGCTGATTGAGCGGAAGGATGAGTACCTCGATACCATCGTCCGACGAGGGGCTAGCCTGGGAGCCAATTGTACAATCGTATGTGGCGTAACTATTGGCCGCTATGCCTTCATCGGCGCAGGGGCAGTCGTTAATAAAGACGTACCTGACTATGCTCTGGTGGTAGGCGTGCCAGCCAAGCAGATTGGCTGGATGAGTGAGTTTGGTGAGCAGTTGGATTTGCCTGTTAGAGGGGAGGGTGAAACGGTTTGCTCTCATACAGGTACCAAGTATCAGCTAAAAAGCGGGCAGCTCTCCAAAGCTTGAGTAGTAGATAGCCCTAGCAAAACACTTTATTCGAAGGTTAATCAGACATGCAGTTCATCGACCTGGCCGCCCAACAAGCCCGAATCAAAGACAAGATCGACGCTAGCATCCAGAAAGTGTTGGCACATGGTAAGTACATTCTGGGTCCGGAAGTAGACGAGCTTGAACAAAAACTTGCCGAATTTACCGGGTCAAAATACTGTATAACCGTTGCTAACGGTACTGATGCGCTTCAGATAGCTCAAATGGCGTTAGGCATTGGTCCTGGTGATGAGGTTATTACTCCAGGGTTTACCTATATAGCAACAGCTGAAACAGTCGCCTTGCTTGGGGCTAAACCTGTTTATGTTGATATTGACGAGAAAACATATAATTTAGACCCTGATAAGCTTGAAGAAGCTATTACACCTAAAACGAAAGCTATTATACCTGTATCCCTATACGGGCAGTGCGCTGATTTTGATAGAATTAATGCGATAGCAGAAAAGTACGGCATACCTGTTATTGAAGATGCAGCCCAAAGCTTTGGGGCATCTTATAAGGGTAAGAAGTCCTGTAATTTAAGCACTATTGCAACAACGAGTTTTTTTCCAAGCAAGCCCTTAGGTTGTTATGGTGATGGCGGAGCCATTTTCACCAATGACGATGAGCTTGCCAAGGTGATGCGACAGATTGCCCGGCATGGTCAAGATAAGCGTTATCACCATATTCGCATCGGTGTAAATAGTCGATTAGATACATTACAAGCATCAATTTTGTTGCCGAAATTAGAGATCTTGCCTGATGAAATAGCTGCGAGAAACAAAGCAGCTGATATGTATAATTCGAGATTAGCTAAAAGTGAACAAATTGGAACACCCTTTAAGCATGAGTATAATATAAGTGCATGGGCCCAATATACAATAAAAGTTGACGATAGAGATGGTTTGGCATCCTTTCTAAAAGAAAATAATATACCTACGGCAGTACACTATCCGATACCGCTTAATAAACAGCCAGTATTTGATGAGAAAGCTTGTTTAGAAATAGGTGATCGGGCGGCAAATAAAGTTCTTTCCTTGCCTTTTGGGCCTTATGTTAAAGCAGATGATATTGACTTTGTGACAGATAAAATTAGCAAATTTATAGAAACTAAGTTTTAAGTATTAGTTTTAAGCCAAAGTTTTCGAGGAAGTAGTTTATGGAATTTTTGTTTGACGAAAGCTATATTGATAATAGTAATCATAAGATTTGTATGTTTGTTGCGAATGGAATAGTTGGCGATTCACGAGTTATTAAAACAGCAGATACGCTAAAAAAGAAAGGTTTTGATTTATTTTTAATAGGCATTGGCCCCAAAAAGAAAGTAGAAGTTATAGAAGGATATACTTATCCTGTATACTTGTTACCACACCCGAAGCACGAGTTAATAGAGCAAGGTATAGAGTGGAAGCCAAAAGGAGTAGTTGATTATAGTGTATATACCGATATAGTTAGCCAGTCTGTTATAAAATTTATAGAAGATGAAAAAATCGACTTCTTACATACACATGATATGGTTGGTATATCAGTAGGCGGAAAAATTACTGATATGTTGCCAGATTATAAGTGGTCATGGATTCATGATATCCATGAGTATGTGTCTGGATTAACCGATTTAGATATAAGCACCCGTAATTTTTTTTATGAACAAGAAAAAAAATATATCAAAAGGCCCAATGCTTTAACCTGCGTTTCTGAAGCCTTGTCTAGTAAACTTAAGCATGACCTTGATCTCAATAAAAAACCCATTGTGATTCATAATTCTCCGCGGATATCTTCCTTTGACCCATTGTTTTATAAAGATGTAAGAAGTGACCTCTGTTTAAAACAGGATGAAAGGCTTGGGGTCTATTGTGGCAATGTAAAAGAGGTCAGAGGCGTTGATTTAATAATCGAAGCTTTGGATCAATTGAAAGGCTTACATGTTGCTATAATTACTAATTCTAATAATAGCTATGTAGAAAAAATTAAAAATAGAGTTCTTGAATTAGAAATTACCAACAGAGTGCATTTTTTACCTTACGTTAAATATGACAATCTCATATCATATTTACGCACTGCGGATTTTGGAATTCATCCGATAAGAAAATATCCAAATGCAGAAATAGCACTGCCTAACAAGCTGTTTGAGTATATAAGTGCTGGTGTGCCTGTTGTCGTTAGTAACAATGAGGCAATGGAAGCTTTTGTGGAAGAAAAACAATGTGGAGTTGTTTTTAAAGATGGTGACCCAAAGTCATTATGTGAAGCTATTAACCTATGTATATCGAATCACTCGCAACTATCTAATAAATTAAAAGCCATATCTGAGTCTTATTGTTGGGAAAAAGAAGAAATTAAAATAATCGATATTTATGAGCACTTCAAAAAAAACAAATTTAGCAATCATGATGTTAAATCAGTGCTTCAACTCCCCACTATATCTGCTGGACAACCTAACACGCTCTCAAGTGAGTTATCAAACTATAATCTTTTTAGCAAAAGCTTAGTAATCTCGGAGCATGATTATGGCTATGAGTATGATATAGTCGAATCTGAACAAAAATATGGCAAAGAAAGTGTTGATAATTTTTTAAAGGTGATAAAAAATTACGATGTATTGCATTATCACAGCCGTACTTTCTTTTATAATCAAGCGCTTAGTTACCCAAGTGCGATAGATTTATTTGTAGCAAGTTTAGAGAATAAAAGAGTGTTTTTTCACTATCGTGGCGGAGAAGCCCGGCGAAAAAATGTTTTTCAGTATAATGAGTTTAATTATATTCAAGAAAATCCGAACAACGTTTTCGGAAAATATAATGTATTGTCGCAGAAAAAATTCTATGAGGTTGTTAACGCCATCGCGGATAGAATTTTTGTTGTAGATCCAGAATTACAAACATACGCGCCACACTCCATAATTGTACCTAGAGTTATTAAAGACTTAAATGAAGATAGCTTGAGTTTGGCCGACATAAATCCGTCTGCTGCTCAAGCACATATTAAGATAGTCCACGCTCCTTCAAATAGAGCAATTAAAGGCACCGATTATATTGAGTCAGCTATTACAGCCTTGAAAAGCAAAGGGTATAGTATAGAATTCATTTTAGTTGAAAAGTTGAACAATAAAGAAGCAATTGAAATATATAAGAAGGCAGATATAATTGTAGATCAATTGAGGATTGGCTGGTTTGGGGTTTTAGCGGTAGAAGCGATGGCATTAGGAAAACCTGTAGTTTCTTATGTTAGAAGCGACTTACGTCATTATTTGCCTTTAGAAAAGCCTGTGATGGTTGCCGATCCAAAAAACATACAAACTGTACTTGAATATTTAATTAATAACCCATCTTATCGACAGAGCTTATCTGCCGAGGGAAGGAAATATTATCTTAACCACCATCATCCAAGAAAAGTCTTGCCGTCGCTTATATATGCATACAAACATATAAAAACTAATAGAGATTATGTGAAGATATTTAGTTATTTAAATAGTGGGAAAGTAAAGTACAAACAAAATGAAAGGAATAATTGGACGGTAAAAAAATCAGTCAATAAAGTTATAGCTAGTATCCAACGGGATGGCTTGAAGGCTACGACCTTAAAAATTTTAGAAAAGATAAGAAAATAAAATGCTAACATTAATAAAGTCGCTAGGTTTAAATTATATCCCAGCATTTAAAGTTTCGTTTTTCTTAGGCCTAACAAATTCAGCAACTAGCATATTGAATGCCTTTTCTTTTGTTTGTGTAGTTTCATTCATTAATGGTGGTAATGGATTTTTAGAGCGCTGGTTTGACATAAATCCTAATGTATATCTTTTCTTATCAGTACTCTTCCTTATCTGGTCATCTATGATGTATTCATTGATAAAAAATACAAATTATAATCTTAAAAGAACTATAAATTTGTGTTATCGAAATGCTAGAGTTAAAAAAGAGATAAACTCTATTGTAAATAGTTATAAGCAGCACAGTTTTTTAGCTGTTAGGACCTTCTTCCTGCTTTTTATACCACCAAGCGTTGTGGTTTGTATTTCAGTTATGCTGATGTCTTTTTTTTCTTTGCTTTTGGCAGGTGTGGCATTATTAAGCGTCGTGATATCTGTTTCAATACTAGCTTTCTTATTAAGCTATTTTAATAAAGCCGTGTCTGAAGAAGTGGTGCCTTTTAAGCTAGGCTTGCTTATAAGTGGTCTAGCTTCAGCTACGTTAATAATGCCTGCAGTTTCCCTTGCATACCAAGTTAACCACGATATTTATGACCCAGCACTCATAGTACTTTTAGTATTTTTACTCAGGTATGTGTTTTCTTTTACGCGCTTAGTTATGTTTGCATATTATAGAATCGGTTACAATTTGGAAAGTGAGAAAACTTTTGAGGGTAATGGTCGAAGATACATACCGTTAATAATGAACGCAAAGCATGCTGTAATAAGTCCAGCCGACTTTTCGAGCCTTATAAAAGACGTAAAAAATACGCTTTCCAATGACAGTTCTAGCGCCAAGATAACTAGTGTTGTAATAGGTGAGAAAAAGCATTTTTGCTTAACATGCCATAAAAGAGTTGTTATCAAGGATGTGATGCTAAACAATTATAAAAAGGCTGAGCTTTTAGAGTTTTTAACTAAGACAAAAAAGAGCTTTTTGATTGTTAGTGCCAATTCTGAGTTCCAAAGAAAATTGGGGTTGAAATGAGAAAAAAAGTGGCAGTTTTAAGCTTTAACTCGGTAGTAAACGATGGAAGGATACTTAAAAGTGCGGATTCAGTTTCGGAACCTGGCTTCGAGGTCAAAATATTTGGATTCGAAGATAATCATACTAGAAATGGCTATTGTAAAAAACGTGAATCAGGGGTTACGCTAGATCTAATACCTAAGCAATTTACAGTAGGTGTTTTAGCTTTTCTGTACAATGATGTCTCATCATATCTTAGGAAAAATTTCAAAATAATTTCCCTTTTTACTTTATTCTTGTTTGCTGCCGTACTTTTATTTTCAGCTTTTTATTTGCCCATTTTTGTTGTCTTTACTGGCCTCTTGGTTTTACCTCTGTTTTTTTTATTCTCTTATTTTTACAGAAATAAGCTCTATTTTTATTATTTGAAAGTAATTAATTTTTTAATCAAAATCACAAGAAAAAAAGTTTACGATGAGCACCGAACTAAAGCTATGTATGATAAAGTAGTAAAGTTTGAACCAGATATTATCCATGCGCATGACTTAAGAACAATGGATGCAGCTATAAAGCTTAAAAATAAGCTTGGTTGTTTGTTGATTTGGGATGCGCATGAAATATATGAAGAAACAGCGCAAATTAAAGCTGACAATAAGGAGAATATATCAAAGAAAATTTCTTCATTCCAAGCGCTAGTTGACCACTTTATAACAATCAATGAAAGTATTGCCAAATTTTATGCTGACAAATATCCAAACCTTCCTAAAGCATTGATAATTAAAAATGCGACTTTAAAAAATATACCAATTGAGTACGATTACAGATTGCATAAAAAAGCTATGCTCCCAGAAAATCAAAAAATAATTTTATATCAAGGTGGTTTTGCAAGGAAAAGAGGTATCGAAAGCATAGTAAAGTCTTCCGAGTTTTATTCGGATGACACTACCCTTGTTTTAATGGGGTGGGGAGGCATACATAATGAGTTAAGCTCAATGGCTGATAAGATTAACTCGCAAAGGAATTGCTTTTACCCAAAGTGTGTAATTATACCTCCAGCACCTCAAAGTGAACTCGCACATTGGACTATGGGTGCTTTCTTGGGCTTAATTCCTTATGAGAATCATGGGCTAAATCATTTATATTGTACCCCAAATAAACTGTGGGAGTACCCCAATGCTGGTGTTCCTCTTCTATGCACACCAATGGTTGAAATGAAAAAGATAGTAGATGAATGGCAGATAGGTTGGTTGTTGGATTCGTCTCTACAGGCTAGTCATATAGCCAAAATTATAAATTCTATAGATCAAGTCTCTAGAGATAGAAAAAGTATAAATTGCAAAATATTTATTGATAACGACAATTGGGAAATCTACTCGCAAAAATTAAAATCTCTCTATAAAGGATTTTTTAAATGAATATTTTTTCAATTGTAGGTGCCCGTCCTCAATTTATTAAAGCAGCAGCAGTTTCTAAAGAAATTAATAAAAGTGAGTTATTGAAAGAAACAGTGCTTCACACTGGCCAGCATTTCGACAGTAATATGTCGGATATATTTTTTGATGAATTAAAAATTCCCAGGCCCGATTTTCAACTCAATATACATGGAGGAAGTCATGGTGAAATGACTGGTAAAATGCTTATTGAGATAGAAAAAGCAATAATGGAGTCTAAACCTGACTATGTACTGGTGTATGGTGATACTAACTCTACGCTAGCAGGTGCACTTGCTGCATCTAAACTGCATATTCCTATTGCACATGTTGAAGCGGGTTTGAGAAGCTTTAACATGAAAATGCCAGAGGAAATTAACCGTATTTTAACTGATCAAGTGAGTTCTATTCTATTTTGTCCCACGGACACAGCCGTTGATAACCTTATAAGTGAGGGGTTTGCTTCAAAAAAAAATGTTTTCGTAGATAACGTTGGTGATGTGATGGAAGATGCCGCACAGCTTTTTTCACCGATGTCTAGAGTGCCTTTAACGTTTAAACTTGATTCGGATGACTTTATTTTAGCAACGCTTCATAGAGCTGAGAACACTGATGACCCTATAAGGTTGTCTGAAATCATTTTAGCACTTAATGATATTCATTATTCTTTATTACCTGTTGTTGTACCACTTCATCCGAGAACACGTCAGATCATCGAGAAGCAAGGTATCTCAATCGATTTTTCTGTAATTGATCCAGTCGGTTACTTAGAAATGGTCTGGCTTATTAAAAACTCTAGCTGTGTCATTACTGATAGTGGCGGTTTACAGAAAGAAGCATACTTTTTTCATAAGCCCTGTATTACAATGCGAGATGAAACAGAGTGGACTGAATTAGTTGAAGCTGGAGTCAATATTTTAGCTGGTGCTAATAAGGAAAGAATAACCAGTTTGGCATCAGAAGTCTTAAAATTTGAGTTTGATTATTCTAAGAATTTGTATGGAAATGGCCTCGCTTCAAGCAACATTGTCAAAGCGCTTGAATCCCGCTAAAGATGAAAATACTGATTATTTCTCAAGATGCGGGTTCTCCTGACTACGGTATGGTTTATAGAAATTATAATCTTGCCAGAGAATTTGTTGAAATGGGGCATTCTGTTACAGTTTTTGCTGCTTCTTTTGCTCAATCAAGATTTAAACAGCCTAGTGGAAAAAATGAAAATATTGATGGTATAGACTATTATTGGTTTCCCACAATTAAGCACAAAAAAGGGAATAATACTCTTCGTGTGCTGAACATGTTTTTTTTTAACATTGGCGTTTTTTTCGCGAAGAAAAATAATTGGGACGTGATTGTAGCATCATCACCAAATCCTTTATGTATTTTTCCGGCATTCTTCTTGTCGAAATTAAAAAAATCATATTTGATATTTGATATTCGTGATTTATGGCCACTTACTCTCTTTAGCTTAATGAGCGTGTCCAAGAAAAATCCGCTAATTTACTTGATGCAAGTAGCAGAAGATTTTGCCTGTCGTAGCTCTGACCTTATTCTTTCTGTTCCATCGCGGGCTAAAGAATATTTGAAAACAAGAGGAATGGATGAGCATAAGTTCATACATATTCCAAACGGTATTCAATTTGATGATCTCGACTGCATAGAGAAATTGCCAAGTGCTCATATAGACGTAATTGATTATGTAGATCAAAAGTCTTGTTTGAAAATAGGTTATTGTGGCTCTCTCGGTAAAGCGACTAATATAGATATATTGCTTGAGGCTTTAAGCTACAATGAGTGTCATAATGTTCATCTTTTTATTTTAGGAGATGGACCAGAGAAAGATAATTTATTGTTAAAAAGTAGTGAGCTGGGTCTGTTCAGTAAAGTGACTTTTCTTTCTCCAGTCAATAGATATCAGGTCAGAGACTTTTTGAGTAAAATGGACGCCGCCTATATTGGCTTAAAAGATTCGGATGTGTTTAAGTGGGGGATTAGTCCCACGAAAATCAATGATTATTTTTTGGCTGGTTGTCCAGTGATTTATTCAGTGAATGATGGTGGATCGCCTTTTGATCATGAAGGTTGTATTGTACGTTGTTCTCCAGATTCCATAGTTGAGATTATAAATGCGTTATGCTTTCTAAGGGATATTTCTCATGAAGAAAGGCGTTTGATGGGACAAAACGGCTTAAATTGGCTGTTTGATAATATGGATGTGTCTTTACATGCTAAAAAAATAATCGAAGAAGTTCAAAAGCTCCGTGAAAAAAAATTGTCATGAACGTGCAGCGGATTCATTTTCAATGCATTTACACTATTTACATTAAGATATTTCTAACAGTATGAACTACGAATATCAACGACGCCATTCGCGCTGGTATGAGCTGTTACTGTTCAGTTTGACGTTTCATCTGGTAGTAGGCATGTCCTTGGCCCTGCTCATACCCGGGCTTGAGCGCTGGGGCTGGGGATTTTGGGATTACCTGCCGGATGTTCGGCGTAACACATTAGTTGCGATCGGTATTGCGTTTACTGCCACAGCGTTGACGCTAAGGCGTATGGGGTGCTTCCCGAGGGCACAGCTTGGGGCCAATATAATGCCCACGGTTTCGATCACTTTCTTGTTGGTGGTGGCTATTCTGTTTTTTACCCGAGAGGGATATACCCGCCAAGTAATGTTTAGCGGCTACCTGGTCAGCTTGCTGTGGTTTTACGTAGGCTATTTTTGAGGTCGTCGCTTCCATAATTTGAAGTTTGCAGTTGTGCCATTTGGTGACACACATCGTTTAAGGGGCAACTCGAAAGTGGATCTTCGCTTGCTCGATGATCCTAGCCTTAATGGTCTGAGGGTAGACGGCGTCATGGCTGACCTGCGCGCCCAGGAGCTACCTCCGGAATGGCAAAAATTCTTGGCCACCTGCACGCTTTGCCATATTCCTGTTTATCATTCCAGGCAGATAACAGAGTCGATCTCGGGTCGCGTTCAGATCGACCGCCTCTCAGAGAATGAGTTTGGCAGCCTGTTGCCGCCATTGTTTTACGTGGGTTTCAAACGGGTGATGGATTTTCTGTGTGCGGTGGTCCTGTTGCCTTTTTTGCTGCCGGTGCTACTGTTTTTCGCTTTGTTAATCAAGCGCGATAGCCTTGGTCCTGTGTTTTTTTATGCAGCCACGTGTGGGCTACCGTGGACGCTCGTTCAATATGTTTAAGTTTCGTAGCATGTACCATGATATGAGTGGGGAAGACTTCACGGGGGATGACCCACGCATCACGCCGCTTGGTCGTAAGTTAAGGCGCTACCGGCTGGATGAATTGCCTCAGATTTTTAATATTCTGCGTGGTGAGATGAGCTTTATTGGCCCGAGGCCCGAGGCGGTTTCGCTTTCTGAGTGGTACGAGCAGGATGTACCATTTTCCGCTATCGACACGTAGTCCGTCTGGGGATAAGTGGCTGGGCCCAGGTGGAGCAGGGCTACTTGGCTGAAGTGGATGGTATGACGCGCAAGCTGCAATATGATTTCTACTATATCAAGCATTTTTCACTGTGGCTGGATGTGTTGATCATTCTGAAAACAGTGCGGATTATTTTTACCGGCTTTGGGGCACGTTAGTACTATTAAATTAGCTTTTTGAAGGTTAACTTTTTTGATTTTAGTTTGGTTTGTTGTTAACAGTAAGCTTTATATTTTTTTAAAGGAAAATATGAAAATTATAGTTTCTTTAGTTTCTAATCCTGGTACTACTGATGCGCGTGTTATGAAGCAAGCACGGTCTTTAGCTCGTGCTGGTCATAAAGTATATATATATGGTAGAATTGCAGCTGGATTTTCTGAATACGAATACATAAATGATAATATACATGTATATAGATTTGAATGTTTTTCTGAAAATTTAGTAAAAAAAAATAAAATCGAAGAAATGCTGTCACCAGCTGGTGTAGACGTAGTAAATTTATTTTCTTCGTATCTAAATTCTTATTTTAACTCTATTAACGCTTTAGCTAGCCTTCTACCCGAGAGAAATATTTTATTATCAAAACTATATGCTGTAAACGATAAGATAAATAACATTAAAATAAAAAGGAAAAAATTACTCAAAGTTATGAACTCTGATTATAAAGAATTATGTCCAATGTTATCTATTGGTTTTTTTTCTTACAGACAGTTTGATAAAAGAAAAGCATACAATAGTAATAAATTAGAATTTGATAGGCTTTGTTTAGAAATTGAGGAAGGAAAAGAGGAAAGAGAAAGGTTAAAGAAAAAGTTGCGGTGTTTTGATAAAGATAACAATAGAGAAAAATATTGCAATAAAATTAAAGAACAGTTGTATTATGTTCGATATTTCTTTTATGCTACAAACCTTCTAGACTTTGTTGGTGATATATCTCCTGATGTTATTCACTCCCATGATCTTCATCCATTATTAGGAGCTGTGCTCCTTTCAAAGAAAACAGGTGCAAAAGTTGTTTACGACGCACATGAGATAGAAGTAGAGCGCGTTCCACCTTTGCCGGTTGAGAAAAAGAGCTTTATTGATAGTTTGGAAAGAGGGCTATTCAAAAAAATTGATCATATTATAACTGTATGTAATTTTGCTGTTGATTTTTATGATGAACGTTTTCCTGGCTGCCGTCCCACTCTTGTAATGAATTCCCCAGAAATAAATATAGATAAATACAAAAATAATTTCTTTGATATTAAACATCTAACTGGGCTGAATCCGAAGGATAAAGTGATTATTTATGTCGGTGGTATTGGAAGAGAAGCTAGAGGGTTAGATAAGCTTATACTTTCAATGGCTAAATTAGAGGATTTCTATTTAGTCATTTTAGGCCCCAGACATGAAAGTAATGATTGTTGGCTCCTTAACCTTGCAAAAGAAGCTAACGTTGCAGAACGTATACATATGCTGCCTAGCGTTCCATCAGATATTGTCGTACCTACGATCCAGACAGCTGACTTAGGTGTTTGTCTAATCCAGGATGTATCTTTAAGCTATAGATATTCCATGCCCAACAAATTATTTGAAATGGCGTTTGCCGGAGTTCCTATTGTTGTATCTAATTTGCCAGAAATGTCAGGTTTTATAAAAGAGCTTAATATAGGTGTGGTGGTTGACCAAGCAAATCCTGACGATATTGCTATAGGTATATTGAAAGCTTACACTTATAAAAAGATGCACGCCGATTTTTCAGAAATAAATAAATTTTTGGAGGAAAAATACTCTTGGCATGCTCAGGAAAAAAACTTGCTTAAAGTTTATAGCATGTTAGTTTGATAATGTAATGAGCGTGAAGTCTGGCTATTGTTTTTTTAGGTGGGTATTACTGGAGCGCTCTAATTCTCATTGGTAAGAAATATAGATTAATTGGCTGTCGGAATTATAAGCTAATAAAAATTAGCTACCTCTGGATTAGTTTAGAATGAGGCTTAAGCTTTCATCTTAAGGTTCCTAAAATTAGAGCTTAGACTTCATTGGTGATTTGTTTTATGACTTATGCTTCTTGCCCCGCTTTACCAACCGAAGTGAGCAGAGGGTTAAGTCGACGTCATGAAGTGACCCCCTCCAGAGCTGCACAGGCTATAGTGCAGCTATTAGGAGGATGATATGAGCAGAACCCTCAGTTCCCCACCTTATGGCTATCGTCGTCTGGCGTGTGTGCTGGGTGAGAACCGCAAACCGATCCAGCGCATCCTGCAGTTGAAGAACTGGCAGGTACGCAAGCGAACCGCAGGGCTTCCGGCCGCGTGCCCGGAGTCTGCCCTCAGTGACCACACGACCGAATGAGCGTTGGGCCACTGATCTGACGCACGGTTGGTGCGGCAAGGACCGACGGGCCAGCCTGGCGGTGATCATCGATTGCTGCACGCGAGAAATTCTCGGTTGGCGATTATCGGACAATGGCAGCAGCAAGACCGCAGAAGCCGCGCTAGAAGAGGCTCTGGTGTAACGATTCGGCGCGCTGGGTCGTATTCATCAACCTCTGGCACTGAGATCGGATAATGGCCTCGTATTCAGCAGTCGGTATTACACGGCGACAGTGAAGGCCTATGGGCTTACCCAAGAGTTCACGACGCCATATACACCGGAGCAGAACGGGCTTGTCGAGCGCTTCTTCCGATCATTGAAGGAGGAGTGCATCTGGCAGCATCGATTTGAGTCGTTGGGCCAAGCTAGAGCCGTTCTCGGGCGCTGGATGCGGTACTACAACGAAGAACGGCCACATCAGTCACTAGGCTATGTGGCACCCCGAGCACACCCTGCAATAGCTGCGTAGGGTGTGCAAAAACCAGGGGGGCATTACACGCCAACCTTCAACACACCCAGGTTGTCATTGAGGCATGGCGACGGGAGTACAATGTAGAACGACCGAAGAGGAGTCATGGAGGGCTGGCACCTTCAGCCTATGCCGAGCAACTGGTGGTAAAACACGATAAAGTTACTTCTGACTTTAAACTCGGATGCTACTGAAGATGGGGTAACGTCGCGGCCTATACAAAATTTATTCGAAGTTAAGAAGGATATCAAAAAACCTCACAGACATGCCAGGGGGAATAATCTGAAATTCAGTTACCGAAGGTGATCCAGCTATTGGTTGAATTCATGTTTTCTCTTTGAAGGCTGCTATGATATAGTTTTACTTTCTCTAAAGTTAGCTATAAGAAAAGGTAATAAAGTGGTTTATAAATTTTATTAGTTATAAAGCCCCAATGGAGGTTCTAAAGATAATGCAAATTATTATTAATTTTAAGTAAAAGTTATATAATATGTTTTTCTTGAAGATTTTTGAAAATCTCATAAGGTAAGGGGGGGATTAATATTAATACTTGTGATAGAAAAAAGGAAGAGCTAGAACTCTTTCAGTTACTATGTTGTGCTGGGGATGACAATGAGCTATTACGTACCCAGCTACTTAATATACACGAAGCGCTTGAAGATGAATTAAGAAAACAGAAAGTTGAAGAATACCTTTTTCGACCAAAGCATCAGGCTAGTGAAGTTGAAAAAAGAAATATCAATCAAACTCCTGTAAGAATTTACAGTTATGGAGAGCAATCGCTTAGCGAAATACAAGAAAGTATATCACTTCGAAAAGCTAAAAATACGACTACTAATAATGAATCAAAGTCTCGAGACTCCGCCTATCAATTGGCTGTTATAAAAGAAGAAAATGAGCTTTTATTTACTCAATTAAAGATTGCACAAGAGGCATTAGAGGAAGCTTTCTTTTTATCAAAACTTAATAATAATCGCGAAGCTGCTGAGTTTAACAACCCAACCCCAAAAACAACCCCAAAAACAAAAAAACAGAAAATACCAATATGGCGATTTAAACGAGGCCGCAGCCATACTGTAGTCGCCATTGCAAAAAAATTAGCTAAAGAAATTTATCATAGAGCAAAGCAGCTTATTTGAGAACAGTTAACACTGTTCTCCTTGTAAAAGATGGTTCTGGAACTATAGCTAATCATTTTCTCAATTGACAACGAAGCAATATTGAGTTGAGCAAGATGAATAATTGGTTGGATATAATGAATGCTAATGCAATCAAACTGTAAAAAATCCGTGGAAAATTTTTAATTATTAGTGCTTTATTTAATCAATAATATGTGGATATTTTATGAATTTCGATAATTCAAACAGAAAATTACGCTTTGGCTATTTAGAACTGCAATCGCAAGCAGAGCAAAAATATAGAAATAAAGACTATGAAGCAGCTTATAGTCTTTATTTAGCTTGTATGAAAAGTGTTCCCTATGATTTTTTATCCTATAAAAGAATTTGCAATATTTATGAGGAAACTGAAGCTGAGGTGGGTTGCTTTAATGATTTGGTTGAGTTGAAAGAAAATTATTTAAGGTATGTTGGCAAAAAAAGACCAATATTTAATCAAAAAAATATTGCCGGCATATTGGGGAAGCTGGCGATGAAAGCAAATTTGAAATCTAATATAACCCTTAAAGATTCGTTAAATTTTTTAGGACAAAAACGAAAAGAAGAAAATAAAGATAGACCTACAGTTGTCATATTGACATGTATTTGGCAACGGAGAGATCTAACTGAGGTTTTTTTATCTTATTACAAAAGATTAGTTTCAGAATTAGAAGCTGATATTGATTTAAAACTATTAGCTGTAGGTTCCGAAGGAGAGGAGTCAAAAGAGCTCGTAGAGAAATATGGATTTATATATCTTGAGCATAGCAATTCTCCATTAAATAAAAAATGGGAGGCTGGACTTAAAAAAACTAAAGGCCTAAATCCGGATGCTGTAATAATTCTTGGTTCTGATGATTTTCTTCCAGTAAAAGTATTTGATATTTATCGATCTTGGATTGATCGCGGAGTTTTATGCGGCGGTTTTACTGACGGTTACTTTGTTGATATTTCAAACCCCATAGAATCTATATATTGGGGTGGTTATGGTGGAATGGAAAAAAATGCTGGGATGCCTTGGCGAATAAATGAAACAATGGGCATGGGAAGGTTCTATTCCTCAGACTTACTTGAGATCATAAACTATTCTCTGTGGGAAGGTGAGGATATAAACCGCGGGTTAGATGGTAGAGCTAAAGAGCGAGTAATAAGCTTTGGTTTATTACCAGTCAATGATGCTAATACATTGATATATAAAGAGGGTGGAACAGTTTATAGGTTGGGACAAGTTGGGATATCGCTAAAAGAAAATAATATTTATGCAGTTGATATTAAAATACCAAACTCTTCTGTTACACCGTTAGTGAATTTTTATCGAAGTTTGAACTCAGTCAAAAAAATTTCAAACTCTCTCAAGAATGTTGAGAAAGAATTTGGATATCGACTTTATTCAGAATTTAAAGTATTAAATAGAAAGTATAAGAGTAACGATTTTGATGATAGTGCAGGACTTTTAAAAAGTACACCTTCGTTAGATGAGCTTTTTGAGTTTATCTATCTTCAGCTGGATATGATGTTTAAGAGGAGTGACCATGGTCTTGCTCCTGGTGAAAAAGGGAGATTATATGGTTGGTACTGGGGGTATTATGGTAGAGTTTTGATCGATCTATATCGTGCTTCAGGAGAAAGGCGTTTTGATGATTTATTTTTAAATACTTGTTATAGACTTTTAGATGAAAGAGATGATAATTTGGGACTTATTGATGAAGAAAGAGGTAGGGTAGTTGCTTCATGGGGGGGTAAGTTTAAGAATAACAAACGTGCAAATGAGATTACTACTGCAGGTTTGATAACGTTGCCTATGTCAGAGTATGCTTCGCTATTTGGAAACAATTTGATAGGCAATCAAGCTATAATAACTCTTTCTGAGTTTTTAGGTGAAGAAGAAAAAGCTAGTTTCGGCAGTTATTTTACGCATAAGTCAGACGAAGTGGTAGAGGCAATTAATCATGCAAATTTATATGCTGCGTCGTTAGCACATGCGTCTAAATTGGAGCAAGCTCCTTGCGTTTTTAGAAGATTAGCTTTAGATATTTATAATTACTACAAATATTTCCTAACTAAAAGTGAATCTGGTCTAGTTAAGTGGCCATATTCGCCTTCCCCATCTGATAATCCTCATAAAATGAAAGCAGAAGCAATCTGGAAAGCTGGCGCGTCAATTGAGTTACCAGTTGCTTTGTCAGAAGCTGGTTTAATAAAAAATTCTGATCCTATCCTGCAAGATCTAAGTAGTATGCTCATACATAATAAGATTTTTAATGAGGGTGGCCTGCCACATTTTATTGATGATGATTCCAATATTTCTATTACTGAGCGTCATGATGGTACCAGTTTGCCGGGTTTTATTCCTTCCTGGGTTCAGTTGAATGATTTAAATCTTATTATTAAAATAATTAATGTCGTAAGTCGTAATTCTCCAAAATTTCCTAATGGCTGGCTTGGGGAGCAATACCCCAATAAGGGGGGCAGTAGAGCCATGATTATGGCGTTAGCTCATTTAAGATTACACTACCCTCATTTGTTTAGTTAAAAGCTAGGTTTTCAAGAATTAAAAAATAACATGGCGTTTAAGGCATTTGCGCCCAGAATCATACTATGATATCTGTGAAATTCCCTGCTGACCATTGGCTTGTGAATGTCTCACTCCCAGGTTGAGTAGCGCTACACTTTAGAGTCCGATCCTATGCGTAAGGAGATTGGATATGAAGAAGCGTTTCAGTAAGAACAGATCATTGGTTTCCTGGGCGAAGCAGAAGCGGGACTGCCCATCAAGGAGCTATGCCGTCGGCACGGCTTCTCAGTGGCTAGTTACTATCTATGGCGTAGCAAGTTTGGCGGCATGAGCGTACCCGATGCCAAGCGACTCAAAGAACTCGAAGCCAAAATGGGCATTTGAAAAAGCTGCTCGCTGATTCGCTACTAGAAATGGAGGTCACTCGCGAGGCGCTGATGAAAAAGTGGTAAGCGCGTTTTCACGCCGAGACGTGGTGCGCTTTATGGTGTCACGTGGCCTGAGTGAGCGCCGAGCACTGCGTGTCATTCGTATGAGTGCCAGATCAGAATTCTGTGGGCGCGCTATGCTGCCATGGGCTCTGTTTTTAATTGAACCTGGAAAACCCAACCAAAACGCCTACATCGAATCGTTCAATGGGCGCTTTCGAGATGAATGCCGGAATGAGCGTTGGTTCACCAACCTTCATCACGCCCAAGTTGTAATTGAGGTATGGCGGCGGGAGCACAACGAAGAAAGACTGAGGAAGAGTCTTGGAGGGCTGACACCTTCAGCTTATGCCGAGCAACTGGTAATAAAACACGATAAAGTGGCTTCTGACTCTAACCTTGGCTGCTACTGAAGATGGGGTGGCGTCTAGCTCTCTCTTGCATTTTTTTAACGCCTATTATAAAGAGGATACGCGTGGTAATCTAAATAAAGTACTAATAAAGTCATTTCTATCGCCATAGTATAGATCAAGTCGAGTGCTCTTATGAAAAATAATATTGATGTTTTTAATAAAAATAATGATGCTGAGTCTTTAATTAAACTAGCTAAAACATATATTTATAATGAGGATTATTTCAATGCTAATGAAGTCTACAGCTTTTTATTAAGGGGAGAAAAAAAAGCTATAGGTTTGATTATCTCTAAGGCTCATGCATTAAAAAACCAGCACCGACTAGATGAAGCTATCGACCTATTAGAAATGTCAGTTAGTGTTGGTGTTTATAATTGCAGGTCTTTACACACTTTGGCATCTTTTTATCGTGATAAAAAACATTGGATGAAAGCCGAGCAGTTTATTTGGGATATAATTAATTTGGACCCTGAATATTCTCAGCTAATTAGCTTTGCAACTTTTGCGGCTGACATTTTAAGAAAACTAGGATATATAAGTACTGCGTACAGCATTCTGTTATCTTCTATCTATTTTTCCGAATTTTTATGCCTTAGCATCCCTTTAACTACCATTGCAATTAAAGAAGAACTTGAGTATGAAATTTATTCTGGGTATTCAATCGAAGTTTCTTATCGGTTTTATGATGCTGTTTACCAGACTTCTGATAAATATGCATCGAGTTCAGAAGACTCCATTTATACTCCTGCTTGGGATAAAGTTGTTAATTATTTTAAGGATAATGATGTTTTAAGTGTTATTGATATTGGATGCGGTCCTGGACAATTTGCTGAGTATGCACTTAAAAGACTTCCTGCACTTGATTATACAGGTTTTGATTATAGTGCTGTTGCTATTTCACAAGCTAAACAAAGAGAAATTGCCGGAAAGTTTATTAAAGGGAATGCTTTTTCATCGGATATGCTAGATCCTAACAGTGAAAATAATTTATATATCCTGCTTGAGGTGCTTGAGCATATTGAAAAGGATGTTGAGCTTTTATCAAGTATATCAAGCGGGGCTTCAGTTGTTTTCTCAGTACCTAATTTTGACTCATTTGGACATGTTCGTTTTTTTTTAGATGAAAAAGAAGTTACGGATAGGTATGGTTATATTTTTTGCGATTTGAATATTGAAAGGGTGGTTTTAAAAGGCTACTCAACTATATTTTTAGGGTTTGGTAAGGTTAAATGATTTTTGGTTTTGTTATGAATGTGGTTTTCTTTTTATTTGGGTTTCTGGTTGCTTAGTTTGTAAAAATGCTTTAGCAGATGGGTGAAAAACTCACCTTTAATCTCTTTTGGCTTCAACCAGTTTTTTTGAGCCAAAGTGCTTTAGTTTCATAGCCAATTGTTTCGAAACGGTCGAGGTGTTAAAGTTAATAAATAGAACTACCGACCTTTCCTAGTATGAGTTTTACCTTTATTACCACGGGAAAGATTGCTGCTGGTCTGCCCTTGAGCTGCACGTTGAGGCTGTAGAAAAACCCGCGGACGCCTAAGTTTTGGTAGGATCGAGGAAACAGACGAGGAGTGGTCAGCATGCCGCGCTTCAAGGCTTATAACTACGATCAGAACGCCATGGTGGTGATCAACTACCAGGATCAGCTCCAGCCAGGTACCTTTGAACACGCCGTGCACTACCTGATCGAGTACAAGCTCGACTTATCCGTTTTCCATCCCAAGTACCGCAACGATGCGACCGGTCGGCTGGCCTACGATCCGGCCATCCTGCTTAAGATTATCCTGTTTGCTTACTCAAAAGGCATCACCTCCAGTCGCGAGATGCAGTGGAGCTGCGAGACCAATATTATTTTCAAAGCCCTTTCTTGCGATACCGTTCCCCACTTCACCACACTGGCCAGCTTCGTTAGCCGCCATGTCGATGAGATTGAAGTGCTGTTCGAACAAGTGCTGCTGGTGTGCCACGAACAAGGCTTGCTAGGTAACGAACTCTTTGCGATTGATGGCTGCAAGATGTCCTCCGATGCCTCAAAAGAGTGGTCTGGCACGTTCAAAGAATTGGACGAGAAACGTGAGAAACTGAGAGGCCTGATTCGGCATCACCTACTGGAGCACTACGCGCGTGATGAGGCCGAGACGGAAGCCGATCTGGATCGGGATATCCGACGGGCCAAGACGATTCTCTCGCTAGATACCGCCATGAACAAAGTGGATCGTTTCCTAAAGACGCACAGCCCAAGGATGGGCCGGGGGAAGCGAATCAAGGAAGTGAAGAGCAATCTGACCGATAACGAAAGTGCCAAAATGACGACCAGCAAGGGCACGATCCAGGGCTATAACGGTGTCGCCACGGTGGATAAAAAACACCAGATCGTCATTGACGCTCAGGCCTTTGGTGAAGGCCAGGAACACCACACTTTGCAGCCCGTACTGGAAACGGTCGAAGCCCGTTTTCAGAAGCTGGAGATTGCGGAAAATATCTACCAGCAAGGCACCGTCGTCACCGCGGATACCGGCTTCGCCAATGAAGCGAATATGAAGTACCTGCACGAACGACAGATCAATGGCTACATCCCCGATAACCAGTTCCGCAGCCGAGATCCGAAGTTCGCCGACCAGAAAGACAAATACGGCAAGCGCCATCAGAACCTGCCGGACAAAGGCTGGCGAGAGACGACGCCCGCCAGCGCGTTCCAATTTGATCCTGTAAAGCTAACGTGTATCTGTCCAGCTGGCGAAAAGCTGACCTATCGAGGGCAGCGGGAAGCCGACAATGGCAAGATCCGGGTGCACTTCGAAGGCCGTTTACTGCAATGTCGGCATTGCCCAAAGAAATACCGGTGCATGCAGAACCCAAGCTCGGCCGACCATCGCAACGGCGCTGGGCGACAAGTGTCTTTTATTATCGGGAACAATAACTTACCCAATTATACCGGCTGGTAAGCGATCCAATAAACCCATCTACCTAATCTCGTGAGGGCTGATCACACTGGTGATCTCTTTGGTTTTGGAGATCGTCATGACCTGTGAACTCAACCCCACTCAGGCCTTTTGGTTGGGCCATCTCTATCATGCCTCAGCGCTGAATATGCCGTTAAGTGATTACGCCGACTCACAAGCGTTACCCCTCACCGACCTGCTGACATGGGAGAAGCGGTTAAGCGTGCAAGGCTTGCCGGTGCCACCACGCTGCCGTCCCGCGCGGTTTTTGTCGGTGGAGGTGGTGACATGATCCGCCCTGGTACCGACCTGACGGTTTATTTATGCCGCGAACCCGTGGATATGCGCAAGCAAATCGATGGGTTGGCCTTGCTGGTCCAGGAGGCCATGGACTTGAACCCGTTCGATCAGGCGCTGTTTGTGTTCGGCAACCGCCAACGCGATAAGGTGAAGCTGCTATTCTGGGAACGTAACGGCTTTGTGGTGTGGTACAAGCGCCTGGAGCGCGAGCGATTTAAATGGCCAACGCATCTGGAAGGCGACACGGTGACGCTGACCGGTCAGGAACTGAACTGGCTGCTGGATGGCGTTAACCTTAAGGCCATGCAACCTCATAAAGCGTTGTATTTTCAGCAGGTTGGTTAGTTTTTTCTCCTGTCTCAGCGGTGTTTTTGGTATACTCGGTAGTATGCAAAACGCCGATTCTTCCTCGCCAACGATCTCCCAGCTTGAGCGCAAGCTGGCCGCTGCTGACGCTGAAAATGCGCGGCTATTGGCGTTGATGGAGAAAAAAGAAGCCCAGTGGGAAGCCACCAAACAATCGCTGTTTGAACAGTTCCGGCTGGCCCTGGAGCGTCAGTTCGGTCCTTCCACCGAGAAGTATCAGGTGGATCAAAAGGACCTGCTGATCAACGAAGCCGAAGTGGCGGTTGACGAGGAAGACGGCGACACCGACGCAGCGGACAACGAGGCGGTTAATGACACCGTGGCCGAGCCCACGGCGCCGGCGAAGAAACGCCGCTCTCGGGGTGGCCGGGTAGCGTTGCCGCCCGAGCTTCCACGGGTTGAGGTGGTGCATGATCTCCCTGAAGAGGCACGTCACTGTCAGGATGATGGCACCGCGCTCACGGTCATCGGCGAAGAAGTGAGCGAGGAACTGCACGTCGTGCCCGCCTGGGTGGAGGTGATCCGTCATGTGCGACGTAAGTATGCGTGCCGAACCTGCGAAGACGGCGTCAAGACTGCCCCGGCGCCCGCTAAGTTACTGCCGAAAAGCAATGCCAGCGCCACGCTGCTGGCCTATGTCGCCACCGCCAAGTACCAAGACGCCTTGCCGCTGTATCGGCAAAGCCAGATTTTTGCCCGCCATGGGGCGGAGATCCCCCGCAATACGCTGGCCCGGTGGATGGTGCAGGCCGGTGAACGCATCGCCCCGCTGATCGAGACGCTACGCCGACACCTGCTCCGTTCCCTGCTGATCCATATGGATGAAACGACGCTCCAGGTGAACCAAGAAGCGGATCGCAAAGCCAGTGCCACCTCTTACATGTGGGTGCAGCGCGGGGGGCCGCCAGGCCAACAGGTGGTCTTGTTCGATTATGACGCCAGCCGTGCCGGGCGAGTGCCTGTGCGCCTGTTGGGTGACTATGCAGGTCGCTTGGTCACCGATGGCTACGAAGGCTACGCCGAGGTGGTGCGTCGCAATGGGATCACCCAGGCGGGCTGTTGGGCACATGCACGGCGCAAGTTCGTCGAGGCGCAAAAAGTGCAGCCCAAAGGCAAAACCGGCAAAGCGGACTGGGCGCTGAACCAGATCCGTAAGCTGTACGGCGTGGAAAAACAGGCCAAAGCACTTGAGCCCGAAGCACGCCACAGGCTGCGTGAGCAGAAGAGCCAACCCTTAATCGCTCAACTGCGCACCTGGCTCGACAAGTCACTGGCGCAGGTGCTGCCTAAAAGTGCGCTGGGAAAAGCCCTGCACTACCTGGATCATCAGTGGCCGCGCCTGACCCGGTTCCTCGATGATGGCCTGATCCCGCTGGACAACAACCCGGCCGAAAATGCCATCCGCCCGTTCGTCGTCGGCCGCAAAAACTGGCTGTTCAGCCATACGCAGAGCGGCGCTCACGCCAGTGCGGCGATCTACAGCCTGATCGAAACCGCGAAAGCCAATGGCCTCTCGCCCTACGACTACTTACAACACGTCTTCAAGACACTGCCCACCCTCAACGATGATGAACTGACGACGCTGCTGCCCTGGCAGTGGAAAGAGACCTTACCGGTCTAAGCGAAGCTTGCATAGATGGGGTTTATGGCGCGCTTACACCGGCTGGATGAAGCACCGAGTCGATAGCCCCAAGGGCAAAGAAATTTACAGTCATCGAATGTCAGTCGTAGAGCCGGTGTTCGGCAATATTGGCACGACAAAAAGACTGAACCGCTTCAGCCTTCGGGGTAAGAAAAAGGTGCAAGGTCAGTGGCAGCTATACTGCTTGGTGCACAATATTGAGAAGCTAGCGAATTATGGCCATTTGGACGCGTCATGAAGGGCTTGGAGTGGGGTATGTTGCTTTGTGAGCGCAAAACACTGTCTTCAACTGGCTTAAGCTGGGCGCTCAAGTGGCTAAATGCCGACATTAAGATTACTCAGCCAGATGACCGGCTGGGTAAATAAATAAGGATAACAGGCGGTGGAGATGGCTCGAAATCAGGTTTTTCTACAGCCTCGTTAAAATGCAAAATTGTTGACTAGGTCTGATTGGCGAATCAAGTGCTAAAAAATTGAATAAGTGGTTTGCTCTTTTTAATATTAACGGCTTATATTTTTCGAGCGAGAAGCCGTATGCGGACACTTGGTACGCCATTAATTGATCCTCTAAACAGCTACCAGAACTTAGCTAGACTAAGTCTCTCCTTCAACGGCATAACCCCTTAATAGGCAGCCCTATCTATATTTCATCAAAAAACATGTTGCTGTTTTATTGCTTTTTTTATATTCGGTTTCCTTTTTTAGCATCGAACTCTCAAGCTTATAGCTACCCAAGCGAGAGTTGAAATCGGCTGACGTAAGCATCATTACAGCCACATCCAGTGTTTGTTTGGTCATGTGAACTGGTGCGAGAACTTGCTATCACTAATATTGTAAGGTGGGCTTTTTTTTCAGTATGGATGAACAGTTTGTGGTTATTTTCTTGATTATTTTGATACCTATAGTTATACTTCACGGTGATTTTATGTAGAAGACCTTTAGTAAACAGATATCGATGCCTTTTAGTCTAAATGCTTTCCTACGGAGTCCTGATTAAAATGGCAATTTTATTAATGATAGAGTGATTTTGAAATGACCCCATATGATCGTGTAGAAAAGGAAAAGGAAAAGGAAAAGGAAAAGGAAAAGGAAAAGGAAAAGGAAAAGGAAAAGGAAAAGGAAAAGGAAAAGGAAATAGAAGAGCTTCGTCAACGCTTAAAAAAATTGATTAATATTCATGCTAGTGAACGAGCTGAGTTGGCAGATAAGATAAGTTGTCTTTTAAAAGAAAATGAAGCCCTTAATAAGTTGCTTGAAATGAAAAAATAACTCTAGATAAGAGTTGATTCTATTAACTTACTTTGCTTATAGAGCCTAGGATTTTTAATCTCTATATGCTAAAAGCTGAAAAAAGCAATAACAGTTGCCTTCTGAAATGCTGAATTTTTCTTTTTTATTCCTTCTTATCAAATTCTATTTACCCGATTGCCATACCCCTCTGATGAGCAGTTTACCCCTACTCAGTGAAGCGTGTAAGTAATACAGCTAATTCGCTGTTTGATTGAAGTGACCCCCTCCAGAGCTGCACTGGCTATAGTGCAGCTATCAGGAGGATGATATGAGCAACGAACCCTCAGTCAAACGCTGGACCGCCAAGCGCAAAGCCGCTGTGGTCATGGATATCTTCAAGGGCAAGACCACCGTCGCTGAAGTGGCTCGACAGCATGACCTCACCGTCTCGGAAGTCGAGGGCTGGATGGAAGAAGCCCAACGCAATATGGAGAACGGGTTCCGAGCCCGTCCCAAGGATATCCGCGAGCAGTACGAGTCCGATCTGCGGGAAACCAAGGAGGCGCTGGGCGAAGCTCACCTGCAGATCTATGCATTAAAAAAGTTCAAACGCCTGCTCGACGAGGACGAGAACTCGTAAGGTCGTTGCAGGCGGAACTGGCCCAGGAGGGCCACGTGGTATCCCTCGTCAAGCTATGCCAGTGGCTGGGGCTCCCCCGGCGGACGCTGTACTATCGTCCCAAACCGCGTCGCCGGGTGATCAATACCGATCTAGCCGCTCGGGTAAAGCTGGCTCTGGAGGGATTCCCCACCTATGGCTATCGTCGTCTAGCGTGTGTGCTGGGTGAGAACCGCAAACCGATCCAGCGCATCCTGCAGTTGAAGAACTGGCAGGTACGCAAGCGACCGCAGGGCTTCCGGCCGCGTGCCCGGAGTCTGCCCTCAGTGACCACACGACCGGATGAGCGTTGGGCCACCGATCTGACGCATGTTTGGTGCGGCAAGGGCCGACGGGCCAGCCTGGCGGTGATCATCGATTGCTGCACGCGAGAAATTCTCGGTTGGCGATTATCGGACAATGGCAGCAGCAAGACCGCAGAAGCCGCGCTGGAAGAGGCTCTGGTGTATCGATTCGGCGCGCTGGGTCGTATTCATCAACCTCTGGCACTGAGGTCGGATAATGGCCTCGTGTTCAGCAGTCGGCATTACACGGCGACAGTGAAGGCCTATGGGCTCACCCAGGAGTTCACGACGCCATATACACCGGAGCAGAACGGGCTTGTCGAGCGCTTCTTCCGATCATTGAAGGAGGAGTGCATCTGGCAGCATCGATTTGAGTCGTTGGGCCAAGCTAGAGCCGTTCTCGGGCGCTGGATGCGGTACTACAACGAAGAACGGCCACATCAGTCACTAGGCTATGTGGCACCCCGAGCACACCCTGCAATAGCTGCGTAGGGTGTGCAAAAACCAGGGGGGGCATTACACGCCTCTCTTGGCATACCAACGGTATTGATCTGCCGTTTGTGGAAGCGGTAGAGCAGGGCGCGTTTGACCCAAACCAAACGATTCCTTCACCCTCCCAAAAACCGCTGCAGGTACTGTATGCTGGTAACTTAGGTGTTGGTCAAGCCATTGAAGATATTGTGCCACAGTTGGCCCAACGCTTGGGCGACCGGGTCAAGTTTCGCATTATCGGCGGCGGTGCGGGGGCAGATGCACTGCGCGAGCGGGTTGCGGCAATGGGGCTGGATAACGTGGTTGTAGAGCCGCCAGTTTCTCGCGAGGCGTTAATTGGCGCTTATCAAGCAGCCGATGTGCTTTTTCTGCATTTGAATACGCTACCTTCTTTGAATAGCGTGCTGCCATCTAAACTGTTCGAATATGCGGCTACGGGTAAACCGATATGGGCGGGGTTGCCGGGGTATTCTGCGTGCTTTGTACAGCGTGAAATCGAGAATGCGGCGGTGTTTGAGCCTGGCTCGGTGGAGAGTGCCGTTAAGGTACTGGAGTCATTAACAATAGGGATTACACCTCGCCAACGGTTTGTCGCCAAATGGCGCAGGGATAAGATTATGGATGCCATGGTGAATGAGGTGAAGATGTTGGTGAATCATGAAGCGTGAATATCAACGTCGCCATTCACGTTGGTATGAGCTACTGCTGTTTAGCTTGACGTTCCACCTGGTGGTGGGGATGTCATTAGCACTTTTATTACCAGGTTTGGAGCGCTGGGGCTGGGGGTTTTGGGAATATCTGCCGGATGTACGTCGTAATACGCTAGTGGCTATCGGGCTTGCGTTTATTGCATCAGCATTAACCTTGCGGCGTATGTCGCGCTTTCCCAGAGCCCAGTTGGGCGCCAACATCATGCCTACGGTCTCGGTCGCGTTTTTGGTGGTGGTGGCTATTTTGTTTTTTACCCGCGAGGGGTACACCCGTCAGGTAATGTTGAGCGGCTATTTAGTTAGCTTGGCGTGGTTTTATGTCGGTTATTTTTTAGGCCGGCGCTTTCGTAATTTAAAGTTTGCCGTGGTCCCGTTTGGAGATACTCATCGCTTGCGCGGTAACACCAAGGTAGATCTTCGTGTGCTGGAGTCCCCCAGTCTGATAGGGTTGCGGGTTGATGGGGTGATGGCAGATCTGCGCGCTGAGGATTTGCCCCCAGAATGGCAGAAGTTTCTGGCTACCTGCACGCTATGCCATATCCCCGTTTATCACTCACGGCAGATATCAGAGACTATCTCCGGTCGTGTGCAGATTGACCGCCTCTCGGAAAATGAATTCGGTAGCCTGTTGCCACCGCTGTTTTATGTGGGCTTTAAGCGGGTGATGGATTTTATTTGTGCTGTGCTTTTGCTCCCTGTATTGCTTCCCGTGCTACTGGTGATTGCTTTGTTAATTAAGCGCGATAGCCCAGGGCCGGTGTTCTTTATGCAGCCGCGAGTGGGCTACCGCGGCCGCCCGTTCAACATGTTCAAGTTCCGTAGCATGTACCACGATATGAGTGGGGAGGACTTCACCATTTCCGGTGATGACCCGCGCATTACCCCCTTGGGGCGTGTGTTGCGGCGTTACCGGCTGGATGAGTTACCCCAACTGTTTAACGTGCTGAAAGGCGAGATGAGTTTTATCGGCCCACGGCCGGAGTCGGCTTCGCTTTCCGAATGGTACGAGCAGGATGTGCCGTTTTTCAGCTATCGCCATGTGGTGCGGCCAGGGATCACTGGCTGGGCGCAGGTAGAGCAGGGCTACGCGGCGGAAGTGAACGGCATGACGCGCAAGCTGCAATACGATTTTTATTACATCAAGCATTTTTCGTTGTGGTTGGATGTGTTGATCATTCTTAAAACCGTACGGATTTTGTTTACCGGGTTTGGGGCGCGTTAGATTTGCGTTTTGTGGCGGGATAATTGCTGATCGCTCAACAAGTTGTGCTCCTACGAACCCCGCTTGCACTTGGTTTTGTGGAAGCTGCCAGCTTGATAGGCGCTAGGCTTGTCGGGCGATGGGTTGTCTGTAGGCGATAGCTGCGTTGGTTCGATGTTTGCTGATCGCGCTATGAATTGAGTTCTTACTCAAATTTTACCTGTGGTAACATTCCGCGTTCAAATAACGCTTGTTTTGGAATGTCCGTGAACCACTCCCCCCGTTTGAATTCCCTCCCTGTTTCTTCTCCGCTTTCGCTGTACACGTCACTGGCTGTTTTTCTGCTTTGCGCTATCGCGTTAATTGCGCCTACCGGTTATTCGCTGGGCGCGTTAATGCTGTTTCTGGGTAGCGGTGTGTTGCTGGTTAAACGCCCGTCGCTGGGGCTTTCTCGCCAGGATGTGTTGGTGATGATCGCGATGGCGGCGTTTGCGCTGGTGGGCGTGCTGGAGGCCTGGTGGGATGGCCAGGGCAGCAGTGGGGCGGATAAGCCGATACGCTTTTGGTTGGCGATTCCCGCGTTGCTGTTAGTGATCGCTTACCCTCCGCGTTTGGCCTGGTTATGGAGCGGTATTGCCTTGGGGGCCTTGGGTGCCGGTAGTTGGGCGATATGGCAGAAGTTCGGTATGGGCGTGGTTCGCGCAACGGGGCATACGCATACCATCCAGTTTGGCAACCTGAGCATGCTGCTGGGTGTGCTTTGCCTGGCGGCGTTGGGGTGGGCATTCACGCAGCCGCATCGGCGCAGGTGGGTAGCGTTTTTTATCGTGTGTGCGCTGTTCGGGGTGCTCGGGTCGCTATTTTCCGGTAGCCGGGGTGGCTGGGTAGGCATTCCATTCGTGCTGCTGGTGTTATTTCGTGCTTATGGCCCTTTGATGTCCAAACCGCTGGTCGCGGCGATGGCCATGGTGGTGATTGTCGGGGGTGTGGGTGTCTATGCCGTGCCGCAAATTGGCGTGCAGGCGAGGGTCCATGAGGCCGTCGAGCAGGTGCAGAACTACGTAGCGGGCGATAGAAGCCATACATCCGTCGGTGCGCGGTTTGAGATGTGGCGCGGCGCAGGGCATTTGATTGCTGAAAAGCCAGTCGTAGGCTGGGGAAGTAACGGCTACCGCGAGGCGATGCGCCAGTTGGGTGATGAGGGGATCATTAATAAAAAAACAGCCTACCGCTATGGCCATGCGCACAATGAATTTATCGACAGCTTTGCCAAGCGTGGGTTGATTGGTTTGGCGGTGCTGCTGGCTGTTTACCTGATCCCCATGCGTTTTTTTATCCAGCAGCTGGGCGCGAAAGATTTATCGCTACGCGCTATAGCCACTGGCGGAACGTTACTCTCCGTTACCTATATTGATTTCGGCCTGACCCAGAGCTTTTTAGCCCATAACAGTGGGGTGATGATGTTCGCGTTTTTGCTGGCGGTGTTGTGGGGTGTGTATAGCCGCCAGAGAAAGGAGCAGCCCCATGCCATGTAAAGGAACAGCTTTGTCGGGTGAAGGGGCTGGGTGCAAGAGTTGATTGTCTGTGGCGGGATAATTGCTGATCGCTCAACAAGTTGTGCTCCTACCAAAACCATGTAGCTAGCCCAGTGGCTGCTTCCAGCCCTTGTAGGGCCAGACTTGTCGGGCGAGGGGGGGCAGGTGATGATTTTGGTGGCCGGGTGCTTGCTGGTTGCTCAATGAAATGCTTCCCTACGATACCTACCTGCACCTTTGATGACCTGGAGTTGAACTTTGATTTCGATGATTAAACTGAAAACAATGCTAAAGATGATGTTTTTCGGCGCCGCCGCGATGCTGTTAACCGGCTGTGGTGGGGTGCCGTTCGTGCCGCTGATTTAGTGGCGAGATCGTTGCTGATCGCGCAACAAGTTTCGCTCCTACAAAACCCACTGACACCCAGCTTTTTAGCTGGGTGTTTGTTTCTGTGGTAGATAATTGCTGATCGCTCAATGAATTGAGCTCTTACGAAAACCTGCTGTATGCACTCAGCCTTGTAAGAGCCCGACTTGTCGGGCGATAGCCTTGGGTGGTTCTATCACTGCTGATCGCGCAATGAATTGCGCTCCAACGAAGCCAAAAATCACCACCGACAGCCGGTAGAACGGGGCTCATTGTTATTCTTTAAAATAAAGCTCTGTATTGGTATCCAGTCTCTTCCATCACCACAATTGCTGAGCATACTGTAGAATGGATAACCGTTCGTGGTTGTTCCTTACGCCCACTGTGCCTTCTGTTTGCAAACGTGAAGGGCCTATAGGTCAATATGGCCTAACGTTTTGATTATCCTATGTACCTGGAATGTTGATATACGAGTAGTACATGACTAAACGCAGCCAAGTAACGATCACCGATATCGCCAAACATGTGGGCATGACCAACATGACGGTGTCGCGTGCATTGAAAAAGCCTGAGAAGGTCAGGCCAGAGACGCGTGAGAAAATACTTGCTGCGGCAAACGAGCTGGGCTACGTACCGAACGCCTTCGCCAGCCATCTCCGAAGTCGCAAGAACCGGCTCATTGGCCTCGTGACAGCCAGCGTGGATAATCCCTTTTACAGTGAGGTGATCAAGGCAATTTCACGTGCGGCCAAGGAGCATGACTATACTATCATGCTGATCGACACCGATGGCTCGCCGGAGCTTGAGGAAGTGGCGATCGATACCCTGCTCAGTTATCAGGTGGCGGGTATCATTCTGTCGCCAGTCTCTGACGATGCCAGTTATCGCCCTGTTTACCTTGAACGCCTGCGTAATGCCAACTTGCCGGTGGTGATGCTGGATCGAACGCTGAATGTAACAGACTTCAGTCGTGTGGTATTGGACAACCACCTTGCCGGACGATTGCTTGGCGAGTTGTTGGTGAAGAAGAGCATCGAACGAGTGCTGACATTAACAGGACCACGCGGCTCACAAATCACACGGCATCGGCTAGCTGGCCTCAAAGAGGCTTATGAGGAAGGGGGCGTTCCTTTGTCACTGGAACAACGTCCAGGAGACTACACCTTACAGCCGGCCTATCGAGACATGGCCGCCCATCTTCGCCAAGGTAAGCTCCCCGACGCCGTATTCGGTTTCAACCAGTTGATCACACTGGGCGCGATGCGGGCACTGCACGATGCACATGTATCACGGGATGATGTCCTTGTCGTAGGCATCGATCGACTTCCCTATGCCGATATTTTCGATGTATCGATCCCCTGTGCGGTGCACGACACCTATCAGTTAGGGCATGAAGCATTTCGACTGCTCTTCGAGCAAATAAATGACCCCACGGCCGATGGCCGTGAGCTCACGATTTCTGCCACGCTGATACAGTAAGTCGTCTGGGAAGTTAACGTGGTCGGCATGCCGCATCCCTCGATATACCCATCGTTTCTACTGAATCACAGGGCAGCCAGGCGTTCGGCAATCTGCTCTTCAAGGCGCGACTGGTCATCGGCGAAACGGCGGATACCCTCGGCCAGCTTGTCATTGGCCATAGCGTCCTGATTGTGGCCCCAACGAAAAGCAGGCTCGTTGAGAGGTGTTGGCCGTGGGCCGCCATTGCGTGTCAGAAGCACATTGGGCTTCACTTCGCCCAATGTCGTTGCCAGTTCTTCGAGCAATACCGGCGAGATGGTCAACCGTGGGCAGCCGGCGAGTGCGAGCACTTGGTCGGCGGTGCGGAAGCTTGCGCCCATTACGACGGTATCGTAACCGCCTTGGCTAACCCGCTCGCAGACGCCACGCACGAACTGCACGCCTGGGTCGTTTTCGGGGGTGAAATTTTGCCCGGTCTCCTTTTTGTACCAGTCGGTGACGCGGCCGACGAAGGGAGACACCAGGAACACGCCAGCATCGAAACACGCCTGGGTCTGAGCATCGCTGAATAGAAGGGTCAGGTTGCAGTTGATGCCTTCTTTTTCCAATACTTCTGCGGCGCGAATACCCTCCCAGGTCGAGGCTAACTTTATCAATATTCGCTCTTTTGCCACCCCCCGCTTCTCGTAGAGTGCAACCAGCTCGTGCGCCTTGCGAATGCTGGCCTCGGTGTCGAAAGACAGCTTCGCGGCCACTTCGGTTGATACGCGACCAGGGATAAGCTTGGCAATCTCGCTGCCCATGGCCACGGCGAGGCGATCCACGGCATGTTCTGCCTGCTGATCGCGGGTATCGGCTTTGACGGCAGCGAGTTCCTGATCAATTAATGCTTGGTAACCCGGTAGTTCAAAGGCCTTGAGCAGCAGTGACGGGTTGGTCGTGGCATCGTGAGGTTGGTAGCGCTGAATGGCCTCCAGGTCACCGGTGTCGGCGACCACCATGGAGTGCTGGCGAAGCGCATCGAGCTGATAGGTCATGGCGTTTCCTTCACTTTAATCTATGTAGAAAGCATCTATGTAGAACGCATCTATTTGGTACCCACAACTTGGCACTAGTGAGACGTGAAACCGCCATCAATCGGCAGGGTAGCACCGCTGATCATTGATGCTGCCGAGCTCAGCAGGAAGGCGACCGGTAGCGCAACTTCACGAGGGCTGGCAAAGCGTCCCAAGGGAATGGCTGCCAACATCGGGTCGCGCTTGGCGGGGTCTGCCCAGGCGCGTTCGGCCATCGGGGTCAGCGTTACCGTCGGGTTGACGCTGTTGACGCGTATGCCCTTAGGGCCAAGTTCGAGACACAATACGCGCGTCATGGCATCCATGGCCGCCTTGGACGCGCAGTAGCCGAGATGCCCCGGCAGGGCGGCCATGGCCGCCTGACTGGAGACGTTGACGATACTGCCCTGGCGACCATTCGCAATCATGTGACGTGCGGCCTCCCGGGCGACCACGGCACTGGCGGTGACATTAGTGGCCATGATTTGCTCAAGGTCTTTCGCTTTAACGTCAAGCACGTCGTCGAGGATCGAGATGCCCGCACAGTTGACCAAGCCATCAAGTACAGGCATCTCAGCGAAGGCCGCGGTGACCGCCGCTTCATCGGTAATATCGACGGCCAGGGTAAGCGCCCCCAGCGATTGCTCCAGTTCGGCGAGAATGTCTCGATTGCGGCCTATCAGCACCAGGTTAGCGCCCAGCTCAGCAAGGGTCTTGGCAATCTCGAGACCGATGCCGCTGGTAGCGCCCGTGACGAGAATGCGTTGATTCTGCAGTTCGAAATTCATGGAATACATTCACTCGCTCAGTGTGTGGTTGGTATTGAGCCGATGCATGATCGGCTTGAGCGTCGGATAGAGCTGGCAATAAAGTGTGAAGAGTTCATCGTATCGACAAGCCGTCGTCTCGCATGGCGTGGCGCGCTCAACGAGGGTGCCATGCTGTAGGGGCTTGGCGAGGTCGAGCAAACCGCAAGCCTGACCGGCCAGCAGTCCAGCACCTAGTGCTGCCTCAACGCTCTCCCGGTAGGTGTGGACTGGCATGCGGGTAACGTCGGCGATGATTTGCATCCATAGATCCGACTGAGTGGCACCGCCGACCACGATCAGGTGGTCGTCGAGGGTTACTCCCTGCCGTGTGCCCGCTTCTATGTTATGCCGTAGAGCGAAGGTCACGCCTTCCAGCACGGCTCGGTAAAGATGATGGCGCTGGTGATAAAGGCTGAGCCCGATGAAACCTGCGCTGGCGTGGGCATCCCATACGGGACTGCGTTCGCCCATCAAGTAGGGCAGGAAGAGCAGGCCATTGGCCCCTGGGGGAAGTTCGCGCGCGGGCGGCTCGAGACGTTCAAAGGCACTCCCGCTCTCACCGGCGGCGGCCTTGTCCTCACCACAGAAGGTATCGACGTACCAACTAACTGAAGCACCCGCAGTAAGGGCACCGCCGAAGGTGTAAATATCCCGATCGCCGTTCAGCACATGCGGCATGCTGATGAGCCCCTCCCGGGCATCGACGCCTCGATTGATCACCCCCCAACACATGCTAGTGCCTATCATGGCGACGTGGTTGCCTGGACGGGTCGCCCCTGCCGCCAGCGTGGCCATCGCCGCATCGACGCCACCGGCGACCACGGAGATACCGGCGCGCAGGCCTAGTGATTCGGCCAGCGATGGCACCAGGCCGCCTATTGACGCTCCTGAGTCCACCAGCCGGTCCGGCAGTTTGTCTCTATCGAGACCCAGCGCATCGAGCATTTCCGTCGACCATGCGCGTTTCTCCAGGTCGTAGATGCCACCGATATTGCCGGCCGAGCTGTGATCGATTGCGATTTCGCCACTCAGGCGGTAGTTGATGTAGCTGTTGGGCGGCAGCAAATAACGGGTCCGCTCCCAGACCTCGGGGCGCTCGGCCTTGAGCCACATCATCTTGGTGAACCCGTAGTAGCTGTCCACGCCGTTGCCGGTGATATCCCCCAACCGGCTCAGGTCGAGGTGCTCCTTCACCCACTGCACCTGAGCCTCAGCCCGACGGTCCATCCATATCAAGCAGGGATATACGGGTCGGATATCAGCGTCGACCGGGATACCCGAGCCGCCGTAGAGGCTGCTGACACATAGACCTTTGACATGCTGAGGGTCGACCTTCGGGTCACCCAGGCAGTCGCGAAGGCAGTCGAGCACCGCCTCCCACCACACATCCGCCCACTGTTCAGCCCAGAGTGGGTGCGGAGTGTCAACGCGATAACCTCGGCTATGTTCGGCGAGAATCTGGCCCTTGCCATCGAGCACGAGAGCCTTGGTGCTCTGGGTGCCGATATCGATACCGATCACAGTTTCCATACAGCTCTCCTTTTCCCAGCGCGGGGCTGAACCTCGCTAAAGCGTATGTCGGGATTCAAAGCGTGCGCTTGCGGCTGATATAGATCGCCAGCAGGATGATCAAACCTTTGATGACGGTCTGGAGGTAGGGTGACACCCCCATTAGATTGAGTCCGTTGTTGAGCACACCCAGCAGCAAGGCGCCAACTAACGTACCCAGGATCATGCCGCGCCCGCCGGTGATGGCGGCGCCCCCCAGCACCACAGCGGCGATCGCATCGAGCTCAAAGCCAACCCCGGCATTGGGCTGACCGCTCATCAGTCGCGAGGTCAAAATCAACCCGGCGATAGCTGCCGTCGTGCCGCTCAGGGTGTAGACGAGTAGCTTGTAGCGCGAGACTCGGATGCCGGACAGTCGGGTCGCCTCCTCGTTGCCGCCGATGGCATACAGGTAGCGACCGGTGGCGGTATGGCTGAGCAGCACATAACCAACGGCATAAACGGCGATCATGATCAGAATCGGCGTCTCGATGCCGACTAGGCTGCCGCGTCCGAAGAAGGCGAAGCCCTCCGGCAGCCCAGAGATCGGATAGCCACCGGTGTAAATCAACCCTAGGCCCCGGGCGATGCCCATGGTCGCCAAGGTAACGATGATCGGGGGCATACCGACGAAGGCGACGAAGACGCCATTGAAGGCACCGAAAGCGGCACCTACCAATAGCCCGAGCACGATCGCCAGAGACGGCGGCAACCCGGCCACCATCATACCGGCCATGAGCGTTCCCGATAGGGCCATCACTGGGCCGACCGATAAGTCGATACCGCCGGTGAGGATGGCCAGGCTCATGCCTACCGCGATAATCGCGATGATCGACGACTGGCGCGCCAGGTTGGCCATGTTGCTTCCTGACAGGAAGTTGTCATTGATCACCGCCATAGCGATGAAGACGACGATGAAACCGATCAACGGGTAGAAAACTGGAGTGCGGCGCCAGCGGGCCAGTCGCATCTTGAGTGACTGACGGGCGGTGCCGGGAGTAGATGCTAGCTGGTTCATGCGCTGAGTCCCCCCGTAGCATGGTGCATGATAGATTGTGAGCTGAGATTTTCGCCTTTGAGTTCGGCAGCGATCCGGCCTTGATAGAAGACCGCGACTCGGTCACACAAACCGAGGACTTCGGGCAGTTCTGAGGAGATCATGATGATCGACACACCTTGCGCAGTGAGCTCCTTCATCAAGGCATAGATTTCCGACTTGGCCCCAACATCGATGCCGCGGGTAGGTTCATCGAAGATCAACACCTTGCACTGGTGGCCTAGCCAGCGGGCGATAACCACCTTTTGTTGATTGCCGCCGCTAAGGTTGTCGACCGGCGTTTCGGGGCTAGGGGCTTTAACCCGCACCGAGGCCATCAGGTCGGCGGCAATACTTGACTCCTTACGGCGTTTGATAAAAGGCAAGGCACCCTGGAATTGCGCTAGGTTATTCAGGGAGATGTTATCGCGGCAAGAAAATGGCAGGACCAATCCTTGGGTCTTGCGGCTTTCTGGTAACAACCCGATTCCATGCTTAAGGGCGGTTGCTGGGTGACGGAGCTTGATCGGCTTGCCTTCCATGTTGACCTTTGCATGCACGGGACGCGTCGCACCGATAAGTCCCATGGCCAGCTCCGTGCGACCTGAACCCACCAATCCAGCGAAGCCAAGAATCTCACCACGATGAAGTTTCAATGAGTACTCGGGACCCTCGGGATCGAGGCGCAGGGCCTCAATGTCCAGCACCACGTCGGTGTGGTCGGCATCGCAACGGTATTCGGGGAATAGGTTCTCGACTCGCCGTCCGACCATCCTTTCGATCAGATCATCGGGGGTGGTCGATGCGGTATCACAGTCATAGACCTTCTCACCATCACGCATCACGGTGACGTGATCGCAGATGGTGAAGATTTCTTCCATGTGGTGAGAGATAAACACCATGCCAACCTCTTGCTTGCGCAATTCGCGCATGATGCTGAACAGGTAGTCGGCTTCGCTAGGCGTTAAGGTGGCTGTTGGCTCGTCAAGTACGAGAATGCGTGCATCCAGCGATAGTGCCTTGGCAATCTCGATAAATTGCTGATCGGCGACGCTCAGCTCAACGATAGGACAGTCCAGGGGGATAGTTACCTTAAGACGCTCGAACAAGCGCTGAGCTTCGGCGACCATGCCACGTCGGTCACGCAGCCCTAGTCGGTTGCGTTTTTCACGTCCCAGGAAAATATTGTCTACTGCGTCCAAATCGGGAATCAGGCTGAACTCTTGGAAGATGATACCGATGCCGGCGTCGAGAGCATCTTGATAACCGTGGAAATCGCAGGTCTTGCCATCAATGATGATCTCTCCTTCATCTTGACGGTAGATGCCGCAGAGAATCTTCATCAGCGTCGACTTGCCAGCCCCGTTCTCGCCAAGTAGGGCATGCACCTCGCCAGCGTTGAGATCGAGCGACACATCTTGCAGGGCCTTCACCCCGGGAAACGACTTTGAGATGTGCCTCAGGGAAAGTAATGGAGTCATGGAAATACCCTCATGTGCCGCCTGGAGGCGGCACACGTTGTCAGCGTCAGTGGTATAAGGTTTACCAGCTGAAATCGGAGGCTTTATCTCGGTCAATCAGCTCGACATCGATGGGGATTTCCGCGGGTGCGGTGTCAGCGCCCCAATGCTTGGCCAGTGCCAGGCCTAAGCCCACTCGCACCATGTCGGCGGGGTATTGTGCCGAGGTGGCGATGAACGGAGAGCCTTCCTTCTCAATCTCGGCGACAGCCTCGGGGTGGCCATCGACGCTAACCAGTTTGATATCATTGCCGCTGGAGTTGATGGCAATCAGGGCACCCAGGGAGCCGATGTCGTTGACGCTGAATAGGCCGTCGAGCTCTGGATTGGCCTGAATCATGTTCTCGGTCACGGACATGGCGTGAGTACGTTCCTGGCGACCATTCTGCTTGTCGACGACCTCAATGCCATCGTATTCCGCAAGCGCATCGTTGCAGCCTTCGATACGTTCAAGGATGGGCACGACGGGAATGCCATCCAGTAGCGCCACCTGACCTTCTCCGTCGAGTTCCTGGGCCAGATAGTCGCAGGCTTTATAGCCGGCGTCGTAGTTCTTTGAACCCACGAAGCCGTCCACTGGCCCCTCGGCCTGAGCGTCAATGGCAACCGTGGTGACGCCGGCTTCCTCAGCGGCCAGCACCGCCGTTTCGACACCCACCGAGTCGGCGGGGTTGAGCAGCAGGATATCGATGTCTTGCTGGATCATATCCTCGACATCGCTGACCTGCTTGGAGACATCGTGGCGGGCATCGGTGGTGATCACTTCGGCGCCAATGCTCTCCGCGGCGCTCTCGAGTGCCTCTTGCATGGTCACAAAGTATTCGTTGTTAAGCTCCTGAAAGGACATGCCGATTTTAAGGTTATGCTCATCGGCCGTTGCGGTTCCTGCTGTCAAAACGGTGGCGCAGGCGGCGACAAGAGCCGTCTTGCGGAAAGGTGCGGCGATATCATTAATTTTCATGGTTGGCTCCAGATTTGTTGTTGTGGCATTGCAAGGTGCAAATAGAGCTGACATTTATTGAAATGTTAACGTCAACATTAAAAAGCTAGAAGAGTCCTGGTGACAAAGCAATAGCACTCAGACCAATGTCTACTAACGCCTAGCCTGTCTCTCTGAGGTTTACGTTACATATCGAAATTGCTTGGCAGGACCACCATGTCACGAATGGTCACGTTGCGAGGGCGAGTCAGCATGTACATGACGGCATCAGATACATCCGATGGCTCAATAATGCTGCCTGACTCTTTCGCCTTGCGCAGGTTTTCTTCTGGCCAGTCCGCTAGCAAGGCACTGTTGACAGGGCCAGGTGATACAGAAGCCACACGGATTCCATGTTTCAAGACCTGGCGACGCACGGTCTGGACGAAATTGTTCATGGCCCACTTGGAGGAGGCGTAGACCGGCTCCCAATGGACAGGGAAATGCCCAGCTACCGAGCTCGTCACCATGATGTCACCTGTTCCGCGTTCGATCATGTGTGGCAAGACATTCTGTACGTTCTTCATCACGACGCTGACATTTAGACTCACCATTCTGTCAATGGCACCTGGGTCAGCGTCAAGCAAGTCACCCCCGATATAGCTACCAGCATTGGCGTGGAAGATATCGAGTTGGCCGGCTTTCTCCAGGATTTGTGACAGCAGCGTTGCGCAGTCCTTAGGATCGAGCAAGTCCATGACCAGAGGAATCGCAGCATCGCCCAATTCCTCACAGATTGTCTTCAGTGCGGCCTGGTCCCGGTCAACCAGCACGACGCGAGCGCCTGATGCGATCATCGCCTTTACAGTCGCAAGCCCTATTCCAGACGCCGCGCCGGTGACGGCGGCTACCTTTCCTTTCAATTCGTTAGCCATCAAATTCTCTCCTTTTAATTGTCTTTTGTAGTCAAAGCGAGTTGACGTTATACAAATATTTGTACAGCGGGGGAGTGCTGATGTTTCTTGAATGTTAACGTCAACATTAATAAACACTAGTCGCCCACCATGGGCAAATCAATGGAGGGTAGACCAATGTCTAGCGTAGTGGTCGAGGCGAGGTGATCATCAATAATTTCAGGAGTGACGTCACCCCTACGAAACCTACTTAATGCACCCAGCCTTGTAGGAGTCAGACTTCGTCGGGCGATAGCCTTCGGTGGCGGGATAATTGCTGATCGCTCAATAAATTGAGCTCTTATGAAAACCTCTATGCGGCTTCTAAAAGCGTCTGGCTCAGTCAGGCGCTTTTTTATTCAATGTGATAAATTTTTATTTAGGAATCGATAGATAAGGACATGAAGATGCAAGCGCAGGGAACGTGGCCGGAGATACGTCATCACGGTGGGGCAGGCGGGGTAACGGGTAGCTGTCATCAATTGATGGCGAGCAGTGAGCACTCGCTACTGGTGGATTGCGGGTTGTTCCAGGGGGAAGACGCCGCTGAGGATAGCCTGGCGCAGCTTGAAGTGGGCTTTGATATCAGCACGCTGAAAGCGTTGGTGATTACCCATGTGCATATCGATCATGTAGGCCGGTTGCCGTACTTGCTGGCAGCGGGCTTTAAAGGGCCGATTCTGTGTTCCGAGCCTTCCGCCGTGCTGTTACCGCTGGTGATTGAGGATGCGTTAAAAATTGGCTTTACCCGCAATGCGCGGTTGATCGAGCAGTTTCAGGCGCAGCTTGAAAAGCAGCTGGTGCCGTTAGCCTATGGCAAGTGGCACACGGTGGTGGATGATCAGGCGCTTAGTATGTGGGTGAAGCTCAAGCGGGCCGGGCATATTCTGGGCTCCAGCTATGTTGAGGTGGCGCTGAATAGAAAGGAGGAAAGCACTAAAAGGCGGGTGGTGTTCTCAGGTGACCTGGGCGCGCCGTATACGCCGCTGCTGCCTGCACCAAAATCGCCGTATCAGGCGGATGTGCTGGTGCTTGAGTCCACCTACGGTGACCGCAACCATGAAGGCCGCCGCGAGCGCGGCCAGGCGCTGAAAAACGCTATAGAGCAAGCGCTGACTAACCGGGGAACGGTGATTATCCCTGCGTTTAGTATTGGTCGTACGCAAGAGTTGCTATACGAGCTGGAAACCATCGTGCATGCCGCGCCGCCATCGTCTGATTGGCGCTCGCTGGAGGTGATTGTCGATTCGCCGCTGGCGGCCCGCTTTACCCAGGTGTATCGCCAATTAAAACCGTTCTGGGATGCTGAGGCTCAACGCCGTTTGCGTTCAGGCAGGCATCCGCTGAGTTTTGACAATGTGTACACGGTGGATGAACACGACACCCACGAACAAACCGTGCGCTACCTGGCCGAAAGCGGCCGGCCGACGGTGGTGATTGCCGCTAGCGGCATGTGCGCGGGCGGGCGCGTGGTGAATTATTTAAAGGCGATGCTGGGCGACCCGCGTCATCAGGTGCTGTTTGTGGGTTATCAAGGGGCGGGTACCCCAGGGCGGGACATTCAGCGTTACGGGCCCGAGGGCGGCTGGGTGGAGCTGGATGGCGAGCGGGTGGATATTCGTGCTGGCATTACCACCATCAGCGGGTACTCGGCCCACGCCGGGCAACGCGATTTGCTTAATTTCATCAAACGCATGCGCCGCTGGCCGCGTGAAGTGCGTTTGGTGCATGGCGATGACGATGCGCGCCAAGCGTTGAAAGCGGCCATTGAGGCCATGGCCCAAAAAGCTGGGCGGCAGATCGAAGTCGTTTTGCCTGCGTTGTATGAGCCGTCGTTATATGAATAGGGTTTGGTGGCTTGATGATTGCTGATCGCGCAATGAATTGCGCTCCTACGAAACCCACCTGTAATTAGTTTTGTGGCGCCTCCAATCCTTGTAGGCGCAAGGCTTCGTCGCGCTATGCGGTGGCTCGTTCGCAGCCTCGGAAGGTGAGGCGGCGTCATTACAAGTATTAGAGAATTGAGCGTTGACCACCTCAATAAAGGCGCCTAGTTTTTTTTAAATCTAACGGGTGACCACTGCTCTAGCGATCCGAGCTTACGAGGGTAGGAAAACCATGCATTGGATTTTAAATAATACCTTTCGGTTTATCTCCTTACCTCTTTTGCTCTGCTCTGCAACAACTGCCTTTTCTCAGGAATCGGCTAGTGCCGCAGACGTACTGGATATAGAGGAAATCGAACGCATCGCTGATATCGCACGAGCGGGTAGCGACCCTCGAATAACGGCGAGCCTTGCCGATCAAAGTGGGCGAGACGAAAATCGCACGAACGCCACCCCGCCGGTTTTAGTATCCATCCAAGGTGATCCGGCTTTTGTCTACACTCGTGGCGCTAATTACGATGTGCCTGAGGGGGAGCCGGAATTCGTGATGCGTTGCCGCGGCGACGGCATCATTGACCTGACCAGCGTCGTCTCTCAATTGATGGATGACCCCCTGGAACTGCGCCCGGATGACGAGTATTCGCTCAACATTCGTCCCTACGGCCAGACCCTTGAATTTTCGATGCCGGTGGCGCTGGGGGAGCGCTTTTCCAGTGATCGGCATGTCGTTCGCGTGTCCGGATCGGCGCGCGCTGATGCCTCTTTCTTTACCCGCTTGAAGGGCACGACCAATTTTGCCTATCAACTGAAAAGAAACGGCGCGTTCTTGCCGATGAGCGGCGGCTTGGATTTCAGCACGTTTCGTGCGGATGTGGGTCCGCTCTTGGAATATTGTCGCGCTGGCAAGCCGAATCCACTGGAAAGCATTGATCTCGACGAGATCGTGACCGCAGAGAATAATTCAGGGCCGGTTGAGACACCCACTGGGCTTGACCTGTCATTCCTCGACCAGAGCAAAGCGCGGGCAATCCAGCGGATTTATGAGGGCCGCCGGGCGTCCTCGGAGTCGTCGCTCCGTGCACGAATGCTCAACTATCTTGCCTTCCATCTTGCTTACTGGCAGAGCTGTGCGTCGTCCACTGACGAGCCGATGTCTTCCTACACGACGACGCCTCTCACAAACGTTCAAACGCTGAGTATCCTTGATGACGATTTTGCTCCGTTTGTCCTGACGGCTTCCACCTATGAAGATGTCAGCAAAGCGATATATGACAGCGAGCTGCGTAACGATTTTTCGTTCAGCGTTTTGTCTCAGCGGTTCGATGAGTTGCTTCAGGAGCAGCAGGCAGGTTTTATCGATGTGTTCACCCACCACGGCTGCTCGGGAGGCGTTTTTGACAGGCTCCGGCAGAATATCCGCAAAGACCTTCCTTGGTACGATTACAGCGACGGAGGCCGTGATGTCGTTGTAGATTTTGGAGGGCGGCAGTTCGACCTGTGGCTGTCACAACCGATCGACATCGCGCAGGCTCATCCATCCGGTGCAGAGCCTGCGCCGACCCCCGCGCCTGCGGCGATACCTTCTCAGCCTGAACAGGTGGCTGGTTTGGGCATACCCCAGGCGGCAGGTCGTTTCACACCGAACGCCCAGGATATCCAGAACGCTATTCAGGCAAATGTGGATGTCGCTTTCAGTCGGCTTGATGCGATGGGCGACCAGTGCAATACCTATCGCCGTGACAACAACCCTGTGGCCGCGATGATGTGCCTGTTCTCCGGAGGCGGTGCGATGAACTCAAGCACCGGCAATATGCGCATCACCTCCGTGAGCCTGGATCATTGCGTGCGAATGGAAGACCCTGACATATCGGCCTATTGCCGGTACCGAGCCGACATGTCGATGACGGGGTCAGGCATGATGGGGCAGGTCGCATCACTGGTGAACGCGGCAAGCGCTTTCAATCAGTGGACCTGGGCCTCGTTTCGACAAGACGGGCAGACCTGGCAACTGGTGGAATCATGGGACGATTGCCGCATCGACGACGATCTCTTGCGATGCACCAGTCGACGGTAGACGGGGAGGTTTGCCATGCTCGCTTCACGATCGCTTCTCCCTATCCTTGCTATCGGGCTGGCTATGGCTCCAGTCCCTGCGGCTGCCTTCTTTATCGGCTTCAGCCTGCCGCCCCCTGCGATCCAGGCAAACCTGGATATTCCTTTCTTCGAGGAGAGTGCAGCCGAACTTGTCCTTCGCTTCAATCCGGGGTCTGATGCGATTGCGGACCCGGCGATTCGGGATGTCGTCGCGGCCGTCATGCTGTTGGGTATCGCGGACGAGGTGATTTTTCCGCGCACCGCTGGATCAACGGACCTTGAACTTTCTGCACCTGCCTTCACGGGGCCGATCATGGAATACCACAAGGCCCTTGTGGACTTCGCCGGCCCGGACGCCTCAATCGAAGCACTTGCGGAAGCTTCTGGCATGATTCCTGGAAACGACATCCCGGTGCTGAGTAGCCTTGATCCTGCGGCCATGGCGGGGGTGGGGAACGGGCGGGCGGTGTTGCGGCAAGGTTTTCGGCGGCTTACCGAGGCCGGTTACACGCTGGGTAGCGGAGCACGGCTTCTTACGCAAGATGGAGCGCCGGTCGAGCTTGATATCACCATAGCGGGGCCGTTTTTAACCCTTCAACAACGCAACGCCCTGCGAGCGGCGACAGAGAACATGATGCGTTTGGGGATCACGGTTCGGATGCGAGAGAACGCGAATCCCGATACGACCACACTATTGAAGGAAAGCGACGCGATAATCTCGCTGCAAGACTCCAACCTTTACGAATCGCTGCTTGGGTGGGTGCTGAGGCTGAATTGGGATAATACACCCGTCGACGCTTTTATTGAGGGCTTACCTAAGCCGCTCAGTTTTCATCAGGAACTCACTGTTTTTACGCTTCTTGACGACTATCTCACTGCCATGGGCTATGCCGTGTCGCTGGCCCATACAACGCCTATAGTCGACTACTCCGATAGCGCAGAGCGTGCGGTGCTCTGGCGAACGGCGGAAACACGTGCCTATCTTTCGAGGGTATGCGGCAAAGACTGGCGAGGCCTTTTTACCGGTTATACCGAAACCGAACTGGTGTTCAGGAGGCAGGATCACCCCCTTGTCATGTATCTGCCCAAGCAGGGTGGGTCGGGCAGGGATCTGCGGGTGGCGCTGTTGGCGACTGAGGAGCAGGTCGGCATCTCGGATCAAGGCGTCGTGCGGGTACAGTCTATCGACATTCCGGTCGAGAGACTGGGGCGCACCCTTGTCTTCAAGGATCCTGCTGCGTATCTCGACTTCGCCAGGCGGGTGAACCTTGAGCCCCCAAGCGACGGCGTCACGACAGTTCCCATGCTTTACCAGGCGAGTATTGATGGTGAGTTACGCACGCAGCAGCCTGTGCAGGACGATCTCATTAGCGCTGATGCCCTGGTTGACCATGAGTTGGCGGGTGTGCCGTTATGTGCCGCAAAAATTTATGACGGCGACGAGGCCCTCACCTTCAGCCGCTTGGCGTCGGTTGAGTAGCGTCCAGGCCGGGAGCTTGCAACGTCAACGCGGATATCAGCGGAGGCGGGATGATTGCTGATCGCGCAACAAGTTGCGCTCCTACGAAACCCGATCCATGCATCTGGCTCGTCTCGCTTGATGGATGAGCCAGAGTCCCGCTACCGAGATGCCAGCGAGGATAGCGAAGACGCTTGTATAGTCACCAACCACGCTGTGGAGGAAGGTAACCATAGGCAAACCGAGCAGAACGCCGCCATAGGTGAAAACCAGGCAACCGCCTGCGGCATCGGCGATGCGGTGGGGCGGGGCCAGTTGGGTGATTTCGGCCAGGAAGACGCCGTTCCAGCCCAACGACGAGAAGCTCAGTAGCCCCAGTAGTACAATGACCAGCCACTTGGGCCAGGCCGGGGTCATGGTGGCTACCAACAGGGCTGCCACGGCGGTGGTACAGGCGATGATAGCAAGTGCCATCAAGCGGTCGCCCAGCCGGTCTCCGATCTCACCCCAGCCAATGCGCCCCACCACGCCGGTCACCTGCACCCCGGACATGACCAATCCCGCCTCTACCAGGCCGAAGTCCAGATCCTCCACCAGCAGCGCCACCGTAAATGCCGAAACCGAGAGCTGAATCGCCGAGAAGCACAGGCTAAGCAGCGCGACGTAGCGCAGCGACCGCTGCCGCCATACCACGTCGAGTCCGGAGAAGGGCGTTGCCAACCACGATGTGTCTGGGTCTCGCTGGTCATCCCAGCTCTCCCGCCGCCATTGCAGGGCGACAATGCCGAGCAGGGCGATGGCGCTGAGCAGGAGCAGCCCGGCCTGCCAACCCACCACCAAGGCCAGCACCGGTGCGCTGGCACCGGCGATCACACCGCCCAAGGGCACGCCCGACTGTTTCAATGAGAAGATCAGGCCGCGTCGCTCAGGCGGGGTGAAGCGCACCAGCAACACTGAGGCGGAGGGATTGGTCATCCCGTAACCCAAGCCGGCAACGAGGGAGGCTAAGGCAAAGGTCGGCAAGGTCGGCATCGCCATCATGGCGGCGCCACCGCCGAGCAACGCCAGGGAGAGTTGGCTGGTGCGACAGGGCCCTAAACGTCGGGTGAGCGGTCCGCCCACCAGCGAGGTAAGCATGGCGCCGGCGAAGATTAGGCTCACCTGCAAACCGATAGTGGCCGAGGAGACGCCCAGTACACCAGACAACTCTGGGGCGATGGCGGCAGGGAACAGCGCCACCAGCGAGGAGAAGGCGAGCACCAGCGTGGTCGACAGCAGCACGATGATCGGCACGGTTTAGCGCATCCGTTCTCGCGGCACCTGGCGCAGGTGGCTGGCGGTCTGGCCGCCGGGCAGGGCGGCGATCAGGTCGGCCGCCACGAGCAGTTTTGATAGATCAATCCCCGTGGCGACTTTGCCGCCCTGAAGGGCGTAGAGCAGATCTTCGGTGGCGGTGTTGCCAGTGGCGCCGGGGGCGAAGGGGCAGCCTCCAAGGCCAGCGCAGGCGCTATCCATTGCCGTGGCGCCATGATGTATCGCGAATAGTGCGTTGGCTACGCCCATGCCGTAGGTATCGTGGCCGTGGAAGGCCCATGCCAGCCCTTTGCCGCCATGGCGTTCACGCAGCTGGGTGAAATGTTCAGCCACCTGATAGGGGCTGGCTCGGCCGGTGGTATCGCATAGTGCCACTTCCATTGGCAAGCCGTCTGCCAGGCGAGTGGCCTGGCTGAGGACGCGGTCAACCTGCTGCCAGTCGATGGTGCCTTCAAAGGGGCAGTCAAAGCAGGTGCCGAGGTCGAGACGTAACCGGGTCCCTTCGGTCTGACGCAGGCGCTCTGCCACTCGGCCAAGATCCTCCAGAGACTCATCGACGCTTCGTCGTACATTGCTGCGGTTATGGGACTCTGAGACCGAGACCACGTAGACGACCTCGCGTATGCCGTGCGCCAGGGCCAGCTCTGCTCCCTTTAGATTAGGCACGAGCGCCGAAAGGCGCAGTGCTGGTTGGTCGGCGAAGGCCTCGATGAGTTTGCCGGTGTCGGCCATCTGGGGGATGGCCTTGGGGCTCACAAAAGAACCGATTTCGAGGCGGGTGATGCCAGCATCGACGAGGGCTGAAATGCAGCGCTGCTTATCGATGGTGGGCAGCGGGTCGCGGATCGACTGGAAACCATCGCGGGGAGCAACCTCAACGATTTCCACGTTTGCCGGAGGGGCGAGCAGAGTCATGGGAGCGGTCTCGTCGTTCATGGTGTGGAAGACAGGTAGTTGATCACGCCCCCGGCGGCAAGAATCGCCTGCTGGCGGGCGCTGAGCTCGTGGCGCAGGGTTAGCGTCTCGCCGTTATCCAGTGTTGCCGTGACCTCGCGGCTGGCGGCGAGCGCTGCGCGCCAGCCCTCGATACGCACCCGGGTACCCCGGCTCAATCGCGCGCGGTCGGCCGGGTCGACGAAGGTCAGCGGCAGCACGCCGAAGCAGGGCAGGTTCTGCCAGTGGATGCGGGCGATGCTCTCGGCGATCACCAGCTGCAGGCCCAGCAGTCGCGGCACCAGGGCGGCGTTCTCACGACTCGAGCCCTGGCCGTAGTTGGCGCCCCCGACGATGGCATGGCCGGCCGCCCCCTGCTCGCGGGCGCGGGCGACGTAGTCGGAATCGACGGCCTCGAAGAGGTGCTCCGCCGAGGCGTGGACATTGCTCCACAGCGGCAGTACTCGCGCGCCGGCGGGCATGATGTCGTCGGTGGAGATGTTGTCGTCCACCGCCAGCAGCACCGGCACCTCCAGGGTCTCGGGCAACGGCTCGATCAACGGCAGCGGCGGGGTGTTGTCGGTGGCCAGAAGCTCTACGCCCCGAGCCTGCTCGGCGGGCAAGGGCGGCTGGAACCAGGCATTGTCCAGCGCCATGTCGACGGGCTCGCGAGGCCTCGGGTAGGGCATGTCGAGGCTACGGGGGTCGGTAATCACGCCCTTGAGCGCCGAGGCGGCGGCGGTCTCGGGGCTGCACAGGAAGACGCTATCTTCGCGGGTGCCGGATCGACCGGGGAAGTTGCGTGGCACGGTGCGCAGGCTGTTGCGGCCCGCCGCCGGGGCCTGGCCCATGCCGATGCAGCCGTTGCAGCCGGGCTGGTGCAGGCGGGCACCGGCGGCGACCAGCGCGCCCAGGTGGCCCTCGTCGATCAGCGCGGCGAGAATGCGCCGAGTCGCCGGGTTGACGTCCAGGGAGACGTTGCCAGCCACGCTCCTGCCCTTGACGATCTCCGCCACCACAGCGATGTCGCGGTAGCCGGGGTTACCGGAGGAGCCGATGTAGGCTTGGTAGAGCGGCTGTCCGGCAACCTCGGCCACCGGCACCACCTTGTCCGGGCTGGAGGGCAGGGCGATTAACGGCTCGAGGCTCGAGAGATCGATGCGCTCCTCGCGGTCGTAGCGACAGCCCGGATCGGCGGCGAGCGGGGTCCAGTCGGCCTCGCGACCCCGCGAGCGCAGAAAGTCGCGGGTCACCTCGTCACTGGGGAAGACACTTCCGGTGGCGCCCATCTCGGTACCCATGTTGGCCAGCACGTGGCGGTCCATTGCGTCGAGCCCGGCCAGACCGGGGCCGTAATACTCGAGGATGCAGTTCTTCGCCCCGGCCACGCCGTGACGGCGCAGCAGTTCAAGGACGATATCCTTGGCGCTGACCCAGTCGGGCAGTTTGCCCTCCAGGCGCACGCCGATGATCTCCGGCATTGCCAGATAGAGCGGCTGGCCGGCCATGGCCATGGCCACCTCGATGCCGCCGGCGCCGATGGCCAGCATGCCCAGCGCACCGGCCGCGGTGGTGTGGCTGTCGCAGCCTACTAGACTCTGGCCGGGCACGCCGAAGCGCTCCATGTGCACCGGGTGGCTGATGCCGTTGCCTGGGCCGCTGTACCAGACCCCCAGGCGCTCGCATGCGCTCTTCAGGAAGAGGTGGGAGTCGGCGTTGATGTTGTCCTGCTGGATCAGGGTGTGGTCGATGTACTGCACGCTGGGTGAGGTGTGCACGCGGTCGAGGCCCATGGCGTCGAGCTCGAGCATGACCAGGGTGCCGAGGATGTCCTGCAGCAGAGCCTGGTCCATGCGCAGGGCGATCTCGCCGCCCGGCGTCATGTCGCCCTCCAGCAGGTGGTCCTTGATCAGTTTGTGGCTGAGGGTATCAGACATCGCCGGGCTCTCCATTCGGTGGTGGTGCGGCGTCGGGGTGTCGGACGCGACAAGCCGATTGCCAGGCATTGAGCAGGAACTGCAGGCCGAGCAGGCCGAAGCCGAGGGGCAGCATGGCGTAGGGGATGCCGATGGGCGTGCCCAGCGAGCTGGAGACCCGTTCGCCGTACTCGAAGGCCTGGCTCATCATGATGCCGCCGCGCCAGACCATGATGAAGCTAAAGGTTGCCCCCAGCAGGCCGGTGGCCACGCCGACCAGGGCCTGGACGCGTACCGGCAGCTTGTCGGCAAAGAACTCGATGCGGATATGGGCGTCGTGGCGCTGGGCCTCGGCCGCCCCCATTACCGCCAGGTAGACCAGCAGGAAGGAATTGATCTCCAGGCTCCAACTGGTCGGGGCGGAAAAGACGTGACGCATCATGGCGTCGTAGCAGATGGTGAGCGCCATGAAGGCGAGCACCAGGATCGAGGCGCCGCGCAGGACGGCCATCAGGCCGTCCCAGCCGCGCATGACGTAGGATGTCATGGCGTTCCTCCTCAGGCCTCGCCCAGGGCCAGGGCGATGGCGCGCTCGCCGACCTCTTCGCCGACATCTTCTTTCCAGTGGTCCCAAACGGCCTCGGTGGCGGCGTTGAAGGTCTCGAGGTCTTCCTCGCTGGGCTCAATGACCTCGATGCCTTCTTCCTCCATCATCGGCCAGTACTCGTTGGGGTAAACGTCGTCGTTACAGTGGGTGACGAAGTTGTCGTCGTACCACTTGGCGGCCTCCTCGAGGGCCGCACGGACGTCGCCGTCCAGGCTGTCCCAGCGGTCGCGCAGCATGAAGGGCGCCACCGTGAAGGCGGTGGTGGGCAGCTTGTAGCAGGTGGAGAGCTGCTCGAACAGGCTGCGCCCCACGACCGTGGAGATGTTGAAGATGCCGGCGTCCACGGTGCCACGCTGGAGCGCCTGGTAGGTCTCCGACGAAGGGATGCGGGTGGCGCCGATGTCGAATTCCTCCAGTGCGGTGGTCGCCTCGTAGCCCACCACGCGGATCTTCTTGCCCCGCAGGTCCTCCAGGGAGCGGATCGGGTTGTCCTCGGTGCTCCAGATGTACTCCGGCTCGAGGATGCCGCCGCCCGAGCAGAGCATGTAGAGGTTCTCCTCGGCGAGCTGCTCGTTGATCAGCTCCATCAGTGGGCTGCCCAGCTTGAGCCGCTCGGGGTGTTCATAGAGCGCGTTGACCACCCCGGGCAGGCCGGTGATGCCGAGGATCGGCAGCGAACGGGTGATGTAGGACAGGGTGTGGAACATGAAGTCCACGCTGCCGGCACGCAGGCCGGGCAACTGCTCGTCGGCGGTCAGCAGTTGGCCGGAATGGTGGTAGTCGAAGTCGATAACATCGGCGTGGTTATCGGCCAGGAACTTCACGAAACCGTCGGAGCCGTAGCTCAGCGCCTTGTAGGATGGCGTGATGTAGTTGACTCCGGTGAGGGCGGTGGCGGCCATCGCCCGTGGGGCGAACAGGCTTTGGGTGCCGAACAGGGTGGCGCCAGTGGTGGCGACGGTACCGTACTTGAGTACTTGGCGACGGGTGAGGGTCATGGTGAGACTCCTTATTGTTGTGCTTTTACGTGAGGGTTCACTTGGGTTGCATCGGTTGCGACCCCGTGGAGTCGCGTTGCGCCGGGGCTACATCAGCCCCGGCAACCACAGGCTGAGGCCGGGGAAGAACACGAACAGCATCAGCACGAGGAATTGGACGGCGACGAAGGGCAAGGCGCTGCGGATAATTTCCTCGATGGAGAGTTCCGGGCAGACGCCTCGCAAGGCATAGAGATTGAGCCCGACCGGCGGCGTGACCACGGCGATCTCCAGGTTGAGCACCATGACGATGCCGAACCACAGCGGGTCGTAGCCCAGCGCCTCAATCAGCGGCAGCAGCACCGGGGTGGTGACCACGATCAGCGACACCGCGTCGACCAGCATGCCGAGCAGGATCAGCAGCACCATGACCGCCAGCAGGATCGCCCAGGCCGGCAGGCCGCTGGCCGTGAGGATCTCGGTGAGCAACTGGGGCACGCGTACCATGTTGAGGTAGTCGCCGAAGATCTTGGCGCAGCCCATAATCAGCAGGATTACGCCGCTGATCCGCGCGGTGTTGCCGAGTATCTGCAACAACTTGGACCAGGTCAGGCAGCGAAAGATCAGCGCGGCGATGAGGAAGGCCCCCAGAGCCCCGATGCCCGCTGCCTCGCTGGGCGTGGCGAAGCCGGTGTAGATCGAGCCCAGCACCACCAGCACAAGCAAAGCGGCGTGCCAGATGTTGGCGAGGCTCTGGAAACGCTCCTTCCAGGTGAAGCGTTGCTCGGCGGCCGGGGCTTCCTCTGGGTTGAGGCTGACGCGGATGAAGATGTACAGCGACAGCGCCAGGGCCAGCACGATACCGGGCACGATACCGCCGATGAAGAGGTCCGCGACCGAGACGCTGGAGACCGCGCCGTAAATGATGAAGGGCACGCTGGGCGGAATCAGCATCGCCAGGGCGCCAGCGGTGACCACCGAGCCGGCGGCCAGGGTCCGGCTGTAGCCACGCTCGAGCATCTGCGGCACGGCGATGGAGCCCACCGCGGCGACCCCGGCCAAGCTGACGCCGGAGACGGCACCGAACATGGCCGAGGCGCCTACCGAGGAGATCGCCAGGCTGCCGCGCAACCAATTGAGCCAACGCACCGCAGCCTGGAAGAGGTTGGCGCCCACCGGCGTGGCGCCCAACAGGCTGCCCATCAGGATGAACAGCGGCAGGGCGACCATTTCAAAGAGGTTGAGCTGGCCAAACAGCGACGAGGGCGCGAAGAAGAAGGCCATTGAGCCGCGGGCCATGTAGAGCCCGAGCAGGCCCGACAGGCCCAGCGCCAGGAAGATGGGAAAGCCGAAGCCGATCAGCCCCACCAGTAGGATTACGACGATAATAGGTTCCATGGGGGTGCTCCGGTCAGATCACGCGTTCGTCGCGCAGGGCGTTAACGGCGTCGGGGGCGAGGCCGAGCCACTCGGCGAGGATGGTCTCGGTGTGCTCGCCGAGCGCGGGTCCCACGTGGCGGACCCGGCCAGGGGTCTCGGCCAGCCGCGGGAAGACGTTCTGCATCGGCAGCGGTTTGCCGCGGCGATCCGGCACCTCGACGATGGCCTGCCTGGCGCGGAAGTGCGCGTCCATCAGCATGTCCGGAGCCCGGTAGACCAAGCCGGCCGGCACTCCGGCCTCGGCGAGGATGTCGACTACCTGCTGGGCATCGTGCTGGCGCGTCCAGGCGGCCACCAGGTCGTCGATGGTCTGCTGATGTTCACCTCGAGCGCGGTGGGTGGCGTAGTCCGGGTGGTCGGCCAGGGTCGGCTGACCCATGGCGGTACAGAGGCGCCGGAATACCGTGTCTTGGTTGGCACCGATGATCACGTCGCGGCCGTCCCGAGCGGGATAGGCGTTGGAGGGGGCGATGCCCGTCAGGAAGCTACCACTGCGTTCGCGTACCCGACCGGCACGAGCGTACTCAGGGATCAGGTTCTCCATCATTGCCAGCACCGACTCGAAGATGCTGCTGTCGACTACCTGGCCGCGACCGGTGCGGCTTCGCTGGTGAAGCGCCATCATGGTGCCCAGCGCGGCATGCAGGCCGGCCAGAGTGTCGCCGATGGAGACGCCCACTCGGACCGGCGGGCGGTCGGGATAGCCGCTCAGGTAGCGCAGTCCGCCCATGGCCTCGCACACCGAGGCGAAGCCGGCCCGCGAGGCGTAGGGGCCGTCCTGGCCGAAGCCGGTGACGCGCACCATTACCAGCCCGGGGTTGTGGCGGGAGAGTTCCTCGAAGCCCAGCCCCCAGCGCTCCATGGTGCCGGGGCGGAAGTTCTCGATCAGCACGTCAGCCTGGGTGGCCAGTTCGCGCAGCAGTTCCTGGCCGCGTGGCTGACGCAGATCCAGGGTCAGCGACTGCTTGTTGCGGGCGATGACGTTCCACCAGAGGGGCTCGCCCGTATCACTATCCTCCGCCCCCCACTGGCGCATGGCGTCACCTTTGCCGGGCGGTTCGACTTTAATTACCTGGGCACCGAAGTCAGCCAATACTTGGCCGCAGTAGGGGCCTGCAATCAGTTGACCGAGTTCCAGGACCTTAATGTCACTCAGTGGAGTAGGAGTAGAGGGTTGGGCTTCGTGTTGAATCATTGTTGTTATGACGCCTCTATTGGATTATTTGATGGATGCTCGCTAATAGTCAGGAGCATCGGAAAAGCGGAAATGCAGCGACTTTGCAGCGAGTAGGTGAGCGCTCATGACTCGTTCGGCCCATAATGGGCTACCCTCAGTGATGGCTTCGAGAATCTCACGGTGATGGCGCATGCTGCGGCGAAGGCTAGCAAGGTCGTAGTTACCAAAATTACGTCGTATTACCGAGGTGCGTACCACGCTCTCCAACACGGCACTCAGGCGCTGGTTTCCACTCGCGCGAATTAGTTCGCGGTGAAACTCGTGGTTGAGCGAGGCGATCTCGTTACGTACCGATGGCTTTGTATCGGCCATCTCAGTGAGCTGTTCCATGTCTGAAGCCATCGCCTCGAGCCTGGCCAAGCAATCCTTGTGCATGTGCTCACAGGCCATGCGTACCGCCATAGGCTCCAACACCAGTCGCAATTCAAAGACCTCACGAGCGTCTTTCTCCGTCCAGGCCGTCACACGAGAGCCGTGATGGGGAATCATCTCAAGCCAACCCTCTGAGACTAATTCGCGAAGGGCCTCACGGACGGGCGTTCTGCTCACTTCGAGTTCACGGGCGATATTCGCTTCACGAATGTACTCATGACCTCGGTAGTGGCCATCTAGAATCCGCTGTTTGATGACTTCGTGCACCTTAGTCGTGGCTGTTTGGACCACGGGAGAAGGCGTTGTGTGAACTGCGTTCGCCATCTGTTTTCCTAAAATTGTATGCAGTTTTGAATCTAGCTAAGTTATAAACCCCTATAAATTGAACTTTTGTCTATTATTGTATGCAATGTAGGTGATTCGGAGTAAAGAAGCGCAGCGGACTAGCGTGATGGCGAGAAGTTAGGGAGGTATACCGAAGGCAACATCAGAATCTCATCCACTTTCTGAGTAGGCGGGCCAATAACATGGGAAAAGAAGTCGCTACCAGATACCCTGATCCCTTCTCATTCATGAGGATGCTGATTGAGCATTTTGGAGTCTTGGCTTGTCGGCTTCGGTCTTCAGCAGTCGTATCTATGGCTTGAGCATCTGCTGGCTGATGCCCAAGTGCTGCTCTTATCTTAGTTATTTATAACTTTCAGGAATTGAGTTTGGCCGTCAAAGTAGCCGAGATTCTTGCACTTGGTCATTGCGACCGCCGCAACAAGGACCAGTCTAATGATATCCATTAAGTGTGAACTCCTCTCCTTTATTAGCATCGGCCAGATGCGATTCTTGCCAAAGCCTGGATACGAGTTCTTGAATAAAGGTCCGCACGATAAGAGAAGGGCGCCGACCTGCACGGGTAACGACGCAAAAGGGCGACGCGATCTCTACTTGATCAGGCAGTAGCGCTTTGAGCTCACCACGCTCAACCCAATGAGCGGCGTAGTAATGGGGTAAATTGCCAATAAAATGGCCGCTCAAGATCATTAACGCTTGGGCCTCCATGTTGGAGGCATGCGCACCAACCTGTGCATTGGGAAAGCTCTTAAGCTCTTGAAGATTGGCGTAAGGCCTGACCACGAAAGGGTGCTTAATGACATCTTCCACCGTGAGTTGGTGGCTGTCGCGTTCAAATAGTGGATGGCGTTTCGCGCAATACATGCCATGCACCTCGGTATAGACCTGACGATGCTGCAAGCCTTCCATTTGGGCCGTTTCAGGCAATATCCCAAGTTGTACGTCTCCGTTGGCGATTTCACCGATTAAACGGTCGGGGCTACTCACATTGATATTCAGGCGTGCCTTGGGATTTTTGCGTAAAAACTCACCAATGACGCCTTGTAGATCAAGGTCTACATCCATAATCGTGTTATCAACCACCCCTAAGCGAAGGGTGCCATAGACGGAACTGCGTAACTCGCTCATCTCGCTGTCAAAATCATCGACCGAAGCCAGCAGTAATTTGGCACGCTCATAGACAATGGCGCCACGCTCGGTCAGTTCAAACCCCTGCCGTCCCCGTCGGCAGACGGTAAACCCCACGCGTTCTTCAAGTGCTCGAATGTGGAAGCTGACCGCGGATTGGCTCATGTGGAGCGCCGTTTGCGCACCGGCGAAGCCACGATGCTCGGTGACGGCCAGAAAGACGGAAAGGCTTTTAAGATCAGCGGCTGAAAGCTTCATCAGAATGCTCTACGTTAGTGCGTTTAACATCAATAAAACGGGAGTGAACATCGAAAGATAGCAATTTTATTGTTGCATGGTTCCTGCTTAACTCAAGGTGTTGTTGCTCAGATGGCTTGCGCCACTGAGACCCGAGCATCACTCGTCCGAGGAGATCCCCATGCATCGTACAACGGCTATTACCGCTGGTTTACTGCTCAGCGTCAGCTTTGCCTCCACCGCCCATAGCGATTTGCTTGATGATATTCGCTCAGAGGGCACGTTTACGGTCGGCACTGAAGCGCGTTTCGCCCCTTTCGAATACATTGAAGACGGTGACATCGTCGGCTACTCAGCTGACATCATGGAACACATCATGCCTGAGCTTGGTGAGGACGTGGAATTGATCCGTATGGACCTGCCTTGGCAAGGCATTCTGCCAGGTCTGGAGCGCGAGAGGTTTGATTATGTCGTCACCTCCGTGACCGCCACCCCGGAACGCATGGAACGCTATCACTTAAGCGCCCCCATCGCCGACGCGACCATGGCCATCCTCAAACGCACCGGTGAAGACGACATCAGCTCCCCTGAAGACATCGCGGGCAAAGTCGCGGCAGCGCAGTCGGGGTCGGCGCAATTAGAAGCCCTGGAAGCGTTAGCCGCAGAGCTAGAGGAGGCAGGAACACCGGTTGAGGACATCCGCACCTACACAGGCGTCGATGAGGCCTATGCCGAGTTGGGAAACGGACGAGTCGATGTGGTCATCAACAGCTTGCCTAACCTGCTAGAAGCCGAGCGTACGCGCCCAGAGGTCTTTGAGGTCGTCGGCACCTTTGGTGATCCGGTTTACTTCTCTTGGGCGGGCCGTGATAACGAGGAAAGTGCTTCGCTAAATGCCTTTATGGACGAGCAAATCCAACGGCTCAATGAGGACGGTACGCTCGAAGAGCTACAGGAAAAATGGTTCGGTTCCACAATGGATCTGCCCGATGAGCTTCCTTCCGCAGAATAAACCGCCACTAACGCTCTGAGTGCCATATGTTTGAGATTCTGCTCAACCACTATCCGGCTCTTGTTGAAGGCTTGACCACCACATTGGTGGTCTCGCTTTCCGCCATCGCATTTGGCTTGGTACTGGGTGTCTTACTGGCTTTCGGATTGATGAGCCGATATCGCCTTTTATCCTGGCCATGCGGCCTTTACCGAAGCTTTTGGCGAGGGACGCCCATCCTGCTGCAATTGCTGTTGGTCTACTACCTGCTGCCGGAAGTGGGTATAGAAATAGCCCCTATCTATGCGGCGATACTCACACTCACGTTGAATACGGCAGCGTTTCAATCGGAAATTTTTCGCAGCGGGATCAGCCACATTCCAGCTGGCCAAATAGAAGCCGCCCGTATGGCGGGGATCTCGGATTGGCAAACCCGGAAGCGCATCATCATGCCTCAGGTGTTCCGCCTTACGTTGCCACCATTAACAAACGAAATCATCACTATCCTCAAAAACTCATCGCTCATCTCGGTGATTGCAGTGACGGAGTTGATGCGGGTTAGCGAGCAAATTGCATCGCGTACGTTTCAGCCACTGGAAACGTACTTGGCGGCGGCGTTGCTTTATCTGGCCGTAAACCTGGTGCTGGCACGCGTCAGCGCTTATTTGGAACGCCGCATGGTCGGCGGTCTCGCCACCGAGTAAGGGAGCGTCCTACATGTTTGATATCGCAATGCTATGGGAAGCACGTGAACTTATTCTACAAGGCTTGTGGAACACGGTATGGATCTGCTTTTTGGGCTGCGTGCTGGCCCTTTCGCTCGGTTTGGTGCTTGCCGCCCTTAGGCTCGCGAACCCCCGGCTATTCGGCTATCCGGTGGCTTGTTACGTGGAGATATGTCGAGGAATTCCGCTGCTAATTCTGCTGTTTTTACTCTACTACGGTGGTCCAAGCATAGGTTTAGACTTAAGCGCGAGCGTCGCTGGCGTTGTCGGCATCGGTCTGTATGGGGCGGGATATTTTGCTGAAATTTATCGCGGCGGCTTCAAGTCGGTTCCTAAAGGACACTTGGAAGCGGCGCGCATGCTCGGCATTTCCCCACGGCATGTGTTAACCCGCATTCAGATTCCTCAAATGGCGCGTTTGATAGTGCCGCCAAGCACCAACCAGCTAATTATCTTGGTAAAGGAGTCTGCCCTGATATCAATCATCTCGGTGGATGACCTGACCAAAAATGCCACGTCTATCGTCAATCAGACGTTTCAAGTCATTGAGCCCTACCTGGCGGTTGCCTTGCTCTATTGGTTGATCATTGAACTGATTGCACGAGGCGGCTATGCACTGGAGAAGCGCTTAGCCAATCGTCAGCCACGCCCCATCGAACCACGAGGAGATACCCGCCATGCCCATGGTTGACACGTTAGCGACAACACCGTCTACCCGACAAAAAGCGATTGTCGAGGCGCAGGGCGTAAGCAAGCAATTTGGCGACCTTGAGGTGCTGACCGATATCGACTTCAGTATTTTGCCTTCCGAGGTGGTGTGTGTGATAGGGCCCTCAGGATCAGGTAAATCGACCCTGTTGCGTTGCCTGGCTTTCTTGGAGCCCTATGATCACGGCAGCGTTTATATCGACAGCCAACTGTTGGGCTACGAAGACAGCGGTGGGAAACGCGTTCGCACCAGCGAGAAGCGCGTGGACGAAGTGCGCGCTTCCGTCGGCATGGTCTTCCAGCATTTCCATTTATGGCCTCATCGCACGGCGCTTGAGAACGTGACCGAAGCGCTGCGACTGGTCAACGGTCTTTCGCGACGAGATGCCAACGAGGAAGGCATGGCCATGCTTGAGCAAGTCGGCCTGGCCGACCGTGCCGGGCATTTCCCTGAGAGCCTTTCAGGCGGGCAGAAGCAACGAGTCGCCATTGCAAGGGCCCTTGCCATGAAACCCAGAGTGATGTTTTTCGATGAACCTACTTCCGCTCTTGACCCTGAGCTGGTTGGGGAAGTGCTGGAGGTAATGAATAAGCTGGCTGCCGACGGCATGACCATGGTGGTGGTCACTCACGAAATGGGCTTTGCCGCAAAAGTGGCCGACCGGGTGATCTTTATGGATCAAGGCCGCGTGGTAGAGAGCGGCGCGCCTGACAAGCTATTCCGCCAACCCCAAAGCGAACGCCTTCAGCAATTTCTTAACACCTGGCGCGAGCGCCATATCGATTAACGGACGTACTGCGTCTATCAACCGGTGCCATTCACTTTTTACAACGTAAAGGCGATGGTCAACATCCTTGGAGAACCCTATGAATACTGCGACACCCTTTGATCATGCGCGTATTGAGCAACTGCCCAAAAGTAACACTGAGCCCTGCGGACATAACCACACGCTGGACACGCCAATTTCCCCGGACGGCACGCCTGTCTTGGGGGAGCGTTATGAAGTGGCTGCCCGGGGTGGCCGAGCAGTGCGTCTAAAAGCGGGGCAGACTATCCGCATCATCAATACGCACGGAACCCAGGTGTGCGATACCTGGGCGTTCAGCACCCACAATCTCAATGAATTCATGTCCTGGGAGCATGGCCGTGCCTGGCTCAGCGGGTTAATCCCCAAAGTCGGCGACCCGCTGATAAGCAACCGTCGCCGTCCGATCATGACCCTCACAGCAGATACCTCTCCTGGCATTCACGATACGTTAATGGCCGCCTGCGACCTGTTTCGATACATGACGTTAGGCGTCGAGGACTACCACGACAATTGCGCTGATAACCTCCGCCTGGCCATGAAAGCCATTGGCATTGATGCCCCCGAAGTTCCCCAACCGTTCAATTTGTGGATGAACATTCCGGTTAATGATCAGATGAACGTTGACTGGTGTCCGCCTGTTTCTAAGCCAGGTGATTACGTCGACCTACGCGCTGAAATGGACTGTGTCGTGGCCATGTCATCCTGCCCTCAGGACATCATCCCGATCAATGGGGAGGACTGCGAGCCGGTGGAAGTGCATTTCGAGGTTCACGAATAAACAACACAGTGACGGAGAGCCCAATGGTCCACGACCCTGCCTCGCCCAACGATCAAACCGCTTGTGATCTCCCTGCTATTGCGGCAGCCGTCAACCCGCGGCGTCTAGCCAAGGATCTGGCGACACTTGCGATGATCGGTGCTCGCGAAGATGGCGGTGTGGCGCGTTTAGCGTTGGACAGCCATGACATCAGTGCAAGGCGATGGCTTGTTGAACAGGCCAGCGAGCTAGGGGCTAACGCGAGCGTCGACGCGATGGGTAACGTATTTCTTGATCTGCCCGGCAGCGACCCAGAGCTAGCCCCTGTCGTGACAGGCAGTCATCTCGACAGCCAACCGGCAGGTGGCAAATACGATGGTGCATTGGGGGTATTAGCCGGCCTTGAAGCGCTTCGCGCGCTTAAAGCGGCTGGCTTTACCCCACGCCACCCTTTATCCCTGGTGAGCTGGACAAACGAAGAAGGGGCGCGTTTCTCTCCTGGAACCTCCGGGTCGGCAGTTTTCTGCAATGTGCGAAGCCTTGAGGCAACCCGGCTGATTAAAGATAGCGAGGGCATGACGATGGGGCATGCACTTGATATGTGCTTGGCCGAAATGGACGCCGCCGACGTGCCTCGTCGTCCGATGGCGACGCCTATGCACGCCTTTATTGAGTTGCACATTGAGCAAGGGCCCATCCTTGAGCGAAAGGGGGCCTCTGTGGGGGTCGTCGAGGGCATTCAGGGAGTGAGTTGGTTTGAAGTTACCGTGGAGGGTAGCGCCAACCACGCGGGCACCACACCGCGTGCCCATCGACGCGATGCATTAGAAGGCGCCTGCGCGGTGGCAACCGCGCTAAGGGAAGCAGCACGGGATAGCGAAGATCGTGTGCGCTTTACCATCGGCAAATTCGATGTCAGCCCTGGCTCAGTGAACACGATTCCCGACCGCGTCACCTTCAGTATCGATTTACGACACCCAGAGGGAGCAACACTCAAAGCATTGGAAGCCACGTTCAACGACATCACACAACAAACCTGGGCAGGTTGCCGGGTAACGCTTGCCTCGCTATCCCGGATTGAGCCGGTGGCTTTTCCTGACACCCTGACGGCACAAATCGATGCCACTGCAGGCGAGCTAGGGATCACTGCGCCTCACTTGGTATCGGGCGCCTTTCATGATGCCATTCATCTCGCCAACCACTGCCCAACGGCCATGCTGTTTGTGCCTTGTCACAAGGGGCTTAGTCATCATCCGGATGAACATACCGAGCTCGATGACGCCGTCGTTGGCACGCAACTGTTAGCCGCCAGCTTGGCGCGCTTAAGCCAATAAGGAGCATAAAATGGCCAAAGGCACAGACGGCACTCGCCTCAATGCCGCCACTGGCGAACATTACCTACCCCGCCACGAACCCCGTTACCGAGAGATCGCAAGCTTCCTGCGGGCTCCGCTTGCCGACACTTTGGAAGCGCTGGATATTGCCTTGGTGGGGATTCCGTTTGATGGCGGCGTCAGCAATCGTCCCGGCACTCGTCACGGACCCCGTGAAATACGCAACCAGTCGAGCATGATGCGCAGCGCGCATCACATCACCGGACTGGACCCCTTTGCCCAGGCACGCATTGCTGACATCGGCGATGTGCGATTTTCCTCAATCTACGACCTTGAAAAAGTCTCTGATGATATTGCCGCCTATTACGCGGCCATTCGAAACGCAGGCGTTATTCCACTGAGCGCTGGTGGCGATCATTCAGTTACGTTTCCCATTTTACGCGGCTTAGCGGCCGACGACCCCGTAGGATTGATCCAAATTGATGCCCACACCGATACCTGGGACGAGTTTCAAGGATCGAAATTTCACCATGGCGGACCCTTTCGCCTCGCCTGTGAACAGGGCCTGGTCGATCCCAAGCGTACCGTGCAGATCGGTATTCGTGGTGCCCAGAACACGACGCAAGGCTGGGACTATTCTCATGACACCAGCATGCGCGTCATGTTTATGGAAGAAGTGGATGCGTTGGGTATTGACGCGGTCATCGCGGAAGCCCGTCGCGTCGTCGGCAATGGGCCGGTGTATTTATCGTTCGATATCGACAGCATCGATCCCGCGTTCGCCCCTGGTACCGGTACACCCGAAGTCGGTGGCCTTACCAGCCTGCAAGCACTTCAGCTCGTACGTGGTTTCCGCGGTTTACCGCTCATTGGTGCTGATGTCGTAGAAGTATCACCCCCCTTTGATCCCAGCGGTATCACGGCATTGATGGGCGCCACCCTCATGTATGAGCTTCTTTGCTTGATGGCTGAAGGGGTTGATAACACAAAAACCTAAAATGCCTGAGTTCAACTAAATAAGTTGCAGCAACTACGTGCCGCAAAAATAAATCTTGGCCATTGACCCCTCCGCGATGCCAGAAACAGAGCTTGGCGCGTATTGCCGCAAAAAAGCATTTATGACAGCCGCTATTGCCAAGTTGCCTGGTTGGCGCGGGTGGCCGCGAGACGTGCTTCATCCAGTGTAATGCCGAGGCCAGGTTCGTCAGAGAGTGTCAGCCAGCCTTTGGCATCAGGCTTGATCGCGGTGGTCAGCGGGAAGTCGCGCACTTCGGGTGTCCATTCCGGCGGGTCGAAAGGGTACTCCAGATAAGGACAGCCAGCCGGGCCAACCGCTCCGGCGGTGAGATGCAGGTTGGCGGCAAGACCGATGCCATTGCCCCAGGTATGCGGCGTGAACCATTTGCCCGCCGTGGTGACTTCTTTCGCCAGCCGCGATAAGCCAAGCAGGCCGATTGAGCACACGGCGTCCGGCTGGTAGACGTCAAGGCACTGCTGCCGCAGCATTTCGCGGAATTCGTAGGGTTCGCGGGTCATCTCGCCTCCGGCGATTTTCAGCCGCTCGCCGGTCAGGTCGTTGAGGGCATTCATGCCGGGGTAGTCGCCGCGATAGAGCGGCTCTTCCATCCACAGCACATCATGGTGAATCAACTCCTCAGCCACTTCGCTGGCCTTGGCCAGGTCCCAGGGGGCCTGGGTATCCCACGGCATCCGCCAGCCCTGGTTGCAGTCGACCATCAGGTCGAGATCTTTGCCGACGGCACGACGTACGGCGGCGAGCACCGCGAGGTCATCTTCAAGACGCTGACGGCCAAAGCGTAGTTTCAGGGCGGGGATACCTGCGTCGCGAACCTGTTCGGCGAGGGCAACGACCTGCTCGGTAGGGCGATGGGTGCCGCTGGAGGCGTATGCCTTCAGGCGTGACGAAGTGCCGCCCAACAATTGCCATAACGGTTGGGCTTTGATCTTGCCGATCAAGTCCCATAGAGCGACTTCCAGTGGCCAGCAGCGCCCGGCATGAAAGCCGATGTTGTCGATAACGGCGCTGTGGCGTTCGATGGCTAAGGGGTCCTGCCCAATAAATAGCGACCGGAAGTCGTCGAAGCCATACATGGCATCGCCCGAGCCGATCCCCTCACGGCCTTCGCTGTCGATCACGCGAACGATGGCGGCCGGAAACTTGCGCCGGGGTTGGCTATCCCAGGCCGCCGGGAAGGGTGGGTCGAGCTCGCACTGGTGCTGACTGATCTCGATGCGCTCGATCACGTTCATGCGCTGATCTCCCGGTTCTGGGTGGCAAGCTCGGCGACGCGGCGCGTGAACACGGCCACCGTGGCGTCGGCGAGCCATTGCCAATCATCGCCCGTTGGACGGCGAGCCGCGTTGCGGGCCATGGGCGCGTTCTCGTCTTTTTGCATGGTCAAAGCTAGCGCCTCAGCGTCCAGGGTCAGCGTGGTGAAGGGGGAAAGGGCCTGGTTGAAGTGGGTCTGATCAGCAAGCTCTCGGAACAGCCTGGGCAATTCTTGGGCTTCGGAACCTGCCTTCAGGGCATGGGCCGCTGGCGCGAAGCGTGCTTCATTACCTGTCACGGACCAGGCCAGCGATGCCTCTAGGGCGAGTGTTACGGCGATACCGTGGGGAAGGTGGTAACAGCTACCCAGGGCATGGCCAATGTTATGGGCGATGCCGGTACCGCCATTATCGATAGCCTGGCCCGCCAGGCAAGCGGCTTCCTGCATGCGTTGGCGGGCCACCAGGTCATCCGGGGCGGCCACTGCATTGGGCAGGGCCGCGCCTACCAGCCGGATGGCCTGCAGCGCTGTAGCTTCTATGAACGTGTGTTGCCCCTGGCCGGTCGTGGCCTCCAGGGCGTGGACAAAGGCATCCAGGCCGGTGGTAGCCGTGAGCGTAGCGGGCAGGCCAAGCGTTAATGCCGGGTCGAGCAGGACGGCGTCGGGCAGCAGCTCGTCGCCCCAGGCCCAAAGCTTGCGTCCCTCTGGGTCGGTGAGGATTGAGGTTCGCGTGACTTCGGAGCCGGTACCCGAGGTAGTTGGCACCATCACGGCGGGTACGCGCCCTGCCCAAGGGGTCTTGGCCAGCAGGTAATCCGCCATGTCGCCCGGGCTTTCTGCCAGGGCAGCGACCAGCTTGGCGATGTCCAGCGCGGTGCCGCCACCCAGCCCAATCACCAGGGGGCGGCCGGGCAGGGCACGAACTACGGTCGCGGCCGCATCGGCGGTAGCGACGCTGGGTTCGCCCGCCGGTGCCAGGAAGGTATCTACCTCGGCATCAGCCGTTAGGTCGTCGACCAGGGCATCGACCAGGCCGGTCGCGGCAAGGCCCTGGTCACTGATGAGCATATAACGGCTGGTCCCCAGGCGGCGGCGAAGCTCGGGTAGCTGCCCAAGAGTGCCAGGTCCTGCGATGATCGGTGTCTGACGTCCGGTATGAAAATGGTTCAGGGGCATAGGGCTCAAATCTCGATCCAGGTGGTTTTGAGTTCGGTGTACTTGTCAAAAGCATGGAGCGATTTGTCGCGACCCTGGCCGGATTGCTTGTAGCCACCAAACGGCGCATTGATCGATGTGTGGTCGTAACAGTTGACCCAAACGGTGCCCGCGCGAAGGGCGCGGGCGGCGCGGTGGCCGTCGCGTAGCCGGTCTGTCCAGATCGCCGCTCCGAGGCCGTAGTCGGTGTCATTGGCGATGGCCAATGCCTCATCCAGGTCGTCCACGGTGATTACGACGAGTACCGGGCCGAAGATCTCTTCGCGGGCCACCCGCATATCGTTGGTGACATCGTCGAGTACGGCCGGGGTCAGGTAGTACCCGCCGCTTTCGCTGCGCACTTGCTCACCGCCGAATAGCAGGCGAGCCCCTTCGCGCTGGCCATGTTCGAGATAGCCCTGAACCTTTTCCATGTGTGACTGCTCGATCATTGCCCCCATCTGCACGGCGGGGTCGAGCGGGTCACCGGGCTGAAGTGCCTCGGCCCAACCGCGGAGCTTGGCAAGCAGCGCTTGCTTGACGGTTCGATCGACAATAAGGCGGGTACCCGCGTGGCAGGTCTCGCCCTGGTTGTACCAGACGCCATAGGCGACCGACATGGCGATGGTGTCCAGGTCTTCTACATCACGCGTGACGATATGCGGGCTCTTGCCGCCGCACTCCAGGCCGATACGCTTCATATTGGAGTGCGCGGAATACTCAAGGAAAGCCTTGCCGACCTCGGTGGAGCCGGTAAAGCCCACGGCATCGACGCCCGCATGCAGGCCCAATGCCTTGCCCGCTATGTGACCAAGCCCCGTGACCACCTGGAAAGCCCCGGCGGGGATGCCTGCTTCCATAGCAAGCCCTGCCACCTTGAGGGTTGCCAGGCTGGACTGCTCAGCGGGCTTGAGGATCACCGAGTTGCCAGCGCCCAGTGCCGGACCGATCTTCCAACTGGCGATAATCAGCGGGTAGTTCCAGGGCACCACGGCGGCGACGACGCCCACCGGTTCGCGCTCCACCAGGCAGACGCTGGTCGCGCCGTTAGGCGCCGTTTCACCGTAGAGCTTGTCGAGGGACTCGGCATACCAGCGCAGCCCTCCGACCAGGCCGGGCACATCCACGGTGGTGGTCTGGCCAATCGGCTTGCCGGTTTCCAGGGTCTCAAGTAGCGCAATGTCGTCAAGCTGTGCCTCGATGGCATCCGCCCAGGCGAGCATGCGCGATTTGCGCTCGGTCGGGGGCAGGTCGCGCCACTCGCCACTCTCGAAGCTGCGGCGCGCACTGGCGACGGCGCGGTCGACATCGGCGCTGTCGCAAGCGGCCACCTCGGTGAGCACCTGACCGGTGGCAGGATTCTCTGCGGAAAAGGTGGCGCCGCTGCGAGCCGGGACAAATTGTCCGTCGATATAGGCCAGTTGCGGTAGCGGGAGCGTGCTTGCGCGAGCCTGCCAGTCGGTGTGGGAACGGTCCGTCATCAGATAACCTCGGCGGTGAGTTGGCATGTTTTGGTGATAGTAGGTGCTCAGCTGTGGCCCCACAAACGAGGAAAGTGAACCCCGGGTATTCCAATAACTCATGCAAGACTGGTATTGGAGAGGTGTTTGCTGACATTATCTGGTGAGTTACTGCGAAAAAATCACCCAATGAGGTTTCGGCGCATGTCACGCACCTTACCCCCACTCAATGCTCTCAAGGCCTTCGAGGCCGCCGCCGAGTGTGCGAGTTTTACCCTGGCGGCACAGCGGCTCTGCGTGACCCAGAGCGCGGTCAGTCGTCAAGTCAAGTTGCTGGAGGAGCAGTTGGGGGTGTCGCTTTTCCAACGCGGTTCGGGCCACCTTCGATTGACGGACGCGGGAAGGCGGTTGCAGCCAGTGCTGCGCCAGTCCTTTGACCGCATCGCCTGGACCGTAAGAGGGCTGCAAGAGCCGGATGCTGTCTCCCACCTGCGCCTGAATGCACCTCCTACTTTTGCCAATCGGTGGTTAATCCCAAGACTGGGGCGCTTGAAATCATTGCACCCGGATCTGGAGCTGTCCCTGACAACGCGTGCCGATGATGACCTTGTGGGAGACGAAAACCTGGATGCGGCGATTCGTTTTGGCACCGGTGAGTGGTCGGATGCCGAGGTGGTGCACTTGATGCAGGAAAGTCATATCGCCGTCTGCGCACCCAAGCTCAGGGGGTCTATGCGGCGTGATGCGCTCGACCTCAATCACCAGGTGCTGCTCCATGTCCTGTGGGGGGAGGATCGCTTTCATACCTGGGATCACTGGCTTTCAGCGGCCGGTATCGAAGGTGTGAAGACCAGCGGGGGGATCGCGTTTGATCTGCTGGAATCGGCGATTCATGCTGCCGTTAACGCCGTCGGGTTGACCATCGCTGACCGACACATGGTCGAGCGCGAGTTGGATAGAGGGGAGCTTGTATCTTGGCTCGATGTCGAGGTCACCGGGCATCGTTCCTATTGGTTGGCCACCCGGCCGCATCAAGTGGAGTCGGCGAGCCTCAAGTTGTTCCGCCAATGGCTGGCGCAGGAGATCGACGATCCCCCCACGGGGTTATAGTCGTCTCGAGACGCCGCCGTGGAGGCTGTTATGAGAGAAGCTGTTCACGCAGCAAGTCGACGAGCGTATCCCCCGCAGGATGCTGGAAACTTGGCGATTGTCGAACCGTCAACTCGGCAGGCGGCAACGCTGGAAACCCGTCCGCTTCATCGAGGATGCGCCAATTCTCAGGCATGGCGCGTCGATCAATGACCGTGACGGCCTTGCCCAGGTTGACGGCAACGCGCAGCCCGGTAGGGCTTTGGGTGGTATATTCCAGCGACCACTGCCTGCCCAGGCGCGCAAGGGCTTCCAGGGCGCGCTCTCGATAAGGGCAGTGGTCGGGGAAGAGCGCCAGTGCGAGTGGCGCATTGGGGGCGACACGATAATCCTGATGCGCTGCCCACACCACTTCCTCGTGGCCCATTGATACCCCGTGCCGTTGGCTCTTGTGTTGAATGGTCAGCACGAGATCCAGTTCTCCCGCTTCCAGCGACTCGATGAGCTCACTCGACATACGACAATGAATATGCGGCCGAATGCGAGGGTGGCGTTCGGCAAAGCGGCCCAATAGTGCCGGTAGCCAGGCTTCGGCATAATTTTCGGGTAGGCCGAAACGAATCACGCCGTCGTGGTCGCCGTGACCAAGCACGCTTAACGCTTCACGTTGCAATTGCAACAGGCGACGGGCGTAGACCAGGAATGTTTCCCCATCTTGGGTGAGTGTCAGTTGGCGGCTTGTACGCTGCAATAGACGCGTGCCGAGCCGTTCTTCCAGGGTGCGTATGCGCAGACTAATCGTCGACTGGGTCTTGTGCAGCTGATTAGCGGCGGCAGTGAACCCATTGTTGTCCACCACGGCCACGAAGGCGCTCAACAGCTCATTGTCGAGTGACGGCGTGCGGGATGAGCTATCGGTAAAGTCGATGGAATCCATCACAAGGAATTGTTTCCTCAATAGCGCTTGTTTATCCACTATGCCTTCAGATAAGCCCGGGTGCCAAGCCCGGTTCCCGTTTGCTTCTGGAGGGCAATGCAATGCTGAACGCTGATCAGTTGGCGGATGCCGAGCGCCTGGATCTGTCTGCTTTCGTCGATACCCAACGTTATCCACTCGATGACCCCGATAGCCCGTCGCTTATTGAGGTCATTGAGTCGGCCCGGCGTGATCTTGACCGTGAGGGCTGTGCGGTACTGCGAGGTTTCCTGCATCCGGCCGTTCTTGAACAGGCGCGGGCGGAGAGCGCGCGCATGGCCGAGAAAAGCTTCTTCAACACGCGCCAGGTCAACGCCTATTTTACGGCTGATGACCCCTCGCTGCCGGATGATGATCCCCGCCGGATATTCATGACGCGTACCAGCGGTTTCGTTACACGGGACATGATCACGGCCGACAGCCTGATTCATCGGCTCTATGTCTCCAAGGCCATGAAGTCGCTGGTGGCCCGCTGTCTGGGCGAAGAGCAAATTTATGAGTACGCCGACCCTTTCGCTGGCCTCGTGCTCAACGTATTGCCCGATGGTACTCAGCAGCCGTGGCACTACGACACCAACGAATTCATCGTCACCATGATGACGCAGCAGCCCGAAGCGGGCGGCGTTTTCGAGTATTGCCCGGGTATTCGTACGCCCCAGTACGAAAACTATACCGGTGTCAGCGCGGTGATTCGTGAGGATGACTCAACACCTATAAAGCGCCTGGATCTGCGTCCGGGGGACTTACAACTTTTCAAAGGGCGCTTCAGTCTGCACCGCGTCTCAGAGGTGCAAGGTGATACGCCACGGTTGACGGCCATTTTCGCCTATTCGCAGCAACCCGGCGTGGTCGGCAAGCTGGAGCGCACGCGCCAGCTGTACGGGCGTGTCGCCGAACAGCATATCCAGGCGGAAGTCCGCGATGCCGAGCGTACTGACGGGCTGATCGACTAAGTACGCATCCCTATATTTTTAATGAAGAGGAGAGACCATGAAGATGGATCTCGATACCCTCGGCATTCTTCCGCCGACCCATGCGCCCAGCGATTGCGAGCCGACGCACGCCGAGATCGAACAGGTATTACTTGATCGTCTTGGCCGGGTTAGGCGTGAACTCGTCAAACGTGACCTGGCCGCGGTGGTGCTCTTTGATCCGGCACATGTCCGTTATGCCACCGGGTCGCGCAACATGCAGGTCTACAGTTCCCGCAACCCGGCGCGCTATGCGTTCGTCCCTGCCGAGGGGCCGGTGGTGTTGTTCGAGTTTTCCGGCTGCGAGCACCTGGCCAAGCACCTGCCCACGGTGGATGAGATTCGTTCGGCGAAAGCGATTTCTTATTACTTCAATGAGAAAAACACCGAGGCGGTGACCCGCGCCTGGGCGGACGAGATTATCGACCTTGTTCGGCAATGCGGGGGCGGTAAGCGTATCGGTATCGAAAGCGCCACGCCGGAAGCGGCCTTCATGTTGAAGGCGAGTGGCTTCGAGGTGTTGGATGCCCAGGCACCGCTGGAGTTGGCGCGTGCCATCAAGGTACCCAATGAGATCAAGATGGTCCGTTCGTCGCTGCGCGCGGTAGAAGACGGGGTGCGCAAGCTTGAAACGGCCATTCAGCCGGGCATGAGCGAAAACGCCGTGTGGTCGAGGCTGCATCAGCACATCATCGAAACCGATGCTGACTTTGTCGAGACGCGATTGATGAACTCGGGACCGCGCACCAATCCATGGTTCCAGGAGTGCTCAGACCGAATCATCCAGGAGGGCGAGCTGGTGGCGCTCGATACCGACGTGGTAGGACGCTACGGCTATTATGCTGATTTCTCACGTACTTTCCTGTGTGGCGATGGCCAGGCAAGCCGGGCCCAGAAAGACCTCTACGCCATGGCGTATGAACAGATAAGTACCAATATGCAAAACATCAGCCCCGGCATCAGTTTCAAGGAGTACGCCGAGCGTGCCTGGCAACTGCCCGAAGCCTACAAGGCGCGCCGTTACTTCGCCCTGGCCCATGGCGTTGGCATGAATGGCGAGTATCCCTACATCGTTCATCGTGAAGATATCGACGACAAGGGCTACGACGGCATTATTGAGCCGGGAATGACGCTGTGCGTGGAGAGCTTTATCGGCCACGAGAAGGGGGGTGAAGGCGTCAAGCTTGAAGAACAGCTCTACGTCCGCGACGACGGAAAAGTGGAGCTGCTGTCCGATTATCCCTTCGATTCAAGACTGCTGGGATATACCTAGGGAAACGGCATCGCATTCTTTTTTCTCATGATGGCTATGCGGTAATGTCGATCGTCATTCGATAATAACCTGCTACGATTGAATTTTTAGAATGTCTAAAACAAAAGAGAGGAGCTTGATATGAATAAAATGTCATCATCGGCTTTATTGGTAGGATTGTTCGCAGCGACAACTGTCGTTCAAGCGGACAATGACAAGTCATTGGTGATCGGGACCAACAACTGGGCCGAGAACATTGCCGTCGCCAATATGTGGAAGATCATTCTTGAAGAAGAGCACGGTTACGACATTGAGCTCTCCGACGTCAGCAAGAGCGCACTTTATAGTGGTCTGGCCAACGATGACTTCGACCTCTCACTGGAAATCTGGTTACCTAACACGGATGCCTCTTTCCTTGAACCCCACGAGGATGAGATCGACGTGCACGATGTTTGGTACGAAGGCACTAAACTGGGCCTGGTCGTGCCGGACTACGTGGAAATCGACACTATCCAGGAACTTGGTGAGAACGCCGAGGATTATGAATATCAAGGTAGCCCAACGATTCTTGGCATTGATTCAGGTTCGGCGATTGCAGGCTCTACCGACGAAGTAATAGAAGCGTACGAATTGTCACTTGATCAAACTAACAGCTCTGAACCCGCCATGATGGCCGCACTGAGTGACGCTTATGAGCGAGAAGAGCCGATCGTTGTGACGCTATGGAGTCCGCACTGGGCCTTTGCCGAGTACGACCTCAAATATCTAGAAGACGCTGAAGGCGTTTACGGCGAAAGTGATGATATTCACTGGATGTCGCGCAAAGATTTCGGTGATGATGATCCCTGGCTTACGTCCGTGCTCAACGACTGGCACATGGACGACGATACGCTGGGTGGCCTGATGGCCGAAATCGAGCAAACCGGTGACCCTGTGGAAGGTGCCAAGACTTGGATCGATGAGAATCGTGACTTGATTGATGAATGGTTAGCTGCTGGCGATGCGGAATAGCTCTGCATTATTTAAGTGACTACCACCAATAACACTACTGCCTCGTGCAAGTGCTAACGCATGGGGCAGTTGTGTTTTTAATCGAAAGCACATCTCTAACCCGGACTAGATTGCCAAATGAAACTGACAATCTGCGTACTCATGATGTCGGCGATGGTTGGTTGCATCTGGTCGTAGACCATCTCGCCTAAACTGCGGCGTCCCGATGTGGGTTCTCGTTGATCAGTCATGCAGCTTTTTCGCTAAATTGTGCAGATCATTTCGGCGACTCTTACAAGTGTATCATCCGCGCCAAAGCCGCCCGATTTCGTGATAAACACAATATCCCCAGTACGGCAGACCGGAAGTCCGGGAAGAATTTCACCGAGTATTTCCATTTCCAGGATGCCGTTGCAATGCAACACAGCCTCAGCCGTCGCCCCTCCGGTGAGAAGCCAGGTCACGTCGTTCTCGCCGGTAAGTCTTTTTAGGGATGAGGCAAGATGGGTGGCAACCGTTGATGCTGGCATTGTTGTGGGGCCGGGGACTGCCTGCAGCACCGTCAACGGTGCTGTTGGCAGCGGCTCTATGTCTAGGCAGCCATTCGGGGCCGGTACATATGCGGCATCGCGTCTGGCTGCTAGTAGCGCGTCAATCTGAGCCAACGTAATTGTATCTCTTGAACCTGCGGTTATACACAGCGCTGGCGGGTACGACAAGGACGAGTCTTGCGGGATGGGGTGGTCGGCCATGTGCATTGCCAAACGCTCCGCCAGAGCGCGTGCGCCGAGAAATAGGGAGTCGGTGGCGTAGGCGCCGATCCACTGGTCCATGTCTTTGTCATGCAACGTATCGGGTATACATGCATTGCTGGCATGGTGGCCGAGGGCGTCGGCTACCGAGATCGGCGAGTCCACGCCAAAGCCGCTGACGCAGCCGTTGAGGACGATCCGATCAAATTGCGGGATCGCTGGCATGGCGACGATCCTGCGGTAGGGAATTTCGTCAAGCTCGGCGGCGATCGGCCCTTTGAGCCGGGAGTCGACCTTCTTGAAGATGTGCGTGCCGGCAGGCAATGCCCTCATCGCTTGAGCGACTCGCTTTCTCGCTTCATTTGGGGAGGCATCGCGCGTTTGTGTCGAGATGGCCAGAATTTCAGGGCATCGCTCGGCTACTACACGTTGGATGGCCTCTGGTGAGGTCACGGCATGGGTGCGAAAGCCATAGCGTGCAAACGCCGCGCTGGAGTCGAGCGCGCCGGTCAGGTCATCGGCAATGATTGCCAGTCTCGGAGCTTCTGTCTTGGACGCCATTGCGGCTCTCTTAGTTCTCTGAATGATTGTTTTAAGTCATCTTGAGGCCTGGCGATGCCCTCGACCATCCATCAAGCGCCGGTATGATTTTATCACCTCAGAAACTGTTAATGTTATTGCTGATCGCTCAACGAGCTGTGTTCCTTCGAGACTCACTTCATGCACTCAGCTCCTGTAGGGCCCCATCTACAGGACAGGGTCAATGCCCATCAGGAGCCAGGCGGGTTACCCTTCTGGCCAGAGAGAATGGTAGCTAATCATTCCCTCTTGAGAGACACAAGGAGCCAGACTTTGTCGGGCGATAACATTCGGTGGCTTGATGATTGCTGATCGCGCAACAAGTTGCGCTCCTACGAAAACCTTCTCTAGCCTGCCTTTATGGCACCTTCCTATAAATTGAGCGCTTATCAAACCTGTACGCTATCGGCGTTTGGGGTGGTTTCCGTTACACTAAGCGGCTTTAAGCTTGCCTGTGGGCAGCGGGTGTTTTTTGTCGAGGTGACTCTTGGGTGACGCGTTACATGCTTGGTGGGCACAGCAGTTGGTGCTTTGCGATTGGCATTTTACGCCGCATCCTTTGTCGGTGGATGCGGGGGCAGCGGAGCAGCGTTTGTTGGGTCAGGGGATCACCCACCGGGGTGAGCTGGCCGAGCAATGGCTGGAGGCGCTGCATGCCCCCGCGGGCGAGGCCGACCAGCTGCTGGCGGCGCTTGAGTGGGCGGCGTTGGCGGGAGCGGCGGGCTGGATAAGCCCCGCGCAAGCCAGCGATTGGGCCTGCTGCGTGATGCAGCGTATCAACCGCGATTACCGCGACCTGCGTGGCTGGTTGGGCGATGTGCGCCGTTCGCTGGGTGTCCGTGGCTGGGCCACCGGGGCCGATGACCGTTTTATTGACGCCTGCCAAGTGCTCTCGGATTCAGAAGCCGAGGGGGCGGGGGTTACCTGGGAGATGTTTGAAGCGGTGCTGCGCCAATATGGCCAAGTGACACTATGGCCGACCGCCCCCGAGGCTCAGCCTTGGCGGCTGTGTGCGCTGTTCCGTCCGGTGCTGCATTACCCGGCAAGCACGGCGGATTGGCCGGACGCAGCCAGTTGGCTCAACACCGCCTGGGAAATTAACGATCGCGACGAGTTGCTTACCGGGCTGCTTTGGCTGGGGGCGCAGGGCGAACGCCAGCGTTGGGACGTTGAAGCCCGCGACTTACTCGCCATGGATGCCGCCCAACGTCAGGAATGGCAGCGTAATGCCCGGGCCGAGTCTCGTCATGCAGGCGTGCTATGCCGTTTTGTCAATGAAGGCGAGCCGTTGGAATGGGCCGCGTGGGATTGGATGCGGCTTGTCGAGCTGGCCTGGGCCGGGGCGTGCAGCGGCTGGCTGAGCCAGATAGAGGCGGATGCCTTTGCTGCCCATGCGGCCGAGCTACTTCAGCGCCGTTACCACGACTGGCGAGCGGTGGTCACCGCTTACCGCCGGGGCCACAGTTTGTTTGACGGCATGGACCGCCGTGACATGACGCCGCCCAAGCGTGAAACCATGCTGCTAAACGGGATGTTTAGTCCTTGGCAGGTTGCGGTGGACCACCTGCTGAGCGCCGAGACGCAAGCGGCCTCGCGGGCCCTGCTTAGCCAATGGCGCGATACGCCGCACCACTGGCTGCTGGCGCTGGCGGGCGTTCGCGAGCCAGACGCCATGCTGCGCCTCGCCAATCCCAGCATACCGATTAGCGAAGCCCAGCGCGCCGAGGCTGGCGAATACCTGGATGGCACCTTAGGCATGCATGCCGATGAGGGCGCGTCAGCCATGGCCCGCTATTGGCTGCCTGCCCAGGCGCATCACTTAAACCAGCTTGCTGCGGATGCCGCCCACGGCGTGATGCCGCCTTCTGCCACGCTGTTTGGCCAGCCGGATTTTCCGATTAATACCCAACGCCAGGCGTTAAAGAGCGTCAGCCGTCATGCGGCCACCATCCATATGGCGGAAAAATTCGCCTTTTACCTGCACATGGCACTTAACAGCGAATTGCTCGAGCCCGAACCGTTACTCGACTATGCGCGCTCGCTACGCAATTGTTTATGCCGCTTTTACCCTAATGCCAAACGCTTGTTAGAAGCTTGGCTGGCTTGGGAACACTGCCTGCCGGAGAGCGAACACGCCTCGCTGTGCAATGAAATTGCCTGGCATTTGGAAGATCCCGGCAGCCTGTTTCACTGGTTAGAGTGGCGGGTCGAGGCGTGGAGCGAACCCAGTGAGCGGCCAACGCTTAGCCAATTTACCGCCATGTCGTTGGTGGGGCCGCTGAATAGCGCCGTTTGGAGTGAGCCGCAGCGGGAAAGCGCGCGTGAATGTGCCGAGATTCGTGAGTGGGTGGAAAGCCATTACCACCTTGCCAGTGCCGATGACATGCAGACGTTTTTAACCTCCATGCTAGAGGCGGGCGACCGTCAGGAATACCAAATCAACTACGCCCCCTACACGCTCAATACCCAGCGGTTGGACGCCGAGATTGCCATTTTGGAGTCCGGCGATTGCGGCGAAGAGGATCGCCACCACCTGCTGCGGCTGCGCCGCGTGCGCGATAATGAAGACGGCTGCAACGAGGTGGATATGGCGGCCTGGGATATCGCCCAACTGGTTGATCTGGCCATTGCCGGGCGTCAGCTTGGCTGGCTTTCATCCGCTGCCTTTGCCGATGTACTTTCGCGTGCCTATCAACTGGCCGCGGATCACTATGCCGGCTGGCAGGATTACGCCGCTGGCATGTACGCTGGTTTTTCGTTTTTTATGGGCGAAACCCCCGAGCGAGAGAGCTTTTTAGCCAGTTTTCGGCAGGCGTTGGTGGCCTGGCTGTGTGCGGCCCCGATACTCGCCGGACCATGGGCGAGCCTGGATTTTCCCGGTAAAAAGCCACGGCATTTTGCACCGCTGCATATCGATACATTGCCCGGCGACCAGCGCACGTTACATTGAAACTCGCCATAAGTGGTGCGTTTCGCTTATAGTCGTCAGTTGATCAAAAAGAACCCACTCATGAATAGAGCTGGGAGGTTGATGTTTTTACTCAATTATTGACGAGGGATCGCGCATGGTTGCGTTGCCACACTCGGTTGTGACCGCTGTCCGTGTTTTACGAGATAGGTTATCTCAAAGTCATAAAGTTTGTTCCTTTAGTGTGCCAGCAAGCAGTTGTCTACTCGTGGTGATGCTAAGCGGCTGTGCCGGTAACGCACCTCAAGACGACGCGCCCGATGACTATTTTGCCCGCTCGCTGCCGGGGTTGCCCGCCGACTGGGAAGCGCAGATGTCGCCCCACGATGGAGACAATGCAGCGTTCGGCGACTGGCAGGGTTCCCCCATCGAGCAAGTGCGTGAGGCGCTGTTGTCGCAGCACGAGGAGTGGGTGGGAACGCCGTACCGGCTTGGTGGTACCAGTCAGCGTGGTATCGATTGCTCGGCACTGGTACGTAATATTTTCCGCGATACGTTTGAATTGGATCTGCCGCGCTCCACCCGAGGGCAAATTCACGAGGGACGCTCGATCGACCGCCAATCATTGCGGGCAGGCGATCTGGTCTTCTTCCGTCCACCGGGGGCGTATGACCATGTGGGCATCTATGTTGGCGACGGGCATTTCTTGCATGCCTCTACCTCCAAGGGCGTGATTATCTCGAGCCTGGATAATAGCTACTGGAACCGCTATTACTGGCAGTCGCGGCGGCCGTTAGCGCCCTCGCACCTGGCAAAGCTGAATGACACGCCGCAAACCAGTGCCTCCCGGTCGATGTAAGCAGTGGTAGCCACCCCAGCTTTGTACGATTAGGAATGGAATGATTGAAGCCCATACGCGCGCCTGGTGGCGCGCTACCTTTGCCCTGTGTTTGGGCTCCTTTCTGGTGTTTATCAATCTTTATGCCCCGCAGCCGCTGCTGCCGGGGCTTAAAGAGGCCTATGGCGTGTCTACCCTGGGCGTTAGTTTGTTGATGTCGGTATCGACACTGTCGCTGGCGTTCGCGCTGCTGGTATTCGGGCCGCTTTCCGATGCCATTGGCCGCGAAGGCATTATGCGCATTACCCTGCTGCTGGCCGGTGGCTGCTCGCTGGCCCTGGCGTTTGCCCCTACCTTTGAAAGCCTTTTAGCGCTGCGCTTGGTGCAGGGCTTTGTGCTGGGTGGCTTGCCTGCCGTGGCGATTGCCTGGATGGGCGATGAGTTTGATAAGCCGGCGCTGTTAAGTGCGGTGGGGCTGTATATTGGCGCCAATTCGCTGGGCGGCATCAGCGGGCGCGTGGTGGGTGGCGCGGCAGCCGATATTGGCGGGCCAACGGCGGCGTTTATCACCGTGGGGGTGCTAACGCTGCTGGGCGGCGCGTTGTTCTGGCGCCTGCTGCCGACCAGCCAGGCGTTTCGCCCGCAGCGCTTTCAACTGCGCATTGCGCTGAGTGATCTTGCCGGGCATTTGCGTACCCCGGTATTGCTCGCCGCTTATGCGCTGGGTGGCATCAATTTTCTGATTTTTATCAATCAATACAGCTATATCACGTTTCGGCTTGCAGACGCGCCTTACCAGTTGGCCGCGAGCAGTCTGGGGTTGATTTTTTTGACCTACCTGGGCGGTACCCTGGGCTCTACGCTTTCCGGGCGGCTGGCCAAGCGGTTTTCACCGGCAGCCTGTATGAGCGCCGGGGTGATGATTTTAATGCTGGGCACGGCGATAACGCTGGCCGATTCTCTGCTATTAATTATTGTTGGGCTGACCGTTAATGCCTTTGGGTTTTTTATGGCCCATTCGCTGGCGTCCAGTTGGGTGGGGCGTTACGCCCAGGGCGCGCGGGGCAGCGCCTCGGCGTTGTATCTAGTGTTTTACTACGTGGGCGCAAGCCTGGGTGGTTTTTGGCTGGAACCGTTCTGGCAATGGGCGGGCTGGCAAGGCGTGGCGCTCGCTTCGTGGCTGCTGCTTAGCGTGACGTTGCTTGTGGCGCTTTCGCTGTGGCGCTTTGAGCGCCGTGCAGACGCCCCTCGCTAAGCCGCAGACGGCGAGTGCATAGGCGCTTAAGTAGTGCTTCGTCGTGGCTGATGACCAGCACGCCCAACCCTCGGGCTTCGGCCACTTGGCGTAGCGCCTGCCACAGTGCGAGCTGGGTGAGCGGGTCGAGCATGCTGGAAATCTCGTCGGCCACCAGGTAGCGCACCCCCGGCACGAGCGCCCGCAGGACGTTTACCCGCTGCAATTCGCCGCCGGATAGTGCCTGGGGGTATCGGTTCAGCCAGCCGGGTTCAATCCCAAACGCGTCGCGCAATGCGTAGGGCGGCGTCCAGGCTTCTTCCAAAATGCGTTTGACCCGCCAGCGTGGGTTGACCGCCAACTCCGGTGATTGCGGCAGCCATTGCACGGGCCGTAAGCCGCGTGCCGGTAATGCGGCGCCATCGACCTGCACATAGCCCGCCTGGGGCATAAGATGCCCTGCCAGTAGTTTGCCCAGGGTCGACTTGCCCGCACCGGAATCACCGTTAAGCCCCACCCATTCGCCCGGCGCCAACGACAGCGATACGTCATCAAGAATTGGAGGCTGGTCGGCAAAGCTTGCCTGTAAATGGTGCGCGTTAAGCAACCTGGCTCTCCTGGGGCGCGCGCTCTGGCGTGCTGAAGTGATTGTCGGGTAAGGCTTGCCATAGCGCACGGGCATAGGGGCTTGTCAGGGCGTGGCCCGCGCCTGCAAAGGCGTGGGCAGGCGCGGTTTCAATGCCTCGCCCGTCACGCATCAGGCTCACCTGGTCGGCGATGCGCAGCGCGTGGCGTAAATCGTGGGTAATGATGATTACCGCCTTGCCTTGTTCGGCCAGCGCGCGTAGGGCGTTTAACACCCGGTCGCGCTGCACAGGGTCGAGCCCGACGCTGGGCTCATCAGCAATGATCAACTGTGCGTGGCTCACGTGGGCCATGGCCGTTAACACACGCCGGGCCATGCCGCCGGAGAGCTGGTGGGGAAAGGCGTGCCGGGCGTGTGCATCTAACTGGTAATGGTTGAGTGCGTTTCCTGCGGCTTGCCAGGCATTGCCCCTGGCGTGCCCTGCGCGGTGGGCAGCCCAGCTGACCTGACGCTGGCTGCGCACCAAGGGGTCGAGGGCGTCAAGCGACTGGGGAATCAATGCCAGCTCGCGCCCGCGTAGTTGGCGCTGGCGCTGAGCGGTCAGTGGTGCCTGCTGATAGGTAAGCTCGCCGGTTAGTTTGGCGTTTTTGGGCAGCAGCCCCATGACTGCGTGGGCCAGCAGGCTTTTTCCGGCTCCCGAGGCGCCCACCACCGCGTGCACCTCACCGCGGGCAACGTTCATGCTTAGGCTGTCCAGGCAGGTGGCCCAGCGGCGCTGCCACCAGTTGGCGTAATAGGGCAGTTGTAGGGTTACGTTTTCGATCGACAGCATGTCATCCTCCCTTTCTCCTCATAGCGCCTGGCGCAGATGGCTGGAAAGCCGTTCAAGGCCAAGGACCACCAGCAGCAGCCCAAGCCCGGGAAATACGCCCAGCCACCAAACCCCGTCGCTTAAATAGCGCATGGCGTCGGCCAGCAATACGCCAATGGCGGGCTGGCTGGGGTCCAGCCCCACGCCTAAAAAGGTCAGCGCGGCTTCGTGCAAAATAGCGTGTGGAAACAGCAGCAGTGCCCCTACCACGCATTGGGGTAGCACGTGGGGCAGGCAGTGATAGACCACGATAAAGCGGCGCGACTTACCCAGCGCCCGCGACATGGCGATATAGGGAGCATGGCGAAGCTGCAGTAGCTCAGCGCGCAGTAGCCGCGCCAGACGCGGCCAGTGGGTGACCGCTACGGCGATAATCACCGCATGGGTGCCGCCGCCTAACGCGAACGCAATCAGCAGTAATAAAATCAAATGCGGCACACTGAGTAGCGTATCGATCAACAGGCTCACCAAGGCGTCGAGCTTGCTATTAAGCGTGGCGATAACCGCGAGACTCAGTGCAATCACGCTGCCCAGCAGCGCCGCCAGGCTGCCAACGCCAATGCTCAGGCTTAGCCCCGCCAGCGTGCGCGCCCAGAGCTCGCGGCCCAGAGCATCAGTGCCCAGCCAGTGGTTGAGGCTTGGGGGCGCCAAGCGAGCGTCAAACTGCATCTGACCGGGTATGTCGCCGAGCAGCCAGCGGCTACTGAGTAGCGCGACAAGCATCAGCACCATGACACTGCCGAGCCACAGTACATCGCGCCGGGGTTGTGCGCGGCTCATTGCGGTACCTTTTGCATGCGCGGGTCAATCAGCGCGTAGAGCGTATCGGCGAGTAAGTTACCGATGCTTACGAACAGTGCGGTAAACATTGCAATGCCCAGCAATAGGGGCACATCGCTACGCAGCCCAGCGGCGACGGTTGCTTGCCCCAGGCCTGGGTAGGCGAACACTTGCTCGACGAGTACCGAGCCACCAAACAGTTCACCCAACGAGGCCAATGAAAGGGTTAAAGCGGGCAGGCTGGCATGGCGGATGCCGTGCCGCCAGGCGATATCCAACCGGCTGGCGCCTTGGGCAAAGGCATGCGTGGCAATGCTGGAGTGCATTAGTGCGAGCATGCGGGTGCGGGTATGTAGGGTTATGTTGGCAATGCCCAGCAAGGCAAGCGTTGCCACCGGCAGTATGAGGTGGTGAAGCCGGGTGACAAGGTCGACGTCCTGGCTTCGGGTACCAGTGGGGCCAGCGCAGCACACCGGCGTCCAGCCCAGGTAAACCGAAAATAGCAGCAGCAGTAGCATGGCCAGCCAAAAGGCGGGGGTCGAGGCGGTGAAGTAGGCGTAGGTGCTGATCACCCGGTCCAACATGGAGCCCTCTTTGGCACCGGCGATGACCCCCAGGGCGAACCCTAGCAGCGTGGCAAGCAGCCAGGCGCTGCCGAGCAGGGCGATAGAGCGTTGAAAGCGTTGGCCGATTACCTCGCTCACCGGTTGGTTATAGATATGGCTGATACCCAGATCACCGTGCAGAAGTTGGCTCATCCAGTGGCCAAACTGAACCACGGGGGGCGCGTCAAACCCCCAGCGCTGGGCAATAAGCGCCCGTTGTTCAGGGCTTACCTGCGCCATTTGTGGCCCCAGATAAGCGTCCACCGGGTCGATGGGTGACAGCATCATCAAGCCAAACGACACCGCAGCCACGCACACCAGCACCAGCGCGAGGCGCAGCAGGCGAACGGCCGCGAAGGCGATTAGTCGCACGTCCAGCGCCAGTCGAGCAGGTTAGCGGTAACCGGCCAGCCGTGGCCGTGGGGGGCAACGCCCAGGGTGCCAAGGTCGAGGCATCGGTCGGCGGTGTAAACGTGTTCCAGGTTGACCATCCACGCCCAGGTGGCCTCACCGCGCACGCCGTAGCCGGTGTCGCCGTCCCACTGGGCGGCTTGCCAGTGCTCCGCGGCCTGTTCTGCACTGGCGGCTTGCTGGGCGTCATCCAGGTGGTCGTCCACGCTGGGGTTGGCGTAAAAGCCGCTGTTGTAAAAGCCGTTGCCGCTATGCTGGCTGTGGAACAGGTAATAGATTTCCTGCGGGCTATGGCTGCCAAATCCCATCACCACCGCATCTTGGTGGAGGGCTTCGCGCTGTATCTCGTCCCAGTGGCGGGCGGTAGGCTGCATCTCGATGCCCAGCGGGCGGACCATTTGCGCGCTAATTTCTGCCAGCCGTTGCCGGGTGGTGTCGCCGGCGGGGTAGGTCAGTTTGAAGCGGGCAGGCTGGCCGTCTTTTTCGCGCAGGTTGTCGTCGCTTTGCTGCCAGCCGGCGTTGTCGAGTAACGCCGCTGCACGTTCGAGATCGGGGGCATCCAGCGTTTCGTCGGAGTCGCTCCACGGCAGGCCGTCGGCGGGGCCAAACGCTGGGCGGCCGTAGCCTTCGAGCGCCACATCCACCAGGGTGTCGCGGTCGAGCGCCAGGTTGATCGCTTGGCGAATGGCAATATCGGCAGTGACATCATTGCCGATGGGCGCGCCGTTATCCGCGGTTTCGCCGTTGTCGGGCTGCATGGGAAATAAAATGCCGCGGTTATCGACGCTCTCCATCACCACGCGGCGCATGTGCGAGGGCAACCGGTTAGCAAGTGCAGGCGGCAGGGCGGCCAGGTCCACTTCACCTGCGCGAACGGCATTCAGGGTGGTATCCTCGCCGGTGAACAAAAACACCAGCCGCTCAAACGGCGGCGTGGGGCCATAAAAGTGTGGGTTACGCTCGACAATCAGTTGCTCGCCCTCTTGCCACTCCACCAGTCGATATGGCCCGGAACCTAGCGGGTCGCGGCCATAGTTATCGTCGTAGCCGTTGTCGCGCGCGGCGCTGGGGACGATTCCTAGGGTCATTAGCTGGTCGATAAAGGTAATGCGCGGCTCGCGGAGCGTCAGGGTGACGGTTTGTGAGTCGATGGCCTCGGCGCTTTCCAGCGCGCTGAGGTCAGCCCGGCCACCGGCCTCGGCGGCAGCATTAAAGGTAAAGGCGACATCGTCGGCGTTAAGTCGGGTGCCATCGGCAAAACGAACGTCATCGCGCAGTGTCAATGTCCAGGTCAGACGGTCCTCGGACAGCGACCAGTCGGTGGCCACTTGTGGCTGCGGGGATAAGTCGCGACCCCGCGAGAGCAATGTCGATTGAAATAGCGGGTTGCCATACTGCCCCCAGCCGAGCAGCGGGTCGAAGCCTTGTTCCGGCTCTCCGCCAATGGCCATCACGAGCTGCTGTTTTGTCTCGGCGGCGTTCGCCCCGGTGACGCAACCAAGCGCCAAGCCAAGTAGAATAGCCTTGGAGGGGAGAGACATGGCGGTGTCCTTATTAGCGACTGGGTATGATGTTTTTAGATTAACATCATACTGGCGAGGCAGAAAGGCGCACATATTTTCATTAGAAGGGGGTGTGCATGCAGCGAGTAACGGTAACGCTTGACGAAGAATTGCTGGCAGAAGTGGATACGCTAATGCGTGAGCGGGGCTATCAGAATCGCTCGGAAGCGATCCGCGATTTAGCCCGCAGTGGACTCAACCAGGTGAAGCAAGAAGCGGCCCCCGAGACACCCTGTATGGGAGCGTTGGTATATGTCTATGACCACGCCGCGCGTGAGCTTTCCAAGCGCTTAACGCGGCATTCCCATGACCACCACGACCTGACGCTGTCGACGCTTCACGTGCATATTAATCACGACAGTTGCCTGGAGGTAGCGCTATTGAAGGGGCAGGGTGCAGCGCTCAAACAGTTCGCTGCCGAAGTGACCTCATCGCGCAGCGTTCGTCACGGCCAACTGGTATTGATTCCTGAGGAGTAAAGCATAAAAAAGGCGACCGCTTGGGTCGCCTTTTCGCATGTCACGCGTGGGCTGATGAACAGCCCAGGGGAAGAGCTTAGTGCTCTACGCCGCCTTCGCCGTGAACATGGCCGTGCTCAACTTCTTCTTCGCTGGCTTCGCGTACTTCGGCGATTTCAACGTCAAAGTTGAGGTGCTGACCGGCTAGCGGATGGTTGCCGTCGACGACGACGGTGTCGCCTTCGACTTTCTTAACGGTAACCATTAGCGGGCCGCCTTGGGTCTGCGCCTGGAACTGCATGCCCGGCTCGACGCTTTCAACACCTTGGAAAGCATCGCGCGGAACTTCTTGCATGAGCTGTTCCTGAACTTCGCCGTAACCCTCTTCCGGGGTCACTTTAACGTTCAGCTTTTCGCCAGCACCGTGGCCTTCAAGCTCTTTTTCCAGGCCAGGAATAATGTTGCCTGAACCATGGAGGTAGGTGAGTGGCTCGCGGCCTTCGGAACTGTCTAGCACTTCACCCTCATCATTGGTTAAGGTGTAGTGGAACGCGACAACCGAGTTTTGCGCAATTTGCATTAAATAACCTTTCGGTGAGTGCATGTCCCAACATGGTAACGCGTGAGCGCTGGCTTGTCAGGGGGTAGAAGGGGATTTTCCGTCTCTCATCTTTTGGCGGTATTGCGCCCTGGATTGTGCAGGGCTACCCTAGCCGAACACTTTTTCCGCCGCACCTTCTACGGAGCATGACATGACCTTATTACTGATTTGGCTGATCGCCTTTGTGCTGATTGGTTATTTTGTTAATCAGCGCTGGCAAACCGTGAGCGCTGGGCTGGATAAAATGCTGCCCGCTGCGCTGAAAACCCACGGTGATAATCGCTGGCTGTGGGTATCGGCCCTGGCCGTGCTGGGCGCGACCACGCTGGTACGCCCGGTAGATGTTCTGCTAGTTGCCATTCTGCTGGGCATTATCGGTTTGGTGGTATTTAAACTGATTAACTGGGCATCCAGTAAAGCGCCTCATTAAGCCAGTCCGTGGATTAAGTTGGTGAAACAAAAAGCGCCCCGTCAGCGATGCTGGCGGGGCGCTTTGCTATACCGACGCTTCGCTAATTAGTAGGGGGCGACACTTGCGTTGGCGCCGTTGCCAATCAGGCGAACTTTTTGACCGGGCTGGAAATCGCGGTCAGCACGTTGAACGACAACCACATCGCTGCCGTCTTCCAGGCGGATTTCCATTTCCAGTGCGTCAATACGGTTGGCGCGGTCTTCGGCAGCGGTACCGGCAATGGAGCCACCCAGCGCACCAGCAACGGTGGCGAGTTGCCGACCAGAGCCGCCGCCTACTTGGTTACCCAGCAGGCCGCCGATAATCGCGCCGCCGCCACCGCCTAGCAGGCCGCCCGTGCGGCTATCCGCTTGGATTTTTACCGGACGTACCGCCGCAATAGTGCCAATCCTGACACTTTGGCTGGTCTTGGCTTGATTACCGCTGTACACATCGCCCGAATAGCCCGATGTATTGGCGCAACCAGCGAGAACGAGAACGCTGAGTGCGGCGATAGGGAGTAAACGCTTCATGGAAACCTCCGAGAGGGTCGCTTAGCCAACCCGTTAGCTACGGGACATGTGACTAAATTATAGAACAGTGTTCGTTAACAACATACTCAATATTGCTCAGGTTGCAAAGCAGTTTGTTGAGAATAAAAGTAATGATAGCGAGTGTAGTCGCTGATTAAGAAAATAGTGTGCAAAACTAGGTGAAAAAAACGCCCAGAAGGTCAAACCTGCTGGGCGTTGGTACGGCTAGCGAATTGGCTCGGGGTGAGTATTAGCCAAACTGGTTCATGGTGTTGTCTTTGCCGCCTGCTTTCAGCGCGGCGTCACCGTGGAAGAACTCTTTATGATCATCGCCGATGTTGGAGCCAGCCATGTCCTGGTGGCGAACTGTGGCGATGCCCTGGCGGATTTCCTCGCGCTGAACTTTCTTGACGTAGGCCAGCATGCCTTCGTCACCGAAGTAGTCCTTAGCCAGATTGTCGGTAGACAGCGCCGCGGTGTGGTAGGTGGGCAGGGTAATCAGGTGGTGGAAGATGCCCGCTTCCCGCGCGCCGTCGCGCTGGAAGTTACGCGTCCACTCGTCGGCAAGCTGACCAAGCTCAGTGTTGTCGTACTCGACGCTCATCAGCTTGTCGCGCTCGTAGGCCGAGACGTCCTTGCCTTCTTTTTCCCAGGCATCGAACACTTGCTGGCGGAAGTTCAACGTCCAGTTGAACGACGGTGAGTTGTTGTAGACCAGCTTGGCATCTGGGCAGACTTCGCGGATGCGGTTGACCATCGACGCGATCTGGCCAACGTGGGGTTTTTCGGTTTCGATCCATAGCAAGTCAGCGCCGTTTTGCAGGCTGGTGATGCAGTCGAGTATCACGCGGTCTTCGCCGGTACCGGGCTTGAACTGGTAAAGGCCGGAGGCCAGGCGCTTGGGCTTGACCAGTTTGCCGTTCTGCTTGATGACCACGTCGCCGTTGTTGATGTCGGAGGCCGATTCGATCACGTCGCCATCCAGGAAGCTGTTGTACTGGTCGCCCAGGTCGCCCGGTTCGTTGGTCACGGCGATCTTCTGGGTAAGGCCCGCCCCCAGCGAGTCGGTACGTGCCACGATGACGCCGTCTTCGACGCCCAGCTCGAGGAAGGCGTAGCGGACGGCGTTGATCTTGGCGATGAAGTCTTCGTGGGGCACGGTGACCTTGCCGTCCTGGTGGCCGCACTGCTTCTCGTCGGATACCTGGTTTTCCAACTGGATGCAGCAGGCACCGGCTTCGATGAACTTCTTGGCCAGCAGGTAGGTGGCCTCGGCGTTGCCAAAGCCAGCGTCGATGTCGGCAATGATCGGCACGATGTGGGTTTCGTGGTTGTCGATCTGGCTGATCAGTTCCTGCTCCTTGGCTTTGACGCCAGCCTCTTTGGCGTCGTCCAGCGCGCGGAAGAGGTGGTTGAGCTCCCACGAATCGGCCTGCTTGAGGAAGGTGTAGAGCTCTTCGATCAGATTGGCGACCGAGGTTTTCTCGTGCATGGACTGGTCGGGCAGCGGGCCGAACTCGGAGCGCAGGGCGGCAACCATCCAGCCGGAGAGGTAGAGGTAGCTGCGTTTGGTGGTGCCGAAGTGCTTCTTGATGGAAATCATCTTCTGCTGGCCGATAAAGCCGTGCCAGCAACCTAGTGATTGGGTGTAGTTGGCGGTGTCGGCATCGTAGGCGGCCATGTCGTCGCGCATGATCTTGGCGGTGTAGCGGGCGATGTCCAGGCCGGTGTGAAAGCGGTTCTGGGCACGCATACGCGCGGCGTATTCAGGCTTGATGTTGTCCCATTTGCCGCCTTGTGCTTCGCGTAGTTGGGCCAGTGCCTTGATCTCTTCAAGTAGTCCAGTCATGAGCTAATCCCTCCGGGGTTGTGATAACGATGCGCACGTTAGCAGTTTCTTATGCTGCACCTGCGAAGTCATTTTCAGCATCGTTCAATTCGCTTGGCGTGTCTTTAAGAAATAAGTCTCTTAATAGAACGTCGTAAGCGCGGTGATTTCGGGCAGGCCATGTGGCACTGCAGTAAAACCACTATCCCCGAAGGCGAGGTAGGCAACAATTGACACTTGGGGGCAGGCAGCGTTGTAGCCCGACTACAGCCGGGTAACAAAGCGGTGGGATTGTGTAGTGGAATTTCGCAACTAGCGAGCAGGCGATGGGCTGAGGGTAAGGGTCATCTCACGATGGGGAATGCCTGCGTCCATGAAGATGTCGCCGTGGGCGGTGAAGCCGAGCCGTTCGTAGAACGCCAGCGCATGGAGCTGCGCGCTGAGCGCTACTTGAGGGTGGCCAAGACGCTGGGCACAGGCGATGGCGGCGGCCATTAATTGGCCGCCGATGCCTGATCCGCGTGCCTCGGCAAGCACTGCCACGCGGCCAATATGGCCGTCGGGCAGTAGCCGCGCGGTGCCTACTGGTTGGTCGTTAAGATAGGCAACAAAGTGACGGCAGGCTGGGTCCTGGCCGTCCCATTCTTCGTCTTGGGGCACCTGCTGTTCGTCGATGAACACTACGCGGCGAATAGGGCTTGCGATGTTGCCGAGCAACGACCATTCACCCTCTTGGATATTCACCGGTAGAGCGTCGCGGGGCATGTTATTCGTCGTCGTCGCCATCGTCGTCATGTAACCAGCTTAGGCTGCCGGCGTTGACCAACTGGGTAATGAGCGATTTGGCGCCTGGCAATTCCAGCACATCCTCGTGAAGCGGTGCGGTTGACGCCAGGCGCTGTGCCAGCGCTTCCGAGCAGGCATAGCCTTCACCGTCGGCGAACAGCGTGGTGGCGTTACCCTCGCTGCGCCAGGCGAAGCGTGAGCCGGGCATGTGGTATAGCGGCTCGCCTTCTTGTAGCTGAGCAACAAGGTTGGCTTCGGTCATGGGAGGGTCAAGCGGTACGACTTGGTCGACATACTTGGGTTGAGTCATCACGCGGCCGAACCACTGGGCGATTTGCTGTGGATTATCCAGCGTCGACACGATTAGCTGGCGCATACGCTCTACTGCGGCATCGTCGAGCTCGCCGCTGTGTTCTGCGGGCGTGAGTTCGGGGTCGGCGTAGCGCAGGGAGGCGGGCAGCTGTTCGCCCAGGAAATCGGCGTAGGACGTGACCGCTTCGTCGGCCGAGGGTGCGCGGAAGCCTACCGACATGGTCATGCAGTCTTCCGTTTGGCTAACGCCGTGATGGGCCCAGCCTGGCGGTAAGTAGAGCATGTCGCCGGGTTCCAACACCCAGTCGGAGTCTTCTTCAACCGCGAAGGTTTCCAGGATACGCAGGTCAATGCCCTGAATAATCGGCGCGTCATCACCGGGTTGGCCACCCAGTTGCCAGCGGCGTTGGCCACTGGCCTGAAACAGGAACACATCGTACTGGTCGACATGGGGACCGACGCTGCCGCCGGGCGGAGCATAGCTGATCATCACGTCGTCTAGTCGCCAGCGGGGCAGAAAATCGAATTCATCCAACAGGGCGGCCACCGACGGCAGATAGTGATCCACGGCTTGAACCAACAGACTCCAGTGGCCGTTGGGCAGGCGCTCAAAGGTGGCTTCATCGAAAGGCCCGTGGGATACCTCCCATGCGCCGTTGGGGCCTTTTTCTTCCACCAGACGCGCCTCTATGCCGGGCTCGCAGGCAAGTCCTGCCAGCTCGTCGGGTTCGATGGGGCTGATAAAGTCAGGCATTGCCCCGCGGATCAGCAGCGGTTTTTGTTGCCAGTAGCTCGCCAAGAATTCTGCTGGGGTCAAGTCGCCTAGCAAGGTAAGTGGCTTATCGGAAGGGTGCATGACGTTATCCTAGCGCGAAGATTCGCAGTGTAAGCAGTTGGTTAAAACCGATGTAAGGGCCAAAACCGGATTATAGTGCATCCAATCGTTGACGTAGCGCATTTGCCTGGGCTTCGGCGTCGCCGATGTAACTTGCCGGTGACATTGCCTTCAGCTCGGTTTTGACGTCGTCGGGTAGCGCCAGGGTATCGATAAAGGCGGCAAAGCCAGCCTGGTCGATGCGCTTGCCCCGGGTCAACTCTTTGAGCTTTTCGTAAGGCTTTTCAATACCGTAGCGGCGCATGACGGTTTGAATCGGCTCGGCGAGCACTTCCCAACTGTTGTCCAGGTCGCTGTCCAGACGTTCAGGATTGGCTTCCAGCTTGCTGATGCCCTTGAGGCTGGCGTGATAGCCAATCAGCCCGTAGGCCAGGCCCACGCCCAGGTTGCGCAGCACGGTGGAATCGGTCAAATCGCGCTGCCAGCGCGAGATCGGCAGCTTTTGCGCCAGGTGGCCGAGTACCGCGTTGGCCAAGCCAAGGTTGCCTTCCGAGTTTTCAAAGTCGATGGGGTTGACCTTGTGCGGCATGGTCGACGAGCCGATTTCACCTTCCACGGTGCGCTGCTTGAAGTAGCCAAGCGAAATGTAGCCCCAGACGTCGCGGTCAAAATCGATCAGGATGGTGTTGAAGCGACAGATGGCGTCGAATAGCTCGGCGATGTAGTCGTGGGGTTCGATCTGGGTGGTGTAGGGGTTGAAGCTCAGCCCCAGGCCTTCCACGAAAGTTCGCGCATTGGCTTCCCAGTCGATTTCGGGATAGGTCGCCAGATGAGCGTTGTAGTTGCCCACGGCGCCGTTGATTTTGCCCAGAATCTCGACGCGCTCGATCTGCTTGAGCTGGCGCTTGAGGCGATAAGCCACGTTGGCCATTTCCTTGCCAAGCGTCGTGGGGCTGGCGGTTTGCCCGTGGGTGCGCGACAGCATCGGTTGGCCGGCATGGGTGATGGCCAGTGCGGTGATATCGTCGGCAACGTTATGCATGACGGGTAGCAATGCTTGGAGGCCATCGGCCAGCATTACGCCGTAGGACAGGTTGTTGATGTCTTCCGAGGTGCAGGCAAAGTGGATGAATTCAGTCACCGCATGCAGTTCGCTGTTGTCGGCAATTTTCTCTTTGAGAAAGTACTCCACCGCTTTGACGTCGTGGTTGGTGGTGCGCTCAATGTCCTTGATACGCTCAGCGTCGGCCACGGAAAAGTCGCGGATCAACGCTTCAAGAAACGCCGTCGCCTGGGCGGAAAGCGGCGGTACTTCGACGATTTGGTTGTGTTCGGCGAGCCGCTGCAGCCAGCGGACTTCCACGATGACCCGAGCGCGGATCAGGCCGAATTCGCTGAAATGTTCGCGCAGCGCGGCGGCTTTGCTGGCGTAGCGGCCGTCAACGGGGGAAAGAGCGGTCAAAGCAGAGAGTTGCATGGCTTGGTTTCCAGTTCTGAAAGCGATTAGGGGTAAAGGGACGTTATTTCAAGTCATCCAGCGCGCGACGCAGGGCTTTGCGTTGGAACATCAGTTTCCAGCGTCGGCCGCCTTGCTGATGCCATAGCAGCGCAAAACGAATGCCGGCCATCAAACAGGCGCGCACACGCTCGGGCATCATGCGGGTTTGCAACAGCGAGGGGTCGCCCTGAACCACAATGCGGTTTTTAAACGTCGAGATGGTCTCCTGGTAGGCTTCGCCCAGACTTGCGACCACGTTTTCATGGGTGGCACCAAAGTGTTCCGCCTGACCTTGTATATGGCTCAACTTCTGCCCCAGGGTATCCATCATGTTGCGGTTGTTGCGCAGCTTGTTCATCAATAGCAGTATCGAAAAGCCATAGCGTAGCACCACCGGATTGGCCTGTTCCCGGCCGACCAGCATTTCGAGAGTATCCAATCCCTGGCGCAGGTTGTTGGGGTGGCCGCCGTAGATTGCTTCAAAACTTTCCGGGTTAGGGTCGCTAGTCGCTTGGATAAGCGTTTCCCAGGCGCGCGGCTCTACTTGGCCCGTGCGGGCCAGTTCGTCCACCAGGCTTGCGGCCTGAAAGACCCCTGCTAGCGCCAGTGCTTGGCGCGCGGCCGGGGTTTCCGGCGCGCGATGAATGGGCGTGGTAGGGCTCATGTGGCTGCCTCGGTTGCCTTCCATGTGGAGTGAATCACACCGCCGCCCAGGCAAATATCGCCGTCGTAGAGAACGAGCGACTGACCTGGGGTTACGGCGCGTTGGGGATCGTCGAAATGTACCTCGACGCTGCCATCAGGCTTGGCAATTATCTCGCAGCCTCGATCGCTCTGGCGGTAGCGGGTTTTAGCCGTGAAGCGCCCTTGGGTGACCGGTGGCTCACCGGCGACCCAGTCCATCGGCTCGGTGACCAGCGCATCGCTATAGAGCAGCGAATGATGCTTACCTTGCACGGCTACCAGCACGTTGCGTTCCAGATCTTTCTGGGCGACATACCACGGGTCTTCGGAATAGTTGGCCAAGCCGCCAATGCCGAGCCCCTGGCGTTGGCCGAGGGTGTAATACATCAGCCCCATATGCTCGCCGATCACATCGCCCTCGGGGGTTTCGATGGTGCCGGGCTGGGCGGGCAGGTATTGCTTGAGAAAGTCGCGAAAGCGGCGTTCGCCGATAAAGCAGATGCCGGTGGAGTCTTTCTTCTTGGCGGTGATTAGATCGTGCTGCTCGGCCAGCGCGCGCACCGCAGGCTTTTCCAGCTCACCCACCGGAAATAGCGTGCGCGCAATGGCAGCTTCGGGCACGGCATGCAGGAAGTAGCTCTGGTCCTTGTTGCCGTCCAGGCCTTTTAACAGGCGGGGGCGACCTTCCCGGGTGCCTTCACGAACATAGTGACCGGTGGCGATTTTCTCCGCGCCGAGCATCTCCGCGTATTCAAGAAACACTTTAAATTTTATTTCGCGGTTGCACAGAATATCCGGATTAGGTGTACGGCCCGCTTTGTACTCGGCGAGAAAGTGCTCAAAAACGTTATCCCAGTATTCGGCGGCAAAATTGGCCGTATGCAGCTTAATGCCAAGCTTGGCGCACACCGCTTCGGCGTCGGCGAGGTCTTCCTTCGCCGTGCAGTACTCCGTGCCGTCGTCTTCGTCCCAGTTTTTCATGAACAGGCCTTCCACGTCGTAGCCCTGTTGTAGTAACAACAAGGCCGATACGGAAGAGTCAACGCCGCCGGACATGCCGACAATCACTTTGCCGGTCGCAGACGCCGTGGGCGTGGAGGTGCCAGTGGTGGATGTCATCGCCATCCTCGGTTGGAGTGGTATGCAATTGGGCGGTGATTATACACGATGCAGCCATGGCGCTTCGAGTGCTTCACTCGCGGATTACCTCTAGGGGGTAATGGTGGTGTTGCATGGCATCTTCAATGCGGGTGACCACCAGAGGACTGCGCAATCGCCCAGCGTGATTGAGCGCCTGAATTTCATCCAGTGTCAGCCAGTGGGTGGCGGTAATGTCACGATCCAGCGGGGTATCCAGAAACGTCTTGGGCGTGGCGATAAAGCCGTGGCTGTGAAAGGTTTTTCCCTGGGGCGTATGGAAAATGTAAAGCCCCAGGTAGCCGGTGAGCGTGACCTGCCAAGCGGTTTCTTCGGCGACCTCGCGCAAGATGGCGGTGATAGGCCCTTCGCCGGGTTCGATATGCCCGGCCGGCTGGTTGAACACGGTGGTAGGGCCGCCGCGGGCTTCCTCGACCATTAGAAAGCGTTCGCCCTGTTGAATTACGCAGGCCGCTGTGCTGTGAATCGTCTGTTTCATGACCGCTTGCGCCCTGATGCGGGCCGTTTGCGCTGGGTTGGGCGCTGATTGGGCTTCGCCGCGCGCGGCGCATGCAGGGTTTCGTGACGCCATTCGCCTGGCGCCAGTTCGCCCAACTGCCAAGGGCCGATTGCAGCGCGAATCAGACGCAGCGTGGGGAAGCCGACGTGGGCGGTCATGCGTCGCACCTGGCGGTTGCGGCCTTCGCTGATTGTCAGCTCCAGCCAGCTGGTGGATGGGTGGCGCTTAGGGTCAATGGCCGGGTGGCGCGGGGCGATGTTGGGTGGGTCGATACGCCGCGCCTTGGCAGGCAGCGTGGGCCCGTCTTTTAGCGCCACGCCGCTTTTCAGCGCGTGTAGGGCGTCGTCGTCGATTCGCCCTTCGAGCTGAACCCAGTAGGTTTTCGGTTGTTTATGGCGCGGATGGGCAATGCGGTGAATCAGGCTGCCATCATCGCTGAGCAGCAGCAGGCCTTCCGAGTCGTAGTCGAGCCGACCGGCGGCATAAACGTCTGGCACGTCAATCACATCCGCCAGGGTGGCGCGGCCCTGGGGGTCGGTGAACTGGGACAGCATGCGGTAGGGTTTATGCAGTAAATATAGGTTGCTCATTGTCTCGTTTGGGCTGCCCTTGATTTGTCGACAATCGCTCATGCGGTTAAAGTGCAGCGCTGGTATACTCCTGCGTGACCGCTGGGGTCGTCGTCACCACCACCGATAAACCACCTTGTGGCTTTTATTAATCACCATGTGATGGGAGGAGCTACCAAAAGCTCCGCACGCTTCGCGATAAGGTTTCTTGCTCAATGAGCCGCGACGCTTAAGAATTTATAATCACAGCGACAGAGAAAAGAGGTTAACGCAAAAATGTCCAAAACGCCGAAGATCATTTATACGCTCACCGACGAGGCCCCCGCGCTCGCGACCTATTCGTTGTTACCGATTATTGATGCCTTTACCGACTCGGCGGGCATTATCGTTGAGACGCGCGATATTTCTCTCGCTGCCCGCGTGCTTTCCCAATTCCCTGATCTGCTCAGCGATGAACAGCGCGTCAGCGATGACCTGGCCGAGCTTGGCCAATTGGCCACCACGCCTGAAGCCAATATCATCAAACTGCCCAATATCAGTGCATCAGGCCCGCAGTTGAAGGCGACCATCAAAGAGCTTCAGAGCCAGGGCTACCCGCTGCCCGACTACCCGGACGAGCCGAAGAACGACGAGGAAACCTCGATCAAGGCGCGTTACGACAAGGCCAAGGGCAGTGCGGTCAACCCGGTACTGCGCGAGGGTAACTCTGATCGCCGTGCGCCGAAGTCGGTTAAGAACTACGCGCGTAAATACCCGCATCGTATGGGCGAGTGGAGCGCTGATTCGAAGTCGCACGTGGCTCACATGAGCGAAGGCGATTTCTACGCCAGCGAGCAGTCCACGGTGATTAAAAACGCCAGCAAGCTCAAGATCGATCTGGCCCAGAAAGACGGTACTCACACCGTTTTGAAAGAAGGCCTTGCCGTGCAGGAAGGAGAGGTGATCGACGCGGCCTGCATGAGCAGCCGCCGCCTGCGCAATTTTATCGACAGCCAGATCAAAGACGCCAAGAAAGATAACGTGCTGTTTTCCCTGCACCTGAAAGCCACCATGATGAAGGTTTCCGACCCGATCATGTTTGGCATGGTGGTAGAGGAATTCTACAAAGACGTTCTCGAAAAGCACGCCGACGCGCTTAAACTGTCGGGCTTCAATCCCAATAGCGGTATTGGCGATCTTTACAGCGCGATTGAAAAGCTGCCCGCTGAACAGCAGGCAACCATCAAGGCCGATATCGAGGCGCTCTACAAAGAGCGTCCACCGATGGCGATGGTCAACTCGCACAAAGGTATTACCAACCTGCACGTACCCAGCGACGTGATTATCGACGCCTCGATGCCCGCGATGATTCGCGATTCGGGCAAGATGTGGAACGCTAACGACGAGCTGCAGGATACCAAGGCGGTAATTCCGGATCGCTGCTATGCGACCATTTATCAGGCAGTGATTGAAGACTGCAAGAAAAATGGTGCTTTCGACCCGACCACCATGGGCAGCGTGCCTAACGTTGGTTTGATGGCCCAGAAAGCGGAAGAGTACGGCTCCCACGACAAGACCTTCCAGATTCCTGCCGATGGCACCGTGGTAGTGACCGACGAAAACGGCCACACGCTGTTTAGCCACGACGTTGAAGCGGGCGATATCTGGCGCATGTGCCAGACCAAGGACGCGCCGATCCAGGATTGGGTCAAACTGGCAGTGACCCGGGCGCGGGAAAGCGGCTCGCCGGCGATTTTCTGGCTCGACGCCAACCGTGCTCACGATGCGCAACTGATCAACAAAGTCGAAACCTACCTGAAAGACCACGACACCAACGGCCTGGATATTCGAATTCTGTCGCCGGTGGAGGCCATGAAGGTATCGCTTGAGCGTATTCGCAAGGGCGAAGACACCATTTCGGTCACCGGTAACGTACTGCGCGACTACCTAACCGACCTGTTCCCGATTATGGAACTGGGCACCAGCGCCAAGATGCTCTCGATTGTACCGCTGATGAATGGCGGTGGGCTGTTTGAGACGGGTGCGGGCGGTTCTGCGCCGAAGCACGTCCAGCAGTTCCTGGAAGAGAATCACCTGCGCTGGGATTCACTGGGCGAATTCTTGGCCCTGGCGGCGTCGCTTGAACACTTGGGCAGCACCTTTGGTAATGCCCGCGCTAAGCTGTTGGCTAATGCGCTTGATGAAGCCAACGGTCAGTTCCTGGACAGCAATAAGTCACCGTCGCGTAAGGTAGGCGAATTGGACAACCGAGGCAGTCACTTCTACTTGGCGCTATACTGGGCAGAAGCACTGGCCGCGCAAGACGAAGATGCCGAGATGAAGACGCTGTTTGCACGTCTGGCGGAAACGCTCAAAGCCAACGAAGCGACGATTGTTGATGAGCTCAACAGCGTTCAAGGGCAGCCAGTTGATATTGAAGGTTATTTCCGTCCAAGTGGCGAACGGGCTAGCCAAGCCATGCGCCCGAGTAAAACGCTCAACAACGCATTGGCGATGGTCGCTGCCGACTAACGCAGTTCGATTCCGTAGCGTTAAGCCCTCGCCCGCTTGTCGGGCGGGGGTTTTTTGTCCGGCACGATGTGATAATTTTGATTTTTCCATGAACCCTTGCTGATTGCGCACGTCTGACTATATAGCACATCGCTACCTAGGACGTTGCCCGTCGGCCGAGAGATGATAAACCTTGCTGCTTATGCCCCATACCGACAGTTCATACCCGGAGGCGTCTTCGCTTGAAGCGGGCATGACGCGCCCCGATATGCCTGAATACGATGACGACCTGACGGTGCAGTCTGCCGAGCCTGAGCTGGCTCAGCCGCCGCTATTTAAGGTGGTGCTTCACAACGATGACTTTACGCCGATGGAGTTTGTCATCGAAGTGCTGCAAGGCTTCTTTAACATGGACAGTGAAAAAGCCGTCCAGGTGATGTTAGCGGTGCATACTCAGGGGAAAGCTACCTGTGGTGTGTTTACCCGCGATATTGCTGAAACTAAAAGTTACCAAGTGAATGAATACGCCCGTGAGTGCGAGCATCCTTTAATGAGCGACATTGAAGCCGCCGATTGAGAGCGTTGAAAAAAATCGGTAGGTGGGCTTGCAACTGTTCGATTTGTACCCGATGTTTGAAAGTGCCGGTCGATTAAACTGATCCGACGCAAGTCCTAGGTGGCGATATGCCCTAGGGTGTAGCGAAAAGGGGACTGCCATGCTGAGCAAAGAACTTGAACTGACCCTGAACACGGCTTTCACCGTGGCGCGCTCCAAGCGTCATGAGTTCATGACCGTCGAGCACCTGTTGCTCGCGCTCTTGGACAACGCTTCGGCGTTGGATGTATTGAAAGCCTGTGGGGCAAACCTCGACAAGCTGCGGTCCGATTTGCAGGACTTCATCAACTCGACCACTCCTCTGATTCCTGAAGGCCAAGGCGACCGCGAAACGCAGCCGACACTGGGCTTTCAGCGGGTGCTCCAGCGCGCCGTTTTCCACGTACAGTCGTCTGGTAAAAGTGAAGTTACCGGCGCGAACGTACTGGTGGCGATTTTCTCTGAGCAGGAAAGCCAAGCGGTTTATTTCCTCAAGCAGCAGAATGTTGCCCGGGTAGACGCGGTTAACTACATCGCGCATGGCATCTCTAAGGTCGCGGGGCATGGCCCTTCACCATCGCCTTCCCAGCAGGAAGGCGAAGAAGCCGAGGAAGGCAGCGCCGAAGGCGCGGCTCACCCGCTTACCGGCTATGCCACCAACCTCAACGAGCAGGCGCGGCTGGGCAAAATCGACCCCTTGATCGGTCGCGATCACGAGCTTGAGCGCGTGGTGCAGATTCTTGCCCGTCGCCGCAAAAACAACCCGCTGCTGGTCGGCGAAGCCGGTGTTGGCAAGACGGCCGTTGCTGAAGGGTTAGCCAAGCGCATCGTCGAAGAAGACGTCCCTGATGTTATCGCCGATGCGGTGGTGTATTCGCTGGATATGGGCGCACTGCTGGCCGGTACAAAGTACCGTGGTGACTTCGAGAAGCGCCTGAAGAGCCTGCTCGGCGAGCTACGTAAGCAGCCCAATGCGGTATTGTTTATCGACGAGATACATACCGTGATTGGTGCGGGTGCGGCGTCTGGCGGTGTGATGGATGCCTCTAACCTGCTCAAACCGCTGCTTTCCTCGGGCGAGCTGCGCTGCATTGGCTCGACTACCTTCCAAGAATTCCGCGGTATCTTTGAGAAAGACCGTGCCTTGGCGCGTCGCTTCCAGAAAGTCGATGTGATGGCGCCGTCGGTGGAAGATACCATCAAGATTCTTCAGGGGCTGCGTTCGCGGTTTGAAGAACACCACGAACTTAAATATACCGATGGGGCGCTTGAAAGCGCGGCGCGTCTGGCGGATCGCTATATCAACGACCGCTACCTACCGGATAAAGCCATCGACGTGATTGATGAAGCCGGTGCCCACCAGCGTCTGCTACCGCCTGAAGTGCGCGCCAAGACCATCGATGTGGAGCAGGTGGAAGCGGTTGTGGCATCGATTGCCCGCATTCCGCCGAAGAGCGTGTCCAGTTCGGATCGCAAGCTGCTTGAAAAACTCGACCGCGACTTGAAAATGCTGGTATTTGGTCAGGACGAGGCCATCGATACGCTGTCTGCTGCCATTAAACTGTCGCGTGCTGGCTTGAAGTCGCCCGACAAGCCGGTGGGCAGCTTCCTGTTTGCTGGGCCGACGGGGGTAGGTAAAACCGAAGTGGCCAAGCAGCTCTCGCATATCATGGGTATTGAGCTTGTGCGTTTCGATATGTCGGAGTACATGGAGCGGCATACCGTGTCACGCCTGATCGGTGCGCCTCCGGGCTATGTTGGCTACGATCAGGGCGGCCTGCTGACTGAAGCCGTCACCAAGCAGCCGCACTGCGTGCTGCTGTTGGATGAGATCGAGAAAGCGCACCCGGAAGTCTTCAACCTGCTGCTGCAGGTGATGGACCACGGCCGCCTGACCGATAACAACGGCCGCGAAGCAGACTTCCGTCACGTTATCCTGATCATGACCTCCAATGCCGGGGCCGAGCAGGCATCGCGCCGCTCGATCGGTTTCCAGCATCAGGACCATTCGACCGATGCGATGGAAGTCATTCGCCGTACCTTCTCGCCGGAATTCCGCAACCGCCTGGACGGCATTATCCAGTTCCATTCGCTACCGACTTCGGTAGTCCGCAACGTTGTCGACAAGTTCCTGATCGAGCTACAAGCACAGTTGGACGAGAAGCGCGTTCAGTTGGAAGTCGACGATATGGCGCGCGATTGGCTGGCGGATCAAGGCTACGATCCGGACATGGGGGCACGCCCGATGGCGCGCTTGATCCAAGAGAAGCTCAAAAAGCCGCTGGCAGAGATGATTCTGTTTGGCGAGCTTGCCGAGCAGGGCGGGATCGTGCACGTCAGCTTGGAGGAAGGCGAGTTACGCTTGTCAACCGAGTCGGAAATGGCCGATGCGCCCTAATGGGCGCTTAGCTATCCAGACTTCTACGCAGCGCCCTGTCATTGACGGGGCGTTGTCGTTTTGGCAGGCAGGCATCGGTAGCGCTGGACGAGTAAAAGAGGGCAGGGCGCTGATTCACGCCGTGCTGGGCGCTGTTAGCGTGAGCGGTAAACGATGCGGCCTTTGGAGAGATCGTAAGGCGTGAGCTCAACTTTTACTTTATCGCCGGTCAGGATGCGGATGTAGTTTTTGCGCATTTTGCCAGAGATATGCGCTGTAACGACGTGACCGTTTTCCAGCTCAACACGGAACATGGTGTTGGGCAGGGTATCGACAATAACGCCTTCCATTTCAATATGATCTTCGCGTGCCATATAGGCAGTTCCTCACTTAATTCAACGTAATAGGTGTGCTCAAAACGACTGGGCATGCGGTGCCTGATAGCCAGCACCACCTCGAATAGCGCTATATTGTGCCGTAAGCCTGGCGTCAAGGCAAAAAAGCGTGGCTGATTAGCGAATTAATTCTCGCCACTGGCGGCCGTCGAGCACCTCAAGGGGGGTAAAATTCTGCTTATAGCGCATTTTTCGACACGCTTCTATCCAGTAACCCAGGTAAAGGTGGGGCAGTTGCTTGTCGCGGGCCAAGTCGATGAGCCGTAATATAGCCAGAGTGCCCAGCGAGCGCTTATCCAGGGATTCGTCGACGCTGAAAAAGGTATAAATCGCTGAAAGACCGTGCTCAAGCTGGTCGAAGGCAGCCACTCCAATCAGGCGATCCTCAAGATAAAGCTCCATTAATTGAGCATAGGGTTCGTCCAGGGTCAAAAACGTTCGATACTGTTCATGGCTTGGGGGGTACATGTCGCCATCGGCATGGCGGTGGTTAATATAGTCAGCGTAAAGCGCGTAATGGCGCGCATCAAAGTATGCTTTGGTGATGCGCGTGGTGATATCCGCATTGCGCCGGGTGATTCGCCGCTGCGTTCGGTTCGGGCTAAAGCGTTCGACCGGCACGCGTACGGAGCGGCAAGCGTTACAGCCTTCGCAATGGGGACGGTATAAATGTCGACCGCTGCGCCGAAACCCGAGCAGGGACAAGGAGTCATAGACACCGGGCATGGGCGATTCCTGAGGGTCCAGGAACAGCGTGGTGGCTTCTTTGTCGGGCAGATAGCTACAGGCGTGGGGCACTGTCAAAAAGAAGCGCAAATCGCGTACAAGCCGGCGGGGAGCGTTGCTGCTCACAGTTTGCCTCCTGGTTCCGTTAGCGTTGGCACCGTTAGCCTGTAAAAAAGGTGCTTGTAAAATAGATACCGGTAAATTGCGTCAGGCGATAGCCGATAGCCACGGAGAAGGCGGCACAACGGGCGCGTTCTCCGGTGGTGTTGCAAAGCTAAACGCAGAGCTTGGCAACCACTTTTCAAGATAGCTGATGAATGTCGCTCGGGCGACTGTTGTTGCGCCTAGGCTTGCCAAGTGCGGTGTATGCATTTGGCAGTCGATGAGCTTGCCGCCGTGGTCGCGCATGGCGCGGACCAGGTGCGCTAAAGCCACTTTTGAGGCGTCGGGAACGCGGGAAAACATCGACTCACCGAAAAACACCGGCCCCATAGCGACACCATAAAGGCCGCCCACCAAGCGCTGGTGATGGTGCACCTCGATACTGTGGGCAATGCCCTGGGCTTTGAGGTCACAGTAGGCGTGATACATGTCATCGGTAATCCAGGTGCCCAGTTCTTCGTCCCGTGGCGCGGCGCAGGCGTCGATCACTTGTTCAAAATGTTGGTCGACGGTGATCTCAAATCCCGCATTGCGCAGCTTTTTTGTTAAGCTGCGGCGCTGCTTAAATTGTTCAGGTAGGAGTATCATGCGGGGATCAGGGCTCCACCATAGAATGGGGTCGTTATCGCTGTACCATGGAAAGATGCCGTGCCGATACGCTTCCACCAGCCAATCGGGGGTTAATTCGCCGCCCGCTGCGAGCAGGCCGTTAGGCGAACCCAGCGCCGAGGTGACGGGGGGAAAGTGAGGCATTGGCGAGGAAAGCCAGGGTAGCATGGAGTGCTCCGGTCATTAGCAGCGATAACAAGTGCGGATCAACGACCCTGTGACGGCAGCAGGATGCTCGGTATGATACAAACTCGCAAGTGGATTAACGACGCCATCGGGTGCAAAAGGGAGAGTCGCTTGAAATTGAATAAAGCGGTCGACAAGCGAACACAGCGTAACACGCGCCAAAGTGGGTCTTCGGGTCGGGTCAACGCCGCCAAGGACAAAGCTCGTCGGGTTGGGTTACGCCTGCAGGGCGCCGCACGCGATGGCGTGGTGGTGGCGCTGTTGGCGATATGTACATTTTTATTACTGGCGCTGTTTAGTTATTCGCCAGCGGATCCCGGCTGGTCATCCCAAGGGCCGGAAACCGCGGTCAGCAACTGGATGGGGCCAGTGGGTGCCTGGCTTGCTGACGTCCTCTATTCGCTCCTGGGGGCCAGTGCGCTCTGGTGGCCAGGCATGGTCGGCTATTTGGCCTGGTGGCTGGTTCGCTCCCGCCAGGTGCGCTTTGAGCTGGACCCGGTGGCCGTAGCGGTGCGCGCCGGGGGGCTGATGCTGCTGATGTTTGGCACCACCATGCTCGGCGCGCTGCATTTTTATAACCCCGATAGCCTGCTGCCCTATGCCTCTGGAGGTATTTTGGGTGAAGGGCTGGTGGGTGCGCTACGCCCGCTGGTCAACAGCGGCGGCGTAGGGTTGATTGCCGCTGCGCTGATTTTGAGCGGTTTTCCGCTGTTTAGTGGCATGTCCTGGCTGCAGGTCGCCGATGAGGTGGGCCGCCGCCTGTGCCGTTTGAGTGGTTGGTGGTCGGCGCGTCGCCAGGCGCGCCGTGAGCGAGCCAAGCAGCGAGCGGCAGCGCGACCTGTCCCAGAGCCCACGCAACGTAAAGCAGCGCCCGAGCCTAAGGCCGAGAGCAGCAGTCGCGATAAACGCCGCGAACCTGCGATGTCGACCGACATGGAGGAAGACAACCAAGCAGGCCGTGATAACGTCACGGACACGTCTATCCCCTGGACGGCCGCACGAGCACCTTCTGCCACGGCTTTCAAGACAGCGCCGCGCGCCCAGGCGACGCCTCCAGAGATAGCCAAAGAAGCCGCTACTGAAACAGACGCAGCCACTGAACAGTTGCCGACCACTGCGCCACCGGCCAGCCAGCAGGCAACGCACGAGATTGAACCATCGGCACGTGATCACAGCGCTGATTCGACGGCTGCGTCACCTTTTACGGCCACGCCTGCATCGCCTGCCGACGAAGCGTCCCGCGAGCCATTACCGCTGCGCGCCTCGCGCCGTGAACCAGAGGCTGTGCCGGCTTCTTCAGCACCGCTCTCCGCCGCTGAGGACAAGCCGTGGGCACCCGTGCCGGATGAGGCAGCGTCCGAACAAGCCGCTGAGTCATTGAACGCCGAGCGGCACAAGGATCGGGTGCCTGAAGTAGTGCCCGAGCCGATATGGGGCGATGACGACGAGGTACCGGAAGCATCGACGCCTCCGCCTGCGCGTCATGAGCCGACCTTCAGCCCGGAGGTTGCCGCCGAGCAAGAGGAGGCCGATAACGGGCCGACGCTGTGGACGGTGGAACATCTGCAAAATCAGCGTCCCTCCTTCGATCACATACCCGACCCCGAAGGCGACGTGCCGAGCTTGCGCCTGCTGACCCCGGCTGAGCCACATCAGCCCAACTATACCGATGAGCAGTTGGCGGATATGGCCGAGCTGCTTGAAGTACGCCTGCGCGAGTATGGCGTCAAAGCTGAAGTGGTCGACACCTGGCCCGGGCCAGTGATTACGCGCTTTGAAATTAAGCCCGCAGCGGGCGTCAAAGTTTCCAAAATCAGCAACTTAGCCAAAGATTTGGCGCGTTCGTTGATGGTCAAGAGCGTACGCGTGGTCGAGGTGATTCCAGGGCGGCCGACGGTCGGTATTGAGATACCAAATCCCCATCGGGCAATGATCAGGCTACGCGAAGTCATTGATTCCGAACGCTATCAACAGGAAAAATCACCGCTGACCATGGCCCTGGGGCAGGACATTGGTGGCGGGCCGGTAGTCGCCAATCTCGGCAAAATGCCGCATTTGCTCGTGGCCGGTACCACGGGGTCGGGCAAGTCGGTGGGCGTCAACGCCATGCTAATTTCGATGCTGCTCAAGGCCACGCCGGATGAGCTAAAGCTGATCATGGTCGACCCAAAAATGCTGGAGCTATCTGTCTACGACGGTATTCCGCATCTGTTGGCTCCGGTAGTTACCGATATGAAAGAGGCAGCCAATAGCCTGCGCTGGTGTGTGGCAGAAATGGAGCGTCGCTATAAGCTGATGGCCGCTATGGGGGTGCGTAATATTGCCGGCTTTAACGCCCGCCTGGACGAAGCCGAGCGCGCTGGCGCCCAGGTGGCTGACCCGCTATGGGAGCCGCAGCCTTGGGAGATGCACCAAACGCCACCGATACTTGAGAAGCTGCCTTACATCGTGGTGGTGATCGACGAATTCGCCGATATGTTCATGATCGTGGGCAAAAAGGTCGAAGAGCTCATTGCTCGCCTGGCGCAAAAAGCCCGTGCGGCAGGGATCCACCTGATACTTGCCACTCAGCGCCCGTCGGTGGACGTGGTCACTGGTTTGATCAAGGCCAATATTCCCTCGCGGATGGCCTTCCAGGTGTCATCGCGGATTGATTCGCGCACGATCTTGGACCAGGGCGGCGCGGAAAGCCTGCTGGGGCATGGCGATATGCTGTACTTGCCCGCCGGGTCGGGGCCGCCCAATCGTATCCACGGGGCTTTTGTCGACGACGATGAGGTACATCGTGTGGTGGAAGACTGGAAGCGCCGCGGTGAGCCGGAATATATCGAAGAGATTTTATCGGGCGGTGTTTCGGCAGACGCGTTAGCTGGGCTTGAGGCCGAGGGAGTCGATGGCGATGACGCCGAGCAGGACGCGCTTTACGATGAAGCCGTTCAGTTTGTCACGCAAACGCGTAAAGCATCGATTTCCGCAGTGCAGCGGCGCTTTAAAATTGGCTATAACCGTGCCGCTCGCCTCGTGGAGGCCATGGAAGGTGCGGGCGTGGTGTCATCGATGGGTACCAACGGCGCCCGGGAGGTGCTGGCGCCACCGCCTGTTGGCCATTAAGCCAATCGTGCAATTAGCGTGGAAATCCCGCTGCCGATGAAACTTGGTAGCGGGACGCGCGTCTTAATGGCTACACGAACGGTTATGCTAGCCCCCACGTTCACTCTTTATCCGCTTTTTTACTAGCCATATGACCGGCTAAGTTCATTGTTCACTGGCAAGGTTGCCTAGGGAGATCGCATGAGCGATACGCAAACTCGACGTCCTTCATCATTACTACTGGCTGCCAGCGCATTAGGATTAACCTTCACCGCCCCGCTGGCCATTGCCAACGAGGCCGCTGAGCGGCTAACCGAACGGCTTGATCCGCTGGAAAGCTATCAGGCATCGTTTGAGCAAGAAATACTCGATGGCAGCGGTGACCGCTTGCAGGAAGCGCGTGGCGAAATGTGGCTGTCGCGCCCTGGTATGTTGCGCTGGGAAGTGGAAGCGCCTTATGCGCAAACCGTGGTATCGGACGGTGATGAGGTGTATCTCTACGATCCGGATCTTGAGCAAGTGACGGTCCAGGCGCTGGACGAGCGGGTGACTCATACTCCCGCATTGTTGCTATCAGGACGGGTTAGCGAGCTGACCGAAAATTACGATGTCGAGTACGAGGACGACGGCGGTGATGATATCTTCACGCTAGTGCCCACGTCCGCGGATACTTTGTTTGAGCAGCTTCGCATGACCTTTGATGGTGATATGCTCACCGAGCTATGGATGACCGATAGCACCGGCCAACGCACATCGATTATCTTCAGCAATGCCGAGCGCAATGAAGATATTGACGACGAGCGTTTTGAATTTGAAGTCCCCGATGGAGCTGACGTGATTCGTGAGGACGAGCGCTAGCCGGGCTTTATGAGCGATTAGCGGAAAGGCTCATTTCATTTACATAAAGGCCGATCAGGCATCCGATGCCTGGTCGGCTTCTTTGTTTCTGGCGTTTCGCCACGCCATGATCTCGGCAAAACGCTTTTCCTGACCGAACGCGCTGGGTTGATAAAACGCTTGTCTGGGCAGCTCCTCCGGCCAGCAGTCGTGGGCACTCCCTGCAGGGTAGCCGTCGGGTTCGTTGTGCGCATAGCGGTAGCCTTCGCCATGACCGAGTTGCTCCATCAGCTTGGTTGGCGCGTTGCGCAGATAGGTGGGTACTTCAACCTGGGGCTGTTGGCGGACAAACTGCTGGGCCTTGTTCCAGGCCTGGTCAATGCGATTGCTTTTTGGCGCCACCGCCAGATGTATCGCCGCGTGGGCGATTGCCCGCTGGCCTTCGTAGTCGCCTAGCCGTAAATAGGCATCCCAGGCGGCGATGACCAATGGTAGTGCGCGAGGGTCAGCGTTACCCACGTCTTCCGAGGCGATGGCGCTGAGTCGGCGCACCACATCCAGCGGGTCGCCACCGCCTTGAATAAAGCGGGCCATGTAGAGCAAGGCGGCATCGGGCCGTGAGGAGCGCACCGATTTGTGAATAGCCGAGAGCAGGTCGTAGTAGGCATCGCCCTGCTTATCGAAGGCGCTGGCCTGATGGCCGATGACATCGGCCAGTACGCTTTCGGGCAGCACTTCGTGGCCAGCCTGTTGTGTGGTGAAATCGCAGGCGGTTTCCAGTAGGCCCAGTGCGCGGCGGGCATCTCCTGCGCTTGCCTTGGCCAAGGCAGTTAATACCGATGGCTCCACCTCAATGCTACGTTTGCCCAGCCCGCGCTCGGGGTCGTCCAGGGCCTGGCGCATCACGCTGATCAATTCGTCTTGCGTCAGCGATTTCAGCACATAAACCCGCGCCCTAGAGAGCAGTGCTGAGTTGACCTCAAACGACGGATTTTCGGTGGTGGCGCCAATCAACGTCAAAAGGCCAGACTCAACATGAGGGAGTAGGGCGTCCTGCTGGCTCTTGTTCAATCGGTGAATCTCATCTAAAAATAGAATAACCGGTGAACTAAGTTGCTGGGCCCGTTCGACGACCACGCGAATATCCTTAACCCCTGCCATCACCGCGCTGAGCTGTTCTAAATGGGCGTTGGATGCATGCGCCAGGAGTTCCGCCAGGGTGGTTTTGCCGACACCCGGCGGCCCCCATAAAATCATTGAGCGTACAACGCCCGACTCCGCCATACGCCGTAGCGGTTTATCCGGGCCAACGAGCGCCTGTTGGCCAACATAGTCTTCAAGCTGGCGCGGGCGCATCCGGTAGGCTAAAGGGGCGTCGTCGGCAGGGGTTGCGCGGCTGAAAAGATCCATGGAAGCTCCGTTTAACACTGACCATCGGTTGGGTATGTCATCATAAGGTGTATGGTAAAGCGTGTCTGCTCAGACTACCTTTGGCGTAAGACGATAAAGGAGACGGCTCAATGTTAAACCAACTGCGATTAGATCATGCCAATATGGCCAGGATGCTGCACGTCCTTCAATTGAAGCAAAAAGCCTTGGTTCAAGGCGAGCGTCCCAATTTTCACCTAATGCGCGAGGTGGTGGATTACATTTTGTCCTACATGGACAGCTTTGCTGGGCCGTTGGAGCGAATTTGTGTTGAAAGGCTGCGCACGGACGCCCCTGAACACACGGCGCTCACCGAAAAAATGGCTGAAGATTATCGTCAATTGACGCCCCGTTTGCAGCAGCTATCCAATGACATCGATATGATTTTGATGGACAACGTGCTGCCCATGGACAAGTTCGCTGACGACTTGAGGGAGTATCTGGAGGCGCACCGCGCCTACCTGCGTCAGGAACGTGAAGCGCTATTTCCGTTGATGGACAAGCACTTTAGCGAGGACGATATGGAGGCTCTGCGCCAGTCACTGCCGGTGGGCGCCGAACAATCCCTTGAGCGTTTGCAGTTAGCCTATCCAGAGCTTTATGCCGAGCTGCGCGGGGCCGATGTTCCCAACGTATAAGTTTGATGAGGGCCTGGCTGAAGATGGCTTATCAGCTACCGCGTGCGTGTTAAACTAATCGCCTTGATAAAAATGCATAGACAGGGGCGATGGTGGTAAAACGCAATGGCTGTGGCGTGACAGGATGAAGCAAGGGCCTGTTCTGATATTTGATTCCGGTGTGGGAGGGCTGTCGGTAGCAGCGGCGTTACGTCAGCACTATCCCCATGCCAGTTTTTGCTACGCCTGTGACAATGCGTGGCTACCCTATGGTCTGCGCGACGACGCCAGCCTTGCCGAGCGTATCCTGGCTGTTTGCTTGTCGGCGGTTGCGGCTTGCCAACCTAGCGTACTCGTTGTGGCCTGCAACACTGCCAGTACCTTGGCACTTGAAAAGCTGCGCTGGCATTTGTCGATCCCCGTGGTGGGCACCGTACCGGCGATTAAACCGGCGGCGGCGCTTAGCCAGACGCGTCATATCGGCCTGCTGGCCACCAGGGCCACGGTCGGCCGCCCATATACCCAGGAACTGATCGACCGCTTTGCCAGCGACTGCGTGGTGACCAAAGTGGCCGCCGATGCATTGGTCAGCGAAGCCGAGGCATGGTTGGCGGGGCAACCACTCGACAAGGCGCGTATCCACACCGCGTTGATGCCGCTGTGGCAAGCTGCGCAACCAAGGCCAGGCGTGTCCACGCTGGATACTCCTGCAATTGATACCCCTGCACTTGATACTATCGTGCTCGGCTGCACCCATTTTCCCCTCTTACAACCCTGGTTAGCCCAGCTTGCCCCGGTACCGATTCAATGGGTCGATTCTGGCGATGCCATTGCCCGGCGTGTCGGTCAGGTGGCAGAGATGCTAATGGTGATGAACCCCGACGGTCGCTGTTTTACCACCGGCCCGGCCGACCACCTAACCGAAGGTTTGGCGCGTTATGGATTTCAGCCCGCGCAGCCATTAAGCCTGACGCATTAGCCGTGGTAAGGGTCTGTTTAATATTTACCAAGATCATGTTTACCCATACATAAAGAGGAGCCGCTTTGGCTATCCCTGTTGTTGACCCCGAACGCTACGCCGAGCAATTGGCTGACAAACGTGCCTATGTCGAACGCCTTTTTGAGCCCTTCGCGCCGCCGGCTTTAGAGATGTTTCCGTCACCGCCCAGCCACTACCGCCAGCGCTGTGAGTTTCGTATTTGGCATGAAGGCGATGATCTTTTCTACGCCATGTTTGAGGTCACGCCGGGCAATCCTAAGAGCAAGCGCGTTATTCGACTTGATCAGTTCCCAGTTGCCAGTGAATCCATCAACCGTCTGATGCCGCTGTTACGCACGGCCTTTTTGAAAAGCGATGAGTTACGCCACCGACTGTTTCAGTTCGAGTTCTTAACCACGCTTTCGGGGGAGGCGCTGGTCACGCTGATCTATCACCGTCCGTTGGGTGAGGCCTGGGAAGCTGAAGCGCGGGCCCTTGAAGCGGAACTGGGTATTATGATCATCGGTCGCTCGCGTAAACAGCGTCTGGTACTGACGCGCGATCATGTTTGGGAGCGCCTGGAGTTAGAGGGTCGCACGCTGCATTACCAACAGGTCGAAAACAGTTTTACCCAACCCAACGCACATATTTGCCAGGCGATGCTGGGTTGGGCAAGCGATGTGACGGCGGGGCGTGAGCATGAGGACTTGGTCGAGCTTTACTGCGGTAATGGCAACTTTACCATCGCTCTGGCGGCGAATTTTCGCCGTGTATTGGCCACTGAAATCTCGCGCACGTCGGTGGCCAGCGCCAACGTCAACCTCGCGGCGAACGGCGTGACCAACGCCCAAGTGGCGCGCATGTCGGCAGAGGAGTTCGCCCTTGCGTTAAAAGGCGAGAAAACTGGTCGCCGTGTGGCAGAGATGGCGCTTGAATCCTACGACTTTTCTACGGTGCTGGTGGACCCGCCGCGGGCAGGGCTTGATGAGCAAAGTTGCCGCCAGCTCAGCGAATACGCCCAGATCGTCTATATTTCATGCAACCCTGTGACGCTGGCAGAGAACTTAAACCAATTAACGCACACCCATGAGATCGTCCGCTTTGCGTTGTTTGACCAGTTTCCGTTTACCGACCATTGTGAATGTGGGGTGTGGCTGACGCGGCGCTGACCGGCACGGATGATAAAAACACGGCTAATGCAAAAGTGGTATGCGCTATGAGTAACCAGACAGATGGCTAGGGCGGCGTTAACGGGTAGCGTAAGCTAGTCGCATAATGGCCTAAAGGCCTATTGTCCTTCGTTTTTTGGCCAGGTGATGGCCCCGGTAGCTGAGGTGATGGATGCATTACGTTGCGATTGAAGAAAGTCGGCAAGATTTGTTGAAGCAGCTACAAGAACGTCTGCACGATCGCTTGGAGCCGACCCGCGCTACGGCTATCGATGCCTTCGCGCGACACTTCTACGCGACGGTACCGGTGGAAGATCTCATTGATCGCCGTCTGGATGACCTCTATGGGGCGACGCTCTCGATTTGGCAGTTCTTGCAGCACCACGACCCGCAAAGCCCCAAAATCCGAGTGTTCAATCCCGATTTTGAAGAGCATGGCTGGCAGTCGACGCACACCTTTGTTGCGGTACTTCACGAGGACATGCCGTTTTTGGTCGATTCTGTACGCATTGAGCTGAATCGTCGCGGCCTAACGGTTCATGCTATTCAGAATGCGGTAGTGGCGGTTGGCCGAGATGCGCAGCACCAACTGCAGGCGTTAGGTTCGCCCCGCGATGCACAAGCACCAGAGGCGCGCGAGTCGCTGATTGTGATTGAGGTCGACCGGCATACCGACCCTGAGCTGTTGGAGAAAATTGAGCACAACCTGCACGAGGTGTTACGTGATGTACGCACCGCCGTGGGTGATTTCGATGCCATGTGCGAGCAGATCCGCAGCTCCATTCAGGAGCTTGAGAAAAATTGCCCGCCGCAAATCGACCCGGACGACCACGAAGAGGCCATCGCCTTTTTGGAATGGCTACTTAAAGATAACTTTACCTTTCTCGGTTACGACGAATACCTGCTTGAAGACGGCGAGTTAACCCGCGACCCTGACAGCGTGCTGGGTGTCTTCCGTTTGGATCAGCCACGCTACTGCGAGCGTATTCGTACCGAAGAAGGCATTGGCGAACACAATGACTATGTGCTGGTGCCGCAGCTGCTGTCGTTTGCCAAAAGTGCTCATCATTCTCGGGTACACCGGCCAACTTATCCGGATTACATTACTGTCGACCGCTACGATGATCATGGCAATGTGATCGGCGAGCGGCGGTTCTTTGGGCTGTTTACCGCTACGGTGTACAACGAATCACCGCGCAATATTCCTCTGCTGCGTCGCAAACTCAAAGCGGTGATGGATATTGCCGGTTTCAATCCCCAAGGGCATAACGGCAAGCAGCTTCTTCAGGTGCTGGAGGTCTATCCGCGCGACGACCTTTTCCAAATGAATACCGAGGCGCTGGCCAGCACGGCGCTGGGTATTCTCAATATCCGTGAGCGCCGCCAGGTACGTCTGTTTATTCGTGCCGACGTCAGCGGTAAGTTTTATTCGTGCCTAGTCTTCGTGCCTCGTGACGTGTTCTCGACCGACCTGCGACAGCGCATCCAGCACATGCTCTGCGACGAGCTTGACGCCCGCTTTGGAGACTTCAATACGTACCTGTCGGAATCGGTGCTGGCACGTATTCAATTGATTCTGCGCTTCAACGGCGATGCGCCCAGCGAGTACGACCTTAAGCATCTGGAGAGCAAGGTTGCTCGCCTGGCGCGCAGCTGGCGCGACGATCTGCAGGCCGCAATGATCGAAGGGTTCGGCGAAGAGCGCGCCAACCACCTGATGGAGCAGTTCCACGAAGCGTTTTCCGCCAGCTATCGCGAAGACTTTTCCGCGCGAACGGCAGTGTTTGACGTGCAGCACCTGCTGACCCTGGACAGCGGTGACGATCTCTCACTGTCGCTCTATCGACCGTTGGAAGAGCAGAGCGGCGGGGTCAACCTCAAGCTGTTCCACCGAGCGACGCAAATTCCGCTTTCCGACGTGCTGCCGATGATGGAAAACCTCGGCCTGCGAGTGATTGGCGAGCGCCCCTACGATATCAACGGCCCCCAACAGCGCTACTGGATTCATGACTTCGAGCTGGAGCATAGCGGCGCTGAGGTAAGCCTTTCGGATATGCGTGAAACGTTTAGCGAAGCGTTCAAGCGCATTTGGGCCGGTGAGGCTGATAACGACGCCTTCAACCGCTTGATCATCGGCGCTGGCCTGGACTGGCGCGAAGTGGCCATGCTGCGGGGCTATGCCCGCTATCTCAAGCAGATTCGCTTTGGCATGTCCCAGGACTACATCGCCACCACGCTTGCCAACTACCCGGTGATCACCCAGACGCTGGTAGCGTTGTTCCAACAGCGTTTCGACCCCAGCTTGGATGACCACGACACCAGCGAGTGCGTGGCGCGCATTAATGAACACCTTGAGGCAGTCGCCAGCCTTAACGACGACCAGCTGTTGCGCCGCTTTATGGAGCTGATCCTGGCGACGCTGCGCACCAACTATTACCAGCAAAGCGGAAACGGTCGTCCCAAGGACTACATCGCCTACAAGCTCGAGCCTTCCAAGGTGACCGGCATGCCCAAGCCGCGTCCCGCGTTTGAGATTTTCGTTTGCTCACCAAGGGTGGAAGGCGTGCACCTGCGCGGCGGCAAGGTGGCTCGCGGCGGGCTGCGCTGGTCCGACCGTCATGAGGATTTCCGCACCGAAGTGCTGGGGCTGGTGAAAGCACAGCAGGTTAAAAACGCAGTGATTGTGCCGGTGGGCGCGAAAGGTGGCTTTGTCTGTAAGCGGATGCCAGAGAACGCCGACCGTGAAACCCAGCAAAAAGAAGGCATTGCCTGCTATCAGCTATTTATCCGCGCGCTGCTGGATGTGACTGACAACCTCGTCGCGGGCGATGTCGTGCCGCCAGAGAGCGTGGTGCGCCACGACGAAGACGACGCCTATTTAGTGGTTGCTGCTGATAAGGGCACGGCGACCTTTTCGGATATTGCTAACGAAATCTCGCTTGAATATGGTCACTGGCTGGGTGATGCCTTTGCGTCCGGCGGCGCCAACGGCTATGACCACAAGAAGATGGGCATTACCGCACGCGGTGCCTGGGAATCGGTCAAGCGTCACTTTAAAAACCTGGATGTCGATACCCAGCGCGATGAATTTAGCGTGATCGGCATCGGTGATATGGCGGGCGACGTGTTTGGCAACGGCATGCTGCTGTCGGAGACGATTCAACTGGTGGGGGCCTTCAACCACCTGCACATTTTTGTTGACCCTACGCCGGACGCCGCTGCCTCATTTGCCGAACGTCAGCGCTTGTTCGACCTGCCGCGTTCCAGCTGGGAAGATTACGATCAGACGCTGATCTCCCAAGGTGGTGGTGTGTTTAGCCGTAGCGCTAAATCGATTGCGATTACCCCCGAAATGCAGTCGACGTTTGGCATTGAAGAGACGCGGCTTTCGCCTAACGAGTTGATCCGCGCAATGCTCGTCTCCAAGGTCGATTTGATCTGGAACGGCGGGATCGGCACCTATGTGAAAGGCTCTGAAGAGACTGATGCGGATGTGGGCGATAAAGCCAACGACGCGTTGCGCATCAACGGCAATGATTTGAACTGCCGCGTGGTCGGCGAGGGCGGTAATCTGGGCCTGACCCAGCGTGGCCGCATGGAAGCCGCCGCCAAAGGCGTGCGGGTTTACACCGACTTTATCGACAACGCCGGGGGCGTCAACTGCTCCGACCATGAAGTGAACATCAAAATCCTGATTGATGAGGTGGTCAAGCGCGGCGACATGACCGACAAGCAGCGCAACCAGTTGCTGGCCGAGATGACCGACGAGGTCGCCGATTTGGTGATTCTCGATAACTACCGCCAAACTCAGGCATTGGATCTTTCGGCCATTCTCTCCCAGCAGGGTATGGGGCCTTACCGCCGCTTTATCAGCGAGTTGGAGTCAGCCGGTCAGATTGACCGAGAACTTGAATTCCTCCCCGCCGATGACGTATTAAAAGAGCGTGCGAGCCAGCAACAGGGCATGCGCCTTCCGGAACTCTCGGTATTGATTTCTTACGCCAAGAGCACCCTGAAAGGCGACTTGATTACCTCAGAGGTGCCAGACGACCCGTATATTCACCAGCATCTTGAGCGTCTTTTCCCGGCGGTATTGACCGAGCGCTATCAGCCGGAAATGTATGACCACCGTCTGAAGCGCGAGATTGTTGCCACTCAGGTGGCCAACGATTTGGTCGACCACATGGGCATTGTGTTTGTGCGCCGGCTCATGGACTCAACCGGCGCTGGCCGAGCGGATATTGCCCGCGCTTACGTCGTTGCCCGGGACAGCTTTAATCTGGCTACTCTGTGGGCCCAGCTGGAAGCACTGGATAACCAGGTGCCCAACCGTGTGCAATACGCGATGATGCTCGACGTGATGCGCATGATCCGCCGCGCGACGCGGTGGTTCCTGCGTCAGCACATGGGGCTATCGACCCAGGATACCATCGAGTACTTCCGTCCCCGTTTGGCGCAGTTACAGGAAGGCATTGGCGAGCTGCTCAGCGGCGAGGAACTGGCTGCGTGGCAACAACGCTTTGAAGAGCTGCAAGAAGCGGGCGTTCCCGATGCATTAGCCTCGACCGTAGCGGCGGCTCCCAGCCTGTATGCTGGTCTGGGCATTATCCAGGCAGCACGGGCCACCAATGAAAAACCCCAGCGTGTAGCCGAGGTCTTCTACGAGATTGGTAGCCGCCTGGAGCTCCCCTGGATGATCCAGCAGGTTACCCAGCTTGAAGTGCGCGATGCCTGGCAGGCCCAAGCGCGGGAAACCTTCCGTGATGATATCGACCGCCAGCAGTTGGCGCTAACCACTAGCGTACTCAAGCTGGAGGCCGGCAGTCGCGACACCCAGGAGCGTGTCGCTCAATGGCTGGATCAGCACGCCGACTTGCACCGCCGCTGGTGTCGTCTGATCGACGAGGTACGCGGCGGCAGTGAAGTGGGCTTTGCGCTGTTTGCAGTGGCCATTCGTGAACTGGTCGACCTGGCGGAAAGTGATAGCGAAAGCTAAACCGCGCTGCCATCCTTGCGGGCGTTCTCTGGTTTTTCCGGGGAGCGCCCGTTTGCGTTATACTAGCGACCGCTTTTTAGCCCTTGCTCCAAGAGACCCACCATGTACATCCTTGCTCGCTCGCTGTTATTCCGCATCGACCCTGAAACTTCCCACGGCATGGCGCTCAGAGCCTTGGATTCTCTACACCGCCTGGGAGGTATTAAGCGCTTGGTAGGCAAGCCGGTCGAGGATCCTGTTGAGCTGATGGGGCTGCATTTTGCCAACCGTGTGGGCCTGGCGGCTGGGTTGGATAAAAACGCCGATCACCTCGACGCGCTGGGTGAGCTTGGCTTTGGGTTTATTGAAGTCGGCACTGTAACGCCGGTGGCCCAGCCGGGTAATCCCAAGCCCCGCTTGTTCCGTCTCGCGGGCCACGAGGCCATCATTAATCGGTTTGGGTTTAATAACCGCGGCGTCGCACATTTAGTCGCACAGGTGAAACAGCGCCACTATGGCGGTGTGGTGGGCATTAATATAGGCAAAAATCTGACCACGTCGGTAGACGATGCGTTGGACGACTATCTGGTCTGTTTAGAGGCGGTTCATGGGGTTGCTGATTACATCACCGTGAATATTTCCTCGCCCAATACACCGGGGCTGCGTACGCTGCAGTTTGGCGCTCAGCTAGACGCTTTGTTGGCACCTATTCGGGCGCGTAGCCAAGCCTTGGACGAGCAATCGAGCCGTCATGTGCCGCTGCTGGTAAAAATTGCGCCGGATATGACCGACGAGGAAGTGGCGCTAGTGGCAGGTAGCATCGAGCGCAATGGGTTTGATGGAGTGATCGCCACCAATACCACGATTTCCCGGGAAGCGGTGGCAGGTGACCCGCAAGCCGACGAGGCGGGCGGGCTATCGGGCAAGCCAGTGTTTGAAGCCTCGAACCGGGTGATTCGGTTATTGCGCGAGCAACTCCCTCGGTTACCGATTATTGGCGTTGGCGGCATCGACAGCGGTGAGGCGGCCAGGGCCAAACGCGATGCCGGAGCGGATTTGGTACAGCTCTATTCAGGGCTAATTTATCGTGGGCCCAAGCTTGTTAGCGAGTGCGCCAACGCTCTAAAAATAAATTAATAGGCATGGCGGTTAACTAGTGAGGTGCAGGCTGTTGGCTTGCGCCATTTTAAAGGACGTATACAACCAAAAAGCCCGCTTGAGTCAGCGGGCTTACTGTATGTTCGTTAAAGGTAAAGGGTTAGGTCATTACCATGGGATTTTTATGGATGCCTGATACACCGGTCATGCCGTCCCACTGGTCGCCGCGACCTTCACGCCAACCGCTCATCCAGTATTCGCGTAAATTAATCTCTTGACTAGGACAATCATCACGGGAGCGACCCGTAATACCCGCTTTATAGCCGTGTACATAAGCTCGCTGGAAGCGATCACGTTTTTGTCGTTTCATTGGCTAACCTCTTTTCATGAAAGCCTTTAAGATGAAATAACGGGGGGCGTGATACAGGGCAACCCGCCCCTATGTCTCGCCGCCACTATTTCGAGAGCTGACCTCAAGAGTGAACCGCCGTCCCAGCACAATGGTCTAGCACTCACGTGCTGAACCCACCGGGCGGCCGGTTCGTCAACGCCATAGGTCATTGAGACCCTGACAGACAACGCATGCGTTTTTCAGTAGCTACTCTCTTATTGTTAGACCATGATGGGGTCTCTTGTCGACCATCAAATTGTCATAAGACGTAAACACATTTGCCATATACAGGAATATCGCGCAGTTACGCGCAGCCATTACCATGACAGAGTTAAGCTCAACCGCCCCCCTCAGCCTTTTGGCGACGTGCCCCAAGGGCATCGAAAGCCTGCTAGCCGACGAACTGGCAGCGCTAGGCGCTACCCCAGGTAAAACAACGGTGGCAGGTGTCTATTTTTCAGCCGATCAGGCCACGGCCTATCGTATATGCCTATGGTCGCGGTTAGCTAACCGCATCATCCTTATCTTGGCGCGCGAGCCAATGATCGAAACTGCCGAACAACTGCGTGACGTAGTGGCACGCTTGGATTGGACCCAACATTTGGCCCCCGGGCGGACCATGGCGGTAGATTTTCATGGCCGCAGTGATCACATCCGCCATACCCGCTTCGGTGCGCAAACAGTGAAAGATGGCGTGGTCGATGCGTTGCAATTGGCTGGCCAGGAACGCCCCTCGATTGATACCAAGACGCCACACCTGCGTCTTTACGCCCACCTGCACCGCGCTAATGCGACCCTTGGCATCGATCTCTCAGGAGAAAGTCTGCATCGGCGTGGCTATCGCCGTGATGTGGGCCACGCGCCGTTGAAAGAAAACCTGGCGGCCGCCTTGCTGGTGCGCGCAGGCTGGCCTGAGCGTGCCAAAGCAGGGGAGCCGCTGATTGACCCGCTATGTGGGGCGGGGACGCTGCTCATTGAGGCCGGGTTGATGGCCGCCGACCAGGCGCCCAACCTGCACCGCGAACGCTTTGGTTTTCACGGCTGGGCCGGTCACGATGAAGACCAATGGCGTGAGTTAAAGCGCGAGGCCGATGCGCGGGCGTCAATTGGCCGCAAGCGCTGTAAAACCTCGCTGACCGGCTTTGATGAAAGCCCCGCGGCGCTCTCGGCCGCCAAGACCAATGCCATGCGCGCGGGTATTCCCGCGCTGATTCACCTGCACGGTCAACGGCTTTCACAGCTGACGCGGCCTGCCGAGCTGACCGTCGAGCAGGGGCTATTGATCACTAACCCGCCCTACGGCGAACGCCTGGGCGAGCTGCCCGAGCTGGTACAGCTCTACGCGCAGCTGGGTGACAAGGCCAAGGCGCTGTTCCCCGGCTGGACGCTTGCGGTGTTCACCGGCAATCCGGACCTCGGTCACCGTCTTGGTCTACGCGCCCACAAGCAGTACGCGCTGAAAAACGGCGCGCTGGACGCCAAGCTATTGCTGATGGCCATTGACCCCCATACCCCGCAGGATACGGCCGACGTTGAGTCCCCCAGCACTGAGGTGAGCACCGCGCCCAAGGGATCGGACAACGCGCAGATGTTTGCCAACCGGCTGGCCAAAAACCAAAAGCGGCTAAAAAAATGGCTGAAGCAAAGCGGAGAAACCTGCTACCGGCTTTACGATGCCGATATGCCCGAATATGCTCTGGCGGTCGATCGCTACGGCGATCATGTACACGTGCAAGAGTATGCGGCGCCACGCTCGGTGGACCCTTCCCAGGCGCAAAAGCGGCTATTTGATGCCCTGGAGGTAATGCCCAGCGTGCTGGACGTCGATCCCAGCAAGATCCACGTCAAGCGTCGTGAGCGGCAAACCGGTAGCGCCCAGTACCAAAAACGCGACGCCAGCGGCGAGCGCTTCGAGGTGCGGGAAGGCAGTGCTCGGCTATGGGTTAACCTGCGCGATTATCTGGATACCGGACTATTTCTTGATCATCGCCCCGTGCGCCGCATGCTCTTTGAGATGGCCAGCGGCAAGCGCTTTTTGAATCTGTTTTGCTATACCGCGACTGCCACAGTGCAGGCGGCATTGGGCGGAGCGAGCGACAGCGTTAGCGTGGATATGTCCAATACCTACCTTGAGTGGGCGCGGGATAACTTTACCCTCAACCAGCTGGACCCCAGGCTGCATCGGGTAGTGCGTGATGACTGCTTTCGCTGGCTGGAAACCGCCAATGCCGAGTTCGACCTGATCTTTATGGACCCGCCGACGTTCTCCAACTCCAAGAAAATGCGCGACACCCTGGACGTGCAGCGCGACCATCCGCGGCTGGTGACACTGGCTATGGCGCGACTTGCGCCGGGCGGCACCCTGGTGTTCTCCAATAACCAGCGGCGTTTCAAGCTGGACGACTCGCTGAGCGAGCAGTTTGTGGTCGAGGATATAACCGCGCGCAGCTTTGATCCGGATTTCCAGCGACGTAGCAACGCGCACCATGTGTTCTTGCTACGCCAGCGCGAATAGCGCTATCAATTCAGGCCCGCGATATGATTCGACTGACGATTTACACCACCCAGGGCTGCCATCTTTGCGACGAGCTGGAGGCACAGGTGGCGGCGTTAACCCGGCAGCCGATTGAGTGGCTGCGCGTTGAGGTGAGTGACGACGATGCGCTGCTGGCAAGCTACGGCGAGCGCATCCCCGTGTTGGCGGACGACGAGGGGAAGGAGCTGGAAAGTGGTCATAAGCTTGAGCGCTTGAGCGACTGGCTGTACAAACGGGGCTGGCTGGATGAAGCGGCCCTGGAGGCGCTCACCGATTCTGTTGAAGGCGCTCCGCCGAAAGGCGCGCACCAGATCAGTGGGCGGCGCTTTTTAGGGTGATCAGGTTCAGAAGGCGTCAAGCAGTGACAGCTGGCGCATGGCCTCCTGACCTTCGGGAGAGTTGTCAGCCACTTCCAGCACTTTGCGAAACCCACGCGAGGCCTGAATGGTGGTTTCATCTTCCAGCCACATATGGGCCTGGGCAAGGGTGTCAGCCAATTGATGTTTCAACCCCCCGTACTGGGTGCCAATTTGCCCCCAGGCGCGACTAAAAATCCAATCACCCAGCATATCCTGGTGAATATGCACCAACACGTAGTCATGGTCGGTTTCCCAGCGTACGATCAAAATATTCCCCTTAACATTCGCTTTAACGCCCCCTTAAACGTGTCTGCACCACAAGCCGATGCGGGCGTATTGTAAAGCTCGGATAAGAAAACGCCTATGAAACTTGTTGTCGATGCCAATATCCCCGCCTTTGACCCCTGCTTTGGGACTTTCGGCTCACTTACCCGCGTGCCCGGGCGTGAGATTAGCGCCGCCGAAGTAGCAGACGCCGATGCCTTGATTGTGCGCTCGGTCACCCAGGTTGATCGGTCGCTGCTTGCTGATAGTCGCGTGGGTTTTGTCGGCACCTGTACCATCGGTACCGACCACATCGACCAAGCCTTTCTGGAAGAGCGGGGTATCGGGTTTGCCAGCGCGCCGGGCTGCAACGCCGAGGCCGTGGTGGATTATGTGCTTAGTAGCTTATTGACGCTTGCCGAGCGCGACGGCTGGGTGCTCAGCGAGCGATGTGTGGGCGTTATCGGGGTGGGTAACGTGGGTAGCCGGCTGGTTGAACGCCTAACGGCGCTAGGCGTGCCGGTATTGGCCTGCGATCCGCCGAGGGCCGAGCGCGAAGGCCCAATGGGATTTTCCGAGCTTGATGAACTCATCGCCCGCTGCGACGTGCTGTGCTTGCATACGCCACGGGTGGCATCCGGCCCATACGCCACCCAACATTTGCTGGATGCCCAGCGCATCAATGAGTTAGCGCCGGGCAGCGTACTGCTCAATGCGGGGCGTGGCGACTGCGTGGACGGCCTGGCGTTACGCAGCCGGCTGTCGGGCACGGGGGATATCACCGCCGTGCTGGACGTCTGGGAGCAAGAGCCGGCCGTTGACCCCAGCTTGCGGGATTTAGCGGCCCTGGCGACACCGCATATTGCGGGTTACAGCCTGGATGGCAAGTTACGTGGTAGTTGGATGATTCACCAGGCGCTGGCGGATCATCTAGGACAGCCGAGTCACCTTGGGTTTGGCGAGCTGTGCCCGCCGCCTGCGCTGGCAAGCCTGGCGCTTGAACAGGCGCTGCCGGTGGATGACGCCCTCAGGCTTTGCACGCGGGCGGTTTACGACGTGCGCCGCGACCATGACAGTCTTGCGCGACAAGTACGCCAGTGGGGGATTACTCAGGGTTTTGACCGCTGCCGAGCCGATTACCCAGTGCGCCGTGAGTTTGCCACGCTCACCGTGAAGCTTTCTGGCGAAGCGGTAGGGCTAGGAAGCATACTGCGTGGGGCGGGGTTTAATGTGTATGCGGGCTAGTATTCAATTCTTGTCTGCATTGGCCTGGGGGTTTGGAAAGTAGAATGAGTCGCTATTAATCAGCACGGCGTGGTTTTCTGGTATTTCATATCTACCTGTTAAACCGTGCGCGTGCGCATTTGAGCATTGGGAGCAAAAGAAATGATCACATTACCGACTGAAGCTATTGGCAGCATACCCCGTACTGAAGAGTTGATGCAGGCTCAGCGTCAATTTGAGTCAGGCGAGCTTGATGCGGAGGCCATGACCACCTTTTATGATCAAGCAGTTCAACTAACGATGAGAGAACTTGAGGCAACGGGGTCCCCTATCATCAGTGATGGTGAACAGCGTAAAACACATAGCTTTGCTACCTATTCGGTCGAAGGGGGGGAGAATATTGCTCCTGACGGTCTTGAAATTCCCTTCCAGGATGGTCACGTGCGTCGGTTGCCCCGCTTAACTGCTGGGCCTTTTCGCTTCATTCTTTCCGCTTCAGAGACATTGGCTTCGGCCAGACAATATACCCAGCGCCCAATGAAGCAAGCCATCATCTCAGTCTCAGCATTGAGTTTGTTTTATCCCCCAGAGAGTATTCCTGATTATACCCGCGAAGAGTTCCTGGAGGATTTGGTCAATGAGCAGGAAAAAGAAATTCGTGCCTGCTTTGCCGCTGGCGCACAAAAAGTGCAAATCGATTTCACCGAGGGGCGATTGGCGATTAAGCTCGACCCGAGTGGTAGCGTACTGAATGGGTTTATTGATTTAAATAATAGGGTCTTGGAACGGTTTACTGATGAAGACCGTCAATATATCGGTATCCACACTTGTCCCGGCGCCGATCACAATTCCACGCATAGTGCTGATGTGGACTACGCCGAGCTTTTACCCAGCCTCTTCGAGCTCAAGGCTGGCAATTTTTATATTGCGATGGCGGCGGAGACAGATCCTGATCGGGCATTGAGAATTGTTGCCCGCTATTTAAAACCATGGCAGCGCGCCTTCATCGGTGTTATCGATGTCAATAATCCTTACATTGAAACACCTGAGGAAGTCTGTAAGCGTGTGCTGGAAGCGGCACGTCATATACCGCTGGAACAGTTAGGCACTACCGACGACTGCGGCTTTTCACCTTTCTGCGACGATATTTACACTTCCCGATCAACCGCTTTTGCTAAAATTCGTGCACGCGTGCTGGGTACAACAATGGCTTCAGAGCAACTATCATCGCAGCAGAGTGCTCGGTATGACTAACGCGCCCACTTTGTTTCAAAGCTTTGCCATTTTTGATATTGAGCAACGCTTGATTGACTGGAATTTGGATTTTGTTGAAGAGTTTGCCGATGCTGCGCCCTTATTAATCAAGGGGCTCAGTGCGCGTGATATTCATGCAGCGTGTTTGCTTCCAGAACGAGCGCTGGATTTATCTTGGGCATTAAATGATGCTCCCCCCTCCGCTTTCGAATACATTAATAATCGACGATCTATCTCGGTTGTCCAAGAAATTAGCGTCAATGGCAGTATTTTTCGTATTGCCCAGAGCACCAATGCGGAGACTCAGCTTCATCCTGCCATGCCTGACCAGAGTGCTGAGTTGCTCCGCTCAACCGCTTTACAGATTTCAGCCACTGTGCTCAAGCGTCGTGATCAAGAAACGCTTCGTTTGCATGAGTTGGCGCTTACAGATGGCCTGACCGGAGTGGCCAATCGGCGTTATTTTGATGAGTTACTGGATTCAGAGTGGAAGCGGTGTAAGCAGGGTCAATTGCCTTTATCCGTAATCTTTATCGATATCGATTTTTTTAAGCGCTATAACGATTTATACGGCCATGTCAGTGGAGATGAATGCTTAAAAAATATTGCCTCATCCCTAAGAGCGACGCTGAACCGTCCCAGAGATTTGGTTGCTCGTTATGGTGGTGAAGAGTTTACTTGCCTCTTGCCGGAAACCGATCTTTGCGGTGCCCGCCATAAAGCCGGAGAGCTGGAATTAGCAGTCAAAGCGCTGGCCATTCCCAATGGTAAATCAAAAGTGGCACCAATTGTTACGATCAGCCTTGGTGTCGCTACCGCGCAACACGTGACGGGAGACAACCCGTTAGCGCTGGTTCGTGCTGCCGATAAACTGCTTTATCAAGCCAAATCAGATGGCAGAGCGTGTTTTCGCTCCGCACTTTTTGAATCTTGAGTTAGTTTGTGGGATCTATTCAGCCGCCCTTGTGATAAGGCAGGGCGGCTTTTATGGCTAGCACAGTTAAATGTCAACAGGTCCAGGTATGTAAACACTTATTGGCGATAAGCGGCTTCTTTCAATGCGCGAATGCGGTCATCCAACGGCGGGTGGCTGGCAAATAGTTGCTCGACTAGCGAGCGAGTCTGGCCTTTGGTGATCGCCATAGCGCGCAGGGTGTCGGGCATTTGGTCGGGCATTTCGGTTTCGCCTTTCAGGCGAGCCAGGGCGTTGACCATGGCGCCGGTGCCAGCAAGCCGTGCGCCTGCTTCGTCGGCGCGGTATTCGCGAAAGCGCGAGAACCAGGCGACGATGGCCGAGGCCGCGATGCCAAAGATAATCTCGGCCACCATGACCACGGCAAAGTAGCCCATAAAGCCGAGGCCGCCTTCGCCATCGCTGCGGCTTTTCAAAAAGCCATCGATCAGGTGGGCCACGATGCGGGCAAAGAACATTACAAAGGTATTCACGACCCCTTGAATCAAGGCCAGGGTCACCATATCGCCATTCGCTACGTGACCAATCTCATGGGCCAGCACGGCGCGAACTTCTTCGGGGCGCATGCGGTTCAGAAGGCCCGCTGACACCGCGACCAGGGCATCGTCCTTGTTCCAGCCAGTGGCGAAGGCATTTGACTGCTGAGCGGGGAAAATGCCCACTTCCGGCGTCTTGATGCCGGCCTCGCGGGCAAGCTCGGCAACGGTGTCGAGCAGCCATTGCTCGGTTGAGTTTGACGGTTTTTCAATGATCACCGTGCCGGTGCTACGCTTGGCCATCCACTTCGAGATGAACAGCGAGATCATTGACCCGGCCATGCCAAAGATAAAGCAGAAAATTAGCAGGCTGGTGAAGTTGATGCCTTGCGCATTGAGGTAACTTTCGACCCCAAGCAATCGTAGCGTCAGACTGGCAACCAACAACACCGCAATGTTGGTGCCTAAAAACAGCAATATGCGCATCATGTGGCGGATTCTCCCTTGGATGTAACCGTCTAGAGTGTGACTGCGTTGAGTAGGCCAGTCGCCGTCGTGTCGTACTGGTGTATTTAGATACGTCCGCCGCGTTCAGGTTTCAAGTGGACGTGGCGACGGTTTTTCGGCGCGCCGGGATTACTGCCGGTAGCGCGCCAGAAAATTGGCGAATCGATCCAGCGCATCACCCAGCTGATCCGCCCAGGGCAGGGTGACGATGCGCACGTGGTCGGGCTCGGGCCAGTTGAACGCCGTACCCTGAACCAGCAGGATTTTTTCCTGGAGCAGTAGATCAAGCACCAACTGCTGATCGTCCTTGATGTTAAACACCTTGGGATCAAGTCTTGGGAAGGCATACAGCGCTCCCTTGGGCGTTACGCAGGAAACCCCGGGAATGGCGTTGAGCTTTTCCACGGTGATATCGCGCTGCGCCAGCAGGCGCCCACCGGGCAGAATCAGGTCGTTGATCGACTGATAGCCGCCGAGCGCCGTCTGAATGGCGTGCTGGGCAGGCACATTGGCACACAGACGCATCGAGGCCAGCATGGTCAGGCCCTGGATGAAGTCGCGGGCGTGGAGCTTGGCCAGGGTGCCCGAAATGGTCATCCAGCCCGAGCGAAACCCGGCGCAGCGGTAGCTTTTCGACAGCCCGTTCATGGTAATGACCAACTGGTCGTCGTCGGCCAGCGCGCCGGTGGCGGTGTGCTCGACGCCGTCGTAGAGAATCTTGTCGTAGATTTCGTCGGAAAACACCACCAGGTTGTGCTGCCTGGCAATGGCCAGCGCTTCACGTACCACCTCGGGCGGATAGACCGCGCCGGTGGGGTTGTTGGGGTTGATCAGCACGATGGCCCGAGTACGGCTGGTGACCTTGGCGCGGATGTCGTCCATGTCCGGTGCCCAGTCGGCCTGCTCATCGCACAGGTAATGCACCCCGTGGCCGCCGGACAGGTGGGCGGCGGCGGTCCACAAGGGATAGTCGGGGGCCGGAATCAGCACTTCGTCGCCGTCGTTGAGCAGCGCCTGCATGGCCATCACGATCAGCTCCGACACGCCGTTGCCGATATAAATGTCTTCGATGCCGACGCCGGGAATCTCCTTGCGCTGGCATTCCTGCATGATCGCCTTGCGCGCCGAGTATAGGCCTTTGGAATCGCAATAGCCCTGGGCGGTGGGCAGATTGCGCATCACGTCCTGAAGAATTTCCTCGGGCGCCTCAAAGCCAAACGGCGCGGGGTTGCCGATGTTCAGCTTAAGAATCCGCTGGCCTTCCTCTTCCAGGCGCTTGGCGTGGTCGAGTACCGGGCCGCGAATGTCGTAGCAGACGTTACTCAGCTTGTGCGATTTCTTGAGCGTGGGCGGTTCTTGTGAGTGCGGGGTGTCCATGAGCCGTTATTTCCAAAAAGTGTCCAGTGGCCGCGCGGCATCGCCGGTCGATGCGCCATTATGCGTCGGAATGCAAGGCGCTGTCTTCGTTATCGTTTACGGGCGGCGGCGGAATATCGTCTGGGGTTTCCAGCGTCAGCCTGCCCAGCTTGCCGTCGCGCAGCTCGTGCAGCAAGACCTCGGCGCCGCGGTGCAGGTCGACTTCACCGCCGGGGCGCAGGCCGCCCCGCTTGCCGGCGATTTCCTTGAGGATCGCGTGGCCGTCAAAACCGGCAATTGCCAGGAAGTCCGGCTTTTGCGGGCCGTCGGCATCAATCTCATCGGTGCTGACCGGTGCGTATGCGGGCAGCGCCTTGAGCTTGTAGCGGGCGGTCAGCGCGTTCGGGTAGCGCTTTGCCAGTTCGGCGCTGGTGATGATAGCCACGTCGGTATACTCGATGGCGGTATCGCGAATCGCCCCGCTGGCGGCCAGGCGGTAGGCGCTGGCCTGGTCTTCAATCTTGGGCCACAGCACCCCTGGGGTGTCGACCAGCGCCACGCGTCCGTCGATGCGCACCTTTTGCTGACGCTTGGTGACTGCCGGCTCATTGCCGGTTTTGGCGATTTTGCGCCCCGCCAAGCCGTTAATCAGCGTCGACTTACCCACGTTGGGAATGCCCATCACCATCACGCGCACGTCTCGGTCGGCGCGCACGGCGCCGGCCAGCTCGTGGCACAGCTTGGGAATTTTTTTAAGCTCGCGGAGATTGGTCGTGGTCACCGCCAGCGCGCGCATGTCGTCCTGGGCGTCGAAAAATGCCACCCACTCGTCGGTGCGGTCCGGGTCGGCCAGGTCCGCCCGGGAGAGAATCTTGAGCACCGGCTTGTGGCGGGTCAGCTCGGCCAGCATGGGGTTGGCGCTCGAATAAGGCAGGCGGGCATCGAGCACTTCGATGACCACGTCGATTTCCGGCAGCGCCTCCTTGATCTGGCGGCGGGCCTTGTTCATGTGTCCGGGGAACCAGCCGAGCATGGGTTTCTCCTGCAAATAGCAAATGCGCTGCATCTTAACAGAAGGTGGTCAATAAACGGTTGTTAAGGCGTGATCTCGGCCTTATATTCTTATATGGTATAACTTTATAATTATTATATGTTGGCGGCGGCGCCAAGCAATCGCCACGACCATTAATTGCAAAGACAGGTAATGGCAAAGAGGAGTACAACATGGACCTGGCATCGAGCCTGCAGGGGCTTGTGGGCGGTATCTTGATCGGTATCTCGGCGGTCTGGCTGATGGCAAGCCTTGGGCGAATCGCCGGGATCAGCGGAATTGTGGGTAATTTGATCGCCCAGCGGCCAAAGGGCGATAGCGCCTGGCGGGTGGCGTTTCTGGTAGGCCTGATCAGCGGGCCTTTGCTGCTGATGGGGCTTGGCGTCGGGTGGGGCAACGTCGTCAATCATCCCGGCGAGGTCATCGGCCAGCCGCTGGGCGGCGTGCCGCTGATGCTGGTGGCCGGCCTGCTGGTCGGGCTGGGCACCGGGCTCGGCAGCGGCTGCACCAGTGGCCACGGGGTGTGCGGGCTGGCGCGTCTCTCACCGCGGTCGCTGGCGGCAACGATCACGTTCCTGGTCGCCGCGCTGGTGACCGTCTATGTCGTGCGGCACGTTCTGGGAGGTGGGGCATGAAAAAACAGTCTCTGACCCTGGTGTCGAGCTATGTCGCCGGCCTGCTGTTCAGCCTGGGACTCGCGGTCTCGGGCATGACCGATCCGGCCAGGGTGGTCGGTTTCCTGGATGTCGCCGGTGACTGGGACCCGACGCTGATGTTCGTACTCGGCGGGGCGGTCATCACCACCTTCATTGGCTACCGCGTTGTGCTGAAGCAGCCCGCCCCCATGCTGGACGGGCGCTTTCAGCTGCCCAGCAAGCAGACGCTGGACGCCAGACTGCTCGGCGGGGCGGCGCTGTTCGGCGTGGGGTGGGGCCTCTCGGGCTATTGCCCGGGGCCGGCCATTGCGTCGCTTGGCGGCGCTACCTTACCGCTGGTGGCGATGCTGGCGACCATGGTGCTGGGCTGGGTGATCGCCAGGCGCATCGCCTGACGAGGCTATCGCTTACTCCGGCGCTGGGCCACCCATCATTTCCTCCAAACGTTCCTCGTTGGGCATGCCTTCGACGCGGTCCAGCCGAGTGACTCCCTCGTCGGTCTGGCGCTTGAAGGCGCTGGTCGGCGTGGCGTGGAGCCCCAGGCCTTCGAACAGCTGATTGTTGGTGTAGACCTGTTCTTCAATATCGCGAGGTTGAGCGCTGGCGCTGATGCGTTCGCCTTGCTTGTGGTTGACGAGTGCTTCGGCGGGGTCCTCGGCAGCGAGTAGCGCAGCCGCTTTGGCGGGGCTGTCGGCATCTAAAATACCCACCATGATATGGCGCAGTTGCACCTTGCCAGCGTCGACCCAAGGCCGCGCGGCTTCCCAGAAGGTTTGGCAATAGGGGCAGTTAGGGTCTGTAAAGGTGTAAATCACGCGAGGTGCGTCGCGCTGGCCATCTTGAATCCAATGGCTGTCTTCTAGTAGCTGCCAAGTTTCTGCTTCGAGGGGTGCCCGTACGTGCTTATCCAGGGCTGCCTCCTCAAGCTGGTTATCGCCGTCCTGGTCGGTCAGCGAGCCGCTGATGGCATGCTCGCCGTCGGGCGTTAAGTAAATGGTCAGTTCTTGACCCTGCCGGCTGGCGCCAAAGCCGCGCATTCCGCCGGGGGCGTCAAACTCGCCGTGAATCTCAAGGCCTTGATCTGCCAAGGCTTGGATGGGGTCGGGAAGCGAGTCGGCCTGAGCGGTCGGCATCATAAGCATACCGAGCATCGCGCTGGCTATTAGGGTAAAACTTCGTGACACCGGAAGGGGCATAGAGAACCAGTCGCGCATAACGCTCCTTAATCATCGCAAAATCGAGGACCTAGCGTAACGCGCGTGACCTGAATAGGCATCTTTTTCTTGCTAAAGTTTCTATCCTTATAACATTAAGGATTGTTAGTCAGCCAGCGCACAGCATATGGGGGCAGTGGGTCCGTCGGCTGCCAGTCGGTTTCGCCGCTCAAGGGCTGCCATGACGTTGATGATAAAGCGCACTGAACGTCATCACCGAGCTGTTCGAACGACAGCGGCACTTCGGTGACGTTATACAGCGCCAACAGGCGGCGGCCGCTAGCTAGCGGGCCACGCTCGATGGCCAGTAGCGATGGCTCTGAGGCAAGCACCCGCTGTGCGGCATTTGGGTGAAAGCACGGCTCTTGGCGGCGATATTCCAACAAGCGGCTAAGGGCATTGAAGACGTCGTGGGTAGGTGTGGCAGTGCTGTCGAGGAGTAAGTCCAGTTCGCGGCGCTGCCAGCGGCGACGATTGATTGAGCGCAGACGGCCGCTACGTTCAACCCCCTCGACGTCGTTGAGGGTGCCGGTCAGTGTGTGAATGTACAGGGCGGGAATCCCCTGCAGGCTGAGCATGATCGCCTGACTGCACAAAAAGCGCGCGATTTGCCACGGGTCGGGGCCTTTGCGCGTGCCTTGCATGGCTTCAAACCAGGTGATGTTGATTTCGTAGGGTGTGTCGCTGCCGTCTGGGTTACTGCGCATGCTGACAAAGCCACCGAAGCGATGCATCAGTTCAAGCAGGGCATCGCGTTCGTGATCGGGTAGCAGGCCTTCCAGCGGGCGCACGCCAATGCCGTCGTGACTGGCAGTAAAGTTGAGATAGGTACAGTGGTCCGGCAGCGGAGGCAGGCTCGCCAGCCAGGCTTGCAGAGTGCTGGTCTCGCCACGGGTTAGCGTGTGCAGTAGTAGCGGCGGCAAGGTGAACTGATAAATCATGTGGGCTTCGTCGGGTGGTCCGTCGGCCTGGAGGTCAAGCCCGAAGTAGCTGATGTTTTCGTGGTGAGGCACGTTGGTTTCAGTGATCAGTAAGGTGCCCGGGGCAACATGGTCGACGATGGCGCGCAGCAATCGCACCACCGTATGGGTTTCGGGTAAGTGAATGCACGGCGTTCCCAATCGTTTCCACAGAAAGGCGACGGCATCCAGCCGCACGATGCGGGTACCTTGTTCTAGGTAAAACAGTAGGATGCCAACAAATTCCAGCAGCACATCGGGGTTTTCAAAGTTCAGGTCGAGTTGGTCTTCAGAAAACGTTGCCCATAGATAGCGTGTGCCCCGGCGGGTGGAGATAGGCACCAGCAGTGGGCTGCTGCGTGGGCGCACCACGGCCGACACATCAGTGTCCGGGTCGACTTCGATAAAGTAATCACGCCCCGGCAGGCTGCCGCTCAGGTAATCGACAAACCACAGTGATTCCCGCGACACATGATTGAGTACCAAGTCGGCCATCAAATCGTAGTGGCGGGCGAGGGTTTGAATATGCTGCCAATCGCCCAGGTCTGGGTTGACCTCTCGGTAGTGAATCACTGAAAAGCCGTCGTCGCTGCTCCACGGGAAAAACGGCAGTACGTGGACGCCGCTGATACGTTCACCGAGCCGCGCCTGCAAAAAGTCGTTAAGCACCGCTAATGGTGGCGTTTGGTCATCGACAATTGAGTCACCATAGGCGATCAGCCACTGGTCTTTTTCGCTCCAAGATGGTGCATGCTGGGCGCGCTTCCCGGTGGCGGTCGGCGCTTTGCGGGCAGCGAGAAAGTGCGTCAAGTGCAGATTAAGCCGACGCTGAACCTCAGCGGCGCGGGGGCCATAAAGGTGGCTCAAGTGGGCATGAACGGTAGTGTCGAAGGCAGTCATGAAGGCGTCCTAATAAACAGGCTTCCACAAACGGTGCAGCTTATGTGCCAAAACGTTACAATGACGGGTTAAGAACGCATTGACAGGTCATTTTTGCTTTCTCGTGCCACGTTGTAGCACGGGCTGACAATAGGTTGAACGCCATGCATTGCCCCTTTTGTGGTGCTAACGATACTCGCGTGACCGATTCGCGGCTGGTGGCCGACGGTGACCAAGTGCGTCGTCGTCGCCAATGCGCAAGCTGTCAGGAACGTTTTACCACCTACGAAACCGCCGAGTTGGTGATGCCCCGCGTGGTGAAGTCTGACGGTTCTCGCGAGAGCTTCAACGAAACCAAGTTGCGCGCTGGTATGCTGCGGGCGCTCGAAAAGCGGCCGGTCAGTGCAGAAGCGATTGAGTCGGCTGTTGAGCGGATTCGTCAAACGCTGCGCGCCCGGGGGGATCGAGAAATTAACGCTCGCGAGATCGGGGAGTCGGTCATGCAGGCACTGAATACTCTCGATCAAGTGGCCTACATTCGCTTTGCCTCGGTATATCGTAAATTCCAGGATCTGGACGAGTTCCGCGCTGAAATTGATCGCCTTTCCCAAGAGCCCACGGACGCTGGGCCTTCCTCGTGAGTATGACGTCGTTTAGTGCCGAGGATCATCGCTACATGTCACGCGCCCTCGTGCTGGCAGCGCGCGGTTTGTATACCTCCGACCCAAATCCACGCGTGGGCTGCGTGATCGTGCGTGACGGTGAGATTATAGGCGAAGGGTTTCACCGTCGAGCGGGTGAGCCCCATGCCGAGATTAATGCGTTAAGCGCCGTCGGCGACCGCGCCCAGGGCGCGACGGTTTATGTCACGCTAGAGCCATGTTCGCATACCGGCCGCACCGGCCCTTGCGCGCGGGCGCTGCAAGCCGCTCAGGTGGCGCGGGTGGTGGTGGCAATGGTCGATCCTAACCCCCAGGTTAGCGGTCGGGGCATTCGCATGCTGGAAGAGGCGGGTATCGAGGTGTCCGTGGGTTTGCTAGCCTCGGATGCCCGGGCACTTAATCCAGGTTTTATCGCTCGTATGGCGTCCAAGCGTCCCTTCGTGCGTATGAAAATGGCGATGAGCTTGGATGGCCGCACCGCCATGGGGTCGGGAGAATCACAGTGGATTACTGGTCCCGAGGCGCGTGCTCAGGTGCAACGACTGCGCGCCCGTTCCAGTGCGATTCTTAGCGGCGTTGAGTCGGTGATTATGGACGACTCGCGGCTGACCGTGCGCGCCGAGCAACTTGGTCTGGACGACGCCGAGGAAGTGGCTGGTCGTCAGCCGCTTAGGGTCATTGTTGATAGCCAGCTGCGGCTGCCGCTTGCTGCTGCCTGTTTGCGAGCGCCTGGGCGCACTCTGATCATGACCACGCCGTCTCACGGCGCCGACAAGCGTGAGCGGCTGATTGGAGCAGGCGCAGAGGTGCAGACTTTACCTGCCGACCCACAAGGCCGGGTGGACCTGCCCGCTTTGCTCGAATGGCTGACGGTCAACGAAGAGGTCAATGAGCTGCTGGTCGAAACCGGAGCGACTCTGGCGGGGGCGATGATCAACGCGGGCTTGATCGATGAAATGCAGCTATTCATTGCACCTACGCTGTTAGGGGGAGAAGCTCGACCGCTTTTTGCTCTGCCAGGACTTACCCTGATGGCTGATCAGCAGCGCCTCACCATTCATGATGTTCGGGCAGTGGGTCGGGATTGGCGGATTATCGCCTCACCGTTAGTGACTGGCGCAAGCGACGATACCAAGGTACCCTGACGCGCGAAATCGCACCCATTGCGACAACCTTTTGGAGATTCCATGGCGCACGCTTCCTCTGGGGAATTAGCCCCCATTGCCGAACTGGTCGACGATATTCGCCAGGGCAAAATGGTGATTCTCATGGACGATGAGGATCGCGAAAATGAAGGTGATATCATCATGGCCGCCGAAAAAGTCCAGGCGGAACATATCAACTTTATGGCACGTTTTGCCCGCGGCTTAATTTGTCTGCCGATGACGCGGGCTCGCTGCGAGCAGCTTAACTTACCGCTGATGGTGCGCGACAACGGCTCAGGGTTTGGGACCAAGTTCACCCTTTCCATTGAAGCCACCGAAGGGGTAACCACTGGGATTTCAGCGGCTGACCGCGCGCGCACTGTCCAGGCGGCCGTCGCCCCGCATGCCAAACCCACGGATATCGTCCAACCGGGGCATATTTTCCCCCTGATGGCCGAGCCGGGCGGCGTGCTGCGTCGTGCTGGTCATACCGAGGCAGCCTGTGATTTGGCTGCTCTGGCGGGTTGTGAGCCGAGTGGTGTGATTTGTGAAGTCATGAACGACGACGGCAGCATGGCGCGTCGCTCCGAGCTTGAAGCTTTCGCCCGTGAGCACGGCATCAAGATGGGCACCATAGCTGACCTGATCCATTACCGTATCGTCAATGAGCAGACCGTCGATCATCTGGAAACTTCGCCGATCATGACCACCCAGGGCGAGATGACGTTGCACGTGTTTCGTGACCGTATCCAGGGTGCGCATCATCTGGCGCTGGTCAAGGGGCAGCCCACGCCTGAGGCGCCCACCACGGTGAGGGTGCATTTGGCCGATACGCTACGCGATGTGCTGGGGCTTACCAAAGGCGAGCAGTGTCGTTGGGATGCCCAGCGAGCGCTGATGGAAATCGCCGCGGCCCCGGCAGGTGTCCTGGTGCTCATTGACGATGGACGACCGCATCAAGACCTTAAAGATCAGTTGGATATTTTTTTAGAACGCGTCCGCCAGCCGCGCACCAGCGATTCTGACGGAGCCGGCAACTACTTAACCATTGGCACTGGCTCGCAAATACTGCGCCATCTTGGCGTGGGTAAAATGCGCTTACTTAGTTCACCGTGGAAGTTTTCGGCGCTTTCCGGCTTTGATCTTGAAGTCGTTGAACGATTGGGCCCGAATGATACTTCCGATGAGCCAACTTCTTAGCAGGTATAAATTGATGCAATCCCTTTCTCAAGTTGAAGGCACCTACGTCGACGTTGATGGCCGGTACGTCATCGTAGTTGGCCGTTTCAACCATCATGTGGTGGATAGTCTGGTGGAAGGCGCCGTAGACAGCCTGGTGCGTCACGGCGTCGACATAGAGCATATCGACATCGTTCACGTCCCCGGTGCCTGGGAACTGCCGCTGGCCGTCAAACGCGTACTCAAGGTGGTGAAGCCCGATGCAGTCATCGCGCTTGGCGCCGTGATTCGTGGCGGTACGCCGCATTTTGAGTATGTGGCGGGCGGCTGTAACACTGCCCTCAACCAGCTGCAACTCGAGTTCGATACGCCGATTGCCAATGGCGTGCTGACCGTTGAGACAATCGAGCAAGCCATCGAACGTGCCGGTACCAAAGCCGGTAACAAAGGTACGGAAGCGGCCATGGCCGCGATGGAAATGGTCTCGTTGCTGCGCGCTATTGCGCCTGGGGATACACATGAGTGAGCGTAAGCCCTCGGCTGCCCAGCAGGGCCGACAAGCGGCGCGCGAGCTGGCGGTGCAAGGGCTATATCAGTGGCATATGACGGGTAAGTCAATCAGCGCCATTGAAGCGGAATTCCGTAGCCAAGTGCCAGATGACGACCTGGAAGATTATGAAAATTGGTCCAAAGTGATGGAAATCGCTGATCAGGCCCTGTTTCATGAACTGCTGCACAATACGGCTCGCTTTAAAGCGGATTTGGACCGGGAAATATCGCCGCTGCTTGATCGCCGGTTGCAAGACCTGGATGCCGTTGAACTGGCTATCCTTCGTCTAGGGGCCTACGAGCTATCCCGGCGAATGGAAGTGCCTTATCGCGTCGTTATTAACGAAGGTGTTGAGCTGGCCAAATCGTTTGGTGCCACCGACGGCCATAAATACGTGAACGGTATTCTCGACAAGTTGGCTATTCGCTTGCGGAGTGCCGAGGTCAGCGCGCGTCGTCGCTAACCGGCCCAATGGGCTGGGTGATTTCGCGCTCGTGCTGACGCTGCGTTTAAGGGGCCTTTGTGCTTGCCGAATTTGATGTAATCCGACGTTATTTTACGTTGCCTTGTGACAATGCCCGCCAACATGGCGTGGCGTTGGGTGTAGGCGATGATGCTGCCCTGCTGACGCCTCAGCCGGGGCACCAGCTAGTCGTCAGCGTGGATACCTCGGTGGCGGATGTTCACTTTCCAAGCGATGCGCCTGCCGATGCTATTGGCCACCGTGCGCTGGCCGTGGCGCTGAGTGACTTGGCGGCAATGGGCGCCACCTCGCGTTGGTGTGTCATGGCCTTGACGCTAGATCAGGCACAGTTTGGCGATGATCAAGCCGTCCATGCTTGGCTTGCAGGATACGCGCGTGGCTTTGCCGCACTGGCTGAGCAACACGCAACCACACTTGCGGGTGGTGACGTAACCTCGGGCTCGCTTTCCATTGCTGTGACGGTTATGGGGGAAGTGCCTAACACCAAGGCACTAACGCGTAGCGGTGCTCAGCCTGGCGACGTGATTGCCGTAACAGGCGCGCTAGGCGGTGGTGCGGGCGGCTTAGCGCTGTGGCAAAAGGGCGAGCGTGATAGGGCGCACCCACTGCTGGCGCGTTATTTATGGCCGACGCCGCGTTTAGCGGCCGGCGAAGCGCTGCGCGAGTTAGCCAGTTCGGCGATCGATATTTCGGATGGACTGTTGGCCGATTTGGGCCACCTGCGCGAGGCGTCTGGCGTGGGAGCTTCACTATCCCTGGATGCGCTGCCGTTGGCTGAAGGGCTAAAACACGCCCTGGGTCAAGAGGCTGCGCGCCAAGCCGCATTGACCGGGGGCGACGACTATGAACTACTGGTGACGTTACCAGCCGGGAATGTTGATCAAGCGCGGCAGCAGCTTGACGCGCTAGGTGTTCCGCTCCACGTGATTGGCGAGTGTAGCGACACGCTAGGCGTGCATGGACTTCCCCTTCAGCGCTACCACGGCTGGCAGCATTTCAAGGGAGAGACGCCATGAACCATGCCCCTGCCAGCGTTTGGCGTCGGCCCACGCACTTTTTTGCCTTCGGGCTTGGTAGTGGTGCCGTGCCTTGGGCGCCAGGTACGTTTGGTACGCTGGCCGCGATTCCCTTTTATTGGTTAATGGCGGATTTATCGCTAGGCTGGTACCTAAGTATTGTGTTTGTTGCCTTTGTGATTGGCGTCTGGCTGTGCGATAGAACGTCCCATGATTTGGGGGTGCATGACCACTCTGGGATCGTCTGGGATGAGTTTGTCGGTTATTGGATTACCATGGCAGCGGTGCCGTTTTCATGGGAATCTGCTTTATGGGGATTTGTAGTGTTCCGCATTTTCGATGTGTTCAAACCATGGCCCATCCGCTGGGCTGATCGGCGAGTGGCCGGCGGGTTTGGCATTATGATCGACGATGTGATGGCAGGGATTTACGCTTGGAGCATTATGCACCTTTGGTTTTGGTTGCACTGATCGTTAAAAAAACGCCGCTTGTCGGCGCGTTTGGCTCAAGGGAGACGCCATGCGCAAGGAACGTTTGATTGTCCCCGTGTTGGCTGTCATTGCCGTGCTATGGATGGCCGCGCAACTGCTTTCCAGCGTGTTGTTCGAGAGAAGCCTGCGCCAGGCGCTGGACGACCTAGCCGCGCGTGGCGAGTGGCGTGTCACTCGCACTGAAAGTGAGCAGGGCTGGTTAAGTTCGCAAGGACGGCTGATTCTTTCTCCGTTGCTTGGGCGTCCCTGGCGTTTGGAGCTTAACTATAACGCCCGCCACGGTATCTTAAGCACGGATGTCGAAGGCACGCTGTTACCCCGCCTGGACACCGTCTTGCAACAGGCGCTTGGGGAGGTCTCAGCGCCGTCAGTACCTCGCTGGAAAGGTAGTTACCATACGCTCAGCGGGCACAGTGATCTACGCTTGGCGCTGGCACCCTTTATCATTCAGCAAAATGGCAGAGAGCTAGGCGTGCGTGGTGGCCGACTGCGTTTGGAGGGTGTTTATGGGGACTGGCGAATGCGGGCGGCAATGGATCAACTGACTATTACCGACGGCCCGGCTGAGCTGCGCTTAGGCCCCTCGGTGCTCGAGAGTCGCTATACCTACACTGAAGATGCCTACCACTTCACCCAGCGTGACTATCTGCATATCGACAACCTGGCATTGTCTTATCCTTCCTTTGACGTCCACGTGGCGCCGCTTGATGTGAACAGTCGGATGATACTCGACGAGCAGGAACTGCGCATAAAAGGCGAGCTCAGCATTGGTGAGGTGAGGGTGCCCTCTGAAACGCCAGACACGGCGCTTTTGCAGAACGGCCACATGGTGATGGAGCTTTCGCGGATTAATGCGGATGCCTTACGCGAGACGATTCGCCAGTTACGTCAGGAGGCCGCTTGGGGTGATGCACGCTTGCCTATGGCCGAAGGCACCTTAACGCGTCTTCAGCCAGATTTGCGTCAGTTGTTAAGTGACTCGCCGCGCTTAGACGTTTCCACCGCGACCGTCGAGAGTCCTCTGTTGGGTATTCGTCTGGATGCCGATGGGGCGCTATTTTTTGATAACCGCCGACTAGACGAGCTAGATGCCACTCTGCTAGGTGAGCCCGAGGAGCAAGCCCGTTGGCGTGAACGTATCGACGGTGATTTTACCTGGCACGATGCGCCGACCGTCGCGGCTCTCTGGCTTGGGCTACCGTTAGGTACTCGGGAGCTAGCGTTCGATGTGGTTCGCGGCCAGTGGCGAGTTAATGGTCGCCCCATGCCTGAGCTATGGCCTGATCATTAAACGGTTGAAGTTTGCCTGAAGCGCCCGCATTTCCATCACAAAGCCGAGCGGCAATCGCCACCGGCAGGTGCTGATTGGAGGGTGCATGAGCGACCAGGAATTTGACCGAGACGACCAGTTTAACGTTCAGGGCGATAACGATTCGACTTCGCAGAGCGAAGGCGATCAGTTCCGATCAGACGGCGAGCGCATAAACTCGCTGGTGCCCGCCAGTGACATGCTCCCCGAGCGTATTTACCTATTGCCGATCCATAATCGGCCTTTCTTTCCCGCTCAAGTGCAACCCCTGGTGATCAACCGTGAGCGCTGGGAAGAAACCATGCGTCGTGTGGGCAACACGCCTCACCATACCGTCGGGGTTGCCTATGTCGGTGAGCACGGTGTCGATTCATTGGATAGCGAGGGCTTTCCGGAAATTGGCACGGCGGTGAAAGTCCACAAGATGAAGGGCGAAGATCAGCAAATCCAGTTTATTGCCCAGGGGCTTCAGCGGTTTAAAATTAAGCGCTGGCTTTCGACCACTCCGCCTTACCTCGTTGAAGTTAGCTACCCTAAAGAGCCGGTAGATGCGGAAAACGAAGAGACCCGCGCTTATGCCATGGCGATTATTAATGGGATTAAGGAATTGTTGCCCATTAACCCGCTGTATGGAGAGGAGCTCAAACACTACTTAAATCGCTTCAGCCCCCACCAGCCAGGCCCGCTGACTGATTTCGCGGCGGCTATTACCTCCGCCAAAGGGCCAGAACTTCAAGACGTGCTATCGACGCTGGACGTCGCCGAGCGGATGCAAAAAGTGCTGCCGCTGTTGCGCAAAGAAATTGATGTTGCTCAGTTGCAAAGTGAAATCAGTGAGCAGGTCAACGCGCAAATGCAGGAACGTCAGCGCGAGTTTTTCCTACGTGAGCAGTTGAAAGTCATTCAGCGCGAGTTGGGTATCTCAAAAGACGACCGCGAAAACGACGTTGATACCTTTCGTGCACGGTTAGAGTCGCTAGTAGTGCCCGAGCGCGTCCAGTCGCGTATCGACGACGAGTTGGATAAGCTCAGCGTGTTGGAAACCGGGTCGCCCGAATACGGCACGACGCGCAACTACCTGGATTGGCTGACCTCACTCCCTTGGGGCGTCACCAGCCAGGACCAGTTGGACCTGGGGCATGCAAGACAAGTGCTGGACCGCGACCACGACGGGCTGAAAGATGTTAAAGAGCGGATTATTGAGTTCCTCGCTGAAGGCTCGTTCAAGGGCGATGTGGGCGGCTCCATTGTGCTGCTGGTAGGTCCGCCCGGGGTAGGTAAAACATCCGTTGGCCGCTCGATTGCTGAAGCGCTGGGGCGCCAGTTTTATCGCTTCTCCGTCGGCGGTATGCGTGACGAGGCCGAGATCAAAGGGCATCGGCGTACCTATGTGGGGGCCATGCCAGGTAAATTGGTTCAGGCTTTCAAGGAAGTAGAAGTTGAAAATCCGGTGATCATGCTGGATGAAATCGACAAGCTAGGCCAGTCGTTTCAGGGCGACCCGGCATCAGCACTGCTCGAGGTGTTGGACCCAGAGCAAAACGTCGACTTTCTCGACCACTATTTGGACGTCCGTATGGACCTCTCCAAGGTGTTATTTGTGTGTACGGCCAACACCTTGGATTCGATTCCCGGGCCGCTGCTTGATCGTATGGAGCAAATTCGCCTGTCGGGCTACATTGCCGAAGAAAAGCTGGCGATCGCCAAGAATCACCTGTGGCCCAAGCTTCTAAAACGCGACAATCTGGCGAAAAAGCGTATTCAGCTATCCGACGCTGCGCTTAAGCAAGTGATAGAAGGCTATGCCCGTGAGGCGGGTGTGCGTCAGTTAGAAAAGCAGTTGCATCGCATCGTGCGCAAGGCTGCCGTCAAGCTGCTTGAAGAAGGCATTGAGACGGTTAAGGTGTCGGTAAAAAACCTTGAAGAATTTTTAGGCGCGCCGATCTTCCGGAAAGAAAAAGTCCTAACAGGTGAGGGCGTGGTCACGGGGCTTGCCTGGACCTCCATGGGCGGGGCTACCTTGCCCATCGAAGCGGGCAAGGTACATTCGCTGGACCGTGGCTTTAAGCTCACTGGCAAACTGGGTGACGTGATGCAGGAGTCGGCCAATATTGCCTATAGCTATACGCTTGGCCACCTGCAGGAATACGGAGCTGATAGCGACTTTTTCGACTCGGCTTTTGTGCACTTGCATGTACCGGAAGGCGCCACGCCCAAAGACGGCCCCTCGGCGGGGGTTTCCATGACCACCGCGCTGATGTCGCTTGCAAGGCACCAGGCCATTGATCGTCCTCTCGCCATGACGGGAGAGCTGACCTTAACTGGGCAAGTATTGCCCGTCGGGGGTATCCGCGAAAAAGTGATTGCCGCCCGCCGCAGCGATATCTTTGAAGTGATATTGCCCGAGGCCAACCGGCGCGATTATGAAGAGCTGCCCGATTATCTGAAGGAGGGGATGACAGTGCACTTTGCCAACCGCTATCGCGACGTGGCCAAGGTAGTATTCAAATAGCTAATTAAGTGAATTAATAACAATTGACTCGCTTAATTGATGGCACTGGTATCGATGCTTATCGTTAAAGTAGGTCATCTAGTCATTAACGCTTAATCCTGAATAATCTTTAAAACGCTATCCCTACGGGTAGCGTTTTTTTCTTTGTAAATCACTATTTAGTTTTTGCGTGAATGGCCGATAAACGTAATAGCTTTTTTAAAAAAAACATTCTTTCCAGGGACCACCATGCGCAACAACCAACCCGTCACGCAGCAAGAATATCCGTTAACAGAAGAAACCGTGCTGATATCGCGCTCAGATTTGAAAGGTAACGTCACCTACGCGAATCCCACCTTTGTTGAAGTGAGCGGCTACTCCCGCGATGAGTTGATTGGCGCACCGCATAATATTATTCGCCACCCGGATATGCCGGAAGCGGCCTTTGCGGATTTATGGAAAACCCTGAAGTCAGGCACCACCTGGCAGGGCCTGGTCAAGAACCGCCGTAAAAACGGCGACCATTACTGGGTACATGCCACCCTTGCACCGTTGCGCGACGGTGATCGTATCGTGGGTTACACCTCAGTACGCCGAAAGGCCAGCCCCAAGGCAGTGGCCAAGGCCGAAAAGATCTACGCCGAGATGCGTGAGAAGGGCAAATCCAGGCACTACACGCTGGTGCGCGGTACGCTGCGGCGTAAGGGGCTCACGGGAATGCTCTCGCGCTTTAGAGTCACTAGCCTGCGTGCCAAGTTAATCGGCATGGTGGCGGCGGCATTATTGCTGCTTGGTTTGGCAGGCGGGCTGGGCATTTACGGGCTGATGGTGTCTGGCGAGCGCTTGGATACCCTGAGCCGTTCAGGGCTTGATGACGTCGCCAACCTGCAACGTATTGAACAAACCGTTGGACAGGTGATGGAACAGTTAGAGCCTGCCGTACGCAATCCACGCAGTGTAGAAGCCGACGAAATGTCAGAGGCCTTGATGGCTGAGCTGGATAGCATCCGGCTTAGTTGGGATGAGTACCGGGCTGACGAAGACCAAAGCAGTGAGGTGATACAGTCCTTTGGCAATGCGTTGGACAATTGGAGCAACGGCGTGGATCAAGCGACCACGGCGCTTGTGGATGGCAACGGCTTTGGCGCTTTTGAAGCGTTAAACGATGTAGCCGTGCCAAGCGCGCGGGCCTTGCGTGAGCAGGTCAGCCAACTGGTGCAAAGTGAACGCGCACTGGCCGCAGATATGTTGTCTGAGGCGCAGCAAGGTCGACAGCAAATGGTGGTTGCCCAGCTGGTGCTAATGGGGTTGGGTGCGTTGGTCATGATTGGCCTGAGCATGCTGATTTTGAAATCGGTTATGCGCAGTCTAGCGGGCGCGCGTTATATTACCTTTCAGATTGCCGCCGGTAACTTGGCTGCCCGGGAGCGCCGCCAAACCGGCGATGAGCTGGGCGAACTCCTTTACTCACTGGATACGATGCGCTTTAGCCTATCAGGTATTGTTGGCGACGTTGAAAGCCGTGTATCGGTGGTAACGCCTGCGGTTCAGCAAATTGCCGCCGAAAATGAGGAACTGGCATCGCGCACCGAACAGCAGGCATCGTCACTGCAAGAGACCGCCTCGAGCATGGAAGAAATGACGTCGACCGTGCAGCAAAATACCGATAACGCCCGTCAGGCGAGCGAATTGGCGGTACAAAATGCGCGCAGCACTCAGCAAACCGGCGAACAGATGCAGCAGTTGGTTGAGCGTATGCAGCGGATTGCCCAAAGTGCTGAAAAAATGACCGAGATGATCAGCGTAATCGACGGTATTGCGTTCCAAACCAATATTCTTGCTTTGAATGCCTCGGTCGAGGCGGCAAGGGCCGGTGAGCACGGGCGCGGGTTTGCGGTGGTGGCCAGCGAGGTGCGCAACCTTGCCGGACGCAGCGCTGAAGCCGCCCAGGAAATTCGCCGCATGATCGATAGTACTACCCAGGAGGTCACCGGTGGCCGCAGCGCCGTTGAGCAGGCGGAAAAAGCGATTGACGCCGTTATGCATCAGGTCAACCGCGTGAGCGAGCTGATGGAGTCGATCAGTACGGCCTCTAGCGAGCAAAGTAGTGGCATCGGGCAAATCAACGCGGCAATTGCCGAAATGGATAATGTCACCCAGCAAAATGCCACGAAGGTGCAGTCGATTGCCGCGTCCGCGGATAACCTAGCGCTTGAGGCCTTTGAGCTGGCCAACGTGGTGGATGCGTTCCGCTTGGAAGGGGCTCAGGAAGAAAGCATTAAAACCGCCCGTGAACATTTGTCCAGAATGAATCAAGCGACAGATAAAACAGCCAAGGCACTGCCCAACCATTCGTCATCGTCTAAACAGCGCGAAGCGCAGAGCGTCAGTGCTGACCAATGGGATGAGTTTTAAGCGTTAACTGCGCCCGCCATCCTGAACTGGCGGGCGCAAAGCTTTTTTGGTTTTATTCGTCGGGATGAAACTCTAACGATACCGAGTTGATACAGTAGCGTAATCCGGTGCTTTGGGGTGGGCCGTCAGGAAAGACGTGACCCAGGTGGGCGTCGCAGTGGGCGCACACCACTTCGGTGCGGGCCATCCCATGGGATGTGTCCTGGTGTTCCTCAATGCAGCGAGTGCCGAGAGGACGGTCAAAACTGGGCCAGCCGCAGCCGGCATCAAATTTGTGCTCGTTCTCAAACAGCGGTGCGTGGCAGCAAACACAGTGGTAGATGCCTTGGGTATCACTGACCTGATAATCGCCCGTAAACGGACGCTCTGTGCCTTTTTCGCGGGTGACGCGGTACTGCTCTGGCGTAAGTTGTTCACGCCATTGGTCTGGGGATTTGTCGATTTTCGCCATAGGGGGTCTCCTCTCCCGCTTATGTCTCGCTGGCTAATACCCTACCTGTAAATGACAGTGGTCGCCTACCTGAGTTCAGGATGCGCAATATTCGACAAAATCGCCAGCCATACCGTCAAACGCTAACCGCACCGCCGTTACTCCGGGGGTCGTGGGCGCTTTCAATCAGCCCGTTAGGGTGGTGAACGATGCCCCCGGCATGCCCCATCGTGTCACTGAAGGACTCGTTGAGAACTTCCACGTCGTGGCCAGCCTTGTTCAGCGCTGTCACTAGCGCATTATCAAAACGATCTTCGAGTTTTAGGTTCATGCTCGATTCGCCCCAAGTGCGGCCCAAAAGCCAACGTGGTGCGGTAATCGCTTGCTGCAATGGCATTTGATGGAAGGCGTAGCGCGAGAAGACCGCCGCTTGCGTTTGCGGCTGTCCCTCACCACCCATGGTGCCATAGACCATGGTGCGCCCATCGTTAAACCGGGCAAGCGCCGGATTAAGCGTATGGAACGGTTTGCGCCCTGGAGCGAGCCCGCGTAACGCCGCAGGGTCGAGCGAGAAGCTTATGCCGCGGTTTTGCCACAGCACGCCGCTTTCTGGCAACACCACGCCGCTGCCAAATTCCCAATAAATGCTTTGGATAAAGCTAACCGCCCGGCCCTCGTTATCCACCGTGCCCATCCAGATGGTGTCGCCTTTTGCGGCTTCATAGGGCCAAGGCAGCGCCTGTGAGGCATTAATCTGAGCGGCCTCAGCGTCAATGCGCTCGTCACTGAGTAACGCCTGAAGTGGAGTGGGGGTACGGTCCGGGTCGGTCACGTACTGGTCGCGCAGCATAAAGGCACGCTTGGTGGCTTCAATCAGGCCATGCAGGTGGGCGAAGCCATTGGGTTGTTTGGCTTTGATGCGCTCGTAAATGGCGAGAATCATCAATGATGCCACCCCTTGGGTGGGGGCTGGCAGGTTATACAGAGTAGCGTCGGCGAGAGTCACTTCAAGCGGTGTCACCCGCTGGGCGCGATACGCGTGAAAATCATCCAAACGCAATGGACTGCCCAGCGCTTCCAGGTCCCGCGCCATGCTGGCGGCAAGCTCCCCGCGATAAAAATCATCCAGACCTGCCGTGGCCAGACGTTCAAGCGTCGCGGCTAGGCGCGGCTGGCGCAGCCGCTCGCCTTCAAGGGGGGCTCTGCCGTTCACTAGCAGCGACTCGCTAAAGCCAGGGCTGGGCGATAACCGTTCGAGGTGCTTGGCGGTCAGGGTTTCCTGGCTCTTTGAAACCGCTACGCCATTTTGTGCATGGCCAATGGCGTCGGCCAGCAGCGTCGTCAACGGCAGGGCTTGGCCCCAGTCGGCGGCAACCGATAACGCCTCCTGCCAACCGCTTACCGTGCCTCCCATGGTGAGGGCCGCTTTAGGTCCACGCTCGGGAATGTGAGTGTCGCCCGCATAGAAGTCTACATTGGCCAAGCCCGCAGCCGGGCCGCAGGCATCAATGGCCACCGGTGCTTTGCCAGGTTCATGGATTAACCAGAAGCCATCGCCGCCCAGGGCGTTCATATGCGGGTAGACCACGGCGATGGTGGCGGCAGCGGCTACCATCGCTTCTACGGCGTTACCGCCTTGCTTGAGGACGTCGCGCCCCGCACTTGCGGCCAGATGGTGAGGGGCGACACAGCTGCCGCCATAGCTACGTTGCGTATGAAGCATATCTTATCCTTTTATTGTTGAGCCCGGCGATTACCAGCCGATGGCATTAGGTAGCCACGTGGCGATACTGGGAAATAGTATCACCAGGGCAATGGCGAGAAACTGCAAGGCGATAAACGGTAGTACGCCGAGATAGATATCCAGCGTCGTGACACCTTTGGGGGCGACGCCTTTCAGGAAGAACAGTGACCAACCAAAGGGTGGAGTTAAAAACGAGGTCTGCAACACCAGCCCCACCAAAATACCCAGCCATACCATGTCGACGCCTAGCTGAATAAAAAAGGGTAAGAATAACGGCAAGGCAATATAGCTAATCTCGATCCATTCGAGAAAGAAGCCCAGAATGAACATCAGCAGCATGAATAGCAGGGCGCCTATTTCGCCGCCGGGCACCCACTCGAACATCCGGGCGACTAAGTGCTCGCCGCCCAGGCCACGAAACGCCAAACCAAATACCTGCGCGCTGATCAAGATGAAAAATACCATCGCAGAGATAATAAGCGTTGCTTTAGCGACTTCGTTGAGCAGGTTAAAACTCAGTCGCCCGGAGCCTGCGACAAATACCATTGCACCCAGCGCTCCCATGGCAGCAGCTTCGGTCGGTGCGGCAATGCCGCCGATGATCGATCCTAAAACAGCAACCACCAAGCCTACTGGCGGCCCTACCACCCGCACGACCTTGCGCATCAACTGTGCTTTACTTAGTTGAGCGCGCTCTTCTGCGGGTATAGGCGGCATTAAGTGGGGTTTCCAGGCCGCAAGGGCGAGAATCGCGATGATGTAAACGGCCGCCAGGGTTAGCCCCGGTAGCATCGCGGCGGCGAACATGGTGCCAACGGATTCCCCCAAAATTTCGGCTAATAAGATGAGCACCAAGCTTGGGGGGATAATTTGCCCGAGGGTGCCGGAAGCACAAATCATTCCGGTTGCCAGCGTTTTCGGGTAGCCACGGCGCAACAGAGTGGGAAGCGTGAGCAGGCCCAGTGTGACAATGGTGGCCCCCACAATCCCGGTGGCGGCCCCTAGCAGTACGCCGACAAAGATAATCGCCACGCCCATGCCGCCGGAGAGATTGCCAAATACGTGGCCGATGACGTCAATCAACTCTTCGGCAAGCTTGGATTTCTCAAGCATGACGCCCATAAACACAAACAGAGGGATGGCCATAAAGGTGTAGTTGGTCACCACGCCATAGATGCGCGACGGCAGAAGGTTAAATAGCACCGGCCCAAAGCCGATGAAGCCAAACACAAATGCGGTCGTCGCGATGCTAATCGCCACTGGAATGCCAATCAGCAGCATAACGAAAAAGGCTCCGATCATGCCGATCGCAAGCCATTCATTTAAAGACATAGGTCAGTCACCTTGTGCGGGAAGCGCGAGCGCATTGCGCAGCGCATGAGCCAGCCCTTGCAGTGCGAGCAGGGTGAAACCAAACGGGATGAATGCTTTTAACAGCCAGCGCCAGGGGAGGCCGCCAGGGTTCGGTGAGGCTTCGCCGCGGCCAAACGATTGCGCGACCCAGGGAAGCGTTAGCCAAGCGATATACAAGCCCATAACAAGCAGCGCTAGGCCACCAATTACTTCGATGACGCGTTTTACGAGCGCCGGAAAATGCTCGTAAAACACATCCACCCTGACTTGTTCGTCGTTGAGCAGTAAGTACGCCATGCCAAACAGGGCAATGGGCGATATCAGATGCCACTGAAGCTCTTGCAGCCAAACGGCCCCGATATCGAACAGGTAACGAAGTATTACATCGCTGGATACCAACGCCACTAATACTACGCAAGTCCAGGCGGCGATCCGGCCAAATAGCCGGACCAGTGCCTCAATGCCTTTGACTAGGTTTTCTACGGCTCGCATATCACACTCCGATGATATTGCTTAGCCAAGCGCGTTCGCTGGCACCGGCCCAGCGGTCGTGTTTGGCTTTAAACGCCATGTAGCTATCGTGAATCTTGCGTACTTCTGCGTCGTCATTGGCTTCGGTTTCAAGGGTATCCAGCGTGGCTTCGCGGAGTGCATCCACAATCGGTTCTGGTAGTTGGCTAGCCGTCACACCATGGTTGTCGACCAGGTCGGTCAAGGCTTCGCCGTTGACAGCCTCCGACCATGTCAGGCTCTCAAGGCAGGCCGCCATACATGCCGAGCGAACAATCATTTGCAGATCCTCGTGCAGTCTGTCCCATTGATCTTTAGCAATCAGCAGTTCACCCGTGGTGGAGGGTTCGTGCCAGCCGGTGGTGTAATAGTATTTGGCGGCGTCTTGAAGCCCCATGCGGCGGTCTTGGTAGGGGCCGACGAACTCTGCAGCATCAATCACGCCGCGTTCCAGCGCCGGGAATATCTCGCCGCCAGGGAGTACGCGGGCATCCACTCCAAGAGAGGCGTATACCTTGCCAGCGAGGCCCGGTACGCGCATGCGCAGACCGTCAAGCTGGCCAATGTCTTCAATGGGTTCGCGGAACCAGCCGGTCATCTGCACGCCGGTGTTGTTCAACGGGAAAGCCACCATGCCATACGGCTCGTATAGCTCGTGCCACAGCTCCAAACCTCCGCCGTGGTATAGCCATGCCATATGGCCCATAAAACTCATGCCGAAGGGCACGGTGGTGAAGTACTGGGCGGCAAAGGTCGTACCCGACCAGAAGTAACTGTTGGCTGCGTTCATTTCGATGGTGCCGCTCTGCACCGCTTCAAACCCTTCAAGCGCGGGGATGAGCTCTCCCGCTGCAAAGTGTTGAATGTTGAGGCGTCCGCCCGACATGGTGTTGATCTTGTCAATAACGTCGGTGGGGCTCCCTGGACCTTCGACATAAAATGGCGACCCAGGCCCGTAGGCATTGGTCATACGCCAGTTAAAGGTGTCGGACGACTGTGCTCTTGCAATGCTGGGGGCGCCGAGCACCAACCCAGCAGTGGAAGATACAGCGGCAGTGGTAAGAAACTTGCGGCGTGTAAAGGTCATAAGGCACCTCGTGGCGGTCAATGAATCAATCGTGTCCCAACAAGGTGTTAGCAAGCGGCATGCCATAAAATCGATTTATTTTAAATAAAAGATTTTTACTGCGTTTGTCGGTTGTTGGTATCTGAGGTGGTTGTGTACTACGCACTAATAGTGAGCGTCATATGACGTTAAATGCACTACGGTGAAGCGGTTGTAGTGGGTAATATCCACGCTGGCGCATGGCTCAATAGGCAGGGGCGGCCGAGAGGGAACTGCTTGACAGTTTAATAAGGGCTGAGTAACATACGCGCCACCTCGACGAGGCATTGCGACGTCCCATTCGTCTAGTGGTCTAGGACACCGCCCTTTCACGGCGGTAACAGGGGTTCGAACCCCCTATGGGACGCCAACTCAATCGTCAAGGTATCGGAATGCGGGAATAGCTCAGTGGTAGAGCATCGCCTTGCCAAGGCGAGGGTCGGGAGTTCGAATCTCCTTTCCCGCTCCAATTGGATTGTGTGGAAAAGTAGGTGAGGGTCGTGAGCTGGAACGCCAGCCCGGTCGAATCTCCTTTCCCGCTCCAGCTGTGTCCCATTCGTCTAGTGGTCCAGGACACCGCCCTTTCACGGCGGTAACAGGGGTTCGAACCCCCTATGGGACGCCAATCCGATAGCGAGATCTTGTTAAGTGAAGCGTATTATCGAGCGGGAATAGCTCAGTGGTAGAGCATCGCCTTGCCAAGGCGAGGGTCGGGAGTTCGAATCTCCTTTCCCGCTCCAAACAATCTAACGCTTCTATCTGTGTCCCATTCGTCTAGTGGTCCAGGACACCGCCCTTTCACGGCGGTAACAGGGGTTCGAACCCCCTATGGGACGCCATCTCGTACTTTTCTTTTGCGTTGCGGGAATAGCTCAGTGGTAGAGCATCGCCTTGCCAAGGCGAGGGTCGGGAGTTCGAATCTCCTTTCCCGCTCCAAGCGCACCCATCTTTCCTTTCGTCTCTTCAGTACCTGCCTAATGCGGCAAAACCGATTGAAAAAAAAGTTTGCGCCCTAATATCTAGTGCTTACGCATGCAGCGACCCTTCTCATTTTGCTGACAGGACATGTTCATGGCCGAACCGGCATTGTCGATACGTGGCCTTACTAAACAGTATGGCAACGGCTTTCAAGCGTTAAAAGGTATTGATCTTGACGTCCAGCAGGGCGATTTTTTTGCGCTATTGGGCCCTAACGGCGCAGGCAAATCCACCACGTTGGGTGTGGTCTGTTCTCTGGTGCAGAAAACCCAGGGAAAGGTGTCGATCTTTGGCATCGATATCGATAAAGACTTCGCTAAAGCTAAATACCAGTTGGGCGTAGTGCCTCAAGAGTTTAACTTTAACCAGTTTGAAAAAGTCCTCGATATCGTGCTGGCGCAAGCGGGCTATTATGGAATGACGCGCCGTGAGGCCTTGCCTCGCGCCGAGCAGCTACTGACTGATCTCGGGTTATGGGATAAGCGCAACGGCAGCGCGCGGATGCTTTCTGGTGGCATGAAGCGGCGGTTGATGATTGCGCGTGCCTTGATGCATCGCCCCAAGTTGCTGATTCTCGATGAGCCAACCGCCGGAGTTGATATCGAGCTGCGGCGTAGCATGTGGGAATACATGCGGCGGATTAATCGCGACGAAGGCACCACCATCATCCTCACGACGCATTACCTGGAGGAAGCCGAGAGTTTATGCCGCAATATTGCGATCATTAACCACGGTGAAATTGTCCGTAATACCAGCGTGCGCGAGTTGCTCGCCGAACTGAGTAGGGAAACTTTTCTACTGGATCTTGCGGCGCCTGTCAGCGATGCCCCCGTGGTGGATGGGTTCGATATCCAGCGGGTGGAGGCCTCGCAGTTGTCGCTGGTGGTTCATCGCGGTCAGCGACTCAACGATGTGTTCAGTGCATTAACCGACCAGGGCTTGCAGGTTGTGTCGATGCGTAATCGCGCCAACCGGTTAGAGGAAATGTTCGTATCGATGGTGGAGGGGAGTCAAAACGCGATCGATAAGCGTGCCGAACAACCAAAGGAGGCGCGGGTATGAATGCGAGTCAAACCCTTATCGCCTTGTGGACGCTGGTGCTCAAAGAGATCAAGCGTTTCACGCGGATATGGCCACAAACGTTGTTGCCACCCTCTATCACCATGGCCATGTATTTTATTATTTTCGGCAATCTGATTGGCTCGCGCATTGGTGATATGGACGGCTTCACCTACATGGACTTTATTGTCCCTGGCCTGATCATGATGTCGGTGATTACCAATAGCTACTCCAATGTGGCCTCAAGCTTCTTCTCCAACAAGTTTCAGCGTTCAATTGAGGAGTTGATGGTATCGCCCATGCCCAACTGGGTGATTTTATCCGGCTTTATTTTTGGGGGTATGGCGCGCGGTTTAGGTGTTGGGCTGATTGTCACCGTGGTTTCGCTGTTTTTTACCCGCCTGACGGTCGAGCATCCGTTGCTTACCGTGCTGGTGGTGGTGCTCACCTCTGCGCTATTTTCCATCGGTGGTTTTATCAACGCGCTGTTGGCCGACAAGTTTGACGATATTTCGATTGTCCCCACCTTTATTCTCACGCCGCTTACCTATCTGGGCGGGGTGTTTTACTCGATTTCCATGTTGCCGGATTTTTGGCAGGGCGTGTCGATGCTCAACCCCATTTTATACATGGTGAACGTTTTCCGTTATGGTTTCTTAGGCGTATCAGATATTCCCGTTGGCTGGGCGCTGGCTGCTGTGTTGGGCTTTATTGTGGTCCTCTTCGCGATAGCGTTGCGTATGCTAGAGCGCGGTAAAGGAATACGGAGTTAAAGCATGTCGCATCGACCCGATACTCTTGCGCACGCGCCGCTGGGACGTGAATCTGCTTATCCAGACGCTTACGACCCTGGGCTTCTCTATCCCATTTCACGCACGGCGAACCGTGCCCCGCTAGGCATTGTTGAGGGCAGCCTGCCGTTTGTCGGTGAAGATGAATGGCACGCTTTTGAGGTCTCTTGGTTGAATGGGCGCGGCAAACCCATTGTGGCGGTGGCTCGCTTTCGTTTACCTGCCGACTCACCCAACTTGATTGAGTCAAAATCATGGAAGCTTTACCTCAACAGCTTCAACCAAACCCGCTTTGCCGACCGAGATGAGGTCATTAATACGTTAGCGCAAGATTTAGCGGGTGCGGCAGGTGCGCCCGTTAGCGTTGCGCTTTTCGACGTAGACGCAGATGCCCTGGCACCTAAATGCTTGCCAGGGGAATGTCTGGATGCGCTGGATATCGACGTCAACGATTACACCCCCAGTGCCGAGCATCTGGCGGTTAGCGCGCAGGTCGTTGAAGAGACGCTTTACTCGCATCTATTAAAGTCCAACTGTCCAGTGACGGGCCAGCCCGATTGGGGCAGCGTGATGATTCGCTATAAAGGCCCTAAGCTGGAGCGCGAGGGGCTGTTGCGTTATTTGATCGGCTACCGTCAGCATCAGGATTTTCATGAGCATTGTGTCGAACATATCTTTACCGACTTAATGCACCACGCCCAACCCAGTGAACTGTTGGTGCTGGCGCGCTATGTGCGTCGCGGCGGGTTGGATATCAGCCCTTGGCGGGCCACCCCGGGGCTTGCGCCGCCTAGCCCGCTGCGCCTAGCAAGGCAGTAAATGATTGCGCTAACCTAGCGCTCACACCATTGATTAGATGGGAGTCATCATGGACGCACTTACGCTACTGCACGAACGTAGCTCCATGGGCAAGTTGACCGAGCCTGCCCCTAGCGCCGAGCAGCTTAGCGCGATCTATCAGGCCGCGCTGCGCGCACCCGACCATAAAGAGCTGCGTCCCTGGCGGTTTATTGAGTTTAGTGGTGAAGGTCGCGAGCGCTTGGGTGAGTTATTTGCCGAGGCCGAGTTTCAAGAAGATCCCCATGCCGATGACGCGGCGCTTGATTCGGCGCGTAAGAAACCCCTGCGTGCGCCCATGGTGATTGCGGTTATCGCCAGCGTAACGCCGGATATTGCCAAAGTCCCCAAAATGGAGCAGGTGATTTCTGCTGGCTGTGCGGCCCACGGTATTCTGTTAGCCGCCCACGCGCTCGGGCTGGGTGCTATGTGGCGCAGCGGTAAGTACGCCTTTGACCCAGTGGTGCGTAAAGGACTGAGCCTAGAGGAAGACGACGAAGTGGTTGCCTTTATCTACCTCGGCACGCCAGGAGGTCGACACAAGCCGCTACCGCAGCATCACGTTACTGATTTTGTAGAACGCTGGGGATAGCCATGGCAGCCAGCCGTCAAGCCGGAGTGCCGCACCCGCGCTTACCGTTACCCGAAGGCCCGGATGATCTGGTGGCCTTTCAGCGATGGTTGGGCGAGGCAATTCCCATGGTTGGTGCTCTGGGGATCACTCACATGGCTCGTCAGAGCGATTCCCTTGCCTGGCAGTTGGCGCTTGAGCCGAACCTTAATGACAAGGGCACGGGCTTTGGCGGTGCGCTAACCGCGCAAACCACGCTGCAGGGCTGGTGCTGGGTAACGTTGTGGCTGCGTGAACGCGGGCTGGCACGCGACGTAGTGGTGGCAGAGGCCAGTCAACGTTTTCATGCGCCGGTGACAGGTGATTACCGCTTGATATGCATGCCGTGCGATCCCAAGGGGCCGGACTTGCTCGACGCAGCGCTACGGGAGCGTGGGAAGGGGCGTATTGCGCTAGATCAAAAGCTGTATTGCGGCGACACGCTGTGTCTGCATGCTACTGGCAGTTATGCGGTCCTCCCGGGGGCCTGATCCGAAAACGGCTTGCTATTTCGCAGCTTAGCCCATAAAATGTGCGCCGTTCTGCTGGGAAAGGCCACGCCGGTCTCAAAAGAGCAAACAACGCGGAGGGGTGTCCGAGTGGTCGAAGGAGCACGCCTGGAAAGTGTGTAAGTCGAAAGGCTTCGAGGGTTCGAATCCCTCCCCCTCCGCCAAGAATATAGATTAAGCCGCTGATTTCAGCGGCTTTTTTGTTTTTGGTGTTCTGGTTTTTTTCCTTGCCGTGGTTGTCATCTAACACTCGAACTGTTAATTATCGGTCATTCTTGTAAATGGGCAGCGTCATAGGCGTATCATAGCCTGAGCTTACAAGGAGAGTGGCCAACCATGGTTCGATATCGCGTATTCCTCAGTGCCATCGTCCTTCTGCTGCCCAGGCTGATCCACTTTGCATGGCGAGTGCTATGCAACTTTCTCAAGAACCGCGGCATTCTGCTGGCTGGCGGGGTGGGCTACAATATTTTGCTTTCCATCGTGCCGCTCTTTGCTTTGCTAGTCGTTATGTTGACGCAAGTAGTGGATGAGCAGCACTTGCTTAATGTGTTGGCCGTACAAGCGCGCCACCTGACGCCAGCGCATGCTGAAGTGCTGCTTGAAGCTGTCCGAGGCTTGCTGGATTCCCGCGATGTGATCGGTATCTTTGTTTTTCCAGTCATGTTGCTCTTCAGCTCGTTCGCCTTTCGTATGCTCGAAGATGCCTTGGCGATTATCTTCCATGCGCCAGAGACCCCGCATATTAGGCGCAGCGCCTGGGTATCCGTGATGCTGCCTTACGCCTTTATGTTGGTGTTGGGAGCGGGACTAATGGCATTGACACTTGTCGTTACTCTGGCCAGCTCACTCAATTCACTAGTGCTGGCCATCTTTGAGCGGGAGCTGCCGCTGGCGCGGTTTTCCGAACCGGTACTTAACCTGATCAGTTTCGTCGGGGTATTTCTGTTGTTCAGTGCCATCTACAAAGTGCTTCCGGTGGTGAAAATCGCGTTGCGACGGGCTGTAGTAGGTGGGTTCGTGGCGGCACTGCTATGGGAAGGTGTGCGGCTACTGCTGGTCTACTATTTTACCCATCTGTCATTTGTCAACGCCGTGTATGGCTCCCTGGCGACGTTGGTTATTGTGCTACTTAGCCTGGAAGTTGGCGCCATTATTTTATTACTGGGTGCCCAGGTGATTGCCGAACTAGAGCGCAACACACGCCTTAGCCTGCCGTGGTATGCCGATCCTGATCGCCAGCCAGTGACCCGGCTTGAATGAACTGTTTGACTGCAGCCTAGGTGTTACGATCGCAAACGTTTTCACATTAACGATGCTTAGCAGCGTATCAACTGGCGGCATTTAGGTGTCTAAGTCGCTATTTATATGCTGTCACTTGTGGGAGAGCGGTCTGGGCGCGCAAGATGGTTATTAACGTTTTTTTTGGAGGTGTCTCCTCATGCGTGTTTTTGCCAATCCGGTCGGCACGGGTAATCTCTGGTTCGACAATCTCAATACCGCAGACGGCACCCCCGTCGCTTACGATCCCCAGGCGCGTGCTTTTGTGCCAATGCCCCCCTTTTGTGCTAACAGGGAAAGAATTGGATGCAACTGGATAGCGCCAGAACAAGGTGCTTTTTGTCGTTCCTGTGCCATGACGGCGCTGGCGCCTGACCCTTCCATTCCTGACGCTATCCCCAACTGGGCGAAGACTGAAGCGGCCAAGCGCTGGGCGCTAGATAACCTCGGTCGCTGGCATTGGTTCCGGCCAGAGGACCCTGGGGCACGGCCCGTATTTCATCTGCTGGCGGAAGGCCCTACCCCGGTCCCCATGGGGCATGCTGAAGGCATCGTGACGATTAGCGTGGCGGAGGTGGATCCGGTGTTGGTTGCCACGCGTCGAGAGGCGTTAGAAGAACCGTATCGCACCATGATAGGCCACATGCGCCATGAAATTGCCCACATGCTGTGGTGGCGGTTGAGCCTTCGTGAAGATTTTCTGGATGCCTTCCGCGCCATGTTCGGCGATGAGCGGATTGATTATCAGGCAGCGCTTCGTTACCACTACGAAAATGGCCCGCCGCCGGAATGGAAGCAGCACTACCTGACAAGTTACGCATCCGCGCATCCCCATGAAGACTGGGCGGAAACGGCAGCCCATCTGCTGCATCTGACCGATATTGCCGACAGCTTTGTCGCCACTGGTCTGTCATCGCCGCAAATACCCAGCCCTGGGTGGGACCCTTATTCAGAGCCAGATGCCGACCAACTGATCCATATTGCGGCCTCGCTCACCGTGGGCGTTAACCATATAAATCGCTCCATGGGCTTAGCGGATGTGTACCCGTTCGTGCTTTCGCAGCATGCCCGCCATAAACTGGCTTTCGTGCATAATTGGTTGCGCCGCGGCGCTCAGGGGCTTTAAGCGTGAGTCATTGGGGTATTCGCTTGGCCTTCATTCTCCAGTGCCTTGCCCAGCGCGGCAAAATACTTGCCAAATAGGTCGTTAATCCGCTGGCGTTGTTCGCCTTGGGGGTAAAGTCCGCGCTCAGCTTCAGGCGAGGCTTTAGTGCCTTTTACCAAGAAGTGGTTAGTAACCGTGGCGTCTTGAACAAAGGCCTCAAACGCCCGCGCGCATAGCTCTTCAGGCTGGCTGTAATAGAGTTGGCCAAGTTGTTTATCCACCTGGGCCGAGTACCTAAACAGTTCGCTTGGCTGGTCGCCCTCCGGCTGCAACAGAATGGCTTGAAAGCATTGTCTCAAACGATCGTTAAGCGGGTGAGATATAGGCGCAGCATCAGCCAGCCAGGCAACAGAAGCAAAGGAACGGTTAGGTGCCGCACGAAAACATTTACTGGTGATGTAGTGGTCGAAGGCATGGAACCATTCGTGAGCGATACTCCCGGGGCCGGCATTTTTAGCTAGTGCAAAACTGCGCTGGTTAGGGTCGTAGTGTGCAGACACGCCCGGCCTGCCCCCGCACCCATATTGCAATGCCAGCGAGCCGCGCAGCGAAATCAGTGCTTCAGGCCCTTGAAGGATCAACATTAAATCGCACAGCGCATCGTGAAATAGCTCCGCTGCACGGTCCCGTTCGACGCTTGTCACCCAGCGACCAATCTCGATAGAGCGAAAATCAAACTGCCGTCGAATTAGCCCAAAACTGCTGGCACGCTGTTCACGGTGAGACGGTCCATTACGATAAAATTCACGCGCATTGATACTCACAGCATGGCTCGCTTCGGTAGTAGATGAAGATATTTTATGCCTTGATGGTATCGCTTCAGCATCTAGTTTGCGCGCATGGCTCATGCCACAATCGTTAACCGCTTGGATTGACCAGTAAGGAATGCAATGAAGGCAATTATTAATGTGGGCTTGGTGGGTTACGGTTTTGCCAGCAAGACGTTTCATATGCCGCTTATTCGGGCCACGCAAGGGCTGGATCTTGTGGCCGTGTCCTCCAGTGATGCGGCCAAAGTACATGCCGATTTGCCCGAGGTTGACGTTGAAAGCAAGGCGCTTGCGCTGTGCGAGCGCAAGGATATCGATCTGGTCGTGATACCCACGCCCAACGATACGCACTTTCCACTTGCCAAGGCGGCACTATCCGCTGGCAAGCATGTGGTGGTCGATAAGCCGTTTACCGTGACGCTTTCCGAAGCCAAACAGCTAAAGGCCTTAGCGACAGATAAAGAGCGGATGGTCTCGGTATTTCATAATCGTCGTTGGGACAGCGATTTTTTAACCATCAAAGCGCTGCTTGAGGCGGGTACATTGGGCCGCGTGACCGGGTTCGAATCTCATTTTGATCGCTTTCGGCCGGAAGTGCGCGACCGCTGGCGCGAGAAAGCCACACCAGGCGGGGGTATTTGGTACGACCTGGGCCCGCATTTGCTGGACCAGGCCTGCGAGCTGTTTGGCATGCCCCATGCCATTTTGCTGGAGCTAGGCGCGTTACGTGAGGGCGCTAAGGCAGACGATGATTTTCTTGCCCTGCTCGAGTACGACGGATTTCGCGTTACGCTTGCGGCCGGCACCTTGGTCGCTGAGCCGACGCCGCGTTTTCGGATTCATGGCACCCAGGGCAGCTTCGTTAAATATGGCTTAGACCCTCAGGAAGATCGTTTAAAAGCCGGTGAGTCGCCGACGCCTCTGTGGGGCGAAGACAGTCAGCACGGTGTGTTGACACTGCGGGAAGGCGAGGGGGAAGACGCCCCACTGGTGCGCCGTGAGCTCCCCACCCAGCCTGGCGATTACCTGGCTTATTACCAGGCTATTGCCAGTGCAATTCGCGATGGAGCACCGCTCCCGGTGGGTATCGACGATGCGCTACGCAGTATGGCATTGCTGGAGGCGGGGCTTGATAGCCACCGCCAGCGGCGTTGGATATCGTTGAAAAATCATCTGTAACGCCACGCTGACAGATAGGGATGACCGCTGGCCGTCCCTGTTACAGCAAATCCGTCGCGTTATTGCGCTTCTCTTCGCGTAATTTATCGCGGGCAATATACAGCGCGGCGATCGCCCGTGCCTCATGAAAATCTTCTCGCAGCAACAAGGCGGGTAGCTCTTCTAGCGCATGGGTTTCGACAATCAAGGGCTCGGGTTCATCGCCTGGCAGGCGCTTGGGGTAGAGGTCGGTTGCCATGAGCACCTGCATACGGTGGCGCATATAATTGGGCGCCAGAGAGAGCTCCGTTAGCGGCTCAAGGTGATGCGCGCCAACGCCGCATTCTTCCATTAACTCTCGATTGGCGGCGGTGATGATATCTTCGCCGGGGTCCACCAATCCCTTGGGCAGGGTGAGTACATAATCTTCAAACCCCGCCGCGTATTCGCGAATTAGCAGCACATGCTCCGGGTCGGGCATGGCGACAATCATCACCGCGCCTCTGTCCGCGCCGGTCAAGCGTTCGAACTGACGCTCTTCTCCGTTGGAAAAACGCAGGTCGAGTGCTTCGACATGAAACAAACGGCTCTGCGCTACGGTGTTGCGCGCCAGGATACGGGGTTTTTGAGGGTAGCCCGATGCGGAGCGGTCGTTGGTTGAATCGTAGCGGGACATGCTGCCTCCATGGCTGGTAAACGGGGGTTAGGCTACAATAGCACGCTTATAGCATTCGCGATGGGAGCGGTAATGATCGAGTGGAGTGAGATTGATACCGTATTATTAGACATGGACGGTACCTTGTTGGATTTGCACTTCGATAGCCATTTTTGGCTGGAGCATTTGCCGCGTCGCTACGCTGAGCTCCATCAGTTAGATGAGGCATCTCAAGAGACCTTGCGTGCCCGCATCATCGGTGAGCAAGGCACACTCAACTGGTACAGCTTAGCTTATTGGAGCCGCGAGCTCGGCGTCGATATTGTCGCACTCAAGCGCGAAGTGCAGCACTTGATCGGCCTGCGCGGCGACGCGCTGGATTTTCTAACCTGGCTGAAGCAGGCCCATCCCCGTGTGGTGCTGGCAACTAATGCCGACCGCGCCAGTCTGGCGCTGAAACTTCCGCTGACGGGGTTGGAAAACTACCTGGATGCCATCATTTCATCAGAAGATGTTGGTGCGGCAAAGGAAGAGCAAGCGTTTTGGTCAGCTTTGCAAGCGCTTGAACCTTTTGATCCAGCCCGTACGTTATTTATTGACGATAATCCTCATGTTCTCGCCAGTGCTCGCACCTTTGGCATTCAGTATTTGCTCGGCATCAAACAGCCGGATAGCCAACGGCCAGAGAAGGCGCTTGAGGAGTTTGACGCCCTGGACCGGTTTGCCCAACTGCTGCCACGTACCTGAGCAGTAAGGAGAGCGATAATGAGCGACAGTGTTCGCTTGGATAAATGGCTGTGGGCTGCGCGGTTTTTTAAGACGCGCGCTCTGGCTAAAAAAGCTATTGAAGGTGGCAAAGTGCACTACGATGGCGCCCGCGCCAAAACCAGCAAAAACGTCGAGCTGGGCGCACTGATCAAAGTGCCTCAAGGCTGGGACGTGCTTGAGGTAGAAGTTACTGCCCTGTCAGGCCAGCGGAAGGGCGCGCCCGAAGCCCGGAAGCTTTACGCCGAAACTCAGGAAAGCGTTGAGCGCCGCGCCCGCGAGGCTGAAGCACGCCGGTTAACCAACGAAGTCATGCAGCACCCGCTTAAGCGGCCTGACAAAAAGCAGCGTCGCGATATACACCGTTTTCAGCGCCAGCAGGGGGAGTGAGCTTCCCGCTCGGCTATCCCTTTTTATTTTCCCCAACGGTTTTCTTATGTCTGATCAAATCCAACGTTTTCTGTTTGACCATACCAATGTGCGCGGCGAAATCGTAACGCTGTCCAACGCCTATCATGAAGTACTGGACCGCCACGCCTATCCCCCAGCGGTCAACCGACTGCTAGGTGAATTATTGGCGGCTGTGGCGCTGCTTACCGATACGGTCAAGCTGGATGGCACCATGAGCATGGAAGTGCGCGGCCAGGGTGTACTGTCGCTGATGATGGCCGAATCCAATCCCGGTGGTGAGCTGCGGGCGGTTGCCCGGATTGCCGAAAGTAGCGATTTACCCAGCGAGCAGGCCAGCTTTCGCGAATTGGTCGGCGATGGCCAAATCTTGATTACCCTCGATCCTAATGAGGGGAATCGCTACCAGGGGATTGTCGCGCTTGATCACGATACGCTGAGCGGCTGTCTGGAGGCTTATTTTAGCCAGTCCGAACAGTTGCCCACGCGGCTTTGGCTTGCCGCAGACGGTGAGCGGGCAGGGGGCTTACTCTTGCAACGTCTGCCTGACGACTCGCAACACCAGGATGTAGATGCTTGGGAACGCAGTGTACACCTTGCTGACACCATCAAGACAGAAGAGCTGCTGGGCCTTGAACAACGCGAAGTGCTTTATCGCCTCTACCATGAGGAAACCGTTCGGGTGTTTGAGCCCAAAGCGCTACGCTTTGGCTGTACCTGCTCCCGCGAGCGGATGAGCTATGGGTTACTGACGCTGGGAGACACGGAACTGCGTGATATTGTGCGCGAACAAGGCGAAATCAACACCCAATGCCACTTTTGCCACACGAAATATCACTACACGGCGGCGGAAATTGAAAGTTTATTGGATAACCCTGACGCGCCGTCACCGACTATCCATTGATTTTGTAGTCGGGGCGCTTAACGCTTGTGTTTAAAACGCCCCTCATGGGCGCTAGCCATACCAGTGACTTGGGCGATCTTGCCAAACGTCTGTTTGAAAATTTACTGCAGCGCAACACAAAATATGGTGCCAATGTTGTAGTTTAACTACAATATATTTGCTTTCAGCCCCCGTTTTCCGGGGGCTTTCTTTTTGCCATAATGCGCCGGACTTAAGCGCCCAGCCATGTGCCGGGATGAACTTTTGAAAGGCGTCGGTGACGCCCGGTAAACGAGAAAATCGGCCGCAAGGCCCAGGAATCGACATGACCACGACTCAAGCCGCTCATCAAGCCCATGTTAACCTCAGCAGCGCCGAATTGATCGAGCGCGCCGTGGCACGTGGCGAAGGCCGCCTGTCTGCTAACGGTGCCCTGGTAGTGAACACGGGCGTTCGTACCGGCCGTTCACCGAAAGATCGCTTTATCGTTGATGAACCCTCTACGCGTGACAGCATTGATTGGGGGAGCGTTAACCGGCCTTTTGATGCGGGTAAGTTCTCGGCCCTGTGGTCACGGGTTGAAGATTATCTGGGTGCGGGTGAACATTTTGTTTCTGAGCTGCACGTGGGCAGCGACGATGTGCATTACCTGCCGGTGCGGGTAAGCACCGAAACCGCATGGCAAAATCTCTTCGGACGCACTATGTTTGTGCGTCCTCAGGTGTTTAATCCTGCTGTTAAAGACGAGTGGACGATTCTCAACGCGGCCGATTTTGTTTGTGATCCCAGCCGCGACGGCACGCCCTCCGACGGTTGTGTGATTATTAACTTCGCCGAGAAAAAAGTGCTGATCGCTGGTATGCGCTATGCCGGTGAAATGAAAAAAGCCATGTTCTCGGTGCAGAACTTCCTCTTGCCCGACGCTGACGTACTACCCATGCACTGCTCCGCCAACGTCGGCGAAGACGGCGAAACCTGCCTGTTCTTCGGTCTCTCCGGTACCGGTAAAACAACGCTTTCTGCTGATCCGGCCCGTTACTTGATTGGTGACGACGAGCACGGCTGGGGCGACGGTACTGTGTTCAACATGGAAGGTGGTTGCTATGCCAAGTGTATCGACCTGTCCGAGAAGAACGAGCCGGTGATTTGGAATGCCATCAAGTTTGGCACCGTACTGGAAAACGTGGTGCTGGACGATCGTCGCGAGCCGGATTACGCCGACGATAGCCTGACGCAAAACTCACGCGCCGCTTACCCGCTAGAGCACGTCGAAAAGCGCGTGCCGGAAAATTTGGCCGGGGAGCCGAACGCCATCGTCTTCTTGACCTGTGATATGTCCGGCGTATTGCCGCCGGTCTCGGTGCTCTCAAAGGAAGCCGCCGCCTACCACTTCTTATCGGGCTATACCGCAAAGGTCGGCTCCACTGAAATGGGCTCTTCGGAAGGGCTGGCGGCAACATTCTCTACCTGCTTCGGTGCTCCGTTCTTCCCGCGTCCGGCGCGTGAATATGCTGACCTGCTGATCAAGCGCGTCGAGAAAAAAGACGCTCAGGTCTATCTGGTCAATACTGGCTGGACTGGCGGTGCCTTTGGTGAAGGCGGTTCTCGCTTTTCTATCCCGACGACCCGCGCGATTATCAGCGCCATTCAGTCCGGCGTGCTGCGCGATGTGCAAACCAAGCTCATCGATGGGCTGAACCTAGAGGTGCCGGTGGCAGTACCTGGTGTCGATTCAAGCCTGCTTGATCCGCGTGAAACGTGGGAAGACCGCGCTGCTTATGATCACCACTTGCAGGAGCTGGTGACCAAGTTTGTTGATAACTTCAAGAAATTTGAAGGCGTGAATCCAGCGATTATTCAGGCAGGGCCGCAGTTGACTTAATCATGGAACCAGCCTGTAAGGTCTAGAACGTTAGCACCACTAAGGTGTCTGAAGGGGTATCGCTACGGCGTTGCCCCTTTTTTTAGCCCGTCTTCTGGCCGTTATGGGAGTTACCTCATGAAACGTCGTCACTTTATTGGCCTTGCTGGATTCACTGGGCTAGCAGGGGCCATCCCAGGTATATCGTTTGGTTTTCCAAGACTCGACCTAGAGGCGGCCCCTGATATCGAACCGCTTGAGCTCAGTGAAGACGAGTGGCGTGAACGACTGTCCGACGAGGCCTATGATGTTCTCCGTGACCATGGCACGGAGCCTGCCTTTTCAAGCCCTTTAGACAAAGAGTGGGGTGAGGGAGAGTATCGATGCGCCGGCTGTGATTTATTACTGTTTACCAGCGAGATGAAGTTCGATTCAGGTACCGGCTGGCCGAGCTTTTTTGAGCATGTGGAAGGACACTTACTCTCCGAGCTCGATTTTAAGCTGGTATGGCCGCGCACTGAATACCACTGCGCCCGTTGTGGTGGCCATCAAGGCCACGTGTTTGAAGATGGCCCCGAGCCAACCGGGCTTCGCTGGTGTAATAATGGTGTGGCGTTAAGGTTTGTGCCTGCTTAAATACCGCCGACGGCTATTGCCGCCGTCACAATCTAAACCCTTCAATAATATGCTCTTCAAAACCGTCAACGATAGGTGAGGTTGAGTGCGGTGAACGTATTAGCACAATGGAAGATTCAGGCAGAAACGGCCAGAGGGCCGTTTTTTTGGGATGACCAAGGCTGGCGACGCTAGCAAGCCATGCCAGCCGTGATGGGATTATGGTACCTTGTGGGCACTTAACAGTGCTGCATGAGTTTATTGGTCATTTATGGATGTCAATCAGCGTATTATTGCCCGTTTAGCTGCTGAGCTAAGCGTTCGCCCCGAGCAAGTGTCAGCCACGGTGGAACTGCTGGATGGTGGCGCCACCGTGCCGTTTATTGCCCGCTACCGTAAAGAAGTCACCGGCGCGCTGGACGATATTCAACTGCGTCAGCTAGATGAGCGCCTGCGCTACCTGCGGGAGCTGGAAGAGCGCCGTGCCGCAGTACTTGCCGCCATTGACGAGCAGGGCAAACTGGATGGTCCGCTGAAAGCAAGCATTGACGCTGCGGAGACCAAGCAGCGGCTGGAAGATTTGTACCTGCCGTTCAAGAAAAAACGTCGCACCAAAGCACAAATTGCTCGCGAAGCGGGGCTAGAGCCGCTGGCCGATGCGCTGCTTGCCGACCCCACGCTTAATCCCGAAAGCGAGGCTGACAATTATTTGCGCCCTGCAGAGGGCGACATTCCCGCCATTGACGATGCTAAAGCGGCCTTGGATGGCGCCAAGCAGATTTTGATGGAGCGCTTTGCCGAAGACCCTGACCTGATCGGCCAGCTTCGCGAGCGGCTGTGGCAGGAAGGCGAATTAAGCGCCCGCGTGCTGGACGGTAAACAGCATGAGGGCGCTAAGTTTTCCGATTATTTCGAGCACGATGAAAAACTTGCCAAGGTGCCATCTCACCGCGCACTTGCCATGTTCCGTGGTCGCAATGAAGGCGTCTTGAGCCTGGCGATTCGCCTGCCCGGTGAAGAGGAAGCCCCTGTTCACCCTGCTCAGGTAACCATAGCCAAGCAGTTCGGTATCAGTGATCAAGGCCGCGCGGCGGATAAGTGGTTGGCCGAAGTGGTGCGCTGGACGTGGCGCGTCAAGCTCTACACGGCGCTTGAGACCGAGCTGCTCGGGCGTCTGCGCGAACAGGCCGAACTCACTGCGATTGAAGTATTCGCTGCCAATCTAAAAGATTTGCTGCTGGCCGCACCGGCAGGGCAAAAAGTGACGCTGGCCATCGACCCCGGCCTGCGTACCGGCTGTAAAGTGGCCGTGGTCGACGCCACCGGACAATTTATCGACCAAGCGACGATTTATCCCCATGCGCCGCAGAACCGTTGGGATGACGCGCTCGGCGTATTGGCCAAGCTTGTGAAGCAGCACGGTGTGCAGTTGATTGCCGTAGGGAATGGCACCGCCAGCCGGGAAACCGACAAGCTGGCCGGGGAGCTACTGAAAGCGCTTGCGCCCGACTATCGCCTGAGCAAGGTCATGGTGAGCGAGGCAGGCGCCTCGGTTTACTCCGCCTCGGAATACGCGTCGAAAGAGCTGCCTGACCTCGACGTCACGGTACGTGGTGCGGTGTCGATTGCCCGCCGTTTGCAGGACCCGTTGGCGGAGCTGGTCAAAATCGAACCCAAATCGATTGGCGTGGGTCAGTACCAGCATGATGTCTCTCAGGTGCAGCTATCGCGCAGCCTGGAGGCAGTCATTGAGGATTGCGTTAACGGGGTAGGGGTGGATTTAAACACCGCGTCAAGCGCGCTACTGTCCCGGGTGGCCGGGCTAAGTACTGCCATTGCTGAGAACGTTGTCGCTCAGCGTAACCTTCAAGGTGCCTTCAAAAGTCGTAAAGAACTTTTGGAAGTCAGCCGCCTGGGGCCCAAAACCTTTGAGCAGTGTGCTGGCTTCTTACGTATCAGCAACGCCGACAATCCGCTGGACGCCAGTGCCGTCCACCCCGAAGCCTATGTGGTGGTCGAGCGTATGGCCAAGCAAAGCGGTCGCGATGTCAAAGGGCTGATTGGCGACAGCGCAACGCTCAAAACACTAAAGCCCGGCGACTTCGCCGATGAGCGCTTTGGTGTGCCTACAGTGAGCGACATTCTTAACGAGCTGGATAAGCCCGGCCGCGACCCGCGCCCTGAGTTCAAAGCCGCTGAGTTTCGTGAAGGGGTCGAAACGCTTCAAGACCTTAAGCTTTCGATGGTGCTTGAAGGCACGGTGACCAATGTTACTCACTTCGGCGCCTTTGTGGACATCGGCGTTCATCAGGATGGCCTGGTGCACATTTCGGCGCTTTCCGATCGTTTCATCGATGATCCACGCAGCGTGGTCAAGGCCGGCGATATCGTCACCGTCAAGGTCATGAGCGTGGATATTCCGCGTAAGCGGGTAGGGCTCTCCATGCGCTTGGACGATGAGCCGGAGCGTGAGCAACAGGGTGCTTCCCAGGCAGGCGAGAATGAACCGCGCAAGCCATCGCGCCGCCAGGGGCAGAACGCTAGACGCCAGGCCGCCAAGTCCAGTGAACCGCCCGCAGCAGTGGGTGCGCTGGGGGCGGCGTTGCTTAAGGCCAAGCAGGACAAATAGTCGCGCATCTTGAAAGTTGAACGGCTGCCGCCATATCCTGCTGTCTATTCTCGATGGGTAGCCGCTGGCGATGCCACCCGATTCCACCAAGGCCCGTGCGTGCACGGGCCTTATTGACAAGGAGTGTTCACCTTGCCTGAACCACTCACTGTGCCACCTTCACTAACGGCTACGGTCGATCGCTTGCTACCCAGCGCCCGGCAGGGCCGTCTCGGCCGGCTGCGCCGCGGGTTGGAAAAAGAAGGCCTGCGGGTCGATGCAAATGGCCACATTGCGCAAACCCCGCATCCCTATGCGTTGGGCTCAAAGTTGACCCATCCGCACATTACCACCGACTATTCCGAGGCGTTGCTTGAGTACATCACGCCGGTGTACTCAGACCCGGGCGAGGCATTGTGCTTTTTATCGGACCTGCATAGCTTTACCTATCAGCACCTGGCCGACGAGTGGATCTGGCCGGGGAGTATGCCGTCGCGGCTATCGGGCAACGACAGCGTGCCCATCGCCGATTACGGCGACTCGAATGTTGGCACCATGAAGCACGTTTATCGCAAAGGGTTAGACGTGCGCTATGGGCGTATTATGCAAGCCATCGCCGGGGTGCATTACAACGTTTCCCTGCCGGACGATATGTGGCATGCGCTGCGTGAATTGGAGCAAGCGACGGACGTGCCTTTCAACGATTACCGTTCCACTCGCTACTTCGGCATGATCCGTCATTTCCGGCGCCACAGCTGGCTGCTGCTGTATCTTTTTGGCGCCTCGCCAGCAATAGACAAAAGCTTTCTGCCCGATGGCAAGGTGCCCGAGAAGCTTAAGCCGTTAAGCGACGACACCTACTACGCCCCTTATGCCACCACGCTGCGCATGTCGGACCTGGGTTATCAAAACAAGGTACAGTCGCAGTTGAAAATTTGCTTCAACTCGCTGTCCAACTATGTGAATACCCTGCGGCACGCGATTTCCTCGCCCTGGCCGGATTATCAAAAGCTGGGGGTGAATGTGGATGGCGAGTGGCAACAGCTCAATGCCAACATTCTGCAAATCGAGAACGAGTACTACAGCGATATTCGCCCCAAGCGGGTGGCCAAGCACAACGAAACGCCCAGTCAGGCGCTTGAGGCTCGGGGTGTCGAATACATCGAAGTGCGCTGCCTGGATTTGAATCCCTTTGACCCTCTAGGCATTGATGAAACGCAAATGCGCTTTGTCGATACCTTCTTGATGTGGTGTTTGCTAAGTGAGAGTCCATGGATATCAGACGAAGAGTGTGATCGTCTGGACGACAACCGTCGTTTTGTAGTGGAGCGTGGGCGTGACCCGGCATTGACGCTAGTTCGCGACGGCGAATCGACCTCAGTGCGCGGCTGGGGTGAACAGATTTTTACCGAAATGGCGGAAGTCGCACGGCTGTTGGATGCAGTAGAAACGGGCACTCCCCATGCGGCGGCATTAGAAGCGTTAACGCCGCGCCTAAATGATCCATCGCTGACCCCCTCGGCGCGGCTACTGGCGCAGCTACAAGCGGGCAATGGTTCGCTTAGCGATACCTTGTTACAGCTTGCTCAAGCACAAGCGAGTGAACTGAAAGCTAAGCCTATGCAGCGTTCTCGAGAAGCGCTGCTAGCCCAGTTGATTGATACATCCCACCAGCAACAGCGCGATATCGAAGCCGATGATCAAGTAAGCTTCGATGATTTTTTACGCGATTACTTTGCCCATGCCCGAGAATCGCGCGCGCTATCGGCACTGCGAGCGGAGAAGAAATGATGAAAACACCGTCCATCCGTCCAGCGGCGCTGTTGGGTGTCGTTTTTTGTATCTTTATGATGGCGGTCGCGCTCGGACTTGAGCATATCGGCGGGTTCGAGCCGTGTCCGCTTTGCGTGTTTCAGCGCGTAGCGGTGATCGCGACAGGCGTGGTGTTGCTCATCGCAGCAGTGCATAACCCAGGGCGAGTGGGTAAGGTCATATACGGCATTCTTGGCTTGCTGTCGGCGGGTACGGGGGCCTTTATTGCGGGCCGCCATATTTGGCTTCAATCGCTGCCCGCTGATGAAGTGCCCACGTGTGGCCCTGGTCTTGATTACATGATGGATATTTTGCCCATGCAGGATGTGGTCGCCATGGTGCTGACTGGCTCGGGAGAGTGCGCCGAGATCGACTTTACCCTACTGGGACTATCGTTGCCTGCTTGGACATTGATCGGTTTTGCTGTGCTATTGCTCATACCGCTGCGTATGATCGTGCTCGCCCGACAGCGTGCCATGCTATTCAGCTAATAGCCTTAATCACAGGATTAAGGAAACCATCCTGGTGAGGATTGACAGCGCAGAGTGGAAAAGCGAGTCTAGCGTTGTTAACGGTGGCGACAAGCAAGGAGAGCCGCATGCTCGAAGATTGTAAAAATGCCCAGGAGCGCTGGGGGGGTGTACACACCCTTATTGATCGCTGGTTGGAACAACGGCGCGATTTGCTGGTAAGTTTTATCGAGCTAAAAGAGGCCTGTGACGCGGAACTTGAAAGCGTCAACAAATCACGTATTGACCATTTCAGTGAATCGCTAATGGATTACATTAGCGCGGGGCATTTTGAAATATACCCCCAACTGGCCGAGGAAGCGCACGCCTTTAACGATGAAAGCGCCCTGAACATTGCAGGCAAGCTACTTGAGCGGCTGGAAATGTCCACGGAAATGGTGCTTGAGTTTGATACCGACTTTGCTTCTACCTCCAGTTGCGAGCAGAATGTTGCCCGCTTACCTGCCTGGATTGATCGCTTGGCTCGCGGGTTAACCGAGCGTTTTGCCTTGGAAGACCAGCTCATCGCCCGCCTGCATGCCGCGCACAACCCTGAAACCTCCCAAGCGCCTGCCTAACCAATCAGCTATCGCCCGACAAATCGGGCTCTTACTGAGCTGGGTGCGAGCACCGGTTTTGTTAGAGCGCAATTTATTGCGCGATTAGGCAAGATCAGTTCGCTAAAGATTATCCTCTGTAGACAGTCTGATCGCCCGACGTATCGGGCTTCTGGCTTTTAACGCCGTTTGCCGCCGATCACCAGCATACAGGGGGTGAGCAACAACGTTAGCACGGTGGCGAAGGTGAGCCCACCTGCGATAGCGCTAGACATCTGCGTCCACCATTGGGCAGAGGGGGCATTAAAGCCCAACGCAGGCGTAAACAAATCAACATTGATGCCCAGCACCATCGGCATTAATCCCAGTACCGTGGTGATCGCCGTTAACAGTACCGGGCGCAGCCGCAAACAACCCGCTTCCAACGCGGCCTCACTGGGCGATAAGCCGTTGCCACGCAGCTCGTTATAGGTATCGATCAAGACGATATTGTTGTTGACCACGATACCCGCTAGGGCAATCACGCCCATGCCTACCATCACAATGCCAAACGCCTGGCCGGTAATCAGCAGGCCCATCAGTACGCCCGCGGTAGAGAAGACAATGGCCGAAAGCACCAGCCCAGCCTGGTAAAAGCTATTGAACTGAGTCACCAGAATCAGCGCCATCAAGCCAATAGCAATCAAGAACGCGCTGACCAGGAACTGCATTGATTCCTGCTGATCCTGTTGTTCGCCAGCGACATTGACCATCAAGCCCTCGGGCAAGCTGTCGCTGCTAGCATCCAATAGGGCGTTCAGGCGCTCATCGGCTAGGTAGTCAGGGGCAAGGTCGGCATCAACGGTAATCGCGCGGCGGCCGTCAATGCGGTTGAGGGTGCCGACTTTAGGCGCTGGCTCCAGGGTTACAAAGTGTGAAATAGGCACCTGGCCGCGCTGGGTGTTGATCGTTAATCGCTCTAATTGATCCAGCGAGCGCCAGTTTTGTGGCAGACGTACACGAATATCCACTTCGTCGCTCACTTCGGGTGGCCGGTAGCTCGCCACCTGAAGGCCGGTGGTAAGCAGCTGGACGGCGCTACCAATCGTCGTCACATCCGTGCCCATACGCGCCGCGGCTTCACGGTCCACGTTTACCTGCCACTCTACGCCCGGCAGACTGCGGTTATCCTGTATGTCTTCAAAGCCACCCAACTCATCCATTAATTGTATTAGCTGGTTAACCCCCGCATCAGCGACGTCGGGATTGGTGGCGCTGACCTCTAGCACAATAGGCTTGCCGCCGCCGGGGCCCATTTCCTGCTCCTGAAATTCCAACGTAATGCCGGGAAGGTCCCCTGCGCGCTCGGCCATATCGTCCAAAATAGCCTGGGCAGGGCGGCGCTCATGCCAGTCGATAAATTGAAACTGCAGCATGCCAATGACGTCGCTGCCCATCTGCTCGTTGGGCACCGCAAAGGAGCGCGCATACAGCGCTCTGACTTCGCTCATGCCGGATAATCTGGCTTCCACCCGCTTCACGATGGCATCGGTTTCTGCGGCGGAGAAATCACCTCGGGCGCGCACCAGTACCTGGGCGCTGTCGGGTTCCACGTTAGGGAAGAAGTCGACGCCGTGGTTGAAGCGCGCATAGCCGGTATATAAAAGTGCCATCAACAACACGGTGACCAGCAGGACCCAGGCCGGGTGCATGAGCAGCCTGGCCAGCAAGTGGCGATAGCCGCGCCCGAATGACGTCGCATCATCTTTATTGTTGTTATCTGCATCAGGAACGGCAGTGCGGGTAAACAAACGGCCAAGGGTGGGTAAAAACACCAGCGCCATGGCCAGCGACGCTAGTAGGCACAAAATAACGGTAGCGGGCAGGTACTTCATAAACTGACCGACCACACCGGGCCAGAACAGTAGCGGAATAAATACTGCAAGTGTGGTGGCGGTTGAGGCAATTACCGGCCAACTCATGCGTGAGGCGGCGTTTAGCCACGCCTGATGGGGCGCTTGGCCATCCCGCAAATGGCGGTCGGCAAGCTCGCTGACCACGATGGCGCCGTCGACCAACATACCCGCCACCAAAATTAGCGCAAACAGCACCACGATATTGAGCGTAAAACCAAACGCCCATACCAGTAGGATACCGGTTAAAAACGCCCCAGGAATGGTCAAACCCACTAATAGCGCCATTCGCCAGCCCATTGCGGCGACCACGACAATCAGCACCAGCACCACGGCAGTCAACACGTTGTTGAGCAGCTCGGAGAGCATATTCTCAACGGTGGTCGACTCATCCAGAATGGTGGTGAAGCGCAACTGCTCAGGCAGCAAATCATCTGCTTCGGCCAAGCGCTCACGCACTGCATTAATGGTGGCGATGATATTAGCCCCAGCGCGTTTGGAAACCTCAAGCACCACGGCGGGTTGATCATCGATGCGGGCAAAGCCCTCGGGATCTTTGTAGGTGGGATTAATCCAAGCGACATCGCCAAAGGTGACGACTTGATCGTCCTCGACTTTGACCGGCATATTCATGACATCGTCAAGCGACGCAATAATGCCGGGGACTTTCAACGCCAGGCGCCCCGCGCCGGTATCCAAACTGCCGGCTGCCACTAGGCGGTTATTGCGTGATACCTGGTTAAACAGCGCGTCAAAATCGACGCCGTAACTCTCAAGCACCAGCGGATCCACGACAATTTCCAGCAGATCTTCACGCTCACCGGCGATGTCGACTTCCAGCACATCGGCAATGCCTTCGATCTCCTCTTGCAGGCGCCGGGCAATGGTCATGCGTTCGCGGGTGTCCAACTGCCCGGAGAGGCCGATGGTCAAGACTGGAAACTCCGAAACGTTGACCTCCATGACTCGCGGCTCATCGGCCTCATCAGGCAGTTCGCTGCGGGCGGTATCCACCCGGTCGCGCACGTCGGTGAGCGCGGTGTCTGGGTCAAAGCCTGGGTCGAACTCGAGCGTAATCGAGCCGTGCCCTTCGCTGGATTGGGCGGTGAACTTGCGCAATCCTTCAATGCCACGCAGCTCCTGCTCCATGGGGCGAATCAGTAGCCGCTCACCATCCTCGGGGCTAACGCCCTCCAGCGACAACGAGACGTAAATCATTGGAATGGTGACGTCGGGGTTGGCTTCTTTAGGAATCATCTGCCAAGCAGTGATGCCTGCCAGCAGCAGGCTCACCAATAGCAGTATTGTCGTGCGGGTGTGGGCTAGCGCCGCATTAATCAACTGGCGCATGAACGCTATCCTGACCGGGTGACGGTTGCGCAATGGTGGCCTGTTCGGAAGGTACCGGAGTGACCGTTTCGCCTGTCTCCACCATGCCCGCGCCTAGCGTAATCAGGCGTATTGGATTGGGCAGGCCCGCCACATGCGCGCGCTGAGTATCGGCACTGACCAACTCTACCGTGGTCTGCTGCACCTGGTCGCTATCATCCAGGTGTTTGACTGCCAACTGGCCCTCGCTATTTAAGCTGAGCAGTGCAGGGGAAAGGGTATGCACCTGGCGAGGCGGTAGGGTGATCGTCAACTCGGCACTGCCTCCTGCAAGGCGTTTGCCGGCCGGGTTATCCAGTGTCGCTTCAATATAAAAACTGCGCGTGGCTTCATCGGCTCGGTGGCTAACGAAAGTGAGTTCGCCTTCTAAATAGTCGCCGTTCAGCAGCCGGGCAGTGACCGGTAAGCCCTCGCTTAAATCGCCCACCTGCTGTTGAGAGACCCAGGCGGTGCCTTTCAAGCGCCGATCATCAACCAGTTGGCCCCATTCTTCGCCGGGTTGTAGCAGGTCGCCTAGCTCCACCTCTACGCGGTTGAGCACACCGTCAAAAGGCGCGGTGGGGCGGCTGTCGTCTAATTGATTCTGCAACTGAGCGACTTGAGCGGCGTTGGCGCTAAGCGCGCTCTGCAAACGCAATAGCTCCGGCTGTGAAATGAGCTCACGCTGGCGCAGGTTGCGCGCGCCAGAATACTCCGCTTCGGCCACGGCTAGCTCGTCCCGGGCCTGTTGGAGTTGCTCGGGCAGTGCGTCGTTGTCCAGCACGAGTAGTCTATCGCCTGTCTTAACGCGACTTCCCTGATCCACCGGCTTTTCATCGACAAAGCCCGCTATGTTGGCGCGTAAGGTGGCTTCGCGGTGAGCCGTCAGTTGGCCCTGGATAATTTGCTCGGGAATAAAGGCGGTGCTGTATTGCTCCACTACCTCGACACGCGAGCCCTCCTCGCGGTCAGCGGGAGTGTCCGGGGGCGTGCTTTGGAAGCCCTGAAAATTACCAAAGGCGAGCCATATCACCAGCGCCAGCACTAATAGGCTAGCTAAGGCATAAGAAAACGGGATTCTTCGCATGGGAGCGTCCATGTCCTTAGCAATACAAGAAAGGCGGTTATCAAGCCGATGACACCATAGCGCAACTCAGCCTGTTCAGCGAGTAGCACGCCGCTGCATGAGTGTGTATTAAATGCCTAAATGCATACTAGTCTCATGTCTGATTGAGTTTTTGCCCAGCGAGGCATACCATCTTTGCGTCTTGAGTTCTGTTGAGCTATTCCTCAGGCGAGAACCATCCCTAGGCGAACCAATCAAGGAGCAATGATGAAAGATCCAGTACGTATTGCGATTACCGGCGGCGCCGGTCAGATCAGCTACTCTTTAATTTTCCGCATCGCCGCTGGCGACATGCTGGGGCCGGATCAGCCTGTCATTCTTCAGCTGTTGGAAATTCCTCAGGCGATGGACGCGCTGAACGGCGTGGTAATGGAAGTTAACGACTGCGCCTTCCCGCTGGTGCAAGACATCGTTGCCACCGACGATCCGAATGTCGCGTTCAAAGACGCCGACTTCGCTCTGCTGGTAGGTGCGCGTCCGCGTGGCCCCGGCATGGAGCGTAAAGACCTGCTGGAAGCTAACGCAGCGATCTTCTCCGTACAAGGTAAGGCGCTGAACGACCACGCCAGCCGTGACGTAAAAGTGCTGGTGGTCGGTAACCCCGCCAACACCAACGCGCTGATTGCTTCCTGCAATGCGCCGGATCTGGACGCAGGCCAGTTCACCGCCATGACGCGCCTGGACCACAACCGTGCGCTGACCCAGCTGGCTCAGAAAACCGGCAAGCACGTCACGGACGTTGAAAACATGATCATCTGGGGCAACCACAGTGCCACCCAGTACCCGGATCTGGCCCAGTGCAAAGTCGACGGCAAAGCAGCGTTTGATCTGGTTGAGCGTGACTGGTACGAAAACGACTTTATTCCTACCGTGCAACAGCGCGGCGCGGCGATCATCAAAGCACGCGGCGCGTCTTCTGCGGCTTCTGCGGCTTCTTCCGCTATCGACCACATGCACGACTGGGCGCTGGGTTCCAAAGGCATCGTCAGCATGGCAATTCCGTCTGACGGCAGCTACGGCATCGAAGAAGGCATCATTTACTCTTACCCAGTGCGTTGCCAGGGTGGCAAATATGAAATCGTTCAAGGCTTCGAGATTGACGAATTCAGCCAAGAGAAAATGAAAGCCACCGAGAAAGAACTACGCGAAGAGCGTGCCGCGGTCGAGCACCTGCTCGGCTGATCGGAGAAGCAAGAGAATTAGAAGTAAGAGGTAAGAAGTAAGAGAGCCCCGCAGGCTTTGGCCTGCGGGGCTTTTCTTGGTCGATATCTTTAGCTAGCCTGGCTTCTTCCTTCTTCCTTCTTCCTTCTTCCTTCTTCCAGGCGCAAACTTCTTCCAGGCGCAAAGCGCCGCTCTTCCAGCTCCCGGGGCAGGGATCAGTCCCGCAGACTCATGATGCGCCATTGGCGCTGTTCGGCGACGTTGCGCAGGGTGTCGTCGGGGTCGACGGCGACAGGATGGTCGACCTTTTCAAGCAGCGGTAGGTCATTGTGAGAGTCGCTATAGAACCAAGCGCCCTCCATGGTTAAATCCTGTTCCTCAAGCCACTGCTGCAAACGCGTCACTTTGCCTTCGCGGTAGCTGGGAATACCTTGCACCTGGCCGGTGTAGCGGCCGTCAATACGCTCGGGTTCTACGGCAATCAAATGATCAACGCCCAAGCGCTTGGCAATCGGCCCGGTAATAAAGCGGTTAGTAGCCGTAATGATCAGTAGCGTATCGCCGCGTGTGCGGTGGCGAGCCAGCAATTCCTCGGCTTTGGGCAAAATGTGTGGCTCGATTTTGCTGGCCATAAACTGTTGATGCCAAGCAGCAAGCTGCTCGGGCGTATTGTCGGCAAGCGGCTTAAGCGCGACGGCTAAAAAATCGGCCATATCGAGGGTGCCTGCATTGTAATCGGCCATAAAACGGTCATTGGCTTCCCGGTACGCGACCGGATCTACCGCGCCCTGCTCAAGCAAGAACTCACCCCAGGCGTGATCGCTATCGATGGATAGCAAGGTATTATCCAAATCGAAAATGGCCAAACTCACGGCGCTCCCCTTATGGTTAATGTTGGTCGTTTGTAGTCAGACGCAAAGCCGCGGATTATCGCAGAGTCAACAGTGCTTTTACACCGGCATATCGTGTGCGTTAGCAAGTTGACGTTATATTGTATTGATACGCTTGTTGTCCTTGTGGAAAAATGGCGGTAACTGAAAATTTATAAGGTGATGTCCGTGATCGACGCTGACGGCTTTCGCCCCAATGTTGGCATCATTATCGCCAACCGCCAGGGGCAGCTGCTATGGGCGCGTCGTGTAGGACAAAATGCGTGGCAGTTTCCCCAGGGAGGCATCAAAGCAAGCGAGACACCGCAACAAGCACTTTTTCGTGAACTTCACGAAGAAATTGGTCTGACGGCCAATGATGTTGACATTGTCGCCTGCACCCGGGGCTGGCTGCGCTATCGTCTGCCACGACGCATGATTCGCACACATTCGCGGCCGGTTTGTATTGGTCAAAAGCAGAAGTGGTTTTTACTCCAAATTCGCTGCGAGGATAGCCGTATCTGCATGACGGCAACGCCAAAGCCCGAGTTCGATGGGTGGCGTTGGGTAAGTTACTGGTATCCTCTCGGCCAAGTCGTACCGTTTAAGCGTGAAGTGTATCGCCGTGCGCTCCGCGAGCTATCGCCCCGAGTCCAACGGCTGGCGCTAATTGACGAGTGAGTCGCCGCCCTAGGACAGGGCCGCGGTTGACTGCCAAGGAATTCCTCAGCGAGGCAAATAACAGTGAAAAGTAAAACGTCCATGCTTGAGGTGCTGCGACGCGTTATTCAAGAAGTGAATGGCGCGAAAAACCTGGATGCTGCATTAGCCACCATGGTGCGGCGCATTCGCAAAGCGATGCAAACCGATGTGTGCTCTTTTTATCTTTACGATAAAGAGCTTGAGTCGCTTGTGCTAATGGAAACCATCGGCTTGCGCACCCAAGCTGTTGGCCAGGTGGTGCTTCCGGTTGGCGAAGGGCTGGTGGGCCTGGTGGCTAAGCGCAGCGAGCCACTTAATTTAGAAGATGCCCAATCCCATCCACAATTCCGCTATTTTGAAGCCACCGGAGAGGAGCGTTACTCGAGTTTTCTGGGTGTGCCCATTATCCATCAGCGTCAAATGCTGGGTGTGCTGGTCGTTCAGCAAGCCGAGCAGCGCCAATACGATGACGAAGATGAGGCCTTTTTGGTCACTATGGCGGCCCAGTTGGCAGGTGTGTTGGCACATGCATTGGCGACCGGTAACTTAAACCGACGTGCGCTTCCCAGCGGGCAAACCATGTTCAAGGGGGTGGCGGCGTCGCCGGGTATGGCGATGGGTGAAGCAGTGGTGATTACGCCGCCGTCAGACCTCAACAGCGTTCCCGACCTTGTTCCCAACGACCAAGAGTATGAAATCGCGCGGCTTAAAGAAGCGATTGGCAAAACCCGCGATGAAATTCGCGCCGCCGCTGAGCGGCTGGTTAACCGCATTTCTACCCAAGAGCTGGCGCTGTTCGATGTTTACCAGCAAATGCTCGGCGAAGCGGCGCTGTCAGAGGAAGTGGTAAAGCGTATCCGTGAAGGGCAGTGGGCGCCTGGCGCTTTGGCTGACGTAGTGCGCCGCCACGTTCAATACCTAGAGCGCGTAGATGATAACTATCTTCGCGAGCGGGCAGCGGATATTCGCGACCTGGGTCGCCGTGTGTTGGCTCACTTGCAAGAGGGCTCGCCCTCGACTCCTGAAACGTATCCCGATAACGCGATTCTAGTGGGTGATGAGATTAGCGTTGCCATGCTGGGTGAAGTGCCCCGCGATAAGCTGAAAGGGTTAGTGTCGGTACGGGGCTCCAGTACGTCCCACGTGGCGATTGTTGCCCGCGCCATGGGGATCCCCACCGTGCTTGGCATGGTCGATTTACCGCTGCCAAGGCTTTCAGGCGCGCCTGTCGTGCTAGACGGCCACCGGGGGCGGTTGTTTGTGCGCCCGGCCCCGGAGCTGAAAGCCCGCTATGAAAGCCTGATTGCCGAAGAAGAAGCGCTTACCGAACTATTAGCGCACGAGCAAGACTTGCCCAGCGAGACGCCTGATGGCCACGACATGCCATTGATGGTGAACACCGGGCTAGCCGTTGATGCCGCCGCACTGCTCAAAAGCCGTATCAGCGGTGTGGGGCTATACCGTACCGAAGTGCCGTTTATGATTACCGAGCGCTTCCCAGGTGAGAAAGAACAGACGCGGCTTTACCGCGATCAGTTAGAAAGCTTTGCACCGCTGCCGGTGGTCATGCGCACGCTAGATATTGGCGGTGACAAAGATCTGCCTTACTTCCCGATTGAAGAAGCCAACCCGTTTTTAGGCTGGCGGGGTATGCGAGTCACCTTGGACCATCCTGAAGTCCTGATGGTGCAGCTGCGGGCGATGTTGAAAGCGTCCAGAGAGCTCGACAACCTCTACGTGCTTTTCCCCATGATCACCAATGTGGAAGAGGTGGACGAAGCACTGCGGTTGTTGGACCGCGCCATCCTGGAGCTGGGTGAGGAGGGCATCGATGTAGAGCGTCCCAAGGTGGGGGTAATGATTGAAGTGCCGGCCACTATCTACCAAATGGATGCATTGGCCAAGCGGGTGGATTTTTTCTCGGTAGGCAGTAATGACCTGACCCAGTATCTTCTTGCGGTAGACCGCAATAACCCACGGGTCTCAAGCCTTTACGACGCGCTTCACCCCGCATTGCTAGGCGCGTTGCAAGAGCTCTCCCAGGATGCGCGACGGCTTAATAAGCCTATTTCGTTGTGCGGCGAGTTGGCGGGCGACCCGGCGGGAGCGCTTCTGCTGATGGCAATGGGCTTTACCAGCCTGTCAATGAATGCCCCCAGCCTGCCTAAAGTGCGTGCGGCGATTCGACGTGTGTCATTCAAGGATGCCCAGCAGTTGCTGTCTGAAGTGATGCTGCTGGATACGCCGGCCCAGGTGCACGTGCACCTGGATAAACGTATGGACGACTGGCAGCTTTCACATTTGCTGCCGCCGCGTGATTAGACACTTAATTTATTGTTCGCACTGGACACTCAGTGTCGTCTCGCCTTCGAAAGCTCCCCAGGGCCCAAAGCGCTGCTCGGTTATCGACACATCGCCACTGTCAGTGAGTGATAACCAACTGGTGGCGCGGGTGCCGTAGCGCTCGCCCACAATGAACGCTGCCGATAGCTGGCGTTCCAGCTCATCGCCTACTCCGGTGTCCGGTAGCGCTGAAATGGGCGCTGTGCGAGGGTCTTGGAAGGCGTTTAGGGCCTTGCCCGGAAAGTGCCTGGGGTCAACTTGTTCAAGGGCCTCCCTGACCGATAGCAGCTTCGGCCACGGGCTGTTAAGCACAGCATTAGACAAGCCGTGAACGCCAGGAGAGACTTCGTTTAGCGAAAGCTGCTCGCGGCCGCGATGCAAATACCAAAGCTGGGTAGGGGTGGCGACCAGCAAGTTGAAGCCCGCGTACTGTGCCGCTGCACCCTCAGCAAGGTTGCCTAGCCACGCCGCTATGTTGTCGCATTCCAATGCCTGGCTTACCAAATGTCCGCGACTGGGCGCCCCCGGTGCCGGGATTAACCCGGGGTCGCGCACATTGGTAAGCGCTGCGATCCTGCCCTCGCGATTGGCCGCCAGCCAGCTTCCACCCGCCTCCAGGTCGCGTCCTCCTACTAACGACCTGTCGTGCCAGGGCGCTAGGGTCGCAGTGGGTCTCGCATGGAACTCATCGCGGTTGCCAATTAGCTGCAAGGGAGTGGCAGAGCGTGGCTGCCATCGAAAAGCGATTAAACACATGGGGGTTCATCGTCCGGTTGGGTTGATATAGCGCGGGCATGACACTCCGGGCGTGTCGACGTACACTTGTAGCCTGTCATTTCCTACACTAACCCAAGTTGCGAAACAAATGCGTTGTTAATCAGGAATACGCATCAGCTTGTGTCGCTTGGCCAGAAAGGAAGGCGCTATTTTATGCAACACAGCCAGCGGGAACATTTCTGGAATACCCTGATATGGCCAGTGCTGTGGCCATTGCTACTGATGCAGGCCACCTTAGTGGTGCTTTGCGCGTTGGTGGTTTGGTTGGTCGGGTGGGTGTCGCCCGGCTACGCATCATGGAGCATTTCGCTGTGGCTGATGCTTGTGCTGTTGACTGGCAGCAGCTTGAATGTAGCGGCGTTTTTGATGTTGGTGAAGTCGCGTGCCAAGCATAAAGAAGAGCGTCTTATGCAGCAGTTGGTTGAGCTTGAGCAACATACCAAAACACTCGCTAAGCGGGTGGCGATCACCTCCCCTCGCCAAACGCTTACGCTGGATGAGCCCTCTGACGAACGCCCCGTCGCACGCCTTGCGGAAGTGAATAATGTGCTATCGAGCCTTGCTGCGTCGATAGCTGCACCTTCGTCAGCTGAGGCAGTCACCAATGAAACCGATGATGCCAAGACGTTGCTTGATGACCTGCATCATCAACAGCAACAGGTAAGGCATCTGCTCGCCGGGCGTGACCGAGCGCGAGAAGAGTCGCGTCTTAAGTCGGAGTATTTAGGCTTGTTGCAGCGTGAGACCGATGCGTTATTTGACCGTTTAAGCGAACAATTAAATACCCAGGTCAGCGAAGATTGTCGGGCCAATATGCTTGAGGTGCGCGAGCGAATTGCCGATATTCGTGCATTGCTAATGAACTTGGTGCAGCACCGTGACGTCCCTGCCGAGTCTTCTGACCAAGCACCTGTGGCATCATCGTTGCGGGTACTGGTCGTCGATGATGGTCCGGTGAACCTTATGCTGGCGCGTCAGATGCTCGAAAACCACGGCTTATATGTAGAGGGCGTGAGCAGCGGAGAGCAGGCACTCGAGCGTCAGCAGCAAAGCTTTTTTGACCTGGTCTTTATGGATATTTTTATGCCGACGCTCAATGGGCTGGAAACCACCCGCCGTTGGCGCGAAGTCGAAGCTGCTCAAGGAGGCCGTAAGAGCGTTCTTGTCGCACTAACCGCTAATGCTGACAACATGGGGCAGCAAGAATGCTTGTCCGCCGGCCTTGACGACCTACTGACCAAGCCTTATCAGCCGGAAACCTTGCTGGGCATCATTACCACATGGTTCCCAGAGGCCAATGGGGCTTCGCCTACCCGATGAGTGCATTGGCGGTTACGTTACTCGGGTATTGGCTGCTTGGTGCCGTGGCGGGAACGATGGCAGGCCTGTTCGGCGTCGGGGGTGGGTTGATCATCGTACCCGCGCTGGCCGCGGTGTTTACTTTCCAAGGGCTTTCGCCTGACGTGGTGATGCACCTCGCGATTGGTACCTCGTTGGCCACAATCGTGGTAACAGGCATATCCTCGGCGTTGGGGCATTGGCGACGGGGGAGTATTCACTTCCCTTGGTTTGTCGCTTTGCTGCCGGGGTTAATGGCCGGCGCCATTATGGGGGTGCTGGTAGCCGGGCAGTTGACAGGGTCGCTGCTGGGTATGTTGTTTGGCCTGTTTGTGCTGTCGATGGCCGTCAAAATGGCGCTAGGGTTTAAGCCTACGCCTAATCAGGCTGTCAACACCCCAGCCTATGCAATGGTGCTGGCGGGGAGTGTGATTGGCGGGGTGTCGGCGCTCTTCGGTATCGGTGGTGGCACGCTTGCCGTTCCCTGGTTGTCGCGCTGTGGGGCTAGCTTGACCCAAGCAGTGGCAACATCAGCCGCCTGCGGCGTACCCATTGCGCTGTTTGGTGCCGCCACTTTTATATGGATGGGCTGGGGACATCCGCAGTTGCCTCCTTGGGCCACCGGTTATGTGATGTGGCCAGCGTTTATTACCATCGTTATGACGAGTATTCCTTTTGCCCGAGTGGGCGTCCGCCTAGCGCATCGCCTGCCCAGTCACGTGTTGCGCTGGGCATTTGCGGCCCTGCTCACTGTCGTGGGGCTGAAGTTTTTATTGAGCTAGACGTTTGTAGAGCTAATTGTATTAACTCATCCAGACACATCAACAGACCCATTAAGTAGAGAGCGTAGATGATTAATTATCCCACAATCGACCCTGTTGCGATCGCCATTGGCCCGCTGCAAATCCATTGGTATGGCCTTATGTACGTGGTGGGGTTCGTGGCCGCTTGGTGGCTCGGCTGTCGACGTGCAGCGCGGATTGGGCTAAGCCGAGACGATATTGGTGATTTGCTGTTTTACTGCGCCATAGGGGTCGTTGCCGGCGGACGTTTGGGTTACGCACTATTTTATGGCTTGGGCCAATGGGCAGCCGACCCGCTATGGGTGTTTAAAGTCTGGGATGGAGGAATGAGTTTCCATGGAGGCTTAATTGGGGTGCTGCTCGCGGCCTGGTTTTTTGCAAGGGGTAAGCAATTAGCCATATTGACGTTAACCGACTTTATTGCCCCACTGGTACCCATTGGACTAGGCGCTGGCCGTATCGGTAATTTTATTAACCACGAACTGCCCGGGCGAGTTACGTCACTGCCCTGGGGGATGCCGTTTCCCGGTATGGGCCCCGAACCGCGTCATCCGTCAGCCCTTTACGAAGCCATATTAGAAGGCTTGGTACTGTTCTGCATTCTTTGGTGGGCATCGGCTAAACCGAAAGCGCGTGGCTTTGTTTCAGGTTTATTCTTGCTTTTCTACGGCGTGTTCCGCTTCCTAGTTGAGTTTTTCCGCCTGCCCGACGCCCACATCGGTTTTATCGCCTTTGGTTGGGTCACCATGGGAATGGTGCTGACGCTACCCATGATCGCGCTGGGCGCTATAATGATGGCCTGGTCTCGTCAACAGCCGGTAGACGCAAAACTCATCTGAGTGCCCGTGCTCAGGCGGGCAGCCATTGCTCGCTTGAGTCTGTCCACCTAGAATACATCGCTATGTTGCCCCTTTAATTTGGAAATGCTGTGACCGTAACTACGCCCGTGCCAAACGCTTCCGTCAATGCGAACGCCTTGCCTGCGCTTGAACAGCCCTACTTGGATTTAATGCGCTTGGTATTAGATCAGGGGACTGACCGCCATGACCGCACAGGGGTGGGCACTCGCTCGGTGTTCGGCCATCAAATGCGCTTCGATTTGTCGCGCGGATTTCCGTTGCTAACCACTAAGAAACTGCATTTACGTTCGATTATTCACGAGCTTTTGTGGTTCTTAAAAGGCGATACCAATATCGCCTACCTGAAAGATAATGGCGTGCGTATTTGGGACGAGTGGGCAGACGAGAACGGTGATCTGGGACCCGTATATGGCTATCAATGGCGTAGCTGGCCCGATCCCAAAGGCGGTAGCGTTGACCAGATCGCCAATGTGCTTGAGCAGATTCGCAGGTCACCTCAATCGCGGCGCTTGGTGGTATCAGCCTGGAACCCGGCTCAGGTAGATGATATGCAGCTTCCCCCTTGCCACTGCCTGTTTCAGTTTTACGTGGCGAACGGGCGGCTCTCCTGCCAGCTCTACCAACGCAGCGCCGATATTTTTCTGGGTGTGCCGTTTAATATTGCAAGCTACGCCTTGCTATTGAGTATGGTGGCGCAGGTCGCTGGGCTTAAGCCCGGTGAGTTTGTGCACACCTTGGGCGATGCGCATCTTTACAGTAACCACCTGGTACAGGCGGAGCAGCAGCTTGAACGTGCGCCCAAAGCGCCACCGCGTTTAAACCTGAATCCCAATGTTAACGATCTCTTTGACTTCCAGTTTGATGACATTGAAATAGCGGATTATCAGCCACACCCCCACATCAAAGCCGAGGTGGCGGTATGAGTCAGTTTGAGCCGCTGGTACCCGTGGCCATGATTGTGGCAATGGCTAAAAACCGTGTCATAGGGGTAGAAGGGCAGCTACCCTGGTATTTGCCTGAAGATTTAAAGTTCTTTAAACGTATGACCCAGGCCAAGCCGCTGGTAATGGGCCGTAAAACCTTTGCGTCGATTGGCAAGCCGTTGCCTAATCGGTTAAATATTGTGGTTAGCCGTCAAGACGCGTTTACTCATGAGGGTATTCGGGTCTGCCACGATCTTCCTGCCGCCCTTGCCCTGGCAGACCAGCAGGCAACAATTGAAGCGGCTGAAGAAATTATGGTCATGGGTGGCGGGGAAATTTATCGCCAAGCCATGCCCTATGCGTCGAGGCTTTACGTGACGGAAGTTGACATTGAGGTGCAAGGTGATGCGTACTTTCCTTCGTTAGACCCAAGCGAATGGCGTGAAACGCAACGCGTGGCCGGTCAGCCTAATGAACAGCAACCCCAATATGCATTTGTGACTTACGAACGCGTAGCCCCATAGGCTTAGGTGTGTATATAAAGCCCCGCGAAGGAGAAGCCTTGGATGTCGGTTAGCACTAAGTCGGTAAACCCTGGGTCAATAAGCCCCAGACAGTTATTAGACGACCTTGAGCAGCGTTGGGCACTCACTCAGGCTGAGCTAACCCGGCTGCGTGCAGAAAATGCTGAGTTAAAACAGCAGTTAGCTCAGTTTCACGCCTCAACATCCGACGCCGCGGAAGTGGACGTGCCAGAAGACGTGACAGAAAGCGTTACACAAAACAAAGCGGAGTCTGTGCCAACATCCTCGCCGCCAGTTGATGTGTCCGCTAGCGAGGAATCTAACCCCGAGCCGCCTGCGCCCCACGCGCTTCTGACTCAGTGGTATCAGCGCTATCCAAAAGCGTTCTTTAAGGGGCATACTCAGCCGTTGAAAGTCGGCATACACCAAGACCTCGCCGAACGCGAGCCATGGTCAGGCAAGCTAATCCGTCGCGCTTTGGCAAACTACGTCAATTTGCCGCGTTATATAAAATCAGTGCGCGAGGGGGCAGTGCGTATTGATTTGGATGGCAATGAAGCGGGGGTTGTAGATTCGGAAGCTGCGCGTCATGCAGCAGAAAAACGTGCCCAGCAGGCGTCCGCGTCTCCCAATGAGCGCCCTCAAGCGCCTAAGGGCGCTAATCCTCACGCCAAAACGCCCAAACCCACAAAAAAAGCGCCGACAAACCCGCAGAAAAAAGCAGAAAAAACGCCATCTGGCGCTGATGCGCCCCAAAAACAACTTAGCCTGGAAGATAAGTTGTTGGGCCTGCAGAAGAAATTTCAGAGCCGATAAGACCTGCTCAGAATGGCTTTGTTCCGCAAAAAAAACGCGAATAATAAAAAAACAGTGTTTTTTTCTATTGCGTTCCTCACAGTCCCAGTATAGAGTTTGCCTTGCGAGCATTGGAATATAACAAGGTCTTTGTGAGGATGTGCCGCATTAGCCGGGTTTTAAATACCTGGTAAATGAAAAAAGAGCGTACCCACGAAGCCGACTGTCGACCTAAGGTCGAACAGAAACGATCGAAACAGTAAGCTAGTTAAGGAACCTACACCATGAAAAAGACACTTTTAGCGACTGCTATCGCTGGTACCATGGCCGCCTCTGGCGCCCAGGCCGCAACCGTTTACGACCAGGACGGCACCAGCCTCGACCTCTACGGTCGTCTGGCTTACGCTGTACAGACTGGTGGCCCGGAAGCTGGTGGCGATGAAAAGTCTGACGGCTCTGAATTTGTTGACCTGGGTTCGCGTTTTGGCTTTATCGCTAACCACGACGTCACCAGCGACCTGAGCACTTTCGCCCGCATGGAATTCCGTGGCAAGGCCGATGCACGTAACGATGCAGGTTTTGATACCATTCGCAACACTTACGTGGGTGCGAAGAGTGATACCTGGGGTGCGGTGCAGGTCGGTAACTTCGACTCCATCATGTACCAGAACGTTACCGTCATTCAGGACGTGCCAGAAAGCGACGGCGCTACCAACATTGACTTTGGTAACGTTGCTGCCCACGGCGACTCTATCCAGTACTCTTCTCCGGTAATGGAAGGCTTCCAGACTAAGGTTGCAGTCAAGCACTTGTCTGGCAACACTGATGATACTAGTGGTGCAGACGATACCGGTTCCAGCACCTCCTGGCACGCTGGTGTTAGCTACGAGTGGGAAGACCTCTACCTGGGTGCTGCCTACAACCAAGCCAAGCAGGTCGATGAAAATGACACCGCTAGCTACGACGGTGAAGGCGCTAAACAGTTCTCCGAAGACCTATGGGGCGTGGTAGCTCAGTACGGCTTTACCGACAACTTCAGCGCACGTATCAGTTACCAGGAAGCTGGTGACGTTACCGCTTCTCAAGATGAAGTTGAAACACAGTCTACCAATAGCGCCGGTGAGTCTGTTGCATCATATGAGATCGACAACCTAGTTGGTGTTGGTGCTACTTATGACTACGGCATGGGTGAGATCTACGGCGACTACTACCACGTTGAAATGATCGATAATCGCGTCGACGATCAAAACCGTTGGGTGCTGGGCGCCAACTATCGCTTCAGCGAGCCGATGTATGTCTTCGCCGAAGCTTACCAGGAAGATAGCTCTACTAGCACCGATGAGTCGCTGTCTGAAAACTTCCGTAGCCTTGACGACGATGTTCAATACACCGTCGGTGTACGTTACGACTTCTAAGACGCTTCGTCTTAAGCAGTTGATTAGCTAGATACGTCGGAAACGACGACAGAGCCGGCCCTTAGGGGCCGGCTTTTTTGTGTGGGTATTACACGGTTTCCCGTAAAGGGATAGTTGGGGAAGCGGTATGCGAATTGTCGACTAGCCTGGTGTGTTTGTTAGGGCCAGGGTTGCATTAGTAGCGCGAATTTATTGCTGGCAATGAATCAATATTGCTTGGAAAGGACAGCTAGCAACATCAAGTTTTGAATCTGATGTGGTGAGTGACGTTATAAGCCCGCTTCTACTGCGCCTGATACGGTTTCCTCTGCGGTGTGCATTGCTAGCCAGGAGGAGGTATTTACTTTGCGTCAGGCCAAGTCAGTGGCTTGCCCGTTGATAGTCCAAGCTTGTCAGCTATGAAGGAGGTTATTGTTTAGAAGGGTGCCAGCTTAATATAGGGAGTTGTCATGCAAAGAGCACGCGCAAGTGCCAGAGTAGTTAACTTTGCAATCAGTAAGCGCCTGGAGTCAGGCTAATACTATGTATAGGTAGATAGACGACATATTATTTAAGGGGCTGGTTGCTACCTGCCAATGGCGTGTTGAGATTACCTGGGTAACGCTTTTCCACGATGAGCCATTTCACTGTTACTGCCCATTAAAAAAGCCCCAACCTTGGTTGGGGCTTAAGGATCGAAGAGTTTTTGCTTGTACTGTTAAGGTCTGCCTGTGGCGACTTGTAAAGCCGCCGTTAATGCTTAGAAGCTGTACTTCACCATGCCCTGTACGCGAATAGCATCGCCGTCGTCCCCACCTACCGTTTCACGGCTGTGCTGGCCGACTTCAACACCGTAAGCGATGTTTTGAGTAGATGCCGGTGACCAGATATAGTTAGCCCAAACACTTTCGAAGGTATCATTCGTGCTGTCGGCAACTTCTGCATCATCCAGATCCGCTGTAGCAACGCTGTAAACGAGGTTAAATGCGCCAGGGCCGGCTTTCAGGCTTGCGCCTACTGTGCCGCCTGTTGCTTCAACGGTTTCTAGGTTGCCGTTAGAGTCTACGTAAGCAGGAGCTTGGTAGGGGTTACTATCAACATAACCGCCAATACCATCGCCGTGGCTAACACCTGCACGAACGGTCAAGTCCTCAGTGACTTCAAGTGCACCGGCCAGCGCGATGCCCCAACCTGTAGCGGTATCATCGCTCCAGGAAGCATCTGCGTCTGCGTTATTGTTTGTATCGTACTCCAGGTAGCGCATTACGCCCGAGGCCGCATAACTAAAGTTGCCGCTAGCGCCTTCATAACGGGCAGTTAGGTCAGGTACTTTGTTTTTAGCCGCACTTGAAGATGAAGTGGTTGTGATTGGAGTGCCGTCTGGTTCATAGCCAGTAATGGTGTCAGAACTAATGTTGGCATTTACATTGCCGCCCAGCTTGTCTGGGTCTTCCACCGCAACAGAGAACCCTCCAGTGGTGTAGCGTAATTGAGCTTGGCGATCTAGAATGCCGCGTCCGCCAGGACCGGTAAAGTCGATAGTAGGTGTGCCAGGAATGAAGCTTGCAAAGTTGGTCCAGGTTTGACCTGCAAGAATACCGTTCCACTCACCAAATGCCTGGCGCAAACGGAATTCCGCTGCATTGCTATCAGCGCCACCGCCGTAAAAATCACCTTCAATGGTGGTCTTTAATTCACTGCCTGCCATCGGGGTGGCCGTTGAAAACCCGATACGGCTTTCTGCCGCATGTATGCCGGTATGGCCGGTGCTGCTACTATCCCCATCAAGAGCAATATTGCCGTAGCCAACGCTTTTATCACCAAGATCACTATCTACATCGTAGATCAGGTCCAGTTTTGCATAGCCATAAATGCTAATGTCAGTGTCACCCACTTCTATATCGTAGCCGTGTGATGCCGACGCAACAGCAAGAGCTAATGCACTAGTCGAGAAGAGAGCGGTTTGCTTAAAGCGCTTTGTAAAAGTCACTTGCATTTCCTTTTATTTATATCAGGCAGTCTATCGAGAGACTGCGCTGTCGTTGTGGTTTGTTGTTGTTTAGTTAGATAGCCAACTAGCCCAAGAGGCGAACGCTGTTTGCTATCTGGAGCTAACATAGCGAGCTTAAAGTGAAGTTACAATTGGGTGAATATAAGATTACGACAAAAGGATGAGGAACTTTCTCGATTTCATTCAATGTGTTAGCACGCTAATTTTTTTTAAGTATTTTAAATATTAGATGTGGTTAATTTTTTATTTGGTAAGTTTACTTATAAAAAAGTCTTTTTTAAGGTTAATTGATTGTTATTTTATCGTGAATTGCGTTTTTTTGAATAAATGCTTTCAGCACGGCACTCCTTTTCTACACCTCAGCGTATCTTCAGGGGGCTGCTCTTTGGGTCTAAGAAGAACAGGTGAGGTAATGCCTGCTGGGAGTGAGAAGAAGGGCTGATGCATAATAGGGTGCCGCACAGTGTTCGCCTAGCGAACATCGGCATGAGGTTTGCAACAATTTCGACCCCCATGTGCCTGATGAGAAGAGGCTTGATCACTAGCGGTCGTTGATTATCGGTAGGTAATTATTTTGTGGTGGAGGCTCATACAACGGTACTATTAGCACACACGATAAAAAAACCTTAAAGGTGAAATGTTGAATATTCGGCAAGGTAAGCGGGGTGGGTGGGTTTGGCTCGCTGGTTAAAACGCAAATCCTGTATCGGTTCGCTTCAGAACCGGATGCTGATGGGGCTAGCCGTTACCTGGCTACTGGTCGTGATGCTGGTGCTGGGGATGGCGTGGCAGCTAGGCAGTGCCATGGTGAAGGCCACCAATATGGCGCACTTGCGCTATGAGTCGACGTTGCTTGCCGATGAGGTCACTGAGCAAGTAGACGCCCGCATTGATGCGTTAAGCCGCCTAAACACCCAGCTTGAAGCAGATGCTAGTGACGACGCGATAGATTCGACGTTACAGCGTAATGAAGCGCTAATGGCTTGGTTCGAAGGTGTGGTGGTCGCCAATGCAGAAGGGCGGGTGATCGCCGATTGGCCGAATGTTGAAGGACGTGAAGGGTTAGACACCGCCCAGCTTGAATATTTTAAAATACTGCGCGGCTCGCAAAAGCCTTACGTTAGTGAGCCGTTTGTGGGGCGTGGTAGCGGTATGCCAATGATATTGATTAGCGTGCCGCGCATTGATCAGCAGGGGAACTTCAACGGCTTTGTGGGCGGCGTTGTCAGTCTGGATTCCGGTGGGATTTTTGATCGGCTCTCTCGGGTTAGGCTAGGCGAACAAGGCTACGCGGGGGTGGCGACGGCCTCTGGAAAAATACTCTATCACCCTAATCGCGACCTGATTATGACCGAGGTGCCGGACAGCGATTTTAATCCTTGGCTTGGTTTGGCATTAGATGGTTGGGAAGGTGAGGCCGTTGGTGCGTTGCTTAACGGCCAGCTTGGTTTTCAGTCCTATGGGCAGGTTTGGCCAGCGAATTGGGTAGTAGGCCTGTATTTGCCCAGTGAGCAAGCCCAAGAGCCGCTAGGCGGCTTTTTAAAGCGACTATGGTGGCTGGGAGTCGCACTGACGTTGCTGATGCTGCCGGTGCTCTGGTTAATTTTGCGCCGTATGTTGTCGCCGTTAAAACATTTAGCCAAGCAGATTGGCCAAGTGGGGCGCGGTGAACGCGAGCGAGTGCAGCTAGGCACTAATTTGCAAGAGTTGCAGCGCGTTGCGCATACCTTCAACCGCGTGGAGGACGAGCGCCAAGTATTGATGGCTAACCTCCAAGAGCGTGAAGCTTTTCTCGACTCTGTGCTAAATGCTACCCCGCAAGGAATGTTTGTCGCCAATTTTGACGGCGATATTACTTATATGAATCCGTCGCTTCTCGACATGCTCGGCATCCAGTCGGATGCGCCGACGAACGCCTGGCTGCATCAAATTCATCACGATGATCGGGGCGGAGCTATCGATATGTGGAAACATAGCCTCAAAACCGGGAGTGATTTTGTCCGCCAGTTTCGTTTTGTGCGTAGCGATAATGAAACGCTATGGCTGGATGTACATGCTCGGGTGGTGATGCTCTCCCAGGGTGGCCATTCGTTGGGTTTGGTAGGCGTCGTCAAAGATATTACCGAGCGGCGTGAGCAAGAGGCTATTCAGCGCTGGGAAGCTGAGCATGATCCGCTAACCGGGTTGCTTAACCGGCGTGGTTTTGAGCGGCGGCTTGATGATGCTTTTGCCGAATTTCAAAAAACCAGCACGCCCTCGGCGCTATTATTGTTTGACCTTGATCATTTCAAACCGATTAACGATGAAGGTGGGCATGCACTGGGTGACGAAATGCTGCGGCGTATCGCCCAAGTGGTCGCTTGGGAAGTGCGCCGTAGTGATCATGTTGCCCGCCAAGGCGGCGATGAATTTGGTGTTTTGCTGCCCAGCTGTACTCTGAACCAAGCGCAAAAGATCGCCGAATCCTTGTGTCAGTCAGTGGGGGAAATTTCGGTGGTTCATGAAGGTAAAGAATATAGCGTAACGCTGAGTATTGGGGTTACCACCTTTCACGAAGACGATGGAAGCACTGATGAAGCGTTGGCGCGCGCTGATGCCGGGAGTTACGCAGCCAAGGATAAAGGCCGTAATGGCGTGGTGATCAGGCTACATGAAGAGCATAGCCCAAGCGCTATCCAGCTTTTTGAATGATATCAACTTGTTAACTTCCACTGCTGCAACCATTGGGGGATATCCAACGCGGGCATGGGGCGGGCAATGCCATAGCCCTGGGCCAAGTGGCAGCCTAATGCCAGCAGCGCGCTAGCATGCGCCATTGTTTCGACGCCTTCTGCCAGGACCGGGCGTGAAAACTTTTTGGCTAGAAACACTATGCTTTCCACTATCGCCCGGTCATTCTGGCTGTCTAGCATATCGCGGACAAAGTCGCGGTCGACTTTGATCAGTTGCACGGGTAAATGGCGAAAATAGGCCAATGAGGAATAGCCTGTACCAAAGTCGTCAAGGGCAACGTCAATCCCTAATGCCTGGCAGGCAGATAGCACCGCCAGTGCCGCCTGCATATCATCAAGCGTGGCCGACTCCAAAATTTCCAGTGATAACTGCCGTGGTTCAATGTGTGGGTAGGCGGCAAGCAAAGTCTGCAACTGCGGCAAGAAGCCGGGGTGCAATAAGTGCCGTGGGCTGATGTTCACGCTGATGGGCATGTAAATGGATTGCTGTTGCCAAAGCGTTTGCTGCTTGAGCGCTGTTTCGATGACCCACTCGCCGACGTCATATTCCAAATCAGTGCCTTCGACTAACGGCAGGAAAGCGGCTGGTGAGAGTAGGCCCTTTTCTGGGTGCTGCCAGCGGATTAGCGCTTCGACCCCAATCACACAGTGGGATTGAAGGTTAACCTGTGGCTGATAAAAAAGCACAAACTCTCCATTCTTTAAGCCATAGCGTATGGCATTGCGCTGCTTTTGTTTGCTGCGCGTGGACTGTTCTTCATCCGGGTTGTAAATGGCATTCTGTGCGGGCCCGTGGGTTTTTGCTTGGTAGAGGGCTTGGTACGCATGTCGGATAAGTGTGTCGGTGTCTACGTTGTCCTGCGGGTAGGTAGTCGTGCCCACGCAGGTGGTAATCTTGATAGCCTGGCCTGCTAAGTAAAACGTGTCGTGAATGCGGCGCTGTAAGCTGGCCGCGGTGATAGGTGGTTGCGTCACTACAGCGAATTCATCGCCGCTTAAACGCCCGCAGAACCCCGTGATGTCGATTAGCCCCTCCAAACGTCTGGCGATGCCTGCCAGCACGTCGTTTCCCGCTTGATAACCGAGTAACTCATTGAGTCGTTTAAAATCATCTAGATTTAAAACATGAATGCTAACGGCATTGTCGTGCGTGGCCCCATCGGTATATTGAGCCAGCTGTTCTTTCACTAAACGCTGGTTGGCGAGCCCGGTTAGCTCATCAATATTGGCGGCTTTATACAGGGCTTCTTCGTGGGCTTTGGTGTCGCTAATATCGGACTGGATGGCAATAAAGCCTGCGTTACCGTTATCGCTATCTGGCAGCGGATTACAGCTGATATGTACCCAGTAGCGAGACCCATCCCGGCGATAATTGAGCACCTCCTCTTCAAAGCCGCGTTTCTGCTGGAGTGCTTTGGTAATCCTCGCAATCGTGGCTGGGTTAGTCTGCGGACCCTGCAATAGCTCTCCAGGTGTTTTGCCCAGCGCTTCGTCAAGTGTGTAACCACTTAAGCGGGTAAATCCTTCGTTGACCCATTCAATACGGCCTTGGGCATCGGTAATGACCACGCCGTTGCTGGTTTTTTTGGCCACCATCGAGAGGCGGGAAATGGCAGTTTGGTCGTCTCGTTGCTGGCGGTTGATGCGAAGACTGTTCACCAGTTGCCCGATACTACCCAGCAGCGGGGCTAGAAAATCTACTAGAGCCCTGTCGTAGTCATTGGGGCGATTCGCCAAGCCAATCATGGCGATACAGTGGCCGTGCAAATGGATCGGCACCCCTAAAAAAGCTTTTAGCTGAGGATGGCCGGGAGGGAGCCCACCCCGCCGCGGGTCTTGGTCAGGCTGGTTGGCAATCACTACCTCCTCATGGCGCATCACGTGGCCAAACAGCGTGTCCAGATTGCTGAAGATCATGCCATTGGGAGCATTTTGATCATAAAAGCGGCGCGATTCGTCATCCCAGGTTATGTCGGTAATGGCATGGGCAACCAAGTAAGGGGCTTGTTGCTCATCTTTAAGAACTTCGCCAATAAAGCCATATTCGCTATCAGTCAGCGCCAGCAAATCGTCTAGCAGATGATTGAGCGCAGACGTGTTTTCTCTTTCATCAATAAAGCTTGCTTGAGCGCGCATAATCGCGCGCTCCAACGCCTGCTGCTTTAAAAGCTGGCTTTCGACGCGTTTGCGTGGCGTCACATCAATCATGGTGCCGATTAACTGAACAACGCTGCCGTTGACCATTATGGGATGGCCGGTAATACGAACCCAGCGCTGAAGCCCTTGCGGAGTGATCAGCTGAAAGGTGTCATTAAATGCTCGCTTGTGCTCAACCGCTGCATTCAACGCCTGAATTAAGCGTGCTTTATCCGCCTCGACGTAGACGTTTAAGCGCTGGAATATATCAATATCGTCTTCTTCGCCAATGCCATATAGCTGGTTAATGACGTCATTCCAATGTGTGACGCGGCTAGGAATGTCCATCTCCCAAACGCCGATACCTGCTTTACTGGTGGCATGCTGGGCGCGAGATGCTAAGTGGTGCTCAAACTGTAATATGACGCTAGTGCCGAGCTGGGTTAAGAGCTCGCGCTGGGTGGTGGTTAGCTGGCGTGGCACCGTGTCCATCACGCAGAGCGAGCCAATCGCGTAGCCGTTTTCAGTTATTAAGGGCATTCCTGCATAGAAGCGGATGCCCGGGGGCTGAGTGACCAGTGGGAGCCGCTGAAAACGGTGGTCTTGTTGGGTATCAGGAACTTCGAGAAGCGAGGCTGACGAGAGAGTGTGAGTGCAGAATGAATGCTCACGTTGGGTGAAACTTACGGCGTTGCCATACTTGCTTTTGCACCATGTTTGGTGCTCGTCGACCAGGGTAATTAACGCCATAGGGGCCTGGCAAAGCGTGGCGGCCAAGCGAGTGATGCGGTCAAGCTCAGGATCCGCAGAGCGATCACCCAAGGTGTAGCGTTTTAGTGTAAACAAACGCTGCGCTTCATTATGGCTTCCGAGGAGTGATACCATGGGTAACCTGTCTGTTATATGCGCGTTTTGGAACACTTTCTCTTATGCTGCCATCGCTGTCCAGCCAGTCGATAAATCTCCGTCAACGGTACGGTAGAGTATAAGCAGATGCAGCGCCTTAATATTTGAATTCAGCAAAAGAGATTGTTGACCGTGAGTCTATTTGAGCTGTTTGCCCGCACGCTTGATGTCACCCTGCCTGTTTTTGCCATGGTATTTGTAGGTTTAGGTTTAAAGCGACTTGGCTGGATAGACAGAGCATTCGTGACGACCGCTTCTGCCTTAGTCTTCAAAGCCACCTTACCGACGTTGATTTTTTTAAGCTTGATAAAAGCTGACTTGGCCGTGGCGTTGGATGTGCCGCTCTTGGTGTTCTTCGCGTTGGCGACCCTGTGCCAATGTGCCTTGAGCTGGGGTTGGGCGAGCTTCCGGGTCCCTCGTGAAGAACGCGGAGTGTACGTTCAGGGAGCCTTTCGCGGTAATTGTGGCGTGGTGGGGCTGGCCTTGGCCGCGGGCATGTATGGCAACTATGGTCTTTCGGCGGGAAGTCTATTATTAGGCGTTGTCATTGTGACGTACAACGTACTCTCGGTGGTGGTGCTGGCAATGTATCAACCCGGTCAGGCAACGGATTGGCGCAGCCTGCTCTGGAAGATTTGTACCAACCCGCTGATTATCGCCGTGTTGGCCGCCTTGCCATTCACCGCATGGTCAGTTCAGTTGCCCCGTTGGTTGATGACATCAGGTGATTATTTTGCTTCTCTTACGTTGCCGCTGGCGCTGATTTGCATCGGGGCGACCCTGTCGGTGAGAAGCCTGCGAGAAAGCCAGCAGGTCGCGTTAAGTGCCAGCGTGATGAAGATGGTTATTCTTCCGGTATTGTCGACCGGAGCTGCCTGGCTTGCGGGGTTTTCGGGCCGCGAACTAGGCTTGCTATTCCTGTTCTTTGCCAGCCCCACAGCAGCCGCAAGCTTTGTAATGGTCAAGGCGATTGGTGGCAATTTCTCGTTAGCAGCGAACATCATCGCCATTACCACCCTGATGGCAAGCGTGACGGTTACCGCCGGTATTTTCGCGCTACGGCTGCTCGGCTGGATATAGCGCATTGCCTTGGCCTACGTTGGCCTAAGCGTTATACTGCCGCTCCTCATAAGTCCCTGTAGCTCAGTAGGATAGAGCAGCCGCCTCCTAAGCGGCAGGTCGCAGGTTCGACTCCTGCCAGGGACGCCACCTCGCTGTTTTGAGAAGTCCTGATAAGTCCAAAAATGATGTGTAACACACTGAAAGACATTATTTTTTAGCCCTTCCTGTTCCCCAGTATTCCTTTCAAAACCGGCTTCCAAGTGGTATACGTAATGGTATATACCTCCGTTCAAAGATGCCCGGTATGCCGCCATGGCGCTACCTGTACGACAAATAACCGCCACCAAGGCTGGCTCGAAAGTCGTCACCCTTTCCGATGGCCAAGGATTAGAACTTAGGATCTCGCCCAATGGCAGCCTTGGGTAGCGTTTGCCCCGATGTGAGCCTTGCAGAAGCGCGAGAGAAACGGCAGATATAAAGCGGCAGTATTGGCCCCGTTGATCAGAAGCAGAGCGACAAACAGCAGCGCTTGCAGATATGTTCCCGTGCCGCATACCCGTTGACCACTCACGGGTAAAAATTCCCGGTAGCGAAGTGCCAGAGCGTCTAGCGTGTGAGGACTACCATAACGGGGCCACTACTCACCTATTCGTTTCCCGCGTGAGCTTAAAGCGCTGGAAGCTCAGATGGGCTATGTACCAAGCATGGAGGAGCTGGATAGCGACGATACCGCCTAACACTCGCTAATGCTGCTGCCGTGAAGCCCCGCCCTGTGCGGAGCTTTCTCGTTGTGGAGTAGGGCAAAGCATGGGCAAGGATTGCAACGGCATACAGCGGCTTTATAGAGCGGTTGCCAACGGCAGACCCCCTGGCCGCCGCACCCCACGGCGCGTTGTCCCCCACCCGCCTGCGGTGTTCGCTTGTGGGGTATTTCTTCATGCACTCTGCAAAATGGGCTGAAGCCCGCTGTTGCTGGGCTGTAGGAGGATTTTGGGTGCATGGGAGTCATGCGAAATCATGCGAATTTGTGCCCGTTTAGGGGAGAAGATGAAAAATAATATTCTAAAGCTAGGCCTCCGGCTGGCTGGTAGCCAGAATGAACATTCCTGACAAGACCCTGTAGAGCCAAAGCCTTCCACAAAGTTGCGGCGTAGGATGGCCTAAAGTCGCAGCTAAACGGGTTGCTCCGGTGTAAAGGAATGGGCAATACTGCTAAAAATAATTAAAGTTGGGGGTGTGGCTTATGAGTATCAATTCGCTTGCGACCTTGGTCTGCAAATCACCAACCGCTGGTTGTGCCGATCGGCGATGTCATTTTTTGAAGCTTTCAGTTCTTACGGTTCAGTAACCGTTTCACTCATTTTTCAAAGCAGCTATTGAGCCAAAGTGGACATTAGGATTGGCATCTGCAATTTTATTTTGATTTTTTGAAGTGAAATTAAGAGCCTTTTTAAGATACCTTGTTGTAAGATTTAGGAAAGGAAAACAATTATGAGATTAAAATACCTTAAGTTGACCAATTTTAGAGGGTATCAAAGCACGACAGTTATACCTATTGATGAAGCCATGACGGGTATAGTTGGTCGAAATGACTTTGGGAAATCTACGGTATTGGAAGCTTTAGCAATATTCTTTGAAGCTGATGGAGCTAAGGCGGACAAAAACGACATAAACTGTTTCCGGTTGCAAGCAGGCGAAAATAAGTTTGAGATTTGCTGTATATTTGATGAGCTGCCGGATAAGCTTATTTTAGATGTAAATGTCGAGACCACACTTTCCGATGAGCTACTGCTTAATAAAGAGGGCTGCTTAGAAGTAGTAAAGGTTTTTAAAGCAAACACATCTGGTAAGCCTGAGAAAACTTACATTCGATGCCAACACCCGGTTGATGATGTTTTAAATAACATGCTTGGCCTGAAAATAACGGATTTAAAAAAGTTTGGTAAAGAATGGGGGGTTGAGGATGATGTAGTCGATAAGCGAGTAGCCTCTCTTTGGCGTAAGGCTATTCGAGATCACTCGCAACCACTGAATCTCGATGAAACACTATTGGATATCGACAAGGGACTATCAGCAGAAGGGAAATCAGTTTGGGGTAAAATTGAAGAGCAACTTCCGACATTTGCGTTGTTTAAAGCTGATCGAGAAAGTAGTGATGGGGATGCAGAGGCTAAAAACCCTCTCCAGCAAGCAGTTAAAGACGCTCAAGATAATCTACAAGCACAGATATCTGCCCTTGAAAATCAGATAGAGCAAAGCGTGCTAGATGTCGCCAATCGCACACTTGAAAAATTAAAAGAGATGGCACCTGAACTTGCAAACGAACTGACTCCTAGATTTAAAGACAAGCCAAAATGGACATTTAATTTCACATTAGATGGTGATGACGGAATCCCTATCAATAAAAGGGGAAGCGGAGTTCGTCGTTTAATACTATTGAACTTCTTCCGGGCTGAGGCTGAGAAATCCGTTCTTGGATCAAATCGAAATGTAATCTACGCCATTGAGGAGCCAGAAACTTCTCAGCATCCTGATTACCAAGTAATGCTAATGAAGGCATTGCTGGAATTAGCCAATAAGGATAATCGACAGATTTTAGTGACCACTCATGTGCCTGCCTTGGCTGGATTGATTCCAATTGAAGGCGTTCGTTATGTTACTAAGAATGCCGAAGGTTTACCAATGGTTAAAATGCCAAGTGATACGGTGCTAAAAGAGGCTGCTGAAAGCCTCGGCGTATTACCTGAAACAGGTATGGAACGTGCTAAAGGCATTGTCTTGGTAGAAGGGAAGTCAGACGTTACATTCTTGCGTCATACAACCTCAACTTTGAAAGATGCAGGTTATATCAGAGCCAGCTTAGATGAAGCTGGGATAGTCCCTCTCCAGACAGGTGGTAGCGGCAATGTTAAGCACTGGGTCACCCTTAAGCTGGCTGATAGCCTGGGACTACCGTGGTGTGTGTTCCTTGATTCAGATGTTGGCGGTAGCCCAGAACAAGTCAAGTCCATTCAAAAACGTAAAGTTGAAGTAGAGGCTCAAGGCAAAGCATTCTACTCGACACGTAAACGTGAAATCGAGAACTACCTATGCATAGATCTAATTAAGGATGAGTCTGGAGCAGAGGTGAATTTCACTGATACCTGCGATGCTAAAAAAATTATTGGAAATGCTGTAGGTATTAAACCTGATGATGTAATAGATCGATTTTGGCCATCTATGTCCGCTATAAAAATTATCGAGAAATCAAATTATAATGATAATGGGGTAGATAAGTCAGAGCTACTTGAGCTGTCACAAAAACTAACCACGTTTGTTTGATAGTGACGTGTAAGCTCTCGTGCGCGTGTAAGTTAAGCAGTGATGGTTTAATCGTCTTAAACTACCATTAGAAGAGAATGTTATAGCAATGTCGCAATTAGAGAATCTATCGCCTATTGATTTTGAAGACTTATGCCGTGATATTGCCCAGGCTGAAACTGGAATGCGGTTTTCTGCATTTGGACCTGGGCCTGACGGTGGTATTGATGGCCGTCATTCAATGGGTGACGGGACAGTTATAATACAGTGCAAACACTATGAAGGCTCAACTTTTGCATCCCTAAAAGCCGCTGCAAAAAGTGAAATAGAAAACCTCAGTAAGCTTGCGCCAAAGCGATACCTTTTTTTTACGTCGCAGTCTTTAACACCAAAGAAAAGCAATGAGCTTGCTAGTATTTTTGCAAGATTTTTATCAAATAAAAATGATATTTGGGGGCGTGAAGACATTAGCTCAGCGATAAAAAGAAATCCAGAAATAGAAAAATCACACATAAAGTTGTGGTTGTCTAGTGCTGCTGTTATTGAGCGAATTCTTCAATCAGGACTTGAAGCCTTCACACATGCTACACAATCTGAAATTTTAGAAGATCTTAAGGTCTATGCCCGAAATCCAAGTTTTGACGACGCGATAGAAAAGTTAGAGAAAGAAAAAGTATTAATTGTTTCTGGTCCTCCTGGCGTAGGGAAGACAACCTTAGCAAAAATGATTTCCTACAGTTACTTAAATAATGGCTGGAGGTTTTATGCAATAAACTCGTTGGAAGATGGGTTTGCAAAAATTGAAGATGATAAACCAACAGTATTTTTCTTTGATGATTTTCTAGGTCGAATTGAGCTTGATCGTCAATCCCTTCTTCAACGTGATACTGCACTATCAATGTTTGTGAAAAGAGTAAGGAGATCTGAAAATTCTCGGTTTATTCTTACAACAAGGGCACATATCTTTGAGGAAGCACGAAGAATTTCCGATCATGTCGATGATCGAAGGCTTCAGTTATCTAAGTATTTGTTAGATGTTGGTGTGTATACGCGCAAACTGAGGTCCCATATATTTTATAATCACTTGTTAGTTTCTGGGCTTTCAAATCAGCACTTTGTATCCATACTCGAAGGAGATTGGCTCGGGAAAATAGTAGATCATAAAAACTATAATCCTCGTGTTATTGCTTCAGTTTCCAGTGACCTTATCGATAGTGTTGAACCTAAAGACTATCCTAGATATATCTATTCTTCTTTACAAAACCCAGACCTTATTTGGAGCAAACCATTTAGAAACCTTAACATGAAGTGCCAGAATCTACTAATTACCCTTTTTTTTGGTGGGCAATATGGTCAGAAAATTGATGTTCTGAGTGCTAACTATTTAGAACTGCATCGAGCAGTGTGTTTGTTTTATTCGCAGCCAATTGAGCCTTATGACTTTGAAGAGGCATTGCGGTCTTTAGAATCAGGTTTTATTTCGATTGCAGGTGGAGTAGTTACATTTGTCAACCCATCTGTAAGGGATTTTCTTAAGTCGTATCTCAATAAAAAGGACTTTTTAAGTCTTTTGCCAAATTCTGTGAGTCGTTCCGATTGGGTCAGTAATTTATGGAGTCATTTACAAGATAAATTTGGAGCTCACGATGAAGAAATGCGTTTTTTTTCATCATGTTTTAAGGAGTTTGCCCGTAATATAAATGAGACTCCCACATGCAAGCGTGTGGAAAAAAATGGCATTATATATATCCGTAATGACGATCTTCCTCTTTCAGAAAGGGCCGACTTACTCTTCGACTGGTGGGAGTGTACATACGACAATTTTTTCCTTGAGAAAATGTTTAGTCTGCTTAGTTCCGATGCTCTTGAGTTGATCACCCCTAATGATGGTACTTTACTTCCAGAATTGCATTGGAAATTAAGCAATTTAATCGATGAAAATCACTTTCTAAAATTACAGTTACTGCATGCTATTGAGGGTAAAATAGTAGAAATATTTCATCGAGGCGTTCCTAACGATGAGTTATTGTCAATAATTGAGTCAACCAATGAATTTCTGTCGCGTGGTAAAGTTGCTCTTGTCGACCAAGCTGTTGATAATGCAGTTAGTTACGAGTTCACAGATACGCGTGATGCTATTAGGGATCTAATTACAGAGGATGAGCTAGATGGACATATTGATTTTTTGGATTCACTAGCAACCATTACTGGCCATGATCCTGATAACGCTATTGCGATTGTTCAAGATCGCAAAAATGAAATAAGTGAAGAAGATACGTTTAAGCAAAGTGCTTCGTTTTCACCACGAAGTAATCATGTCGAGAAGGAGTTTACTGATGAAGACTTAAAAAGTCTTTTTTCTAGCCTTATCAAGTCATAACTTAAAATCTGATTTTTCGCTTCTTATCGAGACTGTGTGAACAGCTTCAGCCGTTCAATAGTTGATATTCGCTCGCAGAATCTGAAGATGTTTTGCAATTAAAAGACCATAAAATTAGCGAGAGAGTACAACCCTCGATAACTTTTTATCTAGATAGAGAATTTTCTAGCGTTTCGTATAGCATCAGTCTTAAGTATCACAGCATGCCCTTAGCAGAATCGCCAGTAATAGATGTTGCTTAATTCAGCACAGTTTGAGTATCGCAGATTGAGGTGTTGGTATACATAGTGGTATATTTTATTTTTATATATTGTATTTAATGATTTTGAATCAAGCATTTATTCGTCTTTTTCGACTCCTGCCAGGGACGCCACGCCATCCTATTTGCCTATCCTTCAGTGATTACCCCATATTTTGCCACTCTGACACTATCTCCGTTCACTATGTCTCGCTGACGTTGGCTGCGTAACGCGCTAGGCTATAGACGCTTTTTGATACCAACATAATGACCGTGGGCATTTTTTATGCGTCTAAGTTATCAGGGCCCGTTGCCTGAAATGGTCGGTTTTTTGCTGCTGCCGCAGTTTTCCATGATGGCCTTCTTTGCCGCAGTCGAACCGCTGCGCATTGCGAATCGTATTGCCAATCGCCCACTGTTTGATTGGACATTGATTAGTGCTGACGGCGGGCCGGTAACCGCGTCGAATGGCATGACGCTGATGGCGGATCAGGCTACTCGAGAGGTCCACCATTTGCCGTCGCTGGCGGTATGCAGTGGCTTTACTCCCGAGGCGCATCTTACTCGGCCGTTAATGGCGTGGCTTCATCAGTTAGATCAGGCGGGCTGCTGTTTGGGCGGTATTGATACCGGCGCTTTTTTGCTGGCGGCTACCGGGCTGCTTAAGCACGAGCGGGTGGCGCTGCACTGGGAGAGCCTGCCCGCTTTTCGCGAGCGCTTTCCGGGTATTGTTACCACCGATGAATTGTACGAGTTGGGCGAGCGTCGCTTCTCCTGCGCCGGTGGTGCGGCGGCGATGGATATGGCGCTGGAAGTGATTGCACGGCGGCATGGTGCGAAATTGGCGATCGATGTGTCTGAACAGCTTATTCATGACCGCATTCGAACCCGTAGCGACCAGCAGCGCATGGCATTGGTGAAACGCCTGGGCACTCACAACCGCCGTGTTGTGGAGGCAGTGGCACTGATGGAGCAGAACCTTGAGGAGCCGCTGACGCTTGAAGAGATGGCTCGTCGTGTGGATGTGTCGGTGCGGCAGTTGCAGCGTCTCTTCGAGCAAGAATTGAATGCCACCCCGCGTCAATGGTATTTGCAGCTGCGCATTAAGCGCGCACGGCGGCTGCTGGCAGAAACCGATTTGGCGGTGCTGGCGGTGGGGTTGGCTTGCGGTTTCAGTTCATCGTCCAGCTTTGCGCGTGCGTTTCGCGCCTACTATGGCCTCTCACCACGGCAAGTGCGTTGCGCAACAGAAGGAAAAGACACTTAACGCTTGGGCGGCGTTTAATGACTATTAAGTGTCGGCTAATGGCTACTAGTTGGCAGCCAGGCGCGCATACTGGCTATACCTAATTAATAAGAGGTTTTAGCCCTATGTCTACCACTGCCAAGTCTTTATCGTTAAAAGCCGGTTTCTTATTCTCTACGTTTGCTGCCGCTCCTGCCATGGCGGAGCTTGATGAGGTGCGTTTTGGGGTGCCGCCGTGGCCTGGCGTTACCGTCAAGTCGGAAGTGGCGGCGCAACTCATGGAGGCCATGGGCTATGAAACACGCCAGCGTGAGTTGGCGGTAAGCGTCATTCTTGAAGGTTTAACCCGTGACGACATTGATGTCTATTTAGGCGGCTGGTACCCGGTTCAAACCGATATGGTGGAGCCGTTGGTGGCCGATGATAAAGTCGAAAAGCTGGTTTCCAATATTCAAGGCGCCAATTCAGGATTGGTAGTGCCTCAGTATGTCTATGACGCCGGAGTTACGTCGGTAGCCGACCTGGATGCCCATCGTGACCGTTTCGATGGTGAAATTCAGGGTATCGAGGCGGGTACCGGCATTAATGAAGCAATACTCAAGGCGATAGATAACGACAGTGCAGGGCTAGGCGATTGGGATCTGCGCGAGAGCTCCACATCCGCCATGCTCGCCCAGGCCGAGCAAAAAATGGCCGATGAAGAGTGGGTGACGTTTGTCGGCTGGGAGCCTCACTGGATGAACGTGAGCTTTGATTTAGCGTATCTTGAGGATGCCGACGATTCCGGTGTCGCGCAAATCGAAAGCACCGTTTGGACGATTGTGCCCACCAGCTTAGCGGAGCAAGATCCTCAGCTACATCGTTTCCTCTCTCAATACGAAGTGGCGATCGGCGATCAAAACGACTGGGTGCACGAGTATAGCTACGAAGAACGCCCGGCGGATGAGGTTGCGCGTGAGTGGATTGGCAATAACTTAGACACCGTCGCCGAATGGCTAGACGGCGTCGAGACTCGGGAAGGCGAGTCCGCCATTGAGCAAGTGCGGGCTGACTATCCATAACCCTTAACGTCTAGTCGGCAAGACGTTTGCGAAGCGCCTGGCAGAAATCCTGCCAGGCGTTTTGCATTGAAGGCAGCAGCGCATGAGCGTGTAGTGTGCCGTGGACCATTTGCAGAGCGCAGCGATAGCCAACCGACGCACCTGCCTCCTGCCAGTGGGCCACTGCGGCTTCTATAGGCCGTGTTAATGGGTCGTGCTCCACCGTTAGGACTTCAATACTCGTGGAAGGAGGGCTGTGATCCCGCTGGGTAGCGATGATTGCAGGCAACTGTTGGCAAATGCCTAACACATCATTACGTGAGAGAAGTGCGGCGTCCTCGCCCAGACAGGGTGGCGAAAGCTTGCCAACGGGTGGATAGATTAACCCCAATGGCGGTGCTGTGTTGAGGCTATGCGCCAAATCTATCGCAAGCCGCCCACCGGCGCTGTCACCCACCAGCGCAATCGGTTGAATCGCTTCTAGCACCGCTTGGCAGTCTGCCAGCATGGCGGGGTAATCTACTTCTGGCGCAAGCCGGTAGTTCACGCTGATCACTTCACGTTCAAGCCGCTGGGCCAAGCTGGCGGCAGGGCCGTGATGGCTTTCAACAGAGCCAAGGGTAAAGCCGCCGCCATGGATAAACAGAACGCAGCCTGGTGTTCGCTGTTGGGGGATCAATCGGCGCACGCCGACGCCATCCAAAACGCTATTTTCAACCCGCATACCGGCTGGGTCGGGTGGGGCGAACGTGCGGCAAAGCTTGTCGTAGGCGCGCCTCGACTGGGGCAGTGGAAGCTCCTCCATCACGGCGAGCCCTGCGCTAAAGCGTTGAATAAAAGCGTCTATGTGCATAGCATTTGTATATCTTTTATAGCCTAGCGTCGGATGCCGATAGTGCGGCCTGCCAACTCGGGCCACGCCTCACTATTGGCTTTGGGCAGTTCTTCGATGCGGTTCGCAATTTTCGTTGGAAACGGACTTGGCCGCCCTGATGCTTGCTTCATGCCCATCAGCATCTGCTCGCTGGACGCCAGCAGATTGCCTTCGTCATCAAGCATGGCGAAAAACACGTGCAGACGTTTTGTATCGCTATCGAGTAGCGTTAGGTCCACATTAAGCGCCTGACCTTGGTGAGCTTCGCGGCGATAACAAAGATGGGTTTCCAAAGTGTAAATCGTATAGCCGTAGTGTTCGCGGCCCACTTCATCCAGCCCGATTTGGTCGATCAGTGCTTCACAGGCCAGGGAGAAGACGCAGGCGTACTCCGCGTCGTTCATATGGCCGTTGTAGTCGACCCATTCGGCTGCGACATGGGTTTTATAGATGATCATCAGATGCGTCCTTTTAGGCCTTCGGCTTCGGGCCAGTACTTTTGCACTACTTCCAACAGCTCGACTAAAAAGTCATCCCGACGGCGATCCAGCGTAGCCACTGAGCGGCCTGCCGCTTGGTGCTCACAGCCTTCCACCACCTTGTCAATCAGCTCGTCGGTGAGTTCTGGGGCTTCCAGCTTGGTCCAGGGCAGTTTTAACGCGGGGCCAAACTGCTCCAGCATATGGCGCATGCCAGGCTCGCCACCGGCCAAGTGGAAGGTCAAGAAGGTGCCCATTAGCGGCCAGCGTAGCCCGCAGCCGTAAACCACGGCGGCGTCGATCTCTTCGGTGGTCGCCACGCCATCGTTGACCAAATGCAGGGCTTCCCGCCACAGCGCTTCCATCAAGCGGTCGGCAATGTGGCCCTCAATTTCACGACGTACCACCAGCGGGCGCATGGCGAGCGTCTGATAAAGCGACTGCGCACTGGCAATCTGCGCCGGTTGGGTGGCCTCGCCTCCCACAAGCTCCACCAGAGGCAGTAAATACACTGGGTTGAAGGGGTGAGCGACGATCACGCGCCCGCGCGCTTGTTGGCACTGCTGCTGCAGGTCGGTAGGTTTAAAGCCAGAAGTCGACGAGCCAATGATGATCTCCGGTGCGGCAGCGGCGTCAATGGCGGCCAGAATCTCCTGCTTGAGCGCCAGGCGCTCGGGCACATTTTCCTGAATCAGATCGGCGTCGCTTACGGCCTCTTCAATCGTTGCCACAAACGTTAGCCGCTCAGGGCTTGCCTCCGGCGCTAGGCCGAGCTGAGTTAACGAGGGCCAGGCGTTGTCGATAAACGCGCGGGTGCGCGCCGGCGCTTCAGACGCTGGGTCAAACGCGACGACGTCCCAGCCTTGGGCGAGGGCACGGGCAATCCAGCCGTTGCCGATCACGCCGGTGCCAATAACGGCTAAGCGGCTCATGCATCACCTCCTGACGGGTCGCGAAGCGTGAGATGGGCGCGGGTTTCAGCAGGTGTCATGACGTGGGCGCCGAGGTTCTCAATAATCGTCGAGGCTTTCTCTACCAGTTGGCCGTTATTGGCCAATACGCCTTTCTCTAAAAACAGATTATCTTCCAGCCCGACCCGAGCGTGTCCCCCCAGTAGCACTGCTTGGGCGACCATGGGCATTTGATGACGACCAATGCCAAAGGCCGCCCAGTTAGCATTAGCGGGTAATTTGTTGCGCATGGCCAGCATGGTTTCGGTGTCGGCTTCGGCCCCCCAGGGGATGCCCAGACAGAGCTGATAGAGCGGGTCGCCGTCGATCAAGCCTTCTTGCTGAAGCTGGCGGGCAAACCAGACGTGACCCAGGTCAAAGCACTCGAGCTCCGGCTTAACGCCTGCGGCTTGAACCAAGCGGGCGTGCTCGCGCAGCCAGTCAGCCGGGTTGACGTAAACCATATCGCCAAAATTGAGGCTGCCGCAGTCCAGAGTGCACAGCTCGGGAAGTAGCTCACCCACGGGCGCATGGCGTTCGGCGGGCGTTTGAATATCGGTCCCAGGGCCGCCACGAGTCGGGTCTTGGGCATCCGGAATCCAGTCGCCGCCGCCGCCCGCGGTAATATTCATGACGATATCCACATCCGCCTCACGAACGCGCTCCATCACCTCACGAAACTGCTCAGTAGAATGGCTAATACCGCCGGTTTCCGGGTCGCGAACGTGGATATGCGCGATGCTGGCGCCTGCGCGTGCAGCTTCAATGCAGGAAGCGGCGATAGCCTTGGGCGAAACGGGAACGTTGGGGTTTTTGGCGGTGGTATCACCCGCGCCAGTAACGGCACAGGTGAGAATGACATTGCGATTCATAGCGCGCTCTCTAGTAAGTCGTTTATTCACTTACTAGTGTGTCGCGGTGTGCGGTAAAAAATTGTCGAAAAGCGTCATTAGCTATACAAAATACGCTGCTATGTTGGCTTTTCTTTTAATACCCCGTCATCTCAAGATACCCCTCGCCAAGCGGTTCGCCGCTGGCGTGGTCGTTGACCACTACTTCGCCTTCCCAGTAGGGCACGCTGGTGGTCATCCAGCGGTCGGCGTGGGGCGCTTCGATATGCATATCAAGACCTGCCGACGGCACTTCTAAGCGCCAGCGGGTAGGTACGTCACGACCAGCGACTGCCGAGGTTGCCAGTGGTGTTAGCGTAAGGTCGTCTGTTGCCAAAGGTGTGGCGTCGCCCTGGGGAGAAATCCAGGTGCCAGAGCGATAGTCAGTGCCTGGCTCTTTTTCGGAGTCACCGCCGCCACGTAGCTGAAACGCCATCAGCTTGTGGCCGTCATCAAGGTGGATCGAGAACCAGTCCCAGCCGGATTGACGGGCATCGAGGAGTTGGCTGCTCCATTCGCGATCCAGCCAGCCGCGGCCACTCACCGTTTTGGTTTCACCATTGAGGGTGACGTCGCCTTCTATCTGCCAGAAGGGCTGGCTGTAATACATCGATCCTTGGCCGTTGGCGGCTTTTTGGCTGAACCCCTTGTTACCGTGCAACACGAGTGGTCCCTCGGCAGTAAGTTCCAGGGTATAGCCAAATCGCGACTCGCCTTCGCCGCTGTAAGCGGTAAGCGTTAGGTGGTTGAAGTCAGTGTTGTCGGCTTCTTCGCTCGCTTTGAGCTGCCAGTCATCCAGCCAAGCCTGAAACGGGCTAGCTGTTACGCCCGCTTGGGCATCGTGTGTTTGAGAAAGGTCCGCTTGAGAGTGACTGCGCCCAAAGCGTTCGGCCACCTGGTGCTGCTCGCCTTGGGAAATCGCCATGTGGGCCATCCAGAGCTGGTCAGCAGCCCAGGGCGTGGGTTCGGGGCGTTCGCTGGGCGGCATGAGGGCCTGCCGGAAGAGTGTCCACTGCAGGCCTAGCGGTTTACCTGTGCCATCTTCCAAATTGGCAGTGAGGTACCACCATTCAATACGGTAATCCGGGTGGGCGGCATGTGCTTGTGGGAAATCGCCTGAAACGTTAAGCGCTTGGTTAGGTTGGGCGTGTTGAAAACCATCGGCGTCTTGTCCTAAACCGGCGAAGCCTGCGTTATTCGCAGTGTTATCACCATTGTCACAGCCGCTTAGACTCAACGTGATCAGCATTAGCAGCAGTCGGCGGTTCATTGCTGTACCTCTTCGGCCAGCAGTGCTCGCGGCGAGGCTCGCCAGAACCTTAGCGCGGGTAGGGTGGCTGCCAATAGCGCCACGCCGATCGCAGTGGCAAGGGTAACGGCCATTTCCCTGGGAAACAGATAAAGCGGCAGCCGCCAGCCGAACGCGGCAACATTAATGATCGCGACTAATCCCCAGGTAATGGCGATGCCAAGTGGAATGGCAAGCAGGCCAGTGACCAGCGCGGCTCCACCCAGCTGCGCGAGGGTCAATTGGGCCAACTGGGACCGGGGCACCCCCAGTGCCCAGAGAGGTGCTAACTGTTGGCGTCGGTTGCGTGCCTGGGCCAACAGGCTGGCGAATAGCGCCAGTGCCGCCACCGCTAAGGTCAACATATTAAGGGCGCGGGTAATGGTAAAAGTGCGTTCAAAAATCTCGGTGGCAATGCGTTTGACCTCGCGTTGATTGCTGAGCGCATCGCTACCCAGATTAAACTGCTCAAGGAGGGCGTTACCCAGCGCCTCCTCATCGGCGTCGTCACGCAATACCAACCCCATCGAACTGGGCGGCGCATTAAACCTTGCGGCAAGCTGGGGAGAGGCCATGAGTACTTGGCTGCTAGGGTTGCCGTAGTCGGGGTAGATCGCAGCAATCGTTAGCGTTTCATTGGCGCCTGGGGCGCTCAGGGTTAGCCGATCTCCGGGCGTTAGGTTCTCGGCGATGGCAAGCTGTTCATTGATAAATATCGCACCTTCAGTAAAGGCCTGCCAAGCAGAGGCGCGGTCTGATTGCGTCGCTAGCAGCGGCCAATGGGGCGTGAGTGATTCGCCAGGGGTAATGCCGAAAAGCTCAATAGGGGTGCCTATTGAACGCTCTCCCTCGGGCGTATTAGCCGACATGAGGGTGGTGTCACTGCGCCGGGTGAGCAAACGCTCGGTCACTTCGGGACGATCAGCAAGCCAGGCGTCAATGTCAGCGTATTGCTCGGCGGGGGCGTTTACATACAGAGGCGCGACCAAGCGCTGGTCAAGCCAGTCTAAAAAGGTGAGCCGAAAACCTCCCACCATACTGCTGACCCCCAGGTTGGTCGCCAATGCTATGAGTAGTGCCATCATGGCCAGCGACAGCCTGGGCAGTTGAAGTTGCATATCCGCAAGCGCCCAGTGAATCAGTGGGCGGCGCTTAGTAAGGTGACTCAGTCCTTTAAGTGCCAGTGCTAAAAAGGGCGGCAACAACAGAGCGCTGGCCAGCAGCAGTGCGGCAATCAGCCCAAAGCCTGCCACTAAACCATCGCCAGGGCGCTGAAAGTGTAGCCAGCCGTAAAATGCGAGTGCCAGACCCACGGCGAGTGCGCCACTGATGCTCATTAACGTTAATTGCCGCCGGTAGCCGCTACGCCAGGCCTGCATCTGGCCGATTTCCAATACGTTCAAGCGTGCGGCGCGCCATAGCACGCCGCTGCCCGCTAGTAATAGCCCGGCAAGGCTAACCGCAAGCCCGCCCACCCAGTAATGCCAGGGTAAGTTAAGCGATTGCCCGACCCCTGCGTTATAGAGTGCTCCCAGAGTTGCCGCGACATCCGGGAGTAACAAACGTGCCAGCCATACGCCGCTGGCAATGCCGGCAAGTGCTCCGATCAGGCCAAGCAGGATCAGCTCTAAGCAGAGCGCCAGGACCAAGCTGCGACCTGAAACCCCCAGCACGCGCAGGGTGCGCAGCATGCCGAGACGCTGCTCCAAGGCAAGCCCCAGTGCGGCTTGAACAATAAACAGTCCAACCACCCAAGCGAGTAGCCCCAGCGCGGTGAGGTTGAGATGAAAGCTCTCGGTAAGCTGGCCGGGTGACGCAAGGCTACTGGCGCGGGTGAGTGTTAACCCCTGGGGCGCTTTAGCAAGCGCGTCTGGAGCGGCCACGAGGCGCGTTATGTCTGTGCCGCTTTCGAGTAATCGCGCCGCTGCGGCAATATCCATGATCAGCGTGTTGGGCGGTAAGCTGGGGGCTAAAACCAGCGGGGGGAGCGGTTTGCCATCCGCCAGCGAGGGGGTGGCGCCTGTCGCGTATTTACGTGCTACCCCCACTGCCGTTAGGGCGTCCGGGGCGATACGGGTTTGCCAAGGAGGCGTTAGGAAATCGGTTAACGATGCAGAAGAGCCTGCTTGGGCCAGCGGGTTGTCGCTTGGCAGGGTCAGCGGGTCAATGCCGATTAGCGTCAGCCTTGTGCCGTTTTGGGTGATCAATTCGCCTTCTAACATGGGCGATACCGGCAGGCCCGCCTGACGAAGGGCAAGATAGTCGTCGCGGGTAAGTGGCGCACCATCGCGACGCTCAAGCCGGTCGAGTTGAGTGTCAAACAGCGCATCGGCGCGGGCGTAGCTGTCGCGTGCCGTGGCGTTGATGGCTTGGATACCGCTCCACAAAGCGCTGGCGACCCACAGGCCGAGCAGTAACATCGCCAACTGGCCCGGATGACGACGATAGTGGGTAAGCAGGGTTGCCAATACCGTGGGCAGTCCTTTGATCATCATATTGCGCTAATCAATTGGCCGTGGCGCAGGCGCAGGCATCGGTCAAGCGGGGCGGCGACTTGTGGACTGTGGGTTACGACCAGTAGCGCACACTGGGTTTCCCGAATCAGGCTTAGTAGTAGTTCAAGCACCTCATTAGCGGTCGTCTCGTCCAAGTTGCCTGTGGGTTCGTCGGCGAGTAACAGAGGGGGGCGCGGCGCCAGGGCGCGGCCAATTGCCAAGCGCTGCTGTTGACCGCCCGAGAGCTGTTCTGGGTAACGTTTTTCCAGCCCTTTAAGGCCTAGCCGCTCTATCAAGTGGGCAGACCAGTCGGCATCGTCGCGCTTGGCCAAGCGGGCCTGTAAGCGCAAGTTGTCGATGACCGATAGGCTGGGGACTAAGTGAAATTGCTGAAACACCAAGCCCAGCGTCTCGCGGCGCAAGCGGGCGCGCTCCATCTCTGATAGAGACGCAATGTTCTCACCTGCGAGTGTGATGTGGCCTTGGTCAGGCAGGTCCAAACCTGCGGCAAGATGCAGCAAGGTGGATTTTCCGCTCCCCGACTCACCCATTAGCGCCAAGCTTTGGCCGGCGGTCAGGTTCAGTGAGACATTTTCCAGTACCTGTAGCGGCCCTTGAGGTGTCGAGTAGCTTTTATATACCTGATGAAATTCCAGCATGGGGTGCTCAAATTATTTATTGAGCCCACTTTAGCTAACTCCACAACATCTGGCACTGGGCGACCAAAGTATAAGCGCGAAGGGGTTTCTCTATTTCCTCCATACTACCATACTAGTCATATCAGAAGTGGCCGCCAGTCGTCACAGACCCCAGTATTCGGATTCAGGTGTTATGCACACGACATTACAAACGCTATGGCAGGAAACCCTTGACACGGACTCGGTTCGCCAACGGTTATTCCAAGTGCTAAGGCAATCGATCATTCAGATGGTGTTGGCACCGGGCCAGGCATTATCTGAAAAAGAGCTTGCTGACACGTTCTCGGTTAGCCGTCAGCCAGTGCGAGAAGCTTTTATAAGACTCTCCGAAGCAGGGCTGGTGGAGGTCAAGCCTCAGCGCGGTACCTATGTGGTGAGGATTTCTCAACGGGCGGTACTTGAGGCTCGCTTTGTACGTGAGGCGGTCGAAGTGGCGGTAGTCAAGTTGGCGGCTGAAAAGGGGATTGAACCAGCAATGCTGACGGAGCTACATGATTTATTGGAGCGTCAGCGGCGCTGTGTAAAGCCCCATGATTACGACCGTTTTTATCGCCTTGATGAAGCGTTTCATCGAACGCTTTCACTAGGGGTAAAGCAGCACGCCGCCTGGAAAGTCATTGAAGAAGTCCGCGCTCAGCTTGACCGGGTGCGCTACCTCAGTGTGCCCCATAGCACCCCCCTGGAGCGGCTTGTAGAGCAGCATGCCAATATCGTTGCGGCTATTGAGGCGCGGGATGCCTCCCTCGCAGAGCAGGCGATGGCGCTTCATTTACGCGAGATTCTGGTCTCGATGCCCGATTTGGTTCGTCGTTTCCCCGATTTGTTCGAAGTACAAGAAAACCAAACCTTGTTACAGGAGGCGATTCAATGAAAATCGAGCGGGCCTATACCATTGTGACCTCGCCGGGGCGCAATTTTGTGACGCTGAAAATTGTGACGGATCAGGGCGAATATGGCATTGGTGATGCGACGCTCAATGGGCGTGAAATGGCCGTGGTGGCGTATCTGGAAGAGCACGTAATCCCGACGTTAATCGGGCGCGACCCCCAGCGCATAGAAGATATATGGCACTACCTCTACCGCGGCGCTTACTGGCGTCGTGGGCCTGTCACTATGACTGCCATCGCCGCGGTTGATATGGCGCTTTGGGACATTAAAGCAAAACTCGCGGGCATGCCGCTTTACCAACTGTTAGGTGGCAAGAGCCGTGACCGGGTGATGGTATATGGCCATGCAACGGGGCGCGATATTGATGCCTGCCTGGAAGAAGTCGCCCGCCATGTGGATGAGGGCTACAAAGCCGTGCGTGTTCAGGCGGGTGTGCCAGGCATTGCCAGCATTTATGGGGTTGCCAAAAAAGAGGGCGAGCCTTATGAGCCAGCCGATGCTGAGTTGCCCGCAGAGCACGTGTGGAGTACCAGCAAATACTTAAACCATGTGCCCAAACTGTTTGCCGCTGTGCGAGAGCGCTTCGGCGAAGACCTGCACGTGCTACATGATGTTCATCACCGCTTGACGCCCATTGAAGCCGCTCGTTTAGGCAAAGAGGTTGAGTCCTACCATCTGTTTTGGCTCGAAGACTGCGTGCCTGCCGAGAACCAGGAGGCGTTTGGCCTCATCCGCCAACACACCACCACACCTTTGGCGGTGGGCGAAGTCTTTAACAGCCTATATGACGCCAAGGCGCTGATCGAAAATCAATGGATCGACTATATCCGCGCCACCCTGACCCACGCCGGGGGAATCACCCATGTGCGCCGAATCGCCGATTTGGCGGGGCTTTATCACGTGCGTACCGGTTTCCACGGGCCGACGGACCTTTCGCCGGTTTGCCTGGGTGCGGCGATTCATTTTGATACCTGGGTGCCCAATTTTGGCATTCAGGAATATATGCCCCATACCCGCGCTACGGATGAGGTCTTTCCTCACGATTACCGGTTTGAAGACGGCCACTTCATTGTTGGCGAAACGCCGGGGCACGGCGTTGATATCGACGAACAGCTAGCCAAACAATATCCCTATAAGCGCGCCAGCCTGCCGGTTAACCGGTTGGAAGACGGCACGCTATGGCATTGGTGAGCTAGGTGAATTCGTGGCACAGGCAAGGAGATTTATGTCAATGAAAGCATTCCAGGTGAAGGCACCTCACGACTATCAGGTGGCAGATGTTGAACTGCCCAAGGCGGCCACTGGTGAAGTACTGGTGCGCGTGGCATTTGCCGGTATCTGCGGTTCGGATATGCACATTATCCATGGCGATAACGCCTTTGTGCGCTTTCCGCGTATCACCGGCCACGAGTTTGCCGGGGTAGTGGAAGCGGTGGGGGAAGGGGTGCTTGACGTAACCGTTGGGGACCGCGTCTGCATTGACCCGGTTATCAGCTGCGGTGATTGCTACCCCTGCCGGATTGGTCGTCCCAACGTGTGCAGTTCGCTTGAAGTGATCGGCGTGCATCGCGATGGCGGTTTTGAAGAGTTTGTTGCCGTCCCCGCGGCTAATGTGCACCACCTACCTGATCATATCGGACTGGATGCTGCTGCCTTAGTGGAGCCTTACACCATTGCCGCCAACGTACTTGATCGCATGCAGCCGCACCCTGGTGACCGGCTAATGATTTTAGGCGCTGGGGTTATTGGCCTGACGATCCTGCAGATGGCCCTGGCCAAGGGTATAGATGAAGTGGTTGTAACGGACGTTATTGATGAGCGATTAGCAGCGGCAAAACAGCTTGGGGCAACGCAGGTATTTAATAGCCGCGAGCAAAATGTGGAAAAAGAGGTGCTTGCCTTAACCCAGGGTGAGGGCATGCCACTAATTGCCGATGCGGCCTGTGTCCCCGCGCTGCTACCGCAAATGCTGCGTTTAGCGTCGCCAGCAGGGCGCATTGGTCTGCTGGGCTTTAGCGTTCAGCCCAGTGAGCTAGTGCAGCTAGAGGTGATCAAGAAAGAGCTGACCTTGGTTGGCTCGCGCCTGAACAATCGTAAGTTTCCGGAGGTGCTTGAGCTAATGGCAAGTGGACAGTTGGATCCGTTGGCGCTCGTCAGCCATCGGTTACCGCTAGGTGACATGCCCAATGCCATCGAGATGCTTGACCACCGACCAGAAGAGGCCCGCAAGGTACTGATTCAAATCAGTGCCTAAGGGTAACCACGCCAACCCACGCGTAATTAACAATCTACAACACCAGTGTGCAGGAGAGAGAAAATGATTAAACAATTTATCACCAGCGCCGTTCTTGGGGCCGCCATATTAGGCAGTCACTCCGCGATGGCGGCAGACTATACCTTGCGTTTCGGCCATTTAGCCAATGAGCAGAACATTTGGCACCAGGCCGCCGAGAAATTTAAAGAAGAAGTCGAAGCGAACTCCGATGGTCAGATTGAGGTGCGCCTCTACCCCAGTGAGCAGCTCGGTAACGAGTTGGACGTGATCAATAGTATCCAATTGGGCACGGCGGATATGACCATCACGGGTGAAAGCTTACAGAATTGGGCGCCGAAAGCCGCCATGATGGCTGTACCTTACGCCTTTCGAGATTCCGAGCACCTTCATGCAGCGGTTAACGGTGACATCGGCGCTGAAATTGAGGCGCAAATCACTGAGCAGACAAACTTAGTCCCATTGGCGTGGTTTGAGCGCGGTCCCCGTGAGCTGACCTCCAACCGGCCTATCCGCGACCCAGACGAGCTCGATGGGCTGCGTCTTCGTGTGCCTAACGTGCCGCTATTTGTTGATACTTGGAAAGCGATGGGTGCACGTCCAACCCCTATGGCGTTTAGCGAAGTGTTTACTGCGCTGCAGCAAGATACCTTAGAAAGCCAGGAAAACCCGCTAAGTCTGATCGAAAGTGCCAGCTTCAACGAGGTGCAGGACTACGTCAACATGACAGGCCATGTGCGCAGTTGGATCTATGTGGTGATCGGACGTAATCAGTTAGAAAGTATGCCTGATGAGTTACAGCAGGTGGTTCGTGATGCTGCCCAAACCATGCAGGATCATCAGGCTGAGCTTTTCATTGATGATCAAGAACGTCTTGAAGAAGCGCTTAAAGAGCGTGGCATGGAGTTCGTGGAAGTCGACGTCGATGCATTCGCAGAGAAAGCTCGCCCCGCTGTCCTTGAGGCCTTAACCGACGAGCAGCGTGAACTCTTTGACGCTATCCAGGATTTGTAAGCTCGCTGGTAATGCGTTGGTAGTGAACTGGTAATGGCGATGGGCTGGCATCTTGCTGGCCCATTTTCGAACGGCAAAGGCTGCTTGCCCATGAGGATACGGTTATGAACTCGGATCACAAAGCGCTTGAACAGGAAGCGTTGGAAAGTCTGGATTCAATGTCGGCAGTGCCTAAGCTAAAAGGCCCCATTGGGCGCGTGATTGGCTGGGTGGATAATTGTTTTCTAACCTTGGCGGTCGTGGCACTTGTTGCGATTGCCGTCACGGTACTGCTGCAAATTTGTTCGCGGCTATTTTTGCCGTTTTCTATTGCTTGGACTGAGGAACTCTCGCGCTATCTGTTTATTTATATGGTGGCGTTATCCGTCGGTGTTGTATTGCGCCAGAACCGACATATCAGCGTTGAACTTTTCCACCACCTGCTGGGGCCGCGCATGCAGGCGGCTTTTCAAGTGCTAATTTGTTCGCTGATTGGCCTGTTTGCATATCTAGTGCTGCCTTACGCTTGGCAGTATGCGCAAAACGGCACCATGCAGACCTCGCCGACGCTGCATGTTCCCATGCTGTATATCTTTTTCTCAACGGTAGTCACCTTTGCGCTACTCCTGGTGTACAGCGTACTAGGGTGTGTTGAGGGAATTATCGCAATGTGTCGCTCCTCTGCCTCTCTTCAGGAGTCGTAAACATGGAAGTTATTATTCTTTTCAGTGTTTTCTTGATTCTGCTCTTGGTGGGGATGCCTATTGCGTTCGCGCTGGGGTTAGCCTCGCTTTCTTATCTGCTGCTTGAAGGCATTTCATTGACGATTGTGCCGCAGAGGATGTATGCGGGCATCGACACCTTTGTGCTGCTCTGTATTCCCGGTTTTGTGCTGGCTGGCAATTTGATGAACGTGGGCAATATCACGGAACATATCGTGCGTTTCTCCAATGCATTATTAGGTCATATTCGCGGCGGGCTTGGCTTGGCCAATGTGGCGGGCTCAATGATTTTCGGCGGTATCTCCGGCACGGCGGTGGCCGACTCAGCCAGCATCGGTTCGGTGATGATCCCCGGTATGGCGCGCTCGGGTTATGACAAACCCTTTGCCGCTGCGGTTACCGCCGCCTCGTCAACCGTTGGGCCGATTATTCCGCCCAGTGTACCGATGATTATCGTAGGTTCACTAAGCGGTATTTCGGTTGGTCGAATGTTCCTGGCGGGTGCGATTCCTGGCCTGTTGATGGGACTCGCCATGATGGCCACGGTGTATATCCTGGCCGTTCGTCGCGGATACCCCAAAGAGCAGCGGGTACCATTTCTGCAGCTGCTGCGCGAAGCGAAAACGGCCTTCTGGGCGCTGCTGATGACCGTGATTATTCTATACGGCATTATTGGCGGGTTTTTTACTCCCACAGAAGCGTCTATTGTCGCCTCGCTTTATGCACTAGTGGTGGGTATGTATGTGTATAAAGGCCTGTCGTGGAAAAAGCTCCCGGCGATTTTGTCAGACACTGTATTGACCTCATCTGCACTGCTGGTGATGGTGGGGTTGGCAAACCTGTTTGGCTGGATACTCACCAGTGAACAGATTCCCCAGATGATCGCTGCGCTTATTCTCTCCATCAGCGACAACCCGCTAATTGTTTTACTTATTCTTAACCTGATTCTGCTATTTGTCGGCGCTTTTATGGAAACCATCGCCGCGCTGATTATTCTTTTCCCTGCCTTGGTGGGGGTAGCCACTGGCGTGGGTGTCGATCCGGTTCATTTTGCGATGATCGCGGTGCTGAACCTGATGATCGGGCTAACAACACCGCCGGTAGGAGTGTGCCTGTTTGTGGTTGCGGGTATTGGCAAACTGCCGATGCTGACGGTGGCACGAGCCATCGTGCCCTTTTTGCTGTGCAACTTGGCGGTGCTGTTGTTGGTGACCTATGTCCCCGCGATTTCGCTTTGGTTGCCTAACTTGCTGATGGGAGAGTAATTGATGATGGCTCCTCAGCGTATTGAAGCGAGGCCAAAAAGTGGCCAGGTCGGTTTTGTTCATCTGGGCTTAGGCGCATTTCACCGTGCCCACCAAGCGGTCTATTTAGAGCGTTATCGTCAGCGTAGTGGTGACACTGGGTGGGGTGTTTGCAGCGCTAACCTGCGTGCCAGCGTTGCTTTAGTCGACGGATTGAGCGCGGCTGGGCATCGCTATCATGTCGCCGAGTACACCGATAGTGACAGCGTCACACTGCGCGAAATAGGCGTGATCGAAGAGACGTTGTTTTCTGGCCGTGATGGTGCCGGTAATTGGGGGCGTGACCGGGAAAGGCTGTTAGCGCGAATGGCCTCTGCGGACACCCGTATCGTTACTTTAACGGTGACCGAGAAGGGCTACTTTTTAAACCCGGCTAGCGGTGAGTTAAGAGACGATGATCCGATGATCATCGGCGATATTGCCTCGCCCCAGCAGCCGCGTACCGCCCCAGGGCTGCTGGTTGAAGCGCTAGCGCGGCGGCGTGAGGCAGGCATTGCCCCTTTTACTGTGCTCTCTTGCGACAATATGCCGGATAACGGTAAGCGAACGCGCCAAGCGGTGGTGCAGTTGGCGGAGAAGCGCGATGCCGCGCTGGCTAGCTGGATAGCCTCCGAGGTGGCATTTCCCTGCAGCATGGTGGATCGCATCGTGCCCGCCATGACTGACACGGACTTTGAACGCTTGGCGGCGCTGGGCGTTACAGATTCAAACGCCGTGGTATGCGAGGCGTTCACTCAGTGGGTGGTCGAAGATCACTTCCCAGCCGGGCGGCCGAGCTGGGAAGCCGAAGGCGTTGAGATGGTCGCCGATGTAGCGCCGTTTGAAACCATGAAGTTACGCATGCTCAATGGCAGCCACTCCTTACTGGCTTACCTGGGCGCATTAGCGGGTATTGAAACGGTCTATGAAGGGGTCAATCACGACGCGCTTCGCGTGCTGCTACGCCGCTATATGCTTGAAGAGGCGGCGCCTACCCTTGAGATGCCGGAAGGGATTGATTTAGACGCTTACGCTGACTCGCTGCTGGCGCGCTTTGCCAATGACAGCCTGCGCCATCGCCTACAGCAAATCGCTATGGATGGCAGCCAAAAGCTGCCGCAGCGCTGGCTTTCTGGAGCACTGAAACGTAGTGTCGCTGGCGAGACATCGCCCTGCGTAGCGTTGGGAATGGCGGCCTGGATTCGCTACACCGCGGGCGAAGATCTGCTCGGGAATCGCTACACCGTTGACGACCCGCTAGCCAAGCGCTTTGCCGATTTACACCACGCCCATGGCGTCGATGCCAGTGCTCTGGTGACGGCCTTTTTAACCATGGACGATGTGGTGCCGAGCGAGCTAGCCGCAGACAAAGTGTTTGCTCAGTGCGTACTAAACGCGTATCAAAAGCTGACCCAAGGTGGACTAAGTGAAGCGCTGGTAGCGCTTGAGCGCAACTAGGCTTTATACGAAAAGTCGGCGAGCGAAGACTAGACAAGCCAAAAATCAACGAGAAAGCGGAGTTTACGGGGGGTAAATGAGCATTTCGAGGCGATTTTTAACGCCGTATTGTCGAGCGTAGGCAGTTTTCATACAAAGCCTAATAAAAGGAGATCCCCATGGAGCATACCTGGCGCTGGTTTGGCCCTAAAGATGCTATTCGGCTGGAAGAAATTCGCCAAACAGGCGCTACCGGTATCGTGACGGCACTGCATGAGGTGCCCAATGATCAGGTTTGGCCGGTTGAGGCGATCCGTGAGCGTCAGCAAATGATCGAAGCCGCTGACCTGACATGGTCGGTGGTGGAGAGCGTGCCGGTACATGAGTCGATCAAAAAAGGCTTATCCGAGCGCGATGCGCTAATTGCCACCTACTGCCAGACGCTACGCAACCTGGCGGCCTGTGGTATCGATACCGTGTGCTACAACTTTATGCCGGTGCTGGACTGGACACGTACCGATCTAGCCTATCAATTACCCGATGGTGCCTTGGCGCTGCGCTTTGATCAAACCGCGTTTGCGGCTTTTGATCTTTACTTGCTTCAGCGACCAGGCGCTGAGAAAGCGTACAGCGATGAGGAGCAAACTCAAGCAAGTCGCTATCTTGAGGGGTTAGATAGCGCTGGCCGTGACAAATTAGTCAACACGCTGATTGCGGGGCTGCCGGGCGCCGAAGAGCACTACACCCTTGAGCAGTTTCGCGCGGTCCTTGAAGGTTACGCTGATATTGACGCCGCTCGGCTGCGGGAGAACCTAGGTTATTTTCTCCAGGCGGTTATTCCGTTAGCGGAAGAAGTGGGCATTCGTATGGCTATCCATCCAGATGACCCGCCACGATCGCTGCTAGGGCTGCCCCGGGTGGTCTCGACGCGCGAGGATGCTCAGTGGATTGTCGATCGCGTGCCCAGCCCCGCCAATGGTTTGACGCTTTGCACCGGCTCTTACGGCGTTCGGCAAGACAATGATTTGGTGGCAATGACCCGCCACTTTGCCCCGCATATTCACTTTATCCATCTGCGTGCCACGCAGCGTGAAGCGGATTCGCGCTCATTCCACGAGGCACCGCACTTGGCTGGTGATGTGGATATGGTGGAGGTGATACATGCCCTGGTGGATGAAGAGCGGCGGCGCGAGCGAGAGGGCGGGGCGCGCTTGCCGCTGCGCCCGGACCACGGCCACCAACTGCTGGATGATCAACAGCGCAACACGGCGCCGGGTTACCCACTCTACGGGCGCCTGCGGGGGTTGGCGGAACTGCGCGGTGTGGAGCTGGCGGTGCGGCAGTTGACTGGTGAAGAATCGGCTACGTGATAGTGTAAAAGTAGAATATTTTCCAGTCGGGGCAGGCGAATGCAGACAAAGGCGTTAGCGGTAGATAAAGGCGGGATGGAACTCGGCTCCCATTTGTTGTCCGGTGTCAGCTTGCCCGCCGCCGCGGTACATGAGGCCCAGCTTGAACACAACCTGGCGTGGATGCAGCGGTTTGCCGAAGCCCACGGTGCCCGTTTGGCGCCTCATGGCAAAACCACCATGACGCCAGCACTTTTCCATCGTCAGCTTCAGGCGGGGGCATGGGGCATTACATTGGCGACCGCGCCGCAGTGCCGTGCGGCCTTCGGCAATGGTGTTACCCGCTTGCTAATGGCCAACCAACTGGTAGGCCAGGCCAATATGGCCATCATCGCCAGTCTTATTGAGCAGGGTGCTACGTTTTACTGCGTGGTCGATAGTCACGAGAACGTGCGCCAGCTTGGGCGTTTTTTTGCAGAACGTGGTTTGAATTTATCGGTACTCATTGAGGTAGGCGTAACCGGGGGGCGGTGTGGCTGCCGTAACAAGCTGCAGATTCTCTCGTTGGCAGAGGTCATTGCTAATCAGCCGGCGCTTTCTCTAGTAGGTCTAGAAGGCTATGAAGGTGTGGTTCACGGGGATGATCCAGAGAACGGTATACGTGACTACGCAAAGCAGTTAGTGGAAGTGGCGGTGGAGCTTGAGGCCGCTGGACGTTTTTCAGAGGCAAGCCCCATTGTTACCGCGTCAGGCTCTGCCTGGTATGACGTAATTGCGGAAGCCTTTCAGGGCGCTCCGCTTCAGGGGCGTTTTACCCCTGTGCTGCGGCCTGGATGCTACGTCGTCCACGATCATGGGCTTTATCGTGAAGCGCAAACGGCAGTGTTAACGCGTCGGCCGGATTTGCAGCAGGGGCTTGAGCCTGCACTGGAAGTCTTTGCACAGATTCAGTCGCTCCCTGAGCCTGGGCTTGCCATTGTGGCGCTGGGTAAGCGCGATATTGGTCACGACCAGTTGCCCATCGCTCTACGCCGCTACCGGGAAGCCGGTAAGCCTTCGCAGCCATTATCGGTTACTGGCTGGGAAGTGACAAAAATCATGGATCAGCACGCGTTCGTGCGGCTTTCTGAAGGCGTTGAGGATGTCGAGGTCGGCGATATTGTCGCTTTTGGCGCCTCACATCCTTGTTTGACCTTTGATAAATGGCGCCAACTGCTATTGGTGGATGATCAATTAACCGTCAAAGAGCAATTAGTTACCTGCTTCTAGCGCGCGAGCCAGCCTCCGTCCACCGCTAGGGCGTGGCCATGAACATAGCGGGCGGCGTCAGAGCATAAAAAGATTACCGCGCCCGCTAAATCCTCGGGCGTTCCCCAGCGGCCTGCCGGAATGCGTCCCAGGATCTCGTCATGGCGCTGAGGGTCGTCGCGTAGCGCCTGGGTGTTATCCGTCGCCATGTATCCAGGCGCGATGGCATTGACGTTGATATCGTAAGGTGCCCATTCGTTAGCCAGTAGTCGCGTTAGACCGAGGATGCCACTTTTACTCGCGGTGTAGGAGGGGACGCGAATGCCGCCTTGAAACGAAAGCAGGGAGGCAATATTGACGATCTTACCGGGTGCTTTGCGCTCAATTAAGTGCTTGGCAACCTGCTGAGCCAGAAAAAACGCCGCCTTTAAGTTGACGTCTATCACCGAGTCCCAGTCTTGTTCAGAGAACTCAATCGCCGGAGCCCGGCGAATCATCCCCGCATTGTTAACCAGAATATCCAGTTTGCCGGCTTGGTTGATGGCTTGGTTAACAATATCGCTTGGCGCGTGATAACCTAATTCTGCTTCGATAGTGTAAAAACGTTGCCCGTACGCTTCGACTTGCTGGCGCGTTTGGTCGGTGGGTGAGCGGCTGACGCCAACAATGTCAGCGCCCGCCTCGGCTAGTGCCACGGCAATGCCTTGGCCCAAGCCTTTATTGCAACCGGTGACCATAGCCACTTGTCCTTGCAAGGAAAATAACCTCATTGAATAGCCCCTTTATCATCGTCATACCGAGAATTTTCAACCCACAAGCTAAGCACTCACTTTAGCTGATAGGCGCGCAATAGCAGCGGGTAACTCGCTTGCATGCTGAATGCCAATGGCGCCTTCGGGCGTGCTCTCTTCATTCGGGAAGTGATTGAGATGAATAACGTGCATGTCTGCTTCCAACCCCGCTTCCACACCCACGGCGGCATCATCGATCACGATACAGTGTTGAGGGGAATACCCCATGGCGGCAGCCGCCTTGCGATAAAGTTCTGGGTCTGGCTTCCACACGTTAAGGGTATAGGCGCTGAACAGTCTGTCTTCAAAATAGTGGCCAAGATCGGTGCTTTCCAATGCGCAGCGTATTTTGCGATCAGGGCCGTTAGATACTACGGCCTTAGGATGGCCCGTTAGCTGCTCAAGTGCGGCAGTCATTCCTGGGATGGCTACCAGCTCGGCACGCATGCGAGCCTCCATGCGCGCCCGCATGCCTGCCTCAAGTTGGGTAAATTTACCTTCAGCAAGTGCTTGAAAACGGTTTTCCAAGGTTTGGACGATAGTCTGAAAACGTACACCTCGAAACTCGTCCATATATTGCTGGGCGGAGAAGGGTAAGTTGAATTCGGGCAGAATGTCGCCCATTACCTCGGCAAGCAGTATTTCACTATCCACCAGGGTGCCATCGCAATCGAACAGCAGGCAGAGGGGGGTGGCCGTGTTCATTGCAGAATTCACTGATAGGTTTCCTCGTTAACTAGGCTAATCGGGCGCTCGCCCTGCAGTGCCAGGCGAATATTATCCACTGCCCGTTGGGCCATGGCGTCGCGGGTTTCATGGGTGGCAGAGCCAATATGGGGCAGGGCGACCACATTGGGCATCTTCGGCAACGGCGACGATGCCGGCAATGGCTCCTGCTCGAACACGTCGAGCCCTGCCGCGTGGATGACGCCGTTTTCCAGCGCGTGTATCAGGGCGCTTTCATCGACTACTTTGCCCCGGGCGATATTGATGAAAATGCCCGACGGCTTCATCTGTGCGAACTCCCGGGCGCCGATCAAACGCTCGGTGTTGGCGGTGAGGGGCACCGTAACGCACACGAAATCGGCCTCGGCCAGCAGCTCGTTGAGTTCGCGGCGCTGGGCGCCCAGTTCTTTTTCCAGCGCGGGTTTGGGCGAGGCGTTGGAATAGAGCACCTGCATGCCAAACCCCAGGGCCCCACGCCGGGCGACGGCCTGACCGATCCGGCCGAAACCCACCATGCCCAGAGTCTTGCCATGTACGTCGCTACCGAACCGATCGGGGCCAATGCTTGACTGCCACTGCCCGGCTTTCACCCACTCGGCGAGTTCAACGGCGCGCCTGGCCGTGGCCATGATCAGGGTAAAGCCTGTATCGGCGGTGGTTTCGGTAAGCACGTCGGGCGTATTGCACAGCATAATGCCGCGTTTGGTAAGTTCATCGACGGGGATGTTGTCGTAGCCTACGGAGATAGTCGCGATGACTTCTAATTGGGGCGCTGCGTCCAATAACGCCGGGGTAATCGCCAGGCCGGAACCGATGATGCCCTGCGTGCCTGCCAGTACCGCGCGATTTTCAGGTGCATCCAGCGCGTTGGGTTTGGGCAGTACGTCCACCTTAAATAAGTCGTTGAGTGTGTCGAGCTGGGCGTCGCTGAGTCGTCCTTGAACTACCAAACGTTTCTTCACGGTTATCTCCTGGGTAAAAGCCTTTTAACGTATCGCCAAGCGTCAGGCATCGGGGTGGTCGGCTTCAAGCGCCTGGAGTTGCTGGCGATTGGGCAGCCCTTCCATGTCGCCGACCACTTGAACGGCCTGGGCACCCACCAGGTTGCCCCGGTTGAGTGCTTGCTGGGGTGACAGACCGTCGAGTAGCGCGCTGATCAACCCCACGGCGAAGCCGTCACCGGCGCCGACCGTATCCACCACCCTGGCCACCGGCTGACCCGGCACGGTAAAACTCTCCAGTTTGCCGGTGAGCATTCCCCGATAGTAGCTGCCTTCTGGCCCCAATTTAATCACCACCGCCTTAGCGCCGCGCGCCAGGTAAGCGTCGGCGATGGCATCCGGGGTCTCCTGCTGGGTCAGTAAGCGCCCTTCGGCAAGGCCGGGGAGCACCCAGTCGGCGTGACCTGCAAGCTCATTCAGGGTGTCGCGCATGGCGTCTTCACTCGGCCAAAGTGAGGGGCGCAGGTTGGGGTCAAAGGAGACGCTGGCACCCTGGGCGCGGGCCTGGCGCATTAAATGGCGCGTCAACTTACAGGCGCTTTCCGAGAGCGCGGGGGTAATCCCGGTGGCGTGTAGATGAGTGAGCGACGAGAAGTCGATGGTCGAGGCATCGTCGACGGACAGGTAACTTGCGGCACTGCCGCGTCGGAAATACTCCACGCGAGGATCGGCGCCTTCCTCGGCGCGCTCCTTGAACATCAGCCCTGTTGGATGCTGCGTATCGGTATGGATGTAACGGTCATCGATACCTTCAGCGCTCAAGGCATGCTGGATAAACCGGCCGAGGCTGTCGGTACCGACACGACTCAACCAGCCTACATGAAACCCAAGGCGGGACAGTCCAATCGCCACGTTATTGTCGGCACCGGCCAGTCGGCGATGGAAGTGCTCGATCGCCGATAGGTCACCTGGGGCATCGGCAATGAACATGGCCATTGCTTCGCCGAAAGTAAGCACCTGAGGGGAAGAAGAGCGCCTGTTTTCCATGGAGGTAGCCTCTATTTAGTGAAATAGGTAATGATCATGGAGCGGTACTGCCCCGGACGAGTAACCGAGGTGAATGACGGCTGTGAAACGCCAGCGGCGTTGCGCGTCGCTCAAGCTGGTTGACCAGACAGGCGACGGCATCACGGCCGATGCTGTCGGTGGGCTGGGCCAGCGTGGTAATACCCGGTGTCATCAGCTCGCACAATTCGAGTTCGTCAATGCCCACTAACCCCACCGGGCCCATCGCGACGTCGAGCTGCTTGAAGCATCGCGCCATGGCGAGCGTGGCATTGCCATTGGCGCACAGCACCGCACAATGGCCGGGCGGATGCGGTGCCAAGAACGCGGCCAAGCCGGTGCAGGGCGTGTCGATGTCACGGGGGCTGAGCATCAGCGTCTGGCGGGTGAAGCCCATGGCGTCTGCCTGCTGCTGAAAGCGATCCAGCCGCGCCTGGCGAGTGCTGGTGTGCTCGGGCGTTTCGCTGACATACAGAATCGAGCGATAGCCCTGCTGCGCCAGGTGCGCCAGGGCCATATCGATCGCGAGGGCATTGTCGAGACCGATCACCTCGGCGTCGAGATGGTGGATGTCACGATCGAGCAGGACCACGGGGACGCCGCTTTCCAGCAATGCCTGTCCCGGTTGCCCGGCGGCATTGATAACCAGCCCTTCGACCTGATAGGCCGCAAGCGTCGCCAGGTGGTGTTGTTCAAGTGCCGGGTCGTTATCGGTATTGCAGACCATCAAGGAGTATCCGAAGTCGCGGCATGCGAGCTCCACGCCATGCATCACGGCCACCGAAAAAGGGTTGCGTATATCCGCCACCATCATCCCCAGCAGGCGGGAGCCGCCGCCTTTGAGCCCTCGCGCCATCTGGTTGGGATGGTAGCCCAATGCCGCCGCCGCCTCGGCAACGCGCTGCTGCAGCGATTGGGAAAGCTTGTCGCGTTCGGGGCCGAAGAAGCGTGAAACGCTGGACTTGGAGGTACCCGCTAGCTTGGCAACGTCGATCAAGGTGGCTCGGGTAGGCGGCGAAGGCATAGATGTCGGTACGCTATAATAAAAATGGGAACGTTCCCAAGGCTAGTCGGTTTCCAGACGAAAGGCAATGCCCGATGAGTGGAGCTGTTGGTGTTGTAAGCATGTCGGCGACCGGTCCATTAATTTGGCTAATGTCTGCAAAGTGCAGAGGTAGGTGACATTTAGTTTATCCATCTACAGCTTCTGCCTATCATCCCCTCCTTCCTATTATCGACTAAGCTGGAATTAAACAGCTGATTCCTTTTAGGGGTGGCATAACGGTCAAGACGATTGTGGGTTGTCAAGCACCGAAGGAGCTTTCATAAGTGGAATTCAAGGATTACTACCAAGTGCTTGGGGTAGAAAAGGCCGCGACGGCCGAGGAAATCAAGAAAGCCTACCGCAAGTTAGCGCGTAAGTTTCATCCTGATGTCAGCAAAGAGTCTGAAGCGGAACAGCGCATGCAAGAGGTTAATGAAGCAAAAGCGGTGTTGACAGATCCAGAGAAACGCTTCGCTTATGATCAACTTGCCGAGCAATACCATTCTGGGGAGGACTTCCAGCCACCTCCTGACTGGGATTCGGGCTTTGAGTTTAGAGGCCGCGGCTTCGAAGAGGCCGATTTAGGTGAGTTCAGCGACTTTTTTGCCAACCTGTTTGGGCAAGGGGGCCGTACAGGCCGAGGTAAACGCAGTTATCAGATGCGCGGTGAGGACCGTCATGCCAAGATCAGCATCGACCTGAAGGATGCTTTCTACGGCGCCAACCGGGCAATTACCTTGCAAATGCCACAGGTGGATGCCCAAGGCCGCGTTGTCTCCCGAGAGCACACCCTTAACGTACAGATACCCAAGGGTATTAAAGCGGGCCAGCATATTCGCCTCTCGGGGCAAGGCAGTCCCGGAGTTGGAGGTGGTTCGGCAGGTGACCTGTACTTGGAAATACACTTTACACCGGATTTGCGTTATCGAGTTGAGGGAAGAGATGTATACCAAAAGGTGTCGGTTACGCCTTGGGAGGCCGCGCTTGGCGCCAGTATCGAAACCCTGACTCCTTCAGGGTTGATTAAACTCAAGGTGCCAACTGGGTCACAGACGGGGCGTCGATTGCGCCTGAGGGGGCGTGGTATTCCAGGGCTGGAGCCGGGCGACCTTTATGTGGAGCTCGAGGTGGTACTACCCCCAGCCGATACCGACAAGGCTCGAGAACTGTACCAAACCATGGCGCAAGAACTGGCATTCGATCCACGCCAACGAAAGGGAGGCTAGAAGATGGCTCAGCAGCGTATCGTTAGCGGCGAACTGATCGATGAGGCGACTCTAACCGTCGAGGATTTAGCGCGAGCCTGCTCGGTAGAAGCTGGTTGGGTCGTCGAGCGCATTGAAAGCGGTCTGTTGGCCGATGGGTCACCCTATGTGGCGAGTTGGCGGTTTACAAGCCGAGACCTGACCCGTGCTCGACGGATGAGCCAGTTAGAGCGTGACTTCGAAGCCGCTCCCGAACTTGCCGCCCTGGCGACGGATCTGATTGAGGAGAACCAGCGCCTAAGGGAGCGGCTGCGGGCTGCAGGTCTTGTTGATGATTAGTTCTGCTCACACGATAAAGCATTCACTGGGCCGCAAGTGCTTTGGTCGTCGGCGAGGAAACTAAATCTATGACACATATAGAGCCCCATCGGTCCCATCGTACGGGGTGGTTGCGAGCTGCCGTATTGGGCGCGAATGATGGCATTGTCTCAACTAGTAGCCTCATTCTTGGGGTCGCGGCGGCCAATACAACGCAGAACGATATATTGTTAGCTGGCATTGCAGGGCTGGTGGCCGGTGCCATGTCGATGGCGGCTGGGGAGTATGTTTCGGTCAGTTCACAGTCCGACACTGAAAATGCTGATCTTGAAATCGAGAGAAAATCATTGGATGAGGATTACGAAGACGAGCAAGCAGAGCTCGGCGCCATCTACGAAGCCCGTGGCCTTACACCGGATTTAGCAAGCCAGGTTGCCCAGCAATTGATGAAAAACGATGCGCTTGGCGCTCATGCTAGAGATGACATTGGGTTAGCTGGCAGCGGAAAAACAAAACCTCTTCAGGCCGCACTTTCATCGGCCTCTACCTTCACCATCGGCGCTCTGTTCCCTTTATTGGTGGCTTGGTGGGCGCCGCACGAGCAATTGATTATATTGGTGGCGTTGTTCTCGTTACTTTTTCTAGCTTTTTTGGGTGCTATAGCTGCATGCGTTGGTGGGGCGCCGATAGTAAAAGGTGCATGGCGTGTGATGTTCTGGGGGGCACTCGCAATGGCCTTAACAGCGGCTATAGGACGCCTGTTTGGAATTGTGGCATAAAAAATTCCTTTTACACGTCGGAGCAATTTCTACAACGTGTGGTATGGGGTAAAGCCTCAATACGATTAGGAGCGATCTTCCTGCCACACTCTTCGCAAGAGTCGCCTACCCGAGCATCAATGCGTGCCAGGGCGCGTTTGATCTGGGCCAGTTCCTCCTCGGCTTCAGCCTCCAGTCGCGCGATCACCTCATCGTTGTGGATTTCAATCGCCTGCTCATCAAGACCCTTATCCAGAGCGCCGTTGATACGGTGGCGATGATCTTCGTAGCGCTGTACGCGGGCCAGAAGTTCAGCCTTCAGGGCTTCCAGCCGTGCTTTTCTGTCTTGCATGGTTGCCTATAAGCCCCCGGCTGCTCTCATAGTTCAGACCAAATGCGCTCTCTAAAATCGTCGCTGAGCTCAGACACCTGGCGTATTCGGTTATAGGTAGCTTCAGTCATGTCTCCAGAGATTTTGTGATAGCAGGACACCATAGAGGTTAGTGTTGGGGGGCCATCGAAACCGAGCATGCACTGTGTCAGTCTGCTATGAAGGGGAGCCACTGTTGAAATAAGGTCAAGCTCGTGACGAAATGCTTCGTTGAAGGTTTCCAGCCAAATGCGTTGCAGCTTGACGACCGAGTTAGTGGTTTCTAGCCAAGACTGATACCAGAAATCAATCAGGGTATCGTCACTGATCGCTTTGGGGTCGGCATGCGCTTTGGTAAGTGTTGACATTGTGTTTTCTACTCCTGTGCTAGTTTAAATATTATAGTTGTCCTTTTTTCTTTGGCAGGTTATAGGGTTGTTTGTTTTGATGTAGGTCAAATTTTTAACATTAAGGAATTTTTTGTGGTTTTGATGTGGGGTAATTAGTTTTTGGGTTTTATTGATTACATGGGTAATACTTTAGTGTGAGATTTTTTAGTTAAAATCTATGTGCTATAAGTTATTTAAAGCTAATCCTTAAATATTAAGTAGTGTCGCCATCTTTAAATTTTATTATTTATAAAATAAACATTGATGGGAGTCATGGAATGGCCTATTAGCTCTGCTTTAGGATGTCGCCAGGCCGTTGCTAGGCTCTGTCCTTAATTTATAGCGAGGTTAAAAAGTCATGGATAAGCTAACAGCACTTAACTTTTTGCCACAAGAACAACTTGTTTTGGCTTATTCGCATGAAAAAATGGAAGTAAATCGCTACCGCTGCCTAGCGCTAAGGTTCCTTTCTATTGATCCACCTGTGAACAGGTTGATGAGCGCGATAGGTATAGAGTGCGTCCACCGTCTTGAATGGTTGAAAGAAGTGGCTACTCGAATGGATCTTTCCGCCTGTGTTGCCGAGCCGTCGTATCCAGGGGCTTCTCCATTATTTAATATCAATAAACAACATTTTTTTGTTGTAGATGAGCTTATGGGGACTCAGCTTCTCGAGCAGGCCGAAAAAGCCGCGAAAGAGACCTTCATGTTTTTCAGTTGGTTGCTGGAAACGAATGCCACTCCAGAGCTAGATCGACCTTTTTTAGGTTTTGTAAATCAAAAGACAAATGAATTTCACGTGCTTCAAGAATGTCGCCAGAACTGGACTGCGGGCATGTCGATAGCTTTTTAAGTTTTGCTCTGGCTCAAAAGCTTCAGCTATCAATGCCTGCAAGTTTTCTCACTTACACCCGCGGGCGCGCAGCACGTATTTTTCCAGCTCCACGATCAGGTAAATGGCAAGGCTACTGATCAGGATAACGCCCCAATGACTAAGATGGAGCCCCTCGCTTTCGAAGATGACCTGCATAAAGGGCAGGTAAGTCCAGACGAGCTGGAGCACTACAATCGTACCGATGGAAATCCATACCGGACGACTGCCGAAGAGGCCCTCCAGGCTGAGGGTGCTACGCAGCAGGTAGCGGCTGTTGATCAGATAGGCAGCACTCCCCATTACCAGCATATTGACCGCACCGGTGCGCGCCAGCATTTCACTGCCGCCGTGCAGGAGTATCCAGCCGAACATTCCAAATACACCGAGCAGCAGTAACAGAGAGACAAAAACCACCCGCCAGAGAAGGAACAGATCAAGCAGTGAGGCGTCGGGGTCTCGTGGCGGGCGAATCATAATATCTTTTTCGGCCCCTTCGAAGGCCAGCGCAAGGCCCAGCGTCACTGCGACGACCATGTTGACCCAAAGCGCCTGTAGTGGCGTGACCGGCAGGGTAGTGCCCGCCAGCACGGCGAGCATGATCGCCAGCCCCTGGCCGCCGTTGGTTGGCAGTAAAAAGGTGATCGTCTTGCGAATGTTGTCGTAGACCTTGCGACCTTCACGGATGGCCCCGACGATGGTCGCGAAGTTGTCGTCGGCCAGCACCATCTCGGCGGCCTCCTTGGCAGCCTCAGTGCCCTGGATGCCCATTGCCACGCCCACGTTGGCGCGCTTCAGGGCTGGCCCATCGTTGACCCCGTCGCCCGTCATGGCGCAGATGCCGCCGCGGGCCTGCATTGCCTTCACCAGCCGCAGCTTGTGCTCTGGTGCGGCGCGCGCGAAGACGTCCACGTCGAGAATGATGGCCTCGAGTTCGGTATCCGACATGGCCTCTATCTCACGTCCGCTTATAGCCCGCTCGGTATGGGCAAAACCCAGCTGTCTGGCGATGGCCAGTGCCGTCGCGGCGTGGTCGCCGGTGATCATCACCGGACGAATGCCAGCGGCAAGGCATTCTTTCACCGATGTGATGGCCTCTTCCCGAGGTGGGTCGAGCAGCCCCACAAGGCCCAGCAGCACCAGTCCTTCTTCGGCATGTTCATCCTCCAGGTCACGGTCGTCGTGGATCTGCTTCTCCGCCAGTGCCAAGACGCGCAAGCCGCGTGAGGATAGCGCTTGGATACGCTCCTCCCAAAGCGCTACGTCCAGTTCGCTATGCTGGTTTCCATCGCGCACCTGATGGCACATCTCAAGTAGGCGGTCGGGTGCACCCTTAACCAGCAAAAGGCGTTCGCCGTGCGCTTCGTGGAGCGTTGCCATGTACTGGCGTTCGGATTCAAAAGGAATGGCATCATGCCTGGCGTGGTCGCTTCGCAGCGTACCGGCCTCAAGCCCTGCCTTGGCGGCGGCGACGACCAGGGCGCCTTCGGTGGGGTCGCCATGGATCCGCCAGCGACCTTCATCCTCGGCGAGCTCGGCATCATTGCAAAGCACGGCAACCTTCAGGAAGTGGCGCAGTTCATGAGCTTTATCCAGGTCAATGAATCGGGACGCCGGCTTGTCTTCTTGCATCCAATAGAAACGACCTTGCGGGGAAAAGCCGGTGCCCTCAATGCGTATCGCACCCTCGGGTAGCCAGACTGTCTCGGCGGTCATCTCGTTGCGGGTCAGGGTGCCGGTCTTGTCGGAGAAGATCGTCGAAATGGAGCCCAGCGTCTCTACCGCCGGAAGGCGCCGGATAATTGCGTTGCGGCGAGCCATGGTCTGCACGCCCAAGGCTAACCCAATGGTGACGATAGCCGGCATGCCCTCGGGGATGGCCGCTACCGCCAGCCCCACGGCGGCCATGAACATGTTGCCTAATGGTTGACCATGCACCAGCAAGCCGAAAGCGCCCGTGAGAATGGCGGCAACGAGAATAAACAAGGCAAGTATCTGGCCGGCGCGGTCAATCTGGCGCAGTAGTGGTGTCTTGAGCTGCTCGACGTCGCGCAGCATCTCCGATATCCGGCCGATCTGGGTGTGCGCCGCAGTCTCGACGACCAGTCCGTGTGCATTGCCCTGGACGACGATGGTGCTGGCATAGGCCATACAGGTGCGGTCGCCCAGGTCGGCATCATCGTCTACCGCCTGGGTCTGCTTATCTACCGGCGTGGACTCGCCAGTCAATGAAGCTTCCTCGGTGCGAAAACGCTGCGCCGTCAACAGGCGCAGGTCGGCCGGGACTCGATCACCGCTCTCAACCAGCACAACATCACCCGGCACGAGTTCCTCGGCAGGAATGGTCAGACGCTTTCCGTCGCGCAGCACTGCGGCCTGGGGCGAGAGCATTCGGCGGATGCTATCCAGGGCCTTCTCGGCCTTGCCCTCCTGTATGAAGCCGATCAGCGCAATGATCAGCACCACACAAAAAATCACGACGGCATCAATGGCGTGGCCCAGCCCCAAGCTGGCAACGGACGCCACGATCAGTACCAGCATCAGGATGTTATTGAACTGCGCGAGTAGCCGCTGCCACCAGGGACGACCCTTCGTTTGTTCGAGCTGGTTGGGCCCATGAGTGGCTAGCCGGCGCTCGGAAGCCTGAACGCTGAGGCCATCGGCTGTGCTGTCGAGTTGCTTGAGCGCTTCACCTACCTCCAGGGCATGCCAGGCAGTTTGCTTGATGCGGTTGGGAGCAGCCATTGTTTCTCCGACATGAGCGAGGTGAGAGGATGCCAGATAGTAAACACGTTGCGGGCTTTAAAGCATTGATGCAGAGCAACACGTAGGTGTAATTCATGAAATTTATAGTTGCCGCTTGAGACATCGTTCCTCTGCGAGCTCAAAGTGCTGTCATGCTCAAATCCTGTGCTCTCTATGGGGCGTTTGCCCTTGCACATAGGTCTTGAGCATTTCGATGGTTGCCCCACCCACACTACAAGCAAAATACGACCGGGACCACAGAGCAGCGCTGCTTTTACTCAACCTCGGGATATGCGTGTTCAAGAAGCGCACCCGCCGGGAGGACGTGGATTTCAAGTTGTTGATCATCACGCTGATCGACAGCTTCGGCGGATATTCAACAAGCAGGTGAACATGGTCTTCTTCACGATCGAACTCCAGGATGCAGCAGTCTGGTGTCTCGCAAGCAGATTCAAATGCCTCCCGGAGCTGCCCGATCATGTCGCCATCGAACACTTTGCGGCGATACTTCGTCGTAAAAACTAAGGTGAACCACAAAATGGACCATGCCGTTGAACATCCGGTCGTGGGGGGCTCCTCCTGCCATACGCACCACGACCGGGACATCAACGCGGCGCTTAATATCAAGCATCAAGGTATTATTCAGTTAAAGGTGGAAGGGCTGTCCGTCTCTGCCCATGGAGGCTCGCGTAAATCCGGCATGTCGCCGGTTGCTGCTTGAGAAGTGGGAAGCCTCGCCCGCTAGGGCGGGGAGCAGTCACTAAGCACTGCGTGATCGTTTTAAACGAATATGACAACGCTATAAAACTAGGCAACATCACCCAGACTGAACCATCATTGATGTGGGTCAAGAGGTAAGCATTCGCGAAAACTAGACTTACATGGAGAGCTTAGGCGCTGCTTTGTTGCCCAAGAGCATACCGTTAACATCCGCTAACGTTATATAGGTCTATTATGCAGACACTGCCCTTCAAACTCTGGCCAACCATTATTGCGGTGGCCGTGACCCTGCTGATATGGCTGGTCATTCCCCTACCAGAAGGCCTAGCGCCCAACGCGTGGCTGATGCTGGCTATCTTCGTTGGCACTATTGTTGCCATTATCGGTAAAGCCATGCCCATTGGGGCTATTTCCGTTATTGCTATTTCTATTGTTGCGGCAAGCGGCGTTACGGGGGATACGCCTGGCGAAGCTATCGATGTGGCCTTAAGCAGTTACGCCAACTCGCTGATCTGGTTAATTGCTATTGCGATTATGATTTCACGCGGGCTGATAAAAACCGGTTTAGGAGCGCGTATCGGCTACTACTTCATATCCATCTTCGGTAAGCGTACACTGGGCATTGGTTATGGCCTCGCTTTTTCAGAGCTTACCATTGCCCCAGTAACACCCAGCAATACTGCCCGGGGCGGCGGCATTATCCACCCCATTATGCGCTCGATTGCCCACAGCTTTGACTCACACCCAGAAGAAAATACTTCTGGCAGAATTGGCAAATACCTGGCCTTAGTGAATTACCACAGCAACCCAATTACTTCGGCGATGTTTGTCACCGCTACTGCCCCAAACCCGCTGACAGTTCAACTCATTGCGACCGCTACGGGCGCAGAGATCCAACTGAGTTGGTTAACGTGGGCGGTCGCCATGTTACTGCCTGGTTTAGTCGCCATCCTGGCGATGCCTTATATTCTTTACCTGCTCTACCCACCAGAAATTAAGGAAACGCCTAATGCCACCCAAATAGCGCGGGACAAGCTGGCGGAGCTAGGCAAAATAAGCCGAAACGAAGGCATTATGCTGTTCGTCTTTTTGGTACTACTCCTGCTGTGGGCAGATATTCCGGCAATATTTTTGGGTGATGCGGTAACTCTTAACACGACAACATCTGCCTTTATCGGTCTTTCCATGCTGCTGCTGACGGGGGTGTTAACCTGGGATGATGTACTGAAAGAGAAAAATGCCTGGGATACGCTACTGTGGTTTGGCGCCCTCATCATGATGGCAAGCCAGCTTAAGGAAACCGGACTTGTTGATTGGTTCTCTGCAAATATGCAGGACTGGATTACCATGATGGGGATTGGTTGGGCAGGCGCCTCCGCCCTCCTTGTGCTGACCTTCCTCTATACCCATTACTTTTTTGCCAGCACCACTGCACATATCACCGCAATGATGGCCGCCTTTCTCACTGTTGGTCTAAGTCTCGGTGCCCCGCCCATGCCGTTTGTGCTGATCATGGCCGCTACCTCATCTATCATGATGACCTTGACCCATTACGCAACAGGAACGTCTCCCGTCATTTACGGCTCAGGCTATCTGACACTGGGTGAGTGGTGGAAAGCAGGCTTTATTATGAGTGTGGTCAATCTCATTATCTGGGTGATTGTCGGCGGTTTGTGGTGGAAGTTACTGGGACACTACTGAGCGCTGGCCAGCGAGTGGCGTAAGCGCAGGGGGGCATGCGAATCGACCAGATGGTACGTTAGTTTTGGCAGAAAGCACCGTTCAAGCAAGGTAAACTAGCCGACTTTGAAACCACAACTGGCTTCAGGCATGCAGCGAATTGAAGAATTAAGCGAAGCGGGGGATCGGTACTTCGATGGCCTGGTGGACAAGTTTTCCCGCTCGCTCTACCAGGCGCCGCGGGGTGAGCTGCGCCTTGCCATGCTCGATCATTTGCTGCCGAAAATGCTGGAGTTGAACCAGCAGCCGGTACTGGACGTTGGCGGTGGGCTTGGCCAGCAGGCCGCGTGGTTTGCCAAGCGAGGGCACGCCGTCACAATGACCGAGCCATCCGCCGACATGCTGGCCTATGCCCGGCAGTGGCATGCGGCATGCGACGAACTTTCCTCGCAGGCGATCACCTATGGGCAGACGCCGTTGCAGCAATTGGCCGATGAGCACCCCGGCCCCTGGCCGCTGATCACCTGCCATGCCGTGCTGGAATGGCTGGGTGATCCGCGCGCGGCGCTGGCGTCATTGGCGGCGCTTTTGGCGCCGGGCGGGCAGTTGAGCCTGATGGTCTTCAATCGCGATGCGCTGCGTTTTTCCAACGCGCTGAAGGGCAACGTGGACAAGGCGCTGAGCGACCGGTTGGAGGGGCAGGGCAAGCGCCAGCGCCTTACGCCAATCTCGCCGGTGACCCACGACCAGGTAGTGCAGTGGAGCGCGGGTCACCATCTGACTATCGAGTCCGTAGCCGGGATTCGTATCTTCCAGGATTATCTTCAACACCCGCCGACCAGTGACGCCGAGCGTGACAAACTGCTGGCGCTCGAAAAGCAGTATTGCCAATACGACCCCCATTGGCGGCTGGGTCGCTACCTGCTTTATACCCTCAGCAAACCGGAGTCTGTCGCATGAGTGCTCAATCACCCGCCTGCCAACTATTAGAACGACAGCCAGCGCGTCATGCGCCGCTTTGGGTGGTGGGCCCGCCGCTAGATCCTTGGCTGATTGAGCAGTCATATGGCGTGATCAGTGGTGATTTAGCCGTGCTCAACGCTTGGCGCGCTCGCGATAAGCTGGCATTTACCCCCTTTGCGGATGAGAGCGGCGCGCATTTGACAGGCGACGTGGTGCTGTTCTGGCCTAAAGCCCATCAGTTGGGTATTTGGTGGCTGCAGTGGTTATGCGAAGTGTTACCCGCCGATACGCCGGTAGACATTGTCGGTGAGCATAATGGCGGCATCAAGCGAGTGCCCAAGGTGCTCGCCGAACGCGAGATGTGCTGCGACAAGCTGGATAATGCCCGACGCTGTTCGTTGTTTGCGACCCGCACGGTAAAGGCTGCCGCCTCGGAAGATGTGTGGAAGCGCTTCGATGCGCTAGGCGTCACGTTGGTGAGCCACCCCGGCGTGTTTGGGCACGGCAAGGTAGATGAGGGTACCCAACTGCTGCTGGAGGGCTTAGAAAACGAGCTTCCCCGACCGCCGCAGCGCGTGCTGGATATGGGCTGCGGCGACGGTATTATCAGCGCATGGCTTGCGCAACAGGGGCATCAGGTAACCGCCGTTGATGTCAGCGCGTTTGCGGTTGAATCGACCAAGCGCACACTGAGCATTAACGGCCTGGAAGGCCGCGTATTGCAAAGCGATGTCTATAACGCCTTACAAGACGAGTCCTTTGACATCATCGTCAGTAATCCGCCGTTTCATCAAGAGCGTGATATCAGCTATGGGCCAAGTCAGCGATTAATCAGCCAAGCACCGGCCCACTTGACCTCGGGAGGTCAGCTGTTGATGGTCGCCAACGCCTTTTTACCGTACCCCGATCTGCTCCAGAACGCGTTTCAGCAATTTCAAACCCTGGCGGATAATCGCCGCTTCAGAGTGTATCGCGCGCAGCGGCGTTAATTACCGTTTAGGGGCGTACTCAATGGTTGTTACGGTGTAGAACGTCTCGCCATTGGGCGTGAGCACCGTTATATCATCGCCCACTTCCTTGCCCAGCAGGGCTTTCGCCATGGGGGCATCGATGCTGATCCAGCGTTTTTGCGTATCGGTTTCATCGTGGCCAACAATGCGGATATACAGTACTTCGCCGTCTTCATCTTCCAGGCTGACAAAGGCACCGAAAAATATTTTATCGGTGTTGGCAGGTAAACGGTCAACCACTTGGAGTTCATCCAAGCGTTTGGTGAGGTAACTGATACGGGCAATAACGCGATTGAGTTCCTTTTTATTGTAGGTGTAATCCGCGTTTTCACTGCGGTCACCCTGGGCCGCCGCTTCGCCCACTTTCGCCGAAATTTGCGGGCGTTTTACCCGCGAGAGGTGATCTAGAATACCCCGCAGACGTGCTGCGCCCTCAGCGGTAATCAGGTTGCTTTTGGGTTCCTGGCGCGGGTCTTTTGCCGGATCGCGCCAGCGGGTCATATTGCGGCCTTTCATTGCCAACTCCCTTTTGGTGAGGCGACACCTACTTTAACGTGATTTGCCATAGCTGGGCCAAAAGTCGTGTAAATGATTTGCGACTGGCGATTCATTCAAACGTTCGTTACATTGTCTGGGTGGCTTACTTTCCCACATGCATTTATCGGATAACAACAATCCAAGGAGTAGATAATGGCGCACTCAAACCTGATTCGCTATTTCGCATTGACCGCACTCAGTGGTTCATTGGCGCTCGCATCGTTTAACGCTGTGGCCTATGAAAGCGATCTTTACTCGCTTAAAAATCGCTGGGAGCACACGGTGACCGAGATGCCTGAAAGCGAGCGCGAGGAAGCGCTGAACGGCTTAGTAGATGAAGTCAACCAGCTTGCCGAGCAACACCGTGACGAAGCCGAAGTTTTGGTTTGGAAAGGTGTCATATTGGCGGCTTATGCCCGTGAGCGCGGTGGCCTCGGGGCATTGGGCGTTGCCAAGGACGCCCGTGATACGCTTGAACGTGCCGTAGAGATCGACCCGCAAGGCAATAACGGCTCGGCCTATGTGACATTAGGCGCGCTATACGACCGTGTGCCCGGTGGCTTGATCGGTTTTGGCGATAGTGACACGGCGGACGACATGTTCCAGCGCGCGCTGGAGATTCGCCCTGATGGAATCGACGTAAACTATTACTACGCGGCTTTTTTGCAGGAAGAAGGCAATACTCAGGCGGCCCGAGAACATGCCCAGCGCGCTGTGGACGGCAGCGCCCGAGAAGATCGCCAGCAATCCGATGAAGCGTTGCGCCGTGAGGCCGAGGCGATGCTCGGCGAGTTGTAGCGTAATTTCGCCAAATTGGCATTCCCAGTGACAAGCATTGATAATAGGACGATTGTTATCACTGGGAGCGCCCAATGGCATCCAGCGTCAGCACGCCTTTACTCGACACGCCGCTAGGCCGCCAAGATGTTGAACTGCTCAAACGTGAAACCTTGCACCAAGGTTTTTTTCGTTTAGAAGCACTTGAGCTTCGCCATCGCTTGTTTGAAGGGGAGTGGAGCAGGGTCATGCGTCGCGAAGTCCATCATCGCTTTGATGCCGTGGGCGTGCTGCTTTACGACCCCGAGCACGATACCCTTGTTCTAGTAGAGCAGTTTCGCGCGGGCGCCGTCGATGACCCTCACACCCCATGGAAGCTAGAACTCGTGGCGGGCCTTGTGGAGCAGGACGAGTCACATGAAGACGTTGCTCGCCGTGAGGCTATCGAGGAGGCGGGTTGTCGTGTGGAAAAGCTCACCAAATTACACACTTACTACCCCAGCCCTGGGGCCTGCAATGAACGCGTGACGTTGTTTTGTGGCTTAGTCAATACGCAGGGGCTAGGCGGGATTCATGGCCTTGATGAAGAGCACGAAGATATTCGTGTTCATATCGTGTCTTTTCCCACCGCTTGGGAACTCCTGGGTACGGGAAGACTCGACAACGCCATGTGCTTGATTGGAATGCATTGGTTAGCAGGCCAGCGCGCTTCACTACGTGCCGCCTTCCAGCCGATGCCCCCGCAGGGCGAAACTGACAAGGAGTGATCATGGCGAAAATGGCTTATGTCACCGATTTGAAGACGCTACAAGCCGAATGCAGCGCCAACTACTTGCGTTTGGTTCGCCTGGTAGGTGAGCTTGAAAGCGGCCAGCGCCGCGATATTGCCTTGCGCGGCGATGACCAGTACTTCGGCGATTTACACCTGACGATTTTGCAGCACGCTCCCTACACCACCATGGTGGAAGTGACGCAGAGCAGTCCGATGGACACCTTGTGGGAAGGCCCGCGAATGCGTGTCCACCTTTATCATGATGTACGCATGGCGGAAGTCACCGACTTTCAACGCGAGCGTCATTTCAAAGGACGCTACCGCTACCCCAATGCCCGGATGCACCAGCCTGATGAAAAGCTTCAATTGAATCGCTTTCTCGGCGAATGGCTGGCCCACGCCTTAGCCCATGGGCATACCGTTGATGTGCCGGAGCTACCCTGATGCGGCTGATACAAATTACCGACGCCCACCTCTACGCGGATAAACAAGCGCGTTCCCGCGCCGGTGTCCCATGGCGACACTTACAGCGCGTGCTGCAAGCGGTCATCATGGAACAGCCAGATTTGGTGGTGTTCAGCGGTGATATTAGCCAGGACGAAACGGCAACATCTTATACGCTGGCTTATGAAGCGATGTCGCAACTACCATGCCCTTGGGTATGGCTGGCAGGCAATCACGACCAGCCTGCGCTTATGCTAGAAACGCATCCGCTGCATGAGGAAGTGGCGTTGCCGCCTTGGCGCATGCTGCTGCTCCACACCCAGGTAGAGGGCGAGCCGCACGGTGAGTTGGGCCAAGAGGCGCTAGCCTCGCTATCCGCAAAGCTGAAGGGGGATGAAAGACCTACCTTAATAGTAATGCATCATCCCCCAGTTGATGTCGGCGCCGCCTGGATGGATGCCATCGGTTTACAAGACCGTGATGCGTTCTGGGACATCCTCAGCGCGCATCCCCAGGTCAAGGTCATCCTTTTTGGCCATGCTCACCAAGCCTATGCGCAGCATCACAGGGTGGGTGAACATGATGTTGCGGTTTATGGCTGCCCGGCGATTTCTGATCAATTCATGCCCGGTGCCAAACATTTCATGATTGATGAGGCTTCGCGCCCAGGTTATCGCATCGTTGATCTCAAGGATCAACAGTGGGATACCTGGATTGAGCGCGTCACGGTATAGCCGCTATGGCGGCTTTTTGACCTGTTAGGCGGGAAAGGCATAAAAAGATAGTTATTAATTCTTTTGGGTTATTATTGCCGAGACGTTACCCTACCCACATTCTAGCGCTCAGCGTTTTTACGCAGTGCCACAGGGTTTGTTTTTGTGAGGTAGTTGGCCATGTCCCAGTTTTCCACTCTCTCAGCCGCATCGCGGACTGAGATGCCAGGCGCGCCAAGCGCTGCGCGCATGACGCACTTAAAAGAGCTTGAAGCGGAATCGATCCACATCATCCGTGAAGTCGCCGCCGAGTTCTCCAACCCGGTGATGATGTACTCCATCGGTAAAGATTCCTCAGTGATGCTGCACCTGGCGCGCAAGGCGTTTTATCCCGGCACGCCGCCGTTTCCGCTGATGCACATCGATACGACCTGGAAATTCCGCGAGATGATCGAGTTCCGCAACCGCATGGCAGCCGATGCGGGCATGGAGCTTATCGTTCACACCAACGAAGAAGGCCGTGCGGCGAACATCAACCCGTTCGAGCATGGCAGCGCTAAGTACACCGACATCATGAAAACCCAGGCGCTTAAGCAAGCGCTGGACAAGCACGGCTTTGACGCGGCGTTTGGCGGTGCCCGGCGCGATGAAGAAGCTTCCCGTGCCAAGGAGCGTGTCTACTCCTTCCGCGATAAATACCACCGCTGGGACCCGAAAAAACAGCGCCCGGAGCTGTGGAATATCTACAACGCCAAGGTCAACAAGGGCGAATCGATCCGCGTGTTCCCGCTCTCCAACTGGACCGAGCTGGATATCTGGCAGTACATCTACCTGGAATCGATCCCCATTGTGCCGCTGTACTTGTCAGCCCCACGTCCGGTGGTCGAGCGCGACGGCATGCAGATCATGGTCGACGACGACCGCCTGCCGCTGGAGCCGGGTGAAGTACCCGAAGAAAAGTGGGTGCGTTTTAGAACCCTAGGTTGCTACCCGCTTACCGGCGCGGTGGAATCCAAAGCCGCCACCTTGCCCGAGGTCATCCAGGAAATGCTGCTGACCAAAACCAGCGAACGCAGCGGCCGCGCCATCGACCACGACCAAGCCGGTTCGATGGAAAAGAAAAAGCGCGAGGGATACTTCTAATGGCTCACCAATCCAATCTAATTGCCGATAACATCGAGCAATACCTTCACGAACACGAAAACAAAGACCTGCTGCGCTTTATTACCTGCGGCAGCGTCGACGACGGCAAGTCCACGCTGATTGGCCGGATGCTTCATGACTCCAAAATGATCTTCGAGGATCAGCTGGCGGCGATCACCCAGGCCTCCAAAACCAGCGGCACGACCGGCGATACCGTCGATCTTGCGCTGCTGGTGGATGGCCTGCAGTCGGAGCGCGAGCAGGGCATTACCATCGATGTGGCTTATCGTTTCTTCTCCACCGATAAGCGCAAGTTCATTATTGCCGATACCCCAGGGCACGAGCAGTACACCCGCAATATGGCCACCGGAGCGTCTACTGCAAGCTTGGCGGTGATTTTGATTGACGCGCGCTATGGCGTGCAGACGCAAACCCGCCGTCACAGCTTTATTGCCGATTTGCTGGGCATCCAGCACTTGGTCATTGCGGTCAATAAGATGGACCTGGTCGACTTCTCCGAGCAGCGCTTTAACGAAATTGTCGAGGAGTACCGTGCCTTTGCGACCAATCTGAACGCTCCAGATATTCGCTTTGTACCGATGTCGGCGTTAAAGGGCGATAACGTTGTCAATCCCAGCGATCAGACGCCTTGGTATTTCACCGCGGGCTACGAAGGCAAAACGCTGATTGAGCTGCTGGAAAGTGTCGAGGTGACCTATGACCAGAACCTCAATGATCTGCGTTTGCCGATACAGTATGTAAACCGGCCGAATCTGGACTTTCGTGGCTATTGCGGCACCTTGGCAGCCGGCGTGTTGCGCCCTGGGCAGGACGTAAAAGTGTTGCCGTCGGGTAAAACCTCGCGGGTTGCACGGATTGTTACCTTCGACGGCGATTTAAGTGCGGCGTACCCCGGCCAGGCGATTACCGTCACGCTTGAGGATGAGATCGACATCTCGCGTGGGGACTGGCTGGTCAGCGCCAAGGAAGAGCTGCCTTTGTCCAACGCCTTTACAGCCGATATTGTGTGGATGCATGAGGACGCGCTGGCGCCGGGCAAGCTATATGACTTTAAGCTTGCTACGCGGGACCTCTCAGGGCAGGTCAGCGCGATTGACTATCAGATAGATGTAAATACGCTTGAAAAGCACGCCGCTGACTCGCTGAGCCTGAATGCGATTGCGCGCTGCGAAGTCGAGCTGACGGCGGCGATTCCGGTGGATGATTATCGCAGCAGTCCTGGCACCGGCAGTTTTATTATTGTTGATCGGCTGACCAACGTCACCGTGGGTGCCGGGATGATCCGTGGCGTGGCCAATGCGTCTGATGGTGGTTCTGGGAAAACAGACTGGGCGGCGTTTGAGCGTGACCTTAACGCCCTGGTACGTAAGCATTTTCCGCACTGGGAAGCCAAGGATATTCGCCAGTTGCTATAGGTGTCTAGGCGGTATCAACTGGCCAAGATAAGGCCATGGTGAGATAAAAGCCCCAATGGCGCATGCCATTGGGGCTTTTCACTGTTTATGCCTCGGCAGGTTATTGGGCGTTGGGGAAAAACAGCTGTTGGCCATCGACTGTGTAGTCGGCGATGGCTTGCTGGCCCTCTTCAGAGACGAGCCATTCATGCCACTGGGCGGCGAGATCATGCTTTAAGTGTGGGTGCTTGTCTTCCGACATCAGCAGGCTGCCGTACTGATTGAATAGCGCTTCGTCGCCTTCGTAAAGCAGCGTTAAGTCCTGAGGATTTTCAAAGGCGACCCAGGTGGCGCGGTCGGTAAAGGAATACGCGCCCATCCCGGCGGCGGTGTTAAGCGTCGGCCCCATACCGCTGCCCAGCTCGCGGTACCATTCGCCGCTTGGCTCAATAGACGCGCTTTCCCAAAGACGCTGCTCGGCGCGGTGCGTGCCACTGTCGTCGCCGCGCGAGGCAAACGGTGATTCGCTTTCGGCGATACGCTGCATGGCGTCGTCGATTGAGTCGCTGTCTTCAATGCCAGCGGGATCGTCCTGGGGACCGACAATCACGAAATCATTATACATCACGTTTTGTCGCTCGGTGGCGTAACCATCGGCGACAAACTGTTCTTCCCCCTCCGTGTCGTGTACCAGCAGGCTATCGGCATCACCGCGCCGGGCGGTTTCAAACGCCTGGCCGGTGCCCACTGCGACGACACGCACATCAATATCGGTCTTGTCGGTAAACTGGGGAATGATGGCATCAAACAACCCCGAGTTTTCCGTCGAAGTGGTGGAGGCCAGAGTGATGTAGTCGCTATCGGCCAGCACAAGGCCGTTCCAAGCCAGGCTTAGCAGGCTTATGCTCGTTACTACTGTGGTCTTTTTCATATCACGATCCCTTCTTGTGGTAGGAATACCAGGGCTACCAAACCAGCTCACCCTGAATAAACGCGCGCCCTTCTGACGAGTGGGGCGTAGAGAAAAAAGTGTCGGCCGGGCTGTGCTCCCGTATTTGCCCGTTGTGCAAAAACACCACGTCATCGGCCAAGCGTTTAGCCTGATGTAAATCATGGGTGGTCATGACAATGCGGGTGCCGCTAGCATGGAATTTCAACACGGCATCTTCGACGGCTTTAATGGCGGCTGGGTCCAGCGCCGAGGTGGCTTCGTCCAAGAACAACACATCCGGGTTAAGCAGCCAGGCGCGGGCCAGGGCCAGACGTTGCTGTTCACCGCCTGACAGCACGCGGGCCGGGCGGTGAGCCAGCGCGGTTAATCCAAAGGTAGCGAGCGCTTGAAAGGCACGCGCTTTGCGCTGGGCGCGGGGCACTTTATGGATGCCCAGCACGTAGGTCAGGTTGTCGAGCGCCGAGCGGCGCAGTAGCACAGGGCGTTGGAACACCATGGCCTGTATCGGCGTCGCACCTTGCCAGCGGACGCTTCCGCTGGTGGGCGCAAGTAACCCGTGGGCCAGGCGCATCAGCAGGCTTTTGCCGGCCCCGTTAGGCCCCATGATGACCGTACGTTGGCAGCCTGAAAGGGTCAGAGAGGTCGGGGCCAATAGGGGTTGCCCTCGGTGCTGGAAGCTGACGTTATCCAGCTGCAGGTCGGCAATCGGGGCTTGTGTAGGAAAGGGCGCGTTCATCCTAAGCGCCTCTTGGCGGTTTCGCCCATCAGGTGGGCAAGCGCGTTAATCAGTGTCACCAATGCCAATAGAATAATCCCCAGCCCCAGTGCCATGGGTAGATTGCCTTTACTGGTTTCGAGCACGATGCTGGTGGTCATCACGCGCGTTACGCCGTCGATGTTGCCGCCGACGATCATGACGGCCCCCACTTCAGCGCTGGCGCGCCCAAAGCCAGCGAGCATTACTGTGATCAGCCCCACACGCGCATCCCATAGCAGCGTGGGCATCATTCTCGCCGTGGATAACCCCAGTGATTGCAGTTGCTCTGCGTATTCGCCGTGCAGGGCTTCTACTTGCTGGCGAGTCAATGAGGCAATGATGGGCAACACCAACACCCATTGGGCCACCACCATCGCGGTGGGGGTAAACAGTAAGCCCATTTCACCCAAAGGCCCGGCGCGCGATAACAACAGATAAACACATAGCCCCGCCACCACGGGAGGCAAGCCCATCAGGGCATTGAGCGAAATGATCACCCCATTGCGGCCAGGGAAGCGCCACAGGGCCAGAGCGGCACCCAGCGGTAAACCCGTTAGCGCCGCCAGTACGACGGCCGCGAGCGAGACCTGCAGCGATAGCGTCACAATTGAGAACAGGTCACTATCCATCTGCAAAATAAGCTGCAGCGCCGTCAAAAAGGCATTGTCACTATTGGGCATCGTCAGTGGTCAGCCTGGTGAGAGAAGTTTGTTGTGTAAGATGTTGGCAGCATGTACTTAATGGTGCGTAAATGCATCTGATGCTGAAATATATGCAGTTAAATGCACAATAAAACCTAATGGAGTGGCGGATGCCGTCGACTGCTATGTATTTAACCACCAGCGAAGTCGCTGCCTACCTGCGTCTCAAAGAGCGCAAGGTCTATGATCTGGTTCGCCAGGGGCAGATCCCCTGCAGCCGAGTCACGGGCAAACTGCTATTCCCACGCCAGCAGGTGGATTTGTGGGTGCTCAACCATCTGGAAGGTGATCAGGCGCAACGTCAGCCGCTGCCCGCAGTTGTGGCAGGCAGCCAGGATCCACTGCTGGAGTGGGCGATCCGCGAAAGCCACTCGGATTTGGCCAGTTTGTTTCACGGCAGCGGTGACGGCGTTCGTCGCCTGTTGGAAAGTCGCGCCATGGTCGCTGGAGTACATCTGCTTGACCCCGCAAGCGGGCGCTACAATCAGCCCATTCAACTGGGATTGGGGGGCGTGAGGGACCTGGTCGTGCTGCGCTGGGCAGTGCGTCGTCAAGGGTTATTAATCGCTGAGGGCAACCCTTTGGGGATTACCGGCATGGCCGACCTCGCACGTCCTGAAGTGCGCGTGGCGCATCGCCAGCCTGGTGCTGGCGCTGCCCAGCTTTTAACGTACCTATTGGCACAAGCGGGGATTGCGACAACGGCGATTCGCTGGGTCACGCACCCGAGTTTAAACGAGGACGATTTGGCGTTAAGCGTGCTGCAAGGCGAGGCCGATGTAGGGTTGGGCGTTGAAGCTGCCGCACGTCGCCAACAGCTCGGCTTTATCCCGCTTTACGATGAGCAGTTCGACGTAATGATGCATCGCCGCAGCTACTTTGAACCGAGCGTACAGGCGTTGTTGGCCTTCACCCGCCAGCCGCGGTTTGCTGAGCGTGCCAAGGTATTGGGTGGCTACGATATCCGTCAAATAGGTGACGTGGTGTACAACGCCTAGTTCAGTAAATACAAGGTTGACGGCTTGACGATTATACAGCAGGTGCCACACTGGTAAGGCGTTGTTAATGTCACCTCATCACGAAATGGAGAGCATGATGAATCAAGCACTAAACGGCAAACGCGTCGCCATATTAGCGGCCGACGGCTTCGAGGAATCCGAGTTAAGCGTACCCCGTGCGGCGCTGCAGAAAAATGGCGTCGATGTTCATGTGGTTACCCCAGAAGGCAAAGGCATTCGTGCCTGGGCTGAAACCGACTGGGGTGACACGTATGAGGCGGATAAAGCCCTTGCTGACGTCAATGAATCCGATTACCACGCGCTGGTGCTGCCGGGTGGTCTGTTCAATCCCGATACGCTTCGTACCAATGATGATGCGCTCGATTTTGTACGAGCCTTCTTTCAGGCGGGGAAACCGGTAGCGGCTATTTGCCATGCGCCTTGGATTCTGATTAATGCGGGCGTAGTGGATGGTCGTCGCATGACGTCGGTAGCCAGTGTCGCCCAGGATTTACGCAATGCTGGCGTTGACTGGGTAGATGAGCCGGTGGTGGTCGATAGTGGCCTAGTCACCAGTCGTACCCCTAAAGACCTGGATGCATTTAACGCCAAACTCCTGGAGGAGTTACAAGAGGGCCGTCATTCAGGCCAGCACGCTTAATGGCGTGGTTTCGCCAGTGGGCAAGCTTCGTTAAGCGGCTTGTCCACGTTATCGCCAAACCCATGAAACGCGATCTTGGCCGCGGCGGGATGATGGTACATCCCTACCGTGGCTATGGGTCGCAGCATGAAGTGTTTGTTATGGGGCGGGTTTTCCGCCAAGCGGCATTGGGGCGCGCCATCCCCAGGCGCGGCATGCTGCGTGATACTGCCGACGTTGCTCGGCGAATTTTTCGTCGCGGGTTTGCTGGGGCAGAAGTAGAGCTTTCGTTAGGCGGCAATCAGCTGTGTGTGACCACCGACCGAGATGGCTACTTCGATGTTCATTTGCCTATTAGCCATGCACTCCCTATCGATGTGTCCTGGCATGTCGCCGACATCAAGGTGCAGGCTGATGGGCAAAGTACCGTTAATGCTCAGGTGGAAATCTATGTGCCGCCGCCTGAGGCGGATCTTCTGGTGATCAGCGATATCGATGATACCGTGATGTTCACCGGGGTAGCCGAAAAGCTCAAGATGCTCTATCGCCTGTTCGTGCGCAAGCCTCATCGGCGCACGGCGTTTCCGGGCGTTGCCTCCCTTTATCAAGCGCTGCACCGTGGCGGCAGTGAAAAAGCCGAACGACCTATCTTGTACGTTTCCCGTGGCCCTTGGGCTATTTATGAAATGCTGGAAGCATTTTTTCAGCTCAATCGTATCCCGGTCGGGCCGATTCTGTTTCTGCGTGAATGGGGGATTTCGCTTCGTCATCCCTGGCCGAGGCGCGCCGAGGCGCACAAACGCCTACTGATTGATCGCATGCTGGCGCTGTTTGATGAATTGCCATGCATCTTAATCGGCGATAGTGGTCAGCATGACCCCGAGGTGTATAGCGATATCGTCCGTGACTACCCGGGGCGTATTAAGGCCATTTATATTCGCCGTGTCGGCCGCAACCCCGAGCGGGAACAAGCCATCCAGAATTTACGCAACCAACTAGCCGACACCGACTGCCAGCTAGTGCTTGCCGCTGACAGCGTGCTGATTGCCGAGCATGCGCGTGCACAGGGATATATCTCGGCACGCGGGCTTCATGCCGTCAAACGCGATGTGGCTGCAAGCTATCTAGAAACTGTCAACGAACGATCTGCCAATTAATCTCGCCGGGTCAACACGTGCCGCCAAAATCAGTGTTTAATGGGTGATGGCAATACGTCGACGACTCGGGAGCCGCCATGTTCGTTGTGCTGATTATCGCTGCCCTGGCGATCTTTGTATTACCCAACCTCTGGGCAAAATGGGTCCTTAAACGCCATACCCGTGGACGCGACGATTATCCCGGCACCGGCGCCGAACTTGCTGATCACCTGCTGCGCCGACTGGGCATAGAGGGAGCGAGCGTTGAGCGCACCGAGTTCGGTGACCATTATGACCCTGAAACGCGCTGTGTGCGTCTTTCTCCGGATAACTACGACGGGCGCTCGTTGACGGCCGTCACGGTGGCTGCCCACGAAGTAGGGCACGCGCTTCAGCATTTTGAAGGCTACGCGCCGCTACTGGCGCGCAGCCGATTGGTGAAGGTTGCGCAAAAAGCCGAAAAGCTGGGCGCGATATTGATGATGGCGGCGCCCTTCCTGTTTCTACTGACCCGGCTGCCGGGTGGGCTGGCGCTGGTGATCGTCATGGCCGTGATCAGCTTCGGCACCGCCGCCATGGTGCATCTGGTGACGCTGCCGGTCGAGTTTGACGCTAGCTTCAATCGCGCCCTGCCGCTACTAAAAGAGTATGTGCCGCCTGGCGATATGAAAGGCGCCCGGCACGTGCTTACGGCCTGCGCGTTTACCTACGTAGCGGCGTCGCTTGCCAGCGTGATGAACCTGGGGCGTTGGCTGGTGATTTTGCGAAGGTAAGTCTTGTTACCCCGGCTTATTCGCCAGAATCACTGCCCGTCGCGGTGCAGGGTAGCCTTCAATGGTGCGGGTGCGGTCGTCGGGATCCAGAAAATCCGCCAGCGACTGGTAGGTCATCCACTCGGTGGAGCGCTGCTCGTCAAGTGTCGTGACCGCTTCATCCACGACGCGCACGTTGGTAAAGCCGCAGCGCGAAAGCCAGTGGCATAGCGCCTTGGAGGAGGGCAGGAAGTAAACGTTGGGCATGGCGGCGTAGCGTTCACCGGGCATAAACACCGTCTGTTCATCGCCTTCCACCACCAGGGTCTCCAGTACCAGCTCGCCGCCGGGCGCCAAGGCCGCTTTTAGCTGCTGAAGATGTTCCAGCGGCGCAGGGCGGTGGTAGAGCACGCCCATGGAAAAGACCGTATCAAAAAAGCCCAGGTTGTCCGGCACGTCTTCGATACCCACCGGTAAAAACTGCGTTCTGCCCCCGTCCTCATTACCCACGAAATGACGTACTGCCTGAAACTGCCAATAAAAACGCGGTGAAGGGTCAATGACCAGCACGAAAGCAGCGCCTGCCCCGGCCATCCGCCAGGCGTGGTAGCCGCTGCCGCCGCCGACATCAAGTACTTTGCGGTACTCGAGCGGCGCCAGGTGAGGAGCCACGCGCTGCCACTTCCAGTCGGAGCGCCATTCGGTGTCGATATGAATGCCCCCTAGTTGAAAGGGGCCTTTCCGCCAGGGCGCAAGCTTTCTCAGCAGATTGAAACACTGACGCTGCTGGCTATCGGTGAGGGCAATGTCGACCGTCACGGTGTCGCTGTTCAGGTCGACGCGTCGCTCGGCGGGGAGCGCGGGCAGTTTGGCCACGGCTTTTTCCCAGGCGGGCAAGTCGCCGTGGCGGTTGCGGTCGAGGCCACGCGCCAGTTGCTCGGGCAGGCGTGAAAGCCAGGTGTCCAGACCTTGGTCAATGAAGGCGTGGTAGAGCTCGCGGTGGGGATGGGGCATGGGTGTCTCGCTGTCTTAAAAAGTGCACCAGCCGCTGGCTTCCATCAGGCGATACTGCCAGTAGCGGCAACGAGAGGCGTCAAGGTAAACCTCGGGGCCGGTGCTGTAGTGCTCGGTGTCGGTATTATGCCAGTGGCGTTCGAAGGCTGCGCGGGCCTCGTGGATAATCACATCGTCGCTGTCGGCGACCCACTCGAGATTGGCTTCGAAGTTGAGATCGTCAAGGCTGCGTCGGGTGTAGTTGGCCGAGCCCAGCAGCAGGTGGGCGGGGCGTTCGCCGGCGTGGCGCAGCAGCAGCTTGCTGTGAGCCTGTTCGCCGTGGGTGTCGCTCCAGCGCAGTTGGATGCCCGCTGCCAGCAGGTCGTTGGCCGCCTGCCGGTTGGGGATGCCGCTGCCGGAGACGCCAAAGGCGTGGTGGTTGGGGTCGAGTAATACGCGTACCTCTACGCCCCGCGCCACCGCCTTTGTCAGGGCGGCCATGATGCCGCGGTGGGAGAGGTAGAGTATCTCGATATCGATCCGTTCTTTGGCGCGAGCGTCATCAATGATCGCCAGCAGGGCTCTTTTGATGGCGCCTTCGCTAAGCAGCCGCAGCCTCGGCATATGGCGGCTGATGGAAGGGCTGGCGACCGGCGGCTGAACGTGGTCGAGAGTGACACCGCTGCGGGCAGCGATCTCGCATTCGGAGGCGAGCAGGTCGAGGGCGATATCGCCGGAGACCCGCAGTGCCACGTCGCGGTAATCGCTGCTGCCGTCGTCAGCGTTGGCTGAGCTGACGACGGCGGTCCAGCGATCACCTTCGTCCACTACCAGGGTCTTACGATGGTTGGCGTTGAGGTTAAGCATGGTCAGGTAGCTGCGAAGACCGACCTTGCCAGGACCGATAGGGTTAGGTAGCCAGCCGCCGCGGGGTGTCTGGCGCAGCCAACGCAAGCACAGCCGCCACAGCGCCGTCCAACTGGGGTTGGGGTCGCGCCCGATGGTCAGATCGGTGATCGCCACAGGGATGCCGGCCGCTTCCAACTGCTGGTGGTGGCTCAGTTCGCGCCCGCCGTAGAGCGTGTTGATCGGGTCGGTAATCACCACCATCTCGATATCGGGGCGCTGGCGCTTGCGGGTCAGCAGGGCGTCGCGCAGGGCCACCGAAACCTTGCGATGGCAGTCGTGGCGGTCGTCGGCAGGGTCGTTGAACTGGAACATGTCCAGCACCACGCGTTTTTCGGCCTGTCCGATCAGGCGTATCATCTCATCGAAAATATGCTGCCGACATTGGCGGTGGCCTTGGGTATCGATAAAGGTCTCGTCGAGCAGCAGACGGGGCGCAACAGGCGAGCGCCACTCGCCTTCGACGCTAAGGCCGGGCGGCAATGGCTTACGCGAATGCCACCAGGCGGTGGCCAGATAGAGCGCCAGTGCTCCAGCGGTCAGCACGACCCAGATACTCATGGCTTGAAGGCGATCAGCGAGGCGAAGTTGAGGTACTGGAACCACGTCATCGAGCGCGGAAAGCCGGCTTGTTTCAGGCGTTCGTGAAGGGCTTCAAGGGTGTCCGGTACCAGCACATTCTCAAGGGCGGTACGCTTTTGGCTGATTTCCAGATCACTGTAGCCATTGGCGCGCTTGAAGTCATGGTAGCGCTCGACCCGCCAGGCGTTGTCGCGCTCGTCGGCGTCGACGGTTTTCTCAGAGAGAATCAGCACGCCACCCGGCTCGAGCGCAGCGTATAGTCTCTTCAAGAGCACGTCGCGGTCGGCGGGCGGCAAAAACTGCAGCGTAAAGTTGAGGATGATCATCCCCGACGGTGCATACTCAAGCGTGCGAATATCAGCTTCCTCCACCTGCATGGCATATTCGGCACACTCATCGGCAAACGTTTGCCGTGCCTGGGTCACCATGGCGGGGGAAAGGTCGACACCCGTGTAGCGAAACGCATCGGCGGGCAGCGCACCGGCAAGGGCCAGGCCCGAGGCGCCCAGTGAGCAGCCCAGGTCATAGACATGGGCGCCGTGGCGCAGGTGGCGCTGGGCGATCAGGCTCAGCATGCCGAGGATCTGCCCGTAGCCAGGCACCGAGCGGCGAATCATGTCGGGGAAGCACGCGACGACCTTTTCGTCGAAGGAGAACCTTGCCACCTTGTCCAGGGGTGTCGAAAAGATAGCGTCACGGTAAGATGCATCACTCATGGTCAAGCCAGGATTATTAATGAGGCTGCGTAGTTTACGCGCCCTTGGTAAGACAAAACAGACCCTGCACGGAACGACGCCACAGGAGAGGGCCAATGGCTGCATCATCACGGACAACACCCGATTCGCTACCCGCATGGCAAATGCTGAAGCAGCACGCGCAGGCGCTAGAGCATGTCCATTTGAAAAATCTGTTTGGCAATGATCCAGCTCGCTGGAAACACTTTACCCGCCAGGTTGCAGGCCTCACCTTGGATCTTTCCAAGCAGCGCTGGGATGACGATACCCTAGAGCACCTGCTGGCGCTGGCGGATGAAGCGGGGGTGCCGGGGGCGATCGACGCGCTGCTGAGTGGCAAGCGTGTCAACGTCAGCGAAAACCGACCGGCCTTGCACACCGCCTTGCGCTTGCCGCCTGGGGCGAGCTTGGACGTAGAAGGTGAAGATGTGGCGGCGTCGGTGCATGAAAGCCTCACCCAAATGGAACGCTTGGTAGAGCGTTTGCACGCGGGTCAGTGGCGCGGCGCCACCGGTAAACCGATTCGCCATGTGGTGAACCTGGGGGTAGGTGGATCGGACTTGGGGCCGCTGATGGTCACCCATGCATTGGCTGACTTCCGTCCTGCCGATATTCATCCAGTGGAGGTTCATTTTGCCTCGACCATGGATGGTTCGCAGCTCGCCGATTACCTGACGCGTTTTAACCCGGAAACCACGCTGTTCGTGCTGTCGTCGAAGTCGTTTACCACGATTGACACCTTGTCTAATGCCAATACCGCTCGTGACTGGTTAATAGGGCGGCTGTCGAAGCATGGCGAGGTGCCTAGTGCCACGCCGGTTAGTGCTGAGTTGATTATTCGCCAGCATTTTATCGGTGTTTCCGCCAGCCCAGATAAGATGAGTGAGTGGGGCATCACCCCCGACCACCAGCTGATGTTCTGGGAATGGGTCGGCGGGCGCTACTCGCTGTGGGGGACGATTGGCTTGCCGATTGCGCTGGTGGTTGGTATGGAAAATTTCCGTGAGCTATTAGCCGGCGCCCACGCCATGGATCGTCACTTCCAGGAGGCGCCCATGGCCGATAACTTGCCGGTGCTGCTCGGGCTGGCAGGTATTTGGAACGTTAACTTTTTGGATATTCGTGCCCACTCAATTTTGCCTTACGACGGCCGTTTGGAGTATTTCGCTGCCTACCTTGAGCAGTTGGAGATGGAGTCCAACGGAAAGTCAGTGACCCGCCAAGGCCAAGCGGTTAACTATTCTACCTGCCCGGTACTGTGGGGGCAGTTAGGCCCCAACGCCCAGCATGCGTTTTATCAACTGCTTCATCAGGGCACCCAGCCGGTGGTTTGCGACTTTATTGCTCCGCTCAAGCGTTACGACGAAGTGGAGAGTCCGGATACCCGTCGCCATTTGAAAGCCCAGCATCGCTTGGCACTGGCTAACTGTTTTGCTCAGTCGCGGGTGCTAATGCTTGGTGACGACGCTATTGATGACGATGGTCCGCGCCCGGAGCATAAGCGCTATCGCGGCAATCAGCCTTCCACCACGGTGTTATTGGACAAGCTGACGCCTGCAACGCTAGGGTCGCTGATTGCGCTGTATGAGCATAAGGTGTTTGTTCAGGCAGTGGTGTGGGATATCAACCCGTTTGACCAGTGGGGCGTTGAGCTGGGCAAACAGATTGCCACCGATACCCAGAAAATCATCGACCATCAGGGCGACCTGTCGCGGATGGATGCTTCCAGTCGTGGATTGATTGAAGCCTTTTGGGCGGCTGAGCAGGAGTAATCAGGCAATTGTGTCGTGAGCATATGTCGCACGTAGAAAGGGCGCCGGGGATAGGTCGTAGAGGGGGTTATTTGCCATGGATGGCAAATGTAGCGCCCAGGGACGGGTTTACAGCGCCCCCTCGTAGACCTATCCGCGGGGAAGCCCTTTCGTGCTTCGCTATCGATAAATATGGCTGGATATACAGCATTTTGCTTTTCGGCTATCCTGTATCCTTTTGCCCGCATTCATACTTGCATGACCCTTCAGGAACCGACGTTACATGACCCAGTTTGATGCCTCCCAGTACGGCGCGAGCTCCATCGAAGTCCTCTCCGGGCTCGAGCCGGTACGTAAGCGTCCCGGTATGTATACCGACACCTCGCGACCCAATCACCTTGTTCAGGAAGTCATCGATAATAGCGTTGATGAGGCGCTGGCGGGGCATGCCACCGCCCTCAGCGTGGTGCTGCACAGTGACGGCGGGATTGAAGTGCAGGATAACGGGCGCGGCATGCCGATCGATCTGCACCCCGAGTATGGCGTGTCGGGCGCTGAGCTGATTTTTACCAAACTGCACTCAGGCGGCAAGTTCTCGTCGGACAGCTACCGTTTTTCCGGCGGACTGCACGGCGTAGGCGTGTCGGTGGTCAATGCCCTGTCACGTCGGCTGGATGTTGAAGTGACTCGCAACGGCGCGCGCCATGCCATGGCGTTTGAGTTCGGCGAAAAGGTTGAAGAACTGCACGAAATTGGCAAAGCGGCCAAGCGTGCCAGCGGCACGCTGGTGCGTTTCTGGCCGGATGAAAGCTACTTCGACAGCCCTAAACTGGCGGTGGGTAAACTGAAACACCTGCTGCGCGCCAAAGCGGTACTGTGCCCGGGGCTTGCCGTCACGCTGGTGGAACCTGACGGTACCAAAACCGAATGGGCCTACGCGGATGGTCTGCGTGACTACCTGGCGGAGGCCACCGACGGCTATGAAGTAGTTCCGACAGAACCCTTCGTAGGCCACTTTAGCGATGATGAAAACGGTGTCGACTGGGCTATCCAATGGTTGCCAGAAGGCGGCGATGCCCTATTGGAAAGCTATGTTAACTTGATCCCCACCCCACAAGGCGGCACCCACGTTAACGGGTTTCGCTCTGGCTTACTTGACGCGCTGCGTGAGTTTTGTGAATACCGCAGTCTACTGCCGCGTGGCATCAAACTCACCGCCGATGATTTGTGGGAGCGGGCGTCCTTTGTGCTCTCGGTAAAAATGCTCGACCCGCAGTTTGCCGGGCAAACCAAAGAGCGCCTTTCTTCGCGAACAATCGCGGGCTTTGTATTAGGGGTACTTAAAGACGCCTTTTCTCTGTGGCTCAATCACCACGTTGAACAAGGCGAAGCCCTTGCCGAACTCGTGATTAGTGCCGCTCAGCACCGCCAGAAAAAAGCCAAGAAAGTTGTGCGTAAGAAGGTGACCTCAGGTCCGGCACTACCCGGCAAGCTGGCCGACTGCTCAGGCCAGGACCCGGCCCAGAGCGAGTTGTTCCTGGTGGAAGGGGACTCAGCCGGCGGCAGCGCAAAGCAGGCGCGCAACCGTGAGAGCCAAGCGATTTTGCCGCTGCGCGGAAAGATATTGAACACTTGGGAAGTGGATTCCCATGATATCTACGGTTCCCAAGAGGTCCACGACATCGCCGTGGCGATAGGGGCCGACCCTGGCAGCGCTGATTTGGAAAAACTGCGCTACCACAAAATCTGTATTCTCGCCGACGCTGACTCCGACGGTCTACACATCGCCACGCTGTTGTGCGCGCTGTTCGTCAAACATTTCCCAAGCCTCGTGGATGCCGGGCACGTCTATGTGGCCATGCCACCGCTTTACCGTATCGATCTCGGCAAAGAGGTCCACTACGCCCTGGATGAGAGCGAAAAAGCCGCCATCCTCAAGCAGCTGGCGCAAAAGCGTGGTACGCCGAACGTGCAGCGCTTTAAAGGTCTGGGCGAAATGAGCCCGCTTCAGCTGCGCGAAACCACTATGGCGGTGGAAACACGCCGCCTGGTGCAGCTTACCCTGGAGGAAGGCGACGGCACGCTGGAAATGATGGATATGCTGCTGGCCAAAAAGCGCGCCGGCGACCGCAAAAAGTGGCTGGAAGATTACGGCAACCTCGCAGACGTCGAAGTATAAGCGCTGTGTCAATCGGGCATAGGTATCAAGTGGTTAAGGTTGGGCATTATGTTGCCGATAGTGAGTAGAGAGCGTACGCAAAAAAGTGCGCCAGTTAGCACCACTTAATCACTAGAGGGGAATGTCCTTGTTCAATACCATTTCGAGGCAGTTAACGCTGGCAGCGTTTGCTCTCATGATACTCATGGCAGCAAGCATTTACGCCGTTATGGCATGGCGCGGCCAACCGCAAGTCATCGAAGCAAGCCAGTCTCTTGTGGACCGAACGGGCGGCTCTATTGTCAACGCTCTGAATGCACAGCTAGCACGCGTGGAAGGTAATACAGCAAGTCTTGCATCACTTGCAGAGTCATTACCCCGAGAGGAATCGTTGTTCCGTCAAGCCTTCCCGCGGGTCGTGGATGACAGCGGCAATACGGCCATTGCAGGGGGCGGTATTTGGCCGGAGCCTAACGCATTTGAAGAGGGGGTTGAGCGATTTAGCTTCTTTTGGGCGAGAAATGCCGAAGGCGAGATTGAGTTCTTAGATGATTATAACGCCGATGATATTGCCCCTTACCAAGAGGAAGCCTGGTATCAAGATGCGCGGGATGCCGAGCCGGGGCAATGTGTCTGGTCAACAGCGTATCGTGATGCGACCACCGGGGTAGCCATGGTGACCTGCAGCGTGCCTTATTATCTTGATGATGAATTTGCTGGGGTAGCGACCATCGATATGCAGTTGGACGGCGTGGCTGAATTTTTAACCGAAAACGGCGATGCGACAGGTGGTTATGCCTTCGTGCTTGATAGAGCTGGCAACGTCATCCACTTCCCGGGCGCTGATTTGGCAACTGATGATATGCAAGGTTTGGCTGATCTAACCAGCGATATGCCCTGGCTTTCCCCTGTGGTTGAGGCTGTCGAATCAGGCAGTCAAAACGTCCAGGTGGAAACAGCAGGCGTGCTGGATCAACCCGCCTCGGTGCGTTTGTTTGATATGCAAGATACAGGTTGGACATTGGGGCTAATGACCCCTCAAGAAGAAGTGACGGCACTGGCGCGGACATTGACTCGCGATCTGATGGTGGTAATTCTTCCACTTTTGGCACTGCTGCTGGCGCTGGGTTGGTGGGGTGGGCGTGTATTACTGCGTCAAATCCACAGTACCACCGAGCAGATTGACCAACTCGGTCAAGGCGGCTCAAGTCGTGAACTGACCATTTACCGTAACGATGAGATTGGTGAGTTGCGCAGTGCGGTAAATCGTTACGCTGAAAAGTTGCGTCACCTATTCAGTGACGTAAGCCAAGTATCCGATGCGATTGCCAGTGAAGCGACAGACATTGCGGCGGGTAACACTGAGCTTTCTAGTCGGACCGAACAGCAAGCCGCGTCGCTACAAGAAACTTCTTCGACGATGGAAGAGATGGCCGCGACAGTGAAGCGCAACGCCGATAACGCTAATGAGGCGAATCAGCGGGTCAACGAGTCGACGGTTAAAGTGAAGCAGGGAGGTGAGCAAGTATCTCGCTTGGCGCAGTCCATGCAGGCGATTAATGAGAGTTCGGGCGAGGTCTCTTCGATTGTCGGTGTCATTGAAAATATTGCATTTCAAACTAACATTTTAGCGCTGAATGCATCGGTAGAAGCCGCGCGGGCTGGTGAACACGGGCGAGGTTTTGCCGTTGTGGCTAGCGAAGTGCGCGAACTGGCATCCAAAAGTGCCACGTCGGCACGTAATATTAACGAGCTGATTAAAACCACGTCCAAGCAAATTGAAACTGGAAGTGGCTATGCCCGTGAGGCAGAAGGGGCAATGCAGGAAATCGTAGTAGCGATTGAAGAAATTGCCCAGCGCATAGGAGAAATCAGTCAAGCGTCTGGCGAACAAACGAACGGTATTGATGAAATCAACCGTGCCGTCTCGCAAATGGACACTGTCACCCAGCAGAATGCAGGGCTGGTTAGTCAGGCGTCGGGGGCGGCCAATGAACTGTCTGTTCAGGCACAGCGTTTGAAAAGCTTACTTGATGACTTTCAGCGCGATAATGAACGTTCCCCGGAAGTGAAACCACTCTCGGGGCCTCAGTAAAGCAATTAATATGACATAAGCAACTACTAACACGTTGTGTATCAATGTGTAGCAGGATTAGCCGCTCCCGTTGGGGCGGCTTTGCTTGTCAGGAAAGGATGAATACCCCATGGATATTCAGGTAGCGGAAGGCGACGTCGAACGCTTGTCCTTGCGCGATTACACCGAAAAAGCGTATCTCGACTACTCGATGTACGTCATTTTAGACCGCGCCTTGCCCAACATAGGCGATGGCATGAAACCTGTGCAGCGGCGGATTATTTACGCCATGCGCGAATTGGCACTCCACGCTAACGCCAAGTACAAAAAATCGGCGCGTACCGTGGGTGACGTGCTGGGTAAATTCCACCCTCACGGCGATAGCGCGTGCTACGAAGCCATGGTGCTGATGGCACAGCCGTTTAGCTATCGCTATCCGCTGGTGGATGGCCAGGGCAACTGGGGTAGCCCTGACGATCCCAAATCGTTTGCTGCCATGCGTTACACCGAGGCCAAGCTTTCCAAGTTTGCCGAAGTGCTGCTTAGCGAGCTCGGGCAGGGCACCGTCGACTGGGCGCCGAATTTCGACGGCACCATGCAGGAACCGCTGGTGCTGCCGGCGCGTTTGCCCCATGTGTTGCTCAACGGCGGCACCGGCATCGCCGTGGGGATGGCCACCGATATACCGCCCCACAATGTGTCTGAGGTGGTCGATGCCACCTGCCACCTGCTGCGTAATCCTAAGGCTACCACCGTCGATCTGATGGAATTTATCCCCGCGCCGGACTTCCCGACCGATGCGGAGATTATTACCCCCCAAGAAGACCTGCGTAAGCTTTATGAATCCGGGCGGGGGTCGGTCAAGCTGCGCGCCCGCTACGAGCGGGAAGACGCCAATATCGTGATCACCGCGGTGCCCTATCAGGTCAGTGGTGCCAAGGTGCTAGAACAGATTGCCGCGCAGATGCAGGCCAAAAAGCTGCCCATGGTGGCCGATCTGCGCGATGAATCGACCCATGAAGAGCCTACCCGGCTGGTGATTGAACCGCGCTCAAACCGCGTCGACGTTGCGTCGCTGATGGACCACCTGTTTGCCACCACGGATCTGGAAAAGAACGTGCGGGTGAACATGAACGTGATTGGCCTGGACGGTCGCCCACGGGTGATGCCGTTGCCCGAAATGCTGGGCGAGTGGCTTCAGTTTCGGCGCAGCACGGTGCGCCGCCGCTTGGAGCACCGCCTGGGCAAGGTAGAAGACCGCCTGCATATTCTCGAAGGCCTGCTGATAGCCTATCTCGACCTTGACGAAGTGATCCGTATCATTCGTGAAGAGGATGATCCCAAAGCTTCTCTGATCGCGACCTTTAGTCTCTCTGACCGCCAAGCGGAAGCGATTCTAGAGCTTCGCCTGCGTCATCTTGCCAAGCTCGAAGAAATGAAAATCCGCGGTGAGCAGGATGAGCTGGAAAAAGAGCGCAAATATTTAGAGGGCCTGCTAGGTAGCGAAGCCAAACTTACCACGTTGATCGAAAAAGAAATTCGCGCGGCGGGTAAAGAGCATGGTGACGAGCGCCGTTCGCCGCTGGTGGCGCGTGCCGATGCTAAAGCGTTGTCCGAGGTCGAGCTGCTGGGGGCCGACCCAATCACCGTGGTGCTGTCTGAAAAGGGCTGGATTAGATCAGCCAAAGGTCATGATATTGACCCCGAAGGGCTTTCCTACAAAGCAGGTGATCGTTTCCAGTTGGCCGCCCGAGGCAAGACCAACCAGCCGCTAGTGCTGCTGGATGATACAGGTCGCGCCTATACGCTCAGCGCCCACAATTTGCCCAGTGCGCGGGGGCAGGGTGAACCAGTGACGGGTCGGGCGAATGTCTCTGCGGGTGCTCGCATGGCGGGGTTAATGCTGGCGCCTGCCGAGCGGCGTTTTGTGCTGGCCAGTGATGGTGGTTACGGCTTTATTGCCCGTTTGGATGCGCTCACCGGCAAAAATAAAGCAGGCAAAGCGGTATTGAGCGTGCCTAAAGGATGCAGTGTCATGTCGCCTATCGAAGTGCCCGAGGGAGATAACCTATGGGTGGCATCGGTCTCGAATGAAGGCCGGCTACTGGTGTTCCCCTTGGGCCAGCTGCCGGAAATGGCCAAAGGCAAAGGCAATAAGATGTTAGATATCCCCGGGCCACGCGCTGCACGCCGCGAGGAGTTTGTGCGCAGTATTGCCGTGATAACAGACAGCGACGCCTTGGAGCTGCATGCCGGTAAGCGAAAACTCACCCTGAAAGCCGATGATTTGGCGTATTATCGCGGCGAGCGAGGGCGTCGTGGTAGTAAGTTACCGCGAGGTTTCCAAAAAGTTGATTGGATAGGCGCAGGGGAATAGGTCATGGCTACACGTTATTTGATTCGCGCAACAGGGCTGGCGCGCCCCGGCCAATTAGCCGGGTTGGGCAAAGCTCTTGCCCATAGCGGCGCAAGGCTGCTGGATATCAATCAAAGCGTGACCTTTGGCATGCTATCTCTGGAAGCGCTGGTGGGGCTGGATCGCGATAGTGCACTTGAAGCCACCTTAAGCGATGCAGGGGATACGCTTGGGTTGGATGTACAAGCGATTGCCGTGAGCGCTGATGATTATCAGCGCTGGAGCGAACAAGAAAGCCAGCCACGGCTAATTCTGACCCTATTGGCACCACGCCTTCCGGCGGGCATATTGGCGGAAGTGGGGGCGTTAACCGCTGAATTTGGCCTAACCGTTGAGTTGATTCACCGCCTTTCGGGCCGAGAGCCGCTAGAAGGAGACGCGCCCGCCAACGGGGCTTGTGTCGAATGCTGGCTGCGCGGCGATGATGCCGATGTGGTGGCGCTGCGGGAGAAAGCACTGTCGCTGGGAGCCCTGCATGGCGTGGATATTGCCATCCAAGAAGACTCGATCTGGCGACGTCACCGCCGTTTGGTGTGTTTCGATATGGATTCGACGCTGATCCAAACCGAGGTGATTGATGAGCTTGCACGCCGTCATGGCGTGGGTGATGAGGTGGCGGATGTCACTGAGCGGGCCATGCGCGGCGAACTGGATTTCCAGGACAGCTTCCGCGAGCGGATGAGCAAACTGGCAGGGCTTGATGAAGCTGTATTGGCCGACATCGCGGCCGAATTGCCGTTAATGGATGGCCTTGAGCGCCTGATGGTCAATTTAAAGCGTTTTGGTTATCGCACGGTCATTCTTTCTGGTGGTTTCACCTACTTTGCCCAATACCTACAGGACAAGCTTGGCTTTGACGAAATCCACGCCAACGAGTTGGTCATCGAGCAGGGGGTTGTCACCGGTGAGGTGCGCGAGCCCATTGTCGATGCCGAGCGTAAGGCCGAGTTGCTTGAACAAATAGCGCTGCGCGAAGGTTTGACGCTGGAGCAGACCATTGCCGTAGGCGATGGCGCTAATGACCTTAAAATGCTCGCTAAAGCTGGCCTGGGCATTGCCTTTCGCGCTAAACCTATGGTGCGTGCCCAGGCCCAGCAGGCCATCTCAACCCTCGGCATTGATGCGGTGCTGTACCTTATCGGCTACCGCCAAACCGATTTGATTGACTAAAACGTTGAGGCCCTTCGGGGCCTCTTTTATTCGAGGGAATGCTCCGCAATAGCGCCATATTCATCGCGCAGCTCGTCTAGCCTTTCGCGCTGCCGTTCGCTTAGCGGCGCCGAATCCCACAGGGCGTTACCGTCATCGCCATGCACGCTCTCAATGGTGATGGCTAATTCTGCATTGTCGGGAATGTCCTGGTTACCCCAAGGGCCGAATCGATTGGGCGCCAGGCTCCACTTGGCGCTTTCGCCGGGTTCCAAACCATCGGGAATCACATAGTAAAAAGACTCATCGACCCAGGGTGCCTCATGATTAGGACTGGTAACTACGCCTCTAAGCGATAGCTCTACGATACGTTCATCAGGGCCGTTGGTGACTTCAAGCTCAATGATAGGTTCTAACGCCCCGTAGGGACTTGTGCTCATATAAAAGTCGGCGCTATCGATGGTAATGCGCTCTCGCTGCTGTCGGTCATGCTTTGCGTTAGCCTGCTTTTCTTCAAGTCTTGAGAGAATAGCGAGCGCCTGATTACGCTCGCGCGCGCGACGGTTACGTAACATTTCATTGGCTTTTTCGATCGCCTCATCACCCGTTAGCCCATGCATATAGGCGTTAGCCGACTCAGCAATTTCTGCGGCGTTCATCGGTCTTGGGTTGAGTATATCGATACCACTAAACGATGACATCGCCATGATGGTCAGCGCTTGATCAAACTCGTCGCGTTTATAGGTGGGCAGCGATTCGCGTACTTTTTCAACCGATACAACGGCAGCGGGCATCGAGCTGGTATCAATCTTAGGCTCTGAACAACCCGCGAGCATTATCATCGACAGTGACAATGTCGATAGCCTGAACAGGCTCCACATACAATTTCCTTTACGATGTAATTAACCATGCCCTTTATCGGGGTGAGGAACCGGTTTTTTACCTACTTCCTCGGAGCGAAGTTCGACTGGCTTACCCTGGGTTATATCAATGTGCTTCAGGCGCATGTGAAGGCCCGTTTTGGCGAGCAAATGGGCACTGACCGGGGCAGTAATAAATAAAAACAAGGTGATCAGCATTTCCTGAATGTCGGGTCTGCCTTCAACGCTCCAGAAATAGGCCATTGAAGCTATTAACATACAGCCAATACCCAGGGTTGTGGCCTTGGTGGGGCCATGCAAGCGCATATAGAAATCGCGTAGGTGAGCCATCCCCAGTGAGCCGATAAAGACAAAGAGGCCGCCTGCGATCAATAGTAATGAAATAAGTGCCTCTACCCATAGCGACATAAGCGCACCTGCATAGCAACGAAGAGGGTGACAGGGTTCATTCGATAATATCCCCGCGTAATATGTACTTGCATACGGCTACTGTGCTGATAAATCCCAACATGGCGATCAACAGTGCCGACTCGAAATAGGTCTTGCTATTCAGCCACAGCCCGAGCAACACAATCAGCGCAATCGAGTTAACGTACATGGTGTCCAGTGCCAACACGCGGTCCGGTAAATCGGGGCCAACAGTAAGCCGATAAAGGTTTAACAGCAGCGCCATTACCACCAGGGTTAGGGTGATGAACAGTGCGATGCTCAGCATTCGTAAATCTCCTTTAGCGGGCGTTCGTAGCGCTCCCGGATCTGCTCAATCAGCGCCTCTTCATCGTCTGTGTCGAGGGCGTGAATGAGCAGTGATTTACCGTCCATACGCAGGTTGGCGGATACCGTGCCCGGCGTCAGGCTAATGGTGTTGGCAAGCAGCGTAATGGTAAAACGCTCCTCTAACATGAGGGGGTATTCCACAAAGTGGGGATTTAGCTTACGCCATGGGTTGGCGATCAGGTAAGCCACTTCAAAGTTGGCGGTAATGATATCGCCCAGTACGCGCAGCACAAAGCGCAGTAGCAATAGTGGCTTTTTGATGCGCGGGCGAGCATCCCAAAAGCGATGGGTTAGCAAGGGGATAACAATGGCCAATGTCCCACCCAATACGATATGACCCGCGGCAACACTGCGCACTAATAATAGCCATACGACCAGTAACAGCAGTGAAAAAACCGGGGTCGGCAACCAAGTGCGTGGTCGAATCATTGGGTGCCTCCAGCATCATTGATTAATGTGTCAATCACCAAACTTGGGTTGGCTAATTGCTCAGCGGTGGCCTGGGTATAGTCGCTTACGGGGCCCGCAAACACGACCATTAGTAGCGAGGAACTTAACAACCACGCCATGCCAAACCACTGGTAACGAGGCAGCGAGCTGCCGCTAAGATTGCCCCGATGGCTGCGCCAAAACAGAGTTGAGCCTGCGCGGGAGAGCGCAATGAGTGATGCCAAGCTTGCCAGCAGTAATAATGGCCACAGCCAAAGCCGTTGGCTGTCTTCCGCGGCATTAAGCATTAGCGCTTTTCCGAAAGCGCCAGAGAGAGGCGGTAATCCAGCGACCGCAATTGCCCCGAAAAAGAAAGCCAGTGCCAGTGCCGCGCCTTGTACCATTGGCCGCCCCTTAACTAGTCGCGTACCCGGTTTGCCTCGCTGCAATCCAATCATTTCAGCCAACAGGAACAGCCCACCGGTAATCAGCGTGGTGTGAATCAAGTAGTAGAGCAGTGCTGATGTGGCAGCGGGGCTACGCATGCCCACACCTGCGAGCAGCGTGCCCACGGAAACCAATACCAGGTAGGCTATCAAAAGGCGAAGGTCACGGGCGGCCATCACGCCAACCCCGGCGGCAGCCAAGGTGGCAAGCGAAAGCCACCACACCCAGGACTGCTCAATGGCTTCCAACCCCCCTGCTTGGTCGCCAAAAATGAGGCTATAGACGCGCAAAATAGAATAGATGCCGACCTTGGTCATCACCGCAAATAAGGCAGCCACCGGGGCTGGGGCCGCGGCGTAGGCGCGGGGTAGCCAAAAATACAGCGGTAAAATGGCGGCTTTTAGGCCAAATACCACTAGCAGCATCAAGGCACCGGCTATCACTAGGCCTTCACGTTCGGCGGGTAGCTCGGCCATGCGAGAAGCCATGTCGGCCATGTTCAGCGTCCCCGTCGCCCCATAAAGAATGCCCACGCCAATCAGGAAAAGCGATGAACCTGCTAGGTTTAACACCACGTAATGGACGCTGGACTGAATGCGTGCTTTGCCCCCGCCGTGAAGCAGTAAGGCATACGAGGCCAGCAGTAGCACTTCGAAAAACACAAATAGGTTAAACAGGTCGCCGGTGAGAAAAGCACCGTTGATGCCCATCAACTGCCACTGGAAGAGGCCGTGAAAGTTGCTGCCCTTTTCGTCATCACCGCCGCAGGCAAAGACCACCGCGCCCACTGCAAGCAGGGCGGTGACTATCAACATAAGCGCTGATAAACGGTCAAGCACAAGCACTATACCAAATGGCGGCTGCCAATCGCCCAAGGCGTAATAGGTGATTTCCCCGCTGGCGGCTTGAGTGACCAGTCCAATGGCCACCAACAGAAGCCCCAGCGTTGCTACCACGCTGACGATGCGTTTATAGCGAACCATTCCCTGACGTTGGTAGAGTAATAAAATGCCCGCGATTAACGGCAGAACCACGGGTAAAACAATCAAATGCTGGATCATTCGCGGTCATCCTTTTTGCCGTCCACGTGGTCGTTACCCACTTCACTCCGTGCGCGCATCGCCAGAATGACCACAAAGGCCGTCATCGCAAACCCGATCACAATGGCCGTTAGTACCAAGGCTTGAGGAAGTGGATCAGCGAAGCCATCACCTTCATCGACCAGTGCAGCGCCATCAGTGGTCAGCCCGCCCATCGAAAATAGAAATAAATTGACCGCGTAGGAGAGTAGCGTAAGGCCTACCACCACTGGGAAGGTGCGCCCACGCAGCGTCAGATAAAGCCCGGATGCGGTCAGTACACCGGTCGTGATCGCATAAAGCAATTCCATTAGCGAGGCTCCTTGCTGGAGGGGGTGGAAGGCGTTTCAGCGTCTTTTTCGGGCTGTTCGGGTACCGGGCGGTGGGCAGTGGTCACTTTGCCCAAGTTGGCGAGGATCATGAGCGTGGCGCCAACCACTGCGAGATAAACACCCAGATCGAAGAGCAGCGCTGTCGCCAACTCAAACTCACCGACAACGGGTAGAGTAAAGTAGCCAAAAGACGAGGTCAGGAACGGGTAGCCAAACAGCCAACTGCCAAGCCCGGTTAGCGTCGCCACCGCGACCCCTACAACGGCCACCGGCTGGAAGGGGAAGTTGAGACGCTCTTGTGCCCACTCCACGCCCCGGGCCATATACAATAGAATCAACGCGACAGCAGTAATCAAACCGGCAATAAAGCCGCCACCTGGTTGGTTATGGCCGCGCAGAAAGATAAACGCCGATACCAGCAGGGCAAGTGGCAATAGCGTCATGGAAATAGACGTCAAAATAGCGGGGTAGCGGTCCGGCGACCATACGCGTCCTTCGCCGTCGCTATGCGGGATAAACAGGCGTAAGCGGTTAAGTAGCTTAAAGATGGCAAGCCCCGCAATGGCCAGTACCGTGATTTCACCTAGCGTATCGAAGCCGCGGAAGTCGACAAGAATAACGTTAACCACGTTGTAGCCACCGCCGCCGGGTTTACTGTTTTCGACAAAAAAGTTGGAGATCGACAGCGTTTCTCGGGTCATCACCGCGTAATTGAGGCTGGCAATCACCAAACCCAAAGAACCCGCCAGTAACATGTCGCGCACGTTGCGCAGTGGGCTTGATTCCTGGGGTGTTTTTTGCGGCAGGAAAAACAGCGCTAGCATCAGCAATATCATGGTGACCACTTCTACGGATAGCTGGGTCAGGGCCAGGTCCGGCGCGGAAAAACGCGCAAAAGTGAGAGCAACAAATAGCCCTACAACTGACAGCATGAGCAATGAAATCAAGCGGTAGCGATGGGTGGCCGCGGTCGCGATGCCGCCGAAAATAAGCATCACCGCACCAAGAATTACCACGCCGTCGACTGGCTGGTTACCTGCGGCACCCGTTAGGTCGGTGACCCGTACTAGACCTATTAGTCCCATTAAAAAAGCAGCGAACAACAAAAGCGTCATGTAGCGCTGTAATGAGTTGCCCTCAAAAAAGGCCAGTAATTGTTCTGCACGGTAGCCAATCGTTACCACGAAGCGCTCAAACACGCGCCTTGCATCAACACTGGCGAATTGTCTGGTGAACAAACGCATATCGTTGTGACGCCAGTAAAGGGCGGTGCCGAGCACCAAGGCGGCAATGCTCATCAGCAAAGGTAAGTTGACGCCATGCCAAATCGCCAGCTTAAAATCCAGCGGGCGTTGCAGTACCGCTTGCGCAGCCAGATCAAGCAGGTTAGTTGCCATCAGGGCGGGAAGCAGACCTACAACGACGCACAGCACCACCAGAATCTCCACGGGTAAACGCATCAGATGCGGTGGCTCATGGGGAGATTTAGGCGGTGCCTCGCGGGCGGGTTTGAAGAAAACCGCATGAACGAGGCGTAGCGAGTAAGCCACAGAGAGGATACCGCCCAGTGTGGCAAGCGTAGGCAATAGCCAGCTTAAACCACCCAGAACGGGCGTTTCCAACGTTTCGGTAAAGAACATCTCCTTGGAGAGGAAGCCATTGAACAGCGGAACGCCTGCCATCGCTGCGGCAGCCAAGGTGGTCAGCAGCGCGGTGACCGGCATGGCCTTTCTGAGCCCGCCAAGCTGTTTTAATTCACGCGTCCCAGTCTCGTGGTCGATAATGCCAGCGCTCATAAATAGCGCGGCTTTAAAGGTGGCATGATTCAGAATATGAAACAGGGCCGCCAGAACGGCCATTGGGCTGCCGATACCCAGCAGCACCGTAATGAGCCCCAGATGGCTGACCGTGGAAAACGCTAGGATGCCTTTCAGGTCAGTTTTGAATAGTGCAAACCAAGCGCCGTAAAGCAGTGTTATCGTGCCGACCAGCGATACCACCACGGTCCATAATTCACTGTCGGCAATCGCCGGATGCAGCCTTGCCATCAGGAAAATGCCTGCTTTCACCATTGTGGCGGAATGCAGGTAGGCCGAGACGGGTGTCGGAGCGGCCATGGCGTGTGGAAGCCAAAACTGGAAAGGGAACTGGGCTGACTTGGTGAAGGCACCGAGCAGCACCAAGCCGAGCATCAGCGGATAGCGCGAGTCGGCGACAATGACCTCGCTGCTGGCCAAGACGTCACCCATGCTGAAGCTACCTGCCATATCGCCGAGTAGCAGTAGCCCTGCTAGCAGTGCCAGACCGCCTGCACCGGTGACGGTCAACGCCATGCGTGCGCCTTTGCGTGCATCGCTGCGATACGACCAAAAGCCGATCAATAAAAACGAAGAAAGGCTGGTGAGCTCCCAAAAAAGCCACAGTAAAATCAGATTGTCTGACATTGAAATGCCCACCATGGAGGCCATGAAGAGCATTAAAAAAGCATAGAAGCGACCAACAGGTTCGTCACTTGCTAGATAAAAATGGGCGTACAGCAGTATCAGCAGCCCAATGCCCATGATTAAAATGTTGAATAGTAGCGACAGACCGTCCAAGCGCAGGGCTAGCTCAAGATTGAGCTCGGGCAGCCAGCCGATGGCAAAGCGAAGTGTCTCGCCGTCGAGCAGTGCGGGTATCTGCATCAAGGTGAGCAGTAGGGCAATAGCCGGCAGCAAGGCGGTTGCCCACGAGCAGGTAAAGCGGCTGCGTTGAGCGTTGAGGACCGGCACCAAGACGCCTAGTAACGGTAGTAAGGCTATCCACAGCAGTGTCATGGAAGTCATCCAGCGCAATAATCAAAAAAAGCCCGCTAGCCGTCATCGTAAAGGCGTCGGCTGAGGCATGGGATACCACAAATGAAACAAGAGGATATCACTTGTAGTGCCGTTGTGAAGTTTTAGTATAAAGTGTCGCCGTCCACCGTAGCGAGTCTATTTACCCTATGAATCAACCTTTCGATACATGGCAACAGCGTTTCGAAACCCTGCGTTCGAACAAATATTTTGAAGCCTTTGTAATCGCGATAATCGTCATCTCCGCATTGGTGATAGGTGCCAAAACCTATGAAGAGGAGACCTCTCGGTTCGAACAGGGGCTTCTGTACCTGGATTTTGCGATCACGATTTTTTTCTTGATTGAACTCCTCATCAGGTTAGCCGCAGAAGGCAGCTTGGTGCGCTTTTTTAAGCGGGGATGGAATGTCTTTGATTTCGTTATCGTGACTGCCAGCCTGATCCCCATGGACGATTCCGAGATGGTGCTGCTGGCGCGGCTGCTGCGTATTTTCCGCGTACTGCGCCTCGTCTCGATGATTCCTGAGTTGCAAATGCTGCTTTCAGCCCTGGTGAAGTCCATTCCGCGCATGGGCTATGTGGTGCTGTTGATGTTTATTATCTTCTACATCTATGCCGCGGTAGGCAGCTTCCTGTTCGCTGAAGTGGACGATTTTTTGTGGGGCAATATCTCCATTTCGATGCTGACACTTTTTCGTATCGCCACCTTTGAAGATTGGACCGATGTGCTTTACGAAACTCAGGAAGTATACGCATGGAGCTGGATTTACTATCTGACGTTTATTTTTCTGACGGCGTTTATTTTCCTCAATATGATGATTGGCATTGTGTTGGACGTCATGCAGAAAGAGAGTGCAGCGCTTGATTTACTCAACAACGAGGAAGAAATCGACGAGATACACATCTTGCGTAACGAGGTCAGTGAAATGCGCCAACAGTTAGATCGAATGGAGGCATCCATATCGAGGCAAGCGGTTGGCAATGCGCACTCGCAGGTTGACAAAACTCACCAAGACTGATTTTCTATAGGTATGAATACATCCATGAATACTTTTGCGCTAGACCTACGACTACTAATCGCCCGTCTCTGAATATCAGGGTCGGGCAGTGCTGCTGGCATTGTCGTTGGGTTACACTAGTTGCGAGGTAGACATGGATACATACACTGGATTTATTGAATCAATTCAATTTGGCTGCCGCACTTTCTTCATTAGTGCGCGCACCGTTATCGACTTTTTTTGCGCCCCATTGCCTGTATTGGCGATGGGGCGTTTTTCGTTGGCACGCCCACCGTCATTCCAATCGACAGTCTTTGCCCCCATTTTCCAGGAGAGCCGTCATGATGTTGTCTGATCCCGCCAAGAAATACCGCCAGTTCGTTGCGGTGGACTTGCCCGACCGCCAATGGCCCAGCAAGCGGATTGAAATGCCGCCGATCTGGTGCAGCGTTGACCTGCGGGATGGCAATCAGTCGCTGATTGACCCGATGGACCAAGAGCGTAAAGAGCGCTTATTCGACATGCTGCTGAAGGTCGGCTTCAAACAGATCGAAGTGGGGTTTCCTTCTGCTTCGCAAACCGATTTTGACTTTGTCCGTACGCTGATCGAACAAGATAAAATTCCTGAAGACGTGACCATTCAAGTGCTGACCCAAGCGCGTCCGCACCTGATTGAGCGCACCTTCGAAGCACTCAAAGGCGCCAAGAACGCCATTGTGCACGTCTACAACGCCACCGACCCGATGTTCCGGCGTGTGGTATTCAACGTAGATAAAGCGGAATGCGTGAAGATTGCGACCGACGCCACCGCACAGATTCGCGCTGAAATGGACGCCGCTCCCGACACTAACTGGACTTTCCAGTATTCGCCGGAGCTATTTACCACAACAGAAATGGACTTTGCCGTTGAAATTGTCGAAGCGGTGATGGAGACCTTCAAACCAAGTGCCGATAATCGGATGATCGTCAACCTGCCGGCAACGGTTGAAGTGGCAACGCCTAATAACTACGCCGATCAAATTGAATGGTTCTGCCGCAACGTCAAAAATCGCGATCACCTGATCGTCAGCGTGCACCCCCACAACGACCGGGGAACTGGCGTCGCCGCCGCGGAATTAACGCTTATGGCCGGCGCTGACCGTGTGGAAGGCACGCTGTTCGGTAACGGCGAACGGACCGGTAACGTGGATATCGTCACCTTGGCGATGAACATGTACACCCAGGGTGTTCATCCGCAGCTCGATTTCTCCAATATCACGCCGGTCATGCGCGAAGTGGAGTACTGCAACCAACTGCCGGTACATCCGCGCCACCCTTATGTGGGTGATTTGGTATTTACTGCGTTCTCGGGCTCTCATCAGGATGCGATCAAGAAAGGCATGCTCGACCGTCGCGCCAATCCCGACGCGGTTTGGGACGTGCCGTATCTGCCCATCGACCCGCTGGATGTTGGTCGCAGCTATGAAGCGGTGATCCGGGTTAACAGCCAGTCCGGCAAAGGGGGAGTGTCGTACCTTCTCGAGCAGGAGCATGGTATCGAATTGCCGCGTCGTCTTTCCATCGAGTTCAGCCAGGTGGTGCAGGAAGTGGCCGACCGTACCGGTAAAGAGATCACCTCGCAGATGATTTATCAGGCCTTTGCCGATGAGTACTTAGAGCAGCGCACACCCTTTGCGCTGGTTAACCACCGTTTGTCGTCGGAGCCTGATAGCCCTAAAGTAACGCTTGACGCCGTGGTCGAGGAAAACGGCGAACGGCAAACGCTCAGTGGGGAGGGGAACGGGCCGTTAGCCGCGTTTGTTAAAGCGCTGGCGGCAGCTGGTCACGATGTCGAAATCATTGACTACCACGAGCACTCACGTGGCCAAGGCGCCGACGCCGAAGCGATTGCCTACGTTGAAGTCCGCATCGACGGTAAAGCAGTATTCGGTGTCGGCAATGATGAAAGCATCACCAGTGCATCGATGAAGGGCGTATTGAGCGCCATCAATCGGCACCACTCCAACCAGGAACCCGCAGCGAACGTGACGGCAGAGACGTTGGTGTGATCCGTCGAATGCCCATTGAGTGAGGTAGGTAATGATGCGGCCCTGGCAGATGATAGTGTTGACCGCGATTGTGATCGCAGGGCTTGCATCAGCCGTCGCCTCTCACGAGGCCTATGAGCCCAAACTGGTTCGCTTGGAAGCCCAGGAAGCGTTGCCTGAACTTGCGCCGACGCTTGAACAGGAATCATCGGAAATCAATGTGCTCTTTCTTGGCTACGCGTCAGATCGGGCACTATGGATGAGCGCCTACCTTGCGTTAACCCGTCATGGGGATGTAGCCCGAGAGGTGCTCACCGACTTTGGCCACGTGCCTGAATTTCAGCGCGTATTGGTCCGCTACGGGGCAGACGCCGTGCTGCCCATCAGCTACTTTCGCGATAATGACATTGCCACGTTAAGTGCCCAACACTGGTTTGGTGAGCGTTATCGTCAAGTGAGCCGCTGGTGGGGCGATGAAGCGGAAGCAGCGTCGGGCGAGCTGACCCCCCATCGCCGCGGCCAGGTGGGTATTGCACTGCTGGATGAAAATGGTCACGCGCTGCTCAATCAGTTTGTGGTGAGTGATAAGGGTAACGTGGAGTGGTTGCAGGGCGAGCGGGTGGTAACGGGGGTAGGGGATTTCTTTACCAGTGGCCTGCGCGACCTTGAAAGCCAGTGGCGTCGTGGCGAGGAGGTAGGTGCAAGCGATGTTGGTTGGGCCGGTGTTGATCTGCTGGTCATGGCCAGCACCGTCAAAGTGCTAAGGGCAGGCAAGGCTGCTCGTGCTGCACGAGTGGGCAGCGTTGAAGGGCAGGCCACCCGCGCCGGTTTGCGTCAGGGCGCATTGGCCACCGGCGGACGTTTTGCTGCCTTGCCGCGTATGGCAAAAGTGGCCGCGGTAGCGGGTACTGCCTATGTGGTGGTTCGCCATCCCAGTTTAGTGAGCGCCCTGGGTGTCAACGTGTCCAAATGGCTCGGTTGGCCAACATGGCTTGGTCAGTTTGTTATTTGGCTGGTCGTGCTGCTGCCAATTCTTTTCATTGCGCGATTTGTTTACCGCTGGCTACTCACGCCGCTGTTGTGGCTGGTGGCGCCACTGCTGAAGCTATGTTTCAAGGTCGCTGACCGCTCACTCGCCAAACGCCCGGTTAAACGAAATAACGGGGCTGCAACGCTCTGACTTTCACGTTGACCCGCATTTGCTACGAAGAGGGCTGGTTGATAATGGTTATTTAGAACTTCCCATCAGTTCATTGCATACTCTCAACGTTGCTCATTTACCCACCATCCACACAGATCCTTTTGATCGGATTCTAGTGGCTCAGGCGGAAGCCGAAGGGTTTTTACTGCTGACGGCGGATGAGATGGTGGCTAAGTATGCTGGCCCGATAAAGAAGGTTTGACATCTATCCCCTTCCGATGGAAAGGAATGAGACGTTGCCTTCTAAGTGCCTGTTTCGCTATTGATGGGTTGAGGTTAAGTTAACTTTTCACAGCGGCGTTTTACTCCCTTTACCTGGAATTTCCCTGACCAACCGTGGCATTAGAAATCCAGGCAAGTAGTCGCGAAGCTGGGTGACTAATTCGCGCGCTTCTTCATCCGGCACATTAAAATGCGCAGCACCTTGCACCGGATCAAGCACATGTAAGTAGTAGGGCAGAATGCTCGCTTCAAATAGCCGTTCAGACAGGGTGGCCAGGGTGGCGGCACTGTCGTTCACCTCGCGCAGCAGTACGCTTTGGTTGAGTAGTGTGACGCCTGTTTGTTTAAGCCGCGCGCAGGCATCGACTACCGCCTGGTCAATCTCATTGGCGTGATTGATATGCAGGACCACGACTTTTTGCAGGCGTGTAGCGGAAAGCCACTCGACCAGCGTGTCATCAATGCGGTCGGGGATGACCACCGGTAGTCGCGTGTGAATACGCAGCCGTTTAAGGTGCGGGATGCTTTCAAGCTGCGCCACCAGCCACGCCAACTGACGATCATTAGCGGCGAGGGGGTCACCGCCAGAAAGAATTGCCTCTTGAATAGTGGTGTCGGCGCGCAGGTAATCCAGCGCTTGTTGCCACTGTGCCCGGGAAGGTGAATTGTCGCTGTACGGAAAGTGGCGGCGAAAACAGTAGCGGCAGTTGATCGCGCAGGTGGGGCTGGCGATTAACAGCACACGGCCCGCGTACTTGTGAATCAAGCCTTTGACCGGTTGATGATCAGCTTCTTCGAGGGGGTCGGCCACATAACCCTGCGGTGTCAGGGCTTCATCGCCCAGCGGCAGCACCTGACGGAGCAGTGGATCATGCGGGTCGCCTGACTTGATGCGCGATAAATAGGCGTCGGGCACGCAGACCTCAAACAGCTGGTGGCCGGTGCGAGCGCCCGGCAGCCAGGTATCGCTCAGCCCCAGGCGCTGGCAAAGGGCCGCCGGGTCGCGAATCGCTTGCGAGAGCTGTTGTTGCCAGGACCCTGTTTGGCTTGTGGGGCCCTTGTCAGCAATAATGATGTTCTCCTGCAAAAAGCCCTCCATCGGGTTATCATGCGCGCACTTATTCCACAACGTTCATTAGAGGCAAAACGACACGTGGCGCCTCATGTTATTGAAACGCATCATTGAGAGGCAATATGGCGAACTATTCTACCAACGAATTCAAGGGCGGTCTGAAAGTAATGCTCGACGGCGATCCTTGCTCAATCATAGAGAATGAGCTGGTTAAGCCGGGCAAAGGCCAAGCCTTTAACCGCGTCAAGCTGCGTAATCTGATGACCGGCCGCGTAGGGGAACGCACCTTCAAATCGGGTGATTCGTTAGAGGGTGCCGACGTCATGGAGCTGGAGATGGAGTATCTCTATAACGACAGCGAAATGTGGTACTTCATGAAAACAGACGGTTCATTCGAGCAGTATGCGGTCGAGAAGAAAGCGCTGGGCGATACGGAAAAGTGGTTGAAAGAACAGGTACCCTATACCGTTACCTTGTGGAACGATAACGCTATTCATGTGGCCCCGCCTAACTTTATCGAGCTGGAAGTGGTCGAAACCGATCCCGGTTTGAAAGGTGATACTGCCCAAGGTGGCTCCAAGCCGGCGACGCTGTCTTCTGGTGCGGTGGTGCGCGTACCGCTGTTTATCAATCAGGGGGAAGTTCTGAAGGTTGATACGCGCAGCGGTGAATACGTCTCGCGTGCTTGATCACGCTGCCGTAAGAATCTGCATCAATAGCCACGCATCATGCGTGGCTTTATTACGTTAGGGAGGCGGCAATGAGTGCTAGCTGGCGGCCTACGGCAGATATCGAAACATTGCGTGAGCGGTCAAGGCTGCTGGCCAAAGTGCGCAAGTTTTTTGCCGAGCGGGGTGTGCTTGAGGTAGAAACGCCGGTGTTGGGTCAGGGGGGCAGTACCGATGTGCACCTAGTATCGCTTTCGACGCTGGCGCGTACTGATCGTGGCCAACGCAGGCTGTGGCTGCAAACCTCGCCGGAATTTCATATGAAGCGGCTGCTGGCGGCGGGTAGCGGGCCCATTTTTCAACTGGCAAAAAGCTTCCGAGATGGCGAAGTCGGCGCCCGGCACAATATCGAATTCACCATGCTGGAATGGTACCGCCCAGGATTTTCCCTGGCCGATTTGATCGACGAAACCACGACGCTGGTCGCCAATATTCTGCCACGTTTTCAAGGGCCGGTGGCACATTATCGCTACCGTAAGCTGTTTCATACCCATTTAGCGGTCGACCCGTTCACTAGCCCGCTTGATACCCTGCGCAGGCTGGCGGCTGAGCGCGGTCAGATGCCGCCCAGTGCGATGGCCAATGAGGGACGCGATACCTGCCTCGATTTGCTGATGAGCCTGGTGATTGAGCCGCAGTTAGGCCGCAACGAACTGAGTGTGGTGGTTGATTACCCGGCCAGTCAGGCATCGCTGGCCCGCCGTCATCAGGATGCTGACGGTGAGTGGGTCGCGTCGCGTTTTGAGCTCTATCTAAATGGCATTGAATTAGCCAATGGTTACGATGAACTGACCGATGCGGATGAGCAGCGTGCCCGCTTTAGCGAAGATAACGCTGAGCGCCGCCGACTGGGATTGCCGGAAGTGGATGTGGATGAGCGCCTGCTGGCGGCTCTTGAGCACGGCATGCCCACTGGGGCCGGTGTGGCGTTGGGCATTGACCGCTTGATCCAACTGGCGCTAGGCAAAGCACGCCTGGAAGACGTGCTCGCGTTCTCAACGCCTAATTGTTAGCGGCTACCCATCGCCTAGGCGTTGGCCCATCTGCACCATCGTATTGGTTGGAAGATCATTGAAGTTAACGGACTTGGCGAAGCACATCACCACGGTGGAGCCGAGTTTGAAGCGGCCCATTTCAGCGCCTTTGGCAAGCGTGATCGGTTGACCAAACTGCATTCGCTGAGGATGTCCAGCAAGTGGAGTGACTTGACCCGACCAAACCGTTTCAATCGCCGCGACGATCATCGCGCCGACCAGTACCATGGCCATCGGACCTTGTTCGGTATCAAAGATGCACACCAAGCGCTCGTTACGGGCGAATAGCCCGGGCACATAGTTGGCTGTGGCCTGGTTAACCGAGAACAGCCGACCCGGTACGTAAATCATTTCCCGTAGCGTGCCGGTGATCGGCATATGCACACGGTGGTAATCCCTTGGCGAGAGATACACCGTTGCAAAGCTGCCGCCGAGAAATTCCTCCGCCAGGGCAGTATCGCCTCCGAGTAGCGTTTGCGCGGAGTAGGTGTGCCCCTTGGCTTGCACCAGTTGCCCGGCCTGAAGGCGTCCATACTGAGAAAGCGTGCCATCGGCGGGGCTAATGATACCCTCTTCCAGCGGGCGGGCATCGTCTTTCAGCGCGCGAGTGAAGAAGTCGTTGAAGGTGGCGTAGGCCGCCGGATCCGGCTCCAATGCCTGGCTCATATCCACGTTAAAGCGCTTTATGAAGGCGTTAATCAGGGTGTTTTTCACCCAGGGGTTATCGCACTGCGCAAACTTGCCGGTTAGTCGCGAGATGGCGTGGTGGGGCAGCGGGTATTGGAGTAGCGAAAAGGCTTTTTGGGAAAAGGTCACAGTAATATTTTCACTTCTCAATCGGTGTGTCGTCGCGGTTGCCCCATTCACCCCAGGATCCCGCATAGCCGCGCATATTAAAGCCCAGTGCCTTGCCGACCAGCCAGGTAAAGCTACTGCGGTGGTGGCTTTGGCAGTGGGTGGCGATTTCCATCTCCGGGGTCAAGCCGAGCGCACCCAGTTCGGTAACCAGTTCGGCGTAATCGCGGATACGCAGCGCCCGGTTGCGGTCCATGGCGTTCAGCCAATCCATATTCACCGCGCCTGGGATATGACCCAAATGCTTGTTGTTACCTTTCTCGCCGTCGTACTCGGCTTTTGAGCGCGCGTCCCAAACGGCAAACTGCTTGTCGTCGAGCTTTTGCTTGATCTCGTCGCAGGTAATCAGTGCCTGGGGGTTAAGTATCTCTGCTTGGTAATCGCTTGGTATAGGCGCCGTGGGCTCGGTGGTTTCTTCAAGCCCTTCATCGCGCCAAGCGTGTATGCCGCCGTTCAAATAGGAGTAGCGGGTATGCCCGATAAGCTCCAGTGTCCACAGCAGGCGCGCCGCCCAGCCGCCGCCTTCGTCGTCGTAGGCAACCACATGGGTATCGCGGGTGAGGCCGAGCGCGCTGAATAACCGCGACAGTGCCTCGGTACTGGGTACATCGCTTGGCACTGCCCCCTCGCCTCGCATGAGATGGCGAAAATCAAGGAAAATAGCACCGGGGACATGGCCCTGGCGGTAGCTGTCGGCGTTTACTGGCACATCGATGATGAGCAGTTGTGGGTCATCCAGGCACTCCTGAAGCTGCTCAGGTTCAATAATCAGCGGTAGCACGTTGGTTTCAGACGAGTGGCTCTCGGTGCTCATGGGCGACTCCTTATAGGTTCAGCGTCCAGGCTATCAAGAATACGCCGATAGCTGGCAAATCGTTCTGGATGAATCTTGCCTGCCTCTACGGCTTCGAGTAAAGCACAGCCCGGCTCAGCCCGGTGGCGGCAATCACGAAAACGGCAGTGACCGATAAACGGCCGGAATTCAATAAAGCCGTTGGTAACCGTCTGTTCATCAAGGTGAATCAGCCCAAACTCACGAATGCCGGGCGAGTCGATCAGCTCACCATCGGTAACTTCGTCAGTGCGCATGGTGTACAGCCGTGCTGTCGTCGTGGTGTGCGTGCCTTTGCGTGAATCTTCCGACAGCGCGCCGATACGCAGGGTTTCATCGGGCAAAAGTAAATCAATAAGCGATGATTTGCCCACGCCGCTTTGGCCGACAAATACCGATGTACGCCCCTCTAGCTGTTGGCGAAGCGCATTAAGGCCGTCGTCGCTTGCTGTGGTAGTCCGCACAACCGGGTAGCCCAGCGAGCGGTAGCGCTCAAGCAACTGGCCGAGTTCACCGCCGTCGTCCGGCAACAAGTCCGTTTTGTTAAGCACTAGTACCGGCGCGATGCCAGTGGCTTCGGCGGCGACTAGATAACGGTCGATCAAGTTGGGGTGCGGCGCGGGCTCGACAGCAAAAACGATGAGTAGCTGATCAATATTTGCCGCCACTGGTTTGAGCAAACCACGCGCGTCTGGGCGCTTGAGCACGCTATGGCGCTCGTCGCGGGCCACCACCACCCCTGAGCAGTCTTGACCTGCCCGCCAGATCACCCGGTCACCGGTCACCAAGCCATCCATATTGGCGCGCAGGTGGCAGCGCACGGGCGTGCCATCGGCATTGCGCACCTCGAGGGTGCGCCCAAAATGCGCCATCACACGACCCGGTTGTTCGGCGCCGTATTCGCCAGCGGCGAGCTTCTCGGCATCTTGCGTATCGCGCTTTTCAGCGCGCTGGGCACGTTCTGCCTGAACCTTCTCGACCCGCCAACGTTGCTGACGGCTTAATTTACGTTTGCTCATGACCACCCGATGCTCGGTACAATGGGTTCATTGTACCTGTTAACTGCCGCTGGGTAACTTGATATCCCCACCACCGTTGGAGAGCACTATGAGCGAACATGCCGCACCGCGTGACGACCTACTGGTCTGGATCGATCTGGAAATGACCGGGCTTGACCCCAACAAGGAACGTATTATCGAAGTCGCTACCCTGGTCACTGATGCCCACTTGAATGTTGTGGCTGAAGGGCCGGTGATCGCCGTGAAACAGTCCGATAGCCTGCTGGCTGGCATGGATGACTGGAATCAAAAGACACACGGTGAGTCAGGTCTGGTAGCACGCGTTAAAGCCAGTGCGGTGGAAACGGCTGAAGCAGAGCAGCAAACGCTCGATTTTTTGCGTCAGTACGTTACCCCGGGCTCCTCGCCCATGTGCGGCAACAGCATTCATCAGGACCGGCGTTTCCTGGAGCGTGAAATGCCAGCACTGTGGGCATTTTTCCACTACCGCAACTTGGATGTATCCACCGTCAAAGAGCTGGCCAAACGCTGGAACCCTGGCGCACTGGCTGGATTTAAAAAGCAGAACGTGCACTTGGCGATGGACGATATTAAAGAGTCAATTGCCGAGCTTTCTCATTATCGCAGTACGTTTTTACTCCTCGAGCCGCAGAGTGACGAAGAGGAATAGATACCTGCAGCGCCTAAGACGCTTCAGTGGCAATGCGCGTGGCGCGCTTAAGGCGCTGCTCTTCCAGTGCCCAGGCAACGTGTTCACGAACCAGGGCGCTGGGGTAGGCGCGTCGTGCCCATAGGGCGGCTTCCACCGCGTCGCTCCAGGGCGCGTTGCCTAGGCCTACAGCAATATTACGCAACCATCGCTCGTAGCCGATGCGTCGGATGGGGCTGCCAGCGGTTTTGGCGAGGAATTCTTCTTCACACCAACTAAACAGGCGGACAAGCGAGGCGCGGTCAAGGTCATGGCGCGGCGCGAAGTCTTCCTCTTGAGTCACACGGGTAAAGCGGGTGAAGGGGCATACAAGCTGGCAGTCGTCGCAACCATAAATGCGGTTACCCATGGCGCGGCGATATTCCACTGGAATGGCGCCGTGCAGTTCAATGGTCAGGTACGAAATACACTTGCGTGAGTCGATCACCTTGTCATCGACAATGGCGCCAGTGGGGCAGGCGGTGCGGCAGGCACTGCAACTACCACAGTGTTCCTCTTCAAACGGCGTATCGACGGGTAGTGGTAGGTCAGTGTAAAGCTCGCCCAGGAAAAACAGCGAGCCTGCTTTGGGGTTGAGCAGCATGGCGTTTTTGCCGAACCAGCCAAGGCCCGCTTTCTGGGCAAGCGCCCGTTCCATCACCGGGGCGGAATCGACAAATGCCCGGTAGCCGAATGCCCCGACCTCTTGTTCGATCTGTTTGGCCAGCTGCGCCAAGCGTTTGCGCATCAGTTTGTGGTAGTCCCGCCCGAGGGCGTAGCGCGATACATAGCCACGATTAGGTTGACCAAGTACCTTGGTGCTTTCCACCTCGGCGGGGAGGTAATCCATGCGTACGCTGATGACCCGCTGCGTGCCGGGCTCTAGCTCGTCCGGGCGGGTACGTTTGGTGCCGTGCTTGGCCATGAAACCCATTTCGCCGTGGTAACCTTTGTCCAGCCAGGCGTTGAGGTGTGTTTCATGGGTGTCCAGTCGAGTGTCGGTAATGCCGACCTGCTGGAAGCCGAGCTCACGCCCCCAGGTTTTGATGAGCTCAGCAAGTTCGGCAAGGGTATTGTCTGAAAGCATGGGGCGCGCCGCTTCGTCGCAAAAAAAGAAAAGCCAGAGAAAATTGGGCGTTGATACTCAACGGTTAGGCGTCAGCCGCGCTATGCTAACGCATTGCTGGCCATCACAACATGCGAAAGGAGAGATCGTGTCTCGCTTAATAACCTCTACGTTACGCCCTCTTTATAAAGCGGCTCAAGTGCGCGAGTTGGATAGGCGTACGATTGCCGGGGGAATTGATGGTTTTGCCTTAATGCAACGCGCGGCCTCCAGTGCCTGGCATAGCTTTCGCTCCCGCTGGCCTCAGGCGCGTAGTGTTACAGTGCTGTGCGGAAGCGGCAATAACGGTGGTGATGGTCATGTGTTGTCGGCGCTGGCGATGCAGTCGGGACTTAAAGTTCAGCGCATTGCTTTAAAGCCGCTGGACGAACTACAGGATGATGCCTTTCGTGCTGCCCAACTGGCCAGTCAGGCTGGTGTGAGCTGTGAAGAGTGGCACCCCGGGGTCGTATTGTCCGGAGAAGTCATTGTTGATGCGCTATTGGGAACGGGTCTAAGTGGCGCGGTAACAGGGCGCTACCAACGGGCGATTGAGCTGATCAACGCCGCGCCTCAGCCGGTACTGTCAATTGATATTCCGTCGGGGTTGGCCGCCGATACCGGCGCGGTGCTTGGCATAGCGGTAGAAGCGGCATGCACCGTCACCTTTATTGGCGATAAAATTGGCCTGCATACAGGCGAGGCGCCGGCCTATACAGGCGAAATCGACTTTCGTCCGCTGAGCGTGAAAGCCCAGGCGTTTTTCGATATTCCACCCTACGCGTGGCGCCTGGATGACGCCTTGCTCAGTGAGGCTTTCACTCCGCGTTTGCGTACCAGCCATAAAGGCCGCATGGGGCATGTGTTAGTTATGGGCGGCGCCCCCGGCTTTGGCGGCGCCGCGCTGCTGGCGTCTCAAGCGGCAGCGCGTTTAGGTGCGGGGAAAGTCAGCCTGGCAACCGTTGCCGAGCATATTACTGCAAGCTTAGTGCGTTGTCCGGAAGTGATGGCTCATGCGGTTCGCGGCGGCGCTGAGGCCAGTGAGCTTCCAAAGCAGGCGGATGCCGTGGTTGTTGGTCCCGGGCTTGGTCAGGCTGCTTGGGGGCAGGCCATCCTGCAGAGTGCTTTGCACGCCACCGTGCCGCTGGTAGTGGATGCCGATGGGCTGACCTTGCTGGCTCGTCACTGGCCGGATTTGCGCCGCGACGATTGGGTACTCACGCCCCATCCTGGTGAGGCGGCCCGCTTATTGGGCTGCTCGGTGGAGGATGTGCAGGCGGACCGGCCAGCGGCGGCTCAGGCCCTTCAGCGCGCCAGAGGCGGCGTGGTTATCTTGAAAGGTGCAGGCAGCTTGGTGGCTGGCCCGGGCGGTTTGATGGTGTGTCCCTACGGTAATCCGGGCATGGCCAGCGGCGGTATGGGCGATGCGCTAAGCGGTATGCTGGGTGCGCTGATCGCCCAACGCGGTGATATCGAAACCAGTGCCTGGTTGGGTACTTTGGTGCACGCCTTGGCGGCGGATCGGGCGGCGGCTGCGTGCGGTGAGCGTGGCTTGCTGGCGAGTGATCTGGCATCCTATGCGCGAGAATTAATTAACCCGTGAAGGCAGCCTACATGCAGGTGCAACTGGATAATGAAGAGGCTCAGGTAGCGTTTGGCGAAATCCTGGGTAACGTATTGCAAGGACGCGGGCGTATTTATCTGGAAGGCGACTTGGGTGCAGGTAAAACGACGCTTACGCGTGGCGTATTGCGTGCCTATGGCTATCAAGGGGCGGTAAAAAGCCCTACTTACACGCTGGTTGAGCCCTACGAGCTCGACGGCCGCAGGCTTTATCATTTGGATCTGTACCGGTTATCTGACCCTGAAGAGCTTGAATTTATTGGTGGCCGAGACGTGTTGGCTGATGATGCGCTGTGCTTGATCGAATGGCCTAGCCGTGGCGCCGGTTGGCTGCCGGCGCCGGATATTCGCCTTCAATTAGCGGTGGTTGAGCCCGGCCGTAGGGCCCAGCTAAGCGCCGGGAGTGACTTCGGCGTCACTGTGCTGACTGCGTTAAGCGATCGCATGTCGGGCTATTCCCAACAGGGCGGTGTATTTCAATGGTCGTGAGCGTGATGGTGTTAAGTGCAAGGATGAGCAAAGCGATTTCACTGCGCCGGGTGGTGCTCAGCGCCATAGCGGTCATCGCCGCAGGGGTGGGGACTTCTCTCCAGGCGGCAACCGTGGAAGGAATGCGGCTCTGGGCGGCCCCGGATCATGCGCGCTTGGTGTTTGATTTATCGGAAGCAGCACCGGCCAACGTATTTTCTTTAGATGATCCTGACCGGCTGGTCATCGACCTGGACGACACTCAGATGGACACCGATGCCGATAGCCTGTCACTTGACGACAGCGCGATTAGCGACGTGCGCACCGGTAGCCGTGAAGGTAATGGGTTGCGGGTGGTGCTTGAGCTCAATCGGGAGGTTGAGCCGCGTCATTTCACCTTGGCGCCGAACGATCAGTACGGACACCGGCTGGTGGTTGATCTGGAATACCCCGGCGAAAGCGCGGTGGAAAACCCCATCGATCCTATCGAGGCGATGATTCGCGAGCAGGAAATTCAAGCGCAACGTGCTAGCGCCCAGAGTCAGGTCGACGATCCTCAACAAACGGCTTCATCGGACGAAGAGGCGGACTCGTCGTCGGCATCCGAAGAAGCCAAACCACATCCTAAGCGCGATATTATCATCGCGGTGGATGCGGGCCACGGGGGTGAAGACCCAGGGGCGATTGGCCCGTCAGGTAACCGCGAAAAAGACGTGGTGCTGGACATTAGCCAGCGGCTGGCGGACACCATCAATGCGGTCGATGGTTTTAAAGCCGTGCTGGTTCGTGATGGCGATTATTATCTCGGCTTGCGCCAGAGAACACAGCTTGCCCGCGACCAAAAAGCTGATTTTTTTGTATCCATTCACGCCGATGCATTTAACAGCCCACGCCCCCAGGGCAGTTCGGTGTATGCGCTTTCTCAGCGTGGTGCCACCTCAGAAACGGCGCAGTGGCTGGCCGATAGCGAAAACCGCTCCGACTTGGTTGGCGGGGTGGATGGCAACCTGTCACTGCGCGATAAAGATGAGGTATTGCGTGGTGTGCTGCTGGATTTGACCATGACGGCGACGCTCAACGACTCGCTGTCGATTGGCGGGCAGGTGCTTGATCAGCTAGGCCGGGTGAATCGACTGCATAAATCGCGGGTCGAACAGGCGGGGTTTATGGTGCTCAAGTCGCCTGATATCCCCTCGCTATTGGTTGAGGTTGGCTTTATATCCAACCCTGACGAAGAGCGGCGGTTACGCGACCCTATACATCAGCAAGGCGTCTCCGAAGCGATTATGGGCGGTCTGCAAAACCATTTTGAGCGTTACCCCCCGCCGGCTAGTCTGTTGGCATGGCAGCGGGATAATCAACGCAGCCCGAGTGGCGATGAGTATCGGATTCAGTCCGGTGATACGCTCTCGGCGATAGCGGTACGCCATGGCGTGCCGGTGAACCAGCTAAAGCAGGCCAACGACCTCAACGGTGACGCCCTCCGGGTGGGGCAAGTGCTGCGTATTCCCAGTTCATGAGGTGCCGAATTGTCTGAAACGACGCCCGCTATGCCGCGTATACACGTATTGGATCCCCGGTTGGCCAACCAAATTGCTGCTGGAGAAGTGGTTGAGCGTCCGGCCTCCGTGACCAAGGAACTGATTGAAAACGCCATTGATGCAGGTAGCCAGCGCATCGAGGTGGATATTGAGGCAGGCGGTGCCAGGCTTATCAAAGTTCGCGATGATGGCGTAGGTATCAGCGAGCAGGATTTGCCGCTGGCGCTTGCCCGGCACGCCACTAGCAAAATCGATAGCCTGGAAGATCTGGAAGGGGTCAGCTCGCTGGGGTTTCGCGGTGAGGCGCTGGCGTCGATTAGCTCGGTCTCGCGCCTGGAACTGGTGTCTAACGCGCTGGACGATCCGCGCCAAGGATGGCGTGTAGTAGCGGAAGGGCGCGGGATGGAAGCCCGGGTGACGCCAGCGCCACATCCGCGGGGCACCAGTGTGTCGGTCCGTGATCTGTTTTTTAATACCCCGGCGCGGCGTAAATTTCTGCGCACCGAAAAAACGGAATTTGCTCACGTTGAGGAAGCGTTTCGTCGCCAGGCTTTATCGCGTTACGACATCGCCTGGACCCTACGGCATAACCAAAAAGTGGTGCATCAGTTGCCGCCAGGGCAAACGCCTTCGGCTAGTGAACGGCGGATTGCCTCGTTACTTGGCAAAAACTTTATTGAGCACGCGCGCTATATCGAGCGCGAGGCGGGCGGGCTGCGTTTAAGTGGTTGGGTAGGCTTGCCGACTCATTCACGCTCTCAGGCGGACCAGCAGTACTTTTTTGTTAATGGCCGTGTTGTACGCGACCGGCTGGTTGCTCATGCCGTTCGCCAAGCGTACCGCGACGTGCTTTTTAATGGCCGCCGTCCTGTTTTCGTACTTTACTTAACGCTTGATCCTGATGTGGTGGATGTTAATGTTCACCCCACAAAACACGAGGTGCGTTTCCGCGATGGCCGCATGGTGCATGACTTTCTTTACTCCAGTTTGCACCACTGTTTGGCCGATGCGCGACCTAGTACGGAAGACTCCCATGCCGCCTCGGCCTCGGACCCCGCAGTGGCTGAGACGGCGCCCGACGATTCGGCGCGCTGGCAGCAGCAGGGGATGGCGCTTTCCCCTCCGGCCGATCGACATCCCGGCGGTGAGCGGGTGCGCCGCTTTATGCAGGGCTACCAAGCGCTGCACCCCAATCACGAAGAGACGTTGTTAACACCTCAGGCAGCCGCCCAAGAAAGCACGCCTCTTGAGGACGGGGAAGTGCGCGAAGCGCCACCACTGAGTATGCCGCACAATGACCCCACCAGCGCTCCACCGTTAGGTTTTGCTTTGGGGCAGCTTCATGGGATTTATATCCTGGCGCAGAACATTCATGGCTTAGTGCTGGTAGACATGCACGCTGCCCACGAGCGGATTGTCTATGAGCGGATGAAAAATCAGCTTGCGGCGGCCCAGGGAGTCGACACACAACCGCTACTTGTGCCCGTGTCGCTGGCGGCCAGTCGTGCTGAAGTGGCCACCGTGGAAAGCGAACGCGAGGCGATTGCCAAGCTTGGGGTGGAGCTGGATGTGGCCGGCCCTGAAACCCTGTTGGTACGGCAACTCCCGGCCTTGCTTGCCCAGGCGGATCCTGAGGCTTTGGTGCGTGAAATGCTTGAAGAGTTGGCACGCTTTGGGCGTTCGCACCAAGTCGAAGCGCGGATTCACGAGCTGCTTTCCACCATGGCTTGTCATGGTAGTGTGAGAGCCAACCGACGACTGACGGTAGATGAAATGAACGCGCTACTGCGCGATATGGAGCGTACTGAACGAAGCGACCAGTGTAATCATGGGCGTCCTACCTGGACGCAAATGGATCTAAAGGCACTGGACCGGCTGTTTATGCGTGGTCAGTAGCGATTATATCGGTGTGTTTGTTGATGGTTAGATTTTGATAGTTAGCGGAGTTCTACCAGCGCATGGCTGATACACGCCCTTGGGCGATTTTTTTAATGGGGCCGACCGCAGCCGGTAAAACCGATATGGCAATGGCGCTGCATGAGCGGCTGGGCCACCAACTGATCAGTGTCGATTCGGCGATGGTGTACCGGGGGATGGACATCGGCAGCGCCAAGCCAAGTGCCGACGAGCTTGCCCGTGCGCCTCACCGATTAATCGATATACGCGACCCGGCTGAGCCATATTCGGCGGCGGATTTTCGCCGCGACGCGCTCAATGAGATGCGACAAATCAGCGCGGAGGGTCAAGTGCCGCTGCTGGTAGGCGGTACCATGCTTTACTACAAACACTTGGTTGAAGGCGTCGCCAATCTACCCTCGGCGGATGCGTCTATCCGCCAAGGGTTGGAGGCGCAGTGGCAGGCAGAAGGGCTTTCAGCGCTGCACCGAACACTCTCAGACGTTGATCCTCTTGCTGCTCAGCGTATTCATCCCAACGATCCGCAACGGCTCATGCGTGCTTTGGAAGTGTATTACGCGAGCGGCCGACCCATGAGCGAGCTTTGGGCTGAGCAGCGGCCTGAAACCTTTCCATGGCGTGTGCTGTCGATAGCGCTGTTGCCCGCTGAACGTGCGGTATTACACCAGCGAATTGCGCAGCGGTTTGAATTAATGTTGCAAGAGGGCTTGATAGATGAGGTCGCCGCCCTCAAACAACGCAATGACCTGCATGGCGATTTGCCAGCGATGAAAAGCGTTGGCTACCGACAGGTTTGGGAATATCTGGACGGTCGCTATGATGGCGATACACTGGTTGAGCGCGGCATTATTGCCACACGACAGCTGGCTAAGCGTCAAATTACCTGGCTAAGGCGTTGGCCGTCACTGCAATGGATAGACCCCCTGCAGGCCAACCCCTTGGATAAGGTGCTGAAACTCGTGCGCGAAAGCGGTGCTTAGCGTAAGATAGATGTTTCGTAAGTGATGTTTTCGAGTGGCCGAGTGAGCTGGCCTTTCGGGCAACAAGATGTCGGCGTAGCACCAGTTGGGCACGCCATCCATAATCAACCCCAACGACAGTTTTAGGGAGAGCAACATGTCCAAAGGGCAGTCCCTTCAAGACCCGTACCTGAACATTTTGCGCAAGGAGCGCATTCCGGTCTCTATTTTTCTGGTGAACGGCATTAAATTGCAGGGCCAGATCGAATCGTTTGACCAGTTTGTCATCTTGTTGCGCAATACCGTCAGTCAGATGGTTTATAAACATGCGATTTCGACCGTAGTGCCATCGCGAAATGTGCGTTTACCTGTACAAGATCCGGCCGCTCCGGACGTCGATGAGTAACTCGGTGGGATCCGCAAAACAGTCCACGAGGTATTGATTGTTTTTTGAACGCCCCGAAGCCGGTGAAACGGCAATCCTTGTTCACGTTGATTTTCAAGATGAACAAGCGCGTGAAGACCCGGGTGAGTTTTTAGAACTCGTACGCTCTGCTGGTGCAGAGCCTGCGACATTGCTCACGGCTAGCCGACAGCGTCCTGATTCTCGCACCTTTATTGGGTCAGGCAAGTTGGAAGAGCTGCGGGCAATGCTCGCAGCTCACCAGGCTGAGCTGGTTATCTTTAACCACGGTTTAAGTCCCTCGCAACAACGTAATCTGGAACGTGAACTCAAGTGCCGCGTATTAGATCGCACGGGCTTGATTCTTGATATCTTTGCACAGCGAGCACGCACCCACGAAGGTAAGCTACAAGTTGAGCTTGCCCAGCTTGAATATGTATCCACTCGCCTGATACGCGGGTGGACCCACCTAGAGCGCCAAAAAGGCGGTATTGGCCTGCGTGGCCCGGGTGAAACGCAGCTGGAAACTGATCGTCGACTGCTACGTGGTCGTATTAAATCGATTCACAAACGTCTTGATAAAGTGCGCAGTCAGCGTGAGCAGAACCGTCGCGCCCGCGCTCGGGCCGAAATCCATAGTGTCTCGTTGGTAGGTTATACCAACGCGGGGAAGTCAACGCTCTTCAATGCGTTAACGCAGTCAGACGTGTATGCTGCCGACCAGCTGTTTGCAACGCTTGACCCAACGCTCCGGCGCTTGGAAATTGAGGACGTAGGGCCTGTCGTAATGGCCGACACCGTTGGTTTTATCCGGCACCTGCCGCACAAACTGGTTGAAGCATTTCAGGCGACGCTTCAGGAAGCCGCTGAAGCGACGCTTCTGGTGCATGTCATCGACGCCGCCGACCCTGATCGTGACCTCAACGTCGAGCAAGTCGAGCGAGTGCTAGAAGAAATTGGTGCCGATGACGTACCGGTTCTGAAAGTCATGAATAAAATCGACAAGCTGGATAGCGCCCCGCGCATCGAGCGCGACGGGCAGGGGCTTCCTGAGGTCGTATGGCTTTCGGCGCAGCAAGGCAAAGGCCTTGACCTGCTTCACGAAGCACTCACTGAGCGCTTGGCAAGCGATGTCATTGGTTTCTCGTTAACGCTTGCCCCTGAGCAAGGCAAATTGCGCGCTGGCCTTCACGAACTGAATGCCGTGCGGGAGGAAGCGTTTGACGACCAAGGGCGTTCGGTGCTGGATGTGCGCTTGCCACGCCGTGATTTTAACCAGTTGATGGCGCAATTAGGCGAGCGCGCCAATACCTACTTACCCTTAGAGTTGCGCGAAACGAAAGAGTGGTGAGCCTCGTTAAAATGGCTGGCCTGAGAGTTTGGACAGTGACCGAATAAGCTCCGTATCGTAATAATACTAAAACGCGCTGTGGCCCCGTGTTAACGTCGGGGCATGAGCGTGAGTGAATACCTCAGTGGAGACGAAGTATGGCCTGGAATGAGCCTGGTGGTGGCAACCAGCATGACCCCTGGAGTGGTGGTGGCCGACGTGGTGGCAGCGACGGCGGTGGAAACCGTGGTGGCAATAACGACGACAATAACGGTAACAAAGGAGGCAATAACCAAGGCCCTCCAGACCTCGATGAAGCGCTGAAAAAGTTTCAGGAAAAACTTAGCGGCGTATTTGGCGGTGGCAAAAAATCAGGTGGTGGTAAGAAAGGTGGCGGAGGCGGTAAGCCCCGTAATGTCCTGGCACTCCCAGCCTTATTGACTATCGTCGCGTTGGCTATTTGGGCCGCGATGGGCTTTTACTTGGTGGACCAATCCGAGCGTGGTGTCGTATTACGCTTTGGCGAATATCAAGACATTGTGAATCCAGGCCTGCAGTGGCATCCGCCTTTAATCGATGAAGTGCGGATGGTAAACGTCACGCGCGTTCGCTCGCTGACGCAAACGCAATCGATGCTAACCCGCGACGAAAACATCGTCGAAGTGGAAATTTCTGCTCAGTATCGAGTTGCCAGCCCGCGTGATTTCGTACTTAACGTTCGCGACCCGGAATTGTCGATTGATAACGCGCTCGATTCGGCGCTGCGTCATGTGGTGGGGGGTACCGACATGATCGATATCCTGACCTCGGGCCGTGAGATTTTGGGTAGCTCGGTGACTAGCCGCCTGCAGTCCTATCTGGATAACTACGGCGCCGGTATTCAGCTGCAAACGATCAACATCGAATCGACAACGGCTCCTGAGCCCGTTATTGATGCCTTTGATGACGTTATTCGTGCTCGTGAAGATCGCCAGCGCACGATTAACCAAGGCATGGCATACGCTAACGCGATTATTCCTGAAGCCCAGGGTCAGGCGCAGCGTGTGGTCGAGCAAGGTCAAGGTTACCGTGAGTCGGTAGTGGCTGAAGCCCAGGGTCAGGCAAACCGCTTTAATTCGCTGCTTGCCGAGTACGAGAATTCGCCCGATATTATGCGTGAGCGGATGTACATCGATGCCATTGAAGATGTGTTTGGCGAAACGCCCAAGGTGCTGCTGGATGTGAGTGACAACGCGCCGATGATGTATTTACCCCTTGAGCAGTTAAACCGTGGTCAGGGCAGCTCCGGCCGTTCGTCGGAAGGCAGCAGCAGTGATGGTGTTGACCCTCAAGTGTTGGAGCGTCTGCGTAACACCAGTTCAGGCAGTAGTTCCTCATCAAGTAGTAGCTCCATCCGCAGGGAGGGCCGGTAAATGATTAATAATCGATCCCTGCTAGTCGTTGGCGGCATCGCCGCCGTCGCGTGGCTTGCCAGCAATACGCTGTACGTCGTCGACGAAACCGAGCGTGCGGTTAAACTTCGCTTCGGTGAAGTTGTCGAGGAAAATATCCAGCCAGGCCTGCACGCTAAAATACCGATTGCGCAGACTGTGCGTACCTTCGATACACGCCTGCTGACGCTGGATACCGATACCAGCCGTTATCTGACCCTTGAGCAGAAAGCGGTAATTGTCGATTCCTATGTGAAATGGCAAGTCATCAACCCGACGCGCTACTACGAAGCGACATCGGGTGATGAAATGATGGCGACTCGTCTGATTCAGCCCCGCGTTGACGAAAGTCTGCGTAATGAGTTTGGTCGGCTGAATCTTCAGCAAATCATCGCAGAGCAGCGTGATGACTTGATGGACGGTCCCACCGAAGAATTGGATGACTTGATGCGCGATGAGCTTGGCGTCGCGATTCGCGATATTCGTATCAAGCGCATTGACTTACCCGAAGATGTCTCGGCAGCCGTATTTGAGCGGATGCGCTCAGAGCGTGAGCGTGAAGCCCGCGAATGGCGTGCTCAGGGTCAAGAAGAGGCCGAGCGTATTCGTGCTAATGCGGACCGCCGCCGCCAGGTTCTGCTTGCGCAGGCCAATGAGCGTTCAGAAACACTGCGTGGTGAGGGTGACGCCGAAGCGGCTGGTATCTTCTCGGAAGCATACAGTCAGGATCAAGAGTTCTTCACCTTCTGGCGTAGCCTGAATGCCTATCGTGAGAGCTTCTCGGGTGATGACAACTTGTTGGTGCTAGAGCCAGATAGCGACTTCTTCCGCTACTTGCGCAGTGCCATGCCCGACGAAGACGGATAGTCGTTTAACGCTGGCCCCGTCGCTATCGGCGGGGTTCAACCCGTCACAAAACGTGATAGACTTTATTAACCGGGCGTCGCCCGGTTTTTTTGTGGCCCTACGTCATTGGGCCTTCATTATTGTCGTCTCGCAGGATTGTTCACATGACCATCGCTGACCGCTGGCTATTGCCCGACGGCATGGACGAAGTGCTGCCGCCTCAGGCAAGCCGTATGGAAGAGCTACGCCGCACGTTGCTGGATCTATACCACTGCTGGGGCTATGACCAAGTCATGCCGCCCCCGGTAGAGTTTCTGGATTCTCTGCTTACCGGAACGGGAACCGATCTTGACCTCCAAACCTTCAAGTTGACCGATCAATTGACGGGGCGGATGATGGGCGCATCAGCGGATGTTACGCCGCAGGTAGCACGGATGGATGCCCATTCGCTCAAGCGCAAGGGGCCGGTGAGACTGTGCTATTGCACCAACGTCCTGCGCGCTAAAGCCGACCAGCACCAGGGTGGAAGAAGCCCGGTCCAGGTGGGTGTTGAGCTGTTTGGTCATGCCGGTTTGGATGCCGATAAAGAGATTATCCATCTGGCATTGTCGAGCCTGCAGGCAGCGGGTGCGAAAGAAATCCATTTGGCGCTAGGGCATATCGGCATTTACCGAAGCCTAGTGGAAGCCGCTGACGTAAATGCTGAGCAAGAAGCGTTGTTATTTGACGCCTTGGCGCTTAAGTCTCCGGGGCTATTGGCCGAGCAAGTTAGTGCCAGCGTAAACGATCCCGCGATCGCCGAGATGCTGCTAGCCCTTGGTGATTTGCATGGTGATGCTGAGATTTTGCTTCACGCCCGAGAGCGCTTGGCCGGTGCGCCCGCATCAGTGGTGGCGGCATTGGACCAACTAGACGCCCTCTATCAAGGTGTGTTGGCACAGTTTGATGTATCGCTGTATTTTGATCTGGCAGAGTTGCGCGGCTATCAGTACCACACGGGGATGATGTTCGCGGCGTATGTGCCAGGTTATGGTCATGCGCTGACGAAAGGCGGGCGCTATGATGATACCGGGCGTGCCTTTGGTCGTGCGCGTCCAGCTACCGGCTTTTCGATGGACTTGAAGCAATTGGCTTCTCTGGACATTGCTACATCGGAAAGAGGTGCCATTTGGGCGCCCGCAGAGCAGGCCGCGTCGCTTGATGCTGCCATCGTCGCACTGCGTGCGCAGGGCGAGCGGGTAATTCAGGCGCTGCCAGGGCAGCGCACGGGACCGGCGGAACACGATTGTGACCGCCGTCTTGAGTTTATCGACGGTCGTTGGCAGCCAACGGCCCTGACACAAGAGACGAGTGCATAATGGGTAAGAATGTCGTAGTCCTGGGAACCCAGTGGGGCGATGAAGGCAAGGGCAAAATTGTTGACTTGCTGACCGAATCAGCAGCGGCGGTGGTGCGTTTTCAGGGCGGCCATAACGCCGGTCATACGCTGGTCATTGACGGTGAAAAAACCGTGCTTCACCTCATTCCTTCTGGCGTGTTGCGGCCTGATAAGACCTGTATTATCGGCAATGGCGTCGTGCTTTCACCGGAAGCGCTGATCAAAGAGATTCGTGAGCTTGAGGAAAAGGGCGTGCCGGTGCGAGAACGGCTACGTTTGTCGCCCGCCTGCCCGTTGATTTTGCCGTATCACGTTCGCTTGGACCAAGCGCGTGAAAAAGCTCGCGGAATTGCCAAAATTGGCACGACAGGCCGGGGCATTGGTCCCGCCTATGAAGATAAAGTGGCCCGCCGTGGTTTACGGTTAGGCGATATGCTTCACCGCGAACGCTTCGCCTCTAAGCTGGGCGAAGTGCTCGACTACCACAATTTCGTCCTGGTTAATTACCACGGCGAGCCAGCCGTTGACTTCCAGGAAGTGCTCGACACAGCCATGCAGATGGCAGACGAGCTGCGCCCGATGGTTCGCGACACAGTGAGCATGGTGCATGACCTGCGCAAAGCCGGAGAGAATATCCTCTTTGAGGGGGCCCAAGGCTCTTTGTTGGATATCGACCACGGCACCTACCCGTTCGTGACCAGCTCAAATACCACTGCTGGCGGAACGGCGACGGGTTCCGGTGTCGGGCCTTTATATCTCGATTATGTGTTAGGGATCACCAAAGCTTACACCACTCGTGTAGGCTCAGGCCCGTTTCCCACCGAGCTATTTGACGACCACGGGCGCCATCTGGCGGAAAAAGGCCATGAGTTCGGCGCGACTACCGGCCGCCCGCGCCGTTGTGGCTGGTTCGATGCTGTAGCGCTGCGCCATGCGGTGCAAATTAACTCAGTGTCGGGTATCTGTCTGACCAAGCTTGATGTCCTCGACGGCCTGGAAAACATTCGCGTTTGTGTGGGCTACCGCAGCAAGGACGGCGACGTACTTGATACGCCAGTCGATTCAGAAGGCTACGAAGCCATCGAACCGCTTTATGAGGATTTGCCGGGCTGGAAAGAGTCGACGCTGGGCGTTAAAAAAGTCGAAGACCTGCCTGCCAATGCGCGCGCCTACATTAGTTTCCTGGAAGAACAGGTTGGCACCAGCATCGACATTATTTCCACCGGCCCTGACCGTGTTGAAACTATTGTGCTGCGTAATCCGTTCGACGGGTAAGCAAGCAAGGTATCGACAGCACAGGTGTTGCGGTAAGGCGAAAAAAGGGGCGACAGGGTCGCCCCTTTTTATTTTCTAGTAGCGGTTAAAAGTCGATGCCCCGACGCGCTTGAATGCCGTTGTTAAAGGCATGGCGTACCTCCTGCATCTCGGTCACCGTGTCCGCCATGGCGACAAGTTCACGGTGAGCGTTGCGCCCGGTGATAATGACGGTTTGTTCACGCGGCCGATTATCCAGTGCTTGCTTGACCGTGGCGATATCCAGATAGCCAAACTTAAGCATGTAAGTGATCTCATCGAGCACCACTAGGTAGGTGTCTGGGTCGGCGAGCATTTTCTCTGCGTCTTGCCAAACGGCGTGGCATGCCTCGGTGTCTGCTTCACGGTTTTGTGTCTCCCAAGTGAAACCGGTGGCCATGATAGCAACGCTTAGGTTGGGGTCTTCCTCCAAGCGGTTGCGTTCGCCGCATTCCCACAATCCTTTGATAAATTGTACAACGCCAACTTTGTAGCCATAGCCAAGGGCGCGGGTCACGGTGCCCCAGGCAGCGGTCGTTTTACCCTTGCCATTGCCGGTGTTAATTAGCAGTAAGCCGCGCTGCTCGGTAGCCTCTGCAACTTTCTCATCGACACGCGCCTTGAGTTTTTCCATCGAAGCTTTGTGGCGTGTATTGCGGTCAGTCATGCGATTTCCTCGGTGTCGAATATGGCGTTCCAGTTCGCCAGCCTAAGCGATTCAATTGCGCTTTAACATCAAGGCGCAGTCTCGTTTATTTAACGATAAGTTGGTGTTGATTCGATATTTTGGCTATTTCAGCGAACAGAATTGGCCGGTAGGGGGCTGGCTGCTCTAGAATAGTGGGTCATGTCTTGTCAGGAATTTGCCTATGCCTTCATTTGATATTGTGTCCGAGTTTGATCAGCACGAAGCGTCGAACGCCGTCGACCAAGCCAACCGCGAAGTCCAATCACGCTTTGATTTCAAAGGGGTAGATGCGTCTTTCACGCTTGAGAAAGACACTGTCCAACTCGAAGCCGAGGTCGATTTTCAACTCAAACAGATGCTGGATGTGCTGCGTAACCGCTTAATTGCTCGAGGTATTGATGCACGCTGCATGGATGCCCAAGAGCCCGTTCTATCCGGTGTTAAAGCCCGTCAGGAAGTGGCGCTCAAGCAAGGGTTGGATCAAAGCGAGGCGAAGGACGTCGTGAAGCGTATCAAGGCCAGTAAGCTAAAAGTTCAAGCGCAAATTCAAGGCGAGAAAGTGCGTGTCACGGGTAAAAAGCGTGATGACTTACAAAGCGTTATGGCGTTATTGCGCAGTGAAGAAGGGCCCGACCTGCCCCTGCAATTTGACAATTTCCGCGATTGACCCGACGCCTTAACCGCCTCTTTGCGCCGACAATAACAGCACCGACCATAAAGGAGTTTCGCATCATGTCTGATCCGCAGCCGGTTTATTTAAGCGATTACCAGCCCCCCGCCTACCGGGTGACCCATACCGAGCTGACGTTTGATCTTGACCCCGCCGCAACTCGAGTTAAAGCACGATTACAGATTGAGCGCCAGGCTAGTGTCGATGCTGCCACGCCACTCCAACTGGATGGCGAGCAGCTTACCCTTCAGGCGTTGTCGATTGACGGTACCCCGTTGGCCAGTAGCGATTATCAGTTAACCGAAGCGGGGCTGCGGATTGATCGGGTGCCAGCGCGCTTCACGCTGGAAAGCGATGTGGAACTCTCGCCTAAGGACAATACCGCTTTGGAAGGCCTCTATCAGTCCAATGGCATGTTTTGCACCCAGTGCGAAGCCGAGGGGTTTCGTCGCATCACCTTTTATCCTGATCGCCCGGATGTGATGTCGACCTTTAAAGTGACCGTTATCGGCGATCGCCAGCGCGAACCCATTCTGCTTGCCAACGGCAACCCGGTTGAACAAGGCGATCTCCAAGATGGCCGCCACTTTGCAACCTGGGAAGATCCTCATCCCAAACCCTGTTACCTGTTTGCTTTGGTCGCCGGGGATTTACAGAAGGTAGAAGATCGCTTCACCACCCAGTCCGGTCGCGAAGTGACCCTTCAGCTTTGGGTGGAAGAAGAGAATCTAGCCAAAACCGACCATGCCATGGGCTCGCTCAAGCGAGCCATGGCATGGGATGAGCAGGCTTACGGGCGCGAATATGACCTGGATCTGTTCATGATCGTGGCGGTTAACGACTTCAATATGGGGGCGATGGAAAATAAAGGCCTCAATATTTTTAACTCGGCGGCCGTTTTGGCCCATCCCGATACCGCTACCGACGCGGCCTTTCAGACCGTCGAAGGCATCGTTGCCCACGAGTATTTCCATAACTGGTCGGGCAACCGCGTGACTTGCCGCGACTGGTTTCAGCTCTCTTTGAAAGAGGGTTTTACGGTGTTTCGTGATCAATGTTTTTCCGCCGAGACCAACTCCGCGCCGGTGAAGCGAATTCAAGATGTGTCGTTTTTCCGTACGGCACAGTTTGCCGAGGATGCAGGCCCGACGGCCCACCCGGTTCGTCCCGATCATTACATTGAAATCACTAATTTCTATACCCTGACGATTTATGAAAAGGGCGCTGAAATCGTCCGGATGTTGTGCAACCTGGTCGGCTGGGAAGCTTTCCGGCAGGGAGCTGATCGTTACTTCGAACGCTTTGACGGGCAAGCCGTCACCATTGAAGATTTTGTCAGTTGCATGGAGAAGGCCTCGGGGCTTGATCTCAGTCAGTTTATGCGTTGGTACTCCCAGGCGGGTACGCCGGAGATTGATGCTCACGGTGAGTATGATTACACCCACGGTGAATACCATTTGACGCTACGCCAACGAACTCCCGCGACACCTGGCCAAGTGGACAAATCGCCGTTGCACATTCCCGTTGCCATGGGCTTGGTGGGCACTAAGTCTGGCCAAGAGTTGACGCTCTCTTTGGAGGGAGAAAAGCTCGGTAAAGAGACGGTAATACATCTCCGCGATGACGAGCAGACCTTCGTGTTTACCGATGTTGCAGAAGCGCCGGTGCCTTCGCTACTGCGTAACTTCTCCGCGCCAGTGAAGTTGCATTTCCCGTATTCGCGTGAAGACCTTGCTTTTCTGTTGACCCATGATAGCGACGGATTTAATCGCTGGGATGCCGGGCAGCGGCTGGCCATGCTGGCACTTGACGATTTGATTGCCGCGCATCGTAACGGTGTGGAAAAGGTGATGGACAGCCGGGTTATTGAGGCCTTTCGCTCATTATTAGCCAATGCACCGGCGGACAAGGCGGTACTTGCTGAAATGCTCACGCTACCTTCTGAGGCATACATCGCTGAGCAGCAGCCGATTGTCGACGTTGATGCTATTCATGCGGCGCGAGAATTCGTCCGGCAATCACTGGCGATGGCGCTGCGCGATGAATTCATGGCCACCTTTGAGGCCAATATTTCGAGTGAACCTTATGCCCCTACGCCTGAGCAAATTGCCCAGCGTAGCCTGAAGAACGTAGCGCTCAGCTACCTAATGTCGATTGAAGACGAGCAGGGCGTGGCGCTATGCGAGGGTCAGTTTGCGGCAAACCACAACATGACCGATGTGCGCCACGCCTTGACGCTGCTGGTTCACAGCGATCGCGACGATCTCTCGTCGCCGGCGCTCAAAACCTTCGGTGAAAAGTGGGCTCACGACCCATTAGTGATGGACCAATGGTTTACCATTCAGGTTTCGCGTCCTCAGTCGGATGTACTCGACCGGGTGAAGTACTTGATGGCGCACCCTGCCTTCTCGCTGAAAAACCCCAACCGCGTGCGGGCCCTAATTGGTGCCTTTGCCCAAAACCGGGTGAATTTCCACCGTTTGGATGGACAAGGGTATGCGCTGTTGGCCGATGTGGTGATTGAGCTGAACCGCCTGAACCCTGAAATAGCGTCGCGTTTGATCACCCCGTTGACTCGTTGGCAGCGATTCGATGAAACACGACAGGGCTTGATGCGGTCACAGCTTGAACGCATCCAACGTGAACCCCTCTCGAGTAATGTGTACGAGGTGGTGGAAAAGGCGCTGGCATGACGAACCCGATGGAGAGATAACGAAAGGAAATCTCAGTGACAACAACACAGCAGCGTTTTTTACTCATTGTTAATGGTAAATCTGCCGGTAATACGGCGCTACGTGAAGCAGTGGCTGAGCAGCGAAAGGCAGGGATGCCGATCAGTGTTCGGGTAACATGGGAAGCAGGTGACGCAGCACATTTCGCCGAAGTGGCAGTCGACATGGGGATGACCCATGTCGTTGCCTGCGGCGGGGATGGTACCGTCAATGAGGTAATAAACGGGCTGATGCGCCTAGATAAGGCGCAACGGCCCGTGTTGGGTGTTGTGCCTCTGGGTAGTGCAAATGACTTTGCCACCTCGGTCGGCTTGCCGTTGGAGCCGAAAGAAGCACTCTCAGCGGCGTGGTCGCTGTCCGATTACCCTATTGATGTCGTCAAGCTGTGTGCCGAGGGCGACACTACGTCGGAGACTAGCTATTACGTCAATATGATGACCGGTGGCTTTGGCGCTGAAATTACCTCGTCGACCCCTAAAATGCTCAAGCGCATGCTAGGTGGGGGGGCCTATTCCTTAATGGGAGCCGTCAAGGCATGGCGGCATCGTTGCTATCGTGGCACGCTACACTGGCGCGACCAAGAAGAATCGGCATCGCTGCTATTGCTGGCGATTGGCAACGGCCGACAGTCAGGGGGAGGTCAGGTATTAGCCCCAAAGGCTAAATTAGATGATGGACTGCTGGATGTTCTTGTGGTGAAAGACTTCCTCACCGCGACGGCGTTGCCCGATTTAGTCAGCGAACTGCAGGATTTTCCGAGGGAGGGACGCTTTGTACGCTATTTGTCGGTAAATGAGTTGAGCGTCTCGACGTTACCCGAAGATCCGCCCTGGCCGCTCACGCTCGACGGTGAAGCGCGCCACTATAGACGCTTTCGCGCCGAAGTCGTGCCGTTGGCGGTACGGGTGATACTGCCCGATAATTGTCCGCTACTGACGTCGGTCGTAGAGGTCTGAAACCGATAATCCCTATCATTGACCGATTGTATAGAGGCGATGAGGAGTACACATTGAGGAGAAAAGATTAATGGCTAACCGCGTTTGGCTACCCGTGCTAGCAGCTATCATGCTGGTGATCAGTGGCTGTGGCGATAGCGATGAAACGTCGAACGGCAACCAGGAGGAGTCCGCTTCGTCCACAAATGACGTAGAGTCAGAGGCCACTAATGCTGAAGCCGCTAGTGAAGAGGAAGACGAAGCGGCGGCTTCCGATACCGACGGCAGTGCAGAAGATAGTGACGCAGTTGAATCGCGCCAAGCGGAAGAGGAATTGGAGAGAGCAGAGGCTTTAGAAGGTGAGCAGGCCGAGGAAGAAGCCGCCACGACACAAACCGAAGACGTTGAAGCCGATGAAGATACTTTGGCCGCTGATCCTGAAGAGGTGTTAGACGAAGGTGGTGCAATGCCGGGCGAGGCGACCCGCTCTGATGTTGACGATATGATTGCCGAAACCGAACGCCGCTTTGAAGAGGCTCAGCAGCGCCTTGAAGAGCAGTTTCAAGAAGTAGAGCAGCAAGAGCCGGTAGCTGGAGAGGCACTCAGTGAAGAAGAAGCGGACGAGCGCTGGGAATTTGAAAGTAGCCTGCCTGAATCGGCGCGTAATGAAGAGGAAACCAGTAGCAGCGACGTTGAGGAGCTGATTGAAGATACCGAGCGTCGTTTTGAAGAGGCCGAGGAGCGCCTGAATGACCAATTCGAATCAATTGAACAGGAGCGTCCTGAAAGCCTTGATCAGGAGGAGTAAGTCATCTGAAAAGAGAGCGCGAAGGGAACAAAAAAGGCCCGCATCAATGCGGGCCTTATGCATTAGCGCTATTAGGCTAAGCGAATGTTGGAAGCCTGAAGGCCTTTTTTACCCTGTGTCACCTCAAAGCTGACTTTTTGACCATCTTGCAGGCTCTTAAAACCTTCAGCTTGAATTTCGGAGAAGTGGGCAAACAAATCGTCACCGCCATCATCAGGAGAGATGAAGCCGTAACCTTTGGTATCGTTGAACCACTTGACAGTGCCAGTTGCCATTATCCATTTCCTTAACGAGCTTAATAATCAAACGGGACGCTATTGCGTGCCCGCAAAAATCACTTTAGATGTAAAAAAAGCTGTCGTCCAGTATCAATATGACGAATCATTTCCACTGTATGAGTGCGTTGTTATGACTCCTTTTAGTCTTATTGACGGGCAGTTCGTGCCGTTTGTGATTGCCATTACCTTGCTGTCGATTACCCCGGGCGTTGATACGCTGTTGGTAATACGCAACACAGCTCGGGGTGGCTTTCGTGACGGGGTGGCTACCAGTATGGCCATCTGCAGCGGGCTGTTTGTGCATGCCACCATCTCGGCAATGGGGATTTCGCTGATTTTGCTGCAATCGGCCTGGGCGTTTCATGCATTGAAGTTGGTTGGGGCGGGTTATTTGATTTGGCTGGGGATTGGCAGCTTACTGGCCGCTAGGCGTGGTCAAACACTGCCGGTGAAAGGGATGATGACCAAGAGCGACGCTGTGCCGCTTTGGCAACCGCTTAAAGAGGGGTTTCTGTCTAATGTACTTAACCCCAAAACAGTGGTGTTTTATATGGCGTTTTTGCCGCAGTTCATTGCCCCAAGCGACCCCGCGTTGGTCAAATCGTTATGGTTGGCGGGCGTACATTTCGTAATTGCCAACCTCTGGCAAATAAGCGTAGTGCTAATGGTTGGCAGCGCCGGGAAATGGCTGGCCAGCGCGCGGTTTGCTCAGACGCTAAATGCCATGACCGGCGCTGTATTAGTGGTACTGGGAATTCGGCTGGCGCTCTCGCAGCGGCCAGTCTAGTGCGTACATAGTGGCTAAGGGCACCGAATAAATCTTCAAAATAGAGTGCTGTATGTATCAATCTCGCAGCACCAACGCACGGTTGTAACGCACCTGCTTTTCGCCATCTCTAAGCAGCGATACGCCATCACTTGAGCCGTTTGCAAGGCTCTCAAAAATGGCGCGATAGCTCAGCACGGCCTGCACGTAGTCCCGCGTTTCACGGTAGGGAATACGCTCAACAAAAAGGTCAAAGGCCTCAATGCTGTAGTCCCCTAGCCAGCGATCCACTCGCCCAGGGCCTGCGTTGTAGGCGGCGGTAGCGGCTAATCGGTTGCCCTGGTAGCGCTGCAATTTGTCGCGCAAATAAGTGCTGCCTAAGCGAATATTAAGCTCTGGATCTAGCACGCCATAGGCGCCAGGGTCTTCAAGCCCAATTTGGCGGCTTACCTGGGAGGCAGTGCCCGGCATCAGTTGCATTAGCCCACGGGCACCGGCAGGAGACAAAGCATTGGGGTTATAGGCACTTTCACGACGGGTAATGGCCATTAGTAAATAGGGGTCAACCCCGCTGAGACGTCCCCAGTGGATGAATTCGTCATGATAGGCCTGGGGGAAGCGCCACTCCAGCGCGTCCCATAAGCCTGCTGCAATAGTGGTTTGAACCAGTCGAGCATGCCAGCCTTGTTCGGCGGCAAAATCGGCTAACGCCCGGGCTTCTTCAGTGGACGCCTGCTGAACGACATGCAGCCATTCGCTATTAGCCAATCCATCTTCGCCAATGCGCATTAATGCTTGAGTGCGCTGCACCGCAGGCTGTTGTGCGACACGTTCCCGTGACGCGTCATCAAAATAGAAGCGTTCGTTATTCAGAGCCAGCGGCTGCCCCAAGCGCTCTGCAGCGGCAAAACCGTAAAAGCTACGCTGTGAAGCGGCTTGCTGGAAATGGCTTTCTGCAGCGGCCTGATCGCCTAGCTGTTCGCTGGCGCGGGCGAGCCAATATTGCCATCGTGCATCCTTTTGCTGCTCGGCAGGCATTTGGGTGATCCAGTGGCGCACCCCTTCCCACTGCTGTGCCTGGAGGGCGCGGCGAACCCGGAGTCCAAAGGCGCGCTCGCTTTCCAGGTGTGGCAAAACGCTATCGACCCACGCCATTGAGTTGGGCACCTCATGCACCAGCGCATAATACGCCAGTTCTTCTTCGATAAGACGCTGATCGCTAGGTAGGAGGCTTAATCGCTCAGCCAGAGAGCGCCATACGGCGAGGGCCTGGGAGGTGTCCTCATGGATGAGACGCTGCATAGCCGCTTGGTAAAAGGTGGCTGTAGCGGCGCATTCTGGCCCTAAGCAGGTGGGGGCTTCACGCAGTTTCTGTGGATCGCTATCTATTGTTTCATAAGTATCAATGGCGGTTTGCCAAGCACCGCTTAGCTGCTTGCTCAGATAGTCAGCCAGACGGCTGTTACCCGCCTGCCAGGCGAGCATCTGGCGTTCCCAGATCGCTTCGTCATCGATAGTGCCGTTAGCCCTCAAGCGTTTAAACAATGGATCACAGGCGTTGGGCTGGGATTGACCCGTGTGCCACAGGCGTAAGCCAGCTTCCGCTGTTTGTTGAGGAGCGCTATCAAGATGTGCCGTGTGGTAGTGACATTGCCGGGCGGCCCCGGTGGGCTCGCCATTGCTCACCGCACGCACATCGCTGTATTGCTTGGCTTCCCCGTATTGGTCGATAGCCTGACCTCGCATCCAGTCGCTGAGTGGTGAATCGCTGTGCGTGTCGATGTAGCGATTGACCGTCTCCGGCGGTAGCTCGGGTAGCTGGTCGCGTAGCCGATGATAGGTGACATAGCCGCTTAACGGATGATCCTCAATGGCGGACATGTTAATGCGATCCCATTGTTTGTCACGTGCGGCCTCAAGTGCGTCGCGTAACGCACTGTCGCTAGCAGCCCAAGATATCGTCGGCAAGCAGGCGATAAAAGCGATTGATAATACGCGTGCGGTGCGGGGCATGATGCATCCTCGATAAGGCGTTCGGTCACCTGGGTATAATGAACTATCCTAACGCGAAAGGTTCTGACAACCGAACGCCTGAGAGGATTCAATACTAATGGCTCCATTATCCACGTGGTGGTTGATGCGTCGACTTAAATCCCGTGCCTGGGCAATCAAACGCATTGTGCGTGCCCTGAAATTGTTTCTGCCCATGACCCGCGATGTTATCAAGGGGCATTTTCGCCCGGTGCCTTGGGCCGCTTTTGGGTTGATGGCGGCAGCGCTTTTTTATCTGGTACTGCCGTTTGATTTGATTCCCGATTTTCTGGTCTTGATTGGCGTGGTTGACGACGTTGTGATCGTCGGTTGGTTGCTTAACCGTATTGACCAGCGGCTCGCCGGCTATCGTGCCTGGAAATACCCCGAGGGTGAGTCCGCGCCTTCATCGCCTCCTACCGCTTGAAAAATCATCCCTCAGCCCCATATCTCGTTCACACCTGATTTTATGCCTTGTCGCTCTGGCAAGGCGCTTTACGCAACGAGATCAACGAGGGCTGAGCGCATGTCCAATACGAACCACGAAGAAACTCTTGGCTTTCAAACGGAAGTTAAGCAGCTGTTGAATCTTATGATTCACTCGCTGTATTCCAACCGTGAAATTTTCCTGCGCGAATTGATATCCAATGCCGCGGATGCCTGCGACAAGCTGCGCTATGCAGCCTTGGATAACGATGGCCTTTATGAAGGCGATAGCGAACTGCGGGTCGAAATCGAACACGATGCCGAAGCTGGAACGGTGACGCTGCGCGACAACGGAATTGGCATGAACCGTGACGATGTCATTTCCAATCTGGGGACTATCGCACGCAGTGGGACCTCTGAGTTCCTCAAACAGCTATCCGGTGAGCAGCAAAAAGACGCCAAGTTGATCGGTCAGTTCGGGGTGGGGTTCTACTCTAGCTTTATCGTCGCCGACGACGTCACAGTGCGCACGCGCAAAGCAGGCGATGAGACCAGCGCCGGTGTTGAATGGCGCTCCAAAGGTGAGGGCGAGTTTACCGTCGCCGATATCGAGCTTGAGCAGCATGGCACCGAGATTACGCTTCACCTGAAAGACGACGCCAAGGAATTTGCTGACGATTTCCGTTTGCAAAACCTGGTGCGCAAGTACTCGGATCATATCGAAGTGCCGGTGCGTATGCCCAAGACCGAAACGGCTAAGGATGATGACGGCAATCCCGTCGAAGGCAGCGAAGTCACCACCTGGGAGACCGTTAACGAAGCTACGGCGCTGTGGGTACGCCCCAAGAGCGATATTTCGGATGACGAATACAAGGCGTTCTACAAGCACGTCGCCCACGACTTCAGTGACCCGCTGACCTGGAGCCACAACAAGGTGGAAGGCAAGCTGGAATATACCAGCCTGCTGTACGTGCCTGGTCGCGCGCCCTTCGATATGTTCGACCGCGACGGCGCCCGTGGGGTGAAGCTTTACGTCCAGCGCGTCTTCATCATGGACGACGCCGAGCAGTTCCTGCCGCTTTACCTGCGCTTCATCAAAGGGGTGCTGGATACCCGCGACCTGTCGCTCAACGTCTCCCGCGAGATTCTGCAGCAGGACCCCAAGGTCGACAAGATCAAAGGCGCATTGACCAAGCGCGTGTTGGATATGCTCAAGAAGCTTGCCAAAGACGGCGAGCAGTATCAGACCTTCTGGAACACCTTTGGTAGCGTGCTTAAAGAGGGGCCAGGCGAGGATTTTGCCAACCGTGAGAAAATCGCTGGCCTACTGCGCTTTGCCTCAACGCATACCGACACCGCCGCCCAGGAGCAATCGCTTGCCGACTATGTCGGTCGTATGAAAGAAGGCCAACAGAAAATCTACTACGTGGTGGCCGACAGCTTTAATGCCGCCAAGCACAGCCCGCACTTGGAAATCTTCCGTAAAAAGGGCATCGAGGTGCTGCTACTTTCTGACCGCATCGACGAGTGGTTGATGAGTCACCTGACCGAGTTTGACGGTAAATCGTTCGCGGACGTGGCCAAAGGCGAGCTCGACCTTGGCGATGTGGAAGACGAAGCCGAGAAAAAAGAGCAGGAAGAAACCGCCAAGGCCAAGGAGTCGCTGGTCAAGCGGGTCAAGGAAGCCCTTGGCGAAGGCGTGCAGGACGTAAAAGTCACCCATCGTCTTACCGACTCGCCAGCCTGCGTCGTGCTTCCGGAGCATGAAATGGGTTATCAAATGCGCCGTATCATGGAGGCGGCAGGGCAGCCACTTCCTGAAGTGAAACCGATTCTGGAGCTCAACCCTAGCCATTCGCTGGTGGCGCGGCTGGAAAACGCTGACGATAGCTTATTTGCTGACTTGGCCCACATCCTGCTGGATCAGGCGATTATCGCTGAAGGCGGCCATCTGGATGACCCCGCCGCCTATGTGAAGCGTCTCAACGGCGTATTGGCGGCATAACATACGCTCGCTAAGGTATAACGGCCCCTTGGGTATGTCCCAAGCGGGCCGTTTGTTTTTGTCGTACCCTTAACGTTTCGCTAATCAACTATCCAGGAATTCCAATGGCTGAGCAGCAGATTCATGTCGCCGTACTGGGCGGGGGTAGTTTTGGTACCGCCCTGGCCAGCATCGCTGCCGATAATGGCGCTCAGGTGCGCCAATGGATGCGTGACGAGACGCTGGTGGAGCAAATTAATCGGGAGCGCCGTAACGGTCGCTACCTGCCGAATTATCCCATTAACCCCGCTGTGCAGGCCTCTACCGATCTTGAAACGGTACTGCACGACGCTGAACTGGTATTGATTGCCATTCCTTCAAAGGCCTTTCGCAGCGTTGTTCAGGCCGCCAAGCCTTGGTTGAAACCCGAGCAGATTCTGGTCAGTACAACGAAAGGTATTGAGCAGAAAGGCTTTTTATTGATGAGCCAAGTGCTTGAGCAGGAAACCGGGTTTACGCATATCGGGGTAATAGCCGGCCCCAATCTGGCGTCGGAAATTGCCGATAAACAGCTGACCGCCACGGTGATTGCCAGTGCGGATGCGTTGACCCGCACACGGGTTCAGCAAGCATTGGGCTGTCGCTATTTCCGCGTTTACGCAAGCAACGACCGCCACGGGGTAGAGCTCGGTGGAGCGCTGAAAAATATCTACGCGATTGCCGCGGGTATGGCGGCCGCGCTGGGCATGGGTGAAAACACCCGCAGCATGCTGATGACCCGGGCGTTGGCGGAAATGAGTCGCTTTGCCGTTGCCCAGGGAGCTAACCCCATGACGTTTTTAGGTCTTGCCGGGGTGGGGGATTTAATTGTCACCTGCTCGTCGGATCTGTCGCGTAACTATCGCGTGGGTTACGCCATTGGTGAGGGGCGCTCGTTGGATGAAGCCGTCGACGCCCTTGGGCAGGTCGCGGAAGGTGTTAATACTGTCAAACTCGTTTGCACCAAAGCGGCCGAGATTGGCGTCTATATGCCGCTGGCCGAAGGACTTTATCACGTGCTGTTTGATGGCGTGCCCGCCCAGGACATGGCGAAGACATTAATGATGGGCGAGCAAAGCAGCGACGTTGAGTTCATCTTGCCGCGTGAAGACGTTAAGCAAGCCCACCGTGAAACAGGGCGTTGGCATGAGTAATTCATCTACATATCGCCTTTGGATCATGCGCCACGGCGAAGCGGGGCCCGGGCGCCCCGATGAGCAGCGGAGGCTGACACTGCAAGGCGAGCGTGAAGTGGAAAAAATGGCGGAGTGGCTGGCGGCGTATGTAGCGGCGGAGGCTGGGTCATCGCCGAGGCTGCTGGCTAGCCCCTATCGTCGTGCTCAACAGACAGCCACGCGGCTGGGCGAGGCCTTGTCGGTGCCGGTTGAAACCCTGCCGCTAATTACCCCGGACGATGCACCTGAAACGGTCATTGAGTGGCTGCTTACGCAAACCGATAAGCAACTGATTCTGGTCAGCCATATGCCGCTGGTGGGAGAGCTTGCCGCAATGTTAGTGGAAGGCCACACGGCTCGCGGTATCGGGTTTCCCACCGCGGGGGTTGCCGAGTTGACCGCACCAGTATGGGCGTCAGGTTGTGCCCACTTGAAACGCTTTGTGCATCCCGGTCAGCTGACGTAACAAAAAACGGCCGCAAGCGCGGCCGTTTTTATGATGGAAAAACCTGGACCTAAAGTAGCGCGTCGAGCTTTTCCTTTAGCAAGCCGTTCACCTGCTGCGGGTTGGCCGTGCCTCGCGATGCCTTCATCACCTGGCCCACAAAGTAACCGATCATCTTGCCGCGCTTCTCGGGCTCAGCGTCGCGATACTGCGCGACCTGGGCGGGGCTGTCGGCGATCACCTGATCGATCATCGCTTCAATGGCGCCGGTATCGGTGACCTGCTTGAGGCCTTTCGCCTCGATGACCGCATCGGCACTGTCGCCCTCACCGTGCCACAGTGCCTGGAAGACCTGCTTGGCGGCTTTGCCGTTGATGGTATCGTCAAGCACGCGCTGGACCAGCTCGCCCAGCTGCACGGCCGAGACCGGGCTGTCGGTGATGCTTAAGCTTTCGCGGTTGAGCGCCCCGGATAGCTCGCCCTGCACCCAGTTGGCTGCCTGTTTGGCGTCGCCACATACGCGATGGACTTCCTCGAAATATTCGGCCACGTCGCGGCTGGCGGAAAGCACCGCCGCATCGTAGGCCGATAAGCCCAGCGCGTGCTGGAAACGCTCGCGCTTGTCAGCGGGCAGCTCGGGCAGTTGGCCGCGTAAATGGTCCAGGTAAGCCTGGTCGAGTACCACCGGCAGCAAATCAGGGCAGGGGAAGTAACGGTAGTCGTTGGCTTCTTCCTTGGTGCGCATGCTGCGCGTCTCGTCGCGCTCAGGGTCGAATAGGCGCGTTTCCTGAATCACCTTGCCGCCGTCTTCAATCAGCTCAATCTGACGCTCAACTTCAAAGGCAATGGCGCGCTCCACAAAGCGGAAGGAGTTGACGTTTTTGATCTCGGCCCGGGTGCCAAAGGCTTCCTGGCCCTTGGGGCGTACCGAGACGTTAACGTCGCAGCGCATCGAGCCTTCGGCCATGTTGCCGTCGGAAATGCCCAGATAGGTAACAATCGAATGGATCGCTTTCAGGTAAGCGGCCGCTTCCTTGGCACTGCGCATATCCGGCTCGGAAACGATCTCCAGCAACGGTGTCCCAGCGCGGTTCAAGTCAATCCCGGTCATGCCGTGGAAGTCTTCGTGCAGCGATTTACCCGCGTCTTCTTCCAGATGCGCATGGTGGATGCGAATCCGTTTTGTGGTGTCGTCGTCCAGGGTGATCTCCACCTCGCCAGGCCCTACGATGGGGTGGTACATCTGACTGGTTTGATAGCCCTTGGGCAAATCCGGATAAAAGTAGTTTTTACGATCGAACACCGACACTTCAGCGATATCGGCATGCACCGCCAGACCAAACTGCACCGCCATGGCCACCGCCTGCTCGTTGAGCACCGGCAGCACGCCGGGTAGACCGAGGTCGACCGCGCAAGCCTGGCTGTTTGGCTCAGCGCCAAACGCCGTTGAGGCGCCGGAAAAAATTTTCGAGTGAGTGGCGAGCTGAACGTGGACTTCAAGCCCAATCACGGTTTCCCATTGCATTAGGCGCTCTCCTCGACAAAAGCAGGACGTTGTGTGTGCCAATCGGTCGCCTGCTGGAACTGGTGGGCAACATTTAACAATTGGGCTTCGGCGAAGTGAGTGCCGAGAATTTGCAGGCCGATCGGGCGGCCACCGGCGAAGCCGGCCGGTACGCTGATGCCGGGGATGCCCGCGAGGTTCACTGCGATGGTATAGATGTCCTGCAGGTACATCGAGACCGGATCTTTTTTGGCCCCTAGATCGAAGGCTGGAGTAGGCGAGGCGGGCCCCATCAACACATCGACGTCTTCAAAGGCGTCCAGGAAGTCCTGGCGAATCAGGCGGCGAACTTTCTGCGCTTTGGTGTAGTAAGCGTCAAAGAAGCCTTCTGACAGCGTATGGGTGCCGATCAGGATGCGGCGTTGCACTTCTTCGCCAAATCCCTCGGCCCGCGAGCGCTTGTAAAGATCGATCAGGTCGCTTGGGTTATCGCAGCGGTGGCCGAAGCGTACGCCGTCGAAACGCGACAGGTTGGATGACGCTTCGGCAGGGGCGATCACGTAATAGGCGGGAATAGCGTAGTGGGTGTGCGGCAGGCTGACCTCGCGCACTGTGGCGCCCAATGACTCGTAGACGTTGACCGCTTCACGGACGGCTTTTTCGACCTCGGGGTCCAGGCCATCACCGAAGTATTCCTTGGGAAGGCCTATTTTCAGCCCGGAAAGTGGCGCATTGAGCGTTTCCGCGTAGTCCGGCACCCCGCGGGCCACGCTGGTGGAGTCGCGCACGTCGTGGCCTGCCATCACGTTTAACAGGTGTGCGCAGTCTTCGGCGCTGCGCGCCATGGGGCCCGCCTGATCAAGGCTTGAGGCGTAGGCGATCATCCCATAGCGCGAAACGCGGCCATAGGTGGGCTTAAGGCCGGTAATGCCGCAAAACGCAGCCGGTTGACGGATCGAACCGCCGGTATCGGTGCCCAGGGCTGCCGGGGTTAGCCCCGCGGCGACGGCGGCCGCGCTGCCTCCCGAACTCCCGCCGGGCACGGCAGTGAGATCCCAGGGGTTCCTAACCGGTCCGTAGTAGCTGTTTTCATTGGAGGAGCCCATGGCAAACTCATCCATGTTGGTCTTGCCGAGCGTGACAGTGCCCGCCGCCTTGAGCTTTTCCACCACGGTCGCATCGTAAGGCGCATTAAAGTTATCCAGCATCTTGGAGCCGCAGCTGGTTTTAACTCCCTGGGTGCAAAAAATATCTTTCAGTGCCAACGGCAGGCCTGTTAACAAGCTCGCCGCTCCCTTGGCGCGCGCTTGGTCGGCGGCATCGGCTTGCTCAAGGGCTTGATCGGCAGTCACGGTAATAAAGCTGTTCAGCGTGGCGCCGTATTGCTGGATGCGTTGCAGGTAGTGCTCGGTTAGCTCGCGGCTAGACAGCTCACCGCTGTCTAACGAGTTGGCGAGTTGCGTCAGTGTCTTGTCGTGCATGACCTGAGGGCTCCGTTCGAAGCGAAAAATAAAGGTAAAAAAAGCCCGCTAATGCTCAGGCGATAAATTACTCAACCACGCGGGGCACTAAATAAAGGCCATTTTCCACCGCTGGCGCGCAGCGTTGGAAAGTGTCACGCTGATTGGATTCGGTGACTTCGTCGGCACGCAGGCGCTGGGTGGCATCAAGCGGGTGGGCCAGCGGCGCGACGCCTTCGGTATCGACGCCTTGTAGTTGGTCGACCATGTCCAAAATTCTGCTCAGGTCCTCTACGAAGCCGCTGGCTTGGTCATCGCTAACGGCGAGTCGGGCTAAGTGGGCGGCCCGGCGCACATGGGAGTCTTCAAGCGCCATGATCGGAAATTCCTCGCGAAGGTGATGGAACATATACCGTGTAACGCGGTATACAGACAGTCATCGAAATAACGTCTTGTGTTGCAGACGTGGAAAATAACCGCAAAAGGTACCACATCTTGGCGCGCACGGGCAGTGTTTAGCGAGACTCGTGCTTGCTGCCAGGGGGTTGCGGTGATACCGTTTGCATCCGCACAGGGTTCCCAGTCTGCACTAGGTAACAACATCCATGTTCAAACGTCTGAGGGGGCTGTTTTCCAGCGATCTATCGATCGATTTGGGTACGGCCAACACACTGATTTACGTACGCGGTCGTGGCATCGTGCTTGATGAGCCGTCCGTCGTTGCTATCCGTCAATCCGGTAATATGCGCACCGTAGCCGCGGTAGGCGCCGACGCTAAACGCATGTTGGGGCGTACGCCGGGTAACATTACCGCTATTCGCCCGATGAAAGATGGCGTCATTGCCGACTTTACCGTCACCGAACAAATGCTTCAGCACTTTATCCGTAAAGTGCACCAAAGCACGTTCATCACGCCTAGCCCGCGCGTGCTTGTCTGTATCCCGTATATGGCGACGCAGGTAGAACGCAGAGCGATTCGTGAATCTGCCGAAGGCGCAGGCGCGCGCCGGGTGGATCTCATTGAAGAGCCGATGGCGGCCGCGATTGGCGCCGGGCTGCCCGTGGAGGAAGCACAAGGCTCCATGGTGGTAGATATCGGCGGTGGGACAACCGAAATCGCGATTATTTCGCTAAACGGTATTGTCTACTCCGAATCCATTCGGGTCGGTGGTGACCGTTTCGACGAGGCGATTATCGCCTATGTTCGCCGCCATTACGGCAGCTTGATTGGCGAAGCCACCGCCGAGCGCATCAAGGAAGAAATTGGTTGCGCTTACCCCGGCGGCGAACTGCGCGAGATTGATGTGCGTGGTCGTAATTTGGCAGAGGGCATTCCGCGTAGCTTCACACTCAATTCCCACGAAATCCTGGAAGCGCTCCAAGAAACGCTGGGTGCTATCGTATCGGCGGTTAAGAATGCCCTGGAGCAATCGCCTCCCGAGCTGGCTTCTGATATTGCGGAGCGTGGGCTGGTGTTGACCGGTGGTGGAGCGCTACTACGCGATATTGACAAGCTGATTGCCGAAGAAACCGGGCTACCCGTCATTGTGGCGGAAGATCCGCTGACCTGCGTGGCTCGAGGCGGAGGTAAGGCCCTTGAAATGATCGATCAGCATACCTTTGAGTTGCTGTCGAGCGACTAATCGCAGCGGTTAATTGCGGGGGATTTGCCTATCAAGCCGCTGTTTTCGCACGGTCCGTTACCGGGATATCGGCTGTTTTTTTGCGTGCTGATTGCTAGTGCGCTGATGTTTGTCGACCAGCGTTTCACGCGCATGGAAAACGTGCGCGCCCAGATGTCTATGGTGGTGGCTCCCATCCAATGGGTGGTCGGAGTGCCGAGCCGTTTTTTGGATTGGGGGTCGCTGGCGTTTTCCGACCAGCAAGCGCTTGTCGATGAAAATCGGCGCCTGCGTGAACAAATCTTGACGCTATCGCATCGCGGTCAGCAGATGGCCAATCTCACCAAGGAAAACGCCGAACTGCGACGTTTGCTGGATGCCGCTAAGCAGCGTGATATCCCCTACATGACCGCCGAGCTGCTGTCGCTTGATAACGATCCCTTCAGCCATCAAATGGTGGTAGACCGCGGTCACCGTCATGGGGCTTATGTGGGTCAGCCGGTGATTGATGCGACGGGGCTTGTCGGTCAGGTGACGGCCGTTTCGACGTATTCCAGTCGCGTGCTTTTGCTGGCTGATGCCAGTCATGCCTTGCCAGTGCAGGTCAATCGTAACGGGTTGCGCTTCATCGTCCAGGGAGCGGGCCGCTATGGCCGGGTGAACGTATTACATGTCCCGAACACAGCAGATATTCGTGAAGGGGACGTGCTGACCACATCAGGCTTGGCTGGGCGATTCCCGCCTGGTTACCCTGTTGCCCGTGTCACCGAGGTGGAACATGACCCTGGCCAACCGTTTGCCAAAGTGACAGCGGAGCCCATGGCGCAGTTAAAACGCTCGCGTCATTTCCTGTTACTTTCACCGCCGCCGCAGGTGTCTCCTGATGAGCAACAGTGGGACGACACCCTAAGGGTCTCGGTCGAGGCGTTACGTAGTGCACACCAGGTAGTTAATCCCGACGATACATCGTTATCTCAGGAGGTGCCCTAATGCCCCGCATCCCGGTGACACCCTTGGTGGTTATTTGGTTGACCTTGCTGTTGGCACTTTGTCTGCAGGTGATGCCGTTGGCCGACGGCTGGCAGATATTTCGCCCTGAATGGCTGGGGCTGATGCTGATTTACTGGTGCATGCGCGAACCGGATCAAGTAGGCGTTTTTCACGGCTTCGTGCTGGGCATTCTGCTGGATCTTATCGAGGGAACGCCCTTAGGTCAGCATGCCATCATGTTTTCATTGTTAGCGTTTCTGTGCGCGTTGGTTTATGCCAGGTTCCGAGCCTATTCATTGCTCCAACAAGCGCTGCTAGTGCTGGTGCTATTGGGGTTGGTGCAGTTGATTGATCAGTGGGTGCGCAGCCTGGTAGGCGATTTTTCCATTCATTTGGCATTTTTAACCTCGTCGTTGGTTAGCGCGGTTTTATGGCCTTGGCTTGCAACCATGTTTGCAGCGTTACAGCGCCGTTTTGCCATTTCTTGATACGTCTCAAGATGAGCTGTAAGGGTGCTTTTGAGTGATCAAGTTGGAGCATGTATGTCGTTGGAGTCAGCGCCGGTTTTATGCCTAGCGTCAGCGTCGCCGCGGCGGCGGTCTTTGCTCGCATCGATAGGCGTATCGGTACAGATACAGCCCTGCGATATTGTTGAAGCCCCATTAACGAATGAGCCTGCTGAGCGCTATGTGAGGCGTTTGGCAGAGGCCAAAGCGCAAGCCGCAACGCCCATGACATCTCTGCCTACATTAGGCTCAGACACGGCAGTAGTGATTGATGGGCAGATTTTAGGCAAACCCGCGGATGAGCAGCACGCTGCGGCTATGTTACGGCGGCTTTCAGGACGACAACACGAGGTGTTGACCGGTGTCGCTGTGATAGGGCCAGAGGGCGTTTTGACGTGCTGTGTGGAGACGCGTGTGACACTGCGTAGCATCAGTGACGCTGAGATAGCCGCTTACTGGCGTACCTCTGAGCCTCGGGGCAAAGCGGGCGGCTATGCCATCCAAGGCATGGCAGCGGTGTTTGTGGCAGGAATTGAAGGCAGCTATTCGGCAGTGGTGGGGCTGCCATTATTTGAAACAGCGTGCTTGCTGCGTCGACAGGGGGTACCGTTATGGGATGGATATTTACCCGCGTAAACCCACAAGGATTTTTGCATGAGCGGTGAGGTTCTGATTAATTTAACGCCGATGGAGACCCGCGTAGCCCTGGTCGAAAATGGCGTTCTTCAAGAGGCGTTAATCGAGCGCTCTCGTCGGCGTGGCATTGTCGGCAATATCTACAAAGGCAAAATTGTCCGTGTGCTGCCTGGAATGCAGGCTGCCTTTGTTGATATTGGCCTCGAGCGTGCTGCCTTTATCCACGCCCACGAAGTGATGCCGCCCGGCACGCCGGTCGAAGAGCAGCAAACGATCGGGCAACTGCTTCACGAAGGTCAGGCGCTGGTCGTGCAGGTCACAAAAGACCCCATTGGCAGTAAGGGCGCCCGGCTGACGACTCATCTCTCAGTTCCGTCGCGCTATCTCGTCTATATGCCCGATTCCCCTCACCATGGCGTTTCACAGCGAATCGAAGATGAGCGTGAGCGCGAGCGGCTGAAAGCATTACTGGATAGCAGCATTGGCGAACAAACCTTAGACGTTGTCGGCGGTTTTATCGTCCGCACCGCGGCTGAAGGTGTCGGCGATGAGGAACTCATCGGTGATATGCATTTTTTGCTGCGGCTATGGCGCAAAGTTAGTGAGCGAAAAATTACCGCGGCCCCCTCGACGGTCATTTACGACGATTTGCCGTTATTTATGCGAACGTTGAGGGATGTAATGCGCGATGATATCGAAAAAATCCGCATCGATTCCCGTGAGAATTTCGTCAAGTTGGTGGAGTTTGCCGAGGAGTTTATGCCCGACGCGGTGGATCGCATCGAGTATTATCCCGGCGAAAGGCCTATATTTGACCTGTACAGCGTCGAAGATGAAATACAAAAGGCGCTGGGGCGAAAAGTACAGTTGAAGTCGGGTGGTTACTTGGTAATTGACCCCACGGAGGCGATGACCACCATTGACGTCAACACCGGGGGCTATGTCGGGCATCGCAACCTGGAAGAAACTATATTTAAGACCAACTTAGAAGCGGCAACGGCCATAGCGCGGCAACTGCGGCTGCGTAATCTAGGCGGCATCATTATTATCGACTTTATCGATATGGAAGATGTCGAGCACCAGCGGCAAGTATTGCGTGTACTTGAAAAGGCTCTGGAGCGGGATCACGCCAAGACGAAATGTACCGGGGTCACAGAGCTTGGCTTGGTGCAGCTCACCCGTAAGCGTACACGGGAGAGCCTTGAGCAAACGCTATGTGAGGCGTGTCCTACCTGTAGCGGTCGGGGAACGCTCAAAACACCTGAAACGGTGTGCTATGAAATCTTCCGCGAGATTCTGCGCGAAGAACGGGCCTACAGTGCCGAAACGTATATGGTGTTGGCTTCCCAGTCGGTCGTTGACCGCTTATTAGATGAAGAGTCGGCCGCCGTGGCCGATTTGGAAACCTTCATTAATAAGACGATACGCTTTCAAGTGGAGCAGCACTACTCTCAAGAGCAGTATGACATTGTGTTGATGTAATCCATGACGATTCACCCGGTGGTGCGTACTGCATTGAGGTTGACAGCGTGGTGGCTAGGGGCACTGGCAATTGTGCTGCTGCTGCTGCGTTTGGCGATGAGCCAGGCGGATGCGCTGACGCCGCGTATTGAGGCATTGCTAGAAACCAGGGTAGGCGTGCCGGTCAACATCGAACGACTGACGCTAGCCTTTGAGCGCAACGATATCCAACTCATGGTGGGCGATGTCAGCGCGCAAACTCCCAATGGCTACCCGCTTTTCAAACTGGACCATGCCAAATTACGACTCGACGTCTGGGCATCGCTTAAAGCGCTCACGCCTATTTTCAACGACGCCGATATCCGCGGCACCGAATTCCACCTTTATCGCCTTTTCAGCGATAGATGGGAGTGGCCTGCGCCTGCCAAATTACCAGTGGTGGAGGACCAGCCTGATATCAATTTAACCGCGCTGGATCGCTGGACGGGGATTCTTCTCCGCCAGCGGTTAAGCGTGGAAGACACTCGCCTGATACTGCACGGTGAGGATAACACCGTCGATTTACATGCGCCGACACTGTTGCTAGGGGGCGACGAAGAGCATACCCAGCTTGAAGGCAGCATCAATATTATCGATCAGACCGAAGAGGAGCCTTCAGAGCCGTTGCCGATGGCGTTTCTGCAGGCGGAAGTCTCGCCGGGGGAAGAGGGGTATCGAGACTTTTCGGCAGTGTTGAACCTGGACGTTCAACTTGACCACCTGGCGCTGCTGGCGGACGTTATCCGCCCTGAGTATGTTCCCCAGGTTACCCAGGCCGGAGGTGATGCACGCCTCTGGGGACAGTGGTACAAAGGCCAGTTGGACCAGGCGCGTGTGGGGGTGGATATACCGCAGTTGACGCTACGTCACGATGTACAGCGTGCCATATTGAGAAATGTAGAAGCCCTGGGGCAGTGGCGGCGAGACGGCGATGGTGGTGAAGCCTGGATTAGTGGTGATGCGGAAAATGTCGAGTGGGCACAGCCCTCGGGCATCAGCGATGGCCCGGCATTGCCTCGACATTGGTACGTGACCCACCAGCCTGATAATTGGGAGCTGCGCACCAGCGCTTTTGAGCTGGCGTCCCTCGCCGCATGGCGAGACTATGTGCTGATGCCGGAATCGGTTACCCGCGTGTTGCAAACGCTTTCTCCGCGTGGCCAGGTAGAAGGGTTCCGGATCGGTCAGCAGGAAGGTGAATGGGGCGTTGACGCAGCCATCAGCAACCTCGAAGTATTACCCTGGGAGCAGGCCCCCGGGGGAGGTCCGCTGGATGCCTGGGTACAGGCACGCGATTTCAGAGGGCGGGTTCAATTTGCCAATCATCGCGAGAGCACGCTCTATTTCCCGGAATTATTCGATGCTCCCATGCAGCTGCAGCACGCCACAGGGCAGGTGGAGTGGGTTTACGATGGCCCGCGGGCGCTAGTGAGTGGGCGCGACATCGTGCTTGACTGGGATGGCGCACGCGTCAGCGGTGGCTTTGGGTTGGTCACTGATGCGGATCGCGGCCACTTTGGTCTGGATATTGACTTTCAGGATGTCGATGCTCTGGAGAACCCACTCGCACAGTGGGTGCCCATGAAGGCACTAGAGCCGGAATTGCGCGAGTGGCTGGGTAACGATGTGGGCGGCTATGTCACGCAAGGCGCGTTAAAGCTGAGCCAGCCTTTAGGTGATGACGTTGACGCTGATGCGTTAACGTCCACCCTTGAGCTGAGGTTGCGCGATGGACACCTTCCCATGGCTCCGGAATGGCCACAGATTGAAGGTTTGGCCGGTCGCTTGAAGTGGCAAAACGACCGTCTGTTGGCCGAAGTTGAGCGTGGCCAAACACAAGGGGTTGTGTTAAGCGGCGGGGCGGTTCGGTTACAGGATGATGTGCTGAACCTGTCTGGTCAGTGGCAGGCAAGCGGGCAAAACGCGCTGGCGTTTTTGTCGGCGATGCCCGATATAGGGACACCTGACATGAGTGCCCTTGACCTTCAGGGCGATATTGACGGTGACGTGGCACTTGCCATGTCGCTGGACGATGAAGATGACCTCACGCTGGAAGTCAACGCCGAGCCCAGAGATATGCAGATAGGCTATGGGGAGCTTGCTGAGCGCATCGAGTCGCTGCAGGGCCAGATTACCTGGCAGCAGCAGGGCGAGCAAAGTGCACTGGTGGGCGAGTTGAATGGGCAGCTTTTGGATGGCGCGATTCAAGCGGCGATCGACACCCGGGAAGACAGCGTCGCGCTTCAGGGCGAGGCGTCGGCCCGTGGGTTGTTGAGTCTGGCAGGGGTGAGCCGGGAGGCGGCGGGGGCGCTTGCCGAGGGCCGTTCACCCTGGCAGGGGCAACTAACGCTATCGCCTTCCCCTAGATTGGAGATGGAAAGTGATTGGCAAGGCGTGGCCGTCAAACTGCCCGATCCGTTTGCTAAAAGCGCCCAGCAGGCATGGCCCTGGACCCTGACAGCGGATCTTGACCCCATACGTATCCAGAGCCGTGTAGCCGAGATTGCCGATTTGCATATTCAATCTAGCGCTGGCGGTGAGCTTGCGGGCAGCGTGCGCCTGGGCGAAGCCGTTCGTCGTACGCCGGACTGGCGAAACACCCCTGGCTGGCAGCTGGGTGCGGAACTCGAGCGGTTGGATATCGCCGCTTGGCAGAAGGCGTTCTCGCCCATCGTTCAGGGCGGCGACAAGGTAGATGCTGACGAGGCGTCAATCTCAGCATTCCCGCCGCTTTCGCTGAGTGTCACCACGTCTTGCGTGGTATACAAGCAGGATTGCTTGGGTGGTGGCACAGCCGAGGGCGACCTGTACGATAGCAACTTATCGCTGGTGCTCGACAGCGATTTGGTGAGAGGGCGGGTTGATTATCGTCCCAGAGGGGCGACGCCCTTGGATATTGCGCTCTCTCAGCTCTATTTAGATCCCATTGTTGATGCAGTGTCTGGAAGCAATAGCGAGCAGCAAATTGTGTCTATGCCGTCTTCCTGGACGGAGTCGGTTGAAACAACGACGCCTGAAGCATCAACCCCAATAGCATTGCCCGCGTGGCTAGCCGATGTTCCTAATGGTCGCTTACGCTTGTCCGAGATGCTGCTCGACAATAAGCGAATCGGTCCTTTGACAGCCTTCTGGCAAGCTGATGGTGACGGTATTTCGCTAGAACCGGTTGGCTTGACGCTTGGGCAACTAACCGCTACCGGTGCGCTGCATTGGGAAGGTGGCGCCGCCACTAGCAAAACCCGCGCGGAAATGGCGATCAAGGGCGGTAATATTGCCACTGCGCTTGAGCATCTCGACCAGCCGGTGGCCATGCGTAGCCGGAGCACTCAGGTGGATGCAACACTGGCCTGGCCGGGGGCTCCGTGGCAGTTGGATCTCGCCCAGGCCGGGGGAGAGATGACCACCGACATACGCGATGGTCGCTTTCTTACCCTTGAATCGGCACCGGCCCGCTTGGTGGGGCTGTTAAACTTTGACAATATCTTACGCCGTTTGCGGTTGGATTTTTCCGATGTGACCGGACAGGGCACGGCATTTGATCGTGTGCATGGCGCGGCGGATATCGCCGACGGTAAGCTTATGCTGCGCGGTCCATTGCAAATCGAGGCGCCCGCCGCCACGCTGTCCCTTAGTGGCGACGTTGATTTGGTGAACCGTGAACTTGATCAACGCCTTGGCGTCGCATTACCGCTAAGCCAGGGCTTGCCCATGGCGGCGATCGCTATTGGGGCCCCCGTGGTGGGCGGCGCGCTGTTTTTAGCCGACCAGATGTTTGGCGATGCCTTGGATCAGGCGACCACGATTTATTACCGTGTGGAGGGGCCGTGGGCCTCGCCGCAAGTGACTTTAGAAGGTTCTCGATGACCGCACACACTGACGATTTACAAACCGCCGTTTCGATTTTGCTCACCCCAGGCGGATTAGACCTTGGCGCCCTTGACGCTGGCCTGGGCTACGCCATGGGCGCTGGTGTGGACTACGCCGACCTGTATTTTCAGCGTACCTGGCAAGAAGGCTGGGTACTGGAGGACGGCGAAGTTAAGGAAGCAAGCTACAATATTGACGGTGGCGTCGGCGTCCGTGCGCTTGCCGGCGAGAAAACCGGCTTTGCATACTCCAACCAGATCACTGCCGATGCGCTGATGGATACGGGGCGTACCGCGTCCGGTATTGTGCGCAGTGGCAAGCGTCTGACCGGGCAGGCCGTTAAACCCGTAACGGCGTCGCCTTACTACGCCGGCATCGATCCTCTCGCCGGCCTTAGCGCCGATGAAAAAGTCGCCATGCTCAAAGAGGCGGATCGCGCTGCCCGCGCGGCAGATCCCAGCATCAGCCAAGTTAGTGCATCGCTTTCCGGAACCTACGAAGTAGTGTTAGTGCGTGCCAGCGACGGTACATTGGCAACCGATATTCGCCCCCTTGTGCGCTTCAATGTCAGTGTTATTGCCGTTAAAAACGGCCGCCGGGAGCGCGGTAGCGCTGGCGGCGGGGGGCGTTATTCGATGTCGCGGCTGCGCGATGAACAGGTCTCAGAGCGCTATGCCAAAGAGGCAGTGCGCCAAGCGCTGGTCAATCTCGAGGCGGTCGATGCGCCCGCTGGGCAAATGCCGGTGGTGTTGGGTGCCGGATGGCCAGGCATTTTGCTGCATGAAGCCGTGGGGCATGGTTTAGAAGGTGACTTTAACCGTAAGGGTAGTTCGGCTTTTGCAGGACGTATGGGCCAGCGCGTGGCCTCAAAAGGCGTCACGGTGGTGGATGATGCCACGTTAAGCGATGGTCGTGGTTCTCTGAGCGTCGATGACGAAGGCACGCCGGGGCAATATACCTCGCTGATTGAAGATGGTGTCCTGACCGGCTACATGCAAGACAAGCTTAATGCGCGTCTAATGGGGATGGCGCCGACTGGCAATGCCCGTCGCGAGTCATTTGCCCATATCCCGATGCCGCGAATGACCAATACTGTCATGCTGGCGGGGCAGGATGAGCCAAGCGATATTATCAAGAGCGTCAAGCGGGGTATTTACGCGGTGAGCTTTGGTGGTGGCCAGGTCGACATCACCTCTGGAAAATTTGTGTTCTCCGCCAGCGAAGCCTATTTGATTGAAGATGGCCGTGTAACGGCGCCGGTGAAAGGCGCGACGTTGATTGGCAACGGCCCTGAGGCCATGAGCCGGGTGTCGATGATCGGTCATGATATGGCGCTGGATACCGGCATCGGCGTGTGCGGCAAAGAAGGCCAGGGCGTGCCGGTCGGCGTTGGTCAGCCGACGTTGAAAGTTGACGAGCTGACCGTCGGCGGCACGCAGTCTTAAACCAGGATTAAAGCTGGACGGTATCGCGTAAAAACTTGAACAGCTTGCGAGCGCTGGCCGGCGGCTTGTTTTGATCTCGCTCACGCTGGGCATTACGGATTAATTGGCGCAGGGTTTGGCGGTCGGTATCCGGGTGCTCAACGAGCCATTGCTCCGCTGCCGGGTCGCCTTCATCGATTAATCGGTCGCGCCATTTTTCAAGTCGATGAAAGGCGTGGTCGCGTTGCTGTTTTTCCTGTTCGATGCCGTCGAATACGGCCTGAATAGCCGCAAGGTCTTCCTTGCGAATTAATTTGCCGACGTACTGCATATGCCGACGGCGCCCTTCATGGGAACGGATGCGAGCGGTTTCGTCGATGGCGCGCAGCATGTCATCGGATAGTGGGAAACGGGCCCGCTCGGCGGGTTGCATGGCGATTAATGTTTCCCCCAATGCCTGAAGCGCGTGCATTTCGCGCTTTAACTGGGACTTGCTGGGGCGCTCTGCCATGTCATCGTCTATAGGCTCGGGGCGTTGTTTTGGCATCGTGGGTTCTCTTAAACAGAATTCGTGGCCTTATTATATCAGGCTGCGATGCTCAATATTGATCTACCGGCTATGTCGGTGGTTAAGGAGATTGTATGGCTCAAGCGTTCGATGCATCTGCCCAGCAGGCACTGCTCATCCTTCGTGCGGAAAGTGCATTAGCGATGGCCAAACGGATGGGCGCCGATGCCGCTGAGGTGGGCGCAAGTGTGGATCAGGGGATTGGCGTCAGTGTCCGCCAGGGCGAGGTTGAAACCGTTGAGCTTTCCCGAGATCAAGGCATTGCGATCACCGTGTACGTGGGCCAGCGCAAAGGCAGCGCCTCTTCGACGGATGCCAGCGACGCTTCGCTACAGGCCACCGTCGAAAAAGCCCTGGCGATTGCCCGCTACACGGGAGAAGACCCGTCGGCAGGGCTTGCCGATGCGGCGTTGATGGCGACCGAGCTGCCCGATTTAAACGTTCATCATCCTTGGGCGTTAACCACTGATCAGGCTATTGAGCTGGCATTGACCTGTGAGCAAGCGGGTCGCGAGGTGGCAGGCATTACCCAATCAGACGGCGCCTCGCTGTCCAGCGGTGAAGGCGTGCGCGTATATGCCAACAGCCACGGTTTTATCGGTACCCAGAAAGGTAGTCGGCATTCGCTTTCTTGCATGCTGATTGCCGAAGACGCGCAGGGTATGCAGCGTGACATGGATTACACCTCGGCGCGCGATCCTGATCAGCTATCTGACCCGGCGGCGGTTGGCCGCGAAGCGGCCAGACGAACGCTGCGTCGGCTGGGGGCCAAACGACCACCTACGGGAACTTACCCGGTGCTGTTCGACCCCAGTCTGTCGAGTGGTCTGGTGGGCCATCTAATGGGCGCCCTGGCGGGCGGTGCGCTATACCGTCAGGCGTCTTTTCTGTGCGATCGGCTCAACACGCCTCTTTTCCCCGATTGGTTTAGCCTCGAAGAGCGGCCAATGGAAGTTGGGGCAACAGCTAGCTCTCCGTTTGATGGAGAAGGTGTACAAACGCGCAATAACCGATTTATCGACCAAGGCAAAATTGCGAGCTACATGCTGTCTTCATACAGCGCCCGGCGCTTGGGTATGACCACGACGGGTAACGCTGGCGGCGCACGCAATATGCGCATTACCGCGCCGTTAACTAGCCAGGCATCGCTGTTGGAACAAATGGACACTGGCGTTTGGGTGACCGAGTTAATGGGCCAGGGAATTAACGGCGTGACTGGCGATTACTCACGCGGTGCTGCGGGTTTCTGGGTCGAGAAAGGCGTGATTCAATACCCCATAGAAGAGTTCACTATTGCCGGTAATCTGGAGCGTATGTACGCAAACTTGATCGGCGTGGGTGATGACATTGACCGGCGGGGTAGTATCCATTCCGGCAGTTGGCTGATTGATGGGATGACTATCGCGGGTAGCTAGCTTAGCAAGGCAGGGCTTTACTTGTCCTCGTCAAAACGTGCGTCGAACAGCGCTTGAATCGCATCCAGTGCTTGTTCGGCGTCATTGCCTTCTGCTCTTATGCATAGCTCCGTGCCACAAGGCGCTGCAAGCATCAAGAGGGCCATGATATTGGCGGCATCGGCTTCCTGCTGCTGCTTCAAGACACGTACGTTGGCGTCAAATTGCTGACTGCACTGTACAAGTTTGGTCGCGGCGCGAGCGTGAAGGCCGCGCTGGTTTGTAAGGGTAAGTCTACGTTCGGGCACCCTGATTCCTTTTGGCTGCTAGGGTCGTCGCAATAGATGATGGCCCTTGCTAAACGGCTAGGGCGACTAATGCTAAAGCGGCGCGTTGACCGTGTATTGTAAGCCCAGCTCGCGGTGACGTAACTGTACCTCACCTGCTTGCCCGGCGAGGCGCTGCGCCAGTTGTTCAACCATATACACTGAGCGATGCTGACCCCCGGTACATCCTATCGCGACGGTCATGTAGCTGCGCTGGCTGTTTTGGTACGCCGGAAGCCAGCGTTCAAGCCACGCCTGAATATCGCTGGCCATGTCATCGACCAGGGGATAGTTAGCTAAAAACGCAATTATATCGGCGTCGCGGCCAGTAGACGAGCGCAGAGAGGGATCCCAGTAAGGATTAGGCAGGCAGCGCACGTCGAAAACGATATCGGCATCGAGCGGCACACCGCGCTTATAGCCGAATGACTCAAAGGTCAGCGTTAGCTGATCACGTCGCTGATGCGCTACCTGGTCGGTGATACGACGACGAAGATCGTGTACCGACAGGCGCGATGTATCGATAGTGAGATCGGCGAGGTCACGTATTTCGTGCAGCGTTTGCTCTTCTTGATCAATGGCTTCTTCAAGCGTGAGCGTGCTATTGCGTGTTAAAGGGTGGCGCCTTCGAGTAGCCGAATAGCGCTCCAGCAAAATACGTGCATCGGTGGTCAGATATACAATCTGACACTTGATGGTACGTTGGCGAAGCTCTTCGAGAAGCTTGGGAAGCTTAGCAAGCGCGCCCGGCAGATTGCGCGCATCAATGCTAACCGCCAGATGGGTGCGTTCCCCCTGGTCGCGTAGCTCATCAATCAGCGAGTCCAGTAGCATGGCTGGCAAATTATCAATGGCGTAATAGCCCAAATCTTCCAGCGCCTGTAAGGCAATTGATTTGCCTGACCCGGATCGTCCACTAATAATGACGAGTTGCATGAAGGCTCTCTTGCTTGCGGTCAAGTGACGTGGGTAACCAGCCAGAGTAAGACGTTAACTCAATCTATACCCACCGGACGTGCCAGCGGGTTACTGACTGGCTGCTTGGTCGCGTATCTTGGCGGAGATGAGATCCAGCAGTTCACGTTGACTGCCCGTTTTGCGTAGCTGCTGGCGTGTGTCGGCGTCGTTCATGATGGAAGCGACTTGGCCCAGCAAGGCCAAATGCGTGTCGTCCGCTTCTTCGGGCACAAGTAGGACAAACACCAAATCCACCGGATCGCCGTCAATTGCATCGAAGTCGACCGCTTCATTGAGTTTGAGAAAGCCCGCGATAGGCGATTCACAGTGTGGGCTTCGCGCATGAGGAATCGCCACACCGTTGCCAATTCCCGTGCTGCCCAGGCGTTCACGCCCAATCAAGCGACTGAATACTTCCTGGCTATCGAGGCTTGGGATGTTTTGCGCGATGAAGGTGCTGAAAAACTCCAGCACCCGTTTTTTACTGCCCCCAGGCACATCGTAGAGAACGCGCTCCGGGGGGAGGATAGTGGCCAACGTCATTGAATTAACGCACGCCTGCGCCTTGGGCGCGGGCTTGTGCTTTTTCCTTATGCTTAACGAGTTGCCTATCGATTTTGTCCGCTAGGGCGTCAATGGCGGCGTACATATCATTATCAAGGGCTTCGGCGTGCAAGTCAGCACCTGCTGCGTGCAACGTGCAGGCCGCTTGTTGGCGCTCTTTTTCAACCGAAAGCGTTACCTGCACGGTGGTAATGTTGTCGTAATGGCGCTCGACGCGTTCCAACTTTTCGTTGACATAGTCACGCAAGGCGTCAGTCAGTTCCACATGATGACCGGTGATATTGACTTGCATTGACGTACTCCTTATCCATCGGACTGTTCTTCGATTGTAACCCTTTTTGCCGTTAAGCAAAGCCCTTGTGATGAGTTTCCGTTTATCTAACGCAAACGACGTCGCTCGCTGGATGAGGGAATGCCCATGCCTTCTCGATATTTGGCAACAGTGCGGCGTGCCACGTGGATGCCGACGTCTTCCAGTAGAGTCACTAAACGGCTGTCCGACAGTGGTTTGCCGGAGGGCTCTTCCTGAATTAATTTTTTGAGCCGTGCACGAATCGCCGTACTGGAGTGGCTGTCACCGTCTTGACCGCTTATTTGGCTGGAGAAGAAGTATTTAAGCTCGAAAATACCCCTTGGGGTATGGATGAATTTCTGGGTGGTGACGCGAGAAATCGTCGACTCGTGCATCTCTACCGCATCCGCAATATCCGCCAGAATAAGCGGCTTCATGGCTTCTTCGCCCTGCTCTAAAAAGCCGATTTGGCGAGTGATGATTTCGCGGCCGACACGCAGTAGCGTGTCGTTGCGGCTGGAAAGGCTTTTGATCAGCCAGCGGGCTTCCTGTAAGTGGTCTTTGAGGAATTGGTTATCCTGGCTTTTGTCGGCGCGCTTAATCAGGCTGGCGTAGTCGGGTTGAATCCTGAGCTTAGGCAGCGCCTCTGGATTGAGCTCAAGGTGCCAGCCTTCGTTATCGTGGCGAACCACTAGATCGGGGATCACATAGCTGTCGTCAGTGGCGCTATAAGCGCTGCCAGGGCGCGGGTCAAGGCTGCGGATGAGCTGGACGACCTCGTCTAGCTGCGCATCGTCGAGGCTTAATCGTCGCTTGAGTAGACGTTGATCATTTTTGCCCAAGGCTTCCAGAAACTGGCGCACCAAACGCCGCGCGGGAATCAATAACGGCGTATCGTCGGGTAGCGTGGCGAGCTGAAGCATCAGGCACTCGCGAAGATCACGGGCGAACACGCCGGTGGGCTCAAACTGTTGAAGCCGTAACAAGATGGTTTCAACCTCACGCTGGCTGAGCCCTTCCACGCCTTGGGCGCGCAGCCCTTCGCGGATATCGTTGAGTGGTTGGGTGAGGTAGCCGTTTGTATCGAGAGCATCAATCAGGCTCTCGGCAACCAGCTGTTCGCGGCTGCTTAAGTCGGTCATGGCCAGTTGCCAGAGGAGGTGGCCGTGTAGGCTTTGCCCCGCCGCTTGGCGTTCAAAGTCAGGGCCCTCACCACTCGAGCTGCCGGTACTGCCCGTGTCCTGGTAGGTATCCGACCAGTCACTGTCGACGGAGAGCTCTGTGGGGATGCTGTCTGCCCATTCAGCTTCTTCCGGCTCGCTGGCGGCTTGTTCGCTGAACTCATCCTCCTGCTCAAGCATGGGGTTGGCGTCCAGCGCTTGCTGAATTTCCTGGCGTAAATCGAGCGTTGATAGCTGCAGCAGAGCAATTGCCTGCTGCAGCTGAGGTGTCATGGTGAGCTGGGTGCCAATTCGCAGTTGAAGAGAAGCTTTCATGACCATCAGAGAACCATTCGGTTATCGGAAAGCATCCACCCTAGTGCGAGTTTTGTTTTGGTGCAAGTGCAATAAGCATGCCACCGGCAATAAATATGCCATTGATAGCTTTACAGACGGAAATCAGCGCCTAAGTAAACGTCGCGCACTTCTTGATTGTCAAGAATGGCGTTTGGTGTGCCGCTGGCAATAATGTGGCCATCGCCGACAATGTAGGCGATGTCGCATATATCCAGCGTTTCACGCACGTTGTGGTCGGTGATCAATACGCCAATGCCCCGGTCCTTCAATGCGCGGATGATCGACTTGATATCGCCCACTGAAATAGGGTCTACGCCCGCGAAGGGTTCATCGAGCAGAATAAATGCAGGCTCAGTGGCCAGTGACCTAGCGATTTCGACGCGCCGCCGTTCACCACCCGATAGGCTCATGCCCATATTGTCGCGGATATGGGTGATATGAAAATCCTCTAGCAGTGTTTCCAGACGAGCTTCGCGTCCGGCGCGGTCCAGGTCGCTTCGGGTCTGTAAAATGGCCATGATGTTATCGGCGACGGAAAGCTTGCGGAAAATAGACGCTTCTTGAGGTAAGTAGCCAATGCCTGCCTTGGCGCGCTCGTGCATAGGGGCGCGAGAAAGATCAAGGGTGTCGATGCCGACGCTGCCTGCATCTGCCTTGACCAAGCCGACAATCATATAGAACGAGGTGGTTTTACCCGCGCCGTTGGGGCCAAGCAAGCCCACAATGCTGCCTTGGGAGATGTCCAGGTTAATATCTTTTACGACGCGTCGGCGCTTATAGCTTTTTGCCAAATGGCGGGCGTGTAGCGTTCGAGTTGCGCTTTCGGCGGCAGCTACCATCGGGCTCTCCTTAGTCTTCGGGTTGCAGCGTCATGCGGATGCGTTGCGGCTCTTGGTTCTCAACATCGGAACGTGCTTCGACGACCTCGCGGTCGATGAAATAATCCAAACGTCCGCCGGTGAAGCGGTCGCCTTGTTGAATGATTTCTGCCTGGTCAATCAACTCAACCCGGCGCTCGGCGACGTGATAAATCACGCGCCGGCCCCAGCCTTCTATCGGGCCATCTTGGTCCTCGGGTTGCTGACGTAAATAGGCGCGATCACCCAGTGCCGTCGCCCGCGAGAGCTCGCCTTCTTCGTTACGTTGGATTTCAACTTCATCGCCTCTGATCAGCATATCTCCCTGGCGAACCTCTACGTCGCCGGTGTAAACCGCCGTACCGGCACGTTGGTCAAGGTCAAGCTGATCGGCTTCGACTTCAACCGGTTGCTGTTGCTGGTGATTATCCGCCAGCGCATAAAAAGGGACTAAGCAGGCAGCGGCAACCGCCGTGTAGATAAACGCTTTCATGTTTTATTCCTGTCCAGGTTGCGTCTCTGGGGGGTGGTGGCCTTGAACGTTATCTTCAAGCCTCACCTCATCCTCGTTTAGCCATGCATCCATCCGCTGCGCCGTTGTTCGCTGGGGCGGTTGCTGGAGTAGCACGTGGGTGTCACTCCATGCATGGGCGTTTTTCCCTTCATAGTGCAGGACATCTGTATCGAGTTGCCAGCCCTCTTCGGGTGCTATGAGCTTGGCATTGCCGGAAAGCGTCAGTTCCTGGGAGCGAGTGTTAAGCGTGCCCACCTCTGACGTGGCGTTCCACACGCGTCGCTCGCTGTCATAAAGTGTGGCGTGGGGTGTTTCGGTCTGGGTCGTCGCAGATTGAGGGGTATGTACCAGGCGGGGTGTGGTCAGCCCCTGCTGGATATTACCCTGTTCGTCAAATAGCGTGAGCTCGGCATTGTGTAGGACATGCCCCGGCTCTTCCGCACGCGCATCTGGGTCCTGGGGGACAGTTTGCGGGCCGCCAGGGTCCAGCCATACCAGCATGCCGCCGAGGGCCAGCACAATCAGCGCAAGTCCCACGCGCGTGCGAAGTTGCTTCAACATAGTTCCTCAGCCGTGTAAGTAGGTATCGATGACGGCGCCCCAGTGCCCTTGGGCGTCGAGTAGCGCATCGCAGACTTCACGAACCGCTCCGTGGCCGCCCAGGCGCTCTGTCACCCAGTCAGCATGGGTGTGCATGTAGTCAGGTGCGTTGGGCACCGTGATCCCGACCCCCGCTCGCTTGATGCTTGCCAAATCGGGTAGGTCGTCGCCGCAATACGCTACTTGAGGCAGTTCAAGCCCAAGGCGTTGGCAAAGGTCGCGCAGCACGGTCAATTTATCCTCGCAGCCTTGGTAGACGTGAGGAATGCCCAGCGCAGCGGCGCGTTGACTGACCATGGGTGAGTCACGACCGGTGATCAGGGCGACTGAAATACCCGCGCGTTTAAGTAGTTTGAGCCCATGGCCGTCTTGGGTGTGGAAGGCTTTGATTTCCACGCCATCGGCCTGAAAGTAAAGCCGACCGTCGGTGAGTACGCCATCAACATCAAGGGCAAATAAGCGAATGCGACGCAGTCGGTCGAGTAGGTCAGTGGAAAGGGTCATTGAGCCTCCGGTCGATTCAATTAAATGACGCCGCTGGCGAGCAGGTCATGCATATGTAGAGCGCCTATTGGGCGTTGTTGTTCATCCACCACCGCGAGGGCGGTAATGCGGTTGTCCTCCATGATGCGCACGGCTTCCGCCGCCAGCAGGTCGGGGGATATCCGCTTGCCGGGCCGCGTCATGACGTCATCTACCCGCACTTCACGCAAATCGTGGAAGTTATCCAGCGTGCGGCGTAAATCGCCATCCGTGTAGACGCCGGCTAGTTGGCCGTTGGGGTCCACCACGCAGGTGAAGCCCAAGCCTTGCCGGGTGATTTCCAATAAGGCGTCGCGTAGTGGGCTGCCTAATGCAACCTGCGGTAAACGTTCACCCTGATGCATAAGGTCGCGAACGCGCAGCAACAGGCGTCGGCCGAGGCTGCCGCCAGGATGCGACAATGCAAAGTCCTCTGCGGTAAAACCACGCGCTTCCAGAAGCGCCACCGCGAGGGCGTCGCCGAGGGCCAAGGCCGCTGTGGTTGAGCTTGTCGGGGCAAGGTCAAGGGGGCAAGCTTCGCGATCCACGCTGCTATTTAAATGAGCATCCGCATGCTGGGCCAGGGTCGAGGTGGGGCGCCCCGTCATGCTGATTAGTGGCGTCCCCAGCCGCTTGAGTAGCGGCAGCAGGGCGGTCACTTCGGCGGTTTCCCCTGAGTTAGAGAGCGCTATAACGACGTCGCTGCGCGTGATCATTCCCAGGTCGCCGTGGCTGGCTTCGCCCGGGTGAACGAAAAAAGCGGGCGATCCGGTGCTGGCTAATGTAGCCGCGAGCTTACCCGCAATATGGCCAGATTTTCCCATACCGGTGACGACTACGCGTCCTTGGCAGGCCAAGATAAGCTCGCAGGCATGGTCGAAATGCGCATCCAGTTTGGCGGCCAAACCTGCGATCGCGGCTTGCTCGATGTTTAGCGTGCGCAGTGCGCTTTGACGAAAAGGCGTGCTAGCAGCTGTCTCTGGCATGAGTATTAGCGTGGCTCGTTAAAATAATAAATAGAAGATAAGAATAACATTGACTGAGTGGACTTTGCCCCATCGTTTTGTGGTGAGGTGAACAGAGGCTCGCTTGTCGTCGTCAGGTAAGGTTAGAATACGATGTTCGATAATAGTTTTTAAACACTGTTTTCTTTATGCTGCGTGAAGCCAGTGAGTACGCACGTTAACGCGAGAGTTGATGGTTCCATGAGCGATGTGCCTTTTATTGAAGTCGAGAACCTGTATTTTTCGCGGGGTGATACCGAGATTTTTCGCGGGGTGAATATCACCATCCCGCGAGGAAAAGTGACGGCAATCATGGGGCCAAGCGGTACCGGTAAAACGACTTTATTGAAGCTGATCGGAGGCCAGCTTACACCCGATCAGGGCCGCGTGTTGATTGATGGAGACGATGTCCACCGGTTATCGCGTAAGGCATTGTTCGCCCTGCGCAAGCGCATGGGCATGCTGTTTCAAAGCGGCGCGCTGTTTTCAGACCTGGATGTTTATGAAAACGTGGCATTTCCGCTGCGTGTTCATACGGATCTACCCGATGCGATGATCCGCGATTTGGTGCTGCTCAAACTTCAAGCTGTGGGCTTGCGTGGCGCGCGCCACCTTTCGCCAGCCGAGCTTTCCGGCGGAATGGCCCGACGTGTGGCGCTGGCGCGGGCCGTGGCGCTTGATCCAGAGCTCATTCTTTACGACGAGCCGTTTGTTGGTCAGGATCCTATTTCCATGGGCGTGCTTGTGCAGTTAATTAAACGCCTCAACCAGGCATTAAGCCTGACGTCGGTGGTGGTGTCCCACGATATCAAGGAGACCCTGACAATTGCCGATTATCTGTATTTTATTTCCGAGGGCCATGTGGTTGCGCATGGAACACCAGCAGAACTCGATGCCAATCAGGATGCTCGGGTGAAGCAGTTTATACACGGTGAGCCCGACGGTCCCGTCCCCTTTCATTACCCCGCGCCGGCTTTTTACCAGGATATGTTGGGCGATGTGGCGACTCAGGGAGATGCCAAATGACGATGAAGCAAGGGCAGGTCGCCACGCGCATTACTCGATTGGGGCGTCGCAGCTGTGACGTGGTCGAGTCGCTGGGGCGCGCTGGGGTATTTCTTGCTCAATCGGCGGTAGGGGTGCCATCGGCAGAGGGCATTCGGCTTTGGATACGCCAGTTGCACTTTGTCGGTGTATTATCGCTAGCGATTGTGCTGGTGTCAGGCCTGTTTATCGGCATGGTGTTGGCGCTTCAGGGGTATACGATTCTCATTGATTTTGGTGCTGAGGATGCGCTTGGGCAGATGGTGGCGCTATCGCTGTTGCGCGAATTGGCTCCGGTGGTCGCCGCGCTGTTATTTGCCGGCCGCGCGGGCTCGGCGCTAACCGCTGAAATAGGCTTGATGAAAGCCACCGAGCAGTTAACCAGTATGGAAATGATTGGCGTCGACCCCCTCAGAAGAGTGGTTGCTCCGCGTTTTTGGGCAGGCGTTGTCGCACTACCGATTCTTACCGTTGGGTTCAGCGTCGTCGGCGTTTGGGGTGGTTATCTCGTCGGCGTTCAGTGGCTTGGCGTATTCGAGGGCTCTTACTGGAGCAACATGCAGGCCAGCGTGGCGTTTATTAATGACGTTGGCAACGGCATGATTAAAAGTGTTGTGTTTGCGGTGGTGGTGACTTGGATTGCGGTCTTCCAAGGTTACGATTTGCTGCCAACTTCTGAAGGGATTTCCCGAGCGACCACGCGTACCGTTGTCTACTCGTCGCTTGCGGTTCTGGGGCTTGATTTCATATTAACCGCCGTTATGTTCGGCGGCCTCTGATTAGGTGGAGCAGTTTCATGAAGCGAAGTAGAACCATGGAGTTTGGCGTCGGCCTGTTTATTTTAGTGGGTATTTTGGGGCTGGTGTTTTTGGGGCTGCGCGTTAGCGGGTTAACCCTTTCCGGGGCGTCGAACACCTATCAGTTGGACGCTAACTTTTCCAATATTGGCGGATTAAAGCCTCGGGCACGTGTGTCTATGGCAGGTGTTACAGTAGGCCACGTTGAAGCGATCGAACTCGACACTGAGTGGTATGACGCCCGCGTGACGCTGAGCTTGGACAGTGAGCTGGAAGGGCAGATCTCCCGTGATGCCACCGCGTCTATCTTGACCTCGGGTTTGCTCGGCGAGCAATACGTTGGCCTGAGCATGGGAGGCGATCCTGAAATGCTGGAGGAAGGCGATACGATCCGTGATACCCAATCGGCTCTGGTGCTTGAAGAACTTATCCAGCAATTTATATCCAATATGGCAAGTAATTAAATTAATCGTTGTGATGGCGAACGGCTTGCCACGCTGCGGGCGGGTCGCTCAAGACGAGATAAATGACGGGGACATGTTCGCCGTCGCTAGGAGAAGAAAATGATGTTGTTAAAAAAATACTCATTAATGACAGGGTTCACCCTGGCCGCCGCGTTACTTGCCTCCTTGATGCCGCTGTCGGCAAGCGCGCAGCCCGAGCCCCCCGAAGCGATGATCCGCGACAATATCAGTGATTTTATGGAGCAGTTGGAAGGTCGCGAATCGTATTACGAAGACAACCTTGACGAACTTAAACAAGAGGTGGACGAAAGCCTCGAGGAAGTGGCGGACTTTCGCTACATCGGTGCCAGCGTGATGGGGAGCTATTTCCGTAATGCGTCACCGGAACAGCGCAGCCGTTTCGTCGATGTCTTTCGCCAAACACTCATCGATACGTATACGCGTGGCTTAGTGACCTTTGACTACGATGAAATTCGCGTTCTTGATGATCAGCGTCCTCAGCGCGAAGAAGACCGTGCCAGCGTCGCTATGGAAGTCGTCGGCACGAATGGGGATGTCTACCCAGTCAACTATAGCCTGCGTTTATCCGATGGCGAGTGGCGCGTCGTGAACGTCATCGTTAACGGCATCAACCTGGGGCTTACCTTCCGTAACCAGTTCGATCAGGCCATGCGCGACAATAACCGCGACTATGACGCGGTGATTGATGGGTGGTCGCCGGATGTGGGTGTCGACGAACTGGAAGAAGGGGGCGATGCGTGACGGCGATTTTTACCGATCGCGACGTATCGCTTTGCCAGCGAGCCGACGGCTTGAGTGTGCAGGGCGATGTGGACGTTACCTCGGCAGCTGCGCTTGCTGCCGAGGGCTCGCGTTGGTTGGCTGCTCATCATCCTGCGGCGATAACGTTTGATTTTAGCGAGGTGGACACGCCACGTAACGTTGCCTTGAGCGTTTTACTTCAGTGGCTACGTATCTGCCACCAGCATCGCATCAACGTCATATCTATCACGCTATCAGCACCGCTTATGCGGCTTGCGGAGCTTGCCGAGTTGGACGCACTCATTAACGCGCCGGGTGAAAAGCCTGTCTAATAAGCCTTGGGCGTCGCCAAACCGCAGGCTTTTCTTTATGATGTTCTCCCCTTGATGCCCATCTTCCACGTTATATAACGTCCTTTAAGGAGTGTCTGACCTATGCAACCCCATGAGGTGAAAGCCCTGCTCGAATCACGTATCGATGGATGCGAGTTCCATATTCAGGGCGAAGGCTGTAATTTCCAGGTGATTGCAGTGGGTGATGCCTTTGAAGGGTTGTCGCCCGTCAAGCGCCAGCAGCTGGTGTATTCCGCGTTAAGCGATGAGATCGCCACGGGTGCCTTGCACGCAATCAGCATCAAAACCTACACGCCAGCACAGTGGCAAACCGCCGCTGAAAACGCGCAGTAACGGTTATTCTATGGATAAACTTATTATTACCGGCAATGGGTCGGTTGACGGCGAAGTCTGGGCCAGCGGTGCGAAAAACGCGGCACTGCCCATTCTTTGCGCTAGCTTATTATCCAAAGGTCCGGTAGTTATCGGTAATTTGCCGCACTTGCAGGACATTACCACCACGCTAGAACTGCTCGGCCGCATGGGCGTTGAGCCGGTGATGGGTGAGAATCTGACCATCCAATTAGATGGTTCTCAAGTGACTCACTGTCATGCGCCTTACGAGTTGGTAAAGAAAATGCGCGCCTCTATTCTGGTGCTGGGCCCCTTGCTGGCGCATTTCGGACAAGCCGACGTTTCATTGCCGGGTGGTTGTGCAATTGGTTCGCGGCCCGTGGACTTACACATTCGTGGGCTGGAGGCCATGGGCGCTGAAATACGCGTTGAAGCGGGCTATATTCGCGCACGAGTGGATGGCCGTTTGAAAGGGGCGACGATTTATTTTGATACCGTGACGGTCACCGGCACGGAAAATCTACTGATGGCCGCTACGCTGGCTGATGGCGTTACAGTGCTTGAAAACGCCGCCCGCGAGCCCGAAGTGGTGGATTTGGCTGAGTGCCTGATCAAGATGGGTGCGCGCATCAGCGGTCACGGCAGCGATACCATTACCATCGAAGGGGTGGAGACACTCAGCGGCTGTCATCATGATGTCATGCCCGACCGGATCGAGACAGGCACCTTTCTGGTGGCAGCGGCCATGACTGGCGGGCGGGTGAAAGTAAAGCGTACGCGGGCGGATATCCTCGAAGCCGTGCTCGCTAAGCTGGAAGAAGCTGGCGCCGAGATTACCTCCGGGGATGATTGGATTGCCTTGGACATGCACGGTAAGCGCCCTCGTGCTGTGAATATCCGTACAGCGCCGTATCCGGCCTTTCCTACCGACATGCAGGCCCAGTTTGTAGCCATGAACGCGGTGGCGGAAGGGGCGTCGAGAGTTGTTGAAACGATTTTTGAAAACCGCTTTATGCACGTTCAGGAATTGAATCGCATGGGGGCGGATATCGTCCTGGAGGGTAATGCCGCCTTGATTAACGGCGTCGATAAGCTTTCTGGTGCGCCGGTGATGGCAACGGATTTACGTGCTTCCGCTTCGTTAGTGATTGCCGCCATGATGGCGGAAGGCGAAACCTTGGTCGATCGTATTTATCATATTGACCGTGGCTATGAATGCATTGAGGAAAAGTTGCAGCTATTGGGTGCGCGCATCCGGCGTATCCCTGGCTGAGCCTGGCCCCCAACCACTGGCAAACGAAATGAGTAATCAATTAATTGTCGCGCTCTCGAAAGGGCGCATTTTGGATGAAACCTTGCCGTTACTTGCCGACGCGGGCATCACCCCTATCGAGGATATCCGCAAAAGCCGCAAGCTGCTGTTTGATACGAATTTGCCCGACGTTAAATTTGTCGTAATCAGAGCGACGGACGTGCCGACCTATGTTCAGTTGGGGGCTGCCGATCTGGGTGTCGCCGGTAAGGACGTATTACTTGAGCACGGTGCCGAAGGGCTCTATGAGCCGCTCGATTTGGATATTGCGCGTTGCAAACTGATGACCGCTGGCGTTACCGGCGAGCCGCCGAGGCTGGCGCGCCGCCGAGTAGCGACCAAGTTTGTCAATATTGCCCGGCGCTACTACGCGGAGCAGGGTATCCAGGCTGAGGTCATTAAGCTTTACGGTGCGATGGAGTTAGCGCCGTTGATGAATTTGGCCGATGAAATCGTAGATATCGTTGATACCGGTAACACTCTGCGCGCTAATGGTATGGAGCCACGCGAATTGATTGCATCGATAAGCACTCGTCTGGTGGCTAATAAAGCGGCCATGACGATGAAACATGCGCGTATTAAGCCGCTGTTGGCTCGCTTGGAGCGTGCCGTTGCCGAACGCAAGACGATATCGCCCGCCGATTAACGTGAGGTTGCTATGAACGAGAATGCCGCTGCGACGATAGCACGACTCAATACGACGGATGAGTCATTTGATACCCAGCTGAACGCGTTGTTGGACTGGGAAGGCGTGTCAGACAGTGCCGTTCAGGCACGCGTTGACGACATTCTTACTAACGTGAAGCGCCATGGTGATGCGGCCGTGATTGAAGCAACCAACCGCTTTGATCGCGTTTCGGTTACCCGTATGGATGAGTTGCGCTTAACGGCTGAGCAATTGCGCAATGCCTTTGAGCATCTACCCGTCGCGCAGCGTGATGCTCTGGCGAGTGCCGCCGAGCGAATCCGGCGCTACCATGAGCGGCAAAAACCCACGTCTTGGCAATACGAAGAGTCCGACGGTACGGTGCTTGGCCAGCAGGTGACGGCGATTGACCGAGCGGGTATTTACGTGCCGGGCGGCAAGGCAGCCTATCCTTCATCGGTATTGATGAATGCGATTCCTGCCCATGTGGCGGGTGTGCAAGAGATCATAATGGTGGTACCCACACCCGATGGCATACTTAACGATCTGGTACTGGCGGCAGCGTATGTGGCCGGTGTGGATCAGGTGTTTACCATCGGCGGTGCCCAGGCGATTGGCGCGCTTGCCTATGGCACAGAAAGCATACCAAGGGTCGATAAAATCGTTGGGCCGGGCAATATCTATGTGGCCACGGCCAAACGGGCCGTGTTTGGTCAGGTGGGTATCGACATGATCGCCGGCCCCTCGGAAATCATGGTGGTTTCTGATGGCCTGACCGACCCTGATTGGTTGGCGATGGACCTGTTTTCTCAGGCGGAGCACGACGAGGATGCCCAAGCTATCTTAGTGAGCTGGGACGCAGAGCATCTGGCGGATGTGGAAGCCGCTATTGAGCGTTTACTGCCCAGCCTGGAAAGGCAAGACATCGTGCGCGAGTCGCTGCGTCGACGCGGCGCCCTAATCCACTGTCGTGATACCCAAGAAGCCATCGCGTTGATCAATCGCGTGGCGCCTGAACACCTCGAACTATCGGTGGAAACCCCTGAAACCTGGCTGTCTGAGATTCGTCATGCGGGGGCGATTTTTATGGGCCGCTATACGGCAGAGGCGCTAGGTGATTACTGTGCAGGGCCCAATCATGTGTTGCCGACATCGGGTACGGCGCGCTTTTCTTCTCCGCTGGGCGTTTATGATTTCCAAAAACGCTCGTCGTTGATCCACTGCTCCGCTCAGGGGGCTTCGGCGCTGGGAGAGATTGCATCCGTGTTGGCGCGGGGGGAATCGCTAACTGCCCATGCGCGCTCGGCTGAATACCGTATCCATTCTTCTTGATGGACTAACGCGACGGGCGGCCAGTCTTGAAACTGGTTTTAGTCGCTGCTTCGGCGTGTGCCGTCGGGCTGTGGAAGTGTCGACGGTACTGGCCGCTCGCCGACTTCTAGTGTCATCTCCATGCGTTCGCTATCGCGCACGATAGTTAGCGGCAGCGAGGTACCCGGTTCAATCGAGGCAATATCACTCATGGTCTCGCGGGCATCAAGGATCGGCTCGCCATCCACTGCCAGCAGGACATCGCCAGGCTCCAGTCCCGCCGCTTCTGCTGGTCCTCCATCAACGATGCCCGCGACAATAACCCCCTGGGGCGTGCGCAGGCCAAAGGAGGCGGCAAGTTCCCTAGATAGCGCCTGAGCCTCAATGCCCAGCCATCCACGGATAACGCGGCCCTGGGTGACCAACTCGTCTAAAATGCTATGGGCAAGGTTGGCTGGAATGGCAAACCCGATGCCTTGCGAGCCGCCTGAGCGCGAGAAAATAGCGGTATTAATACCCACCAGGGCGCCCTCTGGATTGATCAATGCCCCCCCTGAATTACCTGGATTGATGGCCGCATCGGTTTGAATAAAATCTTCGTAGGCGTTTAGGCCTAAGTGGCTGCGCCCGGTGGCGCTGATAATACCCATCGTCACGGTTTGGCCAACGCCAAAGGGATTGCCAATGGCTAATGTGACATCGCCAACGGCTACATCCGTCGAGTCGCTCAGCTCAATAACCGGCAGTTCGTCCAGGTCAATTTTTAGTACGGCTAGGTCGCTTTCCGGATCGGTGCCGATCACTTCAGCAAGCACTTCACGGCCATCGCGCAGCGCGACCTGAATTTCGTCGGCACCGTTGATCACATGGTGGTTGGTGAGCACATAGCCTTCATCGCTGACGATGACACCAGACCCTAGACTGGACAGCATACGTTGGTGGCTGGTGGTATCATCGCCGTTGAAAAACTGCTGGAAGAACGGGTCCGACATCAGTGGGTGCTCGTCGCGCTCAACGATGCGTGACGAATAGATATTAACCACCGCGGGCGCCGCTTGATTGACCGCGTCAGAATAGCTGGCGGGCCCTTGGTTGCGGGCCAAAGGAGCCGCTTGACGAATGTCTGGTGCCGCTCGGTCAGGGTCGGTATCTTGATCTGCCGTGGTCACTAAGGCGGGCGGTGGCTCTACGATTTGGGTCGGCGAGCTTTGAAAAGGCAGTGGAAAGCGCTCAGGAAACGCAAGCAAAACTAAAGCTGCCAGCAAAAAGCCAGTAATGATGGGCCATACATAAGGCAGCACAAAGCGTCGCATTGGGGATTCCTTGGGAAACGTCTAAATATTAGCACTGACCGGTCGTCAGTTTTACACTTGTAAATGGTAACACTTTATTGGTTTATATCTCATGGGTGCTTGCAGATCCAAAGGAGTGACGGTGATTCAACGCGATGTATTAGTGGCGGCCTGCGACCATCAGTTGCGAGCTTCACAGTTTAAGGACTTTACGATTAACGGCCTTCAAGTGGCGGGTCGTGAGCAGGTGACGCGGGTTATGACCGGCGTGACGGCCTGTCAGTCACTGCTTGACGAGGCGGTGCGTTGGCAAGCCGATATGCTGATTGTTCACCATGGCTATTTTTGGAAGAACGAGCCGGTCGCCATTACCGGAATGAAACACAAGCGTATTAAAACGTTGCTTGATCATGAGATAAATCTGTTGGCATATCACTTGCCTTTAGATGCCCACAGCGAGTTGGGTAACAACGCGGAGCTTGCCAAGCGTCTTGGTTGGAAAGTCGAAGGCTGTTTGGATGGAGAGTTTGGCGAGGGTCTGCTATGGGCGGGGCGTGTTGCCAAGCCACTGTCCGCAACCGCCTTTGCAGAGCAAATAGGCCAAATGTTGCAGCGTGAGCCCCTGTTGATCGAAGCTCCAGAGGTGGGCGACATAGAGCGTATTGCCTGGTGTACGGGCGGTGCGCAAGACATGATCAGCGCGGCTTATGAAGGTGGGGCTCAGGCATTTGTCTCCGGAGAGATTTCTGAGCGAACCACCCACTTGGCTAGAGAAATGGGCATTCATTATGTGGCGGCAGGGCATCATGCGACTGAACGCTATGGTGTTCAGGCGCTGGGCGAGTGGTTAGCGGACGAATACGCTATACAACACCGCTTTGTTGATATTGATAACCCTGCGTGAAGCCTCGGCCCCTCGGTAATGCAACTGAGGGGCTCAATCTCAGTAACGCGGAGGCGTTGCCGTGTCCTCGTCAGCGTCTTTATCTTTAAGACCGAAATCTTCGGATAGCGTGCCGTTTTTTCCATCGGCATAATCGCGAGGCATAGCAGGCTCATTGGGTTTTTCAACGGCTGCATCGGCTGTCAGACGCAGGTCGCTGAGTTCGGCTGGGTGGTGTGTCAACTTATCTAGCTGCCATTGGCCCGCATCATCGTGGAGCTTTTTTTCCAGCTCGTCGGTTTCTTGACGTATGGCCGCTAGTGATTCGTGGACACTGGATAATTGATTGCTCACACCGTTTTTGAGTGATGCGACCTGATGCTCACGCTCAAGTAGCGTCTGGCGCAGCGATGCAAGTTGACGCTGGCTTTTACTCAGTAACCGGTAGCATCCTGCACCGATTATTAAGCCGATCACAAGGCCTATTGCTGCATAGGTTAATGGCTCGCTTTCCACATTTATCTCCCTTGATGCCTGCCGCTGCTTATCGTGCAGCGCGTATAACAGTCGACCGCTATTATAGGCGTCTTCATGATGGTTGGGTCAATGCTCATGCGTTGGCAAGCGTAACCACGTATAATTAGTGCTTTATTTCAGCTCGTCTGGTGCTTTTCAGCAACCTCAAACTGCAAATAACGGGAGAGTTAAACGATGAGCGCGACGTCGGCCGGTGGTGAGCCAGCGTATAGAGCGGCAACGCCAATGGGGCGTTATCGGGAAGACCTTAAGCGCGAAGGTTTCGAGTATGACGCTGCCCAGGAAGCGGCGGTTGCTCAATTGCAACGCTTGTACGATGCATTGCTGTCGACGCCATCAACGGTGCCGAAAACGGTTCTTGCCAATAAAGGGCTAAAAGCCAAAGTGGCGGGCCTGCTGGGCAAAAGAAACACAGTATCTGAGCCCGCCACGCCAAGTGTCCAAGGGCTTTATTTTTGGGGCGGGGTCGGCCGGGGTAAGACTTACTTGGTGGATACCTTTTACGAGACGCTTCCATTTGCCGATAAAATGCGTACTCACTTCCATCGGTTTATGCAGCGTGTTCATAATGAATTGACTCACTACAAAGGTGAAAAAAATCCCCTGACGTTGGTAGCGAGCAAGTTCGCCAATGAGGCGCGGGTGATTTGTTTCGATGAGTTTTTCGTCAAAGATATTACCGATGCCATGATACTGGCGAATCTGCTTGAGGCCCTCTTTGAGCGAGGTGTTGTTCTCGTGGCTACATCGAATATCGTGCCTGACGACTTGTATAGAGATGGCTTGCAGCGCGAACGTTTCCTGCCGGCGATCGACTTGCTTAATCGCCATTGTCGTGTGGTAAATGTGGACTCGGGCGTTGACTATCGCCTGCGAGCTTTGGAACGCGCTGAAATCTTTCATACACCGCTGGATGAGGCAGCCGAGAAAGAGCTTTCGCGTAGTTTTCGTGAGATTGCCGGACAACCTGGGGAGGAGGATGCGCCCCTTGAAATCAACCAACGTGTGCTGACGACCCGCCGATTGCACGATGATATCGCTTGGTTTGAATTTGCCGAGCTGTGTGATGGGCCGCGAAGTCAAAATGACTATATAGAGCTGGCGCGGGAATTCCACACGATTATCGTTTCTAACGTGCCCGCAATGCGCGGCGCTGACGATGACCAGGCAAGGCGTTTTATCAACATGGTCGACGAATTCTATGACCGCGGCGTCAAAGTATTGATGTCGGCCGAAGCCCCTGTGGAATCGCTCTACCAGGACGGAAAGCTCACCTTTGAATATCAGCGCACGCTTTCACGGCTGCAGGAAATGCAGTCTCATGAGTATCTGGCGCTTCCGCATAAGCCCTGATGATTCGGCTTAAATAGCTGCCTCTTGAGCTTGTCGATGGAAAAGACGCCCAGAAAATTGCTCGGCAACCGCATTAAGGCTTAACTTGGCGCGCGGCATCCTGTAGAATGCCGCCTCGCTACACGTTGTAGGGACGTTACCTACAACCAAAAAAAATAGGGATGGTGCAATACCGCTTGGCGGTGTGTAGCACCCAATACATTTTAACTGGTGATTTCATCCATGAAGACGTTCAGTGCTAAGCCGCAGTCCGTCCAGCGCGATTGGTACGTTGTTGATGCAACGGACAAAACGCTCGGTCGTCTGGCTACCGAAATTGCTCGCCGCTTACGCGGTAAGCACAAGCCCGAATTTACCCCTCACGTTGATACCGGCGATTACATCGTGGTGATCAACGCGGAAAAAGTCCAAGTGACCGGCAACAAGGCGAAGGCCAAGACCTACTACCGCCACACTGGTTACCCGGGCGGTTTGCGCTCCATGACGTTCGATAAAATGCTCGACCATGCTCCCGAGCGCATCATTGAGTCTGCCGTTAAAGGCATGCTGCCAAAAGGTCCGTTAGGCCGTGCCATGTACTCAAAGCTAAAAGTGTACGCTGGTGCCGAGCATCCGCATGCTGCCCAACAGCCGCTTGAACTGAACATCTGAGGAAATCTTCGCCATGACACAGCAGTATTACGGTACCGGGCGCCGCAAGACTTCCACCGCTCGCGTCTTTATGAAGCCGGGCTCCGGCAAAATTACCGTCAACAATCGTGAACTCGACCAGTACTTTGGTCGTGTGACCGGTCGTATGGTTGTGCGCCAGCCACTAGAGCTGACCGAAACTGTCAACCAGTTCGACATTTACGTCACGGTTGAAGGCGGCGGTGGCTCATCTCAAGCCGGTGCTATTCGCCACGGCATCACTCGCGCGTTAATGGACTACAATGAGGGCTTACGTCCTACATTACGTGCGGCTGGTTATGTAACGCGCGACGCTCGTCAGGTAGAACGTAAGAAAGTCGGCCTACGCAAAGCGCGTCGTCGCCCGCAGTTCTCCAAGCGTTAATCAACGCTTCAGCAACACTGCGAAAAGCGCTCAGGCCATCGGCCTGGGCGTTTTTTTTTGCTACAACAATAACTCGACAAGGTGTACGTTAATGATGGAATGTTAAGCGTGCGTTGCATGCGGACCAGCCAACTTTATGCATAGCAAGTAAATAACAATAGCAAGCCTTGCCCAGGCGCTTAATGGTGCGGCGAGGAAAAAGTGGGGGAGACCGGAGATGGCAAATAGCGGCGTTAACAAGGGGCGGCGTCGTTTCCTTGTAGGGGCGACGACCGTTGTCGGCGCGGTAGGGGCAGTTGGAGTCGCAATCCCGTTTGTGTCGGCATGGCAACCTAGTGCAAAAGCGCGAGCGGCAGGGGCGCCTGTTCAGGCGGACGTATCGAAATTGGCCCCAGGGCAACGCATGACGGTCGAGTGGAGGGGGCGTCCCGTCTGGATTATCAATCGTACGCCCGAGATGATCGAGCGTACCGAAGCCTTCGCTGTTGATCGTCTCGCTGACCCGGACTCTGAATCCTCTTTGCAGCCGACCTATAGTGCCGGTCAAATGCGCTCAATCCGTCCCGAAATTGGCGTGCTGATCGGTATTTGCACCCATCTTGGCTGTTCGCCTGTTTATCGTCCTGAGCCTGACGCAGATGGCGTTGGCGTCGACGATTGGCCCGGCGGCTTTTTCTGTCCTTGTCATGGCTCGCGCTTCGATTTAGCGGGGCGTGTTTTTAGCAATGTTCCCGCACCGACCAACCTGGAAGTTCCCCCTTATCGTTTTGAAGGCGATAACATCATTGTCGTTGGCGAAGATGAGGAGACGGCCTAATGGGTAATCCGAATAAAGCTAAAGCCCTGCGTGGCCTGATGCGTTGGGTGGATGACCGCTTCCCGGCAACGCAGCTATTTCAAGACCACCTGTCTCATTACTTCGCGCCTAAAAACTTTAACTTCTGGTACTTTTTCGGTTCTCTTGCGCTGTTGGTGCTGGTCAATCAAATCCTCACCGGGATTTGGCTGACCATGAGCTTTAACCCGAGCGCTGAAGGGGCCTTTGACTCCATTGAATACATTATGCGTGATGTGGAATGGGGCTGGCTGATCCGCTATATGCATACCACAGGGGCGTCGGCCTTTTTTGTGGTGATTTATCTGCATATGTTTCGCGGTTTGCTGTATGGCTCCTACAAGGCGCCCCGCGAGCTAGTGTGGATTTTCGGCATGGCGATTTATTTGACGCTGATGGCCGAAGCATTCATGGGCTACCTGTTGCCCTGGGGGCAAATGTCGTATTGGGGCGCGCAGGTGATTATTTCCCTCTTTTCGGCCATCCCGGCGATTGGTCCGGATTTGGCGCAGTGGGTGCGCGGTGACTACTTGATTTCGGGCATTACGCTGAATCGTTTTTTTGCGCTCCATGTGGTGGCGTTGCCGATTGTTATTTTGGCGCTGGTTGTGCTGCATATTATTGCACTACACGAGGTGGGCTCAAATAACCCAGACGGTATCGATATCAAGCAGAAAAAGGATGAAGCCGGTAACCCTCGGGATGGCATACCTTTTCACCCTTACTACACCGTGAAAGATCTGGTCGGCGTGGCGGTGTTTCTGTTTGTGTTTTGCGTGGTGGTGTTTTATTTCCCGGAAGGCGGTGGTTATTTCATAGAGACGCCTAACTTTGAACCGGCTAACCCATTGCAAACGCCTGATCATATCGCCCCCGTGTGGTATTTCACGCCCTTCTACGCCATTTTAAGAGCGATCACTTTCTCGATTTTTGGTCTGGAGGCAAAATTCCTGGGTGTGATGTGTATGGGCGCCGCTATTGCGGTGATGTTTGTGTTGCCTTGGCTGGACCGCAGCCCCGTGCGATCAATTCGCTATAAGGGCTGGATCTCCAAGTTGATGCTGGCGTTATTTGCGGCAAGCTTTGTGACGCTGGGCGTGCTTGGAGTGTTGCCTTCAACCGGCACTCGAACGTTAGTGGCCCAATTATGCACGGTGATCTACTTCGCTTATTTCCTGTTGATGCCGATCTATACGCGGTTAGAAAAAACAAAACCCGTACCAGAAAGGGTGACTGGCTAATGAAAAAAACACTGATCGCACTGCTCGCCGCGCTGGCCCCCATCTCAGTTATGGCTGCTGGGGGGGGGAGTGCGCCTCATTCAATGGAGCCTGACTTGCAAGACAAGGCGTCGCTGCAAAATGGGATGAAGCTTTACGTTAACTACTGTATGGGGTGTCATTCGCTTGAATACCAGCGGTTCTCGCGTGCTGCCGAGGATTTGGCGATTCCCCAGGATATCATTGAAGACAACGTTATTTTCTCCCCTGAAATGGCATTCAATGATCAGATGAATACGGCTATGAGCGAGGATGACGGCGAGGCCTGGTTTGGTGCGCCACCACCTGATTTGACGTTGTCAGCGCGACTGCACGGCACTGACTGGCTGTATTCGTACCTGCTCAGTTTTTACCAGGATCCGGAGCGCCCCACAGGGGTTAACAACACCGTATTTGAGCTGGTGGCCATGCCTAACGTGCTTGAGCCCTTGCAGGGTGTGCAAGAAAAGGTATGCCCTGAAGAGAGTGCCTCAGAGGGTAACGAAGAGGAAGCCTCCGAGGAAGAAGCCGACTGCAATACATTAGAGGTTACCGAGCAGGGGGAATTAACTCCGGAGGAGTTTGAAGGTGAGGTCTATGATCTGACCAACTTCCTCGCTTATGTGGGCGAGCCCTCCAAACTTCAAGCACAGGCATTAGCGCCGAAGGTGCTAATATTTTTATTTATTTTTGCCGTCATTGCGTATTTTCTCAAGCGTGAGTACTGGCGCGACATTCACTGAAAGTGATGGGAAAGGGCAACCTAGGGCGTGCGGCCGGTCCGTGCGCCTTTTTGCGTGTTAGTCTTGTCGGTAATGCAGAGCGTTGGCTTCCCCAAGGGTGGGGTGGACGTGTTATTATCCAAGATTGATTCGTTGCGAGGATGGTTTCATGGGTGTTGTGGCCAAACGGTCGTCAATGATTTTTTATTCAGGTAATGATGATCATTTCAGTCATCGTGTGCGCATTGTACTGGCTGAGAAGGGCGTGGCTGTCGACGTTGTCGATGTCTCTGGCGAGAATGTGCCCGACGAGCTCGCCGACTTGAATCCATACAACAGCGTGCCGACGCTGCTTGACCGCGACTTGGTACTTTACGAGTCGAAAGTCATGATGGAATACCTGGATGAGCGTTTCCCGCATCCGCCGTTACTGCCTGTTTATCCCGTGGCGCGTGCCCAGAGCCGCCTATGGATGCATCGCATTGAGCGCGAATGGTGTCCGATGGTGGAGCAAATTATCAGCGGTGGGAAAAAAGACGCTGAAAAAGCACGCAAAGAACTGCGCGAGAGCTTGATTGGTATTTCACCTATTTTCGAAGATATGCCGTATTTCATGAGTGACGAGTTCACTCTCGTGGACTGCTGCTTGGCGCCGATTCTATGGAGATTGCCGGCGCTGAATATTGAGCTGCCAGAAAAACAGGTAAAGCCGCTACTAAGCTATATGTCGCGGGTGTTTGAGCGCGAGGCTTTTAAGGCCGCGTTGAACGAGCGCGAAAAAGAGATGCGTGCTTGAACCCACCTGGGCCTCGCGTGGCGGGGCCTTGTCTCTAGGAGGAGCGAGTCTAGATGAAATCGAGCCGTCCTTATATCGCCCGAGCGCTTTACGAATGGTTGCTAGACAATGAGCTAACGCCGCATCTCGTCGTGGATGCCACTCAGCCCGGTGTTGAAGTGCCGCGCCAATTTGTGCAGAACGGCCAAATCGTGCTGAATGTCGCTCCCACAGCGGTGCGAGACTTGTTCATGGAAAACCAAGCGATTGGCTTCAACGCGCGTTTTGGTGGCCAGCCTATGCAGGTGATGATTCCTACGCCGGCGCTGATCGCGATTTATGCGCGGGAAAACGGGGCCGGAATGGTTTTCGGACACGAGCCGGAATTGGCCTCGTCCGAAGGTGAAGAGTCGTTAGATGACACGTCTTCTGCCAGCAAGCCAACGTTGACGGTGACAGATTCAACGCCTGACGCCGAGTCATCCCCTGAAGATACGTCGGCAGATGCGTCAGAGGAAGAGTTCAAAAATAAACCCAGCAGTAGCAAGAAAAAACCATCACTGCGTGTCGTGAAGTAGTCTGTTTTTAGCTATTTGTTAAGTTAGCTATAATATTAAAAGGCCTCGCCGTAAAACGGCGAGGCCTTTTAGCTTTCGATGACAGTGCGCAATTCAATCGTCGATATACTCGAAGACTTTTACAATGCGCTGTACACCTGCCACGTTAGAGGCAGCGTTAACAATGCGCTCCCCCTCATCGCGTGACACCATGCCCATGATGTAAACGCTAGCGTTTTCCGTTGTTACTTTTAGCTTCGAGGAGTCGATGCTGTCATTGGTAGCCAGTCGGCTCACTACGTTGCTAGTTAACCAAGTGTCGGTAAGACGCTGGGTAGATGGCAAGCGCGCTGCCACGTTCAATTCATTATGCACCTCTTCGACACCGCGCAAGTCAGAGGTGACTTTTTCTGCCATTTCGCGTAGTTCTTCGCTGGGCACTTGTCCGACTAGCAACACGATGCCATTGAAACTATGAGGGCGAATACGTGCATCACCCAAGCGTCCGTCGGCGCGCTCTAAAGCGCGGCCCACTTCTCGTTCGATGGTGGCGTCAACAGCGGCCACGTCTTCACTACGCTGGGCATAGTTTGATGAATCAACCCGGGTGTTAGTCGCGCAGCCTGCAAGCAAAATGCTGGCACCTAGCACGGCAGCCATCAATAGGCGAGACGTGCGCAAGGAGGGGAGTTGTAGCGTCATTGGTAGGTTCCTTTTCATCGTCGGTGGCGATGGACTAGCCACCGAATAGTTGCTCATCAATTAAATCGCATAGACAGTGGATGACCAATAAGTGGACTTCCTGGATGCGGGCCGTGGAAGTGGCTGGCACGCGAATTTCGCAGTCATCTTGGCCTAGTAGCGATGCCATGTCACCGCCATCCCGGCCAGTTAACGCCACAACCGCCATGTCGCGATCATGGGCAGCTTGTATCGCCTGGACAATATTGGCTGAATTGCCGCTGGTTGAAATCGCCAAAAGAATATCGCCAGGCTGGCCTAATGCCCTGATTTGTTTTGAAAATACTTCGTTATACGTATAGTCATTGGCAATTGAGGTTAGCGTGGAGGTGTCCGTTGTTAATGCCAGCGCGGGTAAACTTGGCCGCTCACGCTCAAAGCGGTTGAGTAGTTCTGATGAGAAATGTTGGCTATCACCGGCACTACCGCCGTTACCGCAGGCGAGAATTTTGCCTTCGCTAACCAGGCACTGCACCATCATTTGGCTGGCGACCTCGATGAAAGGTGGTAGCACCTCGCTGGCGTAGGTTTTGGTATCAATGCTGGCGTTGAAATGGCCCAGTATGCGTGATTGAAAGTCCATTAGGGCTTCCTGGTTGTGAATTCAAAAGGCGTCAAACGCGGCTTTTACCCACTCAACTTCCACCTGAGGGGGCGTGCCGGAGATGGCGACGACATCAAAACGACACGCTGATGGGTGGCGCATTGTGGCTAAGTAAAGCCTTGCTGCTCGAACCAACCGCTGCTGTTTTTGAGCCGTTACTGACTCAAGTGGATGCCCATAGCGGCTTGATTTACGGTGTTTGACCTCTACGAAGACCAGAATATCCGCATCTTGCATGATCAGGTCAAGCTCGCCACCCTTAACATGGTGATTACTGGCGATTAAACGCAGCCCTTGTTGCTGCAGCCATTGAGCAGCAAACTGCTCAATGGCCTGGCCGCGTGCTCGCGCCGTCTTCGGGCTAGTTGTCATCGCGCTCGTCGGTATCTTCTTCATCACCCATTAAACCAGGGATCAGAATCGGCGACGGCGTGCCGTTTTGGAACTTGGCCCAGGGCAGTTCGCGGTAAATGCGTCCATCGCCGGTGAGGAACAGCCTGCCTGTGCTGCCATCAAAGCCTTCAAGTTCAGAAAAGTCAGAGAGGCGGGTGGCGATTTCATAGGCATCGACCCCCATTGCCATCAAACGAAATAATGAGGCGTCAGACTCTTCACGCATGCGCTGGTAACTGTCATAGAACGGCAGGACTTCTTCGCCACCCACAGCGGCATCGGGAATTTGCCACGGAATATCCATGAACATCACTTCATTGAGGTCTTGGTCAAGACGTGTCTGGCGTTGACCTTCATGTAAGTGAGACGTGGCATAAACGGGAAGGTCTGGCGCGTAGTAGTAATCCATTGTGGGCGGAACTTGGCGCGCGTAGTCCGGGAGCGCTAGCAAAAAGAGAGCGTCAATGTCATCAAGCTGTGCACGTTCGCCGCGAACGTTTAAGGCTGTTTCAACCGCATCAGATACTGGGTTGTCAGGATTGTAACGCACTGCATTGCTGATATCGCCGCCTTGGCGATGCCACTCATTCCAGAAGGCTTCGCCAACGCGCTGCCCCCAGTTGTTGTCTGGTACCATGAGGGACATTTGACGGTGCCCATCCTGCCATGCGCGGCGTGCTGCCTGACGCGCTTCGTCTTCAGCTGAGAGGCCGTATTGGAAAAGCCGCTTTGCTTGATTGCGGTCGCTACTGCCGTAATTGAGCGCCAGGGTTGGTACCGGCACGCTATCGCGCTGTTCAAGCTGGGTCACTTGTTCCTTATCTAACGGGCCAATCATAACCTGCGCGTTCATTTGCTCAACACGATCATAAAGTTCGTTGAGCGAGTATTCCGAAGCATCTAGAAAGCTCAGCTGTACATCGTCATCTTGAATGTCGTGGTGGCGGCGCATGGCGTCGGCAATGGTTTCGGCTACGCTGCTAAGCGTGCCGGACTCGGGTAGCGCTACGGCGATGCGGTTAATCGTCTCGCCTTCTAATTCAGGGAGCGCAAAACGTTCTGGGTCAGGTTTGTCGAGCGCCTCGCGCGCCCAGCGCTGGCGGTCTTCAAGCGTGCGCTGTTGGTCCGACTCCATGGGCAGTTCGTCGTTAAGCACTTGGGTGGCGCGCAAAACGCTATCGGGCTCGTCGAGCGCTCGGGCTAGCTCGGAAAATACCAGTGCCCAACGTACCCGGTCTGACTCGGATAACGCTTGCTCGTCGAGAGACTTGGCGACGTCAAACGCATCCTCACGCTCGCCCTGGCGGGCTAAAATGTCGACCGCTTCAAGGCGCGTCTTAGCCGCCTCTTCGGGGCCCTGTTCTTCCGCTTGGCTGAGCAGTTGGCCAGGGTCTTGGTCGGGTTCGCGGTCGACAACGCTGGGAGACTGTGTCGCACAACCCGCCATGAGAAGCGCCATGAGCGTAGCGGCCAGAAAGCCACGTAATGACTGTTTCATGTATCCTTCCTTAGTTTTCATTTGCGCCGTCGCTGCTTGTCAACGATTTGGCGGCTACTGCACAAGCATAGCGTACCGTGGAGCAAGCCATTGACGAATTGGGAGTCACAATGACACATATAGCACCCGGCACATTGTACGTGGTTGCCACGCCGATTGGGAATTTGGATGACCTATCCATTCGTGCGGTTCGCCTGCTTGGCGACGTGGCACGTGTTGCCGCCGAGGATACCCGCCATAGTGCGCGTTTGCTGTCGCACTTAGGGCTGAATAAACCGATGCTGTCTTTGCACGAGCATAATGAAGCGAGGCGGGTCGATACGTTAGACGGTTATCTTGCAGCGGGAGAGGATATTGCTCTGATTAGTGATGCAGGCACGCCGCTAATTAGCGATCCAGGGTTTGTGTTGGTGCGCGAGCTTCGCGCACGTAATCGCCATATCGTGCCGATACCTGGTCCCTGTGCGCTAATTACTGCGTTGTCTGCGGCGGGCTTGCCCACCGATCGGTTTGTGTTTGCTGGTTTTCTGCCGGCCAAGCCGGGAGCTCGCCGACAGGCGCTGGACACATGGAAGGTTCGAGAAGAAACGCTGGTATTTTACGAATCTCCACATCGTATTGTGCATACCCTTGAGGCCCTTCACGAGCAGATGGAAGGCCGCGACGTCGTGCTGGCTCGCGAGTTAACCAAAACCTTCGAAACGTTTCTTCACGGTACGCCTGCATCGTTATTGGAGCAGTTAGCCGCTGACCCTAATCAAGCGCGGGGGGAGTTCGTGGTGATAGTCGCAGGTGCTCCGCCTTTGCCACAAAGCGAACACCAGACTATCGAGGCTGATATATTGCTGCATACGCTGCTTAATGAGGGCGTTGGAGTGAAACAAGCGGCGAGCGTGGCGGCTGGCTTGTTTGGCGGTCGCAAGCAAACGTGGTATGCCCGACTGCAGGGCATGAAAGGCGAGCATTGAGGCGAACGGTGGGCGCTGGTATGCTTGCTGCCGGAGTTGGCCAGACAGTCGCCGCTAATACCCCTCAAAAGGTGTTGGGGGAGGAAAGTCCGGGCTCCATAGGGCAGAGTGCCAGGTAACGCCTGGGCGGCGTGAGCCGACGGAAAGTGCAGCAGAGAGTAGACCGCCTAAGCCCTTCGGGGCCGGTAAGGGTGAAAGGGTGCGGTAAGAGCGCACCGCGCGCCTGGCAACAGTGCGTGGCAAGGTAAACCCCACTCGGAGCAAGACCAAATAGGGACCCAATGGCGTGGCCCGCGCTGGGTCCGGGTAGGTTGCTTGAGCGCTGGGGTAACGCAGCGCCTAGAGGAATGGCTGTCCACGACAGAACCCGGCTTATCGGCCGACTCCCCAACCATAGGGGCGTGCTTTGGCGCGCCCCCTCAATATGCTGTGAGTGAACTATGTCGCCACCTGACGCGGATCAGGCTATTTCCCCTTTCCAACATACCAGCGTGCTACTGGACGGCGCCGTTGATGCTCTCGTGCATCAACCCGAGGGTGCTTATCTTGATGGCACTTTTGGGCGGGGCGGGCATTCACGGGTTATTTTATCGCGCTTGAGCGAGGCGGGGCGCTTGATTGCGCTTGACCGTGACCCTCAAGCCGTGGCGGCTGCAGCGGAGATATCCGATTCACGTTTTACCATGGTCCAGCGCGACTTTGCCCGCTTGGCCGATGTGGCGCGTGAACAAGGTGTTCACGGCAAGCTTGCTGGGATTTTATTGGATGTAGGCGTTTCATCTCCGCAGCTCGACGACCCTGAGCGTGGTTTCAGTTTTATGCGCAATGGGCCGCTGGATATGCGTATGGACCCCTCTCAAGGGGAAAGCGCCGCCCAGTTTCTTGCCCACGCCAGTGAGGCCACCATTGCGCACGTATTTAAAACCTACGGGGAAGAGCGTTTTGCAAAACGATTAGCACGTGCGGTCGTCACACGCCGTGTTGAATCGCCTTTTACGCATACCGTCGATTTGGCCGAAGTGCTGAAACAGGCCCATCCCGCCTGGGAAAAAGGCCGGCATCCTGCGACCAAGGCGTTTCAAGGCCTGCGAATTTATTTAAATGGCGAATTGGAGCAGTTGGATGCTGCCTTGGAAGCAGCGCTTGATGCCTTGGCACCCGGTGGTCATCTAGTGGTCATCAGCTTCCACTCACTGGAAGATCGCCGCGTAAAGCGATTCATCCGGCATCACGTACGAGGCGATACCCATTTGCCTCGGGGCGTTCCTGTTCGTGATGATCAATTAAATCGTCGTCTTGAGGCGTTAGGCAAAGGGAAACGTCCAAGTGATGGCGAAGTGAACGATAATCCACGTGCCCGCAGCGCGGTTATGCGAGCCGCGCGCAAACGAGTGTGACCACGGATGCAACCATGAGCATGGAGCAATTTGATCGGTGGCTGTCCACCCTACAAGCTGAGTGGCCATTTACTTTTCGCTTACGGCCCTGGCCGGTGGTGTTTGGTTTGATTTTTGTAGCCTGCCTGGTAACGGCTTTTGGCGTAGTGGCGACAACTCACGCGACGCGTGGCCAATATGCCGAACTGCAGCGGTTAGAGCAGGAGCAGAGTCAATTAAATACCGAATGGGGGCAGCTGCTACTTGAAGAAGGCGCTTGGTCGACGCCCGCGCGCATCGAACAAATCGCCACCCAACGCTTAGGCATGCGAATTCCAGACGTCAATGATGTTGAGGTCATTCGGCCATGAGTGCTCAGCGTCGAGGTGTCAGCTCACGTCAACCACCTGTTGCGCCGCCACTTCCGGGTGGGCGGTTTTTCTTTATTTTGCTTGCGATCGTTATCGTCTCCGCCATTCTGATTGGGCGGATTACGCTGCTTCAAGTGATAGATCGCCCCTTTCTGCAAAGCCAGGGCGATGCCCGCACGCTGCGTAACGAGGTTATTCCTGCTCACCGAGGGATGATTTCCGACCGCAATGGCGAACCGCTGGCAATTTCCACACCTGTTGTAACGCTATGGGCGAATCCTCAGGAATTGCCCAGCGACCCTATCCAGCGCATTGTGTTAGCGCAAGCGCTTGGAATGTCGCTAGATGATTTTGAGGCCCGCGTGGCGCGCTATAGCGAGCGTGAATTCATGTATCTGCGTCGCCAAATGACGCCAGAAGCCGCCCAGCGCATCCTCGATTTGCGCACGACCGGGGTGTATCCCGAGCGCGAATACAAGCGCTATTACCCCGCAGGCGAAGTTGCTGCCCAACTGCTTGGCGTCACCAATGTTGATGATGTGGGACAGGAAGGTCTCGAGCTTGCCTACCAGCCTCATTTGGCTGGTCACCCAGGACAGCGTCGCATCATTAAAGATCGCCAAGGGCGCTTAGTCAGGGAATTGGACGTTATCCGCGACGCCCAGCCCGGCGGTGATTTGACTCTCTCGATTGACCAGCGCCTGCAGTATATGGCCTATCGCGAACTGCGCTCAGCGGTTGCCGAAAACGAGGCAAACGGCGGTTCGGTGGTGATGCTGGATGCACGCAGCGGTGAGGTGCTGGCCATGGCAAATCTGCCCTCTTACAATCCTAATAATCGGGCCGGCATGGATCCCCGGGGGCTGCGTAATCAGGCACTGGTGGACGTATTTGAACCTGGCTCGGTGATGAAGCCATTAGCGATGTCGGCGATATTGGAGAGCGAGGGGTTTGATAGCGAGACCGTCGTCGATACGTCTCCTGGCTGGATGCGTATCGACGAATACACAATCCGTGATATTCGCAACTACGGTGAGCTGGATCTGGCGGGTATTCTGGAGAAATCCTCCAATATTGGCATGTCGCGTCTCGCCCTGGAGCTTAACGACAACGCGATTTGGGAAAAATATCATCAAATGGGCTTTGGCCAAAGCGCTGAAACGGGGTTTCCGGGGGAAAGCAACGGCCATTTGCCTGCCCCGATACGCTGGTCGCGTAGTGAGCGGGCAGCGCTCTCATATGGCTACGGGTTGTCGGTATCAGCAGTGCAACTAGCCAGCGCGTATACTGCTATTGCAAACGATGGCACGCGATTACCGCCGTCACTACTGCGACTATCTTCGCCTCCCGAGGGAACCTCGGCAATGTCTCCCAATGTTGCCAATGATTTGCTTGACATTCTTGAAACGTCAGTAGGTGCCTACTCCGGTGGTCGCCGAGCCCGGGTAGAGGGGTATCGCGTAGGTGGCAAGACCGGCACGGTACGTAAATCGGGGCAGGGAGGTTATGCAACAGATGCTTATCGTAGTGTATTTGCTGGTATTGCCCCGATATCGGATCCGCGCATTGTGACGGTGGTAATGATTGACCACCCGAAAGCAGGTGAGTTTTACGGTGGAGCAGTGGCAGCACCGGTATTCTCAAGTGTCACCGGTAACGCACTCAGATTATTGGATGTACCGCCCGATCATGAGGTGGACTAGTGGGAAGGAGATTGCATGACGCTCAGCCCAAGTGAATTGGTACAAGCACTGGCCAAAGTGTGGCCCGCGGGCGGGTTGCCAAGCGAGCTGCCATCGCTGCCCGAACGGATTAATATCACCAGTGACTCCCGGCAAATTACTCCGGGAGATGTGTTTGTGGCTATCCCCGGTGGCCGGTTCGATGGTCGTGATTTTATTGATAATGCCATTGCCGCAGGGGCGGGCTTGGTCTTGGCGCATGTGAGTCAGGGGGATATTACCCTGCAGGGGCGCGTGCTTCAGTTGCCCTATCTCACGCGTCGTTTAGGCGAGCTTGGCCGTGCGCTCTTTCAGTTGCCTGAAGGGCCCGAGGTGATTGGAGTCACCGGAACGAATGGAAAGAGTTCAGTGACGCATTACATCGCCGCATTAAGCGATGCCTTGGGGACCTCCGCGGGGGTTATCGGGACCTTGGGAGTCGGTCGATTAGGTGCGCTGCGCGATACGGGCTTGACCACGCCAGGTACCCTCACCATGCATGCAGCGCTGGGTGAATTGGCTCGCCAGGGCGTAAAGCGTGTGGCGTTGGAAGTGTCGTCCCATTCCCTTGATCAATCTAGGCTGGATAGCGTTGATATCACGGCGGGTGTGTTTACTAATTTGAGCCGTGACCACTTGGATTATCATGGCAGCATGGCTGCCTATGCAGCGACTAAGGCCAAACTGTTCCGGCGTACGGAGCTCACCCTGGCCGTTGTCAACGGTGATGATTCTCTGGCGCGTCTGATGTTGGCAGGATGCGATAGTCACGTGCGCGTTTTGGCGACGGGCCAGGACGAGGCGGTGACGCTGCGCGTGGTGGGTTGGCATCCCCATAGTCAAGGACAGCAGGCCTTGATCGCCACGCCAGAGGGGGAGAAAGCACTGTCGCTGTCGCTGATGGGCCGCTTCAATCTGGATAACGTGTTGTTGGCAATGGCAACGCTATACGGCTTAGGCGAGCCTCTGGAGGCGCTTTTTGATGCGGCGGCATCGCTTGCTCCCGTTCCAGGACGTATGGAATGTTATCGTCAAGCGGGCGCCCCCAGCGTCGTAGTGGACTATGCTCATACGCCGGATGCACTTGATAACGCCCTGCGCGCACTGGCGAGTCACGCAGGGCGCTTATGGTGCGTGTTTGGCTGTGGCGGTGAGCGCGATACCGGTAAGCGCGCCGAGATGGCCCGTGTAGCAGAAACTCATGCGGATAGCGTGATCGTGACCGATGATAACCCCCGTGGTGAGCCCGCTGATGGTATTCGCCAAGCGATTTTGGCGGGCTTTAGCCACCAGGCTCAGCCACTTGAAATAGCAAAGCGGGGCGAGGCAATTGCTTACGCCGTTCGTCATGCAAGCCCTGATGATGTCATTCTGGTCGCGGGGAAAGGGCATGAGCCCTATCAGGAAATTCAAGGCGTTCGCTATCCCTATCATGACGGGGAAGCGGTGCAGGCGGCATTGGCGACCCGGGGAGTTCGTTGATGGACTGGACATTGGGTCATGTAGCCGCTGCCCTTGCTGTTGAAGTGCCGCCTGCCTTGGCGACCATGCCAATAAAAGATATCGTCACCGACACGCGCCATATGGTGGTTGGCGGTTTATTTGTGGCGCTAAAAGGGCCACGTTTTGACGGACATGATTTATTGACTGAAGCACAACAGGCGGGAGCTGTTGCTGCCTTGGTGGAAGCACCGGTGGATAGCGCGCTGCCTCAGTTGGTGTGTTCCGACACCCGCTTAGGGTTGGGGTTGTTGGCGGCTGCCGCACGCCAAGCCTGGCAGGGTCCCCTTGTGGCGGTAACCGGGAACAGTGGCAAAACCACGGTAAAAGACATCACTGCGACGCTTTTAGCATCGCTGGGGCCCGTTCACTCCACCCAAGGCAACCTCAATAATGACATTGGCGCCCCGCTAACCTTGCTGGCGCTTGCGCCTAGCCATCAAGCGGCGGTAGTCGAACTAGGTGCCAATCATTTGGGTGAAATCGCCTGGACGACCCGCTTGGCCCAGCCCAAGGTCGCGATTATCACTAATGTAACCGGTGCCCACGTTGGCGAGTTCGGTGGAATGGGGCAAATCGCCCAGGCTAAGGGCGAGGTGCTGGGTGGCTTGCAGGCTGATGGTGTGGCGGTTTTAAACCGTGACGATCGGTATTTTGCCTACTGGACAGCCTGCGCCGCGCCGCGCCGCGTCATTAGCTACAGCGTTGAGGCAACGGCAGATATCTATGCTGAAGCGCTTTCCTGTGACTCTCAAGGGCGTTATGCTTTCACGCTTAACTATCAACGGCGAGCCCTTGGTCGGGTGCAACTGCCGTTGCTTGGCAAACATAATGTCAGTAATGCTTTAGCAGCGGCCGCAGCGTCACTCAGCTTGGGTGTGTCGGAAGAGCAGGTCATTGAGCGATTAGCGTGTTTAACTGCGCTGCCTAACCGGCTCAGTGTGCTTCCAGGGCCACGGGGCGCGAAGGTGCTCAATGACACTTACAACGCCAATCCAGGTGCAGTCAAAGCGGCATTGGACACTCTGGTGAGTCTGCCGGGGCCGCATTGGTGTGCGTTGGGAGCTATGGGTGAGCTGGGTAGCGATTCTCGCGAGCTACACGCAGAGATTGGCCGTTATGCGGCGCAATTGGGGGTAGAGACGTTTTTAACCCTAGGTGAAGCCGCAAGGCCAGCCAGCGATGCCTTTGATGGTGGATTGCATTTTAATGATCACGCGACGCTTGTGCGTCATCTTCATAATACGTTGCCGCCCAATGCCAGTTTGTTGGTTAAAGGGTCGCGCAGCGCAGGCATGGAACATGTTGTCACCGCCCTGCGCACGGATGAAATAAGGTAAACGCCGTTCATGTTACTTCACTTGGCGAATTTTCTGGCGCAGTATCAATCTGTCTTTCAGGTTTTCAATTATTTAACGCTGCGGGTGATTTTAGCTGCTCTAACGGCGTTATTTTTGTGCTTATGGTTGGGGCCGTGGGTAATAAAGCGCTTGGTCGAAGGCCAAATCGGTCAAGCTGTTCGTGATGACGGGCCGCAGTCACATCTTTCCAAAGCCGGCACGCCGACCATGGGCGGTGCGATGATTTTGATGGCCATGGCGATCAGTACCTTGGTGTGGGGCGACCTGACCAATCACTATGTTTGGGTCGTACTGGGCGTCACGCTGGGTTTTGGCGCTATTGGCTGGGTTGACGATTACCGCAAAGTGGTTGAGAAAAATCCCAGAGGACTGCCCGCACGCTGGAAATATTTTTGGCAATCGGTGGTGGGTTTGAGCGCGGCGTTAATTCTATATTTCACTGCGGCCTCTGCACTGGAAACCAGCTTGTTAATACCTACGTTAAAAGACGTGGCAATACCGCTGGGCGTTTTTTACATCTTGTTAACCTACTTGGTGATTGTGGGGAGCTCCAATGCGGTCAACCTAACTGACGGCCTCGATGGGTTGGCCATCATGCCAACCGTGCTGGTGGCGATGGGACTGGCTGTGTTTGCCTATGTTAGTGGCAACACCTTGTTTGCCAATTATCTGCATATTCCGTTTATTGCGGGCACCGGTGAGCTGGCGGTTTTCTGCGCCACCATTGCCGGGGCTGGGCTGGGCTTTTTATGGTTCAACACCTACCCTGCGCAAGTGTTTATGGGCGACGTGGGAGCGCTTGCTCTAGGCGCTGCATTAGGTGTGGTTGCCGTTATCGTCCGGCAGGAAATTGTATTGTTTATCATGGGCGGTATTTTCGTGCTGGAGACCGTTTCGGTCATTTTACAAGTTGGTTCTTACAAGCTAACGGGGCGACGTATCTTCCGTATGGCTCCTTTGCATCACCACTATGAATTGAAAGGTTGGCCAGAACCGCGTGTTATTGTGCGCTTCTGGATTATTACCGTTGTGCTGGTGTTGTTGGGACTGGCAACACTAAAAGTTCGTTAAACCTTTTATTTTTCATTTTTAACACGGCTGAGCCATTGTCGGCTTGGCTTGAGGGAGCCGGGATGGTTCGTGTTCCACCAGGAATGACGTTAGTAGTGGGGCTGGGGGTCTCAGGGCGGGCGATATGCCGCCACCTGGCGCGACTGGTCGTGCCTTTTATGGTGGCCGACACCCGCGAGGAACCGCCTGGGCTTGCAGCGTTCCGCGACGCGCATCCTGAGGTGGTCGTGCATTGTGGGCCCCTTGAGGTGTTGAACCTTGAGGCAGCGGAAGAGGTGGTGATTAGCCCCGGCGTTGACCCACACCATCCGGTATTGGCGCCGCTCGCGGGACACCTAAACCCGTGCACAGGCGACCCCCGCTTGGTAGGTGAAATGGCCCTGTTTACGCGCGCAACACGTGCACCCATTGCTGCCATCACCGGCTCAAATGCCAAATCAAGCGTGACGACCCTGCTCGGCAAGATGGCTCAGGCGTCGGGCGTCAACGCCGCCGTCGGCGGTAATCTCGGCACCGCCGCGTTGGACCTGTTGGCGCAACAGCCTGACGCCGAGTTATTCATCCTAGAACTTTCCAGTTTTCAGCTTGAAACAACGCCCTGCCTTGGAGCGAAGGTGGCGGCGTTTTTAAATTTATCTGAAGACCACCTAGACCGGCATGGCGATATGCAGGGCTATCGCAAAGCCAAGCAAGGAATTTTCCGCGGTGCGCAACACGCTATCGTGAATGCCGACGATCCAATGACCTTCCCCAGTCATCCGCCTGCCAAGCTGACCCGCTTTGGTCATCAGCCCCCAAGCGGGAACGACTGGGGATTGGCATACCAGCAGGGACGTTTGATGCTGATGCAAGGGGCGACCCCCTGGCTTGATGCCGACCAGCTGGCCATGGTGGGACGGCATCATTACGTTAATGGGCTGGCCGCTCTGGCCATGGGGGATGCGTTAGGTTTTGACCCGGCCGCCATGTGCGAGGCCCTTAAGGCATTCAAAGGTCTGCCTCACCGCAGCGAATTCATCGCCGAACTCAACGGAGTGAAGTGGGTGAATGACACTAAGGGTACCAATGTGGGCGCTACTCTCGCCGCTATTGAAGGCATTGGCGCTGGTTTGACAGGTCAGTTGATATTGCTGGCCGGTGGGGTGGGCAAAGGGGCCGATTTTGCTCCTTTGGCGGAGCCATTACGCCGGGCCGCACGCTGCGTTGTGCTTTTTGGGCAGGATGCGCTGCGCCTTGAAGACGCTTTAGCTGGCCACGTCGAGACCCGCTTGGTGCCAGATTTAGCGCACGCAATGGAAGAGGCGTATGCGCTCGCCCAACCGGGCGATTGCGTACTGTTGTCCCCCGCCTGCGCTAGCCTGGATCAATTCGCTAATTATCAGGCAAGGGGTGATGTATTTCGTGATTGGGTGACCCAAAAAGCACAGCAAAGCGAGGCAACCCCATGAAGCGACTACAAGATCTGCGCCAAGCATTGTCCACCCAGGGGATGCCCTGCGATGTTTGGTTAATTGTGATCGCTGTGGTCTTAGCCGGGTTTGGGTGGGTGATGGTAAGTTCCGCCTCAATCGGATTATTGGATGACAGTTATCATTATGCGCGGCAGCACGGCATTTTTCTTGTTTTTGCCGTCTCGATCTGCGTTTTGATGCTATGCGTGCCGCTCGAGGTGTGGCGACAAAATGCTGGCCTGATCCTGCTAGTCAGTATCGCACTCTTAACGCTGGTGCTTTTCATTGGCCAGGAGATTAATGGCAGTAAACGCTGGATAGCGCTGCCGGGGCCGCTTCCCAGCCTGCAAGTGTCTGAGTTTGCCAAGGTTGGCTTGATTCTCTACATGGCAGCCTTTATGTCACGCTTTACTTATGATCTTCGGCGCAAGCCATTTAGTATGTGGCGGCCGTTGGCCGTATTGGCCGTGCCGGCGGGGCTATTATTTTTAGCCCCAGACTTTGGCGGCATGGTGGTGTTTACCGTGTGTGTCATTGGCATGCTGATGATGGCGGGTGCCTCGCTAACGCTGTTGATCGGCAGTGGCAGCCTGTTAGCAACGGGTGCCGTGATGATGGTGGCGCTGGAACCCTACCGTTTGGCTCGCTGGACCAGTTTTCTAGACCCTTGGGCCGATCAGTTCGCGACCGGTTATCAGTTGACCCAGGCATTGATTGCCTTTGGTCGTGGCCACGTTACTGGGACCGGGCTCGGTAACAGTGTGCAGAAGCTGCATTACCTACCTGAGTCACACACCGACTTTATTTTTGCGGTTGTTGCTGAAGAGTTGGGGATGCTGGGTGCCATTACGGTAGTGGTGCTATTTACGCTGTTGATTGCTCGTGCCATGTGGGTAGGGCGTCGAGCTGAGCTTTCAGGCCATTTATTTGGTGCTTACGTCAGCTATGGCATCGGCTTTATTATTGCTGCTCAGGCATTTATCAATATGGCGGTCAGTTCGGGGTTGCTGCCTACCAAGGGGCTGACACTGCCGCTTATGAGCTACGGTGGTTCCAGCTTACTGGTGACGGGCGTGATGATCGGGCTGTTGTTACGCACTGATGCTGAAACGCGTCGTTATCCCAAGCGTGCCTCGACGCCCTATAGACCGCGTCGCGAGCCACGTCTTTCATAGTTTAAGGTTAAGGAGTTGCATGTGACACAGTCAACGCGCCGCGTAATGATCATGGCGGGAGGGACCGGTGGCCACGTGATACCTGCCTTATCATTGGCGCGCGCCTTGATGGTTCAGGGCATTGAAGTTGAGTGGCTGGGCAGTCCGAAAGGTATTGAAAATCGACTGGTTCCCGAAGCGGGTATCCGCTTGCATACCATTGCCATTTCAGGGCTCCGCGGCAACGGCGTGGCGGGCTGGCTGAAAGCGCCATTAAATTTGAGTCGTGCGGTGCTCCAGTCACGTCGCATTATTGCGACTTTCAACCCCCAGGTTGTGGTTGGACTGGGGGGCTTTGCCAGTGGCCCTGGCGGCCTGGCGGCTAAAACATTAGCTATTCCGCTGGTCATTCATGAGCAAAACGCCGTGGCGGGATTGACCAATCGGGTACTATCACGCTTGGCGACGAAAACCTATGCCGCCTTTCCGCAGGCATTTAGCCAGCGGGCGGAAGTGATTGGTAATCCGGTGCGCGACGATATCGCCACTTTGGGCGATACACCGCGGGATGAGGCTGCCATGTCGGCGCGTTGTCTCAGGTTGTTAGTCGTAGGTGGGTCGCTGGGTGCGGTTGCACTTAACGAGCGTCTGGCTCCAGCGATAGCCAAACTGCCGTTGTCTCAGCGTCCAGACGTGTGGCATCAAGCCGGAAAAGCACGCGATAGCGATACTGCAGCGCTTTATGCGAAGCATGGCATAGAGGCACGCGTTGAGCCTTTTATCGACGATATGGCGGCCGCTTACGACTGGGCGGATTTAGTCGTCTGCCGTGCCGGAGCGTTGACCGTTGCCGAGCTGGCAGCAGCGGCAAAGCCAGCGCTGTTGGTGCCTTTTCCCTTTGCCGTTGACGATCATCAGCGGATCAATGCACAGGTGCTTGTCGATGCGCAGGCAGCACTATGCATTGTTCAGTCTGAACTGACTGACGAGCGCCTAAGCCATGAACTGGCAAACCTATTAACGCCCGACACCTTGGCGACAATGGCCGCTAACGCCCGCCAAGCCGCGCACTTAGAGGCGACGCAACGGCTGGTCGCTGGGTGTTTGGCTGTGATACCGCAAGGAGATACTGCGTGACCGATTCTGTAACCAAGGCTGCGGCCTCGCCGGCCACAACTGGCGGCCCAGGAATGCGCCGCATTCGCCGTATTCATTTTGTCGGCATTGGCGGGGCAGGCATGTGCGGCATCGCAGAGGTGTTGGCGAATCAAGGATATGCTGTTAGCGGCAGTGATTTGAAACCGTCTACGGTCACCGAGCGTTTGACCCATTGCGGCGTGAGTATAGCGATTGGCCATGCTGAAGAGCACGTGGCGGGGGCTGATGTGGTAGTGGTGTCGACCGCCATTGATCCTACCAACCCCGAAATTCGCTGGGCCCACGAGCATCGGGTGCCCGTGGTTCGTCGCGCCGAAATGCTCGCTGAGTTGATGCGGTTTCGCCACGGTATCGCGGTAGCCGGCACCCATGGCAAAACCACAACGACGAGTTTGACGGCGACGCTATTGGCTGAGGGTGGCCTTGATCCAACGTTTGTTATCGGTGGTAAGTTGACCAGTGCGGGTACTAACGCGCGGTTAGGCGAGGGCGATTACTTAGTGGCCGAGGCCGATGAGTCGGATGCGTCTTTTCTGCATCTCCAGCCGCTAGTCTCTATTGTCACCAACATTGACGCAGACCACATGGCGACTTACGGCGGTGATTTTTCCCGCCTTAAAAGCACCTTTGTCGAGTTTCTACATAACCTGCCTTTCTATGGGCTAGCAGTGCTTTGTATTGATGACGCCAATGTGCGCGAGCTGAGTGACCAGGTAAAACGTCAGTTTGTCACCTATGGGTTTGATGCGGATGCCGACTATCGGATTGTTGATTTTGCCCAGCATGGCGGCGAAGTTTCTTTCACTGCGTTGCGTCCAGCGGGAGCTGAGCCTCTACCCATTCGTCTGGCGATGCCAGGGCGTCACAATGCACTAAACGCCATGGCGGCGATTGTCGTGGCCACCGATGCAGGGGTTAGCGATACGGCTATCATGCGCGGTTTGGCAGGTTTCGCCGGGGTCGGGCGACGCTTTCAAGTGCATGGACATTACCCCTCTCCGACCGGTGGAGAGGTTATGCTGGTCGACGACTATGGTCACCATCCGCGGGAAGTCGATATGGTGATTCAGGCGGTCCGCGCAGGTTGGCCGGATCGACGTCTTGTTATGCTCTATCAGCCCCATCGCTACAGCCGTACCCGTGATTTATACGAAGATTTTGTGCGTGTACTATCTCAGGTGGACACGCTTGTGCTGTTGGATGTTTACAGTGCTGGCGAAGCGGTTATTCCCGGCGCAGAAGGGCGTACCTTGGCGGGCTCCATTCGCCAGCGGGGGGAAGTCGACCCGCTGTTTGTTGAGCATAAACACGAATTGCCCAGTCTATTAAGCAACGTGCTTCGCCCCGGCGACATTTTGATTACCCAGGGCGCGGGTGATGTAGGTGGTATCTCGCTGCGCTTAGCGCAAGCAAAGATGGCGTTAAATGAGGTAGAGCTGTGAGCGAAGTTAACTCTCAACCCTTGTCGCTAGAGCGAGTCGTCGTAGTGTATGGCGGCCAGTCTGCCGAGCGCGATGTATCTTTAAAAAGTGGTGCTGCTATTCTCGCGGCCCTCGAGCGGCAGGGCGTGAACGTACAGGGCTACGACCTTCGCGAAGGCGGGCTGGCTGGCCTTGAAAAGCTGGCACCGACGGCTGTTTTTGTGGCGTTGCACGGCCGTGGTGGTGAGGATGGCACCTTGCAAGGCGCGCTTGAGCTGCTGGGCATTCCTTACACGGGCAGTGGCGTATTGGCATCAGCATTAGGCATGGATAAGCAACGTACCAAGCAAGTATGGCATGCCCTTGCATTGCCAACGCCTGAGAGCATTATGCTGCATGCCCATGCTGATTGGGCGGGAGTTGTGGCCCAGCTTGGTTTGCCATTGATTGTTAAACCTGTTCATGAAGGGTCGACGCTAGGCATCAGTATCGTTGACGACCAAGCTGCCCTTGAAGCGGCATACCACGACGCGGCACGTTTCGATGCGCGGGTCATGGCGGAGCGATTTATTCAAGGTGACGAATACACCGTGAGTTTGCTGGCCGATCAGGTGCTTCCCGCCATTCGTGTTGAAGTCCCAGGTGGGTTTTACGACTATGAAGCCAAGTATTTAACTGACACGACACAGTACCATTTGCCGTGCGGCCTTAGCCAAGATGATGAAGCTGCCCTAGCAACGCTTTGCCAACAAGCCTTTGCCGCCGTGGGTGGGCAGGGCTGGGGGCGTGTTGATGTGATGCACGACAATGAGGGGCGTTTTTGGCTGCTGGAAGTCAACACCGTGCCGGGCATGACCGACCACAGCCTTGTGCCTCAGTCAGCGGCATATGCAGGTATCGATTTTGACCAGCTCGTCATGCGTATATTAAAAACGGCCGGTCAGCAGAGTGCCTCATGAAAAAACGCCAGGCCTGGTTGGGTGGTTTGATGTTGGGCCTTCTGTTAGTAGCGGGGGGGCAGGCGCTTTGGCTGTGGCTTGATCGCCCCATTGAGCGTGTATCTATACGAGGCGACTGGCAGTATGTTGACGCTGACTACTTGCGCACCCAGTTGGCGCCGGTCGTTGAGGATCGTCAGTGGCTATCCGCTGATCTGAGTGCAATAAGGCGACAGGCTTTACGCATTGGCTGGTTACATGAAGTACGCATTACGCGTGAGTGGCCTAACACGCTGGTATTTGAATTGGTCGAACAAACCCCGGTAGCCCGCTGGAATGACGATTTTTTGCTTAATGAAGAGGGGGAAGCATTTGCGTTCGCCCCATTAGGGGTGCCTCAAGGATTGCCCGATATGGCAGGGCCAGCGGGTAGCAGTGAAGAAGTGCTAAATTACTATCATCAATTAACGCCGCATTTTGCACGACTAGATTTACGTTTAACACAACTACGCTTAGAGCCTCGTGGTGCTTGGCGCTTACAGTTAAATGATAGCGCTTGGGTTATGTTGGGGCGTCGTCAACATGAAGTACGACTGGCGCGTTTAAGTGCTTCCTGGCAGCGCGAATTGAGTCGTTTAAGCGAACGAATCCGTTATATCGATTTACGCTATCCCAATGGAGTGGCGGTAGCTTGGCATGGCGAAAGTGAATTTGATGTGCAAGAAGAGTAACCAGGGGATGAAAGGGTGTTTAAAGGTGTAAAGTAAGCAGTCGCTGTCGGTGAAAACTGCGCGCTTGGGGTTTTATTTCGCTTTTATCGCGACTATTGTGATATTTGACTAGTCGTATTGTGCCAATTGTTTCTATACTATGTGCCAATTGGGATTTATAAATGTTAATCCCATTGATTAAGTTGGCTCATTGCCAAGCGTCACAAAGGCGAAAGTTGGCACTCTTATTAACTAGTGCCCAAGTAGCATTGAGCGTTAATTGTTTTTATTTAAGACGACAAGGAGATTTCCCGACTCATGGCAGGCTCACCCAACGCATCCAACATGGTGGTCGGGCTGGACATTGGAACGTCCAAGGTCGTCGCGATAGTCGGTCAGCCAACTGACGATGGCGGGATTGAAATTGCAGGTATTGGCTCGCATCCCTCGCGGGGCATGAAACGCGGCGTGGTGATTAATATTGAATCCACCGTTCAGTCAATTCAGCGTGCAGTAGAAGAAGCTGAATTGATGGCGGGGTGTGATATTCATTCGGTCTATGTCGGTGTGGCGGGTAGCCATATTAAATCGATGAACTCCGATGGGGTGGTGGCGATTAAAGAGCGCGAAGTAACCCCCTCTGATATTGATCGTGTGATTGACTCAGCACGAGCGCGCGCTGTTTCTGAAGGTCAGCGGGTGCTGCATGTTCTGCCCCAGGAGTTCTCAATTGACGCCCAGGGTGGTATTCGCGAACCTTTGGGGATGTCGGGGGTCCGGCTTGAAGCCCAGGTTCATTTGGTGACGGCCGCGCTTAACGCGGTGCAAAATATTGAAAAATGTGTGCGTCGCTGCGGCCTTGATGTGGATGCCATTATTCTTGAGCAGCTGGCGTCCAGCATGGCAGTGCTGACTGAAGATGAGCGTGAACTCGGTGTTTGTATGGTCGACATCGGTGGGGGAACCACCGACATGGCGATTTTTACCGAAGGGGCTATTCGCCATACAGCGGTTATTCCTATCGCCGGTGATCAAGTCACTAACGACATTGCCATGGCGCTGCGAACGCCGACTCAGCACGCTGAAGAAATTAAAGTAAAGTATGCCTGTGCGCTGACGCAGTTAGCGGCAAGTGATGAAATGATCAAAGTACCTAGCGTGGGTGACCGGCCAGCACGGGATCTTTCCCGACAAGCTTTGGCCGAAGTAGTCGAACCACGCTATGAAGAGCTTTTTACGCTGGTCAGAGACGAGCTGCGGCGCAGCGGCTATGAGGATATGGTCGCGGCGGGTGTGGTGCTGACTGGCGGTACGTCACGCATGGAAGGCGTGAGTGAACTGGCAGAAGAGATTTTTCACATGCCAGTTCGCATTGCGTGTCCGCAAAATGTAAAAGGGTTGTCAGACGTGGTACGCAATCCTATCTATGCAACGGGCGTTGGTTTACTGCATTATGCATTGCAGGAATCCCGCCATGGGCATGGTCGAGAAAGTCAACGGGGAGTCATCCCTGTGCACAAGGGGCGTACTGACGTCTCCCGGCGTGACGTCAAGGATGGCAGTGCAGCGCTGGCAAGAATCAAAGGCTGGTTCAAAGGAAATTTCTGACAGGGCCGCAAGCGCGGTTCAGGAGACGGGGCTTATGTTCGAATTGGTAGATAGCGCACCCTCGAGCAGTGCGGTCATCAAAGTGGTTGGCGTTGGCGGCGGTGGCGGCAACGCTGTTAATCACATGGTCGAAAGCAACATCGAAGGCGTCGAGTTCATCTGCGCCAACACCGATGCCCAGGCATTGAAACGCGTGTCCGCTAAAACGGTCCTGCAGCTTGGGGGAGAGATCACCAAAGGGCTGGGCGCGGGTGCAAATCCCGACGTCGGCCGTCAAGCTGCGATGGAAGACCGGGAGCGTATTGCCGAGCTTCTCAACGGGGCTGACATGGTGTTCATCACCGCCGGTATGGGCGGCGGCACCGGCACTGGCGGTGCGCCCGTGGTCGCGCAGGTGGCCAAGGAACTGGGTATTCTGACGGTCGCGGTGGTAACGCGTCCCTTCCCGTTCGAAGGGCCTAAGCGGATGCGCGCGGCAGAAGAGGGCATGAAAGAGCTCTCTGAGCACGTTGACTCGTTGATTACCATCCCCAATGAAAAGTTACTCTCGGTATTGGGCAAAAACGCGACCTTGTTGACCGCTTTCAGTGCGGCTAACGATGTCCTGTTGGGCGCTGTACAGGGTATCGCCGAGCTGATCACTAGCCCTGGGATTATCAACGTCGACTTTGCTGATGTGCGCACGGTAATGTCAGAAATGGGTATGGCTATGATGGGTACGGGCGGTGCCACTGGCGAAAATCGTGCCCGCGAAGCCGCTGAAAAAGCCATCCGCAGCCCGCTGCTGGAAGATATCGACTTGCATGGTGCGCGAGGCATCCTGGTCAATATCACGGCAGGCCCGGATCTCTCGATTGGCGAATTTAACGACGTAGGCGCCACCGTACAAGAGTTTGCTTCTCAAGAAGCAACGATTGTGGTGGGAACTTCCATCGATATGGAAATGTCCGACGAGTTGCGCGTAACGGTCGTTGCGGCAGGTTTGGATGGTGGGCAGCCGAAAGCGGCAGCCCGTGAACCGGCTCGTCGTGCGACGGAAACCTCTGCCGATTATCGCAAGCTGCAACAGCCGACGGTAATGCGCCAGCAGGCGACCAGTCGTGCCGAAGCCGCTGAGAGTGCTCCTGCGCGCCCTGAAAAACGTCGTGCTGCGGATGCTGACGATTATTTAGACATCCCTGCGTTTCTTCGCCGCCAAGCGGATTGATACAAGCGATTAGGTTCATGCTTCCAGCAAACGAGAGTTTTATTGGTTAAAACCCTCGTTTGCTGTTAAAGTGAACACTGTTTGATAACTTTCATCCCTTGCGGTTTCCCCGTTATTAGAGTTCTACCACTGCCCATGATCAGACAACGCACCCTACAAAATGTCATTCGCGCCACCGGAGTGGGCTTACACTCTGGAAAAAAAGTTCACTTGGCTTTGCGTCCGGCACCCGCCAATACGGGGATTGTGTTTGTCAGAACGGATCTTGACCCAGTGGTTCATGTACCTGCCCGAGCTGAGTTGGTTGAAGATACCAAGCTATGCACCGCGCTCAGCTATCAGGGTGTTAAGGTGGCGACAGTTGAGCATCTAATGTCGGCCTTTGCTGGGCTGGGGATCGATAATGCTTACGTTGATGTTAGCGCGCCGGAAGTTCCCATCATGGATGGTAGCGCCAGCCCATTTGTATTCCTGATTCAATCAGCGGGGATTCTGGAGCAGGAGGCGGCCAAGAAATTTATTCGCATCAAGCGACCCATCAGCGTAACGGAAGATGACAAAGAGGCGACTTTCTTGCCTCATCAGGGCTTCAAGGTCTCATTCACCATCGATTTTGATCACCCGGTGTTCGACCAGCAGAAGCAAAAGGCGCAGATAGATTTCTCTACTACGTCATTCGTAAAAGAAGTCTCTCGTGCCCGTACATTTGGCTTTATGCGTGACCTGGAGTTTCTGCGCTCCAACAATTTAGCATTAGGTGGCAGTCTTGATAATGCGATCGTTGTCGATGACTATCGGATCGTCAATGAAGGCGGACTGCGCTACGAAGACGAGTTCGTCAAGCACAAGGTGTTGGATGCCATTGGTGATCTGTATCAGCTAGGCCATAGCCTGATTGGCGAGTTCCGCGGCGTTAAGTCGGGACACGCATTGAACAACCAGCTTTGTCGAGAGTTGATGGCTCAGCCGGATGCGTTTGAAATCGTGACCTTTGAAGAAGAAAAAGCGGTTGCGCCGATTTCCTACGCGGCACCTGCTATGGCGTAATCGCCTGTGCACGCCTTAAGCTTTGAAAACGCACCGCCTCGGCGGTGCGTTTTGCTTTGCGCGTCAATATTATACTTAGTGGGTCGATTCATCGTTGCGCTCGTTAGGATGGTGAGAGCTAGGGGCGTGCGAGGCCAGTCGTTCCAATGCTTGCCTGAGCGCGGGGTGGTTAGTGTCCTGGGCGCAGTCAGCTAGAGTTTTACCCGCCGAACAAGACAGCGAGCGTGTATTGCGTAAAGGGGCTTGGATAGTTCTAATTGGCCGCACTTTAAAGGTAAACCCGGTAACGCCTTCGAATCCGGGTAGTTGATGGATGAGGCTGAGCAGACGTGCTTGTTCATAGCGTAGCCACGTTAGCCATTGCGCTTGTCCGCTGATTAGCGTCAATCGTCCATCGCGAAACCCGCCAACATAAATGTGCTCGCGCATGGGCTCGGGAAGATGCGCCTGCAAGTGCCGCTGCGCCTGATCGATCAGCTTCGAGAGACGCATAAGCTTGCCGATATCGCCCGACTTGCCCATCAGACGGCCGATGGGCTGTGCCTGAGATCGCTTAACCTTTATACTCATACACTTGATTCCTAAGGTATCGCTTAGTGCACCATAAAGGGTGCTCTCGGGCAGCATGCAGTATATCGCCCGGCCATTAAAGCCTAACACGCTCAGGAGCTTGTCCACAGCATGTCGCAAGCGTTAAACATTGCCTCGGTATTGCCACGGCGTCAGCGCCGTCATGGCTTAGCGCGTTGGTGGCTGGCGGGTCTGTTGGTCGGCTGCCTATTACCCACTAACCTGACCTATGTGGAAGCGTTCAGGGGCGGTGAGCGTAGTGTAGTGGCGTGTTTTTGGGTGCCTTCCGTATTGCGTGCCCGAACTCGTTTAATGGCAACCCGGCGGCGCGCTCTGCGACGCTGGTGGGTCGTGATAAAACCCTTCACCTTGTTGTCACCGCAGCGTGCGGTATTTCGGTGTTTTGTAAGTGTGCTCGTTGCTGCACACGATGTGTTCAGTCGTCGTGGCCCGCCGTGCTACCCCCCGTTTTACCGCTGATAAGTCAGCCAACCTTCTTCTTTTATGGAACGGGGTGTCCCCGACAAAGGGCGCTCGCTGCTAGTTGGAAACTACATGATCAATAATTTATTACGTAAAGTCGTTGGTTCTAAGAATGACCGCGATGTTAAGCGCATGCATAAAAGCGTACAGCATGTTAATGCGTTAGAAAGTGAGTTTGAGGCGTTAAGCGATGCCGACCTGCAAGCCACAACGGCTAAGTTACGTCAGCGATTAGACGACGGTGAATCCCTGGACAGTTTGCTGCCAACGGCCTTTGCGGTGGTGCGTGAGGCGAGTAAGCGTGTTATGGGGATGCGCCACTTTGACGTGCAGATGGTGGGTGGGATAACTCTTCACCGTGGGCGTATCGCCGAAATGAAAACGGGTGAAGGTAAAACCCTGGTGGCCACGCTGGCGGTTTACTTAAATGCGCTGCCGGCGAAAGGCGTGCATGTGGTCACGGTGAACGACTATCTAGCGCGTCGTGACGCTGAATGGATGCGCCCGCTTTATGAATTTCTGGGCCTTACCGTCGGGGTTATTTTTGCAGGCCAAACCAGCGCTGAAAAGCGCCATGCGTATCACTGCGATATTACCTACGGCACCAATAACGAATTTGGCTTCGATTATCTACGCGATAACATGGCTTTTTCACTGGAAGATAAAGTCCAGCGAGGCCTTCACTATGCGATTGTGGATGAGGTGGACTCGATCCTTATCGATGAAGCCCGTACGCCGTTAATTATCTCTGGTGCTGTCGACGAAAACACAGACCTCTACAACGTAGTTGATCGTTTATCGCGGCAACTAGAAAAAGGCGAGGTGTCCGAAGACGAGGACGCACCAGTTACCGGCGACTTTTTGCTTGAAGAAAAGCAAAAACAGGTCGAGCTGACCGAGCAGGGCCATAACAAGGTCGAGGCGCTAATGCGCGAGGAGGGGCTACTGGGCGAAGATGACTCCCTCTATGCCGCTCAGAACCTGAACTTGCTTCAGCATATGCATTCGGCGTTGCGTGCGCGTCACCTCTATCACGTTGACGTTGACTATATGATCTCCGATGGTCAGGTGGTGATCGTTGACGAACATACCGGCCGTTCGATGCCCGGACGTCGTTGGTCCGAAGGCTTGCACCAAGCCGTCGAAGCCAAAGAAGGCGTCACGGTGCAGCGTGAGAGCCAGACCTTAGCCTCAACAACGTTTCAGAACTACTTCCGCCTCTACGAAAAACTCGCGGGGATGACGGGGACGGCCGATACTGAGGCCTTCGAGTTCCGCCAGATTTATGGGCTGGACGTCGTGGTGATCCCCACCAATCGACCGCTCACGCGGAAAGACCTCAATGATCTGGTTTATCTTAGTGCGGAGGAAAAGTACGAAGCCATCATCCAGGATGTCAAAGAACAGACAGAGGCCGGTCGTCCTGTGCTGGTAGGTACGGCATCAATTGAAACCTCGGAGTACATCGCGCGGCTAATGCGTGAAGCCAATCTGGCGTTTAACGTACTCAACGCCAAGCAGCACCAAAGCGAGGCGGAAATCATTGCCCAGGCAGGGCGTCCTGGGGCGGTGACCATCGCCACCAACATGGCGGGCCGCGGTACCGATATCGTGTTAGGCGGTAACTGGGAAGCCGAAGTGGCTAAATTACAACAGCCCAGCCAAGCGCAAATTGATGCCCTGAAAGCCGAATGGCAGCAGCGTCACGACGCCGTATTGGAAGCTGGTGGCTTGCATGTAATTGGCTCCGAGCGCCACGAATCACGGCGGATTGATAACCAGCTGCGTGGTCGTGCTGGGCGCCAGGGGGATCCAGGCTCTACCCGCTTCTTCTTATCCCTTGAAGACAGCTTGATGCGTCTATTCGGTTCTGAGCGCGTTAAGCGCCTGATGCAAGCGCTTGGGCTGGAGCGGGGCGAAGCCATTGAACACAAGATGGTCTCCAATGCCGTCGAGCGGGCACAGAAGAAAGTCGAGGGACGCAACTTCGATATTCGTAAACAGCTACTCGAATATGATGATGTGGCCAACGATCAGCGTCGTGTTATTTATCAACAGCGCAACGATGTATTAGCGGCAGATGATGTGGCAGACGCTGTTGCAGGCATCCATGAAGAAGTCATGGATAACAGTATTAGCGATTTTGTACCGCCGCAAAGCCTCGCCGAGCAGTGGGATCTGCCTGGCTTAGAAGCGCATCTAAAAACGGAGTTTAATTTGGATGCGCCGGTGGTGGAGTGGGCCGAGGCGGACCAGCGCTTTAATGAAGATAAGCTACGCGAGCGCCTTCACACCATGCACCGTGAAGCCTATGCCGCTAAAGTGGATGCCGCCGGTGAAGCGCTGATTCGCCGCTTTGAAAAGCAGGTTATGCTGCAAGTGCTGGATACTCGTTGGAAAGAGCACCTGCAGTCTATGGATCATTTGCGCCGCGGTATCCATCTCCGTGGCTATGCGCAAAAAAATCCTAAGCAGGAATACAAACGTGAAGCGTTTGAACTCTTCCAGCAGTTGCTAACTAACATCAAGGCAGACGTAACGCGGATTCTCAGTCATGTACAGGTGCGCCAGCCTGAACAAGTGGAAGCACTTGAGAAAAGGCGTCGTGAGGCATTAGAACGCGAAAAAGCCACCGCTGATAGCCGGCATGATGAGCCAGAATCGCCGGGGACCGATGACAGCGACACTCCCCAAGAAGCTCCCGGCGCAGATGGTCGCCCCGTTCGCCGCGAAGGGCCCAAAGTAGGGCGCAATGATCCCTGCACGTGTGGCTCAGGTAAAAAATATAAGCAGTGCTGCGGTAAACTTAACTAAGCGCTATGAACCACGCCAAAGGAGAGCCATATGGCGGTAGGAACGATGCCTTTTCCCCATATGCCAACCCTTGAGGGGGTGCGTTTGGGCTCGGCAATGGCAGGGATTAAAAAGCCGAACCGTCGCGATGTCGTGGTGTTTGAACTTCCCGAAGCGTCAACGGTATCGGGAGTGTTTACCCGTAACGCCTTTTGTGCCGCCCCGGTAACGGTGGCCAAGGCTCATTTGCAGCTTGCGGGTAAAAACGGCGAGGTGCCTCGCTATTGGTTGATCAATACGGGCAACGCCAATGCGGGGACAGGAGACGCAGGTCATCGTGATGCGTTGACCTGCTGTGCGGCGCTTGCCCAGCAGGCGCGTGTCAACGATGCAGCGGTACTGCCGTTCTCAACGGGCGTGATTGGGGAGCCGATGCCCATGGCGCGATTGCTGGACGGCATCCCGGTGGCGTTTGCAGACCTGGCGGCTGATAGCCAAGCCTGGCAGCATGCGGCTGAAGGTATTTTGACGACGGACACGCGTCCCAAGGGGGCGAGTGTCACCTTGACGATGGGAGACAGCGAGGTCGTCATCAACGGTATCGCCAAAGGATCGGGGATGATTAAGCCCAACATGGCAACCATGTTGGGCTTTGTGGTGACCGATGCTGGCGTTGAGCAAGCATTGCTGGATCGCTTGCTGCGCGAAACGGTCGACCGGTCGTTTAACTGTATTACCGTGGACAGCGATACCTCAACCAATGACGCTTGTATGCTGGCAGCCACCGGCACGGGCGCGCGGATTGAAAGCGAAGCGCACATTGAGATATTCCGCAACGGCTTGCAGCGGGTAATGACGGAGCTGGCGCAGGCGATTATTCGCGATGGCGAAGGCGCGACCAAGTTTGTCACATTGCAGGTTGATCAGGCCCATACGCGCCAGGAGGCACTCGATGTCGCCTTTACCGTGGCTCACTCCCCGTTAGTCAAGACGGCGCTATATGCATCAGATGCTAACTGGGGCCGTATTTTGGCAGCGATTGGCCGTGCACCAGTGGATGAGTTTGATGTAAAGAGGGTGACGGTTGAGTTAGGCGACGTGCGCCTGGTGGAAAACGGCGGACGGGCTGAAGGGTATACGGAAGAAGCCGGCAGCAGAGTGATGGCTGAAGACGAGATAACGATACGCATCAGCTTGGGTCGAGGACAAGAAAACGCCACCGTATGGACCTCGGATCTCTCCCATGACTATGTATCGATCAACGCCGATTATCGTAGCTAGCGAATGTGAGCCGTTGTCGCTCACTCGTCGTCAAAGCTAGCGTTAATGCAGCAAGATAACACCGCCAATTGCCTAGCGGGTATGCACACAGTGGATAAAGACGTAATGAATATCATGGTTAAACGACGGGTTCATGTGGCGGCAGCGGCCATTATCAGCGCTGACCAGCGGCAGGTGTTAATTGCCAGGCGTCCATCAAACGTGGATCACGGTGGGTTATGGGAGTTTCCAGGCGGTAAGCTGGCGCCCTATGAAACCGGGTTAGAAGGTTTGAAACGCGAGCTGCATGAAGAGCTGGGTGTCGAAATTGTCAATGCACAGCCGCTGATCCGGGTGCATCACGAGTACTCGGACAAGCACATATTGCTAGATGTATGGCAGGTGCATGCTTTTGCCGGCGAGCCGTTTGGTCGTGAAGGTCAGGCGGTGCGTTGGGTGCCGATGGAAGAGCTGGTCAATTATCCGTTCCCGGCGGCCAATCTGCCTATTTTGCGCGCCGTCATGTTACCGACTGAATACCTGATTACCGGCGAAGAAGCCGATGAAGCCCGTTTCGAGGCCTTGTTAACCCGTGCGCTGGAAGAAGATCACATCCGCTTAGTCCAACTGCGTGCTAAGCAGCTAACACCCGAGGCCTATGTGGCTCGGGCTGAACGAGCGCTCACCTTATGCCGTGAGGTCGGTGCACGGTTACTGCTCAACGGCGACCCGTCGTTACTCGACCAGGTGGATGCCGACGGTATTCATTTAACGAGCGAACGACTTATGCAGCTAGAGCGTCGTCCCATCGCAGAACACAAATGGTTATCGGCTTCGACCCATGATCCCAAGCAGTTGGCGCAGGCCGCCACTCTGGGCTGTGACTTTGTGACATTGTCGCCATTGCGTACTACGCCGTCGCACCCTGAAGTAGCCCCCATGGGCTGGCATGATTTCCAGCAGTGGGTAGAGCGGGCTGGCATGCCGGTGTTTGCCCTTGGTGGAATGACCCGTTTTGACGCCAACCATGCCCGCGCCGTCGGCGCACAGGGCATTGCCTCTATTCGCGATTTCTGGAAGTAATGCGGGCATAGAAAAACGCCTGCCCGGCGAGCCGGGCAGGCGTTTTGCGTTGGTTGAGACATTGTAAAGCGCTAGTCTCTGAAACGGCGTGTTAATTCGCCGTAGGCATCAATGCGCCGGTCCCGCAGGTAAGGCCAAATGCGCCGAGTGTTTTCGCTGCGCGCCATATCGATTTCCACTATCAGTTGCTCTGCCGTTTCGCCTGCCCTGGCCAGCAGTTCTCCTTGTGGGCCGCAGACAAAACTGCCTCCCCAGAACTGGATGCCACCCCCGGTGCCAGAAGGGTCAGCCTCAAACCCAACGCGGTTAGCGACAATCACGGGTAAGCCGTTGGCGACGCCGTGGGCGCGCTGAATGAGCGTCCATGCGTCCTGCTGGCGGGCTTTTTCGGCATCGTCATCGCCGGGGTCCCAGCCAATCGCCGTGGGGTAGAGGAGTAAGTCGGCCCCGGCAAGCGCCATTAGCCGCGCAGCTTCGGGGTACCATTGGTCCCAGCAAACCAATACGCCCAAACGGCCCACGGAGGTATCAATGGGTGTAAAACCTTCGGCGCGCTCGGTGTCGTGGTCGCCTGGGGTGAAGTAAAATTTTTCGTAAAACCCGGGGTCATCGGGAATGTGCATTTTGCGGTAGTGGCCAACCCGCCCTAGGGCTCGGTCGTAAACCACCGCGGTATTGTGGTAAAGCCCAGGCGCACGACGTTCAAATAGGGAGCCAACCAGAACAATGTCCAGCTCACGGGCCAGCTTGGCAAGCTGTTGTCCCGTTGGTCCGTCTAGTGGCTCTGCCAAATCAAAAAGTGCAGGGTCTTCATACTGACAAAAGTAGTGCGTCGCATGAAGCTCCTGAAGTAAGACCAATTGCGCGCCGCGCTGAACGGCCTCACGAATGCCAGCTTCGCTGGCCGCTAAACTTTTGGCCTTATCGGGCCAAGCAGGTTGTTGCACGACGCCAACGGTTAGAGGACTTGGCATGACGACTCCATATCAGGCGGGTGAGCAACGGCAAGCGTACCGCGGGGTAGTTGCATGGTTAAGCAATGCAGGCTGCCGTGCTGACGAATGACGTGACTGCACTCAATGGGAATAAGCGTATGCTCAGGAAAGGCCGCCGCCAAGGCTTGTAGCGCGATAACATCGGCGGGATCCCCATACGTGGGTACCAGAACAGCCCCATTAATAATCAAAAAATTGGCGTATGTGGCGGGCAGTCGTCGGCCATCGTCTGGAGCATAGCAGGCATTTGGCCAGGGTAGCGGGACCAACTGATAGGGTTCGCCGTTACGTTTGCGAAACGCCTGTAATTCCTGCTCCATCGCTTGTAGGGCGTCGAAGTGAGGGTCTGTCGGGTCGTCACAACGTACATAAGCGATGGTTCCGGGGTTGCAAAATCGCGCTAGGGTATCGATGTGGCTGTCAGTATCGTCACCTTCTAAATAACCCTGGGTTAGCCATAATACGCGGTCAATGCCCATATCCTGATACAGCTGTGCTTCAAGGGTGCGCCGCGTCATCTGCGGATTGCGGTTAGGGTTAAGCAGGCAGGCTTCGGTGGTGAGCAAGGTGCCTTCGCCATCTGTCTCAATCGCGCCACCCTCCAGCACTAGATCGCGGGTACTGACAGGGCAGTTCCATAGGCCTGACTCAGCAAGCCGCTGCGTTAACCGGTTATCTTGGTTGGCGGGAAATTTGCCGCCCCAGCCGGTAAAAGTGTAATCCAGCAGTTGCAATCTACCCTCTTCATCGGCGACGGTAATCGGCCCGTGATCGCGCGCCCAGGTATCGTTGGTGGGCGCGACGCGCAACAGTATCTGACCTTCGGGTACCCCATAGGCATCGAATGTTGCTGTCAGACGTGCGCGTATGGCAGCGTCAGGCACGCTGATGATTACCCGCTGATAACGTGTCACGGCGACGACGATGCGCTCCAGCGTGCCTTCAATGCACTCCAAGAGCGCCTGCCAATCGCCATCCGGGCGTGGCCAGGTAAGTTGAATGCCATCCTGGGGATGCCATTCGGGTAATAAACGATAGGTCGAAGTCGTCACGTATAATCGCTCGCAGCGAAGATGAAAAGAGGCATGCTAAGCGCTTGCCGAACCGGCGCAATGTAGGGGCTCAAGTCAAAAGTTGCAAGTCCTGATCACGACAAGGGAACGCTGGCGACTGATGTGTCTCTAAAGCCCGTTTACACATGCAGGGATGCTAAAAAAACCGTACCATGAGCGCTGACTTATAAGGAATGACGCCATGCTTGATCGTTTGCCTTTTCTGGTGGGGCTGCGCTACGTGCGCGCTAAACGCCGAAACCATTTTATTTCATTTATATCGCTGACCTCTATGCTCGGATTGATGCTGGGGGTGGCCGTTCTTATTCTCGTTCTTTCGGTAATGAACGGTTTTGATCACGAGCTACGTACTCGCGTATTGGGAATGGTGCCGCACGCCAAAATTGAAGCCCGAGAGGGTATGGTGGAGTGGCAGTCGCTAGCCGAAGAGCTCATGGAGCGTGACCGTGTTGAGGGGGTAGCCCCTTACGTGGAACAGCAGGGCATGTTTTCGGTTGGCGGACGCAACGAAGGGGCAATGGTCAACGGCATTGATCCTGAGTGGGAAGACAAGGTGTCGATTATTGGCGATCACATGCAGCAGGGCGAGCTAAGTGACCTGGTGCCCGGTGAGTGGAACGTGGTGCTGGGCTCCATGCTGGCCCGACGATTGGGCGTCGAAGTGGGCGATCAAGTGACCTTGCTTGTTCCTGAGGCTTCTATTACCCCCGCTGGCGTGTTTCCTCGCCTTAAGCGCTTTACCGTTAGCGGTATCTTCAGCGTAGGTGCCGAGCTGGACGCAAATTTAGCCTATGCTAATATTGAGGATATGCAGAAATTAGGGCGTCTGAATGATGCCATTGGCGGGCTGCGCCTTGAGTTGGATGACTTGTTTGTCGCCGGTAGTGAGACACAAGACATTCTCAACGAACTGGGGCCAGGCTATCGCGGCAGTGATTGGACATACTCCCAGGGCAACCTTTTCCAAGCGATTCAGATGGAAAAGCGCATGATCGCGCTGTTGTTGACCGTCATTATCGCCGTAGCAGCCTTCAATATTGTGTCCACCTTGGTCATGGTCGTCACTGACAAGCGTGCCGACATCGCGATATTGCGAACCATCGGTGCCACCCCACGTTCGATTATGGGTATTTTTATCGTGCAAGGTTTAGCCATTGGCCTGATTGGCATTGCCTTTGGCGTGGCGGTGGGTGTGCTGCTGGCCCTGACGATCTCAGACCTGATCGGCTGGGTTGAAGGCTTTATGAATATTAAGTTCTTAGACGCAGGGGTCTATTTCATTAGTGATTTGCCGTCGCGTTTACACTTTGAAGATGTCCGCGACATTGTGCTGGCTGCCTTTGGGTTGACCTTCTTGTCAACGTTATACCCAGCTTGGCGCGCGGCTCGTGTCCAACCTGCGGATGTGCTGCGCTATGAATAAGGATGCCAACATGTCTGAAACGACATCGACTCAAGCCCCTGTGATGCTCAATTGCCAAGGATTGACCCGCACCTACAACGAAGGGCCACAGGATTTAACCGTGCTCGATACGCTGGACCTTCAAGTGCATGCGGGTGAACGCGTGGCCATTGTGGGTAGCTCGGGGTCGGGCAAGACCACGTTGTTGAATCTGTTAGGCGGCCTGGACAGGCCCAGCGAAGGTAGCGTGGTGATCGCCGACCAGCCCCTATCGGGGTTGAATGAGGCCGCTTTGGGGCGGTTTCGCAACCGCTATATCGGGTTTGTTTACCAGTTTCACCACCTGCTGGCGGAGTTTACGGCGGTAGAAAATGCCGCACTGCCGTTGATCATTCGTGGGCAAGCCAAGAAAACCGCTGAGCAACGCGCCATGCAGATTTTGTCGCGAGTGGGCATGCAAGACAGGGCTGATCATAAACCAGGCGAGTTATCCGGGGGGGAACGTCAGCGGGTGGCGATTGCCCGCGCGTTGGTCACCGACCCAAGCCTTGTCTTGATGGACGAGCCTACGGGTAATTTAGACCAAACCACGGCGGCCACTATCCTTGCGTTGATGGATGAGCTTGCCCAGGAAAGCGCCTGTGCCTTCGTGATTGTTACCCACGATATCAGCCTGGCTGCTCATCAAGATCGGGTGATGAAGTTGGATGCAGGTAAACTCGTGGCGCAGCCTTAATCGTCAAATTCGGCTTCGATGCTAGCGCGCCGCAGCCGACGTTTTTGGCGGCGGCGTTTCCAGTGGTGAGAAACGTGCCAGCGCCAGATTAGGCGCACCGCAACGTTGGCCACCACTGCCAGTACCAGCGCTGACACCAATGACCCCAGTAATAGCGCGGGCATAAGGTCGTGCATTTGCTCGGCTAGCCAGCGCGTTGAGATGCGTGAAGGCGCTTCGCGGACCGGTGTGTCCAGAAAGAAGGTGCCAATCCAATAATTACCGTAAAAAAACAGCGGCATTGTTAGTGGGTTGGTGATCCATACGAGGCCGACCGCCAGCGCTAGGTTGCAACGAGTTAAGCGAGCGCCAAGCGCGGCCGCTACCATTTGGCAAGGAATGGGCAGCATGGCGCAGAACAGGCCAACGCTAAACGCATTGGCAACGCTGCGACGAGTTAGTTGCCATAAACCCGGATCGGCGATTAGCGGGGCCATGAAACGGAGCGACCGCTGACGCTTGATGGTATCGGGCTTGGGCATGTAACGCTGCAAAAAACGGCGAGGCATGTCAGACACTCTTGCCTATGAATGCCGCCCATTATCCACAAGGGGCAGGCTTTCGGCTACGGCAAGACGCGGGTAAGCGTGAGCCAGGGAGGGCAATATGCGCATTGGGCTTGCCATGCCAGCAGCGTTGGCAGTAATGACAGGTGGGGCGCTGGGTAACTGGCTTGGGCCAAGCGGTAGCACCACGCTTTTGACCACCATATTAGCTAGTTTGCTGCTAATGCTTGCAGCAGTGCGTTTTCGCTACTGCCTGTGGTTAGCGATTGTTTGTTGGGGGGTAGTGGCTGTCCAGTCCCAATGGGCACGCCAGTTGCCGGAGGGGCTTACTGGTGAGGATGTCAGAGTAGAAGGGCGGGTGGCGCACTCCCAGCAGGTTGCCGGAGGTTTGCGCTTGTTGCTGGAGGTGGACCACTGTGTGGCTCCCGCTCAGCGACCAGACTGCCAACGTCTCAAACGGGTACGGGTCAGCGCTTATGATCTTGAGGCATCCACACCCCAGCCGGGCGAGCGCTGGCGGATGACCTTGCGGTTACGGCCGCCCAATGGGTTTATGAACCCGGGCGCCTTCGATTTTGCCCACTGGCTTTGGCGGGAAGGTATTCATGCCACCGGGTATGTGCGCCAAGAGCCGCCTCCGCAGCGGCTAGCCCCAGCCCCGTTCTCGCTGCGGCATCAAGCGCATTCCATGCTAGAAGAGCAACCGCTGGCACCGCGAACCCAGCGCTGGCTAGCGGCACTTACGCTTGGATTGGGTGATCAGCTTACCCAGGAGGACTGGGAATTACTTAACGCCAGTGGAACCACTCATTTGGTCGTCATCTCTGGCTTGCACGTGGGGTTAGTGGCGTCATTTGTGTTGTTACTGGCAACTCGCTCAGCGCGTTTAATAACGCCTGGCAACTGGCGCTTGCGTGCTTGGCCATGGTGGCTATCCGGGATGTCAGCGGTAGGCTATGCGGTCTTGGCGGGAATGGCGCCGCCCGCGATGCGCGCCATGATCATGAGTGTCGTCGGGTTATGGGTGTTGAGTGGCCGTCATGCACCGGGGCCGTGGCAAGGCTGGTGGTTAGCACTTGCGGCGGTGTTAATGGTTGATCCCATTGCCTTATGGCGGCCAGGGTTGTGGCTATCGTTTCTAGCGGTGGCCTGGCTGATCATCATCTGGCAGGGGCGGGCTCGTCCACAGGGAGTGCGCGGATGGTGTTGGGCATTGCTGCGTTCTCAGTTACTGCTAGCCCCACTCATAGCGGCTGCGGTACTTATTGCGTTTGGCCGCGTGGCACCTGCCGCCCCGCTGATTAATCTTGTCGCCGTGCCCTTTATGAGCCTTGTGATGGTGCCGTTGGCGCTTTTGGGTTGGTTGTTGACGCCGTTGCCTTATGCGTCGACGGCGGCTTGGTGGTTGTTCGAGCAGGGGCTTGGTGGCTTCTACCATGCTCTGGAGCACGCGGTAGTACATTGGCCGCTGTGGGAGCCTCCCCGATATTTGCACTTGCCGTGGGCCTTGGGGCTTTTTCTGACGGCGTTATGTTGGGGACTGCCCGGCACAGCAACGTGGTTGAAGCGCGGCTCGCTTATCATGGTCATGTTGGTGCCTTTTTGGCCTGTATCGCAAGGTCCTTCGAATGGCGAGTTAACCATCACCGTATACGATGTGGGGCAAGGGCAGTTGATCGAACTGCGCAGTGCTCATCATCGTATGCTAGTGGATACTGGCCCGCGCTATCGCTCAGGGTTTATGCCATTGGAAACGCTATGGCCGCCCGGAAGGCATTTTGATCAGGTATTGGTTAGCCATGCGGATACCGACCATGCCGGCGGCGTGCAGGCGCTGCTCGATCAGCATCAAGTTGATGAGTGGCGTGCGCCGAACAGTGAGCCACTCGCGGTGGAGACCCGATCCTGTGAACGAGGCGATCAGTGGCAGCGCGATGGCGTTCACTATCAAGTATTGTGGCCTAACGCTGATCAGGCCGATTCCTCGGCAAATGACCGTTCGTGCGTGCTATCCATTCAAGTGGGGCAGCAGCGTGTGTTGATCACTGGGGATGTAAGTCGCCAAGTCGAAAGGCGTTTGATAGGCGATGTGGACCCGCCAATCACAGCGTTGGTGGCCGGCCACCACGGCAGTGCCTCAAGTTCGGGGCTGCAATTCGTGCGGGCGGCAGACCCTTGGCATGTTATTTTTAGTGCCGGACGAGACAATCCTTTTGGTCATCCTAACGATGCCGTTGTGCGGCGTTTTCGAGAGCAGGGAAGTTGTTTATGGAATACGGCGCATGACGGAGCGATACAACTTAAGCTCTCACCCGACGCTCCGCTTGAAATAAATACCCATCGCCGAACGGCTAATCCGCGACAGCGGTGTTGATGCTGTGCGCCATCAGGTAGAATTTCCCCCACTGCACGCTATTGCTAGGAGCTCGTGTGACTGAATCAGGCTGGGTCCTCTATAAACGTTTATTAGGCTATGTGAAACCGCATTGGCGAGCCTTTAGCCTGGCGCTGGTGGGGTTTGTCATTTACGCCGCGTCGAGTACGGCGCTGGCCGAAATGATGAAACGCTTGATTGATGGTATCCAAAATCCCGACGCCTCATTCCGGCTGTTTCTGCCGCTATTCGTCATTATTATGTTTACCGCGCGGGGTATCGGCACCTTTCTGAGCACCTATTTCATGGCCTATGTGGGGCGTTATGTGATCCACACCCTGCGGTGTGACGTCTTTGCCCATATGCTCCATTTGCCCGGCATGTTTTTTGACCATCATTCCAGTGGTCACCTGGTGTCGCGGGTCACCTATCACGTGGAGCAGGTCGCCGGGGCGGCGACCAAGGCCTTCACGATTCTGTTGCGCGAGGGACTCTTCGTGATTGGTCTGCTGGGCTACTTGTTCTGGACCAACTGGCTGCTGACGCTGCTATTCCTGGGGGTCACCCCGATTATCGCGGGCGTGGTCAGCTATGCCAGCAAGCGTTTCCGGCGGCTTTCCAAACGTATTCAGCACTCGATGGGTGATGTGACCCACGTAGCGTCTGAGGCGCTATCGGGTCACCGGGTGGTACGCACCCACGGCGCTGAGATGTATGAAAAACAGCGCTTCGAACGCGTCAGCGAAGAGAACCGTCGCCAAAGCATGAAAGAAGCTATGACCCGCGCCATCAGTTCGCCGGTGATTTTGATTCTGGTGGCAATCTCGATGGCCATTCTCGTCTGGCTGGCCATGGCCCCGGCGTTGATGGCGAGCATGACACCGGGTGAGTTTGTCGCGTTTATTACCGCCGCTGCGCTAATGATCAAGCCGGTGCGCCAGTTGACGGAAATTAACAGCGAGATCCAAAAGGGCATCGCCGCGGCGTCGGAACTGTTCGGACTGCTGGATGTCGCCCCTGAGAGTGATAACGGCACGTACCGTGTCGAACGGCTGGCGGGCGACGTCAAGCTTGAAAACCTCAGTTTCCGTTATGCCGATGACCAACCCTTCGTCCTGCGTGATATCAACCTGCAAGTGGCGCCTGGTGAAATGGTAGCCATCGTGGGGCGTTCTGGCAGTGGAAAATCGACTCTGGTGAGTTTGCTGCCGCGTTTTTACCATCCCAGTGAAGGACGCATTAGCGTCGATGACGTGCCGCTTGAAGAGTACGCATTGCGTCCCCTGCGTCAGCAAATGGCGTTGGTGTCCCAGCAGGTCACGCTGTTCAACGCCACGATTGCCGACAACATTGCGTATGGCGTGGATAACCCCGACCCTTCCGCCGTAAAAGCGGCGGCTGAGGCGGCCTATGCCGATGAGTTTATTGATCAGCTACCCAAAGGTTACGCCACAGTGGTGGGGGAAAACGGCGTGATGCTGTCAGGCGGCCAGCGCCAGCGATTGGCTATTGCGCGGGCAATCTTCAAGGATGCCCCTTTGTTAATCCTGGACGAGGCAACGTCCGCCCTGGATACCGAGTCAGAGCGTTATATCCAAAAGGCGCTCGAAGATGTTTGCCAAGGGCGCACGACCCTGGTGATTGCCCATCGGTTATCCACCATTGAACGCGCCGACCGAATCATTGTGATGGACCAGGGGCGTATCATCGAACAGGGCAGCCATCAAGCGCTGCTGTCGGCAGGCGGTGCTTACGCCGCGCTGCATCAGTTGCAGTTTCAGGAGCCGCAGTGAAGCTTGCTGAGCGTTGGCTTGCTGGTGCCTATCAGGGTAGCCGTTGGCTGTGGCCGTTGCGGCCGCTAGGTCGGCTTTATCAATGGCTGATGCAGCGTCGAGCAAATCAGTACGAACGCGGCAAGCGAACCGTCTGGCGTGTGTCCGTTCCGGTGATCATTGTGGGTAATATCACCTTGGGCGGCACCGGCAAGTCGCCGTTGGTGGCATGGCTTGGGCGTCGGCTAGTGGCACAGGGATGGTCGCCGGGAATCGTGTCACGCGGCTATGGCGGCAGTGCCAAGCGCTATCCCCTGCGGGTAACGACGGCCACCCCCGTGACTGAAAGTGGCGATGAGCCGCTGATGCTCGCCCAGCAAACAGGGCTTCCGGTCATGGTTGACCCGCAGCGTGGCCGGGCAGCGGCCGCGCTGGTTGAAGCTGGCTGTGACGTGATTATCAGCGATGATGGATTGCAGCATCTTGCCCTGGCACGCGATATTGAGTTGGTGGTCATTGATGGCGCGCGTGGGTTAGGCAATGGTTGCTGCTTACCGGCAGGCCCTTTACGCGAACCGTCTAGCCGATTGAAGCGTGCCGATGCCGTGATCGTTAATGGCGACACAGCGTGTGAACTGCCGGTGGAGACCGTCACCATGCGCCTTACGCCATGTGCTTGGCGGCGTATACATGATGGCCAGCGGTTTCCACTGATGCCGCTGCCGTTTACGGGGCCGGTTAACGGTCTGGCGGCCATTGGCAACCCCCAGCGGTTTTTTGCTGTGTTGGCGTCGCTGGGGGTGGAAGGTGAATGGCACCCTCTGGCGGATCACCAGCCGTTGACGGAGGTCTTATTGAACCAGTGGAGAGGGCGCCCGCTAGTGATGACCGCCAAGGATGCCGTGAAATGTCAGGCGTTTGCCCCACCTGATAGTTGGGTTCTCGACGTGGAAGCATCGCTTCCACCTGATTTTGAGCACTGGCTGGCAGACAAACTGTCAGCACTTACCTGAGGCAGGAGAAACTCTCATGGATAAGGAACTGCTGGCAATGTTGGTCTGCCCGCTGTGTCAAGGCAAACTGAAGTATGACCGTGAGGCCCAGGAGTTGCATTGTGTTTACGATGGTCTGGCCTATTCGATTGACGAGGGAATCCCGGTCATGTTGCCCGAAGCTGCCCGCCCGCTGGACGTTGACGAAAAGCTTCCCCCATCACCGGGTCGCACAGGAGAGGGATGAATGACCTTGGCGTTTACCGTGGTGATCCCCGCTCGCTATGGGTCAAGTCGATTGCCCGGCAAGCCGTTGCTGGACATTGCAGGCGAACCGATGATCGCTCATGTATGGCGGCGTGCCTGTCAAAGTCGGGCCAGCCGTGTGGTCGTGGCTACCGACGATGCGCGCATTCAAGCGGCCATGCAGCCTTACGGCGCCGAAGTCGTCATGACGCGTCCGGATCATGCTTCTGGGACCGACCGGCTGGCTGAAGTAGCTGATCAGTTGGCGCTGGATGAGTCGGCGTTGGTAGTCAATGTTCAGGGCGATGAGCCATTAATCCCCCCGGCGCTGATCAATCAGGTTGCCGAGCGCTTGGCAGACGATGGTGAGGCGTCCATTGCGACGCTGGCAGAACCAATTACCGATATCGACTCCCTGTTTAATCCTAATGTCGTAAAAGTCGTTCGTTCGTTTCAGGGGCGGGCGCTGTATTTTTCAAGGGCGCCCATCCCCTGGGACCGTGAGCAATTTTCTGCGCCGCCAACGGTGCTCCACACCGATGCGTGGCTACGTCATATCGGCCTTTATGCCTACCGGGTCAGCTTTCTCCACGCCTACTGCGAATGGCCCGCCTCCAGTTTGGAACAGCTTGAGCAGCTTGAGCAGTTGCGCGCTCTCCAACATGGCCATGCGATTCAGGTTGCTTTGGCCTGTGACGTAAACCCGGCAGGGGTCGATACGGCTGAAGACTTAGCCCGCGTGCGTGCGTTATTAACGCCAACGTCGCAGAAGGAGTGAACTGTGAAAGTGCTGTTTGTTTGCTTGGGTAATATCTGCCGGTCGCCTACCGCTGAAGGGATCTTTCGCCGTGAATTGGCACATGCCGGATGGCAGGATCGGGTGGGCGTCGACTCCTGTGGTGTGGGGCATTGGCATGTGGGCAGTAGCCCCGATCTGCGCGCTCAGGCGGCGGCTAAACAACGGGGTATCGATATCAGTGGCTCAAGAGCTCGCCAGCTCAAGCCCCAGGATTTTATGGATTTCGACTATGTACTGGGTATGGATAGCGATAACCTGCGTGCCATGCAAGCCATGAAGCCCGACCACGCCAACGCGCATGTCGGGCTGTTTCTGGACTTTGCCGACATGGCGGAGAACGAAGTGCCGGACCCCTACTACGGCGGCGATGAAGGTTTTGAGCACGTGCTAAACCTGCTGGAAGCCGCTGCTAAAGGGCTGGTCGAGCATATCCAGCGTGGCCGCTGAGATGAATGTACCGGGCGTCCAGCAAGAAGTAGACCTCAGTGGTGCCAATACGCTGCGCCTGCCGTGTAGGGCTGAGCGTTACGCCGCGCCTGGCACGCTTGCTGAGTTGCAGCGGGTGCTTGCTGTGGCCCGCCATGAAGGCTGGTCGATTACTGTGCTGGGTGGAGGCAGTAATGTGCTGTTACCCGCAAGGCTTAGTGGCATCGTGATCAGGCCATCGCTTAATCAATGGTGGGTACAAGCGCAGGGAGGCCAACTACTTGCCCATGTGGGCGCAGGGGTTAATTGGCACCGTCTGGTCATGGCGCTGGCGGCGTCGGGTTTATGGGGCACCGAAAACCTTGCCTTGATCCCAGGCGATAGCGGTGCGGCTCCAGTGCAAAATATAGGCGCCTACGGTGTTGAGCTTGCGGATGTGTTAGCGGCTGTGCAAGTAGTGGAGCGGGCAACCGGCAAGGTGCGCTGGTTAAGCTGTGATGCTTGCCAGTTTGGCTACCGCGACAGCATCTTCAAAGGTGCACTCGCGGAAAGCGTAATTATTACTCGAGTGGTACTGAAACTTTCGCGTTTGCCCAGGCCGACGCTCGGCTATGGGGATTTGGCGATGCGCGTCCCTGAATCGCCCACGCCGCTGGCGGTGGCAAACGCCGTATGTGCTATTCGTGGTGAGAAGTTGCCGGACCCTAAAGAACTGGCCAATGCGGGCAGTTTTTTCAAAAACCCGTTCGTGACCGATCAGTTCGCCGAGCAACTACGCCAACGCTATCCCGATATGCCCTGTTTTCCCCAGGGTAATGGGCAAACAAAGTTGGCAGCGGGTTGGTTGATTGACCAGTGTGGCTTGAAAGGATTTCGCAAGGGGGCTTTCGCGGTTCATGAGCGTCAAGCGCTAGTGCTCGTCCATTTCGGGGGCGGAGATCGCCAGGGTTTGCTTGCGTTAGCCAATAGCGTTGCGGCACAAGTGGCTAAACAGTTTGGAGTGACGTTAACCTCAGAGCCCCGCTTGATAGCGGCCTAATCTCAACCTGAGCAAAAGAAAACGCCCCGCATAAGCGGGGCGTTTAGGTTTCAGTGCACGTAGCGATTAGTCGGTGCTAGCGTCCTGCGTCTGTTGCTTGCGCCGAACGCGTGGATCATTGTGCGCACGACTGCGACGACGACGTGGTTTGACGGCCTCGTCGGCCACGGCTTCGCTGTTTGTAGCCGGTTCTTGCGCATCGGCAGGCGTCGCTTCGAGCTGATCGGGCGTTTGTGCAGTGGCGTCGTCAGTAGTTGGCGTTTTAGTCTCGTCAGCGACACGTTCGTGATCCGCTGGCAGCGCTTCATCCACCACGTCGTTTTTGTCGCTGGCTTGAGACGTATCAGCATCAGCTGACGTGTCGCTTGGAGCCGGCGTTGACGAGGCTTCTAAAGTGCCACTGGGGGGGGCGGACTTGTCGGTATCCACGGCCGCTTCGCCAGCGTCTTCAGATGCTGCTACTTCGTCTGCCGCTTCAGGTGTCGCCGTTACAGGCGCATTATTATCCTGGGTTTTATCGGCGGCGGTCTCCTCATGCGGTGACGCATCGTCGTCCGTCATCGGCGCCTGGGTGGCGGCGCGAGGGGCATCGGTGGTTTGCGTCATGGGCGCTTCTACCTCGGGCTCATGGGATGTAGCTTCATCTGCCTTGGGCTCTTCTGAGGTGCGCGCTTCTGCCTTGGGTTCTTCAGGCGCTGAATCAGCAGTAGGAGCCTGTGCCGTCTGGTTGGCTTGGTTTTCAGTCGACGACGTTTTGTCAGTTGCCTGACGCGACGACTCCTTGGGCTGACGACGCTGGTGCGTCGATTTGCGCGCTTTTACCGCAGAGGCGGCGGGGCGTTCTGCAGTGGTCGCCGACGCTTCGCTGTCCGTATCGTCCCGAGTGTCAGCGAGTTGCTCGGCTGCAGGTTCAGTGCGGCTTTCCTCGGCAGCATCAGCGGGTGCGGACGTTGTTGGCTCTGGCATCGTCGGTTGACTAACTGCTGCATTATCCTCACGGGTTTCGCTGGGCTTGGATTCTGCTTCGCCAGGCGTGTTGGCCGCTTGTGCCTGAAGCTTCATCTGCTCGGCTTCGGCATTCGGATTAATGGCCTGCTTGCGCGAGCGCTGGCGCGGATTATTGCGCGTGCGCTTGGGCTTGCCGTCATCCTGCTGAGCTGATGATGCATCAGCGTTGGCGCTATCTTGCTCTTGAACGGCGTTGGTGCTGCGAGGTGCGTCTCGATTCGACTCGCGGCGCGCTTTGGTGGGCGCGCTTTTGTCTGTCGTCTCGCTGTCGGCGTCCTTGGCGGAACTCGCTGAAGCGGTATCTTTTTGACGGTTAGGCTTGTTGCTGTTGCCCTGGGTGCTAGTGCCATCGTCCTGTTGGGGATGGCGACGACGATTGCGCGTCCGGCTGGGGCCGTTACGCTTGTCGCCCGTTTCGTTGTTAGCACCGCGTGATGGGCTCTGCGCCTCATTTTTGGCCGTAGCACTCTCGTTACGCTCGCGACTTGGCTGTGCTTCCTTGCGAGCGGAGGATGAGCGATCAGCCGTTTTACGCGGCGCAGGTTGCTCTACCGGTGTCTGAGCCTGCTCGGTTGCAGCCGGGCGCTGCTCATCGCTGCCTAGCAATTTGGCAAATCCACGCATGAAACGACCCAGCATACTGGCCTCGTCAGCGCTTTTGGCAGGCGCAGTGCTTTGCGGGGTTGGTTCGTGTTGCAACGATGCAGGAGCGGGTGCGTTGTGAGTCACGCTTTTAACCGCGGCTTCGGCACGCAGAGCAGGCGGTACAAAGCTGGGAGCGGGTTCTTTGCCAACATCGCTATCGGTGGACAGCTCAAAGCTAGACAGCGTTTGGCTGTCGTCTTCGTCCATGTGATCATCACGCAGACGCTGAACATCGTAGTGAGGCGTATCCATTTCCGGATTAGGCAACAGCACGACGCGAACGCCCTGGCGAGATTCAATATCGGCCAGCACGCTACGTTTTTCGTTAAGCAGGTACGTCGCCACAGGCACCGGCAAGATGGCCCGAATTTGAGCGCTGCGCTCTTTCATGGCCTCTTCTTCGATCAGGCGCATGATGGATAGCGAGAGCGAGCGTACATCGCGGATGGTGCCCTGGCCGTTACAGCGCGGGCAGACCACGCCGCTGGTTTCGCCCAGCGAGGGGCGTAAGCGCTGGCGAGACATTTCCATCAGGCCAAAGCGCGAGATACGCCCGATTTGTACCCGAGCACGGTCAAGCTTCAGGGCATCGCGCATGCGATTTTCAACTTCGCGCTGATTGCGTGCGGGCCCCATATCGATAAAGTCGATGACCACCAGGCCACCAATGTCGCGCAGACGCAGCTGGCGCGCGATTTCATCGGCGGCTTCGGAGTTGGTTTGCAGCGCGGTTTCTTCAATATCGCTGCCGCGTGTCGCCCGAGCCGAGTTAATATCGATCGACACCAGGGCTTCGGTATGGTCAATAACAATTGAGCCGCCCGACGGCAGTTTGACTTCGCGCTGGTAGGCCGTTTCGATCTGCGATTCGATCTGGAAGCGCGAGAACAGCGGCACCTCATCGGCGTAAAGCTTGATCTTTTGCTGATAGGAGGGCATCACCTGGCGGATAAACGCCAGCGCTTCAGCATGTATCTCCGGACTGTCGATGAGGACTTCGCCGATGTCCTGGCGCAGATAGTCACGCATCGCGCGGATGATCACGTTGGATTCGCGGTAAATGAGGAACGGGGCGGAGCGTTTGCCGGCTTCGGTCGTGATCGACTCCCACACCTGCACGAGATAGTCCAGGTCCCACTGGAGTTCTTCAGGGCTTCGCCCGATACCAGCAGTACGCACGATCAGCCCCATTTTGTCCGGCACGGTAAGCTGGCCCATGGCGTCTTTCAACTGGCTACGCTCGTCACCCTCGATGCGGCGCGAAATACCGCCAGCGCGAGGGTTATTAGGCATCAGCACCAGGAAGCGGCCCGCAAGGCTAATAAAGGTGGTTAACGCAGCGCCTTTATTGCCGCGCTCTTCTTTATCGACCTGAACGATAACTTCCTGGCCTTCCTTGAGCACTTCTTTAATGCTCGGACGGCCGGAAACATCTTTTACAAAATATTCCCGTGAGATTTCTTTTAACGGCAGAAAACCATGACGTTCGGCGCCGAAGTCAACAAAGGCAGCCTCTAGTGAGGGTTCAACGCGGGTAATTTTACCACGGTAAATATTGGCTTTTTTCTGTTCCCGTGCGCCGGACTCGATATCTAGGTCATACAACCGTTGTCCATCAACCAGAGCGACGCGCAGCTCTTCAGGCTGGGTCGCATTGATCAGCATTCTTTTCATAGTGTCTCGCATAGCGAAGCGTGCCGACGAACCACCTCGGGGGTGATGTGGCGAACCTCTGGGTGCTGCGTGCTTGTGCTCGGCGCATAGCGATGCTGACGCATTTTACCAGGCAGGCGTGATCGCCGACCTGGCCAATTGGGCGTTGAGTACGTGGCGGAGGCAGGACATGTTTCGGTGGCTGTCACGTCCATCCGGCCCTGCTGACACCGCCAACACCTGGCATTCATAGATTCACCAACACCGACCATCGGCACGGCGTTGAACTTTATCGTCTTAAGCAGGCAGCGCGTTGTGACGTTTCAGCGTGGCTACTTAGGACGTGGCGTTTTTAGCGATTGCCCACCGATGAGGGTTGGGCTCAATCTTGTCTGCCGTCTTGAACACGGGCGGCAGAGTTACTGCATTTTATTACGTCGAGGGTGGGTTAATGCGTACACTGAACCACGCCTCTTGCTTCGGCCTGCGTGTTAGTCGGGCAGGCGCTGGCCAATGATGGTTGATACCTTCAATTACCTAATGACAACGCAATGGCATCATTGATCCGCATCAGCCGGTAAGCGTTTTGGAATATAACAGTAAAGCGAACGACCAGCAATTGACGCATTGGAGTTAGGTCTACGGTAGAATGCCGTTTTTAGCCTATCAGCAGGAGTGCGCGGCAATGGCCGAAGGGCGTGAAGTACAGTGGGTGGAAATTGCCCAAGAACAATCAGGCCAACGCATCGATAATTTTTTGATGACACGCTTGAAGGGAGCACCGCGTGCCTTGATTTACCGGATCGTGCGTAAAGGGGAAGTGCGGGTCAATAAAAAACGCATCAAAGTCGACTATCGTCTTCAAGCCGGGGACCTATTACGTATACCGCCACTTCGCTTGGCGCCTCGTGATGCTGTCAAAGAGGTAAGCGACAACCTGCGCGACCTACTGTTAGGCAGTGTCATTATGGAAGGCCCCGATTGGCTGGTGCTCAATAAACCGTCGGGTCTCGCGGTGCATGGTGGTAGTGGGGTCAAGATCGGCCTGATCGAGGCGCTGCGGCAGGTGCGCGACGACCTGACGTTTTTAGAGCTGGTACACCGGTTGGATCGTGACACGTCTGGCTGCCTGCTATTGGCCAAATCCCGCGATGCGCTGGTTACCCTGAACGAAGCACTTAAAAAGCACGGTATGGATAAGCGCTACTTGGCGCTGGTAGCAGGGCGGTGGCCAGCACGCAAAACCTACGAAAGCGCTCGTTTGGATCGCTATGATGCTGGCAATGGCGAACGAAGGGTGAGAGTAGATCCCAACGGCAAGGTATCGCGCACGCATTTTTCTGTGGTGGAAACATTTGAAAAAGCCACGTTGGTCGAAGCTGAACCGGTGACCGGGCGGACGCATCAGATTCGCGTTCATGCAGCGCATGCAGGCCATGCGCTGCTCGGTGATGACAAGTATGCCAATCGCGAAAGCGGCTTGCTCACCAAGCAGTTGGGAGTTGGTAGGCTGTTTTTGCATGCCCGCTCCCTGACTTTTCCTGAACCTTCCAACGGACGTCTGGTGACGGTCAAAGCGCCGTTACCCGAAGCGCTGGAAGACGTGCTTAATCGCCTGCGCCGCTAAGGACTTCTCATGCGTTATGAGCTGATTATTTTTGATTGGGACGGCACCTTAATGGATTCGGTACCGCGTATTGTGTCGTGTATGCAGGCGGCGGGTATTGAAGCAGGGGTGGGGGAGCTTCTGCAGGCGGATATAGAAAATATCATCGGCTTGGGGTTGCCCGAAGCTATCGACACGCTTTGCCCCGGCATCATGCCTGACCAAGCAGAGCGCTTACGCGAACGTTACTCACACCATTTTGTCCATGTCGATACTACGCCGATGCGTTTTTTTGGCGGTGTTGAGGACCACATAGCTCGCTTGCGTACAAACACAGCGCAGCGGTTGGCGGTTGCGACGGGTAAAAGCCGCCGGGGGCTCGACCGGATTTTTAGCGAGACGGGGAGTCTCGAGTGGTTTCACGCCAGCCGCACCGCTGATGAAACGCGCTCCAAGCCTCATCCGCAAATGCTACAAGAGTTGCTCGACGAATTATCGGTCCCCGTTGATCGGGCGATCATGGTCGGCGATACCGAATACGACCTGGAAATGGCTCGGGCGCTAGGCATGCCACGCGTTGGCGTTAGCTACGGTGTCCACACGCCTGAGCGCCTTGCTGCCAGTCAGCCGGAAAAAATTGTGCATAGTGTCGATGAACTGTTTTCGTGGCTACAAGCATGAGTGGCCATCTTATTGCCAAGAATGGATGAACAGAGGAACGGATGAACTATGAAGGATGATGATTCGCGAAGCGATGCGTCTCAAGACACATCCTCCCCGACGGGGCACCAAGACGCTGAAGATCGTTGGACTCAGGGGCCCGAAGTGCCTCCCAAGGGGAGCAGCGACGTAGGGCAGCCCAGCGACGATGCTGCCACACTGCGTGAGCGCCAGCGGTTAGCGCAAATTGAAATGATGGATCACTGGATTGGCGGTGTTTTGGCCGAACAGCGCCGTTCGCGTCGCTGGAAGCTATTTTTTCGCTTATTGATGCTTAGTTTGCTCGCGGTGGCGCTGGGGTTAGGCTTTTACCAGTTTTATGCCCCGTCGACGGGAGCGCCCACGGACCAAGCACACCTTGCCCGAGTCGACGTCAACGGGGTGATCGCTGAGGATGCCCCGGCCAATGCCGAGCGTATTATCGAAGGGTTGCGCAATGCCTGGGAAGCCGATAGCGCCGAAGCAATAGTGCTGCATATTAATAGCCCAGGCGGCAGTCCTGTGCAGTCCCAGCGCATTTTTGCGGAAATCATGCGGCTTCGCGAGTCGGGCGATAAACCCATTGTGGCCGTTATTGAAGACATTGGTGCCAGTGGCGCTTATTACATAGCGGCGGCAGCTGACGATATCGTGGCATCGCCGGTGAGTCTCGTCGGTTCGATTGGGGTGATATATGCCGGCTTTGGGTTAGAAGAAGCCATTGACCGGGTAGGCGTTGAGCGGCGTGTGTTGACGGCAGGCGATAACAAGGCGTTTCTGGACCCCTTTCAACCGTTTGACGATGACGACGAGGCGTTTTGGCAGAGCGTGTTGAACAGCACACACCAGCAGTTTATTGATGATGTAAAAGCAGGGCGCGGTGATCGCTTAAGCGATAGCGACGATTTGTTTAGCGGCCTGGTATGGAGTGGCGAACAAGCCAAGGCGCTGGGGCTTGTTGATCAACTCGGGAGCATGGATGATGTAGCCCGCCAGTATGCCGACGAGGCTGAGTGGCAAAACTACACGCCGAGCCTGGATCCGTTTGATCGTATAACCCGGCGCTTCACTCAGACCGCTGCCCAGCTTCTGGGGGTGGATACGTCTCCTTCGCCGCTGCGCTTTCAAGCGCCTTGATCAATGCCAGCGCCAAGTGGGTCGAGGCCCGCTTGGCGCAGCATGTTGCAAAGCGCGATCAGCGGTAAGCCTATTAGTGCGTTCGGGTCGCGTCCCTCCAGGCGTTCGAAAAGACTAATGCCTAAGCCTTCCATGCGAAAACTTCCCGCGCTATCGAGGGGGCGCTCTTTGTTAACGTAAACACGAATTTCTGCGTCGCTTAGTTTTCTAAACACTACCTCAAACGGTTCCACGTGAGCCTGGTGGGTATGTTGGCGCGTATCGAGTAGCGCCAAGCCGGTAAGAAAGGTCACCCGCTGGCCAGAAAAACGTCTTAAATTATGTTCGGCGCGCTCAATAGTGTGGGGTTTGCCCAATATGTCGCCCTCAAAGACGGCCACCTGGTCGGAGCCGATGATGCAGTGGTGAGCAAAGCGGTCCGCCACCGCAGTGGCTTTGCTTAACGCCAGTCGATGCACTAGCTGGTGCGGCGTCTCGCCGCTTTGCGGTGTTTCATCAATGTCAGGCGAATAGCATTGATAGGGCATTTGCAGCCGGTCGAGTAGCTCACGGCGCGAACGTGAACTTGAGGCTAATACCAGTTCAGGCGTTGCGTTAGGCATGCGGTTTTCCTTTCTGGGGCAAGTGTCTTTGTGACTCAAGGGGCGACGTTTGTATCCCGTGTGCCCAAGCCAGCGCCTTATCTTATCCCACGACCGCAAAGAATTGTGGCCTTAGCTTTGACACCAGCATGGGGAGTGCCTATCATTGCGCGCCTATGTTGACCTCACAACTCCCCAGCCGGGTCGAGCCCTATAAGCTTGCAGCCCGCCGCGAACGACTCGAAGGCCTGGTGGCGCTTAATAAGCTGCCGCGCCTTGCCGAAGAAGCCGGTAACCAATCGGGCGACTGTCTCGTCGTGCTCGAATTTGGTGTTGATGCTCAAGGGCGACGTGAAATTCGTGGTCACCTGCAAGCAACGTTGGCGCTTCCGTGCCGCCGTTGTCTGGAGCCGCTCAGCCAAGATGTCACCAGCGACTTTCTGTTAGGGATGGTCGCTGATGAAAGCTTGGCCGCAGAGCTGCCAGCCAGTCACGAGCCGGTGCTGGTGGAACATGAACAGCTGGACTTGCTGACGGTCGTTGAGGATGAATTAATCCTCAGCCTGCCCCAAGTGGTATATCACGAGGAAGCAGAGTGCCACGTTTCGGCGGAACAACTGGTCAGCAAGACAGAAGGCGGGGAAGAAGAAACAGCCCCCGCCAATCCTTTCGCGGTGCTTAGCACGCTGAAAGGCAAGAAGTAAGCACCCATAATCCGACAGACCCTGGAGTACTCCCATGGCAGTTCAGCAGAATCGTAAAACTCGTTCCAAGCGCGGTATGCGTCGCAGCCACGATGCGCTAAGCGCTCCTACGCTGTCTCAAGACAAAGAAACCGGCACGACTCACCTGCGTCACCATGTTTCGCCGGATGGTTTCTACCGCGGTCGTAAGGTAGTAGACGCATAAAGCGTCTTTACCTATCGATTCGACTAAACGAATGGGTGCTATGTGCGCCTAGCAATTGATGTGATGGGGGGCGACCAAGGCCCCCGCGCGCTAATTGAAGGGGCTGCCAGGGCCGTCACCGATACCCCTGGCTTAGAACTGATTCTGTTTGGTCCGCATCAGCAGATCGATGCTGAACTTTTGCGTTTGCCGCGGCCTCTGGCTGCGGCAACGTCACGTTTAGCGGTTCACGATGTGGTTGATAGCATGGCGCCCACGGCAACAGCCGCCTGGGCGTTGCGCCATGGCCAATCGACCAGCATGGCGCAGATGCTGCGCTGTGTGGCCTTAGGTGATGCCCAGGCGGGCGTGAGCGTTGGCAACACCGCTGCCCTCGTGGCCCTTTCACGGCGTGAGCTGGGTACGCTTGCGGGAATGTCGCGACCGGCTATCAGTACGGCAATCCCTGCGCGTCATGGTCGCCACTGCTATTTGCTGGATTTAGGCGCGAATGTCGACTCTCCTGCCAGTCGTCTGGTCGAGTTTGCATTGATGGGGGCGGCAATGGCGCAGCAGATGGATGGCGTCGACCGGCCACGTGTGGCGCTGCTGAACGTTGGTGCAGAGTCAACCAAAGGCAGCGCCAGTGTGCGAGAGGCCGATAGGTTATTGCGTGACTCGGCGGCGACCTTGCCATTTGCTTATTGTGGCTATGCCGAAGGAGGCGATATCTTCCAGGGCGAACTGGATGTGATCGTCTGCGATGGCTTTGCGGGCAACGCCGTGCTCAAAGCCAGTGAAGGCTTGGCCAGTATGTTGATCGAGCGCGTACAGCTGGTCTTTTCGTCACGCCTAAGAGGGCGTTTGGCGAGCTGGATCGCCAAGCCAGTGTTAAAGCACTTAAAACAAGAGCTAGACCCGGTGCGCTACAACGGTGCCAGCTTGTTAGGTCTGCAGGGTATTGTGGTGAAAAGCCACGGTGGTACCCATGCAGATGGCTTTTACTATGCTATTCGCCGCGCTATGCAGGAGGTTGAGCATAACCTGCCTGAGCGGCTTGCCAAATGCTGGTCTTTTTATGGGTAGCGCCTAATTCATAGGTGTAATGATCAGGTCATTGCGCCGCACGTTAGCGGGTTATGTCGAGTAGCAGGATGTGCCCATAACCGCGTCTATCGCTCAATTGAGCAAATGCCTACAAGAGCAAAGGTGAACGACATGTCTCAACCCCTTGCCCTCATCTTTCCCGGGCAGGGCTCTCAGCAGCTTGGAATGCTGCGTGAGCTTGCCGAACGTTACAGCGTAGTGGGAACGACCTTTGAGGAAGCTTCGGATGCGTTACGCTACGATTTGTGGAAAGTCGTTCAAGAGGGGCCAGAAGCCTCTTTAAACGCTACCGAATGCACTCAGCCAGCGTTGCTATCTGCCAGTATCGCGATATGGCGTGTCTGGCAAGAGCTGGAAGGTCCGCGGCCAACCGTCATGGCGGGTCACAGCCTGGGTGAATACAGCGCCATGGTGTGCGCGGGTGTGCTTGGGTTTGCCGAGGGCGTTAAGTTAGTCCGCCTGCGGGGAGATGCCATGCAGCAAGCGGTGCCCGCAGGAGAAGGCGGTATGGCCGCTATTTTGGGCCTGGATAACGCTTCAGTGGAGGCTGCCTGTGCCAAGGCGGCGCAGGGTGAGGTGGTATCAGCGGTTAACTATAATGCCCCAGGGCAGGTAGTGATTGCTGGCGGCAAGGCAGCCGTAGAGCGGGCGATTGCGGCTTGCCAGGACGCGGGTGCTAAGCGTGCGATGCCACTACCCGTTTCGGTCCCTTCACATTGTGATCTCATGCGCCCGGCGGCAGAACGCTTGGCAGCAGCGATGCAGAACATTGAACTACGTCCCCCACGCTATACCGTCATCCAAAACGTTGATGCTGAGGCGCATGCCGATGTTGACACGCTGCGCACCCGTTTGATTGAGCAGCTATATCAACCCGTGCGCTGGACGTCTTGCGTTGAAGCGATGGCGGCCCAGGGCGCTAATGTGTTTATTGAGTGCGGCCCGGGCAAAGTGCTCACCGGCTTGAATAAGCGTATTGTGCGCGGCAGTAAAAGCTTGGCGGTTAACGATCCCGATAGCTTAGATGCAGCGCTTGAGTTAGCCCGCGATGCGTTGGCTGATAATGCATGATAAGTGGTAAGTTTCCGCTATCCTTGCTTGTTTACATGGCGAAAGGCAGGACCTTATGACCCAAGAACGTAGAGTAGCCCTCGTCACAGGGGCGAGCCGTGGCATCGGCCGAGCCGTCGCTCACGAGCTGAGTCGCCAGGGGCGTATTGTTGTCGGCACGGCGACCACCGACGCCGGTGCTGAAAAAATCGATGCCGACTTCGCGGCCCAAGGTATTGAAGGGGCCGGCTTGTGCCTGAACGTGACCGATCAGGCGAGTATCGACAGCGTTTTAAAAACCATCGCTGAGCGGTTTTCCGCACCGACAATTTTGATCAACAACGCTGGCATTACCCGTGATAACTTGTTGATGCGTATGAAAGAGGACGAGTGGGACTCGGTGATGGACACCAATCTCAAATCCGTCTACCGGGTTAGCAAAGCGTGTCTGCGGGGGATGACCAAGGCGCGTTTTGGGCGTATCGTATCGATCAGTTCGGTAGTGGCGACCATGGGCAACCTGGGCCAAACTAACTATGCGGCGGCTAAGGCCGGTATGGAAGGGTTTAGCCGGGCGCTAGCCCGTGAAGTTGCCTCGCGGGCCATTACGGTTAATTCGGTGGCGCCGGGCTTTATCGCCACCGATATGACCGAAGCGCTGCCGGAAGCGCAGCACGAGATGCTGTTGAAACAAATTCCGTTGGCGCGCTTAGGCTCTGCGGATGAAATTGCTGCTGCGGTTGGTTTTCTGGCCAGCGATGCGGCAGGATATATCACCGGAGAGACGCTGCACGTTAATGGCGGCATGAATATGCGTTGATGGCCTTTAGTTTGGCGGTTGCGTCAGCTTAAGGGCGTCTATAAACTACCCCGCAGCTTTTGGCTTGCGGTTCCCAAATAGCTGGTTATCCAAAACGGCTAATGTGAATGACTGGAGTACGTTGATGAGTACTATTGAAGAGCGCGTAAAGAAAGTAGTGGCTGAGCGCCTGAACGTTAAAGAAGAAGATATCCAGAACAGTTCTTCTTTTACTGAAGATCTGGGTGCTGACTCGCTTGACACAGTTGAGCTCGTCATGGCGCTGGAAGAAGAATTCGATACTGAGATTCCGGACGAAGAAGCCGAGAAAATCACTACGGTTCAAGAAGCCATCGACTACGTTAACGCCCATCAGTAAGGGGTAGTTGATGCATCGAACCCGGGTAGGTGGCTTTATGTCTACCCGCATTAAAAAGCCGTCCTTCCGTAGGACGGCTTTTTTTGCTTTGCGGTCCCACTGAATATAACGTTCAATCTCCGTTATACTAGCGACAACATTGACGGCTGCTAATGACCCACAAGGGTCGAGTCACCATGGATGCCTGGAGGAAACTTGATGGCACGAAGAAGGGTAGTGGTAACTGGGTTAGGCCTGGTGACCCCAGTTGGAAATACAGTTCAAGCGTCGTGGGCCAATATTGTGGCCGGGCAAAGCGGTATTGCGCCGATTGAGCATTTCGATACCAGCGGTTTTAACACGCGCTTTGGTGGGTCGGTTAAAGATTTTGATATTAGCCCGTATCTGAACCCCAAAGACGCCCGCAAGATGGACCTGTTCATTCAGTACGGTATGGCGGCGGGTGGCCAAGCGATTCAGGATTCAGGTATTGAATGTACCGATGCCAACGCTGATCGCATTGGTGTAGCCATTGGGTCGGGCATTGGCGGTCTGCCAATGATCGAGCACAACCACAATGCGCTGAATAAAGGCGGAGCACGGCGTATCTCGCCCTTCTTTGTTCCTGGGTCCATCATCAATATGATCTCGGGCAATATGGCGATTCAGCATGGCTTTAAAGGGCCCAATATTGCGATCACCACGGCCTGCACAACAGGCACTCATAACATTGGCTATAGCGCACGCACCATTGCCTATGGCGATGCTGATGTGATGGTGTGTGGCGGAGCAGAAATGGCCACTACGCCGCTTGGCCTGGGTGGCTTTTCTGCTGCTCGCGCGCTCTCTACGCGCAATGACGACCCCCAAGCCGCTAGTCGTCCTTGGGACGCCGACCGTGATGGCTTTGTATTGTCAGACGGAGCGGGTGTGCTGGTGCTTGAAGAACTCGAGCACGCCAAAGCACGCGGCGCGACCATCTACGCCGAACTGGCGGGTTTTGGTATGAGCGATGACGCTTATCATATGACGGCGCCGCCTGAAGATGGCAGTGGTGCCGCGCTGTCGATGAGCAACGCCATCAAGGATGCGCAGATTAATCCTGACGAGGTGGATTATATCAATGCCCACGGCACCTCAACGGCCGCTGGCGATTTAGCCGAAAGCCGTGCCGTCGAGCGCGTTATGGGGCAGGCGGCTCAGCGGGTGGCGGTCAGTTCGACCAAGTCGATGATTGGTCACCTGCTGGGTGCCGCGGGTGCGGTCGAGGCAGTGTTTAGCGTGCTGGCCATTCGCGACCAGGTCGCACCTCCCACCATTAACCTGGATACGCCTCAGGAAGGCTGCCGACTCGATTATGTGCCTCACGCTGCCCGTGATATGCCTATCGATGTCGCGCTGTCGAACTCCTTTGGCTTTGGTGGGACCAACGGGTCACTGCTATTCAAAAAGGTGTAACTTCCTATGAGTCAGCCCTGGGTACCTTTTGATGACCGTGGGCTGGCCTATGGTGATGGCGTATTTGAAACCGTGCTGCTGCGCGAAGGCCAACCGGTACTTTGGCGGCAGCATGTCGAACGCCTGCAGCTGGGTTGTCAGCGGTTGGCGATCGATCCTCCCTCGGAGGCGGCATTATCGGCCACTTGGCAAGCGCTGCCCACGGCTACTTGGGAGGTGCTTAAAATCATCGTCACCCGTGGTAGTGGCGGCCGTGGCTATGCGGCTCCCGACGTGGCGGCGCCGCGTCTTATCAGCCGCCGTACACCTTTTCAGCCGGACCCATCGGCCTGGGCACAGGGCGTCAGCGTGCGTGTCTGTTCGCTGCGCCTGGCCCGACAACCTTGCTTGGCAGGTATTAAACATCTTAACCGCCTTGAAAATGTGCTGGCTCGCCAGGAGTTGCAAACACCTGCCTACCGTGAAGGCCTGTTGGCCGATTGCCACGGATGGATGGTGGAGGCCACCAGCATGAATCTTTTTTGGCAGCAGGAGGGGCGCATCATGACGCCTATCTTGGATCACTGCGGCGTCGCAGGAACGCTGCGTGCCGCATTGATTGATGCGCAGCTAGTAACGCCGGCGCAGTTGGCGTTGGATGACGTCGCTGCAGTGGATCGGCTTTGGCTGGCGAACTCTGTTCAGGGGGTGTGGCCGGTCAATGACGTATGGACGGCTCAAGGCGAATGCCTACGTCGCTGGGAGCCCACTAAGCCAGATCCCTTGCAAGCAGTGGCGCACCCATTGATGGGATATCCTGCAACGCCTTAACGCATTGAATATTGAGGTCTCATAGTGAAACGCATCTTGGCGGCTCTTGCCGTGGTAGTGGTCATCGGCGTTGTCGGTACTGCTGGTGGCTATGCCTATTGGCAGCAGCGGCTTAATACGCCATTGACGATTGAGGAACCCGTGCTTTACCAAGTCCCCTCGGGTGCCGGTTTTAGCCGCGTAATCAGCGAGCTGGAAGCGCGGGGGGTGATTGATGATGCCTGGGCATTTCGTGTGCTAAGTAAGCTGGAGCCAGAAAAACTGCCCAGCCTGCGCACCGGTGAATACCTCCTCGAGCCTAGTATGACCGGCATGGAGCTGTTGGCGCTGCTCGACAGTAACGACGTTGTCACTTATCCGCTGACCATTCCTGAAGGATGGACGTTTCGTCAGATGCGCGAGCAACTTGCAAATGCCCCAAAGCTTGAGCAGCGCACGGCTGATATGAGCGATGAAGACGTCATGGCATTGCTTGATCGGGAGGGCACCTATCCTGAAGGCTGGTTTTTCCCCGATACCTATCGCTATCACCTGGGCATGAGTGATGTTGATATCCTCCGTCAGTCGCTCAACCGCATGGAGCGTATGCTTAAAGAGGTGTGGGCTGAGCGTGACGATGATCTGACCATTGATTCACCCTATGAAGCGCTGATTATGGCGTCGTTGATCGAACGTGAAACCGGGGCGCCGGAAGAGCGGCGAGAGATTGCGGGCGTATTCAAGCGGCGGATGGAGCGCGGCATGCGTTTGCAAACCGACCCTACCGTTATTTATGGCATGGGAACTCGCTACGAGGGGAAGATCACCCGGGCTGACCTGCGCCAGTCGACGGCTTACAACACCTACGTGATTGAGGGGCTACCGCCTACGCCTATTGCCATGCCGGGGCGGGCCTCGCTGGAAGCCGCGGTAAATCCTTTGCCGGGCGATACGTTGTATTTTGTCTCACGGGGAGACGGCACCCATCAATTTTCGAGTACGTTGCGCGAACATAATAATGCCGTGAATCGGTATATCCGTAATCGTGACTAACAACGTTACCAGAGGCAATGATGACGAAGCGCGGTCGTTTTATCACGTTAGAAGGCGGTGAAGGCGTGGGTAAATCCACCAATATGCAGTTTGTGGTGGCCTGGCTGGAAGCCCAGGGGGTAGAGGTGGTCGCCACTCGTGAGCCCGGTGGTACGCCACGTGCAGAGGCGATTCGCCAACTGCTGCTCGACCCCGCTCCTGATGAGTGGCTACATACCGATGCTGAGTTGCTGCTTATGTTCGCCGCCCGGGCCCAGCACCTGGCCGAGAAAATTCTGCCGGCACTCGCACGGGGGGCTTGGGTAGTGTGTGACCGCTTTACTGATGCCACCTACGCGTATCAAGGCGGTGGCCGTGGGATTCCGGTAGAACGGATTGCGGCCCTTGAGGATTTTGTTCAGAAGGGCCTCACTCCCGATGTAACGCTACTGTTGGATATGCCCCAAGAGGCCGCTAAACAACGCCTGGAAGCACGGCTGCGTGATCAGCATACTCAGCGAGACCGGTTTGAGCAGGAGCAGGCAGACTTTTTTCAGTCCGTACGAAGCGCCTACTTAGCACGGGCGAAACAATCGCCCGAAAGGTTTGCCGTGATTAATGCCGACCAACCTCTTGCCGCCGTTCAGTCCGATATCCGCGACACTCTAGCCGGGCGAGTTTCGCTATGGGATTAAGCGGCGTATTGCCATGGCATCAGGCGACGTGGCAGCAGTTATGTCGTCTTGCCGACACCGATCGAATGCCCCACGCCTTGTTGTTCAGCGGCGAGCATGGTGTAGGCAAGCAGCGCTTGGCAGAGGCACTGATTGAACGAACGATGTGTGCTGCTCCTGGCGACCAGGCCTGTGGCCATTGCCGCAGTTGCCAACTGCTGACTTCTGGCTCCCACCCCGACCTACTGCGTATTTCACCTGAGGAAGGCAAGCGCCACATTCGTATTGATACCATCCGCGAAGTCAATCGCTTCGTCTCGCAAACAGCGCAGCAAGGCGGTTATCGTGTGATCATTATTTCGCCCGCTGAAGCGATGAACGTAGCCGCCTCTAATGCGTTGTTGAAAAGCTTGGAGGAGCCGGGGCAGCAAACGTTATTTATTTTGCTGGCGGATGTGCCATCAAGGGTGTTGCCGACCATTCGTTCACGCTGTCAGCAGTGGACGCTGCCCAGCGTGGCAATAGACGACTGCCTTGGTTGGTTGACCGAGCAGTTGGCAAGCGAAGACGAGGCCCGCTTTTGGTGGCAGGTGTCAGGTGGGTTGCCGTTAAGCGCGGTTGAGCTGGCGGCTCCCGATGCACGCGCTTTACGCCACCAATTGCATGACTGTTTCGAGCAGCTGGTGCGCGGTGGCGAGCCGGTGGCGGAAGCCGCGCGATTAGACCGCCAGGCGATAGACGCCATTTTATGGTACGGTATCGCCTGGCTGGAAGACCTGATTAGGTTGGGCTTGTCAGGCACCACCGCCTCCTTACGTAACCCGGATTTACTCCCGCTTTATCGTCAAGCGGTGAAAAATGCCCGGGTGCGGGATTGGTTTAAACTGCTGGATTATGCCCGCGAGCAACGCCGATTGCTTGCCGTGGGCGCTAACCCTAATCCGCAGTTGGTGTTAGAAGCGTGGCTAGTGCGCTGGTCGGCCTTACTACGCTCTTAAGCTTGGCGAATCGATGAGGTGTTATGGCAACGCAAAAAGCGCTCTCGCTCACGGTGCCCGATGTACCCACGTTATTGTCTGCCTACATGCCTTTTCTCGACCGAGGTGGCATGTTTATCCCTACGCGCGGCCTTTATGAATTAGGCCAAACCGTTTATTTACTGCTGACACTACCGGGCGAGAGCGAGCGTCTTTCGCTTAGCGGCGAGGTTATTTGGGTGTCTCCCGATGGCGTCAGCGGGCGACGCATGCCCGGAATTGGTATCCATTTCAATGCGCAGGATTATACGGTGCGAGACCGCATTGAAACCCTATTGGCGGGCCAGTTAGACAAGGCCGCGCCCTCATTTACTCTTTAATGCCCACCTTGAGAGCGACATGTTTGCTGATTCCCACTGTCACCTGGACCGCTTATCCGATACCACCCACAATGGCAGCCTTGCGGCGACGCTGGCGGCGGCTCGTAACGTTGGCGTTAATCAGTTTCTTGCGATTTCCGTGACGCTCGAGGATATGCCTACGCTTGCCGAGATTGCCAGGGCACACGAGGATGTGGTGATATCAGCGGGTCAGCATCCGCTTCATGAAGCATCGGTTGAGCCCAGCGTTAGCGATATTCAAGAAGCCGCTGAACAATTCGGCGCGGTGGCCATTGGCGAGACGGGCCTTGATTACCATTATGCCGATCGCGTGCCGGCGGCGGTTCAGCACGAACGCTTTAAAAGGCATCTGATGGCGGCTCGGGAACTCGAATTGCCGGTCGTGGTGCATACCCGAGAGGCTAAAGAAGACACGCTGGCGTTACTGCGCGAACACTGTGATCCGCGTATTGGCGGCGTGCTGCACTGCTTTACAGAAGACATTGAAATGGCTCGAGAAGCCGTGCGGCTGGGCTTTTATATTTCATTGTCGGGTATCGTCACCTTCAATAGCGCCGAGTCGCTACGTGAGCTGGCACGCAAGCTACCCCTTGACCGGCTATTGATCGAGACCGACAGCCCCTACTTGGCGCCGGTGCCACACCGTGGCAAACCCAATGAACCTGCTTGGGTAGTCGAAGTGGCCGAGTGTATTGCCCAAGCGCGAGATATTAGCGTGGATGAAGTGGCGATGCAGACCACTGCCAATTTCTATCAGCTATTTCGTGGCGCAGTGCCTGAGGCACCTGAGCAGGTTAAACAAGCGTTGGCAGACGCGGGCCTCGTATAGCGCAAGTTGGCACGGGCGGGATAATACGATGAACATAGATCGATTGCTTGATTATCGTCAGGGAGCGTCTAGCATACCGCCGCTCAATGACTGGCAGCCAGCGTTGTCGGGGGACATGGATATACGTATCGATGCGCAAGGAGGCTGGTGGCACGAAGGCCAGCCTTTTGCCCGTGCAAGCATTGCGCGGCTGCTGTCTACCCTGCTGCGCCATGATGCCGAGGGATACTGCTTGGTGACGCCTGTTGAGCGCTGGCGTATTCAGGTGGATGATCGGCCGCTGGTCGCCGTTGAGGCCGATTTTCACGATGATGCGTGGTGGTTAACGACCCAGTTTGATGATGTTGTGCGCCTGGATCACGAACACCCGCTAGCCTTGACGCACACGCCACAGGGCGACCGAGTGCCGGAAATTGCCGTACGGTTCGGGCTCGCTGCCCGCTTGCATCGCCACGTTTATTATCAACTGGCCGAGGCCGCCTCGCTACGCGAAGCAGAGACGGGCCAGCAGGCATTGAGTGTCTACAGCGCCGGTCAATGGCATCCTTTGGGTTACCTCGACGCGGGTGATCTTGATGGGTTAGCGGCCAGAGAGGAGTCGTGAAGTTAACCGCCGAACAGCAAGCTGTCATTCACCATGCGCACGGCCATGCCCGCGTCGCGGCCGTTGCTGGAGCGGGTAAGACGACGACGATGGCAGCGCGTGTCCTTCACCTGCTCGCAAGCGGTGTTCCACCCAAGCGCATCCTGGTGCTGATGTTTAACCGTTCCGCACGGGATGATTTTCAGCGCCGCCTGGTCAGCATGGCGCCGCCTGGGCAGGCGCTACCTGATGTACGCACCTTCCATTCGCTGGGTCACCGGCTAACCCAAAGCCTGAGTCGCTGGGGCGCCTTGGCTCCGCGGCGGCTGTTGTCGGCGGAATGGCAACTGGAACGCCTGCTTCGCCAAGCCAGCTTGAACGTTCTTAGCGATGCTGTTGAGCGGCGCGATGCAGCGCTTGAGGGAGATCGACTCGAAGCCTTGGCGCATTTTTGCGGCTTGGTAAAAGCCGAAATGCTGACTCCTGAAGCACTATACGAGCGCCTTCATTACGACCCCGATACCGACTATTTCCCCGCCGCTTTCAACGAAGCCGAGCGACTCTTGGATAGCGAAAGGGTGATGACCTATGCCGATCTGCTTTATCGCCCGTTACAGGTGTTAGAAGCTGACAGCGCGTTACGTGGCCGGGTAGAAGGCTTCTTGGATCACGTTATTATCGATGAGTATCAGGATATTAACGCGGCCCAGCAGCGACTGCTGGCGGTATTGGCGGGTAGCCGGGCGTCGGTGATGGCGGTTGGTGATGCCAATCAATGCATCTACGAGTGGCGAGGCGCACGGCCGGATACTATGCTGGAGAATTTTACCGCCACCTTTGGTCAAGCCACCGATTACCCCCTTTCAACTACATTTCGTCATGGTCATGCCCTGGCGCTGGCGGCCAACCATGCGATTGCTGCCAATCAAAGACGACCCGATCAGTTATGTTTGGCGGCGACGCAAAACCCCGATACCCGCTTGGCAGTGGGGCAGGGCGGTCGTCAGTTGCTGGATGCGTTAAGCGATTGGCAAGCCCAGGGTCGGGCTTTAAGCGATGTGAGTCTGTTGGTACGCAGTTGGGCGCTGTCGGTCCCGTTCCAGCTGGCGCTATTACAAGCGGGAATACCGTTTCGGCTGGCTCGGGAAGACCGGTTTGTATTCCGCCTGCCTTTGGTTCAGGCATTGGCGGGTTATTTAAAACTTTCCCGACGCCCGGCCTTGCTGCAGAACCCCGAGCAGTTGACTCTACTGCTGGCGCAGCCGACCCCCTTTGTGGCCCGCGAGCGCCTGCAGCGCCTGGCGCATCAGCTCGCCAGCCGTCAAGCGTGGCCAGAGCGTCACGATCCGGTGATTAGCGATTTAAAACCCATTCAACGACGCACGCTAAAAAAACGTTGGGCCTTACTGTGCGAGCTACCGCAGCTAAGCGCGTGGCCGCCCGCCAAGCTATTGCAGCACGTTGTAGACACCATCGAGGCCGAGAAAACCCTAAAACGCGCTGCAGCGCGTCGTGATAAAGGTGAGGAAGACGTGCGCTTGCTGGATGTGCTCATTGAACAGGCACAAAGCGTTGAAGACCCGGATGCCTTTATCGAGTTATTAGAGCGCCCCGTCGAGAATCAGGCGGCGGGTGTATTGGTGAGCACCGTGCATGGCGCCAAGGGGCTCGAATGGCCATTTGTCGCCGTTGCAGGCGTTAATGAAGAAGATTTTCCTTATTATAGCCGGGATAACCCGCTTACTGATGACCGCCTGGAAGAAGAGCGGCGGCTGTTTTATGTGGCGATTACGCGCTCAAAAGAACGGCTGCTGGTGTTGCATGATGGCGGGTCGCATCGCCCCAGCCGCTTTATTGCCGAAAGTGCATGGCAGGATAGCATGCAAGTGGCAGCATGCTTGACCAGCCCCAACTCGCCATCCCCAACGGTCTCAGTGACCGAGCCGGCGCTGGTGCAGCGCTATCTCACTCAACTGGGCCGTGACGATATCGTGCTGTCAGCGCCTGAGGTTCAAGCACCTAAAGCGGCATATAACGCAAACGCGTTCTATCCCGGCCAGCGGCTGCATCATGCCGTGTTCGGTGAGGGCGAGGTGGCGACGGTGGAGGGCAACCCCAGTGATCCGGTGATCGACGTGCGTTTTGATCAAGCGGGGCGCCGACGGTTGATTGCCAGTCGTGCGCCCATCGAACGATTGGCCTGAGCAAAACACAATACCCCCGCGCCAGGATGCTGACGCGGGGGTATCGGACTGCGGACAGATCTGCCTGACTCGGGCGCTACATGTTCGGGTAGTTGGGCCCGCCGCCGCCTTCCGGGGCTACCCAGGTGATGTTCTGGGCGGGGTCCTTGATGTCGCAGGTCTTGCAGTGGACGCAATTCTGGAAGTTGATCTGAAAGCGCGGCTCACCCTTTTCGTCTTCGACCACTTCATACACCCCCGCCGGACAATAGCGCTGAGCGGGCTCTGCGTATTTGGGCAGGTTGTGGCGAATCGGCAGGTCGGGATCATCCAGGCGCAAGTGGCACGGCTGATCTTCCTCGTGGTTAGTGTTGGATAAGAACACGGACGAAGGCTTATCGAACGATAACTTACCATCGGGTTTGGGGTAGTCGATCTTGTCAAATTCGGCGGCGGGCTTGAGTGCCCCGTGGTCGGTGGTTGTATCGTGCACATTAGGCAATTTGCCACCCAGCAGCTGATTGGCAAAATTGTAAGCGCCACCGCCGACCGTACCGTATTTATGTATCGCCGGACCGAAGCTCGCGTTTTCTTTCAGCTCTTGATACGCCCAGCTGGCCTCCCATTTATCGCTGAAGCTCGTCAGTTCCTGGGCGCCTTCGTCGCCGCCTTGAAGGGCTTCAAACACGCTTTCTGCCGCCACCATGCCCGACTTCATGGCGGTGTGTAGGCCCTTGATCTTGGCAAAGTTGAGCGTGCCAGCATCGCAACCGATAAGCAGGCCGCCCGGGAACGTCATTTTAGGCAAGCAATTGAAGCCGCCTTTGGTAAGCGCCCGCGCACCGTAGGCGACGCGTTTGCCGCCTTCCAGGTATTGGCTGAGCACCGGGTGATGTTTCATGCGCTGGAATTCGTCGAACGGCGAGAGCCACGGGTTTTGATAGCTGAGGTCCATGATCAGCCCGACCACTACCTGCTGATTTTCAGCGTGGTACAGGAACCAGCCACCGTGGGTATGCTTGTCCAGCGGCCAACCGGAGCCGTGCACAACAACGCCGGGTTCGTGCTTGTCGGCTGGCACATCCCAAAGCTCTTTTAAGCCGATACCGTAGTGTTGCGGGTCGCGACCGGCGTCTAGCGAGAAATCCTCAATCAAGCGCTTGCCAATGTGGCCACGGGCGCCTTCGGCAAACAGGGTATATTTGGCACGCAGTTCCATACCGGGCATATGGCCATCTTTGGGCGTGCCGTCTGCGGCAACGCCCATGTCGCCAATCAGGATGCCGCGTACCGCATTGTCTTCAACAATGGCTTCCTGGGCGGCAAAGCCCGGGAATATCTCGACCCCCAGGGCTTCTGCCTGCTCCGCCAGCCAACGACATAAATTACCTGCGCTAATCACGTAGCGGGTAAGGTCGCCGCCCGTGTTATGCATACTCTTGGGCACCAGCGCGTTGGGCAGTTTCTGCGCTTTGTCAGCGTCTTTTAGCAGATAAACATCATCACGGATGGCCGGGGTGTTGAGCGGTGCGCCGCGTTCTTGCCAGTCAGGAAACAGCTCGTTAAGGGCGCGGGGTTCAAATACCGCGCCGGATAAAATGTGCGCGCCGACTTCCGAGCCTTTTTCAACCACGCAGACGGTCAATTCTTGTTCCGCGTCATTGGCCTGTTGCATTAGACGACAGGCCGCCGCTAGCCCTGATGGGCCCGCTCCGACGATGACCACGTCAAAGTCCATCACATCGCGTTCAACGTTATCCACCTGGTTGTCTCCTTATTCTCATAAGTGCCATCGTTTACAATAACTAGCTATTGGAACTAGCTTATAAAAACACGGCCTTAATTTTAAACGGTCGTTTGCTTCTGGTTATCCCTCATGATAGGCATAATACCTGTGTCAGGTCACGCCTACGATGCTAAATGGCGATTTCGCGTTTAGCGATTGTGAAAGGTGACCCCTATCTCGGTTCGACGGGTTCGACCAAGGCCGTAAGCAATCCCTGTTGTTGCAGGCAGGTAGGCTGTGGCAAATTAAAAAGGTTTTTCATTTGCACGCCTATCAAACGCTTGAATGAATTTTATGCTGGCAGCCATCCTAGGTGCCGCAACGTGATACCAAACCTTCTCAAGGTGCCTGCCTAGTGGGTGCCATCCAGGGTTAACGGCTCTACCACAAGCCAAGCGAGGAACCTATGAAAGTACTTGTCGCGGTGAAACGCGTCATCGACTACAACGTCAAAATTCGTGTCAAAGCGGATCATTCTGACGTCGATCTTACCAACGTCAAAATGGCCATGAACCCCTTCTGCGAAATTGCCGTGGAAGAAGCCGTGCGCCTGAAAGAGAAGGGCGTGGCGACAGAAGTGGTCGCAGTGACGGTTGGCCCCAAGGCTGCCCAGGAACAGCTGCGTACCGCACTGGCTTTGGGCGCGGATCGCGCTATTCATATTGAAACCGACGAGCGTGCAGAGTCGCTGGCGGTTGCCAAGCTGCTGGCCAAAGTGGTCGATGAAGAACAGCCGGGGATGGTCATTCTGGGTAAGCAGGCTATCGACACTGACAATAACCAAACCGGCCAGATGCTCGCCGCGTTGACCAACCTGCCTCAGGGTACCTTTGCTTCCGAAGTCGCGGTAGACGGCGATAAGGTGCACGTGACGCGGGAAATCGACGGTGGCCTGCAAACCGTCGCGCTGACGCTGCCTGCCATTATCACCACCGACCTGCGTCTCAACGAGCCACGCTACGCCAAGCTGCCGGATATCATGAAGGCCAAGAAGAAGCCGATGGATGTCAAAACCCCTGCCGATTACGGCATTGAGGTCGCCTCCAAGGTCAGTCTGCTCAAAGTGGAATCGCCAGCAGAGCGTAAAGGCGGCGTCAAAGTCGCTTCGGTAGACGAGTTGATCGACAAACTGAAAAACGAAGCCAAAGTTCTTTGAGCCCATTGTTTGCATAAAAGAGCTTTGAAAGGAGTAGATTCCATGAGCATTCTGGTACTTGCCGATCTTCATGAAGGTCAGTTGGCGGGCGCTACGGCCCACGTGGTCGCCGCTGCAAAAGCGATCGGTGGCGACATTGACGTCTTGGTTGCGGGCGAAGGCGTTCAAGCCGCCGCCGAGGCTGCCGCCAAGCTCGACGGCGTCAACAAAGTGCGCGTCGCGGACAACGCCGTTTATGCCTACCAGCTCGCCGAGCCGCTAGGCGCGCTATTGTTTGAGTTGGCGGGTGATTACACGCACATACTGGCTAGCGCCTCCACCACGGGTAAAAACGTGCTACCGCGTCTAGCGGCGCTGAAAGACGTCAGCCAACTTTCCGATGTGCTCGCCGTGGATAGCGCCGATACCTTCAAGCGGCCCATCTACGCCGGTAACGCCATCGCCACGGTGAAAAGTGACGACGCGCTAAAAGTCATCACCGTTCGCACTACCGGCTTTGACGCGGTGGGCGAGGGCGGCAGCGCTGCGATTGAGGTGATTGACGTGGTGGTTGAGAACGCCCAATCCAGCTTCGTCAAAGAAGAGCTGGCCCAGTCGGACCGCCCGGAGCTTGGCGGCGCCAAGGTGGTGATTTCTGGCGGCCGCGGTATGGGCAACGGCGAGAACTTCAAGCTGCTTGATGGTATTGCCGACAAGCTGGGAGCGGCCATTGGCGCGTCTCGCGCAGCGGTAGACGCAGGCTTTGTGCCCAACGACATGCAGGTAGGGCAAACCGGCAAGATCGTCGCGCCGGAGCTGTATATTGCGGTGGGTATTTCGGGCGCGATCCAGCACTTGGCGGGCATGAAGGACTCTAAGGTGATTGTCGCCATCAACAAAGACGACGAAGCGCCTATCTTCCAGGTGGCCGACTACGGCCTGGTGGGCGATTTGTTTGAGATTCTGCCTGAGCTTGAAAGCAAACTATAAATTGCTGAAATGATAGAACTTAACAGCCGGCTTCTGGAGAAGTCGGCTTTTTTGTGTGGGCTAGATTAGGTAAACTGCTAGTAGTTGACTAAAATGCTGGGGCAAAAACGAAATCAGCCCCCTCGGTGGTTGAAAAAGCTAAGAGGTGACCATACCTAGTTATTAAAGCCGAGAATTGCTGAACGCAACGAAAGCCACTCAAGGAGATGATCAATATGGCACATACACTTCCTGAATTACCCTACGCGTACGATGCGCTTGAACCGCACATTGATGCGATGACCATGGAGATCCACCACTCGCGTCACCACAATACCTACGTCACCAACCTGAATGCTGCGCTTGAAGGCACTGGGCTTGAAGACGTTCCGGTAGAAGAGCTTGTGGCTAACCTGAATCGCGTTCCGGAAGACAAGCGTCAGCCCGTTATCAATAACGGTGGCGGTCATGCCAACCACTCTATGTTTTGGCAAATGATGTCGCCTAACGGCGGCGGCCAACCACAAGGTGGCGTCGCTAAAGCTATTGACGCTGAGCTTGGCGGTTTTGAAGCCTTCCAGGAAGCTTTCAAGAAAGCAGCCCTTGGCCGTTTTGGTAGTGGTTGGGCTTGGCTCTCAGTTACCCCTGAGAAAAAACTGGTCGTTGAAAATACGCTTAACCAAGACAGCCCGCTTATGCACGGCAACACACCAGTGTTAGGCCTGGATGTTTGGGAGCATGCGTACTATCTCAAGTACCAAAATAAGCGTCCTGATTACGTGTCCGCTTTCTTTAACGTGGTGAACTGGGAAGACGTTGAACGTCGCTATCAAGCGGCCATCGCCTAACGTCCTGGCACGCCAAGTATGACGCCGATTCAAGGCGTTTGTTATAAAAAACCGCCCACTTTTAAGTGGGCGGTTTTTTTGTTGTTTGTCCCCAGCACTGAATAGAGTTGGGTGTTAGCTGTCAATATCCTGTGGATGAAAAATACCACATATGCTTGAATTGATTTTCTACTGGTCTATATATAGTATGAGTTGTATCTTCTAGGGAGGGTGGGCACAAGATATGCCCTACCCGAAAAATGCCGCTATGAAAAGGGAAATGACCATGGAAATTCAGATTTATAGCAAGCCCGCCTGCGTTCAATGCACCGCTACCTACCGCGCGCTGGACAAGCAGGGCCTTGAATACACCGTGATTGATATCACGGCTGAATCCAGTGCCCAACAAGAAGTCGAAGCGCTTGGATATCGTCAGCTTCCCGTAGTCGTTGCCGGTGAAGACCATTGGTCGGGTTTTCGTCCAGACCGCATTCAAGCGTTGGCATAAGTCACCCATGCTGGCAAATGGATGTACTTCCTCCATGGTCGGCAATCTGGTGTATTTCTCTACCAAGTCAGGCAACACCCACCGTTTTATTGAAAAATTAGGCTTGGCCGCCCAACGGTTACCGCTCAATCGCGAAGAGGCGATACCGCAAGTTGATCAACCCTACATATTGGTGACCCCCACCTATGGAGGCGGTCAGGCAAAAGGGGCGGTTCCAGGTCCAGTGATCCGATTTCTAAATGACGAGCACAATCGCCATTTGATACGCGGGGTGATTGCGGCGGGTAACACCAATTTTGGCGATGCGTACGGTTTGGCGGGCCGCATTATTGCGAAAAAATGCCACGTACCGTTGCTTTATCGATTCGAACTGTTTGGCACTGATGACGATGTCGCCAAGGTCCGCAAAGGAGTAGAAGAGTTTTGGAAACGACAACCTTAGCCACGAACAATTCGGCTGAAACAAAACGGCCTGCAGCGGCAACCGACGGTCGCACAATGGATTACCATGCGCTGAACGCGATGTTGAACCTTTACGGTGCCAACGGTGAATTACAGCTGGATAAAGACCGCGAAGCCGCGCGTCAGTATTTTTTGCAGCACGTTAACCAGAACACGGTGTTTTTCCACTCGCTCGAAGAGAAGCTTGATTACCTGGTTGAAGAGCAGTACTACGAAGCGGGGACGCTTGCGCAGTATGACTTTTCCTTCGTAAAAGCGCTGTTCGAGCAGGCCTATGCCTATAAGTTTCGTTTCCCCAGTTTCCTGGGCGCCTTCAAGTATTACACCAGCTATACGCTGAAGACCTTTGACGGCAAGCGCTACCTGGAGCGCTATGAAGATCGCGTTTGCATGGTCGCGCTGGCGTTGGCGCGGGGTGATGAAACCCTGGCCAAGTCGTTGGTGGATGAAATCATCAGCGGCCGTTTCCAGCCGGCGACCCCCACTTTTTTGAACTGCGGTAAGCAGCAGCGCGGCGAGCTGGTGTCCTGCTTTTTGCTGCGTATCGAAGACAATATGGAGTCGATTGGCCGCTCCATCAATTCGGCGCTTCAGCTGTCCAAGCGTGGCGGTGGCGTTGCCTTCCTGCTCAGCAACATTCGCGAGTCGGGCGCCCCGATCAAGCGCATCGAGAACCAGTCGTCGGGCATTATCCCGATCATGAAGCTGCTCGAGGATGCATTTTCCTACGCCAACCAGCTTGGCGCGCGCCAGGGGGCCGGTGCCGTTTACCTGAATGCCCACCATCCCGATATTTTGCGCTTCCTGGATACCAAGCGCGAAAACGCCGACGAAAAAATCCGTATCAAGACGCTCTCGCTCGGGGTGACGATCCCGGACATCACCTTCGAGCTGGCCAAGCGCAACGAGGACATGTACCTGTTCTCGCCCTATGACGTCGAGCGGGTGTACGGCGTGCCGTTTGGCGATATCAGCGTGACCGAGAAGTACCATGAGATGGTGGCGGATGCGCGCATTCGCAAGCAGAAGATCAACGCGCGCGCCTTCTTCCAGACCCTGGCCGAGCTGCAGTTCGAGTCCGGTTATCCGTACATCATGTTCGAAGACACGGTGAACCGCGCCAACCCCATCGCCGGGCGTATCAACATGAGCAACCTGTGCTCCGAGATTCTCCAGGTGAACACGCCGACGGATTACGACGAAGACCTCGGCTATCGCCAGGTCGGCCAGGATATTTCCTGCAATCTGGGGTCCATGAACATTGCCAAGGTGATGGACTCGGGCGATATCGGCACCAGCGTCGAGGTGGCCATTCGCGGTCTGACGGCCGTGTCGGAAATGAGCAACCTGAGCAGCGTGCCCTCCATCGCCGAGGGTAATGCCAAGTCTCGGGCGATTGGCCTTGGCCAGATGAACCTGCATGGTTTCCTGGCCCGCGAGCATATCTATTACGGCTCCGATGAAGGCCTCGATTTTACCAATCTATATTTCTATTGCGTGGCCTTCCACGCGCTGCGGGCGTCAAACCGCTTGGCGATTGAACACGGGGATACCTTTGCGGGCTTTGCCGACTCTACCTACGCGTCCGGTGAGTTCTTCAATCAGTACACCGATCAGGCCTGGGAGCCGCGGACCGAAAAAGTCCGTCAGCTGTTTGAGCGTAGCGGGATTGCCTTGCCTACTCAGCAGGACTGGCAGGCGCTCAAGGAAAGCGTCATGGCACACGGATTGTATAACCGTAACCTTCAGGCTGTGCCGCCGACGGGCTCTATTTCCTATATCAACCATTCAACGTCGAGCATTCACCCGGTCGCGGCCAAGATCGAGATTCGCAAGGAAGGCAAGCTGGGGCGGGTTTACTATCCAGCACCGTTCCTCAATGAAGCCAATTTTGATTACTTTCAGGACGCCTACGAAATCGGCCCTGAAAAAATCATCGACACCTACGCCGAAGCCTCCAAGCACGTCGACCAGGGGCTTTCGCTGACGCTGTTCTTCCCGGATACCGCGACGACGCGTGATATCAACAAGGCGCAGATTTACGCCTGGCGGAAGGGCATCAAGACCCTCTATTACATCCGCCTGCGCCAGAGCGCGCTGGAAGGCACCGAGGTGGAAGGCTGCGTTTCCTGCACGCTGTAAGCGTATAACGACTTCGAAGAGAGTGATGATATGACCAGCATGCAACGTTTATCGCGGGTGGACGCGATTAACTGGAACCGCCTTCAGGACGATAAAGATCTTGAAGTGTGGAACCGCCTGACCAGCAACTTCTGGCTGCCGGAAAAAGTCCCGCTGTCCAATGATATCCAGTCGTGGAATACGCTGACGGCCAAAGAAAAGCAGCTGACCATTCGCGTGTTTACCGGGTTGACGCTGCTGGATACCATCCAGAGCAGTGTCGGCGCGCCGGTACTTATGGAAGATGCACGCACCCCCCATGAAGAAGCGGTCTACACCAATATTGCCTTTATGGAATCGGTCCACGCGCGCTCCTACAGCTCGATCTTTTCGACGCTGTGCACTACCCGCGATGTGGACGACGCCTTTCGCTGGAGCGAAGAAAATCCCATGCTGCAGGCGAAATCGGAGCTGATTCTCGGCCGCTATCGCTCAGACGACCCGCTAATGCGCAAGGTCGCCAGCGTCTTCCTGGAGTCGTTCCTGTTTTACTCCGGCTTCTACCTACCGATGTACTGGTCCAGCCACGCCAAATTGACCAACACGGCCGACCTGATCCGCCTGATCATCCGCGACGAAGCGGTGCACGGCTATTATATCGGCTACAAGTTCCAGCAGGACTTGGCTGAGGCAACACCGGCGCGTCAGCAGGAAGTCAAAGACTACGCTTACGAGCTGCTGCTGGAGCTTTACGATAACGAAGTCCGCTATACCGAGTCGCTGTACGACGAAGTAGGGCTGACCGAAGACGTCAAGAAGTTCCTTCACTACAATGCCAACAAGGCGCTGATGAATCTCGGTTTTGAGCCGCTTTTCCCCAGCAGCGAAACGGATGTCGACCCCACGATCATGGCGGCGCTATCTCCCAACGCCGACGAAAACCATGACTTCTTCTCAGGCTCGGGGTCTTCCTATGTAATCGGCAAGGCTGTGGCCACTGAGGATGATGATTGGGCTTTCTAGACAATCATTGAGCATAAAACCTAATAAAAAACGGGAGCCCTAGCGGCTCCCGTTTTTTTGTAGCTGGCTATAAGAGAATAACCTCTTTTTGACAGTCATTCAGCCTCGGTACTCGACTCCCTGGCGCTGATTTTCAGGCAGCCAGTTATCAGGCGCAAATGAGGATAGCGACAAGAGACCTTATAGCGCAGATTCAGAATAACCCTCAATTGAGGTCATTATTTACTGATCAGCAGCTACAGGCAATTCAATCTGGGAACGCCAAAATTCCAGATTATACTTGGTACCACCATCAAGACAGAGGGTGTATGCAACTCGTTAGGGAAAGAGTTCATAGAGAAACAGGTCACATAGGCGGTGAAGCTTTGTCAGGAGGTAAATAATGACACGTAACTTTCGACTTGAGAAAAATGACAGCGATGATATTGGTTTCGCGAAAGCAAGCTTGGTTTCAGGTGTCTTAAAGTTCAGCGAATTTAAGCAATGGCTTTATTATGTCATCGAGCATCAAGATCAAGTTCCTGCATATTTTTGGGATATCTTAGATATCGAGAATAAGTTTGACTTCAAACCCTTTTCAGTAATGGGGTTCAATCCTTCTTGGGAGCATACAGAGTCCGAAAGTGATGCTCTAGATGGAATTGGGTACAGACGATGGAATGATTTTTTAAGCGATGCGGTGCCACGTGAAGTGGCGCTGCAAGAACTCGATAGGAACCCACACGTTGAGAAACGTTTTAGAGAAACGTTCCCGTTCATTGATTGGTAACTTTGGATTCGGCGGTCCAAGGGCTAAATGTAGCGCTTGGCTTAATTTTTAATAATTGGTTGCTATAACTGAAGTTCTGGGGCTTGGCACAATAATTCGTCATAGCCAAATGGCGTGATGTCCCTTTGATTCGGTGGCGACATCGGACTCTTGATCGCCTAGGAGCACGAGTGCTCCCGACGTCGGCAGGTCAAAATTGCTAACAGGCCTAAAGCTTGAGATCAATCGGCCGATAGCTATATCAATTAGGCGCTTACGACGGTTTCTAGATGCTGACAGCCTTGTGGCAATCATTGCTCACACGATATACCCATGAGGCTTAAGCGATATAGAAAGTGGTGCAATGGACGCAGTGCAACAGGGAATTACCGGTTGCTCTTCACAGTCAGTCGGCCAAGAGGCAGCCGGAAGAGTCTGCAGGTTGCTCCGCCATTTCTTGCGCCCTTTGGTGTTGGTCGGGACTGGTATGCTGCACTCGGTCGAAGGGCACTGCGCCATCAGCATGAGCGTGAACTCGCAGGCTTATTTTCGCTTGTCGTTTTCCGTGGTGGAACTTGACTGGCTGTCCGAAAAGGAATCGTTGTGTTCATCATCCAGATAGGGTCTGGCAGTTAAATGTGCCGGCTAACTGATGATTGGCCCTGGTCTACTGTTGGAGATAGAGGGGAGTGCGTTAGAAGTTTAGCGGAAGCAGCTAGCGACTAGGAAGTGTAGATAGCTGAGTATAAATACGTTGGTTCTTTTGTTAAGAGAAGGGGAGAAGCAGGATGCTTAAGAAAGTGGGGGGCATGCTAATGTTGTTCAGTGGTATTGCGGGGTGCGTGTCTGCACCCTATGAGGGTGTGCCTGAGAATACACCGCCAGATCAGTTTGCTCGAATCATGGTTCCTTCTACGACATATAAAGAGCGTCTCCAGGATCCGGGAGGGCCGGTAATCGCGTGTGTTGATGGAGAGTTTATTGAAAGCAGCTTAGGTCTGACCTCGACAACAAAAGAAGCCAAAGTTTCAACAGGTGTTCGCTACATAGGAATATTATATCAAAGATATGTATATAATGTTGGGACGTATCGAGCATACACGCCTGTGTGGGTGGATGCTAAAGGGGGCGATATTTACCTGATACGACATGATACTCAAGGCAGTAGAGTGAGGATATGGCTTGAAGATCAGGAAACTGGGGAAGAGGTTGGAGGGGTTCCTGGATCAGAGACTGTACAGGGAGAGCCAGGCAAGCGTTGTATTGCAGGTGAATCGGTAGGATAAGTCAGGGGAATATATAATGAAAAGGGCTGTACTTTTTATGACGCTTCTTTTTCTTCAAGGCTGTACGTCTATAGGTGTTTACAAGTCTTACGAAGGGGAGCTTTCTACAGCTGAGCGTGCATATCTTAGGGGAAATGTTAATAGTGCTTCGGAGTCATGTGAGGTCGGTGAGCCTATTGTGCTTTTTTCTGCCATTGACGGAAGGCCAACTCCGCGCTTTATGACTTCTTATACTAATGGGTGCCAATATCCATCTGAGGCTTTCTTGAGGCCTGGAAAAAGAAATGTCCAAGCTCTTTATAGTTATGGAAGCTCGCCTAGATATTTGTATTCATGCTTTGTCGCCGAGGCAGGAAAAGAATATAAGACAGAGGTTGTCGTGCGTGGATATAGTGCCCACCTGCTTGTCCTGGAAGTTAGATCTCAAGAAGGTCAGGAAAGCTACACACCGGCCCAGTGGTGTCATCCAATTAGTAATAATGCCACAACAGAAAGTTAAATTTTCGAAGCTGTATAAAGTCATATTGCGAAAATTAGAAAAGGGGTGTCAGGTGTAGAAAGGGATCACAATATTCATCTTAGGCTTCATGTTGGTCGGCTGTGCTAGCACCAAAACAGTCCCCATGGATACCGCTAAGGTAGAGCAGACGTCACCAGCCTCGATCACAATATCCAGTCGTGAAAAACCTAGCTTTGCTGCCATGACAGCAGGGAAAGCCATGGTGGGCGGGCTGGTGGGTGTTGCAGCAATGATGATATCAGGCAATAACATCGTTGAAGAGAACGAGATCGAGGATCCAGCTGGCCATATAAGCAGTGGCTTGGCGGCGTCACTTGCTGAGCGGCTTGGTATAGAGCAAGTTGAGGAAAACGGAGTTGTGACCAAGGAATCTGGGGTGGCAGGCTTGTCAAGAGACTATGCGTCTAGCGACTTGCTGGTAGATGTTGAAACCCTGGGCTGGGGTTTTTCCTACTATCCTTTCGCCATGAGAACCTACCATGTGCCATATTCCGCAAAGCTTAAGGTGATTGATACGCGATCGATGCAGGCAGTGGCTGAAGCCCATTGTCACAGGCAGCCGGATAAGACCGATGACTCACCGAGCCATGCTGAGCTATTAGCAAACGGTGCCGAGCGACTCAAGCGGGAGCTCAGGGCCGTTGCGGACTCATGCATGCGGGAGTTCGAGAACAAGATATATCCGCGAAATAAGCAGATGCTAAGCGAAGCCTAGCCTGTTCGGTTGCCGGTGCTTTGCACCGGCAACCACTTTGATGCCAAAAAAGCGGCGACTGAAGTCGCCGCCTTCTTTAGAAACTCCACCGGCTCCGCCATCCAAAGCACGATGTTAGCCGCCCCGGAGCTAGCCTGCAGCCGACTAATCCTTAACTGGCGCTTGCAAACTCTGTCTCGCTTGGTGGAAACAGTACGAGTAGCATTGGATATTATCAGTGCACCAAGGAGAAAGTATGCCAACCAACCCAGCTAACGTATTGGAAATAGCGGCTGCCGTGGTGAGCGACCCGGATGGTCGCTTGTTGTTGGTGCGTAAGCACAATACGTCTATTTATATGCAACCAGGTGGCAAGATTGATGCGGGTGAGACCGCGCTTGAGGCACTATCCCGTGAGCTGAAAGAAGAGCTGGGCCTGCATATTAATCAGGATCAACTGATCCCCATGGGCGTACACACCGCTCCAGCAGCCAATGAGCCGGGTGTGATGCTGGAAGCGCATTTGTTCAGTTTGGTGATTGACGAGCCGGTCGAGGCCGCTGCTGAAATTGCCGAAGCCAGGTGGGTGACCCGTGAAGAGGCTTGGCAACTTCCGCTAGCCCCTCTGACGAAAGCGTACGTCGTGGTCCATTAGCAAAACACGTTTGACATTATGGTGTTAGCCCATCACTAACATTGATGATATCGGGAGCCCTAGCGGCTCCCGTTTTGTTTGGTAGCAAGCTAAATTTATTTAAACGCTAATGATAAATATTGTCATTTATTTTGTGGATGGTAGGCTATGCGCAGTCGATATGAAACGCAAATCGTTCTTATATTTGAAGTGTCCTATATAAAGGCAGTGTGACTGCCGGTGAACAGTGACGGAGAGTCGATGTGCTGAACAAGCCTTTCTTTGCCATAGGTGGGTGCTGGCTAGCGTGCATGCTCGTCAGCAGCACGCTAGCGGCAAGTGACGAGACGCTCGATCAAGCGGGCGAAAGTGTCGATGCCCAGCGCATTCAAGCCGAACTTCAGCAGCAGATAGATGACTCGGACGACGAAACGCGGGCAGCTTTGGAAGAGCTGCGCGAGCGTGAGCGCGAAACAAGGCAGCTTGAGTCGCAGAATGCGTCGCTAACGGGTCAATTGGCTGAGGAAGCCGAACGTCAGGTCCGGTTAGCGTCCGCGCTTGATACCCTTGCCGATACGCGCGCCGCGCTGCCGGATATCGAACAAAACATGCAAACGCAGCTAACTCAATGGATCGAACGCGACCTGCCGTTTCTTAAAGAACAGCGGCTTGCACGCGTTGAAACGCTGAAAAATGACGAAGGCGCTGAGCCTGCCGAGCGAATCGAAGGCATGCTCGATATCTGGCGCACAGAGTTGGATTACGGCCGTGAAATGGATACCTGGCGGGGGCGCTTGCAGCTTGACGATGACCAGCAGCTGGAAGTGGACTTCTTGCGCATTGGGCGCATCGGTTTTTACTACCTGACCCCCGATGGCCGTCAGGGCGGTGTATGGAATGCCCAGGACGATGAGTGGCAGCCACTCAGTTCGCGGCAGGTTCAGCAGGTGCGCAACGGGCTTCGTATGGCGGAAGATCAACGCGCGCCGGACCTATTAACGTTGCCGCTATCCATCACCGTCTCAGCCGATCAGGGAGAGTAGCCATGATACGCGACATGAAAAAAAGCTATCGTGGCGTAGCGGTAGCACTTCTGATGGGGCTGATGAGCATTAGCCCGCTGGCGAGCGCTCAGTCGCAAGACGCCACGTCGTTGCGTGAAGCCCGCGAAGCCGCTGAGGTCCGCGACCAGCAACGCTTGATTAACTTGCTTGACGACCAAGCCTCGCTGGAAGACGCGCTCGACCAAGCACGGACACGTCAGCAAGCCGCGCAGGAGCGCAACGAAGCGTTACAGGCTCAGGAGACAGCGCAGTCAGTGGAGGCGGAGCGCCTCTCCGCGCGTCAATCTGAGCAAGGTGAGGCGTTGAGCAACCTGCTGGCCGCGCTCAATGAACATAGCAGCGAGGTGCGCAACGCTTTGGGCGATGACAGTTGGCTGACCCTGAATGAAGAAGCGTTGCCGCCACGACTCAGCGATGTCGATGTTCTGGAGCGTGAGGTTCTTGAAGATGTCGTCGATAGCCTGGCGAAGCTCACGCAAAATACCGGCAGTGCTGAGCGGTTGGAGCGCCCGGTGGCCGATGCCAATGGCGAAGTTTCAACCCAGACCATCGTGCGGCTGGGTGACTTTGCTGCGTTCACAGAGTCTGATCTGCTGCGTCAGGACGATGAAGGGCATTTGGCCGTATTGCCCCGCACCCCGGCAGAAGTAGCCGATTATTTGGCGGATTATCATCAGGGTGAGACACGCGTGTTCGCGATGGACCCAACCCAAGACAGCGTTATCGATGCCTTGGCGCAGCGTCCCACCCTTATGGAGCGTTTTCATCAAGGCGGGTACGTGGGCTATGTCGTGGTCGCGTTGGGTGGCATAGGGTTGCTGGTTGCCATGCTGCAATACCTGTACCTGCTGGTTACCAGCCAGCGGGTGAATCGTCAGCTTAAACATCCCGACCAGCTGCAGGCGAACAACCCCCTTGGTCGCGTCCTGTTGCGCTTTGAAGAGATGGACAAACACCAGACGCCGGAAGCGCTGGAAGCCAGGCTGGATGAGGCGGTGCTGGCCGAGCTACCCCGTCTCGAGCGTGGCCAACCGATTGTCAAACTGCTCGCCGCCATTGCGCCGTTGCTAGGACTGCTGGGGACGGTGACCGGTATGATCGTCACCTTCCAGGCGATCACGGTGTTTGGCACTGGCGACCCGCAATTTATGGCCGGCGGGATTAGCCAGGCACTGGTAACCACTGTGCTCGGCCTGATTACCGCGGTGCCGCTGCTGTTTGCGCAAACCGCACTGTCTAGCCGTAGCCGCTATCTCACTCACGTCATTGAAGGGCAGGCAAGCGCAACGCTGGCGGACCATTTGGAAGCCCATCAGCCTGCCCATGCCTCACCGGTGACCTGATATGTTCACAGTTCCCCTTTGGCTTGAGCCTGTTGAGCGGCTGATGAATGCGGGCGGCGTCGTGCTGGTGGTGCTGGCCGTGGTAGCGCTGCTGGTATTTGGCATGGCCATTGAGCGCTTCTGGTTCTATCGCATCACCTGGCGGCGAGCGCGGCGCCAGCTCATTAAACGCTGGGCCAAGCGAGATGATCACCAAAGCTGGAGCGCCCGCACATTGCGTAACGTTTGGACGGAAGATCTTGTGGTCCGCCTGCGTCGCCCGCTGCCCTGGTTAAAGCTATTGGTCGCGCTATGTCCACTGTTCGGCCTTCTGGGTACCGTCACGGGCATGATCGGCGTCTTCGATAGCCTTTCGTTAAGTGATACGCACCAGGCGCGGGCAATGGCTGATGGCGTGGCGAGAGCAACGCTGCCCACCCTGACCGGCATGGCAATCGCCGTGGTGGGCCTACTGTTTATTAGCCGCCTGGAACATATTATTCGACGCGAAGATCAGCGGTTGCACGACCGGATGGCGCGGGCACTGGAGGAAAATGATGCGTAGACGACGTTCGATGGAAAGCGCCGCAGAAAATAACGAGGTGAACCTCACGCCCATGCTCGACGTGGTGTTCATCATGCTGATTTTCTTTATTGTCACCACCAGCTTTATTAAAGAAAGCGGCATTGAAATAAACCGTCCGGAGTCGAGTGACGCGAGCCCCAGGCCTGATGCCCAGGTATTGGTCGCGGTTTCACCCGAAGGTGCGGTCTGGGTGGATGGTCGCGCCATCGACGCCCACCGGGTGGGTGAAGAGGTGGCGGGCATGATCAGCGATGATGGTTCGGTGGTTATTCAGGCTGATCGTGAGTCAACCACTGGGCTGCTGATTGAGGTCATGGACCGTCTACAGGAGGCAGGCGTAGACCAAGTCGCGGTGGCGGCCAACCGGAGCGGCCAATGATGCGCCAAGCGGTATCATTGATCGTCGGTGGGGTGTTGGCCATTGGTCTGTTTTGGCTGCTGGCGTTACTGGTTGCACCACCGGAGGATCCAGTCGAGCCCCCCGAAGAAACCGTCTCCATGGATATGGTCGAAGCACCGGAAGAAGCGCCGCAGGAAGAAACACCGCCGCCGGAGACCAACCAGGCAGCAACGCCGGCCCCCTCGGCTCCCATGCCGACGCCCGAGCCGCCGCCGGTGGCTGATAGTGCGATCGAGATGCCGGAAGTTGACCTGCCCGAGACACCCGAAGAGCCGGTGGAAATGGACAGTGAACTGCCGGAAATGACCGAAGCAGAGCCGGAGCCCGAACCTGAGCCGGAACCGGAACCGGAACCAGAGCCGACAGAGACAGCGGAGGCAGAAAGTGAGGCGGAGCCCTCTGATGCCGAGCGGGAAGCAGCGCCAGAAGCTGAGCCGACTGAGTCCGATGAGCCGGTGAATGTTGGCGAAGCCGCCCCGACCAACCGGGTCAATCCGACATATCCTGCGCGTGCCCAGCGTCGCGGCATGGAAGGCTATGTTGAGGTGTCGTTTACCATTCGTCGTGACGGCAGCGTTGAGGGTTCTTCGATCCGCGTTACCGACGCCCAACCACGCCGCGTATTTGATGATGCGGCCCGTGAAGCGATTGGGGAATGGCAATTCGAGCCTAGTGATCGGCTGCGCAACGCCACCCAGCGTATCGAGTTTCAACTGCGCTAACGACTTTATTGAGGTATGACCATGCGTTTATGGTGGTGCATCTGTTTACTAGGTCTATGGACGTCGCTAGCGCATGCTAGTCCTGCGCTGCCCAGCGATGTCATTGACGACCTGAACCGTTTGCAAACGCAGCTACGCGAGCAGCAATACGCTAGCGTGGTGAGTCAAGCCACTCAGCAGGCAGAGCGCTTGCGGGCTGGCAACGATGCTGATCGATGGGCGAGTGCGCTTTATCAGCAGTTGGCAGCTAACGCGCTGGCGCGCCAAGACGAGCCGAGTGCTGCGGCTGACCGGCTGGCACAAGCACGTGAACTGAGCGGTGAAGAGCAAGCTCAGGCCGCTCGCTGGCTGCGAGAAGAAGCGTCGTTACGCCGCGCGGCGGGCCAGGCGGATCGGGCGACCGAGTTGCTTTCCAGCGCCTTGCAGTCCCAGGCCGGCCAGGATGCAAGTAGCCAACGGCAAGAGCGTTGGAAGCTGACCCGTTGGTTAGCTAATGATCAGCGCTGGCAAGAGGCGGCTGAATGGCTTGAGCGTAGCCTTAGTCAGACCTCTGAACCCGATGAAGCCCAGCGCAGATTGGCGTTGGCGATCTATCAACGCACCCAGCAAACCGATCAAGCGCTCGACTTTTTGTTACGCGGGCTCAACGAACAGAGTGATATTGATAGCTGGCGTCAGGCCGCTGCTCTTGCGCAGCAGTCTGGCCAACCGGGTGTCGCCGCGGCGTTGTGGGATACCGCTTGGCAGTTGGATAAGCTAGATGAAGACGATGACCGGTGGCAACTGATACGCCTGCACATGGCGGGCGGTACGCCGGCGAGAGCGGCGGAATATCTTGAGCACTGGCTTGCAGAAGGTGAAGTAGTGCGGGATGAAGCTACCCTTCGCTTGTTGGCGAACGCCTGGCATCAGGCAAGGGATAAGACCCAAGCGCTGGATGCCTGGCAGGCATTAGCGACGTTGAGTGAGGATGGCGGCGACTGGCGGCAATATGGTCAACTAGCCTTTGCCTGGGGGCAGGATGAGCGCGCCGAGAAGGCGCTGTCGCGGGCTCATACATTGGGCGATGAGCAAGCCGCTGAATGGCTGGCGACGCTTGAGCAGTCGCCTCACCATTCACCTTAGCCTGGTCGCGATAACATGGCCGCCTTACCTGGAGGTTATGCGCGCTGGCTAATCGGAAGACGCCAGCGTGAGTGAAAAGTCGCTCCAAGTGGGTGCGTGATCAGACGGGCGTTGCATACCGCGCAGCGCATAGTCGATCCCGGCGGCAGTGACGCAGTCGGCCAGCGGCTGGGTCACCAGAATATAGTCGATGCGTAGTCCGCGTTTGGGCTCGCGGTCAAAGCCTTTGGAGCGATAATCAAACCAGCTAAACCACTCGGCGTCCGCTGGATAACAAAGCCGGTAGCTATCATGCAATCCCCAGGCTTTAATGCCTTCAAGCCACTTCCGCTCGATGGGCTGGAAGCTGGTTTTACCCTCGCGCAGCCAGCGCTTGCGATTGGCTTCACCGATGCCAATATCCTGGTCTTCCGGCGAGATGTTGAAGTCGCCCATTACGGCAACCCGCTCATCAGGGTGGTGCTGCTCGCTAAGCAGGCGCGCCAACTGCTGGTAAAAGCGCGTTTTGTGGGGGAACTTAGTGGGATGGGTAACATTTTCCCCTTGGGGGAAATAGCCGTTCCAAACGGTGACGGGATCGCCGTCCTCGGTCAATAGCTTGACGCCAATCATGCGACGCTGAGCGTCTTCCTCATCGTCTGGGAAACCGTAAAATACCGCTTGGGGCTTTTGGCGGCAAAGCATCGCGACGCCATAGTGTCCTTTCTGCCCGTAGTAGAAAACGTGGTAACCCATGGCCTCTACATCGGCGAGTGGAAACTCACTATCTTGTACTTTGGTCTCTTGAAGCCCGATAATATCGGGCTTTTGTGTATCAATAAGAGCCTGTAGCTGATGAAGCCGCGCTCGAATGCCATTAATGTTGAATGAAACAAGGCGCATCAGGAGCGGTCTCCCGGCGGGTTGTCCGTATCTTTGTCTGGGTGAATGGCAATATCCTGGCCACTCTGCTGGCGAGCCAGCTTACGCACCGCCTGCAATTTGCGTTGCTGCTGTTTTTTAGCCACAAAGCGACGTGATGACGTCACTTGATCGGGGTTATCATGGCGCCACTTTTTAAAGTCTTTACGCCGACCAGTACGGATGGTGACTTTATCCGCCAGCGAACGGGTCTTTTTTTTACGCGTCATATCGCGCTCCTTGGTTCGGTAATAGGCCTATTCTAGCAGCCTAGCGACCTCCTTCGACAGCAGGGCGCGCTCTTATTGCCAAGCCCTGGTACAATGCGCACGTCAAGATGCCTAACATCCACAGCAATGGACAGATACATAGCCTATGAGCGAGTCGGAACAGACCACAGCATCGGCCCAGAACCGTAAGCCAAAACGTCGTCGTCGGAAACCGCGTCGTCGCCAGTCGAACTGGGATCTTCGTCAGTTTCAGGTGCCTGCCGTGGCTGGCAAGTGGCGCTTTCATGACTTTGATCTGCCGCTGCCGTTAATGCGCGCGATTCATGCCCAAGGGTTTGAATACTGCACGCCTATTCAGGCAGAGGCGCTGCGCCACACGTTGTTGGGCGGTGATATCGTCGGCAAGGCACAAACCGGTACGGGCAAAACCGCTGCGTTTTTGATCTCAGCGCTGGCCTATTTCCTGGAAGAGCCAACCCCGGACGGCCAGAAGCCAGGGGCGCCGCGGGCGCTGATTATTGCCCCTACCCGCGAGTTGGCACTGCAGATCGAGAAAGATGCCAAGGCCCTTGCCCGCTTTACCAAGCTCAACGTGGCAAGCGTTGTGGGCGGGATGGACTATCAAAAGCAGCGCGATAGTCTAGGCAAAAAAATCGATCTTCTAGTCGCGACCCCAGGGCGGCTACTCGATTTTCACCAGAAGCGTGATATCGACCTTTCCGAAGTGGAAGTGCTGGTGCTGGATGAAGCCGATCGTATGCTGTCGATGGGCTTTATTCCCGACGTGAAGCGGATCATCCGCTACACGCCCAAGAAAGAAGAGCGTCAGACGTTTCTTTTCTCGGCGACGTTCACCGAGGATATTCTCAACCTGGCCAGTCAGTGGACGATGGACCCGGCCCACGTTGAGATCGAAGTGACCGTGGAGAACCAGGCCGATATCGACCAACGGGTTTATATGGTCTCTGACGATGACAAGCAGCGTCTGCTGGTCAAGCTGTTGGAGCAGGAAAGCTTCGAGCGTGTGATGGTGTTTGGCAATCGCCGCGATCTGGTGCGCAAACTTGACGACCTGCTTAAAAAGGCCGGCGTGAGTGCCGCCATGCTGTCTGGTGATGTGCCGCAGAACCAACGCATCAAAACCCTTGAGAGCTTCCGTGAAGGCGATATTCAAGTGCTTGTCGCCACCGATGTAGCGGGCCGCGGCATTCATATTGAAGACGTCAGCCACGTCATCAATTACACGCTGCCTGAAGATCCGGAAGACTATGTCCACCGTATTGGGCGTACTGGCCGGGCTGGTGCAAAAGGCGTTTCAATTAGCTTTGTGGGTGAAGAAGATGCTTTCTCCCTGCCGGAGATTGAGCGCTATATCAACGACAAGCTGCCCTGCGAGCACCCGCCGGAAGGTATGCTCTAAGCCGCATGCTAGATACTGGCCTTAAAAGCGAAATTCAGGACGCTTACCGTCGCGTGGTGGAAAACCTTGAGTTGACTCCACGCTACGGTCAGCGGCTGATGATTGCCGAGATTGCTCGCACGCTGGGTGATATCGAAAGCGATGGCGACGGCAAGCGCACAAGCGACAGTCATGTGTGTGTGCTTGAGGCTGGCACGGGGACAGGCAAAACCCTGGCTTATCTAATCGCCGCGCTGCCTATCGCCAAAGCGCGTGGCAAGCGGCTGATTGTCTCGACCGCAACGGTTGCGCTTCAGGAGCAGGTGCTCAACCACGACTTGCCGTCTCTGGCGAACCATAGCGGTTTGGCATTTCGCTACGCGCTGGCTAAAGGGCGCGGGCGCTACGTATGCGTAGCGCGGCTTGATCAAGCGTTGGAAGGGACCGAGCCAAATCCCACGCTGTCGCTGTTCGAGCAGTCTTTACAGGCACAAAGCAGTGATTTTGGCCTGATTGCCAGCGATATGGCTGAGGCTTACGGTCAGGGGGAGTGGGAAGGCGACCGCGATAACTGGCCGCATCCGATTGACGATGCCCACTGGCGGCGTTTGACCGTCGATCATCGTCAGTGTACCGGACGACGCTGTGGCCATTTTGGTGCCTGTGCATTTTTCCGTTCTCGCCGGGAACTGGAAAACGCCGACGTCATTGTGGCCAACCATGACTTGGTGCTGGCCGATCTGGCGCTGGGCGGCGGGGCCATCTTACCGGACCCGGCCGACTGCATCTTTGTGTTTGACGAAGGCCATCATCTGCCCGATAAGGCGCTGTCGCATTTTGCTCATCGCTTCGCTATCAATGGCTGTTTACGCTGGCTTAAAACCCTCAAAAGCAGCTTGACCGACCTGCATCAAGGGCTTGCCGTCCAACCGACGATTGCTCGGTTGCTTGCTGGCTTGCCCGAGCTTATTCATGCCCTGGAGCCGGCGTTGGGCGATGTGTTCAGCATGGGGCATCAGCTTGCAGGGCGCGCGAATGGGTTGGCTGACGAAGAAAGCACGCTTCAGTCGCGGTTTGAAAAGGGCCAAATTCCCGATGCGCTGCACGAGCAGGCCGAGCAATTGGTGGTGATGTTTGCCACGCTGTCGCGCAGCCTTGAAAGTATCAACGATATTTTGCGCGAAAGCCTCGACCCGGATAAGCAAACCGGCCTTGAGCGCGAGCAGGCGGAAGCTTGGCTGCCATTGGTGGCGCTGCTTCACGGCCGGGCACTAGAGGCTCACGCGCTATGGCAGGCGTTCAGCGAGCGCGATGCCGCTAATGCGCCGCCTAGCGCGCGCTGGATCACGCTAAGCCGTGTCGCGGGAGAGCCGGAACTTGAATTTTCGGCAAGCCCGGTATCTGCCGCGCATACCTTGGCGAAACACTTGTGGGGGCGCTGCCATGGCGCTGTGGTCACATCTGCCACGCTCACGGCGCTGGGGCGTTTCGAGCGGCTTCAGGAGCGAGCGGGGCTGGCCAATCGCTACCGTTATCAGGCGCTGCCCAGCCCGTTTGATTACGCCAACGCTGTATTAAGCGTGCCCAAGGAGGCGACTGATCCAAGCGATAAAGAAGCCCACGAAAAAGCCATCGTCGATTTCGTGACAAAGCTGGCGGATCGCGAGGCGGCGCTGGTGCTGTTCTCATCGCGTGCACAGCTGCGCGGGGTAGAGAAAGCGCTGAGCGAATCGGTCAAGGAGCGCGTACTGGCCCAAGATGCCTTGCCCAAGCGCGAGTTGATCGAGCGCCATCGCGCGGCGGTGGATAGCGGTAAGGGCAGTATTATTTTCGGCTTGGCGAGTTTTGCCGAGGGCATCGACTTGCCAGGGGATTATCTTACGCATGTTGTCATCACCCGGTTGCCGTTTGCGGTGCCGGATGACCCGGTGGGAGCAACGCTCGCCGAGTGGATTGAGAGTCAGGGCGGTAATCCATTTATGCGCATCAGTGTGCCAGACGCATCAATCAAGCTGGTGCAGGCCTGTGGCCGGCTGATCCGCAAGGAGAGTGATACAGGCACGATTACGCTATTGGATAAGCGTGTTATCACGCGTCGATACGGTCAGGCGTTGCTGGATGCGTTGCCACCTTTCCGGCGAGAAATCGCCTAATGACATTACGCTCGCCCACTGCGCAGGTCGCACGCAGTGGGCGATAGGGGAAGCTACGACCGGTGGCGTTTTTTTAGCACCGGTGCGAGCTTGTCATTCATGCGGGTAAACGTTTCAACGGTTGTTGGCCAATCAATGCAGGCATCGGTTATCGAAACGCCGTATTGAAGCTCGTTAATATCGGCAGGGACTTTTTGATTGCCCCAGCCAATGTTGGATTCCACCATAAGACCGATAATGGAGGTATTACCTTCGAGTATTTGGTTGGTCACGTTTTCGAGGACCAGTGGCTGTAGTGCAGGGTCCTTGTTCGAGTTGGCGTGAGAGCAATCGATCATAATGTTGGCGGAAAGGTTGGCTTTTTTGAGTTCCTGTTCGGCCAAGGCGACACTGACGCTATCGTAGTTGGGTTTGCCGTTGCCGCCGCGTAGGACGACGTGTCCATAGCCGTTGCCACGGGTGCGTATAATGGCGACTTGGCCTGACTGGTTAATGCCCAGAAAATTGTGTGGGTGGGCAACAGACTGTAAGGCATTGATGGCCACATCCAGGCTGCCATCGGTGCCGTTTTTGAAGCCCACAGGTGAGGAAAGGCCTGATGCCATCTCGCGGTGGGTCTGCGACTCGGTGGTGCGGGCGCCAATCGCCGACCAGCTAATGCAGTCCTGCAGGTACTGTGGCGAGATCGGGTCGAGCGCCTCAGTTGCCAGCGGCAAGCCGATCTCGGCAAGATCTACCAACAGTTTGCGCGCGATATGCAGGCCTTCATCGATTTCAAAGGAGTCGTTAAGATGAGGATCGTTAATGAGACCTTTCCAGCCCACCGTAGTGCGGGGTTTTTCGAAATACACCCGCATTACAATGTAAAGGCTATCGCTAACTTGGTCGGCGAGGGTGCGCAGACGCCTGGCATAATCCAGGGCGGCGTCGACATCATGAATAGAGCAAGGGCCAACCACCATCAATAAGCGTGGGTCGCTACCGTCCAGGATACGCTGAATGGTGTGACGGCCCTCAATGACGGTGCGCTCGGCAGCTTCGGTAAGCGGCACATCTTGCTTAAGGGCTTCAGGGGTAGTGAGCACGTCCTGGGCAAGGACGTTAAGGTTGTTGACCTGCTGATCTGACATTGTGCTACCTGTGCATGCGTAATGGGCGACTAAAGACGCCTACTATCGCTTGTCGACGCAGTAAAAATCAATTGTTGTGGAACTTAACAATGATAAATGAAGTCAGCCGCTGGGTTTTGAGCAAGGGGGTAAACGCTTGATGCGCCGTGTAGAACGCGTAACACTTAGCCAATAATCGGCGATCACGTTACAGTACCGTTTTATGTCATTCGTATAATTAACCAATGCCCAAGGAACGCTATGTTGCTTGCTGTTAATGCCCAGTGTATCGGGTTAAAAGGAAGAGTAGTGCTCGGTGATCACTGCCCGAGTGAGAGGGGGCGCGTGAATGAGCACTCGTGAAACAGATCAACAGCTCGTTGAGCGTGCTCAAAAAGGCGACACCCGCGCATTTGATCTGCTGGTAAAAAAATATCAGCACAAAATTATTGGCTTGATTGGGCGCTACGTGCATGACCACGCCGAGGTCCACGATGTTGCTCAGGAGGCCTTCATAAAAGCCTACCGGGCACTGGGAAAGTTTCGCGCTGAAAGTGCTTTTTACACCTGGATGTATCGAATCGCGATCAACACCGCAAAAAATCATCTTGTGTCGCGCGGGCGTCGCCCGCCAGGTAGCGACCTAGATATTGTCGATGCCGAAATTATCGACCAAAGCGGTCGCTTGGCCGATTCCGAGTCGCCTGAGGCTGCTATTGCGCGGGATCAGTTGGAGGCCGCTGTATATGAGGCAATCGAAAAGTTACCGGATGATTTACGCACTGCAATTACGCTGCGCGAGTTGGACGGGCTGGCATACGAAGATATTGCGCAGGTTATGCAGTGTCCCGTGGGCACGGTGCGTTCACGTATTTTCAGGGCGCGCGAAGCCGTTGACGAACATATTCGACCTTTAGTGACCACGGCACGGAACAGGCGAGAAGATTAATGGTCAATGTGGGTACGTTAAAAGCGTGATGGCGAAAAACTACGGATGACCGTGAACTGTTTGGTGGCATCACCGTCAAAGCCATTACATTCCCAATGGGAAGCTATAGTGAAGTTGCCGGTGAATGCCAGCGTAGACGCAATACGTACGATGGCCATTAGCGCTTCTTCTCAACAGTGTGAGGGTGTGAAGTATGAGTCAAAACACACGGGAATCACTTTCGGTATTGATGGATAGTGAAAGTGATGAGCTAGAGTTGCGCCGAGTGTTGAAGGCACTACCGAACGATGACGATGCCGCTGAAACGTGGCGACGCTATCATTTGGCTCGTAGCATGATGCGTCGTGAACGTGATGTGGATGTCAGCGTTGATCTCTCTGCTGGTGTCATGGCTCGTTTGCAAGATGAGCCTGCTCCAGCGCTGGATGATGCGACTGCACATAGCCGTACGGGTAATGTGTCATTTGTGCGCGGTGCAGGCGTTGCAGCGGCGGTATCGCTGATGGTGATCACCGGCGTGCAGTTCTTCGGCAATAGCAGTGGAACGTCACAGTCGCAGCAGGGGGGTGGAGTGGCTTCAAGCTCCGAATCGACGACATCTAATCAGGTGCAGCCGGTAAACCTCGCGTCCACACCGTCTGTTACCAATAGCCAATCAGCAGGCACTCAGCAGGGCGAAATGCCCATGTTTGAGCAAACCCCTTTTAGGATGAGTGGGCAAGGATCGGGAAATGGCCTGATGAACGTTAGTGAAGGCGGCTTCTCCGGTTCAGGTCAGCAGCAAAGCGTATCGGCTCAGCAGGGTACTAATATCGATGTTGAGCAACTTCGCATGTTGCAGTCTTATCTTGAGCAGCAGACTCAAGGTTCGGCAGGGGGCCAAAACGATCAATGGTCACCTTTGATGCATTCATCCGGTGCCACAGAGCCTTTGGGGCAACGCTGATCAGTCCGGCTAGTCAGCGATAGGACAATTATACAAATGGACGTTGGAAAGAGGTGCACTCTATTTCAACGTCCATTTTTTATGGTCGTAAACAATACAACGGTTGTTAACCACTTAATCAGCGCTCTTAAGAAGCAGTGTGGGAGTCAATGTTGTGTCGGCAGCATCAAATGAAGCATTTATTAAGCGCCAAGGGCGAGTCGTGGGCTACCACGCGCATGGAGTTATCGTCGAAGTCGCGGCCTCGCCTGGCTGCATGCAATGTGCTAAAGGTCAAGGCTGCGGGGCAGGGCTGCTTGAACGCCGACCTGCCTGGCAGGTGTCGGTAGATACGCGGCTGCCGCGCGACAATGATGACGAGCTGGCACTGAATAGCGAGGTAACGTTGGTGATGCTTAAGACGTCCATGACATGTTTAGCGTGGCTGGTCTACGGATTGCCGCTCTTAATGGCCTTGGCTATCGCTGGGTTATTTGGCACGCTCAGCGATGAGATGTGGTTTGCACCGAGTCTTTTCTTCAGCGTCTTGATTAGTGGCATGATAGGCCTTAAATACGCGTTAGGTCGGCGTGCGGAGCACTTCCGTCCGCGGTTGGCTGATGCATCTTGATCGGTGGCTCACGGTGAGCTGCATTGATTGGCTTGATGGTGTTTTCAGTAGGAGCTCTTGCATGAAGCGCTTAAACTTTCCCTCTGCGTTGTGGATGTGTTTTGTATTGTTGCTCTTTGTGGCGCAAAGCGCCCAAGCACAAAATCTGCCGGATTTTACCGACCTCGTTGAGCACGCCGCTCCTGGGGTGGTGAATATTTCTACCAGCCGAACGGTGCAGCGCGGCGGGCCTTCCTTTGATAACTTCGGTGGTCAGGAAATGCCGGAGATTTTTCGTCACTTCTTTGGCGATAGCTTCCCCGCGCCGCCAGGAGGGGGGCAGGGGCGCAGCGAAGAGCGTCAATCACTGGGCTCTGGCTTCATTATTAGCGAAGATGGCTACGTGATGACCAATGCGCACGTGGTGCAGGACGCTGACGAAATTCTCGTTCGTTTGAACGATCGGCGCGAGTTAACCGCTGAGCTAATCGGCAGTGATCCACAAACCGATGTGGCACTACTTAAGGTCGATGCGGATGCTCTGCCCACCTTGAATCTGGGAGATTCGGATGAGCTTCGCGTAGGTGAATGGGTCGCCGCCATAGGCTCGCCATTTGGCTTTGATCATTCGGTGACGGCGGGTATTGTCAGCGCGATTAATAGAACGCTCCCGCGCGATGCCTATGTGCCGTTCATCCAAACCGATGTGGCGATCAATCCGGGTAACTCAGGTGGGCCATTGTTTAACCTCGATGGCGAAGTCATCGGTATTAACTCACAGATTTTTACGCGTAGCGGCGGGTTTATGGGAGTTTCATTCGCTATCCCGATTAACGTTGCGTTGGATGTGGCCGATCAGCTTCGCGAAGATGGGCACGTTAACCGTGGCTGGTTGGGAGTCATGATCCAGCCGGTGTCGCGTGATTTGGCTGAATCATTTGGCATGGAAGAGGCTGAAGGCGCGTTGATCGCCGATTTGGATCCTGATGGCCCCGCAGCAAAAGGCGGTCTTAAAGCCGGTGATGTCATCCTGGAAGTTAACGGTGAAGCCGTGGATCGCTCGAGCAGCCTACCGCGTCTGATTGGCCGGGTGGCACCGGGAGATGAAGTGGATCTACGGCTCATGCGTGATGGTGAAGAACGTAGTGAAGCCGTAGAGCTAGGTAGTTGGCCTGATGCCGAGGGGGCGCCCGCTTCATCATCTAGCGATAGCCAAGTGCGCCTTGGTGCTTCGGTTGCTGAAATAGACCAGGAAACCCAAGAGCAGCTTAATCTGCAAGGTGGCGTAATAGTGCGTGAAGTTGAGCCCGACAGCGTGGCGGCTCGCGCTGGCCTTCGCGCAGGCGATGTGCTGGTTAGTTTGGATCATCGCAGCTTATCGTCACCCGAAGAGTTGCGCCGCATCGTTGAAGAGCTACCCACTGATCGAGCGATTCCCTTGCGTCTCTATCGCGATGGCCGCTCGCTTTTCGTAGCGCTGCGTTTTGAATAATTGAATTAGCGTTTCTCCGTCAGGCAGTCCGCCGTCAAAATCGGTGGGCTGCCGTTTTTTTGCCCTGATTTTTGTACATAGCACCAAGACCGTCGTAACGGTACAATGGCGACAAATTTTGATGCGCACCGCAAGGACTGATGGTTTGTCTTTCCTGAGTGCGTACTCCAAGCGGATTAAAAACGGCCAATGACCAGCGAAAACCCAAGCAAGCTAACACATATACGTAACTTCTCGATCATTGCCCACATCGATCACGGCAAGTCCACGCTTTCAGACCGGTTAATTCAAACCTGCGGTGGTTTAACTGAGCGTGAATTGAAAGAACAAGTGCTTGATTCCATGGATATCGAGCGCGAGCGTGGCATTACCATTAAAGCGCAATCGGTGACGTTGGACTATACCGCCCCTGACGGCCAGGTATATCAACTCAACTTCATCGACACGCCTGGGCACGTGGACTTTTCTTATGAAGTGTCGCGCTCGCTATATGCCTGCGAAGGCGCCCTATTGGTTGTGGACGCCGCCCAGGGCGTTGAAGCACAGTCAGTGGCCAACTGTTATACCGCCGTCGAGCAGGGCCTGGAAGTATTACCGGTGCTGAATAAAATCGATTTGCCCCAAGCGGATCCCGACCGGGTAGCTCAGGAAATCGAAGAGATTATTGGCATTGATGCCACCGATGCCTGCCAAGTCTCAGCGAAAAGCGGGATTGGCATCGACGCGCTGTTAGAGCGCTTAGTGCGTGATATCCCTCCCCCGAAAGGTGACCCTGACGCCCCTTTGCAAGCGCTTATTATCGACTCTTGGTTCGATAACTACTTGGGTGTCGTCTCTTTAGTCCGCCTTTTCGACGGTACGCTGCGCAAAGGCGATAAGATCCGCATCAACTCCACCGGGCGGGACTGGAACTCCACAGAAGTAGGGATTTTTACGCCGCTGCGCAAACAGACCAATATCTTACGCGCGGGAGAAGTCGGTTTCATTGTGGCGGGTATTAAAGACATCCACGGTGCGCCAGTGGGGGACACGATTACCCACACTAAAACGCCCGATGTGCCGCGACTGCCTGGCTTTCAGAAGGTCAAACCTCAAGTATATGCGGGTATGTTCCCGGTCAGTGCCGATGACTACGAAGAATTCCGCGATGCGCTCGAGAAGCTGGCGCTTAACGATGCGTCGCTTGAATACGAGCCCGAAAACTCAGATGCGCTGGGCTTTGGCTTTCGCGTGGGCTTTCTGGGCACGCTCCACATGGAGATCATTCAAGAACGCCTGGAGCGCGAATACGACCTAGACTTGCTGACCACCGCGCCGACCGTGGTCTATGAGCTGGCCATGAAAAATGGCGATCTCAACTATGTCTCGAACCCCTCCAAACTGCCGGATATGGCAGATGTCGAGCACATGCGCGAGCCAGTAGTGCGTGCCAGTATTCTCGTGCCCCAGGAATTCGTCGGCAATGTAATTGCCGAGTGTGAACAACGCCGTGGCACTCAGTTGGATATGCAGTTTCTCGGCAATCAGATCCAGCTGACTTACGAATTACCAATGTCTGAAGTCGTGATGGACTTCTTTGATCGACTGAAGTCTATTTCACGTGGCTATGCCTCGCTTGAATATAATTTTGAACGCTTTGAGGCAGCCCAGTTGGTTCGCCTGGACGTGTTGATTAACGGTGATAAAGTAGACGCCCTGGCAGTGATTATTCACCGTGATCACGCTCACACGCGTGGCCGCCTGCTGGTGGAGAAAATGAAAGAGTTAATCCCCCGGCAAATGTTTGATGTCGCGATCCAGGCGGCTATTGGCGGTCAGGTAGTGGCACGCTCCACCGTCAAGGCGCTGCGCAAGAACGTGACCGCTAAATGTTATGGCGGTGATGTCAGCCGTAAGAAAAAACTGCTAGAGAAACAGAAAGCTGGTAAGAAACGTATGAAGCAGGTCGGTCGGGTGGAAATCCCCCAGGATGCCTTCCTTGCTGTACTCAAGGTTAACGATTAGGGACGACTTCCACCCATGGATTTTGCATTACTGCTGGTACTTGCCGTCGCGCTTTCTGGCGTTATCTATTTGCTCGATGTGGTCTGGTTACGCCCCAAACGGCGTGAGCGGGTTGCCCACGCCGATGCGAATACCGTAGAGGGACTCGATCAGGCGACGCGTGACAAGCTGCTTAAAGAGCCGTGGCCCGTCGATTACTCACGCTCTTTCTTTCCGGTATTGCTGGTAGTGCTGGTGGTGCGTAGCTTTGTCGTCGAGCCGTTTCAAATTCCCTCTGGCTCAATGCGGCCAACGCTTGAAGTGGGTGATTTCATACTGGTCAACAAATTTGCCTACGGGCTACGTTTGCCGGTCATCAATACACGCTTTCTTGAGGTCGATGACCCTGAACGTGGCGATGTAATGGTGTTTCGTTTTCCCGAAGAGCCTTCGGTTAACTTCATTAAGCGCGTAGTCGGGCTGCCCGGCGACCGTATTCGTTATGAAGACAAGCAGCTTTATGTCAACGGCGAAGCGGTGCCCAAAGAGCTGATGGAAGAAGATGTTTCTCAGCAGCTATTGCTTGAAGAGCGTTTAGGTGAAATTGAACACTATATTTATAACAATCCCCGGGATTCTGGGCCGCAAATGCGTGAAGTTGAAGTGCCTGAAGGCCACTACTTCACCATGGGTGACAACCGTGATCACTCCAACGACAGCCGCTACTGGGGGTTTGTGCCTGAGGAAAATATTGTCGGGCGCGCCTTTGCCGTATGGATGCACTGGGACGGTGGGCTGCCAAGCTTTACCGACGTGCGCCGCATTGAGTGATAAGGCCAACCGTTATGTATAGTCATTATTTTTTAGTCAACGTCAACGACGTAGGGGCCCTGTGAGTACTTCGTTAACCGCTTTTTGCCGACGCATCGGCCATACGTTCGGCGATGCCACGCTGATAGAACTGGCCATGACCCACCGCAGCTATGGCGGTCGTAACAATGAACGCCTGGAATTTTTAGGTGACTCAATCGTCAACTTCGTGATTGCTGAAGCGCTTTACCAGCGTTTTCCCCAGGCGCGAGAAGGGCAGCTTTCCCGACTGCGGGCGCGTCTGGTGAAAGGGCAAACGCTTGCTGAACTGGCTAGAGAAATGACATTTGGTGAGTGCTTACGGTTAGGCTCAGGCGAAATGAAAAGCGGCGGTCATCGCCGGGAATCGATTTTAGCGGATGCGGTTGAAGCGGTGATTGGTGCTATCTATTTAGATGCGGGCATGGACGCGGTTCGTGAGCGCGTTCTGGCATGGTACGCCGAACGGCTAGCGAACATCTCGCTGCAAGATACTCAAAAAGACCCGAAAACGCGGCTGCAAGAATTTCTCCAGTCCCGACAAGCTGCGCTGCCGCGTTATGAAGTAGTGAGCGTTAAGGGAGAAGCGCATGCGCAGATGTTTACCGTAGAGTGCTATATCGATTTGTTAACTGAACACACTACGGGTAAAGGTCCGAGCCGCCGCCACGCAGAGCAGCAGGCGGCCGAAGAAGCGCTTGCCTACCTTGAAAAACGTCCTGGAGACAATGCATGAGCCAAACCTGTGGATTCGTTGCGATTGTCGGTCGCCCCAATGTCGGCAAGTCCACGTTGATGAACCGTATCTTGGGGCAAAAGATTTCAATTACCTCCCGGCGGCCTCAGACCACGCGCCATCAGGTGATGGGAATTAAAACGGAGGCGGACGCCCAGTTTATTTATGTCGATACGCCTGGCATGCACATCATGTCGAAAGATCGCAATAAAGCGATCAATCGGTTTATGAACCAGGCAGCGACCCAGGCATTGCGTGACGTAGACTGCGTGGTGTTTATTATTGACCGCACCCGCTGGACAGATGAGGACCAAGCGGTGCTCAAAAGGCTTGAGCACGTTAAGGCACCGGTGGTATTAGCGGTTAATAAGGTGGATCGGCTAAATGACAAAGGCGATTTGCTGCCTTGGCTGGCCGACGTGGGAGCCCGTCGCGAGTTTGCCGCCATCGTGCCTATTTCTGCTAAACATGGGACTCAGGTAGAAACGCTGGAAGAAGAAGTCGCCAAGCATCTGCCCGAGAGCGTTCACTATTTCCCTGAAGACCAAATTACCGATAAAAGTCTGCGGTTTATGGCAGCAGAGCTGGTGCGCGAAAAAGTCATGCGCCAGTTGGGCGACGAGTTGCCCTACCAGATGACCGTGGAAATCGAAGAGTTTCGCGAAACTGAACGCGTTACACATATCAGCGCGCTGATTCTAGTCGAGCGTCAGGGGCAAAAAGTCATTCTGATCGGCGAGAACGGCGAGCGAATCAAAAGCATCGGTCGTGAGGCACGCTTGGATATGGAGCGGGCGTTGGGCACCAAAATTATGCTTAACCTGTGGGTGAAGGTGAAACGGGGCTGGTCGGACGATGAGCGCGCGCTTAAAAGCCTGGGCTACGATCTCGATTGAGCAGGGCAATGTCAGCGGAGCCGGCCTTCTTGCTGCACCGCAGGCCCTACCGAGAAACCAGTGCGCTGGTGGATCTTCTTACGCTGCATCATGGTCGGATTCGCGCGGTGGCTCAAGGCGGTCAGCGACCATCGTCAAAGTCGCGTCAGCGTCTGCAGCCGTTTACACCGCTGTTGGTGACGTGGCGAGGCGAACGTGAACTCAAACGCCTGACGCTGATGGAGTCCCGTGGGCAGACGGCGCTGCTGGCTGGCGAGGGCCTGTTGTGTGGGTTTTATGCCAATGAAATCGCCACGCGCCTGCTGCCGTTGGAACTTCCTGCTGGGGACGTCTTTGCTTTTTATACGGCCTTGCTTGAAGCGCTGCCGGTGCCCGCTGCCCGCGCGCTCGCTCTGCGGCGTTACGAGTGGTCGCTGCTGGAGGTTTTGGACGCTACACCGCGCTTCTGTACGCCCGATGGTGGCGCACTCGACCCTCAAGCACTGTATCGCTTTGATGCATCGAGCCGCGCGTTTATTCCGGCAGCCAAGGGGCTGGATGGTCGTACTCTGCGCTATATTGACCACCATGACTGGCAGGAACCCGCTTTAGCCAACGCCTTAAAAGCCATTATGCGCGCTGCACTGGCGCCACATCTTGGTACGACGGCGTTACGCTCCCGCGAATTAATGCACGACCTCGCCAAACGTCGTCAACGCTAGGCTGTCACTTTTTTATCACCGGAGGCCATTATGCATCCACCTCGGATACTGCTCGGGGTCAACATCGACCATATCGCCACTCTTCGCCAAGCGCGTGGTACGCGCTATCCGGATCCGGTTCAGGCGGCGCTGATAACTGAGGAGGCCGGGGCCGACGGCATCACTGTGCATTTGCGCGAAGACCGCCGTCATATTCAACTGCGCGATGTAAAGCTGCTTGCTGAAGTGCTCAATACGCGTATGAATCTTGAAATGGCCGTCACCGAAGAGATGCTGACGCTAGCCGAAGAGATTCAGCCTGCCCACGTGTGCCTTGTTCCCGAAAAACGCGAAGAGCTGACCACCGAAGGTGGTCTGGATGTGGTCGGCGGCTTTGACGCCATTGCCAGCGCCTGCCAACGCCTTGCCGCCGCCGGTTGCGAGGTGTCGTTATTTATCGACCCCGACGATGAGCAAATTGATGCCGCCCAGCGTGCTGGAGCCCCCGTCATCGAATTACACACCGGGGCTTATGCTGAAGCGCGCCCCGGTAGCGAGATGGCAATGGCGGAGTACCAGCGGTTGACGGCGGCCGCAACACACGCGGTTTCACTAGGGTTAGTGGTCAATGCCGGTCATGGTTTGCATTACCATAATGTGGAAGCCATTGCGGCGTTGCCTGGGGTTAATGAATTGAATATTGGCCACGCGATTATCGCCCGTGCGCTTTTTGTTGGCCTAAAAGAAGCCGTTCAAGAGATGAAGCGGCTGATTATAGCGGGCCAGGAAGCCGGACTTATGGCGGCGTTGGATGCACACGACCACGACCACGACCACGACCACGATCATCGGCATGACGCTTCCCATAGCGGCTGCTGCGGACACTAGCGCGTGATTGTCGGTATTGGCTCTGATATTGCGCGGGTTGAGCGCTTTGCTCGGGCGTTACAGCGCCACGGGCCGCGCTTTGCGCTGCGTATATTAGGGCCCGACGAACACGCCGTTTGGCAGCAAAAATCGCAGCCCACTGCGTTTCTTGCCAAGCGGTTTGCGGCTAAAGAGGCGTTTGTGAAAGCGCTAGGTTTGGGGTTGCGCCACGGGCTGCAGTGGCGCGATATTCAAGTGCACAACGACGAGTTGGGCAAGCCGTTTCTTGAGCTTCACGGGACTGCCGCTGAAAAGGCGGCGGTCGCCGGAGTGACTACCATGCATATTACCCTCAGTGATGAAGACGACTATGCCATCGCTTTTGTGGTTTTAGAACGCTAAGTCCCCGCTTACCCTAACGAACTGCGCTGGGCGATGAGTTTGTCCATGGCGTGGTAAAGATCATCAATTAACGTATCTACATGGTCTAGCCCGCTGGTACGCAATCGGGTTTCCAACGTCTCGACTATCAGCGCCAACTCGGGCGCGCCGCAGTAGCGGCTTGCACCATTCAAGCCGTGAACGCTGTCCAGCAGGGCTTCCAGATCGCGTTGTTGAAAAGCGGCGTCCATTTCAGCTCGGGTGGCGGGCAGGTTATCGATCAGCCGCCTTAATTGGGCTCGCGCTAAATCCTCTTTGCCTCCCGCTAAGCGGGCGCCCAGCGTAAGGTCGATCACCGGTAGCGTAGCGGCTGCAGCGCTAGGCGATACCTTCTTTGGCTGCGGGGAAGACCCTTCCGGGGGGGGGATGCCCAGAAAGCGGCTTAGCAACTGCCCCAATTCATGCTCGTCAATCGGTTTGATAATCACGTCGTCCAGCCCTTCTGCTAACCAGCGTTGTCGCTCGCTGTTCAGGGCGTGGGCGGTTACCGCGACAATTGGGCAACGACTCCAGGCGGCATTAATGCGTCGTAGCGCTTGGGTCGTTTGTAGCCCATCCATTCCCGGCATGCGTATATCCATAAACACCATGTCAAAGGTGTGGTCACGGCCTATCTCAAGCGCTTTTTGACCACTTTCCGCCAGGCTGATATGCCGCCCAGGTGCTTCCAATAAAGCACTGAGCAGTTGCCGGTTTGAGGTGTTGTCATCGACGACTAATAACCGATACCCCTCATCGGCGGCGGGTAATGCCGGAAGGGGCGCGCTGGGTTGAGGCCGTGCCTCGCCGACCGGCACCAATAAATGGGTCAGCGAGGCAACCAATTGCGCGCGGGTGAATGGCTTACAGAGCAATTCACCTTTGAAGGGGAAGTCGAGCTGGGGTAGGTCAAAGCTGGAACCGTTCACCAGGACCAGTGCAGGGCACCCCGCAGCGCTGATAAGCGCCTGCCACTGAGCAAGGGCAGTGTTTTGTAAATCATCCTGATCAAGACTGATCAGCAATAAGTCACTGGTCGCGTCGCTTGAAAGCGCAACGGGAATCGCTCCCCAGCGTTCCAGTAAATGCTCAAGCACATGACGCGTCGTGGTGTGTGGCTCGTGCACGCGAATGATTGGGCCGTCAAGGTGTAACTCCGGGCGGCGTTCGTCAGCGTTTGGCGCCTGGAGGGGAAGGGTGAATGAGAATGTCGCGCCTTTGTCTAGCTCGCTCTCAACGCTAATTTCCCCGCCCATGCGTTGAATGAGCTGACGGCATATGGTTAAACCGAGTCCGCTGCCGCCAAACTGGCGAGGGTGACTGGGCTCGGCTTGGGAAAAGGCGCTGAACAGCTGTTGCTGGTGGTCTTCGCTCAGGCCGATGCCCGTATCGCTCACGCTTATATTCAGCACGACATGCTTACCCGCGTAGTGTTCCAGCATGACCCTCACCACGACATCGCCCTGGTGGGTGAACTTTAGGGCATTACTGATCAGGTTATTGAGCACTTGGTGGAGTCTGAGTGGGTCGCCGCATAGCGGTGTCGGCACATCATCGTAAACCATAGCGACCAGATGAAGGTGCTTGCGCTGGGCCTCGGGGGCGTGAAGGCCAAGAATTTCGTCCACTAACGTGACGATGTCGATATCGGCTTCTTCCAGAGTTAAGCGGTTAGCTTCCAGCTTGGAGAAATCCAGGACATCATTGACCAGCATCAGCAGGTTATCGCAGGCACGGTGCACGTGTTGCAGCCAATCGCGTTGGCGTTCATCGAGGGACGAGCGGCCGAGCAGTCGACAAAAGCCGATGATACCATTAAGCGGAGTACGGATTTCATGACTCATATTGGCCAGAAATTCGGACTTGACCGTATTGGCGCGCACCGCGCTGCGGTGAGCAAGGTCGAGCTTGATATTCTGTTCTTCGATGGTTTCCATTGATTCTTGAAGTTCGCTGGTCGCCTGTTCGATTTGCGCTTGCATATCGTGTTGGGCACGCTGTAGATGGCTGGCCAGTGCATTGATTTGTTTGGCTAGTTGGTCGAGTTCAATGGCGTTATGGGGCGTAGCCGTTTGCTCATAATCGCTCCGCGACAGGCGATATAGAGCATGACTAGCTTCTTCAATGGGACGTGTGACATAGCGGCTAATGGCAAAGGCAATCAAAAACAGGCAAAGCCCGAGGAGCATTCCCCCCAGGCTTAAACTGGCAATCAATTGATAGCGGGCAAGGTTAAGCGACTGAGTATCTATCGTGGCTTCCAGCCAACCCACCCGTGGGGCGGCTGCATTATCCATTGCGGCGATCTCAAGGGGCACTTGCAAGCGCCACACGTCATCGGTAGTTGAGAGCCGCGTGGTGTCAGGTGGTGACGAGGTTGGCGATGCGTCGGTGGTGCGTCCACGTACCAGCAGGCGGCTATTTTGATCATCAAACACGCTAACGGCGTTAACGCCTTCCTGTTCGAGGAACTGTGAGGCGTGGGTCTCTAGCTGGTCAATGTCGGTGTCCGCCAGCGCCTCTGCCATGCTTGGGGCAATGTATTCGCTGGCGCTGACAATCCGTTCTTCCAAAAGCGCCCGGGATTTATGGTCGTTTTGCACGACGAGCAGCACCGCCATGCAGGCATAAACCACGAGCGGTAGGCCAAGCAGCGCAAAAAGAAGTCGTGTGTTCAAAGACATGAAAGCAGCCTGCTGAGATTCAAGAGGGTAACCTGTCCAGTGTACGGTAGCACCGATATAATGCAGGGTAACGGTCACGATAAGGAATCGATGCGATGGATTATCCCACGTTAGAAGAGGTAATTGGCAATACGCCGCTGGTACGTCTGAAACGTATTAGCGCGGGGCGCAACAATACCCTCCTGGCGAAACTCGAAGGCAACAACCCAGCGGGGTCGGTGAAAGACCGGCCAGCGTTGTCGATGCTCAGTGAAGCAGAAGCGCGGGGTGACATCGCTCCCGGCGATACGCTGATCGAAGCCACGTCGGGCAATACCGGCATTGCCCTGGCCATGGCTGCCGCCATCAAAGGCTATAGGATGGTGTTGGTGATGCCTGAAAGTGCTTCCGAAGAACGCAAGCAGGCAATGGCGGCATTCGGGGCTAAGCTGGTGTCGGCGAGTAAAGAAGGCGGCATGGAAGAGGCGCGGGATATTGCCGATGGCATGATTGCGCGGGGTGAGGGTAAGCCGCTCAACCAGTTTGCCAATCCGGATAACCCGCTGGCTCACTACCGCACAACCGGGCCAGAAGTGTGGCGACAAACGGGCGGTGAAATGACCCACTTTGTCAGTTCCATGGGAACGACGGGCACAATCATGGGGGTGTCGCGCTATCTGAAAGAGCAAAACCCAGCGATTCAGATCGTCGGCCTGCAACCCGCTGATGGGGCGAGCATTCCGGGTATTCGGCGCTGGCCGCAGGAATATTTGCCGGCCATTTTTGAAGCGCCGCGCGTAGATGTCACGCTGGATATTGCGCAGCACGAAGCCGAAGAGCACATGCGGCGTCTGGCGCGTGAAGAGGGTGTCTTTGCGGGCGTCTCATCCGGGGGGAGTCTGGCGGGAGCGCTGCGTATCGCCGAACAAGCCGAGAATGCGGTCATCGTGTTTATTGTCTGCGACCGCGGAGACCGCTACCTCTCCACGGGCTTATTTGCCCCGGAGGTATAGATGGCCATGTTGGGTAAACGGCGGCCACCGCGTCCTGCCTCAGGGCATTCAGGATTGGCACGCCAACAAACGAGCAAGACGCCCAATCAAACGCTGCACGACGCAACTGAGCTGGTGGTGGAGCGCTTAGCCCACGATGGACGAGGGGTTGCCCATAACAGTGCGGGCAAAACGGTGTTTATCGACCAAGCGCTGCCCGGTGAGCATGTTGAAGTGGCCGTTCACCTGACTCGCAAGCGTTACGACGAAGCCCACGTCAAAAAACTGCTGAGCCCATCAGCCCAACGCGTTACGCCACCATGCCCGCATTTTGGCCAATGTGGCGGCTGCGATTTACAGCATCTGGACATAGTGTCGCAACGTGCCCATAAAGCCGAAGCCGTGCGCGATTTGTTGGCCCGCCAAGGCATCGCCATCGGCGCGATTGAGGCGTTGTACAGCGATGTGCAAGGGTATCGTCGGCGCGCTCGTTTGGGGGTCAAGGTCGATAGTGACGGCCAACCGCGGTTAGGCTTTCGTGCCGCACATTCCCACCGGCTGATCGATATTGAACGCTGCGTAGTGCTGGTGGATGCGCTACAAACCCTCATAGCGCCCTTACGTACGCTGTTGGCAACACTTGAAGCACCGCGCCAGGTCGGGCATATCGAACTGCTGTCAACGGCCACACAGCAGGTCGTGCTGGTTCGTCAATTGAAAGCCAATGCGGCTGATGCTGAGCGATGGCAGGTATTTGCCGATCAATATCAGGTCGTACTAGGCACTTGGCTAGGGCGTGAGTCGCCGGTATTGCACTGGCATGGTGCGCCACCGGTGTTCGAAGAGACGCTCAAAACGCCTGATAATAGGCCGTTAACAATAAATTTCGAGCCGGGCGATTTTTTGCAGGTCAACGCCGCGGTTAACCAGCAAATGGTCACGACCGTCATGCGCTGGCTAATGCCCTCACCGGGCCAGCGGCTAATGGATTTGTTTGCCGGTATTGGTAACTTCAGCCTTCCGTTAGCGGCGTCTGGAGCTTTGGTGCATGCCGTGGAAGGCAGCCCTGCCATGATCGAACGACTTGCCGATAACGCGCACAGAAATCGACTGAATGTGACGGGCCAGCAGGCCGATTTAAGTGATCCGGATACCGTCGCCTCATTGCTCCAGGCGCAGGCTGATCTCGATGCTCTCGTGGTCGACCCACCGCGAAGCGGCGCGGAAGTCATTTGTCAGGGATTGGCACGCTACCCGGTCCCCAAGGTGGTCTATATTTCCTGTGATCCTGCAACGCTTGCCCGCGATGCGGCACACCTTGTGCATGCAGGTTACCGCATTAAGCAAGTCGCAGTGGCGGATATGTTCATGCACACTGCTCATATGGAAACGCTGATGCTGTTTGAACACACGGGGTGTGCGTAAACGCAGTTAGCCTCGGCAGCGGTTTAGAAAACCGTTGCCTCGAATGGATGAGATATCGTCATGGTAAAAGTGCGTGAAGACCAGCCGCTAACCAACAGCGGAACGGTGGACCTAAAACAATGGTTAACGCGCCTGCAAGAAGATGTGCGTCTTCCCGAACCTGAACGTTTACAACAGGCCTGCGAGCTTGCCCAAACCCTGGAGCTAGACGCACCAAGGTCGCATCGCGTTTGGCTGACGCCGGGTTCCAGCTTTCGCATGGGCCTGGAGATGGCCGACATTTTAGGTGAGCTCAAGCTTGACCAGTCGACGTTGGAGGCGGCGGTCCTCTACCGTGCGGTGCGTGAAGGTCTGTTGAGCCTGGAGACCGTTACCAAACGGTTTGGTGGCGAAGTCGCCAACTTGATCGATGGCGTCCTGCAGATGGCGGCAATTAGCTATCCGTTGGCCCCCAACCACGGCATGGGCCAGCACAACCAGCAGGAAAACCTGCGCAAAATGCTGGTCAACATGGTGGGGGACGTACGCGTTGCGCTGATTAAAATTGCCGAGCGCACCTGTGCGCTGCGCCAGGTCAAGGATGCGCCGCGGGAGAAATGCCTCCAGGTCGCCCGGGAAGTGGCCGATATATACGCGCCGCTGGCGCACCGTCTGGGTATTGGGCAAATCAAGTGGGAGCTTGAAGACCTATCGTTCCGCTACCTTCATGAAGACGAATACAAAGCGATTGCCAAGCTGCTGGCCGAAAAACGCCTGGACCGTGATCGCTATATCCACGATGTGGTGGAAACCATCAAAGGCTTGATGGAAGCTCAGAATATCCACCATTACGATGTAGACGGGCGCGCCAAGCACATCTATTCGATCTGGCGCAAAATGAAGCGCAAGCGGATTGATTTCTCCCAGGTTCATGACGTGCGCGCCGTGCGCATTCTGGTGCCTGAAGTGGCCGACTGCTACACCGTCTTGGGGATTGTCCATTCCCGATGGCACCACGTGCCCAACGAGTTTGACGACTACATCGCCAACCCCAAGAAAAACGGCTACCAGTCACTGCATACCGCCGTCATGGGGCCGGAAAATAAAGTCCTGGAAATCCAGATTCGTACTTTTGCGATGCACGACGAAGCCGAGCTGGGTGTCTGTGCCCACTGGCGCTACAAAGGCCACGACACCAACGCCAAGAGTCGTAGCTACGAGGAAAAAATTGCCTGGCTGCGCCAAGTGTTGGAGTGGCAGGACGAGGTTGGCGGCTTTGGTGACCTGCGCGAAGGGCTGTCCAGCGACGTCGCTCCGGACCGCATCTATGTGTTTACGCCCGACGGCCACGTCATCGATTTACCCCGGATCGCCACGCCGATTGATTTTGCTTACCGCGTGCATACCGAGATCGGCCACCGTTGCCGGGGAGCCAAAATCAACGGCCGTATCGTGCCACTCACCTATAAGCTAAAAACCGGCCAGCAGGTTGAGATTCTGACCGCGACAAAAGGCGGGCCAAGTCGTGACTGGCTGAACCCCAGCCTGGGCTATGTACGCACCTCCCGCGCTCGGGCGAAGATCCAAGCCTGGTTCAAGTACCAGGCCCGCGATCAGAATCTTGACGAGGGGCGTGCGCTGTTTGAACGCGAAATGCGCCGCTTGGATGTCGATGGACTCGACCTGCCCAAACTGGCTAAATCGGTTAACTACCAGACGGCGGATGATATGTACGCCGCGCTGGGGGCGGGCGACTTGCGCATTGGGCAAGTGCTTCACCAGGCCCAGCAGCTATTTGGGGAAACCGATGATCAGGAGCAGCTCGACCGACTGTTGGCCAAGCCCAAGCGTCAGTCCAGCAAGGCGACTAAAAGCGATATTACCGTGCTCGGCGTCGGCAACCTGAAAACCAGCATGGCCAACTGCTGTCGGCCGGTGCCCGGCGAGCCCATCGTCGGCTTTATTACCCAAGGGCGTGGCGTCACCGTGCACCGCCAGGACTGCAGCAATATCCTGCAGTTGCGTCTCGATGAACCCCAACGCATTATTGAGGTGGAATGGGGCGAACGCGCCGAGACGCGCTACCCTGTGACCATTGAGATCCAGGCCTGGGACCGCTCGGGCCTGCTGCGCGATGTCACGGGCCTGCTGGGCAATGAAAAAGTCAACGTGCTGGCGGTGAATACGCTGACCGACACTGACGAAGGTATTGCGCGGCTGCGCATCACCCTGGAAGTCGATGGCTTGGAAGCGCTGGGGCGTCTTTTCTCGCGTATTCAACAACTGCCCAATGTGACCGAAGTCCGTCGCCTGCGCGACACCGACCCCGAGAAAACCACGCGTAGGGGAGGGGCCTAATGCGTTACTCGCTGGATGATTTGCTTACCCTGATGCACGTGCTGCGTGACCGCGAGCAAGGTTGCCCTTGGGATATCAAGCAAGACTGGGACAGTATCGTCCCCCATACCCTTGAAGAAGCCTACGAAGTGGCCGACGCCATCGAACGGCGCGCCTTTGACGAGCTGCCCGGCGAACTGGGCGACCTGCTGTTTCAGGTGGTTTATTACGCCCAGTTTGCAGCGGAAGAGCAGCGTTTCGACTTTCACGATATCGTCGATACGTTGACCGCGAAAATGCTCCGCCGTCACCCGCATGTGTTCCCCGACGGCACTCTGGAATCGCGCCGCCCGCCGGGCGTCAGCGCCGACGACGTGCAAACCCAGCAGGTCAATCGCCGCTGGGAGGCATTAAAGGCTGATGAGCGCGCCGAGCGATCCAACCATCAAGTGCCCTCGGTGCTTGATGACGTGCCGCGCACCTTGCCTGCGCTTAGCCGTGCGGCCAAGCTTTCCAAGCGCGCGGCTCGGGTCGGGTTTGATTGGCCTGATTCGCAGGGCGTGCTGGCCAAAATCCGTGAGGAGCTTGATGAAGTTGAAGAAGCCCTCGCCGCTGGCGATAACGTTCACGCCCAGGAAGAAGTCGGCGACCTATTGTTTGCCGTCACTAATTTAGCCCGCACACTTGGGGCCAACCCCGAGCAGTGCCTGCGCAACACCAATGCCAAATTTGAACGTCGCTTCCGTTTTGTCGAGCGTGAGCTGGCAGCGGCTGGGCAGCCATTAGCGGATGCCTCTCTAGACGAGATGGAAATTCACTGGTTGGCGGCCAAAGCCGAAGAAACCCATTGATTAATCGTTTCCGCGACCCCTGCAAGGAGGCCACGCTATGAGCCATGACTTACACGAATCGCTACGCGATAACGTGCGTATCCTGGGCGACAGCCTGGGGCGAACCATTGCCGATGATCTAGGCCAATCCTTTGTCGATAAAATTGAAACCATTCGTGCCCACGCTAAGCAGGGTCGGCAGGGTGATTCGCTACAGCAACGCAATTTGATCGAATATTTGCGCCAACTGCCCGAGCAGGATTTACTGCCCGTCACCCGCGCCTTTAACCAGTTTCTAAATCTCGCCAATATCGCCGAGCAGCACTATCGGGCACGCTTTCGCCGCGTTGAAGACTATAAGCCGGGCTCGCAGCCGGTGCTTGGCGAGCTGCTCAAACGCGCCGAGCTGGCGGGTAACTCGCCGCGCAAGTTGGTCGAAACACTGGCCAATATGCGCGTTGAGCTGGTGCTCACCGCGCACCCGACTGAAGTCATTCGCCGTACGCTGATTCAAAAGTACGATGCCATCGACGACTGCCTGACGGCCATTGAAGGCTCTGAAGACTACCCCGAGCGCGGCACCCGTGCCCAAGGGCGGCTTGAGGAGTTGATCAGCCAGGCGTGGCATACCGACGAAATTCGCCACGAGCGCCCGACACCCGTGGATGAGGCCAAGTGGGGGTTTGCGGTTATCGAAAACTCACTGTGGCAAGCGGTCCCCGATTTTCACCGGGATCTGGACAACCTGCTGCTGGATACCGCAGGCGAGCGCTTGCCGCTGGATGCCGCGCCCATTCGCTATGCGTCCTGGATGGGCGGCGACCGGGATGGCAACCCGAACGTCACGGCAAAGGTCACCAAAGAAGTGCTTTTGTTAGGTCGTTGGATGGCGGCGGACCTTTACCTGCGCGACCTTGAACAGCTCAAGACCGAGCTCTCCATGTGGAAAGCCAATAGCGCCCTCAAGGCTGAGGCAGGCGATGTGGCCGAGCCCTATCGCGAAGTGCTGAAGCGCTTGCTGGCAAAGATGGAGTCCACCCGCGACTGGGCCAAGGCCGAGCTTGAAGGTCGAAACTATGACGGCGGCGCGATCATCGAGACTCGTGACCAGCTATATGCGCCCTTGCTGGCCTGCTACCGCTCGCTGTGCGATGTGGGCCTGGATACCATCGCCAACGGTGCGCTGCTGGATACACTACGCCGGGTCGCGGTTTTTGGCGTCACGCTGACCAAGCTCGACCTGCGCCAGGAAGCCAGTCGCCATGCCCAGGTAATGGAAGAACTAACGGATGCGCTGAACCTTGGCCGCTATCGCGAGTGGGATGAAACCCAACGTCAGGAGTTTTTGCTTGCCGAGTTTGCCTCGCGGCGCCCGCTGATTCCCCGCCGTTGGGAGTGTTCGGCGGAATCCCGCGAGGTGCTTGATACCTTCAAGGTGATCGCACAGGAACATGCCGAAGCGTTGGGCACCTATATCATCTCCATGGCCGCTGAACCGTCTGACGTGCTCACCGTGGCGCTGTTAATGAAAGAAGCCAGCGGCAACGTGACGTTGCCGATTGCGCCACTGTTTGAAACCCTTAACGACCTTGACCACGCGGGCGATGTGATCGACCAGCTGCTGGCGCTGCCGGGCTATCGCAAGCTGATGCGCAACGGCCAGGAAGTGATGATTGGTTATTCGGACTCGGCCAAGGACGCCGGCCAGTTGGCGGCGGCCTGGGCGCAGTACCGGGCCCAGGAGTCGTTGGTCAATGTATGTGAACGCCATGGGGTTGATTTAACGCTATTTCATGGCCGTGGCGGTACCGTCGGGCGTGGCGGCGGCCCCGCGCATGCGGCGATTCTCTCCCAGCCGCCGGGCTCGGTAAACGGCAGCCTCAGGGTGACCGAGCAGGGCGAGATGATTCGTTTCAAGTTTGGCCAGCCGGATATTGCCCTACGCTCAATGGAGATTTATGCCTGCGCCGTGCTGGAAGCAACGCTGCTGCCGCCGAGAGCGCCCGAGCCTCAGTGGCGCGAGGAGATGGACCAGCTTTCCAAGGTCGCCCACGCCGCTTATGTAGGGGTGGTGCGCGAAGACCCTGACTTTGTGCCGTACTTCCGGGCGGTCACGCCGGAAGGCGCGCTGGGCAGGCTGCCGCTTGGGTCGCGGCCCACCAAACGCCGCCAGGACGGCGGGGTGGAAACGCTGCGTGCGATCCCATGGATTTTCGCCTGGACGCAAATTCGCCTAATGCTGCCGGCGTGGCTGGGCAGTGGCGAAGCGTTCTCGCGTCGCTTAGAACAGCCTGGCGGTCGCGAGGTGCTGCAGGAAATGCGCAATGAATGGCCGTTCTTTGGTACCTACCTGGACATGCTGGAGATGCTGCTGGCCAAGGCCGACGTGGCGATTTCGGCCTACTACGAGCACCGTCTGGTGGACGAGCCCTCCCTCAAAGCGTTAGGTAAACAGCTACGCGAACGCTTTGCACGGCTGGAGGAAGCCGTGCTGGATATATTGCAGCAGCAAGAGCTGCTGGAAAATACCCCGCTAATTCGCCAGGCGATTGATGTTCGCAATCCCTACATCGACCCGCTCCATGGTCTTCAGGCAGAGCTACTGCAGCGTAATCGCGATGCCGATGGGGCGATCAGTGCCGATCTCTCACGAGCACTGATGGTCACCATGGCGGGCATTGCCGCCGGTTTGCGCAATACAGGTTAAGTTTTTTATTTCCACAGCGTTTATTACGACAAGGAGGCGTCAATGAAGTCGGATGCTCAAGCGGTACTTGATTTCTGGTTTGAGGAATTAACGCCTGTTCAGTGGTTTAAAAAAGACCCTATGATGGATCAGGCGATCCTCGAGCGGTTCGGCGCTCTGCATGCTCAAGCGGCCGCCTGCGAGTGCTACGCTTGGCGGCAAACGCCCCAAGGGCGGCTCGCGGAGATCATTGTGCTGGATCAGTTCTCGCGTAATATCTACCGCGACGATGCCCGCGCCTTTGCCACCGATGCGTTGGCGCTGGCGCTTGCTCAGGAAGCGGTGGCCGCTGGCGCCGACGCAGAGCTTTCCAGCAATCAACGGGTGTTTCTGTATATGCCCTATATGCATAGCGAGTCGGCGGTGATTCACGAGCGGGCAATGGCGCTTTATAACCAGCCGGGGTTGGAGAACAACCTAGATTATGAAGTGCGTCACAAAGCCATTATCGACCGTTTTGGCCGTTACCCGCACCGCAATGCGCTACTGGGGCGAACGTCTACCGATGAGGAACTGGCGTTCCTGAAGCAGCCCGGTTCGTCTTTCTAAGTTTTTAACGCTGCATTTATCCCTTTTAGCCACATGGCGTTCTATGTCGTTACGAAAATCTACCCGCATCAATAAATACATTAGTGAGAGCGGCCTGTGCTCGCGGCGGGAGGCCGACCGCTTTGTGGAACAGGGCAACGTCTGGATTAACGGCCGCCGGGCGACCACGGGTGATCAGGTGGTGGCGGGCGATCGGGTCAAAGTGAACGGCCAGGATATCGAGCCGCAGGAAGAGGAGGATTTGGTCCTCATTGCGCTCAATAAACCGGTGGGCATTGTCAGCACCACCGAGTCGAGCGAGAAAGACAACATTGTCGATTTTGTAAAACACGGCACGCGTATTTTTCCCATTGGTCGGCTGGATAAAGACTCCCAGGGGCTGATATTGCTCACCAATAACGGCGACTTGGTGAATAAAATCCTGCGTGCCAATAATCAGCACGAAAAAGAATATCGGGTAACGGTCAACAAACCGATCACTGATGACTTTATTCAAGGGATGCAAAGCGGGGTACCGATTCTTGGTCAGGTTACTAAAAAGTGCCATGTGGAGAAGGTATCCACGTTCGAGTTCACCATTACGCTGGTGCAGGGCCTGAACCGCCAGATTCGCCGCATGTGCGATTACTTCGGCTATGACGTTACCCAGCTTATCCGCACGCGCATCATGAATGTATCGCTGCAGGGATTGGCGTTAGGCGACTGGCGAGACTTAACGCCGAAAGAGATCGCAACGATTGAGGCGTTAACAGCAAGTTCAGAGGCTAAGCCCGCGCCGCCACCTACTGCAAAGCGTTCTAGCGGCCAGAAAAAAACGCGAAAAAGTGCCGCTGCTAGGCCAGGAAAGGGCGGTAAACCCGGTGAAAAAGCGTTAGGTAAAGGCGCAGCGAAACGCAGTGCCACCGGTTCGGGGCGGGCCAAACCCAAAAGCGCTGGCGGTAAACCAGCGCTTAAGGGCAAGTCGAGTGGTATGCCTTCTGGCAAGAAAGCCGCGGGGCGAGGCAAGCCTGGCAAGGGCGTTGCTGGCAGAAACAAGCCTATGAAAGGGAAGGCCTCTGCGCGCCGAAAGTAGTCGTTCGGACGTTAGACGTCATAGGCAAACAGAAAATTAGCGATCAGCTCCTTGCCGCCTTCGGTGGCAAACGACTCCGGGTGAAACTGAATACCGTGAATCGGGTAGTCGCGGTGCTTCACGCCCATCAGCTCAAACTCGCCGAGCGCTTGCCAGCGGCTGCGCTGTTCAAAGTTGTCAGCCGCCAGAGCGCCCACGGTGGCGGTTACTTCCAGACACTCGGGCAGAGTCGCTGCATCGGCAATCAGCGAGTGATAGCGCATCACTTCAAGCTGGTCCGGTACGCCGTTAAATACCGAATGGTTGTTGTGGTTAATTGGGCTGATCTTACCGTGCATGGGTAGCGGCGCTTTGATTACCTTGCCGCCGAACACGTGCACAATGCCCTGCATGCCCAGGCAAACCCCCAGTAGCGGAATGGTCTTGCCAAGCTTTTCAATTACCTCGGCACACACGCCAAAGTAGCGCGGATCATCCGGCGAGCCGGGGCCGGGGGAGATAATAATGCGATCCGGCGCCATGGCCTCTATTGCTTTGAAATCGATCTGGTTATTGCGTTTAACGAGTATCTCAAAGTGAGGCACCCTGCCGAGATTCTTCTCCGTGGCCAGAATCTCACCGATAAACTGGTAAAGGTTATAGGTGAAGGAGTCGTAGTTATCAATAATCAGCACCTTCATGCGGGGCTCTCCGTGTCCATATGCGTACTCATAAAAGGAGCAAGGGCTTTGCGGGTGCCGGCAAATTTGCGGCGGATTTCTTCGTATTCATCGGCGGCGTTACTATCAAACACGTTGCCGCCACAGGTTTGCACATAGGCATTCTCACCATTCACAAACACCGTGCGAATGGGGATGGCAAAGGTGCAGTCGCCGTTGAACGAGAACTGGCCCACCGCGCCGCCGTAGGGGCCACGCCCGTCATTTTCCAGATCGTCGATAATTTTCATCGCCTCGATTTTCGGCGCGCCGGTGAGGGTGCCCGCCGGGAAGTTGCTGGCCAGGGCGCTGAACATATCCTCGCCTTCAGCAATAATGCCGACGATCTCGCTGGAGATATGCTGCACATGGCTAAAACGCTTGATATCCATCAGGCTGCGTACTTTGACCGTACCAAATTGCGCCACGCGACCAATATCATTGCGGTGCAGGTCGACGATCATATTGTGCTCGGCGATCTCTTTAGGGTCATTGAGCAGCGCGCGGGCTAACTGAGTGTCTTCCTGCGGTGTTTGACCCCGGGTGGTGGTGCCCGCTAGCGGAAAGGTTTCCATTTCGCCCTGGCGCAGGCGAAACAGCAACTCTGGGCTTGCGCCAATCAGTTTCTGCTCGCCAAACTTGACGTAGTACATCTGCGGTGAAGGGTTGATGGTACGTAGCTGGTCGTACAGCGCGAGGGTGTCGCCCTGGATCTGGAAGCGTTTTTTAAAGCCGACTTCGCACTGAAATACTTTGCCGTCGATGATGTCCTGTTTCACCTTGGCCACAGCCTCGGCGTGCTCATCCTGGCTCATGGTATCGCCCAGGGCGGTGATGTGCAGCGGGCCAGGCGGCGTGTCGTCAGCGTCGATCAGTGTTTGCAGAAACGCATAGCGGCTATTGTCATAGTAGAAATAGATGACCTCTCCGGTCATCTTGTCGAGAATCAGGCCATCTTTATAGAGCCCAAACCGGAACGTATCGAAGTCGTTGCTGGCCTTTAGCGTTAGCGAAGGCTCGAAATACTGCATCGCATCGTAGCCCAGATAGCCGCTCAAACCGCCCGCATACTTACGCGAAATAATATTCTGGGGTATCAGGCTGCGCAGCAGCTCATAAGGGTTATCGCTTGGGTAGTGGCTGGCATTTCCATCGCGGTCTTCGATCGTCAGCGTGTGGCCGTTGGCGTAAAGCGTGTATTCGGGGTCAAAACCGATAATCGAGTGGCGCGCCATGTGGCTGTCTTCGCCAAGCGACTCCAGCATGTAGCAGGAGGCAAACCGCCGCTCGATTTTTTGAAACAAGGCAAAAAAGTCGCAGTCTGCCGCCAGGGTAACGTAGTGAGGCTTGCGCGGCAGCGTAAAGGGCTTTGGGCCTTTTGCGTCTTGCGTATCGGCAGTCGTCATAGCTGATCATTCCGTGAAGAGGGTCGTAAAGAAGGCAACGTGGTTAAGGCGCGTGAGCCACGCGACACCGTGGCGATCCCCACGCCTAGGGTCTCGGCGATTTTGCGGTGGGGCACACCCTCGCGTAGCAACCTAAAAATCTGCAGGCGTTTACTGATTTCTTGATATTCTGCAGGCGTTAACAGGCTGGCGAGCGCCTTGTCCATTGCATCGGGGGAATCAATGGCGAGCAAATACCCAATCAGTTCGGCCTGGTAATCATCATTTGAGCGCATATTTTGAATACATCGTGTGACACCAAGTGATATATGTCGTACTAGCGTACTAGTACGCTACCTGATTGCTCAGTGAAGTCAAGCTATTCGAAAAAATATAAGGAACCCAGATGACCGCGTACTTTATCCAGGCGTTTATTTATCTTGTGGCGGCGGTGATTGCCGTCCCTCTGGCAAAACGCTACGGGCTTGGCTCGGTGCTCGGCTACCTGATGGCCGGCGTGGTCATTGGCCCGATACTCGGCCTGGTGGGCCAGGAAACCACCACGATCCAGCACTTTGCCGAATTTGGCGTGGTGATGATGCTGTTTCTGGTGGGTTTGGAGCTCGACCCGAAAGGCCTCTGGGCGATGCGCGTGCGGCTGGTCGGCCTGGGCGGGCTACAGGTGACGCTGACCACCGCCGCGGGGACCGCCATTGCCTGGTGGCTGGGGCTTACCTGGCAAACGTCGCTGGCTATCGGCTTGCTGTTCGCGCTGTCCTCGACGGCGATTGTGCTGCAAACCCTGAGTGAAAAAGGCCTAGAAAAAACCGAGGGCGGCCGGAGCGCCTTCTCCGTGTTGCTGTTCCAGGATATCGCGGTCATTCCCATGCTGGCGTTGATTCCCCTGCTGGCGCTACCCGAGTTGGTGGGGGGCGGTGGCGATCAAGCGAGTCACGCGAGCATAAGCCTGGTGGCGCACTTGCCCGGCTGGGCGCATGCCCTGGTGGTGGTCGCGGCGATCGGCAGCGTGATTGCCGGCGGTTACTACCTCGGCCCGAAACTGTTTCGCTATGTGCTGGGCTCAGGCCTGCGTGAGGTGTTTACGGCCACGGCGCTGATGCTGGTCATCGGCATTGCCGCCCTCATGAGCCTGGTAAATCTTTCCCCGGCGCTGGGCGCGTTTCTGGCCGGTATCGTGCTGGCCAACAGCGAGTTCAAGCATGAAATCGAAGCCAATATCGAGCCGTTCAAGGGGCTTCTGCTGGGCCTGTTCTTTATCACCGTCGGTGCGGGGATCGACTTTCGGGTACTGGCCTCGCAGTGGGGCACGGTGCTGGCCCTTGGCGCTCTGGTGATTGCCGTCAAGGCGGCCATTCTGCTCGGCTTGGCGTTGCTGTTTCGGGTGCGTGGCAGCAATGGTTGGCTATTTACGCTAAGCCTTGCCCAGGCCGGTGAGTTTGGTTTTGTACTACTCACCTACAGCGTACAAAACAGCGTTATTCCCACTGATATTGCTCAGATCCTCTCGCTTGTCGTGGCGTTATCGATGTTCTTAACGCCGCTGCTATTTATTGCCTACGACCGGTTAGTACTGCCGCGTTATAGCAGTGTTAAAAACGATGAACGTGACGCCGATGCTATCGAAGAGCAGGCGCCGGTTATCGTGGCTGGAGTAGGGCGGTTTGGACAAATTATTTGCCGACTGCTGCGGGCCAATAATATCCCCATCGTCGCGCTTGACCACGAAATCGAGCAAATCGAGATCCTGCGAAAAATTGGCATTAAAAGCTATTTTGGCGACGCCAGCCGCTCTGACCTACTCGAAATGGCCGGCATTAAAAGCGCCCGCCTATTGGTTGTCGCGATTGATGATCGTGATCGCGCCGTGCATATGGTGAAGCATGTAAAGCAGTACTATCCCAACGTATGGGTGTTAGCACGGGGATTTGATCGCGGCCACGGCTATCAGCTTCGCGAGGCTGGGGCCGATGATGTCGTCAGTGAAACCTACCACTCGGCACTGGAGCTGGGCGGGCATGCGCTGACGGCCATGGGGGTTCACCCTATGCGCGCTAAGCAGATGACCTGGACGTTCGTGCAGAACGAGGACGCCCACGAGGACGAACTGTTTGACGCCTGGAAAGAGATCGAAGAAGGCATCAACTTCAGCCCTCGCTATGGAGAGCTGTTCATGAAGCTGGAAGAAGCGCTGAACAGCGCCATGCAGCAAGACTGGCCCGAACCCAAGCGCGAAGATGTACCGATCTGGACACCGCCAGATAACCTGGAAAATCGTTAAAACGGTAAATGCAATGAGGCGCTGAGCATATTGAGATGATCAAGGGTGGGGTCGTCGATTTGCTCTTATACAAGCTTGAATCTGATATCGTTGGGTCTGGGTTAGTTGTCACTACACCATGTTCTGCCAAGCAAGTGTCTCGGATTCAAACATGGTACACATCAAATTTTCCTTCGATAACGGGGGTGTGGGGAAGCTCTTTTTGAAGAAAGCTCAAAACATCGCCATATTTTTCTTTAGGGATGAATATGGCTTTAACGAAATTTTTCATCTCTTTCCCAGTCTCAGGATGCTGCCAGTATAAGTTCAAACCAATGATGCTTCTCTTTGAATAAGCATAGATATTCTGCGCATCCCGCCAAGCAACATTATCTTCCATCTGATTGCGAGCCATCGAGTGATAGCCTTTAGAATTACCCATCAGCGCCGCCATCACGCCAATACTAACAGGGCCAATCGCCGCAATTATCAAGTTAGGGTTCACTAATACCAGAAACAGCACCCCCACCCCGGAAATAATGGCCGTCCATTTCATTACCGGTTTGACCGAATCGATCTGCGGTTTCCAGGAAAAAACTTCGATGCGTTTTTCGGTTAAACGATAAACAATGATCGCCGTTTGATGGGTCATGCTCATAGTAATAAGTACACCAAATGAAAAAACCCCTCCGCACAAAAGCATTTTACTAACAATAGATTCCAACCCCCCACCCAAATGCAAACCAAAGCCCCAACATCATAGAGATGCAGGACATTATTAACAGAATGATATTGGCTGGAAACGTATAGTAGTCCCGAGTACGTATCTGCCACGCCATCACCGCTGGTTCATCGGCATGCTTCCAGGGCATCTCTGCTACATAGTCCCGCTTAGGTTCCTGAATTCATAGAATAACTGCAGCACTTTGGATCATACGGTAGAGGCAGGAGGGCCAGCAGCGGTACCCTCTCCGCCTTACCGACCAAAGTGAAGCAGAGTATGGGATACCGACAACTGACCCAGGCACAACGATATCAAATTTTTGCCCACAGGGATGTAGGGGTGAGCCAACGTCAGATTGCTCAACAGCTTGGCATTCACAGCAGTACCGTGAGCCGTGAGCTGAGACGTAATTCAGGTGCCAAGGGATATGAACCCGCAAAAGCGCAGCGTTACAGCGATCAGAGACGCCGCTCTGCTTGGAAGTGGACAAAGCGACTCCCTAGCCTGATCAATGCCGTAGCTGACAGGCTTAGGGAAGAATGGAGTCCAGAGCAGATTAGCGGTTTTATGGCGCCGTTGACGGGTATAGGGGTGAGTCATCAATGGGTCTATTCGTTGATCTGGGACGATAAGGCCAAGGGTGGCGATTTGTGGCGACACCTCCGCCAGCCCAAGCGTCGCAGTAAACATCGTGCCAATGCCAAAAGCGCAGGACTAGGCAAGATTCCTAAGCGTGTGGGGATAGAGCATCGGCCGCCTGCTATCGAAAGACGCCTCACCATCGGTCACTGGGAAGGCGACACGGTGCTTTATGGGCACAAGCAAGCGGGGATAGTGACGTTGGTAGAGCGACGAAGTGGCTACTTGTTGGCGGCACGTCTTCCAAAGGTAACGGCAGAACTAACGCAGAAAGCCATGGTTCGGTTACTTAAGCCTCGTCGGGGCGCGGTGAAGACGATCACGCTAGACAATGGCTCGGAGTTTGCAGACCACGAGACGGTCGCAAAAGCGGTTAGCGCCTCCGTGTATTTCTGTGATCCTTACTGCTCAGGCCAACGTGGGACAAACGAGAACACCAACGGCCTGATCAGGCAGTATTTTCCGAAAGGTACAGACTTCCGGAAGGTGACTAATGTAGAGCTGCGACGCGTTGTTCACAAGCTGAACGATAGACCCAGAAAGCGGCTGGGATACCGAACCCCAGCCCAGGTGTTCTTAGGAGAATATTCAGGAGCGCTAGAAACCGCGGGTGCTGCACTTATTAGTTGAATTCAGGGTTGAATAAACCACATGGTGAATACTCTCTCTTATAAATCAGGTAGTCGGTAGTGTCAGAGGCAAGCTTGCTGAGTTGTCCGTGTGACGGTAGCGTTTATCGATCTCGATATTCCCTTGGCTGGGAGTTGACTGATAGAAAGGAAAGGTGAAAGCATGAGCGACATAGCAAGTCCTATTTTATTTCTGGTCTTAGGTGAACTCACCACGCCATCAGTGCTTATTCCGGCAGCGTCGCAAAATGCGAATGCACAACAAGCTTTCCTTCACGATAGGGCGTATTCGGAAGGCGCTGCTTAAATATATCTAGGCACTTCTCGAAATCTTTTTTATGACAATAAACTTTGCTGTAAACAGAGTAATGTGAACCATCTTCATTATACCAAGTAAAACGCAGGCCAATCAGACAGCGCTTTCTCCAAACAGCAATATCTTCTGCATTTGGCCAATCTATCTCATGGTATTCTTCATTGCGCACCATCGACTGGTAGTCTTTAGAATTCCCCATCAACGCCGCCATCACGCCAATGCCAATAGGGCCAATCGCTGCAATAATAAAATCAGGATTAATAAATACCAAAAACAACACCCCCACACCGGAAATAATAGCCGTCCATTTCATTACCGGCTTGACTGAGTCGATCTGTGGTTTCCAGGAAAATACCTCGATGCGCTTATCGGTTAAACGATACACGATAATGGCCGTTTGGTGGGTCATGCTCATGGTAATGAGCACACCAAAAATAAATATCCCACCCCCACCTAGGACCGAAGCGAGTAGTGTAGCTTCTACAAAAAACAAAAGTAAGCCAACACCTGAAGTTATAAAAAACATAATAAAAAAAAGGATATTGGCAATGAACGTATTGTAATCACGTGCACGAATCTGCCACGCCATCACCGCTGGTTCATCGGCATGTTTCCAGGGCATTTCTGCTACATAGTCTCGCTTGGGTTGAATAAACCACATGGTGAATACTCTCTTTTATCAATCAGGCAGTCGGTAACGTCAGAGGCAAGCTTGCTGAGTTGTCCGTGTGACGGTAGCGTTTATCGATCTCGATATTCCCTTGGCTGGGAGTTGACTGATAGAAAGGAAAGGTGAAAGCATGAGCGACATAGCAAGTCCTATTTTATTTCTGGTCTTAGGTGAACTCACCACGCCATCAGTGCTTATTCCGGCAGCGTCGCAAAATGCGAATGTACAACAAGCTTTCCTTCACGATAGGGCGTATTCGGGAGACGCTGCTTAAATATATCTAGACACTTCTCAAAATCTTTTTTATGACAATAAACTTTGCTATAAACAGAGTAATGTGAACCATCTTCATTATACCAAGTAAAACGCAGGCCAATCAGACAGCGCTTTCTCCAAACCGCAATATCTTCTGCATTTGGCCAATCTATCTCATGGTATTCTTCATTGCGCACCATCGACTGGTAGTCTTTAGAATTCCCCATCAACGTCGCCATCACGCCAATGCCAATAGGGCCAATCGCGGCAATAATGAAATCAGGATTAATAAACACCAAACACAACACCCCCAAACCGGAAATAATGGCCGTCCATTTCATCACCGGTTTGACCGAATCGATCTGCGGTTTCCAGGAAAATACCTCGATGCGCTTATCGGTTAAACGATAAACAATGATCGCCGTTTGGTGGGTCATGCTCATGCTAATTAGCAAGACAAATCCCCCTCCCCCAGCTCCTAATAAAAATGAGGATATACCAGGTTCATTAAAAGAGAAAATTGCAAACCCTACTGCGAGTGAAATAATAAAATTTATACAAAATAAAATATTGGCAATAAACGTATTGTAATCACGTGCACGAATCTGCCACGTCATCACCGCTGGTTCATCGTCATGCTTCCAGGGCATTTCGGCAACGTAATCCCGCTTGGGTTGAATAAACCACATGGTGAATGCTCTCTTTGATCAATCAGGTAGTCGGTAGTGTCAGAGATAGGGTCGCTGAGCTGTCTGAGTATCTGTAGCGTTTATCGACCTCGACAATCCCATTACCCTGACCAGGCTCGGCCTTGTAAAAGGGAAAACGTAACGGCCCCTGGCTATCGCTGTAGACCGCCTTGTCATACACAACTTCCATCAGAAACGCCTGCTCTTTGGGGAGCTTATCCACCGATAGCCAAGCCTGCCATACCCGTAGCGGGTCATCTGCGTTATAAGAAACAGACTCTTGAAGCTGCAGGGGCACTTCCGATGGCGGTGTCGTTTGATAGCTATCCGAGGGGGCCCAGGAGCCTGCGACCAATCGCTCCGAGATAGTAACGGTTTCGCCCGCTAGGCTGGTAGGCAGAGCTAATTGCACCCAGTAGCCTTGTATGATAGGCACACGTCTCCCAGGGGAGTAAGGTGACATCGTATGGGAAGTATCGAACTCCGCGCCCAAAGTGGTCACGGGCGTTAATTTTAGAGAAGGTTCAAGCAGCGCCTCATTCAAGGCGCGCAGTTCTGAACTATTATCATCATCACTTCCCGTCCACTTATTGGCTTTACCCCAGGTGCTTTGATAAAGCCATAAGCGCACCCCTTCGCGACGATAATGTCCTGCCAATCCGGAGAACACCAGGTAGCCGGCGCTGAGTATCAGCATCGCCCACCCCGCCCAGGGCGCCATTATCCAGCCAAAGGCTAACCAGCGGCCAACTGCCGCGCCAACCAATTGCACACCACCAACACCTGTCATGATTGACGTCATTAAGAATTTTCCTGTCAGAGCTTGTCGCTCTTCCTTGCTTGTTGAGTCTTTGCGTTGCTGCCATATCTGCCACGACTCTACCCCCGCCCCAATCGCCGCAAAAGCGGCTAAACCGGCAACGCGACTTGCGAGTTTGCCAGCAATTCTCGCGGCATTAGATTGTCCTGCGGTTTTCCAAGCTGATATACCCACACCAGTAATCCTGGTCATTGAGTCACGCAATGGCGCTAAGTTTTTGGCATGCCGTTGCCAATACGGTATTACCCAGAGCGACATCACGGCTGAGGTGGCGTAACTTGCCTGACTAGCCAGGGTGGTCATCTCTTCGCGGTCGACGCCATCTTTTTCCGCATCAAGCAGGGTATTAGTCACATTGGCTAGGTTAATCGCCGCTATCAATAACGGTAGCCCACCGATGCCACGGGCATTTATCCAGCGCTGCATGCGCTGCCGCGCGGCGGCGGCGTTCGCCGTGGCCCTGCCAAACCGCTGCTGGTGTTGTTCGCGCAGTTCACCAAACCCAAGGTCAGCCAGCACGCCTGCGCTCGCTTGGCTACCACCCCCTGCGGTGAAGCGCTTGGGTTCGTTTAGCGCTAGCAAACGCTGCTCCTGTTCAAGGTGAGTGATTTCTCGATGGATATTGGCACGCCCCCTAGGTGACATAGGCAAGCTTAACCTGCCCTTGAGATGTGCCTTGGACTGCGATAAACGCTGCATGTCACGTCGCCAGCGGCGGTGCTGTGCGCGTGCGGCGTCGTGTTGTTCTAAATAAAGGCCGTCATTATCAGGATGGACGAAGGCCACCACCATGGTGATCGAGAGGTTTCTGACTAACTGCTGCGAGGCGACTTGGGCACCCGCCCCAGCGGTAGGAAGCGCATGATAAGCAATGGATTGCCAACTCGCCTTGCCCGCTCCGGCGGCGACTTGCTTGAGTACAGAGAAAGCCTCTTTGACAGGCGTCGCCAACGCTTGAAAAACGGCCGACTGTTGAACATGTTCGTAGCCCAGGACAGTGTCAAGGTTAACGGCCACATTACCAAGGTTCAGCGCATCACTCAGTTCGATGGCGATTGCCTGATCATCTGGGTCACCGGCTGCCAGCCACTGGGCCGCCACTTGATCCAGAGCTTGTGCCAACACTGGTGAAAAGTTGTAGGGGCCGGTGCCCACCAGCGTAGCGCGCTCACGCAAGGTGCGGGTTAGCCATTCACGGCCCGTTTCACTGGCTCCGATGACTTCGGCGATCAAAGCGACTAACTCCAGCAGACACTGGCTTTGCGCCTCATCACAGTTGTCATAAAAGAGTTCTTCCGCTTGAGCCGGTAACCGTTCAAGCCAGACGATAATATCGTTGAGGCTGGCATGCACATGGCCACGTAACCGTTCTCGCTTGGGTTCGTAAGTGGTAAGAAAATCGACAGCCTCGTCATGATATACATCATCACGCCATGGACGTTTGCTTCTCCAAGCCTCCAGGTCCTCTCGGCTTGGCGGCTCGATCCCCAGGGCGGCTAAATTGGAATCGATCGTATCAAGCCGTTCTTCATGATGGCGCTCTAGGGTGGAGCCCTGCTGCCCAAAGGGAGAGCCGCGGTTAACGGCGCTAGACAGTTCCTGGGCCTCTAGGGCTTCCAACCGCTGCTGAAGCAGTTCCTGGGCCTGCCGATGCCGTTCTGGATCATCGCGTACGTCTTCGGGTAATTCGCTATCGTCAGGGCCGCATAACAGTTGCGTGACCGAGGCCATCTCTAATCGATGTCCATGTTCATCCAGAAAAGCCTCAAGCTCCATTTCGCGCCCGGCCAGTGCCATGTGTAGATCGTTAACGATCCCTAAATCGTCATCAAGGGCTATAAAGAGTGCTTCGTCGTGTTTCTCAACGTCTGCTAGCACGCTGTCCTGGGTGATTTCAGGTTTGACCTTGAGCAGCTCGTAGAGGCTGTCATCTTCGACTAAGCTGTTTTCGGCATCATTATCCCGCTCAATGGTCGAGACCGTGGTGGTGGTAAAACCATCGGCCGCCCCATTAGGCGTGATATCCGCCACGTGCTTGGCGAGTTGGGTTAAAGGGCCTACGTGGGCAGTGAATGACGTTCCGTCTGCGGTGGCGTTCAATGCTGCCATCGGGTCAAGGGGGCGCATCAAACGCTGACGTACTTCTGCATTTTCCAGCATGTGCTCGCGAATACGCTCGGTCCACTGTACCGATGAGTAAGCCAACGCCAGCGACGTGCACGTCGAGTAAGTGAGGTGGGAGGCACCGCTGAACGTAGCGCCTTCCACGCGGTATTCGTCAAGTCGTTGCTCTCCCTCTTCCTCCACCCAGACATAGAGCCAGCCGTCTCGCAGTTGTCGAAGCGTGTAGTCGCGGGTTTCGAGTGAAGGGTAATCTGGCCCCTGCCAATCATCGTCAATCGGGTGTGGCGCTGGCGCATCTGCCTCGGTGGGCGCCTCGTCAATGGCGTAACGCACGGGGAAAATATCGATGTCGATAAACAGTGGGCAGACACCGCCACCAAGGGGCGTTTCATCAAAGGCGGCATCGCGTGCCTGCGCTTGAGCATCCGTGTTAGCCATCGGCTTCCTCGTCTATAAATAGTGGTTCTTGGGAAAGTGATGCGTGACTCTGCGCGCTTTGAGGGGCGTTAGCGGCCGGGGTGCGGCTCCAAGCATCCAATGCATAAAGCTGATCTTGCCGGGAGAGGCGAGCGTCGTTAGGCGAATGCCGTGCCCAATCGGCATACAAGCCATCGCTCGCGGTCATATAGTCTTCGCCCCAGTTCAAGCTGAGCTCCACCCAGATGGCGACCTGGCGTTCCGTGCTGACTCCCCACGCGATGGCATCGTCTAAGCGGTCGTCAAGCCATTGACCACGCTCGTTGATAGGAAGATGTTCCCACGCTGTGATCGCATGCTCGCTAAGGTAATTCGTCAGTCGTTCCTTGAGCTGCCAGCGGACCACGGCATCCAGGGCGGTAAACTGATGGCGCCCAAAAGGAGGCAAGTCGGGCGTTTGCTCTGCCTCAGGCACTTCAAGGCTGGCATCCGCTCTAAACGATTGCCATTTTAGCGGGCGTGATGCTTCCCAATTAGGCGCCCAGTCCGCTACCCACCAGCGATCAATGGGGCCCATTAGTGCCCTCAACGGGGCCTTTTCATAACTCGCTAACCAGTGGCGGGTAACAAGTGGGTCAGCGAAGCGCAGTAGTTTCTCCTGACCACCTTCACCTTTAAATGTGACGCATTGGCGTAGATGCTCGCCTAGCGATGCCGTACTCGCCGAACTACTCAACAGCGAGAGCGAGCGGTAAAGCGCTTCTTCGCCACAGACGCTGGCTTCATTGGCAAGACTAGTGCCCCTTAACCGCACCAGTATGGGCCCCTGCTCGGCCAGTGAAGCCCAGCGTGTCGTTAAATACACCGGCTCAATCTCATCAAGGTCGTCTCGGCTATAGAGACGCTTAAAAGCCTCTGGATAACGCACGCCATCTATTAGCGCGTGCGTCGCCTCCCGAACATGTTCCATTTATCGGGTTCCTTGATGCTGATCTTCACAAATCTCACAGCTAGCGGGCGCTTTGAGTAAGCTTTTAAGCTGAGCAGGGCGGTTGATGGGTGCAACGACTTGATGGCTCTCAGCCTCCACCTCCTCCGGCAACTGCGGCGCCTGCGCCGCTTGCCCGCTGCCCGAGGCTGGGCTGCCGCCGGAGTTGATCTTGACCTGCGGGCCAACAATGGTGACGCCGCTGGGGTCAATCTTCAGGAAGCTGCCGCCTGCTTTTAGGGTAATTTCGGCACCGGCTTCAATCACGACTTTCATGCCCGCTTTGTGATGAATCTCTTGCCCTGCTTCCATCAACTGCGCCTGGCCGACTTTCTCATGGCGGGTGCCGTCGATTATCAGGTGGTCGTCGCCGTCTACCTGGGTATGGCGGTTGTTATGCACCGTGTGGTGATCGTCGTTATCAATCTCGCTGATGCGGTCGTTATGCACCTTGAGGTGGCTGTCGCGGCGGATCTCTTCCGTGCGGTCGTTAAGCGTTAATAACTCAAGGTCTTTCTGGGCGTGGAGCCATATCTGTTCTTCGCCCGCTTCGTCTTCAAAGCGCAGTTCGTTGAAGCCTTCGGCCTTGTGGCTTTGGGTGCGCAGTACCGTGCGGGTCTTGTGTTCCGGCAGCGGGTAAGGCGCGGTGTTGACGGCGTGATAAGTACGCCCGGTGACCAGCGGCTGATCCGGGTCGCCTTCCAGGAAGGAGACAATCACTTCGTGGCCAATACGCGGAATCGCGATGCTGCCGTAGCCGCCGCCTGCCCAGCCCTGGGCAACCCGCACCCAGCAGCTCGACGTTTCATTGGGCTCGGCGTAGCGGTCCCAGGGAAAGTGCACTTTGACCCGGCCGTGTTCGTCGCAGTGAATCTCTTCGCCGTCGGGGCCGACCACGAAGGCGACCTGGGGGCCATCCACCCGTGGTTTTGGGTTGGGCGTGGCGCGCCAGGGCGCATCGCCGGGAATCAGCGTGACCTGGTTGTGGTAGCGGGTCATCCCGGCAGCGTCACCCTGCGTGATGCCGTCCTCTTCCAGCGCCTGGGGCTGCTCGCCGACGTGGCGTACTTCAATCGCCTGCCAGTCGCGATTGAGGCTGTCGGTGTCGTGGTCGGTCAGCGTGAAACGCAGGCCGGGGGCGAGTTCGGGCAGGTCGCTTTCGGCGCTGGCGGTAATCGCCTCGCGGCGCAGCTGTTCCAGGCGAATGCGGGTAAACGGCTCGCCGGAGGCGTCCTGCTTGTAGCGGCCGGGGTAGTCGTAGTGTTCGTAATCCACCTGCTGGCCGTGCTGCTCGACGTCGCGGCCCAGATGGTCGTGGAGTTGCGCATAGGCGGGATTTTTAAAGCTGTAGTCTTTCAGCGTGGCGGATGAACTCGCCACCCTCGCGGTGTGGCTGAGCTTGCGCACATGGCGCATGGGGGCGGTGCCACCGGCACGGCTGTGATAGCTGCGCTCGCCTAGGCTAGTGAGTAGCTGCGGGTCGTCGGCAAACACCAGCCGATGGGCGCCGCCATCACGCGCTTCAAACTCATGGAAATAAAACAGGCCCTCTTCGGCGGCCAGGCGCTCGATAAAGGCAAGGTCGGTCTCACGGTACTGCACGCAGTACTCGCGTTCGGGGAGCTCGCGGGTGACCGCAAAGGCCACGTCGCGAATGCCGCACTCGTCGCACAGGGTATTGATGATGGTAAGCGGGTTGGTCTTTTGAAAAATCCGCGAGTTGTGGCGCAGCGAGAGCCGCCACACAGCGGGGCGTAACACCAGCGAGTAGAAGGTACGCCGGTGGCCGCGGTCGCCGCGGCCAAACTCGCTGACAATGCCGTGCACCCGGCGCAGCGGTTCGCCGTCCTGCCAGATGGTTAATGACGCTTCACGATCCAGCAGCTCAGCCGCGTCCAAGCTGCCGTCGCGGCTGGCCAGGTTAAGCGCCAGCTCGAAAGGTTGGGAGAGCGCTTCGCGGTGGGTGAAGTCGATCACCGCGATGTCGTCAACGCTAGGTAGCGTCAGGGTGAATTGCAGGCCTGTCTTATCCGCCCCCATCCTGTCAGACATAATGCCGCTCCCTGGATCGTCAACTGCTAATGAGAAACGGTCAGAATAGCGAGCCAGAAGCGAAGCACAACCCATTTAGGGCAAGTCACAGCGATCTCTTACACGCGTAAGAGATCGCTTACAGAGCAATAGGTAATCACGAGAACGAGAAGTAGGCTGTGGTGTAGAGTCGTTAAAACGGCAGATGCAGCGAAGCGCTGAGCATACTGAGGTGGTCGAGGGTGGGGGCGTCGATGCGTTCGTATTCAAGACGGCTGACAAGACGATCAATGGTGACGGTGGCACCAAACCCCTGTAAGAGCGCGGTGCCACTTTCATCGATATCTTGCAATGGTCGGTAACTTTCGCCACGCCACTCAGTCAGCCCTGATTTGGCGTACACGCTGAATGCCCCCATGCGCAAACCGGCTACCACGGCGCCGCCCAAACTGAGGGTATCCATAATCAACGGGCTAATACTGGATGAAATGGAGACTTCTTCACTCTCGCGGTAGGCCAGTTCAGCGCCAATATCGACCTGGGGGAGCTGCCAAGGACTAAATCCCGCCGTTAAGCGAAAACCGCTGGTATAACTATCGATACTGGTGAGGTCGCTGCCTTCGAGGATAACGCCGTTATCGAGTTGCATCAGCTCGCTTTGCGGTGACGTATACGCCATGGCAGGCGAGTATTCGTCAGCATAGGCGCTAGCGTAGGGCACGACGCAACAGAGTAGGGTGCTTGCCAAGCGTTTTATTGGCATTTTTGTATACCTGGAGGCGTCCAGTAAAGGCAGATCTATTGAGAATAGCAACTGGCCTTGATTTCTACCAATTTAATTGCGCCGCTGACCAGATTCTCGACCAGATGCTGGCCCATTGCCATGAAACGCTCGCCAAAGACCCACTGAGGGGAAAGCACCGCCTGGCGTGGGGTCTGCTCTTTTTGGCGCTGGCGCTGGCGCCACTCAAGGGCGGTATCGCTCCAGTCGTCGAGGTGTTGAATGTGAAAGCCTTTCGACGTGAGCAGTTGGACTAATCCCTCTTGGGTAAGTAGATGGGAATGCGCGGCCGAGGTTGCCCATGGCACGGGGTAAGTGAGATTCGCCACGTTAGGTCCACTGACCACCTCATGCATCACTAATTGGCCTTGAGAGCTTAGCACGCGGTGACACTCGCCAATCACCCTGGCCGCGTCGGGCATGTTGAGCAAGCTGTGTTGAAACACCACGGCATCGAAACACCCCGCTGTAATGGGGAGCGCGCAGGCGTCAGCGGTGATCCAAGCAAGTGGCGGGGTGTCTGGGTTTTCTGCCAGGGCGCTCAGCGATTGGTTGAGGGCGTTAAAACGATGGGTAAGATCAAGACCCACCATGTGATAGCCAAGGGCCGCACCCTGGCGCATTAGCCCGCCTAGCCCCGCGCCTATATCCAGCACGCGTGTCGGCTCACTGGGGTCAATCAAATTGAGCAGTTTGGCGGAAGCCGCCATACCGCCAATATGCAGCTGGTCGAGGGGAGCAAGCTGGCGCAGCGTTGGGCCATCAGGATAGTGGGCACGGATTTGGTCCAACACCTCGCGATCACGCAGCGCCTGCTGATAATGCGCCACGAGGGGCGAGTGGAAAGCCATGGTTGATGCTCCTCCGCTAGCCCAGCATGCCGACGGGGGCGGCGTGCTGGGCGCTCTTGTGGCTAGTCGTCCAGCCCCAACTCCTGAATGGAAATTTCACGCATTTTAAATTTCTGGATTTTGCCAGTGACAGTCATCGGGAATTCATCGACGAATTTGAAGTAGCGTGGAATCTTGAAGTGGGTGATCTTACCTTTGCAGTATTCGCGCAGTTCTTCGCCAGTGATGTCGTCGGCAGTAGCGTTGAGTTTGACCCAGGCAATTAACTCTTCACCGTATTTTTTGTCCGGCACGCCAGTGACCTGCACCTCTGAAATGGCCGGGTGAGCGTAGAGAAACTCCTCGATTTCTTTGGGGTAAACGTTTTCACCGCCGCGAATCACCATGTCCTTGATACGCCCGACGATCTGGACGTAACCTTCTTCATCCATGGTGGCTAGGTCACCGGTATGCATCCAGCCTGCCTCGTCAATGGCCTCGGCGGTGGCTTTATCGTTGTTCCAATATTTGAGCATCACGCTGTAGCCGCGGGTGCACAACTCGCCAATTTCACCGCGGGGCAGAACCCCTCCGTTGCCTGGGTCGACAATTTTGGTTTCCAGGTGCGGCTGGGTACGGCCGACAGTCGACACGCGCTTTTCTATGCTGTCGTCGGCGCCGGTTTGGGTAGATACCGGGCTGGTTTCCGTCATGCCGTAGGCGATCTGTACGCCTTTCATGTTCATCTTATTGATGACCTGCTTCATGATTTCCGCCGGGCAGATCGACCCCGCCATAATGCCGGTGCGTAGCGACGAAAGGTCGGTACTGGCAAAGTCGGGGTGATCCAGTTCGGCGATAAACATGGTCGGCACGCCATAAAGCGCCGTGGCTTTTTGTTCGTGTACCGCCTTAAGCACTTTGCCAGGATCAAAGCCTTCGTCTGGGTAGATCATCGCTGCGCCATGGGTCATACAGCCCAGGTTGCCCATCACCATGCCGAAGCAGTGGTAGAGCGGTACGGGAATCACCAAGCGGTCTTCGCTGGTAAAGCCCATGCTTTCGGCGACAAAAAAGCCGTTATTGAGAATGTTGTGGTGGGACAGTGTGGCGCCCTTGGGGAAGCCCGTGGTGCCCGAGGTGTACTGAATGTTGATCGGATCATCGAACTGCAGCGTGGCCTGTAGATCGTTAACGTCGGTTTGGCTGACGTGGTGGGCCTCGTCCATCAGGTCGGCCCAGCGCCACATGCCGTTGTGCTTGTCGGCGCTTAGATTAATCACGCACTCAAGGTCGGGTAGTTTTTGTGACCTAAGCTTGCCCTCGGCGCTGGCTGTTAGCTCAGGGGCCAGCTCATACAGCATGCCGCGGTAGTCCGACGTTTTGAAGCTATCGGCCGTTACCAGAAAGCGCGCGCCGGACTGGTTGAGCGCGTATTCGAGCTCGTGGGTACGGTATGATGGGTTAATGTTGACCAGAATCGCACCAATTTTAGCGGTGGCGAATTGGGTGATCGTCCACTCGCTACAGTTGGGTGCCCAAATACCCACGCGGTCGCCTTTTTTAACGCCGATGGCGAGTAGCGCGCGGGCGCAGCGGTTAACCTCTTCCTGAAGTTTCCGGTAGCTCCAGTGGATGTTCTGGTGTAGCGAAATTAACGCGTCGTTGTCGGGATACTGCGCAGCGACCTGATCAAATTTATCGCCAATAGTCATGCCCAGCAGTGGCTTATCGGCGGTGCTGCTGGTGTAGCTTGGGAGGGTAAGTGCAGGTGATGCCATGGTATCTCTCCAAATATTATTGTCTTGTCCGAGCGGATAGGCAGCGACTGTTTATTGTGTGTTATGAGCTGGCGCGGCCTTTTGCCAGGGCGACTTTAGAGTTGGGTTTGCGCCCCAATTCGCCGGTAATCCAATAGCCGGTATCAATCACTGCTTGCAGGTCAATGCCGGTATCGATGCCGAGTCCTGCTAATAGATAGAGCACGTCTTCGGTGGCCACATTGCCTGACGCGCCCTTGGCGTACGGGCAGCCGCCGAGCCCGGCGGTAGCCGCATCAATCACGCTGACGCCTTCTTCCAACACGGCGTAGAGGTTTGCCAGCGCCATGCCATAGGTGTCGTGAAAGTGGGCAGCGAGATGCTCAACAGGCACATGCTGGCGGGTCGCCTCAATCATGCGCTTGGCGGCGAGCGGGGTGCCAACGCCAATGGTGTCGCCCAGCGAGATTTCGTAGCAACCCATGTCATAAAGTGCTTTGGCCACCTCGGCCACCTTGCGCGGCACAATATCGCCTTCGTAGGGGCAGCCCAACACGCAGGACACATAGCCGCGCACCGGCACGCCCGCCGACTTGGCGCGTTCAAGTACTGGTGCAAAGCGCGCTAGGGATTCGGCAATGGAGCAGTTGATGTTCTTCTGCGAAAACGCTTCGGAGGCCGCGCCGAACACCGCGACTTCTTCAACACCAACCGCTAAAGCGTTTTCCAGCCCTTTCATATTAGGTGTCAGCGCGGAGTAAACCACTCCTGGATGGCGCTGAATGCCGGCCATTACCTCAGCGGCATCGCCCATTTGCGGCACCCACTTGGGGGAGACAAAACTGGCGGCTTCGATGTGCGCTATACCCGTCTTGGCAAGCCGCTCAATCAATTCGATTTTAATAGCGGTGGGCACTGGGTCACCCGGCTCATTTTGCAAGCCGTCGCGAGGGGCCATTTCAAACAGTTTGACGGACGTAGGCAGCGCCATGGTGAGCTCCTATTCGCTGGGGGCAAAGTCGAGCAGGACATCGCCCTGGCTGACCGTATCACCGGCCCGGAAGTGGAACGACGCCACGCTGCCATCGGCCGGAGCGGTCATGGTGTGTTCCATTTTCATGGCTTCCATGACCATCAGCGGCATGCCTTTCTCAACGGCCACGCTGGGCTCAACGAGTAGTGCAACGACGGTGCCGTTCATGGGTGCCGTCAGCGTGGATTCTGCTTCGTGGTGGCCGTGATCGATGGCGTCGATACGCCGCCAGAACAGGCGGGTTTCGCCGCTGGGGTCGGCCATTACCACAATATGACCATCACGGCGTGCTTGAAGGCGATGGCGGTGGCCGTTCAGCGTGACCGCGACGGCATCGCCTGTGAGCGGCTGCAGGCTGGCGGTAAGCGTTTCATCGCCGATGGTGAGATTCCACAGCGACTCGCCACTGCTGCGCTTGCCCTCAACAATCACCACGGCCTCGTCGTTATCCGGTGCCTGAGCACTTGCCGGATCGCAGAGTGCAATGCGAATAGTGTGGGGTGCATTCAGGCGGAAGCCATCATGGCGGTCCCAGGGCGAGTCGCTCTCGCATTCTTGCGCTAGTTGGTTCAGGCCAATCAGCGCGGCGCTGGCGTAGGCTTCCCGGCTATAGGTTTTCGGCGCGAACAGCGTGGCTTCATTGCGTTCAATAAAGCGCGTATCCAACTCCACATTTTTAAAGCTGGGATGCGTTGCTAAACGCATTAAGAAGGCGCGGTTGGTGGCCACGCCTTGGACGTCCAGCGCCGCCAGGGCACGATTAAGCGTTGCGAGCGCCGCGTCGCGGTCAACGCCGTGAACGATCAGTTTGGCGAGCATAGGGTCGTAGTGCATCGACACGGCATCACCGCTTTCCACGCCGCTATCCAATCGAACCTGATCGGCGTTTAAATCGGCACCCTCTAGATCCAGCGCGAAGCGCGTCAGCAGTCCAGTGGCGGGCAGAAAGTCCTGATCCGGGTCTTCGGCATAAATACGTGCTTCAAAGCTGTGCCCGGTAATGGTCAGTTCGTCTTGGGTGCAGGGTAGCGGTTCGCCCATCGCCACGCGCAGCTGCCACTCGACAAGATCCTGCCCGGTGATCATCTCGGTGACCGGGTGCTCAACCTGAAGGCGGGTGTTCATCTCCATAAAGTAGAAAGACCCATCCGCGTCTAGCAAAAATTCGACGGTGCCCGCGCCTACATAGCCGATCTCTTGGGCAGCGCGCACTGCGGCATCACCCATGGCGCGGCGCAGGTCCGCTGTCATACCCGGTGCGGGTGCTTCTTCGATGACTTTTTGATGGCGGCGCTGAACGCTGCAGTCGCGCTCGAACAAGTAGACGCCGTTGCCTTGATGGTCGCAGAATACCTGCACTTCCACGTGGCGCGGCTGCACAAGGTACTTCTCTATCAGCATGCGATCGTCGCCGAAGGCGGCCTTGGACTCGCGTCGGCAGCCGTCTAGCGCGGCTTGGAAGGCGTCAGTGGATTCGACCACGCGCATGCCTTTGCCGCCACCGCCTGCGCTGGCTTTGAGCATTACCGGGTAGCCGATCTTGTCGGCTTCATCACGAAGCAGAGCGTCGCCTTGGTCATCACCGTGGTAGCCAGGCACCAGCGGGACACCAGCATTGGCCATGCGCACCTTGGCGGCAGATTTATCGCCCATGGCGGCAATTGCCGATGCGGGCGGGCCCACAAAGGTAATACCTGCTTGTTCAAGCGCCTTTACAAAGCTGCCATTCTCGGAAAGAAAGCCGTAGCCGGGGTGTATCGCGCCGCTACCGGTACGTTTAGCGGCGTCGATGACCGCCTCGATATTCAGATAGCTTTCCCGCGCGGCGGCGGGGCCTAAGCGTATCGCTTCGTCGGCTTCGCGCACGTGACGAGCACTGGCATCGGCGTCAGAGTAAACAGCCACGGTTTTTAAGCCCATGCGGCGCGCGGTACGCATTACACGGCAGGCGATTTCGCCTCGGTTGGCCACTAGCAGCGTATCGAATTTCGTGGGATTAGACGTCATAAGCGTGGCTCCGCAGCGTTGTTATGTTGTTGAGGACTGGACGGCGCTGTCCAGGCGGGGCGGCGCTTTTCAAGAAAGCTGGATAAGCCTTCTTGACCTTCCTGGCTTACCCGCAGCTTGGCGATCACCTGGCAGGTATGCTCGCGGGTGTCGTCACTGTCAGGCGCTTGAGCCACCGTGGCCATTAAGGCTTTGGTGGCGCGCTGGGCCTGAGGGGAGCCTTTTAGTAGTGTTGCCAGCATGATGTCCACTTCGTCGTCTAGCTTATCGTGCTCCACCACCATATGGACTAAGCCCAGCGCGAGGGCTATTTCGGCGTCCATGACTTCGGCGGTTAACGCATAGCGGCGCATCTGTCGTTCGCCCAGGGCTCGCTGCACATAGGGGCTGATGACCGCAGGCGATAGGCCGATGTTGACTTCCGATAGGCAGAATTTGGCTTTTCCTGAGGCGATCACGATATCGCAGCAGGCAGCCAAGCCCACCGCGCCGCCAAAGGCAGCCCCTTGAACGCGGCAAACCGTGGGGCAGGGCAGTGTATCGAGCCCGTGCATGAGGGCGGCAAGCTTGCGGGAGTCGGCGAGGTTATCTTCCAGGCCGTAATCGACCATGCGCTTCATCCAGTTCAGGTCGGCACCCGCTGAGAAGCTTTTGCCTTCTGACCCCAGCACTACCGCGCGCACATCGCCTGCTTCGGCCAACGTATGCAACTGGTCAAGGTGCGCGTTTAGCTCAGCGATCAAACTATCGTCAAAGGCGTTATGCACCTCGGGGCGGTTTAACGTAAGGCGCGCCACGTTGTCTTCGATACTTAGTGTTGAATAAGCCATGATGTCCAACCTCTACATGCGGAACACGCCGAAACGTGTGTCTTCGATGTCTGCGTTCATCGCGGCGGCTAGTGAAAGCCCCAGCACATCGCGGGTTTGCAGCGGGTCGATGACGCCGTCGTCCCATAGTCGGGCGCTGGCGTAGTAGGGGTGGCCCTGGTGCTCGTACTGGTCGCGGGTGGGTTGCTTAAAGGCTTCTTCATCGGCTTTCGTCCACTCGTTGCCATCGCGCTCGTACTGTTCGCGTTTTACCTGCGCAAGTACGCCTGCTGCCTGCTCGCCACCCATCACTGAAATGCGCGCGTTAGGCCACATAAACAGCAGGTTGGGGTCATAGGCGCGACCACACATGCCGTAGTTGCCGGCGCCAAAGCTGCCACCAATTAGCACGGTGTATTTGGGCACCTTGGCGCAGGCCACGGCAGTCACCAGTTTGGCGCCGTGCTTGGCAATGCCTTCGTGCTCGTACTTGGAACCGACCATAAAACCGGTGATGTTCTGCAGGAACACCAGCGGAATCTTGCGCTGGGCGCATAGCTCGATAAAGTGCGCACCTTTCACGGCGCTTTCGGAAAACAGCACGCCGTTGTTGGCCACAATGCCCACCGGGTAGCCGTGAATATGGGCAAAGCCGGTGACCAGGGTTTCGCCGTAGTAGCGCTTGAACTCGTCAAAGTCGGAGTCATCGACGATGCGGCCAATCACTTCGCGTACATCAAAAGGCTTTTTAAGGTCGGTGCCGACAATGCCATACAGTTCAGACGGGTCGAGTTTGGGCGGCTTGGGCGCCTGCATGGCAAGCTTGCCGCGCTTTTGCCAGTTCAGCCGTGATACACAGGCGCGGGCAAGTTGAAGTGCATGGGCGTCGTTTTCTGCATAGTGGTCGGCCACGCCGCTGACCTTGGCGTGGACATCGGCGCCCCCCAGGTCTTCAGCGCTGATGCTCTCGCCGGTGGCGGCTTTTACCAAGGGTGGGCCGCCGAGGAAAATCGTGCCCTGCTCCTTAACGATGATCGACTCATCCGCCATGGCGGGTACATAAGCGCCGCCCGCGGTACAGGAGCCCATCACCACGGCAATTTGCGGAATGCCTTCGGCGGACATGGTCGCCTGGTTGTAGAAGATGCGCCCGAAGTGGTCGCGGTCGGGGAAGACTTCATCCTGGCGGGGCAGAAAAGCGCCGCCGGAGTCGACTAAATAGATACACGGCAGGCGATGTTTACGGGCGATCTCCTGGGCGCGAATATGTTTTTTCACCGTGAGTGGGAAGTAGGTGCCGCCTTTCACCGTGGCATCGTTGGCGACAATCACGCACTCGACGCCGGAAACGCGGCCAATGCCGGTCACCACACCTGCCGCCGGTATCTCGCTTTCATAAACGTGGTGGGCGGCAAGCGCTGAAAATTCGAGAAACGGCGAGCCTTCATCGATCAAGTGATCGATTCGGTCACGCACAAACAGCTTACCCCGGCTTTCGTGACGCTCGCGGGCTTTGGCACCGCCGCCCTGGGCGACGGCGGCGGTCAGCGCACGTAGTTTGTTGACTTCACCCAGCATAGAGGCTTCGTTGGCTTGAAACACATCGCTACGCGGATTGACTTGGCTATTCACAGTGCTCATGGCGCGACCTTTATTTGCTTTCAGTAAACAGTTCGCGGCCAATCAGCATGCGCCGAATCTCGCTGGTGCCCGCGCCAATTTCATATAGCTTGGCATCGCGCAGCAGGCGTCCGGTGGGGTATTCGTTGATATAGCCGTTGCCGCCGAGTAGCTGAATGGAGTCCAGTGCCACCTGGGTGGCTTTTTCAGCGCAGTAGAGGATTACGCCGGCTGCGTCTTTACGGGAGGTCTGGCCCCGATCACAGGCGCCCGCGACCGCGTATAAATAGGCGCGGCAGGCGTTCAGAGTGGTGTACATATCGGCCACTTTGCCCTGTACCAGTTGGAACTCACCTATCGACTGATTGAATTGTTTGCGCTCATGGATATAGGGCAACACCACGTCCATGGCGGCCTGCATAATGCCGATGGGGCCAGCGGCCAGCACGGTGCGCTCAAAATCCAATCCGCTCATCAATACCCGAACGCCCTTGCCTTCATCGCCGAGTATGTTTTCAGCGGGAACGGCGCAGTCCTGGAACACCAACTCGCAGGTATTGGAGCCGCGCATGCCGAGTTTGTCGAGCTTCTGGGCGGTAGAGAAGCCGGGCATGCCTTTTTCGATAATAAAGGCAGTGATGCCCTTGGAGCCGGCGTCTGGATCGGTTTTGGCATACACCACCAGTACGTCCGCATCCGGGCCGTTGGTGATCCACATCTTGTTGCCGTTGAGAATGTAATGATCGCCATCTCGCTTGGCGCGCAGCTGCATAGAGACCACATCCGAGCCTGCACCGGGTTCGGACATGGCAAGTGCCCCCACGTGGTCGCCACTGATTAACTTGGGCAGGTATTTGGCTTTTTGCTCGGCAGAAGCGTTAATTTTGATTTGGTTGACGCACAGGTTGGAGTGCGCGCCATAAGATAGCGCCACCGATGCGCTGGCCCGGGAAATTTCTTCCATGGCTATACAGTGGGCGAGATAGCCCATGCCGCTGCCGCCGTCTTCTTCAGATACGGTAATTCCCAACAGTCCCATATCGCCAAACTTCTTCCATAAATCATTAGGAAACTCATTGGACTGATCGATCTCAGCGGCACGCGGGGCAATTTCGCTGGAGGCAAAGGCGTTGACCTGCTCGCGCAGCATATTCAGTTCGTCATCAAGACCGAAGTTCAGTTCTGAGTAGTGTGAAAACATGGTCAATCACCTGTTGTTCATTGTGTTGATAAGAGTGCTGGCGGTATGGGGCTGAGTCAGTGCGTGGTCGCGGACGAAGAGGGCGATGCTTGATCAGACGATTCCGTCTGCTCTTCTTCTCTCTGTTTCTGATGTAGCTCTTCGAGCGCTTGGCGGCAGCGAATCTCGGCACTTTCAAGCTCAAGCTGCACCATGGTGATGTCTTTCATTTGCTGATCGAGCGCCGCTCGACGTTCGGCTATTTTGCTGAGCATTAAATGCAGCTGTTTTTTACTGCCGCTGCGTGTTTCATCCCATAGCTCGAATAGCTCGCGGATTTCGGCGAGTGAAAACCCAAGACGCTTACCGCGAATGGTCAATTTAAGGCGCACCCGGTCTTTACTGCTGTACACGCGGGTTTGTCCGCGTCGTGTCGGGTGCAATAACTCTTGATCTTCATAGAAGCGGATGCTGCGGGTGGTTAAATCAAACTCGTTGGCTAGTTCACTGATCGAGTAGGTTTTGCTCATGATGACTTTCTCTTAAATAAGTATATGCCCCTATGGAACACTGACCATGAGGCTAAAACAAGTTTACGTTAACGTAAAGCAATTATTGCAATGCGATGTTTGCTATTAACTTTGTGTAATTAACTGAATTTGAAGTAATTATTGGAGGTTTCTGTCAGCTTTGTATATTTTCGTAGACCAAAGTTGTAATTGTAATCACCTGCAAGAGGTTGCTAGTTTGCACTTACACCTTACGTTCAGGTAAGGATGCGTTGCCAGCTAACGATTTCCACTCCCGAGTGTAGAGGCTGGTGTATGGAGGCTACTGATCAATACGGCGTTAACGTAAGTCAGGGCCTTCTGAGTCAGCACAAGAACAACAAGAGGCTTACCACTTCATGTGTGCAGACGATGTTCAAAAAGCACATGTCCTCGAAACACGAGGGCTGACCAAGGAGTTTCGTGGTTTTACGGCGGTGGATGATGTCAATCTGCAGGTACAAGAGGGGCACATTCATGCCTTGATTGGCCCTAATGGCGCCGGAAAAACCACGGTGTTCAACCTGCTGACCAAATTTTTGCCGCCCACGCGGGGTGAAATTCTCTACCGTGGTAAATCGATTACCTCGATGAAATCCAATGAAATAGCTCGCCTGGGGCTCGTGCGCTCGTTTCAAATTTCCGCTGTGTTCGCCCATATGACAGCGCTTGAGAATGTGCGGGTAGCGCTTCAGCGGCCGCTGGGCACGTCCTTTCATTTTTGGAAGTCGGGCAAATCACTTGACCATTTAAATGAAAGGGCGCTGGCGCTGTTGGATGAAGTCGGGCTTGTTGAGTATGCCGATACGTTAACGGTAGAGATGCCTTACGGCCGCAAGCGAGCACTAGAGATTGCCACCACGTTGGCGCTTGATCCCACTATGATGCTGCTGGATGAACCTACACAGGGCATGGGCGCAGAAGATGTTGACCGCATTGTGGCGCTGATTAAACGCGTCTCAAAAGGGCGAACCGTATTGATGGTCGAGCATAATCTAAGCGTGGTGAGCCGTTTGTGTGACCGTATTACCGTTCTGGCGCGAGGCGCGGTGCTGGCTGAAGGCGACTACGATAATGTGTCCCGCAATCCGTTGGTCCGCGAAGCCTATATGGGCAGCGATGCCGCAGAAGAAGAGGGTCCTGGAAAAGAGGGCGTCGCCGTATGAACACTGCCGAAACCCAAGCACCACATACCGATACTGCCTCGCCGGATGCTCAATCTCTGGAAATGTTGCGTGTTCAAGACATGCACGCTTTCTACGGCGAGTCGCACATCCTTCACGGGGTTAATTTTGACGTAAAGCGCGGCGAGTTGGTGACCTTGCTTGGCCGCAATGGGGCAGGGCGTAGCACGACGCTAAAAGCGATTATGAACATGGTGGGGCGGCGTACCGGGTCCATCGTGATCAATGGCAACGAAACCCTGCACATGAAGCCGCACCATATTCCGCGTTTAGGTATTGGCTATTGCCCCGAAGAGCGGGGCATCTTTGCCAGCCTTGATGTACACGAAAACCTACTGCTGCCGCCCACCGTGCGTTCAGGCGGGATGAGCCTGGATGACATTTACGCCATGTTCCCCAATTTGTACGAGCGTCGCAAAAGCCAAGGCACGCGACTGTCGGGCGGCGAGCAGCAGATGCTGGCGATGGCGCGCATTCTTCGTACCGGCGCGCGCATGCTGTTACTGGATGAAATTACCGAAGGTTTGGCACCGGTGATAGTACAAAAGCTTGGTGAAGTATTGCAGCAGCTTAAGTCGCGCGGCATGACCATTGTGCTGGTGGAGCAAAATTTTCGCTTTGCCGCCCCGCTGGCGGATCGCCACTTCGTTATGGAGCACGGGCAAATCGTAGAAGAAATTAGCGCAGCCGAGCTGCCGTCACGTCGCGACCATTTAAATTCAATGCTGGGGGTATAACTCACCGACACGACCTTTTTGCTCTAATGCCCAAGCTAACGCTTGACCAAGCGCACTTAATGCTTCGCCTGCACCACAACAACAAAGGCTCCCAAGAGCCAGGAGAACAGCATGACCTTTAACAAAAAAACGCTAGCTACCTGTATTGCCGCTGCGGCAGCCTCGAGCCTAATGGCTTCTGCTGCTCAGGCAGAAATGAGCGATGACGAAATTCGCATTGGCTACTTGGCTGATATGTCGGGTACCTACCGCGACCTAGCCGGGCCGGGTGGCTTAACCGCGCTGGAAATGGCCGTTGAAGACTTCGGTGGCAGCGTTAATGGTACGCCTATCGAGATATTTAGTGCCGACGACCGTAATAGTGCCGACGTTGGGGCCAACGCAGTGCGTGAGTGGGTTGACGAGGATAACGTCGATATGGTCGCCGGGCTGGTAGCCTCGTCGGTATCCATTGCCGTCACCAAAGTACTGGAGGAAAACGACGGCCTGGGTATTGTCTCGGGGTCTGCCGCTTCCAGCATCACCAACGAGCATTGCACTCCTAACCATATTCACTGGGTGTACGATACTTACCCGCTGGCTAACGGCACGGCGAAAGCGGTGGTCGAGCAGGGCGGCGATAGTTGGTTTATGCTAACCGCGGACTACGCCTTTGGCCATGCCCTGGAAGCCGATGTTACCAAGGTGGTCGAAGAAAGCGGCGGCGAAATTGTTGATAGCGTGCGCCATCCGTTCCCCACCAATGATTTCTCCTCTTACATCCTCCAGGCCCAAGGCTCTGGTGCCAAGATTGTGGGTCTGGCGAACGCTGGTTCCGACACCGTCAACGCGATTACCACCGCTAGCGAGTTTGGCTTGACCGATTCGGGCCAACAGCTTGCCGGGCTGCTGATCTTCCTCAACGATGTTCATGCGCTGGGGCTTGAAGCCACTCAAAACCTGCTACTGACCACCGGTTGGTACTGGGATATGGACGAAGAGTCCCGCGAGTGGGCAGAGCGATACTATGAAGAAGAAGAGCGCATGCCGACCATGGTGCAGGCAGGTATCTACTCAAGCACCATGCACTACCTCAAAGCCGTTGAAGCGGCAGGGACTGATGACCCTGAAACTATTCGCGCCAAAATGGCCGAGGAACCGATCAACGACTTCTTCGCTCGCAACGGTCAAATTCGTGAAGACGGCCGCATGATTCACGATATGTACCTTGCTCAGGTGAAAACGCCCGAGGAATCCACCGGTGAGTGGGATCTTTACGAAATCCTCAGCACCATTCCCGCCGAAGAAGCTTACCGTCCGCTGTCTGAGAGCCAGTGCAAGCTGGTGCAGAACTAAACCAAGCTTCGCAATAACTAAGCAACCACCCTCGGGTAGCGGCCACCGGCTGCTACCCGTTTGATGGCGGGGAGAGTCGTACCATGACGATGATATTCGGTGTGCCAATGGCCGTGTTCATGGGGCAGTTGACGCTGGGCCTGGTGAATGGGGCCTTCTATGCGCTGCTCAGTCTGGGCCTGGCGGTCATCTTCGGCCTATTGAAGATCGTCAACTTTGCCCACGGAGCGCAATACATGCTGGGTGCGTTTGCCGCGCTGCTGGGCTTTCGCTATTTGGGTATTAATTATTGGCTGGCACTTATCTTGGTGCCGCTGGTGGTAGGGGCTTTCGGTATGCTGATGGAGCGTTTTCTGCTTCGTCGCATTGCCCATCTGGATCACCTCTACGGTTTGCTGTTGACCTTTGGTCTGGCGCTGATATTCGAGGGCACGTTGGTCAATATTTTCGGCATCTCTGGCGCGCGCTATGTGATGCCTGAGTCGCTACAAGGCGGGGTGAATCTAGGCTTTATGTTTTTACCCGTTTATCGCGGCTGGGTGCTGGTCGCCGCGTTGGCTATGTGCCTATTCACCTGGTTCATGATCGAGCGTACTCGATTGGGTGCGTACCTGCGGGCCGGGACTGAAAACTCCCAGTTAATGCAGGCCTTCGGCGTTAATGTGCCGCTGCTAATTACGCTGACCTATGGTTTTGGGGTCGGCTTGGCGGCTTTTGCTGGCGTCTTGGCGGCGCCGCTTTATCCGGTTTCGCCCACCATGGGCTCAAGCCTTTTGATTGTGGTGTTTGCCGTCGTCGTTATTGGCGGTATGGGGTCGATTTTAGGCGCCATCATTACGGGGTTGTCGATGGGCATTATTGAGGGGTTAACCAAAGTATACTACCCCGAGGCGGCCAATACGGTGATCTTCCTGGTGATGATCTTAGTGCTGCTGTTACGCCCCTCAGGGCTGTTCGGTAAGGAGGCGTAAATCATGACGCAATCTCAACACGCAACGGCCCCTTCGGTCGTCATCGAGCGGCAGCGGCGGGCCAAACAGCGGCGTACGCTGTTCCTTGTCGCGCTGGTGGCGATAGCGCTGGTAGCCCCCTTTGTGGCCTACCCTGTCTTTTTGATGAAAATTCTCTGCTTTGCGCTGTTTGCCTGCGCGTTCAACTTATTGCTGGGCTATGCGGGCTTGCTATCGTTTGGCCATGCAGCCTTTCTGGCCAGTGGCGGTTACGTGACCGGCTATTTGCTGGCCAGTTACCCCGGCCTTACGCCGGAGTTGGGTATTCTCGCCGGAACGTTAATGGCAACCCTGTTGGGGCTAGTGTTTGGTGTGCTATCGATTCGCCGTCAGGGTATCTACTTTGCCATGGTGACGTTAGCGCTGGCGCAACTGATGTTCTTTGTTTACGTTCAGGCACCCTTTACTGGGGGCGAAGATGGCCTTCACGGCGTACCGCGCGGAGAGCTATTTGGCTTTATTAGTCTGCGTAATAACGTGGCGATGTATTATTTCGTGCTGGCGATCTTTGTGTTTGGCTTTGCGTTGATTCAGCGTACGGTGCATTCGCCCTTCGGGCAGGTGCTCAAGGCCATTCGCGAAAACGAGCCGCGTGCGGTATCGCTTGGCTATAACGTGGACGCTTACAAGTTGGTGGCCTTCGTTATCTCGGCGGCGCTTGCGGGATTGGCAGGCTCTACTAAAACCGTCGTGTTCCAGCTAGCCTCGCTGACGGATGCCCATTGGCATATGTCGGGCGAAGTGATTCTGATGACGCTGCTGGGCGGTGTTGGCACCTTGCTAGGCCCGGTAATGGGGGCAAGCCTAGTGGTTAGTCTCCAGCATCTCCTTGCTCAGTCGCCGTTGGGCAACTGGGTGAGCGTCATCCTGGGGATTATTTTCGTAGTCTGCGTACTGAGTTTTCGCAGCGGTATTGTGGGAGAGCTTGGCAAAATGTACCGCAAAAACTTTAAGTAAATTCTGCTGTGTTATCGATACAGCCGTACCGAGTCTGTCCATTGTTGGGTGCCGTTTGGCACCCTTTTTTTATGCCAAGCATCTGCCTACGCCAAAGGTCGAGGAAGCAAGATAGTTGCTTGCGATAGGCTTAAAATATAAGTTAACGTAAACGTCAATTAACCCCTTTGGCTTCACCGGCCAACACGCTTCGAGCACACAATCACAACAACGAAAGCGCGCGCTTAAAACGATTGGGATTAAGTGGGCGGCTTTCAGCGGAGACACGCTATGAATTTTGAGCTAAGCGAAGACCAGGTTGCGTTTGCCGATATGGCGCGCGCCTTTGCCCAAAACGAGTTGGCCCCCCATGCCGCCGAGTGGGACCAGGAGGCTATTTTCCCCGTTGATGTAATACGCAAAGCGGGCGAGTTGGGCTTTTGCTCGCTTTACGCGCCGGAAAGCGTCGGCGGGCTTGGCCTTTCCAGGCTGGATGCCAGCATCATCTTCGAGCAGCTCTCCATGGGCTGCACCTCAACCACCGCGTACCTCACCATCCATAATATGGTCACTTGGATGCTTGCAGACTTTGGCACGCCTGACGCCGTTGGGCAGTGGGGTGAAAAGCTCGCTAGCGGCGAACTGCTTGGCTCTTACTGCCTCACCGAGCCCAACTCCGGCTCCGACGCGGCTTCGTTAAAAACCACCGCCAAGCGCGATGGAAATGACTACCTGCTAACCGGCAGCAAAATGTTCATTTCCGGCGCGGGCAGTACCGATGTGTTGATCGTAATGGCGCGCACCGGGGGAGAGGGCGCTGGTGGCGTTTCCGCCTTTGTGGTGGAGGCCAATGCTGACGGCATCAGTTACGGGCGCAAAGAAGCCAAAATGGGCTGGAATAGCCAACCAACCCGCATGATCACCTTCGAAGACGTACGCGTGCCCGCGAGCCAACTGCTGGGCAAGGAAGGCGATGGTTTCAAAATCGCAATGAAAGGCCTGGATGGTGGACGAATCAACATTGCCACCTGCTCGATTGGTACGGCTCAGCAGGCCATCAACGAGGCGCGGGCCTATATGCTGGAGCGCAAGCAGTTTGGCAAGCGCCTGGCGGACTTTCAGGCGCTCCAGTTCCGCCTGGCCGATATGGTCACTGAGCTGGTCGCTGCGCGTCAGCTAGTGCGTTTAGCGGCCACTAAGCTGGATGCGGGCGATGCCGATGCGATCACCTATTGCGCCATGGCCAAGCGTTTCGCCACCGATGTAGGCTTTAAGGTGTGCGACGAAGCGCTACAGTTATATGGCGGTAACGGCTATATCAAGGAATACCCAATGGAACGCTTTGTGCGCGATACCCGCGTGCATCGTATTCTTGAAGGCACCAATGAGATCATGCGCCTGATCATTTCACGCCGCGTGCTGGCGGAGGGGGCTGCCGAGCTGTAGCGCTGCCGTGTGGATCTTATCGTTATGGTGATTGCCCGAAATAAGGATGGTTAGATGAGTAGCGTACTGTTTACCGAACACCCCACCCAGGACGGCCACGTCATTGCAGAAATAACCCTCAATGCTGAGCGTTCGCTGAATGCCCTGACCCTGGAAATGATCGACGAAATGCTGCCTCGCTTAGCTGATTGGCAGGACGATGAACGCGTGGTTGCCGTGCTGCTCGATAGCGTAGGGGAAAAAGCCTTTTGCGCCGGTGGCGATGTGGTCAACCTTTATAAAGCCATAAAAGGTGAGGGCGACCCCGACTTTCCGGAGCGCTTTTTTAACCACGAGTACCGTTTGGATTTCGCCCTGCACACCTACCCAAAGCCGGTGATTTGCTGGGGCAACGGTATTGTCATGGGCGGCGGTATGGGCCTGCTTAGCGCAAGCAGCCACCGGGTGGTGACCGAAACCTCGCGCCTGGCGATGCCCGAGGTCACCATTGGGCTTTACCCGGATGTGGGCGCCAGCTGGTTTCTGAACCGTTTGCCCAACGGCACCGGCCGGTTTCTTGCCATGACCGGCAGCCAAATCAACGCACCGGATGCCGTTCATCTGGGCCTTGCTGACCGAGCCATTGCCAGCCACCAGCGCGATGCGCTAGCGCAAAAGTTAACTGACGCCGCTTGGGGCGAAGGCGAGCAGACCGATACCCATGGGGTGGTTAATCGTATTCTGCGCGAGCTTGAGCACGCCTCACGACCTGTTTTCGAAGAGTTGGAAGCGCCGGTGTATAAATTCTCGCCGCTGATCCGCGAGTTGATGGACCACGACACCGTCGAGCAAATTGTGGCGGCCATAGCCGGTGTTAAAAGCGACGACAAGTGGTTTGGCAAAGCGCAAAAAACACTGGCCCACGGTAGCCCGGTGTCCATCAAGCTGATTGATGAACAGCTCAAGCGCGCTAAGTACATGTCATTGGCCGAAGTGTTCCAGGCTGAGCTGGCGCTTTCGGTGCAGTGTTGCCGCCACCGAGAATTCCCCGAAGGCGTGCGTGCTTTGCTGGTGGATAAAGATGGCAAGCCCAACTGGACCTACCCCGATGTGGCCACGGTGGAGGCATCTTTCATTGATGAACTGCTAACACCGCCGTGGGCAAATAACCCGCTCGACGATCTTCACTAATTTTTACTGACCTTTAGCTTACTTATAACAAGGACAATCGCCATGAAAACTGTCGCATTTATCGGTCTAGGCAATATGGGTGGCCCGATGGCCGCTAACTTGGTCAAGGGAGGCTTTAAGGTACGTGCTTTTGACCTTTCAGCCAGCGCGTTGGACACCGCAAAATCCCAGGGCTGCGAAGTGGCAAGCTCCGCCCAGGAGGCCGTGGCAGACGCCGACGTTGTGATCTCTATGCTGCCTGCAGGCAAGCATGTGATGGGCCTGTACGCCGAAGGCGACGCGCCGCTGTTTGACGTTATTAAATCAAGCGCCATCGTTATCGACTGCTCCACCATCGATGCCGATACGGCCCGAAGCGTAGCCGCCATCGGCGCCGAAAAGGGCATCGGCTTTGTCGATGCGCCGGTTTCTGGCGGCGTAGGCGGCGCTCAGGCAGGCACGCTGACGTTTATCGTCGGCGGCAGTGAAGCCCAGTTCGAACAGGCCAAACCGGTACTGGACGCCATGGGCAAAAACATCTTCCACGCCGGCGACCATGGGGCCGGGCAAATCGCCAAGGTGTGCAACAACATGCTGCTGTCGATCCTGATGGCGGGCACCTGTGAAGCCATCAACATGGGCGTCAAGAACGGCCTAGACCCGGCGGTGCTGTCAGAAATCATGAAACAAAGCTCCGGCGGCAACTGGGCGCTGAATGTGTATAACCCCTACCCAGGGGTAATGGAAAATGCGCCTGCGTCGAAAGACTATCAAGGCGGTTTCCAGGTCGACTTGATGATCAAAGATTTGGGGCTTGCCATGGATGTCAGTCAGCTAAGTGCCTCGCCCGTGCCCATGGGGTCCGCCGCTCGTTCGCTATTTACCTTCCATAAAGCAGGCGGTAACGGCAAACTCGACTTTTCAAGCTTGATGCGGTTTTATCAGGACAACGCGTCTAACGCATAAAGGAATGGCCATGATCACACTCTGGGGTCGCGATACTTCCACCAACGTCAAGAAAGTCCGCTGGGTGCTGGATGAGCTGGCATTGCCCTACGAGCAGATACAGGCCGGGCTGCATCACGGGGTAAATAACACACCGGAATACCTAGCCATGAACCCCAATGGGCTAGTGCCGTTATTTCGTGACGATGCCACCGACAGTCTGCTGTGGGAATCCAACACCATCATCCGTTACCTAGCGGCCCAGTACGGCGAGGGTAAGTTCTGGATTGAGGAACCCGCCCAACGCGCCCAAGCAGAAAAATGGATGGATTGGTCGATTGGCGCGCTTTCGCCCACGCATCGCGCTATTTTAGCGGGCTATGTCAGAACGCCACCGGAACAGCGTGACAATGCGGCCATTGAAGCGTCCCTTAAGGTCTGTGAAGGGTTGTTTAGCATGATGGATGACGCGCTTGCCACGCAGCGCTGGTTCTCTGGCGAAGCGTTTGGTCTGGGTGATGTTGCCATCGCGCCGTCAGTCTACAACTTGCTCAACTGCGGCCTTAGCTGGCAGCCACGCCCCCATTTGGAGCGTTGGTATCAAGCGCTCACCGAACGCCCCAGCTTCCGCAAGGTGGTGATGATTCCGGTGGCGTGAGCCAAGGTCCTCATGGCTTAGGTAGCCGAAACTGAATAACCCACTTCTAATGCGGTGATTTCATCATCAAGTGCCTGCAGAACGCCATGCGGCAAGTGGTGGTGACGGGCGCTTTCGATCAATGGCCCCAAAATCGCCTCGCGCTCGGTGGGGCGTTTGGCCTCTACATCCTGAAGCATCGAGGCCTTGTTATTGGCGGTGTTCTCCACCACTTGCAAGACCAGCGCTCGCCATGCGTCTTCGCCATGGCCACCATTCGGTGGCTGAATGCCTTCAGCCTGCATGATCGCCGCGACTTCCTTCACTATGGCTTTCACCCGGCCTGCATACGCTGCTTCACGCAACTCGCCGTTGCGCACCCCATGCAGCGCGACAAGTGGGTTAATTGCCGCGTTCACCGCCAGCTTCTGCCACAGGCGGCTTCGAATATCGTCCACTGCCGTCGCGGCAAACCCCACCTGGGTTAACGTCTGCGCCAGCGCTTCCGCCAGAGCACCGTGCTGGTTATTCAAATCGCCAATAAACGTCGCCCCGCGCCCCGCATGCACCACGCCATCGCCGCCGGTTAAATAAGCGCCTTCAGTAGTGGTGGCGCAGAGCACCGGCCCAGGCCATACCTGGGTAATCCGCGGCTGTGCCAGAAAGCCGTTTTGCCAAAGCACCAGCGGGGTAGTCGAAGGGATGACCTTTGCAATGCTTTCAAGCGCCGCTTCAGCCGCCATGGCTTTGGTGGTGATATGCACAAAGGCAGGTGGCGCATGCGTTTCAGAAGCCAGTTGGGCCACCGTAAACGTATTAAGGAGCTGCGACCGTTGCTCGCCTTCCGGTGTGGTAAGCCATTGTTGCTCAGCCAGCGCCCGACGACCAATCAGCGTGACCGCCGCCATGGGCGAGAGCGAGTGCGCCAACAGGCGGCCAATGGCGCCAGGGCCGAGTATCCAGTGGGATATCATCATCGAGATTGTTACTCAGCAGTGGTGTGCGACCAAGCTTACCGTGTTCATTGCCAATAAATGAAACTAGGCGATTTCTAGTCACGCGGGGGCAGAGGCGTTCGTCACATTGCGCAAATGCCAATAACGGCGCAGCACAGCGTCGTTGATGGCGTGCTCCATATCAAAGGCGCTGGGCGTGGGGCAGAAAAGCGTGACGCCGATGCGCTGCTTGCCAATGTCTGTGGTCGAAAGAGTCACGCGAGGGCGTGGATCGGCGATGTCGATGCCGCTGCGTTTTCTGATCACTTCGCTGTAGCGTTGGGCCAATTCGGAATGCGGGGCATGAAGCGATGCCACCTCCTCCTCAAGGGCTGGCAGTTCGGATCGCATATCCACGTTGGGCTCTAAAACGACGCAGACTTCAAGATACACCCACTTCTTGAAGAAGTTCTGATTCTGGATCGGCGTGGTCAGGAAAATGCTGTTGGGCACCACGATGGTCTTGCCGGAGTATTCAAAACGTCCCACCGCGCCGCCGATTTCCTGCAGGGTCGTTGCCAGCATGGTTTCGTCGACCACCTGGCCGCGCAGGTCGCCGATTTCGACCCAGTCGCCAATCTCGAACGGCTGGTTGACAATACGCAGCACGGTGCCCGAAAGGCAAAGAATCAGCTCCTTGGTCGCGATCACCAAGGCCACGGCGAAGGCGGTGATGGACAGCGCAAAGGCGTGCAGGGAAGGCAGCCAGATCAACGCCAGGCCGAGTAACGTAAGGATGACGGCAACGTTGCGGATCCTGGCCAGCCAGGCGCGACGGTAATCGGACAAAATCTCTTCTCGCCCGCGGATGACGCGCACGGCAAGGATGCGCAGCGTTATAAGAATCGCCACGAGCGCAATCGAGCTCACCAGACGGTTGCTCAACAGCTCCAACCAGAAGGAATCCTCAGGCATGGTGGTTCTGTGCTCCTCTTTCTGCGGGTCAATGATTCATGATGATCTTGGCACAGTGACACTACGCCGTCGATTGAGGGCCAGCGCCAAGCGTGATATCGGCGACTTGGCTATCAAAGGCCTTAAGCGCTGTGGAGTTCATGATTAACATGATATTTTGCAACAACGCTTCCCATGAAAAAATCGCAGAGTAAAGGGCAGAGCCGATGCTCAGGTGCTAAGGTGGTTGAGGAGTTAGCCTTTCGTTATGCAGATGGAGTGCAGAAGGCCACTGGCGACGTTGTCAGCGCGTGAGCATTGATAAAGGAATATCCTGCGAGGGTTTATGGGCTCGTTTTGAAAGTTGGGTCTAGTCAGTTAACGACCCAAAGTGAACAGAATCATGGCGGATGCAGGCTCTGAGTGCAACACCGTCAATGTGTCGATGACGGAACCTCATGGTACTTCGCCAGCTCCTCGCTCATCACCTCAATAGGGCACTTGAAGTCGAAGCGCTTTCGCGGGCGCATGTTCAGCTCAAGCGCGATCTCATCCAGTTCTTGCTGGCTATAGATCGATAGATCCGTTCCCTTGGGCAAGTACTGTCGTATGAGCCCATTGATATTTTCGTTGGCGCCCCTCTGCCATGGGCTGTGTGGGTCACAGAAGTAGATAGCGACACCAGTATTCTGGGTGACCTTGGCGTGCTGCGTCATCTCACGTCCTTGGTCATACGTCATGCTCTTCCGTGCGGCCAACGGCATGCGATTCAGCGCTGCGCTGAAGCCTTCTACAGCAGAGGTAGCAGTCGCATCGTTCATCTTCGCTAGGATCAGGTAACCGCTTTTGAGTTCGACAAGGGTGCCGACAGCCGATGCATTGTTCTTGCCCTTGATCAGGTCGCCTTCCCAGTGGCCAGGAAATTCACGTTTTTCCACCTCTGGAGGGCGGAGATGGATGCTGACCATGTCCGGGATCTGGTTGCGCCGGTCGACCTGGCCACGGCGCGGCTTACGGGTTGGCTTGCCTTGCCGCAAACAATGGATCAGCTCCTTTCTCAGTTCACCGACGGGCAACGCGTAGATGGCACTGTAGATCGTTTCTCGGCAGACGTAGGCGTCTCGAAGGTCAGGGATATTCATATGCTTGAGCTTGCCGCTGATCTGTTCGGGAGACAAGCGCCGACGCAGCATGTGCTGAATCAGGGCGAACCGAGGGCTGCCAGGAAGCAGTTTGCGCCTTGGTCGACAACCGTCTCGACGGTGATCACGGCATTGTTGCGCATGTGGCGCACGATAGCTGCCATCGGACGATCTATTGCGCCGTATTTCTCGGCTAATCGTTGCCGGGGAGCGCTCGAGCAGGGCCGCTACCTTCCTGATGCTCAAGCCTTGCGCGAAGCTGACATGGATCGTGGCACGTTCTTCAGTGCAGAGTTCAGAATATGACATGGATACAACACCCTACCGGTTTGGTCAGGTGTTGCACTCAGAATTTGCGGCCAAGCAGATACGAAGAATGAACGCTCCCGTGAGCACATAATCCCGGAGTCGATGGGGAACGTTAACCATATTCTTCCGCCGGGGGCTGTTTGCCACAACTGCAATCAGTACTTCGCCAGAAAAGTTGAGAGGCCCTTGTTGGAGTCTCCGATTTTTCGGCACCTGAGAGCTGGAATGCAAGTTCCTTCAAAACGTGGTCGAGTTCCAGCATGGAATGCTTCAGATGGGTTGGACCTTCCAGGCAAACGCCTGATGGGGCGATTTTTAGGAAAAGTTGGCCTAGAGGTTTTAGTTCATAAGACACAGGAAGTTAGTTCTTGGAATACGGAGATTGTAGAACAGAGCGCACTTGATGAACTGAGAAGGCACGTACGCTTTAACGAAGGCGAAGATTGGCCATTTATAGCCCGAACCCTTCATCCGGTTAACGAAGTTTTTAACGACGGTACGGAGAGCTACGAAATTCTCCATGAGCTCGACATGATTATCACAGATTATTCGGAGTACTATTCTGTGGTTTCGATCTTCGGCGTTGAGCTTACTCTGAACATAGGTGGCCGAACCATAGAAGGGTTCGAGCAGTGGCTGGCAACAAATAATGGTGCTAGTCCTCTGTATACAGGTAAAAATGCATAACCAGGCCAAGCACAGCGACAGCTTTTCCGTTGCGGCTATGCCTACACTCCAAAGCTGCGCGTGTTGGCAGCGTTAGCCTCTATGATGATACGGAAATTTCAAGAAAGCGATTTTGAGAAAGTGAACGAAATTTACTCGCTGTCGAAGCTGGACGAACTCCGCTTTGAGCGAGAGGTATTCCAGTTATTGCCCCTGAAGGAGGACGAGAAACGACTTCGAGATCTCATGGAGTCCGAAATTTTTGTTTATGAGGACGGTGGTATTCTTGGCTATGGTGCTATTTACCAAAATGAAATTAGATCTCTTTTTGTCCATCCGTTGTATCGTGGCGAAGGGGTTGGTAGCGCGTTGTTTGATCATCTGATTGCTGAGGTTGGGACTCCTACTAAACTATACGTTGCGAAGAGCAACTTGCCAGCAAAATCCATGTACCATAAATACGGTTTTACGGTTACTGGGGAGTTTGAGGCGTCATACAACGGAAAATCAGTATTGGCAAACGAAATGGTGCGAATCAGTGAGTAAGGCTAACAAACGGCTGTTATCGCCCCTTCGGGGCTGGGACGGCCTTTCCGCCGCTGCGCGGCTATAAGCCAGCCCTAAAGCCGGGCGTTAGGGGTGAAATGAACCATCGATTCGTAGTCACTGGCGGCCCCGGTGGCGGCAAAACTACAATCCTTAATGCCCTAGAGGGTCGTGGATATCGCGTCGTGACGGAGGCTGCCCGTCGAATCATCAAAGAACGATTAACGGCTGGGCTATCACCTCGACCAGACCCGATTTCTTTCGGCCAAGCGATTCTCAGTTCGGATGTTGAAAAATACCGAAGTGCAGCTTCCTGCGACCATGCTGTATTCTTTGATCGCGGGGTGCTGGACGCACTGTATGTGCTTAATGCAGTGGGAGCGTTAAAACGCGATAAAATTGAGCAGTACGTCCAACAGTTTCCCTATAACGGCGTTGTTTTCCTGCTTCCCCCATGGGAAGAAATTTACGTTAAAGACTCAGAGCGTGATCAAAGTTTTGAGGAATCTATAGAAGTTTTTGAAGGTATGAAAAAGTGGTATTCGCAATGGGGCTACGAAACAGTAGAAGTACCACGTGACAATGTTCATGAGCGCGTATCGTTCATTTTGCAATGTATAGATACCCCCTAGCAATTCACTGTTGGCGGACAATTTTTCCGCCGCTTCGCGGCTCCAAAATTGCCGCAAAGTTCAGCGTTATGTGCTTAAGGAGGAACAGTCTTGAACATCACTAATTTGCCTTTTGGGGTTACTGATTGGTCTGAAGTTGAGAAGACCGAGCACTCTGGGGAACAGGGTGTGGCTTACTGGAAAACTCGAAACTTCGGCGACATCAGAGTGCGAATGGTTGAGTACAGCCCAGGCTATCTGGCCGATCATTGGTGTGCCAAGGGGCACATACTTCTCTGTCTGGAAGGCGAGCTTCATACTGAACTAGAAGACGGTCGGCATTTCTTACTCAGTCCCGGTTCGAGCTATCAGGTCGCAGATAATGCCGAGCTTCACCGTTCATCGACAGAGCGAGGCGCTAAGCTATTCGTTGTCGACTAAACACACATAACCAGGCTATGCACCGGATGCCAAAACCTCCGCTGCGCTGCGGCTTTGTCACCGGTGATGGCGGGCGTTAGCAGCTACAGCTTCCTTCCGAATCTTGCGGGTTGAGTAAAAAAGGAATAATTTGTACTCATGGATGAGTTTGAATTCGACGAAGCCAAAAGCAAGGCCAATCTGGACAAGCACGGTATAGATTTCGTTGCTGCCCAAGGGCTATGGAAAGATCCATACCTGCTGGAGATCCGCGCTAAATCAGAGGATGAGCAGAGGTTTTTGCTGATAGGCAAGATTGGTGAAAAGCACTGGTCGGCTGTCGTCACATACAGGGATGCTTGTATTCGTCTGATTTCAGTCAGACGTTCCCGTAAGAAGGAGGTTGAGCTCTATGAAAGCTAAAGACTTCGACAAGAAATTTGAAGAAGGGCAGGAAGATATCGTCGATGACCTCGATTTGTCCTCTGCTCGCCGCGTTAATCAGGAACAAAAGCGAATCAACGTCGATTTCCCGGCTTGGGTTGTCGAGTCGTTGGATCGTGAGGCTGCACGCATAGGCGTTACCCGTCAATCAATCATCAAAGTGTGGCTGGTGGAGCGTCTTCAGGCAGAATCTGCTAACAAGCCACTCAATGGTGACGCCGCAGGCGGCGCACATTAGCGGAGCTTTGTCGCACAAGTCGCCGAGGACTCTCTCACATGCCCGAAGAACCGAACTGGAACGCTCTTGTACCTGAATTCACGGTCGAGCAGATCGAAGTCTCGCTTCGCTTTTACACAATTGCTGGCTTTTCTATTCGATTTCAGCGAGACGACCCTCAGTTCGCCTACCTAGAACTTGGGCACGCTCAGCTGATGTTGGAACAACAGCACGAGCGCGGATGGAATGTCATCCCTCTTGATCGCCCACTTGGGCGAGGCATTAACTTCCAGATCGAGGTCCCGGACGTCGATACGGTTCATTCTGCTTTGGTGGCTGCCGGCGTGACCATCTTTAGGGAAGTTAAGGACACGTGGTACTCGGTCTCGCCCGATCTAAAAAAGGGCGGCGCGAGTTCCTTGTTCAAGACCCGGATGGCTACCTACTTCGTTTCGCGCAGCATCTCGAGAGTCGTGGTGCGGCCTAACAATTCGTCCAAGCCGATGCTGCTTCGCGGCACGGCTTAAATCAGGCGTTAACCCCTCCAATCATCCATATTGCAAAAGTCCGTCAATGACGTATATTGGTCGTCATGTTTACCATCATCGAAACCCCTACATTCGAAGCAGATGCCAGAAAAATCTGGACTGAGGAGGAGCGGAGTTCCTTCTTCGCCTGGTTAGCAGCCAACCCGGAAATTGGGGATCCCATTCCAGGCAGTGGCGGGTGTAGAAAAATTCGTTGGTCGGTGGCGGGTTCAGGAAAGCGTGGAGGGGTGCGAGTCATCTACTTCACCAGGTTGGCTAATGGTGAGATCTGGTTGTTGATGATCTACAAAAAGGACGCTAAGGATAACATACCCGCGCATATCCTGAAGTCGATTCGTGAGGCACTGGAAAATGATTAACGAGACCCTGAGTGCAGAGGAACTTGGTAACAAGCTGCTCCAATCTGTTAAAGAGATGAAAGCGGGCAAAGCTGCACGAGTCAGTCGTGTTGAGCCCAACGAAGTTGCAGAGGCCCGCGGCAAAACTGGCCTGACACAGGTAGAGTTTGCTGAGGTGCTGCATATTTCTCCGCGTACCCTGCAGGAGTGGGAGCAAGGTCGACGTAAACCCTCCGGGCCGGCAAAAGCACTCATCGAGATAGCTTTCCGTCATCCAGAGGTAATCCGAGAAGATCTTGAGCTAAGGGGTTAACAAGCGGCGGCTGTCGGACGCGCCTGGGCTGTCGCTCCGGCGCGCCGCCAAGCCGGGCGTTAGGATGCTGCAATATCCTCAGATGAGGAGAGTTGCGGCTGCGAGATAAGTAGTCCCGAAGTGATATCAGGCCTGATTGCGAGGTTTGGCACGGCTGCTGAAATCCTCGCCTGTGTCGGCTATTAGTGTAGTTCGTCGATCAGCATGCTGCGGATGACGCGCTCCGCGTCAACTTGCTGGTCGCGCCCGTCCGCGATCGTGTACTGTTACCTATCGACCTAGACCGGAGAACGCCATGCCTTCCCCCCTCGTGACCACCGACTGGCTGCAGGAGAATCTGGATAACGAACATTTGGTACTGATCGACGCTAGCATGGCCAATGTCGTTGGTAAGGAGCCGATCATTTATGACCGTCCGATGTTGATCCCGGGAAGTTTCCGGATCGACCTGGAAGGAGCGCTTTGTGATACCGGAGCTTCCCAAGCCCACGCCTTCCCGACGGAAGAGCAGGTCACGGCGGAGACCCGTAGATTGGGCATCGAGCCCGAGAGCCTGGTGGTGTTGTACGACGATCAGGGTATCTACTCGTCACCACGCGCTTGGTGGATTCTGCGGGCTATGGGCCTCAAACAGGTGTTTGTTCTGGATGGCGGCCTGCCGCAGTGGTTGGCCGAAGGTCGGGACACCGTTTCTGCTCCGGTGCCGGATGCGGCCAAGCATGGCAGCGTGGTTGGCAAGCTCGACGACACCCTGGTTCGAGATTCAGCCTACGTTTTCCAGCACCTGGAGGACGAGCAAGTAACGGTCATCGATGCGCGATCACAGGCACGTTTCCTGGGGCAAGCGCCAGAACCCAGGCCTGGTGTGCGCGGTGGCCACATCCCCAATTCCCTCAACCTGCCGTTTACAGAGGTGCTGGAGGGCTATCGGTTCAAGCCAGCCAGCCAGTTGGCGTCAACGTTTGCCCACCTTGCTCCCTCCCTTCAGCCCAGCAACGGACACCAACTGGTGTTTTCCTGTGGCTCCGGCATCACCGCCTGCATCATCCTACTGGCGGCCGAGCTGGCCGGGTATACTCAGCTGTCGCTGTACGACGGTTCCTGGGCCGACTGGGGCAGCAGTGAGTCGTTGCCGGTGGCGTAGCGGATATCATCTCGCTACGAGATGAATCGGCAGTTCCTAACAATCACAGGCACGGCGGCGTCGGCTCCATTGCGGCTTCGCCTCCACTTCTCTTTTTCCCATCCCCGGCGATGTGCCTATACCAGAGTAATGCCACGGCAGACCTCGAATAATCATACCCCACCCCAGTAATGCCTCACATAAACGTCCAGGCCAACACCCTCGTAACCTTATTTCCCTGCCTCATCTCTATTTCCCGACTATCAACGGCACCGAGCTTGCGAATCAACTTCTTGGCAGGCTTAACATTGTCGGCTTTTGAAACCAGGCTGCTAAACCAGCGGCATTGAGTCGAATACACCTGGCTTTCTCTTATCAGTTTTTTAAGAAACAGCTGTTCGCCCCCCTTACACCAAAGCTCTGCTTCCAGTCCGCCAAAATTCAGGGTAGGCGACTTGGCTTCTGCTTTTTGTTCACCGCGACTACGCGCAAGGTTATTGAGTTTACGTTGGCTACCTTTAAGTGCTTCATCGAGCGAGGCATGGAAGGGTGGGTTGCATACGCTGACGTCAAAGAACTCTCCCGCTTGAATGATCCCTTCAAAGATATGGTTTTTATCGTGCTGAGTGCGCAGCGTGAAGCGATCTTTGAGTGTGGGGTTGTGGGTGATAATCGCGGCGACGTTCTCAAGCGACTGAGGATTAATGTCACTACCGACACACTGCCAGCCGTAAATTTGGCAGGCCAGTAGCGGGTAGATCCCATTGGCTCCCGTCCCTATATCGAGCAGCTTGATGTTGGGCTGTTCACGCCCAAGCCCAATTAAGTCAGCCATGTAATGGATATAGTCGGCTCTGCCGGGGATGGGAGGGCAAAGCGCGCCTTCTGGAATATCCCAATCGATAATGTTGTAGTGCCGGTTTAATAACGCGGCGTTGAGCGTTTTTACTGCCAATGGATCTGCGAAATCGATGGAAAGGTCGCCATAAGCGTTCGGTTTCACATAGGGGGCGAGATCTGGGTGGCTTTTTACCAGAGCAGGGTAGTCATAGCCTTGGTTGTGTTGATTCTTCGGGTGCAGGCCTTTGCGAACAGGCTTTTTCGTTTTTTTACTGTGATGGAGAGTGTTCACTGTCATAGGCCTAAGTCTTAGCGTTCAAGAGTCGAGTGGGTCTGGACAACCGATGTTGTCATGAATTCGCCCGCCTGCCGAATGCCGGTTTCTAATCGGACTCAATCGCGCCAGGTGCTCACCGCCTGTTCGATGGCCTCGGGTGAGACCTGGACCGCTCCCCGGAAGGGGTTATCCTGAATGGCAATCAGCCATAGGGCGACGACCGCAGCGAGGCTGAAGACGACAATCGCGTGCCGGTTCGAAGACGCCCGATCGAGGAATCCCATGCCCATCACAAATTGCGTCAGGAAGCCGAGCAGGAACAAGGCACTCCACGAGAATTTCTGGTAATGATTGGCCACAACGGCGATGCGATCTGTCCGCGCGTCGACAATATCTTGTGCCAGCGCCAGCATCTGACCATGGGCCGTGGCCGAGTAGCCCTCATCATTCGCGGCGTCTCGAACGGCGCGCAACAGTTCTAGCAGCGCTTTTTCCGTCCTGCTGCTGCCGCTTTCCTGAAGCAGGCGCGGCCATTCGTCTTCCACCACCGAGTCAGCGTAGTCGAGAATTGCCGCGCGGATCCTTCCTTCGCTGTCTATTGTCGTTTCACTGGCGACGCCGAGGCCGAAGATCGCCGCACTTTCGGTTTGCACGGCTTGGGACGCTCGATCTTTCCGGGCCATGGTGTCAGCGAGCAGGAAGGACGCGAACAGCGCAAACAAGGTCGAAACGGCCACGAAGGTCGGCAAGCCTAGAGCGCTACCCTTGAGGCGAGTGCTGAGTGAAGAATGAAACTGGAGCCAGTGGATCAAAGCTCCGGAAGCTAGAAATAGAATCAGCAGGAACAGCAGGATCAACAGGGGGTGGAACTCGAACCAGAGGCGGATCATCGCAATGCGTCGACTGAGGTGCGGTACGGCTCAAGTCTTGCCGTTGGCCGGCCCAGCCGTAAGAAATCTCGGCTTGTCTTCCCAGAGATAGGCGTTGGCAACAGGAAAAGCGGGCGCATCGTTCACCTCGGTTCTTGCGTTCTTATACGACTATTATTGGCTACCGCATAACATCGGCAGGGCAATCGAGGACACCAACTGCAAGATACGAGCTACGTATAGCACACTCATGTACCCGGCAAAAGCACGAACATAGACACCCTGAGTTTGAGAGCGCTCTATCAAGTCTATTGATGTCGCCGGTGTCAGCTTGGGATAACTAGGTGTCACTGTGGCCCCACAATGGGCTCGAGCCGACGCCCTAATGGCCGCGGCTCAGCCCTAGCGTTAAGAGGCAAAGACTGTGGAAATCCTTCCTCTGGCTGATAAGAAGGAGTTCATCGCCGAGTTAGCGGAGCTTCACCACGCAGAGTGGCAGCATCTTAATCCGTCGCTTACTCTGGAAGGGCGAGCCGAAGCAATCGCTAAAGCTGCGGGGCGAGGGGGTATTCCTTCAATCTTTATTGCCACGTCAGGGAGTCAGCTTATTGGTTCAGCTGCGCTAGTACAGAACGATATGGACACTAAGCTGGATTTATCCCCTTGGTTGGCAGCTGTTTATGTAAAAGAGGGCTTCCGGCATCAAGGAATAGCAACCAAATTGATTGCTCGGTGCGAAGATGAGGCAGTCCGCTCAAATGCTAATGTCTGGTATCTCTACACCGAGTTCGCCTCGAAACTTTATGAAAACCTTGGCTGGTGTCATTTGGAGCGATGCGAATATAGGGGCGAGACGGTTGATGTCATGTGGAAGCAGATCGCCTCTTAACCATGTGGTAAACGGGGCGCCAACTACGCTGCGCTCCGTTTCCGCCCATTACTACTGGCGTTAGAGCTAGATGAAGCCTGCTTCGGGAGGGGGAATGACGGTAAAACGTATAGTATTGAACATTGCAGCGTCCAACCCTGAAGACGCGGAGAAGTTTTATTCTGCCGTTTTCGGACTAGACGTGGTAATGGATCATGGGTGGTTAAGAACCTATAGCTCAGGCGAGAAAATGACCACGCAGTTAAGCGTGGCTTCGCAGGGCGGATCTGGTACCCCGGTTCCTGATGTGTCTATAGAAGTTGACAGCCTTGAAGCAGTTTTGGAGACAGTGAAGAACCACAATATTGAGGTTGAGTACGGGCCAGTAAGCGAGCCTTGGGGCGTTCGCAGATTCTATATCCGTGATCCTTTTGGGAAGCTCATCAATGTATTACAGCATGAGTGATTTTCGGGCAGGCTCTAACAATACCAAGCACAGCGGCGGCTTTTTCGTTGCGGCTTCGCTTCCACTATAAAGCCGCGCATTTGGTGGCATCGACGTTAAGCTGAGCTATCAAAACTCCTGAAATTCGTCGCCAAAACAGGCATGTAGCTCGACAAAGTCGTTATAGGTCTTTTTAACCAAGGGCTGCAGCGTCCGGTTCTCCGCTGACGCTCCAAACTGGTGACTGAGCAAAAACGTCAGGCCTGTAGAGGAGTCATTACGCATGTTCACTACTGAGTTCTTGTTCACATCGTTGGTTGTTGTGCTTATCCCTGGTACGGGAGTCATCTTTACTGTCTCTACTGGATTAATGTACGGGCGTAAGTCGAGTTTCTTCGCCTCTCTTGGTTGCACACTTGGCATTGTTCCTCACCTTCTGGCCACTATTCTGGGGCTCGCCGTCATCATGCATACGAGCGCGATAGCCTTCCAGATACTCAAGTATGCGGGCGTGGTGTATCTCCTTTACCTTGCCGTCGCTACTTGGCGTGACCGTAGTGCTTTCTCCGTTCAAGAGGTGAGGCGCAAAAGTGACGTCATGTCGCTGATGATCAAGGCATTTTTGCTGAATATCCTTAATCCCAAGCTGACCATCTTTTTCTTGGCCTTCTTGCCGCAGTTTGTTGCAACTGATGCTCAGTCACCAACAGGGCAGTTGCTCGGCTTAAGCGCCATTTTTATGGTGATGACCTTTGCTGTCTTCATGATCTATGGCCAACTCGCCCATACGTTCCGAGCAGTAGTCATTGAGTCGCCTAAGGTTCAGAGCTGGCTGCGTCGAAGCTTCGCCGCGGCTTTCGCAGGCCTTGGCACACAGCTTGCGCTGACGGAGAGGTGAGCCTTGACGATTGCTTGTACCTGTAGACCAGTAGTGTCACTCAGGAGGTCAAATCACATGCAGGTCGAAGACGCTACTTGGCAGGCGTTAAGTGATGAGGTGATATCTCAATCCTTTTCTGGTTCGCCCGGAACCAGGGAGGCGATCCGCAGTGATCTGGCGGCAGACGTTGGTCGTGACCCTGAGGCGCATGGTGTGTCTACCCCTTTTCTGAATCACAAGGGGGTTCACTCCTTGCAGGCTTATCGAGTATCCCACTGGCACTGGCTATGGGCAAAAGGGCGATGAGTGAGCTAATTGTTTGGACCTATGACTGGGTGCCGGAAGGCCCCCGTGGTTTTGTGCGCGACATACGGCTGAGGTGGGCGTGCGAGGAAGCTGGGCTTGACTATACCGTGCGTACCGTTCCTTTCAAGGATCGCGGTCCTGATCATTTGGCACGTCAACCATTCGGTCAAGTCCCATTCCTGAGCGATGGTGAGGTTGAGATATTCGAAAGTGGTGCGGGGCTGCTACATCTCGCCCGAAAAAGCGAAAAGCTGCTACCGCGCGATCCCGTTGGGGAAGCTCAAACGCTGCAATGGACAATCAGTGCGCTTAATTCGATCGAGATGGTGACAGTTCCCTGGTGGTTTCTAGAAGTGTCCGGTGCAAAAGAGAATCAGCTTACCGGCTGGATGGAAAGTCGCCTCGATCACATTGAGAGCATTCTGAAAAACAGGGAATGGCTTGTGGCCGACCGCTTTACTGTCGCAGATCTGCTGCTGGCCGATGTCCTGCGTGTTGAGAAAATTCGCTCTTTCGGAAATCGGCCGGTGACGGAACGTTATGTGGCACGGATCACAGGGCGCCCTGCATTTAAAAAGGCCCTTGCAGATCAACTCGTGCATTTCGCGAAGGCGGACTGATTGCCAATGGCTGAACGCTACGGATCCATATGCGAATCGCTAAAATTGGCAAACTGTATAATTACCCGCATAACAAGCCACTCAAAAATAGCGCCTTACATTTCGTTTCAGGCGCTCAGTAAATGGCCGATGCAGTTCTCTGCAGCGGTGAGGCTTTCAGCCTTGTGACTGTCGTTCAAAGCTAGGCCTTCGGCGTGGACGAACTCGACATCCGTAATGCCTATGAATCCCAGAATTTCGCGAAGGAAGCGGGTTTGGGAGTGATCCTCGCCGTAGATCCCGCCACGGCTGATGAAGACGTAGGCTTTCTTGCCGGTAATCAGCCCCTCGGGGCCGTTTTCTGTGTAGCGGAATGTGACACCAGCGCGTGCGATGTGGTCAAAATAGGCATGTAGCACGGACGGCACATTGAAGTTGTACATTGGCACGCCAAGCACGATTACATCGGCATTTTTCACCTCTTCAATTAACGCATCCGAGTAGGCAACGACTTGGTGTTGTTCTTCGGTCATTTCATCCGGACTGGTAATGAATGCCTGGAAACTGTCCAGGGTGAGGTGTGGAACCGGGTCTTTGGTCAGGTCGCGGGTGACGACCTGGCCGTCCGGGTTTTTTGCCAGCCATTCGTCGGCGAAACGAGTGGCTAGGGCGGACGACTGCCCCTGGTTATTAAAGATGCTGCTCTGGATTTTCAGTAAGGTGCTCATGGTGTTATCCCCCATAGGATGATGTTCGATAGGGTTATTTGAGCATTGAATGGTTAGATATAAAAATGTAAAAAATTACTTAAACCCATCGAATGGTTTGATATATGGCGTCCGACCCGATCTCTACCCCGCACATCAGCTTGGAGCAATGGCGCAGTCTGGTTGCTGTTGTTGACGCTGGCGGCTACGTGCAGGCCGCCGAAGCACTGCACAAGAGCCAGTCGTCGATTACCTATGCGGTACAAAGGCTGGAGCATGTACTGGATGTAAAAGTGTTCTCCATGCAGGGACGAAAAGCCGTGCTCACACCCGTAGGGCAAATGCTGTACCAGCGGGCGCGCCAGTTGTTGGAAGATTCCCTGGTAATGGAGCGGGCGGCGGGTAGAGCATCCGCTGGCTGGGAGAGCGAGATTGCGATAGCGGTGGAGGTGCTGTTCCCGACTTGGTTAACGCTGGGTTGCCTTGATGAATTCGGTGATATCAGTCCCCAGACCCGGATCAATCTGTACGAAACCGTTATTGACGGTGGCGCTGAGCTATTGCTGCAGGGCAAGGTGGACTTGGCGATCTTACCCCGGATACCGCCGGGGTATAGCGGTGAGGTCCTATTGCGAGGGGCAACCATTGTCCCGGTTGCACATCCTGATCACCCTCTGCATCAGCTTGGTCGTGAGCTGTCAGTACGTGACCTGCGTACACAACGGCATATTGTCGTGCGAGATACCTCCGTCAGACGCAGCGACAAAATCCATACGGTGGATGTGGCCAAACGGTGGACGGTTACCAACATGGCGACGTTGATCGGTGCGGTTTCCCGCGGGTATGGCTTTGCCTGGCTGGCCACGGACAAAATACGTCCCGAGCTGGATGCGGGTGTTCTCAGGCCTTTGCCATTGCGTGGTGGCGAGCGGCTGGCCGATTTTTACCTGATTTTTGCGGACGTCGAGGCCATCGGCCCCGGTGTCGAGCGCCTGGCACAGGTCTTCAGGGATAGGTGCGAAGGCTCAAGGGGTATCGGACCAGCCATCATGGAGTGATTGCTGCCATGGCCGCCCAGAGGTCGGGTTCAGGTCAACTTAGGCAGCGGTACAGTCATTTTCCCAGTTCAATTCGTAGATCGCAGGGTGATGTCAAACAACGCTGAGCATAAAAATCCAAGGCAGTAGGGCCGTTAACGGTCTGTCTGACGGGTGGCGTTACGCATATTTAGAGTTTTAAAGGGAGGAATCATGATCTCTTTTGGAAGGGTGGTCATTCTTGTCAAAGACTATGAGGATGCGCTGAGTTTTTATGTTGATAAGCTTGGCCTAGAACTATCGACGGATGTTGAGGCTGGGGAGCGTCGCTTCGTCCATGTGACCTTTCCAAACCAACAAGATGCAGGTCTCTGGCTCTTGAAAGCGGAAACGGAAAGAGATGTAGCTGCTGTTGGTCAACAGGCGGGCGATCAGCCTATCGGAGTCCTCTATAGTGATAGCTTTTACGATGAGTTTGCTCGACTCCAAGCAGCAGGTGTTCGGTTCTCGGAGGAACCGGTAACGGCTGAGGGAACAATATCTGTTCATTTCTCAGACTTATATGGAAACAAGTTAGTGCTTGTTCAGATAGAAAATGCATAACCAGTGCAATCGCGGCGGTGCACTTTAGGTGTCCAGAATCGAGCTTTAGCCAAAGGTAGAGCGGAGTTAATGCCCTTGGACAACTCCGGGGTTAGCCAAAAATTTGGGTGGTTGAACGATAGATACGGCGTATCTTGGCAGCTCAATCTGTTCTAGCCTTAATATGGGAATAATACTTATTGGCGGAATAGCAGAGTGCCGAAAAAACGCTTACCCAACAAACAATAAGACTCAAGGAGGGTCGCTAATGCGCAGGCTAATCGCTGGTGCCATGCTGTTACTACTGCTGCCCAATATTGCATTTGCTCAGCAGCTATGGGGGCCGACTAATGCAGGGATGACGGTAAAAGAAGTATTGCGCGATGTGGATGACGCCTACCGCATTGAGGATGGCGGCCGCTTGGCCACCACGGCGGTTGAAGAAGTGCGCAAGGATGACGTGGAGCTCGCGGGCGAGTCATTTACCCAGCAGTTTTACTTTATGAATGGCCAGCTTACCCAAGTCACCTTCAAACTGGACGACGCGCGGGATTTCGATACCAATATGGAGCTGGTGGATGCGCTAACGGAAGATCTGCGCGAGCAATTTGGTGAAGAGGTCGATTCCGAAACCACCAAGGCAGGCATCATGCGAAAAGCCAACGTGAGCTGGATTGAGGGTAGCCGCAAGATTGGAGTTTTTCTGATGTCCATGGGGCAGGATGATTCCTTGCTTAAGGTGAACTACCAGGCTTATTTTGGCGATTAAAAGTGAGCAGGGGATCGCATTGATGCGTGCTTTATATATGACGCTTTACATAATACAGGCAGGTTGGCTGTAAGGCGGCGCATCCATTCAGGCCTAGCGGTGGCCTAAATGGATGCGTTGATGAGGGTGTTAATTTGTCGTTTGGCTGCTCAGTTCGGCGTTTGCCTGCGTTTGCATAATAGGCTCGCTCTCAACTTGATGATCTACTTCACTAGGCAGGTCAGGCGATAGCTGCTGGGGGGTGTGCAGCTGGCGTCTTAGATAGCTGGAGTACAGGCGTTTGTTATAAAGCGCCCAGCAGTGGAATGTTAGGAAGGTGACAATAAAACCCACCAACACCACCTTGATCATGATGGACTCATATAGGTGTTCCAGAGCGGCATCATCGATAATAAAAAATAAAAACAGTTTCGCCATCACCAGTGTCCATAGTGCGAAGGCAGCAAGGGCGAAAAGGCTATCACGGGAACGGTATCCCCAGCCTTTTTGGTTGGGTCTGGCGATGATGACAGGCACTAGTTTATTGTTCATTAAAATGCTCTCCTCTGTCAGGGCTGGTCCATGTGGCTTGCCTTCCCTTTTGCCGCAGTAGGGCTTTGGGGAAGGCAATAACAACGGTGGTCATGTTGAGAATCCAGTAGGCGAAGGGGTACCAGATCATCCAGTAAATGCAGCGGAATATCTCTTTGTCGTAACGGCTATCAATATGAAAACTGACGGTAAATTGGATAAAGCTAAGGGCGACCAGGATGCTGCCGAAATAGGAAAGCAGATGGGCCGTGATCGGCCATGCAGTGGGTGCGACAAGCTGAGAAACCAGCCATACGAGCAATAGGGTAATGACTGAGTAGCACCACATGACGCTTATGATGTATTCCAGCATGAGCAGCCAAAACCGACGATTAGCCCAGCGAATCGTCTGAGGGAAGTAGCGTAGAAAAACTTCGCCTCCCCCTTGAGCCCACCGTAACCGCTGCTTGAACAACCCCCGCAATGTCTCGGGCATCAGCACCCAGCAGAGGGCTCTAGGCTCGTAGCGCACTTGCCCGCCTGCTAGCTGTAGCCGCCAGCTAACGTCAATATCTTCAGTGACCATGTCGGTATTCCAGCCACCAATCTCTTCCAGCGCCTTACGCCGAAAGGCGCAGATAACGCCGGAAACGGTGAACACCATTCCATAGATGCGCTGGGCGCGTTTGATTAGGCCGATAATGGCGGAAAACTCGCCGGTTTGAATTTTACCAATGGCAGTCGAGCGGGTCCTCACACGGGGATTGCCGGTCACGCCGCTAACGTTAGGGCTGCTAATGAAGTGGCCTACCATATAGCCAATGGCGTCGTAGTCGAGAATGGCGTCGCCATCGATCCCGACAATAATCTCGCCATTGGCCTTGCTCAAGCCATGGTTCATGGCGCTTGCCTTACCTTCATTGGCTTGGTGTAGCACCGTTAACGCTGGGTATATTAGCGATAACCCATTTAATCGATCGGCGGTATCATCGAGGCTGCCATCATTAATGGCGATGACCTCCATATGCGGATAGTTCTGCTTGAAGAGGTGATGAATCGTCTCTTCTACATTCGCTTCCTCGTTATAACAGGGCAGGAGAACCGTGACGGTGGGGGCAGTTTCGTCCCACTCGAATGTCGCTGGCCAGGGCTGCTTGAGTTCCCAGTGCCAATAGAAGTAAAGGCCGCCGCAGATCCATATAGTGGCCATCAAGCTTGGGTAGCCGAGGGTAAAGATGGCTAGGTAATCTAGTAGGTTCATTGGATGGCCCTGAACCGGCGTCCTATGGAAAAGACGGGTCTCATGGTATTGATATCAGGATGATTCTGGTGAAAATCATCAGGGTAGTAACCAATGTGCTTGATGCCTTCTTCGCGGAGTACGCGAACCCATTGCGCTATCTCCTCGCTGGGAATGGGTGTCTGGGTGTGCCAGTTCTGCGCCTGAAGCTCGAAGACCAGCTGGTCGGCGCTTACCTGCGAAAGCGAGCGCTGGGCAAGGCTTCTTAACCACGCATCGGGGTTCTCGGCTTCTTCCATATAAGGCATGGCCATGACGGCCACATAGTCGTAGCCGGTGGCGAAGTCCCTGGGATCTTGAGCAAACCATTGCTGGCTACTCGGCTCCATCACCGTCTTGGCATAGAGGTTGCGAGCGGTGGTAAAGACCACGTTGTCGGCTTGGCGATAGTAGTTAGCGGCCTGCTCCAGCTCCAGCGTGAAATCGGTGAGATACTCTGTCTTGAAGCGAGCCCAGGTCGACATCAAGTCATCGTCGTTGCGTATTGCGTTGATATCCCCCGGTAACGAAGCGCGCTCATAGGCGGCTAGGGCTTCTGGGTTGGCGTCTTCAAAGTCAGTAAAGAAGGCGTCATCGTGGAAGAGCAGGCCGTCGAATTTGGTCAGCCGACCGAGATCCTGATAAATTTCACGGATTATACGACGGTTGCTTTCTACATAAGGCGATAGGCGCAAGTAGTGATCGGGGGACTCGCGCCCGGTTGTTACATCGGTGACATACCGGTGGCCGCTCCCCAGGTCAAAGGACAGCACCGGCATCCAGGCGTACACTTTTACATTGGCACGTTTCTTCAACTGCCACGCAACGCGATTGAAAAGGTCTGCCCTGACCGGTAAATGGCGGTTAGGAAAGTAGAGGGCATCGGCAACGCCGTCTCCATCAGGGTCTGCAAAGGCCTGAAGATAAACGGTGCTAACGCCGTACTCAGCAATGCGCTCGATCAGCCTGTCGAGATTTTGTGCCTGCTGGGTAGGGTCCGGGTCATACACGTAGTCCAGGTCAACGTGAACAATGCGCAGCTTTTCTGGCTCCCATATTCGGTTGGAGAGAATCTCTTCGATGGTTTGCAGGCTGGTTTCCTGATCGATGAGATAGCGGTTCATGGTACGCATCGAGTCGCTGAGACGGTTGGGTGCGCTGAGTAGACTGAAGGTGTAGTCCATGCCGTATTCCGCGGCGATATCGAGCGTTGCCTGGCTATAGGCACCGTAGGGCCAAACCATGATCCTAGGGCTTCGCCCCATCTGTTCCTGAAAACGCTGCTGTGTCCGTGCCATATCGCTGCGTACCCGCTCGATATAGGCCGTTTCACTTTCATACCCGTTGCGTGCGTTCCAAGTGCTGGTAACGGCGGCGGCTTGCTCGTTACCCATGGGGTTACCGACAACCCCGTAGTGAAGGTCGTAGGAATGCGAGGCTATTTCCACCAGCGGTGATTCGTCCAGGGTTTTAACCTGTTCCCATGACAAAAAACGCTCACGGGGCAGGGTGGTATTGCCGTAGGGCACCCGGCCACCTTCAGGTACATCCAGCCAACTGCCGACCACTGCCTGCACGGCGGGAAAACCATATAGTTTGAGTAATGGAAAGACGATGTCGTAAAAGCTGCGATATCCGTCATCGAACGTCAGCAGCACGGCTTTTTCCGGCAGAGGTTGCTTACCTGCTTTGGCATCGATGATCTGTTGCAGACTCACCGGGTTATAGCCGCCGACATCAATTAAATTGAAGTGCTCGACCAATCGGTTGCGGGTAATGGTCTGGGGATAGATATCAAGGTTGGGGGTAACGCTGGTATCGACAATATCGTGGTAACTGATTACCACGTAATCATTCGGCGTCCGGGCTGCCTGGGCTTGTTGAATACCCACCATTGCTATCATAACTGCGCCCATCACAATGATGCGCCAGAGTGTCATAGGAATCTCCATACAAAGCCGGCTGAAATAACGTTGTCATACTCAGGAACACCGTCGTAGACGGCTCTTTCGCGGGTGATGCCATATTCGAAGTTTACGGTAGGGGTCAGCTCCCAGCTGTGTTGATAGCCGATCGACCAGGTATTCTCTGTGTCGTAATTCTTCTGCCAGTAGCGGCCTGAACCGAGGGAAAACGACTGAATGAAGGACTGGCGATAGTCGAGCGGCGTCTCGTAATCGAGCGTCAGCACACCCGCGAGGCTGGCATCGCGGCGCGGATTGAAATAGCTGGCGTCAACTTCATCATTGCGTGACGCGGAAATCTGCACTTCGCCGTTGAGTTGCCAGCGATCCAGGTGGTAGAGCGTCTGATTCCAGTAGCCGTAGACAGAATGCCGCAGGTTGCTGTCATCAAAATCGGTCGCCATAAACCCGATGGCGCCTGCGCCACGCTCGTTGCGCCGGTAAGCCAGTTCACCACGATAACGGTCGGCGTTGATATCATCGCGCAGCGCCCGTAGTGGGGTATCGGTGGTATTGCGCTCAATACCTACCGTGGCAGTGATATGGTCGGAGGCGGCATAGCGCAGTTCAGCAAGCGCAAGGAAATCTTCGTTAAGCTGTGATCCATGGCCTGCGGCCAAGGTGACCGTGGATGGATGCAGGTTCCATTCGTAGCCAGCCATGTTGTAAGACGCATAAAGATTCTCGTCATCAAACTCGCCGAACTGGCCGATCCGTTGGGCGAAGGGGCGAGAGCCATTCGCGTTGCGGGGCCCTTCAAACAGAACTTCATAGGTCCACTCACGTGATGCTTGAGTGCCGCTTCCTTGCCCCTCGCTACGCTCGAAGGAAGTGCTTAACTGAGGGGCGCGCAGTTCGCGCCATTCCCGCTCTAGGTCATCCCGTGTAACGCTTGGCTGGGCGTCTTCGATTTCTCGGGCGATGTCGGTGGTGGTGCCTTTCCACTGACCGCGCTGCAATCGTGAAAGCAGTACGCCGTGACGGGCGGAGTCCTGTCGTTCTGGGGGCAGTAAAGGGAGGGCCTGCTGGAAAGATGCTTCGGCCTTTCTGGGCCAACCTCGATCACGTTCGATATCGCCTTTCATCAACCACAGATAAGGATCCTCAGGTGCCTGGTTCTGATAAGCAGCCAGGCGTTCGCTGGCCTCGTCTGTGCGGCCACGCCAACTGTCGAGCAGTACGCTAAGCAGCAACACTTTTTGATAATTGGGGTTGTCTACTTGCGTGGTTCTGGTGAAGTCCAGGCGCTTTTCGGGCTCGCTTGCGATCCAGTCTTGCAACAGGCGATCAGCGTCCCGGAAACGTTGCGCATCGGAGTAACTGTAAAAAAGCCCTTCATTGAGAGGATCATCGGGGTCAGTCGCCTGCTCGGGGGACTGTCGTATAAGGTGTTCGTAAAGGGTGATGGCTTCTTTGGGACGACCCATGCCATTCAGGGCGTGAGCTCTGGCGCGATCCACATAGCTTGGTAACTGGCCATGCTGGTTTTCAAGCTTTTCGGCGAGCGCTACCGCTTCGGAAAAACGCCTTAATTGGGCCAGGGCCACTACCTTGTCGTATTCCGTAATGGTAACAAGCTCCTCAGGCGCGTCTGGGCTACTGAGTACGCTATTCAACTGCTCCAGGCCGTTACGGGTTCTTGAGGGTTGATCCGTGTGAATGCCGAGGCGTATATCCGTCACGCCTTCATAGTAGGTCAGCCAAAGCCGGTCACTTCCAGAGAATACATCCGGGTTCGACTGCATGATGCGGCGCGCCGCTGAGCTGGCGCCAAGGCCAACGGCCAGTCGGTAAAGCGCTTGTAGTTCACTTGTGTTGCCTGGGTCTTGCGCAACCAGTGCCTGGCGGGCATCCAGCTCTTGCATCGCATTCGCGGTGCCCGCTGCCAAGTAACCTTTAGCCTCTAGCCCCGCTTTGGTGGTGCCAGCCACTTGGTTGTATTGTTGCAGGGCGATATCCGCCAGGGTATAGCTGCCCATATCGGTATGTACCAAGGCTTGGCCAAGCCAGCCCTGTTCGTTTGACGGATCGCGATAGGTAAGTGTCCGAAATAGCGTCAACGCCTGTTCGTAGTCACCCTCACTACGAGCCGCTGTGCCCAGGTTGGCAAGTTCGGAGTCACTGTGATTCTCTGTTTCACACCAGGAGCAAACGGCTAGCGCCTCCTGATGCCGATTGGCACGCACCAGCAGTGCCACTAAATCCTCGCGAACACGCGCATTGCGCGTTTGGTGGTAGAGGGTCTTCAGGCCATCAATTGACGGTGCCAGCTCCCCTTGGCGTGCCTGGATAACCAGCGCTTCGCGTTGCGCATCAGTCACGGTTTGGCCCTGCGCCACACCCGTAGTCAGACAGGCCAGAAGGCAAATTGGCAGTAGGGAGTTATGGCGACGGTGCATGTTGATATTCCTACCCTGGAAACTAATGGGCACATGTTTGTGCGCAACGATGTTTGCCAGTGTATCGAAGTATCGTTAAGTAAATACTGAACAAAATTGTTAACTTGCAAAGGATTATCGTCAGCAAAAAAGGTGGGGAGGTTTATGTTTATCTAATGCGGTCAACGCTTATGTTCTTGGTGGAAAGTACTGATGATAAGCAAAAACGGCTTGTTTTTATTTATAAAATATCAGTGTGAGTGACTTGATGCTGCTGGTTGGGCGAACTGCCAATGGCGTTTTTGTGAGGCTTTGAATTATCGTGTTAGATTTTTCTGGTGGCTTCCAACGCTTCGATCATCTGCCTTGCGGCGTTGGAGAGCGTGCGGCTGGTATGAACCAGATAGCCCAGCGGACGGTGGAGTGGGGCAGTGGCAACGTCGAGCTCCACCAGTTCGTGGTCGATCATCTTCTCGGGCAGCAGACTCCAGCCAAGACCCACGCTGCACATCATCTTGAGCGTTTCCAGGTAGTTGGTCGCCATGCTTACCGGCAGCTCAAGGCCTGCTTCTTCAAAGCGCAGGGCGATCAGCGAGCCGGTAAAGGTCTTGGCCCCCGGCATCACGCAGTTGTGTTCGCACAGGTCGGCGAGTGACAGCGTGCTTTGCTGAGCCTGGGTGGCGAGAGGGTGGTCGTTGGCGCAAACGAAGCACAGTCGGTCGCGCCATAGTTCCACCACGTGCAGTTGCTCGACGGGGTGGGGCGCAAGCGTCACCACGGCCATTTCCAGCGAACCATCGCGCACCCCCTGGTAGGCCAGCTCCGAATCCAGAAAATGCAGGTCCAGCGCTACCTCCGGGTGGCGTTGGGTATACTGCTTTAACACCGGCGGCAAGCGGTGCAGGCCAATATGGTGGCTGGTGGCCAGGGTGAGCGGCCCGCCCACCTGACCGGATAAATTGGCGAGCGCCCGGCGGCTGTCTTCCACCGTGAACAGAATCTGCCTCGCCTGGGGCAGCAACAGGCTGCCCGCTTCGGTCAACGCGATGCGTCGGCCAATGCGATCAAACAGCCGCGCGTCTACCTGAGACTCTAAAGTGGCAATGCGCTTGCTGACCGCCGGTTGTGTTAAATGCAGCTGTTCCGCCGCGCGGGAGAAACTTTGTGTGTCGGCTACGGCCAAAAAGGCTTGAAGACTTTGGGTGTCCATCGCGTCGCGTATCCACTAAGCAAATTATCTTGTATTCCATGTTGGAATCCAATCTATGAATAACATGAATTGCTTTTATCTGCGAGCCGCGTGACACTCCTACGACACGCAATATAAAGCAGCGCCAAAAAAAGCTGTCGCTACGAACTAGCAGGGCCTAGCCCGGGAGAAGCACATGTCAGGTCAAACCCTTTACGATAAGTTGTGGAATCAGCATTTGGTCAAGCAGCGCGATGATGGTACCGCGTTGATTTATATCGACCGTCACATGCTCCACGAAGTGACCTCGCCACAGGCCTTTGAGGGGCTGCGTTTGGCGAACCGCAAGCCGTGGCGTTTAGACACGAACCTCGCGACCACCGACCACAACGTGCCGACCACGCTGATTGAGCGAGCACAAGGCAACAGCGGCATTAAAGACCCGGTGTCGTTGATCCAGGTACAAACCCTGGATGATAACTGCCTTGAATACGGCATCACCGAGTTCGGCATCAACGACCCGCGCCAGGGCATCGTTCACGTGGTGGGGCCGGAGCAGGGCGCGACGCTGCCAGGCATGACGGTGGTGTGCGGCGATTCCCACACCGCGACCCACGGCGCTTTCGGGGCGTTGGCCCACGGTATCGGCACGTCTGAAGTCGAGCACGTGCTCGCGACCCAGTGTTTGCTGACCCAGAAGATGAAGAACATGCAGGTGCGCGTTGAAGGCGAGTTGGGCCTCGGCGTGACCGCCAAAGACGTGGTGCTGGCGATTATCGGCAAGATTGGCACGGCGGGCGGTACCGGTTATGCCATCGAGTTTGCCGGTAGCGCCATCGAGTCGTTGTCCATGGAAGGCCGCATGACCGTGTGTAACATGGCCATTGAAGCGGGCGCGCGGGTCGGCATGATTGCCGTGGACGACACCACCATCGACTACATCGGCAACCGCCCCTATTCTCCCACCGGCGAGCAGTGGGAAGCAGCGGTAGCGGACTGGCGCAATCTGGTCTCCGACCCGGACGCCGTGTTCGATAACGTCGTCACCCTCCAGGCTGAAGACATCGAACCCCAGGTTAGCTGGGGCACCAGCCCGGAAATGGTTACCGGTATTTCCGGCCAGGTGCCGGACCCCGACGCCGCACCGGATGAAACCGTGCAGCGCAGCCACACCCGGGCACTCGAGTACATGGGGCTCAAAGCTCACCAGAAAATTACCGATATCAAGCTGGATAAAATCTTCATTGGTTCCTGCACCAATGCGCGCATTGAAGATTTGCGCGAAGCCGCCAAGGTGGCGAAGGGCAAGAAAATCGCCGACTCGATCAAGCTCGCCATGGTGGTGCCGGGCTCTGGATTAGTGAAGCGCCAGGCAGAAGAGGAAGGCCTCGACAAGATATTTATCGAGGCAGGCTTTGAATGGCGCGAGCCAGGCTGCTCCATGTGCCTGGCGATGAATGCCGATAAACTGGGTGCGGGCGAGCACTGCGCTTCGACTTCCAACCGCAACTTTGAGGGGCGCCAGGGCTACGGCGGGCGTACCCACTTGGTAAGCCCGGCCATGGCGGCTGCGGCGGCGATTGCCGGTCATTTTGTCGATGTGCGCAGCCTGCCCGCCAACGACGCCACCCACGCTCAGGAGGCCTAAGCCATGAACAAGTTTGAACGTTTTGAAGGCGTGGTGGCCCCGCTGGACCGCGCCAACGTGGATACCGATCTGATTATCCCGAAGCAGTTTTTGAAGTCGATCAAGCGCACTGGCTTTGGCGTCAATCTGTTTGACGAATTGCGTTACCTGGATGAAGGCCAGCCCGGCCAGGACTGCTCGCAGCGACCGCTGAACCCTGATTTTGTCTTGAATCAGCCGCGTTATCAAAACGCCGAAGTGCTGCTCGCACGGCGTAACTTTGGCTGCGGCAGCTCTCGCGAGCACGCGCCTTGGGCGCTGGAAGATTTCGGCTTCAAGGTGGTGATTGCGCCCAGCTTCGCCGATATTTTCTATAACAACGCGTTCAAAAACGGTTTGTTGCTGATCACGCTTTCGGAAGAAGCGGTGGACCGCTTATTCAACGAAGTGGAAGCCAAAGAAGGCTACCAACTGGATGTCGATTTAGAACAGCAACGAATCATCACGCAGAAAGGTGAGATTCTTGAATTTGAAGTGGATGCGTTCCGTAAGCATTGCCTGCTGGAAGGCCTGGACGATATCGGCCTGACGCTCAAAGACGAAGATGCGATTCGCACCTTTGAAGAACAGCATCGCCAACAGCGCCCCTGGCTGTTTCGCCAGCCTGCGTAAGTCACCGCTCAAATAAATGCTAAGGACGTTGCATGACACATAAGGTTCTATTACTACCGGGTGACGGCATTGGCCCCGAGATTGCTGCCCAGGCGGCGCGCTTGTTAAAAGCCTGCCAGGAAGCCGGACTGGATATCGACGTCGAAGAAGCGCTGGTCGGCGGCGCAGCCTACGATGCCCACGGTGATCCGCTGCCGGAGCAAACGCTGGAAAAGGCCAAGGCAGCCAGCGCCATTCTGCTGGGGGCGGTGGGTGGCCCCAAATGGGACAAGCTCGAAGACCTCTCCAAGCGGCCCGAAAAAGGCCTGCTGGGGCTGCGCAAAAACCTGGGCCTGTTCGGCAACCTGCGGCCCGCGATGCTCTACCCGCAGCTCGCCAGCGCCTCCAGCCTGAAGCCTGAACTGGTGGCTGGGCTGGACATCATGATCGTCCGCGAGCTGACCGGCGGCATCTACTTCGGCCAGCCGCGCGGCATCGAAGAGCGCAACGGCGAGCGGGTGGGCTTTAATACCTACGTGTATTCCGAAAGCGAGATCGAACGTATCGGCCGCGTGGCGTTTGAAATGGCTCAGAAGCGCGGTAAGAAACTGTGCTCGGTGGATAAAGCCAACGTGCTGGAAGTGACGATCTTGTGGCGCGAAGTCATGGAACGCCTAGCACCGGAATATCCTGATGTTGAGCTATCGCACATGTACGTGGACAACGCCGCCATGCAGCTAGTGCGGGCGCCGAAGCAATTTGATGTGGTGGTCACCGGCAACATGTTTGGCGATATCCTCTCCGATGCTGCCGCCATGCTCACCGGCTCCATCGGCATGCTGCCGTCCGCATCGCTTAACGAGAGCGGCCAGGGCATGTACGAGCCTTGCCACGGCAGCGCGCCGGATATCGCCGGGCAAAACGTCGCCAACCCGTTGGCTATGATGCTCTCGGTGGCCATGATGCTGCGCTACTCGCTGGGCGAAAACGCCATGGCCGAGCGTATCGAAGCGGCCGTGGGCAGTGTGCTGGATGACGGCCTACGCACTGCGGACATAGCCTCTGAAGGTATGCAAACCATCGGCACAGACGCCATGGGCGATGCGGTGCTGGCGGCGTTTGCTAAGCAGTGAACGATTTATCGTGGTCAAAATCACCATAAAGAATCGTGTATAATGCAGGCACTCATTCTTTGCAGGAGGACTTCATAATGTTGAAAGTCGGTTTCGTGGGATGGCGCGGCATGGTGGGCTCGGTGCTCATGCAGCGCATGCTGGAAGATGGTGATTTCAACGGCATCGAGCCGGTGTTCTTCACCACCTCCCAGGTCGGCCAACCCGGCCCCGACATCGGTGTGGACGTGCCTCCGCTGAAAGATGCTTTTGATATCGAAGCGCTCAAGGCGCTGGATGTCGTCGTAACCTGTCAGGGCGGTGACTACACTAAGCCCGTCTATAAAGACCTGCGCGCCGCTGGCTGGAAAGGCTACTGGATCGATGCGGCCAGCACGCTGCGTATGGAAGATGACGCGACCATCGTGCTGGACCCGGTCAATCGCAAGGTGATCGACGCGCAGCTGGCCAAAGGGGCCAAAACCTTTGTCGGTGGCAACTGCACGGTCAGCCTGATGCTGATGGGCCTGGGCGGTCTGTTTGAAGCCGATATGGTCGAGTGGATGACCTCCATGACCTATCAGGCGGCCTCGGGCTCCGGTGCCAAGCATATGCGCGAGCTGCTTAATCAAATGGGCACGCTGCGCGACAGCGTGGGCGAAGAGCTGAAAGACACCTCAAGCGCGATCCTGGATATCGACCGCAAAGTGACGGCGGCCATGCGCGGTGGCGACTTCCCCACCGAGAACTTCGGTGCACCGTTGGCGGGTAGTCTGCTGCCGTGGATCGACACCAAGCTTGAGAACGGTCAGAGCCGCGAAGAGTGGAAAGGCAGCGTCGAGACCAACAAGATTTTAGGTCTCGATAGCAACCCGATTCCCATCGATGGCCTGTGCGTGCGTATCGGCGCGATGCGCTCGCACAGCCAGGCGTTCACTATCAAGTTGAAGCAGGATGTGCCGCTGGATGAAATCGAAGACCGCCTCGCCAAGCATAACGAGTGGGTCAAGGTAATTCCCAACGACAAAGACGCTACCATCGAAGGTCTAACGCCCGCCGCGGCAACGGGCACACTGCAAGTTCCAGTAGGCCGTCTGCGCAAGCTGGCGATGGGCGGTGAATACCTCTCCGCGTTCAGCGTTGGCGACCAGCTGCTGTGGGGCGCGGCCGAACCGCTTAAGCGTATGCTGACGATCCTGCGCGAGCAGTAAGCCTCGCCAAGGCTAATTCCGCATCCTTAGCGGACGAAAACGGGGAGCGAATCAGACGCTTCCCGTTTTTTATGCGCGCTTGTTTTTTGTGCGTAAAGGGGCGGTACTATGGTAAAAACGTATGAGACCGCAACACGATAAGGCGTTAGGTTGCATATAAAAAAGCCAGATTGGGAACAGGGGCATCCATGAAACAGGTAGGCGCGCTGGCCGTTGGGCTTTGGCTAAGCATGGTGGGGTCATTGGGCTGGGCGCTTGATCTTGGGCCCGCCGAGGTGCAGTCACGTTTAGAGGAGCCACTTCAAGCCACGTTGCCACTTGTCGATAGCGCAGAGTATTCGCCTTCAGACCTTGAAATCAGTGTGTCTGATCAACGTGCATTTGAGGACGCAGGTGTTGAATGGACATCGCTTGCGGGGCGCGTTCAGGCCAACATTCAAGAGCGTCAAGGCCAACCCGTAGTGGTGCTCACCAGCGACGATCCGGTGACGTCGCCGTGGCTTGACCTGCTGTTAACCGTGTCATCGCCCGATGGGCAGCAAACTCGAGAAATGACGTTGTTGTTTGACCCGCCCGATTACGGCGCCCGCGATGAGCCTGCCGAGCGTGCGCCTGCTCAACCCATCGCCGAAGATGACGCGTCCGCTGAGCCACCCAGCCGTGAAGTTGCCCAAGGGGACGCTTATGTACGCAGCGGCGATACGCTGTGGAGTGTTGCCGCGCGCACCAAGCCTGAGCAGGCAAGCGTCCAGCAAATGATGTTGGCATTGCTGGAAGCCAATCCCAGCGTGTTCCCTTCGGGTAATATCCACGCCATGCGCGCGGCCCAACGTCTCAACCTGCCGGACGATGATCGCGTAACGGCCCGCTCGGCGGAGCAGGCCGCTACCACCATTCGTGAAATGAACACTGGGGGGCAACGCCGCGATGAAAACGTCCCCGTTCCGGTGGCGTTACCCGAAGTGGATGGCACTGGCGAAAGTGAATCGTCTGCTGAAGTGCAAGAGGACGAGTCGGCGGAGCCAGAGAGCACTTCAACAAATCAGGCGGTGGCTTCCGCGCCCGCGACTGGGCAAAATGACGGGCAATCGATTGAGCCCACGGTGGTGAGCGCCGTCAATGTGCTTGCTGGCGGGGAGCAAGAGGGCGCGAATCAAAGAGCACCATCACCCTCGGTTGCGCCAGCGCTTGCGCTGCAATGGCAGCAAGAACGCGACGACATGCGCCGTGAAATAGCGACGCTTCGCGAAGAAGTGGAACGGCTAAGCGAAACCGTCGCCTCGCAGCAAATGGTATCCGCCTCGCCAGCCCCGGCAACTGAGCGCCGATCCATTATGGAGCGGCTGAGCGAGTATCAGTGGTGGCTAGCGATGATTGCGTTGATTCTGCTGTTAGCGCTGTTGGTGATAATGCGCCGTCGTCGCCAGCACTGGGAAGCGCCGCCTGCTATGGCGGCGCCGGGCACCAATCAACCTCATACGCCGTCGGCAAGTAACGTAAGTCCTAGGCGTGACCCCTCCATGGTGTCGCCGACGCCACCCCCACAAGCTGACGCAACAATGGCCGCCGAGCCAGTGAACAAAACGGCAACAGACGAAGCGGTCAGCCGGTCACCCGCCGGCAATATCGATGAGACATATCCCGCTTATGAGGCGCCATTTGACCGAGCAGCCATGGCCAATACCCAGGCGGCCGGGCTGATTGAAATTGGCCAGGAGCGCCGTTTGGCGCTAAAGGCGCTACCTGTCGGGCACAACCCTGCGTTATGGCTGGCGCCTCCCGCTGACCCTTTAACGGTGGCGGCCATGCTGTCGGCGATGGGGATGCGGCCGATTGAGGAAACGCCTGCCGCTTCGCCTGGTGAGGCTCAGGTGCCGGCCGATAACGAGCGGGCATGGGTCATCGATTATCAGCCGCCAACGCTGGCCTCAAGCAATGCGCCTAGAGAGGAAACGCCTATGCAACCCTCCGTTGAGTTCGATACCCAGGCGCCTGCACCGACGCCATCTCCTGCTGCCCGTGAGGAAGAGTGGGATATTGAAGAGGTGGCATTTGCCCCCACACCTCGCGATAATAGTGCGCCTTCCACTCCCGGCAATGTTGATAAGAGGCGATGACGCTGTTTTACCATTTTGATGAGACGCAACCGTTAACCGGCCGCTTGGCGATGGCCATCGAATATGATGGCACGCGTTTTTGTGGCTTTCAGCGGTTAAAACACGCCGCTTCGGTGCAGGCATCGGTGGAAGACGCGCTGAGCAAAGTGGCCGGTGCGCCGGTGCAAATTCATGCCAGCGGGCGAACTGACTCCGGCGTGCATGCTACCCGTCAGATTGTTCATCTGGATCCGCCTGCCCAACGCTCGGAAAAAGCCTGGGTGTTCGGCGCGAATACTTACCTGCCTCGCGATGTATCGATACGCTGGGTCAAGCCGGTTTCAGATGATTTTCACTCGCGGCTGGGCGCGCTGGGGCGTCGCTACCGTTACCTGCTGCTGAATCAAATCAGTCGCCCGGTGCTGGAGCGGCATAATGTCACTTGGTGCAGAGACCCGCTGGATGCTGATGCCATGCACCGTGCCGCCCAGGCGCTGGTGGGAGAGCATGATTTCTCCAGTTTCCGTGCAGCGGGATGCCAGTCGAAAACGCCGTGGCGACAGATGCACTTTGTTGACGTCAAACGCTATGGCCCGCTGGTCATGATCGATATCCAGGGCAATGCGTTCTTGCACCATATGATTCGCAATATTGCCGGGGCCTTGGCCAGTGTAGGTCGGGGCGCTCAAGACGAAGATTATATCGAGCGGCTGCTGGCGCTCAAGAATCGCAAGATGGGCGATGTCACCGCGCCTGCCTGTGGGCTGCACTTTGTCGACTCGATCTACGATGAGCGGTTTGCGCTGCCCAAAGAGCCGCTGGGGCCAAACCTGATGGCCTTTTCCGGGGAGTGGACCGGTGAGCGGGAGCTCCCCGAGACCCCGCGCGTGGCCGCCAGGCGAAAGCTGACCTTTGCCAAAAAGCCCCAGGAGACGCCGTGATGAGTGCTGGGTCCTTGACGCGTACGCGAGTGAAATTTTGTGGTTTTACCCGCCATGAAGACGTCGCCCATGCCGTGGCGCTGGGCGTGGATGCGCTGGGCTTTGTGATGTGGCCCCAAAGTTCGCGCAGCATCAACGTTGAGCAGTTGGCGGTGCTTGCGGCAAAGGTGCCCGCGTTTGTCAGCCGCGTGGGGCTTTTTGTCGACCCGTCTGCCGAGTTGGTCGAAGCGTGTCTGCCGCACCTGGACCTGCTGCAATTCCATGGTGATGAAACGCCCGAATTCTGTGACAGTTTTGGCCGCCCCTGGATCAAGGCGCTACGCATGCGCGATGCCATTGATCTTGCCCTTGAGGCCGAGCGTTATTTCCAGGCCCAGGCGCTGCTGTTAGATGCCTATCGACCGGGAACTCCGGGCGGCACCGGCGAGTCATTTGATTGGTCGAGAATCCCCGCAACGCTGGCAAAACCTGTTATTCTCGCAGGCGGGCTAACGGCGGATAATGTCGCGCAGGCAGTGCACCAAGTGATGCCTTATGCGGTTGATGTTTCCGGCGGGATTGAAGCTTCTCGCGGTTGTAAGGACGCCGGAAAAATGGCGTCGTTTGTGCGTCAAGTAGCGTTAGCCGACGCCCGTTAGTTCGCTACGCCGTTCGCCTCGCCGGTGTGCTGCGTCGTAATGTGAATTCATTTATTGTTTGCCTGTTCTGGCGATCTTGTGAGGTATTCCTGTGACTGTCTCAGCAACTGGTGCTTCTGAAACCGTTCCGAAAACACGTTTCAGTGAACTGACTAAAATGCCGGATGCCCGTGGTCATTTTGGCCCCTATGGCGGCCGGTTTGTGTCAGAAACTCTGAGCTTTGCCTTGGAAGAGTTGGAGAAGACATATTTAAGTCTACGTGACGATCCCGACTTTCAGGCCAAGTTTGACCGTGATTTAGCCCATTTTGTAGGGCGGCCCTCGCCGCTCTATCACGCCGAGCGGTGGTCGCAGGCGTTGGGTGGGGCCCAAATTTGGCTGAAGCGCGAAGACCTGAACCATACCGGTGCTCACAAGGTAAATAACACGATTGGCCAAGCGTTGCTGGCCAAAAAAACGGGCAAACCAAGAGTCATTGCGGAAACCGGCGCTGGGCAGCACGGCGTTGCAACCGCTACTGTTGCGGCACGCCTGGGCCTTGAGTGCGATGTTTACATGGGGGCTGCGGACGTTGAGCGTCAGAAACTGAATGTGTATCGCATGCACTTGCTTGGCGCGCGGGTGATTCCGGTTGAGTCGGGCACCCGCACGCTAAAAGATGCCATGAACGAAGCGCTGCGCGACTGGGTCACCAACGTTGATAATACGTTCTACATTATCGGGACCGTTGCGGGACCTCATCCTTATCCGCAGTTGGTGCGTGATTTCAACGCGGTAGTGGGTCGCGAGGCGCGTCGCCAGTCGCTGGAGCAGATCGGCCGACTGCCGGATGCTCTGGTCGCTTGCGTGGGTGGTGGCTCCAACGCCATTGGCCTGTTCTATCCCTTTGTGGAAGACGATGATGTCGCCATGTACGGTGTTGAAGCCGGTGGTGATGGAGTTGAAACAGGGCGTCATGCGGCACCGTTGTCGTCTAACGCGCCGCGCGGTGTACTGCATGGAAACCGTACTTACCTGATGTCGGACGAAGCCGGGCAGGTATCGGATACTCACTCGATTTCAGCCGGGTTGGATTACCCTGGGGTGGGGCCCGAGCATGCCCTTTGGAAAGACGTCGGGCGGGTAAACTATGTCGCGGCGAATGATAACGATGTGTTGGTGGCTTTCCGCGAGCTCACCCACATGGAAGGCATCATGCCTGCTCTTGAGACCGCACACGCGTTGGCCTATGCCAAGGTTTTGGCACCCACCATGCGTTCTGATCAACATATCATCATCAATTTATCAGGTCGCGGTGACAAGGATATTATGACGGTAGCCAAAATTGACGGCATCGAATTTTAAGGGTCCACGTTATTTTAAGGGTAAGCATGAACCGTATTGATCAGCGTTTCAGTGAACTTAAGCAGCAGGGCCGTAAGGCCCTAATCCCTTACATTACCGCTGGGGACCCTGCGCCTCAGTATACCGTCGGCTTTATGCACGCTCTGGTGGAAGCCGGTGCGGATATCATTGAGTTAGGCGTACCGTTCTCCGACCCAATGGCGGATGGCCCGGTCATTCAAAAAGCCTGTGAACGCGCAATCAAACAAGGCACTCGGTTAGTCGACCTGCTCGATATGGTGGCCGAGTTTCGCCAAACCGATGCCACCACGCCTGTGGTACTGATGGGCTATCTCAACCCCTTCGAACGGATTGGCTACGAAACCTTTGCTGATAAAGCAGCGAACGTGGGCGTCGACGGTGTATTGACCGTGGATATGCCGCCCGAGGAAGCGGATATTTTCGGTCCGCTTTTGAAAGCACGTGATTTAGCGGCGATTTTTCTCGTTGCACCTACCACTTCCCATGCACGGGCCGCTACAATATGCGCCCACGGTGAGGGGTATCTGTACTATGTATCGCTCAAGGGCGTGACGGGTGCGGCGACACTTAATGCTGATGACGTGGCTGAGCACTTGGCGCCGTTGCGTGGTATGACCGACTTACCATTGTGTGTTGGGTTCGGTATCCGCGACGGCGCGACAGCCGCAGAAGTCGCCAAGGTGGCCGATGGCGTGATTGTCGGCAGTGCGCTGGTCAACCGGATTGCCGAGAGTGCTGATGCGCCGGACACCATCGCTGCCCAGTTAAAACAAGTGCTCGGCGAAATGCGGGCGGCCATGGATGCTTAAATAGTCCTTTCATCGTCTACACTAACTGACATTAGTTTGACCCCATTCATCAAGCTTGGCGTTGCCAAGCGTTGACGTACAACGGAAGTCTTTTTGATATGAGCTGGCTAGATAAGATTGTGCCCTCCATGGGGCGTATCCAGCGTAAGGACCGTCGCGCTAGCGTTCCCGATGGTCTCTGGCGTAAATGCCCCAAGTGCGAAGCCGTTCTCTATCTTCCTGAGTTAGAGAAACATCACAGCGTTTGCCCTAAATGCGAGCATCATTTGCGTTTAACCGCACGCAAGCGCTTGGATTGGTTTCTAGACAAAACGGGCCGCGAGGAAATCGCCGCCGACATTGAGCCGGTTGACCGCCTCAAGTTCCGCGATTCCAAAAAATACAAAGACCGTTTAGCTGCGGCGCAAAAAGAGACCGGCGAAAAAGACGCGTTGGTCGCCATGCGCGGTGAGTTAAATGGTCTTCCTGTAGTGGCCGTGGCATTCGAGTTTACCTTTATGGGTGGCTCTATGGGCGCGGTGGTTGGTGAGAAGTTTGTACGCGCCGCCACTTTGGCACTGGAGTCTCGCGTGCCGTTGGTCTGCTTTGCGGCATCCGGTGGGGCGCGTATGCAAGAAGCGCTGTTCTCGCTGATGCAGATGGCGAAAACCTCGGCTGCCCTTGAAAAGTTAAAGCAAGAAGGCGTGCCCTATATTTCGGTGCTGACCGATCCGGTGTTTGGAGGTGTGTCAGCATCGCTTGCCATGCTGGGCGACCTCAATATCGCCGAGCCTAATGCGTTGATTGGTTTTGCCGGCCCGCGGGTTATTGAGCAAACCGTTCGCGAAACCCTACCCGAAGGCTTCCAGCGTAGCGAGTTTCTGCTTGAGCACGGCACGGTGGACATGATCGTGCATCGTCACGATATGCGCGAGCGTGTAGGAAGTGTGCTGCGCAAGCTGACCCATCTGCCTGTGGCGGATGACGAATCTTCAAGCGAAGAAACCGTTTTCTCCGAACCAGTGGTAGATGAGCCCCAGGTGACCGATTACGCCGAAGACCCCGAGTGGATCGAGGCAATTAACGGCAGCAGCGAGTCGGATTCTGCCAAGCGCGACGATTCCTCTCGCAATGTCTAAAACCCTGGCGCAATGGCTGGACTATTTAGAAACCCTCCATCCGGTGGGCATCGAGTTGGGGTTAGCGCGGGTAAGCCAGGTAGCTGAACGGATGGGGCTTTTAAATCGGCCCATTGCAAAGCGGGTAATTAGCGTCGCAGGCACTAATGGTAAAGGCTCAACCCTGGCAATGATCGACAGTGTGGCACGCGCTCACGGGCAGCGAGTAGGCACCTATACGTCTCCGCATTTGCTGCATTATAACGAACGCGTCCAGCTTAACGGCTGCATGGCAGACGACGATCAATTGGTAGCGGGGTTTGAAGCCGTGGAGCAAGCCAGGCTTGCTCCGCCGGCGATTAGCCTGACCTATTTCGAAGCCGGTACGCTATGCGCTCTGTGGTGTTTGGTTCAGCAACCGCTGGATTTGGCGGTACTTGAAGTCGGCCTTGGCGGACGTTTGGATGCCGTCAATATCGTTGATGCCGATGTGGCCATCGTTACCACCATCGCCCAAGATCACGCCAGCTTTTTAGGTACTGATATCGCCCAAATCGGGCGTGAGAAAGCCGGTATTTTTCGTTCGGGGCGGCCTGCGGTATTAGGCAGCCGCGAACTACCCGAAAGCGTCTTAGACGTTGCAAAGGCGCTACAAACGCCAGTATACCAACTCGGTAGTCACTTTAACCAAGAGGGTGAGCCGACTGCTAGGTGGTGCTGGCAGGGCTGTACCACCGATGGTGACCCGCTGTCACTGGATGCCTTGCCTGACCCAGGCCTACCTCTCGATAACGCCGCCACGGCGCTTCAAGCGCTGGTATTATCAGGACTTTCGCTTGCAGTTGCCCCCACTCGGGGAGCTCTGGCCAATCTGGTGGTGCCGGGGCGTATGCAGTGGCGTGGCCAATGGTGTCTTGATGTGGGTCATAACCCCCACGCGGCAGCCTACCTGGCGCAGCACTTGCCTTCAGTCGGTGTGGGTGGGACTCAGTGGGGAGTGATCGGCATGCTCAGCGATAAAGATGCCGACGGGGTGATCGCCGCGTTATCATCACGTATTAGCGATTGGGTGTGCGTAAGTTTAGACGGCGAACGAGCTCGCCACGCCGATGAACTGGCCGAGCGGATTGCAGCCCAGGGCGGACGCGTGCATTATTGCGCGGCAACGCCCGCAGCAGGGGTGGAGTGGTTGGCGACCCGGCTAAGCCCGGAAGATCGTGTGCTGGCAACAGGTTCTTTTTTTACGGTGGCAGCGTTATTGGCGCAGCCACTGCCACAGGCGTAGCGTCGCTTGATGGAGAGGGATATGAAATACGGTAAAACGGAACGCATTAGCGGTATCGTCATCTTGCTCGCGCTGTTGGCCATTATTGTGCCTTGGTTAATGAGCGACCCCGCGCCGCGTGAAGAACGTCCACAACCGAATTTTGTGATTGAGCAACCGGTAGAGGCTGAACGTCGTGACGTTGAAGCCCCAGAGCGACCTGACTCTATTGACGATCCGGCCGAACAGGAACAGGTAGACCCGGGTGTGGCCGCCCAGGCGACTGAAGAGCCGCTTGAAGTCGACCCTGTGAGCCCCGATACCGACCAGCTGGCGAATAACGACGAAAGCGATGACGATAGCGCCTCCGATGATGAGGACACTTCGAATGAGACCGAAGAACCTTCAGCGGATGAGCAGAGCGATCCGATAGCCGATCTTATTGCTTCTAATAGTCAGGCGGTAACTGATTCGTCCGAGGAGCAGTCCTCCAACGAGCAGACTGAATCAACCTCTCAGGCAGACTCAAACGGTGAGTGGGCCGTTCAGGTGGGTAGCTTTGGTGATGCGGATAATGCCCAGCGCTTGAGTGATCAGTTAAGCGAAGAAGGTTTTACCGTTTATCAGCGCGAACGCGACAATGAAATGACGACCGTCTATGTTGGCCCTTTTGCAACCTCGGAAGAGGGTGAAACCGCGGTGAGCGATGTTAAGCAACGGGCTAACGTACAAGGCTTGCTGGTTCGAGTTCGGGAATAACCATGGCGCTCACCTGGATAGACGCCGCCTTTTTAGCCGTATTGGCTCTTTCGATGTTGGCGGGCTTTGTACGTGGCTTTGTACGTGAAGCGCTGGGGTTAGCGGCTTGGGTGGTGGCGGTGATGGTGGCCCGGGTGCTGGCGGAACCCGTTGCCGAGTTGATGAGTGGTTTTATCGAAAGTTTTGACGCGCGCCTGGTGTTGGCCTTTGCGTTAGTGATTTTTGCGGTGATTCTACTTTGCGGTATTGTCATTCGCTTAGTTCATGCCGCGGTTGAGTGGGTAGGGATGGGTTTACTCAATCGGTTTGCCGGGGCCGCGTTCGGTGTCGCGCGAGGGGCGGTCATACTCTTGGTGGTGACTGTCCTGATTACGCTCACGCCACTTTCTGAGCTGCAAGCGTGGCAGGAGGCCGAGCTACGCCCCACTTTTATCGAATTGCGTAACTATGCCATCAGCCAATTAGATCAATGGGGCGGCGAACTTCCCGAAGCGCCGTCCTCGCTAAACGACATCACGCTGCCTGACTTACGTCAGGGGCGCGAACTTTAATAGTTTTAATCAGTAATGTACCGGCTTACGTAGGTTAAGCCAGCATACAGCGAGGTAACGGGAATGTGCGGTATCGTCGGCCTTCTGGCCAAGCAAGCGGTGAATCAGGGTATTTACGATGCTCTGACCGTTCTTCAGCATCGTGGCCAGGACGCTGCTGGGATGATGACTTGGAGCGAAGGACGCTTTTTACTGCGCAAGAGTAATGGCTTAGTGCGTGATGTGTTCCATACGCGGCATATGGCGCGTCTCAAGGGCAACCTGGGTATCGGTCACGTGCGTTACCCCACCGCTGGCTCCTCCAGCGAAGCCGAATCGCAGCCATTTTATGTTAACTCTCCTTATGGCATTGCGCTGGCCCATAACGGCAATCTGACGAATTCTGAACAGCTCAAGCAGGAGCTGTTTTCGACTGATTTACGCCATATTAATACCAGCTCCGATTCTGAAGTGCTGCTTAATGTGTTTGCCCACGAATTGGGCAAGCAGGGGCTGCACTTGGAAGCTGAAGATATCTTTGATGCCGTGCGTAGAGTCCATCGACGCTGTCAGGGCGGTTATGCCGCCGTGGCGATCATTAACGGCTTTGGCATGGTGGCGTTTCGTGATCCTCACGGCATCCGGCCGGTGGTGTTTGGTACGCGCCAGGCGGAAAACGGCCAGGATGTCATGATTGCCTCCGAATCAGTTGCCCTGGATGTGGGCGGCTTTGAGCTTGAGCGGGATTTGTCGCCTGGCGAAGCCATCTTCGTTGACATGCAGGGTAAAATTCATACCCAAGTATGCGCCGACCGGCCCCAGCTACGCTCGTGCATTTTTGAACACGTTTACCTGGCGCGTCCCGACTCGATTCTCGACGGCGCTTATGTATACGGCACCCGCATGCAAATGGGCCGTAAACTCGGCGATCGCGTGCTTAACGAATGGCCCGACCATGATATCGACGTGGTGATTCCGATTCCCGATACGTCGCGTACCTCGGCGTTGGAAATGGCGCAACATCTCGGCGTCACCTATCGTGAAGGGTTCATGAAGAACCGCTATATCGGCCGCACCTTCATTATGCCGGGGCAGACCCAGCGCAAGAAATCGGTGCGCCAAAAACTCAATGCCATCGACATTGAGTTTAAAGATAAAAATGTGCTGCTGGTGGATGACTCGATTGTGCGCGGGACTACCTGCAAGCAGATCATTCAAATGGCTCGCGATGCCGGGGCTCGTAATGTGTATTTTGCCTCCGCCGCACCGCCGGTGCGTTACCCCAACGTTTATGGCATTGACATGCCAGCGGCATCAGAGCTGATTGCCCATGGGCGTACGGAAGAAGAAGTTGGCCAATTAATAGGCGCGGATCGCATCTTCTACCAGGATTTAGAAGACTTAAAAGATGCCTGTCGTGAAGTAAATCCCGAGATGGAAGCCTTTGACTGCTCGGTGTTTGACGGTAACTACGTCACCGGTGACATTGATGACGCCTACTTGGCGGTGCTGGAAGCCAGCCGTAACGACCTGGCCAAAGACCAGAGCGCAGGTGACCATGCCCTTGTCGATATGCATAATCAGGATGATGACGATCTGGATGACTAGGAGGCCAGCCCATGCATGATGACAGCCAGCAAGACGCGTGGTCGCTAGAAACCCTAGCGATTCGGGCGGGACATGAGCGCACCTTTGAGCAGGAGCACTCCGAGCCGATTTTTCCTACCTCCAGCTTCGTTTACGGTAGCGCCGCCGAGGCGGCGCGCAAGTTTGGTGGCCAGGAAGCCGGTAACGTTTATTCTCGCTTCACCAACCCGACAGTGCATACCTTTGAGCGCCGTTTGGCGGCGTTGGAAGGCGGTGAGCGCTGTGTGGCGACCAGCTCAGGGATGTCCGCCATCTTGTCAACGGTGCTGGCGCTGTTATCCGCCGGCGATGAAATTGTCGCTTCACGTTCGTTGTTTGGCTCAACGGTAAGCCTGTTTGATAAGTACTTTGGTAAGTTCGGCATTACCACACGCTATGTGGAGCTTTCTGATCTAGCAGCGTGGGAGGCGGCGATCACCCCCAAAACGCGATTGTTGTTTGCTGAGACACCGTCGAACCCGCTGTCTGAAGTTGCCGATATCGCTGCGCTGTCAGCGTTGGCGAAACGCCATGATGCTTGGCTGGCGATTGATAACTGCTTTTTAACGCCAGCGCTTCAGCAGCCCATCGCGCTGGGGGCTGATCTGGTCATTCACTCCGCAACCAAGTACCTGGACGGGCAGGGCCGTGCGGTAGGGGGGGCGGTGGTCGGTAAGCACGATGTGTTAGAGGAAGTGTTTGGCGTCGTGCGGACCTGTGGCCCGTGCATGAGCCCTTTTAATGCCTGGATATTTACCAAAGGGCTGGAAACGCTCTCGCTGCGCATGAAGGCGCACTGCGAGCAAGCAATGGTGCTTGCCCAGTGGCTGGATGCCCACCCGGCGGTCAGCAAGGTGTTTTACAGTGGTTTGGCAGACCACCCTCAGCATAGGCTCGCCAAACAGCAGCAAGAAGGCTTTGGCGCAGTGCTTGGATTCGAGGTTATCCATGGACAGGAAGGCGCGTGGCAGGTAATCGATGCTACTCGCATGCTGTCGATTACCGGTAATCTGGGTGATGTCAAAACCACCATTACGCATCCGGGCACTACCACCCATGGGCGTTTAAGCGATGCGCAAAGAGCGGCCGCCGGCATCACGCCGGGGCTGATTCGTGTCGCGGTGGGGCTAGAAAGCCAGCGGGATATTCAAACGGATCTTGCCAGGGGCCTTGATGCGTTGCTGATGCGTTAACCGCTTCTCCTGAATTAACAAAACCGGTCGTAAAGGCCGGTTTTTTATTTCACAACGCTGAACCTTGGCGTCGATCAACGGTTTTTACGAATGGTGTGTTCTGCTTTTTTCAGCAGTTTACGATCTGCTTTGACGCTATCATCTTTGGTATTACAACGCCCACGGCGGGCGTAAGATTAAGGAAGGCACGATGTGGCGTAACACGCAAATGGGTTGGGGAGTCGTCAGCATTGCGCTGCATTGGCTCAGTGCTATTACGATTGTAGGGCTATTTGCCCTAGGCTGGTGGATGACCGGGTTAGGTTATTACGACACTTGGTACAACTTAGGGCCCTGGGTGCATCGTTCCATTGGCCTGTTGCTATTCATGGCTACGCTGGCGCGGATCGTGTGGCGATGGTTGCAGCCGACACCCCGTAGCCAGGGTAGTCGCGTTGAAATTTTGCTAGCTCATGTCGGTCACATCACGCTGTATCTCTTGCTGATAGTAGTAATGACCACCGGCTATTTGATTTCAACGGCGGATGGGAGCGGCATCAGTGTTTTTGATTGGTTTATGGTGCCAGCACTGGTGTATGACCTTCCCCAGCAAGCGCGTATTGCCGGAGACCTGCATTGGTATAGCGCATGGGGGTTGATTGTACTAGCCGTTGGTCATGCGCTGGCAGCGTTCAAACATCATTGGCGCGACGGCCACGACACTCTGGTACGCATGCTTAAACCTACGACGCGTTAAGATATGAGGCTTCCCCATTGGGATGGCTTTAAAAGGGCACCCCTCAACACGGTGCTTGTTCATCGAGAAAGGAGTTGCACGCATGTTAAAGAAAACCGTACTGAGCACGGCAGTCGCCGCTGCGGCGTTTGTAACGCTGGGTCAGGCCCAAGCCGCTGACTATACGATCGATACCGAAGGTCAGCACGCCTTTGTGCAGTTTAAGATTAGCCATTTGGGGTATTCCTATATTCTGGGTAGCTTCGAAGAATTTTCGGGCGACTTCAGCTATGATCCTGACGATCTTGAGGCGTCATCGGTCGATATGGAAGTTCAGGTAGATAGCTTGAACAGCAACCATGCTGAGCGCGATCGCCACATTTTGGGCAGCGATTTCCTTAACGTCGATGAATATCCCACTGCCACATTTACTTCGACAGGTTTCGAGTCGAGCGGTGATAATGAAGGTGTGGTGACGGGTGACCTTACCCTGCACGGCCAAACCCAAGAAATTGAAATGCCCGTAACGTTAATGGGCGAAGGCGATGACCCCTGGGGGGACTACCGTGCTGGCTTTGAGGGCAGCACCATGATTACGTTGAGCGATTTTGATATTGATATGAGCGACTTCCCTGAAGCCATGCATGAGTTAGAGCTTTACGTAACGTTTGAAGGTATTCGCCAGTAATACAGCGCTGAAAAGCGCCACCACCCTATTCGGGGTGGTGGCGCTTTTTGCGTTTATTCATTAGGAGACAGGCGTTGGTTGTTAGCAAGCAGCAAACGGAAGGGTTAGTCAAGACCCTGTGGCGGCAAACCTGGCCCATGGCCATTGGTGTGCTCTCGCTACTTGGGTTTCAACTGGTCGACAGCGCCTTCATCGCACGGTTAGGAACGGTGCCGCTAGCGGCACAGTCTTTCACTTTTCCGCTGTCATTTCTGATTATTGGTATCCAGGTGGGTATGGGTATCGCGATTGCCGCGCTGATTTCCCGAGCGTTGGGCGCTGGCGAGCAGGCGCGGGCAAAACGCTTGAGCAGTTTGGTGTTGATGGCCGGTGGCGGTGTGATTGCCTGTCTAGGCCTCGTCCTTTGGGCTTTCCAGATACCGATATTTAGTTTGTTAGGTGCTGAAAGTAACACCTATGGGTATTTACAACGTTATTGGCCACCGCAGCTTTTAGCGGCCTGGCTAGGGGCGCTGCTGTACTTTGTATACAGCGTTTTTCGCGCCTACGGCGACACTAGGTTGCCAGGTAAAATGATGGTGATCACCAGCCTGATTAATCTGGTGCTGGATCCTTTGTTGATTTTTGGCATTGGGCCTTGGGAGGGCTGGGGCCTGCCCGGCGCCGCTTGGGCCACGGCAATTGCCTTTAGTGTTGGACTGCTGGTTACCGGTGGTCGTCTGTGGGGGCGTGGGTGGGCCTCACGGGATGGGCTATGGCAAGAAGGCCAGCAGTCATGGCGGCCCTTTATGGGCATTGCGGCGCCTGCCATGGTGAGCCAATTGATGCCGCCACTGGCGGCGATGCTGGCTATCTCGGTGGTGGCAGGCTTGGGCGAAAGCCAGGTGGCTGCCTGGGGATTGGCCAGCCGACTGGAAACGTTGTCATTAATGGTAATTCTCGCCATGACGATGTCGTTGCCGCCATGGTTGGGGCGTTGCTATGGGGCAGGTGATTGGGATCAAATCCATCGACTTCTGCGGCTGGCGCTTGGCGTTGCCATGGTATGGCAGTTAACGCTGGGCATATTGCTGGCACTAGGCGCGCCGTGGCTTGGCATGGCGTTGGCAGGCAATCCCGACGTCCAAGAGGAACTGGTAATACTGATTCGCTTTCTGCTGCCCAGCTATGCTGCCCTCGGCATTTGCATGCTGATCGTATCGGCAGGTAATGCGTTGGGGTGGCCATTGCGTGCCATGCTTTTGTCTTCTGCGCGCCTGTTCGTATGCTACTTACCCTGCCTGTGGATAGGCGAGAAGTTGGCAGGGTGGTGGGGACTGGCCGCCGGGGCGGCCATCGGTAATGTGCTAGCGGGGTTGCTAGCCTGGTTATTGCTTAAGCGTATTTTGTCTCGTCCGCATCGCCAGTCGGGCGTCACCCCGCAGTAGATTTGGGCGTCTCTTGAAAGGCGAAATAGCTAAATAGTAGTGCCATGGCGATATAACCCAAGACAAAGTTGGGTGCTGCATTGATCGCAAGTTCAGGGGCATGCATTAACCCGACAAACGAAAAGGCCGCCGCGATGAGCGCAAAAACGGCTGCTCGGCGGAACTGATGATCAATCACTGAAACCGTCATCGCGCCCAGGAAAATCGCCATGAACATCGCGCCCTGACCGGCGGCTACAATCGATGTTGAAATATCGCTGACAACCTCTTCCGCACCACGATTAAAGCGCGTCATCACGTAGTTTGCAAAGTAGGGCAGCATTGCCAGTGCGACGGCGGGATAGTAACGGCTATCGTTGGCCTGAAACGCCGTGGCAATCATGGAAATCCCCACAAAAACCAGAATCGGAGCGACCACCGATACAGGGATGATTGCCGAGATCATGGCGATTAGGCCAAACATAGTGGCGATGGCGTAAACGGCTCCGTTTAACAGGCTATAGCCCCGGCCAGCGCCCATCCATTTCGCTCCCACGGTGGCGATATACACGGTGGTGGGAAACACGCCGCCAAACAGTGCGCCTATCATGGTGCCCACGCCATCCACCGCTTGGCATTCGCGTACATCGTACTTGTCGCCAGCGGCTTCCATGGCTTCGACGTTGTTCATGGTTTCAATGGCGTTGTACAGCGTAATCGGCAAGACCACGGTCAGAATAGCGAGCATCCCCGTGGCGAGAAGCCCTAAGCCTTCCCACCAGGCCAGGTTGGGTAGCAAAGGATAAAAGCCAAGGTGGGTAAAGGCATCGCTGAATCGCTCGCCGCCTGCGTCGCCAATCATGTAGGCCATGGCGGTGCCCACGATGATGGCAAATAGTGAAGTGGGGATTTTAAACGGCATGCTTACGCGGGCAATTAAGCCGACGATAATAATGGCTAGGACTAGTAAGCCAATTAGCGGCATTTCCAGTGTTTTGAACAGCATTTCACCGGCGATGAAGGTAAGTGCGACCCCGGCGACGGCCCCCAACATGGCAGCACGGGGAAGGTGATATTGTACCCAGCGGCCAATTAAACTGATGGCCGCTTCAATCGCCCCGCTGATAAAACAGGCGGCTACCGCCACTTTCCAGGCAAGATCCACATCCCCCGTCAGCTCTTTGGCGGGCAACAAAACGCCAAACAAGAAGACAAACATCACCGGTGTTGAAATACCGTAGGACAAGGCCGTGACGTCGGTACGCTGCTCTTTGCGTGCTAGCCTCGAGGCGCTCCAGGCGTAATAAAAATTGCCGACCATCACCGCAATGGCCGCCCCAGGAAGAACTTGCCCGTAAACAATTGAAGCGGGGAAGTCCATGCCGAGCATGGTGATGGCAATAATCACAAAATTCGCAATGTTGTTCTGGAACAGCGCGAAAAATGCGTCGGTGTCTTCTTTTTTGTACCACGGGTAGTAATGTTGCGTCGCCATGAGTGCCTCTGAGTTATGGGTTTTTTGTAGCAAGGCTCAAGTGAGTGTGCCGCCGATCTGACTGATCGGTCAACTTCTGCTTTCCTGGTTTCGCCGCGAGGCCTCCCAAGCACTGGCGACGAAGCGCGATTTTACACAACTCAAAATACTCGCCAAAACATAAAAGTGCCCAGGCAAGCCTGGGCACATTGTTACGACGGTGGTCATCGTCTAGTCGTTAACCGCCGCAATCGCCTTGGCGAGGTAGGGGAGGTTTTCCTGGGAGAAGCCTGCCACGTTGGCGCGGCCTGAGCGCACCATATAAATCCCAAACTCATCGCGCAATCGGTCAACCTGCTGCGGTGTAAGGCCCGTGTAAGAGAACATGCCCCGCTGCTCGGCAACGCAGGCATACTTCTCATCAAGCCCGTAGGGTTTGAGGGCTTCTACGAAATCACGGCGCAGCGTGTTTATGCGGTCACGCATTTCGGTCAGCTCTTCGCGCCACATCGCAGAAAGTTCAGCATCGTGCAGAATTTCACTGACAATGGCGCCGCCGTGTGCGGGTGGGTTGGAGTAGTTTTCCCGCGCGACGATCGCGACCTGAGAACGAATATTTTCCATTTGCTCGGCGTTTTTAGCCACCATAATCAAGCAGCCGGTCCGCTCGCAGTAGATGCCGAAATTTTTCGAGCACGAGCTGGTGATGATGACCTCGTCAAGCTGCTCGGCAAATAGCCGAACGCCGTAGGCATCTTCGTCAAGCCCCTGCCCAAACCCTTGGTAGGCGAAGTCGATCAGCGGTAGTAACTGGCGTTCTTTAACTACTTCAAGCACTTGCTGCCATTGAGATTCAGAAAGATCGAATCCGGTTGGGTTATGGCAGCAGGCATGGAGTACCACGACATCGCCGTGGGGGATTTTTTTCAACGCGCCTAACATGCCATCAAAATCAAGGCGGTTGTCTGGGTCAACGTAGGGGTACTTATGCAGTTCAATCCCGGCTGCGGTAAAGATACCGAGATGGTTTGGCCAAGTAGGGTCGCTAACCCAAATGCCTTTACCGGGCAACTGAGTGGCAATAAAGTCGGCGGCTAGGCGTAAGGCCCCGGTTCCACCCGGCGACTGGGTGGCGCTGGCGCGATTGGCTTCCAGCACCGGTGAACTGGCACCCAATACCATTGGCAGCACAACACCACCGTAAGCGGGCGCGCCGTGCGACCCAATATAGGTTTTGGTGGTTTCATTGCTGAGCAAGCGAGCTTCGGCTTCTTTGACCGCGCGCATCACCGGCGTATTGCCCTGTGCATCACGGTAAACGCCAACACCTAAGTCGACTTTCTGAGGATTTGTGTCTTTTTTGAAAGCTTCGATTAGCCCAAGAATGGCGTCTCCAGGGACTCGCTCAATGTGCTCAAACATTTATTCGGCTACCTCGTCAGTTCTAGCGGCAAGAATGAAATCATTTTGATGCAGGCCATCGATGGCGTGGCTCCACCAGGTGACCGTGGCTTTCCCATACTCGGTGGTGATCACGGGGTGGTGGCCTGCCTGTTCGGCCACTTCGCCAACGCGCTGAGTAAAGTCCAGAGCGCCAACGAAATCACGAAACGTATAGCTTCGTGTCAGCTTCATGATGCCATCGTGATCGACAATCCGCCACTGGGGGAGGGCCTTTAACTGGCTTTCGCACTCGCTTTGGGTCATTGGCTTTGCGTTACCGCTGCAGGGTTCGCACGATTGTTGGGCAAGCGATGTCATGGACGGCCTCCTTAACATTAATAATGAATGGCTCATCCTTTCAGGGTAGAAGGCAGACGCAGTCCCGGCCAACGTCTTTGGCACTGTAGAGGGCTTGATCAGCCCGTTCGATAAGGCTCGTCAAGGGTTCGCCGCAACGATATTCGGCGACGCCGATGCTCAGCGTTACTTGTCCGACCCCGATGCCGAAATCATACTCTGCAATATGTTGGCGTAACCGGTCTGCCAACTGATGGCACTGCTTGACAGGGGTAAGCGGCAAAACAGCCATGAATTCTTCACCACCCAGCCGAGCGATCATGTCTTCGCTACGCAGCAGCGACTGGGACAGACTGGCCAGCTGTTTTAAGACCTCATCGCCTTGTAAATGCCCCCAGCGATCGTTGAGATGTTTAAAGTGATCAATGTCGACCATCATGATGGAAAGCGGGGTGCCATGACGAGAGCTGAGCGATGCCAGGTTGGTTAGATGCACCATTAATTTACGCCGGTTTGGCAGGCTGGTAAGCGGGTCGGTATCACACAGTTTGCGCAGCCGCTGCTCTTCAGAGACTTGGTCGCTGATGTCCATCATGATGCCGTGCCACCGCACGCCGGACGGGATAGGCTCGGGGGTAGCGCTGACAGCCATCCATGGGGATTTATGCCCAGGTAGCGCTAAGCGAAAGCGAGTGGTTAACGGCAACATCCAGCGGGCCGAGCGTTCAATGGCAGACATCAGCTTTGGGTAGTCAGTGCCGGTCAGCTGTTCGAGCGCGGTGTTGGCATCTTGCGCTAGCTGGTCTCGGTCAATAGGGGCCACCGTTAGCCCAGCGCCTTCCATAAAGGGAAATGCCATATGGCCATTATGGGTACGGTGAAATTGAAACACGACGCCAGGGACTTGACGGATAAGTTGCTCGGCGTTGAGCGTTAAAGGGCTATCATTCACGGGCATGCGTGAATCTCCGAAGCTGTGCCATTGAAAAGCTATGCCATTTAAAAATCAATCGACAAGGGTAGCGCTAAAAACGTAATTAAAATGTAAGCGATCGCCTACAATTCGACACATTTTTATACCTTTTTGCTATATCTAATGAATAAATAAGATTAAAAAGGCATATAATACGTTGGTTTACGATTACTGATGGCACGTGCTCGTAAAAAGCATTATTTTTGTGCATATAAAATACTTTTTTTATTCCTTTGGGGTGTGTCTTGTCGCACAGCATGTCTATATCTGGTGACTTCTCTTCCGTGCAAGGGCGCGTGAGTTTGGTGGGCGCTGGGCCAGGGGACCCTGAGCTACTGACGCTCAAGGCATTTCATCGTTTACAGCATGCCGATGTGGTGTTGCATGATCGCTTGGTTAGCGATGAAATCTTAGCGTTACTGCCGTCGAAGACTCAGCGGTTTTATGTCGGTAAAGCGCGCTCGGCGCACAGCGTCCCACAGGAGGGGATCAATCAAGCACTGGTCGAGTGGGCTCAAGCAGGTAATCGCGTGGTGAGGCTAAAGGGAGGAGACCCATTCATTTTTGGCCGCGGTGGAGAAGAGCTGGAAACACTGATAGCTGCTGGGGTGCCCGTGGAAGTGATACCTGGGATTACCGCCGCTTCGGGGTGTGCCGCTTATGCGGGGATACCACTTACCCATCGTGACCACGCCCAATCGGTACGTTTTGTGACCGGGCACCTCAAAAACGGTAAGTGTGACTTAGATTGGCAGACCCTAGCGCGCCCTGGGCAGACCCTGGTGTTTTACATGGGGTTAGGCAGTGTCGATGTGATTTGCCAAGCGCTTATCGCCCACGGCATGGCGCCAGAGACGCCGTTGGCCTTGATTGAGCAGGGCACCACACAACAGCAACAGACCCATATTGGTAGTTTGCATGCTCTGCCTGATGCTTTTTTTGCTGGCAGAATAAAGCCTCCAACCTTGTTGATTGTGGGGCACGTTGTGTCATTGAACGCACAGCTCGCATGGTTTGATGTGGATCAGACCCACGCCAAGGGATTTAGTGAAGGTAAACATCCCACGCCGCCACCCCATTCTGAAACCTAACGTTAACCAATCAACGTTTATGTCGTCATACGAAACTGGCTAGATACACTAAGCTGTGTATGCTGGTAGACAGTAGGCTGAAACTTAATCGCTGTCTGCGCAGCTAGTAGCAATACGCGTTACGTGCAGCGACTATCTAAGGGAGAGGCGACATGTCAGACGAGCAGCATTCCGATCACAAGCCAACCAATAGTAAACCGGATATGAAAACTCTCTTCCGCGATAATCGCGTGAAGGGGATTGCGGGCATCGCCGCGATAGCGGTGATCTGGGCGATCATGGCGCAGTCAAATGTAGGCACCAGCAACGACCGCGTGGCGGCACTTGAAGACCAAGTGACCAGCGTTGAAGAAGAAAATGACTCGCTTAAACAGCAGCTTAGTGAAGTTGATGATGCTGAAGCCGATCTCACGGCATTGCAAGATGAAATGAGTACATTAGAGGAGCAGCAGGCAGAGGAGCAAGAAGCGCTGGAAAGTACGCAGCAACAGGTCAGTGATACCCGTTCGGAGCTTGAGTCGCTGGAAGAAGAGCGTGACTCGCGGCAGGGTGAAGTTGACGAGTTGAACCAGCAGGTGAGTGACGCTGAAAGCGAGATGGAAACGCTGCGTGAAGAGCGCGAAGAAGTCCAGCAGGCCAGTGATGAGGCCGACAAAGCGCGCCAAGAGGCTGAAGAAGCACGTCAGAGTGCTGAAGACGCACGACAAGAGGCTGAAGATGCGCGGCAAGAAGCGGCAAGTGAGCGTCAGAAGGCGGTTGATGAGCGTGATGCTGCCAACGAAACGCTGGATGAACTTAATAGCGAAATAGAACAAGCCAACGAACGCTTGTCTACCCTCGAAGACGAGATTGCAAGTGCAGAGTCTGAGCGCGAAGAAGCGCGTGAAGAGCGTGATAACGCCACCAGCGAGCGCGATACGCTTCAAGAAGAAGTCGATTCACTGACTGAGCTACGCGAAGAAGAAGAAAGCTCTTTGAGCGATGTGCGCACTGAATTGGAAGATATAATGGTGGCACTGGATATGGGCCGCGAAGAGCTGGCCAGCGTAGAAGACGATGTGGCTAATCGTGAAGAGCAACTGCAGCGCTTGGAAGAGCAATTGAATGATTGGCGCGATGAGCTTTCAACATTGGATTCTCGCATAGCGGATGCCGCCAATGATGCGGGTGAAGATGCCCAGCAAAATGGTGAGTCGCAAAACAATGAAGAGAGCAGCGAAGAGGAATCGTCTGGAGATGAAGGGGATAATGAAGAGGACGGCGAGGAAGAGGAAGCTAGCTAAGCTTCTCTTTATAAAGTAACCCTTCAGTCGAGCGGGTGCTGACATGGTCAGTACCCGTTTTTTTGGGCGTTGGTTTATGAATGCTCCCGCGAGGAGTATGATTTGCACACTTATTGATACAACGCCAAACGAGGAGTCTGTCTAATGGAAGGCGTCAAACATATAATAGCCGTAGCCTCAGGTAAGGGCGGTGTTGGTAAGTCCACGGTTACCGTTAACCTGGCACTGGCGTTAGCCGCCCAAGGCTATCGTGTGGGCGTATTGGATGCGGATATCTATGGTCCAAGCCAGGCGCAAATGTTGGGGGTCGCCGAAGGGGTGCGCCCTCAAGCGGCGGGTAACGATAAGTTTTTACCGCTCCAAGCGCATGGTCTTCAAGCCATGTCGATGGCATTTATGGTCAATACCCGTGAAGCCATGGTATGGCGTGGACCGATGGTGGTTGGGGCGTTCCAGCAAATGCTCAATCAAACTCAGTGGGATAACCTGGATTTCCTGCTTATCGACATGCCGCCCGGCACCGGCGATATTCAATTGACGCTGGCCCAGAAGGTAGCGGTATCAGGCGCGGTGATTGTGACAACCCCTCAGGACATCGCCTTGTTGGATGCGCGTAAAGGCATTGAGATGTTCCGTAAAGTGAACGTGCCGGTTCTAGGCGTGGTTGAAAACATGAGCCTTTACCACTGCGAAAACTGCGGCCATGAGGCACCCATATTCGGCTCTGGCGGCGGTGACCGTATTGCCGAAGAGTACCAAACTGAAGTGTTAGGCCGTTTGCCATTAACCTTGTCGATCCGTGAGCTTACTGATTCCGGGCGGCCTAGCGTGGTGTCGGAACCTGATAGTGCCGTCAGTCAAACATTTGCTGCGATTGCCACCAAGGTGGCGCAAAGCGTGGATGGCCAAAATAAAGAAAGCCCTACTATTTCCTTCAGCGAGTGAATACGTAACCAATGAGCATCAAGTCTGATAAATGGATCCGGCGCATGGCGAAAAGTGATGCCATGATCGAGCCGTTCGAGGCCGGCCAAGTTCGTTATAATAATGATCAGCGCGTCATCTCCTATGGCACCTCAAGTTACGGCTATGATGTACGTTGTTCGGATGAATTTAAGGTATTTACCAATATTCACTCGGCGATCGTTGATCCTAAAGCCTTTGATGATAAGAGCTTTGTCGATGTGAAGGGTGATGTCTGTATTATTCCGCCTAACTCATTTGCGCTGGCGCGCACAGTGGAGTACTTCCGTATTCCCCGTAATGTGCTAACCATCTGCTTGGGTAAATCAACCTATGCGCGCTGCGGCATTATCGTCAACGTAACGCCGCTAGAGCCTGAGTGGGAGGGGCATGTGACGCTGGAGTTTTCGAACACCACCAATTTGCCGGCTAAAATCTATGCCCACGAAGGTGTTGCACAGATGTTGTTTCTGGAGTCCGATGAAGTGTGCGAAACCTCTTATAAAGATCGGGGAGGTAAATACATGGGCCAGCGGGGTGTGACGTTGCCGCGTACTTGATTACCTTGAGTTGTCATATTAAAAAAACCGAGCGGTGTTGGCCGCTCGGTTTTTTTGATATCGCCAAAAGTGTCGCGAGACCTGCCGTGGTCAGATAGATTCGTCGAGTTCTTCAGCAGCATCGGCGTGGGAAAGCCGCATGCCGTGGGGCGGTAACAGATGGCCGTCCATGGTAACGCCTTCTCCGCTATATTGAAGACGACCTTGTAAAAACCATTGCACGGCGATGGGATAAATAAGATGTTCCCGGTCGTGGACCTTCTGTTTTAGCGTTTCAACGCTGTCATCAGCAGCAACGTTAAGTTCGGCTTGCAAAACGACCGGCCCGCCATCCAGCTCTTCGGTAACAAAGTGAACGCTGCAGCCGTGCTGAGTAACCTGATCTGCAAGGGCGCGGGCATGGGTATTAAGGCCTTGGTAAGCTGGTAGTAGCGACGGGTGTATATTTAGCATACGACCCAGATAGCGCTGAACGAAACGTGGTGTCAAAATCCGCATAAAGCCAGCCAGCACAATGAGGTCAGGCTCATGTCGCTCAATGACTTTGATCAGCGCTCCGTCATAGGCGTCACGGCTATCGTATTCACGGTGCGGCAGGGCAACGGCATCGATTCCCGCTTCGTGGGCACGCTTAAGGCCATAGGCGTCGGGCTCGTTAGAGATAACGGCGACGATCTCGCCGCCTAGCCGGTCATGGGACTGAGCCTCAATCAACGCTTGAAGATTGCTGCCACTGCCGGAAATTAATACAACCACCCGGGGCGTCGTCGCAGGCTCGGGTGTCATGTCCGTTAGGGTGTCGCTGTTGTAGTCGGTGCTGCTCATGCCGGTAAATTCTCCAACACCACGGCGTCCTGCTGGCGCGCTTCAATTGTTCCCAGACGGTAGACGGTTTCACCTTGAGCTTCTAAGTGCGCAATGGCTTGGCTGGCGTCGGCTTCAGGAACGACGACCACCATGCCAATACCGCAGTTAAGCACCCGGTGCATCTCTGTGTCGGTCACATTGCCTTGGGTTTGCAGCCAGTCAAAAACAGCTGGCCGCTTCCACGCCTGAGTGTCGATGCGCGCAGCAAGCGTGTCGGGGAGCACTCGGGGGATATTCTCAAGCAGGCCACCGCCAGTGATGTGTGATAGGGCGTGAACCGATAGGTTGCTATCACGCAGCAGGGAAAGCAGTGCCTTGACGTAAATTCGTGTTGGGGCCATCAGCGCATCGCCAAGGGGGGTGCCGTCGACCTGGGTGTCTAAAGGGGTATTGCTGCGTTCGATGATTTTACGAATCAGCGAGTAGCCGTTAGAGTGCGGTCCAGAGGAGGCCAGGCCGAGCAAAACGTCTCCTTCAGCCACGCGACTGCCGTCGAGAATCTCACTCTTCTCAACCACGCCAACGCAGAACCCGGCCAGGTCGTAGTCGTCGCCTTCGTACATGCCCGGCATTTCGGCGGTTTCACCGCCAACGAGGGCGCAGCCAGCTTGTTCGCAGCCAGCGCCAATGCCGGTAACGACATCGGCGGCTATATCGACATTTAATTTACCCGTGGCATAGTAGTCGAGGAATATTAGCGGCTCGGCACCGGCAACAATAAGGTCATTGACACACATGGCCACCAGGTCAATGCCAATGGTGTCGTGCTTACCTAATGTCATGGCGAGACGCAGTTTGGTGCCGACGCCGTCGGTCCCGGAGACCAATACCGGCTGCCGGTATCCCTGGGGTAGCTCGCATAGGGCGCCAAAACCACCAAGCCCACCCATCACTTCCGGGCGTGTCGTGCGTTTGGCAACGTGCTTGATGCGATCGACCAGCGCATTGCCGGCATCAATATCAACGCCTGCGTCTTTGTAGCTGAGCGATGGAGCCGATGAGGCGTGGGAAGAAGAGGTCTCGGTCATGACAGGTCCTATGGAGCAAAGTGCGGTGCAATAGTAACTGGCGTACGCCGCCAGAGCTGGCAATAGCTAGGCGGATTGTAACACCCGGTGGCGTGGCCCGCATCGCTCGCGCTTGACGTGAACAAAAGCAGGCGGTTTTTATTTATATACGGCATAGTAGGCTGTCGCCAAAGTGGTCGTTAAGGGAGAAATATGCGCAATTCATGGTGGGGCATCCTGCTGTTAGTCATTGTTGTGGGGCTGGTATATTTACTGGACTCGGTACTAATGCCGTTTGTCGCCGGTGTCATCCTGGCGTATTTGGCGGACCCGCTGGCTAACCAATTCCAGCGCTGGGGTATGAACCGCGCGGTAGCGGTTAGTAGCGTTTTTTGTGTGCTGTTGGCTGTGCTCGTGGTCAGCCTGTTGATTTTAATTCCGCTCGTCATCCAGCAGATAAAGCAGTTAGGCGAAGCCGTGCCGGGTATTTTTGCCTGGGGGGAAAACTCCCTGGCGCCGAAGGTATTTGAATGGACCGGTTACGATCTGCGTGCTGAACTGGTTAACGTGCGTGAGACATTGGTGGAAAATTGGCGCGATGCCGGCGGCTATTTGGCCCAAGCGCTCGGCCAAATAGGCCGCTCGGGGATGGCATTCGTCTCCTGGGTGACCTATGTCGCTTTGATCCCCGTTGTGACGTTTTATTTACTATTGGACTGGGACCGTCTTATTAACAATATTGCCAACTTGATTCCGCGTCAGTGGGCAGACGATGTAGGCCGCCTGGTGCGCCGCTGTGATGAAGTGTTAGCGTCTTTTTTACGTGGGCAACTGCTGGTTATGCTTTGCTTAGGCATTATTTATGCGGGCGGGTTAACCCTGTTGGGGCTTGATTTTGGGCTATTAATCGGCGTGGTATCCGGGTTAGTGAGCATTGTGCCGTTTCTTGGCTTTATTTTAGGGTTATGCATTGCGTTGATTGTCGCGCTTTTCCAGTTTGGCACCTTGTGGGCAGTGTTGGGCGTCATTGCCGTATTTGCGATTGGCCAGGTGGCGGAAAGCGTGGTCCTACAACCTAAGCTGCTAGGTGACAAAATTGGCCTTCATCCGGTGGCGGTCATCTTCGCGGTGCTGGCGGGCGGTAATTTATTCGGCCTGACAGGGGTGCTGCTTGCTTTGCCTGCGGCTGCGATCATTATGGTGCTGTTACGGGAAGCGAAAGACCGCTATAAGAGCAGCGACCTTTATAATGCTGATGACGAATACGATCAAAAGCCCGATAAGTTGCCCGCAATCGGTGATAAAAGGGAGCCCTCATGAGCCAAGTGCCGGCGCAACTTCCCCTTGGGGTTGGCTTGCGCGACGACGCTACGTTTCATAACTATTACCCTGGGAAAGCCAATGCTGCCTTGTTGAATCGTCTGCAGCAGCAAGGTACGACGGCCGGTGAGGACTTCATTTATCTATGGGGCCCGCCGGGCTCAGGGCGTAGCCATTTATTGCAGGCCGCTTGCCATGCCGCCTCGGATCAGGGCAAGCGGGCACTGTACTTGCCGCTGGCCGAGCTGGGCCATTTCCCGCCCTTGATGTTGGAAGATATTGAACGACTAGACATGGTGTGTATTGACGATTTGGAACAGGTGTTAGGCCGAAAGCGCTGGGAAGAAGCACTTTTTCATGCCTTCAACCGCTTGCGCGATGCGGGTAAGCATCTGGTTATTGCTGCTAATGCGCCGCCCCGTCAGTTAGGCGTAGCGCTTCCTGATTTGGCTTCTCGCTTGAGCTGGGGAACAATCTTTCATTTGCACCCGCTGAATGATGAGGAGCGATTGGCGGCGCTAACGTTACGTGCCAGCGTCAGGGGCATGCTATTACCGGATGATGTGGGGCGCTATATACTTCACCGCGGGCCCCGCGAGCTCGGTGCACTCTGTCGGGCACTGGAAACCCTGGATCAAGCGTCGCTTTCGGCGCAGCGTAAATTAACCATTCCGTTTGTGAAATCCGCACTTAATTGGTAACAAAAAAAACCACCAGCGATTGGCTGGCGGTTTTTGGATGTCACTATCGCAGCTTAGCTGCGTTTAGCGATCACTGTTAGGCTGTTTTAGCCATCTTGCTGGCAGCGGTTTGTGCCTGCTTGATGTTTTCTTCGGTGAGCTTTTGGCTTTTCTGCACGAAATCCTGTTGCAAGGAAACCACATTGTCAGCGTCGCTCTTCAGGCGTTCAGCCACTTCTTTCGCGACTTTTTGCTGGCCTTCCATATAGCTGCGTAGGCCTTCAGCGTCTTTAACGCTCATCAACTGACGCGCTTGGGCGATGTTGGTGTCCATGTAGGCTTTCTGAGCATCTAACTGGGTGTTGAACAGTTTTTCTGTCATGTCGACACTCAACGCGGCATAAGCGCGTACCGGTGCCATGAAGAAATTATCAAACTGTTGTGTCCATTCGTTAGTATTGAAAGTGCTCATAATTAAATCTCCTGATTAGCGGTGCTAACGCGTCTAGATAAAATGGGTAGCAACGCTAGACGAAATTTCGTCCGGTGGTGCTTTCCCTGATGTTCTGCGTTGCAGCATAGCAGGCGTTTTTGTGCAGTGCAACATTGGTGTTCAATGTTGCTTCAGACAGGTCACTTGAGTTTTACCCTGCGAACACTAGCCTAATAAGGCGAGACGCTGAATTGAGCTAACTATGTGCGCCAGTTAATGACCATGTGTAGCGGGCGACTCAGTATTTACCAGCCGATATCTATAAGGAGATCACCATGACAACGCGCCTTGAACGCGACAGTATGGGGGAATTGGAAGTTCCAATTGAGGCGTTATATGGCGCCCAAACCCAGCGCGCGGTTAATAATTTTCCTGTTTCACACACGCCGATGCCGGTTGCGTTTATTCATGCGATCGCACGGATTAAGCAGGCCGCCGCGCAGGCTAATTTAGCGCTGGGTGAGTTGGACGCCGACCGTGCGGAGGCCATTCAGCAGGCAGCGAAAGAGGTGATGAACGGCGAGCACGATGACCAATTTCCAGTGGATGTGTTTCAGACGGGCTCTGGCACTTCTAGCAACATGAACGTTAATGAGGTGATTGCCACCTTGGCGAGTCGCCAAGGGGTTGAGGTGTTACCCAATGATCATGTCAATATGGGGCAGTCAAGTAATGACGTGATTCCTACCGCGATACACGTATCGGCTGCACTGGCCGTACATGAGTCGCTGCGTCCGGCACTTGAGCATCTTCGCAACACGATTGATTCACGGGCGGCCGAGCTATCAAACGTGGTCAAAACCGGCCGTACGCATCTTATGGACGCCATGCCACTGCGTATGGATCAAGAGTTGGGGGCATGGTCGAGCCAGCTGGGCCAAGCCATTGAGCGCTTGGATAGCTGTATGACACGGCTGTGTCGTTTGGCTCAAGGCGGTACTGCCGTGGGCACTGGTATTAATGCGCCAGAAGGGTTTGCCGATCAAGTGGCGAAACAGTTAAGCAACCAAACAGGCTTGCCATTTACGCCCAATGATAGCTTCTTTGCGAGCATCGCTTCCCAGGATGCGGCCGTAGAGCTCTCCGGACATCTCAAGGGTTTAGCCTGCATTGTAATGAAGATTGCTAATGACTTGCGCTGGATGAATTCCGGCCCGCTGGCGGGGCTTGGTGAAATTGAGCTCGAGGCGCTGCAGCCGGGTAGTTCCATTATGCCAGGCAAAGTCAATCCTGTGATTCCGGAGTCTGCCGCTCAGGCTGCTGCACAGGTGATTGGGCTGGATACTGCGATTACCGTGGCGGGGCAGAGTGGTAACTTTCAGCTTAACGTGATGCTGCCGCTGGTCGCTTATAATTTGTTGACTGGTATATCGCTGATGAGCAATACCACGCGGCTATTGGCCGACCGTGCTATCGCGACGTTTAAAATTCGACAAGACAACATTGAAGGTCCGCTTGCCCGCAATCCAATTTTGGTCACGGCCCTTAACAGTGCGATTGGCTACAATGCGGCGGCGGCTATTGCCAAAGAGGCATATCAGACCGGACGACCAATTATCGATGTGGCCGAAGAGCACACCGACCTTGACCGTAATACCCTCGAGCGGTTACTTGATCCGAAGGCGCTGACGTTGGGCGGTGTGCCTGACTAATCACAGTAACGGCTAGCAGGCTCTTTACGTTTTCTGCTCTTCGCGTTGCCCCTGGCGGATCGTTTGGCTAGCCTCGCTTTCCTCTTCTGCGCTTGCCGTGGGTGTTTCATGCTCGTCCTTGCGGGCGGGCCGATAGCACAGCGTGGCAAGGATCGGAAAATGATCCGAACCAAAGCCTTTTAAGCGACGCATGTTGCCGAGCATGAAATGTTCACTCACAAAAATATGGTCGAGGGGCCAACGCAGTATTGGGTACTGGGCATGGAAGGTACTGAACATGCCACGACCGCGACGTGGATCCAGCATGCCGCCCACGCGGCAAAAGCGCCGCGTGGTACGTGACCAGGCAACGTCGTTAAGATCACCGGCTACTAGCGTGGGCTCAGGTGTTTTTTGGATCTTTTTACCGACCCATAACAGCTCGGCGTCACGCCAAAGCGATTTTTCGCTTTCGCCGGGCGCAGGTGGCCGAGGATGTACGGCAATCAGTCGGATCAAATCGCCACTAGGTAGCTTGACGTGGGTATGAATAGAAGGGATATCGTCTTGGATCAGCCACTCGATGGAAGTGTCTTCAAGCGGCAGGCGCGAGTAAAGATGCATGCCGTAGAGGTTGTCGAGAGGGATTTTAACGCTATGCGGCCATTGCGCCTCTAGCTCAGGATCCAACTGGTCTTGCCACCACTGATCAGATTCCAGGGTAAGAATGATGTCGGGTTGATGTGAATGGATTTGCTTGATCAAACCGGCGGATTGACGGTTCGGCGTTAGCACATTGGCAATGAGCAGTGTCACGTCCTGTGCTTGGTTGTCGACCTTGACCGAGTGAACCTGTTTTGGCCAGAGACGTGTCCAAGGAAGAATATAGCAGGCTTGTATGATGATCACGGTCAGGCAAGCGAGGAGCGTTATTATCTGCCACGTTGGCGATATGGGGAGCAGTAGCGCTGCTATCAAGCAAGCGATAGCGAGGCTTGCAATCTGCAAACGTGGAAACTCGCAGCTGCGAATCCACCACCAGCGTAGCCTAATACGGGCAATGAAAGTCGCTAGTAGTAAGACGATCGCGATGCTTCCTAGCATTAGGCCTAGCATGGCCGGTCTCCTTTTGTCGGGCGCTCGTCGATTTGGCGTGATACCAGTGTAGCACTTAGATTCTTTAGGCTGCGCATTTTGCAACGGGCTAAATACTCACCGTGTTGACGGGTCGTAAAAGCCCGGGGAAGTGGATAAATAGCTTGCAATTCAGTGCCGGAAACGTAAAATACGCATCCGTTGCTCGGCAGGACCATAGCTCAGTTGGTTAGAGCGCCACGTTGACATCGTGGAGGTCGGCGGTTCAAATCCGCCTGGTCCTACCATCACATTTTGTATAGTGGTTGATAGCGTTTGCTATTCAATGTAGTGATAGCTCACCTTTTATAGGACCATAGCTCAGTTGGTTAGAGCGCCACGTTGACATCGTGGAGGTCGGCGGTTCAAATCCGCCTGGTCCTACCAGATCACGCCCCCTCATTTAATGACGGGGCGTTTTTTGTATGGGCGAGTATCCGAGTAGCGCTATAAATCCGCTAAGGTGTCGGCTGTCAGGGCTTCCAAAGAGGTAAGTCTGTTTGGCGTTTAAAGGTCTCTATTAAGGCCTCAATGCCGGTTTGGTCTTCATGGCTAAAGCGTGCTTCCAGTGGGCTATCAATATCCAACACGCCCCACAGTTGACCATCGTTAACAATAGGCACAACCAACTCCGCCCGTGACGCACTATCGCATGCAATATGGTCGGCAACACTATGCACGTCATCAATGCGCTGGGTGACTTGCTTTCGAGCCGCCGCGCCGCAAACGCCCTTGCTAAACGGGATCGGATGGCAGGCGGGCTTTCCCTGAAAAGGCCCTAACGCAAGCATCTCGGGTGTTCGTTGCAGGTAGAAGCCCACCCAATTCAAATGGGGCAGAGCCTGCATGATAAACGCACAGGTTTGCGCACTGTTGGTTAGCCAGTCACGGCTATCTAGCAACGCCGCGAGTTGGCGATCCAAAAGACCATAGTCCACGGTATCAGCCGACATGCCATCTCTCACATTATGTTTCCCCGGCTATTAACGCACTGGGCCGACAGTAGCCGGCCCAGTTGCCTAACGTTAATGGCGGGGTGATTGATTATTCCCAGCCGGGGACGGCCCCGCCATCAAACAACTCTTCGGCTTTTTCAACCACTTCTTCGCTCTGGTAGGCGCTCACCAGCTGCTGGATTTCTTCACGGTCTTCATCACCGCCTCTAACCGCAATCAAGTTGACGTAAGGAGACTCAGGGCCTTCTTTAATCAGCGCGTCGTCGAGGCTTAGGCCGGCAGGCTGTGCAAAGGTGTTATTGATGAAGGCCATATCCACATCCGGCAAAACGCGGGGAAGCTGGGCGGCTTCGATTTCGCGGAAACGGTAATCGTTGGGGTTTTCCGCGATATCGATGGGAGTGGCTTCCAGGTTCTCAGGGTCGTTGAGTGTGATGAGGCCTTCGTTATGCATTAAAATTAGCGCACGACCTTCATTGGAAGGGTCGTTAGGCAGCGCGATTTGAGCTCCCTCCGGCAGCTCTTCGATGCTGTCGTATTTCTCAGAGTATGCGCCAATAGGGTAAACAAAGGTGTAGCCTGCGATAGCGAAATCGTAGCCACGATCATTGACCATCGACTGCATGTAGGGCTCGTGCTGATAGGCGTTGGCATCGAGGCTGCCATCGTCTAAAGCGGCATTGGGCGTTACGTAATCCGTGAACTCAATGATTTCAACATCAAGGTTGTACTCTTCCTTGGCAATCCGCGCGGCGACTTCCATCACTTCGGTTTCAGGGCCGGCGACGGTGCCCATCTTGATACTGGCGGCTTGAGCGCTGGCGCTAACGGCCAAGGCTAATGCGGTAACGGTACTGAAGGCTAGCGTTTTCATCGCAACTCCTGTTATGTCTTGGTTTTCTTTTTGGTGATAATAAAGTTAATTTTAATGCTTTTTCGTTATATGTCTACTAAAAGCAGCGCCGCTATTTCCGGTCGGTTTTGCGTACCAAGTAGTCACCCACGCTTTGGAAGCCTTGTACCATAATAACCAGCACCACCACCGTGATCAGCATAACGGTAGGGTTAAAGCGGTTATAGCCATAGCGAATGCCAAGATCGCCAAGGCCGCCACCACCAACAGCGCCTGCCATCGCGGAGTAACTCACCAGCGTTACCAGGGTGATGGTGAGGCCGGTAATAATGCCTCCGCGTGCTTCAGGGATGAGAACTTTGACGATAATTTGCCACGGTGTTGCGCCCATGGACTGGGCAGCTTCAATCAAGCCCGGCGAGATTTCATTCAGCGCCCCTTCAATCAGCCGAGCGACGAAGGGAATTGCCGCAATGGTCAGCGGCACCGCGGCGGCATTGATGCCAATGGAGGTGCCCACCAACATCCGTGTAAAGGGAATAATCGCCACCATCAAAATAATAAACGGAATGGAGCGACCCACGTTGGTCACAATGCCAAGCGTGTGGTTGAGTGCAGGCTTGGCTAAAATCTGTCTGGGGCGCGTCACGTAAAGCATGACACCTAGCGGCAACCCCAATAACGTTGAGATCACCCCTGATATTGCGACCATGTAAAGCGTGTCTAGCGTTGCCTGAAAAATAAGCTCAATCATTGCGCTGGACATAGCCAAGTACCTCTACCTGTAATTGATGATCTGCCAAGTAGTTCATTGCCGCTTGGGTTTGCTCAGACGTGCCCAGTAGTTCGGCGATCATTAAACCAAGTGTGCGATCCTGGATCGATTCCACCTTGGCTTGGAGAATACTCACGTCGACGCCGCAATCGCGTGCTAAGCGGGAGATAAGCGGTGTGGAAACTGCATCGCCTGAAAACGTCAGCCGTACAACAGGGTGTGCATTGACGCTCGAGTCGTCGCTGAGTCGTTCAAGCAGGTCCTTGGGAGGCGTAAGCTGCAGGAAGTCGTTGAGAAACTCGCGACCTAACTGGGTGCGTGGTGCGGTAAAGAAATCGCCAACTTCAGCGTCCTCGACCAGTTCACCATCGGATATTAAGCTGACTCGATGGCAGATCGATTTAACGACCTCCATTTCGTGGGTAATCAACAAAATGGTAATACCCAACTGCTGATTGATATCGCGCAGCAGTTCCAGAATCGAGCTGGTCGTCTGGGGGTCGAGCGCGGAGGTGCCTTCATCGCAAAGCAGCACCTGAGGGTTGCTGGCCAGTGCGCGGGCAATTGCAACGCGCTGTTTTTGCCCGCCTGATAACTGGGCCGGGTACTGGTCTGATTTATCCGATAGCCCCACCAGATTGAGCAGCGGAGTGACGCGTTCTTGGATATCGCGGCGAGGTTGGCCCATCAACTCCAGCGGTAGCGCCACGTTGTCGAACACGTTACGCGTAGTAAGCAAGTTAAAATGCTGGAATATCATGCCGATCCGGTGACGAGCTTGATTAAGCGCTGTGGTGCTTAACCCCGTGATCTCTTGGCCATCAACGGTGACCGTCCCTTGGGTGGGGCGTTCTAGCAAGTTGACGCAGCGAATGAGAGTCGACTTGCCCGCGCCAGATAGGCCGATAACACCGTGAATGGCTCCTTTGGGGATCGCCAGATTGACGCCTTTGAGGGCGTGAACGGCGTCGCGGCCAGAACCATAGGTTTTGCTGACATTATTAAGTTCGATCATAGCGTCTGCCTTTCCTATAGGCCAAAGACGAAGGTGAGAGCGCAAGCGTAGGGCGGGAAATAAAAAAAGGCCACCCTGGCGGGTGGCCATCAACGCTGGACACACCCTTTTAGCTGCACTTCACCAAGCGTGTACTTGGTGGACGCCCGCAATCTGGGTACAAATCGGCGTCTTTACATTTGCGGCGAAAGTCTAAAGAGGCTGTAAAAGGAAGTCAATCTAAAAGCACAGTATCTTATGCGGTTGTGAATTATGGCAATTTTTTCAACTAAAAAATTGAATTATAAAAGTGTTAATTCCTATTGGGGTAGGGCATCTATCATCTCGAGAGGCCTCCATCGCGTCGTCACTGCTTTAGTGGAGGAGACGTTTGGGGTGCACAAGAAGGTTCGTGCAGTAGTAAGCTTGCACGCGGATCATTTAATGCGAGGGCGCTATGTTCACTGGCATCGTGCAAGACAAGGTAGAGGTAGTGGAAGTACGCGAGCTTGATAAATTCCGTACCCACGTATTGGAAATGCCAGATGTACTGCGTGAGGGGTTAGCAATTGGCGCCTCAGTTGCGCATAACGGGGTGTGTTTGACGGTCACTGAGATTTCAGGTGATCGGGTGAGCTTTGATTTAATGCGTGAAACTTTGCGCCTGACCAATCTTGGTGCAATTACCCCCGGGCAATGCGTCAACATCGAGCGAGCAGCGCGCTTTGGCGATGAAATTGGCGGGCATGCCATGTCGGGTCATGTGATGTGCATGGCAGACGTAGTCGCCATTGATGAGGCCCCCAACAACCGTCGATTGTGGTTTGCGTTACCGGCCTCGATGGGGCGCTTTGTTTTTGAAAAAGGCTACATCGGTGTTGATGGAATAAGCCTGACGATCGGCGATGTGCGGGCTTCGACGCAGGGTGATGGTGTCGAGTTCAGTGTTAATCTTATCCCTGAAACACTGCATCGCACTACGCTCGGTGAGCGGTTGCCCGGCGATCAGGTCAATATTGAAATTGATCCCCAAACACAGGTCATTGTTGAAACGGTGGAGCGTGTTTTGGCGAGTCAGACGCGCTGATCTTCGCTGCTGGCAAGCGTTATAGTGCATTTCTGACCGATTGGTTATAACGTGGCCTGAAGATTGCTTATGCTAAGCGATGAGGTTTAACAAGCGGGCGCTAGTCCGCTATCGACGGCTGCACGAGGTGTTCGCATCATGCGTGACCTTTCGGTAGTATGTGCGGCTTTTCGCGCTGCCAGGGCGCATCAGCGTTTACGCGAAGGATAAAAATACCTATGAATTTTCTGGATAAGCAATTCGGGCTTACCGAGCACCAAACCAGTGTTAAGACCGAGGTCATCGCCGGAATAACCACCTTCCTTACGATGGCGTACATCATCTTCGTTAACCCCAGTATCCTTTCTGAAGCTGGGATGGACTATGGGGCGGTGTTTGTCGCCACTTGCGTAGCCGCCGCTATTGGCTGTCTCATCATGGGGCTGTGGGCCAACTATCCGATTGCCCAGGCACCAGGCATGGGGCTCAACGCTTTCTTTACTTACGGTGTCGTCCTTGGGATGGGCTATACGTGGGAAGCGGCATTGGGGGCCGTGTTCTTCTCGGGTCTATGCTTTTTCTTGCTGAGTATTTTTAAAATTCGCGAGTGGATTATTAACTCTATTCCGCTCTCGCTGCGTTTAGGGATTGCCGCGGGTATTGGTCTGTTTTTGGCCATGATTGCATTGAAAAATGCCGGTATCGTGGTGGCTGATGACGCGACATTAGTTGCGCTGGGAGATCTCTCTGAACCGGCGGCACTCTATGCGCTGCTGGGCTTTTTCGTGATAACCGCTCTGTCCTATTTAAAGGTCACCGGTGCCGTCATGATCGGTATCCTGGGGATCACCATTGCGTCTATCGTGCTTGGGCATAATGAGTATGGCGGCCTTATGTCTATGCCGCCCTCAATTGCCCCTACCTTTATGGCAATGGATCTCATGGGGGCGCTTGATGTCGCCATGCTGAGCGTAATTTTCGCCTTCCTGTTTGTTGATCTGTTCGATACGTCAGGCACGCTGGTCGGTGTGGCACATCGCGGCAAACTTTTAGATAAAGATGGCAAACTGCCGCGTCTGGGCCGGGCCATGATGGCTGACAGTACGGCGTCCATGGCCGGTGCTGCTTTGGGTACCTCCACCACGACCAGCTATATCGAGTCGACGGCGGGTATCGCATCGGGTGGCCGGACAGGTCTGACGGCGGTCGTCGTCGCCGTGCTGTTCCTGTTCAGTTTGTTCTTTGCCCCATTGGCAGGCTCAATTCCCGCCTTTGCGACCGCCGGTGCATTGCTTTATGTGGCTGTGCTAATGGCAGGTAGCTTGGCGCATGCCAACTGGGATGACCCGACCGACGCCGCGCCGGTGCTGATTGCGGCTCTGGCGATGCCGCTGACCTTTTCGATCGCCGAGGGTATTGCCCTTGGGTTTATTAGCTATGCGGCGATCAAAACCCTGTCGGGACGCTTTAAAGACCTTAATCCAGCAGTGATTATTCTGGCACTGCTGTTTGCGGTGAAATTTCTGTTTCTAGACTAACGTAATTTTATTAACCCAATGAGAGACGCGATGAGCATCTACGGCGATTACATTAAGTCCGTGATACGCACAGTGCCTGACTGGCCAGAAAAGGGGGTCAACTTTCGTGACATTACCCCGCTGCTGCAAAATAGTGCGGCATTTCGCAAGCTGATCGATAGCTTTGTACACCGCTATCAGGAAATGAACCTGGATGCCATCGCGGCTATCGACGCGCGTGGGTTTATCATTGGGGCTCCTTTGGCCTACGAGCTGGGCTGTAGCTTTGTCCCGGTGCGTAAGAAGGGTAAGCTGCCGTTTAAAACCATCAGCGAAACTTACACGCTCGAATATGGCCATTCAGAAGTTGAGCTTCATTCGGACGCTTTCCAAAAAGACGACCGCATCTTGCTGATGGATGACCTGATTGCTACCGGCGGGACCATGCTGGCCGCCGCGAATCTTATCCAGCGCAGCGGTGGGCATGTCGTTGAGACGGCCACCATTATTGATTTGCCTGAGCTGGGTGGCTCGCAAAGGATTCGCGACGCGGGCTACAGCGTTTTCGCGGTTTGTTCTTTCACCGAAGACGAGTAATGAACGATATGAGCAGCGAACGCTACCATCAGCATTTTACCGTCTCATGGGATCAGCTCCATCGCGATGTGCGCCAGCTTTGCCATCAGCTGGTCGAACGTGACTTCAATGGAATTGTGGCGATTACTCGTGGGGGGCTGATTCCTGCCGCCTTGATCGCGCGCGAGCTGAACGTGCGGCTCATCGATACCGTGTGTATCAAAAGCTATGACCACATGGATCAAGGTGGGCTGGATATTCTTAAAGGCGTTGATCACGACGGCGAGGGATGGCTGTTGGTCGATGACTTGGTCGACACGGGTAAAACCGCTCGTGCGGTGAGCGAAATGTTGCCCAAGGCGCATTTTGTTACCATCTATGCCAAGCCGGAAGGGCGTCCTTTGGTTGATCAGTATTTAACCGAAGTTGCCCAGCACTGCTGGATTCAGTTCCCCTGGGATATGGGCGTTGCCTATGTTGAACCACTGGTTGATCAAGTGAAGAAATAATCATGTCGAATCCGCTTCCCGACGACTGGAATCACTGGCTGGGAAATGAGTTTCAGGCTGACTATATGCGGTCACTGAAACGCTTTCTGGCTGACGAAAAAGCGGCCAAAAAAATCATTTATCCCCATTCATCTCAGTGGTTCCGCGCCTTTGAGTTAACGCCACTCAATGACGTAAAGGTGGTGATATTAGGTCAGGATCCTTACCACGGACCCAACCAAGCACACGGGCTATGTTTTTCGGTACAGGCGGGGGTGGCGGTGCCTCCTTCGTTGCTGAATATCTATAAAGAACTGGCCAGCGATGTAGGTGCCGAACCTGTTAGCCATGGGCATTTGGAAGCCTGGGCGAAGCAAGGAGTGTTGCTGCTAAACACGTCGTTAACGGTTGAGAGGGGCAATGCTGCGTCTCACCGAGGGAAAGGCTGGGAACCTTTCACGGATAGGGCGATTGAGACGGTGAGCGCGCATGCGCTGCCTAGTGTATTCCTGCTCTGGGGCAGTCACGCCCGCCAGAAGAAAACGCTGATTGATACACAGCGTCATTTGGTATTGGAAGCGCCGCATCCCTCCCCGTTATCTGCCCATCGGGGTTTTTTTGGAACCCGCCATTTTTCACAGGCGAATCGCTTTTTGGTCGAGCATGGGCGCGCTCCCGTTGAGTGGCAATTACCCGCCACCCCTTAACCTGGCGGCGGCTTACGGGTAGAATGCTGCCCAATTTTGCAAGTCTGCGACCAGCCGCGTTGCCTATCACCCCCTGCAGTGAGGACGTCCCATGAGTGTCTATTCCATTAATCATCCGCTTGTTCAGCATAAACTGGGACTGATGCGTGAAGTTGATATAAGCACCAAGAGCTTTCGGGAATTGGCAGGTGAAGTGGCTAAGCTTTTAACCTACGAAGCAACCAAGGACCTTGAGCTCGAAGATCACACTATTGAGGGATGGAATGGTGAACCTATTGCTACGAGGCGGCTAAAGGGTAAAAAAGTCACGGTTGTGCCGATCCTTCGTGCTGGGTTGGGTATGCTTGAGGGTGTCACTGATCTAATTCCCAGTGCGCGTGTCAGTGTCGTTGGGCTTTATCGTGACGAAGAGACGCTGCAGCCTGTTCCGTATTTTGCCAAATTTACCAATGACATCGAAGAGCGCATGGCAATCGTAATTGACCCCATGCTGGCGACCGGGGGGTCAATGGTGGCCACCTTGGATATGCTGCGTGAGCGCGGCTGCGAGCACATGAAGGTGATTGTATTGGTGGCGGCGCCAGAAGGTATCAAGCGTGTGCAAGAGGCGTATCCGGGCATAGACATTTACACAGCCGCGGTGGATGAGCGGCTGGATGAGAACGGCTATATCGTCCCAGGCTTAGGCGATGCTGGCGATAAAATCTTCGGTACAAGATAAGCCTTTCATGTTAACCGGCCCCTGGCGTCTTACGTTAGGGGCATTTTTTTGCCCTAGCATAAATCTGAGAGGAGCCGCGTGATGAAAGATGCCCCAAGCCAGCCTGAATCTTGGCCTAGAGTGTTGCTAACCGGGGCCCAAATGCTATTTGTGGCATTTGGCGCCTTGGTCTTAGTGCCACTGTTGACGGGGCTTGATCCGAGTGTGGCGTTGTTCACCGCCGGGGTCGGTACGTTGGTGTTTCATACGGTAACCGGCTTAACGGTACCGGTCTTTCTTGCCTCTTCGTTTGCCTTTATTGCACCGATTCAAGGGTCGATAGCTAACTTTGGTGTCTCGGCAACGCTCGGTGGTTTGATGGTGGCAGGGTTGGTATACGTGGCCATTTCGGCGGCGATCCGCGTGAAGGGAACCGAGTGGCTGCATCGCCTATTACCACCCGTCGTAGTAGGCCCGGTGATTATGGTTATTGGCCTGGCGTTGGCTCCAGTGGCGGTTGATATGGCCACCGGCGAAACCAGCGATCACATCGGTTATGGTGCGGCGCTGTTTTTATCCATGGTAAGTCTACTGGTTACCTTGGTCTTGGCTGTATTTAGCCGTGGATTGCTGCGTTTGATCCCTATTATGGGCGGCATAATAGTTGGCTATTGCCTGGCGCTGTTAATGGGCCTGGTCGACTTTACGCCGGTGCGTGAGGCTAACTGGTTGGCCATCCCTGCGTTTACTGCGCCAAGTTTTCACTGGGCGGCCATTCTGTTTATGATTCCTGTCGCGATTGCCCCAGCGGTGGAGCATATTGGTGATATGGTGGCTATTGGTTCGGTAACTCGGCGTAACTACCTGGAGAAGCCGGGGCTGCATCGTACGCTGTTAGGCGATGGTTTAGCGACCACGGTGGCCGCGCTATTTGGCGGCCCGCCCAATACTACATATTCAGAAGTAACGGGGGCGGTGACGCTAACCCGGGCGTTTAACCCTCGCTATATGGTGGTCGCGGCGGTACTGGCCGTTGCGCTGGCCTTTATTGCCAAGTTGGGGGCGCTTCTGCAAACCATCCCCGGGCCTGTAATGGGGGGGATTATGACGCTACTGTTCGGTTCTATCGCGGTCATCGGGATGAATACGTTGGTGCGTGCCGGGCATTCATTAACCGCCCCGCGTAATCTGGTCGTTGTCTCGTTGATTCTTGTTTTTGGTATTGGCGGCATGCAGGTGGGCGGTGGCCAGTTTACGCTGCAAGGCGTTAGCCTGGCGGCGCTGGTCGGTATTGCGTTGAACTGGATACTGCCAGCCGAGGAAAAAGCTGACGCTGGCGATGCTCACTAACCCTTGTCTATTTGGAGCAGCTCGCTTATGCAGTTGAATTCATCGCTAGCTTTTCCCGTGTTGGGGATTGCTGCCTGGAGTGGGACGGGGAAGACGACGCTGCTCGAGCAGTTGTTACCGCGGCTTCGGGCCGAGGGCATTAAGGTGGCGGTGATTAAGCATGCTCACCATCGCTTTGATGTCGACCAACCCGGGAAAGATAGCTATAAGCTACGCAGTGCCGGGGCGACACCTATTCTGGTCGCATCAAACCAACGCCTAGCGTTGATGCAGGAAACCCCAGGCGGTGAAGAGCCGGATTTAAATCAGCTACTGGCGATGATGGCTGTACACTCACCTGATCTGGTGCTGGTGGAAGGCTTTAAAGCATGGCCCTTGGCCAAGCTGGTGCTTTATCGTAATGGCATTGGGGACGCAGATATTCTACTAGGCCCAGGCGTTGAAGCCGTCGCGCTTGATGGGCCGTCGCCGGTCGCCTTGCCCGCTGCAAGGAGGCAGCTAGCGCTTAATGATACGGACGCCATTGCAAGTTGGATAATCGAATGGATGGCGGGCCAACGGCTCAATGATGTTTCACGCACTGATAGGTGACACCATGCAGTTAACTCATCTCAATAGCCGCGGCGAAGCCCGTATGGTAGACGTTTCAGATAAACAAGAGACGCGCCGCGAGGCGGTTGCATCTGGGCGCATTGTGATGCTTCCTGCCACCCTGACGCAGCTAAGTGAAGGCTCTTTACCTAAAGGTGATGTACTGGCAACTGCACGTATTGCGGGGATTCAGGCGGCAAAACGTACCCATGAGCTGATCCCGCTTTGTCACTCGTTGGCGCTTTCTAAAGTGGCCATTGAGTTTGATGTGGATCCCGCAGAAAGCTGTGTCCATGTTACCGCGAGTTGTCGATTAAATGGGCGTACCGGGGTCGAGATGGAAGCACTGACAGCAGTCTCGGTGGCCTGTTTAACGCTTTACGATATGTGTAAAGCGGTAGATAAAAGCATGCGTATTGACGCGGTACAGCTTGATAGCAAACGCGGCGGTCAGCGGGGAGAGTATCAGCGCGAGACCACGCCTGAAGCGCCGCCGCCGATTGTCACAGGCCAAGGCACCGCCGGTGAAGTCAGCTTGGGAGATCGTTGTCATTCGCCTTGCGTACTGGTCAAGTTTCTTGCCGAGCTGCGTGAGCAACTGGGTGAAAACGAACGGGTGGTGACTTTTGACCAACTGCCCAGTCGCGATATTGCGGGGCTGAAAGCCGCTTTAGCGGCTCAGGACGAACGCTTTCAACTATTGCAGGACCAACGCACGCTTTGTGCGATCAACCAGGTCATGGCCAACGATGGCGCGCGAATTACCGACGATGACGAGGTGGCTTTTTTCCCACCCGTTACAGGGGGCTAAGATGGATATTAGCATCCGCGTTCAAGCGGCGCCTTTTGATATGGCCTATGGTTATGATGCCTGCATCGCCGGACGCACGGATATAGGAGGGGTTGTTAGCTTCACTGGGCTGGTACGTGACTTTAACGAAACCCCTGACGTTACGGGGCTGACCCTGGAGCACTATCCAGGAATGACCGAGGCCACCCTCCAGCGTATTGCTGAGCAGGCGGGGCAGCGCTGGTCACTCAACGCCGTTACGATTATTCACCGAGTGGGGCATATGCGTCCGGGTGATGCCATTGTTAGAGTGCTAGTGGCAAGCGCGCATCGCCGGGAAGCCTTTGAGGCCTGTGATTTCATTATGGACTGGTTAAAAACCCAAGCGCCTTTTTGGAAAAAAGAACACGGCCTTCAGGGTGATTACTGGGTTAAAGAGCGCCGTTCAGATATCGACGATGCCGCCCGCTGGTAATTTCGCAGGCCGACAGAACGGCGAAGTAGCGTTGTCTTAATCGTCAACGATGGGAGCAGGCAGTTCGCTGGCCATAATCTGCAGGTGAACATCAGGTAAATGCTGTAGCCGCTCGGCTAACCAGGCGATTAAACGCGGCTGGAGGCCAAGTCTCAGGTCCGCTAACGTATCAGCGTGCAGTTCGGCAAGCTGGTCATCCAACCATTCGCTGAAGCTGTCTTCGTCCAGCGCATTGGCGCTTGTGTTATCCAGCATTAGGCGTCCAATGCGCGCCCAGCCGGTAGTCGTAGCGGTAACTGGCAGCGCTAAATAAAGGCTGCCCCGGCGCGGGTGGGCGCTACTGTCGCTTTCCAGCCCAGGGTGGGGGACAACACTGTTCTGACTGACGATGCATGGTGGTTGCGGGTAGTGCTGCTCGTGATGCAGCCCCTCTTGATCAAAGCGAATCATGTCGCCATTGACGGGTGCTAGCGGTGCATTAATACCAAGAGTCGCCGCTAGCTGTTGATGGGCCTGTTGATGTTGGCTTTCCCCGTGGACAGGCAGCAGGTGTCTTGGCATTAACCACTCATAAAAGCGAGTCATTTCCTCCTGTGCCGGGTGCCCCGTCGCGTGTAGTTCGGGGTGGCTGAATTCATCGAAGAGCCGAACGCCAAGTTGTTGCAAACGCTTTTTTAGCTGCTCAATGGGTCGCTCATTCCCGGGAATCGCTTTCGCGGAAAAAATCACGTTGTCGCCTGGCTGTAAATCAACGTGAGGGTGACGGCCCTGAGCAAGCCGTTGAAGCGCAGCACGCGGCTCGCCTTGGCTGCCTGTGGCAATGACGACGACTTCATCGGGGGGGAGGTAACCGAGGTCGTGGGCGGGCACTAACGTCGGAAAATCGTCCAAATAGCCGAGACCGCGGGCGACGCCTACCATGCGTTCCATTGAGCGTCCCATCAAACTAACACGCCGTCCGCACTGATAAGCTGCGCGCCCAATTGCCAACACGCGGGCTAAATTACTGGCGAAGCAGGAAACAATCACTCTGCCTTCGCAGGCGGCGAGCGTTGCGGCAAGTGCTCGGGCGACATCACCTTCGCTGCCCGAGTGGCCTGGCATCGGAGCGTTAGTGGAATCGCCTATCACCAAGTCAACTGGCGCGAGTGCCTTGAACTGTGCTTGATTGATCGGCTCACCGATGATCGGCTCGGGATCAAGCTTCCAGTCCCCGCTATGCAGCACGCGGTAGAGACCTGCCATGACGATCAACGCGCAGCTCTCGGGTATTGAGTGAGGAACCGCCAGATAGCGAAGGATGAAAGGGCCGCTTTGCAAGGCCTCACCGGGCTCGACTACATGGATGGCGGCGCTGCTGAGTTGATGCTCGGCAAATTTGAGACGCAATAAGCCTGCCGCCAGGGGCGTGGCATAAATGGGGCATTGCCAGTGAGGCCAGAGCCAGGCAACTGCGCCAATATGGTCTTCATGCCCGTGGGTGATATACAGCGCTTTAGGCGCGATGCCCAATGCTTTCGGCGTCGCCAGGTTGGGGACTTGGAGCGGAGCGTTGGGTAAATCCTGACGAATCATCATGCCGCAATCCACGGCGATCCAGTGATCCTCGTAGCCATATAGCGTCAGATTCATGCCAATCTCCCCACAACCGCCTAACGGCAAGATGCGCAATGGGGGGCGACGACGGGGACGAATATGAGCGCGCGGTGGATGCATCAGAGTAATAAAGCCTAAAAAATAATTCCTCAACTATACGGTAAGCGGCGGTCGGCTAACAATCATCGCCGTGACAGTCGATGATTGCGGGCGTCGCATTGGGTACACTAGACGTTTGTTGAATGCCCATGGACGGCCATGACAATAGCCGCGTGGTAAACCGTTAAGAGTAATGACTATGTCGCATTTTTATCGTTTAGTGGTGTCCTGCCCAGACCAGGTGGGAATTGTGGCGGAAGTATCGAGTTTTATTGCCGCGCAAGGCGGGTCTATTACTGAGGCTAGTCAGCATTCTGATCTGCAAACCGGGCGTTTTTTTATGCGCTACGAAATATTAGCGGATTCATTGGGTATGTCGGCGGAAGCGTTACGTTCGGCCTTTGAACCTGTGGCTGCGCAGTTTGATATGCAGTGGGCGTTGGTCGATACCCAGAAGCGTCGGCGGGTCGTGTTGATGGTATCGCGAGAATCACATTGTTTGGTTGATTTACTCTACCGCTGGCAGGTAGGTGAGCTTGATTGCGATATTGTTGGCGTGATATCGAATCATGATGATATGCGGTCGTTAACCGAGTGGTACGGTATTCCCTATCACCATGTTCCCGTGGATCCCAAGGATAAACCAGCGGCCTTTGGGCAAGTGCAAGCGCATATTGACCAAGCGCGAGCAGACTGCGTGGTGTTGGCCCGCTATATGCAAATTCTGCCGCCAGCGTTGTGCCAGCGCTATGCGGGGCAGGTGATCAATATCCACCACAGCTTTCTGCCCTCATTTGCCGGTGCCAAGCCGTATCACCAAGCCTATGAGCGCGGTGTAAAGCTAATAGGCGCAACTTGCCATTACGTTACCCAAGAGCTGGATGCGGGACCTATCATTGAGCAAGACATCCACCGGGTCAGTCACTGTCATACACCGACGGCTCTGGTGCGCTTTGGGCGTGACGTGGAAAAAGCCGTGCTAGCACGAGGTCTTCGTTGGCACTTGGAAGACCGCGTGCTGGTGCACGGTAATAAAACCATCGTGTTTAGCTAGCGTTAGCCAAGCGCTTGGCCATTGCCACCGCGGATAACGCCGACGCCCACACCTTCGATTTCGAGTGGCTGGCTACGTAGGTCGATCTCGATCGGGGCAAAGTCGGTGTTTTCCGCGATTAAAGTGACGTGATGGCCTTCGCGTTTAAAACGCTTAACGGTCACTTCATCTTCCAGGCGGGCAACGACAATTTGCCCATCCCGAATGTGCTGGGTACGGTGTACAGCGAGCAGGTCGCCTTCCAGAATGCCGATGTTTTGCATTGAAAGCCCGCGCACACGTAACAAATAGTCCGCTTTGGGCGTGAAGTAGTCGGCGGGTAAGGGGCAGTAGCGGTCAATGTGCTCGGCGGCCAGGATAGGACTGCCTGCCGCGACTTCGCCAATAATAGGTAAACCCGTCGCCTGATCCGTTGCTGATGGTTGGGTATCAAGCGTCTCCTGGGGCTCCTGGTTGGGTAAGCGGATACCGCGGGATGTGTTGCGGATGATGCGTATGACGCCCTTGCGCTCAAGTGCCCGCAAATGCTCTTCTGCCGCATTGGGCGAGCGAAACCCTAGCGCTTTGGCGATTTCGGCCCGGGTAGGCGGATAGCCAAGCTCGGCCATGGTTTTGACAATAAAGTCGAAGACATTTTGTTGACGAACAGTTAACGGCCGCGACATACCAGCCTCCAATTGAATAAGTGGGCAAGACAGCGTCTGTTTACCTTTTGGCTATGTGGTTAAGTATACAGTATGTTTCCCTGTCCAGTATATCTTTGAGTTAGTCTGGCTAACAACCTGATGTATAAGGAGATGCGGTTGCGCTACAGGTGCGTCTTTTATCGCCAGGTAAACGTTGAGAGCTATCTAGCGATAACGTAGTATCCTAGTTTGTTTAAAACAGCCGTTTTTATGGACCGTTTTTATGGAGAGCAGCATGGCTCAATCGGATACGGTGACGCGCATTCTAGATACTGCGGAAGTGCTCTTTGCAGAGCGTGGTTTTGCCGAGACGTCCTTACGCAATATTACCAGTAAGGCGCGAGTCAACTTGGCCGCGGTGAATTATCACTTTGGCTCTAAAAAAGCGCTTATTCAGGCGGTATTCGCGCGTTATCTGGATCCGTTTTCGCAGCGTTTTCATAGTGCTCTAGACGATCTTGAAGCTCGCTATGAAGGGCGCGATATTCCCCTTGAGGTGCTGCTCGAAACCATGGCGACAACCGTGCTGACGGTGCCCGCTGAGCGCAATAGCCTAAAAGTCTTTATGCGTTTGCTTGGCCTTGCGTACAGCCAAGCCCAGGGCCATTTGCGCCGCTACATTCAGCAAGAATACGGGGATGTCTTTAGCCGATTCACTGATTTAGTGCGCCGCGCCACTCCTGATTTGCCGGACGCCGAGCGCTTTTGGCGGCTACACTTTATGTTAGGTACCGTCATCTTTACGCTTTCGGGACTGGATGCGCTGCGCGATATTGCTGAAAAGGATTACCACCAGCACGTCACGGTGCGCGACTTGGTTCGCCGCCTTCGACCGGTGGTGGTGGCGGCAATGAACGCGCCGCTACCTGACGAGAAAGACATTGAGAATCATGCAGACACCGTCGCTCATTGAGTTGCCTCCCCGCCAGGCGTTATGGCTCGAAATTGCCATTCAGGCACAGCAGTTACGTGCCTGGCAAGGCGATGTATGTCGCTATGAGTGTAATATTTCCACCGGGCGTGCCGGCGTTGGGTGTCAAGACGGGAGTGGGAAAACGCCTATTGGCTGGCACTATATTCGCGCCGCGATTGGCGGTAATGCCCCGGAAAACGCCGTGTTTAAAGGCCGTCGCTGGACGGGGGAAGTGTTTAACACTGAGATGGCTGCTGAGTTCCCTGAGCGAGATTGGATTCTGACGCGCATTCTATGGCTATGTGGACTTGAATCGGGGTTAAACCGTGGCGGCCTGGTGGATTCGCAGCGTCGTTATATTTATCTGCACGGTACGCCGCCGGATCAACCAATGGGCCAGCCAGCCTCGCATGGTTGTGTGCGTTTGCGTAATGACGACCTCCTTTGGCTCTTTGAACAGGCCCCACCCGGAACGCCTGTCTGGCTTCACGACAGGCATTGATCGTTGGATTCACGCTAATCATCGTCTAGTATTGGCGCTTTTTTTGGACATCCCGCTATGACACATCCATTAGGCTCGGTCATGTTGGACCTTGAGGGGACCACGTTGACCGCTGCAGACCGGCAGTTGCTGAAAACGCCCGCGGTGGGAGGCGTCATCCTATTTTCGCGCAATGTCGAAGACGCCTATCAGGTACGTCGATTGTGTGGCGAGTTGCGCAAGTTACGGCCTGATTTGTTGTTGGCAGTGGACCAGGAGGGCGGTCGCGTTCAGCGCATCAAGGAAGGATTGACGCGCCTGCCGCCGATGGCGCGTCTCGGTGAGTATTATCAGCAGGATCGCGCGGCGGCGCTTGCCTTTACCCAGGATGTTGGGTGGCTACTGGGCATGGAGATGGCCGCCTGCGGCTTGGATATTAGTTTTGCCCCCGTGCTGGACGTTGACAGCGGATTGTCCAGCATGATTGGTGATCGCAGCTTTGGCCCTGAGCCCGAGCAAGTCAGCGAATTGGGCGGGGCGTTAGTGGCGGGGCTTCATGACGCCGGTATGGCGGCGGTTGGCAAGCATTTCCCAGGGCATGGCGGCGTGGCGGCGGATTCGCATCTTGCGCTGCCGATTGACGATCGCTCGTTTGAAGCCCTGAAACAACACGATCTGATTCCCTTTAGCGCTCTGGCGAAAAAGCTCGATGGAGCCATGCCCGCGCATATTGTGTACTCGGCCTTTGACTCGCGACCCGCTGGTTTTTCGCCTAGCTGGCTTGGCATGCTTCGCCAGTCGCTGGAGTTTAGAGGTTGCATCTTTTCAGATGACTTGAGCATGGCTGGTGCTCATCAAGCCGGGGGGCCACGCGAACGTGCGGCGGCTGCGTTGGCAGCGGGTTGCGATATGTTGCTGGTATGCAATGATCGTAATGCGGCGCTTGAAGTGGTGTCCGCCGTCCCCGCACCCCAGTCCGTCCGGCCTGGAAAACTTCGCTATAAGCGTGCTCGGCCAGACTTGGATGCATTGCCCGCGCTCAGCCGCTGGCGTCGCACGCATGCCCAGCTTGAGGCAATGGCGACCCTGTCAACTGGCAATTAAAGACCGTTTTTACCCAGCAGGTTGGAATTTTAATGGCAAAGCTAGATAAAGAAGCGCTCGCGTCGCTCGACTCCATGCGCGAGCTAATGGACAACGCCGACTGTTTGATTTCCCAGCAGCAGGTGGAGCAGGCGCTGGACCGTATGGCCGAACAGATCAGCGACGATCTAGGCGATAAACTGCCGGTTTTTTATTGCGTCATGAATGGCGGGTTGATTACCACTGGTCACTTGTTAACCCGACTGGGGTTTCCCCTTGAGGTGGATTACTTACATGCCACGCGCTACCGCAATGAAACCCGCGGTGGTGAGCTGTTCTGGCGGGTGTCGCCGGAAATCCCCATGGCCGGACGGCACGTGGTCATCGTCGATGACATTCTAGATGAAGGGACGACATTGGCTGCGATTCTGAATTACTGTCAGGAAGCGCAAGCGGCCAGTATTACCACGGCGGTGCTGGTCGATAAGCGTCATGACCGAAAAGCAGTCCCTGGTTTAAAAGCGGACTATTGCAGTCTGGAAGTTGCCGACCGTTACGTGTTTGGTTTTGGCATGGACTACAAAGGCTACTGGCGTAATGCCCCAGGGATTTTTGCACCCAAGGGCATGTGAGCCTGCGATTTCCGGGGTTAGCGGGGCGAAAAACGCCGCGCTAACCCGGTTTCGGCAATCATGCGAGTGGATATCTCTTCCACTGAGAAACGAGTGGCATCGATGTAAGGCACATGCAGTCGTCGATACAACGCTTCGGCCTGCTCAATTTCCTGCATACATTGATCCATCGAGCTATACCGACTATTAGGTCGGCGCTCGTTGCGGATCGCCGCCAGACGCCGTGCGTCAATCGTTAGGCCAAATAATTTGTGCCTGTGGGGTGCGAGTGCCTTGGGCAGTTTTAGCATCCCATCTTCATCCAGGTCGTCTTCTGTAAGCGGGTAGTTGGCGGCGCGAATACCAAACTGTAAGGCCAGATAGAGCGAGGTAGGTGTTTTGCCGCAGCGCGATACGCCTACCAGGATGATATCGGCTTTATCGTACTGATGGGTGCGCGCCCCATCGTCGTTATCCAACGCGAAATGCACTGAGTGAATGCGATCCATGTAGACGTCGTCGCTACCAATCGAGTGCGTTCGCCCCACGCTATAGGACGAATGGGTGGCGAGTTCCTGCTCCAGAGGTTCAAGAAACGTAGAGAAAATATCTACCTTGAAGCCGGAGGCTTGACGAATCACGTCGCGGATTTGTTGGTCGACAATCGTATCGATAATAATTGGCCTTTGGCCGTCGTGGACCGCCGTGGCGTCGATGATCTGAGCTAAGGCCTTAGCTTTTTCCACGGTGTCGATATAAGGCTTGGTTTGCATATTGATCTCGACATCACTGAATTGGGCTAAAAGGCTCCTGCCCAGACTCTCGGCGGTAATGCCGGTCCCGTCCGAAATAAAAAAAGCCGTGCGCTGCATGGTATTCGCTCCCCGTAACGTTGCGCATATTGTGTGCTGGGATAGCGTTGGGCACAACTGTGCTTGATCGGTGACTACAACAAACGCTCAAAAATGCCACCTGTTGTAAAAATCCTCCACTCTCTTCGCTATTAGACTAATGGCGAATACGCAGAGGCGGTGCTAGGGTGAGCGCATTCATCTTCAGCGGTTGACATGACCGCTGGCCTATTGAGCGAGGGGGTTGCGTGAACAATTACATTCTATGGTTCGATCAACTGGGCATGGCCGACGTCGAACGCGTGGGTGGTAAAAATGCCTCGCTTGGCGAAATGATCTCCAATTTATCCGGGGCAGGGGTTACCGTTCCCAGCGGGTTCGCGACGACGGCTCACGCCTACCGCGAATTTCTTGCCCATGAGGGACTCAATGAGCGTATCAACCAGACCCTGGCGCGTCTCGACGTTGATGACGTTAAGGCGCTGGCTGAAGCGGGCAAAATGATACGCCAGTGGGTCATTGATACGCCGTTACCCCCCACCTTTGAAAACGAACTGCGCGCTGCGTACGAGACGCTTCAGCAGCGTCATCCTGCGTTAAAAGCCGCGGTGCGCAGCTCGGCCACCGCTGAAGACTTGCCCGATGCCTCCTTCGCTGGACAACAGGAAACCTTCCTCAATATCGAGGGGTTTGACAATATCAAGCGTGCTGTCCACGAAGTCTTTGCGTCACTGTTTAATGACCGAGCGATTTCTTACCGGGTTCATCGTGGGTATGCGCATGAGAATGTTGCGCTGTCGGCGGGCGTGCAAAAAATGGTGCGCTCTGAAACCGGCGCGTCGGGCGTCATGTTTACGTTGGACACCGAGTCGGGTTTCCGCGATGCGGTATTCGTTACAGCGTCTTGGGGGTTAGGCGAAACCGTTGTGCAAGGGGCCGTTAACCCAGATGAATTCTATGTTCACAAGCCGACCCTGGCGGCGGGGCGCCCTGCGGTACTTCGGCGTAACCTGGGTTCAAAACTGATCAAAATGGTCTATGGCGAAGATGCCAGTGCGGGTAAATCGGTTGAGACTATCGATGTGCCGTTAGTCGATCGTGGGCGTTTCTGCATTAACGATCAACAGGTGATGGCATTGGCGCGACAAGCCGTGACCATTGAACAACACTACCAACGACCCATGGACATTGAGTGGGCGCTGGACGGCGACGATGGTGAACTATACATTGTGCAGGCGCGGCCAGAAACCGTCGTGTCGCAGCAGGAAGGCGGCAAGCTTGAGCGTTTCCACCTGCGCGAGAAAGGCCGCACCCTGGTCACCGGCCGCGCGATCGGCCAGCGCATTGGCCGTGGTACTGCCAAGATAGTCATGACCCCTGACGACATGGATAAAATCCATGATGGCGATGTATTAGTGACCGATATGACCGACCCTGATTGGGAACCGATCATGAAGCGCGCTTCAGCCATCGTGACCAACCGTGGGGGTAGAACCTGCCATGCGGCGATTATTGCTCGGGAACTGGGAATCCCTGCCGTCGTCGGCTGTGGCGATGCCACCACGCGATTGAGCGAGGGCAGCGACGTTACCGTGTCATGCGCCGAAGGGGATGCCGGTCATGTTTATGAGGGGCTGCTGGCCTTCGACTGTAAAGTTTCTAACGTCGATACCATGCCCGAGATCCCCTTCAAGATCATGATGAACGTGGGTAACCCGGACCGCGCGTTTGGGTTTGCCGGTCTTCCTCATGCCGGGGTGGGGCTTGCGCGACTTGAGTTCATTATTAACCGCATGATTGGCGTTCATCCCAAAGCGCTGCTGGAGTACGACACACTGCCGTCTGATCTGCAGCAGGTGATTGATATGCGTACCGCCGGCTATGCCGATCCGGTCAGCTTTTACGTTGATAAGCTTGTAGAAGGTATTTCGACGTTGGCGGCAGCCTATTATCCTCAGCGCGTCATCGTGCGGCTTTCCGACTTTAAGTCAAACGAGTACGAAAACCTGATTGGTGGCAAGCTTTACGAACCCGGCGAAGAGAATCCGATGCTCGGTTTCCGGGGGGCTTCACGCTATATCTCAGAGGCGTTCCGTCCCTGCTTTGAGCTTGAGTGCCGGGCGCTCAAGCGTGTGCGAGAAGAAATGGGGCTTGATAACGTTGAAATTATGGTGCCTTTCGTTCGCACGACAGAAGAAGCTCGCGAGGTGGTCGAACTGCTGGCGACCAACGGTCTCAAGCGTGGCGATAATGGCCTTAAGGTCATTATGATGTGCGAACTACCCGCCAACGCGCTGCTTGCGGATGAGTTTCTTGAGCATTTCGATGGTTTCTCGATTGGTTCCAACGACCTAACACAGCTAACCCTTGGGTTGGATCGCGACTCCGGTATCGTGGCGCATCTCTTTGACGAGCGAAACGAAGCGGTCAAAAAGCTGCTGTCGATGGCCATCAAGGCCTGTAAAGCCCAGGGCAAATACGTCGGCATCTGCGGCCAGGGGCCTTCTGATCACCCTGATTTTGCGAAGTGGCTGATGGAGCAGGGCATCGATTCAATATCGCTCAACCCAGACGCAGTGATTGAAACCTGGTTTATGCTGGCTGGCGAAACCATCGCAGAATAATAATTAGCAGGCTAGTTGATAAGCGCCCGGCCATTGTGCTGGGCGCTTGGGTTTAATAGGCTAGCGATCTAACGCGGTTGGATTGAACGAATTGGCGGAGTCGGTCGTGATGCCCTCGAAAAAAATTGCCTGGTTACTGCCCGGCCTATTGGTAGTGTCTCTCCATAGTTGGGGCTTCGATTATGAAACGCCCTCCATCTCACCTGAAGACGGTTCTGGCTATGAGGAAAAGCCTGGCTGGTCTGCTGACTCCTTCGCGGTGGCAGCTGCCAATCCGCTGGCCACCGATGCGGGTTACCAGATATTAAAAGCCGGGGGCAATGCGATCGACGCGGCTATTGCCGTCCAGATGGTGCTCGGGCTGGTTGAGCCGCAATCCAGCGGCCTGGGTGGCGGGGCGTTCTTGCTTTACTACGATGGCGAGGACGTGCGTGCTTACGATGGTCGTGAGACCGCGCCGAGCGCCGTGGACGGCGAACTGTTCATGGAAGATGGCGAGCCATTGGCGTTTATGGAGGCGGTGGCTAGTGGCCGTTCCGTGGGCGTACCGGGTACTGTTCGGTTGATGGAAAAGGCGCATGCGGCCCATGGCAGCCTGTCCTGGGAAGCGCTATTTACTCCGGCGATCACTCTGGCGGAAGAGGGCTTTGAAGTGAGCCCGCGGCTCCACTCTAGCTTAGACAGTGATGATGCCTTGCCCGATAACGAGCTGGCGCGGGCCTTTTATTATGATCAGGAGGGAGAGCCCATTGAGGTAGGCGAGACCCTCAAAAATCCGGCTTTAGCCGAGATATTAAAACGCATCGCCGAGGAAGGCAGCAGTGCTTTTTATGAGGGTGATATAGCTCAAGATATTGTTGACCGAGTCAGTGAGCACCCCGAGCGGCCAGGGGAGCTGTCACTTGAGGACCTTGACGCCTACGAAGCCGTTACCCGCGATCCGATTTGTACACCTTGGCAGCAGTGGAAGGTGTGCGGCTTTCCACCGCCCTCGTCAGGGCATCTTACGGTCATGCAGATTTTAGGCATGCTCGATCAACAGCCTCTACTCGAAGCGCCCCTTGATGACGGCGTGACCAGCAGCGGCTGGCTACATCAGTTTTTAGAAGCTTCGCGTTTAGCCTTCGCAGATCGTAACTACTATATCGGCGATCCGGATTTTGTTGATGCCCCCGGCGGTGACTGGTCGACAATGCTGGCGCCACGCTACCTTGCCGAACGCAGCGCGATGATCGGTCAAGAGAGCATGGGAAGCGATGCCGAGCCCGGCCAACCCGGTGATATTGAAACCAGTTGGGCACCGCAGCCAACTCAGCCCGAATACGGGACGAGCCATATCAGTATTGTCGATGCTGAGGGTAACTCGGTTGCCATGACGACCACCATTGAGCAGGCATTTGGCTCGCGAATTATGACCGATGGCGGTACTGATCTGCCGGGGGGCTTTTTACTCAACAATGAGCTTACGGATTTTGCCTTCGAGCCCGAGCAGGACGGCGAGCCCGTGGCTAATCGTGTTGAACCCGGCAAACGGCCACGTTCCAGTATGAGCCCAACGTTGATCTTGGATAATGATAGCGGCGACTTGATAGGAAGCCTCGGCTCCCCCGGTGGTGCGGCCATCATTCATTATACGGCGCGCACGCTGATGGCACTTCGCGACTGGGGAATGAACGCACAAACAGCGTTAAACCTGCCCCATGCAGTTACCCTTGGAGACGATGTGTGGGTAGAGGAAGGGCGTTTTCCTGAGGCGACCCTTGAGGCACTTAGAGAGCGGGGGCATAACATCAGCGAGCGTGAACTAACCAGCGGTCTACAGGCCATCATGCGCTCAGAGGATGGCGAGCTGTTTGGCGGGGCCGACCCGCGCCGGGAAGGGGTGGTGATGGGCGATTAAGCTTAACGACGCAGCCAGTTGCGAAGTTTTACTAACATCAGCGCGCCGTCGCTTAGCGCGCGGCGATCATCACGCAGTTCCACCAGTTGACTAGGGTAATCGGTGATGATGGCGTCTACACCCAAATCAATCAGCGTGGACATACGCGCTCGGCTGTTGACTGTCCAGGCGTGTACTTCATAGCCGTAGAGTCTCGCTAAGCGTATTTCCTGTGGTGTGATGCGATTGTGACGTAATCCCAGTGCGTCAAAGGCACTGCGATCCAATGTACCTGGCAAGATAAGCTGTGCGATTAGCGTGACCTTGAGCTCTGGAGCCTGCTGTTTGATAAAGGTCAGTAATCCAGGTGACATGGTAGCAATACGCATGCTGTACATGGCATTCGGGTAGCCACACTCTGCATAAGCATCTATTGGGCTACCAGCGGATGCCCAGCAGCGATAGCGCGTGTCGGTTTCCTGTTGCAATTCCCGAACCACCGCATCGCTGAGTGCTTGTCCTTGACCGGGCAAGGGTTTTATTTCGATCATCAAGTCAGCGCGCCCACGTACTAGTGCGAGCGCATCGTCCAGCCCTGGAATGGGTTCACCTTCATAAACATCGCCAAACCAGCTGCCGACGTCATAACGCTTGAGCTCCTCACGCGTTAAGTCTCCGAATTCCTGCTGATCACTGGTAAGGCGTGCCATGTTGCGGTCGTGATAGAGCATGACTTCTTGGTCGGCCGTCAGACGCACGTCGATTTCAATGGCGTCGGCACCATCCACAATCGCCTGATCCAATGCCGCCAAGGTGTTTTCCGGGGCTGCCATTGAACTGCCTCGGTGAGCGATCACGTCTACGTCGTCGTGAATGTCGAAACTTGTCAGTATCCACCAGGCTTGAAGCGCCGCGAAGGCCAGTACGCTGAGTTCAACTGCCCATGCCAGGCGCCCAGGGTGGGCGTCGGCTGGCGGAGGCGCGGGGCGCGCTTCGCGATGCACCAGTTGCAGATACAGACAGGCGGATAGCAGCGCATTGGCGGCGATGCCCACAAAAGTGACCGCCAAGGTAATCAGCACATAGCTGGTTAAATAGCCCAGCATGGCAGGAACCAGGATGGCGGTATGCTCGGGTAACCACCATGAAATTGGGGTGAATAGGTGGTCGAATAACAGTGTGGTGGCAAGCGGTAGGGCAATAATTAGCACCAGCACCAAAAGAACAGCACCTCCAATGGAGCCGTGCCAACCGCGGGTAAGCACAACACTGCGGCGTAGCGCCTGCCAGGGCGAGTAGCGCTCCAGCGCCACTAAGGGAAGTGCCAATAGCCAGCGTAAATAGAGTTTGGCCGCCAAGCCCATCCAGAGGAGTAGCAAGGGGACTGCACAGGCGAGAAAGTACCATAGAGAGGGTGGTTTAACGCGCTGTAAGTAATAGGTATCAATGCCGCTCAGCCATATATCATATAGCCAGGCCAGGGCCACCATAAATGGGGTGAGCAATAAAAGATGGCTGCCGACTTGTAAAACCACCAAACCACTGAGTGCAGGCAAGCGGCGACTACTGAGCCAAAGAGCCTCAAAGGCGAGGCGGTAGTGGTTATCTCGGGGGCGTATAGCGACTTGGAGCATGCCGGCTTGTTGCCAATAAATCACTACAAAAAACAGCCCAATGCCTATCAGCATACCCAATAGCCCAAGAGGGCTAAATACCAGTGTCACGAGTTCATTGTTGGTGACCACGCTGCGTTGTAGCTGCGCGAGTAAGGCACGCACTACCCAGGCAATGGTGGGCAGTAGGAGAGCTGACGCAAGGAGGGTGAAAAATAAATGAAACGCAATAAGTGGGCGCAAATGATCGCGTAACGTGCGAACAAGTGCTGAGCCCAACTGGGTTAGAGGCTGCATGGTCACAATAACGTCATGATATGAAGGGTTAGGGTGGCAGCAACCGCCACCCCTGGCAAGGGAGGTGCTTTATACTCGATCAAGCGCTAGCGCATGGTCAGCAATCAGGATGCCGTTGTTGTCTGCGTAAAGCCAGTCGCTTGGCGTGATAGTGACACCTGCGAAAGTAACGGCCACATCGCGTTGCCCCTCTCCACGTTTTTCACTTTTGCGCGGGTGACTGCCAAGCGCTTGAATGCCGAGCGCAAGCGTAGCGAGGATGTCCACGTCGCGCACGCAGCCGTACATTACGACGCCAGCCCAGCCATTTTCAACGGCTTGTTCAGCCAGCATATCGCCAAGCATAGCGCAGCGAGGGGAGCCACCTGCATCGACCACCAATATGGCACCGTCACCGGGTTCGGCGACTGCCTGTTTAACCAACGAATTATCTTCAAAGCATTTGACCGTGCGAACGGGGCCGTGGAATGCATCTACACCGCCATAGTTGGCGAAAATAGGTTCAAGTACCTGAACGCTGGGAAAGGCATCGCAGATATCGGGGGTGATAATCGTCGTCATGGGGTATTCCTGTCAGTGTTGAGCCTGCGTCAATGATGAGTTTAAAAAAACGCCCCGCCCTGAAGAAAACAGTGGCGGGGCGTTCGTTCATCGACTCAAAAGAGTACGTAACTCTTTTGTGATGGTGCGAGCATCGGCGATGGAGCGGTGACGATAAAGCCTAAGCTTCTTGAGCCACCGGAATCACGTTTGAGGCAACCTTCTGGTACTCCTCAATTTCGTGAAAGTTCATGTAACGATAGATTTCGCCCGCCATGGCGTCAAATTCGCCCATGTAGCGGCGATATTCGTCGACCGTAGGCAGACGCCCTTCAACAGCGGCAACGGCGGCCAGTTCTGCGGACGCCAGATACACATTAGCGCCGTCGCCAAGGCGGTTGGGGAAGTTCCGCGTTGAGGTGGAAACGACGGTACTCTTGGCCGCTACACGTGCTTGGTTGCCCATGCACAGTGAGCAGCCGGGCATTTCCATGCGTGCGCCTGCACGGCCATAAATCCCATAGTAACCTTCTTCGGTAAGCTGGTGCTGATCCATTTTGGTCGGCGGTGCTAACCATAAGCGGGTTTTGAGGCTGCCGGCAGGTTGCTTCTCAAGTAACTTGCCTGCGGCGCGGAAGTGGCCAATGTTGGTCATGCACGAACCGATAAATACTTCGTCGATTTTCGTGCCGGCAACGTCTGAAAGCAAGCGGGCATCGTCGGGGTCATTCGGCGCGCACAGCACCGGCTCTTTGATTTCGTCGAGATCGATCTCAATAATTTCCGCGTACTCAGCGTCCTGGTCGGCGCGCATAAGTTTCGGGTCGGCCAGCCACGCTTCCATGCCTTCGATGCGGCGACTGATAGTGCGCTCGTCGCCGTATCCGTTAGCCATCATCCACTTAAGCAGCGTAATGTTGGACTTGAGGTATTCGGTCACACTTTCGTCTGAAAGCGTGATGGTGCAGCCTGCGGCTGAGCGCTCTGCGGAAGCATCGGAAAGCTCAAAGGCCTGTTCGACGGTCAGATCTTCCAGGCCTTCAATTTCCAGTACGCGTCCTGAGAAGGCATTTTTCTTGCCGGACTTCTCGACGGTGAGCAGGCCCTGCTTGATGGCATAGAGCGGAATGGCGTGAACCAGATCGCGCAGTGTCACGCCCGGCTGTCGCTTGCCCTTGAAGCGCACAAGCACAGATTCCGGCATGTCGAGCGGCATAACGCCCGTTGCCGCGGCGAACGCGACCAAGCCAGAGCCGGCAGGGAACGAAATGCCCAGCGGGAAACGGGTGTGAGAGTCGCCGCCGGTGCCGACCGTATCTGGCAGCAGCATACGGTTGAGCCAACTATGGATGATGCCGTCGCCCGGGCGGAGTGATACGCCGCCGCGATTCATAATAAAGTCGGGCAGGGTGTGGTGGGTGTCCACGTCTACTGGTTTCGGATAAGCGGCAGTATGGCAGAACGACTGCATTACCAGGTCGGCCTGGAACCCAAGGCATGCCAAGTCTTTCAGTTCGTCACGGGTCATGGGGCCGGTGGTATCCTGAGAGCCGACCGTGGTCATTTTAGGCTCGCAATACATACCGGGGCGAACACCCTCAAGGCCGCAAGCCTTGCCGACCATTTTCTGTGCCAGAGTGAAGCCTTTGCCAGTGTCGTGAGGCTGCTCGGGAAGACGGAATACATCGGATGGAGCAAGGCCCAGGGAATCACGCGCCTTGCCGGTCAAGCCACGGCCAATAATCAATGGGATTCGGCCGCCAGCGCGTACTTCATCGAGAATTAGCTGTGTTTTTAGTTCGAAGGTTGTGAGTACTTCGTCGGTGTCGTGCTTACAAACCTTGCCTTCATAAGGATAGACATCGATAACGTCGCCCATGGCAAGTTTTTCGACATCCATCTCTACCGGCAGTGCGCCGGAATCTTCCATGGTGTTAAAGAAGATCGGGGCGATTTTGGCGCCAAAACAGAAACCGCCAGCGCGCTTGTTGGGTACATAAGGCATGTCATCGCCAAAGAACCACAGCACAGAGTTGGTTGCCGATTTGCGCGAGGAGCCAGTGCCCACGACGTCGCCGACGTAAGCCACGGGGAAGCCTTTAGCTTTCACCTCCTCAATTTGCTTGAGTGGTCCGGTAGTGCCTGGGGTTACTGGCTCAATGCCTTCGCGCTCGTTTTTCAGCATGGCATTGGCATGCAGCGGAATATCAGGACGTGACCAAGCATCTGGAGCGGGTGACAGGTCGTCGGTATTGGTTTCGCCAGGCACCTTAAATACCGTTAACGTGATTTTTTCTTCCAGTGCCGGTTTGGAGAGGAACCACTCGGCATCCGCCCAGGATTGAATAACGTCTTTGGCGACGGTATTGCCTGCTTTCGCTCGCTGCTCAACATCGTGGAATGCATCGAACATTAATAGCGTATGTTTGAGTTGTTCACCGACTTCCCGGGCAAGTTCCTGGTCGTCAAGCAACTCGACCAGCGAGACGATGTTGTAACCACCCTGCATGGTGCCCAGCAGCTTAACCGCGTGCACTTTATCAATGAGGGGGGATGTGGCTTCGCCTTTGGCGATAGCGGTTAAAAAGCCCGCTTTTACGTAAGCGGCTTCATCAACGCCGGGAGGAACGCGGTTGGTGATTAACTCGAGTATGAATTCCTCTTCGCCGGCCGGGGGTGTTTTTAGTAGCTCAATCAAAGCTGCGGTTTGCTCGGCGTTCAGGGGCTTGGCTGGGATGCCCTCTGCGGCGCGTTCCTCGACATGTTGGCGGTAAGCTTCAAGCACGTTGGGGGCCCTCTCATCTGCTTTTATGGTGGCGGCGGTAGGTGGGCAATACGCTGCACGAGGCCGCCGGACACTGACATGCGCTTGACAAACAGCGCTGGTTGGATGGCGGCAATTCTACGTGAAACTGTCGACAATGTTAAGGTGAGTCCGTCGTCAAGGCGTTGTACTTTGTGATGATAAAAGCGTGCAAGGCATACAAAGCCTGCTTGGACCAAACGTTCTGGCATGCTTTACTTGCGGAAAACCACAAACTATCGACAGAGGTTGCTTAAAGTGTGATTCTCGTAACACCGCGTTACTACTGGGAGGGCTGATGGCCTCCTGATACGCTGATAAGGCGAATTTAATGCAATGTTCGCATTACCCAAGGCGTTCTAGTGTTGTACAATAGTTTGATAACCATTTGGCGACGGTGTTATGTCTATACAAGTAATCTCTGGTAACAAGGCCAATCATTCGCTCATCGCTGATGATTTGCTGCCCGACAGCCTGCACAGTTTTTTGGCCTGTCCAACGCCAAACGCTTGGCTGATGTGGGCATTGGATAACCCTGAGATTTTGCTCATTGATCATGCCCAATGCGAAAAAAAGGCGGCCTCCACGGCGATGAGTCTTCTCTATCGTTATGTGAATCAACCGCTTCTATTGAGCAAGATGTCACAGTTAGCGCGTGAAGAACTCCTGCATTTTGAGCAGGTAGTGGCACTGATGGAGAGCCGTGGCGTCGTATACCGGCATTTGACCGCTTCACGTTATGCAGAGGGATTACGTCGCCATATTCGCCCTCAGGATCCTGAGCGATTAATTGATGTGCTGATTATTGGCGCGCTTATTGAAGCGCGGAGCTGTGAGCGTTTTGCGTGCTTAATTCCTTATCTTGACGAAGAGTTGGCAAAGTTTTACCGCACTCTCGTCAAGTCAGAAGGCCGCCATTTCGAAGACTATTTGTTACTTGCTCGACAGCAGACCGACCAATCGATTGATGAACGAATCGCTTTTTTTGTCGCATGTGAAGCAGACTTAATTACTTCGCCGGATTCGGCTTTCCGTTTTCATAGCGGCGTGCCAGCGTAAATCGCCGTTCGTCCAGATAGGATGTTTACTATGCGCGATGCTCATAAGTATGACCAACTAACCTTGTTCGGCCATTTCGCCTTGTACCAAGGGGATGACGTACTAACTCACTTTAGCTACGACAAAGTGAAGGCGTTGCTAGTCTACTTGTTGCTGCATCGTCAGCCGATCAATCGGGCCGCGTTAGCAGAACTCCTTTGGCCGGATCAAGGGCTTTCATCGGGCCGAACCAACCTGCGCCACGCGCTGCACTGCCTACGTCAATCGCTAGGTGAGGATGCCGAGCAGGTGCTCAACGTGTCGCGCCAGACGATTGCTTTTCAACTGCCAGCCAGTTGGCAGGTAGACCTGCATGAATTACAAACCCTGCTTGAGGGACCAAGAGACCTAGCTACGTTGAATGCGGTATTAACCTGCTACCAAGGTGACCTCATTGAAGAGTTGCAGCTAGCTAATTGCAGTGAATTTCAGCGCTGGCTAGTACAAGCGCGAAATGAATGGCGTCAGCGTGTTATTCGTTTCGCTGAGCATGTGCTAGATAACCATCAGGAGGTGCCTGATGGCCTCCTGGAAACCTTGGTTAGCCGTTTTTCAGGGTATGGCCCGTTCCATGAGCGGCTGGTTAAACAGCTTGCCGAACAAAAGCAGATGGCGGCGGCTCATGAGCAATACAATAGCTATCTTCAGCTTCTTGCCCTATCCGGCCAGCAACCCGAGCCAAGCTTTCTTCAGCTGGCCAGCTATTGGTCTGATGGACACCACGATGCTCGTGTCATGTCGCCTCAGGGGGCATTTTCACGCGCGCTGGCGACTGACAGTAAGCCTTTGCGCGAAGATGAAATAGAGCTCCGCCAGTTGTCGGTGATGGCCATTCGCTTACGGCTTCAGGGTGACTGGCAGGATCGCGCAGCCACGCGTAATTGCCTTGCGCTTCAGCTGGAATTGCTGCGCTGGCTTGAACAGCAGTGTCATCATTTGGGTGGTTTTTGGTTGCCCGGTGCTACGGGGGGATTGGGGCTTGCTTGTTTTGGTACCCATGGTCCCGCCCATCAGTTAGCTGAGTTAGTTGCGCTTTACGAGCACTGTCGTCAAACGCTTCCGCAAGAATCTGCCAAACATTGGACCGGTGAAGGTGAGCCGCCGCAGTTTGAATTAGCGGCGGGATTGCATAGCGGTCGGGTTGTCTACTTGCCCGAGCGTCAGCTAGCAGACCCGCTGGGCCAAGTAACGCAAATCTCCCTTGAGCTGATGAGTGTGGCAGAAGGTAGTGAGTTGGTGATCTCCCAGGAATCGAGTCAGCATATGCCGCCGGCACTCGACCTTCAGCCACGATTGGTTTCACGTGTGCTGGCAAGTGATGGTCGCGTGCGCCAGCGTGCGCTGGTGCTGGGTCAGAATGAAGGTGGCCGTGATGCGCTGCCGCCAAGTCTTGTCGGGCGCGAAACCTCGTTAAGAACCCTTAGAGATGCGTTAGCCCGTGCTGGCATTGGGCTTCGCCAGAGCGTGCTGGTACGCGGGGCTTCGGGTATGGGCAAATCGGCCTTGATGGTTGGCTTTCGCCAGCTTGAGCTGAGCCGAGACGCCGCTATTTGCTGGCAGCCTACTACCCGCCTATCGGTTTTGGAACCCTATGGGGTCGCACGGACACTATTGTCTTGGTATCTGAAAGGTGCGGCCGATCTTGATGCCCTTCACACCCTGCAAACAGACCTAGACTTCAATGCGTTGAGCGATGAGCAGCAATGTTTGCTGGAAGAAGCGCTTGGAGTGCGAAGCGTGCAGGAAGTAGCGCAGCTCACGCAAAACGGTGAAGCGGTTGAGCTGGTGGTTATGTTGCTTCACCGACTAATTGAGCGCCAGGCGGCTACTCATACGCTGGTTTTGATGGTAGATGATCTTCAGTGGCTCGATGAGCCGTCATTTAAAGTACTGTCAGGACTTCAGGCCCGGTTGCCGATTAATACCGCCTTTATGCTAGTGGCGAGTCATCATGGCCGCGAGCCTTTACCCGTGAAGCTGCATTGGGACCAGCAAATCAGTTTGGGTCGACTGGATGCACTGCAATCATCACGGCTGCTATCTCAGCTTTCGCGGCGGTACCGGATTCATCTAAGTCCGCGGCTGCGTAATCAGATTATCGAGCGTTGCGATGGTGTTCCATTATACATGCAAGAGATTTGTCGGCGTCTGGATATGGACCGCCGTGAAGGGCGTAGTGTGCAGTTTGATGAGTTACCCAAGGGGCTTTTAGGACTGTTGGCCAGTCGTATCGACCAGTTGGAAGCCGATCGTAACATTGCGCATATCGCTGCCGTGTTAGGTAAGCGGTTTCGTCTAGATTTTCTTCGCGAGTGCAGCGGTTATGACACCACGCGCCTGCAAAAAGCGATGGATCATATGCGGCAGCTTGAAATTATCGAGCCAGTGGATAATGGTTCAAGCAGCGAAGTTGAATTCCAGTTTAGCCATCAGCTTCTGCAAGAGGCCGCCTACCTTTCTTGTCCTCGAGATGTTCGCGTCACGCTCCACCAGCAGGTGGTCAGCTTGATAGAAGAGCGATTCCCGATGTGGATCAGCCGTCATCCTGGTGATTTTGCCACCCACCTGCGGCGCAGCGGGCACTACGCCAGAGGCGCACGCTATTTTGAACTCGCTGCCCGAGAAGCCTTGAAAGTGAGCGCTAATCGTACCGCGCTGCGCATGGCGGATTTTGGTCTCGCCAGCTTGCGGCACGTTGAGCATGAAGTGGAGCGCGAGGTGAGTTTGCTGACGGTGCGGGGCCAGGCGGCGTTCGCGCTGGAAGGACATGGTTCGCCCACGGCCCATGAAAGCTTTGTGCGCGCACGCGAATTGTTACGTCATTCAGGGGCCGACGCGTTGGAAGACCCAGAAGACCTTGAGCAAATCTTCCTGGTTAAGTGGGGGCTATGGGTAGGGCGCAGCCAGCGCTACGCCCACGCCGATGCGTTTGCGCTTGCCTCAACCCTGGCGGATATCGCGGCTCGGCTTGACGATCCGCGCTACCAGCGGCTAGCGGACTACGCACGCGCTCACTGCGAATACTGGGCGGGCCGTATTCCCCAGGCTCATGATCATCTTAATGAAATCGATCCGCTAAACGCGCCGATGATGATCGAATGGCTACCGTTCTCGGATCATCCTCAAGTAACCGCTGCGTGTTTCCAAGGATGGGCGCTGTGTTTACGTGGCGATTACCAACGGGCTGAACGGCAAGTTTCGGCCGCAATACGCTTGGCTGAGAAACTCGGCCATCCAGGTACGCTTGCCATGGCGCTTCTGTTTGCTGCCTCGCTCTACCGTCAGCTTGGCCACGTCCATTTAGCCGCGCGTCATGCTGAAAAGGCTGCGGCGATGACCGCCACACCGGATTTGCAGCTATGGCAAATTTCAGCCCAGGGAATTCTGGGATGGCAGCGGGCTCTAGCGGGTGACCATGGAGGGCTTGCTCAACTACGGGATAGCCTTGATCAAATGGCTGAACTCAATGGACGCGATCGCTTTCAGCGACCGGTATTGTGGTATTCAGATGCCTGTATAGCATTGGGGGAACTAAGAGCAGCGGAAGATTATCTGGATCAGTGTTTGGTGATTGCTAAGGAGAGAACCACGCTATTCCTACCCGAACTTGCGACACAGCTTGCCCGGGTGCGTATTATGCTCGATCACCCCGCCAATGAAGTACGCGCTTTGGCTGAGATGGCCATTTCCCAGGCCCGCGAGCACGGTAACCGCCACCAGGAGCTGGCGGCACTGGAATTATGGCTGACCCGAATTGCGCCAGACGATGAACCTGCGCGGCAAGCCTTTCACCGCCTGCTTGGCGATGTAAGTCACAGTGACGCACCGGTTTTGGTCCGCTGGGTTAGTCTGCTGGATCATCGCTTGGCATCTCCTGAGCGTCTGGAGAGCTAGTTTGAGTGTGACGCTCAAGCCATGTGAGCGTGATCAGCGCTTCGTCTCGCTGTTGCCCGCAGATGGCAGCATCGAATTGAAAATTTTCGCAAACGGCGGGCCGGCGAGGGTCGCCGAACAGGCGGCATAAGTTTTGCTCGTCTAACTGAGCGCATCTTACGCCCCCAGGCTTGCCATCAGGCATGCCTGGAATCGCTGAACTGATAGAGGGGGCAATACAGCATGCCCCGCATCCTGCTCGACACCCATCCGTCATAACTCGCCTACTGCGATGGCACCTTTATTGAAACCTTCAAACGCCAATACCTTGGTGGTTTCGCGACTTTGAGCGGCGATTTTGTCGGCTAACCAGCTGGCAATATTTTCTACGGTTGTGGGAGTGGTCAGCACAGCGCATCGCTCACTGGGGAGTGTGAGACTAAACGTTCCTTGGGCTGCTTGATAACGGCAAGTCAGTGTTTGCCTGTCGTGCTCGATAATATCATCCGCTTCTACTAAGTAGCGATCATCAAGCCAAGCCGCCCACTGCTGTTCAAGCTGGCGCTGGCGGGCGCCTTGCTGCCAGATATGTAAGCGCGAGCGGTGGCCATGTGCAATTCGTTGGCAGTTGCCCGCATGGCGCTTAAGACCATGGCTATACCCGTAGGCGGCGCCTTCGATAGCTTCATCGCTGAGTGTAAGATGTACACGCGTGACATTGTTCGGCCGATGCTCTGTGAGCTGGGCGCTTAATGTCTCGGCCACAGCATCACGCTCAATCGCGGCGACAGGTAGTAAGGTGAACGCTTCCTCTGGTCCTTTCACTTCCATGGCGTAAGGCGTGGTAGTGGCAACACATAGTCCTTCCTCGCACTCATTGATGGTGACGCCAGGGGCATTAACGGGTACCAGAAGCGTGTGGTCCAAACCCGTGTCCAGATGGTGTTTGATCCATGGCTTAACTTCGCCAAAATCAAACAGCATGCCATCCACACCAAGCTTACCCTCAAGTAGCGCGTCGACTTGCCAACTCACGCCCTTGAGGCCTTCTTTCGAGCACCACAGAGATGCGTCGATATGGGTCAATTGATTAACAAATAGGGACATCAGTCAAAGCCTGCGATTTTGTGCGTTTGTAGCGATAAACGCCACTGCGGATGAGCTAAACAATAGGCAGTGGTGCGGGCAACGGTGTCAGTGCCATCGTGCACTGGCGATAGATCCATGGGTTGAAGATAAAAGTGGCGGAAGTTCATCTGAGCAAATGCCTCAGGAGGCGCCTCAACTTGAGGAAAAACTAATTTTAACTCATCGCCTTGATGAACAACCAAGGGGTTTTTGCCCTTGGGGCTCACGCAAAGCCAGTCAATGCCGGCGGGGGGCGGAAGCGTCCCGTTGGTTTCAACAGCCACTTCAAAACCCAGGCTGTGAAGCGTAGCGATTAAAGGTGCGTCAAGCTGAAGGAGAGGTTCTCCGCCGGTAAACACTACATACGGTACGGCATGGCCTGCGTCGCTTGGCCATAGCGAGGTAATGTGATTCGCAAGTGCGTCGGTTGTAGCAAACTTACCGCCACCGTTACCATCGATGCCGATGAAATCGGTATCACAAAAGGTGCATTTTGCTGTTGCCCGATCCTGTTCACGGCCACTCCATAGATTGCAGCCGCTGAAACGGCAAAAAACACTAGCACGACCAGCCTGTGCCCCTTCGCCTTGAAGCGTGTAGAAAGCTTCTTTGACTTGATACATCAACGTACCTCCTGCGTTTTAGCATAAGGCAATGGGTCGGTAACGTTATTGGCTGCAAAAGCGGCCAATCGCTCACGACAGCTACCGCAGCGGCCACAGGCAAGTTCGCGCCCTTCATAGCAGGTCCAGGTGTGGCGGTAGTCGAGCCCCATTGCCAAGCCTTCTTCAAGAATGTCGGCTTTACTGGCATGCAAGTAAGGGGCATGTACTGACACGGGAGAAAAGTTGGCAATTTTTGCCACCTGATCCATGGCCTCCACAAAGGCCGGGCGGCAGTCGGGGTAGAGGACGTGATCGCTGCCATGAGCGCCATAGTCAACGCGCTGCGCCCCAATATTGACAGCATTTGCGATGGCTAATGACAGCAAGATCATATTGCGGTTGGGGACGACGGTGGCGGCTAGATTGTCGCGGTCATAGTCACCATGAGGCATGGGATGGTCGGGGTTGGTTAACGCCGAATTATCGATTAGCGAATGGATCGCCCGGATATCTACGACTTGGTGAGGGATGTCCAAACGTTGGCATACCAAGCGGGCGGTATCGAGTTCGCGAGCGTGGCGTTGACCGTAATCAAATGACAGTGCATGAACGTGATAACCTTCATTTAGCGCACGGTGAAGCAGGGTGAACGAGTCCATGCCGCCGGAATAGATCACCACGACGGTATCTCTATGAAGAGATGGAGAAGTTGACATGATAAGCACTCTTTTGCCGGAGAATTTATTGATCGTAGCGTGAATAAACGTCGCTACAGCGTTCCGGGGTCCGGTCCGGAAGGGCGTGAGTGTACGCAATTGACATGTTTCTGGCTAGCGCAAGTACACTCATAGAGTACGTCGAAAGTGCTACGCTAGAGGCTTCATTGAAGGGATTTTCGTTATGGCCACTATCGAACACAGCGCCATCGTTAAGGCAACGCCCGAGCGGGTTTTTGCATTGTTAAGACGTGTTGAGGACTTTGCCGATTATTCGGATCTGATAACCGCCATTGAGCCACTTGGTGACGAACGCTACCGGTGGCATGTCCGCGCACTCAGCATGGACTGGACTTTTGATGTAGTGATCACTGAAGTCAAATCGCCTCATGTACTCGCCTGGGAGTCGGTAGACGGAGTGAAAAACCAAGGGCGCTATCAACTGCGTGAAGTGCCGGAAGGAACTGAGGTAGGGCTAACACTTAGCTATGCAATAGGTAGCCGTTTGATGGAAAAAGCCGTGAATAAGGCCGCCACCCCTCTGGTAGGTAAAGTGAGTCGTCAGATTCTAGAGCGGGTGGAGGCGCGGTTGCAGTGCTAGTAATGTCGGTCTTAAAGATGCCAAGCCTTCTGTGATAAAAAACGCAAAACTTGGCATTTTTATAGCTTAGGGGGTTTTGTGCATGGATGCGTCGAGATGGTCGACGACTTCAGCCCAGTCTGCGTCTTCCTCTACGGCTTCCTTGAGGAAATCTGCTTGTCCCTCATTCCAGCAGGGCGCATCGGCTAGCGGCATCGCGTCGGGAAGTGGCGCATGACGTTGAATAAAGCGTTCAATCGACGCTGCATCAGAGGCAAGGCCTAGCTGCTCGAACAGCTCGCTGAAGTAATGGACCGGCTTTTCCATAAATGACATTCCTGTTAATCCGCTGGGTGTGCTTTCACCTTAGCGTTAAACGTCGCGATTGCCAGGGCTGTATTTAACGCTCACCTACCAAAGGTGTTAAGAAGCGCTGACGACGATTCTCGTTCGTTAGCGGCTGCGCCAACAGATGGACGAGTTTGCTAAACGTAGCTTCCGGTGTCATGTCATCGCCTGATAAGACGCCGGCATCGTGCAGCCCCTGACCGGCGGCATAAGCTCCTAAATGCACGCTGCCTTGAGGGCACTGGCTAATGGCGACGAGCAGTTTGCCTTCGCCACTGGCCTTTGCAAGAACGGCTAACAGCGATGGATCGTTGGGAAGGTTGCCAGCCCCCCACAACTGGAGCACACCTCCTTTCACGCGTGGGTCGTCTAACCAGGCCGCTAATTGCCAAGCCGTGATACCGGGCCACAATACCAAGCGAATGATAGAGCCTTCACGGAGTGTGTCGTAGTCGGGTAGTTCAAAACGAGGGGCTCCTCGCTGCTGTTCGGCCAAGCCGCGACTGGGATAGTGAACAATATCGTCACCTACACGTTCGCCCAGCAACGGGTAGTTCGGGCTGGTAAACGCATCGACCGATTCGCTGTGTTGCTTGGTCGCGCGAACGCCACGTAGCAATCTGCCGTGAAAGTAAATCGCCACTTCTTGCACGTTTGATTCGTCTGCAAAGCGTAACGCACCGTAGAGATTGTCCAGAGCGTCGCTGCCCGGTGCTTCCAGAGGCAGCATGGCGCCGGTGAAAATAACAGGCCGGTCAATTCCTTGAAGTTGATAGGCGAGGCTCGCCGCTGTCCAACTGAGCGTGTCGGTACCGTGAATGATCACAAACCCTTGGTAGTCAGTTAAGCGCTCAGCGATATCATGCGCTAGCTGCGCCCAGTGGCTGGGTGTCGCGGCACTGGAGTCGATTAACTCAAGGTAACTTAATACGTCATAACTGGGTAACGCCTGCTGTTGCATTAGCGGTAATTGACGAAACGCGTTTGCTAATCGAGATTCAATATCGCCCGAGGGGACTAGCCCATATTCGCCGGCGCGCATGCCTAGCGTTCCGCCAGTGTAAATGATTAACAGGCGAGGGCGCGGCATCGTGGCTGATTGCCGAGAAGAAGCAGGGGTGCTCACGGCGTCTCCTTATTTAGGCGGTCATCGTATTTTTCATTGTGCACTAAAAGCTGCCCCGAACTATCGTCGAGCCAGCGTTTGCGTCCGGCAAGCAGTGCGAAACCACCGCACACCAACAGCAGCGAAATCAGCAGCCATGTGATTTGAGCACCGCTAGCACCGTGCTGCAGTAATAAGCCCACTCCGAAAGGGCCAATTGCCGCGATGGTATAGCCACCGCCTTGAACCAGCCCGGAGAGTTGACCTGAAAGGCGTGCATTCGCCGTGCGCAAGACCAGCAGGCTGAGCGCTAAGCTAAAACTCCCGCCTTGGCCTAGTCCGAGAAGTACTGCGCCTGGCCATTGCCAGTGAAGTGGCGCTATCAACAACATCCACAAACCGCAGGCGGTGGATAGTAAAACGCAGAGTAACGCCGGGCGCTGATCACGTCCTAGGCGGGCGAGCCACGGGGCGGTGAGCGCTGAGGCAAGTTGGCAAAGAATCGAGATCGCCATGGTCCATCCAGCAGTGGCTTCGTTATAACCACGGTAGACCAGGAGTGTCGGTAACCACCCAAACACGATATAAGCCATCGATGATTGAATGCCCATAAAGAGCATGACGTACCAGGTAAGCGGCTGGCTGAGGAGCTTCAGCGTACCGGTTTGAGGTACGGCAGTAATGGGTGACGAGGTTTTAGTATTGGGCATATAAATGCCCCATAACACCAGTGCGGTAAAGGCCAGCAGGGACCAACTCATTAAACTGGCTTGCCAACTGCCAAGGTAGTGGGTAAGGGGGACGCTTAGTCCTGCTCCTAAAGCGCCGCCCAGACATAGTGCCATGGTATACAGACCGGTCAGGAGGTCGGCACTATGCGGCAGCTGGCGTTTTACCAGTGCAGGAAGCAGGGTGCCCGCAAGCCCGATGGCAGCGCCAGAAAGCGCTGAACCGATAAAAAGAACCCCAGGAAACGGCAAGCCTCGCATTATCAGGCCAACCATTAGCAGACCTAGTGCAGTGCTTAACGCCTGTTCGCTACCAATGCGTTGAGCAAGGATAGGGGCAAGCGGCGCCGCGAGGCCCAAAAATAGCACCGGCAACGTGGTGAGCACGCCCGCTGAGGCAGCCGAAAGGCCAGCGACTTCCTGTAAGCGATTAAGTAGCGGTGCAACCGAAGACATCGCAGGGCGGAGATTGAGCCCTACGATGACCATCAGCGCAATAAATACGGTATGGCGTGCCCTCATGGCGGCGGCTTATTTTAAATAGGGGCGTAAGTCTCCGCGTACGGCATCTATTAGCGTAATAAAGTGATAATCCTCGGTGGTTTCCAGGCAATCAACGCGTACGCTGGTTCGCATGCCTTTATCCACCTGAACTTGGTCGAAAATTTCAAGAGTCAGTTTACGCGCTGGTTTATCGCCGGGTGCCATGGTCCCATCTTCGAGAGAAAAGGTTTCGACTAGAGTGACTCTTACCCGAGTGCTATTGCCTTCGCTTAGTACTCGGCGGACGAACAGCCAGCCTTCGCAGGGTAGGGCATACTGGTCATCCCGCTTACGTAAAAAGATGGTGCGGTAACATGCCCCTTCCGTCGAGGCTTTTTCCGCCATGCTGCGATACGCCTGAACCACTTGCGTTGAAGACGCACGGGCATCTTCTAAGCGTTGCACAACGCCAAAATGCTCTCTGCTTAACTGCTCTTGACGTTGGAACGTTTGCCACTGACGGTATTGCGCAATAAGTTGGGAAGACGCCATGATCACTCCATGAAAACCGGTGCTTAACGAGTAAGCCTAATAAAAGCGCTACCATCGCATATTCTTTTCGGCCGGGCTAGCGGCGAGCGCGACGCTTGGGGGCCGCATCTCGGTCGGTATGCTGACTCGGTTTGCGTTGGCTGCGAGCGTTACGCGGTTGCCGACGGCCATTTTCGATAGGCTGGGCTGTGGCATTCGGGTCGGGTTCAAATCCGGGCTCAATGTGCTTGGTGAGGGTCTGTTTAATTAGCCGTTCAATGCCGCGTAATAACGCGTGCTCATCGACGCATACCAGTGAAATCGCCTCGCCATTACTGCCAGCACGACCTGTCCGCCCGATGCGGTGCACGTAATCTTCCGCTACGTTGGGCAACTCAAAGTTGACCACGTGAGGCAGCTCATTGATATCGAGACCACGTGCGGCAATATCGGTGGCGACCAATACTTGCAAATCTCCACCTTTAAATGCGCCAAGCGCACGTGTGCGGGCACCCTGGCTCTTGTTGCCGTGGATGGCCATCGCGGGGATGTCTTGTTTGGATAACTGTTCTGCCAAGCGGTTAGCACCGTGCTTGGTGCGCGTAAACACCAACACTTGATACCACTGGTGTTGCTTGATGAGGTGCGCCAGTAGTTCGCGCTTTTTCTCTCGGTCAACCCGGTAGACCGATTGGGCAATTTTGTCCGCCGTGGTATTGCGTGGCGCTACGTCGATAAACGCCGGGTCGCTCAAGAACTGCTGCGCCAGCGTCTGGATCTCGTCAGAAAAAGTGGCGGAAAACAGTAGGTTCTGGCGTTTGCTGGGTACCAGCTTCAAGAGACGTTTAATATCATGGATAAAGCCCATGTCGAGCATGCGATCAGCTTCATCCAGAACAACAATTTCAACGCTTGACAGATCAACGTGCCCTTGCTGTTGCAAGTCGAGCAATCGTCCCGGTGTGGCCACCAGGATATCAAGGCCACGTTTCAGTGCGTCGACTTGGGGTTGCTGGCCGACGCCACCGAAGATGATATGTGAACGCAGAGAAAGATGTCGCCCGTAAGTGGTGACACTTTCACCTACCTGGGCGGCCAGTTCTCGGGTTGGGGTCAACACTAAAGCACGCACTTGGCGTTTGGTGGCAGGCTTACCTGCTGATAAACGCTGCAGCATGGGCAGTGTGAAACCGGCAGTTTTGCCTGTGCCGGTTTGGGCGCTGGCGAGCAGGTCGCGGCCTTGCAATACCACAGGGATGGCTTGACGCTGAATAGGCGTCGGCTCGGTATATCCTTGATCGGTTACCGCGCGAAGTAAGTCGGCATCAAGGCCGAGATCAGAAAAGTTCATGCGTTCTCCCAGTGGCTGCTCACGCATGCTTTAGGCATCGTTAAACAGCGCACTGTTAAGATTGAGAATGAAGGGCGCTCTAGAAGAGCGCTAATAACCGTAATGAATTGAAGATAACAATGGCCAGCCACTTTAGAATTGACGATTCACGCCTCTCGTGAGCATGCCAGGAGGGGCGTTAGTGACCAGTGACAAGATTCACTCATAACGAACGATTGATTAAGCGAGCACTATATCATGCTATAGGCGTTCAGTCTGGTGTCTTGACGTGTTGGGTGCTGTGGAGCGATGCGACACGAGCGTGAGACGCCGGAGGCAGGTCCAGTGCCTTAAGTGCGTTAAACGATAGGTCAAATAGCTGTTCGGGGGTAAAAATGCCACGCTCCATTAGCTGCATAGCCGTTGCAGGGCCAATGCCATCAAGGGCCATTAAACGGTTGCCAAACAGCTTCGTCCGCTCGTTCCCGTTGAGGGTTGTCTTGGAGCTATCAGGTAGCTGGCGATAATAGTCCTCGGCAGAGGCAATGATAAATTGTTCTGTACGTGCCAATGCAGCTCTTGTCGCGGCTGAAGGTGTATCAGCCATCAGCGTCTGATGGACTTTATGGCAATGGGTCATGGCGGTAATAAGCCGCGCCTCGGTGGCGGGTTCGTAGAGTAGCTGCTCCACTGTTTTGTAGAGTGTTTGAACCGCTTCAAGGCAGCCATCTAAGTGTTGGGGCGAGTCCGTCATTGCCGTTCAACTCCGTTTGTTGTGGGCTTAATCGATTCTATCGAACATCTTCAAGCGCCTGGGCAATCTGCTCACCTACGGTGTCCCAACTTTTACCTAGGGCCCGAACGAGCGCAGGGTACCCGTCTTCCACGAGCGGTGTTTCAGCATGGAATGTTTCCATCGCCAATACATCACCCTGTTGATTGAGTAGTTGCCATTGACCACTGGCAATGGCACGTCCGTCATGGCGTCCTTGGAATTGGTCTACCTCTAAGCGTAGCGTGATCACTCGCTCGTCGCTAGATGTGTCGCGCACCACGCGCCATGTGGGCAGCGCATTGGACAGGCGGGCCCGCAGCCCGCGTTCCAATTGGCGGCCAATGGCTTCTGCCCACTGATGGCTGTTTGCCTCCTGCAAGGTAATGTCATCTACTTGCATGACAATACCTTCGACATCCAAATAGTGTGGCAAGCGCGGCGCTGTCACTTTAAGGGTGCCTTCAGGTGCGCTGGGCGGGCTTGATAATGACCCGCTCGGCAATACATAGCGGCTGGCCGAGGGTGTGTTGCTGGCACAGGCACTGAGTAAAAGCGGCAGCAGTAACATCACAACTAGTTTTCGAGACAAATAACGCATTGTGTGTCCTTATTCGCGTGGTGCGCGAGGTATCGGGTCTTCGGTTTCGACACTGTCGAATAGCAGTGCGCGTGGGTTTTCGCTGAGCGTTCGGGTTAATGGCTGAACATCGCGTATTACGCGGTCAAGCCGTTCGACCGTCGACGTCAGTTCTTGATAGGCCGCCGACTCGGGGGACAAGCCATCGAGCGTCTCTTGTAGTTCTTCAAGCGTGCGGTTCACGTTGCCGCCCAGGGATTGGGTTTCTGGATCGTTAAGTAGCTGATTCAAGGATTCGCTTACGCCGCGTACTTCTTCAAGCACCGATTCAGAAGCCTGTAAATTCTGGTCAAGCCCCGTTAATAACGGCTCGATTTCCAAGCTGTTAAGCTTTTCCAATAAATCGGTTACCTGGGCTTGGATTTGCGCAAAACCACCAGAGACCGTGGGGAATACCGTGCGATCGGAGAACGATTCCGGAACATATTGGGAAGCTAGCTCGCGGCGGAAGTTTAAATCCACAAACATGGCACCCGTCAGTAGGTTGCCGTTCTTAAGTGACGCGCGCAGACCCAGTGTAAACATTCTTTTTAGACGACCATCCCACTCATCTAAATCGACCTCGCTATTTTCAATGCCCAGACGCTGCGGTTCGATACGGATCAATACCGGAATAGCAAATTGCTCGCGGGAGTCAGGCTGTGGCGCTGTGAAATTCCATGGCACAGCCGCCACGGTACCAAGGCGGACGCCACGAAACTCGACTGGAGCCCCTTTGGAGAGACCTCGTACGGTATCGTCGACAAGCAGGACGTACTCCAAATAGCGGTTAAAAGTGCCTTGCCGAGCGCTATCTTCATCCGTGTAGAGCTCAAAACGAGTGTCATTATCGACAGGTTTCCCCATTGGGAGGTCTTCTGGTACGCCAAACGTAACCCCACCACCCAGGAGGGCCTCAATTGATTCAACATTGACACGCACCCCGTCGGCATCTAAGCGAAAATCGATGCCGCTGGCCGTCCAGAAACGCGTGCTTTCAGTGACCAGTTGGTCGTAGGGTTCTTCAATGAATACTTGATGGTGCATGGTGCTTGATTCGGCATCGAAGCGAGTTTCTTCTATACGACCTACGGTGAAACCCTGATAGGAAACAGGGTCGCCAACTCTCAATGAATTGCCCAACTGGCTGACTAAGCTGATTTGCAATCCAGCGACCCCTGCGGGCGCCACAGGTGGGGTATCCCTTACTTCGAACTCTCGCTGAGGTGCGGATGAAGAGCCGGGTTGGAGTTGGATATAAGCACCCGAAAGGACCGTACCCAAACCGCTAATTCCTTCACGCCCAATGCGCGGTTTAACCACCCAGAAGCGACTATCTTCACGCAGCATGGCTTCTGCTTCAGGCTGAATGCGCGCTCGCAATACCGCCTGAGAAAGATCATCAGACAGCTGAACGCTTTGCACGCGGCCAATTTCCACATTGCGGCTACGAATCAGTGTGTTACCTGCTTCTATACCTTCGGCGTTCTCCATCGTTAAGGTAACCATCGTACCGCGGCTAGAATAGTTGTCGTACACCAGCCATAAACCGATGACTAAGGCGACAATGGGCACAATCCAAATAGGCGAGAGCCGTGTCTGGGGGCCGGGTTTGGCTCGGTGCAAAGCCGCATCACTATGTGGCTCATTGGAGTGAACATTGTTTTCGTCAGCCATCAATTATTTCCTTACGGGCGGCTTGGCGTCCTGGGTGTTTGGTAATGGGCGCATCCCATAGTAAACGTGGGTCGAAAGTCATTGCGGCCAGCATGGTTAAGACCACCACCGATCCAAAGGCGAGGGCAGCCGGCCCAGGGTTGACTGTCATCAGTGAATCTGCGCGTATCAACGCGACTAAAATCGCGACCACAAAGATATCGACCATCGACCAGCGTCCAATAAATTCGGTGATTCGGTAAAGCGTTGTCCGCGTTTGGGCGTTGAGGGCATGGCTTCGGTTGGCAACAGTGCATAGCCAAGCCAATGCACATAGCTTGCCGACGGGCACAATAATACTGGCGACAAAAATAACGCCAGCCACTGGCCAAGAGCCTGCTTGAATAAGCTCGACAATACCGCCAACGATAGTCGACGGTGAGCTATCGCCCAAGCTTGTCGTGGTCATGATGGGGTATATATTAGCAGGAATGTACATGACCGTAGCGGCGGCGAGTAATGCCCAAGTGCGTTGAATACTATGCGGCAAGCGAGGGTGCAGTCGCTCGTGGCAGCGCACGCAATGATGTTTTCTGTCCGGAGATATTCGATTAATTAGCCCGCAAGTAGGGCAACTGGTAAGCCGCTGGGCAGCGGCTGACATACCTGTTTGGGTGCCCTCAGGGACGAGTGGCTCGCCTTCTAGGGCAAACCACATCCAGTCCGCATCAATCGATTGAACGGTCATCAGTAGCAAAATGGCAAAAACGCAAAATGCCCAAAAAGCCAATCCAAGATCAATATCGGCAAGCCCGGCTACTTTAAATAAGCTGACCAAAGCGCCGACAATAAATACATCGGCCATCATCCAGGGAGTTAAATGGCTTAGTGAACGTGCCGTTGATCGGCTAAAGGGCAGGGGATCGTTACGCAATAAACCATATTGCAGCCAAAGGGTGCCGAGTAAATACACGGCAGGTAGCACTACGATGGTCATGACAACGCCAATAGCGACCACGGGTTGATGAAACGTTATGAGCGTACTAGCCGTTTCGGAAAGTTCGATACGGTTGCTTACTCCGCTATAGCTGAAACTCACAAACGGGTAGGAGACCGCCAGCAAGAGAGCAATAAGCGATGCCGCAGCGAGTGCCATACTGCGTTGTGCTGGATAGCGATGGCGTTTCACTAACACATGTGAACATCGTGGGCAGCTGGCTTTTTCGCCTGATTTGAGTGGTGGTAGGGCCGAGACCCAGTCGCATTCGTGGCAGGCGCGCAGGCGTCGCCGCTGAGTGCGGATTTCAGGTGGTTGCTGGTCAACCAGCGGCGCATTGACATGCAACGATGGTCGTTTAGGGAGCCAGTGCTGTGACAAATAATGTTCCCACTCATGTTGAGAAACTAAACCAATACGCTGTCGGTGATAAGTCTGTCAATTTTCAGATAAAATTGGTGTCCCAGTAGCTTCTTTACCGTTGACCTAAAGCGGTGAATGGACAATGATCGGCTCCGTCGATATCGCCGGTCAGAGGCTGCCGAGAATTTCAACCTCCAACTATCACGACTGTCCTTGGAATATGTCACCAAAGGGAATCTTATGTTACTTGCTCTCATCGCCGTTGTCGTTGGCTTGATACTACTTATATGGAGTGCTGAAAAGTTTATTGACGGCGCAGCGGCGACCTCCCGCTGGCTGGGGCTATCGCCGCTATTGATCGGCATGCTGGTGATTGGCTTTGGCACTTCGGCCCCGGAAATGATGGTGTCGGTTCTTGCCGCCATGCAGGGCAACCCGGGGCTGGCGGTGGGTAACGCCTACGGGTCGAATATCGTCAATATTGGACTGGTGCTGGGTTTCGTGGCCTTGCTTGCCCCCTTGGCTGTTCACTCAAGCGTCATCCGAAAAGAAATGCCGTTGTTACTGGTGGTAATGCTGGTAACCGGCCTGATGTTGCTCGATGGGTGGGTGGCCCGTTGGGAGGCTGTCTGTCTATTGCTGACGCTGCTGGTATTTATCGTTGTCAGCATTGTGCGTTCGCGAGGCCAGCAGGACGATGCGCTTGTCTCTGAAGTGGCCGAAACCCTCGATAGCAAGCCGATGTCCCGTGGCACAGCCATGATGTGGACGCTGGTAGGCTTGGTGTTGTTGATCGCCAGCTCGCGGCTGCTGGTGTGGGGGGCCATCGAGATCGCCGTGCGTTTTGGTATCAGCGATCTGATTATTGGCTTGACCGTTGTGGCCATTGGTACGTCCCTGCCGGAATTGGCGTCGTCGATTACGGCGCTGCGCCGCAACGAACATGACATGGTGCTGGGGAATGTGGTGGGGTCGAACCTGTTTAACAGCCTCGCCGTGGTGGGGTTGGCGGGTGTTATCGCCCCGATTGAAACCGGGCAGGAAGTGCTTCAGCGTGACTGGAGCGTCATGCTGGTCATGACCGTGCTGATGATGATCTTTGCGTTTTCCTGGCGGGGTCGCCCACGGCGCATCAACCGCTTTGAAGGGGGTGGTTTACTAGCCCTGTTTATTGCCTACACTGGCTATATGGTGAGCTTGGTGGTGCTCGCGTAAGTCACTAAGTTTTTTAACAAACGCTTGCCTGATCGTTAAAAATTGATCTGCGTCAACGGGACACAGGTAAATACCCAAACTCATGCCGCGTACGGGCCTTCTAAGCTGTAAACTTAACGGGTTGGTAATCGATAAGCTTAGTAACTATAAGAATAAAGCGTGACCGATAGCGGCTCAACTAAGCTTGTTACACGCCCTCGCAAGAGGGGAGTTCATTCAGGCCTTAGGAGCGAATTATGGAGCTCGATCCGCTGTTACTCTCGCGAATACAGTTCGCGTTTGTCGTTTGCTTTCACGCCATCTTCCCCGTGTTTACGATCGGTCTAGCGTCTTATATCGCCGTACTGCACGGTCTGTTCTATAAAACGGACAACCAGGCTTGGGATCGCCTGGCGCTGTTCTGGACCAAGGTATTTGCCGTGGTGTTCGGCATGGGCGTGGTAACCGGCATTGTGATGTCGTTCCAGTTTGGTACTAACTGGAGCAACTTCTCCTATGCAACGTCTAATTTCCTGGGGCCGGTGCTGAGCTATGAAGTGGTGACGGCTTTCTTCCTGGAAGCGGCCTTTCTTGGTGTCTTGCTGTTTGGTCGAGGCAAGGTGCCTGAAGGGGTCCACCTGTTTGCCGCTATCATGGTGGCCGTGGGCACCTTCATCTCGTCGTTCTGGATTCTCTCCGCCAATAGCTGGATGCAGACGCCTGCCGGCTATGAAATGATCGACGGTCATTTCCATATCACTTCCTGGATGGCAGCAATCTTCAACCCCTCCTTCTGGTATCGCTTTGTCCATATGGGGATGGCGTCGTTCCTGACCGGTGGTTTTGTGGTGGCGGGAATCAGCGCCTGGTTCCTGCTGCGTAATCGCGACGTCGAGGCGAATAAAAAAGCGCTCTCGATGTGCCTGTGGCTGCTTTTGTTCCTGGCGCCTGCGCAGGCCGTCATCGGGGATTTCCACGGTCTGAATACGCTCGAGCATCAGCCGACCAAAGTGGCGGCCATGGAAGGTAACTGGGAAACCGGGTCCAACGTTCCGCTTCTGCTGTTCGCTCTTCCCGACCAGGAGGCGCAGACCAACCACTTCGAAATCGGCATCCCCAGCCTTGCAAGTATCGTGCTTACGCACAGTGCCGACGGTGAAGTTCCCGGCGTCAGCGAAGCGGCCCCTGACGAACAGCCTCCTGTGGCGCTGGTGTTCTGGTCATTCCGCGTGATGGTGGCGATCGGAATGTTGATGATCGGCGTGGCGATTGCGGGGCTGTTGTTACGCCGCAGGGGGCGCGTCTTCCAATCGCCGCTCTTCCTCAAGACGCTGGTGGGTATGATTGTGTCGCCTTTCCTTGCCGTGCTTGCCGGCTGGGTGGTTACCGAAGCGGGGCGCGCGCCCTGGTTGGTATACGGTGTTATGACCCATGCCCAGGGGCTGACACCTTCGCTCACTGGCGGAATGGCGCTGTTTACCCTGATTGGATACGTCGCGGTTTATACCGTCGTTTTCTGGGTAGGTATTTACTACCTGACCCGTGTGGTACGTAACGGCATGATCCCAGATACTGCGGAAGTAACCGGTGAAGTCGAGCGGGCAAAACGGCCTTTCTCAGCGGCCCATACGCCGTTCGATGGTGATTTTGAAGGAGCGAGCAAATGATCAGCCTTGACCTTGCAATAATCTGGGCCGGCATTATCGGCTTCGGCGTTATCATGTACGTGATCATGGACGGCTTCGATTTGGGGCTGGGGATACTGTTTCCCTTCGCGCCCGACGACGAATCCCGTGATGTGATGATGAACTCGGTCGCGCCGGTGTGGGACGGTAATGAAACCTGGCTGGTCCTTGGCGGTGCCGGGCTGCTGGGCGCCTTCCCTCTGGTGTATTCGGTGTTCCTGCCGGCGCTTTATATTGGGGTGTTTTTGATGCTGGCCGGGTTGATTTTCCGCGGCATCTCTTTCGAATTCCGTTTCAAATCCAAGAAAAACCGCCATTGGTGGAACATAGCATTCTGCGGCGGGTCGGCGGTTGCGGCCTTTGCCCAGGGGGCCGTTGTCGGCGCCTACATCCAGGGTTTTGCCGTTGAAGACTTTGTCTATGTGGGCGGCGCCCTCGACTGGCTAACGCCGTTTACCGTGCTGACCGGCCTGGGCCTGATGGCGGGCTATGCCCTGTTGGGGGCTACCTGGTTGATTCTCAAATCGGAAGGCTACATCCAGCAGTGGGCCTATCGCATCACACCCAAGCTATTGGTGGCGGTACTGGTCGTATTTGGCATCGTCAGTCTGTGGACGCCGCTGGTTAGCCCCGAAGTGCGCGATCGTTGGCTTAACCAGATTCATCTGATCTGGGTGTTCCCGATCCTTGCCATGGTGTGTGCTTATGTTCTCTACCGGGCCGTTAAACGTCAGGAAGAAGGCCTGCCGTTTGTCGCCTCGTTAGGCCTGTTCATCTTTACCTACCTGGGTCTGATCGCGAGCAAGTGGCCGGTCATTGTGCCGCCCAACTACACGATCTGGGACGCCTCCTCGGCACCCGAATCGCAGCTCTTCCTGCTTATCGGCGTGCTGTTCGTCATCCCCATCGTGCTGGCCTATACGGCATGGACGTACTGGGTATTTCGCGGCAAGGTGCGTGTAGGAGAGGGCTATCACTGAGCCCATGGCCTCAACATCTGAGCAAAACGGGTTAACGCCGCGCCGCTGGTTGCAGTCGCTTGCATCGTTGGAACGCAAGCGACTGAGGGGCGCGGCGTTCCTCGGTAGTCTGGCGGGGTTTCAGACCGTCTTGATAGTCACGGGCCTTGCGTGGTTGATCGATCAGTTGATGGTGCATGACCGCGCTCCCCGTGATTTATCATCAGTTTTCATTCTGTTGGCCGTCGCCGTTGTCGGAAGAGCGCTTTGCCAGTGGGCGTCGGAGCGCCTGAGCCTGGAGGCCAGCCTGCGGATAAGACGTCACGCGCGTTCGCAGCTACTGGACAAAGTCACGGCGCTGGGGCCTGTCTGGTTGACCACTCAGCAAAGCGGTGCCATTGCCGCCCAGGCCCTCGAGCATGTTGACGCCCTGGACGGCTATTTTGCGCGTTTCCATCCGCAAATGCGTATTACCGTATGGGTGCCGCTGGTCATCCTGGCGGTGGTGGTCTCGCTGGATTACCTGGCCGCCATTTTTCTACTGCTGGCGGCGCCGCTGATTCCCTTGTTCATGGCTCTGGTCGGCATGGGGGCTGAACGCATGAACCGTGATCAGTTCGCGGCGGTGGCACGGCTGTCGGCGCATTTCATCGACCGCGTACGCGGGATTACCACGCTCCAGCTTTTCGGTCATACGGCCGCCGCCCAGCAAGACGTTTGGCAGGCGGCTGATCACTATCGTCATTTGAGCATGCGCACGCTGAAGCTGGCCTTTCTGTCATCGGCAGTCCTCGAGTTTTTCTCGTCGGTGGCCATCGCTGTGGTGGCCATGTATGTGGGCTTTGGCCTGCTCGGTTACATCGAGTATGGCCCTGCGCCTTCGCTGACGCTGTTTTCCGGTTTGGCCGTGTTGCTGCTGGCGCCCGAGTTTTTCCAGCCGTTGCGAACGTTGTCCATGCACTATCACGACCGTGCCGCGGCGTTAGGCGCTGCAGAGAGTATCGTCAATACGCTCAATGAGCCGCCTGTCATGAGGACTGCTTCTCCGCCCGCTACTCAAGACGCGGAAGCGCTGGTGGAGCTTGAAGCGGTTGAAGTCAGCTATGCGGCCCGAGGTGTCGTTCTGGGCCCGTTGGATCTGACCGTACGGCACGGTGATGTGGTGGCGGTCAGCGGCGAGTCGGGTAGTGGAAAGTCAACGCTGCTGGCGCTGCTGGCAGGCTTTGTTGGCGCGAGCCAGGGCGCGTGTCGTCATGCGGCGACGAACCAAGTCGCCTGGCTGGATCAGCAGCCATGTCTTCTGCAGGGCAGTCTGGCCGATAACCTGCGCTTGGCGGACCCCGAAGCGACGCAAGAGGCCATGCAGTCGGCGTTAAGGCGTGCGGGATTCAGTGAAGTGCTGAATGCGCTTCCGCAAGGGCTCGACACTGTGCTTGGCGAACGTGGGGTGGGCTTGTCCGGTGGTCAGGCACAACGGCTTGCCCTGGCACGCGTTTACTTGAGCCGTGCGCCCTTGGTGCTGCTTGATGAGCCTACCGCCAGGCTCGATAGCGCCACGGAAAAAGCGGTCGTTGAGGCCTTGTTTGACTGGGCGAAAGAAGGGCGCACGCTGGTTGTCGCCACTCACCATCCTGCCGTCATAGCGGCGGCGAGTCGCCATCTTCGCGTGGACAACGGCCAGCTTCAGGAGGTGCCCGCTTGAGTGCAATTTATCGCCAGTTTTTACCCTGGCTGCGCTTGCTGACGCGACGGCGTCGCGCCCTGATGCTGGGCGCTTTGCTGGCTGGCGCCACCTTCCTGTCCGGTGTTGCACTGCTGGGGTTATCCGGGTGGTTTATCACCGCCAGTGCGTTAACCGGCATTGCCCTGGCGCTGGGGCTTTCCGTGTCGCTCGATGTCTACGTACCCGGGGGTGGCATACGCTTCTTTGCCTTGTCGCGTACCGTCTCGCGCTACGTTGAGCGGGTCTATAACCACAATAGCGTGCTAGCATTGCTGGCAGAATTGCGTTTTCACGTCTTTGGTCAATTGACCCGACTCGACGATCTGACCTTGGGCCGACAGCGGGCAAGTGACTGGCTGACGCGGCTTACCTCGGACATCGATACGTTAGACAACTTCTACCTACGCGTGCTCATACCGCCGCTGGTTGCCTTGCTCGGCAGCGTGATCATCGTTGCCTTTGTTGCTTTCTGGCTCCCTGGTGCGGCTCTTGTTATGGCCGCCGTGCTGGGTCTGCTCTGGCTGGTCACCACCTTGGGGCTGGCAGCCTGGGGGTGGCGCCAAAGCTATCGCCACGTCGAGAACCAGGAGGTGCTGCGCCACTTGGTTGTCGACCAGGTCCAGGGGAGCGCCGAATTGGCCAGCTATCGAAGTCATCATTGGCATCGGGCCATCGTGGACTCGCATGAGCATCGGGCGTTGCACAATCAGCGCCTGGTGGGTTCCAGGCTGGCGATGGGTAATGCGCTGGTGGCAGCGGTGACCAGTCTGGTTGCGTTAGCCGTGCTTTGGGTGGCTGGCGAGGTGTTTGTGCAAGACCTGGTGGCAGGCCCCATTGTGGTGATGGCGGTGCTGATGGCGTTGGGGGTGAATGAGGCGTTCAGCGTACTACCGAATGCGTTTGTGCGTTTGGGGGCAAGTTATGCCGCTGCCGAGCGCCTGAATAAGCTCGCCCAGTCTGACGCAGCGCCCATGGCGGCGACTGCCGGTAAGATGCTGTCTGATCGTGGTGTGTCGTTCGAGCAGGTATCGCTTCGCTACCCCGGCGCACTCGACCTGGCGCTGGATGATGTCAGTTTCCACCTTCCTGCGGGGCAGCGTGCCGTCATCACAGGGATGTCGGGGGCTGGCAAGTCCACGCTGGCATCGCTGCTCATGGGGCGTCTGGTTGCGACGAGTGGTGCTGTCCATGTGCTGGGCAAAGCACCGGCCGAACTATCGATGGCGTATCGTGCTGAACACATGGCAATGCTGACCCAGCAGGTGGATTTATTTGATGACTCCCTGGCTGAAAATTTACGCATTGCGGATCCGTCAGCCACTGACGAACGACTTTGGCAGGTGCTTGGCGATGTGGCCTTGGCAGACTGGGTAACGCAACTGCCCAAGGCGCTTGACACCCCAGTGGGCGAAAAGGGGCAGCAGCTGTCAGGAGGGCAGGCGCGACGGGTCGCTTTGGCGCGGCTGATGCTGCGTAACCCGGACGTGGTGATCCTTGATGAACCCTTTGCCAGCGTTGATGCGGCGACAGCTCAGTATGTCGCTACGAGTCTTGACCGCTGGCTAGCCACCAGAACGGTCATCTATTTTGTTCATCAAATCGACCAGCCTGACTTATTGCCCCGGATCGATTACCACTGGCACCTTGATGCAGGTAAGCTTAATGCGACGTCCACTGACGTAAGCTAATCAGCGGTTGGCTTATTTTCGTCGCATGTTTACCAAGGAGCCCAGTATGCACGACTTTTTGCGTCAACTTCCCAAAGTAGAGCTCCATCTACACATTGAAGGGTCGCTTGAACCCGAGTTGATGTTTGCCTTGGCCCAGCGCAACGGTATTGAGTTGCCCTATGCCAGCGTTCAGGAGGCAAAAAACGCCTACGACTTTGAGAATCTGCAGGCGTTTTTGAACCTTTATTATCAAGGCATGAATGTGCTTCGCACGGAAGCGGATTTTTATGACCTGGCCATGGACTATTTCCATCGAGCTCGCCGGGAGGGCGTTGTGCATATTGACATGCATTTTGATCCTCAGGCGCACCTGCAGCGGGGCGTGCCGTTGGAGGTGGTCATGGGCGGCCTGTTGAAAGCCAAGCAGGACGCTGAGCAGACCATGGATTTCTCGGTTGGCATGATCATGGCCCTTTTGCGCGATCGCCCCGCCGACGAGGCCTTGCATGTGCTCGAGCAGGCGGCGCCCTACTGGAAGTTGATTGATGCGATTGGCCTGGATAGTGCCGAGCGTGACCATCCGCCGGAAAAATTCACGTCGCTATTTGAGCGTGCCAAGGAAATCGGGCTGGCGCGTGTCGCCCATGCTGGCGAAGAAGGCCCGTCGGCCTACATTACCCAAGCCCTGGACCTCCTGGACGTCGAACGCATCGATCACGGCGTACGTTGTCTGGAAAGCAGTGATGTGGTGGCGCGTCTTCGTCGCGACCATGTCGTGTTGACGGTGTGTCCGCTATCCAATGTGTGCCTGAAGGTGGTAGATGACTTGCGCGACCATCCTTTACCCGCGTTGTTGGATGCAGGGCTTAACGTGACCATCAGCTCCGATGATCCGGCGTATTTCGGCGGTGGCATGCTGGCCAACCATATCGCATGTGCTGATGCCTTCGGATGGTCCGAAGAGGTGTTTGCAACGCTAACCCGAAACGCCATCAACGCGGCATTCGTATCCGAAAACCGTCGCTCGGATTTGTTGGCCCGGCTAGCGGCCTGAGAATTGCTCAGCGCGATCCGCGATTGAGTATCTTTGATGGTAAGCGCCGGACGGTCTTCCTGCACATCTGGCGCGTAACATTCTGCGCGTAAATTCTGTCTGTGCAGGTTGACTCTGTAAGAAAAAACCGTATTATACGCACCACGTTGAACGGCAACGCTTTTCGACGGCTCTTTAATAATTTGATCAGGTAATTCATGTGGGCGCTTGCCGATGAGGGTGATAAATCACCTATTATCAAGGCAAGCGACTCAAGCACTACGGCTTTTCGAAGCCGATACTGAATGAATTCGTTTGACCCTTGAGCCAAGTTTGGTTCGCTTCTGTCGCTTTTGGGTGGCAGGTAAGAACCGCAACGATCTTAAACTGAAGAGTTTGATCATGGCTCAGATTGAACGCTGGCGGCAGGCCTAACACATGCAAGTCGAGCGGTAACAGATCTAGCTTGCTAGATGCTGACGAGCGGCGGACGGGTGAGTAATGCATAGGAATCTACCCGGTAGTGGGGGATAACCTGGGGAAACCCAGGCTAATACCGCATACGTCCTACGGGAGAAAGGGGGCTTTGGCTCCCGCTATCGGATGAGCCTATGCCGGATTAGCTGGTTGGTGAGGTAACGGCTCACCAAGGCGACGATCCGTAGCTGGTCTGAGAGGATGATCAGCCACATCGGGACTGAGACACGGCCCGAACTCCTACGGGAGGCAGCAGTGGGGAATATTGGACAATGGGGGCAACCCTGATCCAGCCATGCCGCGTGTGTGAAGAAGGCCCTCGGGTTGTAAAGCACTTTCAGCGAGGAAGAACGCCTGGTGGTTAATACCCGCCAGGAAAGACATCACTCGCAGAAGAAGCACCGGCTAACTCCGTGCCAGCAGCCGCGGTAATACGGAGGGTGCAAGCGTTAATCGGAATTACTGGGCGTAAAGCGCGCGTAGGTGGCTTGATAAGCCGGTTGTGAAAGCCCCGGGCTCAACCTGGGAACGGCATCCGGAACTATCAGGCTAGAGTGCAGGAGAGGAAGGTAGAATTCCCGGTGTAGCGGTGAAATGCGTAGAGATCGGGAGGAATACCAGTGGCGAAGGCGGCCTTCTGGACTGACACTGACACTGAGGTGCGAAAGCGTGGGTAGCAAACAGGATTAGATACCCTGGTAGTCCACGCCGTAAACGATGTCGACCAGCCGTTGGGTGCCTAGCGCACTTTGTGGCGAAGTTAACGCGATAAGTCGACCGCCTGGGGAGTACGGCCGCAAGGTTAAAACTCAAATGAATTGACGGGGGCCCGCACAAGCGGTGGAGCATGTGGTTTAATTCGATGCAACGCGAAGAACCTTACCTACCCTTGACATCCTGCGAACTTGGTAGAGATACCTTGGTGCCTTCGGGAGCGCAGAGACAGGTGCTGCATGGCTGTCGTCAGCTCGTGTTGTGAAATGTTGGGTTAAGTCCCGTAACGAGCGCAACCCTTGTCCTTATTTGCCAGCGGGTAATGCCGGGAACTCTAAGGAGACTGCCGGTGACAAACCGGAGGAAGGTGGGGACGACGTCAAGTCATCATGGCCCTTACGGGTAGGGCTACACACGTGCTACAATGGCCGGTACAAAGGGCTGCGAGCTCGCGAGAGTCAGCGAATCCCTTAAAGCCGGTCTCAGTCCGGATCGGAGTCTGCAACTCGACTCCGTGAAGTCGGAATCGCTAGTAATCGTGAATCAGAATGTCACGGTGAATACGTTCCCGGGCCTTGTACACACCGCCCGTCACACCATGGGAGTGGACTGCACCAGAAGTGGTTAGCCTAACTTTGGAGGGCGATCACCACGGTGTGGTTCATGACTGGGGTGAAGTCGTAACAAGGTAGCCGTAGGGGAACCTGCGGCTGGATCACCTCCTTAAACGATGCATCATGCTCGCGGTAAGCGCTCACAATGAATTACCTGATCAAGTGATAGAGCAAACGGTAGTTAATTTAGCTGCTACAGGTTCCCAATATCTGTAATGGCTGAATAGCCGGGTCTGTAGCTCAGTTGGTTAGAGCGCACCCCTGATAAGGGTGAGGTCGGCAGTTCAAGTCTGCCCAGACCCACCAAATTTTATCCAGCACTGCGTTATTTTATGACTCGCATAGCAGGCTATGCGTCGCCATAAAATGCCTTGTTCTGAATAAAATTTCCCGGAAAAATTGTGTGTTAATGGGGCCATAGCTCAGCTGGGAGAGCGCCTGCCTTGCACGCAGGAGGTCAGCGGTTCGATCCCGCTTGGCTCCACCAATCAAGCTTGACGTTAGAAGCTTGAAGAAAAAGCCCAACTTGAACGACATCAAAACCGTCTTGACGAAGTTTTAAGCTAGGTGCTTGGGAGAAAGTTTTCTCTTCAAGCTTCCAGCTTAGGGCTTCTAGCTCTAACCGCTCTTTAACAATGTATATCATGCTGACAGGAACGTGTGTTGAACACGTTCCTACGTAATTGTTTTGTGATACGTCTCAAGCGTATCCGGCAATCGTTATCATTGCGAGATACCAGACTCCTTCGGGTTATAGGGTCAAGCAATGAAGCGCACACGGTGGATGCCTAGGCAGCCAGAGGCGATGAAAGACGTGGAAGCCTGCGATAAGGCTCGGCGAGGTGGCAAACAACCTGTGACCCGGGCATCTCTGAATGGGGAAACCCACCGATCACAAGATCGGTATCCTGTCCTGAATCTATAGGGCCAGGAGGCGAACCAGGGGAACTGAAACATCTAAGTACCCTGAGGAAAAGAAATCAACCGAGATTCCCCCAGTAGCGGCGAGCGAACGGGGACCAGCCCTTAAGCATGTGACTGATTAGGCGAATGCGTTGGGAAGCGCGGCCGTAGCGGGTGATAGCCCCGTAGTCGAAAGTCTGATCATGTGAAATCGAGTAGGTCGGGGCACGAGAAACCTTGACTGAAGACGGGGGGACCATCCTCCAAGGCTAAATACTCCTGGCTGACCGATAGTGAACCAGTACCGTGAGGGAAAGGCGAAAAGAACCCCGGAGAGGGGAGTGAAATAGATCCTGAAACCGTGTGCGTACAAGCAGTAGGAGCCCCATCACTAAGCTTCTTCGTGATGTGGAACACCATCAGCCCCCGCTTGACGGTTAACGTTGCTTGCAACGTTCAACCCACCCAAACAAGCAGAGGTGGCTTAGTGATGGGGTGACTGCGTACCTTTTGTATAATGGGTCAGCGACTTATATTCAGTGGCGAGGTTAACCGTATAGGGGAGCCGTAGGGAAACCGAGTCTTAACTGGGCGACGCAGTCGCTGGATATAGACCCGAAACCGAGCGATCTATCCATGAGCAGGGTGAAGATTGAGTAACATCAATTGGAGGCCCGAACCAGGATCTGTTGAAAAAGATTTGGATGACTTGTGGATCGGAGTGAAAGGCTAATCAAGCTCGGAGATAGCTGGTTCTCCTCGAAAGCTATTTAGGTAGCGCCTCACGTATCACCGCCGGGGGTAGAGCACTGTTTCGGCTAGGGGGTCATCCCGACTTACCAACCCGAGGCAAACTCCGAATACCGGTGAGTGCGAGCGTGGGAGACACACAGCGGGTGCTAACGTCCGTTGTGAAAAGGGAAACAACCCAGACCGTCAGCTAAGGTCCCGAAATCCTGGTTAAGTGGGAAACGATGTGGGAAGGCTCAGACAGCTAGGAGGTTGGCTTAGAAGCAGCCATCCTTTAAAGAAAGCGTAATAGCTCACTAGTCGAGTCGGCCTGCGCGGAAGATGTAACGGGGCTAAACCAGGTACCGAAGCTACGGGTGCGTTCTTAGGAATGCGCGGTAGAGGAGCGTCGTGTACGCCGATGAAGGTGGATTGAGAAGTCTGCTGGAGGTATCACGAGTGCGAATGCTGACATGAGTAACGATAAAGGGAGTGAAAAACTCCCTCGCCGGAAGACCAAGGGTTTCTGTTCGACGCTAATCGGAGCAGAGTGAGTCGGCCCCTAAGGCGAGGCCGAAAGGCGTAGTCGATGGGAAACGGGTCAATATTCCCGTACCGGACATGGTTGCGATGGGGGGACGAAGAAGGCTAGATGAGCCAGGCGTTGGTAGTCCTGGTGAAAGTCCGTAGGCTGAGGGTTTAGGTAAATCCGGACCCTTAAGGCCGAGAGACGAGACGAAGACACTAAGGTGTTGAAGTCATCGATGCCACGCTTCCAGGAAAAGCCTCTAAGCTTCAGATCATGTGCGACCGTACCCCAAACCGACACAGGTGGTCAGGGTGAGAATCCCAAGGCGCTTGAGAGAACTCGGGTGAAGGAACTAGGCAAAATGGTGCCGTAACTTCGGGAGAAGGCACGCCGGCGTATTGTGAGAGCCCTTGCGGCTTAAGCGAGAACCGGTCGAAGATACCAGGTGGCTGCAACTGTTTATTAAAAACACAGCACTCTGCTAACGCGCAAGCGGACGTATAGGGTGTGACGCCTGCCCGGTGCCGGAAGGTTAAATGATGGTGTTAGGATTCGTCCGAAGCTCTTGATTGAAGCCCCGGTAAACGGCGGCCGTAACTATAACGGTCCTAAGGTAGCGAAATTCCTTGTCGGGTAAGTTCCGACCTGCACGAATGGCGTAATGATGGCCACGCTGTCTCCACCCGAGACTCAGTGAAATTGAAATCGCCGTGAAGATGCGGTGTACCCGCGGCTAGACGGAAAGACCCCGTGAACCTTTACTATAGCTTCACACTGGACGCTGATGTTGCCTGTGTAGGATAGCTGGGAGGCTTTGAAACTCGGACGCCAGTTCGGGTGGAGCCAACCTTGAAATACCAGCCTGGCATCATTGGCGTTCTCACTCAGGTCCGTTATCCGGATCGAGGACAGTGTGTGGTGGGTAGTTTGACTGGGGCGGTCTCCTCCCAAAGCGTAACGGAGGAGCACGAAGGTACCCTCAGCACGGTCGGACATCGTGCAATGAGTGCAAGAGCATAAGGGTGCTTGACTGCGAGACAGACACGTCGAGCAGGTGCGAAAGCAGGTTCTAGTGATCCGGTGGTTCTGTATGGAAGGGCCATCGCTCAACGGATAAAAGGTACTCCGGGGATAACAGGCTGATACCGCCCAAGAGTTCACATCGACGGCGGTGTTTGGCACCTCGATGTCGGCTCATCACATCCTGGGGCTGAAGTCGGTCCCAAGGGTATGGCTGTTCGCCATTTAAAGTGGTACGCGAGCTGGGTTTAGAACGTCGTGAGACAGTTCGGTCCCTATCTGCCGTGGGCGTTGGATGTTTGAGAAGGGCTGCTCCTAGTACGAGAGGACCGGAGTGGACGCACCTCTGGTGTTCCGGTTGTCACGCCAGTGGCATTGCCGGGTAGCTATGTGCGGACGGGATAACCGCTGAAAGCATCTAAGCGGGAAGCCCCCTTCAAGATGAGACATCCCTGAGGCCTAGAGCCTCCTGAAGGGCCCAGCGAGACCAGCTGGTTGATAGGCACGGTGTGGAAGCGCTGCAAGGTGTTGAGCTAACGTGTACTAATGGCCCGTGAGGCTTGACCCTATAACACCCAAGGGGTCTGGTCGTGATGATAATGATGAAACCGGATACGCGCACTGAGCCAAGTGTTTAAGGCACAGGGCTTGGTAAGAGAGACGCCACAAAACACAGCATGATAGACATTTAAAGTTACGCCTGACGACCATAGCAAGCGTGAACCACCTGATCCCATGCCGAACTCAGCAGTGAAACCGCTTCGCGCCGATGGTAGTGTGGGGTCTCCCCATGCGAGAGTAGGTCATTGTCAGGCACTTATACCAAAGCCCCAGCTTCTAACGAAGCTGGGGCTTTTTATTGCGCGAAAGAAAAAGAAATATGCGTAAAAGCCGCCCATTGAGGGGCTTCGAATATGGCGATTAACTGTCCCTGCGGTGCTGGCACTGCCCGCCTGCCCAGGTTTCATAAATGGCGCGGTCATCCGCAAGCATCATTAACGCAAAGAGTCGCTCGCCGAGTGTAGTGGAGTGCTTGATGCGTCTGGAAAGCAGCGACGTTGCCTGTGGATCAATGACCACAAAGTCTGCCTCATAGGAAGGCGCAAGCTGGCCAATATGACTGTCGAGAGAGAGTGCTTTGGCATTACCATGGGTGAGGCCATAAAAGCCTTGCCAAGCGGTAAGAGGCTGCCCTCGAAGTTGGCCAACCTGGTAAGCACTTTTTAGCGTTCCAAACCCAGATAAATCAGTTCCAGCCCCAATATCGGTGGCGTAGGTAAACGCCATGCCAGTCTCTTTAGCGGCCTCTCGATCAAAAAGTCCGCTGCCAAGAAAAAGGTTAGAGCTCGGACAGAAGGCGATATTTGCGCCGCGCTCTGCTAACCGCCTTCGCATACCGTTATCAAGGTGAATGCCATGAGCAAAGGTACTACGAGGGCCAACTAACCCTGCCTTTTCATACACGGACAAATAGTCTTGGCTTCCCGGAAACAGTTCCGCTACCCAGTCCAACTCACCACTATTTTCGGCCAAGTGGGTTTGTAGCCAGAGCGTGGGGTCGTTACGCAGAAGTGCGCCAGCGGCATCCATTTGTGCCTTCGTGGACGTGGGCGCAAAGCGTGGCGTGACGCTGTAGCCTAGTCGCCCCTTGCCGTGCCAATCCTCAATGAGTCGTTCGCTGTCAGCAATGCCTGACGCTCCATCCAGTAATGCATCTGGCGCGTTACGATCCATAAGCACTTTGCCTGCGATCATACGCAGATCTCGTTTTTGACAGGCGGTAAAGAACGCATCTACGGAGCCTGGGTGACTAGATCCGAAGACCTGGGCTGTTGTGGTGCCAGCGCGCAGCATTTCGTCTATGAAGGCATTTGATAAAGCCTCCGCATGGGCGTGATTTGCAAAACGACACTCTTCTGGAAAAGTGTAGTCGTTTAGCCAGTCAAGTAGCTGACGCCCATAGGAGGCCACAATGTCCAGTTGAACATAGTGGACGTGGGTATCGATAAACCCTGGCATGATGAGCTTGTCGCGGTAGTCCAATATTGAAATATTTTCCGGTAGCGACGGTGCTACTTCATAAAAGTGGCCAACGGCGTGTATGTGTTGCCCTTTTAACCAGAGTAACCCATCGGCGTAGTGTTCCAGGCTGCCGGGGCACGGCGTATTTCCTTCGCCAGGATCGTGTGCAAAGCTAATTAATTCAGCACGAATAAACGTATCGGTAGAGGAAGTCATATTAACTCGAGGCAATCGGGGAATCGGCGAGTAGCGCACGCAGGGCCTGAGGGTCAAGTCCGCGGTTTTCTTGAGAGGGAGAGGTGTCTGTTAACCACAGCAGCTCAGTCACGACTGTTAGGGCAATCGCATAGGGCGTCTTATTGTTGAGCTTCTGGCCGTAAATGCGGCCAATAGGGCTTCGCACACGGGCAATCTGCTCCGCGGTATAGCCGTTTCTCTGGAGGCGACCTTGAAAGCTTGCCCACTTACTCTCGGAGCCAATTAACCCGATAGACGCAACGTCATTACGTTCGATGAGGGCTGCAATAAGTGCGTAATCTTCATCATGACTATGGGTAAGCACCAGCGCATGGGCTTGCGAGGGCAATGCAGCGATACTTTGAGAGACATCCTTAAGCAGGTGACAGCTAACCCGTGATTGATGCTGATCCTGACCACTAAAGACATTGCTACGGCTATCGTACCAATGCAATTGCCATTGTAGTGGGGCGCTTAAGGTAGCTATTTCGCGGCCGACATGGCCTGCGCCAAAGATAGCGATATGCGCTTCTACACCGGGGAATACTTCTAGCAGGACATTCACAAAGCCGCCGCAGCACTGACCGCTGCGGCCACCCAGCGAAAAGGATTCTAAATGAAAGCCTGCGCTGCCTTGTTGCAAAAAGCCCCGGGCGGCGCTGATGGTTTGCCACTCAAATGTTCCACCCCCGAGCGTGTCGAAGATAGCATCGGCAGTAATGACCATACGCGCTCCCGGCTCACGTGGCGTCGAGCCCGCGCTAGTGACCTGTGTAGCCAGCACATGGGGTGTACCGCTGCGCTGCAAGCGGTGCAGAGCAGCGTGCCATGTTTCAGAAGCCTGCGTCATAACGCTTTATTCCTAATGGCATTGGCTGCCAGCATGACTCTTTCAGGGGTGGCTGGCGTGTCCAAGTGAGGTGAGGTGCGATAATCCGTAAGGCTGGCGAGTGCATCCCGCAGCGCTGACCATACGCAAATTCCCAGCATAAAAGGGGGTTCGCCGACGGCCTTGGAGCGATATAGGCTAGCCATGGAGTTAGGGTGGCCCTCCAGCAGGTCAACATTAAAAATAGGTGGAAGATCACCGAAGGTTGGGATCTTATAAGTCGCTGGGCCATCGGTGACTAACACGCCATTATCGTTCCATTTTAGCTCTTCGCTGGTTAGCCATCCCATGCCCTGTATAAAGCCGCCTTCCACCTGGCCCATATCGATGGCCGGGTTGAGCGAATCCCCGACATCATGAAGGATATCCACCCGATCCACCTGGTACTCGCCGCTCAGCGTATCCACGCTCACTTCGCTCACGGCGGCGCCAAAGGCATAGTAATAGAAAGGGCGCCCTTGGCCGCTGGCCCGGTTGTAATAAATCAGTGGTGTGGCATAGAAGCCTTTTTCAGAGAGCGAGATACGATTCAGGTAGGCGGTTTGTACAAGCTCGCCCCAAGGGATACGGCGTTCGCTCTCGCCGAATCCAGCCACCAGCATGCCGTCTTTCAAATGCATACCTTCGCGGTCTAAGCCCTCAGTAAAATGTTCTGCAGCGAAGTCGAAGAGGCGTTCGCGTAGTTTACTTGCCGCATCCCGTGCTGCCATGCCGTTTAAGTCGGCGCCACTGGAGGCGGCAGTGGGCGACGTATTAGGTACTTTATCGGTACGCGTTGCACTGATGCGTACGCTGTCCAGATCAAGCCCAAGCTCTCTTGCCACAACTTGGCAAATCTTGGTATGCAGCCCCTGACCCATTTCCGTGCCGCCATGATTGATCATGATGCTGCCGTCGGTATACACGTGAAGCAGCGCACCCGCTTGATTAAGGTGCTGGGCGGTAAACGAAATGCCGAATTTAACCGGCGTAAGGGCAAGGCCCTTTTTGATAATTGGGCTCGTCGTGTTGAACTCATTTATGGCATGGCGGCGTGACCAGTAGTCACTGCTGTTCTCAAGTGTTTCCACCAGGGTGTGAAGTAACTGTTTTTGATCCACTTGCTGGCCATAATGAGTAACGTCGCGGCCCTCTCGGTAAAAATTCCGCTTACGGATGGTTAGCGGGTCTTCGCCAACCTTGCGGGCAATGTCATCCATTGCGGCCTCAATGATCATCATTCCTTGTGGCCCGCCAAACCCTCGGAAGGCTGTGTTTGATGCTGTGTGCGTTTTTGCACGATGGCCGGTGACGCGCGCATTGCCCAATGAGTAGGCGTTATCAGCATGAAACATCGCACGATCTACAATGGCGTCGGAGAGGTCAGGGGAGTAACCGCAGTCACCGATAAGGGTAAGCTCGCCGCCCTGAATGATGCCTTGTTGATCAATCGCCAACCGGTAGCGGTTATGAAAAGGGTGTCGTTTTCCCGTCGCGCGCATATCCTCGCTGCGAGGCAAGCGCAAGCGGGTGGCTTTGCCCGTTCGGCGGGCAATGAGTGCAGCAATACACGCCCAGGGAGAGGCTTGGGTTTCTTTGCCGCCAAACCCGCCACCCATGCGGCGAACTTCAACGGTGACCGCATGGAAGGGAATACCCAACACTTCGGCAACAAGCTTTTGAGTTTCACTGGGGTGCTGGTTAGACGTGTGGACTATGACACCTTCATCTTCGGTAGGCAGCACGATGCATGCTTGGCCCTCAAGATAGAAGTGTTCCTGTCCGCCGATGAAGAGTTCGCCCTCGATGAGTTGTGCTGCTTGTTCCAAGGCTCCCTGCCAGTCACCACGCTCTTGTACGTGCGTAGGGCGGACAAATTCTTCACGCTCGGCGGCAGCCACGGGATCAAGGCTCGCAGGTTGTTCATCGATATGCAGGTTGGCGAGCTTCACGGCCCGGCGGGCTGCCTGTAACGATGTCGCGGCCACCGCAAAGATACACTGGCCAGCATAGCTGATTTCGTGGTCCACAAAGATAGGGTCGCCCGGAAATACCGGTCCAATATCAGTGTGGCCCGGTACATCGTCAAACGTTATGACGTCGATGACCCCAGGTGCTTGTTTAACCGCATCAAGCTCAAGTTTTGTTAACGTGCCATGGGCGGCGGTTGATAAGCCAAGCGCAACGTGCAGAGCATCTGCGGGTGTTTTTAAATCGTCAATATAAGCTGCTTTGCCAGTGACGTGCTTTTTCGCGCTTTCGTGAAAGCTTGCGCTTCCTGCCTGGCGTTGCCCATCACTGTCGACCGTGTGGCGGGCAAGCGGGCTAGAGCCTTTAATCTGATCATATAGCTCACGGCGCGCACGACTGCTGTCGCCATCGAGTTTAGTGAGCGTACGCATGAAGCATCACCTCCTGGTCGGGCGCTGAAAGCGTCATATATAAACGCTCTAGCAGGTTGAGGGCTGCTTGCTGACGATAATTCTGGCTGCCCCGCACATCGCTCATCGGTTGAAACTCATCGGCAAGTGCCCGCTGCGCCTTTTGAAAACTGGTTTTGGAGAGCGGTTGGCCTTCCAGCATCGCTTCGGTTTCGAGCGCTCGTTTAGGCGTAGCGGCCATGCCGCCAAACGCGATGCGCATGTCTTGTATCACGCCATCTTCCAGTCGGTAGCAAAATGCACCCAATACTGCTGATATATCGTCTTCGCGCCGCTTAGATAATTTCCAAACACGAAGCGTCGCGGTGCTAGCCAATTTTGGGATAAACACTCTACTGACAACTTCATCTGCTGCCAGAGCGGTTTTTTTATAGTCGATAAAGAAAGCACTCAAAGGGAGCTGTCTTGAACCATCGTGGTTGGCAAGCTCTACCCAAGCGTTAAGCGCTAGTAAGACAGGTGGCGTATCGCCAATAGGAGATGCGTTGGCAATATTGCCGCCGATGGTTCCTCTATTGCGTATTTGCTGAGAGCCCAGACGTTGTAGCAAGTGCGCAAATGCCGGAAAGTGGTTGCCTAGCAGCGGCTCTAGCTGGGTGTAAGTGACTCCAGCGCCTACCCACCAGCCCGGCTGCTCATGGAAAGTGATTTCCTCGATTTGGCGCAGCTCGCTAACCTGTGAAACATCAATAAGCTGATCCAGTTTTACTAACCGCTGAGTATTTTCCAGCCATAAATCCGTTGCGCCGGCGACTAACCGGGCGCTGGGATAAAGGCGGCGCGAATTGGTGAGTTCGCCAAGTGTGGTTGGCTGAGCAAACAACGGCGCGTTGTTGTCTTTGACGTCCGACACACCAGAAGGTGGTGCGATGGGCAGCGAAGCATCGAACCACTGCGGTGCCTGCCAGGGCATCTGTTGCATACTTAATGCTGCATCGCGTATGGGGCGATAGCCAGTACAGCGGCATAAGTTACCACCCAATACGGCTTCCAATCGCTCTGGAGTTAAAGGAGCGGGGTGTTGTTGCTGAGTGGTGTGCAGGGTGAAAAGCGACATGACGATCCCCGGTGTACAAAATCCGCATTGGCTACCGTGGCATTCAATCATGGCTTGTTGCGCTGGGTGTAGCTGGTCGCCTTGAGCTAAGCCTTCGATAGTGGCTACATGGCGGCGATGAAGCTGATGCGCTGGAGTAATGCAGGCGTTGACGCTTTGAAAGCAGGGCGCAGCGTTCTCAGGATTACAAATAGCTACCGTGCAAGCCCCGCAGTCGCCGGAAGCGCATCCCTCTTTGGTGCCTGTCATGCCCAAATGGTCGCGTAATAACGTTAAAATGCTAGTGTCTGGTGACACGCTGCACTGCTTGGGGGTGCCATTGAGCAAAAACTCAATTGTAGCCATACCAAACTCCATCGTAATTGCTTTGACCGATCGGTCAATACTGCTTGAGCTTGAGACAAAATAGCGCTTCTTGCAAGGTTTTGATCGCTGCGCTTATGTAGTGCGAGGAAACGTATAGCGCTTGGTTTTGGGGCATTTTATGGAAGCCGCGGTTATCATCGATATTCCTCTCTTTTAGCAATGAATTAAGGAACCCAGCGAATGACGGCTGAAACAGCTAACCAGGAAAGCGCCGGTCGATACCGCATCGAGCGGATTATATTGAGTGCTGCTGAGCAGGTGTTTTCGCAGCATGGATATCGGGGGGCCAGTTTGCAGGCAATTGCTGATCAGGCAGGATTGCCCAAAGCCAATATTCTGTATTACATGGGTAGCAAGCAGGCACTTTACGTCCGATTGCTCAACCGCATGATGACTCGCTGGAACGCGGTTCTTGAAGACATAACGCCTGAAAGCGATCCTGGTCGTGTCCTTAGCGATTTCATACGCACTAAGATGGTGCTCGGTCAGCAATATCCTGAAGGCTCTAAATTATTTGCCGCTGAAATTTTAGCGGGTGCTCCTTTCCTAAATGAGTATTTATCTGGCGAATTACGCGATTGGGTCGCTTCTCGGGCGGCCATTATTCGACAGTGGTCAAGCCAAGGCAAAATGGACAATATTGATCCACGCTTACTTATTTTTCTGATTTGGTCCGCAACTCAGCATTACACTGAATATAGTGCTCAGGTCAGCGCAATTCTAGGTAAAGATGCGCTTAATGAAGAAGGCCTTGAATCGATCTCCCGATTCCTTGAACAAGTGATCTTAAAAGGGTGCGGTATTCAGCATCCAGTTGCCCCACGTTCTGCTCCTGTGTGACTGTCTATGTCGACGTTACCCATCGAGCCGCATTTAGCTTCTCTGCAAGAGGCCTTAACCGCACACAATCGACTTATCTTGGTGGCTCAGCCAGGGGCTGGTAAAACCACTCGTGTCCCGCTGACTCTGCTTTCTAGCCAGTGGGCACAAGGTCAAAGGCTATTGCTGCTGGAACCCCGTCGAGTCGCAGCGCGGCTGGCGGCAACGTTTATGGCCCTGCAGCTTAATGAACCGGTGGGTCATACGGTGGGCTATCGAATGCGCGGTGACAGCCAAGTCAGCGAGCATACCCGGTTAGAAGTCGTCACCCAGGGGGTGCTTACCCGTATGCTGCAGGATGATCCGTTACTTGAGGGGATTGGCGGGATTATCTTCGATGAGTTTCATGAGCGCAGCATCGAGGCGGACCTGGGGCTAGCGTTGGCGCTGGATGTCCAGCAAAGTATTCGCGACGATCTCCGCCTTATTGTCATGTCCGCCACTATTGATGTCGTGGCGTTGCAGAACGTCCTTGGGCTAGAGACACCGGTTATTGAAAGCACTGGGCGTCAGTATCCCGTTGACACCTTCTATCGGCCAGCGACAAGTGAAATCGCGCTGGAAACGCTGGGCTGTCAAGTAGTCCGTGAAGCCTTAGCGAAGCCGGACACTCGCGATATCCTGGTAATACTACCTGGTGTGGCTGAGATTAACCGCCTGATCGAGCTGCTGGAAAATGCCGATCTCGATATCGAGGTGAGGGCCTTGCACGGGCGTATGTCAATAGAGGCCCAGCAGCAGGCCCTCAAGCAAAATGTCTTACGCCAACGCGTTGTCGTGTCAACGGCTATCGCGGAGTCCAGTGTGACGGTAGACGGTGTGAGCGTGGTCATTGATGCGGGTCTAGAGCGGGTTCCGTTGTTTCAACCGCGCACAGGGCTTACACAATTGACCACGCGACGTGTTAATCGGGCCAGTGCCGATCAGCGTCGCGGGCGAGCGGGGCGGCAATGCCCAGGGCTTTGCTTTAGATTATGGTCTCCAGAACAGCCATTAGTTGCCTTCGGTGAGCCGGAAATACTGCAAGCTGACTTATCCCGACTGGTACTTGAACTAGCGGCGTGGGGCGTACAGTCCCCAAACGATTTAACATGGATGACTCCGCCACCTAGAGGTGCTTGGCAAAGTGGCCAAGCACTGCTACGTGAGTTGGGCATCATTGACCGAGCGGGTATGTTGACCCCTTTTGGTAAACAAAGTGCTGGTTGGCCGTTAGAGCCTCGGCTGGCTGCGATGCTAACGAAAGCTGGTTCACTAGGCATGATGCCGCTGGCCTGTGGCTTGGCTGCACTGCTAGAAAGCCAGGACCGTATCAACGATTCGCTTCGCGATGCGCTAGACGAACGTTATTGCCAGGCTGCACGCTTCCCCTACTGGCAGCGTGAGGCTAAACGCTTGGCGGTAATGGGTAATACGGCTTTTCCTCGCCATATTGGCTATGCATCGCTAAGTACATTGCTGGCACTGGCTTATCCTGATCGTATCGGTCAGTTTATCAGCCTGGGGCGCTTTAAACTCGCAAATGGCAAAACCGCCACGCTGCCGATTAGTCATCCACTGGCGAATGAGCCCTATCTTGTGGCATTAAGCGTAGAAAGCGCGTCTAGCGAGGCCAGGATATATGTGGCTGAGCCACTTGAATACGCTACGCTCGTCAGCCTTTACCCAGCTACCCAGCATTGGCACGACCACATCTATTGGTCAGATGCTCAGGGAAAACTCATCGGCGAAGCGATTCAGCGCCATGGTGAGCTGATACTGGCGACTCAACCGCTTGAGGAATTGCCTGCAGGCGCGGTTATCGACGCGCTGCTAAAGGCATTAAAGCAACGACCGGAACCGCTGTTTACCGACAATGTTAAGCAGTTGCAGGGGCGCATGGCGCTTCTTCATCAAGCCTCTCCGAAAGAGTGGCCTGACTGGTCTGATAAAAAACTGGTAGGTAGCCTAGAAGCATGGTTGGCACCTTATATGGAGGGGGTGTCGCGCATGAGTCAGCTCGAAAAAATGCCTTTTCATACCTACTTACTGGGCTCGCTGAAGTGGGATAAGCAGGTATCATTTGAGCGTTTGACGCCTACTTTGCTGACGGTGCCGAGTGGCAAGCAAGTGGCTATTGATTACACGCCTTGCTTGGAGGACCGGCCACCGATTCTGGCGCTTAAGCTTCAAGAAGCGTTTGGATGGCAGGAGACGCCCACTCTTCTCGATGGCCATGTCGCGGTCATGATTCACTTGCTCTCACCGGCCAGGCGTCCCCTTCAAGTCACGCAGGATCTACGTAGTTTCTGGCTTAATGGCTATCCAGAAGTACGTAAAGAAATGCGAGGGCGCTATCCAAAGCACCCATGGCCAGAAGACCCCTTGTCTGCGACAGCCACCTCAAGGACGAACCGGAGACGATAAACGAAAGCTCCGTAATCAGCGCAGCCCTTGTCTGGCAAAGAACGCTAAATCACATTTATTCGGGTATCTCGCCGGGCTTGCGGTAACGGACGCCTTGAGCGCGGCGCTCCTCTTCAGTAAGTCTTTCATCTTCTGGCGGCACGCCTAATAGGGTCTCTTTTGAGCCATCCTCCCAGGTGTAAGTGGTGCACCCAGAAAGCGACACGACCAATAGGCAGGCGGTGAAGGACGGGGCCAAAATTTTCAATAGTCGAGTATTCATCAGTCGTCTCCTTGGGCTTTTGAAAATCAATATTATCAATCAACTATAGAAGCCAGTAGTGTAAAGTGTAAATTAGCAAATGCTTGATGCGTTTAAAGCGTTGAAAGCTCGTACGGTAACATGTTGGCAGTGAGCTATTGTGAATTAATAAGCATAACCAGAGCATAGCGATAGGCTAGCGGCACTAGCGATCCAAAGAGGTGAGTATGTGGTCGGTAATTAAATCGGTGCTTGCAGCACTCATCGGGGTGCAAAGTGATCGCAAACGGCGTGAGGATTTCAGCCACAAGCACCCGGCTATGTTTATTATTGCTTTCATTATCATCACTTTATTGTTCGTTATGGTGCTATGGGGGCTGGCTTTTTTTATTGCAGGTTAAACGAGACGGCTTTATTTTTCTTAAATGACGTGAACATTGGCGGGTGTTTTCTATACTACATTTGATAGCGTTTTTCGGTACTTGTCTGTCTAGCACCTAAATTTGGGAAGTGGCGTACCGCCACAACAACAATAACAAGGGGGCTTCAATGCGCTTATGGTGGCGACCATTAGTGGTTTGTGCAGGTGTGTTAAGTAGTGCTGCTTGCTTCGCCCAATCGTGGAATATGCCCATTGGTGTGACCAATGTGAGTCGTGAGATCCACGGCCTTCACATGACCATTTTTTGGATATGTGTCGCCATTGGGGTGGTGGTCTTTGGAGCCATGTTTTATTCGCTTGCGCGCTACCGTCATGCACGGGGAGCCAAAGCGGCCCACTTTCATGAGAACACCAAGGTAGAAATACTTTGGACGGTAATTCCCGTTCTTATTCTCGTCGGCATGGCCGTGCCTGCTACGGCTACACTGAAAGATATGTACGATGCTTCCGATGCTGAGTTGGACGTCATGATAACGGGCCAGCAATGGCGTTGGCGTTATGAATATCTGGGCGAGGATGTTGCCTTTAATTCCAATCTTAGTACCCCTCGTAACCAAATTGGTGGCGACGAAAGCCGAGGAGAGCATTATCTGCTAGAAGTGGACGAGCCTCTTGTTCTACCGATTAACCGTAAAATTCGTTTTCTGATGACCTCTGACGACGTTATTCACTCCTGGTGGGTGCCTGATCTGGCCGTTAAGCAAGACACTATTCCTGGGTTTATAAACGAAAACTGGGTCAAAATTAATGAGCCGGGCATTTATCGGGGGCAATGTGCAGAGCTTTGCGGCATTGACCACGGGTTTATGCCTGTGGTGGTTCAAGCAATGGAAGAAGACGCCTTCGATGAATGGATTGCTGAGCGTAAACAAGCAGCTGAGCAAGAATCTCAAGGCGTTGATCGCGAGTGGGCCATGGATGAGTTGATGGAAAGGGGGGAAACGGTTTACGAGTCGATATGTGCATCGTGCCATGAATCGGATGGAGAGGGGTCTCCACCGGCATTTCCGGCGCTCGCGGGTAATCAACAGTTAATTGATGATCTCGATTGGCATTTAGATAAAGTTATCAATGGTGTTTCTGGGGCGGCGATGCCGGCGTTCCGCAGTACCTTGAATCCGGCTGAAATTGCTGCGGTAGTTACTTATACCCAAAACGCTTGGGGTAATGACACCCAAGAGCAAGTTCAGCCCGCAAGCGTTGCAGAACAAATCGACCCATAGATGTACTGCAGGTAAAACCGATAATAATATGTTTGGAGACGGATATGGCACCAAAGATACCTCTGCAGTCGACGCTACAGAATAGCGAGTCAATAGCCAGCGCTGGTGGTGTTAGCCACCATGCGTCGTCGCCAACAGGTTGGCGGCGTTGGGTTTTAACCACTAACCATAAAGAAATTGGCACGCTTTATTTAATTTTTTCTTTAACCATGTTTTTTGTTGGCGGTATCTTCGCGCTTGTGGTTCGTGCGGAGCTATTTCAGCCGGGCTTGCAGTTAGTCAATCCTGAGTTTTTTAATCAGATGACAACGATGCATGGCCTTATTATGGTGTTTGCCGCTGTTATGCCAGCCTTTACAGGGCTAGCTAACTGGATGATTCCATTGCAAATCGGCGCACCTGATATGGCATTGCCGCGATTGAATAACTTTAGTTTTTGGCTTCTGCCTGTAGCGTTTACATTGCTACTTTCCACACTATTAATGCCGGGGGGTGGTCCGAATTTCGGCTGGACGTTCTATGCGCCCTTGTCTACGACCTATGCTCCGGCATCGACAACCTTTTTTATTCTCGCTTTACACATCGCTGGGATTAGTTCGATTTTGGGCGCGATTAATATTATCGCTACCATTTTAAACATGCGTGCACCTGGCATGCGTCTGATGGATATGCCTCTATTTGTGTGGACTTGGTTAATCACCGCTTTCTTACTCATTGCAGTGATGCCGGTTTTGGCGGGCGTCATTACGATGATGCTGATGGATATTAACTTTGGGACTAGTTTTTTCGATGCGGGTGGGGGCGGTGACCCTGTGCTTTTTCAGCACCTTTTTTGGTTTTTTGGTCATCCTGAAGTTTACATAATGATTTTGCCGGCTTTTGGTATTGTGTCGGCGATCATTCCCACTTTCGCCCGAAAGCCGCTTTTTGGGTACGCCTCCATGGTATATGCAACCGCTGCCATTGCTCTATTATCATTTTTGGTATGGGCGCACCATATGTTTGTAGTGGGGCTGCCTTTGGTCGCTGAATTATTCTTTATGTATTCGACGATGCTGATCGCCGTACCTACGGGGGTTAAAGTTTTCAATTGGGTGACAACTCTTTTTCGGGGCTCAATTAGTTTTGAGTCGCCAATGTTATTCGCGCTTGCTTTCGTAGTGTTATTTACCATCGGCGGGTTTTCGGGGTTAATGCTTGCTATTGCACCAGCTGATTTTCAATATCACGACACCTATTTTGTTGTGGCTCATTTTCATTACGTTTTAGTCCCAGGTGCCATCTTTGCCATTATGGCGGGGGTATATTACTGGCTGCCCAAATGGACAGGGCACTATCCAAACGAGACGCTTGCAAAGTGGCATTTCTGGTTTTCCGTTATTGGTGTTAACTTGACATTCTTCCCTATGCATTTTGCCGGTTTAGCCGGCATGCCCAGAAGGATACCGGACTATGCTCTTCAGTTTGCCGACTTTAATTTGGTCTCCAGTATAGGCGCTTTCTTTTTTGGCACGTCGCAACTGCTTTTCGTGCTGGTAATCGTTTTATGCGTGAAAGGGGGGAAGCAAGCACCTGCTCAAGCATGGGAAGGTGCGGTCGATTTAGAGTGGACGGTACCTAGCCCGGCCCCTTTACATACGTTCGAGACGCCTCCTGTATTTCGTCCGGCAGAAAAATAAGTAGTTAATCCCACTATGTAGCATTACATGGAGAGGTATATGCATTCATACCAAGCAGATGGGGTTAAGAAAACGGTCACTAAGACAATTTTCGCTTTGGTGGGTATGTTTGCTTTTGCTTTTTCGCTGGTTCCACTGTACGACGTTTTTTGCGATGTAACTGGTATCAATGGCAAGGTGAGTACGACAGCGAAACGTGCTTTAGGCGACGACGTTAATAGCGAACGTTATGTGACGGTTCAGTTTATTACGCGCACGAGTGCAGGGCTGCCTTGGCAACTAGGGGTTGAAAGCCACCAAGTACAGGTTCATCCAGGCCAAACGACTGAGATTGATTTTACGTTTTCCAATCGCAGCCAGTCGGTTAGCTGGGGGCGGGCTGTGCCCAGTGTTAGCCCCTCTTCTGCAACAGCGCATGTGCGTAAGGTGAGTTGCTTTTGTTTCCAGGAGCAACGACTCGAGGCTAATGAAAGCCTTACAATTCCACTTGTTTTTCAATTAGACAATACATTGCCAAAGGATATAGCGACCGTTACATTGGTATATACGCTATACCCCATAAAAGAAAATGATGATAGCCCAGCTGTAGCAAAAAACATGAATAACAAAAATGGGGAGATTTGATATGAGTGGCGCTAGCTATTACGTTCCTGCAACAAGTCGCTGGCCGATATTAGGGTCTCTGGCAGTTGGTTTGCTGATGATAGGTTTAGGCGCGCAGCTTGTTTATGGTACCACTGCGCTGGTAATCGCAATAGGCTTTCTTTCGATTGTGACGGTAATGGCATTTTGGTTTCGAGATGTCATTAAAGAGTCTCATCTCGGGCTTTATAATAACCAAATGGATCGCTCATTCCGTTGGGGGATGGGGTGGTTCATTTTTTCTGAAGTGATGTTTTTTGCTGCTTTTTTTGGTGCTTTATTTTACGTTAGAACGTTTGCCGTTCCATGGTTAGGCGGTGAAGGAACGAAAGGTGTATCTGCACTTTTATGGCCAAACTTTATAGCCGAATGGCCTTTATTGAGCCCGCCTGACGCCTCCATTTCGGGGCCTGATAATGTATTCAGTCCCTGGCAGTTGCCGTTGGTGAATACTTTGTTATTGGTTACCTCAAGTATCACCTTAACGATTGCGCACGAGGCACTTAAAGAGGGGCATCGCTCAGTATGTAGGAATTGGCTGGCTGGCACTGTTTTGCTTGGTTGTTGTTTTATTTTTATTCAAGGTGTCGAATATTATGAAGCTTATCAACATTATGGCATTACACTGGAAGCTGGTATTTTTGGCTCTACGTTCTTTATATTAACGGGTTTTCACGGTGTTCACGTTATTATTGGCACTTTGATTCTTATGGTGATGTTGGTGCGTATTTTCCGTGGGCATTTTTCGGATTCTCAGCACTTTGCTTTCGAGGCGTCTTGCTGGTATTGGCATTTTGTCGACGTTGTATGGCTGGGGTTGTTTATCTTTGTTTATGTAGTTTGAGTTATTAAGTGAGTTGGCCGCTCAAAAAGCCATACGTAATAAGTACTAAGAGTAGGGCGGCGAAGCCTATTCGCCACTTCAATGAGGTGAGTAGCCGCTTGGACGATGTTCCATCGCGTAACAGGTAACCAGCACCTGCCGCTAAACTAAGCAACATGGCGATAAAAATAATGATAATGAGTGATTTAAGTAGCATAAAAAAACGTTCCTTATGTCGCTGGCGTCAATATGGCTGGTATGCCTTTTGGCTTTCGTTGGTTTTGTTAGGTGGGTTCCTCGGTGTATGGCAATGGGACCGAGCCGACAACAAACAAGCAGCGGCATCGGCGCGAGCCAGTGCCCCAGCCCTTGTTGACCCACAAACCCAGCCCATTGAAGGGGCAGACGTTACGCTCAACGGAGAGTATATGCCTGAACATACCTTTTTTTTAGATAATCGTATCCTTGAGGGGCGTTTGGGTGTCGCCGTTTTAACGCCGTTAAAAGATAAATTTGGTCATTACTGGCTGATTCAGCGCGGTTTTATTGAAACCGGCACGAGTCGCGACCCTCCTAGTGTATCGACACCTGACCGACAGGTCTCATTAACGGGCGAATGGCAGTCTACAAAGGATGATGGCTTGCTGTTTGGACCAAACATTGAGGGGACTCGGCTGCAGCAAATTAGCTTAGCGCCTTGGCAAGGTGTAATACCAGATTTTCGTTATCAAGGGTGGGTGCATGCGCAAGATGGTGGCGGTGTCTTTTCAGAATGGTGGCAGGCCAATGTGATGCCTGCCAGTAGGCACCTTGCCTATGCATTTCAGTGGTGGGGGCTTGCGCTCGTCGCGCTAATTACGATGTGGATAGGTGGACGATACTTTAACTCTGAACGTGGACACAATAAGGAGACTTAATGGCCGCCCTCAATTCGGCTAATCGTCAGCGAGTTAAGCTGTTGCTGATATTCATTATTTTTGCTGCTCCTATTGTCACTGCTTGGGGAATGGTTGAGTGGCGAGTGGGGGTTCCACAGCAAAGTATCGCCAATGGTTCGCCAGCTGAGCAAATACCATCACTCGAGGACTGGCCCATTGACACAGAGGCAAATTTTGCCACTTCGCAGAAACGGTGGACGCTTGCCTTTGATTGTTCGCAGCAGTGTGCTGAACGTCGGGATGTTCTGTGGCGGATGCATCGCGCTTTGGGGCGTGACGCTGATCGCTTAACGCGCCTACGTATTGGAGGAGATGATGAAACCTTGCCTGGTGAGCAATTGGCACGTTGGCATGAATCTCCACCTTGGCGGAAAGCGAATAGTGTATGGCTTATCGATCCAGAAGGACGTCCTGCACTGTCATTCCCAGCTTCTATTTCAGTGGAGAAAATACTCGATGATACACAGCACTTATTCAAGGTAAACGCTAGGTAGTTCAGAGCTAATATTTGCCGTGGAGGGGTCTCAATGGTTAATCATCAGCGTATTGCCGTCATAAAGGCACTCTCCTTGATTGGTATCGCCTTAACTGCTTTAGTGATGTTGGTAGGTGCCTGGACACGCTTATCCGACGCTGGCCTTGGCTGTCCGGATTGGCCTGGTTGCTATGGTCAGTGGGTAGTGCCCACGGCATATGATGCGGCGGTAAGCTATCCAGCCTTTCCGCTAGAAGCTTCAAAAGCGTGGCTTGAGATGTTTCATCGTTATATCGCGACGCTGCTAGGTGCTACCGCGATATTGCTGCTGTGGCTAGGCTGGCCATTTAGAAGAACTAAGCACTATCCGTGGCGCATTAGTGTGCTTTTGTTACTTGTTATCGTGGCTCAAGGGATTTTTGGCGCGCTGACTGTAACGCTCACATTGTGGCCCCAAGTTGTAACGCTACATTTATTAGGTGGCATGGGAATTCTATCGATTTTTGTCTGGCTGCACTGTCGTTTGAAAGCCTTGCAAAACGGTACCTATAGAACACCCAGTAAGGCATCTGTGTATTGGTGGCTAGTAGCGGTTTTATTACTTGGTCAGTTAGCGTTGGGTGGCTGGGTTTCGAGCAATTATGCGGGGATATCATGTCAGGGCTTCCCGTCTTGTAATACGCAATGGTGGCCGGACATGGACCTTAGTGAGGGGTTCCATCTAACTCAAACCGTAGGTCCCAATTATTTACACGGCAAGCTACATGCTGATGCGCGAACGGCCATTCACATGGTGCATCGCTTATGGGGTGGCTTATTGGGGGTGGCTATCCTGATGTTGTGGTGGCGATACCGTCATTATAAAGCGGCGCGAGGTTTGGTAAGTGTATTAAAAATGTACTGTCTTCAAGTCACGCTAGGTATTGCCAGCGTTCTTTTGTGGTTGCCACTTTGGTTAGCACTACTACACACCGCAGGGGCTATGGCGCTTACTGTCAGCTATTTACTTGCTTGGTGGCGGTGGCGCTATGGCCCGCTTGGCAATGAGACTGCTCATTTCAGTGCCTCGTCATTGCGTCGTTATCGGCCATTTGAGGTGTTGACCCATAATGCTGCGCGTGCACACGCTGACATTGTAACGCCTGATGCCAGCCGGTCAGCACGTTTCGATTGAGGTTGTGTGTTTTCATGAAGGTGTTGTTTTAAGAGCTAATACTCAAAAATACCGGCCCTAAGGTTGTTTCGATATTGCTAAAATGCATATATGGCGCCAAAAGGGTATATCTTGTACGTACTCAATGGTATAAGGTGTACAAATCTAGTAAAGTAATTGATAAGTTTGGGTAAGGAGTATCATGGGTCTGACGAGCGCAATGTTACTTTTGTTCGTCGCGATAGTGGTCATTTTAGGCTTGGCGGGTTATGCCTATCGCCTACGTCAGGAAGTAAAGCGTCGTGATGCCTTTCGCGTTGCAGAAGACCAGCGTGCACAGCTTAACAGCTTGGAAAATCTTGATTGGGTGACGGCTGCATTGGTCCAGGAACAAGTTGATGTGACCGAAGGCGCCTGGCGCTGCAAAGTGTTGCTTGAAATTATTGACCCAAATTTAACTGAGAAACCTGAGTTTAAAGCCTTTTCCGATCATTACCAGCTCACAAAACATCTGAAAACCCATTCTGCACGGCAGCAACTAACGCCGCGTGAGCGCATGCAAGAAGACCGTGAGCGCTTGGCAGCTGAGGAACAGATGCGAAGTGCTGTGTTAGCGGCTGCACAGGCCGTTATTACATGGCGCAAAAAAGGCGGGCAGGGGCTTCATTGAGCTGTCAATGGATTGATCGTCCATATTTTTTTAGCATAGCCGTTGGTATTTAGTGCTCTCTACACTTATTTTGCTATGCTGAAGGGTGTTGGTCAGCAACAAGTTGATATATCGACAACTTGCTTACGAACACTGGTTTGGTACCGTGGGCAATAGCTTGGCATCGAGGGAGGCCAACTTGTACGATGTTAAGCAGGCGAAAAATGGATGCTCTCGCTTTAAAAAAAGAAGCATTATATAGATTTGGTCACTAATGGCCATGTCAGCATTGGATCAAGAAGGAGTCTTGTATGAAAAAATCAACGACTGGCTTACTAATCGGTTCCGCTTTGGTAGTTGGCCTTTCCGGCTGTGCTAGCTCTGCCTCCCAGTCTTCTGGGCAAAGCCAAGCGAGCGCTAGTGGAGACCGTAGCTGGTATCAGCACCCTGCCATTTGTGGGTTGGCAGGCAGTATTATTGGCGGCAGCATCGGTTACGCAACGAGCGGTAGCTCTGATGAAGATACTGGTACGGTTGTTGGCGCAACAACGGGTGCCACAATTGGTGGTTTGCTGTGTGCGGATAAAACTCCTGAACCTGAAGAACCGCAATGTCCGAGTTTTGATGGCGACATCCCTGCAGGTGCCGCTGTTGACGCTGAAGGTTGCCCGTTAGATTCTGATGATGACGGCGTACCGGACTTCCGTGATCAGTGCCCAGGTACTCCTGCGGGTGTTGAGGTTGACGCTGACGGCTGCCCGATCGATTCAGACGAAGACGGTGTACCGGACTATCGTGATCAGTGCCCCAACACACCGGCTGGCGAAGAAGTTAACTCACTAGGTTGCCCTGAAAGCGTTGTGCTTGAAGATGTAAACTTTGAGTTTGATTCTGCCCAGTTGACTTCTGAAGCGCGTAACGTGCTTAATGGTGTTGCCGAGCGTCTGGTTAATAACCCCGATGTTCGCGTTCGCATCGAAGGCCACACCGATTCAGTTGGTTCTGCTGAGTACAATAAAGAGCTTTCTCAAGCACGTGCTGAATCCGTGACCGACTACCTCGCTACTCGTGGCGTTGAGTCAGATCGCATGATGGCTGAAGGCTTCGGTGAAGAGCAGCCAGTTGCAACCAATGACACTGATGCAGGTCGCGCTGAAAACCGTCGCGTAGAGCTGGATGAGTGGAATTAAGGTAAGCAGTTAGCGCGTTTACCTAACGGTTTACCACGCGTTAATTTAAATGAAGCGGAGGGCCTTGAGCCTTCCGCTTTTTATTTATGCTAGGGCTAACATCTGTTAGCCTTGTCGCCTGATTTAGTATTTAACTATCTTCGACATCATTGATAGCGAAATGTGATCCTTGGTATGGATCACCACTGCGCTCAAGGACAATTTGCATGCCCATTGTGACACTGCCAGACGGCAGTCAGAGAACGTTTGATGTACCGCTTTCCATTATGCAGCTGGCAGAGTCCATTGGCCCTGGTTTGGCTAAGGCCTGTGTTGCTGGAAAGATAGACGGTGTATTGGTTGATGCCGCGGACTTAATTGAGAAAGATGCCCAGGTGGCAATTCTTACTGCCCGTGACCCTGAAGGGCTGGATGTTATCCGGCACTCCTGCGCCCATTTGATTGGTCACGCAGTCAAACAACTATATCCCAATGCCAAAATGGCTATCGGGCCGGTCATCGAAGATGGTTTCTATTACGATATCGAATTTGGCAACTCAGTGTCGCCTGATGATTTGGATGCGATTGAAGCACGCATGAAAGCACTGATTGAGCATGAATATGACGTTGTTCGAGAATACGTCGATCGTGATCAAGCCATGCTGACCTTCCTGCATCGTGATGAGCCTTATAAGCAAGAGATCATTCGCGATATTCCCGAAGATGCTACCATCCGCCTGTATCATCATGAAGAATACACTGACATGTGTCGTGGCCCTCATGTGCCTAATACACGTCACCTCAAGGCATTTAAACTGACCAAGCTAGCGGGCGCTTATTGGCGCGGTGATGCCTCGAACGCCATGTTGACGCGGATTTATGGCACGGCTTGGGGAGATAAAAAGCAGCTCAAGGCCTACTTGAAGCGGTTAGAAGAAGCAGAAAAACGTGATCACCGGAAATTGGCCCGCAAAATGGACCTTTTTCACTTGCAAGAAGAAGCGCCGGGTATGGTGTTCTGGCACCCCAACGGCTGGACGATGTACCAAGCGCTGGAAGATTACATGCGCCAAATCCAGCGCGAACACGGGTATCAGGAAATAAAAACGCCCCAGGTCGTGGACCTGTCCCTGTGGAAGAAATCAGGCCACTGGGGGCACTACAATGAGCTGATGTTCACCACCGAATCTGAGAAACGGGAGTACGCGGTTAAACCGATGAACTGCCCTTGCCACGTGCAAGTCTTTAACCAAGGGCTCAAAAGCTATCGTGATTTACCACTCCGTTTGGCAGAGTTTGGTAGCTGCCACCGCAATGAACCATCTGGCTCCTTACACGGTCTGATGCGCGTACGAGGGTTTACCCAAGACGATGCGCACATTTTTTGTACCGAAAGCCAGATTCAATCTGAAGCGGAAGCCTTCATTGCGTTAACGCTGCAAGTATATAAAACGCTGGGTTTTGAGGATGTAGAGCTTAAGCTCTCGACGCGGCCTGACGATTTTCTTGGCGAAGCGGTCATGTGGGACCAAGCCGAGCAAGGGCTAGAAGCGGCACTCAATGCGACAGGGCTCGAATGGGACCTGCAGCCGGGGGAAGGGGCTTTTTATGGTCCGAAAATTGAGTTTGCGCTACGCGATTGCCTGAATCGCGTCTGGCAATGTGGTACGCTACAGCTCGACTTTAATTTGCCAGGTCGGCTCGGGGCACAATACGTTGCTGAAGACGGCTCTCGTAAAACCCCGGTGATGCTGCATCGTGCAATTTTAGGTTCCTTTGAGCGTTTCTTAGGAATTTTGATTGAGCACTATGCTGGCGCAATGCCATTATGGCTAGCGCCGCAGCAAGTCATCGTTATGACGATTACCGACGCGCAGCGTGATTACGCCCTTGCTTTAGAGCAGCGTTTGCAAAAAAATGGAATGCGTGCGAAAGCGGACTTGAGGAACGAGAAGATCGGCTTTAAAATCCGCGAACATACGTTACAGAAAATTCCCTATCTCCTGGTGGTAGGAGATAAGGAAGTCGACGCTGACTCAGTGGCCGTGCGAACTCGCAGCGGCGAAGATCTCGGCACCATGACGGTCGATGCATTTATCGAACGGTTTGGTACAGAGCGAGCAGCCCTGGCGACATCGTCAATTGCCTAAGGAGACGGAGCGATCAAGCGAAGCAATCAGCGAGGGCGCCCAGCAGACAAGCGCCCACCAATGAACGAGCGAATTACCGAAGAAGAAGTGCGTCTTATTGATAGCGACGGTGAACAGTTGGGTGTAGTGCCCACCACTGAAGCGTTAGAGCGTGCTCAGTCTTCCGGTTTTGATCTCGTGCAAATTTCGAATGCCGACCCCATCGTCTGTAAGATTATGGATTACGGCAAATTCGTTTTTGAGCAGAAAAAGCAAAAAGCGGCTCAAAAGAAAAAGCAGAAGCAAATCCAGGTTAAGGAAGTCAAATTCCGGCCTGGCACCGATGAAGGCGACTATCAGGTTAAGCTTAAAAACCTGACACGCTTTTTAGAAGGTGGTGACAAGGGTAAGGTCACATTGCGCTTCCGTGGTCGTGAAATGGCGCACCAGGATATCGGCCGTAAGCTGATGGAAAGGATTGCCGCCGACCTGGAAGAGATCGGAGCGGTGGAATCATTTCCAAAAATGGAAGGCCGCCAGATGATTATGATCCTTGCCCCGAAAAAGAAGTGATCCAACGGCGAAGTTAACGGGCTACCTTATCTGGTAGTTGGCCCTGGGTTTTCTAAAAAACATCGAGCGGAGTTTTTCTCATGCCGAAAATCAAAAGCAACAGTGGTGCTGCAAAGCGCTTTAAAAAGACCGCCAATGGCTTCAAGCACAAGCAGTCTTTTCGTAGCCACATCTTGACCAAGAAATCGACCAAGCGTAAGCGTCAGCTGCGCGGTATGAAGCAGATTCACGCGTCTGATAAAGCGCTCGTTCAGCGAATGCTGCCGAATCTGTAACGTCGAATTTTCTTATTCTGAGTGCGTTTGCCTCAGCCATAAAGTCAGGAGTGTGTTATGACTCGTGTTAAGCGTGGCGTAGTTGCCCGTCGTCGCCATAAAAAAGTATTGAAGCAGGCCAAAGGTTATTACGGTGCCCGTTCGCGCGTATTCCGTGTAGCTAAGCAGGCGGTTATCAAAGCCGGTCAGTATGCCTATCGCGACCGTCGTAATCGTAAGCGTCAGTTCCGTGCGCTGTGGATCCAGCGTATTAATGCGGCCGCACGTATTAACGGTATGTCTTATAGCCGCTTTGTTGGCGGTCTTAAGAAAGCCGGTATCGAAATCGACCGCAAGGTGCTGGCGGATCTGGCAGTTCACGAGAAAGCGGCATTTGCTGCGATCGTGGAAAAAGCCAAGGCTGCCCAATAAGCTTCACCCGGCGCTAAGCGCGCCAGAGGAAGCCACGGTCATTTTAGTGTGACCCATACAGGGGAAGAGCAGCCGCTCTTCCCCTGTTTTTATGTCACGCCCTTCAATCATAATGTGACTCGCCATCCTTAACGGGTGGAAATCGCTTAATTCGGAGTAAACAGGATGGACCACCTTCCGGCGCTGGTTTCTCAGGCGCGCGACGCCATTCAGGCTGCGCAAAATGTCGCTGCATTGGATGAAGTGCGCGTTCGCTACTTGGGCAAAAAGGGCGAAATGACGACTTTGCTTAAGGGGCTAGGCAAACTTTCCGCCGAAGAGCGTCCAGCTGCGGGTGAGCGTATTAATCGTGCCAAGCAGACGCTGGCCGGAGAGATTGACGCTAAACGTCAACAGCTTGAGCATGAAGCGCTAGGCGAACGTTTAGCGGCTGAATGCATTGATGTCACATTGCCTGGTCGCGCCCAGTCTGCAGGCGGTTTGCACCCGGTGACCCGCACATTAGAGCGGATTGAAGGGCTATTCACCCGAATCGGCTACGACGTTGCCGTAGGGCCTGAAATTGAAGATGATTACCATAATTTCGAGGCGCTAAATATTCCCGCGCACCACCCCGCTCGCGGTATGGCGGATACCTTCTATTTCGATGCGACTCGGCTATTGCGTACGCACACCTCCCCTGTGCAAGTGCGAACCATGAAAAGTACCGAGCCGCCTATCCGTATTGTCTGCCCAGGGCGTGTCTACCGCAGTGATTCAGACTTGACCCATACACCCATGTTCCACCAAGTCGAAGGACTACTGGTGGACGAGGACATCAGCTTTGCGGATTTGAAAGGCACGATCGAAGATTTCTTGCAGGCGTTTTTTGAGCGCGACGATCTATCAGTGCGCTTTCGGCCCTCTTATTTCCCTTTTACAGAGCCCTCGGCGGAAGTCGATATCCAGTGTGTCATGTGCAGCGGCTCTGGGTGCCGTGTTTGCTCGCATAGTGGTTGGTTGGAAGTGATGGGCTGCGGCATGGTGCATCCTGAAGTCTTTCGGCATTCTGGTATTGATGCAGAGCGCTTTACAGGGTTTGCATTTGGCATGGGGGCTGAACGCTTGGCGATGCTCCGTTATGGCGTGAATGACCTTCGTTTGTTCTTTGAAAACGATTTGCGTTTCTTGCGCCAATTCGCTTAAGTCCACGGCCAACCATAGGAATGAGTATGAAATTTTCAGAGCAGTGGCTGCGTGAATGGGTTTCCCCAGAACTTGGTGCTCAAGCAGTAGCCGACCAGATCACTATGGCAGGCCTGGAGGTCGACGCCATTGAGCCAGTAGCGGCCTCGTTTAGCGCAGTGGTCGTGGCCAAGGTGTTGACGAAAGAGCAGCACCCCGATGCTGATAAGCTCAACGTGTGTACGGTGGATGATGGAAGTGGTTTGCCGGTTCAAGTGGTGTGTGGGGCGCCCAATGTGGGAGTGGGGCAGAAGGTGCCTTTTGCCCAGGTAGGTGGTGTATTGCCGCACGATTTCAAAATTAAGAAAGCCAAGCTCAGAGGAGTCGAATCCCGCGGTATGATTTGTTCTGCCTCTGAGCTTGGTCTAGAGGAAGAGGCGTCCGACGGTATCCTAGAGTTACCCAGCGAAGCGCCCGTCGGCATGGATTTTCGTGAGTTTATGCGCCTCAACGATATGACCATTGAGGTAGATCTCACGCCTAACCGTGGCGACTGTCTAAGCATCAAAGGGATGGCGCGAGAAGTTGGCGTCCTCAATCGTATGGCGGTGACAGGGCCAGAAATAACGGCTGTACCTGCCACGATTGACGATACGTTTGCAGTCGACATTGAAGCAACGCAACAGTGCCCACGTTATCTTGGTCGTGTGATCAACAACGTTGACGTCACTGCTGAGACACCTCTTTGGATGGTTGAGCGATTGCGGCGCAGTGGTGTGCGCTCGATTGACCCGGTGGTTGATGTTACCAACTACGTGATGTTGGAGCTTGGGCAGCCAATGCATGCCTTTGACCGGGACAACCTTAGCGGCGGCATCGTCGTGAGGATGGCTCGCCCCGGGGAGTCGTTGACACTGCTTGATGGCCAGGAAATCGCCTTGCGTCCCGAAACGCTTGTGATTGCCGATGCGTCAGGCCCTCTTGCGATGGCGGGTATTATGGGCGGAGAGATGTCAGGCGTTAGTAAAGCAACGCGGACGATCTTCCTGGAGGCTGCTTTTTTTAGCCCGCTAGCGATTGCCGGCCAGGCCCGCTCATACGGGCTACATACCGATGCATCGCATCGCTTCGAACGCGGTGTAGACCCGCAGCTCACGCCGTTCGCGGTAGAGCGCGCCACACGGCTACTCCTGGAAATTTGCGGTGGTGAAGCAGGGCCGGTGGTGGAGGCGATAAGTGATGCCTCTATGCCGGTTTCCGGGCGGATTACACTGCGTGAAGCTCGGCTTGAAAAAGCCCTCTCAAAGCGATTGGCCAACAATGATGTGACCGATATTTTGCAGCGGCTGGGCTTTGCGGTGGCCGAAAGTGGGGGCAACTGGCTGGTCGATGTGCCCAGCTGGCGATTTGATGTGGCTATTGAAGAAGACCTTATCGAAGAAGTTGCTCGGGTTCATGGTTACAACAATTTGCCAGTGCGCCGTCCCGCCGCGCGACTCTCACTACGTGCAGCTGATGAGGCAATGCTGCCGCTAAGTCAGTTGCGTCGTCAGATGGTGGCTCAAGGCTTCCAAGAAGCAATCACCTATAGCTTTGTTGCTCCTGAACTGCAGTCCGCAATGTTGCCCGAAGCGGTGTCGCCGGTGCTGGCCAATCCTATTTCAGCAGACTTGTCGGTGATGCGCGCCAGTTTACTACCAGGGTTGGTTCGTGCGTTGGAGCACAACCTCAATCGCCAGCAAAACCGAGTGCGCCTTTTTGAAACAGGCCTAGTGTTCAATGGCGAGCTGGATGCGTTATCGCAGATACCTATGATGGGCGCGTTAGTGTGTGGCTCGCGGGACCCGGAAGGCTGGAGCGGCGCTAAAGCCCGCGTTGATTTTTACGACCTTAAAGGCGACTTGGAGAGCTTGTTAGCGCTAGGCGGGAATCGCGAAGCATGGCGGTTTGAGCCAGCTGAGCATCCTGCATTGCACCCAGGGCAAAGCGCGCAAGTGCTGTTTGAAGGCAAGTCAGCGGGTTGGATTGGCACTTTGCATCCCCAGGTGCGGGCGACGCTTGGGCTGAAAGTTGACGCCATTGTGTTCGAGGTGCGGCTGGATTACTTAAGCCAAGGGCAGGTGCCCGCTTTTGAGCCATTATCGCGCTTTCCTGAAGTGCGCCGCGACCTAGCCTTTACCATGCCCGATGACCGCCCTGTACAGGCGTTGCTGGATAGTGCTCGTGTAAAAGCGGGTGAATACCTGAAAGACATAACGCTATTTGATGTCTATGCTGGTAAAGGCGTTGCCGAAGGACGCAAGAGTATCGCGCTAGGCTTGACCTGGCAGCACCCATCGCGCACGCTTAATGATGAAGAAATCAATCAGTTGGTAGAGTCGATAGTAGCGCAGGTGCAAGCTGAGTTAGGTGCCGAGCTACGCGGCTAACAGTGCCAAGTTGCGAGCTGTTTCGTAAGCTTGGAGGCGTTGTGCTACATGGAGGAGTCCTATGGGTGCGTTGACCAAAGCAGAGCTAGCGGAGCATTTACACACCGAGCTATCATTTTCTAAGCGGGAAGCGAAGGCCATGGTCGAAGCTTTCTTCGAGGAAATTCGTGCCTGCCTGAGAGAGAACGAGCAAGTGAAGTTGTCAGGGTTTGGTAATTTTGACTTACGCGATAAGCGTGAGCGTCCAGGACGTAATCCCAAGACAGGCGAGGAAATTCCGATTTCAGCGCGCCGTGTTGTTACCTTTCGTCCCGGGCAAAAACTTAAGCAGCAGGTGGAATACTACCGAGGTCCAGCTTCATAGAAAGCTTCCTGCTAGTGCATGAGTAGCCCTGCTTACGGCCCCCGTTGACATTATTAGGTGTTATCGGGGGCTTTGCTTTTCATCCATAGTAGAAGCCTTTGAGGGTGTGTCAATTCACTGGGCCATGTTAATATTTGAGTAAATTCATCAAGTATTGATCGGCTTGCTGCCGGCAGTACATCATCTTGTTTGAGGAGTCGTAATGCCTCGGCTAAGTATACTCGTAGGCACCATGTACGGCGGAGCGTTAGATGTGGCGGAGCAGGTTAAGCCACTATTTGAACAGGCGGGGTATACGGTTGATGTCCTAGAGCAGCCCGTTTTGACTGACATCACCGACTCAACGCCGGACCTTGCGTTATTTTGCGTTTCAACGACCGGGAGCGGTGATTTTCCGGGGAACTTTGTACCTTTTGTCCGCGACCTTCAGGCTAAGAGCCCATCACTGTCGTCGCTAACCTATGGACTTATAGCGCTTGGCGATAGCTCTTACGGAGACACTTTTTGCGGAGCGGGTCGTCGTTTGGATGAGCTGCTGACTGACCATGGTGCGGTACGTTTGGGTGATCGGCTGGAAATCGATGCCATGGAAACGTTTATGGCTGACGATGCGGCTTTGCCTTGGGTGGAAGCGTGGCTTGAGTCCCAACAGCTAGCGGTGGGTGGCTAGTGCAGCGGTTACCAACTTCGGCTCAACGAGTGAGTAGCGCGCTCGGTCTGTGTGTCGTAATGCTCGCGACATTGCCTCGCTACCTGGCGGGTGGAAACGAAACACGCATGACGCTGATTTTTATGGCGCTCGTGGCTGTACTAGTCGCCACCGTTTTCCAGTGGCGTCTGTTGCCCAGTGCCGGCCGGCGGCGGCTTCCCGCTATGCTTAAGCGCCTGGCTTTCATGATGATCTTAGGCCTGATGGTGATGGGTATTTGGCATGCGTTATTCACCGATTGGATAAGCTGGCAAGTATTTATTTCGCATGCGAGTACTTTCGGACTTGTTACACACATCGTAAGTCTATGGTGGACGACAGAAAATGAGAGCGCTAAATCGTGATAAGGGCTTGTAAATTAGCAAGTATCGATGGCTGGCTGAGATAAACCTTTTTCGGTCCCAGGTCGGTGACGATTACCCCTTTTAACCAGGGTGATCCCCTTGTATTTCGCATTGATGCCCCCATCTTGCGAGCATGGCGCTTGCCACCATGCGCTAGGGTTCTTAAAATTGCCCATTGGACTTATTTTACAGCAATCAACACAACGCCCAGCCGTTAGAGGACAATTCATGCAAGTTTCCGTCGAGACGACCTCCCAGATTGAGCGCCGCATCACGATTCAAGTGCCTGCAGGCGAAATCGATGAGGCTGTCAATACTCGCTTAAAAGAAACGGCGAAGAACGTTCGCTTGAATGGTTTTCGCCAGGGGCGAGTGCCGATGGCCGTGGTTCGTCAACGTTACGGTGAAAGCGTGCGTAACGAAGTGGTTGGCGAAGTGATGCGTGAGCGCTACGTGCGTGCGATTACCGATGAAGGTTTTAACCCTGCGGGCTACCCGCAAATTGAGCCAACCGTCAACGAAGCCGGCAAAGACTTCGAGTTCGTCGCGACCATGGAGGTTTATCCCGAGGTCGAGCTTGCATCGATCGAAGGTACCGAAGTTGAGCGTCCAGTGGTTGAAGTGACTGAGGCCGACGTTGACGAAATGATCGCCACGCTTCGCAAGCAGAATGCGGCTTGGGAAGAGGTAGAAGCTGCCGCTGAAGACGGTGATCAAATCACTATCGATTTTCAGGGGTACTTGGGTGATGAACCTTTCGAAGGCGGTAGTGCAGAAGGTCACGAGCTAGTAATTGGCTCGAACAGCTTTATCCCTGGTTTTGAAGAGCAACTGATCGGCGCGAAAGCAGGCGATGATAAGACCATCAATGTGACCTTTCCCGATGATTATCAAGCCGAACATTTGGCGGGTAAAGAAGCTACCTTCAAAGTGAAAGTGCACAAAGTAAGTCGCCAGGCTTTGCCTGAGGTTGATGCTGAGTTTATCGAGCGTTTCGGCGTTGAAGGCGGCGATGAAGCCAAATTCCGTGCTGAAATCAAAAAGAATATGACCCGTGAAGCGGCTCAAGCGGTCGATAATCGCGTGAAGCAGCAAGTTTTGGATGCACTGAAAAAAGCCAATGAAATTGCTGTGCCGAGTACGTTGGTTCAGCAAGAGACTGACGGTATGAAGCGTCAGGCTGCCCAGCAGTTTGGCCTCGGTGAAGATTTCGACGTTAGCCAATTGCCCAATGAACTTTTCGAAGAGCAGGCCAAAAGTCGAGTACAGGTAGGTCTGTTGTTAGCTGAAGTTATCAAAGCGAATGAGCTGGATGCTTCGGACGAAGAGATCAAAGCAAAAGTAGAAGAGCTTGCAGAACAGTATCAGGACCCCTCTGAGGTGGTTGATTACTACATGGGCAACGATCAGATGAAAACCCAGGTAAAATCTGCCATTCTCGAAGAAAAGGCGGTTGATAAGCTGCTTGAGCAGACAGCCGTAACCGACGTTGATATGTCCTACCAGCAAGTGCTAGCAGCGGCTCAGCAACAGGCTGAGGCAGGTGAGGGTGCTGAGGAAGACGAAACAACCAGCGCTTAATATCCTGACGTAGGTGCACCCGCTGGCGGGTGCACCATGCCCTTATCGGACGCAAGGAATCACCGAAATGAGTGAGTTTGATATTCAAAACGCCGGCGGTTTAGTACCCATGGTGGTGGAGCAAAGCGCCAAAGGGGAAAGAGCCTACGATATTTATTCGCGGCTGTTGAAAGAACGCGTCATCTTTTTGGTTGGCCCCGTTGAAGACTATATGGCTAACTTGGTGGTTGCTCAGTTGCTATTTCTTGAGTCAGAAAATCCTGACAAAGATATTCATCTGTATATTAACTCCCCCGGTGGCTCGGTGACGGCGGGCATGTCGATTTATGACACCATGCAGTTTGTAAAACCTGATGTCTCGACGGTGTGTATTGGCCAAGCGGCTAGTATGGGTGCTCTACTGTTAACGGCAGGTGCCGCGGGCAAACGTTATTGCTTGCCTAATTCACGCGTGATGATTCATCAGCCGCTGGGTGGGTATCAAGGACAAGCATCAGATATCGAAATTCATACCCGTGAGATATTGGGCATCCGTGAAAAGCTGAATCAAATTCTTGCTCATCACACCGGCCAGGATCTTGACGACGTTGCTCGCGACACTGACCGCGACAACTTTATGAGTGCCAGCAAAGCCCAAGAGTACGGCTTGATTGATGCAGTGCTGGATAAGCGGCCTACATCCTGATAGCGTGATGGGATACTGCATTTCCAACGAGCTTACAAGGCGGTGTTCACCGCCGCAGTGAAAGAGGTACGCGAATGGCCGACGGCAAAGGCAAAGACGAAGGTGGCAAGCTGCTTTACTGCTCGTTTTGTGGAAAGAACCAAAACGAAGTAAGAAAGCTGATTGCGGGTCCATCCGTCTATATCTGCGATGAGTGTGTCGATCTGTGTAATGACATCATTCGCGAGGAAGTTCTCGAAGCCGATGCCGAGAGCGATGAAGAGCGTTTACCTACGCCTCGCGAAATACGTCATACGCTTGACGACTACGTTATCGGGCAAGACCGCGCCAAGATGGTGCTTTCCGTCGCGGTGTATAATCATTACAAGCGACTGAAATCTGAGGTTCGCGATGGTGATGTTGAACTAGGTAAATCCAACATTCTGCTGATTGGTCCGACCGGCAGTGGTAAAACGCTATTGGCCGAAACCATGGCACGTTTGTTGAATGTGCCATTTACGATCGCCGATGCCACCACGCTAACGGAAGCGGGCTATGTGGGTGAAGATGTTGAAAACATCATCCAGAAGCTGCTGCAAAAGTGTGATTATGACGTCGAGAAAGCAGAGCGCGGTATCGTCTACATTGACGAAATCGACAAAATTTCTCGCAAGTCTGACAACCCATCAATTACGCGTGACGTATCGGGTGAGGGCGTTCAGCAAGCGCTCTTGAAGCTGATTGAAGGCACGACAGCATCTGTTCCGCCCCAGGGTGGCCGTAAGCACCCGCAGCAGGAGTTTGTGCAAGTCAATACCGCCAACATGCTGTTTATTGTCGGTGGGGCATTTGCAGGACTTGATAAAGTCATACGTGACCGTGTTGAAAAGGGTGGTATCGGTTTCAATGCGACGGTGAAGAGCAAGGAATCCTCCCGTGGTGTCGGCGAAATGCTGGCCGATGTCGAGCCGGATGACTTGGTCAAATTTGGTCTTATTCCAGAGTTCGTCGGTCGTCTGCCGGTTATCGCCACGCTCACCGAACTTACTGAAGAAGCGCTGATAGAAATACTGACCGAGCCCAAGAACTCGTTGATCAAACAGTACGCCAAGCTGTTTGAAATGGAGAACGTAACGCTTGAGTTTCGTGATGATGCGCTTCGCGCCGTTGCTGAAAAAGCGATGGCGCGTAAGACCGGTGCTCGTGGTTTAAGGTCGATCCTGGAATCCGTATTGCTTGATACCATGTATGAAATCCCTTCTTTGGATGGTGTCAGCAAAGTGGTGATAGAAGCCTCGGTGATTGCCGGAGAAAGTGAACCGCTGTTGATTTATTCCCAGCAAGAAGAGGCGCGCGTCGACGGCACCGATGGTTAAGGCCATCGCCCAAGATTGCATAGCTTTCTATCGCTTTCACGGTTAGCGCCAGTCAAGGGGTCGCCTAGGCGGCCCCTTGTCATTCGTAGCGCAGTGCTACATGGTGCTTAGGCCGTGCTTTAAACGTAGTCAGTTCTCTTCCCAGAACTCATCTGATTTATCGAGGAACGTCTGCGATGCAGCAGAGTGCCGAACAGACACAATGTCTACCCCTATTACCATTGCGCGATGTGGTGGTTTATCCGCAGATGGTGATCCCCCTTTTTGTGGGACGTGAAAAGTCGATCCAAGCCCTTGAAGCGGCGATGGAGGCGGATAAACGCGTCCTGCTTGTAGCCCAGCGTGAGGCATCTCAAGACGAGCCTGACAACGCCGACCTTTATGCAATGGGGACGGTTGCCGACATCATGCAGCTATTAAAGCTGCCCGATGGAACAGTAAAAGTGCTGATCGAAGGCAACTATCGTGCGGATGTGCTTCGCATTGAGGAGCATGCCGATGGTTACACTCAAGCCCACCTTGCCGCCCGCGAAAGCGAACCACTGACGTCCCGAGAGCAAGAGGCACTGGTTCGCGTGCTGCTTAATCAGTTTGAGCAGTATGTAAAGCTATCCAAAAAAGTCCCCAACGAAGTGCTTAACTCGTTGTCAGGCATTGAGGATCCTAGCCGTCTGGTGGATACCATCTGTGCTCATTTGTCGCTCAAAATTGGCGATAAACAAGAGCTTTTAGAGATGGATCGCGTGCGTGATCGCATTGAACACTTGATGGCACTTATCGAGTCCGAGATTGACCTATTGCAGGTTGAGAAGCGGATTCGCTCGCGGGTCAAAGAGCAGATGGAAAAGACCCAGCGCGAGTATTATTTGAACGAGCAAATGAAAGCCATCCAAAAAGAGATGGGTGAGCTCGATAATGTACCTAATGAAACTGAAAAATATGAGCAGGCGATTGCTTCATCGGGCATGCCGAAAGACGCGGCTGATAAAGCCACCCAAGAGCTGAACAAGCTTAAGATGATGGCGGCCAACTCTGCTGAAGCAAGCGTAGTCCGGTCATATCTGGACTGGCTAATCGCGGTGCCGTGGAAAAAACGCACCCGCGTTAAGCACGATTTGCACAAAGCCCAGCAGGTGCTTGATGAAGATCACTTCGGACTAGAAGAAGTCAAAGCACGCATTTTGGAGTACTTGGCGGTACAAAAACGGGTGCGCAAGATGAAAGGCCCCGTGCTGTGTTTGGTTGGCCCGCCTGGGGTAGGTAAAACGTCATTGGGTCAATCGATTGCCAGGGCGACAAACCGTAAATACGTGCGTCTTGCCCTCGGTGGGGTGCGTGATGAATCTGAGATTCGTGGCCACCGTCGTACCTATATTGGTTCGTTGCCAGGTAAGTTAATGCAGCGAATGAGTCGGGCAGGTGTTAAAAATCCGCTGTTTCTGCTTGATGAAGTGGACAAGTTGGGTATGGATCACCGAGGTGACCCTGCGTCGGCGCTGTTAGAGGTGTTGGATCCTGAGCAGAACAACAGCTTTAGCGACCACTACCTAGAGCTTGATTATGATCTGTCAGAAACGCTATTTATCTGCACAGCGAATTCAATGAATATTCCAGGTCCTTTATTGGACCGTATGGAAATTATTCGCCTGCCTGGTTACACCGAAGACGAAAAACTGGCGATCGCCAAACGTTACCTGTTGCCTAAGCAGTTGAAGGCTAACGGCTTGAAAAAAGATGAGTTAGCGATCGAGGATGCGGCATTGCTTGAGCTCATTCGTTACTACACTCGCGAGGCGGGGGTGCGTGAATTAGAGCGCCAAATTGCCAAGGTCTGTCGTAAAGTACTGCGGGAGCATTTAGAGCCGGCCTCAAATGCCGACGAGATGCCACCGAACCTGCTGTTGGCCACCCATATTGAGCATTACGCGGGTGTGCGCCGCTATAGTTATGGGCTTGCCGAAGAAGATGATCAAGTCGGCCGCGTGACCGGGCTGGCGTGGACATCGGTAGGCGGTGAATTACTCAATATTGAATCGGTCGTAACGCCAGGTAAAGGTCGGATCAACAAAACAGGCTCTCTGGGCGATGTCATGAAAGAGTCCGTCAGCGCTGCGCAAACGGTGGTGCGTGCGCGTGCGCAGTCGTATGGTATTGATGCTGAGCGCTTCGAGAAAGAAGACCTGCATATCCACGTACCTGAGGGGGCTACGCCCAAAGATGGGCCCAGTGCCGGGATCGCAATGGTCACAGCGATAGTTTCAGCCTACACCCAGCGTCCTGTGAAGTGCCAAGTGGCGATGACAGGTGAAGTGAATCTGCGTGGAGAAGTATTACCGATTGGTGGGCTAAAGGAGAAATTGCTGGCAGCTCGCCGTGGTGGTATAAAGATAGTCTTGATTCCGGAAGAAAATCGCCGTGATCTCAAAGAGGTACCGGATAACATCAAGGACGCATTGGATATTCGTCCGGTGCGTTGGATTGATGATGTACTGGCCGTTGCGTTGGCGGATGAACCCCTTGAGGGGGCGCCGCTACCTAAAACGGATAAAGCGTTTGGTAATACTGCCGTCGCTAATACACATTAGTAACGTCGGACAACCGCTAGCATTTTTTGTATCATTGCCCAATGCCATTGGGGCGGGCATATCTAGGTAAGGTCGCTTGACAGTCGTTTCAGGGCATTGCTATAAAACGCTGCTATGCTTTGATCGTCGATTACATCGGTGACCATGCCATTAGAGCCATTTTTGAAACAGTCAAGGGGTGAAGTGTGAATAAGTCTGAGCTGATTGAAGCCATTGCCGCGTCTGCCGATATTCCAAAAGCAGCGGCAACCCGCGCATTGGATGCCATGGTGGAGTCTGTCACCGATAGCCTCAAAAAAGGCGACAGTGTTTCACTGGTGGGCTTTGGTACCTTCGCGATTAAAGAACGTGCTGCGCGTACTGGTCGTAACCCACAAACAGGTCAGCCGATCCAGATCAGTGCGGCAAAAGTACCTAGCTTCAAAGCCGGTAAAGCATTGAAAGACGCCGTTAACTAATTTGTACGCGTTTGTTGTTATCTATGGGCGTATCGCAACCGCGATGCGCCCATGTTATTTTTTAGCCCACTCGTTACGGGCGACCCGTTTAGCTGTGACTACCTGAGGCCAACATGCTGCAAAGTATTCGAAATGGATCCAGAAGCTGGGGAGCCAAGATTATTATTGGTGTCATGGTGGCCGCCATGGCGCTCTTTGGTGTGGAGTCATTGTTTGGCCTGTTTGGTGATGACCCAGATCAAGAAGCTAGTGTGAATGGCGAGCCCATCATGCGCCAACAAGTTGAAATGGAAGTTCAGCGTGCAATGCGTTCAGGGGAGGTCCCCCCCGAGCAAGAACGTGGACTGCGTAATGATGTGATGGATGAATTAGTTACCCAAGAGCTGGTTACCCAATACGCTGAAGAAGGGGGCCTCTACGTATCGGAAGACCAGGTCGACCAACTTATAGTCGGTATCCCCGAATTTCAGGATGACGACGGACGCTTCTCCCCGGAAGTGTTTCGTAATCGTTTATCCGGCGCTGGGTATACTCCCCTTTCATTTCGTGAAGAACTTGAAGTGGACGTAAAACGTCAACAGCTTCAGCAGGGCCTAGCGTTCAGCGATTTTTCGCTGGAGGGCGAACGCCAGCGCTTAGCAGAGCTTCAGCGTCAGCAGCGTAGCTTTCGTTACGTGATATTGGATACTGATGATGTTGACGATGATAATGAGATCAGTGAAGAGGCGCTTGAAACGTATTACGAAGCCAACGCCGACCGTTTTGAACGGCCTGAGCAGGTGCGCCTCGAGTACGTATTAGTTGATCGTCGCGACATGGCCAGCGACACCGAAGTTGACGAGGACGCGCTACGCGAGGCTTGGCGCGAGCAAAATAAAGATGCTGACCGTCGCGTCTCCCATATTATGGTTACGTTCGGCGATGAGCGGGAACGAGAAGAAGCCCAACAGAAAGCTGATGAGGCCCTTCAGGCCCTCGAAGATGGCGATTCTTTTGCCGATACGGCGGTACGTTACTCAGATGATACGGCCAGCGCAGAAGAAGGCGGCGATCTAGGGACGATTAGTCGCGGCTTTTTTGGCGATGCGTTTGATGAAGCCGCATTTTCTATCGATGAAGGCGAGACATCCTCGGTTGTGGAGATGGATGGCGCCTTTCACATCATTCAAGTCACCGATATTGATCGGCCGGCGTTTGAAGACCAGCGCGACTCACTCCGTGAAGACGTGGCGATGGGCGACGTGAATGATGAGTTTAACGAGAAAGTACAGCGGTTGATTGATGAAAGCTTTGCTGCCGACGATCTACAAAGCGTAGCGGAAGATCTATCGTTGTCTCTTGAGGAAAGTGACTGGCTTGCCCGTGACGACGAGGGTGACAGCGTTCTTTTTGAGCCAGGCGTTATGGAGCAAGCTTTCAGTGGCGATGTGCTGGAAGAAGGCTATAACAGCGAAGTGATCGAACTCGACGAAGATCGTCGATTGGTTGTTCGTGTTGCTGAGCATCGGGAGCAAACCCAACTACCGCTGGATGACGTCCGCGATGAAGTCGAAACCGCCGTGCGTGCCCAACAGCAGCAAGAGCGGCTAAAGGATCAAGCTGACGACATGATCGGTCGGCTTAAAGACGGCGAATCCATCGATATGGAATGGCTGGAAGCAGCCGACGTGCGCCGCCAGGATGACGTGACCGCATCGCAGTTGATTGTTCAGGCCGCTTTCCGTATGCCGCATCCTGATGAGGGTGAGAGCACTTATCAAACGGTGGTAATGCCCAGCGGTGTTGCGCTTGTCGCCCTTGACGAGGTGACCAGCGGTGATGTCGATGAAGAGCGTGAGCGCTTTGCTGCCCAGATGTCGGAGCAATTACGGTCGCAGTCGATTATCCAGGGGCTAATCGATGACCTACGCCGTGATGCGGACATAGAACGTTAACCGTAGTCTTTGCCGCCAATTAAAAAGCCGATCGTCATGATCGGCTTTTTTATGCCTTCAATTAGGGCGATGGCGGGTTTTTTAAGGGAAATTGACGTAACCGTGGCTCGGTATGATTGGTTTTTTCAATGACGATATCCCAACCGTGTTGGTCATCCCAATCGCCAAGTACGAAGCGTTTAGCGGGCACGTCTTCTACGGTCAAGTCATGCACTTTGGGACGATGGGTGTGCCCATGAATCATGGTTGCAACCCCATGACTTTCCATTAGTGCAACGACTTCACTGTGGGTAACATCCATAATGGCGTCCGCCTTGCCAGCATTGGCATCGCCTGACTGCATCCGCAGGCTGCTGGCTAACGCCACCCGCTGTTCCAATGGCAAGGCAAGTATTTGAGCTTGCCATTCAGGGTCCCGGGATTGTCGGCGAAATGCCATATAGTCGTCATCTTGGGTGCAAAGGCTGTCACCATGCAGAATGACGGCGGGCAGACCTTGGAGCTCGACTTCTTCTATATCAGGCAATAGAGTCGCCTGACATGCGGTAATAAAGCGCTCGCCGATCAGGAAGTCGCGGTTTCCGTGTATAAAATAAATAGCGGTTCCGTCGCTGCTAAGCTTATGTAACCGCTGAATGACCTCACGAGCGATAGCCCCCAGCGGGTGGGGGGTATCGATAAGGTCATCGCCAATCCAGGCGTCAAACAGGTCACCCAAAATGTACAGGGCATCAGCCCCTTTAGCAGTGTGCTCCAAGTAATCATAGAACCCCTGATTAATCTCAGGGGTATCATCACTCAGGTGCATATCAGCTATCAGCAGAGTACGCATAGAGCTCCCAGGGGTTATTCCGCTTCTTTGATATAGGCGCGCTCGATAATCACGTCCTCTGCGGGAACATCGGCATGCATGCCACGGCGGGTAGTGCTGAGGCTCTTGATGGCGTCAACAACAGACATTCCGTCGACGACTTCACCAAAAACGGCGTAACCCCAGCCCTGCAGATTTTTCCCGCTATGGTTTAAAAAGCTGTTATCGCCAACGTTAATAAAAAACTGTGCGGTGGCCGAGTGCGGATCCTGGGTACGGGCCATTGCCAGGGTGCCTTGGGTATTTTTAAGCCCGTTATCCGCCTCGTTTTCGATCGGATCGCGAGTGGGCTTTTGATTGAAATCCTGATCAAACCCGCCACCTTGCACCATGAAGCCATCAATGACGCGGTGAAAAAGAGTGCCGTCGTAAAAGCCATCGCGAACGTATTGCTCAAAATTGGCGGCGGTGGCAGGCGCTTTTTCGTGATTAAGCGCAATCGTGATGTCACCATGGTTAGTCTGTAATACGATCATAGATAAATTCCTGTTCAATAAAGGCGTTCGCCTTGGCGCTGTGCATCGGCGTCACGTTATAATAACGGTTTTGCTTGGCACCGCGAAGCGCTATACCGTTAGCGTAGAGCAGACGATGCCAGGCACGCCATCCACCATGAGGTTATCAACACCACCATGACCAACGAGACCACCCCAGCGCCGAACTTCATTCGCAACCAAGTACGCGACGAAATTGAGGGCGGCCAGGTCACAAAAATCGTGACGCGCTTTCCCCCGGAGCCCAATGGTTTCCTGCATATCGGCCATGCCAAGTCGATCTGTCTCAACTTTGGGTTGGCGGAGCAGATGGGTGGTGAGTGTCATTTGCGCTTTGACGACACCAACCCGGCCAAAGAAGAGCAGGCCTATATTGACGCGATCAAGGATGACGTCAGTTGGCTGGGGTTTGAATGGGCGGGTCCCGTACGGTTTGCCTCGGACTACTTTGATCAGCTCTACGCCTGGGCGCAGCATTTGATCCGTGAGGGTAAGGCCTACGTCGATGATCTGACACCCGATGAGATCCGTGAATATCGCGGAACGCTGACCGAGCCGGGCCAGCCGAGTCCCTATCGCGAACGCAGCGTCGACGAAAACCTGGACCTTCTGGAGCGCATGCGCAAAGGCGAGTTTGGCGAGGGCGAGAAAGTCTTGCGGGCCAAGATCGACATGGCCTCGCCAAACATCAATCTACGCGACCCGATTCTCTACCGTATCCGCCACGCCAGCCATCATCAGACCGGTGATAAATGGAAAATCTATCCGTCCTACGATTTCACCCATGGCCAGTCTGACGCCCTGGAAGGCGTGACCCACTCTATTTGTACCCTCGAGTTTGAAGACCACCGCCCGCTATACGAGTGGTTCCTGGATAACCTGCCGGTGCCGGCCAAACCCCGCCAGATCGAGTTTGCCCGGTTAAACCTCAACTATACGCTGACCTCCAAGCGCAAGTTGAAAATGCTGGTCGACGAACAGATCGTGGACGGCTGGGACGACCCCCGCATGCCGACGATCTCGGGGATGCGCCGGCGGGGCTACACGCCCGCGTCAATCCGCAAGTTCTGCGACATGATCGGGGTGACCCGCGCCGACGGCGGCCTGGTTGACATAGCCATGTTGACCCACGCGATTCGTTCGGACCTGGAGGACAATGCGCCGCGGGCGATGTGTGTGCTCAAGCCGCTCAAAGTGGTGCTCACCAACGTGCCGGAAGACCATGAAGAAATCTACGAGGTGGCTGGCCACCCCGCGCGTGAGGATATGCCGGTGCGCAAGGTGCCCCTGACCCGCGAGCTGTACATCGATCAGGATGACTTCATGGAAGACGCACCGAAAAAATTCTTCCGTCTTGCGCCCGGTAAAGAAGTTCGTCTGCGTAACAGCTACGTCATCCGTTGCGATGAGGTGATCAAGAACGAAGCAGGTGACGTCACGGAACTGCATTGCTCGGTCGATTTTGACACCCTGGGGAAAAACCCGGAAGGTCGCAAAGTGAAAGGGGTCATTCACTGGGTAAGTGCCGAGCACGGTATTCCGCTAGAAGTGCGCCTGTACGACAACTTGTTCATGGTCGAGCAGCCCGACCGCGATAAAGATGTCGACTTTTTGGATCATTTAAACCCTGAGTCGCTAACTGTTTGCAACGCTATTGGTGAGCCCAGTCTGGCTGATGCGGGGCCTGAGGCACGCTTCCAATTTGAGCGGATCGGTTATTTCTGCGCAGATCGTCACGTCTCGGTACCAGGCCAGTTGGTGTTTAACCGTACCGTGGGTTTAAAAGATAGCTGGGCGAAAATCAAACAGAAAGGTTAAGGAACCGGCATATGCATATTTACAATACGCTGACACGTCGCAAGGAGCCTTTCACCCCGCTGGTAAAGGGCAAGGTAAGTATGTATGTCTGCGGCATGACGGTGTATGACTACTGCCACCTTGGCCATGCCCGCGTTATGGTCGCGTTCGATGTCATTACCCGCTATTTACGTGAGCGTGGTTATGACGTTAATTATGTGCGCAACATTACCGATATAGACGATAAAATCCTCAAGCGTGCTGATGAAAATAACGAGAGTATCTCGGCGCTTACTGAGCGCATGATTGAGGCGATGCACGAGGATGAAGCTCGTCTGTATGTGTTGCCGCCTAGCCATGAGCCACGAGCGACTGGGCACGTCGACAATATCATTGCCATGATCGAGACTCTGGTTGAAAAAGGCTATGCCTACCCGGCGGATAACGGCGACGTGTATTATCGCGTTCGGCGTTTTGCCGACTACGGCAAACTGAATAACCGCCAGCTGGATGACATGCGCTCCGGTGCCCGTGTCGACGTTGACGTGCACAAGGAAGACCCTCTCGACTTTGTGTTATGGAAGGCCGCCAAGCCTGGTGAAGCTCATTGGCATTCCCCTTGGGGAAATGGCCGACCTGGCTGGCATATTGAATGCTCGGCGATGTCGACCTGCTGCCTGGGTGATACCTTCGATATTCATGGCGGGGGACCGGACTTGACGTTTCCCCACCATGAAAATGAAATAGCTCAATCTGAAGCGGCTACGGGCAAGCCCTACGTAAACACCTGGATGCACGCAGGTGCGGTAAGGGTTGATCAGGAAAAGATGTCGAAATCGTTGGGCAATTTCTTCACGATTCGTGAAGTACTGACAGAACATGACCCTGAAGTGGTGCGCTATTTATTGGTTGCCAGCCACTACCGCAGCGCAATCAACTACTCGCAGGATTCGCTTTTAGAGGCCCGGAAATCATTAACGCGGCTTTATACAGCGCTTGGGGGAGTGGAGATTGACTGCCCAAGTATGGCTAATAACCAGGGTGTTGCTGCCTACCGTGAACGTTTTACGGCGGCGATGGACGACGATTTCAATACCCCTGACGCGTTAGCGGTAATGTTCGACTTGGCGCGTGATATTAACCGAGCTAAGCAAGAGACACCTGAAAAAGCGTCAAGTTTGGCGGCTGAGTTAAGGGAGTTAGCCAGCGTGTTAGGGCTTCTCCAGCAATCGCCTGACGCATTCTTGAAGGGCTCACAGCAACAAAATCTGGCAATCAGTGAATCCGCAATTAATGACAAAATTGCTCAGCGTCAGGCGGCAAAGGCCAATAAAGATTTTGCTCAAGCCGATGCGATTCGCGATGAACTGGCGGCACAGGGCGTTATTCTTAAAGATTCACGGGAAGGGACGACCTGGGTGGTTGATACTTCTCACTAGATTGCCCGGCGAGAGGAATCTGACTTCAACGCACGACGGGCATATACTCCTAAAGAGTTCATGCTAAAAGGATGATAACAATGCGCTTTGTCACCAAATCAACTATCGCTATCGGTTGTTTTTCATTTATACCGTTATCTTTGGTTAATGCTGACGATGAGGTAGTGGTCTCGTCGAAAATTGACACGGAAGGGTCAGTGCTCGGTGAGCTGATCATCCAAACACTGGAGCGGCAGGACATTCCTACCGAAGACCGTTTGCAACTTGGCGGTACCAGTGTCGTACGTAGCGCTTTAGAAGCAGGAGAAATAGACCTTTACCCCGAATATACGGGTAATGGGGCCTTTTTCTTCGATATGGCCGACAGTTACGTGTGGAAAGATGCCGAGCAAGCCTATGAGACTGTCCGCGAACGCGACGCAGAACAGGGCTTGATCTGGTTAACCCCGGCGAGTGCTAATAATACCTGGGCTATGAGCGTGCGTAGCGACGTAGCAGAGGAGAACGACCTATCAACGCTCGACGACTTGGCTACCTACCTTGAGGAGGGCGGCGAATTTAAATTTGCGGCAAGTGCGGAGTTTGTCGAGTCTGAGCAGGCACTGCCCGCATTTCAGGAAGCATACGGGTTTGAGCTCAGCGAAGACCAGCTTCTCGTGCTTTCTGGCGGTAACACGGCGGCCACTATGCGAGCAGCAGCCGAGCAAACCAACGGTGTCAATGCAGCGATGACTTATGGTACTGATGGTGGTTTAAGTGCCCTAGGGCTTGTGGTGCTTGAAGATTCAAAGGGCGTACAACCGGTATACCAGCCTGCCCCGGTGGTGCGCGAAAGTGTGTTAGAAGCGTATCCTGACATCGATTCGTTGCTTGAAGATGTATTTAGCACCCTGGACCTCGAAACGCTACAGAAGCTCAATGCCGATGTAGCAGTGAATGGCATGTCACCGGATAAGGTCGCAAGCGATTACCTCGATAGCTTGGACGACGACTGAATGTCGTTATTGGATGCATTGCCAAGTCCCCCTCAGGTGTCTTGGCGGCAGTGGCAGCCAAATAGTGTTTTGGTGTTGCTATTCAGCGTGATGCTGTTGGCTATTTGGGTGTTTGATCTAGTTAGCATAGCGCCTAATCGTATCGTGAGTGGGGAAGGCGCTGGCTTGATTGAGGCAGTCGGCTGGTTGGGGGCACTGTTAGTCAGTAGTGTCATTATCACTTTACTGGCGCTAGCCTTCCAGCCAAACCAGCAGGGTTATCGTATTGCTTTAGTCGGCGTTTCCTTACTGCTTTTTTTAATGCCATTTGGCTTAATGGTTGCCAGTAATCGGCTGATAAGCAGCGATACCCCTCAGGCACGACTTAATCTTGGGATGGCCTATTGGGTAACGCTATCACTATTGCTGCTATGTTGGATTGAACTGCGTTTGCGCTTGATGCTACCCCGGCGATGGACCGTCATGTTATTGCTAGGCGTAGTACTCATATGGTGGCTGTGCGCTATGCTGGGACTCGAGGCTTTGGCGTTGGGGCAGGAGTTTCGCGCCCGAGACGATGAGTTTTGGCGAGCATTGCGCCAACATATAACATTGGTGAGCGTTTCCGTTGCTATCAGTATTGGTTTAGGACTGACGTTAGCCATGCTGATGCGGCGCTACGCTAAATTTCAAAAGATCGCCTTTGGGCTACTTAACTTCTTGCAAACGATACCCAGCATTGCACTGTTCGGGTTAATGCTAGGCCCTTTGGCGTGGCTAGCGGCTCAATGGCCATTGCTGTCACAGCTCGGCGTTAGCGGTATTGGCTGGGCACCGGCATTGCTGGCGCTCGTCGCTTATAGCTTATTACCCATGGTGCGTAATACCTATGTTGCCCTTGAGCAGGTAAGCCCGGAGACCCTCGAAGCCGCAAGGGGGATGGGTATGCGCAATAGCCAACGTTTCTGGCAAGTCCGCTTACCGCTTGCCTTACCGGTGCTGCTGGAAGGTATACGGATTACCGCGGTTCAAGCGATTGGTCTAACGGCTGTTGCTGCGTTGATCGGCGCGGGAGGGTTGGGGGCTTTTATTTTCCAAGGTTTGGGACAGGCGGCCATGGATATGGTGCTATTGGGTGCACTGCCGATTCTAATACTTGCGCTGATGGCCGATGCCGGGCTGGGGGCTTTAGCTGATGCTCTTCGGCCGAAAGACACCATACGGCCTGGAGAAAACGAATGATCGAGCTCGCCCACGTTTCCAAACATTTTGGTGACGTTGCGGCAGTGGATAACATTTCACTGCGCATTGCAAAAGGAAAATTTTGTGCGCTCGTGGGTACCTCCGGGTGCGGCAAGTCAACGACGTTGCGGATGATTAATCGTCTTATTGAGCATGGCGATGGTGAGATCATATTAGACGGTCAACCGATTACAGCCTACGATCCAGTTAAGCTGCGGCGGCGTATTGGCTATGTTATTCAGCATACCGGGCTATTTCCGCATTGGACGGTGGCACGCAATATTGGCTTGGTACCTCGCTTGCTTAATTGGTCAACGGCCGATGTTCAGGCAAAGGTTGCAGAGTTAATGAGCCTTCTAGGCTTGCCGATAGACGAATTCGCTCATAAATACCCTCATCAACTTTCAGGAGGCCAGGCGCAGCGTGTTGGCGTTGCACGTGCGTTGGCCGCTGATCCGGATATTTTATTGATGGATGAGCCGTTTGGTGCTTTGGATCCCATTACTCGAGAGAAGCTGCAGGACGAGCTTGCCAAGCTACAGGCGCGAATGCATAAAACAGTGGTGTTTGTTACTCACGATATGGATGAAGCGCTAAGGCTGGCCGACCATTTAGTGGTGATGCGCGAGGGTCGTATCGTCCAGCAGGGATCACCGCTGTCATTGCTGCAGCACCCAAAAGATCCTTTTGTCGAATCGTTGCTGGGTGGTCTTGAGCGCGGTCTAAAGCAAGCAGCACTAACCCGCGTCCAGGATCATATGTCGCCGATGGGGCCAACGTTACCCGCACAGTCGCGAATTCCCGCTGCGTTTTCCCTGCGTCAGGGGCTTTCCATGATGCTGCGCGATCATACCGATCGCCTCACAGTCGTGGATCAACACGACATACCCGTTGGTGAACTCACGTTGCGCAAAATAGTAAAAGAAGCTCAACCTGAGCAAGGAAAAGTGCGTGAGTCATAGCACGTTGAAACGTTCGCATACATCGCTTGGCGTTAACCAAGCAATGTGGCCGGCTATCTGGTTCACACTCTTGATGGTAAGCGTTTGGGGGTTTCCCTACGCCGATGCGCTTCTGCGTGCTATTGAGCCGAGCGCTAATGAGGTTGTTTACCGGCGGGCGAGTCTTGCCTCACTATTGGTACAGCATCTCCTCGTGGTCAGCGTTGCCGCTTTGCTTACCACTGTGTGTGGGGTGCTGGCGGCGATTATGGTAACGCGCACGTGGGGGCGAAACTTTTTGCCTTTAGTTGCTCAGGTCGCCTCGCTGGGTCAAACTTTTCCACCGGTGGCGGTGCTGGCGCTCGCAGTGCCTGCTTTAGGGTTTGGCACGCTTCCGATCATCGTTGCCCTGGTACTTTATGGCACGCTGCCGATTGTGCGCAACACGCTAGGGGGGCTGCAAGGCGTTGATAAAGAGATTAAAAGTGCTGCAATTGCCATGGGCATGACACCCTGGCAAGTCCTACGCCAAGTAGAGTTACCGCTAGCGGCGCCAGTCATTTTGGCGGGTATTCGTACTTCCATCACCATCAATATTTCAACGGCCGCGATCGGGGCCACGGTAGGCGCACGCAATTTGGGTGACCCCATTATTGCCGGTATTGTGAATGGCAATATGGCGTATATCGTTCAGGGTGCTCTGACGATTGCGTTGCTGGCGTTGACCGTTGATAGTCTGTTTGAACGAATCCAAGAACGGCTGCGCTTGCGCCTCTATACCTCTTAAGTCGAATCCCTAATGTGTCTCAGCTGCGTTATTGTCGCAGGTGTTGCGTTGACCAATGGCAGATAAATCCACTGGCATAAATGGTCATCACCGACAACACTGCCCTCAAAAGGGGTACGACAAGGACAATAATGATGACACAGCAATCGCACCAGCCTGTTTTTCTAACAGGCGATGAATTCTCGATTCCCACCTTTAGTTTGCTAAGCCCTGAGGGCGAACTTTATAGCGAGGCTGACGCTCCTCAGCTAGAACAAGCTCATGCGAGGCGTATGTACTACGCTATGCTTGCCACGCGTATTCTTGATGAACGCATGCTCGCGGCCCAGCGCCAGGGGCGACTGTCTTTCTACATGCAATGCACGGGCGAAGAAGCCGCCGTGGTGGGTGCTACCGCCGCACTTGACGATGCCGATATGATCATGGCCCAGTACCGTGAGCAGGGTGCATTGATGTACCGCGGTTTCTCCATCGACGAGTTTATGAATCAGCTATTTGGCAATGAACTGGATTACGGCAAGGGCCGCCAGATGCCAATTCACTACGGCTCGCGCAAGCTTCACTACATGACGATTTCGTCACCGCTCGCCACCCAGATTCCCCAAGCGACCGGATACGCCTACGGTCAAAAAATGGCCGAAAATGGGCACTGTACACTGACCTTTTTTGGCGAAGGCGCTGCATCGGAGGGTGACTTTCACGCGGCGCTCAATATGGCCTCGGTGCATCAGGTGCCGGTGATTTTTTTCTGCCGCAACAACGGCTACGCCATTTCGACCCCAGCGGTCGAGCAGTTCGCCGCCGATGGCATCGCTCCCCGGGCGTTTGGCTACCACATGCACGTCATTCGGGTGGACGGCAACGATGTGCTGGCGGTCTATGAAGCCACCCGACAGGCACGCAAGCTTGCCGTTGAACGCAATCAGCCGGTACTCATTGAGGCCATGACATACCGACTGGCCGCGCATTCTTCCTCCGATGATCCGTCAGGCTATCGCTCGAAAAATGAAGAAGAAGCCTGGCGAATAAAAGATCCGCTGTTACGAATGCAGAAATGGCTTTTGGCCAAAGGCTGGTGGAGCGAGGAAGAGGAAACCCGCGAGCAGGAAAGTCTGCGCCGCGAAGTGTTGGATACTATGAAGCGCGCTGAAAAGCGTTCGCCCCCGCCTCTCGATTCATTGATTAGCGATGTCTATGCCGACGTAACACCGGCGTTGCAGCGTCAATTTGATCAGCTCAAGCAGCATATTCGCCGTTACCCGGATGCCTATCCCCGCGGTGCCAAGTCGTTGGACCTTGGCGTAAGCACGGATACCGACTCACAGGGGGAGGCGTAACATGCCCACAATGAACATGCTGCAGGCGATCAATAATGCCCTCGACATCGCTATGGCGGAAGACGAAAAAGTCATCTGCTTTGGCGAAGACGTGGGTATCTTTGGCGGTGTTTTTCGCGCCACCAGCCATCTACAGGAAAAATACGGCAAAGCTCGCTGTTTCAATACGCCACTGGTTGAGCAGGGCATCATTGGCTTTGCCAACGGCTTGGCTGCTCAAGGCTCAGTGCCGGTCGCTGAAATTCAGTTCGCCGACTATATTTTTCCCGCCTTCGACCAGATCGTTAACGAAACTGCCAAGTACCGCTACCGCTCAGGAGATCTGTTTAACGTTGGCGGTTTGACCATTCGGACGCCGTACGGTGGTGGTATTTCCGGCGGGCTTTATCACTCGCAATCGCCCGAGGCTTATTTTACCCATACGCCGGGTTTAAAAGTCGTCGTGCCGCGCAATCCCTATCAAGCCAAAGGACTTTTGCTAGCGGCGATTCGTGACCCAGATCCGGTGCTTTTTTTAGAACCTAAACGGCTTTATCGCGCAGCGGTAGGCGAGGTGCCGGAAGACGATTATCAACTGCCCATTGGCGAAGCCGAAATCATCAAGGAAGGCACTGACATTACCTTGGTGGGCTGGGGTGCGCAAATGGAAGTGATCGGCAAGGCGGTGGAGCTGGCAGAAGAGCAGGGCATTAACTGTGAGGTTATCGACCTGCGTTCGCTGTTGCCCTGGGATGCCGATACGGTGGCTGAATCAGTGCTCAAAACCGGCCGCCTGGTGGTGAGCCATGAAGCGCCACTGACCGGTGGCTTTGCCGGTGAAATCGCCGCGACGATACAGGAACGTTGTTTTCTCTACCTGGAATCGCCCATTGCACGGGTGACCGGGCTGGATACGCCTTTCCCGCTGGTGCTGGAAAAAGAGTATCTGCCCGATCATCTCAAAATCTTTGAAGCGATTCGCGAAAGCGTCAACTTTTAGCGGCTTAAAAGGCCGAAGAACGCATGGGGAGAAACACAATGAGCGATTTTATGCTGCCGGATATCGGCGAAGGCATTGTTGAATGTGAAGTGGTCGAATGGCGCGTCGCGGAAGGCGATCGCATTGAAGAAGATCAGCCCATCGTCGAGGTGATGACCGATAAGGCGCTGGTGGAAATTACCGCACCTGAGGCGGGTGTGGTCAGCAAACTGTATGTCGAGCAGGGGCAAATTGCCAAAGTTCACGCGCCGCTTTATGCCTACCAGGCGGAAGGTGAAGTGACCATCGAGACCAACGCGTCGAAGGATGAACAAGTCGCGCCCCAAGCCTCTCAAGCGTCAAGCACCGGAAAACCAGCCGAGGTGCCAGCGTCTGGATTGTCAACACCTGTAAAAGGGCATGGAAAAGTGCCTGCCAGCCCGGCGGTCAGAAGGCTGGTGCGGGAACATCACCTCAGTCTGGCGGAGATTTCAGGCAGCGGTAAAGAGGGTCGGGTACTCAAGGAAGACGTATTGGCGCACCTAGACCAACCGGCTGAGGCATCAGTGTCGCCCGCTGGGTACACCGCTTCACGAGGGAGTGGTGAAGCGGCCAGAGTCGAGCCACTGCGCGGCATGCGAGCGGTGATGGCCAAGCGTATGGTAGAAGCGGCCAGTACTATTCCGCACTTTCACTATGGCGATGAGATAGACGTGACGGCACTTCTCGCCATGAGAGAGCGTTTGAAGCCTCTAGCAGAGGCTCACGGTGAGCGCTTAACGCTGATGCCGTTTTTCATGAAAGCGATGGCCCTGGCCGTAGCAGAGCAGCCGATTATCAATGCACAACTCAACCCCGCAGGCGATGAACTGCATTACTATGCCCAGTGCAATATCGGCATGGCAGTGGATAGCAAAGCCGGTTTGTTAGTGCCAAATGTAAAAGGCGTTGAACGCTTGACGCTATTGGACATTGCCAGGGAGGTAGGACGCTTAACCAACGCGGCTAGGGAGGGGCGAGTTGATCAGGCCGACCTCAAGGGCGGCACCATCAGCATTTCCAACATTGGGGCGCTGGGAGGGACCTACGCGGCACCAATTATTAACGCTCCAGAAGCCGCCATTGTAGCGCTTGGCAAAACCCAGTGGCTGCCGCGCTTTGATGAACAGGGCGACGTGCAGCGGCGCGCGATCATGACCATCACCTGGGCGGGGGATCACCGGTTTATCGATGGCGGCACTATCGCGCGTTTCTGCAATGCCTGGAAAGCGTTCCTGGAAGCCCCGGAGACCATGCTTCTTCATCTAGGCTAACGCAGGCGAACTATGGCCCAGGCACCGCTTCAGCAGTTCTACATACCCGAAGAACAATCGGTCTATCTGCTGAGTCATCACGATGCCCGAAAACTCAAGGACTGGGTGGCGCTGTGCCAGGCACAGCTTGCCCAGTTGGGGTATCAAGACATTGAGCTGATTGGCAAAGGTGCCTATGGGTTTGTGTTCGCCGGTAGCGCGTCCAGCCTAGGCGCGACCGACCATTATGTATTTAAATTTTCACGTATTACGCTACCCACTCACCTGCAAGAACGCCTGGAAGAAGAGGCTTTCATGCTGGAGCAGGTCTCGCACCCACGCATTCCCAGGCTGATCACCTATCAACGGTCACGAGGTCAATCCATTCTGGTGATGGAACGTGCGCCGGGCTGGAATCTGGAGCAGATATCCCTCAAAGAGGGGCGATTATCGCCCCGTTTGATCATGCGCATTGCGGCCCAGTTGGCGGATATTCTCGCCGCTCTGCGCTGTGAGGCAGGGCCCCAGGCTCGGCCCGTCGTACACGGCGATATCAAACCCTCCAACTTGGTCTTTGACCCTGCTGAGGAGTCCATTGCATTGATTGACTGGGGCTCGTCGGTATTTGCCCAGCTCGATGCCCAGTTGCAGTTCGTCGGCGCTAACGTGATGGAACTGATGTCGGACAACCTGCAACAAACCAATGCTCGGCTGGGCGACGTTTACTTTATCGGCGAAGATCAATTAAACGGCGCGCTTTCTTCACCGCGCTTTGACGAGCAGGGCGTGGCTGGCACTCTTTATGCGTTGGCGTCGGCGCAATCGTGCCGTTTTGGACACCGCGCCATTCCTGCAAACTCCTTGGGCTTGCCCATGGAGTTTGCCCGCACACTCGACGGTATGCTGGATCCTGACCCCCACATTCGCCGCCAGGCCGGCGACTACTTCCTGCAGGCGATGCCTCGCATGGCCAGGGTGGTAATGATTGATCTGCCCGGCCGGGCACAATCACCGCTGGTGCCGGTGTGGGGGCGCCCCGCTGAATATGAAATCGATACCGTCGTGTACAGTTCGCGCAAGGCCTTTCTGCGTGAAGCCAATGCGCCGGAAACCCTTAACGACGTCAACGATGTACAGCTGGACCGCTATTACAAACAGTTCATGCAAGGCATGGGCGAAACAGAAAAAGCTTTTTTGGCCTCGGTCAGTCGCCTTGGTAAATATCCCGTGGTGGGTGGCTTGGCGGTGCGCTGGGAGCGGGAAGGGGTGTATATCGATTCGTCATTAAACCTGCACAACCCTGAGCTTAAGCCCGCGTTTATCGAAGCGGTTAACAATATGGTCCACTTGGCGCGGGCGATTCACCGTCAAGGGGTATTCAAAAGTTGCTTATTTAATGCCCGCCAAACGTTGCACCTGGAAAGGGAAGCAGCCACAGAGCCTTTTTATTGCGAACCGGGTATGGCGATCAGCTATGAAATGAGCGCCGTCCCCGAGCTAGAAGACCAAACGCGGCAGCATAGCTATTTCGAGGATGGCCCTGATCCCGAGGAGCTATTAGTGCTTCCAGCGTCGATTATGCGGGTATTACAGCAACTTAATGAGATACACCACACCGGCATGATCATTTTTGAAGCACTCCCCAGGCACCTCAAAATTCATAGCTACTACCGTCTTCTCGATCCCGTCAGGGAAAATGAGTTTCGTAAGTTACTGGCGCGAATGCTTGCATCGGTAAGCCAAATTGAAGGGTTGGGAGTTTCAGGTTTTATGAAAATGCCCTACAAAGACACCCGCTACTTTACCCATCTGGAAAGCCAGCCCGAACGCTATTATCCGCGTAATCCGCGGGAATATATTAGCAATTGATGTCAGCAATGGCTGCCGGTTGTGAAATCTATGGCTGATAAAACTCCCGCCATGCAGCGTAGGTGCTGAGAAAGACGCGACCGGTGAGGGCGTCGAGAAAGTCACTTTTCTTAAGTTGGTCCATTACAGGGCCTTTTACCTCAGAAAGGTGCAGTTTCACATTTGAATCTTTTAAGCGGGCATTGATGGCGTCAAGGCTCTCGAGGGCCGATGCATCGATCAGGTTAACCGCGGAGCAGATCAACACGACGTGCTCGAGTTCGGGACGACTAGCCACCAAGTTATAGAGGGTATCTTCCAGGTATCGGGCGTTGGCGAAGTAAAGGCTTTCATCAATACGCAGCAGCGCTACACGGCTGACGGTTTCGACATCGTGGCGTTCGACGTTGCGAAAATGCTCTGTATCAGGCACTCGCCCGACCAATGCACTGTGCGGGCGACTGGTGCGGTATAGGTAGAGTGCGATGGACAGGGTAACGCCTCCCAGGATGCCCGCCTCAATACCCTCAACAAGTGTAAGGGTGATGGTTAACGCCATGGCGGAAAAATCGCTGCGCGAATAGCGCCACGTCTGGCGCAGCATGGGAATATCCACGAGGGTTAAAATAGATACGGTAATCGTCGCCGCCAGAGTGGCAATCGGCAGGTAGTAAAGCCAACCGGTAAACGCCATCGTCACCAATGCAATGCCTAGGGCGGCAAAAGCGCCAGCGGCTGGCGTTTGGGCGCCCGCATCGAAATTAATCACCGTGCGTGAAAGGCCCCCGGTGACTGGCATACCGTTGTTGATGGCAGCGGCTATGTTAGTAGCACCGAGCCCGATCAATTCCTGATTAGGGGAAATACGCTGGCGCCGTTTAGCAGCCAACATTTGCCCCATCGAAACCGACTCGACGAAGCCGACCAGGCTGATTAACAAAGCCGGTATGAAAAGCGCTCGCCACAGTGAGGTGTCGGCCCAAGGTAGGCTGAAAGCGGGGAGGCCAGCGGGTACATCACCCACGACGCTGACCCCCTGGTTCGAGAGTCCCCAATACCAAGTAGCCAGCGTGGTGGCAACAACGGCGATAACGGGCCCTGCCTTGGCCACCAGATCAGCCACGCTGTCACGCAGTCCCAGTCGCCGAAGCGTCGATTTTCCATGTCGTCGAAGCCAGACTAAAAACACCAGTGTGCTAACGCCCAAGGCACACGTAGGCACATTGATGGCATTAAGGTGAGGGGTGAGCGTTATCAAGCGTTCGACCAGGGTAAACCCGCTGCTTTCAATGCCTAACAGGCTGCCGAGCTGGCTGACCGCAATCAAAATGCCAGAGGCTGTTAAAAAACCCGAAATCACAGGGTGGCTCAAGAAATTGCTGAAAAAGCCCATTTTGAGTAGCCCCATGGCTACCAGCATGACGCCCGAAAGCAACGACAGTACCAGCGCAGCCTGAAGATAGGCATCGCTACCAGGCGTGGCGACAGCCGAAAGGGCGGCCCCGGTCATCAGCGCAATGATGGCCACCGGGCCAATGGCCAGGGTGCGGCTGGTGCCAAATAGGGTGTATACCAGTTGTGGCAGGATACTGGCGTACAAACCCACTACCGCAGGCAGACCTGCGAGTAGCGCATAAGCGAGCGATTGCGGTATCACCATGACGGTAACAATCAAGCCGGCGAGTAAATCCGCCCCTAGTAACCGTTTATGGTAGTAAGGCAGCCACGAAAGGATGGGCAAGTAGCGCTTTAGCATGAGCTCCAAGGGCGATTCGCCGTCAAATTATCTAAACAATAAGCTACGTCATAGCCTAACGCGAACGTAGCGCTTTATATTAACGCGTTATAAGCCAATTTACGGTACTCGCCGATAAATTCATGCCCTGGACAGGTTCTTCCCCCAAAGTGTTACTTATTTAATCCTGATTAGTGGGTAAGCTTAACGCTAAGCCCATTCAAGGGTTTGGGACCTCATTTCACGTTAATAACAAGAGTACTGACTATGCGTGTCATTCGATGGATGGTTCCCATAGTGCTATTGGCACTTGCCGGCTGGCTGGTGTCTTACGGTACCGTCGGGGGATATATTGCGGTTGGTTTGTCGGCACTTGCCGGTGCACTGAGCGTTTGGATCGCATGGTGGGGACTCTATCAAGCCGATCAGCAGCAGTTAGAAGGCAAGCGCACTGGCAATCGCCTCATGGCGGATTACGCGTCGCTTCGGGCGATGGCGTTTCGACTTATGCGTCGCGCCAGCAGCACCGCTATTGCTTCAGCTGAAGTGTCGCACTATGCCGATTTGATGGACCAGCGTCTCAGTAAGCAAGAAAAAATGGCGCGTGAGTCATCAGCTAGTATGGGCGCGATCAACACAGCCATTATGCAAGTCAGCGCCAGCGCCTCCCAGGTGGCGGCGCTGGCAGAAAGCGCGCGTGAGTCCAGTCACCATAATCAAGAAGCCTTGACTGATATTATCAATGAGATGAGCGAGGTCTCTGAGCAATCCCAGCAAGCACTGGAAATGTTGACGTCGCTCAATGATAAAATTGAGCGCGTTCGCAACGTTACGTCAATGATTGAAGACATTGCCGAACAAACGCATCTATTGTCGCTCAATGCGTCCATTGAAGCCGCACGGGCGGGCGAGCACGGACGCGGGTTTGCGGTAGTGGCCGGAGAGGTTCGTAATCTGGCGCACAAAACGTCAACGGCCACCCAAAGCGTCGATGAACTCGTTAAGGATATGCATCAAAGCGGTCAGAATGTCGTTTCATCAATGGGCAGTTTGATGAGCCGCATTAGCCATCGCTCGGCTGATATGCAGCACGTTGGCACCAGTTTGGGCACTATTACCCAAGAATTTGATCAGGTGCAACGCGAAATCAGCAGTGTAGCGCAAGCCATTGATAATACGCGCGAGCATAGCCAAACCGTCGCGGATACCCTGCATCAGCTAGAGGCGGATGTTGATGAAGGCAACCGCAATATGCACGACCTGGCAAACCAGGCACGTGCTTTGATGGAGGCGGCTGAAGGCGTCGATGGAGAGCTGGCGCAACAGCGTCTTAACGGCCGTCATCAGCAAGTTTTCCATGCGGCGCGTAAAACAGCAGATCGTTTGGGCAAGTTATTTGAAAGTGCTCTTAAACGAGGAGAATTAAGCGAGTCGGCACTTTTTCAGCCTGAATATCAGCAGATCCCCGATACTCAGCCACCGCTTTATCGCACGTCTTTTGATTCTTTCACCGATAAACATCTCCCCGATATTCAAGAACCGTTGCTCAGCCAGCTTGAGCTGAGCTATGCCATTACCTGCGATCGGCAAGGCTATGTGCCAACCCATAATCAGGCGGTGAGCCGTAAACCCACCGGTGACTATGATCACGATTTGAAATTTTGTCGCAGCAAACGTATTTTCGATGATCCTACTGGGCGTCGGTGCGGTGCCCACGAGAAACCATTGCTACTACAAACCTATAAACGTGATACCGGTGAAATTATGCACGATCTATCAGTGCCTATTTATATCAATGGTCGGCACTGGGGAGGGTTTCGCATCGGCTATCAGCCAGAGCGTGAACCAACGCCTCAACTAACAGTTGATGATCAAGAGGCGCTGGCATTACCTAGTCGCCAGTTAGCGAGTGCGTGATTGCCATGCTGACCACGAATAGAGGGCCAGTCCTGTCCAAATCATGACGAACGTCACTAACTGGATAAGACTCAGGGGTTCGTTGAAAATCGTCAGCGCAATAAAAAACTGAATGCTGGGGTTGATGTACATTAGAAACCCCAGCGTGGCGAGACGTAAACGCCGCGCTGCACCCGCGAAAGCCATGAGAGGGAGGGCCGTCATAATGCCACTAGCAACGAGCAGGGCGGTGGTTGGTGTATCGCTTAAAAAATGGGAAACCCCTTGCCAACTCAGCCCTGCCAACGCAAGCAGTGCAATAGGAAACAGCAGTAACGTTTCCACAAAAAGTCCTGATAGACCATCAAGCGGCACTTGTTTGCGAAATAGTCCGTAACTTCCAAAGCTCAATGCCAGTAGCAGACTAATCCACGGCAACTCACCGAGCATGACAAACTGGATGGCGATGGCAAGGCTAGCCAAGCCCAAGGCAACCAGCTGCAGTCGCGCCATTACTTCACGTAGCACCAGTATACCTAGCGCCACGTTCACCAGTGGCGACAAAAAATAGCCTAAACTTGCCTGTAATACTTGATGGGTTTCCACCGAGTAAATGTAAATTCCCCAATTGAATGCGATCAGCAAAGCGCAGGCGAGGACACGCCAGAGTCGCCTGGGTTCCACCAGAGCGGCAACAACGGGAGGCCAGCGACGCAAGAGGCTGATAAGACCCACCAAAAACAGACACGACCACAGAATGCGGTGAATCAGCACCTCGACAGCCGGCACGCCATCAAACAGTGCAAAAAAAAGCGGGAAACAACCCCACATGATATAGGCCGTCAGGGCAAAGGTAACGCCTTTGACTGCTTCAGGATCGCGTGATGGAGTAGGAAGCATAGCAGCCTCATTATTTAAAAATGCTAATCTAACACACCCGTGACAACGTGAGCGGCGTAAAGGAGTGATTCGATGAGCCAACTTAGAACTAGCCTGGTGCAATGCGATTTGCGCTGGGAAAACCCCCACGCCAACCATACCCATCTTGAAACACTGCTTGGCGATCTTGATGGCCGGGATACCGACCTGATTGTGCTTCCCGAAATGTTTGCCACTGGGTTTACGATGAACTCCCGTGAGATGGCGCAGCCCATGGAAGACAGCCAAAGCGTAGCGTGGCTATTGGATCAGGCGCGGTCGCGTAACTGTGTGATGACCGGTAGCGTTGCTATCCAGCAGGGCGGAGAATTCTATAACCGTTTAATCTGGGCGACCCCTCAAGGTGCTCTGACCTACTACGATAAGCGACACCTGTTTCGCATGGCTGGCGAGCATGAACGTTACGACATGGGGGAGCGGCGCAAAATTGTCGAGCTGAACGGTTTTAAAATACTACTGACGGTGTGCTATGACTTAAGATTTCCGGTTTGGCTGCGCCAGCAGCCTACACAAGGCGAGCATTTCGAGTATGATGCGCTGCTGTGCGTTGCCAACTGGCCTGCACCTCGCCGTCAACCCTGGCGTACGCTGTTGCAAGCTCGTGCTATTGAAAACCTGACTTACGTGATTGGCGTTAATCGCGTAGGCGAAGATGCCAAAGGAATGGCTTATAGCGGCGATTCCATGCTGGTGGATTTTAAAGGTGAACCACTTATCGATCATTCAGCGCATACGCCGTTTCTTGAAACGGGATGCCTCAATAAAACGGATTTAGATGCTTTTCGAGAAAAATTTCCTGCCTGGCAAGATGCCGACCGCTTTTCGCTACTGTCAGGAGTCGGCCACTAATGCGTCTTGACCGCTTTTTAAGTGAAACGACCCCGTTAACGCGAAGCTTAGCAAAGCGAGCGCTAAAAAATGGTGAGGTCACCTTGAACGGTGAGCCGATCAAGCAAGCAGCGACACACATTGATACGGAAAACGATGTGGTGGTACATAACGGTGTGACGTTGGCGCTGGTAGGGCTACGTTATATCATGCTGCACAAGCCTGCTGATGTAGAGTGTACTGCTAGGCGAGGGCTCTACCCGCGAGTGATTGACTTGATCGACCTGCCCAAAGCGGAACGCTTGCAGCCCGTCGGTCGTCTTGATGTGGATACCACGGGTTTATTGCTGCTTACCGATGATGGTCAATGGTCGCACCGTGTGACGTCTCCACGTCACCGTTGTGCCAAGGTATATATTGCTGAGCTTGCCGAGCCCATGGAAGGCGCTACCGCTGATTGGGCTATACACCAAGTATCAGAAGGGATCATGCTTGACGGTGAAGAAACGCCGACTCAGCCAGCGACACTGCGTTTTTTGTCGCCGCAACAAGCTGAGCTGACTATCACGGAAGGCCGCTACCATCAGGTTAAACGCATGTTTGTGGCGTTAGGCAACCATGTTGAGGCGCTGCATCGACGTTCCATCGGGGAGCTTGTGTTGACGGACGACTTGGCACCCGGCGAATGGCGCGAACTAACCCCTGACGAAATAGCCAGCTTCTAACTCTTTTATGGCTAACGTTCTGAGTTACTTGAATCGCTGAATAGTAACCTCTTTATTTAGTTTTATACCGTTATCTTTGTTTCTAAAGCTAACACGCAAAAGACTGAGAGAACCTGGGTGGCGCAGAATATTAGCCAACAAAGTCTTTTAGGTAAGCAGCCTCTATAAGTGCCTTGGTATACGGATGTTGAGGAGAGGCAAGCAGCTCCAGGCAAGGGCCTTGCTCGACCACTTCGCCTTCTTTAAGCACCATAACTCGGTGCGCCATGGCGCGGACCACTGCTAGATCATGGCTGATAAACAGATAACTAAGCTGGCGCCGTGCCTGAAGTTCACGCAACAGCGTCACCAGCTGTTTTTGAACGGTGCGATCCAACGCAGAGGTTGGTTCGTCCAATACCAACAGCTCAGGCTCGAGGATAATTGCCCGGGCGACAGCGATGCGCTGGCGCTGACCACCGGAAAATTCATGTGGGTAGCGCGCCGCACAGCTTTCCGGCAGCCCAACCTCGCTCAACGTTTGATGGACACGCTGAGTAACTTCCGTATCGGATAAATCAGGAGAGTGGAAGCGCAATCCTTCACTGACGATATCAAATACCGGCATGCGCGGTGATAATGCGCCATAAGGATCTTGGAATACCATCTGCAATCGATGGCGCTGGCGGCGCAAATCGTTACCGCTCAGTTGGCTCAAGGGCGCCTCACCAAGGGTAATATCCCCCTGGCTAGCGACTAGGCGCATGATCGCGGAGGCGAGGGTGGTTTTCCCCGAGCCCGATTCGCCCACGATGCCCAACGTTTCACCCGGGGCGACCGTTAAATCGGTGGCTTTTACCGCTTCAAATGCGGGCGGCTGGCGCTTGAATAAACCGGTTTTGGGCCGTTTAAAGCTGACGCTTAGCTGACGTACAGTCAGTAACGGTGGGCTCTCAGTAACCGGTGATGGTCGTCCTTCCGGCTCAGCGGCCAGAAGACGCTGGGTGTATTCGCTCTGTGGCTGCTCAAAAACGCGCTCGACAGGCCCCGATTCTTGAATTTTCCCCTGATACATGACGCATACGCGGTCTGCGTGACGGCGTACCAGATTAAGATCGTGACTAATCAGCAACAACCCCATGCCATGCTGGTCGCGTAGCTCTTTAAGCAATCTCAGAATGTCTTGCTGGACAGTGACGTCAAGCGCTGTGGTGGGCTCATCGGCGATCAGCAACGATGGATTATTGGCAATGGCCATGGCAATCATTACCCGCTGACGTTGACCACCTGATAGCTGATGAGGCCAAACATCAAGCAGTTCTTCAGATCGGGGTAGTTTAACCTGTTCGAGTAATGTTTTAGCCTTTGCTCGCGCAGCCTTTCCAGTGAGCCCTTGATGCAAACGAAGGGACTCGCCAATTTGCTTACCAATGCGATGGAGTGGGTTAAGCGATGTCATAGGCTCTTGGAAGACAACGCCCACTTTATTACCGCGCAAGTCGTTCCACTCGGCGTTGCTAAGCAAATCTAAGCGCGCGCCATTTAACCGTCGTTCACCGCTTACCTGAGCATTGGCAGGCAATAAGTTCATTAGCCCAAGGGCGGATACCGACTTACCCGAGCCGGACTCGCCGACAATCGCCAGTGTTTCACCTGCATGAAGTTCCAGGGAAAGTGAGTCGACAACACTAGTACCGTTAAAGGCAACGCTTAGGTTATCGACGCAAAGTAGGGGCTCAGGCATGATGCGCTTCCTTAGCGGGCGACGGGCTTAGTTGAACGTGGCGAGGATCAAAGGCATCACGCAAGCCTTCGCCAATAAATACCAGTAACGACAGCATGGTGGCTAAGGTTATAAAGGCGGTAATGCCCAGCCATGGGGCATGCAGGTTGTTTTTCCCCTGTGCGGCAAGTTCGCCCAGTGAAGGAGAACCAGGCGGCAGTCCAAACCCTAGAAAATCCAGTGCGGTTAAGGTACCGATCGCACCGGTAAATAGGAAAGGAATAAACGTCAGGGTAGCCACCATGGCATTGGGGAGTACATGCCGCCACATGATCAAGCGAGAGGGCAGCCCCATGGCCTTTGCCGCGCGAACATACTCAAGGTTCCGCGCGCGTAAAAACTCGGCCCGGACAATATCCACCAGCCCAAGCCAAGAAAACAGCAGCATAATACCCAGTAGCCACCAAAAACCAGGTTGCACAAAACTAGCCAGAATAATCAGCAGAAATAGCACAGGAAGGCCTGACCATATTTCGGTGATGCGCTGGCCCACCAAATCAACCTTGCCGCCAAAGTAGCCTTGCACACCACCCACCATAACTCCTATTACCAGAGAACCGGCGGTTAATACCAGAGCAAAAGCAACCGAGAGGCGAAAGCCATAGATTACCCGGGCGAGTACATCACGGCCTTGATCATCGGTGCCGAGCCAATGGCGTTCGTCGGGTGGCGCAGGCGAAGGCTGGGTCATCTGCATGTCGAGCGTTTGGTAGGAAAACGGGATCAGCGGCCATAGCGCCCAGCCATTTTCCGCTATCTGCTGCTGGACAAAGGGGTCCAGGTAGTCGGTACGTGTGGGCAAAAAACCGTCAAACTCGGTTTCCGGGTAGTCGACCAGCAGCGGCACATACCACTCGCCATCATACTGCATGACGATTGGCTTGTCGTTGGCAATCAGCTCAGCAAACAGGCTAAGCACAAATACAACGCTAAACACCCATAGCGATACCCAGGCCCGTCGGTTCGATCTGAATGCCGCCAGACGACGCTTGGTGATAGGTGAAAATCGAGACGAAAAGGCAGCCATGATCACGATTCCCGTGTTGCAAAGTCGATGCGCGGGTCCACCCACACATATGTCAGGTCCGACACCAGCTTGAGCAGCAAGCCAATCAACGTATAGAGAAACAGGGTGCCAAAAATGACCGGATAGTCGCGCTGCATGACCGCTTCAAACCCCAGCAGGCCGAGGCCGTCGAGGGAGAAAATCACCTCGATCAGCAGCGAGCCGGTGAAGAAAATGCCGATCAGGGCTGAGGGCAGGCCGGCGATAATGATCAGCATGGCATTGCGAAACACATGACCGTAGAGAATACGTCGCTCATCGGCGCCTTTGGCGCGGGCGGTGAGCACGTATTGCTTATGGATTTCATCCAGGAAGCTGTTTTTGGTCAGCATGGTGAGCGTGGCAAAACTGCCGATCGCGGCGGCAATCACGGGGAGGGTGATATGCCAGAAATAGTCCTTGATTTTGCCCCAGATGGAGAGCTGGTCGAAATCCGGTGATGTCAGCCCCCTGAGCGGAAACCAGTCCAGGTAGGTGCCGCCGGCAAACACCACAATCAGCAAAATGGCGAATAAAAACCCGGGAATGGCATAGCCGACGATCACCAGGCCAGAGGTCCAGACGTCAAAGCGCGAGCCGTGACGTAGCGCTTTACGAACGCCGAGCGGAATCGAGATCAGGTAGACCAGCAGCGTCGTCCAGAGCCCCAGTGAGATCGACACCGGCAGGCGCTCGATCATCAGTTCCGTGACGGGGCGGTCACGGAAGAAACTGGTGCCAAAGTCGAACGTCAGATAGTCGCCCATCATGCCCAGAAAACGCTCATGGGCGGGCTTGTCAAAGCCGAACTGCTGTTCGAGCTGCTCGATGAAGCGCGGGTCAATCCCGCGAGCTCCGCGTGACTCGTCGTTCACCTGGACATCCGCGCCGCCCATGTCCAAGCGTGTGCTGGCCATGGCATCGGCGCCTTCGAAGCGTGCCAGCATCTGATCGATCGGGCCGCCGGGCGCAGCCTGCACGATAATGAAATTGAGCAGCATGATGCCTATCAGAGTAGGTATCATCAGCAGCAGTCGACGTAGCGTGTAGCGTGCCACAGCGTTCTCCTCACACCGGCTCAGCGTCGGGATTGACGCTGTAAAGCGGCTTCACGTTCGGGGTCTACCCACCACGCGTCTAGATCCATGGCATATTCAGGGAAAGGATCGGGATAACCGAATTTATCCCAAATGGCGATCCGCGTCTCGCCTGAATGGTAATGAGGAATAACATAAAATCCCCAGCGCAACACCCGATCCAACGTCCGGGTAATGGTATTCAGTTCTTCGCGGTCGTCAGCGCGGATAAGCTGCTCGACCAGGTCATCGACCGCCGGATGCGCAAGGCCCATGCGGTTGCGACTCTGGGGTGAATCGGCCGCTTGGCTGGTCCAGAAGTCACGCTGCTCATTCCCCGGATTATTGGACTGCGGAAAATGGCTGACCACCATGTCAAAGTCGAAATTGCGCTGACGGTTGTGATACTGGTTGATATCGACAATACGTAACGACGTCTGCACGCCCAGGCGGGCCATGTTACGCAGCGTAGGCTGAACCACGCGCTCCATGCCTGAATCGTAGAGCAGGACTTCCAGACTCAACGGCTCTCCGGTGTCCTGGTGGACGAGAACGCCGTCCTCCACTCGGTATCCCGCCTCACGGAGCAGGTCCAGGGCAAGCCGCAGGCGTTCACGAAGGTCCTCGGGGTGGTCGATCGGCAGGGCCTCGGTGAACAGTCGGTCGGATTGATGGGAGTCCAGCAACGCTTCACGGTGTGGCTCCAGCAGTTCGAGGGCAGCGTCGCTGGGCGGCCCTTCGGCTTCCATCTCGGAGTTCTGGAAGAAGCTCTCGGTACGTTGATAGGTATCGTAGAAAATATTGGTATTCAGCCAGGAGAAATCAAACGCCAGACTGAGCGCTTCGCGAACCCGCGGGTCCTGGAATTTTTCCTTGCGCAGATTGAACACGAACCCCTGCATCATGGACGGATTCGCGTCGGGTACCGTGATGCGCTTGACCAGTCCCTCTTCATAGGCAGGAAAGTCATAGCCAATGGCCCAGGTGGCGGCACGGGCATCGGTGCGAAAATCTGTCAGTCCGGCCTTGAAAGCTTCCCAGGCAATCTCCCGGTCTCGGTAGTAATCGTAGATCACCCGGTCGATATTGTTGCGGCCCACGTTCACCGGCAGGTCTTTTGCCCAATAGTCTTCGTCGCGCTCGTAGACGATCTGCCGTCCCGGGTCCACTTCACTGATCTTGTAGGGGCCTGAGCCGGGGTGAATGGCCAGGGAGGGCGCGCTAAAATCATGCTGCTCCCAGTAGTGGCGCGGCAGAATGGGCAATTGGGCCACGATGAGCGGCAACTCCCGGGATTCGGTGTCGGTCAGGGTGAAGCGTACCTGGTGCTCATTGAGCGCGACGGCCTGCTCGACGCCTGCATAGTAGCTGCTGTAGAACGGATTGCCTTCCTCACGCAACAGGTTCAGCGAAAATACCACGTCGTAGGCGGTGACCGGCTCACCGTCATGAAAGCGCGCCTCTGGGCGAATATCAAACTCGATCCATTCGCGATCGGGGTCTAGGCGCACGCCTTCGGCGAGTAGGCCGTAAAGGCTGAAGGGCTCGTTGGGGTTGCTCGCCATCAAGGTGTCATAAATCCGCGATACGCCGGTTGCCGGGGTGCCGCGAGTAATGAATGGGTTTGTCGAGTCGAAACTGCCGCCCACGGCCGTGTGCGTGATACTGCCGCCTTTAGGGGCGTCTGGGTTGACGTGAGAAAAGTGTTCGAAATCCTCATCCAGCGCCGGTGAGCCGTAAAGCGAAAGCGCGTGGCGCGTTTCGATAGGCGCGGTGCCGTCCGTGGCCGTGGGGGCAATATCCGTGTCGCTATAGGCGAAAGAGCTTGCCAGTGAGCAGAGCACAAGCAAGGCGTTCCGGGCAATGCATAAAGCGGGACGCACAATAACGCCACAGTGCATGGGGCAGTTTCCCTATTAACAAGGCGGATAATCTCAACGTTCTGAAAGTGTCAGGAGTTGACCCGCTTGTAAAGCATCCGGACTGTCAATCGCGTTTAAGCGCATTAACTCCTGGGCGCTCAGGTTATAGCGACTGGCGATTGTCGATAAGCTGTCGCCACTTTCCACACGGTAAGTGTCCGGCGCGTTGTCTCGGGTAGCGGTCTGACGATTACTACTATCGTTAGAAAGCTCAGCCAACATTTGTTGATCCACGTCTTCCGGAACCAGCAGCGTTTGAGCGCTTGACGGGTTGAGCGCACCATTTATAAGACCAGGATTGAGCTCAGCCAACGCCGATTTTTCTACGTCCAATAGCTGGGAGGCTTCAGTCAAGGTAACTGAATGCTCAAGCTTCACCTTGGCAAAAGCGGGCTCCGTATGAATTTCAGGCAAGCTGATGTCGTAGCGCTCTGGGTCATCAATAATGGTGGCAATAGCGAGCAATTTTGGCAGGTACTGCATGGTCTCTTGAGGCAGGCTCAGATCCCAGTATTCACCGGTTAGGCCCTCGCTCTCGGCGCGCTGCTTAGCTTTATTGACCGTACCTGCGCCTGCGTTGTAGGCGGCGACCGATAGTTGCAAATCACCTTCGTACCACTGATCGGCCTGCGTTTCGAGATAGTCAAGCGCCGCATTGGTTGAGGAGACAACGTCCAGTCTGCCATCGTAGTTCCCATTGCGCACGAGTCCTAAGGCATCGCCGGTGCCGGGCATAAACTGCCATAGCCCGGCAGCGCCACTATGGCTGCGCGCGCCGGGGTCAAATGAGCTTTCCACGAAAGGAATGAGGGCCATCTCTCCCGGCAAATTGCGCTCACTGATTTGCTGAGTGATCCAGGCAAGCCATGGACTTGCGCGTTCGGTGATTTCAACAATGTTTTCCGGGCGTGATCTGTAGTGATCAATCCATTCATCTACACGTGCTTGAGCCTCGGCGGGCAACGATTGCTCACGCCAGTGGAAGCTTTCGCGCAGTTTCCCCCAAGCATCCTGCGGCTCCAGCATAAGTTCTTCCCAGAAATGCATTTGGAAAGATGAGGGGCGAGCGTTACGCGACTCGTTAGTCGCGCTGGACGTTGAGGTAGCGCGGGGAGAGGTATCATAGCTAGTCGCAGAGGCCTGCGAGTTTGCCGCAGCTGCCAAAAGCAGGCTCATGATCACTGTACTACCGGCGCTTAATAATAGGCGTTGGCGAATCGTGCGATACGTCATAGTGGGTTACGTCGTTGCGATAGCGTTTAGTAACGATTCTTCCACTCGCGAAGAGTGGCGAACGTTGCGAGATCATTATCAATAGAACCCTGTTTGCTTGCAGCATTACGGACACTTTCGGTGCCGACGCGCAAATAGGGGTTGATTTTCAGCTCGCGTCCTATCGTGCTGGGTAAGGTGGGGCGGTCTAAGGCCCGCGCCTTATCACACTCCATTAAGGCGTGTTTGACGTCTTCGTTCTCAGGATCTGCTTCGCTGGCAAAGCGAAGGTTAGCCTGAGTGTATTCGTGCGCGGCGAAAACAAAGGTTTCTTCGGGTAGCGCCGCAAGACGCTTTAAGGCCGCGTGCATTTGCTCGGGTGTTCCCTCAAAGAGGCGACCGCAACCGGCGCAAAATAAGGTGTCACCACAAAACAGCAGTGGGGGAATCCCTGGTGTAAAATAACTAATATGGTCTAACGTATGCCCAGGTGTCTCAAAGACTTCAAATAATCGGCCCATGACGCGAACTTCATCGCCATCGCCTACGCGCTCTTCGACACCATTAATTGAAGGATTTTTCGGGCCGATTACCCGTGGAGCGTAGCGCTTGATCAGTTCTCCCAGCCCGTCAGTATGATCAGGGTGGTGATGGGTGATCAAAACAGTGCTAAGCGATAACGACTCGCGCTCCAGAAACTCAATAACGGGAAGCGCTTCACCTGGATCCACCACGCATACTTCTTGGCTGGTATCTTGTCGAAGCAGCCAAATATAGTTGTCGCTTAAGGCGGGGATCGGTGTCACGCTCATCATAGGCGAGATCCTTTAACGATGAATTAGCGCTTACGGTTAGTTTGATAGCGCTTTCGTGGTGCATGCAAGACGTCAAAAAGCCGTTACTTTGGAGGGTTGTGCGGTACATGTCAAATTCAGCAGCGACAGAGACACTTGCCAAGCAGTTATTCGCGAGTCGAGCTTACTGGGAATCTGAGGCAGGCAAATCGTTATGGGATTCCCAGCGAGCCTGCCTGGGGCCCCTGGTTGACTCACGTTCTGGCGGCCATAGCCTTGAGATGGCCATGGGGCCTACGATGATGTCCATGTCGGGAATTGCACACACGCTTCAATGGGCGCCCAACCGAAAGAGTGCCCCCCACGAGCAGACGTTGGTTTGTCCAGCTGAACGATTGGCATTGCCTGATCGGTGCCTGGATGTTGTGGTGCTTCATCACTGGCTTGAGCACCTGCCGGATGCCCACCACACATTGCAAGAGGCCGCGCGCGTCACCTCTGATAGCGGTATTTTGGTGCTGTTTGGTTTCAATCCCATCGGCGTTAGCGGCGTGGTTAAGCAATGGCGCAAACGTCAAGGCCAATATCCCTGGAATGGGCAATGGCGCACGGCCAGCCGAATGGGTGACTGGTTAGCATTTGTCGACTTTGAGGTCGAACGCGTAGACTACTGCTGTTTTAGAAGCTGGCCTGGAGGGCGCTGCGTGGAGCATTGGGAGTCCCTGGGGCGGCGCTATAACTGTCCACTGGGAGAAAGCTATATAGTGTTGGCCAAGCGTCGCCAGCCCAGAGCGCCTATGCAACGCATCAAATTTGGTTTGAAATCTCCAGTAGCAGCAAATTCGCTTGGTGCGACACGCACCAAAAATGACTGACGGTTTCATTAGGCGCTAAGCACGCGATAATTTCGATTTAAGGACTCTCAAACGTGACTGAAACAGAGCGGTTGCCTCAGGTAACCGTGTATACCGATGGAGCCTGCCGTGGAAATCCTGGCCCTGGCGGGTGGGGGGTTGTGCTGGCAAGTGGGCAGCATGAGAAAACCTTGTATGGGTATGAAGCACAGACGACCAATAACCGAATGGAATTAATGGCGGCTATTATGGCGTTGCGCACGTTGAATAAACCCTGCCAGGTGGCGATTTGGACGGATTCACAATACGTCCGCCAAGGCATTACACAGTGGATTCATAATTGGCGTAAGCGCCAATGGAAAACCGCCGCGAAACAACCCGTCAAAAACGCTGAGCTATGGAAGCAGCTAGATGCCGAAGCCCAGCGGCATCAGGTTGAGTGGCATTGGGTCAAAGGGCACAGCGGACACCCTGGCAATGAACAAGCCGATGCACTTGCAAACCAAGCCATTGATGAAGCAACACAACGCGCGTAGGAGACCATGATGCGCCAAGTCATATTGGATACAGAAACGACGGGGATCGATCCTAAAGATGGCCATCGTTTGGTGGAAATTGGTGCCGTGGAAATGGTCAACCGGCGTTATACCGGCCGTACTTACCACCAATATATCAACCCAGAGCGCCATATCGATGCTGAGGTAGTCGCCGTTCACGGCATTGATGACGCCAAAGTCGCCAACGAGCCGGTATTTGCGCAGGTGGCCGATGACTTTTGGGCATTCATCGAAGGCGCGGAATTGGTCATTCATAACGCGCCTTTCGATGTGGGATTCATTGATCATGAGTTGAAAATGCTCAAGGGCCGTGCACAACCACTAGGTCCTGTCAGGGATCATTGCCGTATTCTTGATACGCTAGTCATGGCCAGAAAAATGCACCCTGGCCAGCGCAACAGTCTTGATGCGCTATGCAAACGTTACGATATTGATAACGGTCATCGCGTATTACACGGCGCACTGCTAGATGCCGAGATCCTGGCTGATGTTTATTTGGCCATGACGGGAGGGCAAACGGCGCTAACGCTGGATGCGGAAGCTAATCAATCTCAGCGCAGTGATGCACCCGCTGAATCAGGGCTTTCGATTCAACGGATGACGCTAACGCCTGGGCAGCTTAGGGTCATTGCGCCTAATGATGAAGAGCGTCGAGCACATCAGGCTAAATGCCAAGCGCACCAACTGCGTTGGAGTGAGGGCTCGGTAAGCGATGCTTAGAAGAGAGATACCCCACCAGGTACATGAAGGCCGCGTCCTATATCTCTCGCGTAGCCGGTTGGCACCTGCGTTACCTGCTGATGGCGATGTATTGACCCCGCTCCACCCTTGGCAGCCATGGACCAGCGACATGCAGCCGTTGTGTTATTGGCAGGACGAGCCGGTTGCGTTGCAATTGGCCGCTAAACCTGGGGATGAATGGATAGATGGGCGTCAATGGATGGGCGAGTTGCCATCGGAATGGTATGCGCTGTTATCAACGGCTTTGCAGGTCGGGGCATGGCTGGAAAATCATCGCTTTTGCGGCCGCTGTGGCGCCGAGGCCACTAAGCTGGCAACCGAGTTTGCGATGCATTGCCACGCCTGCGGCCATCGTAACTATCCACGAATTTCGCCCTGCATTATTACCCTGGTCACCAGTGGTGAGGCGATGTTGCTGGCTCGTAGCCCGCGTTTTCCGCCAGGCCGCTACTCGACCTTAGCCGGGTTTATTGAACCGGGTGAAACGGCCGAAGAGGCTGTGCATCGGGAGATTTTTGAGGAAGTCGGCGTTCATGTCAGCCAACTGCGGTACTACCAAAGCCAAGCGTGGCCATTTCCTCACTCACTAATGCTGGGCTTCTTTGCCGAGGCGACCACGCGGCGTATACGTATTGATGAGGTGGAAATTAGCGATGCTGCCTGGTTTTCACCACGCCAACTACCCGCCTTGCCGCCTGTTTACTCGATTTCTCGCGAATTGATTGAAACCCACTTAGCACGCTGGCGATAAGCAAGGCAGGCTGTCGATTATTCGCTAGGGAATAGCGTGGTTAGCTTGGTGGCCAGCATCACGTTACCTGTGGCTTTCAGCTTGCCCGTCATAAATGCCGTCATGCCGTTGATATCACCATTCATGATGCCTTTTAGCGTATCTGTGCTCAGACTCAGGCTAACGGAGGGATCATCATGCTCACCCTGTTGAACGTCGAGTTTTCCATCCTGAATATCGAGGTAATAACTGTCTGCATCAGAAAAATGAAACTGGAAAATCTCATGCATCCCCTGAGCTGCTTTCGGATCAAAGCGAGCCTGCAACTTTTCGAGGGTATTCGTTGACATAATAGCGTTCCATTTAAATGCGAGAAGAAAATTCTTGGCGTATAAAGCGCCAAACAATTGTAAAATTTGCGGCCTTTGATAAGAGAATATTTCAAACATATGTTTCATATCAAGCACCGTTTTCAATGCATTGCCCAACGGTGTCGGCTTAGCGCTAAATTGTAAGCAAGGAGATGCACGTGAACGAATGGGTAGTAGAAATTGGTACATTTATCGTACAAGCCTGCATTGTCGTCGCCGTTATCGGCATCAGCGTATTGCTTATCGCACGTGCTAAGGCGGAGGGTGAGAGAGATTTAACCTTGCATGTGGAACCGTTGCACGAAAGACGGCGAAGCCGGGCACGGCGCCTACGGCTGGCTGCAACGCCTGCAGGCATTCGCAAAAAGCTACTCAAAACGTTCCGGCGAGAAGATAAACATCGCCGTAAAGAAAAAGCTGATACTGACACTCCCAATGTGTGGGTACTAACGTTCAAGGGTGATATGAAAGCCTCAGCGACCGAGCATTTCGCCCAAGAAATTTCAGCGCTGATTGAAGTAGCCAGCCCTGAGGATGAGGTGGTGATTTGTCTTGAGTCCCCTGGCGGATTAGTTCATGCCTATGGGTTAGCGGCGGCCCAGCTTGACCGGCTTCGCGACGCGGGTCTTACGACTACCGTTTGCGTAGATAAAGTAGCCGCGAGTGGCGGCTACTTGATGGCTTGCACGGCGCACCACATCAAAGCGGCACCTTTTGCCGTGATTGGTTCGATTGGAGTGGTTGCTCAAATCCCTAATATTCACCGCTTGCTGAAGCGCCACGACGTGGACGTTGAACTGCTAACGGCTGGAAAGTACAAGCGCACACTTACCTTGCTGGGTGAAAACACGGATGAGGGACGTGAAAAATTCCTCGAAGATCTTGAGAACACGCATCGCTTGTTCAAGCATTATGTTGGCGAGCGTCGACCCGACATGGATATTGATGCCTTGGCGACGGGCGAAATTTGGTACGGCAGTGAGGCGCTTGATCGCAAGCTGGTGGATAGCGTCGGCACCAGTGAGGCGTATTTGATGGAGCGTATCGCACAAGCTCATGTATATCGCGTGAAGTTAGAGCCCCCCAAAACAGTGGGGCGTAAGTTTGGGCTGGCGATTGCAAGCGGTGTAGAGAACGCCGTGCTTAAAGGACTAAGTATGCTCGAAGCGACAGGCTGGCATCGTCGTTAGGCGCCCTCGAACAATACCAAGCACTTATCGCTTAGGTGTCATTATCCCGCAAAATGGTCCGCCAAGGTCGTAATAATGGCCTTGGCGCTCGCACTGCTAAGAGAATAATAAATCGTTTGTGATTCCCGCCGGGTCTCCACTAAATGGTCACGTCGCAAAATCGCCAAGTGTTGTGAAAGCGCCGACTGGCTTAATGCCAGCTGCTGGTTGATTTGCGTTACCGACAGTTCCTTCCTGGCAAGCAAGCACAATATTTGCAACCTTTTTTCATTGGCTAGGGCTTTTAATAAGTTGGTTCCCGCCTCAATGGCGTGGCCATTGTGTTCAAGCAGGCGTGCAGCACTTGTGGAAGCCGACATGGATATCTCCTGGCCTACCTATCAAGGTAGCTTTGTTATTGGTTGTTGAAGGCATCGCCGCGTGTAGGATCTGATTATTTAATGATCAGTAATTTAGCGGGATTTGTCCAAGTCGTTGTTTAACGGTTAATCAATGGTAATAAATGCATTTTTAGCGACAGTAGAATCAGCCTCGGCTGAATTGCCACGGGGTTGTAGCCCATAGTTGTAGGGCAAAACGGCGTTTTAGCGCATAAAGTGTCAACAATTCTACAAGCCTCATCTAATCACAATAAAGATAGGTACCCCATGCGTCGCTACCAGCAGATTTATCAGCAATCTATCGAGCAGCCCGAGCACTTCTGGGCTGAACAGGCTAAGCGAATCCCATGGTTCACACCGCCTGCGACCATTTTGAGCTACGACGAACAGCAGCATGCACGCTGGTTTTCCGACGGTGAGATGAATCTTTGCTACGCGGCACTGGATTACCATGTCGAGCAAGGCCGTGGCGAACAAACTGCTATCTTCTGGGACTCTCCAGTGACCCAGGCTCAGCAAACCATTACTTATCGCCAGCTACTGGAGCGGGTGGCCACCTTTGCAGGCGTGCTTAAGCAGTTAGGGGTCGAGAAAGGCGACCGTGTTGTCATTTATATGCCGATGATTCCGGAAGCCGTGGTCGCCATGTACGCCTGTGCCCGACTGGGTGCGATTCACTCTGTCGTGTTTGGCGGCTTTGCACCCCATGAGCTGGCAGCGCGTATTGAAGACGCTGCGCCCAAGGTGGTCGTCGCGGCATCCTGCGGTATCGAGGCAGGCAACGTCGTGGCTTATAAGCCAATCATTGATCAAGCACTTGCATTAAGCCCCCATCAGCCGGATGCCTGCATTATTAAAGTCCGCCCTGAGTGCGAGGTTGAGTTTAATGAGCGGGATTACGATTGGGAAACGCTCGTTAGCCAAGCCACCCCCGCTGACTGTGTGCCGGTAAAAGGGACCGACCCGCTTTACGTGCTGTACACCTCAGGCACGACGGGAAAACCTAAGGGCATTGTGCGGGATACTGCCGGCTACGCCGTTGCACTGGCTTATTCCATGGAGGCTATCTATGCCTTGGCGCCTGGCGATGTGTTCTTTACCGCATCGGATGTTGGCTGGGTCGTAGGGCATTCCTATATTGTTTACGGCCCACTGCTGCATGGGTGTTCGACAGTGCTGTATGAGGGCAAACCGGTTAAAACACCCGATGCAGGGAGTTTTTGGCGGCTTATCGAAAAATATAGCGTCACCAGCTTCTTTAGTGCGCCGACTGCCTTTCGTGCGATTAAAAAAGAAGACCCAGACGCTCATTGGCTGGCAAAGTACGACATCAGTAGTCTCAAGCATCTTTATGTGGCAGGTGAGCGGCTTGATCCACCGACCTATCATTGGCTGGATGACCTGCTCGACGTCCCGGTCATCGACCATTGGTGGCAAACTGAAACCGGTTGGCCCATTGCCGCTAATCTGCCAGGTATCGAAGCCATGCCCACCAAGGCTGGATCAGCCACCGTGCCCGTGCCCGGTTTTAATGTCCAAGTGCTGAACCGGGATGGTCAGCAGGCCGCGCCCATGGAGCAGGGTAGTGTGGTCATCAAGCAACCGATGCCACCGGGCTGCTTAACGGGTGTTTGGGGTGACCCAAAGCGCTTTCACTCTGCCTACATGGCTGCGTTTCCGGGCTATTACTTAACCGGCGACGGTGGTTTTTTTGATGAGCAAGGCTATCTGTTCATCATGGGGCGAACCGATGATGTCATTAACGTCGCAGGGCACCGGCTTTCTACCGGCGAGATGGAAGAAGTCGTTGGCGGCCACCCGGCAGTTGCAGAGTGCGCGGTGATCGGGATCCATGATGACCTAAAGGGGCAATTGCCCGTCGGCTTGGTGATTCCCAAAGATGGCTATATAGAAGGTGAAGCTGCCTTGGAGGCCGCTTTAATTGCCCGTGTTCGGGAGCAAATTGGCCCGATTGCCTGTTTTAAACACGTTATCGTCGTGGACCGTCTGCCCAAAACACGCTCGGGGAAAATTCTGCGTAAACTGTTGCGCAACCTGGCCGATGGTCAGGAGGTGGGCATCCCCTCCACGATTGATGACCCCACCAGCGTGGATGATGTACATCGCGCCATGCGTGACCATCAGGTCGGTAGCGCGAATAAGATGCCTCCGCTTGCCTAACCCGATTACCGATGACTTTTATTGCGGTTGAGAAGGCGTATAATGCGCTTCTCACTGCACCTAGGTGCGCAATGCGTTGAGGGTTCCCTAACCCCTCGTCAACACAAAAAAGGCCCGCCGTATGTTTGTTTTAAGCGACGCTCAGCACCGCCGTTGCCTCGCCGTGATGGTGGCGTTCCACATTGGTATTATCGCCGCCAGTAACTACCTTGTTCAGCTCCCGTTTACCCTGTTCGGCTTCCATACCACCTGGGGTGCTTTCAGCTTTCCATTCATTTTTTTGGCCACCGACTTGACCGTCCGGCTGTTTGGCAAAGAGCCGGCTCGCGCTATTGTACTGCGCGTAATGCTCCCTGCGCTGATCGTCTCGTATGTGGTATCGGTGGTCTTTCCCCAAGGACGTTTCGCGGGTATAGAAGCGTTGAGTGACTGGAACCTGTTTGTCGCCCGTATCGCGCTGGCGAGCTTTTTGGCTTACGTTATTGGCCAGTTGTTAGACGTGCAGGTGTTTGATCGTTTGCGGCAGTGGGTTTGGTGGGTCGCCCCGGTGTTTTCTACCGTAATGGGCAACTTGGCCGATACTTTTGCATTTTTCTCAGTTGCGTTTTACCAAAGCCCAGACCCCTTCATGGCTACCCATTGGGTTGAAATTGCCGCTGTCGATTACGCCATTAAGCTTGCCATCAGCCTGCTATTTTTCCTGCCACTTTATGGCCTGTTGCTATCCTGGTTGACGCGCCGCTTGGTGGTTTGGACCGACCAGGCAGATCTCGCACCGCGTACAGCCTGATTTCCCTTCGACTGATAAGGAGCCTAGATGACTGATGCCTCGCCAGTAGATTTGCATTATCTGGACCAGCCATCGGGTGAGCACCCCGATGCCATTCCCCTGGTGGTGATTCATGGGCTTCTGGGGAGTGCCGACAACTGGCGCTCGCATCTCAAGACGTGGCAGACCTTGCGTCGAGTGATTGCGGTCGACTTGCGCAATCATGGTCGCTCGCCCCATGCGGCAGGTATGAGTTACGCGCAGATGAGCGCTGACGTAGTTGATGTAATGGATAAGCTATCGCTTGCTCGCGTACATCTACTGGGGCACTCAATGGGCGGTAAGGTGGCCATTAGCTTAGCGCGCCAACATCCTGAGCGTGTCGCTTCGCTGGTGGTAGCTGACATTGCTCCAGTGGCCTACCAGCACGGCCATGATGATGTCTTTGCTGCGTTAGAGCGCGTTAGAGAAGGGCAGCCTGCTAATCGGCGAGAAGCTGATGATTTACTCGCTGAACACGTCGATTCTCGTCCAACCCGGCTCTTTCTTGCCACCAATCTGGTGCGCGCAGAGCAAGGCGGGCTCACGCTGCGCGTCGGCTTGGATCATATCCGCCAAGACTACGAAAGGATTATCGGATTGCCATCGGGGGACGCTGCTTATAATGGGCCAACGCTGGTGCTGCGCGGCGATGAGTCGCCCTACGTGACCGACGCCATGCTGCCAGCGCTGCGTAAGATACTCCCCACCGCGCGGGTTGTGACGCTAAAGCAAGCCGGGCACTGGTTACATGCCGATCAACCCGCCGCCTTTCAGCAGTCAGTCGACGCGTTTTTGACAACACAAACACCCTGAGCTTCGCTTATAGCGGCATAATGGATACGCCATATTGATCAGGGTGGCGTAAAAAGCGCTGAAGGATGCGATAGCTGTCGATATCGAAACTGACATCGCTGCTGCCCAGTTCTTTGGCTTCCGCAAGGGACCCTACACTTCCCAGGTAGCACCACTGGTTCACCACGTGCCAAGCCACTGCCTTATGTGCCGGAGGGGATTCCCTGATGACAATTCGTCCCGGCCATGGCCAGGTGTTGACCTGAAGCGGCTGCAGGGCTGACTGCGCGCGTTGTGTATGAGCGCCCATCGTTTCATTACCGAAACAGGCGCCAAGGCACTTACCTATCTGACTGCCAAAGCAACGGCCTTTACCTGCTTCCAGACCAAGCACTCGCGGACAAAGCCGGTGTGTTTCGGCCAGCGTTCGCAACGCTTTTTTTGCGGCGGAGGCATTACGGTAGAGGCCGTAGAACGCGCCCGTTACCGGTTGATTAAGCGCTGTGCCGCTGAGCAGTTGTGGCTTTATCGCTTCCTCAGGCCAATGCCAGGTGGTCAGGTTGCGTTGCTTGCGCAATTGACGGTTCATAATCGGCAGCAATGACTTTACCAGCTGTGCTTCACGTAGTTGAGCGCCCAGGTCACCCGCTGTTTCTTCCCACTCTATATGCTGTATCTGCTCGACCATTCGCATGGTCTTGTGATGGTGGTGGGCACGCTGAAAATGATCGCGCACGCGATCACGCAGCCGGATACTTTTACCGACGTAAAGCGGCAGCCGGTTATGCCCATAGAAAAGATACACCCCAGGTGCGCACGGTAGCTGCCTAAAAATATCACTTTCAATATTCATTGAGGTACGTGTCAATATCACACAACGGCCTTTCTACTGGGCATGTGGGTCGATGGCTAAACGTGATACCGGAAGCAACTCATCGCTAACGCCTTGCTTTTGTAGATACTGCTCAAATGCTTGATAACGACGGCTGTCCACCGCGCCAGGCGACAACGCTATACGCCTGAGCAAGTCTTGCCAGCTCGACTCATTGATGGCGTTGTCGAGCACCGGTTCGGCGCTAATCAGTAATTCCCATGCGGCGTCGGGGTTTTCCAGCATCCAGTGATGCGCGTCTTCAATAGCCATTACGACGTGAGACCATGTGTCTGCACGCCGCATGGCCCCATCACGGTTGGCCAATAACACAAGGCCGTCATAGCGGGGGATGTCGAGCGCCTCGTGGCGAATAACCTGCGTATTGATCCCTTCACTGGCTAACTGTGCAGGCAATGAGTGAAAAGGTGCATCGACGACTGCATCCACTTGCTCCTCAACGAAAGCGCGTCGAGTGTCAAAGTGGAGGTTAACCGGTGGCGCAACGTTGCCCGACTGTGTCAGGGCGTCAGGAATTAAGTGCGGTATGAACAAGTCGCGGCCTTCGAGGCTTGAATAGCCATAGCGCAGCGGCGCCAGCTTTTCCTTGAGAGGCTCTTCAAGCTCGCCTGCCACGACCACCGCTGTAAGCGGTGTTTCAATCAGCGTCGCGATACGCACGATGGGCGCACCATCGTGCGCATAAAGATGCAGGGCAGGCTGGCGGCTTAACGCGAAATCAATCTCACCGGCGACCAATAATTTAAGCGCTATGGCAGGGTCCGCCGGGGTTTGGAGCTCCACCTCCATGCCCTGCGCCGTAAATAAGCCGCGTTGTTGCGCAATAACAAGGCCTGCATGCTGCGGGCTTAAAAACCAATCCAGCATGATGCGGATTTGTTTGAGCGGCGGTGGCTCAAGCGGTGGCGGTGGCGTGGCGGCGGCGGTAGGGGCTCCCTGATGCGCCTCCTCGGCCTCGGCTTCGACTGTCCACCACATGGGAGGCACCAATACACTACTGTTCAGTTCGCGATTATCTTCACTAGGATCATTGTCAACTTGTGGCTCATTTGCGTATGTCATTGAACTTACGAGTAATAAAACGGCCTTTAAAAGCAGTGAAAAATACCAAGCGCGACATACACAGGTCAGCATCGTCAATAACTCCCAGTAACAGAAACCAAAGTGTATCTGCCGCGCTAAGCATCTGACCAGCCTTCAATTGCGTCTTGTCGAGCCATAAGCCGCAGTAAATTCAACGCTGACATGCGATAATAGACATGCTTTAGGAAGAGATGGAGAGTCATGGACGCAATCTATACGTTTTTTTTGATCGGCGGCTCATTAATGGCGCTCAGTATTCTGGGGAGCCGCTTGTCCGCCATGATGGGCGTGCCGCTTCTTCTTATCTTCCTGGGATTGGGCATGGTGGCCGGCGAAGAAGGGCTGCTGGGTCTCGAGTTCGATGACTACTTTATGGCTTTCACGATCGGCCATCTCGCCCTGGCGATGATCCTGCTTGATGGTGGTCTTCGCACACGCCTCAAAACCTTTCGCGTCGGCTTCAGGCCGGCGCTTTCGCTTGCTACCTTTGGGGTGTTTATCACCAGCGCCATTGTCGGCGGCATCGCGATGCTGGTGTTCGATTTAACCTTGGTGGAAGGGTTGCTGGTAGGCGCCATTGTTGGCTCCACCGATGCCGCGGCAGTATTTTCGATGCTCAGTGGGCGAGGAGTAAACCTCAATGAGCGGGTAGGGGCCACGCTGGAAATTGAGTCGGGTACCAACGACCCGATGGCGATTTTCCTGACCTTGATGCTGGTCGATATTTTAGTTGGTGATATCGGCGGCCCCGTCGAAACACTAATGTTTTTTATTAGCCAATTCGGCATTGGGCTGGTAGTGGGTATTGGTGGCGGCTGGCTCAGTGCCAAGCTGCTGCGCTGGCTTGATTTAGCACCAGGCCTCTACGCCATGTTGGCGCTTGCCTTGGGCTTTAGCGTGTTCGGGCTTACCAGCGTTATAGGCGGTAGTGGTTTTTTGGCAATCTACTTGGCAGGTCTGATGATTGGCAACCAGCCGGGGCGCCACCTCAATTTTATTTTACCCGTCCACGATGGCTTGGCGTGGTTGAGCCAAATCGGGCTCTTCCTGGTATTGGGGCTGCTCGTCACCCCAAGCGAGCTCTGGGAAGTCGCCCTCCCAGCGGGATTAGTGGCATTGGCGCTGATTTTTATTGCCCGCCCCCTGGCGGTTCTGATCACCATCAAGCCGTTTTTTAAATTTCGTTGGCGGGAAACATGGTTTATTGCTTGGGTAGGGCTGCGCGGTGCGGTGCCTATTGTACTGGCGATTTTCCCTCTGATTGGCGGGGTAGAGAACGCGTCACTGTACTTTAACATTGCCTTTGCGGTGGTATTAATGTCGCTGCTGATCCAGGGTGGCTCACTCTCATTAATAGCTCGATGGTTAAAAGTCGAGGTGCCAACGGGCACTACACCGGACAGGCGAGGTCCGCTGGGGATATTGCCGGAAAACGACTACGAGATGTTTGTTTACCCGGTTGAAAATAAAGACCTGGACGACGTGCCTATTCGTTTGCTGCGCTTTCCCTCTGGCGCACTTATCTCAGCGTTATTCCGTGAACATGCCATGCTGCATCCTAAAGGCAGCACACGGCTAAAATTAGGCGATGTGATATGCGTGATAGGCCGTTCGGAAGACCTAAACGCCCTCAACCGCCTGTTCAACGGAGACTCTAAGCTAAAGCAAGAACGCGCCTTCTTCGGTACCTTTACGCTTGATGGTAGTGCGCACATGCAGGATATTGCGCAGGCCTACGGGCTGACCCTAAGCCCAGGTGAGAAAGACATGACCCTGGCCGACTTTGTATCGCTACGCGTTGGCGGCCATCCAGTGGTTGGCGACGATGTGGATTGGCACGGCATTCACTGGGTCGTCAGCGATATGCAGGGCGGAAAAATCACCCGGGTCGGGCTAAGATTGTACTAAAGACGTTGACTTCCAAGGAAAAGCTGGTAGTCTATGCACCCGTAAGCCGGAGGGATGGCAGAGCGGTTGAATGCACCGGTCTTGAAAACCGGCAAAGGTGAATAGCCTTTCCAGGGTTCGAATCCCTGTCCCTCCGCCAAGTATTACGATTAAGCCGCTGATTTCAGCGGCTTTTTTATGTCTTTATGATTTTAACCCACATTCTGACCCACACCATTGAGTTGGCTTCCACTGAAAATCACAGGATGGTATTGGACTGTCCTTCCTTTTGTAATGATCTTGATCGCGTTGAGCTAGAGTATGCCAATGAGCATTGGCTGCTAAAGACGGTGCTTTAGTTCTGGCGCTGGATAGTCATTCTACCGACCTGAGTCAGTACGCAACAGATACGGTTACTGGAGCGCTTACCAAGCGGGAGAAAAGAATACCAAGCACGGTACCACTAGCTACACTTAGATGAATCCACTCCACAACCGAGCCCTCATCATGTCTACCTTCCGTTTCATCATGCGCTTTCTGACAGTGCCGGTGATGGTTGGACTGGCTAGCTCTGGCCTGGCCAGGGAGACATTCATCGACGGTAACTTAACCCCTCAGTCCCGAGTACTCGCTCTTGATAGCCATGATTCGGCCAAGCTGTTCGATACAGTCGACAACATCGACTCATTGGGCGACGATGCCTTCGAACTGGTCATCAAGTCGCCGCCAAGTTTTCTCGAGCCCTTAGCAGTCGGCTGGCGGCTGGTTGCCGCTACCGACGCGCCACTTCATCCGCTAGGGCAGGCCGAAGGGCAGCTGGTGGACTCAGGTCTGCTCGCGCACGTTGCAGCGACCGATACAGACGAAGATGGCACCTTGAGGCTATCGATAGAGTCCGCCGAGCTGGGAGATGTGGTGGAAGACGGCACGTTAACAATCATCGTCGTGGAGCGCGTCACCTCAGAAGAGGATGATTTTCCAGTAGAGAGCTTGCTGGGTAAAGCGCCCTCAGCGACAGGTCGATGGCTGCTGACCACTTTTCAGGATCGAAGCTGGGAACCATGCCCACCCGAAGACACCTCCTTCGAGCACGAGAAAACTCTTTACTTTACACCGCAAGCCAGCGCCGCAATTCGCTTACAAGCCACTTTCGCCTTGAAACGACAGATGACGTTTGAAGGCGGTCGTTTGAAAGAGGCCAAGTTGGAAGGTCGCATGTGCCAGGGTACCGAAATCACACCAAGCTTCGAAGAGAAGCTCCAGAGAGACGAAACAATCTGGTTACGCCAGCAAGGGCCATTCTACCGCATGGTGGGCTGGCTACCCATCATGTTTACCGTGAATGCTCGTCTCAATGCATTGCTGTCTACCAGTGGGCGTCTCAGTATTAGCGAACCGATTCAACTACACTACGATAGTGCTGGTGCCTTACAGCTTCAAAACGGCAAGTGGCAACCCCAGCCGCGTCATTCTCAACATCAAGGCCCTGAGCTACCCTCCTTGATGCTGAATTCCAGCCTAAATGCAAGCTTTGCCCTCGAACCGCGGCTGGAACTGATCCTCTACGGTACAGGTGGTCCTTACTTGGAGGCCAACGCCACTACGAGCGCCGTATGGAAGCCCGGCCAGCAAATCGATAGCGATCTCAGCCTAACTCTGCTTGGCGGTCTTACTTATCGCAATAGCCTTTGGAGCGATGACTGGCGAGACGAAGAACTGAAGCCAGCATTGTACCTTTGGCCTGAAGAGTAAAGGCTCTCTTCGTGCTCATAGGAATCCAAGAGTTGGTTGAAGACCTATGCTCAGGTACGCTTACGGTCTTAGACTTTGTGAGCCTGTTTCATCAGGGGGCTTTGGTCGTACTAGAGAGTTTTCGCTGGATTCCCGCTTGTTACGCTTGAGTCTGCATCGCATGCTAAAGCGGCGCGAGGTGCCGACACTGGCGAAATTGGCTCGGCAGAAGGGCGATGACGCGAAAACCGGAAGCCCCGATACAAGCCCTTCAAAGACTACTAACTGGGCTTGATGAACCAACAGCCCAACCGATAATGAGCTCGAGAGGGGCAGTTTTATGGCGGCGATTTGATCCCCAGAAGGAGCACATTTCATTCGGCGTTGACATTTTTAGTCGAAGCAGAGGTCTCGAACTGCGTGCTTGCGGGCAATCTCTTGCCCACGAGCACATCCGCAAAAGGGGCGTTTTCAGGAACCGACAACCGCCGGGTCCTGAGGCAGAACGGCAGCACCCACAGTCGCAGCCCCTTAGACTTCGGAAAGTCGAACACGGAGAGCGCGTATTCCAGCGTATCTGTGCGGGGATAGATCAGCACTACATCGCCTTCGCCGTCGAGATAGCCCTGGCCGTAGGCGTATAACTGGTAGAAGTCACCCTGGTCGAGACCGTACTTGTCCGTACCGTTCCCCTTTGCGGCGTCGATCAATTTCCACTTTGTGTCCAATACCACCCGTTTCTTCTTCCCCTCGGTGATCAGCAGATCGGGTTTTAAGCGGAACCAGTTCTGCCCAATGTGCTTCACCAGCGAAAAGACCCGTGTCTGGGTTTTCAAGGTGAATGAAGGGGCCAACTGGCGGGCAAGGTGCTTGGCTACGTAGGCCTCGAACACGACTTCCATCGGGAACATCAACGATGGCGCGTGGTGGTTGCCCATCCCTGTCAGGGGCGAGGAGTTTTCCAGTATCAGCCGTGCCCATGCCAACGCGCCGGCATATTGCGTCATGCCGCGATCAAGTCGAACCTGCTGAAAGTCTCGGGCGGGAACGTCGGAAACAGGCACCTCCGCGAACACGAAGCAAAACTCACGGGCGAGACGCTGATTTGCATGCGAGGCGGAGGCTGAGAGAACCACCCTCAGCGCCGCGTGGAGTAGACGGTTCTCGGGGCGGTTGGAGGTGAACTCGTCGTACTTGGTGAAGAAGCGATCCCGGCGGACCAGGTTCTCGCGCAGATGCTGCGCCATCTGCAACTTCCCCCGTAGGGCGAATAAATTGCCCTCGTGAACCTCGTATCCGCCGTGCAGTCCTCGTTTGACCACCTGGTCGACGCTCTGCAGAAACTCCGCGATGAACACCTCGAGCAGCGGCATGCGTGTTGCTTTGAGGCGGGCGCTGGCGGTCTGTAAGTGGCGGAATGGGCCCAGGCAGCGCAGCATGTCGATCAGCAGGCTACGCGCCTCCACGATGCCTCCCCCGATGGCCTTGCCCACCTTTGGCAGTACCTCGATCTGAAAGCCGTTCGGTGCCTGTATCACGCCGACGAAACTCGTCATCTGCACCCCGCGGCGTCCTCGCCGTTGCGTCAGACGCACCCAGCGGTTGGGTGTGCCTCGCGACGGATCGGTCAGGCGCAGCGCCTCAGCTTCAAGCCAATCGAAAACCGCGGAAGGCATAGCACACAGATTGCCACCGACGGACTGCCCGGGCTCATCCCGGACGAGGATGTCATACTCGAAACAGGTAATGCTGCGTATCGGACGACCGACCATCAGGGAGACGGAGACTCGTAGATTCCGAGATAGGATCGGGGATTGTCAAAGGCGGTTTCCCGAATCTCGTAGCGCCGTTTGGCGGCGTAGAAGTCGAAGTCATCCTCACCGCCGAACAGTGATGCCAGATCCTGCTCATGGTCCTCCTTCTCGGCAATGAACTGGGTCGCCGGGTCGGTTTTCTGGTTGTCGGCCAGCACTAGGCGGATCTTCTGCCAGTCCTCGAAGAAATACTCCTCGAGCAGCGGCAAGATACGTTTGCGAAAAATTCGTGCCAGGGCGGCGAACTGTTCCCCTTCGTCGGTCATACCACGAAGCTGGGTCAAGTAGGCGTGGCCGATGGTATGGTCTCGATCGTAAAGGGCCTCGATCCGGTCGTTGATGCGTTCCAACATACGCCGCACATCAATCAAAACGCCGGAGGAGGTAACGGTTAAACCAGCCAGCGGAGCGCTGTCGGGTTCATCTGGGGCCTTCTCGGCACGGGTGTCCGGCATCAGGGGTTCGAACTCGAAGCGACGACGCAGCGCAGTATCCAGCAGGGCCAATGAGCGATCCGCCGTGTTCATCGTGCCGATAATGTCCACGTTGGCCGGTACCAGGAAAGGTTCTCCGGAATACGCCAGCCTGACCGGTGTTGGCGATGAACTCGCGCCCATGGGATCGCGCTTGTCCTGTTCGATCAGCGTGATCAACTCGCCAAAAATCTTGCTGATGTTGCCCCGGTTGATCTCGTCGATCACCAGCGCGAACCGCTTGTCCGGTGATTGCCGGGCCTCCAGGCACATCTCCTTGAGCACACCAGCCCGAAGTTCGTAGGCGATGCCGCCAACCTCGGTTTCGTCATCCAAAGCCAGTACGGGACGGAGCCCCTCGATGAACTCCTCGTAACCGTAGGACTGGTGGAAGGTCACGAAGCGATAGCGCTTGCGCTCGGGGCGGCCGGTTTCGCCTTTGTTGATCGAGTCCACCCACTCTGCCAGGTCCGAGCAGACTTCCTGCCATTCGCCGGCAAACCCCCAGACCGAATTCTCTCCCTTGTCGAAGATGGCCGGGGCGAGTCTCAACGTGATGTTCACGGTTTCAGAATCCGTGATGGTGTGACGCTGCAGCATGCCCCACAACGTCTGCTTGATTCCCGTCGTCCGTCCTTTGGCCTGGGCGATTGCCTCGATGAACGGGTGCTCAGCCAGTTGGGGCACCTTGGCCTCTCCGCCCATGTCATACAGCGCGGCGGCGGCCGCCTCCCACCACCGTGCCGTCGCCATGCGCTGGGCGATGGCTTGTCGCTTCCGTTCCTCGGCGTTGATGTGCTGAGGTTCATCGGTGTATTCGGTGCGGAGTAGGTCGAGCACGGCCTTGGTCTTTCCCGTGCCCGGCGGCCCGTAGTAGATGCGGTTGATGCAGGCGGCCATGGGCTTGTTCACCGTTGGCGACTCTGGCTCTGAGATTGGTTCGGCCACACCCTTTCCATCCAAACTTTTCGTTTCCAGCAGCTCGCCGGCCAATGTTGCCAGTTCGCCCAAATCGGTGTCGAAGTAGGGATTCAGCAGGGTGTTCTCGAACAGTGGAAGATCGTTTTCGCCGACTCTCCAGAAAGTGGAGTTGCCTTGCGGCGACCAACCCTTAGAATTATCCTTGTAGCGGTCCTTTCGTGTTGCGGTCTTTAGCACGCGGTATTCTCGTTGTACCCAGCCATCGCCTTTAGAGGAAGGCTTGGCTTTGGAGACAAACAGGCCCACCAGTTGTGGGCTGTTGCCATGGCCTAAGAAGAAAAGGGTTCCGACAGGGGCATTTATGAAGTTCTCGCCTTGCTTTTTTGCCGTGTTGCCGTAAATCACGGCTAAGCGATTATGCATATATCGTTGCCGCTCGTCGTCGGAGAAGTCCGTTCCCCCATGGGAGAGCTTCCAGATTGCCAGATTCTTCTGACTCCATGCCTCCCAGACCTGCTTACCGAATTCCAGGACCCCCAAACCGGGCGGTTTCTGGGCAAGGGTTGCCTGTTGCAGGCTGCCCATGGGGTCCTTCGCGGTACTGCCAACATACATGGCCAACGGCGCCCGCTTGAAGACACCCACGATCACCGGCGCCTGCCGATCCTGGTAGTGAAACGCGATCTTCCACTTGAAGGCTTCGCCCAGATACTCGAAGGCCTCGATGCTCGCCACGTTGCCTCGGGCAGCAAGTTCCGCCACCTGTGCCACGTAGCTGCGAACCTTCTCGAAGGCCTCTTCGGCTGACTCACCGAGCGAGGAATACCACCCATGGGTCTCGGAGTAGCTGAGCTTGGCACCCGATGATTTTTCATCGTTGGCCTTTCTCGAGTACACGCCGAACTTGAATGCCGAACCACCCCAGATGCTACCCAGTTCTTCGAGGCCGGCCTCGATCCAGTAGGTAAAGGTGTCCGTCGACCCCGCCTGGGTGTATTCGTCCAGCGTCATGGTCGCCAGGCGCTCGCGGGGCCAGGCGGCCAGAAATTCGTCCCATTTGGCGTATTGCTTCTGAAAGTCGGTCATGCCTCGATTTCCTTGGCGTTGGTGATAACGGCGTCTGAATCACCCCGGTTCTGCCGGCAGATTGGACTCAGTGAACAGCCTGCTCGACGACCGTTTCGGCAAGATGGGTGCGGATTTTGCGGGCTTCGCGGAGGCTGGTTCTGAGCTGTTCGCAGAAGGCCATGAGTTTTTCGACTTTTTTGACAATGCGACGCTGCTACTCAAGTGGCGACATAGATATTAGGATCTCTTTAAGTTTGGCCGCCTTGATCCCTGTGGCCATCATGCCTGTGGCGTTCTTAACAAGCTGTTTCTGGAACGGCATAGCCAGTATTTGTATTAACATGAGCTCCGTCACATCTATTAAGCCACTTCAATCATCATTCTAAGCATACCCAATTATACCTTGACTCTGAGCGCCCATCTTGCCTCCGGCCGGAGGGGACAGGTTTTACATTCCCTCTCTGCTGCAACTTTCTGGAGAGCTTCGACAGCATCTCGGCGGCTAAGGTCACGAACATACATTTTTCCGAGTGGCTTCTCAAGATAAAGCCTCCAGCGGCGTCTGTGTTGGGTTACGGTTTTATCTTTTGGTAAATGTCCGCCTTTGCCAGCCGACTGAGCGTACCATTCAATCCAATTTTCAAAAGCTTGGAATAGTATCTCGCTTGAAGGCAATGAGTTAACCGAAGCACCGAATAGCCTGCGGCATGTGTCCTGATGAAGGAGAGGAGCGATGCGTCTGACACTTGCTGCCACTGTTGTGGGTCATACTGTTTTTTGTGTTTCTGGCGGGCTGTGAAAAGACGCCAACTGGGCGTTCCCCAGCTGGTCTTGGTGCCTGAAAGCTTAATGGCACATGGGCGAGGATGCCTTCGACCAGTTGCTTCGTCGCCAAACGGAGTCACATGACACGAATGTTAATCGCCAAGTAAAGTGTGTAGCTCGGGAGGTAGTGGCTGCCGCCAAAGCAATCTACTCGCACCTCGAATTACTGAAGTCCTAGGAGGTCGTGGTCTTCGAGAATCCTTCACCCAATGCCTTTGCCCTGCCGGGTGGACGCATCGGCGTGCATACCGGATTGCTGCGGGTGGCCGAAACCCCGGCCCAGCTCGCAACCGTGATCGGTCACGAGGTGGCGCATGTGCTGGCTGACCATGGCAATGAGCGGCTTACCCAGCAGTTGGGCATTAAAGCCGGATTGCTGCTGGTAGGTTAATTAGGAGAGGGGGATCTTGGTCAGCAACAGTCGATGCAGGCCCTGGGCCTTGGCTCCCAACTCGGTATCCGCCTGCCGTTCAGCCGCGCCCATGGAGAGGAGGCCGATCTAATGGGGTTGGAAATCATGGCGCGGGCGGGGTTTGACCCGCAACAGAGCGTGGCGCTATGGTGCAACATGGCCGCCGCCGGTGGTGATCAGCCCCCTGAATTCCTCTCAACTCACCCTGCCCATGGATCACGTATCGAGGCATTGCAGCAGGGCATGGAAGCGGTCGTAGCAGCCTATCGCGATGCTTCACCGACTAACTGTTCCTGATAGCGGCAGGCTGGGGTCGTCCATCACCTGAAATCCAATACATGCTGGATCCCAGACTATCAAATGAGCAGTTTCCCTCGAAAATTTGGTTTAAAACGCGATCTGGTGAAAAGTGCGGGTATGTATATGCGTAGGTGCTGAAAGACCGCTTTTGACCGATAGCTGACATAAAAAGAAAGAAAACATCCAACTTGGATCCGCCCCGGCGGGCGGATCCATTTCGATCTACCATACCGCTACAAATACCCCATCTCTGCAAACGACGTGCATCCTTCACTTCCTACCACCACGTGATCAATCACCCGAATGTCCATCAGCCCCAGGGCTTCCTTGAGTTGCTGGGTGATTTGCCTATCCGAATCGCTGGGTTCCGGGTCACCACTGGGGTGGTTATGCACCAGAATGACGGCAGCCGCGTTGTAGGCTAGCGCCGCTTTCAACACTTCACGCGGATAGACGCTGGCGGTGTCGATGGTACCCCGAAACATTTCCTCGAAGCGTATGACACGGTGCAGGGTGTCGAGAAACAGAACGCTGAATACCTCGTGCTCGTAGTCCTGAAGCAGCAGCCGCAAGTGCTCAAACGCTTGTGACGGCTGAGTGATCTTGCAGCCTTTGGCAAGCTTGCGTCGTGCAAAGCCTTTGGCGAGGTTGATGATGTCAGCTTCGGTAACCGGTTCTACGACATGGTAAGTGCCAGCTACTTCACCGGCTTTGAGCTTGCTGTTCGTCATGGTTGTCTCCAAAAAAAGAAAACGCCGGGTGGTGGCCCCGGCGTCTATGTCGTTATGTGATAGAAGGTTCGTCGATGATGAGGTTGGCTCATGCCACCATCACTTGGCTGATGCGTCGCTCCATCTCTTCATGGAACGCCTCAACCCGCTCGGCAATGGTGCTAATCATGATGTCGTCGCGGTAGGCGCGCTTGATGAACAGCGGCATACCGGGCCAGTAGCTGACAAAGTCGATCCATTCCCGCTCGCTGACCCATAAGCCGCCCTGGCACTGGGCAACGTGCTCTGCCGGAATCTCCCCGCTCAGCAGTACCTCGATCTGGAACTTGGGCAGTTTGGTCTTGATTTCCAGCAGCCCGTTAGCGCCGACCAGGCTGTCGGGCGAGTAGCCCACGTCATGGTTGAGGATGATGCCCACTTCCTGGGGTTTCGGCTCACCGGATGTATTGACGTAGAGCGAGCGGGCCACGCCTTCCAACTCATGACCGCGGCGAGTATGCGCATTGCCCTGGAACGGCTCGGCCAATTCGCCGGTCATCCGCTCACCCATCAACTGGTGCATGTAGGTAATGGCCCCGGCACCGAATCCACCAGGGCCTTTGCCGTTGACCAGCAAGGTATTGAGCTCCGACATGGTGACGCGCCCCAAACGCGCCGCCAGCCACTCGGGGGAGCCTTGCGCCATGTTGAGGATCTGCATGGTCGCCTCCTTTACTTGGATAGATAGGACTAAAAGGCCAGTTACTTAACGGCCCGCTTGGAAAGGGACGCCCGCAGCTTGTCGAAGTCGCTATAGGGCACCTGCACGGCAGACCCGTACTTGCCGCTGAACCATTCCTGGGTCGTCGCCGGGCACTGACTGATCAGCCTCTGTATTTGCCCCGCCTGGAAAGCGGTGACTGTCTTGGTACCCGTTTTAGTACTGGCATTGCCGTTATCGTCCTGGCCGCGGGTGGTGATATTGAGCAGCGCGCACAGCACGTAACGCTTGCCGTAGCTGGTGGAGGAGCCAAACGCCTGTACCGCGTTCTTGTTACCGCTGATATCGGCGGGTAGCAGCATGCTGGTTTCTTCACGGTGGCCATCCTTGTGCATCAGGACACCGGTGATCTGGATACCATGCTCCTGCGTCTGAATACGGAAGCTCACCGCAAAGCCATGTTTCTGCATTATCGGGCGCACGGTATCGACGATATCCTCCAGGGTGGCGTAGAAGCCGTTGTTGGTTTGCCCTCGCTCCTCGATGCTTGGCAGTTCGGTCTGCATCGCTGCCATGGCCGCGCTATAGGCCATCATGGCCTGGCGATCCATCACCCGCTCCTGCATCTGCAGCAAACGCTCCATCTTGTCGATGTCGACGTCCGGGTTCAGCGCGGCACGCTCGATCACCTGAATGATCGCAGTGCTGTCGGCGGTGGGATGTGCCTCCAAGGAGGCCGGTGTGTTTGTCGAGGCAGCGTCTGGCTGAATAGCTGATGACGATGTTTCGGGGTGATTGGAATTGATGACATGGGTGCGTTGTGCCATGAGGCACCTCCGGTTATCTCGAATCGATACAGGGATAATCCAACGCCCAAACGTTGCTGGGCTGGTTGGAAGCGGTAAGGCGGGTAGGGTTAGTCGCCCAGGTGATCGGCCAATGTCTCGGCATCCAGGGGCTCCAGGTGGACTTCCGCCCGGTAGAACTTCCCCTGGGCGCAGACGACGGTCTCGGCGTGATGTTTTTGGTTGGCCAGCAGGGCTTCGGTCAGTTGTGTCAGCCCGGTTTCGACGGTGTGGGAAACGAATGTCATGGCAGTTCCTCGTATAGGGTAAGCCCCACAGCAAAACGCCCGGCCTTGATGGGGCCGGGCGTTTATGCCGTGGAGGTGGTTAGTGTCACTGGATAGGGAATAGCGTGATAATGGGATATCCGGGAAATCGATGAAGCGACGTTAAGGGGCTGATTAAGCCACCAGCGCAAGTGCGGCATCGAGCGCTTCCTGCTTTAGCTGCGCGCCCTGTCCGAACCAAGCCGAGTCCATGCGGGTATCGTTGCTACGCGCCCGTTTCTCGTGATCGACATACTCGGTGACCGCATTGAGCAGGCCCCAGGCCGTGTCCTTGGCGGTGACCAGGTGCGAGCCCCGACCTTCGCCGCTATAAAGCTTCTGCACTTTATTCAGTGCCCGGTAGTTCGGCAGCTTGGAAGGATCATCCAGAGGCTTTTCGGCCCCGCAAATCACCGACTGCAGGTACTGCTGGGCTTCACGGCGGTTGATCTTGCGTTCCGACAGGGCCTTCATGCGGTACATGAAATCGTTCCACTGGGACACGGAAATCCCCAGCTGTCGCTTGACGGCCCGCGGGTCGAACTCCGACCGGTGGGGGACCTTCACCGCCTGCGAAGTGCCATCAATGGCGATCTGCAGCGTGTTGTTACACACCACCCGTACCGTGGTGGGCGTGGCCATCGTCGCTAGGGTGCCATCGCATGATGTCGCCAGCAGCAGGTAGTCGTTCACCTCATCCTGGCCTTGAAGCGACGTGCTCAGCCCGCTGCGTGCCAGGGCCCAGAACTTGCGACCACCCTTGAGAACCCCCGCAGTTTCCAGCTCATACCCGGCGTACTCCGTCAGGTCGCGGTAGAACTCCAGAATCTCTTCCGGCTGGACCACCTTGTAGCGCTGCGATACCACCGACAGCGGTGCCTTGTTGTCCGAGCGGTAGAGCACCTTCTGCTCGGGGAAGGAATGAATGCTGCCCAGGTGGCTAGCCCCTTCGGCAATAAAGCGCACCGGCGCTTCTTCGATGTGCCAGTTCATACCGGCCTGTTGTTGCCAGACCTCTAGCGGTTGATGACGGGTCAGTTGTTGCCCCAGACCATGCCAGGGGGTAGCGCCGACGTAAGCCATTTGTTCAACGAGATGTGCCATGGTCATTCTCCAGACGTAAAAAAAGCGCTGACAGAGCTGCCAGCGCATGGGTAGGTGTTGAATAAGCTGTATCGCTATAAAGCGGTGTATCAGCGTGCGGATGCCAGGGGCGGAAAGGGGTGACGAAAGATATGCCCGCACGATAGGCAGAGCCACGGGGTGCCTTCACCGGGCGGCAGCCATTGCGAGAAGAACAGGGCGGCGACCCGCGCCCCCGACTGTCCACCGGCAATCGCACCCATCATCGCGACGGGCAGCTTGGCGAGCGGAAAGCGCGCAGTGGCTATCGACAAGGGCCCCGTGACCGCGACTGATCGCCAGGCACCGATCGCCCCGCCAATCAGGCAACTCCCCGTGGTGCCGATCCGTTGAGCGGTATCAAGGTTGAGCATGCGCGTTTCAGCACAGTTAAAGCAGGGTGGTGGCATAAGTGGCACTCCTATGGTCAGGGAAGCGATCCCTGTGGTGGGTTCATGGGAGTGATATAGATCTCAAAATAAGTGGCGTTGACCTTGTTGGTGTTGCGTCAACCGGCGTCTTTCTTGATACTGGCTATATATACAGTTATAGAGAGACGCCTTACCATGTCATTGCCCGTTTCCCTGCTGGGCCGAGCAGACGTTGCAGCCCCGTTATGCCCGTTACCGCTTTATTCGAGTGCCGTGCGTGCAGGCTTTCCGTCCCCCGCCGATGATCACCTGGATACCGACCTAGACCTTCACCAGTATGTGGTCAAACGCCCGGCATCGACCTACTTCGTGCGCTCTGAGGGGGACTCCATGATAGGGGATGGCATCCATCACGGTGACTTGTTGGTCGTGGACCGCAGCCTGGATGCGTTGCCAGGCCGGATTGTGGTGATCTGCGTTGATGGCGAGCTGACCGTGAAACGACTGGAACGGGTTGGCCAACGCACCTACCTCAAAGCAAGCAATCCCGCTTACCCACCCATTCCCATTGACGGGCGGGAGTACCACGTCTGGGGTGTCGTCACTCATGTGCTGCACAGCCTGCCCGGGGCAACCCTGCAATGATGGCCTTGGTCGATTGCAACAATTTCTATGTGTCCTGCGAGCGGGTCTTCAACCCGGCACTGGAAGGTCGGCCGGTGGGCGTGCTCTCAAATAACGATGGGTGCGTGGTGGCTCGTTCCAACGAACTGAAAGCCCTTGGCGTCGAGATGGGCGCGGCAATGCACCTGCTGTCGCCCCAGATCCGCCGTCAAGCCATCCTACTGTCGAGTAATTACGCTTTGTACGGCGACATGTCCCGGCGCGTCACGGAGGTGCTGGGCGAGTTTTCACCCCATGTCGAGGTGTACTCGATTGACGAGAGCTTCGTAGGGTTCCAGGGCTTTGACTCCGACAAGCTGGAGGATTACGGGCAAAAATTGCGAGAGACGGTTAAACAGTGGACGGGCATTCCGGTCTCGGTGGGCTTTGCACCCTCCCGCGTCCTGGCCAAGGTCGCCAACCATGCCGCCAAGAAACACCCCGCCTACAGGGAGCAGGGCGTATGCAAGCTGATGGCTGACAGCATCGAGACCCAGGCGCTGTTGAAACAGTTGCCCGTCATGGAGCTGTGGGGTGTGGCCCGCCGCACTGGCGAGCGCCTGCGGGTCATGGGCATCGAGACAGCGTGGGATCTACGCGAAGCCGATCCGAAGCACATACGGCGGCATTTTAGCGTGGTCCAGGAACGCATCGTGTGGGAGCTGAGGGGTCAACCGGTGATACAGCTGGACAACATGAGCGAACCCAAACAACAGATCATGGTATCGCGTTCGTTCGGACGACTGACCAATAATCCGCATGATCTTCGCGAAGCGCTTAGGCAGCATGCCGCCAGGGCCGGGGAGAAGCTTCGCAAGCAAGGCAGCGTGACCAGTGCCGTGATGGTCTTCATCCGCACCAATCCCTTCCGCAACGACTTGCCGCAGTACACCAACCGCGTCGTCATCTCATTGGAACGACCCACCGACGATAATCGGGAGATCACGGCCGCTGCGGTACAGGGCTTGCGGCAACTTTGGCGTAAGGGCTACGCCTACCAAAAAGCCGGCCTGATGCTGCTCGACCTTTCCCCCAAGGCCAATCGCCAGCTCACTCTCGCCGAGACCCCGCAAACCGAAGCAGACGCCAAGCGAAGCGAGCGTCTGATGGCCACGGTTGATAAGCTCAATCGGGAGCTGGGGCGAGGCACCATCCAGATGGGCCTGCCCCGCAAAGGGAACGCTTGGGCGCTACGCAGTGAGCGGCGTACGCCACGTTACACGACACAGTGGAATGAGCTGCTGGCTGTTAAGTAAGACGGCTACATTCAATTCAAAACTTGTAGGCCGCTTTCTAAGGACAAAATACTCCCATAGAGAGATTTTGGAAATTATAGAATACGTATTCACTAAATAATACTAAAGTATATTTTCAATATTATCATGGGTTTATATTTTATGTTTGCCAAATATTTAATAGGCTTTATTGCATACGTATTCATTATTTACTACAACTTTACTTGGGCTTGAGCAGCGTGACAGAGTCTCGACTGTTAGCCCATATCGAATTAAGTAACTGACTACAAACACAAAACAGACAGCTTTATTGCTGGACTACGACCAGGAGTGCTGCATGACACATTTCCTCAAAAAGACCTTACCTCTTACATCTCTGGCCGCTGCCGTCGCTTTAGCCACTTCTAGCTCATCTTTTGCGCAGGAAGAGCGTGTCATTGAAGTGAGTCTACCGCTTGGTCCCGAATCACAGCAGGGCGTCGGGGTGCTTAAATTTGGTGAAGAACTTGAACGCCTATCTGATGGCCGCCTAACTATTGATCCTCAGTATGACAATGCTCTAGGTGCTGAGCGTGAGGTCATCGAAGGCATGGGTTTAGGTATGATTGATGCTGGCATTGCATCGACTGGCCCGATGGGTGGTTTTGTGGACGAGTTCCTGCTCTTCGATCTTCCATACATTTTTGAAAATCATGAGCATGCCTATGCTTTCCTGGACAGTGAGCATGGTGAGGAGCTTGCTCAGTTGGCCGAAGAAGAGATGAACGTTAAGTTTCTTGCTTGGATGGAAAATGGTTTCCGTCATAACACTAACTCGGTACGCCCACTTGAGAAACCAAGCGATTTAGATGGTATTGATCACCGCACGCAGGAAAGTCGCGTTCAAGTTGATACTTGGGAAGCTTTAGGTGCCGACGCCACTCCAATGGCCTGGACTGAGGTGTACACGGCACTGCAACAAGGCGTTATGGAAAGCCAGGAAAATCCTCTGGCCACAATCTATGACGTCAACTTCTACGAAGTGCAGGATTACCTGAACCTGACTCAGCATGTTTACTCACCAGCACCTCTAATGATGGGCCTGGATCTCTTCAATTCGTTCAGTGAAGAAGATCAGGCCATCATCATGGAGGCGGCTCAGGCTGCTCTCCCCGTTCAGCGTGAAGCAAGTCAGGAACTGGAGGAGCGCTTCCAAGGAGAGCTTGAGGAACTGGGAATGACGGTGACCGAGCCCGACCTTGATCCCTTCCGCGAGGCGGTTCGTCCGGTGATCGATGAATGGAGCTCTACTGTCGGTGAAGATCTCGTCGACGATGCCATCAACTTCGACTACTGAAATCGCTATACCCGCAGGGGTTAAGCCTCTGCGGGGCTACGCTTGAATGTGAGGCAGCTATGAAGAAATATCTATTGCTAGCCAACAGGGTCATCGATCATTTCAACAAGCTGATTGGTTGGGGGCTAGCCACGCTTCTGCTGGTGATGACCGTGCTCATCTTCTGGCAGGTATTTGCTCGATTCGTTATAGGCAGCCCACTGCATTTCTCTGATGAAATCGCTCGTTTCTGCATGTTATGGCTGACGTTTCTTGGTGCCGGGTATGCCTATCGAAATGGGTTGCTAATTTCCGTAGATATCCTGCTTGAATATTCCGGCAATAAGTTGGCTAGCCTGCTGAGAATTGCCGTCGTTCTGTGTTCATTCCTCTTTGCCTTCATCATGGTGAAATACGGGTTTGAATTGACTGATCGTGTTTCAACCCAAACCGCACCCAGCACTCGGATTTCTATGATGTGGCCATATCTCGCAGTTCCAGTAGGTGGCATCGTAATTATGATTAATAGCGTGGGCTTGCTGATAGACGAAGTGCTCGGCACACCGCCAAGTCCCAAGCAGGAGGTGATTTGACTATGGCTATTCTCCTGTTCTTGTTATTGATATCACTGTTCATCATCGGTGTACCAATCGCCTTCTCTCTTGGGTTAGCCTCTGCGGTTACAGTCTGGCAGGGCGACATAATGCCATTGGTAGTCGTAGCCCAGCAGATCGTAGCATCTGTGAACTCATTTCCATTGATGGCGATCCCGTTTTTCATTCTGGCGGGTTATTTGATGCAGGGGGGTGGGATATCTAAACGCCTGGTAGATTTCTCGGATACGCTAGTCGGTGGCATGACGGGTGGGTTAGCGATGGTAGCCATCGTTACTTCATTGTTCTTTGCAGCCATCTCGGGATCAGGCGCCGCCACTACAGCAGCCATCGGCTCCATTCTTATCCCAGCAATGTTGTCCAAGGGTTATCCAAGTGGTTATGCAGCTGCCAATCAAGCCGCTTCCGGCGCTCTTGGCGTAATCATTCCACCTAGTATTCCGCTAATTCTCTACGGGATTGCGGCAAACGTTTCCGTAGGTGACATGTTCATCGCCGGCATCCTGCCTGGAGTTTTGGTCACACTGACTTTGATAATCTTTGCCTACTTTTTTGCTAAGGCAAATGGCCTTAAAGGTAACGAAAAGAGTTCCCTTAAGGATATTTTTCGCGCTGGGCGAAAGGCCATCCTAGCTATTTTTATGCCAGTCATAATCCTAGGTGGTATTTACGGTGGTATTTTTACACCGACCGAAGCCGCAGTTATTGCAGTGGTTTACTCATTCATGGTCGGCTTCGTGATTTATCGCGAAATTAAGTTGGTTGACCTAGTCGGCATCCTCAAGCAGTCGGCAGTTACCACCGCTGTGGTGCTTAGTATTATTGGCACCGCAGGGCTCTATGGGCGCATTCTTCAACGCCTTAGAGTGCCGGATATGATATCCGAGTTCGCGATTTCTGCCATTGATAGCCCGTTGCTCTTCATTATCCTAGCGAATCTGTTGCTGTTAGTAGCCGGTATGTTCATAGAGGCTGCAGCTGCGATCCTCATTTTCGTGCCAATCCTTTTACCTATTGCTATCGATTTCGGATTCGATCCGATCCACTTCGGCATCATCATGGTAGTCAATTTGGCCATGGGCATGTTCACTCCACCGGTTGGTCTCAACCTCTTTGTAGCGTCTCAGATATCCAATGTTGGTATCTCGCGCCTCACTTGGGCTGTATTGCCCTTTGTCGGCATCGTACTAATAAATCTATTAATCATCAGCTTGCTGCCTTTCCTTTCCACTTGGTTGCCTTCGCTGTAAGTCCCTTTAAGGAGAAAACTCTATGACCGTCTTAGAAAGCCTGACACCGCGCTATGGCCTAAGAGTGCTGATTACAGCAGGCGCCAATGGCATCGGCTTGGCAATAGCCAAGGCCTTCAAGGAAGCAGGTGCACAAGTGCACGTATGTGATATCGACACCCAAGCATTGGCCTCGCTGCCCGAGGGAATATCACACACTGTGGCTGATGTCAGCCTAGAAGAAGACATCAACCGGCTGTTCCAAGATGTCGCCTCTCTGGGTGGGCTTGACGTTGTGGTTAATAATGCCGGCATCGCGGGGCCAACCGGGGGGATCGATGAGATCGACAATGACACCTGGACCCGCACCATCGACATCAATCTCAATGGTCAGTACCGGGTTGCTCACCGGGCGACGCCGTTACTGAAGGAAAGCCAGGGACTGCTTATCAACCTGGCTTCGGTCGCAGGCCGCCTGGGCTTCGCCTACCGTACGCCTTATGCCGCCAGCAAATGGGCTGTGGTCGGCCTGACCAAGAGCTTGGCTAGCGAGCTCGGCCCAGAGGGAGTGAGAGTCAACGCAATTTTACCCGGCATCGTGCGTGGGCCACGTATCGAAAAGGTCATTGAAGACCGAGCGGCCAAGCGCGGGCTCAGCTATGCCGAAATGGAACAGGAAAATCTTTCCAAGATATCCATGCGACGCATGGTCGAGCCTTCCGATATTGCGGCTATGGCTCTGTTCCTGTCAGCTCCGGGGGGCACCAATATTTCGGGTCAGGCGCTGAGTGTCTGTGCCAACGTCGAATCTTTGTGACCGATATAGGAGCCATCCCATGACAGCACGTATAGGAATAATCGGCGCAGGCTTGATTGGTCGCGCTTGGGCCATTGTTTTTGCCCGAAGCGGTATGACTGTATGCCTGTATGACGTTGATGCTAATGCTCTGGACCAAGCCCGAGACGCTATTCGTCAATCTCTTCAGGACTTACAACAGGTGGGCTTGATCGAGGACGTTGAGGCACCTCTATCCCTCATTCAGACAGAAAGTGACCTCGCACACGCCATGATGGGTGTTGAATACGTTCAGGAATGTGGGCCAGAAGACGTTGCTGCCAAACGGCGTATTTATAACGAGCTTGAGTCGGTGGTAGCGCCAGATACCGTGCTGGCTAGTTCCACCTCCGGTATCTCCGCGTCCCGGTTCACGGATCACCTGAAACACCCTGCGCGCTGCTTGGTAGCCCATCCTGTCAATCCACCTTACTTGATTCCTTTAGTTGAAGTAGCCCCATCACCCGCTACTTCGGAAGTATCGGTTAACAGCACCATGCAATTGATGGAAGAAGCGCAGCAGACCCCAATCCTGGTTCGCAAGGAAATTCAAGGCTTCATACTCAATCGTTTGCAAGGCGCATTACTGAACGAATCGTTACGCTTGTTTCGTGATGGCTATGTTTCCGCTGAGGATCTGGACAAGACTGTCAAACACGGTCTTGGACTGCGCTGGTCGTTTATGGGGCCATTCGAAACCATCGACCTTAATGCGCCTAACGGAGTCGTAGATTATGGCGATCGCTATGGCCCACTTTACCGCGATGTCGACCGACAGCGCGGGGATGATGACCCCTGGGATGTCACCACCCTGGCTGCCCTAGGACAGGAACGACGAGAGCAGCTACCTTCCGAAGGCCTAGCAAAGCGGCAAGCTTGGCGCGACCGCCGCCTAATGGCATTGATGGCGCATCAGCGTCATATCGAGACCCAATAATTTTTGATCTTGCAAGGAGAGACTTTCAATGGCTAACAAGCGCAAAGTCATCATTACCTGCGCCGTAACCGGTGCCATCCATACGCCGTCCATGTCTCCACACCTGCCGGTGACACCTGAGGAAATTGCCGAGGCCGGCATTGCTGCTGCTGAGGAGGGCGCTTCCATACTTCACCTTCATGCCCGCGATCCTAATAATGGTAAGCCCACACAAGATCCAGCGATCTACGAGCGCTTTCTACCGCGTATCAAGAAAGCCACCGATGCGGTCATCAATCTTACCACTGGTGGCAGCCCGCATATGACCGTGGAAGAACGCATGAGGCCAGCCATGGAGTTCAAACCCGAGCTTGCCTCTATGAACATGGGGTCGATCAACTTTGGGCTGTTCCCCATGCTCAACCGCTATGAAAATCTCGAGTACGAATGGGAGCGTGCCCATCTAGAGAATAGTCGTGACCTGGTCTTCAAGAACACTTTTGCTGATATCGAAAAGGCCATGACGCTTGGTGCAAAGAACGGCACCCGATTTGAGTGCGAATGCTACGATATTGGCCATCTCTACAATCTACGCAATCTGATGGACCGTGGCATTATTAGCGGAAAAGTGTTTGTGCAAAGTGTGTTTGGCATCCTGGGCGGTATCGGCCCCCACCCTGAGGATGTTATGCATATGCGCCGAACCGCCAACCGCCTATTCGGAGACGACTACGAATGGTCGGTTCTGGGTGCCGGAGGTAACCAGATGCGTATTGCCGCTCAAGCGACGGCCATTGGGAGCCATGTACGCGTCGGTCTTGAAGATTCGCTATGGCTTTCCCCCGGAAAGCTAGCTGAAAGCAACGCAGATCAAGTAGCCAAAGTTCGCGAAATACTCGAGGGTCTTTCCTTTGAAGTAGCAACGCCCGAAGAAGCACGAGAAATGCTTCAGCTTAAAGGAGCCGACCAAGTCGGCTTCTAAGGAGGTTATCAAATGCCAGTGTATCGACTTGAAGGCAACACTCCCGACATAGCGTCGGGCGCCTTGGTGATGGAAGAAGCTACGCTGATTGGGCGTGTTCATCTTGCCAATAAAGTATCTGTCTGGCCTGGCGCTGTGCTACGCGGAGATAATGAACCTATCAGCGTTGGAGATGGGAGTAATTTGCAGGATGGCTGTGTGGTACACACCGATCCCGGACATCCAGTCAACATCGGTTGTCAGGTAACTGTTGGCCACCTAGCCATGCTACATGGTTGTAAAGTTGGCGACGGCGTACTAGTGGGCATGAACGCCACGCTACTTAACGGTGCTGAGATTGGTGATCATTGCATCATCGGTGCAGGGGCTCTAGTCACCTCAGGCAAACGATTTCCTCCGCGCTCGTTAATTGTGGGTGTACCCGCTAAGGTGGTCAGAGAGCTTACCGATGAAGAAGTGCAAGGCGCATTAGATAACAGCACGGTTTACGTGAAAAAGATCGATCAGTATCGGTCACTTGAAAAGCTGTGCGAGTGAGGGCGGTAAGCCACCGCCTTTGGTTCTGGTGAATCGGGCTGTCTAACACTAGTTGGCCCTCTGAGAGCGTGATGCATGAAAAGAAAATCCGTAACCTCCCGCGATGTGGCGAAGCTTGCTGGTGTGTCGCAATCAGCAGTGAGTCGCAGCTTTTCGCCTAATGCCAAGGTAGCGGAGAAAACCCGCAAAAAGGTAATGCAGGCAGCTCGGGAACTGGGGTATCGCCCCAACTCTATTGCACGTTCGCTGATCACCAGGTCGAGTCGTACCATTGCTGTGGTGACTTACAGTCTCGAAAACCCTTTTTACAGTTTCATGTTGGAAAAAGCGTCACGCTATTTTCAGCAACAGGGGTACCATCTTCAGCTTTTCTTCGCTCCATCAGATAGCGGTTTCGCCACAGTAATCGACGACATTATCAGAAGCCAAGTGGAGGGTGTTTTGATGTTGGCTATTACTCTGGACAGCGCTCAAGCCGAAGAGGTGGCGGATTTTGGTATACCTTTCGTTGTGATCAACCGTACCGTCAACTTTGATGGCATCAGCCAGGTCGGCAGCGACAACCACAGCGGGGGTTATTGGGCAGGCCATTACCTTGCCTCACTTGGTCATCGCCGCATTGCCTATTTGGCAGGATTGCCAGACTCTTCCACCGATCTCCAACGCAAAGCTGGCTTTCTAGAAGGGCTCGCCGACGAGGGGTTAGCCTGCCACGCAGCGGAAATTGGTAACTACCGCTATGCAGATGCCTGCCATGCGACGAGACGGCTGTTTGCCAATTCGTCACAACCCGATGCACTTTTTTGTGCAAATGACCTGATGGCAATCGCAGCTATTGATACTTTGCGTCATGAATTTGGTCTTGCAGTACCCGATGACGTTTCGGTTATTGGTTTTGACGATGTGCCGATGGCGGCTTGGCCGAGTCATTCTCTGACGACGCTGAAACAGCCAGTCGAATTGATGGCGTCAAAGGCTACTGAGTTATTGATGGCGCAGATCAACCAGATTGACACTGCTCCAGAACATATCATGCTCCCGGTGACACCGATGCTGCGCAACAGTACCCGGCGGTCAATTCGCCATTCCAAAGAGAATCTAAAGGAGCCGAGTGATGCGCATCATCGTAGCGCCCGATAGCTATAAAGATGCATTATCGGCTAGGGAAGCCGTCAGCGCGATCGCTGACGGCATTCGGAGAGCATTACCCTCTGCACAGTGGGATGCTTGCCCGATGGGGGATGGTGGAGAAGGAACTTTAGATGCTCTGATTGGTGCGACGGGAGCGGAGCGACGTTATCAGAAGGTGAATGATCCCCTAGGTCGACCTCGGCAAGCAGAGTGGGGCTGGCACTCCGTCAATCGTACAGCCTATATTGAGCTAGCTGAGGCATCTGGGCTTCAGCATCTGACACCTCTTGAACGCACGGCATTGCATAGTTCCACGCATGGGGTAGGTGAGATGATTCTCGCCGCCATGGACGCTGATGCAGAGCGCGTAATACTCACGCTTGGGGGGAGTGCGACCAATGACGCGGGCGCAGGCATGTTGCAGGCTTTGGGGGCAAAATTGCTTGATGATCAAGGACGACCTTTGCCACCGGGCGGGGCGGCTCTGACCAATCTTGCTCGAGTGGAGCTTGAAGGCCTAGATTCGCGCCTGTCAGAGGTGATCTTTGAGACGGCCGTGGATGTAGATAATCCGCTAGTTGGTGAACACGGCGCCAGTGTAGTGTTCGGTCCCCAAAAAGGCGCTAGCGACAAAAATGTCGTCATGCTGGATGCTGCGCTTGCACATTTCGCAGACAAGGTAGCTGAGGCTCAGGGAGGCGACTTCCGTGAATTACCTGGTTCAGGGGCAGCCGGAGGGATGGGCTTTGCAGCACGCACCTTTCTCGGGGCAGAGCTGCGTCCAGGTATTGAACTGGTAATGCATCAGGTGGGGTTTCGGCAACGACTTGAGTATGCAGACTTGGTCATTACAGGTGAGGGGAGGCTGGATGGTCAGAGCATGTCAGGGAAAACACCTATTGGTATTGCTCGCTGCGCAAGGGAAATGGGAGTGCCAGTAGTGGTGCTGGCGGGTAGCCTTGGTGAAGGATGGCAGTCTGCTTACAACGAAGGCGTTACTGCTGCCATGTCCTTAGCCGATGGACCTATGGGACTAGATGAGGCACTTTTACGCTGTGCTGAGCTGCTATCAGATCGAAGCGAAAGTGCATTACGCTTGTTCCAATCAGTATTACAACGATTTATTTAAAGTTGACGCGATGTAATTAGCCCACTCCTGCATCATCTTACGCCGCTTCTCAAACAGGTCACCACGGCGATAGGCCGCTTCAACCTTATTTTCGATAGAGTGCGCCAGCGCCATCTCGGCAACATCCCGAGGATAACTAGTGACTTCGCCGGTCCAGTCACGACAACTAGAGCGAAAGCCGTGCGGAACATAGTTACCTTTTTCGCCACTTTGCCCATAGCCAATTCCTCTCATAAATTGCAGTAGAGACATATTCGAAAGAGGGCGCCCAGCCCTCATGCCTGGAAACACATACGAATTCCCTTTGACTTGTGGCAAATCGGAAAGCAATTGCGAAGCCTGAGAGGAAAGGGGTATCCGATGTTCACGCATAGCTTTCATACGTTCAGCAGGAATCGTCCATGTGGCGTTATTAAGGTCAATTTCATGCCACTCAGCATTCAGGACTTCTGATGTTCGTGTCGCGGTTAAAATCAACAGCTGCAGTGCTTTTGATGACATGCTATTGAAATCTTTAACAGCTTCCATGAAGTCAGCCACTTGGTCGTAAGGCATGGCAGGGTGATGAGTAACCTTCTGAACCTTTGATGGCTTTGCCAATAGCTTATCAAGATGCCCACGCCAGCGTGCGGGATTGATGGGCTCTCGGTAGCCGTGAGCAGCCGCAAAATCTAGTACGTTTTCAATACGGCCCTGTACACGCTTAGCTGTTTCATTTTTTACCGTCCAAATGGGTGTCAATATTTTGAGAACATCTTGGGTAGTTACTTCATCAATGGGTAGGTCACCGATGACTGGTCGCGCATAGGTTTTTAATGTGCTCACCCACTGGCGTGCATGCTTAGCATTACGCCAACTGCGACGGTGTGACTGGATATACCGTGCAGCACAATTTATAAACGTCGGTGTAGATTGTTCCTGTTTTTCAAGCTCGCGAGCATGGATGGGGTCAATGCCATCCTTGGCCAACTTTCTGAAATTTTCAGCTTTGCTGCGAGCCTCAGCCAAGCTTGTATCAGGGAAGCTGCCAAGCCCCATTTCTCGGCGTTTACTGTGAAAGGTAAACCTGAGCACCCACTTTTTTGCCCCGCCTTCAGAAACCACAAGGCGTAGCCCTCCACCATCTTCATGTTTGCCAGGGGCTGCAGTAGCTACCTTGCGTGGACTCAGTTTGTGTATTGCCATGGTCTTATCCCCTAAGCTAAGGCTTGGGCAGTCCCCCAAGTAGTCCCCCATATATTATAGATCACCATAGACTTCGGTAGACAGAAAGGCAATGCAACTTAATGATTTATATGTTGTTAATAGTCATTATGAAATGGCGATAGACATAAAAATAACGGACTGTCCCTCCGCCAACACGACATAAAAGCCCCGTTTTTACGGGGCTTTTATCGTTTATATTTCCTCCGTTTCCTTCTAAGCATGCCTTCAATTAAATGCACCGGTCTTTCAGTGTGTCCAGATTGTGTCTGGGAATGTTCGACGACCTCTGCCGGCGTGCTCCGTACTGAGCGATTCCCCAGTTGGTTGAGCGCATCGCGTGCAAGGTGGGGAACCAGGTGGGCATATTTCTCAGTCATCTTGATCGTTGAGTGCCCAAGCACCTCTTTGACGTCCATCAATGGTAGGCCTTCATAGAGCCATTCAGTAGCGTTCTCGTAAGTGCGCTGGCCAGAGGGAAATGGCTCACCAGCATTGCTTGTATCGCCCTTCCACCTGCCAGCAGTATGCCACCCATTTATTCCATAACATCACGAAGAAGAATGGTTGAAATCTAGGGAGGCCATCCGCTGACAGAGCACGCTTTCCTCCAGGGCCGGGCTCCAGAGAAAACCCTGGCCGAGATCGCAACCGAACTCAGTAAGGATATTGGCCTGTTGCTCAGTCTCTATACCCTCAGCCGTGACAGTAAGATCGAGGGCATGGCCTGCTTCAATCATTGCGAGGACCAGACGTCGAGTCTTGGCATCGTCTTCGAGTAGCCTGATGAATTCCCGGTCGATTTTCAGTCCCGTGACCGGTAGCTTGCGCAGGTAGGCGAAAGAGGCGTAGCCCGTGCCGAAGTCGTCGATACTCACGCCGATACCGTGATCTCGGAGGCGACCAAGCCCCCTGATTGTTGACTCTGGTTCTTGCATCAGCCCCGATTCAGTGATTTCTACTTCGATGTATTCAGGTGGCACGCCCGATTCATGCAGACTGTCAATCAGCGCGTCAACCAGGCTATCGTTAGTCAGGTTACGCGGGGTAAGGTTTATACTTACCGGGACCAACAGCCCGGAACGGGCATATTCGATTCCGATCTGGATGACAAATAAGCTGAACGCATCAATCAGGCTTGTTCTCTCGAGTTTAGGCATAAACATGCCTGGTGGTACTATTTCTCCGTTCGGGCGCCGCCAGCGTATCAATGCCTCTACACCGGCAAGATGTCGGTCAGCCAGCCGCAATTTGGGTTGGTAGTGGAGCTCGAACTCTCCGGCTTTGAGCCCTTTCTCCGCTCGGGCGATCAGTTCGAGCGAATCTCGATTAGCCGTATCAAAATCAGGCTCATAGCTCATCATTTGCCGTTCCAGAGTTACGGCCTTTTCAAGGGCTACACGGGCTCGCCGAACGATTTCCAGCGGGTGACGCGTTACGTCCGTCTCATTATGTACATGTCCGAACCCTAACGCCGGTTCGATTCGCACCGGTACATCATCGACAATAAAGGTCGCCGAGGCGGCAGCATGCAATAAATGAGAAACACGCTTGAGGTCTTCATCATTTTTATAATCAACGATCAGGGCTAACTCAGAAGTACCGAAGCGGTAACTCTTCTGGACTTCAGGGCAAGATTGATTTAGTTGCTGGCTGACCGTGTAGATAATTCGATCACCTTCTTCAATACCAAACACCTCAACAAACTCATTGTGGTCAGTGGCACGAATCAGGACGACGGCAATTGGCGTTTTCTCAAGAGATTCCGGAGTAATTTGAGCGGCAAGGTCTTCAATCAAAGCTGCCTGATTGGGTAGTCCTGTCGAAGGGTCATGCAACACTTTTTTTCGTTGTTCATTGCTCAGGAAGTTAATTATCTGGATCAATAATCCAGAGCTGGCACCAATCGCCATGAACCAGAGCGCGCGCACACCCCAGGTGGTTATGATCGTACTTATGCTGTCTATGTTTCCGCCAATAACGGGCCCCAGCATCAACCCCGCGAATAATCCGGCAACCACACCACCCACGATTCCGTAGATGGCGGCAGCCAGAAAAATAGGCACATACATGAAGTGGGCATTCTCGTTTGGTGTGCCACCGGTAAGATTTACAAGCAAGGCTCCTGCGGAAAGCAATATGCCTATGCAGCACAAAACCACCAGAAGAAAAGACGATGAAGTCTTTCTTTCCCTCACACCTAAGAGCCACGTCGACGCCTGCCGTGCCATAAGCCAACACTCCCATACCGTTTAATGATTATTTTCCCGACGGGCCCCATTACGGACAGGTGCTGAGAAGTTTATCCCTAGAAAGGTTTTTACCGTATCAGGTTTTGTTATCGATAATAATGCCAAGCGCTCAACAGTATTCTTGGCCGCGTCAACGCTCCCCTAAGATGAAGCAACCTTCTTTGATTCACTGGTCAAGCCCGTACAACAGGGCCGCTGCTGCTCAAACGAGGGAGGGTTTTAAAGGAGCTCGGGCTTGTCGATAGCGAAGGGGTATCGTCATAGGCGAATGTTATAGAGACGAATTTAACGGGAAACAGCCCTTTTTGACGAGGTCGTTACTTTCCTGCGTTGCAAACCTTAATCAGAGTGCTGCCGAAAATTCCCGATGGACGAAAACATTACCGAGAACGCAACAAATTACTACAAAGCATCTTCTGCCCCTTAAAGTAATCTTAAGTATTGCCGATAACTAGCATAGATGCATATAGCGTCGTGAGGGATAGCGGTGTTGCTAAGGATATGGCAGACCACGTTACTCGTGGCACCCCGACCTTTTGTGATACGGCAACGCTGATGGCGAAGGATGAACTTTGGATAAGCGAAAAAGCGCGCTGGCGGTTGCATTGGTCCTTTCTGTGACTGACGTAAAGGCGCATGGAGGCGATACTCCCAGTGTCTCATTTGACGGTTTTGGCACGCTCGGCATAGTTCATTCTGATGAAGACCAGGCAACGTTCGTTTCCAACATTTTTGTGCCCAAGGGGGCAGGGCACAAGAACGAGTGGAGTGCGGAGGTCGATAGTCGTCTCGGATTGCAACTTACCGCTAACCTTGCACCACAGTGGTCAAGCGTTCTGCAGGTAATAGTAGAGCAGGACTATAAAGGCCACTACACGCCAGATATTGAGTGGGCTAATGTCAAGTTCGATATAACTCCTGAGCTGAGCCTTAGAGCGGGCCGTGTAGTGTTGCCTACCTTCATGAATTCAGAGTATCGCAAAGTGGGATACGCGATACCCTGGATCCGACCTCCTGAAGAAGTCTACCGCACCGTACCCGTCTCCAACGTTGATGGTATTGATGCTGCCTATCGGTTCCGCTTCGATGACTTCACCAATACTCTTCAGGCTACTTACGGCCAAGCCGACAAGGCATTTCCTTTTGCCGACGGAAACGGCGGCTGGTCCAAGGGCGAAGCCCAGGCCAGGGAAGGGCTGACGATCAGCAATACGCTGGAACGTGGAAGCGTCAGTTTTTTTGCAGCTTATAGCCAAACTCGCCTGACCATTGATGAGTTCAATCCCCTTTTCGATATTTATCGGATGTTCGGGCCAGAGGGCAATGATCTCGCCAACCGCTACGATCTGGATGACAAACGTTTCGAGGTGCTCACTCTCGGGGCGAGTTATGATGCGGGCGACTGGTTCCTAACGGGAGAATGGACCCAAATGGAAAGCCGGAGTTTGTTTGCAGATAGCCGCAGTTGGTATGTCACCGGCGGCTACCGCTTCGGAACCATCACGCCGTACCTGACTTACGCTCAGCAACGTATTCACAATAGCTCCTCCAACCCCGGTCTGTCACAGCCTTACACCGAGGAACTTGATGCGTTCCTACAGTCCATTGTGAAATCCCAGCCTCGTCAGGAGAGCCTATCGTTGGGCGTTCGTTGGGATTTTACTCCTAACATGGCGCTAAAAGCACAATACGACCATATGAACCTGGATTCAGGATCTCCCGGTTTCTTGGTTAACACCCAGCCGGAGTTTGAACCCGGCGGTACGGTCAACCTCTTCAGCTTCGCGCTCGACTTTGTATTTTAAGGGTGCCCATGCGACGGATATTTAGTATGTGGGGCCTACTCTTCAGCCTAATGGTTAACACCGCCTTGGCTGAAGTGGTGGTAGTGGTCTCAGCACAAAACCCGACCGAGACCTTGTCGCGCTCTGAGCTCAGAGATATTTACTTGGGCAGGTTGAATCGCTTTTCCAATGGCGCTGCCGTGGAGCCTTTCGACCAGCGGGAGAGCTCACCTGTATATAGCGAGTTTTATCGATATTACTTGGAAATGACGCCCACTCAGATCAAGGCGCATAGGTCGAAGCTGATCTTCACTGGCCGTGGGCAGCCTCCGCCACTGGTTACCAACGACGTCGCTATGGCAAACACCATAGCGACGTCACCACGTGCCATTGGCTATCTCGATTCGAGTATCACTGATGAGAGACTACGGGTGGTGTTGATTGAATAACAACAATGAAATGAAACGTAATGGGCAGTCTTCAGACCCTAGTGTTGTTCAGTGTTGGTTAGATCGCTTGATCCAACCCTACGTTTTGTTTACCAGCATTGCGGTGATAGCACTTGTGGTGATCTGGACCACAACCCTTCACCTTGTTAGCAGGGAGCAAGCGTCAGCAGAACGCACAGCTGCGGCGCTTGCCGAGGACACCGCTGATACCTACGAGGCACAAATAGTACGGGCGCTGCGTGAGATTGATACAACTCTGAAACTAGTTCTATACAGCCTCGATGGCCAGTCTGCACCTTCGGTACTGGGAGATTTACGTGCACGGGGCATGCTACCGCCTGAGTCTTTATTCACGGTTAGCGTTACCGATTCTTGGGGCAACGTGCTTGCTAGCACAGAGGTTCTCGCCCATCCGGATATGGCGATCCATAATTACTATCGCTTCGCTCAGGAAACCCAAGAAATGGTGGTGGGGTTACCTTGGTTCAATCAGCAATCTGATGATTGGGAGTTATTCTTCAGTCGGCGTGCACAAGTGGATGATATGGACTCGGAAGTCATAGTGACGGTATCGGTACATGCTGGCTATTTCGTCAGCAGCTATGAGTCAGAGGTGCTGGGTGAGCAGGGGGTGCTGGCCCTAGTGGGTACCGATGGTATTTTGCGAATCAAACGGACTGGCGATCACATCAGTGCGAATCAGAAAGTCGATTACGAAACCATATTGGCCGACAGCGGAGACGTTGAAACATCGGCTGCAGTAACGGTTAATCCGTGGGATGAGGTTCCGCGTTATACCGTGGCCAGGGAACTGTTCGAGTTCCCCCTCGCCATCGTCGTTGGGCTCTCTGAAGCTGAGCGTTTGGCCGCCGCCAATGAGCTTAAGCAAACGTACCTGTGGCGTGCCATGCTGGCAAGCCTTCTGCTTCTAATTGTTTTGGCCTTACTTGGCCGACTGAGCTGGAAGCTCCAGCGAGCACAAGTTCGCAATATGGAACAGCGTATCGCCCATGCTCAGCGTGTGGAATACCTCGCCTTTCATGACAGCCTCACTGGGCTGCCCAACCGCGCCTTCTTCACCCAGTTGCTAACCCAAGGTATGCATCATTCGCGTCGCTACGACACAAAATTGGCGTTATTTTATCTTGATTTTGATCGTTTCAAAATTATCAATGATTCACTGGGCCATGACGCTGGCGATGAGTTGCTTCAGGAAATGGGGCAGCGCCTCTGTGAGGCGGTGCGTGAAAGCGATGTTGTAGCGCGCCTGGGCGGGGACGAGTTTGTAGTGTTGCTTCCTGAAATTGAGGCAATCAAACAAGCGGAAATCGTCGCTGAAAAAATTCTTTCGACTGTCAGAGTGCCATTCACGCTAGCGGGCCAGGAACTTCACATCACAGTGAGTATTGGCGTCGCCCTATTCCCTAGAGACGGGGAAGACGAGCAATCACTGCTCAAAAGTGCTGATATTGCGATGTATTACGCCAAGGAGAAAGGAAAAAATAATGTCCAGTTCTCTTCCGAAACATTGAATTCAGATTCTTTGGAGCGCTTTGTCCTGGACTCGAGCCTGCGCCGTGCGCTGCAGAATCAAGAATTTAAAGTTTATTACCAATCAAAGCAGGATATGAACGGTCAGGTCACGGGAATGGAAGCACTATTACGCTGGCAACATCCAGATTTAGGGCTGATGGCGCCCATGGAATTCATACCTATAGCAGAAGAAAATGGGCTCATCATTCCTATTGGCCGCTGGCTGCTCAAGACGGCTTGTTGGCAAAATGTAGCCTGGCAAAAGGAAGGGTTTCCAGAATTGAGCATGGCGGTGAATCTTTCCGCACGCCAGTTCCTTGATAAAGGCCTTTTCGACGATATCAATACCGTGCTGCGGGAGACTGGTATGGCGCCTGAACTACTTGAGCTGGAAATCACAGAAAGCATGATGATGTATGACGTCAAGCAGACGGTGCGGATTCTCAAAGAACTTAAAAAAATGGGCGTCAGGGTTGCAATTGATGACTTCGGTACCGGTTATTCCTCACTCGCCAGGTTGAAAGATTTTCCGCTCGATTCGATCAAGGTCGATGGTTCATTTATATATGCCATGATCGATTGTACTAAGAATCAAAAACTGACGGAGGCAATCATCGAAATAGGCAAAACATTAAGCCTCACAGTGATTGCTGAAGGTGTGGAAACGGTAGAGCAGCTTAACTATCTTCGCTCCCTTTCATGTGATCAGTTTCAAGGTTTTTATGCCAATAAACCGTTACCAGCTGGAGAGTTCGGATTAATGATGCGTGCGCTCTACAATCATTGATAAGCCAACTGTTAGATATCACACTTGTTTACTGAGTCCACTCTCTCTGTACTACACTGGCAGTCATTATCTGGCTTATGAATAAGGACGTATGTATGGACCGCATTTTCGCCTGGGACCATCATAATCAGCGAGTAGTATATCGTTTGCCCGGCCACCATTTTGACGATGGTCGAGAAGATAGCGACCTATCTCCAGTGTGGGTACCTAGCTCGGAATCAGAGTTGCCTGAGGGTGTGAGCATTGATGATTTAAGAGACGTGACCGTTAATGACTGATCCCTCTTAGCGTTGATCGCTCCCATTATTACTTCTTTTCTTCATGGATGATGCAGTCGATGTCCACCTTTCTTGCTTCCCGATGGCTGCTTGGCGGCCATGCGCAAACACTGTATAGCCCTTTTTTTCGATCAGGGCTGCCTTTAGCGCGTAAGCGAGAGCGTATGACGCTGCGAGATGTGGACTTTGTGGATCTCGACTGGTTTGGCCGTAGTGACGACAACACGCCGTGCGTCATTTTGCTGCATGGACTAACCGGTAGTTCTTCATCGCGTTACATTTTAGGACAACAGCAAGCGCTCGCTTTGAAAGGCTGGCAGAGTGTCGCTGTGAATTGGCGTGGCTGCTCGGGGGAGCCCAACCGCCTGGCGTGCGGCTATCACTCGGGCGTTAGCGAAGATCTAGCCGATGTCATTGGAATGCTATCCGCTCGCCAACCAGGCAGGCCTCTGGCGGCCGTTGGTTATTCCCTTGGCGGCAATGTGCTGTTGAAGTACCTGGGCGAGCAGGGCAGTGCAACGCCATTGCAGGCGGCGGCTGCTATCTCGGTGCCGTTCCGATTGGATCACAGTGCCAAGCGAATTAACCAGGGGATGTCGAAGATTTACCAGGCGCGCTTTTTGCGCGACTTACGCCACTACATGGTAGATAAACGCCAGCGGTTCGCAATACATGGCGACCCTGACGAGTACGCCAAGCTTTTAGCCTTGGGGTCGCTCAGAGGTATTGCCACGCTTTGGGATTTCGATGAACGGGTAACGGCACCGCTGCACGGTTTCTCAAGCGCTGCCGATTACTACCAGCGATGCAGCAGTCTGTATTTTGTTTCGTCGATCAGTGTACCGACCCTGATTATCCAGGCGCAGGACGACCCGTTTCTTTACCCTGAAAGTGCACCGCAACCATCGTCCTTACCGGCTCATGTGGCGCTTGAATTTCATCGCCAGGGTGGGCATGTGGGTTTTATTGAGGGCACGCCCTGGGCACCTGGTTATTATCTGGAACGACGCTTGCCAGCATGGTTGGCGTCTACGCTGTCAGGTGCAAAACAATTAGCAAGCTGTGCGTGAAATATCGATTGTGTTGGCGGAGCATTGCACTACTATGCAGCTATAAGGCTCATCGGGAGCCCTTATGGACAACCACCATGCTAAAAGGTCTGATTGTTTGTTTTGCTGTGCTGTTCGCACAATTAGCAGTACTGCATGTCATTGATGTGCGTCTCTACAACTCCCCTCAGGATGCCCGTCAAACGCCGGTGGTCAAAATCACACCGCAGAAAAATGACGAGAAAGAAGTGCAAAGCTAACGTACACCACCATCTTTGGCGGCGCAATGCGCTGCCAAAGACCCGGATAGTTAAAGCATTTCGTCCAGCCAGTCATTGAAGGCCGCCCACGAACGCTGGTCGGCACGTTCGTGGTAGGCATCGCTTCCGAAGACACTAAAGGCATGTGGCGCGCCGGAATAAATACCAACTTCATAGGTAACATCCGCGGTTTCCAACTCATCCGCAAGGGTCGCCACATCGTCGAGGCTCACCGAGGAGTCGTCTCCCCCGTGGGCAATAAAGATAGGCGCGGTATCACTTGAATAAGATTGGTCTTCGGGCGTTGTTAAACCACCATGAAAGCTGGTGTAAGCCGCAATGCCCTCGGCTTCTCCAGAGCGGGCGATTTCTAACGCCACTGCACCGCCAAAGCAGTACCCTGCGATTACCGTTTGCTCGGCGGCGCCTTCTTCTCTTGCCTGCGCCAGGCCGCCCAGCGTGAGTGCACGCATCCGTTCTCTATCGTCGTAAAGCCGATTGGTGGCGGCTCGTTTATCTTCAACTGCCTGGGGCCGGTTACCCTCACCAAATAGATCCACGGCGAATACATCGTAGCCTTGATCAGCGAGCATATCAGCACGTTGACGCTCGTAATCATCCAATCCGTCCCAATCATGAATGATAAGTACGCTGCCTTGTACGTCGTCGCCCCCTGAGACGAAATAGCCCTCGAAATTTTCTTCATCCACCGTGTATGAAATGCTTTCACCAGCGGGAGAAAAAGCCAGTGACGCTTGACTCAACGTTAACAGCGCTAATGCGCAGGAGGGGAGTAGAATTTTCTTCATCATTTTGGTATCCAGAGAGATGTCCAGCAAGCATAGCCAATACTTGCTAAACTGACATATTATAGAAAGATGTTTAGCGTGGAAGACAAAGGCTTGCGTCTGGAACTCGGTAACGGCATGCTGGTCCATTGTTCGACAGATAATTACGGAGCATGAACACATGAGTTACAACGACTCACATATTGCGCAATCAGCCACTGGCGGTGTAGCCAACTCGGTTAGCACCAACAAAGTGCTGCGTAACACCTACGCGCTGTTGGCGATGACGCTACTCTTCTCTGCGGTAACCGCAGGCGCCTCCGTCGCGATGGGCGTTCAGCAAATGAACATCTTCGTGTTCTTTATCGGTGCCTATGGCCTGATGTTCCTGGTCCATAAAACGGCCAACTCAGCGTTAGGGCTGCTGTCTACATTTGCCTTCACTGGCTTTATGGGCTTTACGTTAGGGCCTATCCTGTCAGCCTATTTGGCACTGCCCAATGGCGGCGCGTTGATAATGAACGCCTTGGCAATGACGGGCGTTACCTTTATCGGTCTTTCAGCCGTCGCACTGGTAACGAAGAAAGACTTTGGCTTCCTTGCCAACTTTATGCTGGCAGGTGCCATTGTGCTGGTGCTCGCGATGGTGGCGGGGCTTATTTTCAATATCCCCGCGCTATCGCTGATGGTATCGGCTGGTTTTGTGCTGTTTTCTTCAGCAGCCATTCTTTACCAAACCAGTGAAATCATTCATCGCCAGGGCGAGACCAACTATATTCTGGCGACCATCACGCTCTTCGTTTCCATCTACAACCTGTTTATCAGCCTGCTGTCGCTGCTCGGCTTTATGAGCAACGACTAACCCATCTGGCGTTAGGCGCAGAGCTGCATGTCTCAACAGACCCTATTATTAGGGTCTGTTTTTTATTACATGGGCGATGTCATTAGCCACCACGATAGGCAAGGGCAATGGACTACGGACTATTAGTAATGGGGGCTCCCTACAGCCAACCAGCGCCTCATTCGGCGCTCAGGTTTGCTCATGCGGTGCTTGCCAAAGGACACCAGCTTGTTGGCGTTTTCTTTTATCATGACGGTGTTCATAATGCATCACTGCTAATGACTCCGCCGCAGGATGAGCTGAACCTGCGCGATGCCTGGAAGGCGCTACACGAAGAACACGCTGTGACGCTGGATGTCTGTATTGCTGCGGCGCTGCGACGTGGAATCGTCAGCCAGGCTGAAGCGACGCGCCATGGTCACGATGCCTTTAACTTGGCGGCGCCTTTTGAGTTGACGGGGTTAGGCCAGTTGCTGACGCTTCAACAGCGCTGCGATCGTTTGATTACCTTTGCCAGTTGAGACCGATCATGCACGCATCTGAAGACCTGCTGGTAATCATCCGTCATGCTCCCCATAACTCGAACTGGCTGCGCGAGGGTCTCGACGCTGCGCTGGTAGCTGCCGCCTTTGGTCAATCCGTCAGGCTGATGTTTATGGGGCAGGGGGCTCTGGCACTGTGCAAGGAACAGCAGGCCGGCGCACCGGGGCAAAAGGCCAGCCTGCCAACGATCAACATGCTTGAGATGTATGATATCGACCAGTTAAACGTCCCCCAGCGAACGCTCGATGACCTCAACCTTCCCCTGGAGGCATTGGTGGATGGTATAACGCCGCTCAGCGAGGGACAGGTGAAAGCCCTGTTTAGCCAAGATCGGCCGATCCTCAACTTCTAGGTGTTCCATGATCCTGCATATTTTGACCACTGCGCCCACCAGCGAAGTAGCCCAACAGGTCGAGCAGGCCATTCAGGCGGGCGATACGCTGTTGCTGATCGAGGAAGGGGTAACGGCGGCGTTAAACCCGGGTTTACCCTGCTGGACACAAACAGAGTACGCGGTGTTTTTGCTGGAAGAAGACCTTGTTGCCAGGGGGCTAGCCGGCACCGCTACCCATCATAGGTTGGCAACCGTGGACATGGCCGGATTTGTAACACTGACTGAGCAACATGCACAGTCAGTCACCTGGTATTAGATTCGTAACGAGTGAGTAGACCGATGGAGAATACCGACACTATCGTGACGCTTGACCCGGAAGGGTACTTGGCCGAGATGAATGACTGGTCGGAAGCCGTTGCTGAACAATTGGCCGACGATGAAGGGATCGAATTAACGCCTGAGCACTGGGAAATCATCCGCCTGGCGCGAAATTTCTATACGCGCTATGAAATGGCCCCTGCGATGCGTCCCCTCGTCAAAGCCACCCAGCAGGCGCTGGGCAATGACAAAGGCCGCTCTATTTACCTGATGCGACTCTTCCCTGGCAGCACCGCCAAGGTGGTGGCGCGTATTGCGGGGCTTCCCAAACCCACCAACTGCCTTTGAAGCGTATTCAGGTGTTTCATTGACATCAGTTGGGGTCTTCCCCGCGGGTACAGACTGACAGCACCACAGCGTCGTCCTCGCTGGTCGAAATCAATGCGTGGCCCATATCACTGTCAAAATACAGGCTGTCACCTTCGGCCAGTACCAAAGGCGCATAAAATTCGGTGTAAAGCATCACATCGCCGTGTAAAACAATGAGAAATTCCTCACCGTCGTGACGCACCCACTGGTGGTATTCGTCGAAATGCCGCGCCCGAACAATGGTCTTAAACGGAATCATGCGTTTTTGCGCTAGCTGATGGCCTAAAAGTTCATGCTCATAGGTCGGCGTGGGGTGCAGCTGGCCTTTGCCTTTGCGGGTAAGATCCCGTCGCCCCATCGTGTAACGTTCCCGCTTAGGTGGTGTTAACAACTGGGGCAGGTCAATATTGAGGCCCGTTGTCAGCTTTTGCACCACTGAAAAGGTGGGTGACACCTGATCGTTTTCAATTTTAGACAGCGTGGATCTCGCCAAACCGGTACGCTGGCTGACGTCTTCCAATGTCCAGTGGTTAGCAAGGCGGATCTGCTTGAGCCGCTCGCCCAGACGCAGCGGCTCAACAAAGGGCTTACATCCCGATGCAATGCGCAACGCCGCATGCTCTTCCGAAGTTGCGGTCATAATGGTCACGATAGCGTCTGTTAAAAACGCGCATCATAGCATAGGTGGCATAAGGGCTGTTTGGTTAGGGCGCAACTGAAAAGGGTAAACCCAGCAAGGCTTTCAGGTGAGCCTCGACACCGCTTGCTAACGATGTTGGGTTATAGCCACCTTCCAGCGATGAGACCAGCCGGTTATCGGCGTACAGCGTGGCAATTTCCATCGCCAAATGCGTGACCCAGTAAAAATCCTCGTCCGTTAAGCACACATCGCCCATGGGGTCGTCACGGTGGGCATCAAATCCTGCTGAGATCAGCACTAAATCTGGTTTGAAGCGATGTAGCGCCGGTAGCCATTGGTTTTCAATTAGACGACGAAACTCAGGCCCGTCGGTGCCGACTTCTAGAGGCGTGTTGACCACATTCTGCCATTCGCTGCGCAAATACCGCCAAGGATAGAACGGGTATTGAAAACTGGTGCAGATCAGCACGCTCGGGTCGTTCTTGAAAATATCGATGGTGCCATTGCACTGGTGAACATCAAAGTCCAGCACCGCAATTCGTTGGGCTCCATAACGTTCTTTGGCATAGGCTGCGCCGACGGCGATATTGTTATAAAAGCAAAACCCCATTGCCTCGGCCGCTTCAGCATGGTGCCCAGGTGGACGAATAGCACAAAATACGTTGTCGGCCTGGCGCTTGAAGACCTGATCAATTCCCTTGATGACCGCACCGGCCGCCAGACGTGCTGCCTTCAGGCTATCCGGGTTCATCAAGGTATCGTTATCAAGCGGTACGATACCTTCTTCAGGCAGGCACTTGGTGAGGGCGTTAAGGTGGCGCGTAGCGTGAACACGGCTAAGCGCCAGTTCATCCGCCTCCTTGGCATCGGACTGCATGGTTTGCTGTAATAGGCCTGATAACGCTAAACGCGCTCGGATCGCCTCCAGTCGCTGAGGATTTTCAGGGTGTTCCGGTCCCATGTGATGCAATAAGCAGTCCGGGTGAGTAAGGTAGGCAGTGATCATTCAAGCGCTCCAGGATGGATAGCATCACCTTAATCGCGACACACTGATGCGCGACAGTGTCCATAAGTCTTACATCGCGCTGCACCGCTTCAGGAGAGGCAAACGTGAGTACACGTTTCTTGCACCATTTTTTTGAACCCCGCACGCTTGCCGTCATCGGCGCGTCAGAGAACCCGGCCTCGCTTGGGGGCTTGGTCCTTCGCAATATCCATGAAGGCGGGTTCAAGGGGCAGCGTTGGGCGGTGAACCTGAAAGGTTATGATCAGGTCTTCGGCGACCCCTGTGTCAAGCGCATTGAAGACTTGCCTGAGGTGCCCGACCTCGCCGTTATCTGCTCACCCATTGAAGGCGTGCCCAAATTAATCCATCAATTAGGCAAGTTTGGCGTAAAAGCGGCATTGGTGCTGTCCGGCGGCGCTTATCTGGACCGCGACAAGGGCAATAAAGGGTCGATTCGCGAGCGCATGCTGAGTGCCGCCCGGGAATCAGGCATCCGCGTTCTAGGCCCTGAATGCATGGGCCTTATCGTGCCGGCCAAAAAACTTAACGCGTCGTATGCCAGCCAACCCGTCAAGGCAGGCCGTGTGGCCTACCTAGGCCAGTCGGGCATGCTGGCCAACGCCATGATTGATTGGGCCGCAGGGCGCGATGTGGGGTTTTCACACCTGATTACCGTGGGTGACAGCGTTGATGTGCTGCTGCCGGATCTAATCGATTACGTAAATCAATTCTCGCCAGCGCAGGCAATATTGCTCCACCTTGAACGAATATCCGATGCACAGCATTTCATGACGGCGGTGCGTGATGCCTCCCGCAACCGACTAGTGCTGGCAATCAAAAGCGGCCGAACCTTTGCTTCGGATATTTCCGGCATGGCACCGACACCAGGTATTGCCAATCGCGACGTGGTGTTTGACGCGGCTTTTTCTCGCGCGGGCGTGGTGCGCGTAAACGACTCCGACGAGCTACTAGACGCCTTGGAAACGCTTTCGCGCATGAAGCCGCTTCGTGGCGACCGTTTGGCGGTGGTATCCAACGGATTGGGCCCTGCCATGCTCGCCATCGATAAACTGGTGAGTGCCGGGGGCAAGCTCGCTGAGTTTAGCGAAGAAACACAGCAGGCATTGCATCAAAGTCAGGTAGATGTCAGCAAACCCGGGGAGAACCCCGTCGATTTAGGCGGCAATGCCACACCCGAACGGTTTGTCGAAGCGCTGCGCATTGTGGCCGCTGATGCCAATGTGGACGCAGTGCTCGTGGTGCATGCGCCAACACGGCTCGCGCCCTCGCTGGTGACTGCACAGGCATTGATTGCTAATCGTAAAGCGTTTCGTCGTAACCTGTTGACCAGTTGGATGGGCCTGAAAGAAGCATTGAACGCCCGCCACGAATGCAATCTGGCGGGCATTCCTACTTATATTTCGCCCGAAAAGGCGGTGAAAGCCTTTATGCACATGGTGGACTATCAGCGAGTTCAGCAGTTGCTTCAGGAAACGCCTCCCAGCCTGCCGTTTTCTACCAGCGCCGAGATTCGCGCCCAGTGTCGAACGTTAATCAGCGAGGCCAAAGCACAAGGGCGCCAGACGTTAAGCCACTCTGAAACCGCGCAGGTGCTTGAAGCGTATGGCATACCCGCGGCGACTAGCTATTACATAACCAGTGCGGAGCAGGCGCTTGAGGTTGCCGCTCAAATTGAAGGACCAAAAGCATTGAAGGTCGTTCATGAGGGAAATTGCCGACCTTATCGTTATCGCAAGCACCCGCATAAAATATCGGCAGGACTGCTGCAGGATCTTGAAACGCCCGAGCAGGTGGCGGATGGCGTACGTAGATTAGGCGAAAAGGTCAATGAAAAACTGCCTGAGTATGCGATTCATGAATACTGTTTGCAGCCCATGCAACGCGGCAAACATTCCATGCAGGTGTGCGCGGGTATTACCCGGGACCCGGTATTTGGCCCGCTGATTGTATTCGGCATCGGTGGCTATAAAGTCAATGTCCTCGCCGACCGGCAAGTCGCGTTACCACCACTCAACATGAGCTTGGCAGCGGATGTGGTCAATCGAACCCACGCCGCGTCCTTGATACGCGAACACTCATCAGACCCCGATCGGGATACCCAGCACTTATGCCAACTGCTGGTGAAGCTGTCGCAAATGGCCTCGGATTTGGGCGAGCTGCGCGGACTTGAGCTGAACCCGCTGTTGCTCAACCGCGACGGCATGCTAGCCGTGGATTTTGCCATGGATCTCGGGCCTCCAGCCCGTTTCGCGATCATGCCTTACCCTGAAGAGCTGCGAGAATGGGTGACGCTGAAAAACGGCTGGCAGGTCGAGGTGCGGCCCATTCGTGCCGAAGACGCGCCGTTGATCACTAACTTTCACCGGCAACTGTCGGAAGAAAGCATTCGTTTTCGCTACTTTCATAACAAATCAAACTTAACCCAGCGCGACCTCTCGGTGTTGTCGCATATCAATTACGACCGACAAATGGCGTTCATTGCCGAACATCAGCGTGATGATGGCAGTAAAGAAATGCTCGGGGTGGTGCGCGTCTGGAATGATCCGGATAACATCCGCACAGAATTTTCGGTCATCATTCGCGACGACCTGCAAGGGCTGGGAATTGGCAGTTTGTTAATGAAGAAAATGATCGATTACTGCACTCACATTGGCACACTGGAAATGGTGGGTAAGATCATGCCGGATAATCACCCCATGCGGGCATTGATGAAGCACTTAGGCTTTACTTGTCGTTACAACATGGAAGAGCAGGTGATCGATGCCACCATGCGGCTCAACGAGCCTGAAAGTGAATGGCAGCGTCACCGGCTTGAAAGCCTGCCGGACTAGAGGGACGCCAAGCTCGATTAAGTTCATGGCTAGCCCACCACCTTGGGCCAGCCACAGCTCTGGGAATGCCCCCTAGGGAGCCATGCGAAAATAGCTCCACTCGCCACCATCACGCCGCTCATAGCGAATACGATCATGTAAGCGGCTGGGTTGCCCCTGCCAAAACTCGATCATATCAGGGTTAACGCGATAGCCACCCCAGTGAATGGGGCGAGGAATAGTTTGCCCTTCATATGCTTGTTCGAAGCGTTTTTGGCGCTCTTCAATCCAGTTGCGGTCGGGTATGACGACGCTTTGGGTCGCAATCCAGGCGCCTAACTGGCTACCACGTGGACGGCTAGCAAAGTATTCGTCGGACTCTTCCGCCGCCACCTGTTCAACGGCCCCTTCAATTCGCACCTGACGGGAGATCGATGGCCACCAGAAGGTAAGGGCAGCGTAGGGCACATTACTGAGTTCGCTGCCTTTGTGGCTGTGGTAGTTGGTGAAAAATACCATGCCGCGTTGGTCGAACCCTTTTAGTAAAACGACGCGCGCGTGGGGCCTCCCTTGGCTGTCAACACTAGCGAGCGTCATGGCGTTGCTGTCTCTTCCTTCCTGCTCAATCGCCAGGGTGAACCATTCATCAAACAACACCAGGGGATCGTCGGGGGCATGCGCTTCATCGAGTCGACCACCTTCATAATCACGCCTGATATCCGCTATGTCGCGTGCCATTGCTATGCTCTCCATCAAAAAATGTCGTTGTAGTGAATAATAAGAGGATTTTTATCCCTGCGCGCGTACTTGGCGGCTACGAAAACGTGCGTAAGCCATGCAACCGCTGAACAGGGCAAGCGATAAAAGAGCCTCAACGACCCCACGTAGCGTTTGTGTTGGCAGCGTCGCCACCATCACCCCCTGGCTAAAATACAGTAGGCTTACAAAAGCGAGCCATGCGTGTCCTCGCGGACGTCGACCAATGATAGAAGGCAAAAACAGCACCAGCGGCAGTACAAAGGCAATCATAGGTCGCCAGTTAAACGCGTCTCCCTGGACCATAAAACCGCGAAACAGCATCATTAGTAATAGCAGGCTAAAGCTTATCAGCACCCATTGCCGTGAAAGTGACGTCAGTCGATCGATACCATGCTGTTGCTCGATGCCCTCTAGCCATTGTCTCATCGCACGTCCTCGCGCATCGCGTGCATCGCCAGGGCTAGTTTGGCTAATCGTTTGCCCTGCGCTACGCAAAGAGTACGCTCGTGCTCATCTACCGAGCGGTCGCTGCGCGGGCCTGCTAGATGGCTTGTGCCATACGGAGTTCCACCTGTCTGGGTCGCCAGTAACTCTGTGGCGCTGTAAGGCACGCCAGCATATACCATGCCGTGATGGAGCAAGGGGACCAACATGGTCAATAGCGTGCTTTCCTGCCCGCCATGCAGGCTCGAACTTGAGGTAAAAGCGGTAGCCGGTTTATCGATCAAGGCGCCATTGATCCAAAGGCTGCTGGTAGTATCGAGAAAATATTTAAGCGGTGACGCCATATTGCCAAAGCGCGTGGGGCTACCGAGTGCCAAGCCGCTACAGTGACGTAGATCGTCAAGCTCGGCATAAATCGCACCCTCCTCGGGAATCTCGGGCGTTGTCGCCTCGCAGGTGGGAGATACCGGCGGCACGGTACGCAAACGCGCCTCAATACCGGCCACTTGCTCTACCCCAGCGGCGATCTGCTGCGCCATTGTGGCAGTCGCACCTGAACGCGAGTAATAAAGTATTAAGACATAGGGCAATGCGGACATAATAACTCCAAACTAGGTATTCCCTTAGGGTACCAGAGCGATGCGGGCAGCGGGTAATGGCGAAAACAGGCTTTGAGCATTGGATAGGCGTTGATAGACCCAGGCGCGTTTGCCGTCGGCCAGTTGCTTTTCTTTCCGTTCATAGCGAATACCCAATCGTTCGTAGCGATCAAGGCGTGCTAGCTGATCAGCGGTAACGCGCAAGCGTAAACCATGAACATGGCTATCAGGTTTGGGCGATAAATCCAGGCCATTACGTTGATAGCCCTCAAGCGTGGCTTCTTCGGGGTGTCCTGAGTCGCCCATTACAACCCATCGGACGGGGGCATAACGCAAGGTGCCATATACAAATACGTAGTGTGTACGCTGCTCAACATCCGCAAGATCGTCAGGCCGCTCATAGAACCAAGGGCTAAGCATGGTCAGCCAAAGCCATCCTGCAAGGCCCAGCACCAGTATTGCACACAACGCGAGCAGGCGTTTGACCCAAGCCATGGTGTCCCCTTATGCGGCTAGCAAACGCATTAGAGTGGCGTGCCTCTGCGTGGAAGACAAGCGTAACAAGACGCTTAAGCAATCGATATGGGTTTGATAGGATGAGAGCCACAGCCTATCGGAGAGCCTGCCATGAATCAGCCACTTCATGATGAGATGGATTTTCGAGCGTTTGTAGGCGATGTTAAGCCGCTTCCACAAAAAAATCGGGCAAATACGGCCACTGCGCGTAAGCGACCTTCTGAAGCACAGCTGGCAAGACGCGAATGTGCCGAAGCGGAAATTGATGAGCGGCATAATTTTCTGTCCGATGACTTTGTCGACCTGATACCGCCTTTTGACCCCATTGTGTTCCGCCGTGAAGGGATTCAGCAGGGCGTCGTCGATAAACTCAAGCACGGCGGCTACCCGGTTCAGGCACAGCTTCACTTGATTAGGCGGCCGCTGGCCGAATGCAGAGGACTGGTGTTTCCCTTTATCCAGGATGCTTACGCTCACGACCTACGTTCGGTATTAATTGTTCATGGGCGAGGGCGGGAAATCGACAGCCCGGCCAATGTACTGCGCTCCTATATTGCCAAGTGGCTTATCCAGTTTGACGAAGTGCAGGCCTACATCTCCGCTCAGCCCTCTGACGGCGGGCTAGGCGCCACTTGGGTAATGTTGCGCAAAAGCGACCGAGCGAAAGCCAATAACCGTGAACGGCAGCAGAAACGGCGTGGTTAGTGATGTGTCAGCAACAACGCAAAGGGGCAGCCGTGCGGCTGCCCCTTTTATACCGCTTGACCGCTGACACGCTATCTATTGGTCAGCGTTTAAGCGTTTTTCAAACAGTGCCTGGCGTTCTTCTACATCTGTCTGGTAACGCACGCTGAAAAAACTCAGCGCCCGCAGGGCATCCTCGGGATGCTGGTCATCACGCAACGCCATGGCGGTAAAGCCACAGCGGCGCATGTACTCCAGTTGATCGACCAGTACATCGCCCACTGCACGCACTTCACCCTGATAGCCGAAGCGCTCGCGCAACAGCCGGGCAAGCGTATATCCACGCCCGTCGGTAAACGCCGGAAAGTCAATCGCAATTGCCGGGGCCGAACCGATCTCTTCGGCCAGGGCAGCGGTCAGCTCGCAATCGCTTGGCAGCAGTGGTGCCAGCTCGGTGTCTTCCTGGTTGGCTTTCCACAGTGCAACCGGTACGAAGGCAGGGCGATGCTCGGGGAGTGCCTCCGTATCGTAGGACACGCACCAGGCGTTTTCCGCCGCCAGTTCGCCATCGGCGATCAAGTGATCGGCATGAACCGGCGCCAGTTCAACCGCGTCGGCCTGGTTATCTTTAGGCGGCATACACACGCTCCTTAAAGGGTTTCAGTCCAATGCGACGATAGGTATCCAGGAAGCGCTCATCTTCATGGCGCTGCGCGACGTAGACCTCCAATACTTTTTCGACGACACCGGGAACGTCTTCACGGAAGAAGGAAGGGCCAAGAATCTTGCCCAACGAGGCGTCATCCGTCGAGTTGCCGCCAATGGATACCTGGTAGTACTCCTCCCCCTTTTTATCAACGCCGAGGATGCCGATATGGCCCACATGGTGGTGACCGCAGGCATTCATGCACCCGGAGATATTCAGATCCAGCGGGCCCAGGTCGTAAAGAAAATCGAGGTCTTCAAAGCGCTCCTGCAATGCCTGTGCGATGGGGATCGAGACGGCATTGGCCAGGCTGCAGTAGTCGCCGCCAGGGCAGCAGATGATATCGTTGAGCGTGCCCACCGTCGGGTTGGCCATGCCCAGCGCATCAAGCTCCTGCCAGAGCGCTTCCATCTCATCCACCGGGACGTCAGAAAGCACCAGGTTCTGCTCATGGGTAACGCGGACTTCACCGAAGCTGTAGCGGTCGGCAAGGTCGGCGATGGCGTCCATTTGGTCAGCCGTCACGTCGCCGGGAGCATGCTCGCGGCGTTTGAGAGACAGCGTGACGGCTTTATAGCCGTATACCTTGTGGTCGGTCACGTTATTGGTCACGAAGCGTGCAAAGCCACGGTTTTCCTGGCGAAGGCGCTCATAATCGGCCACCGCGGTTTTATCTACCGCGCGACGTTCCGGCTCGGGGAAGTGGCTCTTCGCTGCCTCGACGGCGGCAGCATTGAGTGTCTGAGGGCCGTCTTTCAGATGCGCCCATTCTTCCTCGACGCGGCGACGGTACTCTTCGATGCCCAGTGCCTTGACCAGAATCTTGATCCGCGCCTTGAACTTGTTGTCGCGACGCCCGAACTGGTTGTAGACCCGCACGCACGCTTCCAGGTAGGTCAGCAGGTGCTGCCAGGGCAGGTCGTCGCGCACCACATCGCCAATCATCGGCGTGCGACCAAGACCACCGCCGGCGAGGACTCTAACACGCAGTTCGCCAGCCTCGTTGTACCACAGCCGCAGACCGATATCGTGAACCTGGATGGCTGCGCGGTCCTGGGAAGCACCGCTGACGGCGATTTTGAACTTGCGTGGCAAATAGGCAAATTCAGGGTGTAGCGTCGACCATTGACGAATCAGTTCGCACCAAGGGCGCGGATCTTCCACTTCATCATTGGCAATACCCGCAAACTGGTCGCTGGTGGTATTGCGAATGCAGTTGCCGCTGGTCTGGATCGCGTGCATCTGGACTTTCGCCAGATCCGCCAGAATGTCCGGCACATCTTCCAACGCAGGCCAGTTGAGCTGCAGGTTTTGGCGCGTGGTGAAGTGGCCGTAGCCGCGGTCGTAGCGGCGAGTAATGTCGCCCAACGCACGCAATTGATGGCCAGCCAACATGCCGTATGGAATCGCGATGCGCAGCATCGGCGCATGTCGTTGGATATAGAGCCCATTCTGCAAACGCAGTGGACGAAATTCTTCCTCTCCCAAACGCCCGGCGCGGTAGCGATCCATCTGATCGCGGAACTGAGCGACACGCTCATCTACCAGCGTTTGGTCATGAATATCATAACGGTACATGGGGCACGGTCCTGCTAAAGCGAAGTTGTCACGTTGAAACGGGACGAATCAGTGTCGCCACCATAACGCGGGCGTCATATTCTACAAAAGAATATATAATTATCTTTTTATCTCAAAATGGTATTTGAAACAGTATTACGCTAGCGACGACGCCCATTGGCGGCGTTGCCATATCCAGAAAAAAGCGGCTGAGTTAATGATGCGATAAATAAGCTGCATTAGCCAAATCCCCAGTAGTCCATAGCCAAGTTCCAGCCCAGCCCACCAAGCTAGCGGTAAAAAAAGCAGCCACTGCATGCCCAGCGTCAACAGCATCACGGTTCGCTGAGCGCCAGCACCCATAAGCGCTTGCGCCAATACCAGCGCGGCCACATCTATCACCACCATCAAGCCAGTCAGTTGAAGTGGGAGCGTACCGAGCGTTATTAAAGCGGGGGCGTCAAAAAACACGCCAAGGACTTTGTCCGGCATCCACAACATGGGTAGCGCCAGGATTACCAGCAATAGCCCCGCCACCCACAGCGCGTCCAGTCCCCAGCGGTGCGCTTCCCACTCGGCGTCTCGGCCAAGAGCTTCACCCACCAGACTCATAGCGGCGACACCTACGCCAACGCCGGGGAGTATGAGTAATAGTGATAGGTTGATCAATACGTGCCCGACGGCAACGCTTGCCGTGCCGAGCTGACTCAATAGCCAGAAAAGCACGGCATAGCCTGCGGCAAACCAAAGCTGCTGGGCCGAGTGGGGCAACGCCAGCCGGGCGGTGGTTCGCAATACTTGTTCGTCAGGTAACACTTTGCGCCACTGCGTAATATCACCTTGACGTGCGGTGACGCCTATCCACAGCACAAGCCCTACACATAGCGAAAGCGTTGTGGCCACGCCTGCACCGCGGGCCCCCAATTCGGGCAGTCCACCAAGGCCAAAAATCAATCCCGCACTAAGGGCCACGTTAAGCAGGTGCACAACCACAATAATACGCAAATATAGGCGAGTGTACTGACGGCCATTCCAGTACCCACGAAAACAAAGGGTGAGCGCAATCGCCGCCAGTGACACCACGCGCCAGCGAAAATAGTCGACGGCCACGCTTTGCACTTCTGTGGTAGGTGACATCCATTGCATGAAGGTCGGCGCTAGCCACCATGCCAGTAACGCCAACACAGTGCCGATCACCAGGCCTACTAACAGACCCGCATAAAGTGGCTGAGATAGGCCTGAATGACCCGCGCCCAGGCGATGAGCAGTTTGGGATTGAACGCTTGAGGACAGGCCAAACACCAGCGCCGTCATCATGAACATGGCGTAACCGCCGAGCCCAACGCCCGCCAGGGCGGTTTCGCCTAAACGACCCACCAGGGCGGCATCGACCAGATTGAGCATGCTCTGGGAAAGCATGCCCAGCATGATCGGCCAAGCCAGACGAACCACTTTGCCGTGGCGGCGTGCGACATACGACACGACTAACTGGGGTCGTAAGACAGCACCGGTGACAGCCAGCGTTCCATTTCCTCAAGCGGCATTTGCTTGCGATCAGCCAATACCCTGACCTGATCCTGAGTAATCTTACCGGTTGAAAAATATTTGGATTGGGGATGCGAGAAATACCACCCTGATACGGCAGCGGCTGGCCACATGGCAAAGTTTTCGGTCAGTGCGAGGCCTGTATTTTCGGTAGCGTTAAGCATCCTGAACAGCGTTGCCTTCTCGGTGTGATCAGGGCAGGCGGGATAGCCGGGGGCAGGGCGGATACCCTGGTATTTTTCGGCAATCAAGGCGTCATTATCAAGCGACTCCTGGGGTACATAGCCCCAGAATTCCTTGCGCACACGTTCGTGCATACGCTCGGCAAAAGCTTCCGCCAAACGGTCTGTCAGCGCCTGAACCATGATGGCGTTATAGTCGTCGCCCGCCGCTTCGTATTCTTTGGCAAGCGCATCGACGCCGTGTCCGGTGGTGACCGCAAAGCCGCCAATCCAATCGGCGTTTCCGCTGTCTTTGGGAGCGATGAAATCGGCCAGACTATAGCAAATGCCGTCACGCCCTTTGGTGGTCTGCTGACGGATATGGTGGAGTCGTTCAACGACCTCGGTGCGGGATTCATCGGCGTACACCTCGATGACGTCGTCGTCGACGGTATTCGCTGGCCATAAACCAATCACGCCCCGCGCCTGGACGCGTTTTTCGTCAAGCAGCTTGCGCAGCATTACTTTGGCATCTTCAAACAGATTGCGGGCCGCCTCGCCAACCACCTTGTCATCAAGGATCTTGGGGTATTTGCCCGCCAACTGCCAACTCATGAAGAAGGGCGTCCAGTCGATGCGCTCGACCAGTTCGTCTAGCGGATAGTCGTTAAAGGTTTGCAGCCCAAGTTGGTGGGGCTTTGCTGGCGTATAGCTGGCCCAATCAGTACGGAAACGCCGCTTGCGCGCCTGGGTGTAGTCAAGGTCGGCAGCTTTTGGGCGTCGCTTGGCGTTGCGTTCGCGAACCTTTTCGTACTCTTCACGTATCTCCGCGATGTAGGGCGTTTTCAGGGTCGGAGTAAGCAATCGGCTCGCTACGCCAACAGCCCGGGAGGCATCGGTGACGTAAATCACCGGGTGGTCGTATTGGGGCTCGATTTTGACCGCCGTATGCGCTTTCGAGGTCGTTGCACCGCCAATCAAAAGCGGCAGGTCCATGCCGCGACGCTTCATTTCCTTGGCCACGTGAACCATTTCATCCAGGGACGGCGTGATCAGGCCGGACAGCCCAATGATGTCGGCGTTGTGATCCTTGGCGGCCTGGAGGATTTTTTCGGCGGGCACCATCACGCCCAGGTCGATAACCTCGTAGTTGTTACACTGAAGCACCACGCCGACAATATTTTTGCCGATATCGTGCACGTCGCCCTTAACCGTGGCCATGACAATCTTGCCCTTGGCCTGGGTATCTTCGCTCTTTTCCGCTTCGATATAGGGGATCAGGTAAGCAACGGCCTGTTTCATGACACGTGCGGATTTGACCACCTGGGGCAGGAACATTTTACCCGCGCCAAACAGGTCGCCGACTACGTTCATGCCGTCCATCAGCGGCCCTTCAATGACCTCAATGGGGCGCGCCGCTTCTGCCCGTGCCAGCTCGGTATCGTCTTCGATGTGCGCCGTAATCCCTTTGACAAGGGCATGTTCGATACGCTTGTTAACCGGCCAGCTGCGCCACTCTAAATCCTCTTTTTTCGCTGCACCGCTGCCATCACCTTTATATTTATCGGCAATATCCAGCAGGCGCTCGGTGCCGTCACTGCGCCGGTTGAGCACCACGTCTTCAACCGCTTCGCGCAGTTCGGCAGGCAGGTCGTCGTAAACGGCGAGCTGGCCCGCGTTGACGATGCCCATGGTAAGGCCCGCGCGTATGGCGTGATACAGAAAGACCGAGTGAATGGCTTCGCGAACCGGGTTATTGCCCCGGAACGAGAATGATACGTTGGACACACCCCCGGAAAGCATCGCGTGAGGCAGGTGTTCGCGGATCCATTGAGACGCTTCGATAAAGTCGACAGCGTAGTTATTGTGCTCTTCAATACCCGTGGCAATGGCGAAAATATTGGGGTCGAAAATAATATCTTCTGCCGGGAAGCCGATTTCATCTACCAGCAGGCGGTAGGCGCGCTTACAGATCTCCGTCTTGCGGGCAAAGGTATCGGCTTGGCCTTCCTCATCAAACGCCATGACCACAATGGCGGCCCCATAGCGGCGGCATTTGGTGGCCTGTTCGCGGAAGGCGGCTTCGCCTTCCTTGAGAGAAATGGAGTTAACCACGGCCTTGCCTTGAACGCACTGAAGTCCGGCTTCGATGATCTCCCATTTGGAAGAGTCGATCATGATCGGCACGCGGGCGATGTCGGGCTCGCCGGCAATCAGGTTCAGAAAGCGCACCATGGCTTCCTGAGACTCCAGCATGCCCTCATCCATATTGATATCGATAACCTGGGCGCCGTTTTCCACCTGCTCGAGCGCGACTTCCAGGGCGGTGGTGAAATCTTCCTCCACGATCAACCGCTTAAAACGCGCCGAACCGGTCACATTGGTGCGTTCGCCGACGTTGACAAACAGCGAATCGGCTTCGATGTTAAACGGTTCCAGCCCCGACAAACGGCAGGCGCGTGAACGCTCAGGCACTTCGCGGGGCGGCAAGCCATGTACGGCTTCCGCAATGGCGCGGATATGTTCCGGTGTGGACCCGCAACAGCCGCCAATAATGTTCACCAGGCCGCTTTGCGCAAACTCACCGACAATGGTTGCCATTTCCTCGGGCGTTTGGTCGTATTCGCCAAATTCGTTGGGCAGGCCCGCATTGGGGTGAGCAGATACAAAGGTATCCGCCTTGGTGGAAAGTTCTTCGACATACTGGCGCAGTTCTTCGGCCCCTAGCGCGCAGTTAAGGCCCACGGAAAGCGGCTCGGCATGGCGAATGGAGTTCCAGAAGGCTTCTGTCGTTTGCCCCGATAACGTCCGCCCGGAGGCATCAGTGATGGTGCCTGAAATCATCACCGGTAGCCGATGGCCAAGGGACTCAAACAGTTCCTCAAGGGCGTAGATGGCGGCTTTGGCGTTAAGTGTATCGAAGATGGTCTCGATCATAATAAGATCGGCGCCGCCGTCGATGAGTGCCTGAGCCGCTTCAAGGTAGTTTTCACGCAGCTCATCAAACGTCACATTGCGTTTGGCTGGATCGTTAACGTCCGGCGATAATGAGGCGGTGCGCGATGTAGGGCCCAGCACACCAGCCACGTAACGCGGCACACCGGTTTCGTCGGCAACGGCGTCACATACTTCCCTGGCCAACCTGGCAGACTCGCGGTTCAGTTCCGGTACAATAGCTTCCATACCGTAGTCGGCCTGGGACAGGCGCGTACTATTAAAGGTATTGGTTTCGATAATATCGGCACCGGCCTCAAGGTAATCGCGGTGAATGCGGGTCACCACGTCCGGGCAGGTCAGTGCCAACAAATCATTGTTGCCTTTCAGGTCCGACGGCCAGTCACTGAAACGTTGGCCACGAAATTCCTCCTCGCTCAGTTCGGCATTCTGCAACATGGTCCCCATACCGCCATCCAGAATATGGATACGTTGATTCAGGCGTTGGGTTAAGGTGGCAATCAAATCACTAGCAGCCATGGCAGGGGAAAGTCTCCAGCGTCGCAGTCAAAAGAGGTTCTCTTATCGTCGGCAGTCGCCGTTTAAATGGGTCAGCGGCGCACTATGATAACAAAGGGTGTCATGCGGGGCAGCAATGTATTGTTTATGAATGCCATAGGCATACATAAAGTGGGTATCATAAATAGCCTAGTAAAACAGTCGGGATTGTGTCGGCGCGCTGTTTTGCTTACCATAGACACAAAATGACATGTGAAGTGGCGCCGCCACTGCCACGGGAGGAAAACACCCCTCATGACCACGACAGCAGAAGCAGAAACCAACGTCGATACCCAAGGTATTGATATTACAAACAGTGCGCAGGATTACTTGGCGGAATTGCTGGAAAAGCAAAACGTTGAAGGTATCGCCGTGCGCATTTTCATCACCCAACCGGGCACGCCCTACGCCGAGACATGCTTAGCATACTGTCGCCCGGGAGAAGAAGAGCCTACCGACGTAAAGCTGGAACTTGAGAAAATTAATGTTTTTCTCGATAAAAACAGCCTGGCATTTCTTGAGGAAGCCGTCGTCGACTTCAATGCCGACCGCATGGGTGGCCAACTGACCATCAAGGCGCCTAACGCCAAGATGCCCAAGGTCAATGCAGATAGCCCCTTGGAAGACCGCGTCAACTATGTTCTATACAGCGAAATCAATCCTGGTTTGGCCTCTCATGGCGGCGAAGTCAAGCTGGTTGAGCTGACCGAGCAAAATATGGCGGTACTGGCCTTCGGCGGCGGCTGCCAGGGTTGTGCGGCCGTTGACCTGACGCTCAAGGACGGCGTCGAGAAAACGCTAATGGAGCGTATTCCCGAACTTGGCGGCATTCGCGATGTGACCGACCATTCGGATACGACCAACGCTTACTACCGGTAAGCCATGGCGTTCCGCCCGCTTTATAGTGCCCAGCAGATGCTGGGCACTTTTGTATGCTAGTCACGTTTACCTTCCTCTATGCCCTCATCAGCCTGATCGCGAGCCATCGACGTCGGCAGGTCAGTTAGTTGCCGTTGCATGGCATCCATCCGTGACCAAAGTTGTTCCTGCCAAGCCTTTTCGCGAGACTCATGCTGCTGAGCTTCTGCAGCTAGTGCTGTTTCTGCGCTATCGAGTCTTTTAGCCACCTCATCATAGCGTTGCTGCAGGGACGAAAGCGTAACTTCAAGCTGTTGCTGAGCTTGTTGCTGGACATTTGCCTCCAACTGATGCTGGTGGAGTGACCTTTCCAGCGCCTTGATCTCTCTCGACAGCGCCTGATTGCGTTCGTCTGCCTGCTTCAGTCGTTGCTGGTAGGCGGTTTCTTCCTGTGCACGTTCTTGCCGAGCGCTGTCCAGCAGGCCCATCAGGCGATCTTCGGCGGCTTCGTGGCGTTGTTCTTCCTGGCACAAACGCGCCTGCCATTCGGCCTGCTCGCGACTCAGTTGATCAGCATGCTCTGCCTGACGCTCAGCCAGTTGCTGCTGGAGGCGTTCATGGGCTGATTGCCACTTGGCTAGCTCGTCACGCGCCTCGCCAGCTTGGGTGCGCCACTGCGCCTCATCAGCCTGGCTTGCGGCCAGATCTCGACTGAGCGCCTCGACGCGCGTTTCTGTATGTCGCAGGTGCTCCGCCAGGGCGCTTTCACGCTGCTCCGCATTGGCGGCCCGCTGGTCGGCGTCGCTGGCCTCCAATCGGGCGACCTCTACTTGGCGATCGGCTTCCTCACGATAGTGGCGTAACGCATCGTGCGCCGCTTCCATAGCTTCTTTCCATAGTTCACTGGCGACGCTGACCACCGACTCGGGCACGCCCTTGGGTGGTGGTACGTCGCGGTTATGTTCCCGCTCAAGGCGCCACTGGCGGAAATGTTCGCTGATAGTGGTAAAGCTGCCCGTACCCAGCACTTCACGAATGCGCTGAACGCTTGGCGTGTCACCTCGAGAAAGCAAGGTGTCGATGGCTTGCTGTACATCTACATATTGAATACCGCTGCGCGCCATTTCTTGCTCCTTTTATGAGGTTTTAATAACCATGATTGTCCTGCTCTTGTTTATATAACGCAATATTACGTAATACGTAAAATGTAATTTATTTATCTTAAAAAACATAAATTCAAGATTACCCGTATTATCTTGAGTTTTTAGAGCATAAAAGCCAGACTTGGTGCACCAGCCAGCAACAGACTCGAATAAGGCGAAGAAGGAAGAAGGAAGAAGGAAGAAGGAAGAAGGAAGAGCGTAGGGTACGAGAGGAGAAAAGACGTCAATGGAAACGTGGGACAATACAGCCACCGCCAACCCGATAGCGCCGTTGGAGAGCCTTCGTGGTTCGCCGGTGTTGCCGCAAATTACCGCGAACACGGACGTGGAGGCGTTATCGGCTTGGCTTGCTGAATATCAGGAAAGTCCGCAGACCTGGAAATGCTACCGCCGGGAAGCCGAACGCTTGCTGCTATGGCTGACGACCCAGAGGTTGACGCTCGACCAAGTAAACCGCGACGTACTGCGCCACTTTGAGGCGTTCCTTGCTGACCCTCAGCCAAGCGCTCAGTGGGTTGGGCCCACCAAACCGCGTCACCACCCCCAATGGCGGCCGTTTCGAGGCGGCTTGTCAGCGGCCAGCCGTCGGCAAAGCCTGATTATCTTGCAAGGACTCTTCAGTTGGCTGGTTGAAGCGGGGTGGGTGCGGCATAACCCGTTTCGCTTAATGCGCGATAAGTCACGGCGGCTAAACAATCAAACGCCACGTATTGAACGCTACCTAGAACGCGAACTTTGGGAATGGCTGTGGCAATGGTTAAATCAGCCGGTGGCGGGGCAGGGCGAACGTGCTATTTATGAAAGCGCTAGGCGTCGTTTTATCTTTGGATTTGCTTACCTGTTAGCCCCCAGGTTGAGCGAGATGGCGGATGCACGAATGGGCGATTTCCAGCAAAGTGAAGGCCGCTGGTGGTGGTCTGTGGTTGGCAAAGGAAATAAGGTGGCGCGTATTCCGCTGCCCGCCGACATGCAGAATTGCTTAATCGAGTGGCGTCTCGCACTGGGGCTGACGGGGTTGCCGACTCACCACGATGACGCGCCGGTTATTCGCGCACTGGATAAACAGCGCAGCGTGGGCCATAACCAGCTGTATCGGCTGATCCGTGACACCTTCAAAGAAGCGGCCGACACGCTACAAGCGGCCGATGGTAATTCGGCGCATATCGCTGCACTGCGCAAAGCCACCCCGCACTGGCTACGACACACCTCTATCACCCATCAGGCCCAGGCAGGCATCAGCTTGCGGCACCTAGCCGACAGTGCACGCCACTCGCGACTTGATACCACGGCGCGCTACCTACATAACGAAGCCATCGAGTGGCACCATGAGCAACAGCGCCATCAGATTATGCCGCGAAGCCCCCAAGACAACATTGAGACGTTATAATGGACCCTATTTTGTGACCCCAACGCCAAAGGATTCACCATGAGCACGTCCGGTGCCGAGCTAGCCCAACAGGAACTGATCGAAGAGTTCGATATGTTTGATAACTGGATGGACCGTTATCAATACATTATTGATATGGGCAAACAGCTACCCCCTTTCCCAGACGAGTGGAAAACCGAAGATCGTAAAATACAGGGCTGTCAGTCGAATGTGTGGATGCACCATGAAGCGCAGGGTGACAAACTGATCTTCAAGGCCACCTCTGATGCAGCGATTGTATCGGGATTGATTGCCGTGCTGCTACGCATTTACAGCGAAAGAACCGCTGCCGAAGTGCGTAATACGGAGCCGCATTTCATGACGGACCTGGGCCTGGACAAACACCTGTCGCCGACGCGCAGCAACGGTTTGCATTCGATGCTGGAGCGCATTTACCAGGTTGCCCGGCAGACCGCTTAGTCGCGCTTGGGGTGGTGGCAATCGGCATGACAGGGATCCTCGTCTTCCCGGCACAAGGCTTCACTACGCCCACCGGGAACGGGATCCATACCGCCTTTGCTGCCCGGGTGGCATTTCAAAATACGCTTCATGGCCATCCAACTGCCTTTGAACGGCCCGTGCACCTGAATGGCTTCAATGGCATAGGACGAACAGCTTGGCCAAAAGCGACAGCGCGGGCCGAGTAGGGGGCTTAACGTATATTGGTAGATGCGCACCATGACGACGAGACACTGACCGACCAGCCAGCGAACGGCATTAACCAGGGTGCGCCAAGCCTTCATGACGATGACTTGGCATAGAGCTCGGCGGGATCAATAAGGGGCTCGCTATTGACCGCCACGCGTTCATTCGACAGTGACAGATAAAAGCAGCTGCGCCGCCCCGTATGGCAGGCAGGTCCCGTTTGCTCGACCTGGAGCAGTAGCGTGTCCCCATCACAATCGATCGCAGCGGCTTTCAGATGCTGCTGCTGGCCGGAAGACTCGCCTTTACGCCATAGTTTGCCCCGCGAGCGCGAGTAATAGCATACCCGCTGGGTTTGTAGCGTTTCTTCCAGCGCTTCACGGTTCATCCAGGCCATCATCAATACCTCACCGGTATCGTGCTGCTGGGCGATGGCAGGTATCAAACCGTCGGCATTAAACGCAGCGGCATCCAGCAACGTCGTTAATGAGGGGAGGGCATCAGCAGGTGACGCTGATTCAAGGTCTTTGAATAGAGGGTTTTCTGAGGACATGTTTACGACTCATCATTGGCTTGGCATTGCTGGCATAACCCTGATAATTCAATGGTTTGACGCTCTACATTGAAGCCCTTACGCTGAGCAAGAGCGGCCAGTTGATCGCTAATTTCATCCAAATGTAGCTCATCCACATAGCCGCACTGCCGACAAATCAACAGTTGAAACCCATGGGCGTGTTCCGGGCACGCGCAGGCAACATAGGCATTTTGCGATTCAATACGGTGAACAAGCCCCTGCTCAATGAGAAACTCCAAAGCACGGTAGACTGTCGGCGGGCGAGCTGCTGCGTGTTCCGTCGAGAGTTTATCGAGTAGGTCGTAGGCTTTTAAACCACCACCATGGCGAGCAATAAGCTCCAGCACTCGGCGCCGAATAGGCGTAAAGCGCACGCCACGCGTGTGGCATTGGGATTCTGCCTGCTGCAATAGCGCATTGGCGTGTGTCATAAACGTCTCGTTGGCCACTGTGAGCACAGTTCGTGCAGTGGAAATAGTTGTTTACGTGATAAGTATAAGTTTACGCGCTTACATCAGGTGTGTCAGGGGGCTCAACCAACTCGCTTGTGCGAGCAAAATGATGCTGCGCAAACGCCACCCGTTTCTCAACGGATACGCCCTCTGGCTGCCGCTCGATAAGATCCAGCCGACGACGAAGCCCCTCACCATTGGTCATTTGAATAGCTAGCCCAGGGCGAGCATTGAGCTCCAGAAGCATAGGGCCATGCTGACGATCAAGCACCATGTCGGTTCCCAAGTAGCCTAATCCGGTCATCTCAAAACAGCCGGCTGCCAAGTTCAGCAACGTTTTCCACTGTGGGACCACTAGACTTGCCAGATCGTGCCCGGTATCCGGGTGAGCAAAACAAGGCCGATCAAACTGAACACCTCGAAGGGCAGCCCCCGTAGCCATATTAAGCCCTACACCGACAGCCCCTTGGTGAAGGTTAGCCTTACCATCCGAAGCGGCCGTTGACAGCCGCATCATGGCCATAACAGGGTACCCTTTAAAAACGATAACACGAATGTCAGGCACGCCTTCGTAGGTATATTCCATCAGGCTTTCATCAAAATTGATCAACGTTTCCACAACGGCCACATCGGGTGAACCGCCTAGCGAGTAAAGACCCGATAGAATGTTGGAAACATGGCGTTCAATATCGGTAATTGAGAGGCGCGCGCCGCTGGGTTTGATGAAGTCGCCATCCTCGACGCTTTCTATGACCAAAATACCTTTGCCACCGCTCCCCTTGGCCGGCTTAATCACAAACCCATGGTGGCCCGCCAGCATCGGACTAATGTGCTTGACGCCAAACTGTGTTGTTACCGTGCCAATTAACGCTGGCGTGGTAATGCCGTAGCGCTGCGCGAGCAGCTTGGTTTTAAGCTTGTCGTCAACCAGCGGGTATAGGCGTCGGTGATTGTAGCGCCCGATGTACCGGATATTGCGCCGGTTCATGCCGATGATGCCTTTATCGCGCAGCTTCGTTGGCCATGTCCAATTACTCAGCCAACTCATAAGGGTTTATCTTCTTCGGTAATAGGCTTAAAGCGACGCAGTTCTAACAGCCGGTAGCCGGTGTAATTACCCAGCAGCAGAATCAGCGCCATTAATATGAACTGGACGCCCAGGAAATTAAACGTGATGTGGCGTACCCAAGGGTTGTTCATCGCTAAAAATGCAATCACTGCGGTTAATAAGCTACCACCTCCCTGTATCAAGACCTGCTTGGGGCCTTCCTCTTCCCACAAAATCGACATCCGCTCAATCGTCCAGGCGAGAATGATCATCGGGAAGAATGTAATGGTCAGCCCCGCGTTGAGGCCCATTCGATACGCCAACACCGAAAACACCGAGATAATGGCAATGACGGTAATGATCACCGCCGAGACCCTAGCAACCAACAATAAATTCAAATAAGACAAATAGTTACGGATAATCAACCCAACCGCGACCACCAGTAAAAAACCAATCAGACCGGTGGTAAGGCTGGTTTGAATGAAGGCGAGGGCGATTAATACCGGCATAAAAGTGCCTGAGGTTTTAATGCCGACCAACACGCGCAGAAACACCACCACCAGAGCCCCAATGGGGATTAACAAAATGGTTTGAAACAGCGCCTGTTCTTCAAGCGGCAAGCTATGAATCGAGAAGTTGAGCAGTGTGTCATTAGAGTTAAGATTACGCACCGCCGCCGAAGCGGGCTGGTGGTGAGTCATCATTGAAAAACTAACGTTGGAGTTGCTGCCTCCCTGGACTTCAAGCACAGCCTCGCCGGTCGTTTCCCACAACAATAAATTGTCGGGTTTGCCTTGCTCGCCAGTTACTGGATGAAAGAGCGACCAGGTTTCTTCATCTTCATCGAATACCTGGATCCAACTGGTTAGGGTTTGCCGACGGCGACCATCTTCTAAGAGCAAGCCACTCACCGCGCGTGCTTTTACCTCTGCCTGGTTCAATAGCCGGATAATCAGCGGCGCCGGATCGACCTCACCAAGCAGTAACCGGGCGTTCTCATCCTGACGTTCGCCGTTGATGTCACGAATCAGCTCACGAGCAAAGGTGGCATTATTGGCACTGCGCTCCCAGGCTTCCTCAATAAGTTGCTCGGCGGCGGAATCGAAAGGCGATTCCCACTCCACCGCTGGCGGCAGCTCCGGTGCGATTTGTACGGGCGCCTGGGCATCAGGTGAGACCAGCATTTGCACTGAATAATAAAGTTGCTGTTCTCCATCGGCTTCGCGAATAGTCCACTCGGCACTGCGCCCGGTCTCATCGGATTGATAGGCGAGTCCATAGCCGGAAGAAGCTGTGTTCTCGGTTAATACACGATACCCTGACTGTTGTGTTGGCAGCGCGAAATCAACCTCTACGGGACCATCCTGGGCGTCAAAAGAAATAACCGCTTCAATTTCCCAAACCTGGCGCTGTTCGTCCGGTACCCAAGGGATCTCAAACTGAATGTGGCGGTGAACACTCATCGCGATACCTGCAATGAGCAGCAAGCCGACGATGAAATAAAACGGTAGCCGTGACATCAAGATTCCTTTCAATAGTGACAGCAGAGGCTGTCGTTATTCTTCGTTATCGTCTGAATCGGCTGCTTCATCGTCAGCCGCCTGATCTGAAGGCTCTCCACCGGGAAACTCTGGCCGATCAAAACGGTAGGTTTCTGCCACATCGATAACGGCAATATCCAATAAAAAACGACGCCCAAGTAGGATCGGGTACTCTAGGTGACTACGATCATTCAGGGTAAATTCCACGTTTTCCCTCAATGGCCCTAGGTTTAAGAGCAAGGAAATAACGGGGCGCGAGTCGTCACCCGAAGCTTGCACAATGCGTACACGACGCTCAACGGGTGCCTCAATCCATTCATCGCGCAGTTTTTCAACGACCACATCGTCATCATTAAGCGCTAATTTAAAGCGCACCCAGTCTTCGCCATCGCGCTCAAAAGGGGTGATATCCTTGGCAGACAGTGATGAGGTATTCGCGCCAGAGTCGACGCGGGCCTGCAGATAGGTACCGATGCCGGGCAAACCTACCCATTCATTACGACCCAGCAGAGTTTTACCATCTAATAAGCTGTCTTCTGCTTGGCATTCCTCACGGATAATCACAGGCTCTTCATTGCGGGCGCCCAACTGTTGGACATCATCACGCAGCAAGCGAAGCAGGCTGCCGACTTCTCGTACATCGGCGGTAAATACGTGTTGCTGGTCCAGTTGGCGCTGCTGGAGGGAGGCAGCGTTGCTGCACTGCTGGGATACATTGCTCTGTAGTTCATCCATGCGAAGGTTGAAAGCATCCTCATCAAGAGGAGGGGGCTTATTGGCAACAGGCTTTGGCACCGCACAACCAGTCGCCAAAAAAGCCATACCTACCATCAGCCATACAACACCTGGGCGCATAAGAGCTACATCCTTAAACAATAAGAGGATGAATGATAAGGAGTAGTAAGACCCGTTGTCCAACACCGCATGCTGTTTTCCCGCACAATCTATATTATTTAACATAATATATATTATGCGAACCGGAAGAAAACAATTGACTTCAGGCGTTGCTGCCAGGCTAAACTAACCAATATTTGTACGAACAATACGGACTATATAGGAAATGCACAATGAAAATCCGCATTCTAGCGATGGCAGCTCCCCTTTTATTCCTTTTGCTTGCAGGATGCTCAAGCGTCGACGTTGAAGATTATGCTGGCACTGAGCCACGCCTGGATATAGCAGACTACTTTACCGGCACCACCCGCGCTTGGGGTATGGTGCAGGATTATAGTGGTGAAGTTCAGCGTCGGTTTACCGTCACCATTGATGGCCGTGTTGAAGACGACACGCTAATTCTGGATGAAGACTTCGAGTTTGCCGATGGTGAAACGGATCGGCGTGTATGGCGCTTCGAGCGTGTCGATGAACATCGCTGGGTAGGCACAGCCAACGACGTTGAGGGTCCTGTGGAGGCTCGCCAATATGGGCATGCATTTCACATGAACTACCCATTAGATGTGGATATCGGCGACAGAACGTTCAATTTCACTATGAATGACTGGATGTATCTTCAACCCGATGGACGCTTAATCAACCGTACGGAGATGAAAAAGTTCGGTGTAACCCTGGGTGAAATTACGCTGGTATTTGAGCAGGCGTCCCAGAGTCAGTAGCAAGCACGCTTTTAGCTTATCGTAAAACAACCTGCTAATTCAGCAGGCTGTTTGGATACTACATCGGACTAAATTTTAGCGCCTGGCTTCAATCGTCAGCCGGTGCATACGAGCCATCTTCACGGTGTACTTCATTGCCGGTGATAGGCGGTGTGAATACACACGCTAAGTGCATGGTTTTATGAGCACGCAACAAGTGTTCGTCATGCTGGTCAAGAATGTAGATATCACCAGGCTTGATGGGCCAAATTTTACCATCGGCTAGCGTTTCTACTTCGCCCTCACCCTCGATGCAGTACACGGACTCATAGTGATGCTTGTAATGAATATGTGTCTCGGTGCCTTCAAAGATGCGGGTGATATGGAATGAAAAGTTGCCACCGTCATTCGCCAATACCAAGCGCGTGCTGTCCCAGTTTCCGCTCTCGGCTGTTACTAGACGATCTGTTTTGCGTGCTTCGTCAATATTGCGAACGATCATATTTGTGCTCCAATTTAAAGGCGGCCCGAGCGGGGCCGCATATTTTATATCTTAGCGGGATATTGGCAGCGTTGTTACTCGCTAGCGACAGCTTTGACACATTTTTCTAAGATATCCAGCCCTTCCAGCAAGTCTTCATCACTAATGGTGAGCGGGCATAGGCATTTCACTACTTCACCGTCTTGGCCACTGGTCTCAATAATCAACCCGTGCTCAAACGCCATACCAGTAATCTTGTCCGCGATATCGCCTGATACGACGTCAATACCACGCATCAGGCCACGGCCGCGCTCAGTGGCTGGAATGCCGTTTTCGGTGAGCAAGGCGGCTAACGACTGGAAGCGCTCTTCTACAATGCGCGCTTTACGTTGTACGTCACGCTCAAAGGTGTCATTTGTCCAATATTTTTTGAATGCCGCGGTGGCGGTGACCATGGCCAGATTAAAGCCGCGGAAGGTGCCGTTATACTGCCCCGGCTTCCATTTATCCAACTCAGGTTTCATCAGAACATGCGCAAAAGGCATGCCGAACCCAGACAAGGATTTGGAATTGGTGACCATGTCGGGATTGATGCCTGCGTGCTCGAAACTAAAGAACTTACCTGTACGTCCGCAGCCAGCCTGGATATCATCGACGATTAACAGGATATCGTGGGCTTTACAGATATCAGCCAAGCGCTTCAGCCACTCGAGTCCGGCTACGTTAATACCGCCCTCGCCTTGTACTGTTTCGACAATGACGCCTGCAGGAACATCCAAGCCACCCGACTTGTCTTTCAGCAATTTCTCAAAATAATCGAGGGTGTCCGCATGCTCGCCCATGTAACCATCGAAAGGTAGGAAGCTTGCGCCCTGGGTCGGAATGCCGCCGGTTGCTTCACGGAATTTACGGTTACCGGTGGTAGCCAGAGCCCCCATGGTGACGCCGTGGAAACCATTAGTGAAGGTCACAATATTATGGCGCCCCTTGGCAACACGCGCCAAGCGGATGGCCGCCTCTACCGCGTTAGTACCTGTCGGGCCAGGAAGATGGACTTTATAGTTCAATCCGCGCGGTTTGAGAATGACGTTTTCGAGCGTTTCTAAGTAATCTCGTTTGGCATCGGTCCACATATCCAGACCGTGTACCACGCCGTCTGTCGCCAGGTAATCAATCATGGCTTGCTTGAGGTGAGGGTTATTGTGGCCGTAGTTCAGGGTGCCCGCACCGGCAAGGAAATCAATATATTCGCGGCCATTTTCATCGGTCAACCGGGCATTTTGCGCTTTGGTAAACACGACCGGGAAAGAACGTGAATAGGTACGTACATTGGATTCCATGCGTTCGAGTGTCTGGGTCTGCATTGGCGACCTCCTTTTTAATGATCAATTTGCCAAGCGGGAGGAAATAGAAGATGACGCGAGCAGGAAAACCGGTTAGATATTGTGGGTATTGAACGGACCAATACGCACTAGGTTTTCCGGATCGTGCTCTCCTCCGAGCTGCTCGGTTGAAAAGTATTCACGGCTGTTCAAGGGGGCTTGCCAGCGCCCTGCCAGCCGCTTAAACAACCCCCAAGAAGCTAGGTTGTCCGGCGTGATAGTCGTCTCAAGATGATGCACATCGGCTAACTCGGGGCGTGACATGATGGCTTCTACCAAGCGGCGTGCCAAACCGGTACCCCTGGCCTTCTCGCCCACGGCCACTTGCCATAAAAAATACGTATCCGGCGCGTTATCTTTGACGTAGCCAGAAACGAAGCCCACGACTTCACCCTCTTCATTGGTGGCAACGGCACAGGTGTCGCGAAACTGAGTGGCTAACAAGAGGTAAGCGTAGGCAGAATTTACATCGAGCGGAGGGCACGCTTTTATCAGCTCATAAACGCCCCAGCCGTCTTCGGCATTGGGTTTGCGAATATATAGTGGGGTGTCCGCATGACCAACAACAGCATCAGCAACAGTAGGCCGAGCAAGATCAGCTGAAGGGGTAAACGGCGGTGTTGGGGTGCTCATGGTTATGCTTCGCTGTTGCGAATTTGAACGCAATTATAACAGCTGATTATGAGCAATTCAAAAGCCATGTTATTCAATCCCCTGTATTCGATAAATATTTATTATACGAGCTGTTTTTGCTGTCCTAATCCATCACCTTGCGCTTATTAGTTTAGCCCACCCAAGGTGGCTACCTGGGGCAGTTTCCCTCTCGACTTTTAAGTGTGAATTTCAACGAGCGGGCGTGCGCATAGTGACAAATTCTTCAGCGCCGGTGGGATGAATCCCCACCGTGTTATCGAAGTCTTTTTTGGTCAGCCCCGCGCGCACTGCAATAGCGATTCCCTGAATGACTTCTCCGGCATCGTCACCCACCATATGCGCTCCGACCACTACATCGCTGGCATCATCCACCACTAGCTTCATTAAGGTTCGCTCCTGGCTGCCTGACAGAGTGTGTTTCATGGCCCGGAAATCGGTGCGGTAAACGCGAATGGTACCAAACTGCTGCCGTGCGGCTTCTTCCGATAGCCCTACCGTCCCAATGTTGGGATGGCAGAACACGGCAGTAGGTACGCGAGTGTAATCCAGCGGCTCGGGGGTTACCGTTCCAAAATGGTGATCAACGAGCAGCATGGCTTCTGCAATAGCCACTGGCGTCAGCTCTGGCGTATCAATGAGGTCACCCAAAGCTAGTATCGACGGGACATCGGTTTCAAAACGCTCATTGACGTCTAGTTTGCCCTGCTCATTTAATGAAAGCCCTACCGATGCTAGGCCCAAACCCGCCACATTGGCGCGTCGTCCGGTTGCGGCTAGAACGGCATCCACTTCCATCGTATCGCCGTTGGTTAGGGCAACTTGGTAACCAGCCTCGTTTTTTTCGATCGCCTCAATATTAGTATCAAAGTGAAGATGAACACCCTGTCGATCCATTTCCTGACGCGTGAATTCTCGCACTTCGTTATCAAACCCTTTGAGGAATAAATCACCGCGGTAGATAAGGTGCGCTTCACTGCCCAAACCATTAAAAATGCTGGCAAACTCGACGGCAATGTAGCCACCTCCCAGCACTAAAAACCGCTCTGGCAAACGATCGAGATCAAAAATTTGATTGGAGGTTAATGTGTATTCACTACCTGGGAACGTTGGAACCCAAGGCCAGCCACCGGTTGCCAGTAAAATACGCTGGGCCGTGACACGTTGCTCTTCGCCTTGCTGACGGCTAATCGCAACTGTATGGGCACCTTCTAGGCGGCCCCGCCCGTGATATAGGCTGACCCCGGCTGTCTCTAGCAAGCGTAGATAAATGCCATTAAGTCGCTTAATTTCGCTAGTTTTGTTGTCCCTTAACGTCGCCCAGTCGAAACGCGCCTCACCAGGCAACTGCCAGCCGAAGCCAGTGGCATCATCGAACACACTGTTGAAATGGGATGCGTAGGCGTACAGCTTTTTGGGCACGCAGCCTACATTAACGCAGGTGCCGCCAAGATAACGGTCTTCCACAATAGCCACGCGGGCTCCTGTTGCTGCGGCCATTCGAGCCGTACGTACCCCACCAGACCCGGCGCCAATCACCAATAAATCGTAGTCGTACTCCGCAACCTTTGACATTGGAAACTCCTTTACTGCCAACACATCGCATGTTGACCAAATGATGCGAGAAGGTTAAAACCTCCCCTCAATGTTGATACACCGGCTATTACGTTTTAACGACGAACGCACCTTGGTAATGATGGGCAACTAGTGTAACGGGAGACCTTATGTCCGACCCTATTGAAACGTTATTAGAGAATAATCGCGCATGGGCAGAGCGCATGTGCGAAGAAGACCCTGACTATTTTAAACGACTTTCACAGCAACAGAATCCGGACTATCTATGGATTGGCTGCTCCGACAGTCGCGTGCCTGCCAATCAAATCATCGCCCTTCCACCAGGTGAAGTCTTTGTTCACCGTAATGTTGCCAACTTGCTGCATCATACTGATATGAATGCACTGTCGGTGGTGCAATTTGCGGTGGATGTGCTCCACGTAAGCCATATCATGATTGTTGGACATTATGGCTGCGGTGGTATCAAAGCTGCAGTAACCGGTGGCGAGTGCGGCGTTGTTGATTATTGGCTGCACTCCGTGCGTGAGCAGTACAATCAGCACCGTAGCTCTCTCGAACACCTTCCCATAGACGAGCAAATTGACCGCATGTGTGAGCTGAATGTAAAGGCGCAAGTGAATAGTTTGTGCCGGACCAAAATTCTTCAGCGGGCCTGGCAACGCGGTCAACAGATTTCAGTACATGGATGGGTGTATGGATTAAGCGATGGACGCGTAAAAGATCTTGATTGCACCATAAAAGGCCTCGACCAAGTGGAAACCTTATACCGCATTGACCGCCTACAGGCTGGCGACTGAGCACATACCCCCGCAGTACTGCGTGCGGGGGTATACGTTCACCCTCAGCGATTATCCAATGGGGCAGCTAACACCTGTCCCTTTAATCCCACAGTAACCATTGGGATTTTTGTAGAGATACTGCTGATGGTAAGCCTCGGCATAGTAGAAAGTATCCAACGGTTTTATTTCAGTCGTAATATCACCTTTTCCAGCGGCATGAAGCGCTTCTTGGAAGGCGTCGGCGCTCTCAAGGGCAGTCTCGTATTGCGCCGCTGTCGTGGTATAAATTGCCGAACGATACTGGGAGCCAATATCATTACCTTGGCGATTTTTTTGGGTTGGGTCGTGCTGTTCCCAAAAAACATTCAGTAAGGTAGCCAGCGATATTTGGCTCGGCTGGTAAATAATACGCACTGCTTCAGTGTGCCCAGTTCGTCCCGTACAGGTTTCCTCATAGGTAGGATTGGGCGTTTCGCCACCTGCGTAACCTGCCGCCGTCACGTAAACACCTGGGAGATCCCAAAACAGTCGCTCAACGCCCCAGAAGCAGCCCATCCCCACCACAAGCTCTTCCGACTGCGGAGGAAAAGGCGGATGCAGTGAGTGGCCGTTAACGGCATGGTGATCACTCGTGGCAATGGGTGACTGTCGGCCAGGCAAGGAAGGCTCAGCCTGGCGGGCTGTATTGTGATGTCCAAACACATGCATAGTGTTTACCTCATTGCTGATCGAAAATGGTGGGGTCGCCCGGACGACTGAAGGTATAGATCAGATCGACCGCCTGACTCGTCCCGGACACCGCTTGCAAATACAGATTGCGCCATAAGGTGTAGCGTAACGTTAGTTCCGCAATCGGCGAGAAAATTCCCACGCCGTAACTGATACGGATATCGTCTGTTAACTGACCGCTCACCGCTACTTGGCTGTCGTCGCCAGAACCTGCGGTATCAAGGGTTAAATCGTCAATCCCAAAGGCTTCACCAATAGAGCCTACCGCGCCGCCGGTACGGCCCAATGACATGCCAATTAGCGCCGTTGCTACTGCACTATCAACACCGCCGCCAGAGTCGTCGGGCGCCCGCCCCCTCAACATGTAGGAAAGCGCACGGGTCTCACTCATCGCGGGTTCGGAAAAAATTGCCACATTCGGTTCTTGTGCATTACCCGTCACTCTAAGGCCAGCGATAACATCGTCTTCGGTCACATCCGGATTGCGTATCGCCTGAAAATCAAGCGTGGGCAGTCCTGGAGGGCCGCTGAATAATAATTGGCCGCGCCGGATGAGCAGATCTTGTCCGAAAGCCTGAAACCGACCGTCAACCAAGTTAACCTCACCAAATAATTGCAGCGAGCCGCTATCCTGACGAACTTCTAATGTGCCGCCTAATGCGGATTCCAACCCGTAGGCTGAAATCATCATATCGTTACCCAGCGTAAGGGTAATCAAGACGTCAAGTGCCATCCCACTATTCGCCAACTCGTCTGCCGCACTAGGCTCGTCATCACCGCGTTCAGCAGCGCGACGTGCTTCGCGCTCCGCTTGCTGGTCCTCTCGCTCGGTAATAATCACTTCATCAGCGCTTGGCGATGTTGCGGATGAAGGCAGGTCACCCACCTCTAACCTGGCCCACGGCAAGTCGACGTTGCCGCGCACTTGCAATCGCTCTGGCGTGACACGCACGCGAATATCCGGTGCGGCTTCCAAGCGACCAAATTGCGGCAAATTGACCAGTATAGGAGACTGTGTGCCGTTGAGGTCGACGCCTACTCGCCAATCTTCATCACTTGGCCAGTAGGCATCGCCCTCAACGTTGAGCCGCCCTCGCTCGGCCTCCAAAAAGCCATCAATAGCGCCTTCTTCACCGTCGAAGGTAACCACCACCTCACCATCTTGTATATCAACAGGAATATCCGGGCCATTAACCTGAACACCCAATAGAGACAATTCACCCTGTAAATCAGGCTGACGAGTCGTACCGGCAATATCCACCCGCCCATTCAGATCGCCCGCAAGCTCTTCAAATCCCACCACCATGGGCCGATAAGGCGCCAACGATACCTCGTTGGCTTCAAGAACGCCGGATAACTCGCCCGCACCGAGCGGGTCAGTGACTGACAGCGCCAGTTCCACATCCCCCGCTTCTTCAAGCGACAACAATACATTACCGTCCGCCTGGGCTTGGTTAGCCGTGATCTGGGTGTCCAGCGAAATACGCGGCAACTCAACAGGCTGACCATAATCATTAATTGCCGTGACGGCCAAATCACCCAGCACCTCGGCGTCAGCTTGCCAGCGCTGACCGCCTTGGCTCCACTGAGCGGATAGGTCCGCGGTGGTATCACCTTCAACCTGCCATTCCTCAGGCAGCCAGGGTTCAAGTGCTTCGATAGGAATATCACGCACGCTAAGTGCCGTTTGCCCTTGGTCAGGTGATGCGACCGTTGGCTGGTCGGCACATAAGCGTCCGCCCTGCTCTCGCAGTAGGCAAAACGGTGTTAAGCGAGCCTCTCTGCTAGCTAGATCGAAGGTGATATCGAGAGGATCTTCAAGCCGAATATTGCCTGCCTCAGCGTCAATCTCAAGCGGTGTGAGCCGCCCACGGTAGCGCTGTGCGTCCTGGTCAAACTGGCCATTGAGACTGAGCAGGGCACGCTCTAATATGCCATTAGGCTGACCCTCAACGTTGATATCCAATTGATGCGATGACAGGCGACCATCCAGTGTCAGGTTTGCCGCTGCCAAAGATTGACCGCCAGCAAGTAATTCATCAAGGGCCAACGAAACATCTAGCTGGGGATCCTCAAGTCCGTCGACATTAGCGGTTAGGCGTAACTGTTCAACACGGTTTTGAGCAAACCTCAGCGCATCTCCGTTGATGGTTGCCTCAAGCTGCGGCTGCTCTAGGCTGCCACGCGCCATAATCTCACCGCTTAGGGTGCCGGCGAGATCCGGTGAAAGCGTCTGCAGTTCGCGCAGATCGATATCGGCGTCTACAGCCACATCGTTTGGCTGCACCGAACCGCTGGCGGATAATCGGTTTTCACCCTGACGAAAGCGAAAGCGCTCTATGTTTGCCTGCAAGTCGCTATTGGCATCAAAGGCAGCATCTAGCTGTAGCGGATAGTCACGAAGATCACCGTCCAGCGTTAAGTTAGGTACATCAACTAACCAGCGTGTTCCGTCCTGGCGTAGATTGAACGCTAACTCGCCATCGATATCGCCATCTAACTGGCCATTAAATAAAGCCGGATCAAACTGCTCTAGCTCTACTTGGGCATCCACTGTCAGTGGCGTTGTCCAATCCACACTACCCTGGCTGGTCAGCCGGCTTTCGCCTGCTGCCAGCGTCAGCGGTTGCCAATTAAACTGCTCAGTATTGCCGCGTCCCGTCAACGAAATATCGGTTTCGGGAATACCGGGGCCTTGTGCCTTCACCCCGAGCTGCGCTTCATAGGCGTCGAGATCACCACTGGCCTGCAGGTCAATATTATCAATGGTAAACCCTTCATTTTGCTCTACAGCTTCATCGCCTTCTTCAAGCGCCGCAGCGGTCTCTGGCAGCGGCCACGTCACCTGATCACTTTGCAGTCGAGTTTGAAACGGCAACGCCGGGTCTAACGCGTTGAGCTGACCTTCTAACACTGCGTTAACCGCCCCTTCAGCTTCAAGGCGTGCCGTCAGCTCGCTGAGCGCTCCTGAAAGCTCCAGGGTGAGAGCTTGGCCATTCAGGGCCGGAAGCGGTTGATCAAGAAACAAGGTAGTTTCAGCGCGAAGGTCCAGCGGATAGTCATCACGTAGTGCCACCTGCCCCGCCAGACTGAATTCGGCATCGGCAGACGTTACGTCGAGATGGGAAAGTGTAACGTTGCTACCCTCGGTTTCGACACCCAAGGTTAAGCGCTCAACAACATAATCAAAACGGCCTGCAACGTTGATGTCATTGACCGTCAGCGTAGCCAGGCGGATATCGACCGGCAAACGAATTTCGGGCAACTCAATTGGTGAGCGCTCCTCTGCATCGTTACTGGCGGGCATGTCGTCAGGTGTTTCGTCGGGCGGATTTTGTAACGCGATAGCGGCATCAATGGCCGCAGCACTCAAGCCTGAATCATCATCAGGTGGCGCTAGGCGTGCCCCCTCTGAAGGCGGTAAATAAAGCCGGGGATTTTCCAAGTGCGTCGACGCAATATCGACGCGCCCCGCGCTGGCCTCAACCGAGGAACGGAACGATGCCCAGGAAAATTGGCTGCCATCGGCCAAGTGCAACGTTACATCATCAAGCACCAACTGCCGCAGCTCGATAGGAAAAGGAAAATGGAGTGCCGCCGGACCACCTGAGCCACTGGTTTCAGCAGGTGTTTCTTCACCGCCGCCACCACTAGGCAGACGAATATCGGCACCCACTACACGCAGCGTGTCCAGACATAGCTTGCCGGATAATACACAGTCATCGGCCCAAGCCAGTTCCAGCTCGTCAATTCGTATCTCTGCCCCCGCGGCGTTAAGTTGAAAATCCGTGAGATGGAATTCATCGAGTAACCCCCCATCGTGCTCCTCGACGCTAAACCAGCCGCGATCTTGGCCTTGGGATAACAAAACACCGGTGCCCCATGGCGATAGCGCAACACCCAACAATAAAGCCAAAGCACCAATCAGCCATAGCGGAAGTAACAAAACGAGTCGCAGGGTACTCCACAATAACAACCACAGACGGAAGCGACGTGATAACGCCCGACGACCGGTCGCAGGCGCTTGCGAAACTTCAGGCACATCGCCCTCCTAGAATTCGGGTCCAATCGAAAAATGCAAACGCCAGTTATCGTCGTCATCGTCAAAGGGATGCGCAATATCGAAGCGAATAGGGCCAACTGGGGATATCCATCTCACCCCCAAGCCTGCGCTTTTTTTCAGGTCGCTAGGGCCCCAGTTATCGAAGGCATCGCCTGCATCAACGAACGTTGCCCCCCACCAGTCCCCGGTGACACGGCGTTGGTACTCGAGGCTGGAAGTAATTTTTTGTTGACCACCGCGCAGCTTGCCTTCTTCGTTACGAGGCGAGAGTCCTTCGTACGAATAACCGCGCACACTGCGGTCGCCACCGACAAAAAACCTAAGCGATGGGGGAATCTTATCGAAATCGTTGGTTTCAATAGCCCCTACGCTGACGCGTGCCGAAAAACGGTTATCATCGCCGTAGGTGCGAATCCATTCGGTATCGCCAGTGATGCGCAAAAATTGTGCATCCGAGCCCCAAGCTGGATCAGAGTACTCCACCGAGAACTGCTGACGATCGCCCCATAACGGGAATCGCTGCGGCCTCGTGCGCGTCCGGGACCACTGAACCCCTGGGTAAAACAACCACACTTGATCAGCTTCTCCGCCTTGGGTGAAATCTTCATAGGTGGTTCGAAAATACAGCGATTGCACCCAGTCATTATCGAACTCCCAGCGCCTGGCGATTTCCACGGTACCCTCGAGCGAGTCGGTATCGCTGTCGTCAATATTCCGAATACCATATTGCAGGCGATAGCTATCGCGCAGCGGATCTTCTAGCGGAACATCGTAAACGCCGGTAAAGCGCTGCTCAGGAGCCGAAAGGTAAAGGTCATGATCCAGGCTGTGCCCATAGCGGTTGATCCAAGGCTGATCCCATCCAAATCGCAAGCGAGGGCCTACGTCGGTAGCGAACCCCAGCCCAGTTTCAAACTGATGACGATTAGCAGGTTCAACGCGGACATCAATGGGTAATGATGCGTCGTCAGATTGACGCATGCTAAGTGCGCTTGATAGTGCGGCACTGCTGATCCTGGGTCGTTCTGGCTGTGATTCGGTGGCCGCTACCCACCAGGCATCACCACCGCTTGAGGGTGCAATGGAGAGTTCTTGCGCAGTTTCCAGACGTGGGGTAACAGACACTGAGCTAAACCATCCGGTCTCAGCGAGTCGTTGGTTAAAACGTGCCAGCGATTCCGCAAGATAAGGCTCGCCCTCTTGATAAGTGCGCATTTTTTGTAGGCGCTCGGGTTGAATATGACTGCCCGTAACAAGCGTTTCGCCAAATTGATAGCGCGGACCACTGTCAAAATCCATGTACAGTTGGGCGCTTTGTAAGTAGGGGCGTACTTCCATACGGCGGTCGGTGAACCCCCAATCGAAGTAGCCTCGCTCAATGGCCAAGCCGGAAAACTCACCACGTAGGCGATCCCAGGGTGCATGACGCAACGTATCCCCCTCTTTCAGAGGGAATCGCTCCAGCGCCTCCTGAAACGGTTCATCCTCTGCGGCATCACCAAGCACATTGATGTCCAGCGTTTCAATGGTTACCTGCGGGCCTGGATCGATGGTCAGGCGAGGGTTACCGTCTTCAGGGAGATCAATCGAAATATCGGGTTCGTAATAGCCGTAAACGCGAATGGCCGCTTCAATACGCTGGCGTATTTCTACCTCCAGTCGGCTTTCGGTGTACTCGTCTTCTTCAATATTTTGCAGATAGGCGCGAATATTGCGCGCCACTTCACCCTCAACGCCTTCCAGATCAACACTCAGCGCCCAAACCGCTGGCGCAGCCATCCATAGCGGCAACGTCATTAAGTGGGCGATTACCGATGCTGGTAGCCATTGCCGTTGTCGTCCCATACATTTTCCCTAACCTAATCATCGGCATGTTGCCTTTCAGCCACCAGTGTAAATTACCGCAACATTTCAAGCTGAGCACTGAAAGCTAGCTGTGCTTGGCGAACTTGGCGTACGTCATCTTCAATCTCATCGACGCGCTGCGACCAATCGGTTTCAAGTGTTTCGAGCGCTTCGTTTCCGGTATTGCTCTCTTCAAGCGCGCTAATTGACTCTTCAAAGCGCGACCACTGTTCTTGCTGCTCGGCATCGCGCTCATCGAAGCGTTCGTCAATATCGCTAGCCAATCCAGCAACCGAGGACTCAAGTGCTTCCAGTCGTTCTCGGCTTTGGGCTTCCACGTGAGCTATTTCATCTGCCAACGAAGACCGCCCTGACGTGCCCGCTTGCTCTAACGCATCCAACGATGTGTGGATAGAGGCGAGCTGACTATCACGTAATGCCGCCTGCTCACGCTGCTCTTCCAAACGTTCAAGCAATGGATCAATCGCGTCACTTGAAACATTGCTTTCATTTTCAGTTAATACGTCATAGAGCTCATTGCGCGTATCGGTTAGCGCCGTGGACAATTGCTCTTGCTCTTGAAACAAGGTACTCATCTGAGCCTGGACAAAGGTTAACGTATCTTGTACATCACTGTCACCCGCGTCTAAGCGAGCATGCATATTTGATACTTCTCCACTCACCCGCTGGAGCTCCCCCTGAAGCCGCTCGCGCTCCAAATAAAGGCCAACAGCAGCCGCCGCTAATAGAGCAATCAGCAGCAGCACACATAGCCAAAGCGGCCAAAGTGAAGGACCTTTGCGGTGCTTGATGTGCTGAGATGCGATACTTTGATCTGCATCGGGCACAATGCGCGAAGACGGGGCTTTATCGGACATGCATTTTCCTCACAACGGCGTTGGATCGGCGCGCCGACCTATTCCTCGATACTTTAACCCACAGCTGGCAACAAAATCAGGGTCGTAGATGTTTCGGCCATCCAGGACTAGTTTATCGCTAAGCTGCGCAGCTAAGCGATGCCAATCGGGGTTCCAGTAGGTTTTCCACTCGGTCACCAACATTAGTGCATTGGCACCTTCACAGGCATCGTACGGACTATCGACAAAGGTAACCAAATCATTGCGTGAGCCCACTACGGCATTCAATGCCGGGGTGGCCGCTGGATCGTGAAGTTTAACGTGAACGCCTTGCGCCCAAAGTGCGTTGAGTAGCGTTAACACCGGGGCATGATCAATTCGCGCGGTGCCAGGTTTAAAGGCAGCCCCCCAAATGGCAATTGTCTTCCCTTCAAGGGCGCCGTTATAGTGAGACCACAGCTTGCGAAATAGTGTTTCTTTCTTTTGTTCATTGATATCAAGCACATGCTCCAGCAAGGCCGATTGTCGTCCGCTGGCGACTTGTACGTCGGCTAGTCGCATTAAGTCTCGTGAAAAGCTTGGTCCGCCAAAGCCACACCCTGGATAAAGGTATTCATAGCCTATGCGAGAGTCGGCTCCCATCCCTTGACGTACATGCTCTACATCAACGCCCAGAGTATCCGCTAGCCCGGCAATTTCATTCATGTAACTGATGCGTGTCGCTAGCATACCGTTAATGGCCAGTTTGGTTAGCTCGGCAGCACGCTGAGGCATTACTTGAAAAGCGTCTCGGCGACGGTTAAAGGCCCTTAGCAGCTCCCTAAGTTTTTGCTCAGCCAGCAAGTTATCGCACCCTAGCAGCCAGCGCGTAGGGCGTGTGAACGACGCCCAGGCCCGCCCTTCTTCTAGCGTATCCGGCAAGGCCACACTCAAACCGTCTTGGCCAATGAGGTGTTGTAACCGCTCCGTATCACCTACCGGAAAAGTCGAGTTATTGACTAGGACACGGCCTTCCTGCGGCGTCAACAGGGGATGCTGGAGTAGCTCAGCAGCCGACTCACGCTGCGACGGCGAGAGCGCTATCCAAACCACATCAAACACCGAATTGGCGTGAAGCTCGCTGAGTAACTCAAGCGTTCCCATTTTTTCAGACTGATCTAGCTGCTCAAGCAGTTGGGGCTCGCGGCGTAGCCAATCCTCATTAACCAGCGTAGACCACGGCATTGTCTCGTGGGGAAGCCATTTAACGGCATGGCCCACCGAAGACAGCGCCGCAGCCGCGGTTGCGGTGCTTAATTCACTGCCGTATAGAAGCACCCGCATCGGTTACGCTCCCTGGTGATAGCGCGCGAGCAACGCTTTAAAATCGCTACCCAACTCAGGGTGCCTGCGCGCATAGGCCAGCGTCGCCTCTAAATAACCCAGAGGCTGCCCGCAATCGTACGTCGTCCCTCGCATGCGGTAGGCCTGAACGCCCTGCTGCTCGCGAAGCGTTTCAATCGCATCGGTCAGCTGAATTTCACCTCCTGCACCAGGCGGGGTGTTTTCAAGAATAGGGAAAATTGCGCCCGGCAAGGCATATCGACCAATAACGGCTAGATTCGAAGGGGCTTGGTCACGTGGTGGTTTCTCTACCATGCCCACTAGGTCGGCAGACGTTTCGGGCGCAGGCACGTCACCGGCTGGCGCGACAATGCCATATTTTTCGACCTGATCCCAGTCTACCTCTTCGACCATTAATTGAGCTGTGGAATGCTGATCGTAAGCCTTCAGCATACCCGCCAGGTCGCTGCGCGGCGTGTCGCTGTTATCTACCAATACGTCCGGCAGCAGCACCGCAAACGGCTCGTCATTACCAATAATCGGCTGCGCGCAAAGGATGGCATGGCCCAAGCCTAGAGGTTCGCCTTGGCGTATACTAATAATGTTTACGTCATCAGGCACCATGGCTCTTAGCGAGGCCAATAGCTCATGCTTACCCTTGGCTTCCAAGCTCGCCTCTAATTCCGCGTGGGTGTCGAAGTGGTTTTCGATGGCCCCTTTGTTACTGCTGGTCACAAACACGATATCGCGGATACCAGCGGCAATAGCCTCTTCAACCACGTACTGAATCACCGGTCGATCTACTATGGTGATCATTTCCTTGGGAATGGCTTTGGAAGCGGGCAAACAGCGGGTACCAAACCCCGCCACAGGCAGTACAGCCTTACGAATCATAAGAGGTCCTTTTCATGCGTTCCGGCTCAGGAGTGGTTAGAATGCCCATCATACTGAACGCGCGGTGGGTTTCCAGTTCGCCGTTACACTGCAAGTATCGGGCCACGGGTCACGCCGTGCTTGCTCACTGTTGATGGAGTCAAAATATGTCAGCGACACCTCAGGATAGCACTGCTCACCAATATCAAGGCAATGTTGATAATGCCGAAGTGGCGAAATTTGAAGCACTTGCCAGCCGCTGGTGGGACCCACAAAGTGAGTTTAAGCCACTGCACGAGATTAATCCCTTGCGACTCGATTTTATTGACGCAAGGGCAGGCTTAGCCGGCAAAAAAGTGCTGGATGTCGGCTGCGGTGGCGGTATTTTAAGTGAGGCCATGGCTCGCCGCGGTGCGGATGTGACCGGTATTGACCTGGGTGAAGCCCCATTGGGCGTCGCCCGCTTACATGCCCAAGAGCAAGGCGTAGCCATTGAGTACCGTCATGTCAGTGTCGAAGCGCTGGCGGATGAGCAGCCAGGCCAATATGATGTGGTGACCTGCATGGAAATGCTGGAACACGTCCCCGACCCAGCGTCGGTAGTGCGCGCTTGCGCTGCTTTGGTGCGTCAAGGTGGCTATGTGTTTTTCTCAACCCTTAACCGCACTCCCAAGTCTTACGCATTCGCTATTTTGGGTGCCGAGTACGTGCTGAAATTATTGCCCCGGGGCACGCATGACTACGCGAAATTTATTCGCCCTTCCGAAATGGCCAGTTGGAACCGTCGTAGCGGTCTAGAGGTTCGCGAGCAGATCGGTCTGACCTATAACCCCATTTCACGGCGTTATCGACTAACCGAAAACGATGTCTCGGTTAACTATATGATGTATTGCCGTAAGGTGAGCGCGTAAATGTCGACCTGTTCAACGCCCAGCGCCGTGTTGTTTGACCTGGATGGCACTCTGGTGGATACCGCCCCAGATTTAGCTGTGGCGACCAACGCGCTGCGTCAGCACCACGGCCTGGCCCCACTGCCCTTCGCAACGATTCGTGCTCAAGTTTCCAATGGCGGCAACGCCCTAGTCAGCTTGGCGCTAGGAAACGACCTGAGCGTTAGCCATCAGAGGGAGGCTCGCCAGTATTTACTGGATGCCTACGAAAAATCCGTGGCAGTTCACAGTCAGGTGTTTTCACCCCTCGATCAGTGGCTTCAGGTGTGGCAGCGGCGCAATCGCCCGTGGGGAATTGTTACTAATAAGCCTAGGCGCTATACCACCCCGCTGCTTGAGGCGTTGTCCCTAACCCCTGGCGCGCTGCTTTGCGCTGACGACCTTGCCGCCAAGAAACCCGATCCGATGCCACTACTGGAAGCCGCTCATCGTTTGGGCGTTAAACCGCAGGATTGCTGGTATATCGGCGACCACCTCCGGGATATGCAAGCAGCCAGGGCGGCAGGCATGACGGCGGTCGCGGTTGGCTATGGGTATATTGCGGAAGGCGATGATTATCGCCAATGGCCAGCACACTGCTGGTATCAGCAATGTGCTTCCCTAGTAGACGCCCTACCTAGTATTGCCTAACCCGTAATGCTATGGCTGTTTCGGCGGCTGCGCGTCGATTTTCTGTCCATGGGTCCCGGCGCTGTCGGGCCCCATTAGCCAAAGATAGGTGGGCATAATATCGTCGGGGGTGCGTAAGCGATTTGGATCTTCCCCGGGGTATGCGTTGCGGCGCATTTGAGTCCGTGTGGCCCCTGGGTTAAGCGTATTAATGCGCAGATTTGGCTCACTATCCATCTCATCGGCCAGCACTTCTACAAAACCTTCGGTTGCAAACTTAGACACCGCATACGCACCCCAATATGCCCTGCCTTTACGGCCAACACTGGAAGAGGTAAATATCACTGAGGCATCGCTGGATCGCTGTAACAACGGCAATAGCGCTTGCGTCATCCAAATAGGGCCGTTGATATTCACCTGCATGACTTGTTCCCAGAGCGTAGCATCATACTGAGCAAAAGGCGTAATACGCCCTAGTAGACCAGCGTTATGCAGCAAACCGTCTAGACATCCAAACTCTCTATCGAGAGTGTCCGCCATATCGTGAAAGTCTTTTAACGTTGCACCCTCGAAATTAAGCGGAAAAATAGCTGGCTGAGGGCCACCTGCGGCTTCTATCTCATCATATACCCGCTCAAGCTTAGCAATGGTGCGGCCTAATAGAATAACGGTCGCCCCATGGCGTGCATAGCTAAGCGAGGCAGCACGACCGATGCCATCTCCTGCCCCGGTGACCAAGACCACTCGATCACGGAGTAAATCGGGCGCTGGCTGATAATCAATTTTACATGTCATCGCAGACCCTCCTCCTGACGACGTCGCCGTTAACCGCCTTGGCGAAGAAAATCATCGGCTAGCCCCGCCGCACTGCTTTGCGGATGATCGTCCTGCACTTTCTCAAGAAGTGCACGACTCTCTTCCGCTTCACCTTGACGTGCTTTGACTAAACCGAGTTTGTACATGGCATCTGGCACCTTACTACTACCATCATAGTCATCAATCACGCGGGTGAACGATTGCTCTGCAGAATCCAGTTCGCCTTCTGCCGCATAGAGCTCACCCAGCCAGTAATGACCATTAGCCGTTAAACTGGTATCAGGGTGAGCTTCCACGAAAGATTCAAAGGCGGAAATAGCTTCATCAAAACGCCGTGCCTGCACGTGAGCAAAGGCATCTTGGTATGCCTGCTGTGCTTCATCACTTACGTCGCGAGAAGAAGGCGCGCTTGCCACTTCCTCTGCCGCTTCCGGTTCGACCTCAGGCGTCGACTCTTCGATTTGACTCTGACCGCTGCTCATCAGGCGGTCTTCAATATCCAAGTATTGCTGCTGGGACTGGCGGCGAAGCTGCTCCATTTGATGACGAAGCTCTTCTATTTCACCGCGCAAACGTTGAATTTCTTGCTGGTGCTCTTGCACCGTATTGAACAATACCAAGCTGCCATTAGAATCGCCTTGGGTTTGGGCTTGTTCATAGAACCCACTGTCCGAGTCTGACAGATCTTCGACAACCGGTTGCTGGGCAAAACTGACTAAGGGCAATACGGATAGCGGGAGCACTAAGGCTCCCGCACCGCACAGCCTCTCAAAGTAACGCTTGAGACTGTGATTCATGATGACTCCAAAATGACTGATGCGCACTTACCCCATGCGGGTCATCAATAATTGAACACAACGCGGCGGTTTTGTGAATACGCTTCATCGCTATCACCACGTTCTGCCGGGCGTTCTTCACCATAACTCACCACGCTCATTTGCGATGATGATACGCCTTGAATATTCAGGAAACGCTCAACGGCATTAGCACGACGTTCGCCAAGCGCCATGTTGTATTCACGTGTACCGCGCTCATCGGTATGCCCATGCAACACGACTTCCGCATCAGGGTTGGAGCGAAGATAACGCGCGTGGGCCATCACTACGGATTCGTATTCGTCTTTAATCGTGTCGCGATCGTAATCAAAGTAAATGGTTTTGACGTCTGGAATCCGTGAGTCAGACTGCTGCTGACTACCGTCAGAGTCAGAACGGGAAGAGTCGCTGCCATATTGACCACTGGAGCCGGCCCCCGATGTGCTGCTACTGCTTCCATTACGGCCATCCTGGCTACCAGATGAATCGCCGTCCTGAGTGCCGCCGGTGCTGGAACAACCAGCGATTACTGCAAGAGACAGTGCGACTGCCAATGAGCGAGCCAACGGTTTAAGTTGCATAATCAGACTCCTTGCCTGAAAACGTGAATGACTTCATTCGTTTAGGAACGGTGACCATGCGGGGTCACGCACATCACCTTGTGCTGCGGGAAGCCTGAATGACGAACGGCCATCGGCAGAAACGGCACTCAGCACCCCGTTGTTACCCTGTTGGGTAGCGAAGATTACCATGGTCCCGTTCGGCGCAACACTAGGAGATTCATCCTGAGTAGAATCACTTAGCGTTACTAAACGGCCATTCTCAACATCTTGGCGTGCCACTTGATAACCGCGATCCGAACGATGGATGAAAAACAGGTTGTCGCCGTCAGGTGAAAAGCGCGCCCGGGCGTTATAATTACCGGTATAGGTCAGGCGTTCCGTTTCACCACTACCGAGATCATGCTGATAAATTTGCGGACCACCACTGCGATCAGAGGTAAACAGCAGGCTATTCCCATCCGGCGACCAAGCAGGCTCGGTATCGATACTGCTGCTATCTGTGACGCGAGTTAACGAGCGATCAGCGATCTCCATGATGTAGATTTCCGGCTGGCCGTCTTTTGACAATGACATGGCCAATCGACGGCCATTTGGTGACCATACCGGTGCACCATTAATGCCCTCAAATGATGTAATCCGCGCACGATTACCGCTGTTCACTTCCTGAATGTAAATTTCAGGGCGTTCGTTTTCGAACGATACATAGGCAAGTTTGCCACCGTCCGGCGACCAAGCAGGGGATAAAATCGGTTCATCTGACGTTAGAATCTGTTGGCTATCGCGCCCATCAGCATCCGCAACGTATAGGCCATAATCCGTATTGTCGCCCACTCCTTGAGCGGTCACATAAGCGATACGCGTAGAGAAAGCACCGCGAATATCGGTGATTTCTTCAAAAATTTGATCGCTAATGTAATGAGCGGCGCCACGAAGATCATCTTCGCTGGCGTTAACGGTTTCGCTCATCATGCGCTGCTGTCCGCTGATATCCATCAGGTCGTACTGCAGGCGATAGCCATCATCGGTTCGCTCGGCTTGGCCCACTACCAGGTAACGAACATCCAGCGAACGCCAAGTACTAAATTCAACGTCGTCAGCTTCGCTTGGTTGCTCGAACATAGAATCGCGATCAAGGGGATCAAAAAAACCGCTACGATCCAGATTGTCATGGATAATTTGTGCCACGTCTTCGGGCATGTCATCGGAGCCTTGGAACGGAACCACGCCTATCGGTAGCGCCTCATCACTGCCACGGGTGATTTCAATGGTCAGGTTTGCGCTAGCAGCAGTACTCATTGCAAGCAACAAACAGAATAGCCATACCTTACTTATGGTGTGCATCAGCGAACATCCCCCGGGGTAAATCGCAGATTGAATTGACGTAAATTACGCTGCTGTTCGGTCGGCAACTCACGCAGTTCACCGAATGGCGCTGCATGCTCTACCGCCTGCATCGCCGACCGATCAAAGTTGCTATCGCCGCTGGACGAGACCACCGACGTTGCCAGCACCTCACCAGATGGGCCGAGCCTGACTTGAAGCGTAGCACTCATTGAATCGCTTGCCTCAGATGGGATAATCCATGCCTGCTCAACCGCACGTTTGACTATCGTTAAGAAACTATTGGCTGCCTCTTCAGCTTGTTGTGCCTCGGCAGCGGCCTGAGCCTCACCTTCTAACTGGCGTTGCATAGCTTCTTCCGCCTCTTCCTGACGACGCTGTTCTTCGGCTTCACGCTCACGTTCGGCCTCTGCTTCCGCCTCTTCCTGGCGGCGCTGCTCTTCAGCTTCACGCTCGCGTTCGGCCTCTGCTTCCGCCTCTTCCTGGCGGCGCTGCTCTTCAGCTTCACGTTCGCGTTCGGCCTCGGCTTCTGCCTCTTCCTGACGGCGCTGCTCTTCGGCTTCACGTTCACGCTCGGCCTCGGCTTCTGCCTCTTCCTGGCGACGCTGCTCTTCAGCTTCACGTTCGCGTTCGGCCTCGGCTTCTGCCTCTTCCTGGCGGCGCTGCTCTTCGGCTTCACGCTCACGCTCGGCCTCGGCTTCTGCCTCTTCCTGGCGGCGCTGCTCTTCGGCTTCACGTTCGCGTTCGGCCTCGGCTTCCGCCTCTTCCTGGCGGCGTTGAGCCTGCGACTCGGCTTCGGCTCTAGCGGCCTCTAAGGCTTGCGCTTCGGCTTCAGCAGCTTCCTGCTCTTCAGCAGCTTCCTGTTCGGCCGCCGCCTGCTCTTCAGCAGCTTCATCTTCGGCCGCCGCCTGCTCTTCAGCAGCTTCATCTTCGGCCTCCGATGTATCGGCATCAGGTTCTTCAGTGGTTTCATCAGCCGCCTCCATTGCCGCCGACTGATCATTTGCCTGCTGAGCCTGATCGGTAAAAGCCTCAGTGCTGACCAGCGTTGCCTGCACAATCGAAGACGAGTCCGGCTCTGCATCGCGTTCCGGCCAATGAATTATTGATATCAGCACGATCAACAAGTGCACTGCAATCGCGAAAACGGCTGGCCAGGTATAGCCAACGTCTTGAGGGTCACGAGGTGTCTTTACAGCCATGCCCTGGGTACCCTCACTCATCCTGTGGTGGCTCAGATATGAGCCCCACATTTGCCACACCCGAGCGCTGTAGGTTGCTCATTAATACCACTACTTCGCCGTAAGCCACATTTTGATCGCCCCTGACCATCACCGGAGTATCAGGCCGCTGTTCTAAAACGGCGCTCACCCGGCGTGTAATGTCATCGCGAGAAACTTGGGTCGACTCTTCTCCTAAGCTGAGATGGTATTGCCCTTCACGGTCGATGGAAATAATGATCGGGTCATTGTCTTCTTGACTTTCCATCGGTTCAGAACTCACCTGGGGCAGCTCCACATCTACCCCTTGATTTAACATGGGGGCGGTAATCATAAAGATAACCAGCAGCACCAGCATGACATCAATAAAGGGGACAACGTTGATTTCACCCATGGGCTTACGCTGTCCACCGCGTTTAAACGGTCCTTGCATGGGGCAACTCCCTTAGCTTGACGCGCTATCACGCCCTTGCAGATTACGGTGCAAGATAGCGTGGAATTCTTCGGCGAAATCTTCGTATTTACCTAATAGGCGACCGGCAGTGTTAGAAAGGCGATTGTAAAAAATCACCGCAGGTATCGCGGCAAACAACCCCATCGCCGTGGCGATCAACGCCTCTGCAATCCAGGGAGCTACCGTTGCCAGCGTGGCTTGCTGGGTCATCGACAGCGATTGAAAAGACCCCATGATCCCCCAAACCGTGCCAAACAGCCCAATATAAGGACTTGCGGAGGCAACTGTCGCCAGGAACACAAGGTGTTGCGTCAAACGGTCTTCCTCACGTGACCACGCTACCCGCATGCTGCGCTGCACGCCCTCCAAGATGGTTGGCGTGTTGCGCGTTTTGGGCATCAAACGATTGAATTCACGGAATCCAGCTTGGAATATGTGCTCGGCACCATGACGGGGATCGTCGGCCGGGATATCACGGTAAAGCTCATTTAAATCAACGCCTGACCAGAACGTTTCCTCAAACTGCGCATATTCTTTTTGAGCGCGACGAAGGGCTATGCCGCGTTGAAAAATCACTATCCACGAGAGAATAGACCCCACCACTAACAATAGCATGACCAGCTGGACCACAATGCTGGCGTTCATGATCAGGTGTGGAATAGACATGGCATTATCGTTCACAAGTGCCCTCATCAATATCAATAAATGTGGAAATAACGTGCCCGCATCGTGCGTTAGATTACCGATTTGAGCGCAGACGGCCATGCCATTGGACGGAGATGCTGCGCGCTTAAGCACGCTATCTCGACCGTGGCGGCGCAAAGACGTTCCTTTTCCCGCCATACGTGCTGCTCAAATGTCATCCGGCAGCGGCCAATGCTGACCACTTTGGCAGTCACGTCAAGCGCATCGTCCAACCGCGCAGGCTTGGCATAATGACAGGACAAGCGATATACCACTAGCTGCGTGCCTGCGTCTAGCAGCGATTGTTGATCAAGTCCAAGAGATCTCAACCATTCGCTGCGGGCACGCTCCATAAACTTCAGATAGTTAACGTAGTAGACAATCCCACCGGCGTCTGTATCTTCCATGTAAATGCGAACCGGCAAGCAAACGGATTGACTCATGGTCGCTGTTCCCCTTGGGCTTCAATAGACGCCTCATGTGGGGCACGCTCAAAATGCAACCATGCTTGCCGGGTAACGACTCGTCCGCGTGGGGTGCGCATCATCAGTCCTTGCTGAATCAAGTAAGGTTCAATGACATCTTCAATGGTATCGCGTTCTTCGCCAATCGCCGCGGAGAGCGAATCGACGCCGACTGGTCCACCGTCAAATTTATCGATCATCGCCAGCAAAAGCCGCCGGTCCATATGATCTAAACCGTGGTGGTCGACATTGAGCATGTTGAGCGCTGCGTCTGCCAGCGTAGCATCAACCGTACCATTACCCTTCATTTCGGCGTAGTCGCGTACACGGCGCAATAGCCGGTTAGCAATTCGCGGCGTGCCCCGTGAACGGCGCGCCACCTCTACGGCACCATCATGATGAGTCTCTACGCCAAGCAGCTTTGCAGAGCGAGTGACGATCTCAGTGAGCTCTGTCAGGTTGTAAAACTCAAGTCGCTGAACGATACCAAAACGATCGCGTAAAGGTGAAGTAAGCAGCCCCGCTCGGGTAGTGGCGCCCACTAAAGTAAAGCGTGGCAAATCTAACTTAATCGAACGCGCAGCTGGCCCCTCTCCAATCATGATATCGAGTTGAAAATCTTCCATCGCCGGGTAAAGCACTTCTTCCACAACGGGAGATAAACGATGGATTTCATCGATAAACAAAACGTCACCGGGCTCTAAGTTAGTAAGCATCGCGGCCAAGTCACCCGCGCGCTCTAGTACCGGTCCTGAGGTAGACTTGAGCCCCACACCCATCTCAGCGGCGATAATGTTGGCCAAGGTGGTTTTACCCAAGCCTGGTGGGCCAAATACCAGCGTATGATCAAGGCTTTCTTCACGTAGGCGCGCGGCGCCAATAAATATTTCCAGCTGCTCGCGAACGCGGGGTTGGCCAATATAATCTTTAAGCCGTTTGGGGCGGATCGCATAATCGATGCGGCCTTCACCCTGCTCTGGCTCAGCGGCAATCAGTCGATCGTGCTCTAGCATAAGCGCTCTTTTTTACGTCCGTGGTTAAACCGCGATCAGCCTTTCATACGCTGCGTTAGTGCCGCTTTAATAAGTGCTTCGGTAGATTGGGAACCATCAAGATCCGCCAACATTCTTGAAGCCTCAGTTAGTTTATAGCCAAGGCTTACCAAAGCCGCCTCCGCGTCTGCCACGCTATTGCGGGCAGCCGCTTGCCCATTGGTCGCTTCAAGAGGTAGCGAGGCATCGCGTCCGCTTTCCCAATTAGGGAAACGGTCGCGCATTTCAATGATCAAGCGCTCAGCGGTTTTCTTACCCACGCCAGGGAGCTTGGTGAGTGCCTTGCTATCGTCATCTCTTACACAACGCATAAAGGCGTCTTCGTCCATGCCTGACAAAATAGCCAGAGCCAATTTTGGCCCCACGCCGTTAACTTTGATCAAGGCGCGAAACAGGGCGCGCTCATGCTCTCGACCAAACCCATAGAGCAGATGAGCGTCATCGCGGATGCTTAAGTGGGTATACAAAAAAACGCGCTCACCTACCATCGGCAGCGCGACTAGCGTCGTCATCGACGTTTCCAGCTCATACCCCACTCCCTGTACATCGACTACAATCCAGGGTGGTTGTTTGTCTATTAACTGGCCTTGAAGCCGTCCGATCATATTTACGCTCACGCTAAGCAAAATCAATCACTACTATAAAGCGACTCTGTACAAGTGACCAGTAGTTAGGGTCTGTTGTGACTTCAGCGCAACCATGAGCGAAACGTCAATAGACCCTAGCGCTTGATCATCAGAGTCGCCAGCGCCCCGCCGAACGTCGACGCCCTCCCCCTCGGGTTGATAGCGCCTGAGGAGCCTGACTGGCGTACGCATGGGTCAGCGCAATAGCCAAGGCGTCGGCAGCATCGGCTTGCGGCGAGGCCGCAAGGTGCAAAATTGCCGCCACCATATGCTGTACTTGCGTCTTATCAGCGCCACCTTGGCCGGTTACGGCCTGCTTGATCTGCCGGGCGGCGTACTCCTCAATCGCCAAGCCGTGGTTGGCCATACACACCAATGCCACCCCTCGCGCTTGTCCCAACTTCAGCGCTGAATCGGGATTTTTTGCCATAAAGACGCGCTCTATCGCCACTGCATTCGGCCGGTGCAATCCCACCACCTCGCCAAGCCCAGCGTATATTTGCGCTAAACGCTGCTCTAGAGCGCCTTCAGCAGTACGAATGCAACCGCTGGCAACATACTGGGGAATCAATCCCTCTAGCTCAATAACACCATAACCAGTAATACGTGAGCCAGGATCAATACCCAGAATGCGCACCGGCGAGGAGGCGGAGGGTGTCTGCATGTAACAGCACTCAGGTTATCCATACAAAAACACCGACGCCTAAGCGCCGGTGTATAAGGGCGAAAGAACACTTATTCAGCGTTGGTTTCCGCTTTGGCTTTTTGGCGCAAACGAATATTCAGGTCTTTCAACTGATCTGAACTTACCTCGCCCGGCGCGTCGGTCATCAGACAGGCGGCGCTCTGTGTTTTCGGGAAAGCAATAACTTCACGGATGGTTTTGGCACCGGCCATCAACATCACTAAGCGGTCTAGACCAAAGGCCAGCCCACCGTGGGGTGGCGCGCCGTATTGAAGCGCATCGAGTAAGAAGCCAAATTTCTCCTGGGCCTCTTCCTGACCGATACCCAAAATATCAAATACCGTGCTTTGCATGGTTTGATCATGGATACGGATCGAACCGCCGCCGAGCTCCGTACCATTAAGCACCATATCATAGGCTCGGGATAGCGCGTTCGCCGGGTCTTTCTTGAGAGCTTCAGGTGAGCAGGATGGCGCGGTAAAGGGGTGGTGTAACGGGCTTAGTCGACCGTTAGCGTCCGCTTCGAACATTGGGAAGTCCACTACCCACAGAGGAGCCCAGGCTTGAGTATACAAGTTGAGGTCCGCGCCAAGTTTAACGCGTAGCGCACCGATAGCTTCGTTGACGATACGAGTTTTGTCAGCACCAAAGAAAATAATATCGCCGTCTTTAGCATCAACACGATCGAGCAACTCCTCGACCACGTTTTCCATGAACTTCACAATCGGTGATTGAAGCCCCTCAAGCCCTTTAGCGCGCTCGTTAACCTTGATCCAGGCGAGCCCCTTGGCACCGTAAATACCGACAAATTTGGTGTATTCGTCGATTTCCTTGCGTGACAACGAAGCGCCGCCGGGTACTTTTAGCGCAGCAACTCGACCGTCGGAGGCGTTGGCTGGACCTGAGAACACCTTAAAGTCGACCTGCTGCATCAGGTCATCTACGTTGGTCAATTCAAGTGGGATGCGCAAATCTGGCTTGTCTGAACCAAAACGGTCCATAGCTTCCTGCCAGGTCATGCGCGGAAACGTGGCTAACTCGACATCAAGCACTTCCTGGAAGAGCTGGCGAATCATGGATTCGGTAATGTCCATGATGTCGCTTTCTTCGACGAATGAGGCCTCAATATCGATTTGCGTGAACTCAGGCTGACGATCGGCGCGTAGATCTTCATCACGGAAACATTTGGCAATCTGGTAGTAGCGGTCAAACCCCGCCACCATCAATAACTGCTTGAATAGCTGAGGTGACTGCGGCAGCGCAAAGAAACTACCTGCATGAGTGCGGCTTGGTACCAAGTAGTCACGGGCCCCTTCCGGCGTTGCACGCGTCAATACCGGCGTTTCAATATCCAAGAACCCTTGGTTTTCGAGATACGCACGGACATTGTGCGATATGCGAGAACGCAGACGCAGCTTGTCGATCATATCCGGACGGCGTAAATCGATGTAGCGATGCTTGAGACGCACCTCTTCACCGACTTTGCCATGCTCATCGAGCTGAAAAGGCGGCGTGACAGCGGTATTAAGCACTTCGACGTCTTTTGCCAGTACTTCAATCATCCCTGTCGGCATGTTGGGGTTTTGCGTGCCTTCGGGGCGCAGTCGCACACGGCCCGTAATGCGCAGAACGAACTCATTACGAGCGCGGTCTGCATTGGCAAACGCCTCGGCGGTATCCGGATCTACCACGAACTGAGCGACGCCATCGCGATCGCGCATATCGAGGAAAATAACCCCACCGTGGTCACGGCGGCGATGTACCCATCCGCATACGGTGACCGTCTGGTCTACCAAGGTTTCGTTTAGCTGGCCGCAATAATGACTGCGCATGTCTCATCCTGTTGTGTTTCGTGGCAAAAGTGATCGTGGGCCTTACCGGCCCTGACAACGCCGGCTAAGCCGCCGTGTCTTTTTTCTTGGGCTCTGAACTGGCGCTTTTTTGGCCACCAGTCTCTGCTGTTGCGCTTTTCGCGTCAGCAGCTAAATTCTTTTTACTGCCGGTTTTGAAATCCGTCTCGTACCAGCCGCCACCGGCTAATCGGAAGCCTGCCGCTGATACCAGACGCGATAAACTAGCGTCTTCACAGGCTGGGCAGTCCGTTAACGGATCCGCACTGATTTTTTGCAATTTATCCATGCGATGGCCGCAGGCCTTGCACTCATATTCATAGATGGGCATGTTGATGGCTCCTGAAAAGCTCAACTCCGACAAAAACAGCAGTATAAATGCTGACAAGCTGCGATATGCGGCCAGTCGGGATAAATTCCAAGGCGATGATTATTCACGCCACGTTATTATACCCTTTTGTGCCCCCTGCCGAGCAAGGCTATACGTCTCCGGTGGGTTATGGAGGTCAGAAAATGCTTAATGCAGTGATGCTGGATGCCGATAGCCTTGGCCCACAAATTGATCTAACCGCTATCCGCAGCGTGGTATCTCACCTTGAGGTGTTTGGCCAAAGCTCCCCTCAGCAAGCCCGGGAACGTTTGGTTAATGCTGACATCGCGATTGTAAACAAAGTAGTCTTGGATGCGGAAACGCTACAACAATTACCGGATCTTAAATTGATCTGTGTGCTCGCCACAGGGCTGAACAACATCGACCTGGATGCCGCCAAACAACAGGGCATTGAGGTCAAAAATGTGACGGCCTACGGCACCGCCAGTGTATCGCAGCATACCCTTATGCTAATGCTAACGCTGGCAAACAGACTGCCGCTGTATCAACGCGATGTAGCCGCAGGCGCATGGCAGAAAAGCGATTTCTTTTGCCTGCAGCATTATCCAACGTTGCAACTGTCGGGCAAGCACCTGGTAATGGTTGGCCAAGGCGAACTAGGCTCAGAGGTTGCGCGCCTGGCTGAAGCGCTGGGAATGCGCGTTAGCTTTGCGGCCCGCCCGGGCAATGAGGCTAACGATACCCGGGCGTCGCTTGACGAATTACTGCCCGAGGCTGACGTTATCAGTCTGCACTGCCCACTTAATGAGTCGACAAGCCACTTGATCAATGCCGCGCGCCTTGCCAGGGCAAAATCGTCGCTCTTGCTGATCAACTGCGCCCGTGGGGGAATTATCGATGAAGAAGCTGCATTAGCGGCGCTAAAGAATCAACAAATCGGAGGCCTGGCTGTCGATGTGTTACCTCAAGAACCACCGCGGGAAGGCCATCCGCTATTGTCAGCGTTGGCCGAACCTCTCAATTTGATTGTCACGCCCCATAACGCTTGGGTTACCCCGGAGGCGAGGCAAAACATTGTCAGCTTAACCGCTGACAATATTCAGCAGTGGGAAGTAAAACGTTAATAATTCGCAAAATGATCCGGGGCGTGGCACTGATCCAGCACGTTAAATTCAACGTGGGTCACCTGCGCCCCGTCTGGGCCTCTCCACAACCACTCGCTAACCGTTTTCACATTTTCCGGACTGCCGCAAAGCAGTACTTCTACACGGCCATCGGGCAAGTTTTTTGCGTAACCCGTCAAACGCTGCTGGAGCGCCTGCTGCTGAGTAGAACGGCGAAACCACACACCTTGCACTTTGCCTGTCACCAATGCGCGTACACAACATTCGGCCATTGTTGCCTCCGGTTCCTAGCTGTCGACACTTTCCTGATATTTAATCACAACGGCGCTATTGCGTGGCACCAGTGGCCGACCTCTGCGCAGTAAAAGAGACCGTGTAAACGCAGCACCAAACAACAAAATAAGCGATGAATAGTAAACCCATAGCAATATCATCACCACCGATCCGGCCGCCCCGTAGGTCGAAGCAGTGGCTGTGTATGCTAAGTAAACGGCAATAACGCTGCGGCCAATTGTGAATAGTACGGCGGTCACAAGCGCCCCAATAAACACATCCTGCCAACTTAACACCACATCGGGCAAGACTTTAAAAATCGTCGCGAAAAGCAGTGCTACCACCATGAGCGAAATCAATGACTCGGCTAATTGGCTGAGAAAACCAACATATGGCAGCAATTGATCAGCTGCCCCTAGCGCGCCGCGAATCGCCACGCCCATTACCAACGACACCAGCAATATAAACCCGATGGAGAGCACCACCGTTAACGAGAGTATGCGATTTTTTATAAATACCAGCGCCCCATTAGCAGTCGGCTTTGCGGTCACCCCCCAGATCGTATTGAGCGAAAACTGCATTTGCGCAAATACCGTCGTCGCACCAACCATGAGCGCCGCGATCCCCAGCAACGTAGGCATAATGCCCGCTTCTTGAATACGCGATTGAGCAACGGCTTCTTCCACCACCGCCGCGGCGTCACTACCGATAGTGCCTTGCAGCTGAGCCACAATCTGCCCTTGAGCCGCCTCCTCTCCCAGCACAAGGCCAATGACGGTGACCGCAATAATAATGGTAGGCGCCAGTGAAAAGAGGGTGTAAAACGCCAGGGAGCCTGCATAGCTGAAGGCATTGCGCTTCAACCACAGTGACGCTGAATCCTTGATAACGTTGCCCCAAAAATAAGCACTGCGTTTGAGCATGACGACTCCCTAGTGATTGATATAGGGTCAGTTATCCATGACCTATTTTAATTAGCATACCCAATCAAACCGTTGGCTGCAGAGCTAGATTGCGCCACCTAGCCAAGCCCACCATAATGCTCAGCTAATCACTTGCAGACAAAGGACAGCCTCGCATGCCCACTGATGCCCCTCATCCGAGCAAGGCCTACGACTTTGACTGTCTCGTCTTCATTGGCCGTTTTCAGCCACCGCACATGGGCCACCTGGCGGTTATTCGTGAGGCACTCAAGCAAGCGCGTCAGGTAATTGTATTGGTGGGGTCATCCTGGCAAGCACGCTCGTTACGCAACCCATGGCGATTCGAAGAGCGCGAGGCAATGCTGCGTTCGGGATTTGACGAGGAGGATCACCAGCGATTGGAAATTACGCCGCTGCTCGATGCCCTTTATAACGACGATGTATGGGTTCGGGACGTCCAGCGTAAAGTGCGCGACCTGGCAGCGCCGGCAAACGCCCGGCTGCCACGGATCGGCCTGATTGGGGCTAGCCGTGGGCAATCAAGCTATTACCTATCGTTATTTCCCCAGTGGGAATCGGTAAGCGTCCCGTTGATCGAAGGCATTTCCGCCAATCATATCCGTGAACGCCTATTCCGCTCGCCCGGCTCTACAGACGATTATCTAAGCACAGGGGCTTACCACGATTTACCGCCTGGAGTGGTTGAGCGGGTACAAAATTTCTGCCGGGACAGCGACTACGAGCAACTGCTAGAGGAACAGCAGCTCTTGGACCAATATCGTCAAGCATGGCAACAAGCGCCCTACCCACCTATTTTTGTCACGGTTAATGCCGTAGTGGTCCAATCGGGCCATGTGCTGCTAGTACGACGCACCGCGGCGCCGGGTAAAGGCCTGTTTGCGTTACCTGGTGGGTTTATCAACCCTCATGAACGCCTACTGGATGCATGTCTGCGCGAGTTACGCGAACGCATTCGTTTAAAAGTACCTGAGCCAGTTCTAAAAGGTTCATTAAGAGGCCAACGCTTGTTTGATGAGCCTCACCGGAGCTGGCGAGGCCGTACGCTAGCCGAGGCGTTTTATTTTGCATTACGCCCCGATCAACAGCTGCCCCGCTTAAAACCCGTTAAGGGCGGCGATCATGCCCGCTGGGTTGCGTTGGCTGACCTGGAGCCCGACAGTCTATTTGAAGACCATTTTTTCATTATCCAAAACTTTCTAGGCTTGCCCGCGGACTTTAGTAGCGCGCTGTCGCATTAAGCCTAATGATTAGCCTTGCAGAAAATCCCGTGGCAGCTTCATCATTTGCCGCCACAGGCGTTCGACGCCGGGTTTATGCACCAACGAGCATCGGTATAGCCGTATTTCTAGTGGAATATCCCATTGAGCATCGGCGGCGCGCACCAAGCGACCGCTTTTTAGCTCCTCCCGGATACAGAAATCAGGAATCCACGCCATACCAACTCCTTGCAATACCATTCCCTTTAGCCCTTCTGCCATGGCAGTTTCATAGACCGTGCGCAGCTTCATGCGCAGGGGGTCGTTTTTGAGTAGCATGCGAACGCTGCGCCCCAGGAAGGCCCCTTGCGTATAGGCCAGATAAGGCACTGAGCTGTCGTGCTGGAGCGAGAACATTGGCCGACCCTTTGCATCAGGCAAGGACACCGGCAGCATATTGACATTGCCGATTGAAAAAGACGGAAACACTTCGGCGTCTAACTGCATGGTGGCAAAGGGATCATAATAGGCCAGCATAAGATCACAGTTTCCCTCTCGCAGAACGTGAATTGCCTCCCCAACGTTCATGGCAACCAATCGGGTTGGCAGCTCACCGAGACCTTTCTGCAAGCGAGATATCCAGGGCGGATAAAAGCTCAACGCTAATGAGTGGGCGGCGACTATATCCAACGCCTCATTGGCCATCGAAAGTCCGCGCAAATGGCCTAGCGATTCAGCGAGCTGCTCAACTAAGTTGCGTGCTGTGACCAGAAATAGTTGACCTTCTGATGTCAAACCCACCGGCGTCGTCGAGCGGTCCACCAACGTAACCCCTACTGCCTGCTCCAAGGCGCGAATCCGGCGGCTAAAGGCTGGCTGAGTGACGTGCCGCTGCCTTGCCGAGGCGGAAAAACTACGCGTATTGGCCAATGCAACGAAATCTTCTAGCCACTTTGTTTCAAGGTTCACCTACGACTCCTTGTCACCCTAAAGGTCTAAATTAATCTGACACCGAGCCGTTGAGCTACTGAATCGGGGCGGTTAAATAAGCGGCGCGCGAGACGACTTTTTTCCACCAGGGGCGTTGAGCAATTTCGTCCAGCCCGATACGTCGGCACTGCGCAAAGTCTTTTTCGAGCATCACCCGAACCTGGGCGGCCACAGCGGCACTAGGCATAAACGCTGTAATTTCAAAGTTTAAACGGAAAGAGCGATTGTCCATATTAACCGTGCCCACGGTAGCCGCCTTATTATCGACAAGCATCACCTTTTGATGCAAAAATCCAGGAAGATAACGGTATATTTTTACGCCTGCACGTAGCATATCGGGTAGAAACGAGAACGCCGAAAGAAATACCAATAAATGATCAGGGCGTTCGGGAATCATCACGCGAACATCTACGCCGCGCATCGCGGCTAAACGAAGAGCATCCTGTACTCCCTGATCAGGAACGAAGTAGGGGCTGGTGACCCAGAGCCTTTCTTCGGCACTTTGTATTACCTGCTGTATCAACAAGCTCGCAGTATCTTGCCGGTCCGCAGGGCCGGAAGGGACTACCACCACGTGATGGTTGCTGGCGAACGTTTCCTGTGGCTGCCAATCTAACGTAATGACCTCACCGGTGGCCCAATGCCAATCTTCCCAGAAGGCTTCCTGCAAACCCAAAACACTAGGTCCTTGCAGCTTTAGATGGGTATCTCGCCAGGCACCACGACTGGGGTCTTCCCCCAAATACTCCACGCCCACGTTGAATCCACCGAGCCAGCCTTCCTGGCCATCCACTACCATTACTTTACGGTGATTTCGAAAATTTAACTGAAAGGGGTGTTTTAGACCGCGGGAGGAGCGAAACGCACTCACTTCAATACCTGACTGAGTTAAGTCGTTTAAATAGCGCTCACTGAGTTTGCGACTTCCCATTTCATCATAAAGGAAATAGATATTGACGCCGCGACTAGCGGCTTGCTGAAGATATCCCATCAATCGACGCCCAAGGGCATCGTCTCGCACGATAAAAAACTGCAGCAAAATATAGCGCTGTGCGTGCTCGATGCCTGCAAATAGACTATCGAACGTCGCCTTACCATCGATCAATAAGGTTGCTTGGTTGCCATGCGTCATCGGCATCATGGCTAATTGCTCAACCGCCTGGACGTCGGCACTTTTAGACGGAACAGAATAAGGATCAACGTGGGTGCGATAGCGGACTAGCATACGGCGTAAGATATTATCTCGTACGCCCCGCGCGGTGACATAACCATAAAACCGCGGCCGACCAAACAGCCAATAGGCAGGCACCGCGACATAAGGAAACGTTAACAGTGAGATAATCCAGGCGACCGCCCCCTGGGAGGTTCGGCTTGACATCAAAGCCATCACCGCTGAAACGATGCCTAGCACGTAGATTAATAATATGCCGGTCCCTAGCAACCACGAGGTCATAGTGGTGTCCTCAATATGCGTGTTAATTCCGTGCGCTGTACCTGTCGGCATGGATAAAGGCCCCACCAATGGCGGGGCCTTTTAAGCCAAGGATATTTTACTCTACGCGTAGCTTACGCCGTTTGGGCGATGATTTCTTTCCACTTGGCAGGGCCAGTCTGGTGCACCGAAGTTCCTGCGCTATCCACGGCCACAGTTACGGGCATGTCTTCCACTTCAAATTCGTAAATGGCTTCCATACCTAGATCTTCAAAGCCAACCACACGAGACTTCTTAATCGCCTGAGCAACGAGATAGGCCGATCCACCTACCGCCATCAGATAAACTGCTTGGTTATCGCGAATAGCGTCGATCGCCGCCTGACCACGCTCGGCTTTACCCACCATTCCCAACAAACCGGTTTCCTCAAGCATGGTGCGGGTAAACTTATCCATGCGCGTTGCGGTCGTGGGGCCAGCAGGTCCCACCACTTCATCACCAATAGGGTCAACGGGGCCGACGTAATAGATAAACCGGCCTTTCATATCCACGGGCAGCGGCTCACCTTTGGCAAGCATGTCCACCATGCGCTTGTGCGCGGCGTCGCGCCCTGTCAGCAGTTTGCCATTAAGCAGCAGTGTGTCGCCCGGCTGCCAGGTTTTGACGTCTTCAGGGGTAACGGTATCTAGATTTACCCGCTTGACGTTATCGCCCGTCTCGCGAGTAATTTCCGGCCAGTCTTCGAGCTTGGGCGCAGGCAGCGCCACGGGGCCCGAGCCGTCCAGTGTGAAGTGCGCATGCCGGGTAGCGGCACAATTGGGGATGATAGCGACCGGCTTGTTCGCCGCATGGGTCGGATAATCCTTGACCTTGATATCCAGCACAGTGGTCAGACCGCCCAGCCCTTGAGCCCCAATGCCGCTTTTGTTGACCTTGTCGAAAAGCTCAAGACGCAGTTCTTCTGCGCGGTTGCTCGCGCCTCGCGCCTGAAGGTCTTGAATATCAATTGGATCAAGCAGTGCTTCTTTGGCAATTTCCATGGCTTTTTCCGCCGTGCCACCAATCCCGATCCCCAGCATGCCTGGTGGGCACCAGCCCGCCCCCATTTTGGGTAGCTGTTCCATCACCCAGTCCACGACGCTGTCAGACGGGTTGAGCATGGCAAACTTGGATTTTGCTTCGCTACCACCGCCTTTCGCGGCCACATGAATATCCACCTTGTCACCCGGCACGAGTTTGTGATGAATAACCGCAGGCGTGTTGTCCTTGGTATTTTGACGCTTGCCGTCCGGATCGGCTAGAACAGAGGCACGTAGGATGTTGTCGGGGAGCTGATAGGCGCGTCGCACCCCTTCATTCACCATATCATCCAGGCTCATGTCGGCGTCCCAGGTCACATTCATTCCCACGTGAACGAACACGGTGACGATGCCGGTATCCTGACAGATCGGACGATGGCCGGTGGCACACATGCGTGAATTAATCAGGATCTGGGCAATCGCATCCTTGGCAGCGGGGTTTTCTTCACGCTCGTAAGCGGCCGCCATGGCATCGATAAAATCTTTGGGATGGTAGTAGGAGATATACTGTAGCGCATCGGCAACGCTTTGAATCACGTCGTCCTGGCGAATCACGGTCATGGACAAACAGCTCCTCGGTTATCGTCTTATCTGCAGACTTAGCGGTTATCGTTACTACAGCCTGGTTAGCGTAACGTTAGTATACCGGAATGCCCTCACTGCGGCAGCAACACCAAGGTCATATAAACGCGGGCTATGCGTTGTTTCATACGTGAACAACATACAAGATAACGGTATAAACTATGAAGGATCAGCTTGGCAGCAAGGGCACCAGTAGAGCCGACGAGATCCAACCATCATCCGCTCGATGAGGTTTCCACAACGATGGCAAGAAAGCCCCGCGCGATCAAAAACGCTAAACCGCCATTGGCGACGCGGTTCACCCGCCGCAATGGCCTGGTCAATCCAAGGTTTGGTATTGGTCACGCCCGCCTGTTGGTATGCCTGACGTGTCGTTTCAATAATACAAGTGGCCAGCTGGTGGCGCTGATGCTCGGTTAAATCAATCGGACGCTGCTTAGGATGACACTGAGCATAAAAAAGAATTTCTGAGCGCAAGTAATTGCCGAGCCCCGCGACAAGCCCTTGATCGAGTAATAGGCCACCCAGTTGCCGACGCATGAAAGCTTTCAGTTCGAGCCGGGCTAACACCTCCGCCGACGTAAGCTGCTGGCTGAGCAAATCAGGTCCTAGCCGCGACAGGAAAGGATGATAGTGGAGGTTGCTCTCATGCCAGAGAGAAATATCCGACGCGCTATAAAGGCTAGCCGCCCTGCCATCTGCAATCAGTCGAACGCGAAGCGAGCGTTTGGTGGTCGGTGGCTTTGCCGCATCGTGAAGCTTCCAAACGCCATACAGCTGGTTATGCGAGTACAACACCTGCTGATTAGCGAAGCGCAGCAGCAACGCTTTACCCCACGTATCCACCACCTTGACGCGAATTCCTTCAAGTGCGCTCGCGTGCTTGGCCAACTCGGGAAAGGCAAACCAGACCTCATCAACGACCCTGCCGCCGATCTGGTTCTGAATGCTGTCCGCCGCGCGACGAATTTCCGGTCCTTCAGGCATGCCCTACCCTAGCGCCAGCTGTTTTTCTTTCATTTGGTGCAACTGATCGCGCAAACGAGCGGCTTCTTCAAACTCAAGATTTTGCGCGGCTTCGAACATGGCGTCTTCTAACTTATTAATTGCAGAGAGGAAATCATGCTTGTTCATACTGGCAATATCGTACTCGGCAACACTCTCGGCCACTTTGCGATCATTGCCGCGTTTACGGCTGTTTTTCTTACCGGGTGCTTGAGCGGCTTCCATGATATCGGTTACCGAACGGGTAATCGTGGTCGGGGTAATGCCCTGCGCCTCGTTGTGTGCCTTCTGCTTGTCACGCCTACGCTCGGTCTCATCCATTGCCCGACGCATGGAATCGGTCACTCGGTCTCCATAGAGAATGGCTTTACCGTGGGCGTTACGCGCAGCACGGCCAATGGTCTGGATGAGCGAGCGCTCGTTACGCAGGAAGCCTTCTTTGTCGGCATCGAGGATGGCGACCAGCGACACCTCAGGGATATCCAGGCCCTCGCGAAGCAGGTTGATGCCCACCAGCACGTCAAATTTACCTAGACGCAAATCGCGGATGATCTCCACCCGCTCGACGGTATCGATATCCGAGTGCAGATAACGCACGCGAATGCCGTGCTCGTCCAGGTATTCCGTCAGATCTTCGGCCATTCGCTTGGTCAGCGTGGTTACCAATACCCGCTCGCCCACCTCGGTGCGCAGACCGATCTCTGACAACAGGTCGTCAACCTGGGTACTGGCCGGGCGCACCTCTAGTTCAGGGTCCAGCAGCCCCGTCGGCCGCACGACCTGCTCGACGATTTGCCCGGCATGCTCGGCTTCGTAAGGGCCGGGCGTTGCCGAGACAAAAATCGTTTGCGGCGAAATCGCCTCCCACTCTTCAAATTTCATGGGACGATTGTCCAACGCCGACGGCAAGCGAAAGCCGTACTCGACAAGCGTTTCTTTGCGCGAGCGGTCGCCTTTGTACATGCCTCCCACCTGGGGCACGCTGACGTGGGATTCATCGATGAACAGCAGCGCATCGTCGGGCAGGTAGTCGAAAAATGTCGGCGGTGGCTCGCCAGGCGCACGGCCTGATAAATAGCGCGAGTAGTTTTCGATACCGTTGCAGTAGCCTAGCTCAAGCATCATCTCGATATCGTAGAGTGTACGCTGCTCCAGGCGCTGCGCCTCGACCAAGCGATCGTGCTTGCGCAGCCACTCAAGGCGCTCCTTGAGCTCGGCCTTGATGTCATCGATAGCGCCGAGGATGGTCTCGCGGGGGGTCACGTAGTGCGACTTGGGGTAGATCGTCATGCGCGGGACCTGGCCCCGCACGTCACCGGTCAGCGGATCAAACAGCCGGATCGAATCGATTTCATCATCGAACAGCTCGACGCGCACCGCCTCTTCTTCAGCGTCCGCCGGAAAAATATCGATCACGTCGCCACGTACCCGGTAAGTACCGCGGCGAAAATCCATATCGTTACGGGTGTACTGAAGTTCCGCGAGCCGGCGCAGAAACGCCCGCTGGTCGATCAGCTCGCCGCGGGTAAAGTGCAGGCGCATCTTCAGGTACTGATCAGGGTCACCCAAGCCGTATATCGCCGACACCGACACGACGATCAGGGCGTCGCGACGCTCCAGCAGCGCCTTGGTGGCGGAAAGGCGCATCTGCTCGATGTGATCGTTGATCGAGGCATCCTTTTCGATAAAGGTGTCCGATGACGGCACATAGGCTTCCGGCTGATAGTAATCGTAGTAGGAAACAAAGTACTCGACGGCGTTGTCGGGAAAAAACGCCTTGAATTCTCCGTACAGCTGGGCGGCCAACGTTTTATTGGGCGCCATGACGATCGTTGGGCGCTGCTGCTGCTCGACGATATTGGCCATGGTAAAGGTTTTGCCGGACCCCGTAACGCCGAGCAATGTTTGGTGGGCAAGCCCCGACTCAAGACCGCCGATCAAACCTTTTATAGCATTGGGCTGATCCCCTGCGGGCTTAAATTTTGACTGCAACCGGAATTCCTTGCTCATCATCGCTCCTGTCGGGGTAAGACGAGCTACTCGGTGCTCGTCGTAATATCCACGGTAGAATGGGTCATCAACCGCTGGATGGGGCAGCGGTGGCTGATATCTTCAAGCCTAGCGCGCTGCTCAGGATCATCAATGCCGTGGAACGTCAATATGACAGCCAACTTGTAGACGCCTTTCCTTTCCTGACTATCATCGCGCTGCACCCTGACGGTAATGCCTTCCAAAGGCCATTGCTTGCGTTTGGCGTACATTTGTACCGTGATCGCCTTGCACGTACCCAACGCAATATCGAAGTAGTCATGGGGGTCCGGGGCACTGCCTTCCCCCCCGACAACGGGCGGCACATCGGCATACATATCCTCCCAACCGTCTACTTCTACGCGCTGGCGGAAAATGCGGTTGCGTTCACTGATCACGGTAATGGGCTTGTGCATCATATTACCTTTATGCCGAGGTTGAGTTTTTCAACGGCCTTGATGAGCGCCTCGCGTTTTACCCGACCGTCTATTTCGGCGCCGTAGCGGCCAACTTCGGCACTGTCCACGCCATCAAGCATCATCAACGCAGTGGTAATCTGGTTGACTTGCTCGGCGGATTTAACACCGTGAAAGGTTAATGATTGCTGTGCCATCGCGCTGGGCTCCCTCATTACGACTGCAGTATATCGCCACAGGCCATCGCCAACCGAAGTGGCTCGCCAAGTGCGCTGGTTTCGCCCTATGCAAAACTGATACAGACAAATGAGTCTAGCATGCAGCATGTACCTTGCAATCGCTGCCTACTGCCCACACGTTAAACATTATTGATTTATATTCTTTATTAGGAGTTGTCATTGTGATCGTTCCCTCATTCGACACTCTCAACAGCGGTGTATGGCTTAACCACCTAGCCGCGTTAGACGTGAAAGGTGTCGACGCTGAGAAATTTCTACAGGGACAAACCAGCACTCAGGTTAGCCTCGCAGACGGCCGATTTGCTCCCCTCACCTGCTTCTGCACCCCGAAAGGGCGCATGCTGGCAAATGCTCAGCTGATGAAAATCGGTGACGCTCACTATCGCCTTTTGCTCAGCGCGTCGCTGCTGGAAACTCTGGCCAGTCACTTAAAAAAATTTGCTGCCTTCTATAAAGCTGAGTTAACCCCACTTCCTGAGCTCTCGCTGATTGGAGCAGGTGAAAATGCTCGCTCGATCGCGCAAGCGCTAGGTTTAACCCTGCCCACCGCGCCTGGGACTCACTTCACCAATGAGCACGCCAGCGTACTTTGTTACCCGGGCGACACGCCGCGCTGGCTATTCTGCCTGGAAGACAACGCCGACATCTCAGCGCTGGATGATGATGCAGGCCGGGCGGCCTGGCAGTTGGCTGACATACGAAGCGGCCTCGCGTGGCTGACCGATGCACAGCAAGACCACTTTTTGCCGCAGATGCTTAACTGGGAAGCACTGGGAGGTATCAGCTTTAAAAAAGGCTGTTACACCGGTCAGGAAGTCGTTGCCCGCGCCCACTTCCGTGGCCAGGTAAAAAAACGCCTGGTGCGCGCCGAGCTGACAAACGCGACTGCGCCAGCAACCGGGGAGACTATCGTCAACGAAACCGACAAGGGCGTTGGCGAAGTCGTCACCAGCGCTTTTAGCGAAACAGGCAATATTGAGCTTCTGACCGTCATGAACACCAAGGTAATGGACGAGGCAATGCCCGTTTATCTTGGGGAAGCACGCTTGACACTACTCGACCTTCCCTACCCTATTGAGCGGCTCGACCCTGAGCAGCTCGCCATGGGCCTGGCTAATTAACCGCAGGTAGGCAAGCGAAACATGCGGGCAGCATTAGCGCTACTAATCGCGGCGACATGCTCGCATGTTTGGCCGCGTAATCCGGCCACTACCTTGCACACGTCGCTCACTCGGCAAGGCTCATTGCGTTGGCCTTGATAGCCGCTCAATGGCATGTCCGGGCTATCCGTTTCCAACACAAAGCTGTCATCGGGCAATGCCTTGATAACGCGTTGCAGCCGTTTTGCCCGCCGATAGGTTGCCGCACCGCCAAGACCCAGCACATAACCGAGATCCACAAATTTTTTGGCCTGTTCGTAAGACCCGGCAAAGGCGTGGATCAGACCAGCTCTGGCAAGCGCGCGTTGGCGAAGCCGTTTGGCGACGGTATCGTTGGCTTTGACACAGTGCACGACGATGGGCAATCCATGTTGCTTGGCCAGCGTTAATTGGGCATCAAAATAATCCCACTGCGCGGCGAGCGTATCGTCAAAGCGACCATCGATTCCGCATTCGCCCACCGCGACGAGTTCGGGATGCTCACTCAATACGCTATCTAATTGGTTGATATCTTGCTCGCGGTGCTCCGCTATGAAGTAGGGATGAAGGCCAGCGCAGACGCTAATATCAGCCCGGCACTGGCCCAATGCCAGCACGCTTTGCCAGCGGGCTCGCGTGGTGCCTGGCACGATAAAATGCTTAACGCCCACGCCTCTTGCGGCTTCGATGACCGCATCGCGGTCTGGATCGAAAGCTGCAAAATCAAGATGGCAGTGGGCATCGATCAGCATGTTCGCCTCGTGATGGCAAGGCGAGCGATTAGTGTTCACGTGTCGGCTGGAAGCGGACCTCAGGCCAACGCTCTTGCGTCATCTGCAGGTTAACCCGGGTCGGCGCAATATAAGTTAAATAGCCACCACCATCGATGGCCAAATTGGCACTTGCCTTACGCTTGAATTCCTCAAGCATCTTGGCGTCCTCGCAATACACCCAGCGCGCCGTCTGAACATTGACGCCTTCATACAGGCAGTCAACCTTGTATTCTTCTTTTAAGCGATGTGCCACCACGTCAAACTGCAGGGTCCCTACCGCGCCAAGAATCAGGTCATTATTGTCAATCGGCATAAAGACCTGGGTGGCCCCCTCTTCCGAAAGTTGCTGCAACCCTTTTTGCAGAGCCTTCATCTTAAGCGGATCTTTTAAACGAACGCGTTTGAAAAGCTCGGGGGCGAAGTGAGGAATCCCAGTGAAGCGCATATCTTCACCGACAGTGAACGTGTCCCCAATCTGGATGGTGCCGTGGTTATGCAAGCCAATAATATCGCCGGGCCAAGCTTCCTCAACCTGGGAGCGGTCGGAGGCCATGAATGTCAGCGCGTCAGCAATTTTGACATCCTTACCGATACGCACATGGCGCATCTTCATGTTCTTATCGTATTTACCCGAGCACACCCGCAGAAACGCGATACGGTCACGGTGATTAGGGTCCATATTGGCCTGGATCTTGAACACAAAGCCGGTGAAGCGTGGATCATCGGCTGGTACATTCCGCACATTGGTTTCCCGGGCTTGAGGCGCTGGGGCATATTCAACAAAGCCATCCAGCATTTCACGTACGCCAAAATTGCCCATCGCGGTCCCAAAATAGACTGGCGTCAATTTACCGCTACGGTAAGCCTCCAGATCAAACTCATGGGAAGCCCCACGCACCAGTTCTACTTCCATACGGAGCTCTTCGGCCTGCTCTTCGCCCAGCACTTCGTCAACATCGGGATTATCCAGCCCCTCGATGCGCTTGTCCTCGGGAATGCGGCTGCCCTGGCCCTGGGTATAGAGATGAACCACATCGTTATAGAGGTGATAAACGCCTCGGAAATGCCGCCCCATGCCGATGGGCCATGTCATTGGCGCACACTGGATATTGAGAACCGTTTCGACTTCATCCATCACCTCGATAGGATCTCGGATATCGCGGTCCATCTTGTTGATAAACGTCAGAATCGGCGTGGTGCGTAGGCGGCATACGTCCATCAGTTTGATGGTCCGGTCCTCAACACCTTTCGCCCCGTCAATCACCATCAGGGCGGAATCCACCGCCGTCAATGTACGGTAGGTGTCTTCAGAGAAATCTTCGTGACCCGGCGTATCCAGCAGGTTGACGATACGCCCGCCATAGGGGAACTGCATCACCGAGGTCGTTACCGAGATGCCCCGCTCCTGCTCCATTTTCATCCAATCTGAGGTGGCATGCCGGTCGTTACGCTTGCTCTTCACCGAGCCGGCTAACTGAATGGCATTGCCAAACAGCAGCATTTTTTCAGTGATGGTCGTTTTCCCGGCATCGGGGTGCGAAATGATAGCAAAGGTTCTTCTAAGCCCGGCTTCTTGGGCTAATTGAGTATCTTTCATCGGGCCTCATCATTAGCGTGGACTCAGCCGAACATATAGATACCAAGTGACAACGGCTGAGCTAAATGGCAATGCCGGGATTGTACCCTTGCAGAGCGCATTGAGCCACAAGGGGCCAGGCAGGCTAACGGGTAGGTAACGAAGCGCAACCGGATACAATGGCATAAAAAAACACCGGGCGAACCGGCGTTTTTTTCAATCACAGCTTTATAACTGCTAGAACACAACCACTCAGGCGAAAGTATTAACCTGAGTGCCTACGCTCCCTTCCTGAGCCAAGTCTGGCTCAGCACCCATATCAGCTGAAGCCATAATTTCACTGACCTGCTGCTCTTGGGTATTAAGCGCATCTTTAAACACTTTCATTTGCGCTTGTTCAGCACTTTGTGCCTGATTCATGGATAGCGACGTGCTTACCGCATTACTAACCGCAACATCCATAGGTTCACCTCATTGTAGTGCGAATGTATGAGCAGCCTAGCAAAGAGTATGAAAACACGCAAAATCAGACCTATTAAAACCGCTCAGCCCTAAAGGGCGCCATATCGATGGCCGGTGTTTTGCCCTCCATCATATCGGCAAGCAAATAGCCCGTCGCCGGTCCCAATGTAAACCCTTGATGACCATGCCCAAAGGCCAACCACAGCCCTTTATGATGCGGGGCGGGCCCAATTACCGGCTTCATATCGGGAAGACATGGACGCGCGCCTTTCCAGGCCGCCTTGTCTCGCCGCTCACCTAACGGGAAGAGCGACCGAGCAACTTTTTCTGCGGCGCCTAATTGTTGCTCGTCCGAGGGCGACTCAAGACGATCCAACTCAGCACCGGTCGTGAGCCGTATGCCAGCATTCATCGGCGCCAGCAAATACCCCACTTCAGCGTCCATCAGCCAGTAACGCAGGCAGGCAGGCGACTGCGTCGAATAGTGCATGTGGTAGCCTCGCTTAACAAAGGTCGGAAAGCGGTAGCCTAATCCTTTCAACCACTCGCCTGCCCAAGGCCCGAGTGCCATTACGACGTCGTCTGCGGCTAGTTCCTCATCGGCGGTAGTAATACGCCATTGGGCTTCGAGCTGCGTTACCGACTGAATATCGCTTTGTACAATCCGACCGCCATTGGCAACAAATGACGCCGCATACGCGGCCACCAGAGCACCAGGATCTGCGACCGTCCAGGGGTCAAGCCAATGAATTGCCCCAATAATGTCATCACTAAGGTCGGCTTGTTTGTCTAGTAAGGCCGGGCGATCTAGCACTTGAAACTGAACATCATAACGTTCACGGGCTTCTTGCGCCTCTTGCGCACGCTTAGCAAGCTTTTCCGGCGTTCGGTAGATTTCCAGCCACCCATTTCGACGCACCAAATGCTCGACGCCGGCCGCTTCAATCATTGGTCCGTGGGTCTTAAGACATAGCTGAATCAGCGATGCATATTCCGGCACAATTTGCTGGTAGCGGCGCGATGATGAGTGATGCCAATAACTTAGTAAGGGCGATGCAGCCTTAAACATCCCACCGGTGCGGTAGCGAATATCGACCCGGCGATTGGGCAGTACGCTTAGGATGGTTTTCATATCGCGAGGAAACGGGTAAGGCTTTATCGCTTCCCGCTGGATAATACCAGCATTACCAAACGATGTTTCCTGCCCTGGCTGGCGTCGATCAACTAACGTGACCTGAATGCCACGCTGCTGTAAGTGCCATGCAATGCTGACACCTACCATGCCTGCTCCTAACACCACCGCGTGACGCGACATTAATAACGCCCTCCATCTGCTGATTACTCGACGCGCAGGCAAGGTCCATCGCGCGCCTCTCTATCTAAAAAAATAGCACTGATAAACAAGCATTAATACAGTGTAAAAAACTGTTTTTAATTGAGAAATCAGGAATTAATGTCGCCAAATCAGCAATAACGCCAACATCATGCATTGCGGCACAGCAATTGCTTAGCCTTATAACTACGCGGGCCATCGCAAAGCGATAAGAGGTTAATTCAGCACTACCTTAATCATCTTTACGTGGCACAGCGCACTAAAAAAGCACGTCAATCGCACCAAAATTTGATGTTAAGCATCGACTACGCGCAGTTTTTTATTAGGGCGCCCCGTCCCACTCACCCAAGCGACCGGTCGCCCAATCAAAGTAATGCCACGCTAGAGCAAGGCAAATAAAACTAAGTAAGTATAATGGGACAACAAACGAGGACAGAGTAAAGCGGAAATGAGCTGCATGAGGAGGTTAATGGGGTGGATGATGGGGATCGAACCCACGACCACCGGAGCCACAATCCGGGGCTCTACCACTGAGCTACACCCACCATAACCTAAAGAAGGGAAATACTACTGCTTGATTTTGCTGCGTTGTCGCTGGGGTGGATGATGGGGATCGAACCCACGACCACCGGAGCCACAATCCGGGGCTCTACCACTGAGCTACACCCACCATTGACAACTGCGGCTTAAAACACATTGAGGCTGATCGCCAGTGTTACAAATGGCGCGCCCAGCAGGATTCGAACCTGCAACCTACGGCTTAGAAGGCCGTTGCTCTATCCGGTTGAGCTATGAGCGCACATGTAATATCTGTAAGCAAAGACATTGATGAGCACTTGACCACAACCACCGCCTGGAAAAGCAAAACTACCTTTCACGTTAGACGTGGTCGGGGTGGAGGGATTCGAACCCCCGACATCCTGCTCCCAAAGCAGGCGCGCTACCAGACTGCGCTACACCCCGATTTTACTAGCCTAAACGCTGCCGCATGGCCCGTCTCAAGCGAGGCATATATTACTGTTTTTAATTTTAAAGTCAACCATCAAGCTAACAACTTACCCAGGCACTTTGCCTAACTGCCCCATCATGCGAAAATTAGCCATGGCTGGCCTTTGGTTAACCCTATTACTTTGTTCGCCTTCAACCTCACAGGGATTTCTTTACATGACCGCCCAACTCATCGATGGCAAAGCTATCGCCGCCAATGTCCGTCAACAGGTTGCTCTAAAGGTAACGGCTCGCCAACAAGCTGGCAAACGAGCACCCGGACTTGCGGTTGTGGTGGTAGGAAACGACCCTGCTTCGCATGTTTATGTAAACAATAAGCACCGTGCCTGTGAGCAGGCAGGCATCCTTTCCTTTCAGCACGCGCTGCCCAGCAACACTTCCCAGCAGGCACTTGAAACCCTGATTGACCAATTTAACGACGACCCCGCCGTAGACGGCATTCTCGTCCAACTGCCACTACCCGACCATCTCGACGCCGAGCCAATTTTAGAGCGTATCCGCCCTGACAAAGATGTGGATGGCTTTCACCCGTTTAACATTGGCCGACTCGCCCAACGCATGCCCGCCCTTCGCCCCTGCACACCAAAAGGCATTATGACGTTGTTTGAGCAGAGCGATATCAAAGTGCGTGGCCTGGATGCCACGGTAGTAGGCGCCTCCAACATTGTCGGACGTCCCATGGCGCTGGAGTTGATGCTCGCCGGCGCAACAACGACGGTATGCCACCGCTTCACACAAGACTTAGCGGCGCACGTTCGACGCGCCGACATTGTCGTGGTCGCCGTTGGCAAACCCGGCATCGTTAAGGGTGAATGGATTAAACCCGGCGCGGTGGTCATTGATGTAGGCATTAACCGCCAAGACGATGGCACATTGAGGGGGGACGTGGATTTTACCGCCGCCGCCGAACGCGCCAGCTTTATTACACCCGTTCCGGGGGGCGTGGGGCCAATGACCGTTGCCACGCTACTTGAAAACACCTTAGCTGCCGCTGAACAACACGATCAATCTGAAAGCTAACGACGGCTAATGGCCATCCCTTTAACGATAGGAAATTAACACAGTGAAGCGTATTGGCATTATCGGCGCCATGGCACAAGAGGTCAGCATCTTAGCGTCACAGCTGGACAATCCAGAGCGTTACGAGCACGCGGGCTTTATTTTCCATCGCGGCACGCGCCACGGCCTGGACATCACTATACTCCAGTCAGGCATCGGCAAGGTAAATGCGGCCGTTGGCACGGCGCTACTTTTAGAGCGACATCAGCCAGACGCGATAATCAACACTGGATCAGCCGGCGGGTTTGCCAGCGATCTGCGTATTGGCGACATCATTATTTCGGACGAAGTACGCCACCACGACGTGGACGCGGTGGTATTCGGCTACGAGATGGGCCAGGTTCCCGGCATGCCAGCGGCGTATCCAGCCGACGCGACATTGCGAGACATCGCCCGTGGAGCTATCAAAACACTGGGCGAGGTTAACGTGCGCGAAGGCTTAATTGCCACTGGCGATGCCTTTATGGCTGACCCTGCCCGAGTGGACGCAACGCGCGCGCTATTTCCCAGCATGTTAGCGGTAGAGATGGAAGCGGCTGCCATCGCCCAGACATGCTACTTGTACCAATGCCCCTTTGTAGTCATTCGCGCCCTATCCGACATTCCCGGCAGCGGTGATAACCACCTATCTTTCGAGCAGTTTCTCGATGTGGCTGCCGACCACTCATCGCGAATGGTCGATCAGATGCTACTTACGTTAAGTGCTAGCTAATTGACCAATCGAGTTTTTCCCCGGCCAGCAACGGGATAATTGCTTCGCCATCGGCATAGGGATAGCTGGCGGGGAGTGTTTGCGAACGCCTGGATAGGGTAATCGTGTCGCCATTAGGCGGCATACCGTAAAAATGCGGCCCATTCAGGCTGGCAAATTTTTCCAACGCAGAAAGCGCCCCCGCCTCTTCAAACGCCGTGGCATACAACTCAATGGCAGTTGATGCCGTGTAAGCACCCGCACAACCACAGCCAGACTCTTTCGCCGTTTGCGCATGCGGTGCGCTATCGGTGCCCAGGAAAAACTTCCCACTGCCGCTGGTCGCTGCTTTTAAAAGCGCCTGGCGGTGCTGTTCGCGTTTGAGAATGGGCAGGCAGTAATAATGTGGCCGTATGCCGCCCACCAGCATTTTATTGCGATTAAACAATAGGTGGTGCGCGGTGATTGTCGCGGCCACCGTATCCGGCGCTTGGGCGACAAACTCAGCGGCTTGCTGGGTAGTAATATGCTCAAACACCACTTTTAGCGTGGGATGACGCGCCAAAAGAGGTGTCAGCACGCGCTCTATAAAAACCGCTTCACGATCAAAAATATCAATATCACTATCGGTGACTTCGCCATGCATCAATAACGGCATGCCCGCCTCGGCAAGCGCCGCAATCGTGGCGTCGCAAAGCGCTAGATCGGTAACGCCTGAGGCGGAATTGGTTGTCGCGCCAGCAGGGTAAAGCTTGACGGCTTTAACAATGCCGCTTTTGACCGCCCGCTCGATTTCTTCCGGGGGAGTGGTATCGGTCAGATAAAGCGTCATGAGAGGCTCAAAGCGACTCCCAGCGGGCAGAGCCGCGAGAATACGCTGACGATAGGCCACGGCCTGTTCCGTCGTAGTGATTGGCGGCGTCAAGTTCGGCATAATGATAGCGCGCCCCATTTGGGCCGCCGTATGGCCCACGACCGCTTTAAGCGCCTCGCCATCACGCAGATGTAGGTGCCAATCGTCTGGCCGAGTCAAAGTAATAGCGTCCACGGAAAATCCTGTACGTAGTCAGTAACGTCGTATGATGCATAGCAAAGTAAAAAATGAGCCATGCAGTGCCCCAACTCCTCAGTATACCGGATACGCCACCAGGTTGAATCGACCAGAAGTCACCCACAGCTAACGTGATCTGGCGTATGATTAATTATCGTTGTTTGGTTAAAGGATACACTTTATGCAGAACGTTCGGCGCTATGCCGATATCATTGCCAGCGCCGAAGGCCTGATATGGCTGGGCCTTGCATGGTCGGTATCGTTTTCTGCGTATTACGGCAGTACAGAAGCGACCCTCGCCATGCTGCTTATCATTGCCACACTGGTATTTTTTAGCTGGGCGCACCGCCCGTTTCGCTGCCTGCTGCGACGCTACCACGTGCGTAAACGGCGTACCGATATGTGGATTCACCTGCTGGCTTTGCCGCTTCTTATCGCGATGTTTTTCCACATTATGATCGAAGGCCTGCTGGGCAGCGCTTGGCTGCCACCTAAAATGCTTATGGTCAATATTGTCGCCACGGCGGGATGGCTAACCTATGTGGTGACGCTATGCATTAAATTTTTAATCCACCGCTTTAAAACCACCGCCAAGTGAGCGACATGCCAACCGAGCTCCCACTGCCGCTATCAACCCCAAACCGAAACTTGGTTCGCTTGACCATTGTGCGAGGCATTACCTGGACGGGGTTTCTAATTGCCATCATTGTGGGCACGAAGTTTCTGGCATTTGAGCTACCCATTCCCGAGGTGTTGAGCGTTGTTCTAGCGATGGGACTGCTCAATATTGCCACATGGTGGCGACTGGGGCGCCCTCGTGCTGTCGAGCATCTAGAATATTTAATGCACTTACTCGCCGACTTGGTGGGTTTGACGCTGCTGTTTTATTTTTCCGGCGGCTCTACCAACCCTTTTATTACCTATTATCTCGTGCCGATTACCATAGCGGCAGCCACCTTACCCTGGCGCCATGCATGGATTATTGCAGGCTGCGCCATGGCGGCGTATAGCTTTCTGATGATTGATTACCATCCCATTCCCCAACTTGGCCATATCAATAGCAGCAGTCCCTTGAGCCTACACATTCTTGGTATGTGGGTGAATTTTGGTATGTCGGCGGGGCTAGTCACTTTTTTCATTTATAAAATGGCCCATGCCCTAAGACGCCGGGACCAAGCGCTTTCTCGCACTCGAGAGGCAGCATTACGCAATGAGCAAGTACTGGCTGTCGCGACTCAAGCCGCAGGTACAGCACATGAATTGGGCACGCCTTTATCGACGATGGCGGTCCTGCTTAAAGACATGCAGGAAGAAGCCAAAGACAACCCGGAACATCAAGAAGATATCGCCTTGCTGCGCCAGCAAGTCGATATTTGTAAATCACGCTTACAGCATCTCGTCAGCCAAGCGGACAGGCGGCGCATGGCGGAGCCAGAAATGCTTGACGCTGAAACGTGGCTCACCGGTGTTGTGCAACGTTGGCTAGTACTCCGACCCGATGTAAGCCATCGACTTGAAATTGCAGAACGTCGTGGGCGGCCCTGGCTGGCGGTCGACGCTACGCTCGACCAAGCACTCACCAACCTGCTCAATAACGCCGCAGATGCCAATCCCGAGGGCGTTGCCATCGGTTTGGATTGGCATTCGGATCGCATCGTGATCGATATTCGTGATCACGGCCCAGGCGTTGCCATGTCAATTGCTGACCAGCTTGGCGATACGTTTATTTCAACTAAAAGCAAAGGCATGGGCATTGGCTTATTTTTAACCCACGCCACCATCAATCGCTTTGGTGGCGGGGTCAGTCTGTATAACCATCCCGAGGGCGGCACGTTAACCGAAGTCACGCTTCCCCGTGCAGGCGCTGCTTAACGCCCTACTGCGTGTTCCGTTAGTTATTTATTGAGGTCATCATGCAAACACAAGACCAACGGCTGCTGATTGTCGACGACGACGAAATGTTTTGTCACGTGCTCAGCCGATCGCTCACCCGGCGAGGCTTTGAAGTCATCGTCGCACATGATGCTGACCAAGCCCTTACGCTGGCGGCTCAACATATGCCCACTATGGCCACACTCGACTTAAAGCTGGAAAACTCCTCGGGACTCAAGCTACTGCCCGAGCTTCTGACGGTGTCTCCAAGTTGCCGTGTGGTCGTGTTGACCGGCTATTCAAGTATTGCGACAGCGGTTGAAGCCATCAAGCTAGGGGCGGTCAACTATTTATGCAAGCCGGTCGACGCTGACGATGTGTTAACTGCGTTCGAACGATCAGACGGTGACCCTAATATTGAGGTTGCTGATAACCCACCCTCGATTAATCGCATTACCTGGGAGCACATTCAAAAGGTATTACAAGAGCACGACGGCAATATTTCCGCCACTGCCAGGGCGCTTGGCATGCACCGCCGCACGCTGCAGCGCAAACTACAAAAACGCCCCGTTCGCCACTAACGGCACGCCGAGATTAACCAGCAGCCGTTTTGAGTTAACACTAATTAATGGGCGGTCCAGCCAAGATCAATGTTCCAACTCGCTCCGGTCACCGCCCCGGCTGCATCGGAGGCCATATAGGCCACAAGCTGCGCCACTTCACTGGGCTCAATAAGGCGTTTTACCGCTGCGTTTTTGAGCATGATATTTTCAATCACTTCTTGCTCGCCCATGCCATGCAACTTCGCTTGGTCAGCAATTTGATTGTCGACCAGTGGCGTTTTCACATAGGCCGGGCAAATCGCATTGGCCGTAATTCCCTGCTCACCGCCTTCTAATGCAGCCGTTTTGGTCAGGCCAATCATGCCGTGCTTAGCACTTATATAGGCTGCCTTGCCTGGCGAGGCCACTTGGGCATGAATGGAGGCAATATTAACAATTCGCCCCCAGCCCTTTTTGCGCATATGCGGCCACGCTGCCTGAGTAAGCAAAAATGGCGCCGTCAGCATCAGGTCGATAATTTGACGCCATTTTGCTTCAGGAAAATCTTCAATGGCCGCGACATGTTGAATCCCTGCATTGTTAACCAGGATATCCACGCCACCAAAGCGTTTCACTGCTTCGGCGACGGCTCCTCGGCAGGCAACCGGATCGGTTAAGTCAGCTTGATAAAACGCAGCACCTGCTGCCTCAGCGACGGCTTTACCATCCGGGTTAAAATCGACCGCTAATACTTGATGGCCTAATTCACAAAACTGCTTTACCACCGCCTCGCCAATACCGCTACTAGTACCGGTTACGAGGGCAATACGAGGGGTAACCGCTGGTGTCGTTGTCATGGCAATTCCTGTTAATCAAATGCATTTAGTGGATGAATTTAGTTTAGTCGATTGCTCACGGCACCACTGCGTCTATACGATAAAAAGCTGCAGATGATAACGTGATTCAATAACCTTTTTAGCGTGGCCCTATTGGATAACATTCGATGGCTGGTTCACAATTGACCATTCTTTATGGGGTTGGCAAAGGAGTTATGCATGTTTGTAGTCATTTTTGGGCGCTTATCCTGCCCGTTTTGCGTTCGCGCCAAGCAGCTCGCTGAGCAACTAGAACAGCTAGGCAATATTGAAGGCTACCGTTACATTGACATGCCTTCTGAAGGTGTCAGCAAAGAGGATATTGCCAAAACCGCTGGCAAACCCATCCATACGGTTCCACAAGTGTTTGTGGATCAGCAACACGTAGGCGGTTTTACCGAGTTTGATCAGTTCGTACGCGACCGCCAGTTACTCAGCGCATCATCTACCGCCTAGACGATCGTTAGTCCGCCGTTTAGCTGCGTTGAACCATCGTATTGCCACTTGCCTATACTTGAATCGATATAAACCCATACCCAAATGGGCCGACACGTTGGCAAGGAAGGCACTATGCACCGCGAGGAGTTCATCCAGCAGTTATGGCTGGATTATATTCATACCCACCCTGATATCGGGGCACTTCGCCTATGGCCCCTTTCCACCCCAGCGGATTACCTCACCCTGGTAACACTTAACGTGGGTAATTTCTCCGCTCAAGCGCTATCGCCAGCGCTTGCTCACATGGGGTATCGCCATACTGGGCATTACGCGATGGCCGATAAAGGACTATTAATTTATTTGCTCGCTCCAGCAGACGGTGGCAGCTGGCTAGTCCTCGCCGAATTGCAGACAGGCACTCTATCCAAGCCCCTGCGCGATGCATTGCTTGATCTCGTCCAGCAAACACACCCGCAAGACGGTAAGGGACAAAACCTGCTATGCCGCGGCCGCCCTTGGCCAATGCCTTCATGGGCGCTTTATCAGCAACTGCACAATGCGCATCCGCTCGCCGCTTGGCTGGCCGTCATGGGGCCCAGGCTGCACCACGCAGGTTTTGATTGCGAACAGCTAGGCAACTCACTTGAAGCGCTTGACGAACAACTTCTACAAAGTGGTTTAACACACATGGACGACCAGCAAAACGGGGTATTCGGCGTTTCTAACCTCCTTGCACATCGCTTTTATCCTGCCACGCCGCAAAAGATAATTTTCAGCCAAGGGGATGAACATCGACTTTGTTTGGGTGGCCTTGCCATTGTTCAAAAGTACCTGGGCAATGACCACGAGCGGGTGGCGGAATTATTGCTGCCTTTACACGCTCGCTGCGAGATGGCGTAACCGAGATTAACCGTTACGCCGCCCGCCGGACAACGCGCCCGTCACACTTCAACAAACGTCATTTCAGGCACGTGGTCCGGCACCACCAGCTTGCCAGCGGTTTTTTCGATAATTTCTTCAACGCTGACACCGGGTGCCCGTTCTTTCAGGATGAAAGTACCGTCTTTGATTTCCAGGTAGGCCAGATCCGTCAAGACGCGGTTAATACAGCCGGCGCCGGTGAGTGGCAGGTTGCACTGCTCAAGCAACTTGGACTCGCCGTGTTTCGAGGCGTGGGTCATGGTACAGATGATATTTTCCGCGCCAGCAACCAAATCCATGGCGCCGCCCATGCCTTTAATTAACTTACCGGGAATCATCCAGGAAGCGATATTGCCGTTTTGGTCCACCTCAAAAGCGCCCAGCACGGTGAGGTCGACGTGACCGCCACGAATCATCGCAAAGGACTCTGCCGACGAAAAGATCGCGGCGCCGGGGCGCGCCGTAACGGTCTGTTTGCCAGCATTGATCATATCGGGATCAACTTCCTCTTCAGTGGGATAACGTCCCATACCCAGCAGACCATTTTCCGACTGCAGCATGACGTCCATGCCGTCGGGAATATAATTAGCGACCAGCGTCGGAATCCCAATACCCAAGTTAACGTAAAAACCGTCTTCAAGTTCGCGTGCCACACGCTGTGCCATTTGTTCACGTGTTAAAGCCATGGTCAGTTCCTCATAGTGAATCGATTAAAAGCCGAAGCAACAACGTTTGTTAAGAGCGTACCGTGCGTTTTTCGATGCGCTTCTCAAACGTGCCCTGGATGATTCGGTCGACATAGATACCCGGGGTATGAATCTGACTGGGTTCTAACTCGCCAGGCTCGACGATCTCTTCAACTTCAACGACGGTAATTCTGCCCGCCGTTGCGACCATGGGATTAAAGTTTTGCGCAGTGTGACGGTACATCACATTGCCGTAGCGGTCGGCCTTCCAGCCCTTAACAATAGCGAAATCGCCGGTAATCGCTTCTTCCAAAATATGCGGACGACCATTGAACTCACGAACTTCTTTGCCTTCACCGATGGGCGTACCGTACCCAGTAGCAGTGTAGAAGGCCGGGATGCCCGCCCCGCCTGCGCGCATTTTTTCCGCTAGTGTCCCTTGGGGCGTCAGGATCACTTCAATTTCATCATTGAGCATTTGCTGCTCAAACAGCGCGTTTTCACCTACATAGGATGCCAGAATCTTGCGTATTTGACGGTCTTCAAGCAACAAGCCAAGCCCAAAACCGTCAACGCCACAGTTATTCGATACAACGGTAAGGTCCTTAACCCCACGTCGCTTTATTTCGGCGATTAAGTTTTCGGGGATACCGCATAGGCCAAAACCGCCGGCTAACACGGTCATACCGCTTTCAATGCCTTCCATCGCTTCTTCATAGGAAGCAACACGCTTATCAAATCCTGCCATTGTTATGCCTCGTCTTATTGTCGGTGATACGCCAATGTCGCTAAGCCCACGATCCGCAAGCTGTGACGGCTAACGCGACGCAGACTTCTGACTTGCAGTGTTGTGCCAGATGATATATTTGTTAAGTTTGTTTTTCTTATCAATTTATTTGTATAACTTATAAAGAGCCTTCCATGACCGTCAAGCAACTCCGCGCCTTTCTGGCTGTTGCCCAGACTCTGAGCTTTACACAGGCCTGTGAACGGCTGCATTTATCGCAGCCTGCCCTGAGTTTAGCCATAAAAGGTCTGGAGGATGCGCTGGGCGGCAAATTATTGCTGCGTAGTACACGCAGCGTCCGTTTAACGCCTGAAGGCGAATCGTTGCTGCCGCTGGCTAAACATTTACTTGCCCAATGGGACAATACCGAAGAGCGTCTGCGGCAACGCTTCACCCTACAGCTGGGTCGGCTAAGCGTGGCGGCGATGCCTGCCTTTGCCTGCAATCTGCTACCCGCCGCACTGGTGCGTTTTCGTCAACAGTACCCCAAAATTAATGTGACCGTGCACGATGTCATCAACGAAGACGTGACCGATATGGTGCGCTCACGCCAAGTGGAAATGGGCATCGCGTTTTCGCCGGAAGGTACCGATAGCCTGTCGTTTACGCCCCTGTTCGAGGATCATTTTGTCGCCGCCGTCCCCCAGGATTCAGCGTTGAACGGTCATGCATCTATAACATGGGAACAGCTGCTTAAAGAGGACTTTATTACCTTGCAGCGTCCGTCGATGGTCCGCCGGTTGCTGGAGCACGCACTTTCCAAACAGCGGATTGACTTGCCGGTCGCATTCGAAAGCCATCAACTCTCTACGGTCGGCCGCATGGTCGGGGCGGGTCTCGGCGTCAGCGGGGTGCCCTCAATGTGTATTCCTCAAATGCAGGCGTTGGGCGCTCGTTGCGTACCCTTAACATCGCCTACCATCGCCTGCCGAGTTGGCATACTGACGCAACAAGAATTATCAGTAGCCGCTCATGCATTGCGCACGGTGTTGCTGGAAACGGTACAAGCACCCTACTTACCTGAGCAAGAGGCTGGGCAGGGTTAGCAATATCCTTTAGCATTCATCAATACGCACGACGATGGTAAGGAAATGCGGTATGCCAATATTGAAAGGAGTGATTAGCGTTACGCTATTAACGCTCAATACGCTGTTCTGGGGAATACCGCTGATTGCGCTTACGCTGGTCAAATTAGTCACCCCTTCTGGTCGCCCTAGGCAAACAGTGCTTCAGGGGCTAAACCGCGTTGCCCTGAATTGGATTGGCGTCAATTTGTGGTGGATGCGCCGTTGGCTCAAGCCTCAGTTGAATGCCTCCCTTCCTAACCATCTGCATCCAGACCAATGGTGGCTGGTCATTTCCAACCACCGCAGCTGGACGGATATTTTCATGTTGTTAATGGTCCTCCATCGACGCATACCCATGCCGCGTTTCTTTGTTAAGCGGCAATTGCTCTGGATACCCGTTGTCGGCCTTGCCTTTTGGGCTCTCGAATTTCCTGTGATGCGCCGTATCACCCGGGAGCAAGTGGCCCAAAACCCGACACTTGCAACGTTGGATCAAAAGGCAACAGAGCGCATGTGTGCCCGCGCTCGACAGACCCCCATTGCAATCTTTAATTTTGTGGAAGGTACTCGCTTCACACCGCACAAGCATGGCCTGCAGCAAAGCCCCTATCGCCACCTGCTTCGCCCCAAAGCCGGCGGTGTCGCCCAGGTGCTCAGATTGTTGGGTGACAAACTCGACGGCATCCTTGACGTCACGTTGAGCTATGCCAACCCCACGCCTACCTTTTGGGGTTTTCTGTGTGGAAAGGAAGCACCTGTCACCTTACAGGCACGTGTCCTTGACGTGCCCCAATGGATGCTAACCGCTGATTATCACGCTGAAACCCAGCACAAGGAAAAATTTCACACATGGATCAACGCACTCTGGCAGGAAAAAGACTGTCAGCTGGATGGTCAGATCGATCACGCCTGAGCCATTGGCTTGGCATGTTCATGTTGGTCAGCGCGATGGCCGGTTGCGCCAGTTCGCCCCCTTCTTCCCAACGAGTCACCGCCCCGGCGGCGGCTCAGATCAGTGGCAGTTGGGTGGAAATCCAGCGCGGTGACACATTGGGCCAGTTAGCCAAACGCGCTAATGTGCCACTAGAGCGCTTACAGCGCTTCAACCCCGGCGTCAAAGCACGTCACTTGGTGGTTGGCCAACGGTTGCTTGTCCCTACTCAGCAGGAGCGTGCTCCAGCGAGCGGCCCATACCGTTATCAAATTCGCCCTGGTGATACCTTTTCGAGCCTAGCTCGCCACTTCGGGACGACTTCATCTCGCTTGCAAGGCGCCAATACCGGCAGCTCGGCGACAGCGCTACGCGTTGGGCAGATGATCAACATCCCTATCGGCTCAAACCCCAGCGCCTCAAGCACCGCGAGTTCGACCCCAGTCAGTGCTAGCCAGCCTGCTAAGCCAACGTCTAGCAAAAACAACTCATCACTCCCCGCCTCAGCCAAAGGCTGGCCCTGGCCGCTGGAAGACTACCGTGTCGTTCGACGCTTTGGTCCCGATAGCCGGGGCACGCTTCAGCCCATGCTGCTAGCAACACAGGCGAATGCAAATGCGCACGCGGTAGCCGCAGGCGAAGTGCGTTTTGCGGGCAGCATGCGGCAACTTGACAAGGTGGTCATTGTCCACCATGCGGATAATCTGCAAAGTGTCTATGCGCTTTGCGAAACAATAACCGTTGAAGAAGGACAGGAGGTATCCGCTGGGGACCCTCTTTGCCAAGTAGGCAAAAGCCGCGCAACCGACCGATATGATTTGTTGTTTGACTTACGTCAGGGAGGGAAACCTATTGACCCGAGGAAAATATTGGAATGACGACACCCCCGCGGCGTATGCCATCGCGGGGGCTATCTCAAGCGGCTTTCAGACCTAGCCACGATAAAAGTTGGCTGTTACAAAAGGCGTCTTGCTAACGGTCATGGGCAGCCGCTTGCCGCGTACTTCGGCATACACTGTCGTGCCCGGGGTTTCGGCGTCTCGGGTGACATAGCCCATCGCCACCGGTTTGCCAACACTCGGACCGAAACCGCCAGACGTTACCTGCCCCACCTCGTTGCCTTCTTCATCTACCAGCAAGGCCCCTTCACGAACCGGCGCCCGTCCATCAGCGACTAAACCAACACGCTTACGGCTATGGTCTTTGGCCTCTACTTGGTGAAGAATCAAATCTGCGCCCGGAAAACCTCCAGGCCGCTCGCCTCCATGTCGACGCGGTTTGCTGATTGCCCAGATCAAACCGGCCTCAACCGGTGTGGTGGTGGTATCCATATCGTGGCCGTAAAGACATAGACCTGCCTCAAGACGTAATGAATCCCGCGCGCCAAGACCAATCGCTTCCACTTCAGGCTCTGACAGCAAGCGCTCAGCCAACGTTTCAGTGGCGTCGGCGGGGACTGATATTTCAAAGCCATCTTCACCGGTATAACCACTGCGACTAATCCAAACCTCATGATCAAGCACCTGGAAGCGTCCGTGCTGCATAAAGACCAGTTCACAGGCAGCCGGGCAAAGACGCTGCATCACTCGGTGAGCAGTAGGGCCCTGCAAAGCCAGCAAGCCTCGGTCCAATCGCTCTACGGTCAGGTGATCGCCCAAGTTAACTCTCAGGTGGGCAATATCCTGGTCTTTACAGGCAGCATTGACCACTAAATAAAAGTGATCACCGGCGTTGACGGCCATCAGGTCATCAAGAATCCCGCCTTCGTTATTGGTAAGTAGGCCATAGCGTTGTGCACCCTGTGCCAAGCCTATCAAGTCGGCAGGAATTAACGTTTCCAGCGCCTCAGCCACGTTATCGCCAGAAACAATCACCTGCCCCATGTGTGAGACATCAAACAAGCCACACTGCTGGCGAGTGTGCTCGTGTTCTTTTTTTACGCCCATCGGAAATTGAACGGGCATATCGTAACCGGCAAAAGGCACCATTTTCGCCCCTAGGCGGCCGTGCAGTGCATGCAACGGTGTTTTTTTAAGCTCAGTCATTGATCACTCCTTTACAAACAAGAGCGGGAAGTCACATGAGTGCCTTCCCGACTCTTCAAAAGCATTGCAAATGCGCACGAGCGCCTAGCAACTATTAGTTATCGTGGTCTAACGATTCCCCTGGCAACACATCTTTGCCATCGAAATAGTCTTTGGTCAGTTTAAACACGACGGGCGATAGCAGCGCCAAGGCGATTAAGTTCGGAATGGCCATCATGGCGTTGAAGGTATCCGCCATCAGCCAGATGAAACCAAGCTGCGCGATAGCACCGAGCGGAATTGCTAATACGAATAGCACGCGATACAGCATAATGGAGCGCGTTCCAAACAGGAACTGGAAGCATTTTTCGCCGTAGAACGACCACCCAAGAATGGTTGTAAAAGCGAATACGGCCAACGCAATGGCAACAATTTGATTACCAAACCCGGGTAGCGCCGCATCGAAGGAAAGCGCCGTCAGCGATGCGCCCTCTTCACCATCAACCCACACCGTAGAGGTGAGGATAACCAGCGCTGTGATAGTACAGATAACAATGGTATCAATGAACGTTCCCAGCATGGCAATTAAGCCCTGACGCACAGGATTTTTGGTTTGCGCCGCCGCGTGGGCAATGGGCGCACTGCCTAGACCCGCTTCGTTAGAGAAAATCCCTCGCGCTACGCCAAAGCGAATAGCCGCCATGACGGCAGCACCCGCAAAACCACCAGCGGCAGCAATCGGGTTAAAGGCGTAGTAGAAAATCAGGCTGAAGGCTTCACCGATCTGCCCAGCATTGACAATCAAAACAATAATACCCGCGACCACGTAGGCGATACCCATCACCGGCACCAGCTTGCCGGCCACCTTTGCAATCCGCTTGATGCCACCAAGAATGACTGCCCCGGCGAGCACCATAATGACAACGCCAGTAAGCCAAGTGGGCACACCAAAAGTCGAGCTCATGGCATCGGCCACCGAGTTGGACTGAACCGTATTGCCGATCCCGAATGCCGCGACAGCCCCAAAGAAAGCAAACAAGCCGCCTAACCACATCCACTTTTTGCCAAGACCGTTTTTGATATAGAACATCGGCCCACCGACATGGTAGCCAGTGCTATCGGTCTCGCGGAAACGAACCGCCAGTACGGCCTCGGAGAATTTCGTGGCCATCCCCACCAGGGCAGTGATCCACATCCAAAAAACCGCCCCGGGCCCACCGAGCGCAATCGCAGTGGCTACCCCGGCAATATTACCGGTACCAATCGTTGCCGATAATGCCGTCATTAACGCGTCAAAAGGCGAAATTTCGCCTTCTTTATCATCGGCACTTTTAACGTCAGCTGCCGCCCCACTGCGCCCCTGCCACATTAGCTTGAAACCCATACCGAGCTTTCTAATCGGCATCAGTTTCAAGCCAAGCTGAAGGTAAATCCCCACACCTAACAGCAAGATGAGCATCAACGGGCCCCAGACCACCCCGTTAATGGCTCCGAAGAGACTTGTTAATGTTTCCACTTGTTATCTCCTTAACCCTTTCATGGTTTGATTTATTCGAAGTCGACCCAACCGGTCAATGTCTTACACATCAATTTATTCTGGCCATCAAACGCTAACGTGTCACGAACCATTCGCCGACCACGCTAAACGTAAGATTGGCATGTTTTACACCATAACTTCGGTGGCTTGCTATGCCATTGTCGAGTTAATGCAGCAAATATCGCTATTTTGACAATTCATCGCCACGTAATCCTCATTGCTGGCAAGGTTGATCAAATGCAGAGGCAGGCGGCATCAAGAAACTTGTTTCCTATCGGAAACACGTTACCATGCACCGCTAAACGCTTGCCGTGAACAGCGCCCATCGCCAAGGTGGACTACAAGCGCTAACATGGCGGCTCCACATCCGTTTCGTATAGGGAATCATTATGAGCAACCTTCCTGCCAATCTTCGTTACGCTGAGAGCCACGAGTGGGTACTTGATCATCAAGACGGCACAGTCACCATTGGCATTACTGACCACGCACAGGCCGCGCTTGGCGATGTTGTATTTGTCGAATTACCAGACGTTGGCGCTACGCTGACCAAAGGCGATGAGTTTGGTGTGATTGAATCGGTCAAGGCCGCTTCCGATCTCTACGCCCCCGTTGATGGCGAAGTCATCGAAGTCAACGAGGCGCTGGAAGATGCCCCTGAAACGGTCAACGATGCACCCTATGAAGGCGGCTGGATCATGAAGGTGCGTCTAAGTGACCCTAGCCTTGACGGGCTAATGGATGCCGATGCTTACCAAGCGACGCTAAGCAGCGACGACTAGCCGTTAACGCCTGTCTTTTGTCAGGCGTAATTCCAAGCCCTGCACGGTTTTCTCATCACGTTCGGAATTTTCTCCATGCCTTTTGAAACTCGCCGATTAGCCGAACTGGCTGACCACGATGCTTTTATCAAACGTCACAATGGCCCCAACGCCGATGACGCGTCCACAATGTTAAAAGCGCTCGACCTTCAGCGCATGGATGACCTGATCGAGCAAACCATTCCGGGCGACATCCGCCTGGGCCGAGAACTTGCCCTGGACGACTCCAGAAGCGAAGCCGAAGCGCTTGATTACCTGAGCCAGCTGGCGCGTCAAAACCGGGTCGCCAAAAGCTATATCGGCCAGGGGTATTACGGCACCCACATGCCCGCGGTGATTCAGCGCAACGTGCTGGAAAATCCAGGCTGGTACACCGCCTACACGCCCTATCAGCCGGAAATTTCCCAGGGCCGTCTCGAGGGGCTACTCAATTTCCAGCAGGTCGTGATGGATTTGACCGGCATGGAACTGGCCAATGCGTCGCTGCTGGATGAGGCCACCGCGGCCGCAGAAGCCATGGCGCTGTGCAAGCGGGCCAACAAGAAAAGCAAGTCCAATGCATTTTTTGTCGCTGACGATGTCTTTGCACAAACCCTGGACGTGGTGAAGACCCGCGCCAACTTTTTTGGCTTTGAACTGATCACGGGGCCCGCAGACTCGGTTGCCGAGCATGATGTGTTTGGCGCTTTACTGCAGTACCCCACCGCCAGCGGCGAGATCAGCGATTTGGCACCGCTGATCCGTGCGGCGGCTGACCGCTCAATCATGACCTGTGTCGCCACCGACTTGCTAAGCTTGGTGCTGCTTAGAGAACCGGGCGCTCTCGGCGCCGACATTGTGGTGGGTAACTCCCAGCGCTTTGGGGTTCCCATGGGCTTTGGTGGCCCCCACGCCGCGTTTTTTGCCACGTCGGACAAGCTCAAGCGGTCAATTCCTGGCCGGATTATTGGCGTGTCCAAGGACAGCCGCGGCAATACGGCGCTGCGCATGGCGATGCAAACCCGCGAGCAGCACATCCGCCGCGAAAAGGCCACGTCGAACATCTGTACCGCTCAGGCACTGCTGGCCAATATTGCTGGCTTCTATGCCACTTACCATGGTGCCGAAGGGCTGCGTAAAATTGCCGGGCGCGTACATCGCTTGACTACCTTGCTGGCGCATGGCCTTCAGCAGTCGGGAGTTCGACTGGGCCACGACACCTGGTTCGATACGCTGCGTTTGACCGAGGTAGACGCAGGTAAGATTCACGGCCGCGCCATGACCCACGATATCAACCTACACTACTTTGCCAACGGCGACGTAGGCATCAGCCTGGACGAAACCACTACGGCTCATGATGTGGCGACGCTCTTTGATGTACTACTTGGCGATGAGCATGGCCTTTCAGTCGCCACCCTTGACGAACAGATTGTTGCTGAACGTATTTCAGGCATACCTAGCGCTTACCAGCGCGAAAGCGATTTCCTGACCCACCCGACGTTTAAGCGCTACCGCAGCGAAACCGAAATGCTGCGCTACTTGAAGCGGTTGGAAAATAAAGATTTATCGCTTGCACACGCGATGATTCCGCTTGGCTCGTGCACCATGAAGCTCAACGCCACCAGCGAGATGATTCCCGTTTCCTGGCCGGCCTTTGCCCATATTCACCCGTTTGCCCCTCGCGAACAGACGGCAGGCTACCATCAGATGATTGATGAGCTAGCCGCCTTCTTAGTCGAAGTGACAGGCTATGACCATATTTCCATGCAGCCCAACTCTGGTGCTCAAGGTGAATATGCCGGGCTAGTGGCAATTCGGCGCTACCAAGATGCCCAAGGCGAAGGCCATCGTAATGTTTGCTTAATACCCAGCTCCGCCCACGGCACCAATCCGGCATCGGCGGCGATGGTGCAAATGAAAGTGGTGGTGGTCGAATGCGACGCAAACGGCAATATCGACCTGGCGGACCTGCGCCAAAAGGCAGAACAGCACAGCGAGCAGCTCTCCGCCATCATGCTCACCTACCCGTCCACTCACGGTGTCTTCGAAACCAGCGTGCGTGAAGCCTGCCAGATCGTTCACGATAATGGCGGCCAGGTGTATATCGACGGGGCCAACATGAACGCCCAGGTAGGATTAACGCGGCCCGGCGATTTTGGTGGCGACGTGTCTCACCTCAATCTGCACAAAACGTTCTGCATCCCACACGGTGGCGGCGGCCCTGGCATGGGGCCCATCGGCGTTAAAGCCCATTTGGCGCCCTACGTGTCCAACCATGTCGTCACGCCGATAAACGGTGTCAATCCAGAGAGCGGCGCCGTATCCGCTGCGGCGTTTGGCAGTGCTTCCATTCTGCCGATTTCCTGGGCCTATATTAAAATGATGGGCGCACGCGGGTTGCGCGAAGCAACCGAGCTGGCCATTTTAAACGCCAACTATATTGCCAAGCGGCTTGAAGCGGCCTACCCGATTCTATATCGCGGCCAGAACGGCACGGTGGCCCATGAATGTATCATTGATATTCGTCCACTCAAGGCGGCGTCTGGCATCAGTGAAGAAGATATCGCCAAGCGCTTGATGGATTACGGCTTCCACGCCCCGACCATGTCATTCCCCGTGCCGGGCACGCTGATGATCGAACCCACCGAGTCGGAATCGCTCTACGAAATTGATCGATTCTGCGATGCCATGATCGCTATTCGCGAAGAGATTACTCGTGTCGAACAGGGCGAATGGCCGCTGGACAATAACCCGCTGGTAAATGCGCCGCACACCCAGGCCGATATTATCGACACCGAATGGCAGCGCCCTTACAACCGCGAACTGGGCGCCTTCCCTACTGAAGCCGTCAAGGCGTCGAAATACTGGCCGGCGGTGAATCGAGTGGATAACGTCTTTGGTGACCGCCAGTTGATTTGCTCTTGCCCCCCCAATTGACGAGTACCGCGACGAATAACGGCTCAATCAGCAGCCTGACCGCCTTGAGGCTTCCTGTATCCCAGCGAGCCTCAAGGCGTTTTTTCCTGCAGCCGCTGCTGGTGAAAACCGTCGAGTAGCTTTTCATACCGCTTGGGAAGCACGGAATCTTGCCGCCGCAGTAAATACAATACTTCATTAACCGTATTGGGAAGGTTAAGCGCCTTCACCTGGCGCTGCCAGGGGGATGTCTCAAGCACCAGGCGAGACACCACCGTAAAACCCAGCCCCCGCGCAACGGCATCCAATACCATGCTGACTTCATTAGTGAAGCCCTGGTGCCGGAAATGCGTCATCGATCGAAAATCATCGGGATAGTTGGCGCGCAATAGGGCGTTGGCGTGATTGATGCCATCGTAATAGTTAAGAAACCCAATGCCCATTAGGTCCGAAAGTGTACCTTCGGCAAAATCAGCAGGCACGACCAAACACAGCGGTTCCTGGTGCCAGATTTGGCATGCCAAATCTGGATGATTGACTGCTTCGGTGACGATCCCGATATCGTAACGTCCTTCTAATAAATCATTTACGATCTCGTGGTTAAACGCGAAACTATAGCTAACGGTTAAATTGGGATGTCTTTGCTGCTGGCCCAAGATATACGGGTAAAACATCAGGCCAACGCTACCCGGTGACGCAATACGGCATTCGCCGCTATCCAGCAAATCGTCATCTAACGCGTGACGAAATTGCTCGTGCTCAGCAAATAGTTTTAACGCATAGTCGTAAGCACGACGTCCCGACTCGGTTAACGTAAAACTTCGGCCACGCCGTTCTAATAAGATCTTATTTAAATAACGCTCCAACTTGCGAATATGCTGGCTCACCCCCGGCTGCGTCATATCAAGTCGCTGCGCCGTGCGTGTAAAACTGCCAGTTTCTACTAAGGTGATGTACGTTCGAAAATATTGCGCATTAAACATGTTGGGCATCATCGGGTTAGCAATGGTACTTATCATATCATACTGCCCGCAGGGCTCTGACGGTGTACCTACTTAAGGAGCGTGATAGTATGCGATAAGACCTCACACCGTCAGGAACTGCACCACTAATGACCCACAACGCTCAACCGCGCGACACTATTTCCAGCATTATCTCGCCTGAAGGCAGCCTTGAAGTTCTCTCACAACACGAAGTCAATCGACTGCACCGCACGTCAAAAAGCGGACTGCATGATTTACTTAGGCGCTGCGCATTAGCCGTGCTTAACTGCGGTAGTCCGACTGACGACAGCTTAGCAATTTTAGAAGCCTATAAAGACTTTGATATTGAAGTGCTTCAGCAGGATCGTGGCATTCGTTTAAAATTGACCAATGCTCCCGCCGAAGCCTTCGTTGATGGGCGCATGATTCGCGGTATTCGGGAACACCTTTCATCGGTAATCCGCGATATCGTTTATATTTACAACGAAATCCAACGCCACGATCGTTTTGACCTCACCACCGCCGAAGGTACCACTAACGCGGTGTTTCATATTTTACGCAAAGCGGGCACGCTCAAACCTGGCCGTGACCCTAGCCTGGTGGTTTGCTGGGGCGGCCACTCCATTTCTCGGGAAGAGTACGAGTACACTAAAGACGTCGGTTACCACTTGGGCTTGCGCGACTTGGATATTTGCACAGGCTGCGGCCCCGGCGCCATGAAAGGCCCTATGAAAGGCGCCAACGTGGCCCACGCCAAGCAGCGTCGCCGCGATGGCCGCTATCTAGGCATTTCAGAGCCGGGCATCATTGCGGCCGAAGCGCCTAATCCTATCGTCAACGAGCTTGTGGTCATGCCCGATATCGAAAAACGCCTTGAGGCGTTCGTACGATTGGGCCACGGTATTATTGTTTTCCCCGGGGGTGTCGGTACCGCGGAAGAAATCCTTTACCTGCTGGGTATTCTGTTACATCCCTCGAATCAAGATATGCCGTTTCCGCTGATCCTAACCGGTCCGGCCAATTCAGCGGCCTACTTTGAAAAAATTGACGAATTTCTGGTGTATACCCTTGGCGAAGACATTCGACGCTTTTACACCATCATCACCGGCGACCCGGTAGCCGTCGCACGCCAGATGCGCCAAAGCATCGATGAAATCACCGAATTCCGCCGCACCCACCAGGACGCCTTTTACTATAACTGGCGCTTAACGGTTGCCCGTGACTTCCAGGCCCCTTTCGATCCCACACACGATGCCATGCGCGCCTTGGCGCTTCACCGCCAACAGCCGACCCATGAGCTCGCCGCCAACTTACGACGCGCTTTCTCGGGCATCGTTGCGGGTAACGTCAAAGAGCAAGGTATCCGCGCCATAGAGGCACACGGCCCTTTCGTGCTTAATGCCGAGCCTGAGCTTATGCTGCGTTTAGATGAACTGCTAAGCTCGTTTGTAGCGCAGGGGCGGATGAAACTCGACGGGCAGGATTACACTCCTTGTTACGTTTTGACGTGACAGGGCGGGCAAAACACCGCCAACTCGCTACACTAGGCTAGTCTGATTAGCCATTTAGGGTTCACCACGGATAGGAGATCAATATGGACATGATTAATCAGTTAAGTGATGGCAAAACCAAGGCGTTCGCCAAGCATTGTTTTGAAAGGCATTCGAAAGATGAGCTCGAAACTGCCGCCAAAGGAAGCCCCGATCAAGCTGAAATGAAGCACTGGGGCATTAGCGAAGGAGAGTGGGAAGAAGCGGTTGCCGCCGCCCTCGCCGATCATCAGTCGCAAGGCTAATGCCCAAGATAATAAGTCTACAAGGCTTATTATCTGCACATGAAATATGCCGCATACCCATAATGCCGCCTGAGAATAAAATCTGGCGGCATTATGATTCAGCTGAAGCCTAGCTTCTCCGGATCTACTTCTCCCCATACACAAAGAAGTCTTATTGCATTGCTCATCAGCGATGTCACTGAGACAATTCACCGGCCAATTAGAGTTCAGCCAAACGCAACGCTGGAGGCCTGTATGAAGCCTTTATCAAATATGGGGTTTGCCCTCTTTGGGGCCGCTCTCGTTGCAATCAGTTACGGACTTGCGCGCTTTGCGTTTGGCTTGTTCGTGCCGTCCATCAGTAACGAGTTGGATCTGTCAGCATATGTCGTCGGCATCATCGGCGCATTGCCATTTGTCAGTTTCGTGCTTGCCACGATGGTGGCACCGCTTGCCGCTAATCGCCTCGGGGCTCGCAACCTGGCAATGCTCTCGGGGTGTTTGGGTGTTGGCGGCCTTGCACTGATAAGCCGGTCCTCAGACGCCCTATCGCTGTCTATTGGTGTGTTTATTTGCGGCATCTGTACGGGTTTGATGATGCCGGCGCTTACCTCCGCCATGCAGGTAATGGTTAGCCGTTCGATGCACGGGCGCGTTAGCTCGATTATGAACGCCGGCACCAGTATCGGCATCATCGTGGCGGTGCCCACCGTCGTGTTTCTTGCAGATGCATGGCGTTTTACCTACACAACCTTTGCCGTACTGGCAGGCACTGGAGTCGTGGCAGCATGGTTTTTTATCCCCTCGGTCTCACGGGTTATTCCCGCCAACGCGGCGCCCCCACCGCCCGTGACTCGGCAGCAGTGGTCGCGCCTTACCCGGCTTTCGCTGTTCGCCTTCGCGATGGGTTTTGTATCTGCGCCGTACTGGATTTTCGCTCCGGACTTAGTGGTTAAGCTGGGCGAGTTGCCTTCCGCCTTTACAGGCTGGCTATGGTTTGCAGCCGGCATTGCTGGTCTTGGAGGTGCTGTGATCAGCGATTTAGCTGATCGAAATAATCCCCCCATTACGCAAGCATTGATGCTTATGATGCTGTCGTCGAGCCTTGTGCTACTGGCCGCCAGCCCTGACGAGTTGGCCCTGGCGATGTTTTCCGCTTTGATATTCGGCCTTGCCTACATGAGTTTGACAGGGTTGTATCTGATGACCGGCATCCGCCTATTGCCGGGCCGCCCATCAATGGGCCCGGTACTGCCTTTCATGGCCTGCGCGCTGGGACAGGCCGCCGGCTCTCCAGTGGTCGGCATGCTGGTCGGCGAGTTCGGCTATGCCGATGCTTTTTCAATATTCTGCGTCATCGGCATTCTGATGGCGGTGCTCTCACCTATCTATCCAGGCCACATTGACTATTTGACAGAAGACGACGAGCCGCAAGAGGGAGAACCCGAAGAAACAGGCCTTCAGGCAGCATACGACCACCAATTCCTTGACGAGGATGGTAACCCCCTCGAACCGGTCGAGAACGAAGAGGAAGCATCTCCCCAGGAACAACGCTAGCAGTTGCGCTGAGCGTTATACTTCCCCCATAAAAAAGGCCACTTGCTTTATTAGCTAGTGGCCACTTTTATATGTTTTGGTCGGAGCGACAGGATTCGAACCTGCGACCTTTGCAACCCCATTCCGTTTACCCCAAATTTAAGCAGGAACTAACAGAAACAAGAAGCAACATTAAAATATTGAAAATATTAAATTAATCATGAATTATAGTTTTCCCATTGTTTCCCTCTGTACCCTATTATATTCAGCTCCTGCTACCTATTTGCTACCTACGACGTCACCCCCTGATTGAGTAGCGCTACACTTTAGAGTCCGATCCTATGGGTAAGGAGATTGGACATGAAGAAGCGTTTCAGCGAAGAACAGATCATTGGCTTCTTGGCCGAAGCCGAAGCGGGACTGCCCATCAAAGAGCTGTGCCGTCGGCACGGTTTCTCAGAAGCCAGTTACTATCTATGGCGCAGCAAGTTTGGCGGCATGAGTGTCCCCGATGCCAAGCGACTCAAAGAACTCGAAGCCGAAAATGGACGCTTGAAAAAGCTGCTCGCAGAGTCGCTACTGGAGATGGAGGTCACTCGCGAGGCGCTGAGAAAAAAGTGGTGAGCGCCCCGGCACGCCGAGACGTGGTGCGCTTTATGGTGTCACGTGGCCTGAGTGAGCGCAGAGCGCTCCGTGTCATTCGTATGAGTGCCAGTGCATTGCGCTACCAGCCGGCCCCTGACCGCAATGAGACATTGCGTGAACGCATTGTTGCCTTAGCACACCGGCATCGTCGCTATGGCGCTGGCATGATCTACCTGAAGCTGCGTCAGGCCGGAGAGCCGGTCAATCACAAGCGTGTTGAGCGTCTGTAGGCGGAAGCTCGCTTGCAGGTGAAGCGTCGCAAGCGCAAGAAGGTTCCCATGTCTGAGCGAAAGCCACTTGGTCGCCCGGGTGTCGCCAATCAGGTCTGGTCAATGGATTTTGTGTTTGACCGGACGGCAGACGGACGAGTGATAAAGAGCCTCACGGTTGTCGATGACGCCACCCATGAAGCCGTGGCAATCGTGCCTGAACGTGCCATTGGCGGACTGTTTTTAACACGTATTCTGGATCACCTGGCTGTAGAACGTGGCCTACCGAGCGCCATTCGTACGGATAATGGAAAGGAGTTCTGTGGGCGCGCCATGCTGTCATGGGCGCATCTACGTGGCGTTGCCCTGTTTTTAATCGAACCTGGAAAACCCAACCAAAACGCCTACATCGAATCGTTCAATGGGCGCTTTCGAGATGAATGCCTAAATGAGCATTGGTTCACCAGCCTTCAACACGCCCAGGTTGTCATCGAGGCATGGCGGCGGGAGTACAACGAAGAAAGACCGAAGAAGAGTCTTGGAGGGCTGACACCGTCAGCCTATGCCGAGCAACTGGTGGTAAAACACGATAAAGTTATTTCTGACTCTAAACCCGGGTGCTACTGAAGATGGGGTGACGTCGCCTAGAAAATAAGAGACCAAGCATGGAAACCACGGGAAAATGAAGCTAACCGGCAAAGCGCTTGAGCAGCTTATCAATCAGGGGGAGATGTCGGCGGGAATGTTACGTAGAAGTGAGTGCATCAGCCGGCACGAGCACGACGAGCTGGCATACAAAGTATAATCAAGGGCTGCCAATTTAAGCGCACCTTGGCCCTGAACGGTGAAAGCGTCAACGTCACCCCACCCTAGCCCAGGTCTATATTAGAATCGCCTTGTAAGCGAACTGCTTAACAACGATCATCGAAACCTCTGATATTGCACTGATGGTCGACCAGCTGTCAGTCTGCCTTATGCTTTTGGCTTAGCAAGAGAACTGAAAGTACGAAGCATTTCAACATTCCATCACCATGCTCATTCGACCCAAGAGAACGCTTTCTCAATTAAGCACCTTAACAGGCAGCACAATTAGGCTTGTGCGGAGCCCAAACCGGAAAACGTAATCTATCTGCTTTTGTGTCCGACATAAATCGTGACAATGCACTGGTTGAGCGGCACTTCGAACCCTCGGATCAATTCTCAGGCATGCTAAAACATTAATGCCTCAAGTCTAATTTTATTTTACATGCGCTTTAGTTGGTGCATTCGCATGCTCGTTTAACCTGACCGGCCATAGGCGCCTGCGAACCCAGGTTTCGATTTCCAAAATCACCAGCACCGCCACTCCGGCTAGACAAGCTAAGACCAGCATTTCCAGGGATAAGGCACTAGTTTCAAAAGTGTTATGGAACCAAGGCAAATAAGTAAACAGAAGTTGCAAAACTACGATTGCCGCTACTGCAAGTAATACAATAGGAGTGCCCAAAACACCACGAAGCGTAATAGACGGTGTGTCGAGATAGCGCACAGCGAACAGATAAAACACCTCCATGGCTACTAAAGTATTGACGGCCAGGGTGCGAGCTATACTTTGGTCGTCATAGTGGTGCATGGCAAAGAACCAGGCGCCGAAAATGCCTGTTAGAAACAGTAGTGACACGAAAATTACCCGCCAGATCAAGAAGCCTTGCAGCAAGGACTGTTCTCTCGGCAGGGGCGGGCGTTTCATGACATCCGGTTCTGGTGGCTCAAAAGCCAGGGTCATTGCCAATACAACAGCGCTGACCATGTTGACCCAGAGAATCTGCAGCGGCGAAATCGGTAACGCGAGTCCCAGTAATAAAGCGATGATAAGGCTGATGGACTCACCGCCATTAATTGGCAGCATGAACGCAATGCCCTTTTTCAAATTAGTATAAACTGATCGCCCCTCGCGAATGGCCGCAACTATGCTGGCAAAATTATCGTCCAGCAATACCACGGATGAGGCCTCACGCGCTGCTTCTGATCCCTTCACACCCATGGCAATTCCCACATCGGCCCGCTTCAGGGCCGGGGCGTCATTGACACCGTCTCCGGTCATGGCAACAACCCCATGCTGTGCCTGGAGGGCTTCGACCAATCTCAGTTTATGCTCCGGGCTAGTGCGCGCGAACACATCTACTTCAGTCACTAGTTGTTGCAACTCATCAGTGGTGAGATCATCCAAATCCATTCCGGTCAAAACACGCTCGCTGTTACGCAGCCCCAGTCTTCTCGCAATGGCCCCCGCCGTCAGAGCATGATCCCCAGTAATCATCTTTACTCGGATACCCGCCGCATGGCAGTCGGAGATGGCGCGTATTGCTTCTTGCCGGGGCGGATCCAGCAACCCCACTAGGCCCAGAAGTTCTACGCCGGTGCCAATATCCTCCACTGCGAGATCGGCCGTGCCTCGGGAAACGGGTTTCCGGGCCAAGGCTAGTACCCTCAATCCATCCGATGCCAAATCGGCAATCATCTGGTCCCACCAAGAACGCTCAAGGGCAGCGGTACCATCGTTTTCTGTCACTTCCACCTCGCACATGTCCAGGATGCGCTCCGGAGCACCCTTGACGTACACCATGCTGTGGCCATGGTGATCATGGTTAAGAGTGGCCATAAAACGGGTCTGGGTGTCGAAAGGGATTTCATCTCTGCGGGGCCAATCATGTGCACTACCTTCAATATCAAACGCCGCCTTGTGAGCAAAAACTTTCAGGGCTGCCTCCATAGGATCGCCCTGAATACGCGGCTGCTTTTCTCGAAAATCAAGGTGGGCATCGTTGCAAAGCCCGGCGGCCCGAGCCAGCTCCTCCAGCGCCCCGGTGATATCCACGGGCTTGCTATTCTGGCTTACGACCCCCTCCAGTTCATAACCCTCACCGGTTATGTCAAGTCGCTGCTTGCCCACCACTGCTGTGGTCACCACCATTTCATTGCGAGTGAGCGTGCCGGTTTTGTCGGAACAAATTACTGATACCGCCCCCAGTGACTCAAGGACGGGCATTCGACGTACCACGGCCTTTCGTCTAGCCATCTGGCGGACACCTATCGCCAAGGTGATGGTCAGTATGGCCGGTAATCCCTCTGGAATAGCGGCCACCGTCAGCCCTACAACAGCCATGAACAGCTCTCGGAAAGGCAGGTCACTGAAGACCAGCCCCCCGGCAAATATGACCGCACCGGCAATGACCACAATGATGGACAAGATTTTGGCAAAGCGGTCCATCTGTTCTACCAAGGGTGTTTTTAGAGACGTGGTCCGTGCCAACAGACCAGAGATACGACCAATCTCCGTCGACGCTCCGGTGCGAACCACCACGCCACGCCCGGTACCCGTAGATACCATGGTGCCGGAAAACGCCATGCTGGTTTGGTCACCCAGCGCCGCCTCTTTCTCCACCGGTTCCGGGGATTTCTCTACCGCTACGGATTCACCCGTAAGGATGGCTTCCTCGATCTTCAAGTTATGGCATTTTTCCAGGCGGGTATCCGCCGGTACGCGATCGCCGGGTTCCAATAGCACCGTGTCTCCGGGCACCAGGTCAGCGGCGTTAATTTGATGCTGGCCATCCTCACGGACTACACGTGCCTTCGGTGCCAGCATGTGTCCAATGGCGGACAATGCCTGCTCGGCCTTGCCTTCCTGGATAAAGCCCACAAGCGTCTGGATCACAACCACAGCCATGATGACCCCAGCATCTACCCAGTGGCCAAGTGCCCCTGTAATAGCCGACGCAGCCAAAAGAACGTATATCAGGAAGTTGCGGAGCTGGCGAATGAGTCTAGCAATGGGCCCGCTTGCCTTTCCTTCCGGAAGACGATTAGGGCCATAGACTGCAAGTCGCGCGGCGGCTTCCTCACCACTAAGAGGCGCTGTTGCTTCCAGTTGCTCTCTGGTACCGAAGGCATCCACTGTGTGCCAGTGCTGTTCTGGAGACTGGACGGGTAAGTTATCAACGGACAACACAGGTACCTGCCCGGCGCTCAAGAATTGCGAGAGCATCCCTCAGCCTACCAATGCCACTGACACCACCGCTTTCGGCGAAGTTGCCCGCTGCCGCCATTTTGGGATCCATTGAGCCGGCCGGCAGGTCAAGTTCTCTGGCTTCAGCAAGAGTTAATTCATTGATCGGTTCAGCGGAGTCCATTCCGAAATCGCGATAGATGGCATCCACATCTGTGAGGAGTAATAAGGCATCGGCACCCAGTTGGCGGGCCAGCAGTGCGCTCGCAGCATCTTTATCGATCACAGCTTCCACGCCGATCATGCTGCCATCATCAAGGCGAAGAACGGGAATGCCCCCGCCCCCTGCGCAGATCACCACAACGCCCTGCTCCAGCAGCAGTTTCAGCACCCGCATGTCGGGTATCTCCAAAGGTTTGGGCGAGGGCACGACTCGCCGCCACTTATCACCGTCCTGAGCTATCTTCCAACCTGCCGCTTCAGCTCTGGCTTCGGCCTCTTCTCTGCCATACACTGGACCGATAAATTTCGTGGGTTTGCTGAAAGCAGGATCGTCCTTGTCTACCACTACCTGGGTAAGCAGAGTTGCTACCGGCCGGTCATGTTCAAGAGCATTTTCCAGCTCCTGTTCGATGACATACCCAATCATGCCTTCGGTTTCGGCGCCAAGCACGTCCAATGGATAGGCTTCTTCAGATTTGTAAGCCGCACCCTGCAGCGCCAGCAGGCCTACCTGCGGGCCGTTGCCATGAGTGATCACCAGCTGATGGCCTGCCCGGACGATTTTGGCCAGTGATTCGGCGGCAACCTTCACATTTGCTCGTTGAGCCTCAGCGGTCAGTGGTTCACCGCGACGCAACAGGGCATTGCCGCCCAGAGCTGCAACTACCAGCATGTGTGACTCTCCCTATCAGCTTCCAAGAGTGGCAACGAGAACCGCCTTGATGGTATGCATTCGGTTCTCCGCCTGATCAAATACGATTGAAGCGGGGCTTTCGAAGACTTCATCAGTAACTTCCATGGCATTAATCTTGAACTCCGCCTCCATCTCCTTCCCGACAGTGGTTTCGGTGTTGTGGAAGGCTGGCAGACAATGCATAAATCTTGCCCTGGGGTTACCGGTTTTCTCCATCAGAGCCGTATTCACCTGATAAGGCTGAAGCAGCTTGATCCGTTCCGCCCACTTTTCCTTAGGCTCACCCATTGACACCCACACGTCGGTATAGACGAAATCCACGCCCGCGACAGCGGCATCAGTGTCTTCAGTGATCATGATCCTCGCGCCGGTGTCAGTGGCAATGGCCTGGGCTTCCTTCTGAATTGCCTCGCTTGGCCAGCAAGCTTTAGGGGCACACATACGGACATCCATACCCATCTTCGCACCCCCGATCAGCAGGCTGTCGCCCATGTTATTTGCGGCGTCGCCGATGAACACAAACGCTACGTCCCGCAGCGGCTTTTCAACGTTTTCCTGCATGGTCAGGAAGTCGGCCAGTATCTGAGTAGGGTGGAATTCGTTGGTCAGGCCATTATAAACGGGCACGCCAGCGAACTTGGCCAGCTCCTCAACCACCGACTGGCCAAACCCTCGGTACTCTATTGCGTCATACACCCGGCCTAGCACCCGTGCAGTGTCTTTCACCGACTCTTTATGGCCAATATGAGTACCTGTTGGCCCCAGGTAGGTCACCCGGGCTCCCTGATCAAACGCTGCAACTTCAAATCCCACCCTGGTTCGGGTGGAGTTTTTTTCGAAGATCAGCGCAATGTCTTTGCCTTGTAACTGCGGTACTTCTGTGCCGGCGTACTTGGCAGTTTTCAGGTCGGCAGAAAGCTTGAGCAAAAAACTTATCTCACGGGGAGTAAAGTCCCGTAGCGTCAGGAAATGACGATTCTTGAGGTTAAAAGCCATGTACTTCTCCTTTACTGTCAGACAGCATCCCTGATGGTTGGGCAGCTCATGCAGCGTCCGCCGCCCCTGCCGCGGCCCAGTTCAGCACCAGGAATAGCCAGCACTTCTATGCCGGCCGCTCCCAGGGCGGCGTTGGTGTCGTCATTACGGTCATAACCGACAACTACCCCGGGGCTCAGCGCCAGCACGTTGTTACCATCGTTCCATTGCTCCCGCTCACGCTCTTGCGGGCTATTGCCGCCTGTTGGCACAACCTCCAGCGTCGGGAATCCGAGAACCTCGGCAACTACTTCAAACAGGTGGCGGGAATCCTGTATGAAGGCCAATGTTTTGGCGCCCTCGCCCGGCCTCAGGTCATAGCAGACCACCGCATCTGCCACCTCCGTGAAAGCGGTCACAACGTTTCCGCCACAAAAGGTAAATACCGTATCCAGGTGCATTGCTGAGCGGTTTTTTGGCAACTGACAGGCAATAACTCGTTCTACCGTACCGTCGTCGAACAGTGCTTTTGACAGCTGGCCAATGCCTTGAGGGGAGGATCTTTCGCCCATACCCACCAGGACCGTGCGATTACCCAGAGGCATGATATCTCCCCCCTCCAGAGTGGCCAGACCATGGTCTTTCAGGGGGTCCCCCCAATGTACTTTCACTTTGCCCGCAAATTTCGGATGAAACTTGTAGATGGCGTTCATCAAAAGGGTCTCCGGCTTTCGGGCTGCCCAATACATGGGGTTCAGTGTTACCCCGTCGTAAACCCAGGCACTGTTGTCCCGGGTGAAAAGAAAGTTGGGCAGCGGGGGCAACACGAATCCGAAATGCCCAAGATGGTTACCAAACAGCCCAGTCGGGTCAAAAGGAAGATCCCCGACCTCCAGGCCGCCAATCAGGAATTCGGCCAGATCTTTACCAGGCAGTTCATTCATCCAGGCCTGAAGGTCCGATACCATGCCAACGCCGATGTAGTTCCAGTTGATACGATGGCCCAGAACCCATGCGCGACCCTCCGTAATTTCCAGCGTTTCTGCCAGAAGGTCATTAACATCTAGAACATCAATGCCGCGGCTCCGCATCAGATCGGTAAATACATCGTGGTCTTTCTGGGCCTGCTTTACCCAGAACACATCATCAAAAAGCAGGGAATCGCAGTTCGAGGGCGTTAACCGACGGTGGGCCAAGCCAGGCCGACAGACAATGACCTGGCGCAGGATCCCGGTTTCAGAGTGCACTCCAATGCTTTGTCCAGACATGGCAAACGTCCTTTTTCCAAGCGTCACAGCATAGTTCCGACGCTGATAATCACGGTGATAAACACGGTTAGGATGAGCAGCAGAGGCCAGATAAAGGCGAGCCAGCGATCGTAAGACACCCGCCCGATGGCAAGGCCACCAACTACAACTGCAAAAGTGGGATTGATCAGATTTACAAGACCGTTCGCTGACTGGTAGGCCGTCACCACGAGATCTCGTCCCACGTCCGCAAAATCGGCGAGCGGTGCCAGAATCGGCATGGAAAGAACAGCCAGCCCGGAGGACGATGGCACAAAAAAGCTCATGCCGATCTCAATCCAGAACATGAGATTGATGAAAGCGAGCTCTGGCAGACCGCCTAGCGATGCTTCTGCGCTGTGGAGGATGGTATCGGCAATCATGCCCTGCTCCATGATCACCACAATGCCACGGGCTAGCCCAACCACCAGAGCAACACCGAGAAGATCTCGGGCACCATCCACAAAGCTGCCGGTCAGTTTCTTTTCACCCAGTCGGGCAATGATGCCAATAACAATAGCGGCACCAAAAAACAAAGCGCCCATTTGCGCCATCCACCACCCCTGGGACGAAACACCCCAGATCATGACAACAAAGGCCAGCCCAAAGATAATCAGCGAAATGATCTGAGTCTTGGTGAGTCTAGCGCTATGGGTATTTTCATCATGTCCCTGTATGAACAGTTTGCGGTGGGCGTCCCACTGTTTTGCAACCACCGAGCGGGACGGGTCTGCTTTAACGCGGTGGGCATACCGCATGACATAGGCAATGCAGATCAGCAGACCGCCAATAAGCAGAATAAAACGCAGCACGATACCATCGGTAAACGGGATGCCTGCAGCATTAGCCGCAATAACGGTGGCGAAAGGATTGATAGTGGAGCCCAGTACGCCTATCCCCGCGCCAACCAAAATGATAGCGACACCGGTCACCGCGTCGTATCCGGCCGCGAGTATGACGGGAACAAGAATGGCGTAGAAAGCAAGAGTTTCTTCAGCCATCCCATAGGTTGTTCCGCCTAGTGCAAACAACGTCATCAGGATAGGAATCATCCAGATTTCATGCCCCTTTAGGTGGCGCATAGCGCTACGAATGCCGGTATCAATGGCACCGGTTGCATTCATCACGCCGAGAAAGCCCCCTAAGAACAGCACAAATAGTGCGACATCAATGGCATTCGCAGCGTAACTCTCGGGATCGTAGAATCCGGCGGTTGGGGCCAGCATGACCTCAACAAATCCCTGAGGATTGGGATCAACGGTTTGATAGGTACCTGGCACTGCCACTTCACGACCGACCTCTTCATTCATAGTCCGTTCATACTGCCCTGCCGGGATAATCCAGGTCAGAGCAGCAATCAGCATAATCAGACAAAAAAGAATGGTGTAAGCCGTGGGGAAGCGCGAAGCTAGGTTGTTTTCTAAGTTTACTGACGCTTTTGGATCTTCAGCCACGATATGTCTCCAGTCCATAATCGCATTGTGCAGACAAGCTCTCTCCTGGAACTTCAAATCAAGTCTAGCACTGGAATTCCAGTATTGGGTCGACCAAAACACGGAGCAATCGGCTATCAGCTTCCAGGACGCACCTACCTACTTCAATGTGGTCCTATTATTCGTGCTCAACTTCTCCAATCGTCCCGGTAGGCTTGTCTTCCGTCATCGTAAGAACAGTCGAACCGGGAATCTGATAGCCGATCGCTTGTCGCAGTGCTTCTTAATTAGGAACACTAGACTGGCAATCTAATGGGTTCTGTGCGCTAAGAAACATAAGGAGCAAGAAGAGAAAAACCTTTTCTCCCGAGATAGGATAAAATGCGGCACCGAACCGTACTGGCACCCCAGGCTCCAATTCTTGGGGCAGGCCGAGCGTGACGACTGGGCAGTGGGAGGATATTACGAACTTTGAGCGTAATTAGAACAAGCGTGATAGCAGATAGTTGGGCGTAACTCATCCAGATTCGCAATTAGACAGCTTTACATTCGATACTTGAAGTGATGTCTTAAAGACCGAAAAGGAACCGTTCCAACTAGGTGTTTCGTACGCTTGTCACCTAGCAACAAGCACACATAAAAACGGCCACTGTAGCAATGAGCTAAGTGGCCACTTTTATATATTTTGGTCGGAGCGACAGGATTCGAACCTGCGACCTTTGCAACCCCATTGCAACGCGCTACCAAGCTGCGCCACGCTCCGTACGTCTCAGCATACGATTCTTGCCTCAAGACGGTGCGTATACTAGCGTTTTATCGAACAAATGAAAAGCTCTTTTTGCGCTTTCTTTTCAAGTGCTTGTCTTCCATAAAGATTCATAAATACGCCCTACGCATGGCTATCTGCGTCGCGTAGTAAATTAGCCATCGCGGAATAAATGGCGGGTGCGCTGACGAGCAAGTGCTTGGAGTAAAGATCCTCGGGCACGTCATCAGGTACGTCGTAAAGATGACCAATACGTGCACCCGCCTCGCGGGCAATCACCCAGCCTGCAACGAAATCCCAAGGCGAAACGCTTTCATAGTAAGCGTCCAAGCGGCCGCAGGCGACGTCACAAATATCCAGAGCGGCCGCCCCATTGCGACGCATGTCTCGGCAGTTAGCCAATACGGCGGCTAGGCGAGGCAACAGGGCATCGCGAGCCTCACGCTGGTACGGAAAACCGGTCGCCACAAGGCTATGCGCTAGCTCACGGGCTTCACTGGGAGCGATCGGCTTATCATTGCAATATGCCCCAAACCCATCGGCCGCGGTAAAGGTTTCATTCAAAAACGGCGCGTGGACGACGCCGATTTTCGCCACCCCGTTCTCCAGCCAGCCTATCGAGACCGCCACATGGCGTAGCCCCTGGGCAAAATTAACCGTGCCATCAATCGGATCGACGACCCATAGCTGCGGTGTACTGACGTTGAACGCCTGGTCGGGGGATAGCTCTTCACTTAGACGGGTCTCGTCAGGAAAATGCAAGGCTAACTGCTTGCTGATAAAGCGATCTACCGCTATATCGGCATCCGTTACTAGCTCATCACCTGCTTTTAAGTGCCGACCAAATGACTGGTTTTGGCGTGCCTCGATAATCATTTGCCCCGCCTGTTCGGCAATCGACCGGGCAATTTCCAGGCGCTCTTTGAGCGTATAGGCCGACATAGCAACTCCATTAGTGGATGAGACGTTAGCGTAGAGCATCCACCAGGATATCGACAACCACACGAGTAGCCGCATCAATCAGCACCACATCGGCGCCCACTCGCTGCCATTCATAACCCGGATAGTCGGGAAGCTGATTGGCTAAAGAGCCGTCAAAGCGCTTGGCGATACCCGGCGGCAACGGCTTGCCACGCGCCAGGTTACGCTCAATGCCGGGCGGCAGCGACTCAGCTCGGGGCGCGCCATACTCACGCAGCAAGCGCTGAAGTGCGCGCTCTTCAATGCGCGGCTGATCATCACGGTAATCACGCTCGCCGCGATGGTCGGATGACCGCTGGCGGTGCTCTTGATGCTGGCCTTGCTGATGCTGCTTATCCCGAGCACCATGCGCCGGGGCATGATCAGGCTGAGCAAACGCCGCACTACTAAGCACCAGGGCGGCCACGCCACCAACAAAAACGATTTTGAAAGGATTCACTGTAAGCTCCTCGTATGGGCTTAGAACCTACAGTGTAACGAGCGAATGCGCAGGGAGTGTGGAAATAATACGGCTTTTATGTCTTATGAGCGGCAGCTTCCAGGCAGGTATTGGTCCCCCATTGGCTGTTGCTCAGCAGGCATACAGCGCCAGGTGATCGCCCCTTCGCTTGCGCGCACTTCAATCCTGAAACGCGTATTGCGAATGGCCTGGGAGACCGGCGCTTCATTGCGCATGCGAATGCCAATATCAACGCCTTCGCCGCCCTCGGCGGCGTAATAGTCAATGGATTGGATATACTGGGTGTGGCTAACCAGAGACTCATCGCCTAGCGAATTGTCCTGACCAAAACTCCCCTCCATGGCATAGCGCTCGCCAAGCTCGCTCTTTACGCCGCTGAGTACATTAAGCGCCTCGGAGACCTGGGCCCGAGCCGTGTAGTTCTGGTACTGCGGAATGGCGATAGAAGCCAATACGCCGATGATGGCCACCACAATCATCAGTTCAATAAGCGTAAAGCCACGCTGGGTTCCCTTCACCGTTTATCCCTCTTAGGACGTATTTGAACGTCACTATCTAAAAGGGGCCAACAAAGGCCCCATATTCAAAATCAAGGTTGTTTTAATCTTCGCGACAGCCAGCAGGTAGCAGATTCTCTTGTGTATCTTCATCATCCCAAGAACAAACCCATCCATTGCTGGGGTCCTCAGAATCATCAGCACCATCATCGGCAATAGGTGTGATGACCATCAATTCACCATCAAGCGAGCTATTCTCCCCAAACTCAACTTCTATATTGGGGTTGTCGTACGTTACTTCATCAACATAACGGCCAGTAACATCATCTGTATCAATATCATCATCGTCGGGCATTTCACCCCGCAGTGAATACTGCTCTGCGATATCTGCTCGCACTCCAGCTGTCACCGACAGTCCTTCGCTTGCCTGGGCACGGGCGGTGTAGTTCTGATATTGCGGCACGGCGATGGACGCCAGTACGCCGATAATCGCCACCACGATCATCAGCTCAATCAGCGTAAAACCGCCCTGTTTTTTGTTACCTACTGCCGGTTGTGCAGAATGCTGCATGGAGACGTCTCCTTGGGGAATCGTACTCAGCGTCGGCGCTGGGCACCACAATGGGGTGAAGGCTTAATGACATTAACTTACAGTCTGTTATTTATCAACGCTGCGCATTAACCCTAACGTATGAACATTATCGACCGTTATATGCTTTTCTTGAGCTTATCGACTTAAGCCATGTTACTGCCGTGCGGGGCCAAGTATGGTAAAAGTACCCTACAGCGCTATTCACTAATGAGTCCCGCATGAGCGAATCTAATGTCGAGTCCACTTTAAGCCATGCCGCCGCCAGGGGCGGGCTTCGGGGTATTGCCCAGCGTTTGGTCAAGCATGACTTGCTCACTGAGTCTCAGGCGGCCACCGCCGAGGCGACGGCCTTTGATTTAGACATTTCACTGCTACAACACGTGGTGGATAGCGGCCTAGTCGACTCTAAGCAGGCAGCAGTCGCCGCTGGCTGGGAGTACGGGCTGCCGGTGATTGATCTCAATGCAGTGCGTTTATCATCGCTACCACCGGCCGCGGAATATCCCGTCAAAGTGCTGCAACATTTAACCGTTTTGCCGCTGGCGCGTCATGGCCACCGGCTCACCGTTGCCGTCCCCTACCCAGCAACACTCACCCAACTGGATGAGTTGCAATTTGCCACCGGTCTAAGTGTTGAAGGGGTGCTGGCCCCCGTTGACCAACTCACCACGGCGCTAAATCAATACCTAACACAAAACGAGCGCAGCATGCTGGAAGAGCTTGACGACGTCGATGATGCCGTCAGCTCTTTAAATGTCGTTCAGGGCGCGGGGGATGACGCTCCACTTGAAGAGGCACCCCAAAATAGCGACGATGCGCCGATCGTTAAATTCGTCAACAAATTATTATTGGATGCCATTCGCCGAGGCGCGTCGGATATCCACTTTGAGCCCTATGAAACCCAATACCGCGTTCGCTTCCGGATTGACGGCATGTTAATTGAAGTGGCGCGCCCTCCTTTTGCCATGCGTAACCGCATTGCCGCGCGCTTGAAAATCATGGCGCGGCTGGATATTTCCGAACGTCGACTGCCCCAGGACGGGGCCATTAAACTGAAACTGTCACGCACCCGTTCTCTCGATTTTAGGGTTAACTCTCTACCCACCGTGTATGGCGAAAAGCTGGTGTTGAGGATTCTAGACCCTACCGCCACACAACTGGGTATTGAGCAGCTTGGTTTCACTGATGACCAGCGTGGCTACTACGAGCGGGCGTTAGCACAGCCACAAGGGATGATCCTGGTGACGGGTCCAACGGGCAGTGGTAAAACCGTATCGCTATATACCGGCATCAATATGCTCAACCAGGTAGAACGCAATATCTGCACTGCCGAAGATCCTGTAGAAATCAAAGTCCCTGGCGTTAACCAGGTCAACGTGCTGCCGAAAATAGGTCTGGATTTTGCCAGCGCGTTAAGGGCATTCTTGCGCCAGGATCCCGACGTGGTCATGGTGGGTGAAATACGCGATTTAGAAACCGCTGAGATTTCGGTCAAAGCCGCCCAAACCGGCCACCTGGTTCTGTCCACCGTACATACTAACTCGGCTGCCGAGACCTTGACTCGCTTATCCAATATGGGGGTGTCCTCCTTCAATATTGCCAGTGCGGTCAGCTTAATTATCGCACAACGTCTGGCGCGCAAGCTTTGTCCTCATTGCAAAGCACCCGCTGATATTCCCCATGAAACCCTTCGGCGCGAAGGCTTTAATCAACAGGAAATTCAGCAAGCTACTCTCTATCGTCCGGTGGGCTGTAAACAGTGCACCCAAGGCTACAAAGGACGCGTTGGCGTTTATGAAGTGGTCCCCATTACCGATGCGATGCGTCAGTTGATTATGCGCGAAGCCAATGCCCTCGATATTGACCAGTTGGCTCGTCGCGAAGGGTATCCTAGCTTGCATCGCAGCGGCCTTTTAAAAGTGATGCAAGGGATTACCAGCCTTGAGGAAGTTAACCGCATCAGCAAGGAGTAAATCATGGCCAAGGCGCCCCGCGCTCGACGCCAGCCGACCGTTCAACTTTATCGTTGGAAATGGGAAGGCACAGGACCACAAAATCGTACACTGAGCGGAGAAATCATTGGCCGCAGCAAGGCGGATGTGGCAAGCGAGCTGGCGAATCAACAGATCAGCGTGCGTCGACTACGCAAAAAAACTGGCCTCAGCGGGCGCGGGCGCATCAATCCGCAAGATATCATGGTGTTTGCTCGTCAAATGGCGACCATGATTCGCGCCGGCATTCCGCTTTTGCAGGCGTTGCAGGTGGTGGCCGAAAGTCTAAAAAAACCGGCGATGGTGGCGCTGGTACAGCAAATGATGAGCGATATTTCCGCGGGTGCCAGTTTCTCCGATGCGCTACGCCGCCATCCTAAATATTTTGATCGGCTGTTTGTGAACTTGGTAGAAGCAGGTGAGCAAGCCGGTGCGCTGGACCAGATGCTAGACCGAATAGCCACCTATAAAGAAAAAGTCGAATCGCTGAAGAGCCGCGTTAAAAAGGCCTTGTGGTACCCTTCCGCCGTGTTGCTTATCGGTGTAGGGGTCACTTTGCTGTTACTGGTTAAGGTAGTGCCCGAGTTCGATAGCATGTTTGACAGCTTTGGCGCGGAGCTACCCGCCTTGACGCAAATGACCGTCAACCTATCCGATCTTGCCCAGCGATTTTGGCTACACGCACTGGGGGCCGTCCTAGCAGGCGTATTACTGCTAAAACAGTCGATTAAGCGCTCCCCGCGCATTGCTTACCGAGCACACAGCGTTATACTGCGCCTGCCCATTGTCGGCGACATTTTGCATAAATCGGCAGTCGCCCGTTTTGCCAGAACCCTGGCGACGACGTTTGCTTCTGGCGTGCCATTAGTCGAGGGACTTGATACGGCGTCAGGTGCCACCGGCAACAGGGTTTACGAACGCGCAGTCACCCAGACGCGACATGACGTCGCCACCGGCCAACAGCTACACTTCGCCATGCGCATGACCAATCAGTTCCCGCCCCTGGCGGTACAAATGGTCAGTATTGGTGAAGAAGCTGGCTCACTTGATGCCATGCTAAACCGCGTTGCGGACTACTACGAAGAAGAAGTCGACAACAAGGTTGATGCCTTAACCTCGCTGATGGAACCGCTCATTATCGTGGTGCTAGGCCTTTTGGTCGGCGGTGTCGTGGTGTCGATGTACTTACCCATCTTTAACTTAGGCTCGGCTCTATAAGGGTCAGTGCAAAGGCTTGTCATGCAGTATTTTTCGATAACGTTCTGGCCGCTTATTTTTATGCTGGGGTTGTGCCTGGGCAGTTTTCTTAACGTTGTCATCACTCGACTGCCCGTCATGCTGATGCGGCAATGGCGCCAGGAAGCACGCGCTCAATTGGCGCTGGGCGACGAGCCATTGCCGCGATTCAATCTTGCCCAACCACGCTCCATGTGTCCTCGCTGTGAAACCACTCTTCATTGGCACGACAATCTACCACTAATCGGCTGGCTTAAGCGACGCGGGCGCTGCGCGCATTGCCAGGCCAGAATCAGCGTACAGTATCCGCTAATTGAGTTTGCCGGTGGTGTCCTGGCCATCACTGTTGTCGTGCTTTATGGCTTCAGTTGGCAAGCCCTATGGCTTTATGGTGCCTGCTTAACGCTGCTTGCGCTGGCGGTCATCGACTGGCGAGTGCAGCTGCTACCTGACGCTCTAACGTTGCCGTTACTGTGGGCCGGGTTACTTTACCAGTGGCTCTTTCAGCCTGCTTTCCTGGCCGATGCTGTCATCGGCGCCGTGGCCGGTTATCTAAGTCTTTGGAGTTTCTACTGGTTATTCAAACTTACTACCGGCAAAGAGGGCATGGGCTTTGGTGACTTTAAACTATTAGCCGCATTAGGCGCTTGGCTGGGTTGGTTATCACTACCGCTGGTCATGCTATTTTCAGCGGGCTTAGGAGCCATATTGGGCATCGTCTATCAAGCATCATCTCCCCAAGCCCGCGGCACGCCTATACCGTTTGGGCCCTTTTTGGCGCTCGCCGGCTGGATTATGCTGCTTGCTGGCAACGAGGTATTAGCAATGTACTTGAATATCGTCAGTTAAGCATCACGCAAACAAATGACATGTCACAGGTATAAACACCATGATTATTGGCTTAACGGGGGGGATCGGTTCGGGTAAGTCGACGGTCGCCCGCGCCTTTGGCGAACGCGGCATTGGTTGGGTCGATGCCGACGACGTCGCCCGTGAAGTTGTCGCGCCCGGCGAGCCCGCCCTCACCGACATCCTTAACCGGTTTGGGCCCGAGGTGATCGCCGAAGATGGCTCGCTCAACCGGGCCACACTTCGCGAGATTGTTTTTGAAGAACCAGAGCAACGCCAATGGCTTGAGCAACTCACTCATCCACTCATTCGTGAACGCCTCATTGCAGCGCTACGGCACATCGAAGCGGGACCTTCACCTTACGCGCTGCTGGTATCGCCTTTACTGTTCGAGTCTGGGCAAGCGGCATTAGTGGATCGTACCCTGGTGATCGACATTCCCACCGACATGCAGCTATCAAGAACGCTGAAGCGAGACGGTGTCAGTGAAGCAAACGTGCGTGCTATCCTAAAAGCACAAATGTCGCGTGAGGAGCGCTGCGCTAGGGCCGATGACATCATCGACAATAGTCGCGATATTGCGCATATGAAGCAGCAAGTCGCTAGCCTTGATCAAGCCTATCGCGCGTACCTTTCTTCATGATTGGCTTCACAACTATTTTCGTTTCTCACTCACTAATACGTTTTACATCACTTCGGATTTATTATGCCTCAACCCGCTAACGACAGCCCATTTGAAGTTGCTTGCCCCCAGTGTACTCGCGCCGTTCCGTGGAGTGACGAAAGCCCCTATCGTCCATTTTGCAGTAAGCGATGCCAACAGCTCGACTTGGGTGCCTGGGCAGAGGAGTCTCATCGGATTGCCGGTGAAAACGCCATGGACGAAGCGGATATCGACACCCTTCTAGCCCAGGCAGATCGCGATGCACCGCTTTCCTGACCTTTTAGCTTATTTACAAAGCGCATTCCACGATCAAAGAGTCACCACTCCATGACGGCACCACACTACCCTGCCTACCAACTTATGCAGGAGCTTGAGCGGTGTTTTGACAATCTGATGGCAGCATTGGAAGTACTCGCAAAACGCTACGAGGAGCAACGTCCGCTTACCTGGACACTATTGCCGACAAACGATACCTCATCTGAATGGTTTAGAACGGCCATGTTTGATGTCTGGCACCAAACGGGGCAGGACGGCCGGGAAACACGCAATTACCTAGGCATTGTGGTTGCCAATGATGCGCTTATCGACGCTGCTCACAATGTTAATTTGGCGAAAGAGGCTTTTCATACAGGCTTACAAAAAATCAAAAACACCTCACCGAAGGCGCTGAGTGACGCCAAAGCACGCCTAACAACACGGCACCCAGAAGTTAAAAGCGTTTTACGTAAAGAAGGCCTAGCTCGGCTGCATTTAAAGCAATGCTGGCGTCAGTTACCTATCGCAGATGCGGAGGTAAGCAAAGTACGCTTTGCCTGGTACCAAAGCGGGCGGTCAATTAAACGCATCACCGTTCGAGAAGCAGAACAAAAACTTCTCCAGCTTGACGCCGAAGCACCTCATGTAAAGCTGCAACTGCGTCGCCTTGCAGGTTTGCCTAGCGGTGAGCCGCTCGCCCAAGTCCAGCCTCAGGCACCGCTAATGCGAGCCAATCTATTTTTTACCCACCCGCTTGCAGATGGCCATACCAGGCGAGCGTTAAACGTCGCAATGCCCCTATTTGTTCCCAGCACTAGCGCTGGGCTACCTAATATCAAAGCACCGCCTTCTCATCCTCAGCCCACGCGAACACGTGCAACTCGACGCGATGAAAAGCTAGAATCTGACGTTTTTTTACCCAGCCTGCGAGTCTATCGTTACCGCTCATAACCACGACTTGAAGACTTTAGGCAGGCACCTGTCCGTCTGTCCAACGCCCAGCCGTTATTAATGTCTCTATCAGGAGGCGTAGGTCATGCGGGGCAATATGGTACTCCGTCAGCAGGGCTTCAAAACGCTGCTGAAACTGCTCCTCGCGTAGATGGGCATTCTTTTCCGCGTCTTCTTTCTCAAGCGCTTCCAAAGAGCGAACAGGCGGTCCGGTAGGAATATCCATCGTGCTGCCAGGGTCTTCTAGCTGACGTAGCGCTTGCGCAAACGCATCATCTAATTCACGAAATTTGCGAAGCTTATCGCGCTCGTCCAACTGTTTATGAACTTTTTGATATTTCATTGATGTTTCATTTACACCCTTTCGATTATGGGATTCGCCTGTTTATTTGGCTATTTTCCCTAAAAACTGTGCCCAAACGCGTAAAAAGGCAAAGCAAACTTGCCTTCATCGGCTGTTACTAGCATAAAGAGAGCATCGTTATAAATCGGTGCACATAGCAAAAAAAGCTTACGTATCGTTGCCCATTTTGCAATCACTGTAATAGTAAGCTGCAATGTAACTATCACGGCGCCAAGTAAGCCGTCGTCACATTGCCCTAATGCGAAAGTACACCCGCTACATCAACGCACCGGGAGGGTGCACATTACAGCCAGATCCGGCATCTGGCCGTAATACTCATGCATGGGAGGCCAGATAATGTTCAACGCAATGACACGAGCTGAGATCTGGCTGCAGGACACACTTGAAAAGCCATTAAGCATTGATGATCTTGCTCAAAATCTAGGGTATTCAGCTTCACAAGTACGGCGCCAATTCCGCCATTACTTCCACACCTCGCCGAGTGCTTATCGAGAAAAACGGCGTTTGGAACGAGCTGCAGTATTACTAGCCTTTACTCCACGTAATATAGCGCAAATAGCGATAGGCTGTGGCTACCAAAATCACTCATCTTTCTCGCGAGCTTTTCAACGGCACTTTCAATTATCCCCGCGAAATTATCGTCAGGGTATGCGCTACGTCCTACACCAACAGATACCCTCTCACGGCTTTACGACACGTATTGAACGCACACCAGCGCGACAGGCAGTTTTAATGCGGCTGTATAAATCGCCTGAACACCTACAAGGCCTAGGGGATACTACTTACCATAGCCATCAGTTGGAAGGCCTGCAAGCACGTTTGGCTGACTCCACACCGGTCGTCTCGCTGCCCGATCTGCTAAGCGAGAAAATAGACGCACTCAGCGATCAAACATCACATCCAGTACGCACCGATATCGGACTTTATCTGGAAACGCTTCATAATATAAAAAGCATACCTTTACCAGCGCCCTACCGCCGAGTAAATATTGCAACGCGCTATTATGCAAGCACCTACTTTCATGAATTTTCACAGCTTTCACGCGCATTAACCAACACGCTGCTAGAGCTTCTGCATAAACCAAAAAACGTCTATATTAGCGGCGATGCACCTATGGTTCTCTGGCAGCCGGATTATTTGGAGCTAAGGGTACCGCTGACACACTGAAAATAGAGATTATTTAGGGCCATAAATAAACCGGCACTTCAATAGAAATGCCGGCTTGTAGATGCTTAGTGCTTAGTCTTCCATGCGGACGAGCCAGGACTCAACGGCCTCATCGCCGTGTTCGTCTTTCCAGCTGCGCAGCCCTTTGTGGTTACCGCCACGCGTTTCAATAACCTCACCTGTATGGGGGTTTTTGTATATCTTCAAACGGCGCTTACGGCGACCAGCATTGCTGCCAGTTGATTTCGCACCACGCTGATCAGCGGCTGGATCAAGTAACGCCACCACATCGGCTGGCCGCTTACCAAATTCATTCATTAGCGCTTCAAGCTTTGATTTGAACTCTAGCTCGCTTTTGAGCCGCTGATCACCCTCAAGGCGCTGAAGATCTTCTTGAAGCTGCTTCAGTTGCTGTTCTTTTTGGATGTATTCATTAAGTAGTGACATGGGGAATCCTTTAACATCAGGTCAAACCAGATAAGATACCGAACTGACATTGCCAGTATCCATTAGTTCAGAATGCGCATTCATTATTACTGCAAAAAAGCCAACTGACAACAGTCTAGTTCATTTTTAGTCAATTACGAAAATTTTTTAAATATTGACTTAGCATTGAATAACTTTAAAAGGCTTTATCAATAAGTCACTGAAGCCAGGAAGTCACAGACAAAAAAAGCGCCGCCTTAAAGGCGGCGCTCTTACAAAGCCATGACTAATGCGTCATTAGTCTTGACCCATCTGCTGCTTAATCAAGTCACCGATAGTGGTGGCGCCACCTGTTTCCGGCTCTTGCTCACGTATTTTCTTAAGGTTCTGACGCGTGTCGTCTTGCTCTTTCGCTTTTACTGAAAGATTAATCTGACGGCTCTTACGGTCAACGCTTACAATGCGCGCTTCAACACTGTCACCTTCGTTGAGCACGTTACGTGCATCTTCAACGCGATCAGCGGCGATTTCAGATGCCTTAAGAACGGCTACCACATCAGTGGCCAGCTCGACATGAGCTTCTTTAGCATCCACTTCAACTACACGGCCCGTGACGATACTACCTTTGTCGTTAACCGACAGGTACTCGGCAACCGGATCGGAATCCATTTGCTTAATACCTAAGGAGATACGCTCGCGCTCAGGGTCGATAGACAGAATAACCGCTTCAGCTTCGTCGCCTTTCTTGAAGTTACGAACCGCTTCTTCGCCAGTATCTGTCCAGGAAATATCCGACAAGTGAACCAGCCCGTCGATACCGCCTTCCAGGCCGATAAAGATACCGAAGTCAGTGATTGACTTGATGGTACCTGATACACGGTCGCCTTTGTTGTACTCGGCATTGAACGTTTCCCACGGGTTCGCAGTGCACTGCTTAATACCCAGAGAAATACGACGACGCTCTTCGTCGATATCCAATACCATGACGTCAACATCATCGCCCACTTGCACTACTTTGGACGGATGAATGTTTTTGTTGGTCCAATCCATTTCAGAAACGTGAACCAAACCTTCAACGCCTTCTTCCAGTTCAGCAAAGCAGCCGTAGTCGGTCAGATTAGTGACCACTGCGTGCACTTTGGTACCTTCTGGGTAACGGTCTTTAATGTTAACCCACGGATCTTCGCCCAACTGCTTAAGACCCAGCGAAACGCGGTTGCGCTCACGGTCAAACTTAAGCACTTTCACGTTGACTTCGTCGCCTACGGCCACGATTTCAGACGGATGCTTGATACGCTTCCACGCCATATCAGTGATGTGCAGCAAGCCATCAACACCGCCCAGATCAACGAAGGCACCGTAATCGGTCAGGTTCTTAACGATACCTTTGATTTGCTGACCTTCCTGGAGTGTCGCCAGCAGCGCTTCACGTTCAGCGCTATTTTCTGCTTCCAGAACCGCACGGCGTGAAACCACGACGTTATTGCGCTTCGGATCGAGTTTAATGACTTTAAAGTCCAACTCTTTATTTTCCAGGTGCGCGGTATCGCGAACCGGACGAACGTCAACCAGAGAGCCTGGCAAGAAGGCACGGATAGAGTCGACGTCGACAGTGAAGCCGCCTTTGACCTTACCGTTGATCACGCCTTTGACAACTTCATCTTTCTCGAAGGCGGCTTCCAGAATCTTCCAAGCTTCTGCGCGCTTGGCTTTTTCACGGGACAGACGCGTTTCACCAAAGCCATCTTCAACAGCTTCAAGTGCAACGTGCACATCGTCACCGATGGCAATGTTCAGTTCGCCATTCTCGTCACGGAACTGAGACGCGGGAATCTGACCTTCCGATTTTAGACCGGCGTTAACGGTAACCCAGTCACCGTCAATATCGACAACTTGGGCCGCAACGATAGCGCCCGGCTCCATGTTAATGTCGTTAAGAGACTGTTCAAACAGTTCAGCAAAGCTTTCGCTCATGGTGTTCCTACGTGATCAACGTTGTTGAGGCATAAATGCCTTCTCCGTACCACCAGCGAGTACGGGCCTAATGTCACTCTGCTTTTGGGGGTGTTAGCGCTGGTTAGACCTGACCGGGCTCACCGATGTGAGTATTGCGCCCTGCCATGTCGTGACACCTATCCAAAAACGCCGCAAGGGAGAGTCAAATGCCGGATGCTAAGCCATGCTGGGAAAGCAACTCGGTCAATTGATCAACCACTTCCGGTATGCTCAGGCACGTGGTATCAAGCGTAATGGCATCATCTGCCGGCTTGAGTGGAGCCACGTTGCGCTGCATATCGCGTGCATCGCGCGCCTGAATCTCCTTTAGAAGACTCGAAAGACTAGCATCCACGCCCGCTTCCTGCAACTGCTGATGGCGACGGCGGGCCCGCTCGGAGGCCGATGCAGTCAAGAATATTTTTAAGGAAGCGTTAGGAAAAACGATCGTTCCCATATCGCGGCCATCCGCCACTAGTCCAGGTGCTTGGCAAAAGTTGCGCTGGCGTTGCAATAGCGCCTGACGAACTTTGGGCAGCGCGGCCACCTGAGAGGCGCGCTCACCAGCCTCTTCAGTACGAATCACGCGGCTAACATCCTCTCCTTCCAAAAGCGTCCGCGCCTGACCATCATCAACTGGAAAGGCGACATCCAGTGATTGCGCCAATGTTGCCAGGGCATCTTCATCATCAAGCGCAACCTGATGCTTAACAGCCGCCTGCGCGGTTAAGCGATACAGAGCACCACTATCTAATAGATGCCATTTCAAACGGTCAGCCACCAGCCCGCTAATGGTGCCTTTACCCGCACCACCGGGACCATCAATCGTCAACACAGGGAACTGCTCGGTCATACGCCCTCCGCTGAAAGCGTCATGCCCACGCGTGTGGCCAGAGGGACAAAATCAGGGAACGAGGTGGCGACATTAGCGCAGTCGTCGATCACGATATCGTCACTTGCCCGTAGCGCCGCAATGGCAAAGGCCATCGCGATACGGTGATCACCAAGGCTATTGATCCGACCACCGCCGTAACTGGGTGTTTGATCATTGCCATTGCCAATGATATCGATGCCGTCAGCAACCACTGTGTTTTCAACGCCCAAAATAGTGAGTCCATCGGCCATTGCCTGGATGCGGTCAGACTCTTTAACCCGTAACTCTTCTGCTCCGCGCAGCCGGGTGGTGCCTGTGGCATTCGCGGCGGCAATAAACAACGCAGGAAATTCGTCAATCGCTAGTGGCACTTGGTCTACGGGGATATCAATGCCGGTGAGGGGCGAGTAGCGAATGCGAATATCCGCAACGGGCTCACCCCCCACTTCGCGCTGGTTTTCAAGCGCTAAGTTTGCACCCATTAAGGTGAGAATATTGATCACACCAATGCGGGTCGGGTTAATGCCGACGTGCTCAAGCGTTATGTCAGACCCCGGCGTAATAGCAGCAGCGACCAAGAAGAATGTCGCCGATGAAATATCCGACGGCACATCAATCGGGCCTGCTGTCAGCTTACCGCCGCCCTGCAGCCAGCAGGTGTCGCCTTCGCGCGATACTGCATAGCCAAAGCCATTAAGCATGCGCTCAGTGTGGTCGCGAGTAGGCGCGGGTTCTCGAACGCGGGTTTCACCCTCGGCGTATAATCCAGCTAATAATAAGCAGGACTTCACCTGGGCACTGGCCATGGGCATATCGTAATAAATGCCCTTCAGAACGGCGCCGCCGGTAATCTTCAAGGGCGGCCGTCCGCCTTCTGCGGTATCGATCGTTGCCCCCATCAATCGCAGCGGGTCGGCAACGCGTGCCATCGGGCGCTTGTTCAACGACTCATCGCCTGTCAGTTCGGTATTAAAGGCCTGACCAGCCAATAAACCCGCAAACAAACGCATCGCCGTGCCTGAGTTGCCTACATAAAGCGGCCCGGAAGGCGCTTTTAGCCCCTGCATACCAACGCCATGGATAGTAACGCGTCCCTGGTGAGGGCCCTCAATGGCCACGCCCATTTCCCGAAACGCTTGAAGAGTCGCGAGGCTATCTTCACCCTCTAGAAACCCCGTGACATCAGTGACACCCTCAGCAAGCGCGCCAAGCATAATGGAGCGGTGCGACATGGATTTGTCACCGGGTACACGTAGGCGACCTTGCGCCTGACCGCCTGGCCGCACCCGGTAAGTCACCTTACCTTGTGGTTGCATATGATATTCCGCCTGGTAAGTGGTTTTATTCAATAACGTATCAAAATAATGGCGTGCGTGACTGGCCCGATCAAATGTCGCGATCAGGGCATCACTATCGCCACGCTCAACGGCATCCCGCAGCCGAGCGAGGCCTGCTTCAAACTCGTCCAAGGACGTTAGCACTGCCTGGCGATTGGCAATAAAAATATCTCGCCACATCACCGGGTCGCTACCGGCAATACGGGTAAAATCACGAAAGCCACCGGCGGCATAACGGAAAATATCCAGCCGATCATCCTGACGTGCCAGCGTATCGACCAATGAAAAAGCCAACAGGTGCGGCAAATGGCTAGTGCGTGCCAATACATGGTCGTGGTGCTCAACGCTCATCTCAAGCACTTCAGCCCCGCAGGCTTTCCAAAGCGTTCGCACACGCGCTAACGCGGCCGGGTCAACATCGGGCTCGGGAGTCAAAATCACTTTATGGTGACGATAGAGGCCTGGGTCGGCCGCCAAGACGCCGCTCTTTTCCGAGCCTGCAATGGGGTGACCCAATACCATGTTAGTGGGCACGCGGCCGAACACACGCTCAGCACAGGCCCGAATCGTCGCCTTGGTGCTACCCACATCGGTAATGACTACATTTTCGCCGGCGCGCGGTAAAGCACTGGCAAGCGCTTTCATGACCGTTTCCATTGCCAGCACCGGTACAGCCAGCACGATCAATGATGCATCAACCACTTGATCGCCAAGCTCGGTTCCACCGCTGTCAATTATCCCCATCTCGACGCCACGCGCAATTTCATCTGGATTGGGATCGCAGCCGACTATCTGACTCTCAAAACCAGCCGAACGCAGTGCCGCTGCCAGTGAGCCACCTATCAACCCAAGACCAACGATCAATACTCGCGATTCATTAACGCCAGTCACCCCATTATCCCCTGGCGTCACAATACGCCCTGGGGGTAGGAGCCCAGCACGCGCAACTCAGCGGCACGGAGTTGGACTTCTTCCAATACGGCCGCGACACGGGGCTCGTCGCGATGACCTTTAAAGTCGATAAAAAAGACGTAGTTCCACGCACCGGTACGCGACGGACGCGTCTCCAGGCGGGTCATATCAATTTGATGGCGATGAAACGGCTCAAGCAGATCATGAAGCGCGCCTGGCTGGTTGCGCATAGCAACCACAATCGACGTTTTATCCTCTCCCGACATGGGAATATCTTGGTTGCCGATAATTAAAAACCGTGTGGAGTTATCCGGACGGTCTTCGATTTTTTCTGCCACGGGCTCCAAGTTATACAGTTTTGCCGCCATATCACCGGCAATCGCCGCGCTGTGCCATTCGGTTTTCACCAGTTTTGCCGCTTCGGCATTGGAGGAAACCGGCACTCGCTCAGCGTGTGGAAAGTGCGCGTCAAGCCACTTGCGGCACTGGGCAAAGGACTGGGGGTGAGAGTATATACGCGAGACTTTATCGCGGCGGGTGGTTTCACTAACCAACAAGTGGTGATGAATACGCAACACCACTTCACCGCAAATCCGAATGGAAGATTCCATAAAGGTATCGAGGGTGTGGTTCACTACGCCTTCGGTGGAGTTCTCAACCGGCACGACACCGTAGTTAACAGCACCGGCTTCTACCTCACGAAATACTTCATCGATAGCAGCCATGGGGAGACTAACGGCACTTTCACCAAAGTGCTTTAACGCCGCCTGCTGAGTGAAGGTGCCTTCAGGCCCCAGATACGACACCTTGATGGGCTTTTCCAGTGCCAGGCAGGCCGACATAATCTCGCGGAACAGCCGCGCCATTTCTTCAGAATCAAGCGGGCCTTTGTTCAAAGACATAATGCGGCGCAGCACCTGGGCTTCGCGCTCAGGGCGATAAAACACCGCACCTTCGTCCTCGGCAAGCTTGACATGCGCGACCTGCTGAGCGCAGTCGGCACGCTCACTAATCAAACGCAGGATATCGTCATCCAGCTGGTCAATACGCTGGCGCAACGCGTCCAGATTGATCGGCGTATCGGACATGGTGATTAGCCCCTTCGTTGTTCGAAATCTGCCATGAAGGCAATCAATGCGTCCACGGCTTCCTCGGGCACGGCGTTATATAGGCTGGCGCGCATGCCGCCAACGCTGCGATGGCCTTTCAGATTCAGTAGCCCGGCCTCATCTGCCTCTTTTAAAAACAGCTGATCCAGCTTAGCGTCCGCCAAAACGAAGGGCACGTTCATGCGTGAACGGTTATGAACCGCAATCGGGTTGCTATACAAATCACTGGCGTCGATAGCAGCATAAAGCTTTTGGGCTTTGCGTTGGTTAATCGCATCCATCGCTTTAAGGCCACCAACGTCTTCTTTAAGCCACTGGAAAACCAACCCCGCCAAATACCAAGCATAGGTAGGCGGTGTATTGACCATAGACCCCGCTTCGGCAAGAAGCTGATAGTCGAACAGCGAAGGAATGGTGGGCTTAGCCTTACCCAATAAATCATCACGCACCAAGACTAGCGTTAACCCTGCCGGGCCAATGTTTTTCTGCGCGCCCGCATAAATCACGCCGAACTCACTGACATCCAGCGGCCCGGAAAGAATGCTAGAGGACATATCACACACCAGCGGAACAGCGCTGCCATCACTGCGCTGCACCCTTGGGGTGTAATCAAACTCAAGGCCGCCAATCGTTTCATTAGCGGTATAGTGAAGGTACGCCGCATCATGGCTGACATTCAGCGACTGGGCCGCTGGCACGGCGGTATGGCCGCTGGCCTCGCTACTGGCGGCCACATGACAATCGAAGCCGAGCCGCTTGGCCTCGTTGAGCGCTTTTTTACCCCAAATACCGGTTTGTATAAAGTTGCCACAGCCTCCTGGCCCCAATAGATTCATTGGCAGCATTGCGAACTGCAGACTGGCGCCGCCTTGCAGAAACAGCACTTTATAGTTGCTGGGAATATCCAGCAACTGGCGCAAATCGGCTTCAGCTCGTTCGGCAATCGCAACAAACTCGTCGCTACGGTGACTCATCTCCATCACCGATAAACCACGCCCCTGGTAATCGAGCAGTTCATCACGGGCCCGCGCCAACACCGCCTCAGGCAGTGCCGCCGGTCCCGCGCAAAAATTATAACGACGTGTCATCGGCTCCGTCATCCTGTGCGTCATTATCATTGGCGTCGTCTGTCTCCGCCTCTTCGAGCGCTTCAAACTCTGCCTCTTCCGGCTCATCGACGCGCACGGTCTTGACCAGCTTCTCTTCTTTACCGAGGCGGATCAGCATGACCCCCTGGGTATTGCGCGATGTGATCGAGACTTCTTCCACCCGCGTGCGGACCAACGTGCCGCGATCGGTAATCAGCATCATTTCGTCGCTGTCGTAAATCTGCATGGCGGCCACCAGCGAACCATTACGCTCGCTGGTCTGCATGGCGATCACGCCCTGGCCACCGCGGCCGCGCAGCGGGAACGCTTCCAGCCGGGTGCGCTTGCCATAACCGTTTTCACTGGCAGTGAGAATATAGATATTGCCGCCCTCGGACGGGCTTTCGACATCGCCGTCGGTGGCGTCGTCTTCGCCGTCGATCTGCTGCGTCTTGGGGATGATCAGGCTGATCACTTCAGCGTTATCCGTCAGACGCATCCCACGCACACCGCGGGCCGTGCGCCCCATGGCGCGAACGTTACCTTCCTCGAAGCGGATCGCCTTGCCGTTGGACGACAGCAGCATTGCATGATCAGACCCCGAGGTAATCGCGGCGCCCACCAGACGATCGCCCTCTTCAAGGTCGATCGCAATCAGGCCAACACTGCGCGGACGCGAGAATTGCTCCAAGCTGGTTCGTTTAACCGTTCCCTGGGCAGTGGCAAAGAAGATGTAGTGTTCAGGATCATAATCGCGTACGGGCAGAATCGCGTTGACCGCCTCGCCTTCCTCGAGCGGCAGCATATTGACCAGCGGCTTGCCACGCGAGCCGCGGCTGGCGTTGGGCATTTCGTAGACTTTGAGCCAGTACACCTTGCCGCGGTTGGAGAACAGCAGCACGGTGTCATGGGTCGACGCCACTAGCAGGTGCTCGATGACGTCTTCATCTTTCATCGCCGTAGCAGACTTACCACGACCACCGCGACGCTGGGCCTGGTAATCGGAAAGCGGTTGCGTTTTGGCATAGCCTGAGCGCGAGACCGTTACCACCATGTCTTCTTCGGCAATCAAGTCTTCCATCGACAGGTCAAGGTGACTGGCCTGAATTTCGGTGCGACGGTCGTTGCCGAACTGATCACGCACCGCGTGCAGCTCTTCACGAATCACTTCCATCAGACGGTCTGGCGAGGCAAGAATCTCTGTCAACTCGGCTATTTTTTCCAAGATGGAGAGATATTCATCAAGCAGCTTCTCGGTTTCAAGGCCGGTAAGACGATGCAGGCGAAGCTCCAGGATCGCCTGAGCCTGCGCTGGCGACAACCGGTACTCAGTAGCGCTGGGGTTTAGGCCAAAGCCTTCTTCAAGCTCTTCTGGCTTGCACGACGTTGCACCGGCTCTCTCCAGCATGGCGGTCACTTGGCCGGGCTGCCATGTCTTGGCGAGCAGCTTCTCACGCGCTTCTGCCGCATTGGGCGAGGCTTTGATGAGCTCAATGACTTTATCAATATTGGAGATGGCGACGGCCAAACCTTCCAAGATATGACCACGCTCACGGGCTTTTTTCAGTTCAAACAGCGTACGCCGAGTCACCACTTCGCGCCGGTGGCGGATAAACGCTTCGAGCATTTCTTTCAGGTTCAACGTGCGAGGCTGGCCATTTTCAAGGGCCACCATGTTGATACCAAAGACGTTTTGTAGCTGTGTTTGAGCGAAGAGGTTATTCACCACGACGTCGCCGGACTCGCCGCGTTTAATTTCAATAACCACGCGCAGCCCGTCTTTATCGGACTCATCGCGCAGTTCGGCGATGCCCTCTATCTTCTTCTCTTTGACCAATTCGGCGATCTTTTCGATCAAACGCGCCTTGTTCACCTGATAAGGCAGTTCGGTAATGATGATGTGATCGCGGCCGGTTTTATCGTGGTGCTCGATGGTGTGGCAAGCGCGCACATAAATGCGTCCCCGCCCGGTACGATAAGCTGACAGAATACCCGCGCGGCCATTGATAATAGCGCCTGTGGGGAAATCCGGGCCGGGGATATACTCCATCAAATCATCCACCGACAGCGTATAGTCATCAATCAGAGCCAGGCAGCCATCAATCACCTCGCGCATATTATGCGGCGGGATGTTGGTGGCCATGCCCACAGCGATACCCGATGACCCATTAATCAACAGATTGGGAACTTTTGTGGGCAGCACCTCAGGAATACGCTCGGTACCGTCGTAATTGTCTACCCAGTCGACGGTATCTTTTTCAAGATCGGCGAGCAGCTCATGGGCCAGGCGCGACATACGCACTTCGGTATAACGCATGGCCGCTGCATTATCGCCATCGATCGAACCGAAGTTACCCTGGCCGTCGACCAGCACGTGGCGCATTGAGAAATGCTGCGCCATGCGAACGATGGTGTCATAGACCGCACTATCGCCGTGCGGGTGGTATTTACCGATAACGTCACCGACGACACGCGCCGACTTCTTATACGGTTTATTCCAGTCATTGCTCAGCTCATGCATGGCAAACAGCACACGCCGATGAACAGGCTTCAGGCCGTCACGCACATCAGGTAGCGCGCGGCCGATAATGACACTCATCGCATAGTCGAGATACGACTGTTTGAGCTCGTCTTCAATATTGACGGGCAAGATTTCTCTGGCGATGTCACCCATGAAAGTCAGATCCTTTGCACTGCATTGGCACTGCGAGAGTTGAAAGCGCTTATAAAAACGGCCTTAAAGGCACGGCAAAGCGGCGCCCAAATACTGCCCCATCATACCACTGCATTGGCACCAAGGGCAGCCGGTCACATCGTCAAGACGTTTCAATCGGCAAATACCGCCTTCTCTACTGTTAAAGCCTCAAGCGTCTGGCGGACATTGCCGTCAATAGCGCTAGCCTTGTTGGCCCGCACGTCCAGCAACACAAAGGTGAGATCCGCTTGGGCCACTAAACGGCCATTCTGTTGGCGAATCTGGTGATGGCATATCGCACTACGCTCGCCCACATCGACAATCCCCGTCATGATCACCAAGTCGTCGCCTTGAACGGCGGCGGCACGGTAATCAATATTCAAATTAACCACGACAAATGCCCGACCGGCATCGTGCAATTCTTTCATGAGCGCGGGATGTGCATCGAAAAACGCCCAGCGCCCTTCTTCCATAAATTCCAAGTAACGCGCATTGTTAACGTGCCCATAGCCATCCAAATGATACCCACGTACACGGAGATGAGTACGCGATACTAAGTCAGCCGACATAAATCCTCCCAGGGTGTATACGTTATTGATAATGGCCGCTAACCAACTTGACTGAGCCAGCGCCATCCCCAATCAAACATAAGTTTGAAACACTCGCAATATTCAACCTCTTGGTGACGGTGCTGGTAGGAAAGCGCTGCTTTCGACATAATGTGCCACCTTTTAAACAGGACAGGCGACATGTGGTTCAAACACCTGCACTTATATCGCGTACATAGCGCCCCGGCGCTAGACCAATCGGCCCTGAACGACGCGCTGGATGCGCACGCGGCGGCGCCCTTAGGCAATGCCGATGCGCGGCGTCTTGGTTGGACGGCACCTGCCGGGCGGCTCGGTAGTGGTCAGCGGCTGCATGAAATCCAAGGCCATCGTCTGCTGTCGGCGCTACGCCAAGAACGCTTGCTACCCGCTTCTGTCGTTAAAGAGGAAGTCGACGAGCAGGTGGCCAATATTGAAGCAAGCGAAGGCCGCAAAGTAACCCGCAAAGAGAAAACCGCTCTTAAAGAACAAGTCACTGAGGACCTGCTGCCTCGCGCCTTTGTTCGCAGCCAAAAAATTGATTTATGGTGGGATACGGGCCGCCAACTCATCGGCATTAATGCCAGTTCGCGCACACGGGCGGAAGACATTCTAGACCTGCTACGCGAATCCCTGGGCACCTTGAGTGTCACGCCGTTAGCTTCTCAGACGCTGCCCATGCGTGCCATGACGACTTGGCTAGGCGACCCCACAAGCCGCCCCGCCGACCTTCAGCTTGGCGATCAGGTAGAATTAAAAGCCAAAGGCGACGATGGCGTGCTCCGCGCGCGGCAGGTTGACCTGGACAGCGACGAAATCCAACAGCTATTAGAGAGTGGGCGCCAAGCGAGTAAACTCGCTTTACATATCGAAGGTCGCCTAAGCTTGGTATTACACGAAGACTTAGCGCTTAAGTCGCTGCGTTTTGGCGACGCACTAATAGAAGAGGCCGACCAAACCGATGATGGCGACGATGCGTTGGCCCGGTTAGAAACCGACTTTATTTTGATGGCGAACGCCCTGTCTGAGGATATCGCTCGCCTAATGGAATGGCTTGGCGGTGAGACACAACGGGAACCTTCAGCCCCTTGAGCACTCTGTCTGACAGTTCCGATTTTCTGCTGCCCACACAATTGATTTTATTATTGAAATCCTACGGATCGCATGACACATCACAATAACGCTTCAACTACCTCGACGACATCAGACCCTTGGGCGGATATTCGCCCTTACATGGATCATGAAGTAGCCAACGTGCTTGCCAAGCTTTCACGGGATAACGAGCTGCTTGATGCGCTTACCCGCTTCCGGCTGCCCCGCTTAGCCCGTTGGGCTCCACCGCTGGCACGAGCCATTGCCAGCCACGCGGTGCGCCGGGAGGTTAAGGACGTCACTAGCGTGCGCGAATTTCAGATGCGCATCGCAAGTTACATGGTGCGCATGATTCGCACGACCACTGATGCCTTTGAGGTCGAGGGGTTAGATAAGCTCGACGCTGATAGCGCCTATTTATTTATAGGTAATCACCGGGATATTTCGCTTGACCCAGCCTTCGTCAACTACGCCCTCTATCAAGCAAACCGGGATACCGTGCGCATTGCGATTGGCGACAACTTATTGAAAAAGCCTTATGTCACCGATCTAATGCGGCTGAACAAAAGCTTCATTGTACCCCGTAGCGTACGTGGAAAGCGGGCCATGCTGGCCGCTTATCAGCAACTCTCAGCCTATATCCGCCACTCGATCACCGAGGATCAGCACTCGATTTGGATGGCACAGCGGGAAGGTCGAGCCAAAAACGGTATTGACCGGACTGACCCTGCCATTATCAAGATGCTGACTATCGCCAGCCGCACCAGCAACCGTGACGTACTGTTCGGCGAAGCGATTGCCGAGCTTAAGCTCGTGCCGGTCTCAATCAGCTACGAGTACGACCCCTGCGATCTGCAAAAAGCCCAAGAGCTTTACGATATCGACACCAAAGGCAGCTACGCGAAAAGCGAATTCGAAGATATTCGCTCCATTGTCGCCGGCATTACCGGCACCAAGGGGCGTGTTCAACTGCGCTTTGGCTCGCCGGTTGGCGCCGACATGGCCACTCCTGACGAGGTCGCCGCTGACATAGACCGACAGGTAATTGGCGGCTACCGGCTGTTTCCCAGTCATTATCTTGCGCTTGAAGCACTGGGTGATGAGCCAGAGTTGGTGGCCCGGCGTGCCATTACCCGTGACGACCGGGAGCGCTTCAATGCACGGCTGGCCAACGTCCCTGAACAGCTACGCCCATACTGGTTGGCACAATACGCCAACCCGGTAAAACACAAAGCGGGGCGCTTAACGAGTTGAGCACACCCGCCCATGCTCGCTGTCGGAAAAAATGCTATGGTCAAAGCATTTAGTGGTCTCGGCTGACGCTCAGCTCGTCGCGATCTTAAGGAGAATCCCATGTCCGCTTCAGAAATTCAGAAAACGCGCATCATTAATGAGCTACGTGGTTTTATTCGCAAGCTGCTGCAAGATCCCAAAATTCTTGAACAATCGCTGGTCATTGCCCGCGAACAGCTTAGCGAAGGCAGCAGTCCAGCCGTTATGGCGCAAATTGCCAACCAAATATCCGATACCACTAGCGTGCATATCCCCGAAGACCCAGCTGAGCACTCAGAGGCGGATAAGCTGTTTCTGGAGCTTTTGCGCGAAGTGGTCCAAGAGGAGCAGGCGCTTTACTAGCGCGCACTGCGTCATTCCCGGCGAGGCATAAATGCCTCGCCATATATCTTTTTTGTTAATGTCTGATCGGGATTTTCGTTCATCATGTCAACTATTTCTTCGCGCCGCATTCTGGTAACCAGTGCGCTTCCTTACGCTAACGGCGCTATTCACCTGGGCCATTTGCTGGAATATATCCAAACCGATATTTGGGTGCGTTTTCAGAAAAGCCGTGGTCAGCAATGCTATTACGTATGTGCCGATGATGCGCACGGCACCGCCATAATGCTGCGTGCTGAACAAGAAGGCATTTCCCCTGAGGCATTAATTGACCGGGTCTCACGCGACCACCAAGCCGACTTTGCCCGTTTTGGCGTCGCCTTTGACAACTACCATTCCACTCATTCGGACGAAAACCGCTATTACAGCGAGTTGATCTATCAGCGTCTACGCGATAAAGGCCATATCGCCACACGCGAAATTGAACAAATGTTTGACCCACAAAAAGGGCTGTTCCTCGCCGACCGCTTTATTAAAGGCACCTGCCCTAAATGTGGCTCTGACGATCAATACGGCGATAACTGTGAGAAATGCGGCGCTACTTATACGCCGGCAGAGCTCATCAACCCGGTCTCGGCGATTTCTGGTGCCACCCCTGAAGTACGCAGTTCAACGCATTATTTCTTTAAGTTACCGGACTTTGCAGATTTTCTTCAGCGCTGGATTAACGATGGCCACGTTCAGCCGCAAATTCGCAATAAACTAATGGAGTGGTTTGAGTCAGGCTTTAACGAGTGGGATATTTCCCGCGATGCGCCTTACTTTGGCTTTGAAATACCCGACGCTCCTGGCAAATACTTTTATGTATGGCTTGATGCGCCGATTGGTTACCTGGCCAGCTTCAAAAACCTGTGCGAGCGTGAAGGCATAGATTTCGACAGCTTTTGGCAGCCAACATCTGACGCCGAGGTTTACCATTTTATCGGCAAAGATATCGTTTATTTCCACGCTCTGTTCTGGCCGGCCATGCTCCACGGCGCCGATCTGCGCACACCCACAGCGGTTAACTGTCATGGTTTCTTGACTGTGGACGGTGCCAAGATGTCGAAGTCCCGAGGCACCTTTATTAAAGCCGCCACCTACGCCGACCACCTCAACCCTGAATATTTGCGTTACTACTTTGCCGCCAAGCTAACCTCCAAGGTCGACGACCTTGACCTGAACCTTGAAGACTTTGCCGCAAGAGTAAACTCAGACCTGGTGGGCAAAGTGGTCAATATCGCCAGCCGTTGCGCGGGCTTTGTTAAGAAACTAGGCGGCGGCCAGTTGTCGGCCCATTGCAGCGAGCCGCAAATGGTCGCCCGTTTCATTAGCGCTGGTGACAGCATTGCCCAGGATTTCGAAGCTCGCGAATTCAGCCGCGCGATGCGCAGCATCATGGAATTGGCCGACGAGGCGAACACCTACATCGCTGAAAAAGAGCCCTGGGTGCTGGCCAAGCAGGAAGGACGCGATGCCGATGTGCTGGATATCTGCTCGGTAGGCATTAATTTGTTCCGCCAACTAATGGTATACCTCGCCCCGGTGGTTCCCAGCATGGCCGAGCAGGCGCGGGTGTTCTTGAACGTCGATACGCTAAACTGGGAGAGTCGCCAAGATGTTCTGGTCGATCATGCCATTAATAAATTCAACCCCCTCATGCAGCGCATCGAGCGCGACAAGATTGACGCCATGATTGAGGCCTCAAAGGAGGATCTGGTGGAAGAGCAAAAGCTTAAGGAATCACCCAAAGGCCCTTTGACTGAAAACCCAATCGCGCCCGAAATCAGCTTCGATGAGTTTGCCAAGGTCGACCTGCGCATTGCCCGCATTGCCAAGGCGCAATACGTTGAGGGTGCCGATAAGCTGCTTCAACTAACGCTTGATCTAGGTGGCGAAACCCGCAATGTATTTTCGGGCATCCGTTCGGCCTACGCTCCAGAAGCGCTTGAAGGACGTTTAACGGTGATGGTCGCCAACCTTGCACCGCGTAAAATGCGCTTTGGTGTATCGGAAGGCATGGTCCTCGCCTCGGCCAATCAAGACGGCATTTATCTGCTTTCCCCGGATTCCGGCGCTGAACCGGGTCAACGGGTAACATAATCAGGTAAACTTTAATTTAGGGGCAAGGCAAGCTGCCTTAGCCCCTTTTTTATGCGTTTATATTGGCAAGTTCAACACGGCTGAGCTCACTATATGCAACATCGCTTCTCACGCTCACTGCGATTTCGTTTTTTTGCTGCTCTTGGTGGTTTACTTGTCTGTGCAATAGCCGCGCTGGCAGCCCTCAGCGCATGGATTATATTTCCAGTATTACAAGCTGAAGAGCGAGCAATGGTGAAACGCGAACTGGACCGTGTTGAACGTAGCTTTCAACTTGATCAGCAGCAATTACAGTCCCAGGTTCGCGACTGGGCTCATTGGGATGACACCTATCAATTTGTTCAAGGCGATTATCCACGCTATTCAGAGGTCAACTTTAGCCAAGAAATGTTTGAGGACATGCGCTATACACTGATGGCGTTTTTCACAACCACCGGCGATGTGCACTTTTTGGCGGGTATTAACCCTGTCACCGGCAATTATCAAACGTGTACGACACCCAATGATGAATGTGCCTGGATGACGTCTTTTGTAAAAACCATGCAAGCCGCCATCGCGGAGGATCGCTCAGAGAGCACGGCTATCTACGCTGATCATAATGCTGCACTCATGGCTTCAACCCCCATTTTACGTACCGACAAAAGTGGTGATTCAGTTGGCTGGCTATTCAAAGTTCGTTCTTTAGACGATGAATGGATAAGCTACATGGAAGATTATACGGGCCTGCCTATTTCGCTTACTCTCAGCAACGAGAAAGCGCCCGGCAGCGATGATTTCCACTTCTCGGACAATACAGTATTTGCCGAACGCTACTTCCCTGCTTATGGCTCGGCCAACTCCCCTTCATTAGCGTTAGGCATAGACCTCAATCGCACCAGCTACTTAACCAGTTTAACCACCTTCCGCTATGTACTGGTGTGGACTGCAGTCCTAATGATCATGGTTATCGCCCTGGTGCTACTCTTGCTTGAAAAAATTGTGCTTAAGCCACTGCGTTTATTAACTCAATTTACCCAGCAAATAGGTATGACCGAGTCACAAACTGATTGGCTTACCAAGCGGGATGACGAAATAGGTTTGTTATCGCGTGCGTTTCAGGAACAGTTTGCCCATCAGCAACAGCTCAATGATGAACTGCTGAAGCTGTCCACTCATGACGCACTGACTGGGCTGCCGAACAGGAGACTCTTTGACCAGCGTCTTGATGCCGCCTTTAGCGAAGTCGACGGCACTTCAGACTTGCTTGCGGTGATGATGCTCGATATTGATCACTTCAAACTCTACAACGACCACTACGGGCACCCTGAAGGGGACATCTGCCTGCAGCGTCTTGCCGAAGTTATGCATAATGTCGCGCAGGCGCGGGGCTTTTTTATTGCCAGAACAGGGGGAGAAGAATTCTGCGCTATCCTGCCCCACACGTCGCCCGGTTCTGCCAAACATATTGGCGAACAGCTCTCATTAGCGGTAGATCGATTGCAGATCCCTCATGCAACATCGCCAGTGAAGCCTTTTGTCACGATAAGCGCGGGCATTGCCATGCTGCAGGACCCTAAATCCCAGTCACCGAGTGAGGTCGTCAGCTGCGCCGATCAGGCACTCTACCTTGCCAAGGAAGCTGGTCGACATCAGGTGGTATTATTCAGACCACCGCTAGCCAGCGGCGTGATTTCTGAGCACAATACGCCGCCATGAGTGAGCTTTTCGTTATTCTGATAAGCACCGCGCTGGTCAACAATTTTGTGCTGGTACAGTTTCTTGGCTTATGCCCATTTATGGGCGTTTCCAATAAACTAGAGTCAGCCATGGGCATGTCGCTGGCCACAACCTTTGTGCTTACGCTTGCCTCGGCCGCCAGCTTTGTGGTGTACCACGGGCTGTTGGTACCTTTAGACATTACCTATTTACGCACCATCAGTTTTATCGTGGTGATTGCCGCCGTGGTTCAGTTCACCGACATCATGGTGCGCCAGCTAAGTCCATTACTGCACCGTGTACTGGGGATTTTTCTACCCCTGATTACCACCAACTGCGCGGTACTTGGCGTTGCACTGTTATCGCTGAATCGCGATCTGGGCTTTTTTGCCACCACCCTTTATGGGCTGGGAGCGGCGATTGGGTTTTCATTGGTGCTGGTGCTGTTTGCCGCCATGCGCGAACGCTTGGCAACGGCGGATATACCGACCCCTTTCAAAGGTGCCGCTATCGCGATGATCACGGCCAGCTTGATGTCACTTGCCTTTATGGGCTTTTCTGGCTTGGTCCAAGGATAATGTGTCAATGAGCGAAACATTTTCGATGCTTGGCCTGCTGAGCGCCGTCGGTGTGCTCACCGCTTTGGGCGTGGGGTTTGGGGCCTTGCTGGGCGCTGTCAACGAGCGTTTCAAAGGCGACGAGTCCTCGCTCGTTGAAAACATTGACGCTTTGCTTCCCCAGACGCAATGCGGACAATGCGGTTATCCCGGGTGCCGTCCCTACGCCGAGGCCATCAACCAGGGGGATGCTATCAACAAGTGTCCGCCTGGTGGTGAAGCCACTATTATCGCCCTCGCCGACCTGCTAGGTCGAACGCCTGAACCTCTGGATGGCGAAGCCCCTGGTGAACCATTGGTCGCGTTTATCCGCGAGGATGAGTGCATTGGATGCACCAAATGTATCCAGGCGTGCCCGGTCGACGCAATCATTGGCGCGGCCAAACAAATGCATACCGTTATTGAGGATGAATGTACGGGGTGTGATCTTTGCCTTGAACCCTGCCCGGTAGATTGCATCGATATGCTGCCACCCAGCACGCCGCTCAACCAATGGCAGCCAGTTACCCAACCGCCGCACGTTATTGCCAGCGATCGTCCTCATTCAGTGGAGATGCCTTATGGCTCGCACGTTTGAGTTTCATGGCGGTATCTATCCGCCCGAACGCAAACAGCGCTCTTTAGTGCCAGTGCGTCATGCGACATTGCCCTCTCGGGTCGTGCTGCGATTGGATCAACATACCGGACGCCCTGCCCTGGCTACCGTCGCCGTGGGCGAAAGGGTCAGCGTCGGCACGCCTATCGCCAGGCGCGATGGCATGATTTCAGCTGACCTACATGCCAGCATCAGCGGTACCGTTTCGCATATGGATGCCAAGGCCATCACCATCGACAGTGACGGTTACGATACCTGGGAGCGTTTAGCCCCGCTTGAATGGCCCACCGCCAGCGCTGAGCAACTATTGGCGCGTCTGGAGCAAAGCGGTGTGGTAGGGCTTGGCGGAGGGGGCTTTCCTACCCACATCAAGGCCCGGGTGGGTGAACGCCAGCGTATTGATACCTTGGTGGTCAACGCCGCCGAGTGCGAACCCTATATCACCACCGATGACCTTACCCTGCAGCACTTTGCGCTGGAGGTGCTCGAAGGTGCACAACTCATAGCCTCTCTTTGCAGCGCGAAGCACATTATAGTGGGCATCGAAGATAACAAACCTGATGCCATTCACGCCCTAAGGCAGGCTATTGGGGTCAGCCATCCGCTACCTATCACGCTGTCTGTGATGACCACACGCTACCCCAGCGGTGGCGAGCGTCAATTGATTAAAACGCTGCTTAACCGGGACGTGCCCAATCAAGGCCTGCCAGTGGATGTCGGTGTGCTCTGCCATAACCCCGGCACCTTGTTAGCGGCGCTGCGTGCGGTTCGCGATGGCGAACCGCTGGTGGAGCGGCTGGTGACTCTAACCGGCGAAGCCATCAGCGACCCCGGTAACCGTTGGGTGCGTATCGGCACGCCGATAGTCACTTTGCTTGATGAGGCGGGCCTGAATCGCTCAGTACTTCACCAACTGATTGAAGGCGGCCCGATGATGGGTACGCCGCTGCCTGATCTTGGCGCCTCGGTGACCAAAGCAACAAACTGCTTAATTGCCGCCACGTGGGAAGAACTGCCACCTGCGCCACCTGAAACGCCTTGTATCCGCTGCGGGGCGTGTGAAGACGTCTGTCCCGCTAACTTGCTGCCACAACAGTTGCACTGGTATGCGCGTGCGAATGACGATGACAAGCTGGCTCACTACCGGCTGTTCGACTGCATTGAATGCAATGCCTGTAGCTACGTATGCCCAAGCCATATTCCCTTAGTCGCCGACTACCGTAGTGCTAAAACCCGGCTTCGCCACCAGCAGTTGGAAACCGCCAAAGCTGAACACGCCAAACATCGCTTTGAATGGCGCCAAGCGCGGCTCGCCCGTGAAGAAGCGCAAAAGCAGGCACGCCGCCAGGCACGCCTTGCGAAGCAACGGCCACCTCAAGCCCACGATTCCCAAGCCTCCTCTCCCCAAGCCGACCTGAGGAGTTTACGGATCGCGCAAACGGCGGCCAAAGCCGCCGTAAGGAAAGCCGAAAAAAATCTGGCGAGAGCGGCACAGCAAGACCCTCAACAAGCCCATGATGACCTTGAGACACAACTGGCCACCGCGCAGGAAAATTTGCACGCAGCTGAGGCACGCCTCGCCGAGGCTCGAGAAGCGGACGCCCCCCAAGAGATCCCATAAGTATGCTGCATGCGTCCCAGATCAATGATCGACCCCACCTGAGCAACATGCCTAGTACCGGAGGCATTATGCGCTGGGTGCTGATTGCCACGCTGCCCGGCCTTATCACCATGACGTTTTTTTTCGGCCTGGGAGTGATCAGCAATGTGGTGCTGGCCGCTGCTTTTGGCCTGGGCTTTGAAGCGCTTATCTTATGGCTGCGCAAGCGCCCGCTGCGCCCAGCACTTAACGATGCCAGCGCGCTGCTCACTGGCGTATTGTTGGGCGCATCGTTACCGCCGGCAAGCCCCTGGTGGCTTATTGGCATCGGCATGGTCGCCGCTATTATCGTTGCTAAGCAGCTTTATGGCGGACTAGGTAATAACCCATTTAACCCGGCAATGGTCGGCTATGCACTGCTACTGGTGTCGTTTCCCACCTATATGACCCTATGGCCGACTCCCCAGCCGCTATGGCCTGATATGTTATGGGGTCAAATCATGGGCAATGTCTCGGTCGACCAGATTGATAGTTTAAGCGGCGCCACACCGCTTGATGCCTTTAAGCACAAAGGCGAGGGGGTATCAGCCAGCCAATTTTGGGCCAGTCAACCACTGCCAAGCGGCACCCTAAATGCTTGGCAATGGGTCAGCTTTGCTTGGCTTGCGGGCGGCGTACTCTTGCTGGCCAAGCGCATCATCACCTGGCATATACCCTTGACGATGCTAGCCAGCATGATGGCCTTTGCCTCGCTGCTGTACTTGTTTGATCCGGAGTACTTCGCCTCGCCTTGGCTGCACCTGCTCACCGGTGCCACGCTCTTCGGCGCATTTTTCATTGCCACCGACCCCGTTTCTGCTGCCACCAGCCAACGCGGAAAACTGATCTACGGCGCAGGCATCGGCGCGCTTGTCATGCTGATTCGTACCTGGGGCGGGTATCCCGATGCAATTGCGTTTGCAGTGCTACTCATGAACCTGTGTGTTCCGCTACTAGATCTATACACCGTGCCTCGCCCAACTGGCCTGAAAAAAACGACATCTAAGGAGCAGCCATGACCCCCCTCAATGCCATGCAGCAGGGCGCGCTGGTACTGGGGCTCTTTGCACTGATCACCGCGGGCAGCGTCGCCACGCTTCGTGGCTTGACCGCTGAACGCATCGATACGCATCAACAAGCCTACCAGCAGCGCCAACACCAGGCTGTACTACCTGATCCATTAAAGAACGCCCAGGTGAGTTCTATCTCGTTACCCAATGCGTCACAACTTGGCTTCCTCGACGGTGCAACCGGTTGGCAGGTAGATAACGACACCCAACGCGCCCTCGTCTTGCCGGTTGTAACGCAGCGCGGCTATAACGGTGAAATACGACTGTTAGTGGGCATTGATGATCAGCAGCGCATCAGCGGCGTACGCGTGACCCATCATCAGGAGACACCGGGTCTAGGCGACGATATCGAGCGGCGGCGTAGCGATTGGATCACTCAATTCGATGGCTTAACATTAGATTCACTACCGTCCGAGGGTTGGGGCGTTACTCAAGACGGCGGGCAGTTTGATGCGTTCACTGGCGCCACCATTACGCCCCGCGCGGTAGTCGATGCGGTTCATAGCGCCCTGCAATACGCCACCAGCACCCCTTTACTTGGGGAAAACAAGGAGTCCCAGCCATGAGCCCGCTAAGTCAACTTACCCGCGAAGGGCTATGGTCAAATAACCCGGCGCTGGTACAACTATTGGGGCTGTGCCCGTTGCTAGCCGTAAGTGCTAGCGTGGTCAACGCGCTTGGGCTTGCCATGGCTACGCTGGTCGTGATGGTCGGCGCAAGCACCACCGTATCGCTGATTCGTCACCAGGTACCGAGTGCCGTTCGCCTGCCTGCCTTTGTCATGATTATCGCTGCGTTTGTCACCTGTACCGAATTGCTCATGGCCGCTTATGCCTACCCCCTCTACCAAGTTCTGGGGATTTTTATTCCGTTAATTGTTACCAACTGCGCAATTTTGGGCCGCGCAGAAGCCTTCGCCTCTCGCCAGCCGGTTTTACCTTCCGCCATTGATGGCTTGATGATGGGCCTCGGCTTCGGCGCCGTTTTAGTTGTACTAGGAGCACTGCGGGAATTATTGGGCCAGGGCACTCTGTTCAGAGAAATGTCGCTATTGCTGGGGCCCGTGGCCGAAGGATGGCAACTGACGCTTATAGACGACTATCAGTTTTTGTTTTTTATTCTGCCCCCCGGCGCATTTTTTGTAGTGGGCCTATTGATCGCGCTAAAAAACGTTGTTGATCAACGCCATAAAGCGTTTACTGAACCTAAGACCGTCACACCCCGTGAGCAACGCCGGGTCCGCGTCACCGGTACGATTAAATAACCCAGAGAGTTACCATGAATGCCCAAAAGCGTCATGAAATTTTTGCCCGACTGAAAGCCGAAAACCCACACCCAACGACCGAGCTTAATTGGCGTACGCCTTTCGAACTGCTCGCCGCCGTGCTGCTCTCCGCCCAGGCGACCGATGTGGGCGTGAATAAGGCGACTGCCCGCCTTTTCCCCGTAGCTAACACGCCCCAGGGCATTATCGATTTGGGCATTGATGGGTTAAAAACACATATCAAAACCATCGGCTTGTACAACACTAAAGCCGAAAACCTGATGAAGACCTGCCACATATTGGTTGAACACCACGGCGGTGAAGTACCTCAAACCCGCGCCGCATTGGAGGCCCTCCCTGGGGTTGGCCGAAAAACGGCTAACGTGATTTTGAATACCGCGTTTGGCCAGCCGACCATGGCCGTGGATACGCACATTTTCCGCGTGGCCAACCGAACGGGCATTGCCAAAGGCAAAAACGTCGTCGAGGTGGAACAAAAGCTGTTACGTCACGTCCCCAAGGCTTTCCTGCAGGATGCCCACCACTGGCTTATTCTACACGGCCGTTATACGTGCATCGCCCGTAAGCCGCGATGCGGCAGCTGCATTATTGAAGATTTATGCGACTATAAAGAAAAAACCGAGATCGCCTAAACGGGTAACTGATTGCGCCAGGGGAAAACCATTCATGCCAACGCCTGCCTCACTGCTGCATGACCAACCTATCGAACAGCGAATTGACGCGCTGTTTGATTTATCGCGCCAGCACGCGGCGCATTTTTGTAGCCCCGACGCAGAATTGGCCAGACGGCATTACCTTGCCAAGCACCCCACCTCTATCCTGGTAATGAAGTGCATGGATGGCCGTATCCATATACCCCATGCCACACGCACCCCTCTCGGCATCATCACGCCCTTTCGCAATCTCGGCGGGATTTTCGACCTTGGCTGGCCCTATTTAGGAGAGCTACTCACTGAAGCCGTCATTGATGCAGCTACGCAGGGCCGGGGCACCTTGCTACTCATCACCTATCACTTTTCCCATGGCAGCAAAGCCCGTGGTTGCGCCGGATTTAATTGCGATACACAAGCTGCCAGGGCGCATGCCTACGCGATTTCCAAGCAAGCCGAGCACTTATTTGGCCGTGAACGGCAACAAGTTTATCCGCTTGTTTGTGGCTTTGAGACCGACAGCGATGCGTTGATTGTTCACGGTCAGCACGGGGCAACGCTTGATACTCGCGAATGTATTGGCCACTCACCGGCACAGCTCAGTACTGCCCTTCAGGCGACTTGCCCGGATATGCCTACCGAGATGCGCCGCGACTTGCTTCCCTTATTGACCGGCAACCTCGCTCACGTCAACGAACTTCAAGGCACTCAGCGGGAACTGGATATCGAGCATCGTGAATGGGTGATCTGCATTGGCCGAGGCTTTGATTTCTTGCACCTACCCAACACCGCGCTGATTATTGGCCCCTACGGGCCTGATTTAGCGAAGCCAATTGGCACTGCAGCGTCTATTATTGATGCCAACCGTCAGGCAGGACGCATCCCCGATGATGGTTTCTTATTGCTTGCCTCCACCCCTTATCAGCACAGCGGCGTTGACCGCGCGCGTGCCGAACTTAAATCACGGTTTTTATCAGAGTTTGCCGAACAGGTGATTCGCCGCGAGCATCCGAATTTGGCGGCTTCCATGCGGCGTCGCACAGCCGTGGTGCACTGGCCGACGCGTCGTCTTGATCAGTTAACCACGGCGTCTGCCAGCAACGCCGAATAAGCTACCCGCCAAGCGGACCACTCCCAATCAGCGCTGTTCAGTGGTGGGGGTTGAGCCGATGGCGTGGTCAACCAACGGTTTAAGTGATCGTAAAGCCCTCGACGCGTGCCATCGTAGCGATAGACATCCGGATATAGCTCAGGAAAACACAGGCGATCAGGCACCAGCGGTAGCACGCCGCGCTGGGCGGCTTCCATAATCGCCAAGCCTTGAAATTCGTGCCAGGTCGTCGACACCACGATTCCCGCTTTATCGAGTTCCGTTTGGTAGCGCTCTTGAGGCTGAGGCCCCCAAGTAACGATATGCCTTGCCAGACGTTGCTTCGCCTCAGCAAAGATTGGCGGCACATGGCGAAAGTGCTGCCCAACCACTGCCAGCTCGAAAACCACACCCTGATCGCTTAGCTCATACAGCACTGCAAAAAAGTCCTCGGGGTTCTTGTCATACTCCCACCGGTGGTTCCATAGGATGCGCTGGGGGTTGCGTTGCTGTTGACGCTCGTCTTCGAGTGGCATAATGGGGACAGGCAGTACCTTGGCGCGTTTACGCAGCGCCTCAAGCGGCTTTACTGCCGGCACATTCTCGGGCATTTTTTTCAAGAAAGCGCGCGCACCATCGACAAATGAATCGCGGTTATAAGCGGTATTAAACACTACCGTGTCCGCCGCTAATGCCGCATAAAGGTTTACCATTTGAGCTTCTACCTGAGGCCGCTGCTCTCCCGACGCGGGGTAGGCAAACTGGTTTTCATGGAAGTAAACAATCTTGCGTGCTTGCCCAAGCGAAGGGAACAAGCCGGCCAAGGTGGCTAAATCCACCATTGAGGTCGCAAGCACCACATCATACTGCTGGCTGAGTGTCTCATGCTCTTTCCACAGCCAGGTTAATGGGTTACCCCGAATACGCCAACTAAAATGGCGAGCGGGTAAGCGCAACTGAGTCCATGCCACACCATCGACGTGCTGCATCACACTGTCGGCCCAGTAGCGATGACTTACGGCATCGTAGGCGGATAGAAGCAATGCCCGCATTAAAAGCCCTGCTGTTCAAGCTGGGCGGCTAACGCCTCCAGAGCCTCTATCCCCTGTACATCAGTAGGCTGCCACTCAAGCTTAGGCCGCGGTAAGCGAGCAAATAGTTCATCAATGCGGGTCAAATAGTGCGCTTCTTGCTCTCGTCGGGAGGCGAGAAAAGTACCGTCTGCTTGATGGGGAATTACTCGGTTAATAAGTGTCCCCGCGACCGGTATATCGGCGTCTTCCAGGGCGCGCACCGCACGATCGGTTTCAAGAATCGGCAGTCGCTCCGGTGTCATGACAAACAGAAAACTACAGGCGTCAACCTCCTCAATACGGCGTCTCGCTTGATGAAACAAACGCCGACGATTGATCAGCGTTTTAGCCACATCGCGTGTACGCTCGTCCAAATCATCCAACGGATCTTCCGTGGGGTCATCAAACGGTGTGGCCACATCGCGGCCGCGCTTGGGGGTTAAATGATCCAATACCTTGCCCAGCTCAGCCGATTTTCGGTTATGAGCCAAAAGCCCATCTGTCCACGCTGCCATGGCTTCTGGAAGCGTGAGCAACCTTAACGTATGGCCCGTAGGCGCGGTGTCGAAAATAATTAAATCGTAGGGCGCGTCGTCATCGATCATCAAGCGCGCCAAACGCTCTAACAAGGCGGCTTCCTGCGTGCCTGGCGACTGCCGGGTAAGGCGCATCTGGCGTTCTAGCTCTTGCATCATCTCGGGCGCCGCATAGCGGCGCATTTGCTGCGTGACGCGCTGGAGGTGCGCCTCGACTTCCACATCGGGGTCAATTTCCATCGCGTCAAGGTTAGCTAATAGGCGCCGCGGTGCATCGCCAAGGGTACGATCAAACACATCGCCAAGGCTGTGCGCCGGATCCGTCGACACTACTAACACGCGTTTACCGCGCCCGGCGGCCAGCACAGCGAGCGATGCGGCGACAGTGGTTTTACCGACCCCGCCTTTCCCGCCTACCCACAGCAGGCGTCGATTGAGTAAAGCTTGCATTCATGACTCTCTAGATGACGTGAACTCAGCAACAACGAAAATGATCCAGCGGAGAGCGCTCCATACCCATGCGCTTATGCCAGTCATGGAAGCGTTCTAACAACAACGGTTGAAGCTCAAGCGTGTAGTATGAGGCGGGATTCTGTAACCCCATCATCTCGGAAAATACCAACAGCATAAACAGGTCGTCTTCGTCGCGGCGCGCCCGGGCGATGGCACCTCGATAACGCGCGCTGTATACCTCTTCAGTGAAGAAACGGGCTTGGTCTAACCAAGCCCGTAATCCGCTGCGACGTGACGACCCATGTTTGGGTTCGTCGGTCATTAGCTGTCACTCCTCAAGGTTGATCGTGCTGCACTGCAATGTCGGCTCGCGAACGCTTAAGCGCTGCAGCGCACTCCATTGCCACTAACACGGCCGCTATCAACACCACGACGTCAAGTACTAACAGGAACATATTGCCATCATTCCAGAACGTACGAAGCTGTAGCAACAACGCCAGGATGGTCATCACCAGCAAAAAGCAAAGGGGTGCCAGCGTAAACCACATGGGCCTCTTCAGGCGCACTAGCATAACGGTAATCACTAGCAGCGTAAGGCCTGCTAACAACTGGTTGGTCGTACCGAAAAGTGGCCAGATAATTAGCCCACCGGAGCCATCCGCGCCACCGGCGCCAAAGGCAAGTACCAGGCACGACCCTACGGCCAGGCCGGTCGCAATAGACGGTTTTTTCATCCACTGCTGCTGATAGATCTCGCCCCATTCCTGGAAGATATAGCGCTGCAAACGCAGCCCGGTATCCATTGTTGTCCCTGCAAACAGCGCCGCCATCACGGTGAGAAGCGTCGACGCGGTGGCTTCTGGCAACCCTATACCGTTGTGAATAATAAAGGCACCACCTTCCACAAAGGCATTCACGCCACCCTGGCCGAACGCAGTGTACATTGCCTCCCAATCGCCCATTGTGGCAAACCCCGCGGTCGCAGCCAGAATGGCGGCCAGCGCCAGCATGCCCTCACCTACGGCACCGAAATAGCCTACAAAACGCACATCGGTTTCTTTATTGAGCTGTTTCGAGGTAGTGCCCGACGATACCAAGCCATGGAAGCCAGAAATGGCACCGCAAGCAATCGTTACGAAGAGCAGCGGTAATAATGACGGCGTGCCATCGGGCACATCATTGTTAAATGCTGGAGCGACCAAGGTCGGGTTAAGCAGTACCAAGGCCCCATAAAGAATGATCAGACCGATAAACAGTTGCAGACCATTAATATAGTCACGGGGCTGCAGCAGCATCCAGACAGGCAGCAGCGATGCGACGGCCGCATAGCCAAACAGAATCAAAATCCATACCGCATTGCCTGACATAGCCCCGACCTCGTCGGGCATTTGAATGGGGACTGAGGGGCCAATCCCGATCAACGCATAGAGAGCAACTACGCCTAATATCGATACCACCGGGAGGCTTAATATCCGCCGATAAATCATTTGGCCGATGATTAGCGCCACGAAAATTGCGCCCCAAACCGGCACTACGGCGCTTGAAAAGTTCATCATCAAGCCTGCAATCACCACCGCAAACACGGCGTTTACCATCAGCAGAACCAAAAATATGACGATCATAAAAATACTACGCGCTCGCGTGCCTACCACATCGCCCGTGAGTGCCCCAACGGATTTTGCCTTATTGCGAACGCTGGCCCAGATGGCACCGGAATCATGAATACCGGCGAAGAAAATAGTACCGAACACCACCCATAAAAATGCCGGCGCCCAGCCCCAGATCACAGCAATAGCAGGACCCACAATGGGCGCAGCACCGGCTACTGACGTAAAGTGGTGCCCCCAAAGCACGTAGCGATTGGTCGGCACATAGTCCACCCCATCTTCAAATTCGTGGGCCGGCGTTTTAAAGTCAGGGTCAAGCTGAAAGATCTTTTCGGCTATGAACTTGGAGTAAACAAAATACCCCGCTGCCATTGCCCCTAGGCCTAGCAGCAGCAAGATAACAGCACTCATAGGATTGTCTCCTTTGGCTTTTGATTATCAATTAGTTACGCCAATCATAATATACGGCAAGCCATCATATAGTGGTACGACGATTGGCTGACGTCCACGCTAACCACTGATAACACAACAAAATTACATCTAAAGTCTTAGCTATCAGCCAACTAGTAAGGCAGTCACCGTCAGCAAAAGGTCGTCTTGGCGCGGCACCTCCATCTGCCTACACTCTTCATTAACAACGGGGAACACATTCTGCCCCGCCAATTCAATTTCGGGAGAGCACGATGGCCAGAGTGCTTGTGGTCGATGACGAGCCCAACATCCTCATCTCGCTTGAGTTTCTTATGCAGCAAGCGGGCTTCGACGTCGTCACTGCCGAAGATGGCGAGCAAGCGATGAACTGCGTTCATCAAGCCAAGCCGGATCTTATCTTGCTGGACATTAGCCTACCGGGCATCAGTGGTTTTGATGTGCTGGAGCAGTTGCGTCAGGACTGCACCACCGCGACACTGCCCATCATCATGCTAACGGCACATGGCCGTGAGGTAGAGCGTGAAAAAGGCATGGCACTTGGTGCAGACGATTACATTACCAAGCCTTTTTCTACCCAGGCACTGGTCGAAAAAGTCAACGCGCTGCTAACCGAGACGCGGCCATGACAAAAGGCGGGTTGCCCAAGCGCCAGCGTTTAATTGGTCTATGGCTATTGCTCAGCGGCATTAGCCTGCTGGGCGGCGCTATTTTTGCCGCGTGGCTAGAGGCACAGTTTGCCCCCACCGGGGGAACGCGAATAGCCCTATGGTTGGGTAGCTTTTCTGGTGGTTCGACGATTTTTTTAGTCGGCTTGCTGCTTGAGCGTATGCTGTTTACCCCACTGCGCCACTTACAGGTGCAGCTAGCACGCTTAGTGGCAAACCCCGATGCGCGCGATGAATACCCACCCGAAGGCTGGCTAAAAGGGTTAGGCCCGGACCTGCAGCGAGTGCGCGAAAGCTGGCGTGCGGACCGTGGCCGCCTGGCCACCGCGCATACTGAAGGCGCACGCAGCGCGGCCAAAATCCGTCAAGAACTAGAAACTCTGCTGCAAGTGCTCGAGACACCGCTATTGCTGTGCGATCATCACCGCCGCGTGATGCTGTTTAATCAGGCCGCCGAGGACTTTTTCGTCGATAATACAGGGCTCGGTTTAGGTAAACGCCTGGAGGCGCTGTTACCGGTAGCAAGCTTGCAACAGGCGCTAAGCCAGTTACCTAACGACGGCGCTCCTCGCGAGCTGCTCGCCCCCTGCGATAACCGCTGGGTAAAAGTCATTATGCGCCGTGTTCCAGGCAGCGACGGCGAAACGCTATTGACGTTTAATGACGCAACCGCCTCCTGGTCAAGCGAAATGGGCGTCAGAGCAGAGCTTGCCGATATGCTGACACCGCTTCGTCAGCATACTGCAAGCCTAACCAGTGCTGCCGACGCGTTAATCCAACTACGTCTCCAAGGCGGCGTCGATACGTCAGCGCTGCGCCAACGCTTTGAACGCGTCATTCAGGAAGAAGGCGCCACGCTCGGCGACAACGTCGCGAAAATTGGCCAGCTCCTTGATGATATGCAGCATCAAGGCGAACGCTTAACTCCGATGTGGTCAAATGATTTCTGGCAGGCACTCGATGAACGCCTCGACCCTGAGCACCGTTTAATTACCCCGGTGGGCATGCCCGCCTGGTTTAAAGGCGATGCCCCGGCCCTGATCGCCCTGTTTGATTCGCTAGTCAAACATTTAAGTGCCCACCTTCCCGACAGTGGCTTTGAGGGTGAAATATGCTTGGGTAATAAACGCGTCTATTTAGACCTTATTTGGCGCGGAAAGGCGTTGCCGGAGCATGCGCTCGCCGAGTGGCGACAACAAACACTGCCTTCATTACCGCTGAATCCAAGCGTTGCTGATGTGTTACGTCAACACGCCAGCGATATTTGGAGCCTGGCGGCCGATGATGGTATTCATGCCCGCTTGAGGCTGCCGCTCCCCGCCATGGAACGCGTAGGCGCCCCTAGGGAAACCGCCCCACCGCGACCTGAATTCCATGATTTTGGCATTGCCGACCTTCCTCCGCCCGACGAAGCCCTCGCCGGTCGCTCTCTGCGCAGTCTGGAAGTTGTGGCCTTTGATACCGAAACCACTGGGCTTGAGCTTCGCCGGGGAGATACCGTCATTAGCCTGGGGGCATGCCGCGTGGTGAACGCGCGACTGTTAGCAAGCGATGTGTTCGATCAAAAAGTCGATCCCAAGCGCCCCATCCCGTTGGCCAGCACCGCCATTCATGGGCTTACCGATGCCGATGTGGCCGGCGCACCGCCACTGGATATCGTGCTGACTCGCTTTCGCGACTACGTGGGAGAAGCAGTATTGCTGGCGCATAACGCTGCTTTTGATTTGCTGGCTATTAGCCATAAGGGCGTTACCTTCGATATTCCCGTGATCGACACCCTGCTCATCTCGCGCGCACTGGACGAAGCGCTGGATGGGCATGACCTGGATAGCCTTGCCCAGCGCTACGACTTGGCTTTCCCGCCCGGCACTCGCCATACGGCGCTGGGCGATGCGCGGGTCACCGCCGAGCTGTGGCTTGCGCTATTACCGCGCCTGGAAGCCCGTGGCGTTGATACCCTTGACCAATTGCTCGCACTGCAAGCCAATGCCTTCGACCGACAGGATGCCAGCGCCTCATGAAACCTTCCGGGCTGAAAACGCGCAAAACAGAACGCTTGGTGGCGTTGGTGGTGATCGCCCTGCTGCTGTTCTGCCCACCACTGATTATCGTGGTCGACCGCCTTCCCTCGTTCGGCATAGGTTGGCTACCCGTGTATTTATTTAGCGCCTGGGCAATCGTCATCGGCTTGGCGGCATGGCTTATGGAATACCGTGCGGGCCGCTGACCATGCGAACTGACCCTATCATTCTAGGCACTGCCTTTGGCTACCTAGCGCTACTTTTTGTGGTTGCCGCCTGGGGCGATCGACGTGCCGAGCAAGGCCGCTCACTGATTGGCTCGCCCACGGTCTATGCCCTCTCCATTGCTGTGTACTGTACCGCCTGGACCTTCTACGGCAGTGTAGGCCGCGCCGCCGAGCACGGCCCCAGCTTTCTACTCATCTACCTAGGGCCTACGCTGGCAATGCTGCTGGCGCCGTTTGTGATTCGTAAAATGGTGCGCATCGCGGCGCGCCAGCGGATCACCTCGATTGCCGATTTTATCAGCGCTCGCTATGGCAAAAGCACAAGCCTGGGTGCGCTTGTTGCCTTGATGGCACTGATTAGCATCACGCCGTATATCGCCCTTCAGTTAAAAGCGATCACCGTGAGTCACGCGGTACTGATTAACTACCCCCATACCGCCGATACCACCCTTGTGGATGAACGCTTCTGGATGGACAAATCCCTCTGGATCGCCCTGGTGCTGGCCGTGTTTATTATTCTGTTTGGCACGCGCCATTTGGATGCCAGCGAGCGCCACGAAGGCATGGTCGCAGCAATTGCCTTGGAATCCATCGTAAAGCTCGTTGCTTTCATGGCCGTCGGCGTGTTTGTGGTCTTTGTGATGTTTGAAGGACCCGCCGCACTGTTTGCCCAAATAGCAGCCACACCAACGCTGATTGACAGCATGCGCTTGGACAGTGTGCCTGGCGGCGTTACCGGCTGGGTAGGCATGTTAGTGCTGTCATTTTTGGCGTTTTTAACCCTGCCGCGCCAGTTCCAGGTCTTGGTGGTAGAGAATGTCGATGAGCAACACCTCACCCGCGCGAGCTGGCTTTTCCCTCTTTATATGCTGCTGATCAACCTGTTCGTGATTCCCATTGCTCTAGCAGGCCTATTGCTGGGCGCAAGCGCAGGTGACCCGGACAGCTTTGTGCTAACACTTCCCCTTTCGGCCGGACTTGAGGGATTGCCGCTACTGGTGTTTATTGGCGGCCTCTCGGCGGCCACTGGCATGGTTATCGTCGAAACGATTGCGCTTTCCACCATGGTTAGCAACCAACTGGTCATGCCGCTACTGTTGCGTTCGCGGCGGCTGCACCTAAGCACCAAAGGCGAACTTGCCGGCTGGCTATTGGGTATCCGCCGGGTGGCTATCGTGCTTATTTTGTTACTCGGCTACCTCTACCATGCACTGATTGGCGACTCCTATAGTCTGGTCACCATTGGCCTGGTGTCCTTCGCGGGAGCCGCACAGTTTGCGCCTGCGCTGTTAATTGGCCTTTACTGGCGTGGGGCCACCCGCCAAGGCGCCGCCTCAGGATTAATTGCCGGTTTCCTGGTGTGGTGCTATACGCTGCTGCTGCCGGGGTTTGCCCAGTCCGGCTGGTTAGATGCAGCGCTCCTCACCGAGGGCCCTTGGGGGATTGGCTGGCTGATACCTTACGGTTTATTTGGTCTTGAAGAATGGGACATCTATACCCATTCGCTGCTCTGGAGCATGCTCGCCAACGTGGGGCTGCTGGTGGGGGTGTCTTTGTTTACTCGTCCAACGCCCCTTGAACAGACCCAGGCGGCGCTGTTCACCGAAGCCATGCATCCCAACCTGCAAACCGCTCCGCTATGGCGTGGGCAAACGACTCAAGGAGCACTCAGCGAACTGCTCGTTCGCTACTTAGGTGACCAGACAACGCGTCGCGTATTCAAGCAAAGCCCCTCCAGCAGCGCACTCGCTGCGGAAGAGCCCGCCAATGCCGAGCTGATCACACGTGCCGAGCAAGCGCTTGCTGGCTCATTAGGTAGCGCTTCAGCGCGGGTGCTGATTAACTCAGTCGTACGTGGCGAAGCGTTGGATATCGAGTCGATTCTGAGCATTCTGGATACGACCTCCCAAACCCTTGAGTACAATCGCCGCCTGGAGCAGAAGTCCCAGGAGTTGGTCCAAATCGGCGAAGAGCTGCGCAGTGCCAATGAACGACTGCGCGAACTGGACAGGCTCAAAGACGAATTTGTCGCCATGGTCAGCCATGAACTGCGCACGCCGCTCACCTCAATACGCGCCTTCGCAGAAATTTTACGTGATAACAGCGAGCTCCCCGATGACAAGCGCCAGCACTTTCTGGGGGTTATCGTCCATGAGAGCCAGCGCCTATCGCGCTTAATCGAAGAGATTTTAGACCTTGCCCGCCTAGAAAGCGGTCGTTTAACGCTCAACCCAGTGCCGCTCGATCTGGCCGCGCTCGCGAGACACAGCATTGATGCTATTGCGCGTCTGCATGAGCAACGTGGCATTACCCTGGAGGTCAGCTTAGCAGCGGATCCCGCGATGGTGATCGGCGACCAAGACCGGCTAGAACAAGTGATTATCAATTTATTGGATAACGCGGGTAAGTTTGCCGATCGCCACCAGCCCAAAGTACGCTTAGCGCTTTACCCCCATCGCGGCCATTTTCGTTTAAGCGTTGAGGACAACGGCGCGGGGATCAGCATAGACGAACGCGAGCGGGTGTTTGAAAAATTCCATCAAATACAGCAAGACGGCGATATTCCCCACGGCCGACCAAAAGGCAGCGGCCTTGGGCTACCTATTAGCCGCGGCATTATCGCCCACCTAGGCGGACGACTATGGGTGGAGGATGCCAAGACGCTAGGGGGTGCCTGCCTAACATTGGAACTTCCATCGGCGCCGGATAATACCTCCACGGTTTAATGGCGGACACCGCGTCATACCCATAGTGCGCTTAGCTATGCGTTTCTTACTTGCTTCACAAAAGCTTTAATCTGCTGAAGATCAAATTTTAAAAGTAACCGTTGGTCTTCGCGTAGATGACGCAGGTCCACCCAACCATCAGCGGCATGGCCATGGGCTTTATTGACACGCTGCTGATCCAATAGACATTGCTGCAGGCGTTCAAAAGCCGCCAGAAGCATATCTGATTGCATCGACGTTAAGGCCCTGGATTCATGATTGAGTGCAATCAAACGCTCGCGGGTGGCTATTTCATGGCGCTGATGGCGCACACAAAGCAAACGCACGGCGCTAACCAACGGCATTAATCCCTGATGTTTAAGGTTGATGGCCTGGTCGTGCGGCGCCGCAAGACCAGGTCTTGAGGCTATCCGCCCAAAGCGGTCCAGGGCCACCGGCAGCTCGTCAAGCAACGCGGCCATTTCATGCATAAATAACGGCGCCTTGGGCAGCGTCGCCGCGATGTTCTCCCCAAGTCGTTCCGCAAGCGCTGGATTGCCCGCCACCGGGGAAAAATCGAGCAGAATATTGGTTTGCTGTACCCGCTTCACTTGGCGATCAGCGCTCCAAATTGCCAGTTGTGCACACCACTCGCTCAACCGTTTACGCCACATCGGCCAGCGCGCCATCACGTGGCCTCGGCACAGCGGAATACCCGCCTCATCAAGGCGTGCTGTAAACCGCTCGCCTAACGCTTGAAAGTAGCCATCGATTTCGACATGCCGGTGGTCTGGGTAATCATCAATAATCATTGCATTGTCCTGATCAGGACCCAGCAAGCTTTCATAGCGCGCTGCCGAACCTAACAGCAAGACGCAGTAATCCACCGGCGGCTCTCCCCAGCTCTGGGCACGCATTTCGTCAAGCGACAGCTCGATCGCCTGACGGTAAAGCATGGCGTTATGGTCACTAATGATTTGGCTAATGCGCCAGGCAGGCAAATCGTAATGCACCAATGATTCAACCAGGGATAGTTGCCACGCATAGGCGTCGACTAATGAGGTCTGCGGCGAGGAAATATAATTAAACAGATGAACCAGCGGCGCAGTGAGCGCTGATGTATCGAGCGTCCCGTCAGCGTTTAGCAGGGAGCGCCAGGGTGAGGCTCGGTGTACAACACGCATACGCCTCTCCTTGAACGTTAGAGCGGCTTCGCTGTTAAGTATTGCCTTCGCGACGGGGGTCGGGGGTGAACATGTCGTCGCCTACTTCATCGATATAGCGCTGGGCCTTGCTGACCATCATGGCGTCGCATGCCTCGCGGCTAGGCAGCATATCCGAACGTTCAAAACGGTGTTCCAGATCATCACCCTCTCCTTGGGGCCGACGAATCCAACCGCTGACACGGTATTGACCGCTTTGGTTATCGGGCTGGGAGGTGATGACATACCCTTTGTATTCAACTGATTCGGCAGCCTGTGGTTTACCCGCAGCGCCGTCACGGCCACCGCCCAGCAAACCTGAGAGTAGTTTTTTAAACATTTTAACTCCTACGCACCTAGCAGGCGGCAAGTCTGTCTTGCCGCCCCGCCAGCCTGTTAGCTTTGTTTGCGACCTTTACCCGCCGCTATCCGCAAGCGCAACGCATTCAGCTTGATAAAGCCTTCCGCGTCTTTTTGGTCGTAAGCGCCCGCATCGTCTTCGAAGGTAGCGATCGATTCGTCAAACAACGACTGGTCGGACTTGCGGCCTACCACGATGGCGTTACCCTTATAGAGCTTCATGCGTACAACACCGGATACGTTATGCTGCGTCTCGTCGATGGCCGCCTGTAGCATGCGGCGCTCGGGGCTCCACCAGTAGCCGTTATAGATCACTTCGGCATACTTCGGCATCAATTGGTCTTTCAGGTGGGCCTCTTCACGGTCAAGGGTAAGCGACTCGATCGCGCGGTGTGCGCGCAACATGATGCTGCCCCCTGGGGTTTCGTAACAGCCACGCGACTTCATGCCCACGTAGCGGTTTTCCACAATATCCAGACGCCCGATGCCGTTGTCGCCCCCTAACTTATTAAGTTTTTCAAGCACTTCGTGCGGCTTATGGGCTTCACCGTCAATCGCGACGATATCGCCTTTGTCAAACGTCAGTTCCACATAGGTAGGCTGGTCGGGTGCTGCTTCAGGCGAGACACTCCAGCGCCACATGTCTTCTTCCGCTTCCGCCCACGGATCCTCGAGAATGCCGCCTTCATAAGAAATATGCAGCAGATTGGCATCCATTGAGTAAGGCGACTTTTTCTTTTTGCTGGAAAAGTCGACGGGAATGTTGTGCTCTTCGCAATAGGCCATGAGTTTTTCACGCGAGGTAAGGTCCCACTCGCGCCAGGGTGCAATGACTTTCACGCCTGGCTTCAAGGCGTAGCCGCCCAGCTCAAACCGAACTTGATCGTTGCCCTTACCGGTCGCGCCATGGGAGATAGCATCAGCACCGGTCTCGTTAGCAATGTCGATCAAACGTTTGGCGATCAATGGGCGGGCGATAGAGGTACCCAACAGGTACTCACCCTCGTAGATAGTATTGGCGCGAAACATCGGGAAGACGTAGTCACGCACAAACTCTTCGCGCAGGTCCTCAATGTAAATTTCCTTTACGCCTAACGCCTGCGCCTTGGCGCGTGCGGGCTCAACCTCTTCACCTTGACCGATGTCGGCGGTAAACGTCACTACCTCGCAGTGGTAGGTTTCTTGCAACCACTTGACGATAACGGATGTGTCCAGGCCGCCTGAATATGCCAGCACAACCTTTTTGACATCGGACATTCTTGACTCCTTTTTCTGAATAAAATGCGCGCCACACACGCGATGGTGTTATTAGCTCACGCGATCGAATAAACGTTAAGTATAGCGTTCTCAGTGCTCAGCGAATACCGCCAACGACGCCTTAACAGGAAACTGCTAGAATCACCCCACGAAAAGCGCTAGATGCTCTTTGCCCACTGATTACTCGCTTACTAAGGAGAGCTGCATGAGCGAGGCGATTGCCCGCGAATTAATGGCCCAACGTTTTCGCAGTTATCTGCCCGTTGTGGTTGATTTAGAGACGGGCGGCTTTAATGCGCAGGGTGATGCTGTGCTGGAAATTGCAGCCGTCACTCTGACAATGGACCCTGAGGGCAACCTCCTGCCCGATGCCACTTACGCCTACCATATTCAGCCGTTTGACGGGGCCAACGTTGAACAATCGGCGCTGGATTTCACCGGCATCAATCTGGACGACCCGTTACGCCGTCAGGTAGCGCTGAGCGAAGAACAAGCCCTCGGCGAAATTTTTCGGCCTATCCGTAAGTCAATCAAAGCCCATGGATGCTCGCGGGCTATTCTGGTGGGGCACAACGCAGCGTTCGATCACGGTTTCTTGAACGCAGCGGCTAACCGCTGCGGCATCAAGCGCAACCCCTTTCATCCTTTTTCCAGCTTTGACACGGCGACACTCGCAGGCTTGGTTTACGGCCAAACCGTGCTGGCTCGCGCGTGCCGAGCTGCTGGCATCGAATTTGATAACAAGGCTGCCCATTCGGCACGCTATGATACAGAACGCACAGCGGAGCTATTCTGCGCCATGATCAATCGCTACAAGGATTTGGGCGGATGGCAATTGGCCCAACGCGAGCAGGCCATGGATAACGGCGACTAGCCGGATGCAGGCCTAAACGCTTTACGCTAAACTTCGCCTAGTTATTTTTACGCCTTCCGACCTCCAGGAGATGAGATTTTTCCATGGCTCAGCATAATGCCTTTTACGCCCAATCAGGCGGTGTCACCGCTGTGATCAATGCCAGCGCTTGTGGTGTCATCGAAGCTTGCCGACAAGCCCCCGACCAGATTGGTAAGGTCTATGCCGGTCATAACGGCATTATTGGCGCCCTAACGGAAGACCTCATCGATGTGACCCAAGAGAGCGACGATGCCATCGCTGCTCTACGCTACACACCGGGAGGCGCTTTTGGTTCGTGCCGTTACAAACTTAAGGATATCGACACGCATCGTACCCAGTATGAGCGCCTGATCGAGGTCTTCAAGGCCCACGATATTCGTTACTTTTTCTATAACGGTGGCGGTGACAGCGCGGATACCTGCCTAAAAGTCTCCCAGCTGTCCGAAAAACTGGGCTACCCGCTGACCGCGATTCACGTTCCCAAAACCGTCGATAACGACTTGCCCATCACCGACAACAGCCCAGGATTTGGCAGCGTGGCAAAGTACATTGCCACGTCTACCCGTGAAGCGTCTTTGGACATTGCGTCGATGTGCGCCACGTCAACCAAGGTATTTGTACTTGAAGTCATGGGGCGCCATGCCGGCTGGATCGCAGCGGCGGGCGGCTTAGCGGGCGAAGGCCCAGGCGAGCCACCTCACCTGATCATATTCCCGGAAATTCCGTTTAATCGTAAAGCGGTCATGAACAGAGTCGAGCAAAGCGTCCAACAGAATGGCTACTGCGTTATTGTGGTATCTGAAGGGGCACGCTACGAAGACGACACTTTCCTGGCCGATGCTGGCAACACCGACGCCTTCGGCCACCGGCAATTGGGCGGTGTCGCTCCTACGCTGGCTGGCATGATCAAGCAGGACCTGGGCTACAAATACCACTGGGCGGTTGCGGATTATTTACAGCGCGCCGCGCGCCACTTGGCGTCTAAAACCGATGTGGAACAGGCCTACGCGGTAGGTCGTGAAGCAGTTACCCTGGCACTTGCGGGCAAAAACGCCATGATGCCGGCCATTCGTCGCATCTCTCAGTCACCCTATCAGTGGGATGTCATCTCTGCCCCATTGTCTCAAGTGGCTAACCAAGAGAAGTTTATGCCCCGCGATTTCATCAGCGAGGAAGGTTTCGATATTACCGACGCCTGCCGGGACTATCTCTCGCCGTTGATCCAAGGTGAGGACTTTCCGCCTTTCGAAAATGGCCTGCCTAAAGTAGCCAAACTGAAACTGGCCAAAGTAGAACGCAAACTGCCTGTGTTCACGCTTTAAACGTTCACTGATACTCATAAGCGAAAGCCCAGGATCGTTTTAGCGACACCTGGGCTTATTTATTATTGATGGGTACTGGCAAGTGTTAACGCAACAGCCACGACAGCACGAGCAGCAATAGCAAAATACCCGCGACTCCCTGCCAGAAATGACGCGGCTCTTTGCGCTCTTCATCGTCCGTCGAGCGTTTGCCCAACGGCAACCGCAAAGCATGCAAAAACTCGGATAAACGCCTGAAACGCAGGGAGCGCTGGGGGTCCAAGGCGCGCCGTAAGGCTTCGTCGAGCTCCGGCGATATTTCCGGATTAGTGGTCCGTGCGTTGCGGTAGGTCAGGCCTTCCAGGTCAGTATGACTGCGTAGCCGGTTAGGCGTCAGGCTATAGGGCATTGCCCCAGTCAACAGCCAATACACGGTCGAGGCTAATGAGTATTGGTCACTGCGCCGCCCGACGCTATCGCCCAGCGCGTACTCTGGGGCGGTGTGTTCATTAAATCCTAACTGCCTCAACAGCTCGCCTGAATGACGGTGGCCATCCACTTCGCGCATATGGCAGGCACTAAAGTCAGTGAGAACGACCTTGCCATGGGGGTCGATCAAAATATTATCGGGGTTGATTTGTTGGTGAATGATTTCACGATGGTGCAAGGCCTGAACGGCTTTACCCAATTGATTGGCGATATCCAACCGCTGGGACAGATTTGCCTGCGGATGGCGCTCGGCCCACTGGCGTAATGTCTCGCCTTCAATATGCTGCATCAAATAGTAAAGGTAGCGCCGGGGACGCGACGGCTCAACGACCTTAACCACAAACGGCGAGTTAACCCGCTCAACGACCCATTGTTGAAGCAAAAAATGCTCTAAGTAAGCGTTGCGTAACGACAGCTCGGGGCTCGGTGCCTTCATCACCATTTCGCGCTCTGAATACACATCCCGTACGCGATAAATACGTGACTGCGCCGTGCGTGACAGGACAGCCAGCACTTCCAGGCCATCCAATCTTGCCCCAGGCGCCAACTCTGGTGGAATCGGCAACTCACCGTATAGCTGACCGGGATGGTCTCGGCTTTCTTCAGGCAGCTCATCAATGCGTACCAGTTGGAAACAAAACTGGTCGCCGCCGTAACCACGCTCTTGAGCCCGTTGCTTCGCCTCATTGGCAAGACGTTCGCAGGCCGCGTCCAGATCGCTTGCGTCCTGACGAATCAATCGCACGTAGTCGGAGGGCAGCAAGGTGCCGCCGACTGCCTGGGTAGTAAACAAGAACAGATCGCCCTGCTTCACCTGCAAGTGGGTATAGTCAATATCCACGCTGCCATCCATACCCAGCGCTCGCGACGGATAACGGTATCCCCCCAGGTCCGTGACATGGTCGCGGGTCAACTGCTCAAACTCGGCGCCACGCAAGCGAAACACCAGGGTGTCACCCATATGGAATAAGTGGGCATCGCGTTCACGGAATACGATGGCTGACAGCGATGACACAAAGCTGCCGTTTTTGACGTGCTGACTTTGACCATAACACCAGCTATTGAGTGCTCTAAGCACGCGAGTCGCTGACGTTTTAACATCCCAGTGATCCGGCGTTGAAAAATAATCGGCTAAAAAGCCGCGTACGCTTATATCGCCCGCTTGTTTTGCTAGGGTATTGCGTGAGAGCGAGTCGCTAATGACCGCACAGCCCCCCTTTGCTTTAAGCAACGGCGGTTCGGGAAAGCGTACCGACATGGAACTGCGGTGCAGGCGGCGGTCGGGTGCAACAAATGCCTGACCGTAACTGATCAGCAATTGGGCGTGTGCCAAGTCATCCTCCTGAGCATACAGCGTTGGCAACTGACATCACTGTCTAAGTAGAACCTATGATACACGCTGATAGCGCTAAACGATGCCCGCCAAACGTCGTGAGATGGCAAGGCAGGCTATTCAGCGCTGATAGCATTTACGCAACACCTATGTCGCATTGGTAATCCTGCGGCCATGTTCGTATAATTCGTCGTTATCCATATAGCAACTTCGATTGCCTAGCCATTGTACGACCAAGGAATTAACGATGAACTTCGACAACATCCCCGCTGGTAAGGATCTGCCCAACGACTTATACGTGGCGATTGAAATCCCTGCCAACCATGCGCCGATCAAGTACGAGATCGACAAAGACATGGGGGCCCTGCTGGTCGACCGCTTTATGGCCACTCCCATGTTCTATCCGGCCAACTACGGTTTTATTCCCCACACCTTGGCCGACGATGGTGACCCGTTAGACGCCCTCGTCGTTACCCCCCATCCGGTTCAGCCGGGAAGCATTATCCGTGCACGCCCAGTAGGCATCCTCAACATGACGGATGAAGCCGGTGAAGACGCCAAGCTGGTCTGCGTCCCTCACCCCAAACTCAGCTCGCTTTACGACGACATTCAGGAAGTCACCGACTTACCCGAGCTGCTGCGTCAGCAAATCGCCCACTTCTTCGAAAACTATAAGGACCTCGAAAAAGGCAAATGGGTGAAAGTTGAGTCCTGGGAAGGCGTAGAAGCGGCACGTAAAGCGATTGAAAAATCAGCGGCGGCTTACCATAAAGCCTAACCTCTCTCGGTTTAGCGCCGCACGCAACGGGGCCACCTTCGGGTGGCCCCGTTGCTTTATAAACCCACTGGCATGCGCTGGATGCTCGCTTAGCTTGCAACCGTTGCCAGCGCTTTAAGTTGCGGTATGCTAGGCAACTGAATATTGACCTATTGACCAAGGACGTACTTTGCTGACACTTCGACGTTTAGGGCTTGTATTACTGCTAGGGGCGTTACCGATATTGGCCCAAGCCCAGTGGTTCTCATCAAGCGATCAGAGTGACGATTTTCTTCCGGTGTCAGAGGCCTTTCAGCCGACGGCTTGGCATGACGGCGAGACATTATTTATTGGCGTCGAAAGCGCTGAGGGTTACTACCTCTATCGCCATCAGTTCGCAGTAGAGAGCCTTGAAAATGACGTAGAATTAGGCGAGCCCGACTTACCTGAAGGCACGTTTACCAACGATGAGTTCATGGGCGACGTGTATGTTTTCCGTGATCAAGTGATCATGGAAGTACCTCTGGAAAGCGCCTATTCGGGCCCTCTGGACGTCGATTTCACTTTTCAAGGCTGTGCCGACGAAGGACTCTGCTACCCCCCAGAGACGCTGTCTCTGCAAGCCACCGAAAGCCAGCCACCGAGTCAATTTGCCGACGAGCAGCCGTCCGCCACTTCCAACGAAGCACCCGCTTCCTCGCCATCGACAGCGCCAACTGAAAACGGCACCACCGCCGACACAACACAGGCACCCTCAGCGTTTGACGACAGTGAGGATATTGACGACGCACCAAAAAGCGCCGACAGCCGCTTTAGCACCTTGATGACCGATGCCAGTTTGCCTCTGGCGCTAAGCATTTTCTTTATAGCTGGCATCGGACTGACATTTACACCTTGCGTATTACCCATGGTGCCTATCCTGTCGTCGATTATCGTCGGGCAGCAACCCACCCGTCCTCGTGCTTTTCTGCTTTCGGCCAGCTATGTTCTCGGCATGGCAGCCACCTATGCCGGGGTAGGTGTACTGATGGGTCTGTTTGGGGCCGGCCTCAATCTCCAGGCGCAGTTGCAGTCTGCCCCCGTGCTGATCACCTTCACTATTCTATTCAGCCTGTTTGGCCTGGCGATGCTCGGCGCGTTTGACCTGCGCCTTTCGCCTCGCCTCGCTCAGCGCGTAGATGCCTGGCAGTCACGGGCTCAAAAAAGCGGCCCTGGGGGCTTGGCACTTGCCGGCGCCCTATCAGTGCTGGTGGTATCCCCCTGTGTAACAGCGCCCTTAGCCGGAGCACTGGTTATAATCTCGACCACCGGTGATGCCCTCACTGGCGGTGCCATACTGTTTGCGCTGGGCATGGGGATGGGCGTGCCGCTGTTACTCGTGGGTACTTTTGGTGCGACGTTACTCCCCCGTTCGGGGGCATGGTTGAACGGCGTCAAAACGGCGTTTGGCCTACTGCTGTTTGGCGTGGCTATCTGGATGATAGAACGCCTAATCCCCGCTCAGTTGACGCTATTACTCTGGGCGCTGCTTGCCATTGGTACGGCATTGGCATTGGGAGCCGTACAAACCAATACTCCTTCCGGCTGGCCCAAAGCCCGCCAAACACTGGGGCTTGTGCTGTTAACTTGGGGGATTGCCCTCACGATAGGGGCTGCCCTGGGGTCCCATAATCCGCTTCGCCCGCTACAGCTCCCAACCACCAGCACTAATGCCACTTCGGCACCGCTCGAGTTTCAACGTTTGGATCGGTTATCAGCGCTCGATAACGCTATCGACGAAGCTGAAGCTGCAAACAAGCCAGTCTTCGTCCATTTCACGGCGGATTGGTGCATCTCCTGCCGCCAGTTAGAACGTGAGGTTTACACTGACCCTGACGTTATCGATGAACTCTCAGGCTTTGAGCGTATTGCCGTCGATGTTACTGAGACCAATGCACAAAGCCGAGAACTGCTGGATAGTTACCAGCTATTCGGCCCGCCTAGCTTGTTATTTTTTCACCAAGGGCAAGAAGTGCGTGAGGCGCGCATTCAAGGCGACATTAATGCCACTGACTTTACCCAGCACCTCCGCGAATTGGCACGCTGGGTTGAGAATCGCTAGGCTGGCATAGGCGAGCACAGCGTAGCTAAGACGTGATAATGGGGCTACTTGTCGCGAATATCGTAAAACAGTCGTTTAAAAATACCATTAGGCAGCCGTTACACGATGGCTGGACATCGTTTGAGTTTTTCGGCACACTTCGCCCCATATTGTTTGAACTTCTGCTTTTATAAGCAGTAAAAAAGGGTAACGTTCGTCATCGTGCGGCGTTCTCTACATTTTTTCATTTGGTTTACTGCGCTATTAGAGCGTGGTAGGCACACCACTCTTAACAATAGTGACGGGGCTAGGTAATGGATATCCGCAAAGTTAAAAAGCTGATTGAACTACTTGAAGAGTCCAATATTAGCGAGATTGAAATCCAGGAAGGCGAAGAGTCTGTCCGTATCAGCCGCCATCCCAATGGCGCCACATGGCAGCCACAACCCATGCCTCAGTATGCCCAGCCAGCCCCGCAACAGGCCCCTGCTGCACCTGCCGTTAATACCCAGGCCTCTGAAGCAGACCCCATTCCCGGCAACAGCTATCGCGGTGAAGCCGTTAGCTCGCCAATGGTCGGCACTTTCTACCGCAGTCCGGCGCCGGGCGCCAAATCCTTTGTTGAAGTAGGCGACACCGTTAAACAAGGTGATACGGTTTGCATCGTCGAAGCAATGAAGATGATGAATCAAATTGAAGCGGACCGAGACGGCGTAGTGGAAGCCATTCTGGTGGAAGACGGTGAGCCGGTGGAATTTGATCAGCCCATGATCGTCCTCGCTTAATCCTTTATTTCAACACGGGTGGACTCTACCATGCTCGACAAGGTACTTATCGCCAACCGCGGCGAGATTGCCCTACGTATCCTCCGGGCCTGTAAAGAGCTAGGCATCAAAACCGTGGCGGTTCATTCCAAAGCGGACCGCGAGCTAATGCACGTGCGCTTAGCCGACGAAGCGGTATGTATCGGCCCAGCCTCCTCTGCACAGTCCTATTTAAATATTCCTGCGCTAATCAGCGCCGCAGAAGTCACCGATTCCAGCGCTATTCACCCCGGCTATGGCTTTTTATCCGAAAACGCCAACTTTGCCGAACAGGTCGAGCGATCAGGCTTCACGTTTATCGGCCCTCGCGCCGAAACCATTCGGCTAATGGGCGACAAAGTAAGCGCTATTGAGGCCATGAAAGTCGCTGGCGTACCTACCGTACCCGGATCAGACGGACCACTGGGTGACGACGATAAAACCAACCTCGCCATGGCTCGGCATATTGGCTACCCCATCATTATCAAGGCAGCCTCTGGCGGGGGCGGTCGCGGTATGCGGGTGGTGCACTCTGAAGGCCATCTTCTTTCCGCCATTAACGTCACACGTACCGAAGCCCACTCCGCGTTTGGCGATGGCACAGTCTACATGGAGAAATTCCTGGAAAATCCGCGCCATGTGGAAGTCCAGGTACTCGCCGACGGCCAAGGCAACGCGATTCACCTCTATGACCGGGATTGCTCGCTGCAGCGACGCCACCAGAAGGTCTTAGAGGAAGCGCCAGCACCCGGCATCGATCCTGAAGCGCGCGCCAAAGTATTGGAAGCATGTCGCCAAGCCTGCATTGAGATTAACTATCGTGGCGCTGGCACCTTTGAATTCCTTTACGAAGACGGTGATTTTTTCTTTATCGAAATGAACACCCGCGTTCAGGTCGAACACCCGGTAACAGAAATGGTAACCGGCGTGGATATTGTCAAAGAACAACTGCGCATCGCCTCCGGCCTGCCGATGTCGATTCGTCAAGAAGACGTAGTGCTGAACGGCCACTCCTTCGAATGCCGCATCAATGCCGAAGACGCACGGACATTCATGCCGTCTCCCGGCAAGGTCACGCTTTACCATGCGCCTGGCGGTCTCGGGGTACGCATGGACTCCCACCTTTATACTGGCTATACCGTTCCACCGCATTACGACTCACTGATTGGCAAGCTGATCACCTGGGGAGCGGACCGCGAAATCGCCTTAACACGCATGCGCAATGCGCTTGATGAACTGCTCGTTGAAGGCATCAAAACCAATATCGATCTGCAAAAAGATTTAGTGCGTGACAGTTACTTCCGCCAGGGTGGTGTCAACATCCACTATCTCGAAAAGAAACTCAGCAACTAACTCAACCTGAGTTTAATCAGCACGGGGTGGCCGCCAAACCACCCCGTCCCTTTTTGTGTTGCGGAGAACCGGCATGCCATGGCTTCAACTAAAAGCACACGTTCCGCCCGAGCAGGCAGAGCTTCTGGAAGAGCTACTGCTGGAAGAAGGAGCAACGGCGATTGGGTTTCAAGATGCCCATGATGAGCCGGTATTCGAGCCTGAACGCGGCACAACACCGCTATGGCAAGACACCGTTGTCACCGGGCTCTATGACGACCTCGAAGGCATTGACGCCATGCTCGCGCGCATCGAAGCCGCTTGGTCAGAACAGGTGCCCGACGAGCCCTGCCCTGCCATTGAATATGAGTTACTGGCGGACAGGGACTGGGAGCGCGAATGGATGGAGGATTTTACCCCTCTGCGCATGGGCCAGCGACTCTGGATTGTGCCAAGCTGGCACGAACCACCCGAGTCCGACGCCGTTAATTTGGTCCTCGATCCAGGCTTGGCCTTTGGCACTGGCACACACCCAACCACCGCACTGTGCTTGGAATGGCTTGATGAACTAGCAGTAAGCGGCCACCTCGCCGGGCAACAGGTGCTCGACATTGGCTGCGGCTCGGGCATCCTTGCCATTGCCGCATTAAAGCTCGGCGCGGCGCATGCCGATGGTACTGATATTGACCCTCAGGCACTGCAAGCAAGTCGGGAAAATGCCGAACGCAACCATATCGCTGAGACATCGCTGGCACTCTATTACCCAGAGCAACTGGCCGCACACGACTATCCGATTGTCACCGCCAATATTCTGGCGGGTCCACTGGTGGAACTCGCAAGTACCATTGCTGGCCACGTGGCCCCTGGCGGACGTATCGCTCTCTCAGGTATTTTGGCCAACCAAGCCGACGAGGTGCTGCACGCGTACCAAGAAGAAGGCCTGCACATGGAGCCGCCAACCGTTCGAGAAGGCTGGGTACGTCTTACCGGTCAGCGACCGGTTTAATTCAGTTAACCTAGCCTTCACCCCACCGCCGAGTAGGCGTATCATACGCCACCTCGAACGACCTGACGGTCGTTAACTGCATCATCGAAGCGCAACTGCCATGACCCTATCAACACCTCAAACGCTGAAGATCGGTCCCTACGCCTTGCCCAACCGGGTAATGCTTGCCCCCATGGCGGGTGTGACCGACCAACCTTTCCGCCAGCTGTGTCGACGGCTGGGAGCGGGTTGGGTGGTAGGCGAAATGGTCACCTCCGACCCGAGCCTCTGGCATACGCGTAAATCGAAGCTGCGCATGGATCATCGCGGCGAGCCCGGCCCCAGGGTCGTGCAAATTGCTGGGGGCGACGCAGAGATGCTTGCCCATGCGGCTAAATTAAATGCCGAGCTTGGCGCGCAGGTAATCGATATCAATATGGGCTGCCCGGCGAAAAAGGTCTGCAATAAAGCCGCAGGATCAGCGTTGCTTCGTGATGAAAAGCTCGTCAGCGAGATTCTCGAAGCGGTGGTCAGCGCCGTCGACATTCCCGTGACACTTAAAATTCGTACCGGTTGGTGTGCAGAGTCCAATAACGGCGTCAGAATTGCGCGGCTTGCCGAGGAAACCGGCATCCAATCGTTAGCGGTTCATGGCCGACATCGCGAGCAGCGCTATACTGGTTGGGCAGAATACGACACTATTGCCGATATCAAGTCACGTCTAGGCATTCCTGTGATTGCCAACGGGGACATTACCAGCCCGGAAAAAGCGGCAGATGTTCTGCGCTATACCCAAGCAGACGCGGTAATGGTGGGACGAGCGGCCCAGGGTAATCCTTGGATTTTTGATCAGATCCAGCACTTTCTTGAGCATGGTAAGCACCGCGCCAAGCCAAGCCTAGCAGAGCGCCGTGGCGTGCTAATTGACCATTTGAACGCTCTCCATGCGTTTTATGGGCCCACCATGGGCGTGCGCATCGCGCGTAAGCACCTGGGCTGGTATCTGAGTGATGATGACCGTTTTATCCCAGCGCAACGACGTGAATTGAAGCAGCAGTTCAACGGATTGGCATCCACAGAAACACAAATAAATTGGATCAACGACGCCATGGCCCCTGATGCCATCAAGCGTCTGCTAGCCAAAGGAAGCTATGCAGCATGACCGAACGCGACCTTGATCTCCTTTCCAGCGACAGTGCGCCAGATAGCCACGCACGGTTAAATGGCACACTGGCAGACCCTGCGGCCAGCACGCCGCCGCAGCCCCTTCGTGAAGCCGTTGAAACAGCGATGCGTCGCTACTTCGAGCATCTCGATGGCAGTCAGGCGACCGACCTGTACGCCATGGTGATGGCCGAAGTAGAGGCTCCATTGCTCACCTGCGTGCTTGAACACACCGACGGCAATCAAACCCGCGCCGCGGATGTGCTGGGCCTAAACCGTGGCACGCTGCGTAAGAAGCTAAAGCTTTATGGACTTATTGAAGGCGACGCCCCATAACCCGGGGCGTTATTGTTTATTCACTTTTTACTCTGCACACGAGCACCCTCATGGCTGATAGCACTGCGACCCCCGTCCGCCGCGCCCTTCTGAGCGTTTCTGATAAAACCGGTATCGTCGAGTTCGCTCGCGGCTTATCCGAGCATGGCGTGGAATTGCTCTCCACGGGCGGCACTTTCCGCTTGCTACAGGAGCACCACATTGCGGTGAAAGAAGTCAGCGAGCACACCGGCTTCCCTGAAATTATGGATGGCCGCGTAAAAACACTGCACCCTAAAATTCATGGCGGCATACTGGCTCGTCGCGGGCAAGATGACGAGGTCATGGCAGCCAACGATATCACGCCGATAGATATGGTCGTGGTGAATCTCTACCCCTTTGCCGCCACGGTCGCCAACCCCGACTGTACGCAGCAAGAAGCCATTGAGAATATCGACATTGGCGGTCCGACCATGGTCCGCGCCTGCGCCAAGAATCATGCCTACACCACTATTGTCGTCAATGCCGACGACTACGCCCGGGTGCTGGGTGAACTGGCGGCTCTTGATAGTTGCGTCAGCGAGGCCACACGCTTCGATCTTGCGGTGAAAGCCTTTGAACACACCGCTGGCTACGACGCGGCTATTGCCAATTACCTGGGACGCCAAGTGGAAAAGGCAGACGCCGACTTCCCGCGCACGTTCAACTTGCAACTGCATAAAAAGCAGGCCATGCGCTACGGTGAAAACCCCCACCAGCAGGCAGCTTTTTACGTAGAAGAAGATACCCATGAACCCAGTGTGGCAACGGCGAAAATGCTGCAGGGCAAACCGCTGTCGTATAACAATGTAGCCGATACCGATGCTGCCTTTGAGTGTGTCAAGGCTTTTGAAGACACCGCCTGCGTTATCGTCAAACACGCCAATCCCTGCGGCGTCGCCATCGGCGCCACGGCCTTGGAAGCCTACGACAAAGCTTTCGCTACCGATCCCACCAGTGCGTTTGGCGGCATTATCGCCTTCAACGTAGCACTCGATGCCGTCACCGCGCAGGCGATTATTGATCGACAATTCGTCGAAGTGATTATCGCCCCAGGCGTCAGCGATGATGCCGCTGCTATTGTGGCAGCCAAACAAAATGTACGCCTGCTGGACGTAAGCGCACACTGGCCCGGGGAAGCCAAGCCGGCATTTGACTTCAAACGCGTCAACGGTGGGCTGCTGGTACAACAACGCGACCACGGCATGGTAACGCGTGAGGCACTAACAGTGGTTAGCGATCGTGCGCCCTCAGAACAAGAACTGCGCGATCTATCGTTTGCTTGGCGGGTGGCCAAATTCGTCAAATCCAATGCCATTGTCTACGCCAACAATGGTCAAACGATAGGCGTCGGCGCAGGTCAAATGAGCCGCGTCTATTCCGCTAAAATCGCCGGCATCAAAGCCGCCGATGAAGGACTCTCTGTGCCAGGCTCGGTGATGGCATCGGATGCCTTCTTCCCCTTCCGTGATGGTATCGATGCCGCCGCCGCCGCAGGCATTACCGCTGTCATTCAACCGGGCGGCTCAATGCGCGATCAGGAAGTGATTGATGCAGCCAATGAGGCGGGCATTGCCATGGTGTTTACCGGCATGCGCCACTTCCGCCACTAACCCTTACCGCCACGCCCCTCATCAAAAAGCCCTCATCGTCGATGAGGGCTTTTGTGATACCTTCAGAACACGTCAAGAACGTGGCTCAACCAAGATCAATACATAGATACTTGGTTTCCAGATATTCTTCTAAGCCCTGATGGCCTCCCTCACGCCCCAAGCCAGAGGCTTTAACGCCGCCGAAAGGCGCCGCCGCGTTGGAAATCAGCCCGGTATTAATGCCGACCATGCCATATTCAAGCGCCTCGGCAACTCGCCACACCCGACCCAGATCACGCGAGTAAAAGTACGACGCCAACCCATACGGGGTGTCGTTAGCCATCTCAATGGCAGTTTCTTCATCGTCGAAGGGGAATACCGCTGCCAAGGGACCGAAGGTTTCTTCGTGGGCGACTTTCATTTCATGAGTAGCAAAGCTAATCAGCGTAGGGGTAAAGAAATTACCGCCCAGGGGGTGCGGGTACCCGCCCAATAACAGCTCGGCACCATGGTCCACAGCGTCTTGAACGTGTTCACTGACCTTATTGACCGCGTCCTGGTCAATCAACGGTCCGATATTGATATTGTCTTGCGTTCCATCACCCACATTTAGCTCGCTGTTCATTGCCACAGCCAGTTTTTCGCAAAACGCATTGATAACGCTCGACTGGACCAAGAAGCGATTGGTACACACGCACGTTTGCCCCGCGTTACGAAACTTAGCGGCCATGGCCCCGTCTACCGCAGCATCCAGGTCGGCATCCTCAAAGACGATAAAGGGTGCGTTGCCGCCCAGTTCAAGCGATATTTTTTGCACGTGCTCGGCGGCCTGCGCCATCAGCTTACGGCCTACTTCGGTTGAGCCAGTAAAGGTGATTTTGCGCACTTTGGGTGACTGGGTAAGCGCCTGGGCGATCTCGGCAGCGCTGCCCGGCACAACATTAAAAACGCCGCGAGGAATCCCAGCGCGCTCAGCCAGCATGGCGAGTGCCGTGGCGGAAAACGGCGTTTGGCTAGCGGGCTTAACGACAATCGTGCAACCAGCGGCCAGTGCAGCACCGGCTTTACGGGTGATCATCGCGGCGGGGAAATTCCACGGCGTAATAGCCCCTACCACCCCTACGGGCTGTTTGGTGACCACAATGCGCTGATTGGCATTGGCAGCAGGAATGGTTTCACCGTATGCGCGACGGGCTTCTTCAGCGAACCAGCGCAGGAAGCTTGCTGCGTAGGCGATTTCACCGGCTGCTTCTTTTAACGGTTTGCCCTGCTCATAGGTCATCAGCATGGCAAGGTCTTCCTGGTGCTCGAGCATCAGGTCATGCCATTTGAGCAGTAAATCTGCTCGCTCTTGGGCCGTAAGACCACGCCACGAGGGCAGCGCGGCATCGGCCGCCTCAATGGCACGTTCGGTCTCTGCTTTACCCAGCCTTGGCATATCGCCCACAGGCTTGCCAGTGGCTGGGTTGAGTACGTTGATCTGATCTCCACTGTCGGCCGCTACCCAACTTCCATCAATATAGGCAAATGGACAGTACAGCTGCGTCTCTTTCAGCGCTTCCATGACAGACTCCTGCCCCCGGTAAGGGACTCATCAGCAAATTAACCTCTTCATGCTATGACGAAACAGGGTAATAGACCAACCGTACTGGCCCATCATATAACGTCTGGTTTAGCTGACCAGCGTTAAAAACTCCTGACGCGTCGCTTGATTAGCACGGAAAGCGCCCAACATTACGGAAGATGTCATACTGGAATTTTGTTTCTCCACGCCCCGCATCATCATGCAAAGGTGACGCGCCTCAATAACCACCGCCACGCCTCGCGCTTGAGTAACCTGCTGCACCGCCTCGGCGATTTCGCGGGTCAAATTCTCCTGAATCTGCATACGACGAGCGTACATATCGACGATCCGGGCAAATTTGGAAAGCCCCAGCACATTTCCACTCGGCAAATAAGCAATATGGCATTTACCAATAAACGGGAGCAGGTGATGTTCACACATTGAGTACAGCTCGATATCTTTAACCAGCACCATTTCGTCGGTTTGTGACTCAAATACGGCACCGTTAATAATTTCCTCTAGCGACTGATGATAGCCCGCCGTTAAAAACTGCATCGCTTTCGCTGCGCGCATCGGCGTATCTTTTAGTCCCCCACGCTCGGGATTCTCTCCCAGTGCGCTAATGATATGTCGATAGTGGTGGGCGATATCATCCGTCATGGTAAGCCTCGTCGAAAGGTTTCGAACGCGCTGAGGAAACCCCTGACGCGCCAAATAGAGCTGACTACTGCCCGCTAGATCTACGTAGCATCACGCAGCGCAGACATTAATGTACAATTAATATAATTTATAGAAGTCATGTACAATATTTTAATCGATTGAGATCGAAAAAAACGCATTTTACCGCACCCTACCCCAATATCACCATGCGTTACGCAAACCATCGGGGGGATTTAAGCATCATCAACTGCTGCTCAAGCTGACGAATATGCTGATCCCAGTAGCCTTTATCGGCGACCCAGGGAAACGCCCGTTGAAATGCGGGATCTTCCCAGCGGGACACCAGCCATGCGCTATGCCGAATTAGCCGATAGGCGCGAAGCGGTTCAATCAGTGCAACTTGCTGGTGAGGGAAAGGCCGGCTTTCTTCGTACCCTTCTACAATCTCACTCATCTGGCGTCGCCATTCCTCAGGCTCATTTGCCGACAGCAACATCCAGATATCCTGAATTGCCGGGGCCATTAAGCAATCATCAAAATCGACTAGCGAAAAGTGCTCATCACGCCCCAAAATGTTGCCCAAATGACAATCACCATGACAGCGTATCATCACATCATCCTCCCACTGGTGGGGCGCAAGCGCTTCCAGCATACGGGTGATAACACTTTCATAACCTCGCCGCTGATGACGATCCAAGCGCTGACTATCCAACACCCGCTGCTGGGCGTTTAGCACCCCGTCCACCAATACCAAACGCGGACGGTGGGCAAACGTTGCTTTGCTTGAAACATCGTGCAGTTGGCCCATCAACTCACCCAAAGCAAACAGATGAGCATCATTGTCTAGTTCGGGCGCCTGGCCCGGACAATGGTGAAACAGCGTGAAGCGAAACCCTTCGTAATGGTGCTGACTCCGACCACTGGCATCACGCCAAACAGCAGCTACCGGCACCCCCGCTTGGCTAAGCTCAGAAAGAAAGTCGTGCTCCTCCTGAATAGTCGCGTCTTGCCAGCGCTCTGGACGATAGAACTTGATGATCCACTGCTCCCCTTGGTCATCGCGGAACATCATTACTCGGTTCTCATAGCTGTTTAATGCAAACGGTTCCGACGTTGGCCATATATCCAACGACTCAACCGCCGACATCACAAGGCCGGGAGAGAGTGAGCGAAAAGCATGCGTCATGATGACTCCAGAGACAGTCAAAAAAGAAAATAAAGAAGAGAGCGAGGAGCTAACGATTAATCGAGCACAAGCGGCGTGCGCGCGGCCGCCCAAATATCCACGCGACGAGCACCTGCACGCCGCAATGCCAGTGCTAGCGCATGGGCCGTCGCCCCTGTCGTAACAACATCGTCAACGATTCCAACATAAGCTGGCGGTGGTGAGTTGACCACAAAAGCGCCCGCCAGGTTGGCAAAACGCGCCTGCCGGTTCAAGCGACGTTGCGAAGGCCCTTGTTTGGTTCGCTCGACCTCAAACATTGGCACACCGCTGCGCCGCCCTAATTCAGCGGCAAGCCAGCGCGCCTGGTTAAACCCGCGGTCGCGGGCACGCTCGGGCGTCATGGGTACGGGCAGTATTGCATCAAACGGGGGCGATGGAAGGCTTGCCAGCATCAGCTCACACAGCAACATGCCCGCCCTAGGCTTGGCGTCAAATTTAAAATCGCGCACCAGCGCATTGATGGGAAACTGATAATGCAAAGCCACATGGGCCGCCTCAAATGCAGGACGCTTACTTAGGCAATGGCCGCACCAGGTTTGATGATCCCCGGCTAGCTCGTCACCACAGCGCGGGCAGGCCGGTTGATTCCAGGGCAGCTGTTCATAACAGGCAGAGCACCAGCTTGCGTGCCCCTCAAGCGGTGCCAAACAAAACGCGCAATAGCCGGGTAGCGCGCGCTTCACGATATCACTGCTTCCTGCTATCCAGCGTTTCCACAACATGGGCGCTCCCTCGCAAGCGAATCAAACACTTTATGATTGACTTTATATAAAACGCTGATAGTATACGCCTCGTTCCGCGGATGTGGTGGAATTGGTAGACACGCTAGATTTAGGTTCTAGTGCCGTAAGGCGTGGGAGTTCAAGTCTCCCCATCCGCACCAATTCAGATTTATCGTATACCCCTTCTCCTGCTAATCCCGTATTGCTCCCCCTTGCATGCCTCTGCTATTGCCTAACGTTATTTGATTAATACTGTCTGAGCTAATGCGCGCCCATTATATGCATTTTTTCTTATATTTATAAGGCAAGAGTTATTCTCCCACTGGCATCTTCAGCGTATTGGGCTAGCTTTTCTTCTATCTCTTAAGCACCCAATAATCCAACAGGCTAAGGAATGCTTCCATGGAATGGCTAAACGACAATGCACAGGCAATTTCCGCTATCACAAGCATCCTAACGCTCGGCGTTTGGTTCTTTTACGCGCAGTTGTTATATAACGGCTATGTACGCCAGCGACGGCCTCGCGTGATTATCAACCGGGGCCTCGGCACCGGGCAGAACGCGCTGTGTTTAATCAGCAATATGAGTAGCGAATCCATCTATATCCAGCATGTAGTGGCGATACTCCACACTGAACAACGCAGCTATCAGGTCGACGTTGCCGAGTATCAGGAAGAAAAAGAAGACAAACAGCAAGAAAAGTCCATCAGAAGCCATCAGGGGCCTCTAGCCTCCGGCGATTACCTACATATGCAGCGTTTCGCTGACATCGCCGAGCAGATCCGCGTCACCTGGCAATTGGATAACAACATCTTTGAACAGCCCAATCTGCAGTTAGAACTGCGCGTGATTGCGATCTATGGCTCGGAGGATCGGCCCATCGGGGCTTCACGCACTTTTTATTTGAGGGATCCATCGACCTCCAAGCCCGCATTAATCCCCGTCAGTGTGGATACCAGGCGTCTTAACAGTCGCCTTCAGCGACGTAAAGTGAAGCGTTGGGCGGAAGATATCGACAACCTGGAATCGCGCTAAGCAGCTGCTAAAAAGGCCGCGCTAATACGCCACGGCCAGTGCTGCACCATTCAGTTAGAGTCGTAATCCGCCATCGCACTCGATGATACGCCCCGAGAAGTAATCATTTTCAATCACAAAGGCCACACTCTGGGCAATATTATCCGGCTCACCCAGGCGTTTGAGCGGCACCTTCGACGCAATACGTTCCAGCATATCCGGGCGCATGGAGGCAGTCATTTCGGTATCGATGAAGCCCGGCGCTACCGTTCCCGTTCGAATGCCGTATCGTGCCAGTTCATTCGCCCAGGTGACCGTTAATGCATGCACTCCGGCCTTGGCGGCCGCGTAATTGCTTTGCCCGGGATTCCCCGCTTTAGAGATACTGGAAATATTAACGATCACGCCTTCGTGATGGGCTTCAATCATTTGCGTCGCTGCTTCGCGGCCACACAGAAATACGCCTGTCAGATTAATATCGATGACCCGTTGCCACGCCGCCAGCGACATACGCGTTTCTACCTGGCCCTCTTTGGCTTTCACCATTAAGGCATCGTCGGTAATGCCCGCGTTATTGACACACCCGCTAATCGGACCTTGCCTATCGGCAATCTCGGCAAATGCCTGCGCAACGGACGCCTCATTGGCGACATCGACGATCACCCCCTGCGCATCGATTCCCTGACCGGCAAGCCTGGAGACAGCATCATCCAATGCTTCACCACTAATATCCAGCAATGCCAGCCGTGCCCCTTGCTGCCCTAAACGTAGCGCCACGGCGTAGCCTAAACCTTGCGCGCCCCCGGTTATTGCAATCACCCGACCATCCAGCTTCATTTAACGCTCCTTTCCCTGAATTCATAGAATAACTGCAGCACTTTGGATCATACGGTAGAGGCAGGAGGGCCAGCAGCGGTACCCTCTCCGCCTTACCGACCAAAGTGAAGCAGAGTATGGGATACCGACAACTGACCCAGGCACAACGATATCAAATTTTTGCCCACAGGGATGTAGGGGTGAGCCAACGTCAGATTGCTCAACAGCTTGGCATTCACAGCAGTACCGTGAGCCGTGAGCTGAGACGTAATTCAGGTGCCAAGGGATATGAACCCGCAAAAGCGCAGCGTTACAGCGATCAGAGACGCCGCTCTGCTTGGAAGTGGACAAAGCGACTCCCTAGCCTGATCAATGCCGTAGCTGACAGGCTTAGGGAAGAATGGAGTCCAGAGCAGATTAGCGGTTTTATGGCGCCGTTGACGGGTATAGGGGTGAGTCATCAATGGGTCTATTCGTTGATCTGGGACGATAAGGCCAAGGGTGACGATTTGTGGCGACACCTCCGCCAGCCCAAGCGTCGCAGTAAACATCGTGCCAATGCCAAAAGCGCAGGACTAGGCAAGATTCCTAAGCGTGTGGGGATAGAGCATCGGCCGCCTGCTATCGAAAGACGCCTCACCATCGGTCACTGGGAAGGCGACACGGTGCTTTATGGGCACAAGCAAGCGGGGATAGTGACGTTGGTAGAGCGACGAAGTGGCTACTTGTTGGCGGCACGTCTTCCAAAGGTAACGGCAGAACTAACGCAGAAAGCCATGGTTCGGTTACTTAAGCCTCGTCGGGGCGCGGTGAAGACGATCACGCTAGACAATGGCTCGGAGTTTGCAGACCACGAGACGGTCGCAAAAGCGGTTAGCGCCTCCGTGTATTTCTGTGATCCTTACTGCTCAGGCCAACGTGGGACAAACGAGAACACCAACGGCCTGATCAGGCAGTATTTTCCGAAAGGTACAGACTTCCGGAAGGTGACTAATGTAGAGCTGCGACGCGTTGTTCACAAGCTGAACGATAGACCCAGAAAGCGGCTGGGATACCGAACCCCAGCCCAGGTGTTCTTAGGAGAATATTCAGGAGCGCTAGAAACCGCGGGTGCTGCACTTATTAGTTGAATTCAGGTTCATCAGCCTTTCATTTAATCCACATAACGGCTCAAACTGACACGCAAACTATCCCCCGGCAATCCCCCAAAGGCGCAACTGGGCTTACATACACTATTTAGCACGGCTTGTTTTTCAATCAGACTGTCACCATATTTACTGCGACGCCTATAACGGAGTTTGTTATGCCTATTTTGGTTTTTGTTTCCCTGTTCACGTTGCTTGATTTTGTCATCCTGTTTTCAATTGGCAGCCAAATCGGTTTGTTAACCACCCTGCTACTGGTGATTGGTACGGGGATCGTGGGGCTCCATCTCATTCGTAAGGAAGGCGTGGCGACATTTGCCCGTGCTCGCCAGCGTATGCAGGCAGGCGAAATTCCTTCCAACGAACTGTTTACCGGGGCCGCGCTGATATTTGGCGGCGCTCTGTTAATGGCACCTGGCTTTCTGTCCGATGCCCTCGGTCTTGCGTGCCTGATACCAAACGCGCGCCACCTGCTATTTAAACTGCTCACAGCGCTCGGCCTTAAGGCCACAGTGCAGCGCTCGACGGGGCATCACGAGTCACATACCTATCAAAAAAGCGAGTCTCGCTATCACCAGCACGAGAGCGCATCATCCGCCGGGCAGCCACAAGGCCCGATTGAAGGCGACTTCATTAGTCGAGACGAGCCGAAACATCGCCGATAAGGGCAGAGAGGCTAAAAACAAGCCCTCAAGATTTTTTTATGAGCGCCCCCTTGAAAGGTCATCCGCAGCCCCCATTTTTCAGGCAGCACACAAGTTCGGTAACCGCTTCACTATAAAGTGGTTGCCATTAACAGCGAAGACGTCTTGTCTTCATTTTTCGCGGGCTCTGCCCACGAAAACCATCAACATTAACCGCCCTGATTTGGGCTTTGACGATACTCAGGAGAACGTGAGCATGAATATCCGTCCTTTGCACGATCGCGTCGTCGTCCGTCGCGTGGAAGAAGAGCAGAAAACCGCTGGCGGCATCGTGCTTCCGGGCAATGCGCAGGAAAAGCCTACCCGTGGTGAAGTTCTCGCCGTAGGCAATGGTCGCATTCTAGAAAGCGGTGATGTTCGCCCTCTCGACGTGAAAGTTGGCGACAGTGTGATTTTCAAAGACGGCTTCGGCGTTGAAAAACAGAAAATCGACGGCGAAGAAGTCTTGATCATGAGCGAAGCCGATATTCTGGCAGTTGTCGAAGGCTGATCATCGCCTCGACCGCTTACTTACTTTCCCATTTTTCTGAATTTATTAGGAAGTAACGAACATGGCAGCTAAACAAGTCAAGTTTTCCGATGATGCTCGTAAGCGCATGGCGCGTGGCGTTGACGTTCTCGCCAACGCAGTAAAAGTTACCCTGGGCCCGAAAGGACGCAACGTCGTTCTTGAGAAATCCTTTGGTGCGCCCACCGTCACTAAAGACGGCGTCTCGGTCGCCAAAGAAATCGAACTGAAAGACAAGTTCGAGAACATGGGCGCTCAGATGGTTAAAGAAGTCGCTTCGCAAACGTCTGACGTTGCGGGCGACGGCACCACAACCGCCACAGTTCTGGCCCAGGCCATCATTGCGGAAGGCCTGAAAGGCGTGACCGCCGGCATGAACCCGATGGATCTCAAGCGCGGCATCGACCAAGCCGTCTCGGCAGCCGTCAAAGAAATCCAGGCGATGTCAGTGCCCTGCACCGACACCAAGTCCATTGCCCAAGTCGGTACTATCTCGGCCAATGGCGACAAGCGTATCGGCGAGATCATTGCCGAGGCGATGGAAAAAGTGGGTAAAGAAGGCGTCATCACCGTTGATGAAGGTCGCGGCTTCGAAGACGAGCTGGAAGTCGTCGAAGGCATGCAGTTCGACCGTGGCTACCTGTCGCCCTACTTCGTGACCAACCAGGACACCATGTCCGTTGAACTGGAAGATCCTTACATCCTGCTCGTGGATAAGAAGATCTCCAACATCCGCGAACTGCTACCGGTACTCGAAGCCGTTGCCAAGCAAGGCAAGCCGCTTGCCATCGTTGCCGAAGACATCGAAGGCGAAGCGTTAGCCACGCTGGTCGTTAATAACATGCGCGGCATCGTCAAAGTAGCGGCCACCAAGGCGCCCGGCTTTGGCGATCGTCGCAAGGCTATGCTTCAGGATATCGCGATCCTCACCAACGGCACCGTGATTTCCGAAGAAGTCGGTCTGACCCTTGAGCAGGCGAACCTGGATCATCTGGGTACCGCCAAGCGCATGACGATGACCAAGGAAAACACCACCATCATCGACGGTGCCGGTGTTGAGGCAGACATCGAAGCGCGTGTTAACCAGATTCGCACTCAGATCGAAGATACGTCTTCCGACTACGACAAAGAGAAGCTGCAAGAGCGTGTCGCCAAACTGGCGGGCGGCGTTGCGGTTATCCGTGTCGGTGCGGCCACCGAAGTCGAGATGAAAGAGAAGAAAGCCCGCGTTGAAGACGCGCTGCATTCGACTCGCGCCGCCGTTGAAGAAGGCGTTGTGCCTGGCGGTGGTACCGCACTGGTTCGCGTCATGGCCAAGGTACAGGGCCTGACCGGTGATAACGAAGACCAGAACCACGGCATCAACATGGCGCTCCGCGCCCTGCAGTCGCCGCTGCGTCAAATCGTCAGCAACGCTGGCGAAGAACCGGCCGTCATCATCAACCGCGTGAAAGACGCTGAAGGCAACTTCGGCTACAACGCGCAAACCGGTGAGTTCGGCGACCTGTTTGAAATGGGTGTGCTTGACCCGGCCAAGGTAACGCGTTCCGCGCTGCAGTCTGCGGGCTCTGTTGCTGGTCTGATGATCACCACCGAGTGCATGATCGCCGACGACCCTGAAGAGAAAGAAGCCGCGCCGGACATGGGTGGCATGGGCGGAATGGGTGGTATGGGCGGCATGATGTAATTGCCCCCGAGCCTTATCGCTCTGACGGTTAGCCGTCATCAAGAACCCCGCCCTGTGCGGGGTTCTTGTCGTTAAAGCATGGTAAAATCGTCGTTTTCCATTTGCTATTCAGGCTGTCTTATCACCGTGCTTTCCAACATTCGCATTGTGCTGGTGCAAACCTTTCATCCCGGCAATATTGGCGCTACCGCCCGAGCCATGAAAACCATGGGCTTGACGAACCTGGTGCTGGTCAACCCGCGCCAATTTCCCGACGAGGAAGCCACTCGCCTTGCCGCTGGCGCCACCGACGTACTCGACAGCGCCCGGGTCGTCACTCAGCTCGACGAGGCAGTGAGTGACTGTGTTCAGGTTATCGGGGCCAGCGCAAGGCTGCGCAGCCTGCCCTTGCCACATTTTGAAGAACCCGACGACATGGCCCAGGCGGTGACCCAGAACGCGCAGCATGCGCCGGTAGCACTCGTGTTTGGCCGTGAGCGTTCAGGGTTAACCAACGATGAAATTCGCTGTTGCACGCATCAGGTAAGTATTCCCGCCAATCCAGACTATGGCATTTTGAACCTATCCCAAGCCGTACAGATCCTTGCCTACGAGGTGCATCGCGCGTGGCGTAAGCGCGACGGCAGCGACTATGTCTATCAGCAGCCTGCTGAAAGCACGCCACCTAGCCGCGAGCAATTCATGCACTTTCAAGACCATTTGGGTCGATTGATGCAGCAAAGCGGCTTTATCACCCAGCCCCATGCGCGCACCGAGGAACAGCTGCAAGCGCTGTTTACCCGCGCCCAACCAAGTCGCAAAGAACTGTCCCTGCTGCGGGGCTTGCTAAGCGCCTTTGAGTCCCACCTGCCTGATCGGTAAATCGAATCGAGCAGGCATCGGGCGCCATCATCAGGGCATCAACCTGGCAATCCCCCCGCCAAGCTCACAAAAAACGGCGAGCTATGCTCGCCGTTTTTGACACTGAAGGTAAGACTAATTAACGCGTCAGCCATGCGACCAATGCCGCGGCAGTAGGTGCAGAGGAAGGTGGGTTTTGGCCGGTAATCAGTTGGCCATCTTCACGCACATAAGGAGTAAAGTCGTCGGCTTTGCTGTAGATACCGCCACACTTCTGAAGCGCATCTTCGACAAGGTGCGGCACCACCTTGGTCAGGCCGACCGCTTCCTCTTCCCCATTGGTAAAGCCGGTCACTTCGCGACCTTTCACCAGGGGGTCGCCATTGGCGGTTTTCGCGTTGATCAGCACGATAGGCGCGTGGCACACCGAGGCCACGGGCTTGCCCTGTTCGATAAAGGTCTCGATCAGCCTGATGGAATCCTGGTCGTTGACCAGGTCCCAAAGTGGACCGTGGCCGCCCGGGTAAAACACGGCATCGAAGTCATCCGCGCTCATGTCGCTCAAGCGATGCGTGGCCGCAAGAGCAGCATTGGCCTGTTCATCCTGCTTGAAGCGCCGCGTTTCATCGGTCTGGCTGTCTTCCGCGTCGCTTTTTGGGTCAAGCGGCGGCTGGCCACCTTTAGGCGACGCCAGCGTTACCTCGGCGCCAGCGTCTTTGAACACATAGTAAGGGGCGGCGAGTTCTTCCAGCCAAAACCCGGTCTTGTCGCCGGTATCACCTAGCTGATCATGAGACGTCAGGACCACCAAAATACGTTTGCTCATCTAACTTCTCCTAGCGTGATGCGTTCAAAACTACGCTTAACACTCTTCTAGGTGGGGGCATATCCGCTGAGTTGCAAGCCGATTCCAGTTGTCCTTCTCGCCCTGGAGGGTTAAAGCGTCATCGCCGCCAGCCAGCCGAAGCCGATCAGCGGTAGGTTGTAGTGCAGGAAGGTCGGCACCACGCTGTCCCACATATGATCGTGCTGTCCATCCACATTCAGCCCTGCGGTTGGGCCAAGCGTCGAGTCGGATGCCGGCGAGCCCGCATCTCCCAAGGCCGCCGCGGTACCGACCAGCACCACGGTCGCCATGGGGGAGAAGTCGAACTGAACGGCGAGCGGCACAAAGATGGCGGCAATGATGGGAATCGTCGAAAACGACGAGCCGATGCCCAGGGTGATGAACAAGCCAACCAGCAACATGACCAGGGCGGCCAGGCCGCGATTATCACCGAACAGGTCAACAGCGCCGGAGACGAGTGTGTCGATATCGCCGGTGGTTTTCATGACCTCCGCAAAGCCTGCCGCCGAAATCATGATAAAACCAATCAGCGCCATCATGCGCATCCCGCTGGTGAACAAGTCATCGGCCTCGCGCCATTTAAAGATGCCGCCCAACGACAGCAGGCCGATACCCACCAGACCGCCCAGGATCATCGAGCCGCTATAAAGCTGAAGCCCCAGCGCGGCGACAATGGCAACACCGGACATCGCAAGGCCAAGCGCGTGTGGCTGGCTCGGCGTGGCGGAATGCCCTGCAGACATATTCGCCAATGGCTTGGCCGCATACTCACGACGACCGCGATAGCTGACGGTTAGCGCCACGATCAACCCAAGCAACATCCCGCTGACCGGAATGGCCATGGCCATCGGTAGCATATCGCGCGTAATCTCCAGCCCCAGCGGCTCCCCCGCACTGTTCAGATTGGCCAATAGAATATCGTTGAGAAAAATAGCACCAAAACCAACGGGCAGCAGCATATAGGGGGCGGTTAAGCCGAACGTCAGTGCACAAGCCATTGCTCGGCGATCTAGCTGGAGGCGGTTCATCACAGCTAAAAGCGGCGGAATCAGTACCGGAATGAAGGCAATATGTACGGGGATCACATTCTGCGACATGATCGCGACCAGTACCACTGCGGCCAATAGCACCCACTTCACCCGGTTTTGGTGAAGCGCGCTGGCTTCTTTGCCTAGCATTCTGATCAAGATGTTAGCCAGCATGTCCGGAAGCCCTGAGCGGGAAATCGCAACGGCAAAAGCTCCCAACGTCGCGTACGCCAACGCCACCTGGGCGCCTCCGCCCACGCCTTCATTAAACGCTTCGAGCGTTTGATCCAACGAGAGCCCGCCCACGAGCCCTCCTACCAACGCGCCCAAGATAAGCGCAAACACAACCGACACCCGCGCTAGCGAGAGCGCGACCATGACAAGTACGGCAATAATTACGGCGTTCATCAATCTTCCTAAAGCAGGACAGTGAGGTGGTAAGCGAGAAAACGCGGGATTTTATCAGAGAAAACACCTATATGAGGTGACTTTTGCCTCATATAACACTTTTTATCGCCACTACCACTTTAGTCATGCCCCTATTGCTGCCATGCAACATAATGCCTAGTATCCGCGGTTCGCTTACTTCGCGTTTATCTAAATTAAACTTTACCCAGGAGCCCGCATGAGCACACTTGCTATCGTTATTTCGTTAATGCTGCTCATCTTCTTTGCTTACCGTGGGATTAGCGTCTTACTGCTAGCCCCTCTGATGGCCGCACTCGCCGTCACGCTCTCTGGTGACGTTGCGTTCTTACTGCCTATTTACACCGACACCTTTATGGGCGCGCTGGGTGATTATGTTATTCAGTTTTTCCCGCTGTTTTTGTTGGGCGCTCTGTTTGGCCAGCTCATGGCGGACTCCGGCGCGGCCCAGGCAATCGCCAACGGCATTGTCAACAAGCTAGGCACCCAGCATGTGGTGTTAACGGTGGTCATCGCCTGCGCTATTCTTACCTACGGTGGGGTTTCGCTATTTGTGGTGGCCTTTGCCATTTACCCGATCAGCCGTGAACTGTTTCGTCGCGCCAACGCGCCAAAGCGGTTAATTCCCGGCGCTATCGCGCTGGGTTCTTTCACCTTCACGATGACCGCCCTGCCTGGCACCCCGGCGATTCAAAACGCTATTCCCATTCCCTACTTTGAAACCAATAGCTTCGCAGCCCCCGGTCTTGGCATTATCGCCGGGCTTATCATGTTGGGGTTAGGCACTACCTATCTGCAATCACGGGTGAAGCAGGCGGCCGCCAAAGGCGAAGGATACGGCCATCACACCGAACGCGAAGCCGAACAGACTGACACCGATAATACTGACGCCTCTGCCACCTCGATGCCCATGGCCATCGCACTGATTCCCTTGGCTATGGTAATTGGCCTGAATGCCCTACTTACCTACGGCGTCTTCCCGTCCCTTGATTTAAGCTTCATCAGCGATGAATTTGAAGACGTGTCGCCCAGTGGCCAAACCGGCCTGTGGTCGATATTAATTGCCCTGCTGAGCGCATCGGCCTGGCTCATCATCAGCCAGTGGAAACGCTGGGCCAACCTGAAAGGCACGGTGAACAACGGCTGCTTCGGCTCACTGCTACCGATTTTCAACACCGCCTCCGAGGTCGGGTACGGTGCGGTAATTGCCAGCCTTGCCGGCTTTGCATTGATTCGCGATGCGGTGCTTAACGTGTCACCAGGCAATCCGCTTATTTCCGAGGCCATGGCGATGAGCGTACTGGCGGGCATTACGGGGTCGTCTTCCGGTGGACTGTCCATCGCGCTGGAAACACTCGGCAGCGAATACTTAACGATGGCCCAGGAAGCTGGCATCGACCCCGAGCTCATGCACCGTGTGGCCACGATTTCTGCCGGTGGCATGGACACGCTCCCCCACTCGGGGGCGGTGATTACCCTGCTGACTATCTGTGGGCTGACCCATCGCCAGTCCTATGGCCACGTGGCCATGGTCACCATCGTGTTGCCGATTACCGCCCTGATCAGCGTGATCACTCTCGGCACCCTGTTCGGCAGCTTCTAAAATAAGCGCGCGCATGAGATAGTAAGTTTCAAACCAGCATTAGTAACCACGGGCCCTGCATGACGTGACTATTCCGTACCCTGAACACGTGGTGGTGGTCATCACCACGTCTGTCGCTGTCGTGCTCGCGGTTCTGCTGCACTATGAAGCACTCTGGATCATTTCCCGCCAGATAGAGCGGTCACACAGACCCCACCGTCAGCGTATCCTGGGCATGGCGTTCGGTGTACTGATGACACACATCGCCGAAATCTGGCTATTCGGCCTCACGGGGTGGTGGCTGGTCGAGCTGCAAGGCATCGGCGCGCTGAACGGCTATAGCGCTTTCAACCTGCTGGATCATATTTTCTTCGCGGCCGTCACCTATACCACGGTAGGGTACGGGGACGTTTATGCCACCGGCCCGATTCGTTTCCTGTATGGCACCTTGGCACTCACCGGTTTTGTATTGATCACCTGGTCGGCGTCATTCACCTTTGTTGAAATGCAAAAGCATTGGCGAGTAAGAAAATAACCCGTCCGTTCCATACGCTAGGGTCTGTGCATGTTTGAAGTCATTATTTTATCGTTTGCGTTTATCTTCGGGATTGCCGCTCGCCAACTCAGCCTACCTCCTCTGGTGGGTTTTTTAACGGCCGGGTTTGCGCTTAATTTCGCTGGTCCCTATCTGGGTTTGCCGACCGAGACCGGTCCATTGCTCGAGCATCTGGCACACCTCGGCGTATTGCTGCTGCTATTCACCATTGGCCTGAAACTCAACCTTAGAAACCTCGTCGAGCCCGCCGTGCTGGGCGGCGCTTTTATCCACCTCAGCATTACTACCTTTATTTTCACTGCGGGCTTTGTGGTCTTTATGGGCCTGGCGCTCGACACCGCCATTCTGCTGTCCATTGCGCTGTCGTTTTCCAGCACAGTACTGGCTGCCAAGGTGCTCGAGGGCAAAAGAGAACTGCGAGCGCTGCACGGGCGACTGGCGATCGGCATCCTGATCATCCAGGACCTCGTGGCATTGGCCGCCATCAGCATTTACAGCGGCCAGTCTCCCTCCTGGTGGGCACTTTGGATCCTGGCCCTGCCGCTCCTCCGACCGGTGCTTTACTGGCTGATGAGCATTGCCCAGCACGATGAAATGCTGGTGCTGATGGGGGCGGTGCTGGCCATTGCCGTCGGCGGCATGGGGTTTGATATCGTGGGGCTCAGCGGCGAGGTGGGCGCCCTGGTGATGGGGCTATTGCTGGCCAAACATCCGCGTGCCCAGGAAATGTCCAAGGCGCTGTGGGGGCTCAAGGAAATACTGCTGATCAGTTTTTTCCTGCAGATAGGCATGTCGGGCCTGCCCGACACCAACGCGCTGATCTTCGCTGGTGTCATGTCGCTGCTGCTGCCACTGAAAGCCGCACTGTTCTTTGCCCTGCTGATTGTCTTCAAGGTTCGCGCCCGCAGCGCTTTCCTGGGGGGCCTTAGCCTCACCGCCTACAGCGAGTTCGGCCTGATCGTGGCGGCCAGCCTGCTGGAAGACTGGCTGGTGCCGCTGGCACTCACCGTGGCGCTTTCATTTATCATCTCCGCACCACTCAACCGGGTCGCCCACGCCCTGTTTGATCGTTTTGAGGCGCGCCTGACCCGCTTTGAGCGTCATTTACGCCATCCCGATGAGCAGCCCGTCACCCTGGGCGATGCAACACTGTTGGTCATCGGCATGGGCCGCACCGGCAGTGCCGCCTACGATTTTTTTGTCGAGAACCATTTACGGGTGGTGGGAGTCGATTCCGATCCCAACAAGGTAGCCGCTTCTCAGCGCGACGTTCGCTATGCCGATGTGGAAGACGTCTCTTTCTGGTCGCACCTGGATATTCAGGCCCTTGACGCCGTGGTGCTGGCAACGCCCAATACCGAAAGCAAGCTATTTGCCACCCGCCAGCTGCGCAAGGCGGGGTTCAAAGGCACGATCATTGCCGGTATCAACTATCCCGATGAAGAAGCCCCCTTGATGGAGGCCGGCGCGGATCAAACCTATTTGCTGATGGCGGGCGCCGGCATCGGTATCGCCGAAAAAACCTGGGAACGTCTGCAGTCGCCCGCGACACCCACCACGCCATAAGGCGCCATTCAGCCCAGGCGCCAGCGCCGCCATTGGCGGGCCAGCACGCCGTGCCTGGGTGAAAACACCAGCGCCGCGAAGAACCAGCCGGTGGCGACCAGCACGATAGTACCGCCCGAAGCCACATCCAGCGCGGCCGAGAGCCATAGCCCGATCACCGCTGAACTTACGCCCACAGCAACCGAAATCAGCATCATAGTACGAAACCGATCGGTGAGCAGGTGGGCGGTGGCCCCGGGCGTTATCAGCATCGCCACCACCAGGATGATGCCCACGGTTTCGAGGCTCGCCACAATGGTCAACGTCAACAGCAGAATCAGCCCGTAGTGAATCACGCTGGTGTTGAAGCCAAGCGCCTGCGCCTGCTGGGGGTCGAAGGCGTATAGCAGTAGCGGCCGAAAGCAGAGCCACACCACCAGCAGCGCGATAACGCTGGCGACAAGGGTGAGCACAAGCGCGGATTCGCGCACGCCGAGCACGTTGCCAAACAGGATGTGCATCAGGTGGGTACTGGAGGCGATCTTGCTGATGATCACAATCCCCAACGCAAAAGCGCCAGTAAACATCAGCCCCATCGCGGCATCCGACTTAATGCGTGTATGGCGCTCGATAGCCCCTATGCCTATTGAGGTCAGCGCGCCGGTAATAAACGCACCGATAAAAAACGGCCAGCCGAGCAGGTAGGCAATCGCCACGCCGGGCAGCACCGCATGAGAAATGGCATCCCCCAGCAGTGACCAGCGCTTGAGCACCACGTAGCACGACAGCAGTCCGCAGATCGCCCCCACCATGACCGAGGTCAACAGCGCGCGTTGCATAAAGCGGTACTGAAAGGCGTCCGACAAGGTATCAGGCAGCAGATTGACCACCACCATGAGGGCACTCATCAGACCGTTCACCAGCGCGGAGCTTAAGGTATCTAGCACTTCCATGGTCGCAGCGCCTCCTGGTTAACCTGTCGCGGTGGTAAGTGAGCTGGATATTAATCCATTATCGTCAGCCGAGGCATCAATAGCGCTGACGGCCAACGCCGCCAGCTTGGTATCGCTAAGCATGTCGTCTGGGCGGCCCACGCCACGAATCACTCGATTAATCAGCACGACACGGTCAGCATAACGGCGCGCGCTTGGCATATCGTGCGTCACCATAATAATGGTGCTACCTGCCTGCCGTTCGCGGCATAGAACATCTAAAATGAGCTTTTCGCTGGGCGGGTCAACGCCGGCAAGCGGCTCGTCAAGTAGCAAAATTTTGGCCTGCTGCGCGAGGGCTCGCGCTAGCAGTACACGTTTTTTCTGCCCGCCGGAAAGCGCGCCAATTGGCCGGTCCGAAAACGCCAGCATGTCAACAGCGGTCAATGCATTGCGCACGGCCTCACTGTGACGTGGGTGATACCAGCGCGCGGGCAGACAACGCCGCCACCAAGCATCCTGGCGCATATGGCCGAAGCGGCCGCCCATTACTGTCTCCCACACTGACACGGGAAAGTCCCATTCGATGGCCTCTCGCTGGGCCATATAGGCAATCTGACCTGCTCGGCGGTGCTCGGCAATAGGCTGACCGAAGGCATGAACCCGGCCACGCAAAGGTTTCATACTGCCTGTCAGTACATGGAAAAGCGTCGATTTACCCGCTCCATTAGGACCCACAATGGTGGTCCACTGACCGGCCGGAAACACCAGGTCGATATTTTCCAGCACCGGCTTGCGCTGATAAGCCGCATACAGACCTTCAATCTCAATGGCGGCGGTGGATGTGTCAGGGTTTAGGGACATGACGGATTACTCGCTTGCCAAATGATCACGCAAAAGCTCAGCGTTGTGGCGCAGCATGGCGAAATAATCGGGCGCATCGCCATCGGGCTCGCTCAGCGAATCGACATACAGAGGGCCGGCCACAGGCAGGTTCGTATCATTCGCCACGCTGGTGACATGTCGATCAGAAATGGTGCTTTCCCAGAACAAGGCGGCTGGCTTTCGCTCATTAATCATGTCGATGACCCGCATTAGCTGGCGCGGTGAGCCTTCCGTTTCAGCGTTGGTGCCCCAGATGCCATCGTGTTCGAAATCGTAAGCATCGGCGAAGTAAAGAAACGCAGCTTCGCTGGAAAGCAGCACACGACGCTCTTCAGGTATTGAGGAAAGAGTTTCTTGTAGCTCAACATGCAGATCATCGAGTGATGCTTCAGTCTTTTCAGCACGGCGCTGAATGTCGTCTGCCTGGTCAGGTAGCGCGTCTTCAAGCTGATCGGCAATCGCCTTCACGTAGGCTACCGCCGCGCGCGGGTCCATCCACAGATGGGGATCGACATCGCCTTCCATATCACCGGTGACGATGGTCTGAGTCGGGTAGCCCGACGCCTCGGCCACCGCCACGACAGGGGTATCGTCATCCACCGTGGCATTGACTTGCGACATCCATTGCTCTAGCTGATAGCCGTTGTAAAACACCACATCAGCGTCTTCCAGGGCGGCAAAGTTGTCAGGCGTTAACTCCCACTCGTGTACCTCGGCATTAATCGGGGTCAGCACAGATACCTCGGCACTATCCCCCGCCACTTGCTCAACCAGGTCACCCAATACCGAAAAGGTGACAGCCACCTTGAGAGGCGACGCGTCTTGATCCGCCTGAGCACTGGCCACGGTTGCGGTAAATACCAGGGGTATGCAGAACGTCAGCCTCTTATCTCGTTGGCGCATAATGACTCTCCACTGTGATAGGATCGTGTTAAACACAACTTTAGCTCACTTAAAAAGCATCATGCAAATAGTTTAGCCTTGGCTAACAATTATTCCAAAAAATACGCTACCATGCTAATCAACGTTTTTACTCACTCTGATAGCCAACCTATATAGCCAATATGAGCGATCACGAACACCAACCGTTGCCGCCTACTTCACGCCTGAGTGGCGATGCACTGCCGCCTGTAGAGCAGCATGCGCAGCAGTACGAAACCGTGCGCAACGCCCACGAAACCGAGCTTATCGAAGATTATGTGGAATTGATTGGCGACCTGTTGCGCCATCGGGGCGAAGCACGCGCGGCTGACATCGCTAGCCGCATGGCGGTTAGCCAGGCGACCGTGTCAAAAATGATCCGACGCTTAAATGAGCTGGGACTGGTGACGAGCCGACCCTATCGGTCTCTTTTCCTGACTGAGGAAGGCCAAAAAATGGCCGAAACCTCTCGGGCGCGCCATGACATTGTGCTGCATTTCTTGCGCGCCCTGGGAGTTCGCGATACCACTGCACGCATTGATGCCGAGGGCATGGAGCACCATGTCAGTGATGAAACGCTCGCTATTATGCAGCGCTTCACTAAGCAGCAGCAAAAATAAGCTAAGCCGCTATTTTTGCTGCACGGGTATCGCGGAAAGCCGGTTAACCTGAGCAATAGAACCGTTCCATATCATTTCCAGATGCGTGGTCTGAATCACATCCCTTACATACTGAGGTGTCATCAGCGCCCAGCAGATCGCACCCTCATAACGCACCGAGTGATACCGCAGCCCGACACTGGCCGAACGGCGCAATTCACCACCCAACTCCCGAGACGCGTGGTAAGCATCCAGATGATAAATGGCATGGGTTCGCGCTAACGTCAATGCATCACGGCAGCCGCCTTCATCGAACACACACTTCAACCCTCTAAAAACAAAGCGCTCAAAGTGCAGCGATGGCACCTTCTGCCAATATGCTTGCTGATGGTATTTGACTTCAGCAATCGCGGCAGAGAGGGAATCGGCGACATACAGCACGCCAAAGCTGCCATCGCTAAAACGCGAGCCATTGGGGTTCACGTGGGTAAAGGGCGCAGTCGCATAAGAACAGCCGCGAATGCCGAAAGGTATTTCATCGACGGGCAAAAGCCCCAGGTCGCCTACTTCATTGCGCAGGCGTGGATTGGTTAACGCCTGAAGCGTATATAACGCCTCAAATTCGTCAGCGTCTGCCACATCGTCAAATAGCCCAATCGGCGGAAACTTGCTGTGGATCAAGCGGTAGCTTTCCACCTGGTTTGTGGCACATGCTGGCAGATCACTCGGTGCTACCACTGAGCACCTCGCATGCTATCAATGCGCTTAAACGTTTCGTAAAGCGCGGCAAAGTCACCGCTGCTAATCACCTCAAGCGGCGTGCGACCATTAAAGTAAGGGTTGTGATTGGCCATTGAGACAAACCCGTACAGATTATCTGGATTCTCGAACAGCATGCGTAACGCCGCATGAATATTAAGCAAATAGCTGATCCGGGTGAGTTGGTCGCTATCCAGTTTGATCTCAGCCAAATCGCCGCGCCGAGCGCGGGCATAGGTACTGTGCGATACGCGCAAAATCGCCTCGCCTTGCTCGCCGGTTGCCTGCCATTTGTCCAAAATGCGCACCGCCGCCTTCAAGCCAACAGCCGCCGCAGATTTGTTATAGGCCAGTTCAGTTAGCGTTTGCATCGACATGCTCATTACCTATTCTGTAAAAACAAAAATGCAATTAATGTATTTACAGACATAGTACATCATTTTTCCCTTCTCTGCGTAATCCTGGCAGCAATTCGTCACCAAGCCTTGCAATACGCTTTGCCGTTTACTGGCGATTTCCCATGACCTTGGCTGGCATGCCCAACCGAGCGATACCAGGCAGCTTTAACGCTGGGCGCATTACATCAATGCCCACTCCAAGCCCCAAAATGTTCACCTCTATACCCTCCTCCAACGCAACCAGTAACCCAACGACGCCTCCTAAAGACAGCTGGTAACCCGTACCGCTCGGTACCGGCGCAACCACCCCATCAAACAAGTAATCTTTGCCAACAGCAGTAACGGGCAGCGCCACCTTAAGGCTTGGCACTTCACGCGCAATCCAGGCGATAAAACTATTGCTGTTAGGGCCAGGCCAGACTCGGTACAGGTCGGCATAAGGGAAACGTGACGCAGCATCGGCAATTTGGGGAATCATCTGCTGGGCTTGCTCACCGCGATAATCTGCCAGCAATTCCGGCGGGTTGCCAAACCAAGAGCGGTCCGGTGTATCAGTCGACGATACTACAGTGGGTCGACGCCAGCTCAATACTTGGTGCAACCGGTAGTGGTCAGCATTTTGCGATTTAGTGGCGATCCAGATATGCACGCCAAAAGCACCCCGCCAGTTATACGCGCGGGCAGCGTAAACCTGAACGACCGCTTCCGAGACATCCTCTGGCGACGGGGCAATATCCGCTGAAGTGCGATCAAGTGCCGACCAATGCCCATCTGTAACGATCTGATCACTGGCCAACATCCATACCGGCCCAGCCAACAGCACCCCCAGCAGCAAGATTGACACCGCCATCCACCGCCCCAGCAACGCGAGCGTTTTTTTCATAGAAGCCTCTAGTCGCTAACAGCCATGATGGCCGGATTTCCAAAGTACCGCTGAGTCAGGTACAAATCGAGCGATGGGTCTAAACGCGGTTCACACGCTAAAGCGTTACCCACTCAGCGGCAGTAAGCAAAGCTGGCGTGGGATTTGCCATGCTGAACGGGTCACTTATACTAGGGGCTAAATATACTGGCACAGAGGCATAATGCGACTGACACAGTTAGCTTGGTGCGGGCTAGCCTATCTGTGCATCGGGCTGGGAGTAGCGGGGATTGTCTTACCTCTTGTGCCTACCACACCGTTTCTATTGCTGGCCTTATGGGCAGCCACCAAGGGTTCGCCTCGTTTAGCCCACTGGTTATACCACCACCCTCGCTACGGCCCTTATCTAAAGGCTTGGCACGAACAGCGGGCAATCCCCAAACGGGCTAAAATCATTGCATTACTTTTACTGGTTACCAGCTGGTTTACCCTTTGGGCAAGCGGTGGAAGCCCCTTATTACTGGCGGGAATGGCCGTTTTCTTTTGTGGCGTTGCCACCTTTATCGTGACGCGACCTAACGCACAAAGCTAAATGGGCGGAACTTGAGAAATCTTAAACGATTGCCAGAAGAGACAGCCTGTTGAGCCACAGGCAGGCGAAGTGAGTCACTGCCTTGGATGCAGGCACAGGTCGCAAAAAGGGAGATTAACGAAAAAAGCGGGGTATAAATGGAGGCGGCCCCAAAAGCCACATCCCGGCACACGCATCCACCACTACCGTTGCTCCCTTCCGGGCCTGGCGGGGTTTGCAGTTTAGCGTTGCGGGAGGACCTAAGGGGCCACCATTACGGCTGACTCGTTTACGAGTCTACCTACGCTGAGTGGTGGCTACGCCCTGATTTGAACAGGGGACCCCATCATTATGAGTGATGTGCTCTAACCAACTGAGCTACGTAGCCTTTCCGACATCAGCGGAGACGTATTGTGCCTACCTTAACGGCAAAAGGCAAGCCGAGAACCGGCCCGCCTTCAACCATCACTGAGGCTTATTGAAGTGCACTACGCACAGCTTCTTCAGCAGGCTCACCATCGATGGTTTCAACGCCAGCTAACCATTCGCCTAGCAGATCATCGTTTTCCTTGAGATATGCACGCGCTGCATCACGGGGGTCTTCCCCATCGTCCATGATTTCGCCCATCAGCTGGTTTTCCATCTCGAGCGTGAACGTCATATTGTCGAGTAGTTCACCGACGTTGGGACACTCTTCAACGTAGCCGCCACGCGTATTGGTATATACCGTGGCACCACCCAGGTCCGGCCCAAAGTAATCGCCTGCACCTTCCAGATAAGCCATGTCGAAGTTAGTGTTCATGGGGTGTGGTTCCCAACCCAGGAACACCATCCACTCTTCGTCAGGCACCCGTGCACTCAGCTCGGCCAACATGCCGGCTTCACTGGAATCAACCACTTCCCAATCGCCAAGGTCGAAGGCATCGTCATCGATCATTTGTTGAATCAGCTCATTGCCGTCGTTACCCGCTTCAATGCCATGCAAATCGTTGTCAAACTTGTCCGCATGCTCGGCCAAGTCCTCAACCGAGGTAACGCCCGCGTCGTAAACATACTGCGGGACTGCGAGGGTGTATTTAGCGCCTTCAAGGTTGGCGGTCAATCGGTCCACGCTACCTTTTTCGGTATAGGGGTCGCTGATAGACGCCATCGACGGCATCCAGTTACCTAGAAAGACATCAAAGTCACCGTTTTCCATGCCAGAATAGGCAATCGGTACCGATACCGTATCCACACGCGTCTCATAACCCATGCCTTCCAATACTTCACTGGCAAGCGCCGTGGTTGCAGTAATATCGGTCCAGCCTACCTCAGCAAAGCGAACGGTGCTGCACTCGTTGGCCATCGCTAGGGAAGGCAGACCCGCCGTTACGACCATCGCGCCCATCATGCCTAAACGTGTTCCCTTCATGCAGTATCCCCTTTTAATCAAGTTGTCGAACACCCACCCGACGTTTACGCCTTGGCAGGTAGAAGCAACATCTTTTTATTGATTGAACGTTCAATAAAAAAATGCGACTATATCTAGGTAATCATGCCTACCTCTGTTTTTCAAGTTGAGGGGATGAATAGGCATTCAACGTGAGGAGTGAAAGCTGTGCCTAAGGTGGGAATGGAACCAATACGCCGCCAGCAGTTGATCAAAGCCACCATGGCGGCCATTGATGAGGTCGGATTAGCAGAAGCCACTGTCATCCGAATCGCCCGCCATGCGGGGGTTTCAGCAGGCATTATCAGCCACTATTTTGGTGGCAAGGATGGCCTACTGGAAGCCACCATGCGGCAAATCTTAACGGACTTAAACCACGCCGTTTATGTCCGCCGCTGCGCATTAGAAGATGAATCTCCCCGCGCGCACATTGGGGCGATCATTGAAGGTAACTTCGACCGCACTCAGGTCACCGGGCCGGCTGCCAAAACCTGGCTCGCCTTTTGGGCAAGCAGCATGCACAAACCCATGTTGCTGCGCTTGCAGTACGTAAACGACCGCCGCCTTTACGCTAATTTATGCCACCAGTTTAGCCGTGTGATGCCCCGGCCAGAGGCCCGCAATGCAGCACGGGGTTTGGCCGCGATGATCGACGGTCTATGGCTTCGCGGTGCGCTCGCGCCGGAAGGCTTAGACGCTGAAGAGGCCCGTTACCTGGCCCACACCTATCTTGACCAATTACTTGCTCACCATGGGTGCCAACAGCAGGCATCCATTGCCGAATCTAATTAAGGAGACCACCATGGCCGCTCAAGACATACAGCCCCTATTTATTAATGGTCACCCGGTTGATGCCACATCAGGCGAAACCTTCACCATCACCAATCCTTTTGATGGCAGCCTGCTGGCAACGGTAGGTCAAGCGAGCCAAGCCGACGTCGACAGCGCGGTTGAAGCCGCAAAGCGTGGCCAGCGTGAATGGGCTGCCATGACTGGTATGGAACGCTCGCGCATTCTGTTGCGCGCCGTAGCGCTTCTGCGTGAGCGTAATGACGAATTGGCTGAGCTAGAAACCCGCAATACCGGCAAGCCGATTAGCGAAACCGCAAGCGTCGATATTGTCACAGGCGCGGATGCACTGGAGTATTACGCAGGCTTGGCCCCCGCTATTGAGGGCAGCCAGATACCCCTGCGTGATAGCTCGTTTGTGTACACCCGTCGCGAGCCACTGGGAGTGATTGGGGCGATTGGCGCCTGGAACTACCCGATTCAAATTGCCTGCTGGAAGGCGGCGCCTGCGCTAGCGGCAGGTAATGCCATTGTCTTTAAGCCCAGCGAGGTCACCCCGCTGACGGCCCTGAAGCTTGCGGAAATTTTCACCGAAGCCGGGTTACCCAATGGCGTTTTCAACGTTGTACAGGGTGACGGCCGCGTGGGCGCGATGCTAACGGAGCACGAAGGCATCGATAAAATATCATTTACGGGTGAAGTGGGAACCGGTAAGAAGGTGATGTCAGCGGCCGCTGGCTCGACACTTAAAGATGTGACCATGGAGCTCGGCGGCAAGTCACCATTAATCGTGTTCGCCGATGCCGACCTCGACCGCGCCGCCGATGCGGCCATGATGGCCAACTTCTACTCCAGCGGCCAAATCTGTACCAATGGCACGCGGGTATTTGTCGAGCGCGGCGTCAAAGAGGCCTTTGAGGCCAAGCTGGTGGAGCGCGTGAAGCGTATTAAAGCGGGCGACCCCATGGACCCAAACGTCAACTTTGGCCCGCTGGTCAGCTTTGAGCACCAGGAAAAAGTGCTGTCTTATATTGCCCTTGGCAAAGAGCAAGGCGCACGCGTGCTAATAGGCGGCGATAACTGGAACACTGGCAGCTACGCTAATGGCGCGTGGGCTGCACCCACCGTGTTCACCGATTGCACCGACGACATGCGCATCGTTCGCGAAGAAATCTTCGGCCCGGTGATGTCAGTGCTCGCCTTTGATGACGAAGCGGAAGTCATTCGCCGCGCCAACGATACCAAGTATGGTCTGGCCGCCGGTGTCTTCAGCGAAAGCCTGAACCGTGCGCACCGCGTGATTCATCAGCTGGAAGCGGGGATCTGCTGGGTCAACACCTGGGGTGAATCTCCGTCCGAAATGCCGGTAGGCGGCTACAAAGAGTCAGGCATTGGTCGCGAAAACGGGGTTGAGACGCTAAATCACTATACCCAGACCAAGTCAGTACAGATCGAGATGGGGCCGTTTGAGTCAGTGTTTTAACTCCTGAATCAACACTCTCAAACACTTAGCTGATTACCATCTTGATGAGAGAAACACTGATGTCTCAACCACGCGAATTTGATTACATCATTATCGGTGCAGGCTCGGCGGGCAATGTGCTCGCGACTCGGCTCACCGAAGACAGCGCCGTGAGCGTCCTGCTGCTCGAAGCCGGAGGGCCGGATTATCGCTTTGATTTTCGCACCCAAATGCCTGCTGCACTGGCCTATCCGCTGCAGGGCAAGCGCTATAACTGGGCGTTTGAAACCGACCCGGAACCGCATATGGACGGCCGCCGTATGGAATGCGGTCGCGGCAAGGGTCTGGGTGGCTCTTCGCTGATCAATGGCATGTGCTATATCCGCGGCAACGCGCTGGATTATGACCACTGGGCCAAGCAGCCGGGTCTTGAAGACTGGGACTACCTAAGCTGTCTGCCCTACTTCAAGAAAAGCGAAACCCGCGACATCGGGCCAAACGATTACCACGGCGGTGACGGTCCGGTGAGTGTAACTACGCCAAAAGCTGGCAATAACCCGCTGTATCGCACCTTTATCGAAGCCGGCAAGCAGGCAGGTTACCCGGAAACCGAGGACGTCAATGGCTACCAGCAGGAGGGCTTTGGCCCCATGGACCGCTTCGTGACGCCCAACGGTCGGCGTGCGTCAACTGCCCGTGGCTACCTGGATACTGCCAAGCAGCGCGAAAACCTGACCATCGAAACCCACGCGGTAACCGATGTAATCGAGTTTGAAGGCAAGCGTGCGGTAGGCGTTCGTTACGAAAAGAAAGGCGAAAAACAGCAGGCCTACGCTCGCCGTGAAGTGCTGCTCTGCGGTGGTGCCATTGCCTCACCGCAAATTCTTCAGCGTTCAGGCGTTGGTGATCCCGAGCTGCTCCGCGAACTGGATATCCCCGTCGTGCACGACCTGCCCGGGGTGGGTGAAAATCTCCAGGATCACCTGGAAATGTACATCCAGTACGAGTGCAAAGAGCCTATTTCACTCTACCCGGCGCTCAAATGGTACAACCAGCCCAAGATAGGCGCCGAGTGGCTGTTCAAAGGCACTGGCGTAGGTGCCAGCAACCAGTTTGAATCCTGTGGTTTCATTCGCAGCCGCGATGAAGAAGAATGGCCCAACCTCCAGTACCACTTTTTGCCCATCGCCATCAGCTATAACGGCAAAAGTGCGGTACAGGCCCACGGCTTTCAGGCCCACGTTGGGTCCATGCGTTCGGAAAGCCGTGGGCGTATCCGACTGACATCAAAAGATCCCCACGCAGCGCCCAGTATTTTGTTTAACTACATGGTGAAAGACAAAGACTGGCAAGAATTCCGCGACGCCATTCGCTTGACGCGCGATATCATCGCCCAACCGGCGTTTGACCCATACCGTGGCCGCGAGATTGCACCAGGCCCAAACGTGCAAAGCGACGAAGAGCTGGACAAGTTCGTCAAACAGCACGCGGAAACGGCCTACCACCCCTGCGGCAGCTGCCGGATGGGCGATGACATAATGGCAGTGACTGACGGCCAAGGGCGAGTACATGGACTCGAGGGTCTGCGCGTCGTTGACGCATCATTATTCCCTGTCATCCCCACCGGCAACCTCAACGCACCCACTATTATGTTGGCGGAAAAAATCGCCGACCGAATCCGTGGGCGCGAGCCGCTGCCCCGTGCTGACGTCGATTATTACGTTGCCAACGGTGCCCCTGCCAAACAACACTGAACCAAGCCCTGAGGGTAAAACTCTAAAACGTCGCAGCCTCGCTGCGGCGTTTTTTTATACCCGCAAAAAGGCACCGAAATACTTGCACTGGATGGCACAGGTCTGCCAATATTCAAACATCCGTTTAAATATGTAAACGAATCATACCGCACTACCCCTAACATGGAGAGGCTTTATGCTCACCCTACTACTGATTGTGCTGGCCATTATCGGCCTGCTTGTGGTGATGCGCCGCGAGGCGGGCGCGCCAGCAGCCCTAGCCGTGCTTGGCGTACTTGGCCTGGTTGGCCTACTGGTAGATGCCAGTGTTATCGGCGTACTGCTTCTATTGGGCGCTGCCGCTGTAGCAGTAGCGGGCTTACCCGCATTGCGCCGCCAATGGCTCACCCCACGGGTGTTTGCGATGTTCAAAAAAGTCGCGCCCAAGGTTTCCGATACGGAGCGCACCGCCCTGGAAGCGGGCACCGTCGCTTGGGACGGCGAGCTGTTTTCCGGCAAGCCCCAGTGGAACAAGCTGCTCAACTATAAAGACGACGGTCTGCGTGAAGATGAGCAAGCCTTCCTAGACAACCAGTGCGCTAAAGCCGCTGGCATGTGTAACGCCTGGGACATCACCATTGAGCGCGCAGATTTACCCCAGCAGCTGTGGGATTACCTGAAAAAAGAAGGCTTCTTCGGCATGATTATTCCGAAGGAGTACGGTGGGCTGGGTTTCTCTGCCAAAGCACAGTCGATGGTGCTACAAAAGTTATCAGCCAACGAGACGCTAATGGTCACCGTCGGCGTCCCCAACTCGCTAGGCCCAGGCGAACTACTGCTCAAGTACGGTACGCAAGAGCAAAAAGATCACTACCTGCCGCGCTTATCCGATGGCCGTGAAATCCCCTGCTTTGGCTTGACGGGCCCGCGTGCTGGTTCAGACGCCACCTCGCTGCCGGATACCGGTGTGGTGTGCAAGCAGATGGTCGACGGCAAAGAAGTCTTAGGCCTGCGGCTTAACTTTGAAAAACGCTGGATCACCCTGGCACCCATTGCCACCGTGGTCGGACTTGCGTTTCGTCTGTTTGACCCAGACAACCTGCTCGGCGATGAAGAAGACCGCGGTATTACGCTGGCGTTGATTCCCCGCGATACCGACGGCATGGACATTGGCCGCCGTCACCACCCGATTGGCAGCCCGTTTATGAACGGCCCGATTATCGGCAACGATGTTTTTGTGCCGCTGGATACCATTATCGGTGGCCCGGATATGATCGGCCAAGGATGGCGCATGCTGGTTGAGTGTCTTTCCATCGGCCGCTGCATCACCCTGCCCTCGGGTGCCACCGGCACGGCGCGCTATGCACTGGGCTGGAGCGGGGGCTTTACTCGCGTGCGTCGCCAGTTCAACGTCCCCGTGGCGGAAATGGAAGGCGTTCAGGAACCCCTGGCGCGCATGGCAGCGCTGGGCTACATCGCTCAGGCGACGGTGTATCAAACCGCCAATCTGATCGATCATGGCGAAAAGCCAGCGGTCCCCTCGGCGATCCTGAAAAGCCAGCTGACCGAATTCCAGCGCGACATTCTGGCCGACGCCATGGACGTACACGGTGGCAAGGCGGTCACGCTTGGCCCGCGCAACTACTTAGGGATAGGCTACAGCGCCAACCCGGTGGCAATCACCGTGGAAGGCGCCAACATCATGACCCGCAATTTGATGATCTTTGGTCAGGGCGCAATTCGCTGCCATCCCTACGTGCTCGAAGAGCTGGCTGCCAAAGACGCCAATGATATCAAAGCGTTCGACAAGGCGTTCTTTAGCCACGCCGGCTTGATCTTTGGCAACGCGGCGCGCGCCTTCACGCTAGGCTTCGGCATTGGCAAACCCAACGTGCCGTTCGATGGCCCCGCCACTGTCTATGCCCAGGACATCGCGCGTCTCTCAGCCGGCTTTGGCCTATGCGCCGATGCTGCCATGGCAAGCCTTGGCTCGGCTTTGAAAAAGCGCGAAATGCTTTCCGCACGCTTAGGCGATGTGCTTTCCAATCTTTACCTCGCTTCCATGGTGCTTAAGCAGTGGCAGTCGGGCACTAAGGTAGAAGGCGAAGAAGCCCTACTGCACTACAGTTGCCGCTTCCTGCTCCAGCGTGCTGAGCAAGCTTTTGTCGAGATTTTCGATAATCTACCCAATCGCGCACTGGGCAAAACACTTAAAGTGATCGTCATGCCAACAGGTCGTCGCTGGGACAAGCCCCATGACGACTTTGCACGGGATATCGCCCAGCGTGTTTCGACGCACAGCGCATTGCGCAGCAAACTGCTGGAAAACACCTGGGATAAGGACGACGGCGAGCAGCCCAACCCGTTAGCGCGCTACAACGCACTGCTGGTGGACTATGACCGCGCAGAAGCCCTTTATCGCACGGTCAACAAAGCCTACGCCAAAGGTGAACTTCCGCAAACGGCGCTACATCCTGAAGCACGTGTCGAAGCGGCGCTAGAGAAAGCGCTGATTAGCGAAGAGGATGCTCAGTTTATGCGCGAATTCGAGGCTGAAGTGCTTGAAATGCTCACTGTGGATGATTTTGCCTACGACGCTTTTGCCAAGAATAAGTCGACGCTAATCGACCATAACGCTAAGCCCGCGGCTGACAACAAAGCCGACAAGGCGGAAACCAGCGTCAAATAGCGGCTTGCGCAGTCTTGCAACTTATAACCGGCCCGCGAGGCCGGTTTTTTTGGGCCTATACTTTCGTTTAATTTTCGATTTTTATGCGCAAATGACTTACCAACGGCACATAAAAGGCGTTGCATGTTCGAAATCGATCAACTAGAATTTCGTAAACGAAAGCTAGATTTTCCAATAACAACGACGCTAGCGAGATTGGCATGTCCCTACACTTGCAAAATATCGAACACACTGTGGGTGGTGTTCCCTATATCCGCGACGTTGACCTAGCGCTTGAGCCAGGCTCATTCAATGTGCTGCTGGGCAGAACATTGGCGGGTAAAACTACCCTGATGCGCTTAATGGCTGGGCTTGAAGCGCCCACCAAAGGGCGCATTCTGATGGACGGCAAAGACGTTACCGGCGTTTCAGTACGTCACCGTAACGTCTCTATGGTGTATCAGCAGTTTATTAACTACCCCAGCTTAACGGTCTACGACAATATCGCCTCGCCGCTCATTCTGGCCAAACACCCGGCGCATGAGATTGATAAGCGCGTGGGCGAAATTGCCGAAATGCTGCATATCGAGCATCTGCTTAAGCGCTACCCGCAGGAGCTTTCCGGCGGCCAGCAGCAGCGCACCGCCATGGGCCGTGCGCTGGTCAAAGATGCCGATGTGATTTTGTTCGACGAACCTCTGGTTAACCTGGATTACAAACTGCGCGAAGAACTGCGCGATGAGCTGCGTGAGCTTTTTAAAGTGCGCAACTGCATTGCCGTTTACGCCACCACCGAACCCAATGAAGCGCTCGCGCTGGGTGGCAATACCGCAGTGCTACACGAAGGCCGGCTGTTGCAGTACGGCCCCACTGACCAGGCCTACCGCGAACCCAACAGTGTGTTAAGCGCTGAAATGTTCTCCGAGCCGCCCATTAACATTCTGCCCGGGCGGCTAACAGATGACCAAATCACCTTCGATGGCACCACCCACTTTGCTTGCGACGACGCCCTGCGTCGGCTGCCACCGGGCGACTATCAGTTTGGCGTGCGTGCCTCGCATTTGAGCCTCACGCCCCGCGCGGAAGATGACTTGGCCCTGGAAGTCGTCGTCGATGTGGCGGAAATCAGCGGCTCGGAAACGTTTTTACACGTTCGCCACCCGCACTTTGCACTGGTGCTACACCTGGTCGGCATTCACGAGTTGAGTATGAATCAGGCTATCAACGTTCACCTTCCGATTCACAAGCTGTTTGTGTTTGATCAGCAAGGCAGCATTGTGCATACCCCAACGCATCTCATGGAGGGCGCTGCACATGGCTGAGATCGAGCTTAAATCGCTTGCCCACACTTATAGCGAATCCCCGCAATCGGCGGCCGATTACGCCATTCGCCACATGCAACATACATGGCACCAGGGTGGTGCGTATGCACTGCTGGGGCCTTCCGGGTGCGGTAAGTCGACGCTTTTGAATATTATTTCCGGACTGATAGCCCCCTCCGAAGGCGAGGTGTTATTCGACGGCCACTTGGTCAACGAATTACCGCCGGAGGAGCGCAACATCGCCCAGGTTTTTCAGTTCCCAGTGATCTACGACACCATGACGGTGTTCGATAATCTGGCGTTTCCACTGCGCAACATGAACACCCCCGAGCATCGCGTGAAGCCCAAGGTACTGGAAATTGCCGATATTCTAGAGCTGACCCCGCTGCTCTCGCGCAAGGCCAAAAACCTGACCGCCGACGAGAAACAAAAGGTTTCCATGGGCCGGGGCTTGGTGCGTGATGACGTGACAGCGATTTTGTTTGATGAGCCGCTCACGGTGATTGACCCGCAGTTAAAGTGGAAGCTGCGGCGCAAGCTCAAGGAAATTCACGAGCGCTTTAATATCACCATGATTTACGTCACCCACGACCAGCTAGAGGCGTCTACCTTCGCGGATAAAATCGCCGTGATGTACGAAGGCCAGGTGGTGCAGTTTGGCACCCCCCGCGAGTTATTTGAGTCGCCCGCCCACACCTTTGTGGGCTACTTCATCGGCAGCCCTGGGATGAACTTTTTCACGCTGCGATACCAAGACCACGCCGCCTACTTTGGCGACCAAGCCATTGCGTTAAACCCAGCCTACCTGGGCGCAGTGAGTCGCGCTAAAAGCGACAACGTAAAGCTTGGGATTCGGCCTGAATTTGTCGAGGTATTTGCGACAGCCAAGCCCGACACCCTGGCGGTGCACAATCAGCACGTTCAAGACCTTGGCACCTACGCCATTCTGACCTTTTCGCTAAATCAACAGACGTTCAAAGCGCGGCTTTCCGAGGACCATCCGCCGCTGGGTGAGACGGTTCACGTACGCTTTCCAGACGACAAACTAAGCCTTTACGTCGATGAGTACCGAGTTGAGGTAGACCATGAATAAAATACGTAATAACCGCGCCTGGCTACTCGTGCTTCCCATGCTGGTGTTGGTGGCGTTTTCCGCCATTGTACCGCTGATGACGGTCGTCAACTATTCGGTTCAGGACGTGCTGGGTGCCAACGCCCGGTTCTTTACTGGCACCGAATGGTTTAAAAGCATGCTCAACGACCCTGAGCTGCAAGTCGCGTTTGTCCGCCAAATGATCTTTTCGCTCACGATTCTCGCCATTCAGGTGCCTTTGGGTATCGGCATTGCGCTGATTATGCCCAAACGCGGCTGGCAGGCCTCGGCGGTGTTGATTTTGATTACCCTACCGCTGCTGATTCCCTGGAACGTGGTCGGCAGCATTTGGCAAATCTTCACCCGCGGCGATATTGGCCTGATGGGCTGGGGCTTACGCCAATTAGGCGTGGACTACAATATTACCCGCGACGCATCAGATGCCTGGATCACCATCATATTAATGGACGTATGGCACTGGACGCCGTTGGTCGCCATGCTTTGCTACAGCGGTCTGCGCTCCATCCCCGAAGCCTACTACCAGGCAGCACGCATTGACCGAGCCTCCAAATGGGCGGTGTTTCGCTACATCCAACTGCCCAAGCTGACCAATGTGCTGGTGATTGCCGTACTGCTGCGCTTTATGCACTCGTTCATGATTTACGCCGAGCCGTTCGTGCTGACCGGCGGTGGGCCGGGCAGTTCGACCACGTTCTTAAGCCAGTCGCTTGCCACGATGGCTATCGGCCAGCAGGACCTTGGGCCGTCGGCGGCGTTTTCGATCATCTACTTCCTGGTCATTCTGCTCGTGAGCTGGGTGTTCTATACCGCCATCATGCACATGCAAAAAGACAAACATCCTCAGGGAGGCGCGTGACATGAGCTATCAACTCGAAAATACCCAGCAGGGCGAAAAGTACAACACGATTTTTAGCCGCACGACACCTGCCAAACGGCGCAAGCGTAACGCACGCAGTCGGCTGCGCTCCCGCGTGCTGCTGGGGCTGTATCTGTTTTTAATGATTTTGCCGATTTACTGGCTGCTCAATATGTCGCTGCAAACCAACAGCGAGATATTAGGCTCCATGACGCTATGGCCAGAGAACATCACGCTGGATAACTATATTGGCATCTTTACCAACTCAAGCTGGTATATGGGTTATGTCAACTCGATCGCCTACGTGCTGATGAACATGCTGATCACCATTTGCGTGGCGCTACCTGCCGCTTATGCGTTTAGCCGCTACAGCTTTATCGGCGATAAGCATTTGTTCTTCTGGCTGTTAACCAACCTGATGGCACCGCCTGCGGTGTTCTTGCTGCCCTACTTTCAGCTGTATTACTCGGTGGGGCTGTTCGATACGCATATTGCCGTCGCGCTGGCCCACTGCCTGTTCAATATTCCGCTGGCCATTTGGATTCTGGAAGGCTTTATGAGCAGCGTGCCAAAAGAGATCGATGAAACGGCGTATATCGACGGCTACAGCTTTCCGCGCTTTTTTATCAAGATTTTCATTCCCATGATCCGCTCGGGCATCGGCGTCACACTGTTCTTCTTGTTTATGTTCTCGTGGGTGGAGCTGCTGCTGGCCCGCACGCTCACCGCCACCAGTGCCCAACCGATTGGCATGATCATGACGCGCACGTCCACTGCATCAGGGATCGACTGGGGCACGCTTGCCGCCGCCGGTGTGCTGACCATTTTGCCCGGCATTCTGGTGGTCTACTTCGTTCGCAACCATATCGCCAAGGGCTTTGCCCTGGGTCGTACCTAAGGAGGTGATGTATGTCTTGGATGGTATGGACAGTGCCCACGGCAATTTTCTTTTCCGCCATTGCGGCCATGCTGGCCGGGATGACGGTATGGGAAGTTGTCTCGCCCACCATAGAGCGAAAGGGCTTTTTGCCGATTAGCACAACCCGCGGCGACCGGCTGTTTATTGGTCTGCTCTCGGCCGCGTTTATTCACCTGGGAGTAATTGGCTACACCTCTTTATCGATTTGGTTGGCACTGGCGGCATCGTTTGTCTGGCTGTTGGTGCTAATGCGCTGGGGCTAACCGGCGCTAATCAAAGTAGCGGTTTCATGGACGGTTCCGTCATTAGGGAAGATCACAACACAACGAGGTCAACATGCGACATAACAATTTCAAACTCACCACCCTCGCCGCTAGCCTGCTGCTGGCATCCGCCACGCTGTCGGCGGATGACAGTGATGCGCGCGCCATTGCCGAACGGCTGGTCGATGAGCATTTCCAAGACTCGACACTAAGCCGAGAGGAAAAGATCGAAGAGCTGATGTGGTTTGCCAAAGCCGCCGAGCCGTTTCGCGACATGGACATTGAAACCGTCGCCGAGGGCTTAACCACCCACGTCTACGAAAGCGAAGTCTTGGCAGAGGCGTTCACCGAACTCACTGGTATCAATGTCACCCACAACATCATCGGTGAAGGTGACGTGGTCGATACCATGCAAAACCAGATGCAGTCGGGGAACAGCATCTATGACGGCTTCGTCAACGATACTGATTCCATCGGCACGCACATTCGCTACGGCACCACGATCAACCTGTCTGACGCCATGGAAAACGAGTGGGCCGACTACACTCTGCCCACACTGGATCTTGACGACTTTATCGGCCTGCAGTACGGCACCGGACCGGACGGCAATATTTACCAGCTGCCCACTCAGCAGTTTGCCAACCTTTACTGGTTCCGCCATGACTGGTTTGAACGCGAAGACTTCCAGGAGCAGTTCCGCGAGATTTACGGCTATGACCTGGGCGTGCCGACTAACTGGACCGCCTACGAGGATATTGCCGAGTTCTTCACCGAGCACGTTGGCGAAATCGACGGTGAGAAAGTCTATGGCCACATGGACTACGGCCGCCGCGACCCCTCGCTAGGCTGGCGTTTCCACGACTCCTGGCTCTCCATGGCCGGTATGGGCAGCAAAGGCGTGCCGTTTGGCAACCCGGTTGATGACTGGGGTATTCGTGTTAACGAAGACAGCCAGCCGGTCGGCGCAAGCGTAAGCCGTGGCGGCGCCACCAACTCGCCGGCTTCCGTGTTTGCCATGCAAAAAGCGGTTGACTGGCTAGCCGATTACGCCCCAGAAGAAGCCCAGGGCATGACGTTTGGCGAGGCTGGCCCCGTGCCTGCTCAAGGCCATATTGCCCAGCAGATTTTCTGGTACACCGCCTTCACCGCCGACATGACCGACCCGGAAGTGGCCGTCACCGATGACGAAGGCAACCCGCTGTGGCGCATGGCTCCCTCGCCCACTGGCCCGTACTGGGAAGACGGCATGAAAGTCGGTTATCAGGACGTAGGTGCCTGGACCTTCTTTGACTCAACGCCTGAGGACCGCCGCACCGCTGCCTGGCTGTTTGCTCAGTTCACCGTATCCAAGACCGCGTCGTTGGAAAAGCTGATGCACGGCCTTACGCCAATTCGTGAGTCGGATATTTTCTCGGATCAAATGACCGAAATGGCACCCAAGCTAGGCGGTTTGGTCGAGTTCTACCGCAGCCCCAACGAGTCCAACTGGACGCCTACCGGCACCAACGTGCCCGACTACCCGCGCATGGCTCCGCTATGGTGGCAAAACCTGGCACCGGTGATGAGCGGCGAAGTCTCGCCACAGGAAGGCTTGGATAAGCTGGCCGAAGACATGGACAACACCATGAGCCGCCTGGCCCGTGCCAACGTATTCGACAGCTACGCGCCAGTGCTCAACGACGAGCGCGACCCGCAGGAATGGCTGGATGAAGACGGCTCGCCCAAGCCAAAGCTTGACGATGAAATGCCGCAGGGCACCACCGTGCCTTACGACGAAATGATGGAAGAATGGATGTCAGCAGGCACCCGCTAACGCGGTGCTTAGAACGGCATACTCGCGCTAATACGGCGGCCCACCAGGGCCGCCATACATCGCCACAAGGCTGGCTGAGTGGGTTAAACGCCCTGCCCAGCGTGAACGGGGCTTTTCTTTGTTAATTTGGATCCGCTATGAAACTGCGTAACCGTAATATAGAAAAACTACACAGCGAAGCCTTCGATGTACTGATTATCGGCGGCGGCATTAACGGTGCCGCCACCGCTGCCGCGCTTTCGGGCAAAGGTGCCAACGTGGCCTTGATTGACCGAGGTGACTTTGCAGGCAGCACCAGCATGCACTCTTCAAACCTGGTTTGGGGCGGCATCAAATATATGGAAAGCAAAGACTTCGCACTGGTTCGTAAACTGTGTAAAAGTCGTAATCATTTAATTAAAAGTTACCCGTCAACGGTTCAGGAGATTCGTTTTCTGACCACGATCACCAAAGGTTTTCGCCACTCACCACGCTATTTGTGGGCGGGCACCTGGCTTTACTGGCTAATGGGGAATGGTTTTACCAAGCGCCCTCGTTTACTGTCCCCCAAGAAAATCAAGCAAGAAGAGCCCATCATCGATATCGATGGGTCCGTTGGCGGCTTTGAGTATTCCGATGCCTACCTGCACGACAATGACGCACGATTTGTATTTAATTTTGTTCGCCATGCCCTTAACTACGGTGCCATCGCCACAAATTATGTTGAGTCCCTAGGTGCCGAACGCCACGGCGATTATTGGGTAACCAAAGCTCGTAACGTGATTGACGGCCAGTCATTTGATATTCGCGCCAAGGTGTTAATTAATGCAGCGGGTCCGTGGGTGGATCAACACAATGCCATGACAGGACAAAAGACCACCCATCAACACCTGTATTCAAAGGGCATACACCTAATTGTGCCGCAGCTGACAGATTCGCAGCGTGTGTTGGCATTTTTCGCTGACGACGGTCGTTTGTTCTTTGTGATTCCCATGGGCAATCGGACCTGTATTGGCACCACCGATACGCACATGGAGCATCCCGAGGTGGAGGTCACCGCCGAGGATATTGCCTTTGTGCTGGAAAACATCAATAAACGCCTGACACTCGACAAGCCACTCGATCAAACCGATATCATCTCGACGCGCTGTGGCGTTCGGCCGTTAGCGATTAAAGCCGAAGAAGAAAGCGACCGTGATTTCCTACAGCTATCCCGCAAGCATGTAATTGATACCAATAAGGACAGTGCTCACATCAGTATTTTTGGCGGCAAGCTGACCGACTGTTTGAACGTAGGGGATGAAATTGCCGAGGCTGTTGTACAACTCGGCATCGCGCTACCCGATCAAGGCTTCCGCTGGTATGGCGAACCCGCCAACGCGGTGAAACAGCAATTTATGGATCAGGCAAAACGCATGAACCTGGATGCGATGACGGCTGCTACGTCTTCAGAGCCCCTTTCATCGCGCCTTTGGCGGCGTTACGCCGAGCAGGCAATGCCCATGCTGGAAAAAATCCGTCAAGACCCTGCGGAAGCCGACATTCTAATTGAGGGCACAGAGTATATTCGCTGCGAGCTTGCCCACGCACGCGACCATGAAATGATTACCCAACTTGAAGATTTTCTTCGCCGGCGGGCAAAAGTATCGCTAGTGGTTCACCACGAGCAACTACGTCATTCTAAGGGATTAAAAGAAGCTTGCCGTGTGTTGTTTGGCGAGAAAGCAGAAGAACGCTTTGAGGACTATTTTGCCCAGCACCGCGATACGGCCCAACCCTATACCCCCATGCAAAAAGTGCCTTCATAAACGGGCGGCTTTGCGTGAACATCAGCCCATAATAAACCCCCCCTAACGGAAACCGTCAGGGGGGAAGGAAATGCACGTAAGTTACGGGCTATTCTTCATCCTCAACCAGCAGCTGGGAATCGCCTGCCAATACCTCATCCCATGCTTCTTCGAGCGTGTAGCCTACGCGACTATCGATCGTATCGATTACCTCAACCGCGTGCTGAAGCGACTCCCTCTGGCCCTTTAGCGCCAATACTAACTTGGCAAGATCCTGTTTGCTAAAGGTATTCGCGATACGGTCGGCTTGTTGACTTAATTCGATGCAGTTCATGGTTAAACCCTCATGGTATGGTCATCCGCTGCTTACTATTATCGTTAGTCGTTAAGCAGCCATCTTGTTAATGACGAATGGTGACGTTGCTACTCATGCTGGACCGGATAAGTGTCCAGTTCGGTGACTGCGATAGGGTCACAAGCGTTACAAGACCTTCGCTTCAAGCGCCCGGATAATTCAAAAGCGCATCAAATGTAGCAGTGGTCAGGAGGGCATATCGGGATAACGAAACACCGCCCTGATCCATGACTTCACTATGGTGCACTGCCGTAAAGCTCACAATGCATCGTTGGCCGCAGCCGGCGTTGTAGCTTGACTACATCCACGGCAAATAGACGCAAAGAGTGTTGTAGAATTTCATAGAAGGTACGGCGCTGGCGCAAAGTGCGCTGATCAGGCAGGAAATAAGGCCGAATGGCCTAGATAAGCGGAAGGAAGTATACGCCATGGAGACATTGACGCCAGTCGACGAAGGGCTAATACAGGCAAGCGGTTTATTATAGCTGGCCGCTACCCCTTAACGGCGATAGCGGCGTATAGGCAAGCGTTAATCCACAGAGCGCACACGGGAGACGGCGTCTAGCCACCCCTGATAAAGCTGATCGCGAGTCGCTTCTTCCATGCTGGGCGTGAAGCTACGCTCACAGCGCCACAGCTGCTCAATATCATCAAGCGTTTCATACCAACCTAGTCGCAGACCTGCCAGGTAGGCGGCTCCCAGGGCGGTAGTTTCCAGAATTGTTGGACGATCCACCTGCACGTTCAGCATATCGGCCAGAAACTGCATGACCCAGTTGTTCTTGACCATGCCGCCATCGACACGCAAGTTGCCGGGCGGCGCTTCCATGTCGTCATTCATGCAGTGTTGAAGATCACGCGTCTGGTAACAAACCGCCTGAAGGCCGGCGGCGACAATTTCCGCGATCCCGGTGTCGCGGGTTAGGCCAAAAATCGCCCCGCGGGCTTTAGGATCCCAGTGCGGTGCGCCCAAGCCAGTAAACGCAGGGACTAAATAAACGCTGTGCCCGCTACGCGTTTTACGGGCAAGCGCTTCGGTTTCCGCTGCATCTGCAAATAAATTCAGGCCATCGCGCAACCACTGCACGGTGGCACCGGCTACAAAGATACTGCCTTCCATGGCATAAGTGGGCTTGCCATTAAGTCGATAACCGATCGTGGTCAGTAGCCGATTACGCGACAAAGAGGGTGTCTCGCCAGTGTTGACGATCATAAAGCACCCAGTGCCATAGGTGCTTTTCCCCATTCCCGGCTGAAAACACGCTTGGCCAACCAGCGCGGCTTGTTGGTCGCCAGCCACACCGGCAATGGGCAGCTCGGCACCCAACCAGCGAGTGTCCATTGTGCCGAAATCATCGCTTGAGTCTTTCACCTCGGGGAGCATCGACGCGGGTATATCGAACAAATCAAGTAGCTCGTCGTCCCAGCATTGCTCATGGATATTGAACAAGGCCGTACGCGACGCATTGGTGGCGTCTGTCACGTGATGACGGCCACCGGTTAAACGCCAGATCAGAAAGCTATCAACCGTCCCAAATAGCAGTTCACCTTTTTCTGCCCGCGCACGGGTGCCTTCGACGTTGTCTAATATCCATGCCAGCTTGGTAGCGGAAAAATACGGGTCGATCAGCAGGCCAGTCTTGGCTTGAACACGCTCAGTGTGGCCCTCAGCGCGAAGCTGCTCACAGAGCGATGACGTACGCCGGTCCTGCCAAACAATGGCGTTATAAACCGGTTTCCCAGAGTGCTGATCCCATACGATGGTGGTTTCACGCTGATTGGTGATGCCCACCCCGGCAATTTGGTTTACCTTGATCGCCGCTTTTTTGACGACGTCTCGGCAAGTGGCGACAACAGTCTCCCAAATATCTTCAGGGTCGTGTTCAATCCAGCCATCATGGGGATAGTGCTGGGTAAACTCCTGCTGCGCGACCGCGGCGACTTGGCCTTCACGGTCAAAGAGAATCGCGCGGGAACTGGTCGTACCTTGATCAATGGCAAGTATAAAAGAGGACATAACAAGTTCGCTTTGTTGTTGGTTCTTTCGATTTTGTATGATTACTTTCGTTTTATTATCATCCTAGGCTACGCCAGCCGCCACCAATGCTCAAGTATGAAAACCCTAACGACTCGCCGATTCAGGCAAGGTGTAACGCGACATCGTGCTGAGTAAGCAAACGCTGAATGGCCTCGGGCGGTTTACGGTCGGTAAATAATGCATCCAGTTGGGCAATATTACCCTGACGAACCACCGGGTTACGGTGAAATTTGGAGTAATCGGCGGCCAGATAAACACGCCGTGAATTGGCGATTATCGCCTGGGCAACGCGGACTTCCTGATAGTCAAATTCTAGTAAAGAACCGTCTTCGTCGATGCCGCTGATCCCGATAATGCCGTAGTCGACCTTAAACTGATTGATAAAGTCGATGGCCGCCTCGCCAATAATCCCCCCATCGCGTGAGCGCACCTGCCCCCCCGCGATAATCACCGTGAAGTCTTCCTTATGCTGCAGTATCGCGGCAACGTTGAGATTATTGGTAATTATCTCCAGTCCCTGGTGATCTAAAAGTGCCTGAGCGATCACCTCGTTACTGGTACCAATGTTAATAAACAGCGAGGCATCGTTCGGAATATGCTCGGCTAAACAGCGGGCAATGCGTTCTTTTTCTTCCAGATGCATGGTTTTACGCGTGCTGTAAGCCGTATTCACCGTACTTGACTCAATCCCTACACCACCATGGACGCGTCTCACACGGCCGTCGTTAGCCAACGTATTAAGGTCTCGACGAATGGTTTGCGGCGTTACGGCAAAATGGTCGGTGAGTTGCTCAATGCTCATGTAGCCATGCTGGCGGACCAGCTCAATAATCGCATCTTGACGAAACTGTTGATTCATAAGCTAGCCCGTAACGTTATTTGTTCGCTTTAGAACATAAGCGTAGCAAAATTTTCATCAAATAACGCTGATTGATCACACCTCATCGTCTCGTGCTAGTACTCTGTACGCGTTACCCCGACAGCGGCCAAACCCACAGAATCATTGGTATCGACACCACCAGCACGACAACCGAAAGCGGCAAGCCCAGTTTCCAATAATCGCCAAACTGATACCCCCCGGGGCCGAGCACAAGGGTGTTTGACTGGTGGCCAATCGGCGTTAAGAAGGCACAGGAAGCACTCACTGCAACGATCATTAAAAAGGGGTCAAGCGACACATCAAAGCCGTTGGCAAGGCTCACAGCAATGGGTGCCATTAACAGCGCCGCCGCAGCGTTATTGACGACGTTAGAAAGCAGCATGGAGAGAATAAACAGCCCAACCATCGTTACTACCACCGGCCAGTCAGTCCCCCAGTGCAACAGCGCTTGGGCAATTAAATCCGCCCCGCCGCTGGTTTCCAGTGCTTCCCCTACCGGGATCATGGCACCTAACAGTACTATCACAGGCCCATCAATCGACTGGTAGGCCTCGCGCAGTGGCAATACACCAATCAGCAGTGAAATCAATGCCGCGCTACTCAATGCCACCGCGGCGGGTAATAAATCCAATAACATCACAACAATCGCAGCCGCAAAAATCGCTAGAGAAAACAGCAGCTTGCGCGGCTTACCAAGGTTCAAATCACGACTCGCCAGCGGCAAGCAGCCCAGTGTCGGAAGGCTTTCGGCAATTTCATTTTCCTCGCCCTGCAGCAGCAATATATCGCCATTCTTAAAACGGATATCACGCAGCCGCTGTTTAAGACGTGTGCCATCCCTGGCCACGGCCACCAGGTGCAAGCCAAACTGATGATTAAGACGTAATTGGCGTACGCTGCGGTTGATCATCATCGAATCATTGCGCACCACCACTTCCACCAGTTGAAGCCCTTCGGTATCCACCGGAGGGTGCGCCTCGGGCTCGCTGTCGTCTTCCGTTGAGTCGCGATCTTCATCTATTGACTCCCCGTCCTCTTCCTCGTCTTGCTCAGGTTCGGCAACGGCGCTAAGACCTGCTTTATCCTCAAGCAGCTTCAGCTCATCCGGCCCGGCTTCTAAAAGCAGGATATCCCCTGCCTGAAGCATACCGTGGAATGAATAACCCGCTTGGCGGTTATCGTCACGTACCACGGCCAAAACCGGGATGGGATCTTCCAGTTCATCGCGAAGCTGTTGCAGCGTTAACCCTTTGGCCTTGGAATCATCGCTGACTTTAAGCTCCACCAAGTAGTTGGCCGTGTCGAACATATCCGCTGCGGATGCTTGACCACTACGCTTCGGCGTAAACCGCCAGCCGATAAGCACGATAAACGCAAGGCCAGCCAACGCCACCACAATGCCCACAGGGGCAAAACTAAACATGCCGAAATTGCCATCGGACACGTCAGCCCGGTAGCTTGAGATAATGATATTCGGCGGCGTGCCTATCAGCGTAATTAACCCACCCAACAACGAGCCAAATGCCAGCGGCATCAGCAATAGTGAAGGTGAGGTATTGTGTTCACGCGCCAAACGCATGGCCACAGGCAGGAGTAACGCCAACGCCCCTACATTATTCATTATTCCAGAGAGCACCACGACAGTGCCCACCAACACCAGCAATTGAAGGATCAACCGTTCGCCGACCTTGAGTACCTGCTCGGCGATAATATCGACTAAACCGGAGCGTTCGAACCCTCGGCTTAGCACCAAAACGGCGGCCACCGTGATCACTGCAGGATGGCCAAAGCCCAGAAAGGCATCGTTTGCGGGCACCAACCCAAGCATGACTGACCCCAATAGCGCGGCGAGCGCCACCAGATCATAGCGAAAGCGCCCCCATACAAAGGCGGCCAATGTTAGCCCTAAAACCATAAACACTAGGGTGCTAGGCGTTAGTCCCAGATCCTCAATTGCCATTGTTACGTCACCTCCCTATGAGCCACCGGCGCCGCCACCTTCGTGAAACGCCCGCTTCACTGTAAATCAGATGCTGCGATGCAGCCGATCAACATTATACATTTACCATACACACGTATTGCTTTTGATGAAGCCACCTAATAGCAAAAAACCTGGCAAAGCCAGGCATTGGAAGGTCATTAATTAAAACGAAGAAAACGTTTATGTCGTTAAGTTTTCATACGCGCCAGCATGTTCTGAACAGCGTCAAGGTGCTCGGGTTCGTTATGGCACATGCCTTGAAATGCGGCGCACACGTCCAGAAACGCTTTTAACTCCATATCCGGGGCCATTTTCATCAAGCGTTTCGTTAGCCGTGTGGCCTTAGGCGGCTGAGCGGCAATGCGCGCGGCATGTTCCATGACTCTCTTCATCAGGGCATCCGGCTCGACCACTTCCAGCACAACGCCATAATCCAGGGCTTCCTGGGCGTCGATCACTCGCCCGGATAACGTTAGCTCAAAAGCACGCTGATAGCCTATCTGTCGCTGCATAAACCATGCTCCCCCATCTCCGGGAACAATGCCCAGGTTGAGGAAGGTTTCGCCAAATTTAGCCTGACGTGACGCGATCCGTAAATCCGCCATATTCGCTAGGTCAAACCCAGCCCCTATCGCTGGCCCATTGACCGCTGCGATGACAGGCACTTCTACTTCGCTGAGCGCAAGTGGCATTCGCTGGATTCCGCGGCGATAGCGTTCAGCCACTTCCGCAGCGTCGCCAGCGAAGTCGCCGCGACGTTCGGCCATATCTTTGACGTTGCCGCCTGCGCAGAATGCCGATCCAACACCGGTGATCACCAGCACCGAGACGTCGCTTGTGCGGTTGACCCAGTGCGCGGTGGTGACAATGTCATCAACCAACGCGGTGCCGGTGAGCGCATTACGAACGTCGTGACGATTCAAGGTGAGTGTGGCCACCCGCTCTTCAAGCGTTAAGATAGCATCTGTCAGTGTCGGTAACGATTGACTCATTCTTCTCGCTCCACAATGATTCGAGCATCCACAATGGCATAACCATGGGGGTGGCTTTCTGGATACGCCATTACCGGGTTTAAATCTAGCTCACGAATACTCGGGTAGGCGTCCACCAGCTTTGAAATACGCATCAATAACAATACTAGCGCCTGCTTATTGACAGCCGGAGCACCGCGGACCCCTTCCAATACTTTTTGCGCCTTGATTTGATTCACCATAGATTCGGCATCGGCTTGGGTAATTGGCAGGGAACGAAACGCCACGTCCTCCCACACCTCAACGAACACGCCGCCCAGGCCAAACATAAGGACCGGGCCAAAGACCGGATCCCGCAGCATACCAATGATGACCTCCACCCCTTTCTCTACCATGGGCGTGACTAACACCCCGTCGAGTTGGGCACTTGGATCGTAACGCTGGGCGTTACCCATGATGGTTTTATAGGCATCGCGTAATGCGGCTTCGCCAACCAGATTCAGTTGCACCCCGCCAGCATCTGATTTGTGCAAAATATCCTTGGACACCACTTTCATTGCCAGGGGGTGATGGCCAAAGTGCCGTGCGACATCCGCTAACTCATTGGCGCTTTGCACCCGCCGCTCGTCGGGCACATGGATACAATGCTCGGCAAGCAGTGCCTTGGCTTCGAACTCGAGCAAGTCTCGCTTTTGTTGTCTTGCGGTCGCTAACAGCGCCTGCCCGTTAGGAGAGGCCTGCATCGGCCGAGTAGCGGGTTGGGCGGCGCCACGCGCCAGGTATTCACCACGCTCGCCAAGCGCCGCCAGCACCCTCACGGCATGTTCGATTGAGGCGTAAATGGGTAAGCCTGCCTCGTGCAAACGCCGTAGTGGAGGGGGCTTAATCGGTGCATAAAGGCTGTAGATGACTAGCGGCTTTTGGGTCGCATGAGCAAGTTCGACCATGGATTCAGCGCCGCGCATTTCGTCACCCAATAGCGACTCGGCAAAGCGCAGGCTATAGCCGCCAAACATCCCCACTAGAAAAACACTGTCGACGTTCGCATCGGCCGCCACCACTTCCATACATTGGGCCAAGAGTGAGGGATTCGCGTCTGAGGAGCCTGCCACATCCACAGGGTTGACGGACGACGCCTGGGGTAACAGCAGTGTCTTGAGTTTCGCCTGGGTGTCAGGGGAGAGCGCCGCCAGCGTTAGTCCTGCCTCCGCCAGTCGATCTGCCGCAATAGTGGCTTGGCCACCGCCGTCCGCAATCACCGCAACGCGTTTGCCCGCTGCTTTTTGTAAGCGACCTAGCCCTTCGGCGACTGGCAGAATTTCATCGGAGTATTGCACTACGCTCACCCCGGCTTGGCGTAGCAAGTCAACGGTCATCTGATAGCTGCCTGCCAGCGCACCAGTATGCGAGCTTGCCGCTTTTTGGCCTTGCTCGGTAGAGCCCGACTTATAGACCACCACCGGCTTCATGGCCGTAACCGCTCGGGCTACGTCAAGAAATTTACGCCCGTCTCTAAAGCCTTCTACATATAGGGTGGCGACTCGCGTGTGCTCATCTTCACCCAAATAGCGAAGATAGTCGTTAAAGCCGAGATCGGTTTGGTTGCCAGGGCCCATGTAGCTACTAAACCCAACCTGGCCGTTATGCTGGGCCTCCAACGCTAGCGAAAGCAGCATATTGCCTGACTGGGAAACAATACCAATATCACCGGGCTTGAGGTTTTCAAGCGCCAGCAAATTGACATTGTGGTGAAGATTAAATAGCCCTGATGTATTTGGCCCAATGATGCGCACGCCATGCGCACGGGCATTAGCCATCATTTGTGCTTCTAACTCTGCCCCCGCCTCACCGGTTTCGCTAAAGCCGCTAGCTAATACCACCGCGCCCTTGATACCTCGACGGCCGCACTCGGCAATTAGATCGGGTACCGTCGCCGCCGGCGTGCATATCAGCGCCAATGACGGTGTTCCCGGTATAGCGCTGATAGACGACCAAGCATTAACGCCTAAAATAGCCTTGGCTTTGGGATTCACCGGATAAATATCACCACGATAGCCGCCCTTAACGAGACCAACCATAGCTTTATAACCCCGTTTGGTGGGGTCAGATGAAGCCCCCACCACCGCGATTCCCTCAGGGGCCAGCACCACGTGGAGGGGGCTACGTGAAGGAAGGTGACCTTCGATAGATTGCATGTGATTACCTGTCGAAATGAATAAAAATGCCGGCTCCCACCAGCTAAAAAGTGGCTAAGCGATTAGCGACCTTGGAACTGGGGCACTCGCTTTTCAGCAAACGCATTCACCCCTTCCTGCCAATCCTCGGTGGTTGAACAGGTAAAAACAGCATCCAGCTCTTGCTGCAGTTGGCTTGGCATATCGGTATGCGCCGCGCGATTGATCAACGGTTTTAACATCGCCATGGATACCGGCGCGCGCTCAGCGAGTTGGGACGCCAACGCAGTGGCTTCATGCATCAATTGATCAAGCGGGTAATGAGCAAGCGCCAACCCAAGTCGGGTAGCCTCGGCGCCTGTTATCTTTTCACCGGTATACAGCAGGCGACGGGCCTGTCCCAACCCCACCAACTGGGGTAACCATTTTGAAACACCGCCGCCCACGCAGGTGCCAATGCTGGTTTCCGGGAAGCCAATCGGGGCGTCATCCGCCATTAGAATAAAATCGCAGGCCACCGCCATCTCGGCGCCCGCGCCTAGGGCATAGCCGTTCAACGCAGCAATAACCGGTTTGCTGAGCTGGGCGATGGCGTCCGCTACGTCATTGGCTAACTGCAGATATTCGCGGCGCTGATAGAGCGTTCTTGCGGCACCACCGTGGGCTTTCATATCGGCGCCAACACAGAACGCGCGTCCCTCACCGGTGAGCACCACGGCACGCACCTCCCGCGTTTGCTGGGCAATCGCCAAAACGTGGAGCAAGTCTTGATAAAGCGCCTCAACCACCGCATTAAGCCGCTCAGGACGGTTGAGGCGTACCGTCAGGACATATCCTTGCTGAATGACCAACAGCGTTTCATAGGAAGGCAAATCAAGGGTTGAGGTCATCACGGTCAGGTTACCTGTTAGATAAAGAAGGCGGCGAAAAAGCACATACGTTTCAAATTTATATTAAAAAGCAACGTATGTATCATTCCCAATGCTAGAGGTACCACCCGCTTCAGTCAACACGATTATTTCTTTAAAAAATAAAAAAGACACAAATGTACCAACCAAATTACATGGGTTACACTGCTCATCTGAATGCGCTGGAGCCTTACATGACTGGTCAAAACCGAGAATCGATTACGCCGCCCTCCTCCCCCTTAGGTTCTATTAATCAAAGGCTTGCGGAGCTTTATCCCACGTTAAGCCCGCAGTTAAAACAGGCGGCAAGCTACGTGATGGAACACCCACTCGAAATGGCGTTTCAGTCGATCCGTAAAACGGCCGGAATTGCGCAGGTCACCCCTTCAACGTTAGTGCGCCTGGCCAAGCGGCTTGGGTTTGAAAGCTATGAACCGTTTCGCGAGGTGTTTCAATCGGCGGTACAGACACCACCTGTGGAGCTCTCCGGACGCGCTAGCCAGCTACGTCACCAGGCTCACCAACCCGATGATCAACTGTTTGTAAATGTGGGCGATGCCGCATTCGATAATATCGGCCGCTTATTTACTGCGGATAATCAGGCACGCGTGCGCGATGCGGCCCAGCAAATGCTGGCGGCACGCAATATCGCCGTGGTGGGATTTAGGGATACGTTTGCGTGTGCCTATCACTTTGCCTATGTAGGGCGCATCGCCATGCCTAATATCACGCTAATTCGAGGTTTGGAAGGCGGGCTTTTAACCGAACTGGATCGTTTCAACGAGCAAGACTTGGTCGTGGTGTTTGGTTTTGAGCCCTATTGCGCAGAAACCGTTAAAGCACTGGAGGTCACCCGCCGTAACGGCGTTCAGGCTATCGCGATAACCGACACCCTTCGCTCACCGCTGGTACCCGGCGCGCTTATTACGTTCACCGTTGCTAATGCTACGCCGCATTTCTTCCCTTCGATCCTTGCGGCCATTACCTTAAGCGAGGCGATATTGGCTGAATGCGTGGCGTTTGGGCCCGACCATCTGGTCGATAATGTCGTCAGTTTCGAGACGCGCATGCGCCACATGGGGGCGTACGTAGACGTGTCCTAACGCAATAAACGCGGGGCGTTGCCCGCTGCTTTTCGCAGCGGGCATTTCCGCAAGCTTAGGGCAGTAGAATGGTCGAACCGGTGGTTTTGCGGCTCTGCAGAGCGTCTTGGGCCTTACCCGCCTCTGCTAACGGATAACGATTAGCGATATCTATTTTAACCTTGCCACTTTCAATCATGGCAAAGAACTCTTCACACATCATTTCCAAGCGCTCACGGGTATCGGCATAGCCGTTAAGGCTCGGACGGGTCACAAACAGCGCGCCCTTCTGGTTGAGAATGCCGATATTCACCCCGTCCACTGGTCCAGACGAATTACCAAAGCTGACCATCAGCGCCCGTGGCTTTAGACAGTCCAACGACATTTCCCAAGTGTCTTTACCTACCGAATCGTAAACCACGTCACACATGGCGCCATCGGTTAGCTCGCGTACCCGCTCTACCACATTTTCTTCCGTGTAATTAATAGTCGCCCACGCGCCGTTGGCCATGGCTAAATCGGCTTTTTCTTTTGAACTAACAGTGCCAATTAGCTTAACGCCCAGCGCTTTCGCCCACTGGCAGGCAATCGAGCCCACACCGCCGGCAGCGGCATGGAACAAAATCGTTTCGCCCCCTTTTAGCTCGTAGGTTTGGCGTAGCAAATACTGCACCGTTAACCCTTTCAGCATGCTGGCCGCTGCCGTTTCAAAATCAATAAAGTCCGGTAGTTTGACGACTTTCGACGCAGGCAGCGTATGCGACTCAGCGTAGGCACCTAGAGGGCCCTGGGCATAGGCCACTCGGTCACCCTTTTTCAGATGGGTAACGCCTTCTCCTACTGCATCGACGATACCCGCCCCTTCAGTGCCCAGGCCAGAGGGCAGGGACGGTGCTGGATAAAGCCCGGTACGAAAATAGATATCAATAAAATTAAGGCCCACGGCCTTATTCGCAATGCGTACTTCACCGGCAGCGGGCACGGTGGGAGTCACTTCGACTAACTCCAGCACCTCAGAACCGCCAGTGTGAGCAAACTGAATTCGTTGAGACACATGTTCCTGGGACACGGGAAGCTCCTTTTTATTGGATAATGTTCAGACTCAGGTAAGCAAGCTAACGCTATCGGACCGCCAGCGCAACGCAGTTGTCACAACGCCCATGCTAGACTCGTCCAGAATTTAACGCCGACGGCTAACGGAACGTTGACAATGCATCCTGAAATTTCGCTGCCCACGCTAATTGCCCATCGCGGCTACTCCGCCGCCGCCCCAGAGAATACCCTCTCAGCGGTGCGTGCGGCCCATCACGTTGGCGTCAGTTGGGTCGAACTCGACGTGCAGCTTTTAGGCGATGGAACCCCCGTTATCTGGCACGACGTGGATATTAACCGCTGTTCAGACGGGCGCGGAAAATTACGTCACCTGAGTTGGAAACAGACCCAAGACTTGGACGTAGGACGCTGGTTTTCAGCCGCCTTTGCAGGCGAAAAAATGGCCAGTCTGGAGGCCATGCTAGCACTGGTTAACGAGCTGGATATGAGCATCAACCTTGAACTCAAAGTGAACCGCGGCCACGACCCCATCGCTCTGGTCGAACGTGTGCTGCCGGTGGTGCTCGAAGCGCTGCCCGCCGAACGGTTTGTCCTGTCATCTTTTGATCAAACGGCGCTACGCCATAGCCGCACCTTCGCCACGGCAGACAACTTGGCGCTGGGCATGCTGGTCAACCGCCTGCCCAAAGGCTGGCAGACGCAATGCGGTGAAATCGATGCTTTCAGTCTTCATGCAAACTGGTCACGCCTCAAGCGTGCTCAGGCTGACGCCATTCAACAGGCGGGCTACTCGCTACTTTGCTACACGCCCAATAACCCTGTTGCCTTTCAACCGCTGTGGGCGTGGGGCGCTGCCAGCGCGATTACCGATGAACCGGAAATCTTCCAGCGCTACTTATCGGCCCCCACCGCAACGCCACCGGCATTAATAAATGAGGTCACAAAAGAACAGCGCTGATTGGCATAGCCTGGCTTGCTTACCTACGCTTAGAAAGCCATAAATCCAGCCTGATGGATCGCCGCTCAACGCGACCGTCAACAAGGAGAGTGAGATGAGTGATACGGACCTCGGTACGTTAGATGTGCAAACTCTCAAGCAACTCTTCGAAACACGCCAAGCATCCCCCTTAGACGCTACCCGTGCCGCTCTGGCGCGCATTGATCGTTTTAACGACACAGTTAACGCCTATGTTTACGTTGATCCAGAAGGTGCAGAGCAAGCCGCGAAAGCCTCGGCTCGGCGCTGGGGGCAAGGTAAACCGCTCAGCCCCATTGATGGTATTCCGGTATCGATCAAGGATTTAACCGAGGTGGCAGGTATGCCCTGCCGTTCGGGTTCATTAACCTCATCCACAGCGCTGCGCGACACCGATGCGCCACCTGCGCGAATGCTTCGCGAAGCCGGCGCCATAATTCTCGGCAAAACCAATACGCCCGAATTTGGTTGGAAAGCCGTCACCGATAACCGCGTTTTTGGTGCCACCCACAACCCCTGGGATACGCGTCTTACCCCCGGCGGTTCATCAGGCGGCGCCGCGGCGGCCGCGGCACTCAATATGGGGGTGTTGCATCAGGGAGGTGACTCAGGTGGCTCTATCCGCATTCCCGCCGCCTTCACCGGCGTTTTCGGCTTTAAGCCCACCTTCGGTTGGACACCTCAGTGGCCGCCAGCCAAGGAACCGAGCCTTTCACATCTGGGTCCGTTAACGCGTTCGGTACGCGATGCGGTCAGCATGCTCAATGTGATGGGCCGCTACGACTACCGCGACCCCTACGCGACCCGGGGTCAGCCTGACTGCTGGGGGGCCGACCTTGACAAGGGCCTTGAGGGGTTACGCATTGGCTATTCGGCTAACCTGGGCTATGCCAACGTTGATCCCCAAATCGCCAGCCGGGTAAAAGAAGCCGCCCAGAAGATGGAAGCATTGGGTGCCGAAATCGTCGAAGTGGACCCCGGATTCTCATCGCCGCTGGATACCTTTCGTAAGATTTGGTTCACCGCCTCGCTGGACCAGTGGCGACAGATGAATCAAGCGCAGCGCGAACAGCTGGACCCCGGCATGGTAGCCAATGCACGCGAAGCCGAAGCATGGTCCGCGCTTGACCTCTTTCGGGCACTTTCGCACAGGGCCTTGCTAACCCAGCGGCTCGAGCATTTTAACCAGCAGTATCACCTGATCATGACCCCATCAGTGGCCGTCTTGCCGTTTGAGGTCAACCAGGAAGTTCCTCCGGGCCGCGATATGCGCGACTGGGAAGAGTGGGCTCCCTTCTCGTATCCTTTCAACCTCAGCCAGCAACCCGCCGCCTCGGTGCCCTGCGGGTTCACTGACAACGGGCTGCCGGTGGGTTTTCAACTAGCGGGCGGTAAGTTCGATGACGTCCGAGTACTCCGCGCCTGCCATGCCTTCATGGAAGCACATCCGCCGCGCTTTCCAACAGTTCCCAACCCTTCTCAGTACGCATAGGCAGGTAGGGCATCTTACATGGTGGCTATACGATCCTGGTCTCTGACACCCGACATGCGCACCATCGCCAAGGCTTCATCCAAGCTTTCCACTTCTTCAACCTTTACCAGCTCGCTGTCTAGCGTGACCGGCTCCCCCACTCGCTCGGAAAGCAGTTTTTCAAGCGCAGCGACATCAATATTTTCATCCAGAGATTGCATATCGATGTCACTGCTTGTCTGACTGGGTAGATAGATCGTGCCGTTAGAAAAATCCACAGCGTAGGCGATCACGCCCGGCACGATGAAAAAAAGTAGCCCAACGCCATTGGCTACTGCTATGGCAGGGTCAATATCGCCGCCCAACTGGCCTTTGCGTTCTGGATGAAAAATCGTCCCGCAGCCGCTAATAGCAATTACCGCCGCGCCGATGACGGCCCCTTTTAACCAATGATTGACTGTGCGTTGCATGCAGGTCTCCCCGTTAATAATCGTTTTATGTAGGGTTAAAACGCGACGAGTTTAGCATACCCAACTATAACGTCAGCGCTCTTCGAGTCGGACAGTTTTGCCGCCTTACTCGCTTGGCCTTACAATGCCCTCACGAACGATAACGGGTCCACCCCTTCACCAAGGAATGCTCTCGCCCATGCGCGCCAGCCAACTACTCATTGCCACCTTAAAAGAAACCCCGGCAGACGCCGAGGTGATCAGCCACCAACTCATGCTGCGCGCGGGCATGATCCGCCGCCTCACTTCGGGTCTGTACACCTGGTTGCCGATGGGGTTGCGCACGCTGCGTAAAGTGGAAACCATCGTACGCGAGGAGATGAATCGCGCCGGTGCCCAAGAAGTGTTGATGCCCGCCGTGCAACCCGCAGAGCTATGGCAGGAGTCAGGTCGTTGGGAACAGTACGGTCCTGAGCTTTTACGCCTAAAAGATCGCCACGCACGCGATTACTGTGTGGGCCCTACCCACGAAGAGGTGATTACCGACCTGGTACGTAAAGAGATCGCCAGCTACAAACAGCTGCCGGTCAATTTCTACCAGATTCAGACCAAGTTCCGCGACGAGATTCGCCCGCGCTTTGGAGTGATGCGCTCGCGGGAATTCATCATGAAAGATGCCTATTCGTTTCACCTGGACGAAGCCTCTTTAAAAGACACCTACCAGGCAATGTACGATGCCTACACGCGTATCTTTACCCGCCTGGGTCTAGACTTCCGGCCGGTGATTGCTGACAACGGCTCGATTGGCGGTACGGGCTCGCATGAATTCCACGTGCTGGCCGACTCAGGGGAAGACGATATTGTCTTCTCCAACGCCTCGGACTACGCCGCCAACATCGAAAAAGCCGAAGCCTTGCCGGCGCCGCTGGGCAGCGAAGCCACCCGGGCCGCGCCCCAGGAAGACATGCGGCTGGTCGACACCCCCGACGCCAAAACCATCGCGGCACTGGTCCAGCAGTTCGGCCTGGCCATCGAGAAGACCGTTAAAACGCTTATCGTCAAGGGTACGGATGATGACCTGATCGCCTTACTGGTGCGCGGTGACCACGAACTCAATGAAGTTAAAGCGGAAAACCTGCCCCAGGTTGCCACCCCGCTGACCATGGCCACTGAAGAGGAAATTCGCGCGGCCATTGGCGCAGGTCCCGGCTCGCTTGGCCCGGTAGGACTGAAGCTACCCATCATTATCGACCGAAGCGTCGCACTAATGAGCGACTTCGGCGCCGGCGCCAACATTGAGGACAAACACTATTTCGGCATCAACTGGGAGCGCGATGCGCCACTGCCGACCATCGCAGACCTACGTAAAGTAGTCGAGGGTGACCCCTCTCCCGACGGTAAAGGCACACTGATGATCAAACGTGGCATTGAAGTCGGTCACGTTTTCCAACTCGGTAAAAAGTACTCCGAAGCCATGAACGCCAACGTATTAGGCGATAACGGCAAAACCAGTCATCCGTGGATGGGTTGCTACGGTATTGGCGTTACCCGCGTGGTTGCCGCTGCCATCGAGCAGAACCACGACGCGGCTGGGATTATCTGGCCCAATGCCCTGGCGCCTTTCCACGTTGCCCTGGTACCGATGAACGCGCACAAATCACAACGCGTACGCGAAGAGTCCGAGCGCCTCTACCAAGCGCTGAGCAATGCAGGGCTTGATGTGTTGCTGGATGACCGCGACACGCGCCCGGGCGTTAAATTTGCTGATCTGGAGCTGATGGGCGTACCGCATCGCCTGGTCATTGGCGACCGCAGCCTGGACAACGGCGAACTGGAGTACAAGGGCCGCCGGGACAGCGACGCGACCATGGTGCCAGCCGAGCAGATCATTGAGTTTTTGCGCGAAAAAGCCGGTCTTGCGCCCACCACCCCGTAACAGCCCCACCTGCCGCGCCAGGGCAGCAAATGCCCTGGTGCGACAGTTAATAGCGGGCTATTTGGTCGCCAGCGCCTTTTTGCTTATTCCGGTAACGCAGGCCGAATCGCTGCCTACGTCACTTCGCCCCACATTGGCCGATACCCACCAGCGCCAACAAACACCTCAACAACAGTGGCTGATGCGCCAATGGCGTAAGCGCATGGATGCACCATTGGCCACGTTCATCAGCGACCCAGCCAAGCGCCGAGAGCTATTAACCCAGGTATATCAAGAAGCCCGCCTTGCCGGACTGCCGCCCGAGGTGGTGCTGGCCTTAATCCATGTAGAAAGCGCATTCAACGCTGACGCCGTGTCGTCGGCTGGGGCCGTGGGTTTGATGCAGATCATGCCGTTTTGGGTAGAAGAGCTGGGCTTGCCAATGGATGACCTGAGCCAGCCAACGCGTAATCTGCGCTACGGCTGTACCATCCTGGCCCACTACCTCGCCGTAGAGCAGGGTGACTTCACCCGAGCGCTGGCACGTTACAACGGCAGTTTAGGCGAAACCTGGTATCCCGAGCGGGTATTACATACCTGGCGCGATCACTGGCGTTAAAATGGAAAACTTAAAAAATGCAGTGCGTTAGCACCCTGCAAAGTGCAAATTGACAGTGTCAGCAACAATCGGAGATAACATCTGAGCCAGACGCTTTATCGGCAGCAGCCATAGCAATGGCGTCCGAATAGTTAACGATGATTCAGCTGCACCATTTCCTAAATTAATTTAATCTTCAACGGCTATTAACTCGTTAAACTATCGAGCGTTAGTGGCCTGACAGGCTTAATCCGGGTCGGTCTCACGGGGATGATGTTTGGCGTTTTCCTGGGTTTCGAGGCCACTTTTCAATTCATGGGTCAAAGGGTCGTAATTGGGTCTCAACTCGTCCTTGATCGTGCCGCTCCACAGGTGCGTCCCTACAAAATAGCCTGCCCTGCCAATCACATGGGCAGCAACGGGAGCGGTCATCATGATGAAGAAGATTACCCCAAAGGCGCGTGCGACCACCGCCACCTCGGCGAAGTGCAGGGCCACCGCCAGCATGATCAGAGTAGCGCCCAGGGTCGCCGCCTTGGTGGTGGCATGCATGCGCGTCAGCAGGTCAGGCATGCGCACCAGACCCAGAGCGGCCAGGAACATGAAGATGGAGCCAACCAGTATCAGCCCGCCCTTGATCAGTTCAATCATCGCGGGGCCCTCCTTGTTCCAGGAAGCGCGCGAAGCCGATGGCCGCCATGAAGGCCATCAGCGCCATGACGATGGCCACGTCCAGCAGGCTGGGCACGTTGGTGGCGATGGCCACCAGGCCGATGGTGCCGACCAAGATCGACGAGAAGAGCTCGAGAGCCACCACCCGGTCGGGCAGGCTGGGGCCCTTGAACAGGCGCACGAAGGCTAGGCACAAGGCAATACACATAAGCGCCAGGCTCAGTTGAATGACAGTCGACACGGCTCACCTCCTCTCAATGGCAATCTCAGCAGAACGCTCAATGGAACAGCTCCAGGGCCCGGCGCTCGAGCTCGGCCAGGCCGCGGCGCAGCTCATCCTCGTCGTCGAGAAACATGGCGTGGATGTAGAGCACCCGGCGGTCGTCGGAGACGTCCAGGCTCAAGGTTCCCGGCGTCAACGAGATGAGGTTGGCGACGAAGGCGATCTCGAACTCGCTGCTCGCCTTGAGCGGCATGGCGATCACACCCGGCTTCATGTACCAGGGCGGCGTGATAATATCGAAGGCCACCTTGAAGTTGGCCAGCACCAATTCCTTGAGGAAGAAGCCGATGAACAGAATCAGCCGCGGCAGGCGCTGGGCATGGCCGGCCAGGGCCGGCACCTGGGGCTGGATCAACGCCAGCACCAGATAGCCGAAAAGCAGGCCCGCAAGCAGGTTGCCTCCGCTGAAGTCGCCGGTAAGCACCACCCAGGCGAAACCCAGCAGCAGGTTCCAGGCAGCACCGATCATGGTATCACCTCCTCGCCTTCGCCCAGCACCGCCTCGATGTAGCGAGACGGATCGAGCAGCTCGGTCGCCGAGGCCTCGGCCAGGGAATAGATGGGTTCAGCGTTTAGACCGATGAGCAGCGTGCACAGCGCCAGCCCCACTACCGGCGCAGTCATCAGCCACATCTCACGCTGGCCAACCGGCGGATAGGGATCGACCTCGCCTTCCTCCGGGGCATCCTTCCAGAACACTTCGACCCAAATCTTGATCATCGAATAGAGGGTCAGCAAGCCGACCAACAAGGCGATGAAAGTCACGCCCCAGGCTTCGGCCTCGACGCCCGCGCGGATGACGATGAACTTGGCGAAGAAGCCGGACAACGGCGGCACCCCGGCAAGCGATAAGGCCGGGATCAGGAACAGCACGGCCAGCCAGGGATGGCTGCGATACAGCCCCCCCAATTGCTTGAGCTGGTAGGTCCCGCGCAAGCGACGCACAATACCGCTGACCAAGAAGAGGTTAGTCTTCACAATGATGTGGTGCATGATGTAGAAGACCCCGCCGATGATCGCCAAGGGCGTGAACAACGCAAGGCCCAGGATCATGTAGCCAATCTGGCTGACGATGTGGAACGACAGAATGCGCCGGAACTCGTACTGGGCTGCCGCGCCGAGCACCCCGGAGAGCATGGTCAGCCCCGCACCCCATAGCAGTATCTCATGGGTATAGCCGGGGTTCTGGTTAAAGATCAGCGTGAACACCCGGTACAGCGCGTAAACCCCCACCTTGGTGAGCAACCCGGCGAACAGCGCCGAGACCGCCACCGGCGGCGTATGGTAGGAGGCCGGCAGCCAGAAGAACAGCGGGAAAGCCGCCGCCTTGATGCCGAAAGCGACCATGAACATCATCGCCAGTACATCAATCATGCCAGTATCTTCCAGCGTGGCGAGGCGCCGGGCGATGTCCGCCATGTTGAGGGTGCCGACCATACCGTAGAGCAGGCCCACGGCAACCAGGAAGATCACCGAGGAAAGCAGATTGAGGGTCACGTACTTGATCGCGCCCTCCATCTGCGCCTTCTCGCTACCGAGGATCAGCAGCGCGAAGGAAGCCACCAGCATCACTTCGAACCAGACGTAGAGGTTAAAGATGTCGCCGGTGAGGAAAGCACCGGCCACTCCAGCCAACAGCAGATGCATCAGCGGAAAGTAGCCATAGGCCTCGTGGCCTCGACTGGTAGTGGCTAGGGAATAAAGCGCCACAGCGAAGCCGATGATGCCGGTGAGCAACACCATGATGGCGCCCAACAGATCGGCCACCAGGCTAATGCCGAAGGGTGCCTGCCAATCGCCCATGTGCATCACCAGGATGCCGTCGCGATTCACCGTGGCGAGCAACCAAATGGCGGTGAGCAGCAGGCTACCGGTACCGACCACGGCGACGAAGCGTTGCATGCCGCGGGAACGCCAGAACATCAGCGAAACGGCACCAGCCAACAACGGGATCAGGATTGGCAGCGCGATCTGAGGCATCACGTGTCGGTATCCTTCATCTTATCGAGGTCATCGGCGCGAACGATCTCCCAGGCACGCCGCACCAGTACCACCGCGAAAGACAGCACGCCGAAGGCAATAACGATGGCGGTGAGCACCAAGGCCTGGGGCAGCGGGTCGGCGACCGCCCCCTCGGGGGCGCTCATGCCCAGGGGCACCAGCGGCGGCGCCCCGCGGGTCATCCCTGCGGTGACGAAAATCAACAGGTTGGCGGCGTTGGAGAGCAACATCAGGCCGATCACCAGCTTGACGATGGAACGGCGCAGCATCATGTAGATGGCGGCGGCGAACAGGATGCCAATGGTCACAGCCATCAAGGGTTCCATGTTACCTCCTCCTTGTCGGGTTTATCCTCGTGGTCGGTCTTGGTCAGGGCGGTGATAGCGGTGAGCACCGAGCCCAGCACCACCAAGTAGACACCGATGTCGAAGATCAGCGGCGTCGAAGCCTTGAAGTCGATAATCGGGATGGTCCACCACTGGGAGGTAAAGAAGGGATCGCCGACCCACCAGGCAGGCAATGTCGATAGCACCCCTAAAAGCAGGCCCATGCCGATCAGATCACGCGGCGAGACCTTGAGCATGGCGTGCATCGCCCGAGGCCCGAAGGCAAAGAGGTAGAGCGCGAAGGCCCCCGACGCCACCAGGCCGGCGATGAATCCGCCTCCCGGCTCGTCATGGCCACGCAGCAGCAGGAACAGCGAGAACAGCAACTGCAACGGCAGCAGCAGCCGCGCGGCGACGCTGAGGATCAGGGTGCCCGGTCTAATCATCGTATCTCTCCGGCGGGGCCGAGGGCTTGGCGTCGTATTCCACGGCGTGAAAGCGCATCATGGCATAGACCCCGATGGCCGCGAGGGCCAACACGAACATCTCCCCCAGGGTGTCCAGCGCCCGGAAGTCCACCAGGATGACGTTGACGATGTTGTGGCCATGGCCCAACGGCTGGCTGTTCTCCACCATGTAGTCAGAGATCCTCGGCAGCCGCTCGCCGCCCAGCACCGAGAGCATCAGCAAGGTGACCATGGTGCCCATCAGGCAGGCCACCACCAAATCTCGTAGGCGCTCCAGCGTGGTGGAAAAAGTGGCGAAGCGCGGCAGGCGAAATAGCACCAAGACCAGCAGAATGACCGTCAGGGTCTCCACCAGCAGTTGAGTGATAGCCAGGTCCGGCGCGCTAAACAGCACGAAGGTCAGGGCGATGGAAAAGCCCATGATGCCCACCGCGGCCACCGCGGCCAGGCGAGAGCGCATAACACAGGCCGCCACCGCCCCGGCCACCATCAGGCCAGCCGTCACCACCTCATGGAAATAGGCGTCCACCGAGAAGGGAAAACTTGGCGAGTGTCGGAAGAACAGCGCATGTCCCACCAGGCCCAACAGTACTAGCAGCGTCATCACTAGATAGTTGCGGATATAGCCGTTCTGCAGTATCCGCGTCTGCCATTCTGCGACCGACACCAGGCCACGCATCATGGCCTCATAGCCGGCTTCCGGGCCCCGGGCCATGAGCGGATCCAGCCGTGCCAGGACGGCGCGCACCCAATCCCAGCGGCGGAATACCAGAATACCCAGGGCGAGGCTGACTAGTGACAGCACCAACGGAAGATTAACCCCGTGCCACAGTGCCAGATGCGCCGACACTTCGCTGGCACTGACCCCAGAGGCGGTGGCCGATACCAAGTCGTCCAGCAGGCTCGGGGCCAGACCGAAGACCAGCGATAACCCGGCCAACAGCGCAGGCCCAAACAGCATAACCAGGGGTGGGTCATGGGGCGATTTGGGCGTTTTGCGACGCTCCCCTGCAAAGGGGCGCAGCACCACGATGGCCGCCACCGCCAGCGTCAGGAAGGCCGCAGTGAAGGCCAACAGTAAGATCAACCAGCGCCATGCCTCGGCCTCAAGCACCGACTCGAACATTAACTCCTTGCCCAGGAAGCCCAGCAACGGCGGCAAGCCGGCCAGTGACACCGCGGCCACCGCCGCTACCACGGCGGTGCGTGGCATCAGCGGGCGTAAACCGCCCATGGCGGTGACATCCTTGGTGCCGGTCTCGTGGTCGAGGATGCCAGCGACCATGAACAGCGCGCCTTTGTAGAGCGAGTGGGCAAGCAGGAATACCACGAAGGCGGTCAGGGCATACTCGGTGCCAATGCCCAACAGCATGGTCAGCGTGCCCAGCGCCATCACCGTGGAATAGGCCAGCAACTTCTTGATGTTGGTGTGCTGGATGGCCAGGAAGGCCCCGGTGGCCATGGTCAGGGCACCCACCAGCGACAGAGTGATCACCCAAAGCTCGGTGCCGCCCAGCGCGGGATGCAGGCGCGCCAGCAGGTAGACGCCAGCCTTGACCATGGTCGCCGAGTGCAGATAAGCGGAGACCGGCGTGGGCGCGGCCATGGCATTGGGCAACCAGAAATGGAAAGGAAACTGGGCCGATTTGGTGAAGGCTCCCAGCAGCACGCAAACCAGCAGCGGCAAGTAGAGGGCATGCTCGCGCAGCGCCTCCCCTTGGGTGTTGAGCTCGACGAGTGACCAGCTATCGCCGGCCACCCCCAGCATGGCGAAGCCGGCAAGCAGGGCCAAGCCCCCGCCCGCGGTAACGAACAGCCCCTGCAACGCCGACTTTCTGGCTTCCGGGTCGGTGTGGTTGAAACCGATTAGCAGATATGAAGTGATACTGGTGAGTTCCCAGAAGACGAACAGCGTCACCAGATTGTCGGCAAGCACCAGGCCCAGCATCGACATCATGAAGGCGGTGATAACCACCAGGAAACGGGCAAGATCGCGATGGCCGCGCAGGTACTCCCCCGAGTAGACCAGCACCAGAGTGCCGATCACGGTGATCAGCATCGCGAACAGCCAAGATAGCCCATCGATGAAGAAGGTCAGGCTGATATCGAGCCCTGGCACCCACGCCCACTCCAGCAGCAGCGACTCACCGGCCAATATCTCGGGTGCCAGGCCCAGCAACCAGACGGCCAGAAAGGCGGGATACGCCGCCATGACTCGCGCCGTGTGCCCACCGAACCATCGATGCAGCAGCGGGGCTACCGCCGCCAGCAAAAATCCCATCAATAAGGCAAGTTGCATCCGGCGGTATCTCCTGTTTTATCCCCCCACGTTCACAGAGCAAACTGTAAACCAGTCAGCGCTGGCTAGCCAATCAACGGTTGCTAAAGCACTTTGCGATCTTCTACCTTGCTGGGTTCGGTGCCCGGCGGCAGTGGATGGCCTTTGGCAAGCTCTGCCCGAGTCGCCTCGCGTATGGTCAACACCTTAACCTGATAGCGCAACGTGTGGCCTGCCAGCGGGTGATTGGTATCCACGGTCACGCTGTCTCCGTCTACGTTGAGCACGGTAACGACCTGGGGTCCGGCTTCACCTTCGGTTTGAAAACGGTCGCCAACGCTAAGCTCGGCGCTGCCAAACGAGGCCCGGCTTACCGTTTGCACCAACGCCTCGCTATAAACCCCGTAAGCGTCCGCCGGGGCAAGCGTCACGCCAAGCTCGGCGCCTGCTTCCTGGCCTTCCAAAGCCTGCTCAAGCCCCGGCAAAATATTGTCGTGACCGTGCAAATACTCAAGCGGTTTATCCCGCGCCTGGGAATCATCCAGCAGTTGCTCGCCACCATCGCTCAGAACGTCTTTCAAACGATAATGCAGGGTGACCACCCGCTGGGCTGAAATCGACATACAAAACTCCTCTCCGGTAAGCTGTTAGCTGTGTGTCCAAGCGTGGGCATAGCTTATCATTAGGCCGTTGTCACCGTCTTACCCAGGAGTCGCACTGTATGCCCATCCCTACTCCCCAGCGCAGTTGGCGCGCTGCTCTGGCGATTTATCTGCGCGCACCGGTTATTACCATGTTGTTTTTGGGATTCTCTGCCGGGCTGCCCTTTTTATTGGTGTTCTCCACGCTCTCCGCCTGGTTACGCAGCGATGGCGTAGAGGTGGCGGCGATTGGCTTTTTTGCCTGGATCGGGATGCTTTATTCGATCAAGTTTTTCTGGTCCCCAGTGGTCGACCGTTTAGCCCTGCCAGTGCTAACCCGCCATTTCGGCCAACGACGCGGCTGGATGTTGTTGGCCCAGGGAATGATTGCCGCTGGTCTCATTGGTCTAGCAGGCTTAAGCCCCGCAGGTAACCTGGGCTGGGTAGCCGCATTTGCACTACTCGTCGCTTTTGGGTCAGCCACCCAGGACATTGCCATCGACGCCTTCCGCATTGAATCTGCCGACGATGATATTCAGGCAGCGATGGCCTCAACGTATATTATTGGCTACCGCGGCGGGTTGATTGCCGCCGGGGCGCTGGCGCTTTATGTCGCCTCAGCCGTATCGTGGCAGGTGGCTTACCTCACCATGGCGGCACTGGTTGGCGTTGGCGTGATCACGGTACTGATACGTCCAGAACCCAAACGCACCTCGTTAGCCGTGCAGTTAATTCACGAGCCCAAAGTTCGTGCCTTTATCCGCGCCAGCCGCGGCCAACCCAAACTCCTTCGCCGCGTGGGTGCCTGGGTGATCGGCGCGATTGTCTGCCCGTTCACCGACTTTTTCACCCGCTATGGCGTTAAAGCGCTGTGGTTGCTGGTTTTCATCGGTGTATTTCGGATCAGCGACTTGGCCATGGCCTCGATGGCCAACCCGCTATATATCGACCTAGGATTTTCGCTGGAAACCATTGCCAACGTCACTAACGTCTTTGGTATTGCAATGAGCATTACCGGGGGCATACTCGGCGGCTTGCTGGTGGCGCGGTATGGCATTGGCCCGCTGCTGATCTTCGGCGCGGGGATTGTGATGGTCACTAACCTATTGTTCGCGGCCCTGGCGCTGATCGGTAATCAGTTGCCCATGCTGGTACTCACGATTACCGGCGATAACCTGGCCAACGGCTTGGCCAGCGCGGTGTTTATCGCGTTTCTTTCCAGCCTCACCTCACGGGCCTACACCGCTACCCAGTACGCGCTTTTTTCCTCATTAATGACGCTACCCGGTAAGTTTCTCAGCGGTTTTGGCGGAATAGTGGTCAGCGCCCAGGGGTATGCCAGCTTTTTTGTCGTGGCCACCCTGCTAGGCCTGCCGGCCATTGCGTTGGCTATCTGGATCAACCGCGACAAGCAGATAGTGCCCGCACCTCAAACTGCCGCCCGCTAACGCTCAGCGACTCTTGGGACGATGAGCGTCGAGCCAGTCCAACGCTCCCTGCGTGGTACGCCATTGATCACGCATTAGCGTGCGATACTGCCACGCTTCGGCACGCGAGCCAGGGTCAACCTGGCCATCCGCATAGGGCATGACAGGCCGGGGATTCTCGGCACAAATCATCTCTAACGCATGGCGGTTATGGGCGATCACCTCGCTTAGAGAACGCTCTGCCGCCTCGTGGTCAGCCAGCCGATAAAGCGCCAATGTGCGGCCCATGAGCAGCCCTAGTATCTGCGAGCCATCGTCAACAGGTTGCTCGGACAGGGCCAGCGCCTCTTCGTTGCGGTCATCACGCAATAACTGATCCAGCACCAGTTCGCGCAAGCCAAGGCTATCCTCCTGGTCAATCGCCAGGAGTTCTTCGGCAAGTTCACGTGAATGCTGGCGAGCACCTCGCTCCATGCCGACAACCAGGGCCAAGCCGGTGCGCAACAGCATGGCATTATCGGCATCGTCCCAGCGCAGGCTGCCCTCTCCTTCAGCACGCGCTTGGGCCAGCCAACGTGACAGGCGATTGGCCAGCGGGGCGAGTAAGCTGGGGGCCATCCAAGGCAGACTGCCAAAGCGGCTGGTAAGCGCCATCGTTAAGTCCTGCACCACTTGCGGGGCATCAAGCCATTCGGGGTGCGCGCAAAGCGCCGACATCCATTCCACCGCGTTACCCCAGGGGTCATCACGAAACCCCAAGGCGATATCTTCATCGACCAGCACCTTAAATTGCTCGTGCCAGGCGGCAAACAGGGTTTGTTCGCGAGCGCTGGTGTGATACTGCAAATGCCCCGTGTCAGCCTCCGTGTTGATGGCAATCTTCGGCGCGACGGGTAACGCAGCGAGCAATGCCTGCAACGAAATTAGCGGCGTTGCCAGGTCTTCTTCGGCGCTGAGCAGCTGATCCGCCAGTGTGGCGCCTGGGTTATCCGCCAATGCCGCCAGGAAGTCCAACTGCTCATCGTCGAGATCACCCTGCCGGACCAAGCGGCGATACCAGAAGTTGGCGCGCTCTTTGGCTTCCCGCTCGTGGCCTTCGTGAAGCAACAGCATGGCTTCGATATACGCCAGCGTGGGTGAGTCCGGCAGCGCTTGCTGAGCTTTGACGAACGCCCCCCGGGCGCTGTCCAGATCGTCGTTATCCAAGTGCATAAGACACAGACGCTCAAGCGCTACGCCTCTTAGAAAAATCGGCCCGCGCTCCAGGACGTCATCCAGCAGGTCGGCGCGCTTGCGGGTAAAACCGCGTTCTTGATAGATATCCAGCAGAATTTCAAACGCGGGCTCCGCCTGCTCGGGTAGTCGCGACCAATCACTGCCATCGAACAGCGATTCAAGAATCTGCATGGCGCGGCCGCTTTGACCACTTTCAGCGGCTATCAACCCGGCTTCCAATAGCGCTTGCGGAAGCGCTCGCTGGCTGTTTAACGCCGCTTTTAGCGTTGCGCCTTTCCATTCGCGCAGCGACAGCATCCACATCATTTGTTCGGGGATTTCAGTGGGAAACTCGACCTGCGAGCAGCACTGCTTGAACTTGCGCCCGGAATCGCACCAGCAGGGCTCGTTGCGGCCCGGCGTGGCCAGGGGTTCACAGGCGAAATCCAGCCGCTCCAGCGGAGTTTGGGACCACAAAATGGGGGCAAGCGCCTGAGCGGTTGCCAGGTCATCATTAAAAAACCCAGCACCCTCGGCACGTACCCAGGTCATAAAATCGGGATAGTGTTCTTGTTGCCTAATTGCCGCGAGTGCCCCGGAGGCAAATCCCAGCAGTTGATCGACCCATACCGCCAGCATTGCCGTCTCCACTTATTAAAAGACCATGTTCAAAAGCGACATAGTTTAGCATGACCAAGAGGGTGCACGCAGACCGGATTGGCGACATAGTGAGGGGCTGTTAGAGTGCGGCGTATTAACTGAACCGCACCGCGTTTAAATCAGCAGAGCAATGCCATGAACGAACTGACCTTCACTATCTGTCAAGGCCACGCGATAGCGCCAAACTTGCAGGCACTTGCCCGGCTACGCATTGAGGTGTTTCGTGACTTCCCCTACCTTTACGACGGCGATCTCGGCTACGAGGCGGACTACCTAGGCCGCTACGCGGATAATCCCGCTAGCCTTTTCGTCCTGGCCTTCGACGGTGACACGCTGGTAGGGGCGGCCACAGGGCAACCCTTAGCAGATGAAGTCGATGATTTTCGCCGCCCGTTTGAGTCTAACGGCATCGCCCCCAAGCGGGTGTTTTACTACGGCGAATCGGTGCTGCTTCACGACTACCGCGGCCGCGGTATCGGCAAGCGCTTTATGGCGGAGCGCGAAGCGCATGCCCAGCAGCAGGGTTTTGATATAGCGGCTTTTTGCGCCGTTGAGCGGCCAAGCGGCCACCCTCTGGAACCAGCCGACTACCGTCCGCTGCACGGTTTTTGGCATGCCCAGGGTTACCAACGCCACGGCGAGCTGACGACCACTTTCGCCTGGAAAGATATCGGCGAAGACGCAGAGAGCCACAAGACAATGGTGTTCTGGCTGAAAACGCTGGTTTAAATCTTGCGTGCCCATTCAAGTAATGGGGTCGTCCGTGAGTGCATATTCAACCGCGCCTGCAAACGCACCAAATTCCAGTAGTGGCCGTTAAGCGCTCTGGAAAGCAACAGCGTATCGGCGGGAGGCTGCAGCCGATCCATGGCACCCCATACCTTGGGCGTCAGCTCACGAAGACGGCGGTGAACCCGCACGTCGCTGAAATCCTGCTCGCCGGGCGCAAACAGCGGGGCCACGCATTCGGCAGATTCGCGATAAAGCGACAGCGGCGCGCCCTGCCCTTGTCGCCCCCCCATCTTTATCAGCGCCTCGTCCATTGCCATAGGATCGTGAGCAAGCGTCGCATCGAGTAGCAGCATCATGGCCTTCAGACGCGCCTCCGGCACCGGGATCACCGCGCCAAAGTCATAAATCACCAGCCGCCCCTGCTCATCGGCAGCAAAGTTACCCGCGTGAGGATCAGCGTGGAGTTCGCCGTGGGTAAACAGCTCTTCGGTAATCCAGTCTGCCAGCGCCACGGCGACTCTTTGACGAGTGTCATCGTCAACGCTTTCCAACTCACGCAGCGGCGTCCCCCCCACAAATCGCATCGCCAGCACATGCTGGCCGGAAAGCTCGAACAGCGGCTCGGGAATCACTAAGCGTTCATCATGCTGATAGCGCTCGCGGTAGCGGGCCATGGCGTCTGCTTCAGCGCGATAGTCAAGCTCGTCACGAAGCCCCGAGGCCAACTCTTCAAACAGCGCATCAAGGCGGGCCTGGGGCACCTTGAACCAACGCCCCAACCCCATGATGCGTCTTACCTGCTTTAAATCGCTTTCCAGTACGTCGGACAGACCGGGGTATTGCACCTTAAGCACCACTGTTTCGCCGGCCTGGGTTACGGCTTTATGCACCTGCCCCATGGAGGCACTGGCAAAGGGCCGCTCTTCAATCTCGCGAAAATGTGACTCAAGATCGCCGTACTGCATCACCAGCGCCTCGCGAATGCGTGGCCAGGGCATGGGCTCGGCTTGACGCTGCAAGCGTGAAAGCTCATCGGCAAGATCCGGCGGCAGCAGGTCGTCCCACTGGGACATAATCTGCGCCAGCTTCATGGCCGGGCCCTTCAGCTCGGAAAGCCCTTCAAATAGCGCTTCGCCCAATGCTCGCCAGTCTGCCTGGCCGCCCAAGCGGGTTTTGAGCAGCGCACCGCCGGTGCGCGCGCCCAGGCCCATTAAACGTCGTGTTCTACCGCGATCTCGCATCTAAGTCGCCTCGTTGACCATCTGCTAGACAGCTTACGCAATCCCAATATTTTATACAAAAACTATACACAAGAATGCCAGCGCAACACTTTAACCACCCTCTAACTCCGCTCTGGGCTCTGCTACCATAGGCATTCGCTAATACCGCTAAGGGCAGCCGCATGCGCTTGATTATCGCTGAAAAACCCAGTCTTGCCCGGGCGATTGCCGAGGCGCTTCCCGGTAATGCCAAGCGCCAAGACGGCGCAATTAACTGCGGTGATACCATCGTGACTTGGTGTTTAGGCCATCTGCTAGAGCAGGCGGCACCGGAGGCCTACGACCCCGCCGACAAACAGTGGCGCCTGGATCGCCTGCCTATTGTGCCCACCACTTGGCAACTGGCACCACGCTCCAAAGCCCGTGGCCAGTTAGCGGTTATTCGTAAGCTGATCAAACAGGCAAGTGAGGTTGTTCACGCCGGTGACCCGGACCGAGAAGGCCAGTTGCTCGTTCAAGAAGTGATTGAACATCTCAAGTACCGGGGTCCGGTGCAGCGGCTGCTAATTAGTGACCTTAACCGCCCGGCGGTTAGCCGGGCACTGTCGAAATTACGCCCCAACACGGAGTTTCAGCCGCTTTTTCAAGCGGCCCAAGCGCGTTCGCGCGCTGACTGGCTCTACGGCATTAACTTAACACGCGCCTGGACGCTTACCGGCCGCCAAGCGGGGCACGACGGTGTGCTTTCCGTTGGCCGCGTACAAACCCCGGTATTGGGGCTGATCGTGCGTCGCGACAACGCTATTCGCGACTTTGTGCCCCACCCGTTCTACCCGCTATGGGTTGATCTCAAGGTGGCCCAAGGCCAGCTACGCGCCTGGTGGGCACCCAAGGAGCATCAGCCGCTGGATGACCAGGGCCGCTTGATTGACCGCACACCTGCCGATGCCCTGGCGGCACAGTTACCCAACGCCCACGGCACGCTGACGCAGCTTGATCAACAAGAAAAGCGCCAGGCACCGCCGCTACCCTACTCGCTTTCCGCGCTGCAGGTAGACGCCGCCCGCCGCCACGGGCTTTCCGCGCAGATGGTGCTGGATATTTGCCAGCGGCTTTACGAGCAACACAAGCTAATTACCTACCCGCGCTCCGACTGCCGCTACCTCCCCGAAGAGCATCTAACACTTGCCCAGCGTAGCCTGAGCGGCGCCTGCCAAAACGATGAAGCGCTGCAGCAGTGGCTTAAGGGCGCGGATTTCTCGCTACGCTCCAAGGCGTGGAACGATAAGCAAGTCGGCGCACATCATGCGCTTGCCCCCACCGGCAAACCGGCGGATTTCAGCCAGCTTTCCGCCACCGAAGGCCATGTGTTTCGGCTTGTAGTTCGCAACGTGATGGCGCAGTTCTATCGCCCGCTGCGCACCTTTGAAGTCAAGGCGGAGTTTACGCTGCTGAATGAAGCCTTTCGCGCCCGCGGGCAAAGCATTCTTGACCCCGGCTGGAAACCACTTTTCACCACCCGCGACGAAACCCCACCGCTGCCACCGCTGACCCAGGGCGAGCCCTGCCAGGCACTTGGCGCAGGCATTGAAGAGAAAGAAACCCGCCCACCAGAACCGTTCACCGATGCAAGCCTGATCAAAGCCATGATGAACATCGGCCGCTACGTGGACGACGCGGAAGTACGCCGTACGCTACGCGATACCGATGGCCTGGGTACCGAAGCCACCCGCGCCGGCATTATCGAAACCCTAGTACAGCGCGGCTATTTGGTGCGCAAACAAAAAGCCCTGCGCGCCACCAAGCTCGGCAGCGCGCTCATCGCCGCCCTGCCCAGCGCCGTCAGTACGCCAGAGCGCACCGCGCTATGGGAGCAGCGCCTGCGCGCGATTTCCGAACAGCAGGACGACCCTGACGCATTTCAGCAGGCATTGCTGGATGACCTGCGTGGCCTACTTAGGCACAGCGACGCGGGCAGATTACGCCACAGCCTGCAGACAGCACCGGGTGAAACCGGTGGCCCGGCTAAGCATGCAGGCACTAACAACAAACAAAGAGGAAATGTGAAACGTAAACCTGCCAAACAACGCTGATGGTGCTTGTAGCCCCTTTTCTCGCCTGATGTCAGGCACGTTTCCCATAGGAAGCCAGGATATCTAATTACCGCCAATCACGCAGACAACAAGCCAAGCAACTCCGATAAAGCCCCCGCTTGAATCAGTGATAGCAATCAGACAAACTGTCACCAGATACCAATAAGTGGTGACGATTTGTCTGACTATGACATCGCCCGATCTTCCCGGGCGCACCTCCAAACCCTGTTCCGCCAGCAAGGCGGCCAGCTGCGTTTGAGTGAGGCGCTGGCTCAGGGCATCAGCCGATACCAGTTCTATCAGCTCCGAGATGAAGGGCTGATAGAGCCTGTCAGCCGTGGCCTTTACCGGCTGGCGGAGCTGCCACCTATCGAAAACCCGGATCTAGTCGCCGCTGTCACGCGCTTTCCCCAAGCAGTGCTATGCCTAATTTCCGCTCTCGATTGGCACGGCATTACCACGCAAATCCCCCATAAAGTTCATCTCGCAGTGGAGCGGGACGCTCGCCTACCGGCTCTAGATTACCCACCAGTGGTCGGTTACCGTTTCTCCGGGCGGGCATTCAGCGAAGGTATTGAGCACGCAAAGGTGGATGGTAATACGCTGCAGGTCTACAACCCGGAGAAGACACTGGCTGACTGCTTCAAGTTCCGCAACCGCATCGGCATGGATGTAGTACTGGAAGCCCTGGAATTCTACCGCACGCGTAAAACCTTCAGGCCGGGCAAGCTAATGGAATACGCCAGAATCTGCCGCATCTCCAAGGTCATGGCTCCTTATGTAGAAGCCAAGCTGTGAATACAGTCCGCACATTATGAAAGGAGTCCATAGTGGCCAAAAACATCACGGCCTCTGTCCGCCAGAAATTGCTGAATAAATCCCGGGAAGAAAAGCGTCCCTTTCAGGAGTTACTGCAGTACTACGCCATGGAGCGTTTTCTTTACCGGCTTAGCCAATCGACTCATAAACGCTGCTTTACGCTTAAGGGGGCCCTACTGCTTTGGGCGATGCAAGGGCCGGATATTCGGCCGACACGGGATATCGATATGCTTGGCCAAACAAGCAATAACTCCGAGGCAATTCTAATTAAGGTGCGTGATGTTATCGCCACGGAGGTTGTTAATGACGGTTTGCTTTTTGACCCAAACACGCTGAAAGCGGAAGCCATTACCGAAGACGCCGACTATCAGGGACTTAGAGTGACGTTTATGGGCCTCCTCGGCAATGCCAAGATCCCCATGCAACTGGATACAGGCAGGCCAATTGCTAGTTTTTCCAAAGACAACATCGAACAGTAGAGTTCGCTGCAAATAAACGAAAATAGGTCATTGGTCGACTCGTGTAAAACGATTGGTACATTATCCCTATCAAGCCAACGTCAAGACAGAGTGTCTAAATTGCGACAATAGTCGTTTGCCACCATCAAGTATCTGAATCATCGTCATCATCCCCCGGGTGTGAAGACTTTTTCTTGCTGATTGGGCGTGAAAAGAAAGGCACCACATAAAGCACTACCCAGGCCAGCAACGTGCACAAAACGGCTGTCTGCTCGCGACCCATGCCTACGGCTATTCCAATAGCGGCGGTTAGCCAAACCCCAGCCGCCGTGGTAAGCCCTGACGTACCTTTTTCATCTTTACGGGTGATGATGGTGCCGGCACAAAGGAAGCCAATGCCCGCAATAACGCCTTGGATGACCCGACTCATTTCTGCATCAGAAATGCCCGCTTGTTCAGGAATAAAGATAAATAAAGCAGCCCCCATGCAGACCAGCATATGGGTGCGTATTCCAGCAGCCTTGCCTCGCTGCTCTCGCTCGAGCCCCAATAGACCACCAAGAACGGCCGCCAGCAGCAACCGAACCACCACAATGACGAATTCACTCAGGTCATTAAAATCCGAAAACTCGGAGACTATGATGTTACTGATCTCTTGCATTTTTTTGCTCCTTTGCGTTCAGCCTGATGCCCATAATACCCACACGTCAGTGCGATAACGTCGCTAGCACTCCAGGCACAGCCATTACCCACTCTCGAATAGCCAAAATTGTCGGATCGTACTGTCGGCTTTCTGGGTAAACCAGAAAGAACGGTTTACCTTCAAATTCTGGGCCGAATGGTTGCACTAGGCGCCCCTCCTCCAACTCATCCTTGATCAACTGACGGCTCATTAGCGCCACGCCCTGCTCACCGACGGCGGCCGAAATAGCATGGGTTTCGTCAGAAAAAACCAGCCCGGCACTTACATCCAGCCCAGGAACCTTTGCCAACTTCTGCCAAACAGCCCAATCCAGTGGCGAAGATACAGCGCCTGCATTGCGAAAATGAATCAACGGATGTAATGGCAGTTGCGTTACATCGTGCAATCCAAGGTGTGGACTGCAGGTTGGAATGAAAGTGTTATCAAACAGCTTCTCTGCGATAAGCCCCGGCCAGCGACCATCACCATAGCGAATAGCAATATCTGCCGTTACCCCATCTAGCGCTACCGGCTCATGAGAGGCATGAATACGCAGATCAATATCTGGATGAGAGTCGCGCAGCAAACATACCCAGGGCAGCAACCAGCGCACTGCAACGGCTGGCGTCGTCGAAAGTGTGGCCGTTTGGCGAATGGGCACTGCGCTCAGTTGCTCAACAACATGACTGATGCTATCAAACGCGGTTTCCAGCACCTGCAGTAGCTCACGCCCCTGGGGCGTCAGCGCCAACTGGCGGGGTTTACGTACAAACAAGGCAACGCCCAGCGTCTCTTCAAGCCCCCGAATCTGGTGACTGATGGCGGTGGCTGTTACCGACAACTCCTGAGCAGCCTGCTTGGCACTTTCATGACGGGCCGCCGCTTCAAAAGCGCGAAGCGCCGAGAGTGAAGGTAAACGCCGATGGTTCATGAATGAATTCACCTCATCTATAAGCGAAAGTAAAGGTCGTTTGTCGCTCATATAGCCGAGCGCTAACCTGTGTTTGTCGTTAATTACAGATGAGTTTAACTCTTCGCACAAGGAGAACTTTCATGACACACATACTGCAAATAGATGCCAGCGCTCGCCCTGGCTTTGCCGGCACCGACGAACATGGCTCGCACAGTCGCAATCTCACTCGTCAGTTTGTCAGTCAGTGGCAATCAGGCCGACCACAAGACACCGTCACTTATCGAGACATAGGCCAAAACCCACCGTCTTTTATTAACCACGACTGGATTGCCTCATCTTTTACGCCTGAAGAGCAGCGAGAAACCTGGATGAGGGATACGCTGGCAGAAAGCGATCAGTTGGTTGATGAGTTGATTGCAGCGGATATTTTGGTGATCGGTACGCCACTTTATAATTTCGGTATGCCAGCCGCCCTTAAGGCGTGGGTCGATCAGGTGGTGCGACCCGGCAGGACGGTGGATATCGATGAAAGCAACCCGACCGACCCTTATGTGCCAAAGCTCGCCGACCGGCCAAGGCATGCGGTTATTCTCACGGCGAGAGGCGGCATAGGCTTTGACCCCGGCGGTGAAATGGCCCATATGAACCACCTGGAGCCAAACCTGACCACAGCGCTTGAGTTTATCGGCATTACCCGTATCCACACCATTGCGATCGAAGGTCAGGAAGCAGGCGGCGAGCTACTTAAAGCGTCTGTTGCAGAGGCAGCACACAAAATTGAAGCTTTGGTCAATGAAATGCAGGAAGCGCTTGAAGCCACTCCAATCCACGAACCCGTCTAAATACAGAAGATAAGCACCTTCTCGTAAACAGCCGTTATTGTTAAGTGCGGAGATCGCTAGCTCAGGATGTCCGCACCTTTATGCCCTTCAGGCACGCCTTGGACTAACAGCACATCACCTTCGGTATGGCGGGTGCGAAATGGTCGGATCGCTTTATAAGCAGCCGAGTCATACCAGCCTTGCGCTTGTTCCATTGATGGAAACTCAATGACAACCATATCGCCAGCCCAAGCTCCTTCAAGCGGCGTGTATGGCCCACCATGCACGATGTATTTACCCGCGAAAGGAGCGAGCGTTGCATCGATACCCTCTAAATATTGTTTAATCTCGGGATCGAACCGGGTTTCTCGAATGAGAGCAAATGCATAGGCGGGCATCATCACCTCCTCTTGGTTATACGGAAATAGTTTCTTGAGTAGTGAAAGCCTAGAACAAAACTCGAGCAACGAACCTACTTGGCACTGGCCGCTAGCCGCGCGCCTAAAGCGACGAACAGCGCCCCTAAACTTCTGTTCATCCATAAACCCACGCGTGGTTTTCTGTTCAGCCAAGCACCCAGTTTTGCACCCGCCATCACCAACGGTGGTTCTATGAGCGCCGCCACCACAATAATCAGGCTGCCATGTAATAAAAGCTGCGCCTGGGCAGGGCCTGCGCCTTCCACGATAAATTGCGGCAAGAAAGCCAGGAAGAAGACGGCCACTTTGGGATTTAAAGCTGACACCAGCATCCCCTGCCAGTAAACCGAAGATAGGCGCTTGTGGCGCTGCTTTTCCGCTGCAATAAATTGATCGCCCCGTGACAGCAGCATTTTTATGCCGAGCCAAATCAGATAGGCCGCGCCAACCCATTTAACAATTGAAAAAGCCAATGCGGAGGTTGCCAGTATGGCTGAAAGCCCTATGGCGGCCATCACTACATGCAGCGCCGCTCCCGTCCAAATACCCAGCATAGCGGCAACCCCATGCTGACGCCCGCTGCGTAATGTTTGCCCTAATATGTAGGCAATATCCGGCCCTGGTGAAAGATTTAGAAGCACAGCCGCAGATAAAAACGTCATCCAGTGATACAGCGAGTAATCAAACATCGTTACGTTCCTTTATTTCTCGACTGCCAATATATGAATAGAGTCAAAATCTAGAAAAATCGCTATGCCAGAACATTGCCTCGCTACAGCGGCTTATCGACAATTTCCAATGCTTTGCGAATAAAATCTCCCTTAGCTGCCGTATAAGCTTCTCTATCTGACGCAAATTCCGCCGCCCACAGGCGCTTCTTTTTCTCATATTGCTGCGCCAGCTCAGCATCAACGCGCAGTCTATTGCGAAAAGCCAATCGGCGATGCCACTCGTCGCTGCCATATACCATCAGATGCAGGTGATGCGTCCTACGGCCCTCAGCCCATCGCATTAACCAACGCCGCCCCACCAAAGAAGCGTTGTACTCCATGGATGTGGCATAGTTGGCACTGCATAAAGGCTCCATTAAGTCATCGGCCCGGGACATTGAGTCTACGCCCGCTAGAATATCGATTATTGGCTTAGCCGAAAGCCCGGGTACCGCGGTACTACCGATATGTTCTATCGCCAAAAACTCGCCTGGAAACAAGTCAAGCAGTCGGTCACGCTCCTGATCGAACAGAGTTGGCCACGAAGCGTCATATGTGCACAGCATGACCTTCTCATGAATCGCTCGGTTTAAAGACGCGGCTTCATCCATGAGCTTAATTCCCCCTGCGTCGCGAATTTCTGCTTACGATTCATCTGCTAATAGTGGCGGCATGGGGCAGTCGAGAATATCTGCCATAGCACGAAACAACTCGGCCTCAGCAGGGCGAATTTGCCCACTATGCTCAATGCAGCGCGCCATGGCTTGTAGCAACGCGGGCTTCTGCATGGGCTTTAAACGCCGCAAGCGTTCAACCGCTAAACTTAGCGCACGCATATCGCTTACATCGTCAGTGTCAGCTAATGCGAACGGCAGCTCGGTTTCAGCAGCATTGAGCGCGGCACTGATCTCTTCTGAGTCATGCTGACCGGCGGCAGCCAGCACTGTAAGGAGCAACTGGCACTCTCGCTGCAAATCTTTCAATTGCAGGTTTGCGGGTTTGTTATCCTGTTCGTTCAAGTTGTTCAGTAACAGCTGATACAGCGTCCACTCCAACAGGCTGACATGACCATCCGCCTCAATCAGCCGTTCCATACAGAAGCGAAAGTGCTGGACCTGCTCTGTCGAAAGCGACTGTAACGCTGGCAGCACCAACTCGATCAGCGGTAAGCGTAACTCTACCTCTAATCTCAGTATTTCAGGACCATAGTCCATCAGCGCTCGGTAAACATCCGGCAGCGCAATTTGTTGCAGCGCCTCTAGCTGATGCTCACGCTCCTCCTGGTCCTCGCTAAGCAGCAGCGCATAGATGATGGCACGCGCTGCGTAGGGCTCATGGACAGCAGTTTTAATCCGACTTGGCAATGCGTGTAACGTTGACTGGGCCTTTTCGATGTGGCGTTGGTCGGGCTGCCCCATAGCAGTAATCGCGGTTTGCGCAGAAGCGCCGGTCAAAACCGCGGCCAGCGTTTCCGCTTTACGCCCTGGGCTTGCGTGCGCCGCCTTTTCACCTGAATCAGGTATTTCGCGCTCTTCAGGTTTTTCGTGCTCGGCCTGCTGCCCAGGCAAGGCAGCCTCAAAGCGACCATCCCAGCCAGGCATGACCCGCTCAATGCGATCTTTTAACGGCGGGTGGGTAGCCATCATTTGAGTAAACCCCAGCCGCACACCCTGACCAAAGAAAAGGTGACTGAATTCCGCTGCTTGAGCGGCCTGCAGGTTAGAGCCTTGCGCATGCGCGCCGATCTTCACCAGCGCATTACCAATCCCTTGGGGGTTGCGGGTAAACTGCACCGCAGAGGCATCCGCCAGATATTCGCGCTGCCGGCTGACGGCTGATTTGATCACATTGCCAAAGAAGGTCCCTGCGTAACCGATCAGCATTAGCACCCCTCCCAGCGCTAAAATGACCGCTCCTGAGTTGTCGCGTTTGCCACCGCCAACCCGCCGAAAACGCATGCTGCGCAGTATGGTAGCGCCCAATAGACCAATCACCAGGATGCCGTGAAGCACACTGATTAGACGCATATTCAGCCGCATATCGCCATGCAGAATATGGCTAAACTCATGGGCCACGACGCCCTGTAGCTCTTCCCGGGTCAGGTTTCGAATGGCGCCACGTGTGATACCGATCACGGCATTACTGGGCCGATGACCTGCTGCGAAGGCATTGATGCTCTCTTCCTCCAATACAAAAACGGAGGGCACTGATGTGCCTGAGGCAATGGCCATCTCTTCAACCACATTGAGAATACGCCGCTCGTCTGCATCGCGGGTGTTTAGATTGATCTCGCGTCCGCCAAGTGCTTCCGCTACCGCTCGGCCACCACGACGTAATTGATGTTGTTTGAATAGACCGCCCAGCACCACCACGACCAGCACGGCAATCGCCACACCCGCCACAAGTTCAACCGATAGCGCTGATAACATCCCCTGCGCATCTAGATTAGTTTGCCCTGCCGATTGGCCCCCATTCATTAATTGGAGTGTGATAGCAATCGCCAGCGTTGCCACGATAATCAGGGTCAGCACCGCCAAAACGAACAGTACTACTAGACGCCCGGTTTTGCGCCGAGCTTGATCTTGAGCAGTAAAAAAATCCATGTCTCGCCTTCCCTGATTAATATCTTAGAACGACACCGTCGGCGCCGCTTGAATCTGGGCGCTGTCTTCGAACTCTAACAGGGAAGCATCTTCACCATGCCCAAACAGGCCGGCTACCGCCACCGGGGGAAAACTTTGCCGATAGGTGTTGTATTGCATCACCGCGTCATTGAATGCCTGTCGTGCAAAGGCCACCTTGTTTTCAGTGCTGGTGAGCTCTTCTGACAATTGCTGCATGTTTTCTGAGGCTTTCAAATCCGGATAGGCCTCCATCACCACGCTGAGACGCCCCATCGCCTGCGAAAGCGCACCCTCAGCACCTCCCAGGTCAGCAATGGCCTTAGCGCTGCCAGGGTTTTCAGAGGCAGCCTTAAGCCCGGATACTGCGGTATTACGGGCTTCAGTAACTGCCTGCAACGTTTCCCGCTCGTGGCTGAGGTAACCCTTGGCGGTCTCTACGAGGTTAGGGATCAGGTCGTGGCGTCGCTTGAGTTGCACTTCAATTTGAGCAAAGGCGTTCTCAAAGCGATTTTTCAGCGAAACAAGTCGGTTATAGATACCGATGACGTAAAACGCGATAACGGCAAGTATCGCGACGATGATGATAAGAGTAATCGCCATGGTCTTTCCTTGTAGTAGGCTGTTGGGAATAAGAAAAAGAGTACCATCTAAGCGGTTTCCGTGTATTAGCGTAGGCGTTTATGAAGCCTAACTAACCCCACAGCGTTGCCAAAAACTGCCCATTCCCGACAGGGACGGTGCAGGCACTGACATGCGCATCTCCCGATACCAGCGCCATAAAAGGCACCATCTCGTCAGCGTGGGAAGTAGCGTTATCGACCACGAGAAGACCTCCCTTTTTCAGTACACGCTTGATGGTTGGCCACCAGCGCTCATACTCAGAGCGTTTAGAATCTAGGAAAATCAAATCAGCGTTGGCGTCTAGCATGCTGTCAAGCAGGCCGCCCGCCTCCCCGCGCAGTTGGGTGATAGCATCAGAAAGCCCTGAACGCTCAAAATTTTTGGCCGCCAGTTCAAGCTTGAACTCGGATTGTTCAATCGTCGTGACGTGCCCGCCTACCTTTTGCGCCGCTTGCGCCAGCCATAAGGTGGAATACCCGTTGGAGGTGCCAATCTCCAGTACACGTTGCGCATTGGTTGCCTGTATTAGCACCGCAAGAAACTCCCCGGTATCGCGGGTGATATTTAGCATTCGCCGTGGGCGGTCGGTGATGGCGGCATCGTTTTCCTGACCAAATTGCTCTAATTCTGCTAACAGCGCCTGTAATGACTCGTCCAAACCACCCTCCTTTCACCCAGTTCTTGGCAAATAGTCAACGGTATTACCAGGTCTCTTCAGAGCCCGGCGGCCCCACATCAATCTGCATATCAGGGGCAATATCCACCACCCCTTTGACCCTTTTCAGCCGCTCAGCCGTGATCTCATCTGCCGACCCGGTAATACACCCGATTTCCTCGAGGATCTCCTTAACGGTCAACCCCTCCTCACTAAGGCGTGCGGCGATGTCATTGATCGATTGATCGTTAGAAATCGTAATTATCCATAGCGCTATTTTCGGCATCGATCATCCTCTCTTAGGGCGCTTGTACCAATCCTGCACCGATGCGGGATTCACGTGATGGCAGCGCTTGCACCGACACCACCAACTGTTGCCACAGTTTCATCCCGCGCAGTGACGAGTCAGACTGCGCCCAAAGAGCCGCGCAGCCTGCTACGTGAGGCGCTGCCATACTGGTGCCGCTAATCGTTTTATGACGACTCGGCCGTGGCCAGGAAGAAAAAATATCCCGCCCCGGCGCGGCAATCTCGATTTTGCCATGATTGGAAAAACGGGAAGGCTTCAGGTTCTCATCGAGAGACGCCACGGACATAACGGTAGGCGAGTTGGCGGGCGAGCCAGTGCGTGCAGAGGCATTGCCTGCGGCGGCGATAATCAGGCAGCCATTACGCAGCGCCGCCTCGCCAGCATGGGTGTAGGCGGCCTGTACCGGGCTCTGACTGCCGAGCGACATTGAGATCACTTCGCAGCGCTGGGCAATCGCCCAGTTCAAGCCTGCAAGTACGCCCGCCCCTGTGCTGCTGCCGGAGTTGGTCAATACCTTGCCAACGAATACCTGCGCCTCATACGCAATACCATAACGCTGGGTGTTTCCATCGGGCACCTTTGGGCCGCAGGCGGTGCCGATACAGTGCGTTCCGTGTCCATTGATATCCTGAACCGGCTCCCCGACGAATGAGCGCGTAACGAACTCCCGGTCAGCGAAATCCGGGTGGCCAAGATCCATCCCGGTATCAAGCACAGCCACCTTAATACCTGCGCCAGTGCAGCTACTTTGCGGCACCTTGCACTGGGCCAACCCCCACGTCACCTCCATCTCTTCTGCTACACGCGCTTCGTCGCTTTCGTCATGATCAAGATCAACCCCGAGATCGCGAGCGATGACACTCGCTGCCCGCAGAAAGCCCCGCAGGTACTCCGAGTTTTTAGAGTCATAGTTCTTAGAATCAGAGCTGTCTGAAAACGCAAAATACTCAGGCTCGATAATTTCTATCGGGCCTTCCGCGGAGATCTCATCAAAAACACTCATGCCATGCTGCTGTAGGGCATCACCACCAACGAGCGCGACGCCAAGCTCCGGGAATACCATCGCCTCGGCATCCCCGGCGTCTTCCAGGCTGACCGCCTGATCGGCAAAGTCACGGGCATCGGCCACCCGAAAGTTTTGTGCCTTCAGCGCCTTGACGCCCTCTTCCACTCGCCCTTCGCGGTAGCTGATCAGGAAGCGCCCCGTTTCGAGGCAACTGCCGCCACGCTCCATTGCCGCCAGCAGGAGTTTCTCGGTGCTGCAGGAAACCGAGTTGAGTGACTCACTCAGACCCGAAGATGCACCGCTGCCGCTACCTTTCGGTTTTTTAGCCATCGTCGACCTCCTTTTCATTTGGCTTTAAAACGTTGCTGTTCAGGCACTTAGCCATAAAACTTCACATAGCTATACAGACACCCGGTCATTTCAGCTTAACGCAGCTAATGAACTTCGCCAGATGAGTGTCTGGCCATGCAGGCGTTAAGCTAAATGCAAAGCAATACTGGTCGTCCAGCCAGCTAACTAAAGGTAGGCAACGGGGTACTTGCGACTATTGATGAGATACGGGTTCAATACGCTCCTCATCGCGCAACGTGAGCACTTCGAAGCCAGAGGATGTGACCGTAACCGTATGCTCCCACTGAGCAGACAATTTCTTGTCACTGGTCACCACCGTCCATCCATCCTTCTTGGTTTTAATCTTGGCCTTTCCCTGGTTAATCATGGGTTCGATGGTAAACACCATGCCTTCTTTTAAAACCAACCCTTTGCCTCTCTGCCCATAATGCAGCACCTGAGGCTCTTCATGCATTTCCCGGCCAATGCCGTGGCCGCAATACTCCCGGACAATGGAATAACCGTGCTTTTCAGCATGGTGCTGGATCGCATGGCCGACATCGCCCAGCGTTGCGCCTGGCCTAACCACTTGTATGCCTTTCCATAGGGCCTCGTAGGTTTTATCGACCAAGCGCTTTGCATAGGGTTTTACATCGCCGATAAGGTACATCTTGCTGGAATCGGCAATAAATCCGCCCTTCTCAAGGGTAATGTCGACATTGACGATATCGCCTGACTTAAGCGTTTGCTTTTCCGATGGTATGCCGTGACAAACCACATGGTTGACTGACGCATTCAGCACAAATTGATAATCGTATTGTCCCTTGCTCGCCGGGCGTGCCTGCAAATCATCCACGATATAGCGTTCGGCCCAATGATTGATATCCATGGTGGATACGCCGGGCACTATGTGCTTGTCCAGATAGCTGAAAACCAAAGCGAGTAGGCGCCCGGCTTCACGCATTACACGCAGTTCCTGTTCACTTTTCAGGATCACACTAGGCACCGACAACCTTCCTTACATCCACATCGGCTTGTTTCATTTGCTCGCGCATAATCTCAGAGAACGTCATGGTTGGGTTGGCCTCGGCGAGCATGCCTATTTTGATCCAATACTCGGCTTGCGCATTGATAGAGCGCACCATGACGGCGCTCGCTTTGCGAATATCTTCATGCAACTGATCATTGATCTTAACGATACCCATGACACCACCCAATATATGAAGTGAATATATTATATATACGAATCATATATTGGCTATCTTCTGCTGGCAAGGCTATGAGGCAACGTTGACCAGTGGCACAAACGCAAGGATCTCCTCGCGCAGTTTCTGCTTTGGCTCTTCCAGCGAAGCGCGCCATTGATGGCACTCCTGCTTCTGCTGCGAGTCCGGTGAAAGGCTGGCGCAGAAAGCATCCAGCCAGGCCTGTCGAGTGCAGATATCCTGAAAGTCACCAAGCAGGCGCTGGCGGTGCTTAAGTTGAGCGAGAAACCGCTTGGACGTCGCGGGCGTCAGGTCGGCCAGATAGCGAATGCGCTTTACTCGCTTGCGTAGTTCATGCAAGTCGGCGTCGGAGGCATCGGACGCCAGTAGCGCCAAATCGTCATCATGGGCGGCGATACGTTTATCCAGCACTGCGTTGATGCGCTTCGAGGTGAGCTTGGACAGCGCCTTCTTGACCTCCCCGGAGGCAATAAACGCCTGCCAGTTCTGCAACTGCTCGGCATATTCAGGTGCGCTCAACAGCTGGCATACCGCGTTATGCTGCTCCGCACAGCAAGCCTGAAGCCATTGTTGAAGGTCCTTACGAGTATTGGCGGAAAGCGGCGGTGAGAGATTGCCCAGATCCTCCAGAAACACGTCCAGATCGCGGAGGTCACTGGTCGCCCGGGCACGGTGCTTGAGCGCCTTGAGCTGCTTCTTGAGGCCCGGCACCTTGGTAACGGAACGCAGGGATTCGCCCACCGCCCGGCTGCGACGCAGGTTTACCCGGTACTGGTGCAGAAACTCGGGATCCTCCCCCGCGATGACCCCGGGCTCCAGCGCCTTGATCATCCAGCACTGGTGCGCAAGCATGGCGCGGGTTCGTGTCGCCATATCGTTTTTAGGGTCAGGCGGCTTGGGCGCCCGACGCTTGAACAGCGGATAACTCGCGGCTTCCGGGCTAAGGCTCCCTACCAGCGTCGCGCCGCCCTGCTCCATGGCCGACCAGGGCGTTTGCGGCAGCGTGAAATGCAGCACGCTGGCAGTAGACAGCTTTGTCGGCGACGCTTTATCGAGCCAACGGGCAAGCTCCATCAGCGCCGGATTATGGCCGATTATCAATACCCGCTCGGCTCCCTCCGGCAGCGCCTTCAGCCAGGCCAGCAGCGCGTCGCCCTCAAAGGTGTAAAGGGCTTCATCGAAGTGCACTTGATTCGCCATGGGGCGGTCAGGCAGTCGCCCGGCAATTTCGTCGAACGTCGCACGTGTGCGCGCCGACGTGCTGACGTAAACCTCGCCTTCCAACGCTTGCCAGCGCTGCAGCACCGGCGCCATCGCCGCGGCCTGGCGTTTTCCTCGCTTGCGCAAAGGCCTTTGGTGGTCGGCCATATCCCCGCTGGGCTGTTTGGCCTTGGCGTGGCGCATCACGAATAGGTGGCGCATGTCTTGACTCCCTATCGCGACTTGATAAAGGTAGTCTAGTACACACCCTAGCGCGGACGAACACGCCGATGAGGCCGCACCACCCACCAGCTCGCCAGCACCAAGCCACCAAACACGCTGTAACCCACCACAAACATCCATTCCGGCGCGCTGTAGTAAAGCAAGCTCTGCAGCCAATGCTGAATAAACGACCCGGTATAAGTAGCCGCGCCCGCTTCGGCTCTAAGCGCCATTTCCCAGGTGGTCAGCGGGCAGACGGCGCCCAACCAGGATTGCACCACCACATAACCAATGGCACATAGATGAACGATACGGAACACTCTGTTCCGCACCCAACGCCATTTCAGAAAATACCCTGCGTATACGGCGAACAGACCGAGCACAACGAAGGCCACAAACAGCACGTGAATAATTAACATGGCGTCGGCTAAAAGCAGCAATAGCCACTGTTCGGACATCATCATTCACCTCGGCGTGGCTTATCTGTCTGCAAAGCTTGCCCACTGACGTTTCAAGCCCGTAACGGCAGCGCTGCGCCAATGGCCATGAACACTCCCCCGCAAACGCGATTAAACCCTCGCCCGGCCCGTTCTAACCAATGCCGAATACGGCTAGCGGCGCTTGCCAGAATGAACTCTGCCAAAAATTCCGTCATCACGAAGGTCGCCGCCATAATGACAAACTGGTGCACTAGGCTGTTTTGCGGGTCAAGGAATTGCGGTAAGAAAGCGCTAAAGAACAGCAACACTTTGGGATTGGTAATCGACGCAAGCGCCCCCTGGCGAAAAAGCGACCAACCGCTGGTCACCATTTGGTCAGGATGCGCTGTCGTGGAAATTGGCGGTGAGCGCCATACCTGGATACCAAGCCAAATGAGATACGCGCCCCCTACCCACTTCAGAATGGAAAGCCACATAACCGACGACTTGATCAGCGCCCCAATACCAAACATGCAAAGGGCGATAACGATGACAAAGCCTATCGCGCCGCCTGAAATAGTAAACAGCGTCTTGCGACTTCCGTGAAGCACCCCATGCGTCAGCGCGAGAAGCCCATTGGGGCCTGGCGACAGCGACAAGCCGATACAACTGACGAGATAGATAAACCACATATCGAACTGCATTGAATCTCTCCTGGGTGCCCGCTGACACGCGCCCACAAAATACCAGCGACCGCTGCCTGCTATGGGGCAATCCTTACACAACTAGCCGATGAAATGCATTTTTCGACAGCGCGGCTGCGACTGGCTTATGCGGCGCTCGTTGTGTTCCTGTGCATCTCGGGAGAGCGTACACTCTCTACAAACCGGTTTACCGGAGAGCTCCACCAGCTGGCCTCAGGGTTCTGAGCCAAACCACATGAGGATGGCACTATGGCTCAATCAAAGCGGTTCACCCTGGGCAGGCTGCGCTTTGCTTTCAGTCGGCTGAACGAGCGTCTGTGGGTCAAGCCACTGATGCTTTGCGTGCTTTCTATTGGTGGCACCTTCATCGCCATGCTCGCTGACGATATGGGGCTATCTAGTGTGCTGCCCGATATCACCCTGGAGTCTGTCGAATCGCTACTGACCATCATGGCGTCGAGCATGCTGGTGATTGCGACATTTGCAGTGGGTTCCATGGTGGCCGCTTATGCCTCTGCCAGCACCGGAGCCACGCCCCGCTCCATACCGCTGGTTATTGCCGATGACGTCACCCAGAACGCCTTGTCTGCGTTTATTGGCGCCTTCATCTTCAGTATTGTGTCCCTTATAACCCTCAAGAACGACATGTTTGACGCTGCAGGCCGGTTTGCCATCTTCGCTCTGACGCTTTTGGTGTTTGCCATTGTCATCATCACGTTCGTTCGCTGGGTGGACAGAATCGCCCGGCTGGGCAAAGTGTTGAATACCATTGAGAAAGCGGAAAAAGCCGCAGGCGACGCACTGAACCGTCGCCGACATGCGCCTTCGCTCGGCGCTTTGACAGCTTCCCCGCATCAGGCTGTTCACAAGGGCGTCCATGTGTGTTCTTCAAAAGTGGGCTATGTCCAGCATATCGACCTGGAAACATTACAATCCTGCGCTGAAGCGCACGACTGCCGCGTGACGGTAGCGGCTCTGCCGGGCACCTTTGTGCATACGCACTTCCCGCTGCTTTCCATCGTGGGCGACACTCAACCAGGCACGACGCTTGAGACCGAGGCGTTCTCCAGCGCCTTCACGATTGGCTCAAGCCGTACCTTTGAAGATGATCCCCGCTTCGGGCTTCTTGCGTTGTCCGAAATTGCCGACAAAGCGCTGTCGCCGGGTATCAATGACCCAGGCACCGCGATTAATGTCATTGGCACGCTGGTGCGCCTGTTGACGCTTTGGCAATCCCCCGTTGAAAAAGACGCATTACAGGCGATCACCTATGACCGTGTCGCCGTGCCCGAACTGATGATCGACGACCTTTTCGACGATGCTTTTACGGCCATTGCCCGTGACGGCGCGGGTATGGTGGAGGTATCGATCCGATTGCAGAAAGCGCTGTGTGCGTTGGCCGCGGCAGATGACCAGGCGATGGCGACGGCCGCCAAAAAACATTCAAGGAGGGCACTGGCCCGTTCAGAAAGCGTCATGTCGCTTCAGGATGATATCGATGCGGTGCGCAAAACTGCTGAGTTTTCGGCTGTGTAAAAGCAGAACAACAGTTTATCCGTGTTATCGGATGTGCCATAAAAAAATCTACACAACCGCTATTCCATAACGGAATCTTTATCGCTGCTCATAGCTTTGTTTGTCTCCTACGCGGGCCACAGAGCAAAGATATAAGCTCCGTAAAGAAAGAGAAGCAAACCACCCTCAAGTCGATGAAGAAGCCGCCCCGTATAGAGTAAGGGAATTAGTATGACTGTGAACACAATCATTGTCGCATAATCCAGTGTCGATATACCTGCCGCGCTTAACGGTGAGATAAGCGATGATAGACCCAGTATCCCAAGAATATTGAATATATTTGAACCAACAATATTGCCTATCGCGATATCGGGTTGCTTACGGAAAGCAGCAACAATAGAGGTAGCCAATTCCGGCATGCTGGTGCCTGCAGCCACAATAGTTAGCCCAATAACTGCATCACTTACCCCGAAGTCCTTGGCCAAGTTGATGGAATGCTCCACCAGCAGACTAGACCCAATCACCAGCACTGCAAGACCGCCTAAGATGAATAAAATATCTACTATCCAATGCCGCGAAACTACTGGTGTTAACGGATCGCTCGGGGTAGCAATAGTGGTTGTTTCTTTGCGAGCCAGGACAACATTCACCCAGGTGTACGCGACAATTCCCACGAATAGTAGTCCGCCCTCAAAACGACCTAGCGCCTGATCCAATAGGAAAAATACCAATATAAGGGCCACCCCGAGGGCAATGGGTGCGTCTATTTTAATGATTTGCCGATGAACAGGAATCGGACATACCAGAGCCGTTAGACCGAGAATAAAAGCGATATTAAAGATATTCGAACCAACTACGTTCCCAACTGCGATATCACCTTGCTGCGAAAGACCCGCTTTGACGCTTACGACCAATTCTGGCGAACTGGTACCAAACGCTACAACCGTCAGTCCCACTATCAAGGGGCTTAGCCCAGCTCGCAACGCCAGTGTAGTGCTTCCTCTGACAAGTCCCTCGGCACCAACGAAGAGCAGCACAAGTGAAAAGACAATAAATACATAGTCAGTGATCATCTTTTTACCTATCCGCTTGAACAAATATTATTTATGTATGCTCGACGACTACGAACAGTCATAACTTTATGCTGCACGCTAGCGGTCTAGTCACTAGAAACGTATAAATTTATTAAAATTCAGCGTAAAAATGCCAATCAGCGCTTGTGCTTCATGATACTGATAAAAAGGCTACTGTTGTTGATGCCATAGCCGATCAGCGTCAAGCAGCGACTTTTAACAACCTTAGCACAACGTAAGCATGATTTGAGTCATTCATTGACCTCTACTCGATGGAGTATCATGCAATAAACGGCTCTACTTGCATCGATCTATGGCACGCACACAATGCGTCGCACCAAAGCTTCGCTGATTTACAGCCGCACGATAAATTTGAGAGCGATGCAACTGCTCCTGGATCATACGAAGCTTGAAAGCCCTGTCAGATACCTTGGGATAGAGGTAGATGATGCTTTGGAAATGGCAGAGCAGACGGAAGTTTGATGTCGTCAAATAACAGTCTAAACGAGGCTGCCGTTATTCGGCCAAGAGCGAAGTTCAGCCTGCTGGATAACTATTGCCAATCCCTCAACCTATTCCACTCCCTTGTGGCACATTACCACCCGGTTCCTACCGCCACGCTTACCATCGTAAAGCATCTGATCCGCTCGCGTGATTAGGGATTCGAGGTCGACTTCCTCAGCGTTTGCTACAGCGATACCGATAGTTACGCTTGGGCATAGCACCCCCATTTCTTCCTTTAACGGCAGCTCTGCCACCTCCTTTTTCAAGCGCTCCGCCACAACCTGAGCGTCATCAGGGCCGGTATTCGGAAGGGCCACCACAAATTCTTCACCTCCGAAACGCCCTATCACATCCGTGGGGCGGAGCGATTGCGCACAAACCTCCGCAATCTTGGCTAAAACCCAGTCGCCGTGACTGTGGCCCCAGGTATCGTTGATTCTCTTAAAATGGTCCACATCGATCATGAAAAAACCAAACGGCACCTTTTCCAATTGTGATCGCTGTAATAGCGCTTCGGCCAGGCTCATGAAATGGCCGCGATTATTAAGCCCCGTCAGCGCATCCCGCTCGGCGACCACCCGAAGCTGCTCTTCCAGCGATCTCCGATGCGCGATTTCCTTGTGAAGTTGGTGGTTTTGATCACGCTCTTCATGAAGCAAGGCATACTGCTTGCGCTGCAGGCTTTCCAATCGCAGCAAGGCACAGAACCCCACTACATTGGTCATAATCAATAACAGCGCTATGCGAACCGTCCCTACTGATCCAATCTGCGCAAACAGCACGGCAGCGATCATAAAACCAATATTCAAATAGAGGCTGGCAAACGTTACGACGGTCAGCAGATTGGGAATCAGAAGATAGAATGCGATGGTGGCGACCACAACCGCTGTTACCTGAGTGGGGAGGCTCTCAGGGCGCAATGGAACAATCAAAATGATACCCGTCGCCAGTATCCATAGCGGCAAAGCGTGCAACCAGACTGGGTATGTGCGCCCTTCCCAGCGCCTAATCGCAAAGGCCACCAGAAGGCACATGCTCACCACCACAATGCGCATGGCCAGCAGCAGATAAAACTCCCGGGTGAGGCCCAGCAAGTAATAGTCTGAAATCGCAAACATGCCAAAAACTAATGCCGCGATGCTCAAGGCAAGGCTGTACTCAAACCTCACGCTTTCCAGGATAGACCGGCGATACATCAACTCGCTGCCGACATCGCAAAACTGGCCCGTTAGCCAATGCAACTGATACCGCTTTTCTTGTAACGACAAAGCCACAAACTCCCTGAGTAACGCGGCAATTTCTTATTGTTCAGCAAGCAGCAAGGGCCGCCAATCTGATTGGCTCGCTGGAGTAACAATGTAGGTGATCATACGCGCCTAATTTCTACATACGCTACACTGCAAAAGCCGAATTCGCGTGGGCTAGTTTTGCACATTTTACCCACCGGTCAATGATGCGCGCTACTATCCTTTGGCACTGATGAGAGTGCTTTTTTGGGGCGCGATTTTACGGTGATAGTACAGAAAGCTAGCGGCCAGAAGCGGGCTTTTAGACGACACTGATATAACGCCAGTTATAAGCGGCCGAATGAATGAGGTCCGGCACACGTAGTGCGCGGGCTTCATGGTTTTTATACTCATTGAGCTCAATTTTTTGCACCTTATTGAGCTTTAGGAAATGCTCTAACATCATATTGTGCCCAGATGCCGATAATTGAACTTTCCGGTATTTTTTGGGTTTAGCTTCTTTCCGGAACTTCACGTCGATGAGTGCGCGAACGGGTAGAGAATCTGGTGAGTTAAACGACATCCCGCCCCATTGGAGCCGGAATGCCGTTATGTTACATCATTCGGTTTCCAGCGCGTCTATAGGCTCTTCAAAAGCGATAAACAATACACAGTCTTCGTCGGAACGACAGTGCGTGACATGAGCCAGTTTGGGCGGGCCATAAGCGTAAGTACCCGGTCTCAGAATCACCGGCTCCTGCCCGTCGTAATCTACCTCCATTTCACCGGCGACCAACACCATACGCTCAGCGGAGTGATGCCAGTGATGGTCGGCAGTGGTTTTAGCGGGGAGCCGGAAGAAAACGTCGGCATTATGGTCTTCCGGATCGCCCTGCAGAACAGCCAGACCACAGCCTTCGGGCATAAATTCTGGACAGGGGCCCCATTGAAGCTCCTCGTCGTCAAGGTTCCATATAAAGGCCCGATCGTCAGCATACGATGGTATTGTGACCAGCAGTGGGCCAGCGAACAACAGGGAGAATAGAGCCCTCAGAATGGTTACTTTGGTCTGAATAAACATGATTTTTCTCCGTTTAGTTAGTTCCGATATGTGCGGTACATCGTCGACCGACACTTCAGCCTATATGTGAACGATTTCCTCCTTGAGCGAATAGGCAATACCCAGAACTTCGTTGCAGACCGGGCCGGAATATTCCATCTCGTTCATCGCCTGCATGATGTCGTCAATCACGGCCAGGTATTCGGCCGCGCTTACGTTCATCCCGGTGTGAGTTTCAATCATCGACCGACCGGTGTATTCCACGGGTCCGCCAGTACCGGCCGCGATGAACTCTTTGACTTTCTCACGCGCATGGTCAATTGCCTCTTCATCGAGCACCCAATATCGTGGACCAACAATGTCACTCTCGAGGTGAAGTTCGACGATCCGGTTTACGAGTTTGTCAATACCGTTGAGACCGCCGAGTCTGTCGAAAAGGGTGTCACTCATGTCAAGATACTCCCTGTTGAATAAGTTTTCGGTTAGATGCGCCTTGCACCTACGCATAAATGCGTGACAATCCTTGTTACAACCACAACAAGAGGGTTGAGCGATGACGGAAGGGGAACTGACGCGGATTCGGGCTGCCCTCGACGCTGGCGACTATGTGCAGGCCCAGAAGCTACTAACGAGACTGTCAGAACCACCATCAGCCGCGCCACCCACTGCCGAGCTTTTGGAGCTGCGGGCCCAAGCGGCTTACGGTGCCGGTGATCTGGAGGAAACGCTGGCAGCGTACGCTGAGCTCTACCACCTGCACCTTGAAAACGACCGCACCCGGGAAGCGGCATTCGCGGCAGTTATGGTGGGCATGTACCTGATGATGGACACGGGCCTGATGGCCACCGTGCGCGCCTGGCTGTCCCGGGCGGAATGCCTGGTGAAAGACGCGCCCGACAACCCGGTCTGGGCCTGGATCGCCGCGGTGCGGACCTACGAACGGTTGATGTGTGGCGACATGCCGGGGACTGGGCAATGGGCGCAACGGGCCATGGACGGAGGACAAAGGCACGGGCTGGCCGCACCCTCGATCATTGGACAGGTGGCCTTCGCCAGGGTCCGCATCCACGACGGCTACCTGGATGAAGGGCTGAGCGCGCTGGATGACGTTGCAGTGGAACTGAGCGCGGGCAACCTCGACCCCCTCACCTCGGGGCAGATGTGGTGCGAGCTTATCTGCGCGATGCAGTGGATCGGTCAGTACGACCGCGCCGAGGAATGGACCGAAGCCATGGAACGGTGGCGCCAAGGGGCAGCGTTTGGAGGCCTCCACGGCCGCTGCCGGGTTCACCGGGCGGAGATCATGCGCCTGAGGGGCCCGTGCGATGCCGCCGAGCAGGAGGCATTGCAGGCCTGCGAAGAGCTGCGCCCCTGGATGCGGCGGGAATTCGGTTGGCCATTGACCGAACTCGGCAACGCGCGGCTTCGCAAGGGCGATTTCGCGGGTGCAGAGGAGTCGTATCTGGCGGCCCACCAGAATGCCTGGCTCCCCCAACCGGGGCTTGCCTTGCTGCGGTTGGCCCAAGGACGAGTCGACGAAGCTTCTGCGATGATCGAAAGCGCGCTCGAGCACCCATTTGATATCCCGTCGAAGGAGCGCCCGCCTTCCGGAGGGTTGCAACGGGCCCCCTTGCGCGAGGCCCAGGTGGTCATAGCGCTGGCGGCTGGCGACGGCGACACGGCTCGCACTGCCGCAGCCGACCTTAAGGATATCGCCCGGACTTACCAGAGCCGCACATTACAAAACTCGGCGCTCGCCGCCCAGGGGCGGTTGGCGCTGCACGACGGGCAGAAATGCCAAGCGATTGAGCTTCTGAGCCAGGCCATGATGGAGTGGATCTCGCTGCGAATGCCGTTCGAAGCCGCGAATCTACGCGTCGAGCTCGCTTCGGCACACCGCGCGGCAGGTAACGACAGAACCGCAGATCTGGAACTCGACGCCGCTTGCCGAGCGCTGGAGGAGCTCAACGCCACGACCTGGGCAAAACTGGCTCGCGAACACCGGCCGGTGACACCCTCGCGGCAGGCTACGGAACCCGAGCATTGTGTTTTTTGCCGCGAAGGGGATATGCGAACGGTGACTTTCGGAGGCCCTACCGTCCGCTTGAAAGATCTCAAGGGCATGCGGTACCTGGAGCGCTTACTGGCGGAGCCCGGCCGGGAATTTCATGTCCTCGACCTGGTCGAGGTGGAGCGTGGGGCGCTTCCCGTCGGCTTGTCCGCAGGTGGCGCACCCCGGATTGATGCCCAATGCGGACTGGAGGTGTTCGACTCCAAAGCTCGCGAGGCCTACCGGCAGCGCCTTGCCGAGACGGAAGAGGACATCGCGGAAGCCGAGGCGAACAACGATTTTCACCGAGCGCAACTCGCACGCGCCGATCGTGAATTTCTCGTCGACGAGCTGTGCCGCGGTGTCGGCCTGAACGGTCGGGCTCGTACCGTCGGTGACGGCGTAGAGCGCGCGCGCACCAGCGCCACCCGCTCGCTGCGCTACGCCCTCAATCGGATCACGCAACATCATTCAAGCCTCGGCGCGCACCTGGAGCGGACGCTACGCACCGGCACCTACTTCGTCTACCAGCCCGACCCTCGTGCGCCGGTGGACTGGAAAATCTGACAACTCCTGACCCTGCCTGGTTTCTGGGTCAGCGCTTATGCCAATAACGTTTTGGTTAACCGGCACCTACACCGAACTTGCCCGGCTTTGCCGCCGTGTAGCTTTCTGGGGTAACGCCTTGCATCCGACTTCAAAACGATTGCCTATTTCCGCAAGTATACGGGTGTCTAGAATACTCGGAGCAATTCACTATTAGCAGTAGCCATACAGTTGAATACGGCAACAGCCAACTGATTTATGAGTTTTCACACAGCCTCGGCCTGAAGCTACCGTTTCATGTCTTCGGTGCTTCTGTGGCAACGTGCGAAGCGTTCCGGACCCGTTGAGTGGCACGAATGTAACCAGAAGCCAAGTTTTTACCATCTACATGGAGGTCACAAAAAGTAACCGGCAAACCCATCCCCTGGAACAAACTGGGTGAGTCTTGTAAATGAAAATGGAGGTGTGGCTCACTGCTATGGCCGCTGTGCCCACACTGGCCAATGCGCTCTCCCCGCTTAACCTGGTCACCAGTGCGCACACAGATGCTGCCTTTAATTAGGTGGGCGTACAACGCAAATTCGCCTTCGGCATGCTGAATAATCACGTGGCTTCCAGCAAAATGCCGTGCTGTAAAATCACTAAATCCCCAACCGACAAACGGCGCGTCAGAAACGCGATTCTCGACGCCCACGACACGTCCATCGGCCGCTGCCAATATATCCTGACGATAACAATAATACTGTTCTAATCGCGTACCGCTCCCCGAGTGGCGACAAAACGTTGGATCAGCTTTCACGAGGTCCAGAGCAAACCGTTGCCCCAGAAGCTCCCATGAATGCGAACTCTTCGGGCTATACCCTCCGTTGAAGACAAGCCATTCCCCATGAACGGGAAGGTGATATCTCGATTTGGTTTTATAGTTCACACCGCTTTCGCCGGTCCGCTTCTCTCTTTTCTCCAGTCGCGCATTGCCGATCATTTGGCGAATGATCTGCACCAGTTGAAATGGATTAAAAATGCTTAAGATGTTGGTGATCCAAAAGACGCACAAGAAAAGACATCCACCGAACGTAGGCCCCAATCGCCGAAACGGCCTCGATAGAGGCCAACTGGAACGGTCAGGTGCGGTGTCGTGTGGAAAAGAACGTTGCTTTCTAAATCGATGCTGCCACTGCAGAATCGCGTATAGAATTAGATAAATCGCGACCACCACAACACCGGCAACCTCCAGCGGGGAAAACAGCTGAATCGAGGTGACGACTACGAAGGTGAGTGCAAGTGCGATCAGTATGTTTTTCATTCTAGCATTTGGAGGCGTGATCTTACCCAGCGACATTGTCAACCTAAGCGGAGATTATGACGCCCTGTGCCGATTGTTGAAAAGCCTTTGGCGTGAGCTCGTGACTGCGCCGCACAATGCCAATTTGCAAATGAGGATGGGATGACGTCGAGGCGTGCTGATATTCCACTAACGACAAGGACGGGCAGCTTATTCTGCTAACGTCTACGCTTAACCTACATTTGTTCCGCGCGCTAGCAGCCTGACCCGTACTCATTGGCGCGTTTTGATTACCACCAATGTGTGTTGTGAATATTGGCCCTCAAGCCGCCTGATCAACCGAGGCAGCCACACGCTCGTGACCAAGGGGCTCGACCTCAAGCGAGCAAGCAGGCATGGTAGGTATTATTATTCACCATGAGCGAACCAATAAGAGGTTACGTCAATGCCGCACTGTCTAAAGCAAAGCCTATGTATGATGGGACTATTATCGATCTTGATGTTGTCTCCCAACGCCTTCAGCCAACAAGAACCTGGGACGGCTTCCGATGATGATGTCACCACCGAGTCATTCCAGGACTGGGAGGTCCGTTGCCAGCGTAATGGCGAAGGCCCAAGCCCTTGTGCGATGGCGCAATTGATCACTCAACCTGACAGCGACCAGCCCTTGATGCAAGTAATTCTCGACTACCCACCCGAGGCCGATGACCCTGTGATGAGCTTCTTCGTGCCGCTAGGGGTACGTCTAGCCCCGGGCATGCAAATGAGCGTGGATGACGGTGAGCCGATCCAGTTCCCCTATCAGGTCTGCCAGGAGCAAGGGTGCCGTGCCGACGCCCCCATTGAGTCGTCGATGTTGCAGGAACTCCGCAGTGGCACTACGGCAACCCTCAGCATGATTGGCCCACAGGGTGACCGCATGGACCTGGATATTTCGCTGGCCGGCTTTACCGACGCCAGTAATCGCATCGCTCCCTGAGCCTAGGGGCCTTTCCCGACAAAGCCGGCCCACAGGGGCTGGCAAGTCTACTCAGTCGTTATCAACACGAATCGCTACTACGAAGTGCACCCGTTTATGACGTACCAATGGAAAAGCCACTTCAAGCGAGCAGCCCTACCAACAGACGCGACGCGTGCTTTTGCGTTTGGCGCTTTATGGGGTAGCGCTTAGCAGTTCAGAAAAAGTGGCAGGTAGTAATTCATCGATATAGCTGTCGTTGAACTCGACTAGCCGCGCCAACGCTTCGGGGTCTGGCAACGTTACTTGTTGACGGTCGCGGATCACGAGCCCCTCTTCGCGCAGCATCGAGAAGGTCCGACTCACGTGTACAGGGCTCATCCCCAGCGCGTCGCCGATCAACTCCTGGGTGAGCGGCATGAGAAAGCCATTGTCCTCCACGGCCCCAATCCGCTTGAGTCGCAGATAGATTTCGTAGAGAAAGTGAGCCAGCTGTTCGTGGGCGGTATACTTGCCGAGGTAGATCAGGCGCTCTGAAAGCAGCGCTTGCTGGCGCATCGCGGTGGCCATGATGCCAACAGCCAGGTTTGAACGCCCAAAGAGTTCAAAAAGCTGCTGATAGGAAAACGGGTAGATCACACCTTCATTAATCATCGACGCACTTGCCAAGCGGCGGGTGAAGCCAAAATCGCGAATACCGATGATATCCCCGGGGAGGTAGAACTTGAGGATCTGCTTCGAACCATTTTTCAAGTTGCGATAGGAGTATGCCCAGCCCTCCTTGACCACACAGAACAGATCAGCATCCCCATTTTCCAGCCATAGTACCTCGCTGGCTGACATGCGCCGAGGGCTAAGCTCAAGTCCCAGCAACAACGCCTTGTCTTCAGGAGACAAGGCACCTTGGCGACTAAGGCCCCGCATGACGACGGTATCGAGGAGAGCCACTCTATTACCTCTCAGGCAAATGATTTTTTCACATTATTCTAATACACATGCCTAGACTGCCCACTTAACATAGGTTATGGATAACCAGTATTATCAGTCAGTTGGGTGGGTTCTTGCTGGGCGCTGCGCGCCATGACTGGCGCACAACCAAGACGCCCCCGGATTTCCGGGGGCGTAGGTGTTGCTAGGTTCTCAATTTTCCGAGAGTGTTAGAAGCTCTCATTGAGGACCGCTTCTGGGAAGTGGCGACGCAACATCCGGTTCTGGAAGTCGTCCACGAAGCGGCTGTTGATGATGATGATGAACCGCTCGAAGGGAGCCTCGCTGTCGAGCTGTTCGATCCCATCGACACTGTGGAATAGCCGGTCATCGCGCAGATGAAGGATATCACCCGGATCCAGGGTGATATCGACCAAGGGTTGCGTGCCAGCCTTGTCTGCGTAGAGGTGGTTCTCGGCGCCCGCCACGTTTTCCCGATTGATGACCAGGATGCTTAGGGCCTTGCAGCCATCGGCATGAATTCCCTGCCCCTGAAGGGGGTCGATGTTGCCTTCTCCACGGACCCCGGTGATCTGCATCAGGATGGGTTCGTGCGCACCGATACTCCAAAGCCTTGCCCAGGCGCGAACGAAGGCCTTCACATCGGGGCGTGCCATGAATTCCCGAGTCAGCGGATCATAGTACCGCAGGCGATCCGCCATGCTTTCCGCGTCGTTGAAGGCCCCTCCCTGGGCCATGGGGCATTGGCCCATATCCTCGACATCTCCCTGATCATTCAGGGCGAGCCATGACATCCGCTTCCATCGCTGGTTAACGTAGGGATCGCGCGGCAGGTCAGCGGTAAACCCCTGCCAGGCGGTCAGATCGATTCGATCCCGAATATCGGTTTTCGCCCAATCCTGATGCCTCAGCGCCTCGGTCACTCCCGGATGCCAATAAGCGGCGAGGGAATCGGCAAGCATGGAGGTGAGGTCGAAACCGTGCTTGAGAGTATCGAGTTTCATGTTGGTATTCTCCTGTTAACTGGGCGGAATTGCCCGGTGTTGCCGGTGTAAACACCGCGGTCAACAGGATTAAAATGAAAAGATTTGCAACGATATGTCAAAGAAATGTACTAAAAAAGAGTGATTTTTTTAAAAACAGGATCAGACCGTTGATAACGTATATATGTAGGTTCTCCTGCAAATAGGTGTAGGATAATCACAACAAAGTTGCTTATTGTTGCCATTATGATGGCTCTTGACAGTGTGTTTTCTTTAAGTGAATCCCATGACTGCCAGCGATTCCCGACATCACAGAGATTCGGAACGCCTGAAGAAGAACCGCAGGAAGTTTTCCGCTGCGCTCGCGTTGGAGGTGTCAAAGACACCTCCAACTGATGGCATCGATTCGCATGATGCCAGCAGGGAAGAAGTCGCGTTAGTACGCCGCCAGTATCTGGAGAGTGAACAGCGATTCCGCGCCCTGCTGGAGAGTCTGCCAAAGGTGGCGGTTCAGGGGTATGATCGCGATCGGCGAGTGATTTACTGGAATGAGGGTAGCACTCGTCTCTATGGCTATACCGCTGAGGAAGCCCAGGGACAGTTACTGGAAGATCTGATCATTCCTGCCTTCATGCGTGACGAGATGATCCAGGCGCATAGAGCCTGGATCAATGAAGGCATCGATATACCCGCCGATGAACTCGAGCTCAAGCATAAAACGGGTGAACTGGTATCGGTCTTTTCGCAGCATCTGATGCTCAATGAGCATACCGACGCACCCTTGATGTTCTGCGTGGATGTCGATCTTTCCGACCAAAAGCGCGCCCACCGTGACCTGGAATTCGCCACCCGTTTCGACAGGCTCACCCATCTCCCTAACCGCCAGACCTTCGAGGTCGACCTGGACAGTCTGTTGGATTCCTGTCGGCGCCAGGGCAATGGCCTGGCAACCATCTACCTGGACCTCGATCACTTCGTCGAGATCAATGATGCCCTTGGCTATGATCAGGGCGATCGCCTGCTCATTGAGCTGACGCGGCGGCTGAGAGAGTGCCAGCGAATCACTGACCTGGTGTCCCGTGTTTCTAGCGATGAATTCGTACTGGCCTTTCCCGGCGTCCACTTGGCCCCCGATGTCAGACGGGTCGTTCGTCATGTCCAGAATGTCTTCCGGGAACCTTTCGTCCTGGATGGCCGGGAGCGTCACGTCACGGCCAGCCTGGGGGTGGCGCTCTTTCCCGAGAATGGTGAATCGTCACGCGAATTGATCCGTAATGCCGATGTTGCCAAGAATCGTGCCAAGCTGGAGGGCCGGGGTGCTGTACGTTTCTTCGAACAGAAGCTCCATGATGAGCTGGTTCGCCAGCACTATCTCTCGGCGCGACTCGAGGAAGCCCTGGATAACGGTGAATTCTCCCTCCACTACCAGCCCCAGGTCTCGGCGGCCAGTGGGCGAATAGAGAATCTCGAGGCCTTGCTACGCTGGCAGCCTGCCGAGGGCCCGCCGATCTCGCCTGGCGAGTTTATCCCGCTGGCCGAGCGCTCCGGTGTGATCCATCGGCTGGGCGACTGGGTCATCGAAGAGGCTTGCCGCCAGCAGGTGGAATGGCGCGCCAAGGGATTTCATGAGCACCGCATCGACATCAATGTCTCGGGTCGTCAACTGGTGCGCCCCGATGCCCTGAAGAGCTTCGAGGACACGCTGCAGCGTCACGGCTTAGGCCCGCGGGATATCGGCATCGAATTGACCGAGAATGTCCTGATCGAAGCCGACGAGACCCTCCTCGAGGACCTGCGGCGCCTCTATCATCGCGGTATTCGCATTGCGATCGACGACTTCGGGACCGGTTATTCTTCCCTGAGCTATCTCAAGCACTTTCCAGTCACCGCTCTGAAGATCGATCGCTCCTTCATCCATGACGCTCCCACCCAGCCCAAGGATAGGGCCATCATGGAGGGAGCCATCTTCATCGGTCATCGGTTGGGGTTGGAGGTAGTGGCCGAGGGCGTCGAGAACGCCGAACAGTTGTCACTGCTTCGCGAAATGCATTGCGATCTCATCCAGGGGTTCTTCTTCTACCGGCCAATGCCTGCCAAGGAAATCGACCGCCTGCTGGGCGGTTTCGTGCCTGGTCACGAGGGGCTGTCGAGCTGAGCCTCGTCGTGATTTGACGTACAACCCACGGGGTTGCCATAACCTGGAGACTTTGCCCTCTTCATCGGCCCGTCCAATTCGAAATTACCGAGCAGACTCTCATCGCTAAGGCATTTACTGTACGCTCTTTTTGACGAAATGGCCGCACACGGCGGATAACCCGAAAAATAGGAACGACAATAGAACTGCTCCCAAGGCGGGAAGAAAACCCTTTTCTGATGAGAGAAGCTCAATGCCCGCAAGAACAATTACAATGCCGATGGCGACGAAGCACACTAACGCGAAAAGCATAGTAATGAACACCAACGGCCTTTCTAGCCGCTTGAACTGAAGGCCAACTATAATCGCTTCAATCAACCCCATGTACAAACTCTCAATGACTTATAACGCGAAGCTTTACGGCAATTTTGGAGCCGTGCAGCTGTGGACAAATTGTCCGGCAACAACGGCTGGTTAAATTGTTACCGTTCACCCTCCAGCTCGTGCCATACCCGAAGAATGATGATGGCACTGACATGTACTGAATAACGGACAACGTACTTCCCAAAAACCATGTCGCGGATCGAATCAGGTACCGGTGCCATTTCAACCGGTATCCCCATTTTGGGGAAGTCTGGTAACAATTCGATTTTGCCTACCAGCTCTGCGGCTATCCTGGCTGCCGCTGCAGGATTATGGACTGCGATGAACTCCCTGAGGCGCTTCAAATCTTCAATGGCGTCATCCGTGTAAACCAGTTTCACTTACCTGACCTCGGTGCATCCTGCTCGTTTTCGGTTCCCCAGCTATTGAGCCAACGATGGACCTCGCTGGCATCAACCACTTTCCCTTGGGCGGCTGACTCCATTGCCTCTAGCGTTTGCTTCCAACGCTCTTGCTCAAGCTGTTGTTTTTCGATGTATTCCGAAAGCGCTTGGTTAATCACCCAGCCTTTGCTCCGGTGGAGCCTGCTGGCGATTGCCTCCAGGTGCTGTTCAACTTCTGCCTGAAGGCGAACTGTAGTGACACTCATGGCCGTACCCTCGAATTAGTTGACTACAATGTATTACACCATAGTCGATGAGAGTGCTGCAAAAATTTAACGCCAATATTCAACGGCGGCCTTTGCGCAGCGAAGCGGAGAAAAGGCTGTCCGGTGGAGACCCGCCAGGGCCGTAACGAACGGGAATGACTGGTTAAATGTGTTCACCTGGCGGCGATGCCACAATGGACGCACACCAATCTGGTCTTATAGAGCTTTCGAATGAACCACAACCCCAGAGCCCAAACGACCATAGTGATTAAATCGCTGGCTCCACTCTTGGCGTAGAAAATCATAAATAGAATGCAGCCAATGAAATAAGACAGGTGGGACAAAGCAACAACGGCATTTCTGAGATCAAGCGGTAATACCCATCGAGTTGCCCCGTTACAATTGTGGCAAAGGTATGGGCTATTTTCTTCAGCTTTCCCTAGAAGCACCGATTAACCTCTTTGCTACATTTAACGCCCGCTTAAGGGGCAGCCAACGCTACTACCAAGTCTCCGCATGACACCGTAATCACAAAAACCAACGCATAGTAAAAATGCAGCGCGTTGGCTGTCCCTCTTGAAGCGTTTGTTAACCCTTCTTTCCCAGTAAATCAATTAGTAAATTGGAAAACTTTTCTGGATTTTCTTGGGGTAACATGTGGAATTCATTTTCAATAACTACCAATTTTGAGCGTTTTGAAGCTCGCGCATCACTCAGTGTTGCTAGCCTAAATAAGGCTCGAGTTTTCTCGCCATACCCAAATATCAAAGACAGATCGATATTTGATAGACTTTGGACGTCAATCGATGGATGTTCTTGTTGATTCAGTTGCAAAGGTAATGTATAAGCTTTTTGTAATTGTAAGCTCTTCACCTCAGTTGGTTGCTTTTCGAAGTAACCCTGACAATTCCCAGAACCGTCAATCAATGATTCAACAGCTAAACTCAAATTCCCCTGATGTACATGATTAAAAACAGGCTCAAACATTGACTCTGCATCAGTAACCCAAATTTTCATTTCATCTTCTTGAACACAGCCGGGATATCCTAGCTCATACAAAAATACATTAGATAATGCTAACTGAGACGTTGCTATCATGTTCAACACAACATCTGCGCCATAAGACCAACCAACAACATTCACTGGCTTATCTGAAACTAACTTTTTCACGAGCTCACGTAGTTCTTGAGCATGTGAATTTAGACCAAAACTTAAGCCGTCATCATTATCAAAATGGCTTAAAGTTACTGAAACGACATCAAAATACTGAGCCAATGAATCTATATGAGGTAGCCACATAGAACCATCCGTTAATGCTCCATGAACTAAGACTAAATATTCACCACTACCTTTTTGAAAATATTTCACGTGATATTCCTATTAAGGGCTAACGAGGCTGTAGAAAAACCTGATTTCGAGCCATCTCCACCGCCTGTTATCCTTATTTATTTACCCAGCCGGTCATCTGGCTGAGTAATCTTAATGTCGGCATTTAGCCACTTGAGCGCCCAGCTTAAGCCAGTTGAAGACAGTGTTTTGCGCTCACAAAGCAACATACCCCACTCCAAGCCCTTCATGACGCGTCCAAATGGCCATAATTCGCTAGCTTCTCAATATTGTGCACCAAGCAGTATAGCTGCCACTGACCTTGCACCTTTTTCTTACCCCGAAGGCTGAAGCGGTTCAGTCTTTTTGTCGTGCCAATATTGCCGAACACCGGCTCTACGACTGACATTCGATGACTGTAAATTTCTTTGCCCTTGGGGCTATCGACTCGGTGCTTCATCCAGCCGGTATAATTGGGTAAGTTATTGTTCCCGATAATAAAAGACACTTGTCGCCCAGCGCCGTTGCGATGGTCGGCCGAGCTTGGGTTCTGCATGCACCGGTATTTCTTTGGGCAATGCCGACATTGCAGTAAACGGCCTTCGAAGTGCACCCGGATCTTGCCATTGTCGGCTTCCCGCTGCCCTCGATAGGTCAGCTTTTCGCCAGCTGGACAGATACACGTTAGCTTTACAGGATCAAATTGGAACGCGCTGGCGGGCGTCGTCTCTCGCCAGCCTTTGTCCGGCAGGTTCTGATGGCGCTTGCCGTATTTGTCTTTCTGGTCGGCGAACTTCGGATCTCGGCTGCGGAACTGGTTATCGGGGATGTAGCCATTGATCTGTCGTTCGTGCAGGTACTTCATATTCGCTTCATTGGCGAAGCCGGTATCCGCGGTGACGACGGTGCCTTGCTGGTAGATATTTTCCGCAATCTCCAGCTTCTGAAAACGGGCTTCGACCGTTTCCAGTACGGGCTGCAAAGTGTGGTGTTCCTGGCCTTCACCAAAGGCCTGAGCGTCAATGACGATCTGGTGTTTTTTATCCACCGTGGCGACACCGTTATAGCCCTGGATCGTGCCCTTGCTGGTCGTCATTTTGGCACTTTCGTTATCGGTCAGATTGCTCTTCACTTCCTTGATTCGCTTCCCCCGGCCCATCCTTGGGCTGTGCGTCTTTAGGAAACGATCCACTTTGTTCATGGCGGTATCTAGCGAGAGAATCGTCTTGGCCCGTCGGATATCCCGATCCAGATCGGCTTCCGTCTCGGCCTCATCACGCGCGTAGTGCTCCAGTAGGTGATGCCGAATCAGGCCTCTCAGTTTCTCACGTTTCTCGTCCAATTCTTTGAACGTGCCAGACCACTCTTTTGAGGCATCGGAGGACATCTTGCAGCCATCAATCGCAAAGAGTTCGTTACCTAGCAAGCCTTGTTCGTGGCACACCAGCAGCACTTGTTCGAACAGCACTTCAATCTCATCGACATGGCGGCTAACGAAGCTGGCCAGTGTGGTGAAGTGGGGAACGGTATCGCAAGAAAGGGCTTTGAAAATAATATTGGTCTCGCAGCTCCACTGCATCTCGCGACTGGAGGTGATGCCTTTTGAGTAAGCAAACAGGATAATCTGTAAGCGCGCCATAAACCCCATCTATGCAAGCTTCGCTTAGACCGGTAAGGTCTCTTTCCACTGCCAGGGCAGCAGCGTCGTCAGTTCATCATCGTTGAGGGTGGGCAGTGTCTTGAAGACGTGTTGTAAGTAGTCGTAGGGCGAGAGGCCATTGGCTTTCGCGGTTTCGATCAGGCTGTAGATCGCCGCACTGGCGTGAGCGCCGCTCTGCGTATGGCTGAACAGCCAGTTTTTGCGGCCGACGACGAACGGGCGGATGGCATTTTCGGCCGGGTTGTTGTCCAGCGGGATCAGGCCATCATCGAGGAACCGGGTCAGGCGCGGCCACTGATGATCCAGGTAGTGCAGGGCTTTTCCCAGCGCACTTTTAGGCAGCACCTGCGCCAGTGACTTGTCGAGCCAGGTGCGCAGTTGAGCGATTAAGGGTTGGCTCTTCTGCTCACGCAGCCTGTGGCGTGCTTCGGGCTCAAGTGCTTTGGCCTGTTTTTCCACGCCGTACAGCTTACGGATCTGGTTCAGCGCCCAGTCCGCTTTGCCGGTTTTGCCTTTGGGCTGCACTTTTTGCGCCTCGACGAACTTGCGCCGTGCATGTGCCCAACAGCCCGCCTGGGTGATCCCATTGCGACGCACCACCTCGGCGTAGCCTTCGTAGCCATCGGTGACCAAGCGACCTGCATAGTCACCCAACAGGCGCACAGGCACTCGCCCGGCACGGCTGGCGTCATAATCGAACAAGACCACCTGTTGGCCTGGCGGCCCCCCGCGCTGCACCCACATGTAAGAGGTGGCACTGGCTTTGCGATCCGCTTCTTGGTTCACCTGGAGCGTCGTTTCATCCATATGGATCAGCAGGGAACGGAGCAGGTGTCGGCGTAGCGTCTCGATCAGCGGGGCGATGCGTTCACCGGCCTGCACCATCCACCGGGCCAGCGTATTGCGGGGGATCTCCGCCCCATGGCGGGCAAAAATCTGGCTTTGCCGATACAGCGGCAAGGCGTCTTGGTACTTGGCGGTGGCGACATAGGCCAGCAGCGTGGCGCTGGCATTGCTTTTCGGCAGTAACTTAGCGGGCGCCGGGGCAGTCTTGACGCCGTCTTCGCAGGTTCGGCACGCATACTTACGTCGCACATGACGGATCACCTCCACCCAGGCGGGCACGACGTGCAGTTCCTCGCTCACTTCTTCGCCGATGACCGTGAGCGCGGTGCCATCATCCTGACAGTGACGTGCCTCTTCAGGGAGATCATGCACCACCTCAACCCGTGGAAGCTCGGGCGGCAACGCTACCCGGCCACCCCGAGAGCGGCGTTTCTTCGCCGGCGCCGTGGGCTCGGCCACGGTGTCATTAACCGCCTCGTTGTCCGCTGCGTCGGTGTCGCCGTCTTCCTCGTCAACCGCCACTTCGGCTTCGTTGATCAGCAGGTCCTTTTGATCCACCTGATACTTCTCGGTGGAAGGACCGAACTGACGCTCCAGGGCCAGCCGGAACTGTTCAAACAGCGATTGTTTGGTGGCTTCCCACTGGGCTTCTTTTTTCTCCATCAACGCCAATAGCCGCGCATTTTCAGCGTCAGCAGCGGCCAGCTTGCGCTCAAGCTGGGAGATCGTTGGCGAGGAAGAATCGGCGTTTTGCATACTACCGAGTATACCAAAAACACCGCTGAGACAGGAGAAAAAACTAACCAACCTGCTGAAAATACAACGCTTTATGAGGTTGCATGGCCTTAAGGTTAACGCCATCCAGCAGCCAGTTCAGTTCCTGACCGGTCAGCGTCACCGTGTCGCCTTCCAGATGCGTTGGCCATTTAAATCGCTCGCGCTCCAGGCGCTTGTACCACACCACAAAGCCGTTACGTTCCCAGAATAGCAGCTTCACCTTATCGCGTTGGCGGTTGCCGAACACAAACAGCGCCTGATCGAACGGGTTCAAGTCCATGGCCTCCTGGACCAGCAAGGCCAACCCATCGATTTGCTTGCGCATATCCACGGGTTCGCGGCATAAATAAACCGTCAGGTCGGTACCAGGGCGGATCATGTCACCACCTCCACCGACAAAAACCGCGCGGGACGGCAGCGTGGTGGCACCGGCAAGCCTTGCACGCTTAACCGCTTCTCCCATGTCAGCAGGTCGGTGAGGGGTAACGCTTGTGAGTCGGCGTAATCACTTAACGGCATATTCAGCGCTGAGGCATGATAGAGATGGCCCAACCAAAAGGCCTGAGTGGGGTTGAGTTCACAGGTCATGACGATCTCCAAAACCAAAGAGATCACCAGTGTGATCAGCCCTCACGAGATTAGGTAGATGGGTTTATTGGATCGCTTACGATAATCTTAAGCAGGATGGCCGGATCGTAGGCCAGCCGACCGGTCGCATCGTTGCGGTACTTGGGATGGAAAACGGATAAGTCGAGCTTGTACTCGATCAGGTAGTGCACGGCGTGTTCAAAGGTACCTGGCTGGAGCTGATCCTGGTAGTTGATCACCACCATGGCGTTCTGATCGTAGTTATAAGCCTTGAAGCGCGGCATGCTGACCACTCCTCGTCTGTTTCCTCGATCCTACCAAAACTTAGGCGTCCGCGGGTTTTTCTACAGCCTCAACGCTCGGCTCACGCGCCGGTTTGGAGCCGCAGAGCGGCGGAAAATCGGTCGCTGTAAAGCCGCTGGTTATACGCTGCCCAGGTTGATGAACGCATCATTCTTCCAGTAGTAATTTATGGCCGCATAGAGGTCGCGCTGGTCATAGTCCTTCTTCTGGGCCTTTAGGTTTTGCTCGATATCTTCGAGTTGATCTTTATGGAAAAAGCACATGAGGTCACTGTTCTCGAGATCGACTTCCCTCTGGTCTTGCTCCTCTGGACTTAGATCGATCCCGTCATCTACTGCAAAACAGCGTGTATCAGGCTGAAGACTGTTGGCCTCCTGCCATACCCAGAGCCAAATGTCGCGGGGCATGGTTTTCAGGTTATTGATCCACCAATCCAAACGCTTTGACTCTAGATCCATATTCTCCCTCAATTACGTATAACGCCGGTCAGCACGTGCGCCTTTGTAGTGGAGGCGAAGCCGCAACGAAAAAGGCGTCGCCGTGCCTGACCTAGTTATGTTTTTCCCGATGCTAGATCCTGCGCAACCGCAAGACGCACCTGATTCATTCTGCTTAACCCCCGGACGTAAGCCTCTAATTCCAATTCGTCGACTTCTGGCAAGCGAGCTCCCTCGAATTTCTCGATTTCAACGCTTACCAATACAGACGCATCAATCAGGACAACATAGATGTCTTCAAGTTGTTCCGGAGTCCAATGAAGCACATAAGCACGAGAAGTGCTGTAGCCATGGCTTTCTAGTACTTGGTGTAGACGGGAATCAGGATTCTGAAGAGCTGCATTTGAATACACCAGCTCCTCACGAAAGTCCTCCTCCATCTTGCTTCCAATCAATCTCACCTACGATGGCCTTGTTGAACATAACGCCTAGCTCACCGGAAAATTGGGAGCGCCAGCGAGTAATTTTTCCGAGTGCAGCTACTTGTTGGGCGACAATGGCATGGAATCGGATGGAAATCTTGAATCTGGGACCAAAACATAGCTGCCCTTACTCCAGAAGCCTTTCAGGTGCATCCATGTCCTCGTGCAGCACACGAACAACGATCACCTCCGGTTCAAGCACTTGATAAAAAACTGCGTGGTGCTCGACCTGCAATCTGCGATACCCAGGAAAAACATGGGTGTAATCTGTGCCAAGTGATGGATGGTTGATCAACTGTTTCATTCCTTCGTCCAACTGATCCAAGTATTTATCCGCCTGATCACCCCCCGTTCTTCGCAGGTATATATCCAAACTCCGATGAGGTCTGATTCCGCCTTTGGCGTGACACTCAGCCTAAGCACTAATTGGCCGTCTTCATTCGCTTGCGTCCCGTCGCTTTAATAGCCGCTATATCGAGCGGCATAGGTTTCCCACTTGACTCACCCTCAGCGAGCGCTTGCCTCAACGTGGCAAGACGTTCTTTGGCCTGCTGGTCTCTTCGGACGAGATCGCGGATATACTCACTGTCATTACCAAAGTGACCGCTTTCAATCTGACCTTTTACCCAGTCGTTTTGCTGTTCAGTCAGCGTGATGGTTTTCCGGTGCATGCTCATAGCTAACGCTCCTAACACAGAAGAAGTATGACAATATCATACCGCCCCCTTGGGCCGAATCAACGCTCCACTTCTTGTCGCCCAACGTCTTTAATAAGCTACTAATTTGTAGCGGCCGCGGAAAATTGGTCGGCTTGATTCACTGGTTATGTGCTGCCGCCATAAGTTAGAAACAGCATCAAACTGATAGCCAGCACCAACAAACCTAAACAGCTCGTCCAGGTACCCTCACGGCTTTCAGTGTACCATCCGTTGCGGGACTGACCCTTTGGATACTTGCCGAAAGTGAGAATTTTTACGAACGGCCAGCCCACATAGTAAAACACGAACTCAAACAGGATTTGACCGAGGATATATGCAATCACTCGGCCTACACCTTTGATAAAACCTTCAGCTAGGTCGTCCATCGATTCCTCTATTACTGACATAACGCTTTACTCACCGGAAAATGACGAGCGCCAGCGAGTTATTTTTCCGGTGCAGTAACTTGTTAAGTTTCGACGCCCCAGATCTCAAATTTACTACCATTTACGACAATTGCTTGTGTGTTGCTGATTGGGCAAAGATCTATTTTCCCTTCATAGCTAGAAATGATGCTCTCAACTGACTCTTTGAATGGAAAATTTGTATGATGAGGAACCGGATAAAAATCAATCACATCTAATGATGAAAACGTACCAATGTTCGGAGCGGCAGTGAAATCATCCATATCTTTTACATACTCAATATTGCGTGATACAACAATAGAGCCGGCAGACTCACCAATATACAGTTTTCCGGAATTTATTTGTTCCGCTATGATTTTATCCGCACCCGTCCTTTTCAGCTCTTGAAGTAAAAAGAAAGTGTTGCCGCCAGTAATATAGATGTAATCGTTTTTCTGAATTGTGCTTTCTATTTTTTCTTTTGTTGCCGTTGAAATTTCAAGCTCATCAACAATTAGCCCGTGTTTTTCAAGAGCCTCTTTACCAGCGCCCACATAAAACTTTACCTCTTCGACAAGGCTAGCGGTAGGTATGAATGTAACGGTTTTGCCTGCACATTCTTCCTCGGTGAATTTCACGAATAAATCAGCCACATCTACGAAAGATGAAGCTAAAAACATCTTTTTCATTACACCTCCTTCTTGTCTGAGCACTTCTCTAAGGAACTTAACAGGTATTAGACGGCGCGTTCTATGATTGGATGAACGCGCCAGCATGTTTACTTAGTAAATGTAGCCTACCTGTTCGTGCATAACCACATGATTTCAAATTAAATTAATATTAATTAGGCTGCATTTGCTGAATTCACACGCTTGCGCGTTTTGCCAAGCTCAATAATACTGTATGCATATCCACCACCAGGAGATAGACACCAAATGGATATGCAAAACAGGCCTCCGAAACTAATGGATCGTGTGAAAGCTGCTATGCGGGTAAAGCGCTATAGCCCGCGTACTGAAAAAACATACTGTTACTGGATACGTTACTTTATTCGCTATCATGGGGTGCGGCACCCTGCCAGTATGGGCCCTTCTGAAGTGCAGGCTTTTCTGGAGCACCTTGCCGTAGAGCGATATGTGGCTGCGGCTACACAAAACCAGGCGCTAAATGCCTTGGTATTTCTGTATCGCCATATCCTTGATATGCCATTGGGTGATATTGGCGCCTTTTCACGAGCTAAACGCCCGCGTCGATTACCTGTCGTGCTTTCACACGAAGAGGTTATGCGCGTATTAAATCAATTGTCTGAACCTATGCATTTGATGGCAACCCTGATGTATGGCTCGGGACTGAGACTCATCGAAACATGCCGTTTGCGCGTAAGAGATATTGATACCGAACGCCATATCATCACCGTCAGGGCAGGGAAAGGTGATAAAGACCGAACCACTTTACTACCCGCTGTCTGTCTTCCAGCGTTAGAGGCGCAAATTGAGTCGGCTAAACAGCAACTTGCTTATCGGCTAGCACGTGGTCGCGTACCAGTCACTTTACCTCATGCTCTGAATCGTAAGTACCCAAACGCGGGCATTTCCCTAGGTTGGCAATGGCTGTTTCCTGCCAGCCGGCCATGCTGTGATGATGCCGGTAACGTCGTTCTTCACCATATTCACTCATCCGCTGTGCAAAAGGCAGTGAAGAAAGCGATGAAGTCTGCATCATTGCCTCGTCCTGGCTCTTGCCATACCTTACGCCACAGTTTCGCCACCCAATTACTGAGCCAAGGCACGGATATTCGCACGGTACAAGAATTGCTAGGCCACAAGAGCATCGAGACAACGCAAATTTATACGCATGTGATAGGAAAGGAATTTGCCGGTGTGCGCAGCCCTTTAGGCTAATGAGCTAAAGCAAGGCACGCTACCGCCCCGGTACGTCTGGGATGCGTTAAAACGCTCCGCCTGCGACCGTCTCATCAATTTTTCTCGTCTATTTTGGATTACACAGACGTTATATCGTTGACGTTACTCAGCTTTCTTCGGGATTGCAAAGCGTAAGCTAATTTTTATATGACATTTACCACCGCGAGTTCATGGCGGGGTTTTGGCCTTTTCATCGCTTGGCTAGTGTTGCTCCTGCATTGGTGTGGTGCTTGTAGGGGGTGCGGGCCGCGGTGGGTTTCTGAGCGTTTCGGTGGGTGCCTTTCTTGAATCCATGCATGCGTTAGATGTTTTGGCTTTATCAATCGCCCGACAAGTCTGGCTCCTACATTGATCTGGTGCTTATAGTTAGTTACGTAACATTATGAATTTATGGGCATTTCGATTAGTGCCTTTCTCGAATCCAAGCATGCGTTAGGTGTTGCGGCTTTATCATCGCCCGACAAGTCTGGCTCCTACATTGGTTTGGTGCTTGTAGGGGGTTGCGTGACACTTTGAATTTCTGGGCATTTCGATTAGTGCCTTTCTCGGACCCATGCATGCGTTAGGTGTTGTGGCCTTATCAATCGCCCGACAAGTCGAGCTCCTACATTGGTGTGGTGCTTTTAGGGGGTTGCGTGGCGCGGTGGATTTCTGTGCATTTCGAGGGGGCTTTTACCGAACTTACGCATGTATCAAGTGTTGAGGCCTTGCAGATCGGTTCGGGGCTGGCCTTCCATTGCAAACCCGATTAGCCTGCTAACTCAACCAGTAAAGGATTGAGATGCAAGAGACGACTTCTCGGCAGCGCTTGGCGGGCGTGCTGATTTTACTTGGCTTGATGGTGCAAATTGCAGGCTTTACCGGATGGGTGGCTACCACTCAGGCGGTTAGCTATGTGCTGTGGGCGGCGGTTTTTTTGCTTTGGCGGGATATCCCTAGCCGTTCGCGCATTCAGGCGGGGGTGTTGATTGCGCTGGGCGCGGGCATGCTGTTGGTGGCGCGGTTTGTTTACGGCGCTGACGTTGCTTGGCCTGCCATGCTTCAGGGCAATGTGTTTGTGGTGGCCATGCTGGTGGGCGTCAGTTTTATTACGCTGATTGGCAAGCAAGGCAGCAAAGGTGCCTCGGGGAGTCGGGTGACCGGTGCGGGTGGCGTGCTGCGCACCTGGCTGGGCGTGCATTTTCTGGGCACGATTTTGAATCTTTCCACCGTGCTGATGGTTGGCGATAAGCTGGCAAGGCGTGGGCCGCTGACGATGCCGCAGTTGTTGGCGCTTAACCGTGGGCTTTCCAGCGCCGCACTGTGGTCGCCGTTTTTTGCCTCGATGGGTCTGGTGATCTCGCTGGTGCCAGACGTCCAGTACGTCCAAATTGCTCTGGTAGGCTTTCCCTTGGCGATGCTCTCGGGGCTGTTCACCACGCTGGAGCTGCGTCGCCGGTTTGACTTACGCGAGGTCGATGGCTATTCGCTGGCACCGCGTAGCCTGCTGATGCCGGTGGGCATGGCGACGCTGGTGATGCTGTTTCACTTCTGGCTGACGCCATCACTGACCATTGTCAGCATTATTACCTTTCTGCTGCCGGCCGTTGCCGTGCTTAGCAACCTGCGCGAGGGGCCACGCTATACCCTGCGGCGAGTTCGTCAGCATACCCTCACCCGTTTACCCGCTATGCGTGGCGAGGTGTCGCTGTTCCTGGCGGCGGGGTTATTGACGCTGGGGCTTTCCACGCTGGTGTCGGCCGCGGCGGGTGACGATTGGACGCTGTTTACCGATTTTGGCACGCCTCAGGCGATGATCAGCTTCGCCGCCATTTCGCTGAGTGCACTGGTCGGGCTGCACCCAATTATCGGCGTGTCGGTATTGGCCTCGATACTCAACCTGGAGGGCGGCGAGCAAACGCTGTTTGCCTTTGTGGCGTTAAGCTCGTGGGCAGTGGGGACCAGCGTGGGGCCACTGTCGGGCATCAATCTGTCACTCCAGGGCCGCTACGGGGTGAGCGGCTACCGGATGATGACCCATAATCTGCTGTACGCTGGCGTGCTGAGCCTGCTCTCGCTTGGGGCGATCGCAGGCGTCAGTTTGATTGTCGGCTAGCATGTTGGCCGTGAAGGCATCAGGTCTCGACGATCTTGCTGGGGAAGCGGTAGAAGTAGCGGTGGCCGCACTGGTGGCAGGGTTCCAGCCGAGCGACGCTTTCCAGCATCACCTGCGCATCGCAGTGCACGCAGGCCATCAGGCCGGGAGCGGCCATTTCGCCTTCGCAGTAGTCGGCGCGTGCCGCTTCCAGGTCGTCGGCAAAGCGCTCGCGATCGACAATGCTACGGTCGGCAATCGACAGCAGCGACTCCACCACACGGCGGGAAAGGTGCTCTAGATCGATGCCCAGCCAGTGGGCTACCTGCTTGCCGGTATCGGACATGTAGTGGCGCATGTCTTTCAGGTCGCGCTCTACCCAGGCACGCAGCAACGCCAGTTCGTCCTTGGTGTACTCTTCCAGCTCCGCTTCAAACTCGACGGCGTCGTCCAAATCCTTTTGCAAGTTATCCCAGGTCAGCTCGTCAGCGCCGTCCTGCATCCGCTCCAGCAAACGTTCGTAGCCTTCGCGCAGGCGATGGTCGTTGCGTTGTTCACTCATGGTACCTCTCCTTTTGTCGACGCGGGGTGTGGCCTATCATCGGCTAGCCGTTCAAGGATACACCTGCATAGGATACAATCGACGCCACTAATCCGACAGTCGTCATCTACCATTCACTTTGCGCCCAAATTGGGCGATACGCCAAGGCATTAAATAAACCGATGGACGCACAATACAGCCCTCGTGAAATTGAACGCGACGCCCAGCAATACTGGGATCAACATCAGTGCTTTAAAGCAGTAGAGGACGCCAACCGCGAAAAGTTTTACTGCCTGTCGATGTTCCCCTACCCCAGCGGCAAGCTGCACATGGGCCACGTGCGTAACTACACTATCGGCGACGTAGTGTCTCGCTTTCAGCGTATGCAGGGCAAAAATGTCATGCAGCCCATGGGCTGGGACGCGTTCGGTATGCCAGCGGAAAACGCCGCGATTCAAAATCAGGTGCCGCCCGCCAAGTGGACGTACCAGAACATCGATTATATGCGCAACCAGTTGAAGGCATTAGGCTTTGCCTACGACTGGAACCGTGAGTTCGCCACCTGCGATACCAGCTACTACCGCTGGGAGCAGTGGTTCTTCACCAAGCTGGTGGATAAAGGCCTGGTGTACAAGAAGATGTCGACGGTCAACTGGGACCCGGTCGACCAGACCGTATTGGCCAACGAGCAGGTGATTGACGGCCGTGGCTGGCGCAGCGGCGCGCTGGTCGAGCGCAAGGAAATACCGCTGTGGTTCCTGAAGATCACCGACTACGCCGATGAGCTGCTTTCGGACCTCGACAACGTCGAGTGGCCCGAGCAGGTCAAGACCATGCAGCGCAACTGGATCGGCAAGTCCCAGGGCGTCGAGTTGTCTTTCGACATCAAGGTCCCCGACGGCTCTAGCGGCGAGCCGCTTTCGGTCTACACCACGCGCCCGGATACGCTGTTCGGCGTGACCTACATGGCCGTCGCGGCGGACCACCCGCTCGCCAAACAGGCCGCCGAAGGCAACGCTGAGCTGCAAGCCTTCCGCGAAGAATGCGCCCGGGGCGGCACCTCGGAAGCCGAAATGGCGACCAAGGAGAAAAAAGGCCTGCCGACGGGACACCGCGCAATTCATCCGCTCACCGGCGATGAAGTGCCGGTATTTGTGGCCAACTTCGTGCTCATGGAGTTCGGCACCGGCGCGGTAATGGCGGTACCCGCCCACGACCAGCGCGACTGGGAGTTTGCCACCAAGTACGGCATCGAGATCAAGCCGGTCATCGCGGATGAAAACGGCAACACGCCGGATCTGTCCCAGGGCGCTTACGCCGAACACGGCACGCTGATTAACTCTGGTGAGTTTGATGGCCTGGACTTTGCCGCCGGGTTTGACGCCATTGCCGCCAAGCTTGCCGAACTGGGGCGCGGCGAGGTGAAAACCAACTACCGCCTGCGCGACTGGGGCGTGGCACGCCAGCGCTACTGGGGCGCACCGATTCCGGTCAAATACGGCCCCGAAGGCCAGACGGTGCCGCTCACCGACGACGAACTGCCGGTTGAACTGCCCATGGAAGTCACCGTCGACGCTTCGGGCTCGCCGCTCAAGAAGATGCCGGCATTTTCCGATCTGGGCGACGGCTGGACCCGCGAAACCGACACCTTCGACACCTTCATGGAGTCTTCCTGGTACTTCGCGCGCTTCTGCTGCGCCGACAACCATGAGGCGATGCTCGACGAGCGCGCCAACTACTGGCTGCCGGTGGATCTGTATATCGGCGGTATCGAGCACGCCATCCTGCACCTGCTCTACGCGCGTTTCTTCCACAAGCTGATGCGCGACTTCGGCCTGGTCGATTCCGACGAGCCGTTCCAGCAGCTGCTGACCCAGGGCATGGTGATTGCGGAAACTTTCTATCGCAGCACCGCAAATGGCGGCAAACAATGGTTTAACCCCGCCGATGTAGAAGTAAAGCGAGACGAAAAAGGTCGCCCGCTTAGCGCTATATTGATGAGCGACGGCCAGCCGGTGGAGATGGGCGGCATCGAGAAGATGTCCAAGTCGAAGAACAACGGCGTTGACCCGCAGTCGATGATCGACAAGTTCGGCGCCGATACCGTGCGCCTGTTCATGATGTTCGCCGCGCCGCCGGAGCAGTCGTTGGAATGGTCGGATTCCGGCGTGGAAGGCGCCCACCGCTTCCTCAAGCGCCTGTGGCGCCAAGTCCACGAGCATCTGGAAGCCGGAACTCCCGGCGCTCTGGACGTTGCCGCGCTCAATGACGAGCAAAAAGCCCTGCGCCGCAAAACCCATGAAACGATCAAGAAGGCCAGTGACGATATCGGCCGCCGGACGACCTTCAACACAGCGATTGCCGCGGTAATGGAGCTTTCCAACGCCCTGGCCCGCTTTGATGACGACTCCGCTCAGGGGCTGGCGGTAAGCCGCGAAGCTCTTGAAGCCTGTGTGTTGCTGCTGGCACCGATTACCCCACACGTGTGTCATCGCCTGTGGCAGCAGCTCGGCCATTCGACTCCGGCGATTGAAACGCCGTGGCCCGCGGTCGATGAAGCAGCACTGACCCGCGACACCATTGAGCTAGTGGTTCAAGTCAACGGTAAATTGCGCGCCCGTCTGGAAGCTCCAGCCAGCGCTGAAAAAGCAGCCATCGAGCAATTAGCGATGGAAAATGAGAACGTCCAGCGTCACCTGGAAGACAAAACGGTGCGTAAAGTCATCGTCGTGCCGGGCAAGCTGGTTAACATAGTGGTGAGCGGATGAATCGACGGACTTTCTTAGCCACCAGCATGGCCGCCTCGGCGGCCCTGCTCCTGAGTGCCTGCGGTTTTCGTCTACGCGGCACCGGCTCGATGCCGAACCTGCCGCCGTTGACCCTAGAGGGTGACACCCAAAGCGACATGGCCCGCGAGCTGGTGACGCGGCTGGAACGCCAGGGCAACACCGGCGGTGATAATGCCCAATGGCGCGTCACGCTGGGGTCGCCCAACCTGGACGAACGGCGCCTGGGCGGCGAAGGCCGTGGCACCCGCGACCATGAGCTGACGCTAAGCAGCACGGTGTCGGTTCAACGACTGGATGACAATGCCTACCTGCTCAACGACGAGACGCTGTCGGTAAGCACGCGCATACGCGTCAACGACGATGACCTGCTCAACCGCGAGACGCTGTTCAGTGACGCTGAGCAGTCCCTCAACAGCGAGTTGGCAGAGCGTATTATCGAACGTCTCAGCGCACTGAATAACGCCTCGTGAAAGTCTTCGCCGATCAACTCCCCGCGGCACTGACCAAATCGCTGCCCAAGGTCGTGATCGTGGCGGGCGAAGAGCCCTTGCAGCACCGCGACGCCTGCGATGCGGTGAGAGCCGCCGCCCGCAAGGCGGACATTGAAGAGCGCGAGGTATTGGACGTTGAGCCTAACTTTGCCTGGGGGCGGCTGCTTGAAGTCGCCAGCAACCTCTCGCTGTTCGCCACCAACAAACTGCTCGAACTTCGCCTGGGCAACCACAAGCTGGGGCAGGAAGGCAGCAAAGCGCTCACTGAGTACGCCCAACATCTGGACCATAACGACGACCTGCTGCTGATCAGCATGGGCAAGCTCGATGCCAAGCAGCAAAAAAGCGCCTGGTTCAAGGCGCTCGATAAACATGGTCTGTTTGTCCCGGTATGGCCGGTTGATGTCTCGCGGCTGGGCTATTTTCTACGCGACCGTGCCTCGCTGCACGGCTTGCAGATTGACCTGGACGCCGCCCGCCTACTGGGTGAGCGTACCGAAGGCAACCTGCTGGCCGCCGACCAGGCGATGCAGAAGCTGGCCCTCATTCACCCCCAGGGCGCACGGCTAAACGCAGAAAGCATCGCCCAGGGCGTGGAAGACAGCACCCGCTTTGATGTCTTCACCCTGGCCGACGCCTGTTTGAAAGGTGAACCCAGCCGCGTTTCACGGATTATTACCGGGCTACGTGGCGAGGGCGTGGAAGCGCCTATTGTCCTCTGGGCGTTAACCCGGGAGCTGCGAACGTTGCTGTCGCTTCATCAACACCTGGACCAAGGTCAGAGCTTTGAACACGCCTGCAAAGCACAAAAACCGATGATCTTTGATAAACGCCGTCCAGGTTATCAAAAGGCCATTCAGCGTCTGCCTATGAAGCGTTTACATAAACTGCTGCTGATGGCTCAGCGCTTGGATCTCGCCGTGAAAGGCGCATCACCGGTTCCTTTATGGCCAGGGTTACACGACCTGGCGATGACCATGGCCGGAGCTCGGGGCCTGCTTGCCGAAGCCGCCTGGACCTATCGCGTTGCGCCCAGCTTTTAAGCGCGACAAGTCAACGACAGCGTTCCCATCACCCCCAGGTTAGGAATAAGCAATAACCGTGAATTCTCGGTACCCAACGGTATACCTAGCTTAAAAAAATACTCAATTATTCCTATACTCTTTATTCAAGCCCTATGTGCTTGGCTCATCCCTATAAATATGTCTAAGGATCAAGACGATGAAGAAATTACGTGCCTACCTCTCGACGCTGCTGATTACCGCACTGGTCATTACCAGCCTACCCGCCGCCGCCGCCCCGGCTGCATCACCCTCAACGGACCTTGTCAGTACGCAATCGGTACTCGCCAACGATAGCGGTCAGGCTGACCGCGAACGCATCCATCAGCTACTCAACCGCGCCGACATTCAGGATGCACTGGTCGAGCAAGGCGTTGACCTGGATGAAGTAGACGCTCGAGTGGCAGCGTTAAGCGATGCCGAAGCGCAAGAAATGGCCAACCAGCTCGAAGAACTGCCCGCGGGCGCAGGGGTGATCGGTGCCCTGTTTGCGGTATTCGTGATTCTGCTGGTGACCGATATTCTCGGCCTGACCGACGTTTATCCGTTTACGCGCTAATCCATGATCTCTGTACATCAACTTCACAACGCCCGCTTAGCGGGCGTTTTCGTCCTAGTGTTGTTACTGACGGCTTGCGCTAGCGCCCCTCAGCTACGCGATAGCACAGAACAGCGCCTGCCCCGCCAAAGCGAACTGAGCGACGTTCCCTTTTACGCTCAAACCGAATACCAGTGCGGCCCTGCGGCCCTGGCCATGGTACTGAACCACCAGGGGGTCGATACGGACATTGAGACGCTGATCCCCCAGGTGTTTATTCCTGACCGCGAAGGCAGCGTGCAGCCGGAAATGCTGGCCACCGTGCGACGCCACGAGCGGCTTGCCTTTCCTATTCGCGGCAGCTTCGACGATCTGCTAGCGCACTTAGCCGCCGGTGATCCGGTCGTCGTCATGCAGAACCTGTCGCTCCCGGTGTATCCCATGTGGCATTACGCGGTGGCAATTGGCTACGATTTGGATGACGAAACCCTGACGCTGCACAGCGGTGAAATCGAGCGACACACGATGTCTTTCAGCCGCTTTGATGCGACCTGGGCACGAACCGACCGCTGGGGCTTTGTGGTGGCCAAACCGGGCACCCTTCCCGAGGGCATCACCGCCCGTAACGCGGTTAATGCGATCAGTGCTTACGAAGAAGCACATGGTCCCGAGGCAGCGTTAAGCAGCTGGCAGGCGATGGTCGAGCGTTATCCCGACAATGCGGTTGCCCAATTTGCACTGGGTAATGCGTATTACGCCGATCAACAGCCGGAAAAGGCGCTCAATGCCTTTCAAGTGGCCACTGAGCGAGACCCGCAAATGGGCGCGGCGTGGCTGAATATCGGGCTGTTGCAGTTGCAGAACGAGCAGCCGGAAGCGGCCAGAGAGGCACTTGATAAAGCGGCCTCCATCGAAGGTAGCTGGCAGGCGCGTGCTCAGGAGGTGTTGGAAAATCAACTGGAAGATTAACTGAAAACGCCGTGGCTAAGCCACGGCGTTTTGAAAAAACGAACAGTCTGGAAGTCGCGGATTAGCGACGAGAAGCGTTGTAGCCTAGGTCAGCGCCACGACTTTCATCGCTACGGCGACGTGCACTGCCACGCTTGCGGTTTTCTTCTTCGCAAACCTCGTCTTTACCGCCGCAAATATCGCAGCCGTCTTTCATACCGATTTGATTCAAGCCGCCACAAGAGCCAGCAATGGGTTTACGACCCATGATGACGCCAACGGCCATGACGGTCATGACCAGTGCCATAAACCCGAAAACAAGTAGCCAAGTGGCCATAATTACCTCCTCTTACGATGGGGCTACCCCATAGACAGTAACCAGCCTAGTTAGTGCCTTAAATCCGTGACGTGAAAATAAACGAGGCCAGCCATTGGCTAGCCCCGAAACGTCCCGGAAGTGGGTCGTTATCCGCCGAAATCATCCAACAGGATATTTTCCGGCTCAACCCCCAGATCAAGCAGTAGCTTAATGACCGAGGCATTCATCATGGGCGGCCCACACATATAGTACTCACAATCCTCAGGCGCGGGGTGATCCTTAAGATAGTTTTCGTAGAGTACATTGTGAATGAAGCCAGTTGGCCCTTCCCAGTTATCTTCGGGCAGCGGGTCGGACAATGCCAGGTGCCACTCGAAGTTCGGGAATTCTTCAGCTAACTGATCGTATTCTTCATTGTAGAAGGTTTCACGCCATGAGCGCGCACCGTACCAGAACGAGATTTTACGGTCCGACTTCAGCCGCTTCAGCTGGTCGAAAATATGACTACGCATTGGTGCCATGCCGGCCCCGCCACCGATAAAGATCATTTCGGCGTCTGAGTCTTTAGCGAAGAACTCACCAAACGGCCCCATCACGGTCACTTTGTCACCCGCCTTCAGATTGAAGACATAAGTGGACATCAACCCAGGCGGATGGCTTGTGCCCGGAGGCGGTGTTGCAATACGAATGTTGAATTTGAGGATACCCTTCTCGTCCGGGTAATTCGCCATTGAATAAGCGCGAATGATTTCCTCATTGTTCTTGTGGGAAATGTCGAACAGGCCAAACTTTTCCCAGTCGGCACGGTACTCTTCTTCGATATCAAAATCGGAGAATTTAATATCGTACGGCGGTGCCACGAGTTGCACATAACCACCGGCGCGGAAGGCCACTTCTTCGCCTTCTGGCAGCTTGAGGTTCAACTCTTTAATGAAGGTGGCGACGTTGGGATTGTCGATGACCTCGCATTCCCACTTCTTGACGCCAAACACTTCTTCAGGCACTTCAATCTTCATGTCCTGCTTGACAGGTACCTGGCATGAAAGGCGCCAACCTTCTTTCTTTTCGCGCATGGTGAAGTGCGATTCTTCTGTGGGCAGGATCGAGCCACCGCCCTCTTCCACCCGACATTTACACTGGGCGCAGGAACCGCCGCCGCCACATGCCGATGAAAGGAAGATACCGTTGGCCGCCAGGGTGTTCAGTAGTTTGCCGCCGGCCTGGGTCTTCAAGGTATGCTCGGGGTCTTCATTGACCTCTATGGTCACATCCCCACTACTCACAAGCTTGCTGCGCGCTGCCAGAATGATCGCCGTTAAGCTAAGAACGATGACCGTAAACATGACAACACCGAGCAAGATGATAGTTGTATCAACCATATCGGTTTCCTATTGCTGAGGGTTTTCTGTAACCCGGCCGTGCCAACGCACCGCCGGGAAAAACCGGCTCCGATTAAAGCTGAATGCCTGAGAAGGACATAAAGCCCAGCGACATCAGCCCTACGGTAATAAAGGTGATCCCCAGGCCCTGCAAACCGGCCGGTACATCGCTGTACTTGAGCTTTTCACGAATGCCCGCCAGCGCCGCAATGGCCAGCGCCCAGCCGGTGCCTGCGCCAAAACCGTATACCACCGACTCGCCAAAGTTGTAGTTACGCTCAACCATGAACAGTACGCCGCCTAAAATGGCACAGTTCACAGTAATCAGCGGCAGGAAAACCCCCAAAGCGTTGTACAGCGACGGCACATACTTGTCCAAAAACATTTCCATGATCTGAACGAGGGCGGCAATTACGCCGATATAGCTCAACAGGCCCAAAAACGACAGGTCGATGTTTTCCGCGCCGTTAATGCCCGTCCAGGTTAAGGCACCTTCTTGCAGCAGATAGGTAAACACCAGGTTGTTAACCGGCACCGTGACGGTAAGCACCACGATAACCGCAATACCCAGGCCAATGGCTGAAGAGACCTTCTTGGAAACGGCCAAAAAGGTACACATGCCCAAGAAGAAGGCCAGCGCCATGTTCTCAACGAAGACCGAAGCAACAAAAAGGCTTAGATAGTGTTCCATGTTACACGGCCTCCTTCGGCTGAGTATTTTCCTTCATCTTGAACTCGTTCTCTTCAACCTGCTCTGGGCTAACCGAGCGCAACACCCAGATCATCAGACCGATGATAAAGAACGCCGAAGGCGGTAGCAGCAGCAAGCCATTGGGTACGTACCAGCCGCCATCCTGAATGGTTGGCAAGATGGTAAAGCCAAACACGCTGCCCGCACCCAACAGTTCGCGGAAAAAGCCCACGACCATCAGCACAAAGCCATAGCCCAGCCCGTTACCAATGCCATCAAGAAATGACATGCCAGGCGTATTGGACATGGCAAAGCCTTCCGCGCGCCCCATGACGATACAGTTGGTAATGATCAGGCCCACGAATACCGACAGTTGCTTGGACATCTCAAAGGCGTACGCCTTGAGAATCTGGTCCACCACGATTACCAGCGAGGCGATAATCGTCATTTGCACGATAATACGGATCGATGAAGGAATTCGATTTCGAATCAGCGACACGAAGAAGCTGGAAAGTGAGGTCACAAAAATTACCGCCAGCGCCATAACGAGCGAAACGCTCATGCTGGTGGTGACCGCCAGCGCCGAGCAAATTCCAAGAATCTGCAGGGCGATTGGGTTGTTCTGAAAAATCGGGCTTACCAGAACGCTTTTCGCATTTGCATCCGCCATGATTAAGCTCCCTCCGAATCTTGGAAGTCGGTGTCGGCGTCTTCAGCGTCATCCGTATCGGTTACGCTGCGGAACTTGGTTAAATACGTTCCGAACCCTTCTTCACTGAACCAGAATTGCAGCATGTTAGTGACGCCATTACTGGTCAAGGTAGCACCGGACAGCGCGTCGACTTCATGCTCATCACTGGCACCGCCTTTGGTCAAGTGAATCTCCGGCATGAGGTCGCCCTCTTCGTCGTAGATTTCCTTGCCTTCCCACTGCGACTGCCAACGCGGGTTGTTGACTTCAGCACCCAGACCCGGCGTTTCGCTGTGCTCGTAGTAGGTGATACTGACAATCGTATTACCGTCACCTTCCACGGCCAAAAAGCCGCTCATCAGGCCCCAAAGCCCTTGGCCGCGCATGGGCAGCACGATCTGTTCGGGGTCATCAGGGTCGCCAACCAGATACACGGTGGCGTAATCTTCCACCCGTGATAGGCCTGCGATGTCCTGGTCGCCCGACAGCGTACGGCCGGTGGCCGGGTCACGCGAGGCTTCGATCTGATCGAAGGAATCCGCGTCAAACTCGTCGGTATACTCACCGCTCTCCATGTTCACAACCCGAGCGGTGATTTCCTCGCTGAACACCTCTTCTACGTCCATGCCCGGCTCGTAGAGCTTGGCAACGTTCAGAATATTGGTTTTGCGATCAAGCTCCTGATTGAGCTGCTGCGCCGGGCGCAGCGCCACGGCAGCGGTAGACACAATCACGGAACACACGATACACAGCGCGAACGCGACAATTAATACGTTCTTTATCGAGTTATTACTTTTTGCCATTAGGCTGCCTCCTCGGCCGGTACGCCTGTGCGCTTGAGGCGGCGTTTGATATTGGCCTGGACAAAGAAATGGTCGATCAGCGGCGCAAACAGGTTAGCGAAGAGAATCGCCAGCATGATCCCTTCCGGGAAGGCCGGGTTGACCACGCGGATCAGCACCGTCATGACACCGATCAGCGCGCCAAACAGCAAACGCCCTTGGTTGGTCATTGAGGCGGATACCGGATCGGTTGCCATAAATACCATGCCAAATGCAAAGCCACCGATGACCAGATGCCAGTACCACGGCATGGCAAACATCGGATTGGTTTCCGAGCCCATCAGATTGAACAGTGTGCTCGTCACCACCATACCAAGGAAAACACCCAGCATGATTCGCCACGAGGCGATACGCGTCCACAGCAGAACAGCGGCCCCAATGAAGATCGCCAGCGTCGACACTTCACCTACGGAACCGGGGATAAAGCCAAGGAAGGCGTCCCACCAGCTGTAAGTGTCGGTTAGTGAGCTCATGCCTTCCTGGAAAGCCAGCGACAGTGCCGTGGCACCCGTGTAGCCGTCAGCCGCTACCCAAATAGCGTCGCCGGAGATTTGCGCCGGATAAGCAAAGTATAAAAAGGCCCGCCCGGTAAGTGCCGGGTTAAGGAAGTTTTTACCCGTACCACCAAATATCTCCTTACCGATCACGACACCGAAGGTAATGCCCAGCGCCACCTGCCAAAGCGGGATAGTTGCGGGTAATACCAAGGCAAACAACACGGATGTTACGAAGAAGCCTTCGTTAACCTCGTGACCGCGCTTGATGGCGAACAGCACTTCCCAAAAGCCCCCGACCACAAAAGTGACCAGATAGATGGGCAGGAAGTAGGTCGCACCCAATACAAAGTTGGCCCACAGACTGCTGGGATCATGCCCGGACGCGACCGTCATCATTATCGCTTCGCGCCAGCCATCCATAGAGGAATAGCCAGCGTCGATGGCTGTATTGGCTTGCCAGCCAGCGTTCCACATACCGAAGAACATCGCCGGGAAGGTACACATCCAGACGGTGATCATGATGCGCTTAAGGTCGATACCATCGCGCACGTGAGCGGTGGTTTTGGCTACCGTCGGTGGCGAGTAGAAAATAGTGTCTACGGCTTCATAAAGCGGGTAAAACTTTTCGTATTTACCACCTTTATGGAAGTGCGGCTCGATGTTATCGAGTGTCTGTCGAATACCCATCATCAGGCCTCTTTCTCGATCATGGTGAGATTGTCACGCAGAATGGGACCGTACTCATATTTGCCAGGGCAAACATAGGTACACAGTGCAAGGTCCTCTTCATCCAGCTCCAAACACCCCAGCTGCATGGCAACCTCAATGTCGCCCACGATCAGCGAACGCAACAATTGCGTTGGCATGATGTCCAGCGGCATCACGGTTTCATAAACGCCGATTGGCACCATGGCACGCTCCGACCCGTTCGTCGACGTGGTAGGGGCGTAGTTGCTCAGGCCTTTAAGTTTAGAAATATAAATACCCAGCACGGAATGGCGGTTGGCGCCCGGCGACAACCAGCCCATGAAGGAGCGCTTATTGCCCTCTTCAAGTAAGCTGATTTGATTGTCAAAACGACCCAGGTACGTCAACTTCCCTTCAGCGGAAAAGCCTGAGAAGATCGATCCAGAAATAACACGGGTGTCCTCGGGTTGGATTACATCGCCCGCCAGGAGTTCATCGGTGCTAGCCCCTACGCGGGTGCGTACCAGGCGTGGATTCTCGGCACGTGGACCGCCGATCGCGACCACACGGCTCATATCCAGCTTGCCCTCAGCAAACAACTTGCCAAAAGCGATGACGTCCTGATAGCCAATGTGCCATACCTTTTTGTGCAAGGCGACCGGCGACAGGTAGTGAATATGCGTACCGACCAAGCCGGCAGGATGCGGCCCCGCAAAGCTCTCGGTTGTAACGCCCTCTACATCGCTGCCAGGAATAGAGGCGTTAGCGCCCGTGCACAGAAAAACGTTGCCCTCGGTCAGGCGAGTTAGCACCTTGAGGCCGTCTTCAAATGCCTGGGTATTTTCATTGATAATCAGCGCAGGATCAGCGCTTAGCGGGTGGGTATCCACTGCGGTGACAAAGATATCGGCTGGCATGCTATCAATCGCGGGCGTCCGCGAAAAAGGACGCGTGCGCAACGCCGTCCAAAGTCCAGACTCTACCAATTGATCGACCACGACCTGACGGTCAAGCTGGCCTAACGAGGCGCGTTCGTGCGATGTAAAACTAACGCCCTCCTCCTGCTCGTCAACTTTGATTACGACAGATAGTAAACGACGCTTTTCGCCACGGTTTATTGCGAGCACTTCACCGGCTGCGGGTGCCGTAAAACGCACGCCGTCAGTTTTTTTGTCGGTAAAGAGCAGCTGGCCCAGTTTGACCTTATCCCCTTCCTGAACTTCCATTGTCGGCTTCATGCCAACGTAGTCAGTACCCAGGATTGCCACGTGGCGCACAGGACGCGCATCTTCAATACGCTGCTCGGGCGCTCCCGTGATGGGGAGATCCAGGCCTTTTTTGACTTCGATCATAGTCTCGCCCAGTTGATGGATCGGATATACGAAGGTAAGGGGTTCGAATGCTTATTTTCTGCTCAGTGAATTGTTGTTTTCTGTTCAGATTGTTACCAGTCAGGCCCAAGCAGTGCTTGAACCACCCCGAAAAATCTACCGTATTATAAAGACAAGCGAGCCTAATGACCACATCAACTGGTATCGCCAAAAGTGCTATAGACGCTCTCATTTCAAGATTTTTTATTGAAACTAACGACAAAAACGCCCCCCTTGGGTGGCGTTTATCAGTTAATGATAATCAATCATAATTATCGTACTAACTCACTTGGGCAGGTAGCTTCAAAAAGCTGACGTTCGACATTTGCTGGAGAATACGAATCACTTGGCAGCTGTAACCAAATTCATTGTCATACCAAACGTATACGACCGCATGGTGGCCGTTGGCTATCGTGGCTTTGGCATCCACAATGCCGGCGTGTCGGTTACCCACGAAATCAGACGATACGACTTCAGGCGAGTCCACGAAGTCGATTTGCTTTTGGTAAGCTGAATCGATCGACATCCGGCGTAAGTAGTCATTTAACGCCTCGGCATCGGTGGTTTTATCAAGCGTCAGGTTCAAGATCGCCATGGACACGTTGGGAATGGGCACACGGATCGCATTGCCCGTCAGCTTGCCTTCAAGCTCCGGCAGGGCTTTCGCCACGGCTTTGGCGGCACCAGTTTCCGTCAACACCATGTTGAGCGCCGCACTGCGGCCACGTCGATCGCCTTTATGGTAGTTGTCGATCAGGTTCTGGTCATTGGTATAGGCGTGCACGGTTTCCACGTGGCCGGTAACGACACCGTACTCATCGTTGAGCGCTTTGAGCACAGGTACGATCGCATTCGTGGTGCAAGACGCCGCCGATACAATGCGATCCTGCTCGGTAATCGACTCATGATTGATGCCATACACGATGTTCTTGATATCGCCTTTACCCGGCGCGGTCAGCAGTGCTTTAGAAGCTCCCGGACATGCGACGTGTTGCCCCAGCCCCGCCTCATCGCGCCAAATGCCGGTGTTATCAACGATAACCGCATTATTGATGCCGTAATCGGTGTAATCGATATCACTGGGGTTATCGGCGTAAATCACCTGAACCACATTGCCGTTGACCGTCAGGGTGCGCGCCTCAACATCAACGATGATGGTGCCGTCAAAAGGCCCGTGAACCGAATCGCGGCGCAGTAGGCTGGCACGCTTTTCCAGGTCTTTCGCTACATCACCGCGCCCACGCACCACAATTGCCCGCAGCTGTAGCAGATTGCCGCCACCGGCTTTTTCTACCAATACGCGCGCCAACAAACGACCGATGCGGCCAAACCCGTATAGCACTACATCTTTTGGCTCACCCTTACTGGCGCCTGGCTGGTAGCCATCAACAATGTGGTGGAGCTCTTTGCGCAGGAACGCCTCAACGTTGCCACCACCCTGGCGTTTCAGCATCACTGCAAGCTTACCGACATCCACATGGGCAGGCCCAAGGTTAAGCTCACACAGCGTTTTGACAATCGGATAGGTATCTTCAACCGATAGCTCGGTACCTTCGATTTTGCGCACAAACCGGTGATCTTTGAGGATGCGAATGACCGACTGATTGATCAACGAACGCCCGTACATGGTCGCCACAACATTGTGCTGACGATACAGACGGCCAATCAAAGGAATCATCTGCTCCGCCAGAGCTTCGTTGCTTTGCCATTCTTGAAAAACGTTATCGAGCGTTTGCTGACTCACGTGCGGCCTCATTAAGTAATGAATAATTTTCAAGGGTATTATCCGTAGCCACGTAAAGGGCCGCAATGCCTGGATAGTCGCAGACGATGTAGGGGGATTACACAAACGGCCTATTGACTACAAGCCGGTCGGTTCTGCCTAAAAGCGTTGATCGTGTATGATCTAGGTTCCGTTTTCAGCGCAGAACGACTTGCTTACTATGCCCACGTTTTCTCTACTTGCTCCGCCCCAGCCCCAAAGGGCGCGCGATACACTTTATTGGACATCGCCACCCGGTAGCGCGTCGGCGTTAGCCCTAGCTCGCCTTGCGGCCGACGCCCCTCTGCTGGTAATTACCCCAAGCACGGCAAGCGCCCAGCGCCTGGAGCAAGACCTGTCGTTTTATAGCGATGTGCCAGTGTTGCCCTTCCCCGACTGGGAAACGCTGCCCTACGACAGTTTTTCGCCGCACCAGGATATTGTCTCAGCGCGTCTGCGCACGTTGAGGCAATTGCAGGACGGCGTACGAGGACTTGTACTGGTCCCCATCAACACACTGATGCAGCGCTTGCCGCCGGTTGATTACATTGCCGGGCGCGTCCTGACGCTGAACGTCGGCGACAAGCTCGACCGCGAGCCGTTTCGCGAAGCGCTTTCCAGGGCAGGTTACCGGGCGGTGGAAACCGTTTACGAACCTGGCGAATATGCCATGCGCGGCGCATTGATTGACTTGTTTGCTATGGGGATGAACGCGCCCATACGGATCGACTTGTTCGATGATGAGATCGATACCCTGCGCCACTTTGACCCTGGCAACCAACGCTCAACCGACAAGCTCGACAGGATCGAGCTGCTGCCGGCCCACGAATATTCGCTCAGTCGCTCGTCGATCGCTTGCTTTAGAGAACAATTTGAGACGCTTTTTGATGTCGACCCGCGCCAATGCCCGCTGTACAACGATGCCCTCAAAGGCATTCCTTCACCTGGGCTTGAACATTATTTACCGCTATTTTTCGAGCAAACGGCGTCACTGTTTGACCACTTGACCCAAGATACACGGGTCGCGTTGCTGCCCGAGGTCTATCAGGCGGCCGAACAGCACTGGCAGGCGATTGAAAGCCGTTACGCTAACCTGGGCGTTGACCCCACGCGGCCACTATTGCCGCCGCACCGCGCCTTTTTCCCCGTCAGCGACGTGTTCGCAGCGATCAAACAGCGCCCGAGGGTGGAGCTTACCGACGACCTTGAGCAGCGCCATGCGCTAACCCCCAAGGCCCAGGCCCTCCCCCCCGTGGCGGTTAATCCTCGCGCCAAACGCCCGCTCGGCGAGCTGACCGACTTTCTTGAGCGCGAGGACGCTTCCCGCGTGCTACTGGTGGCTGAGTCACGCGGCCGGCGGGAAGCTCTGGAAGAAGTGTTAGCACCGCTTTCGCTGAAACTGCCGCATGTCGACGGCTTTCAAGCGTTTCTCGCCGGTGACCAGCCCATCGCCATTACTGAAGGGCTGATCGACAGTGGTCTCTGGCTGACCGACCCATCGCTTGCGGTGATCAGTGAAACGGAGCTTTTCGGCGATGTGGTACGCCAAAGCCGGCGCCGGGAAAAGGCAACCGACGATAATGAGTTTGCCGTTCGCCACCTTTCAGAATTGCGCCGCGGCTCCCCGGTGGTGCATCAAGCCCATGGTGTGGGCCGCTACATTGGCCTTGAAGCGCTGGAGGCCGGCGGCCAGGCCAATGAGTTTCTGGCGCTGGAATATGCCGACGGCGCCAAGCTTTACGTGCCGGTGGATAGCCTCCACCTGATTTCACGCTACAGCGGCGCCGACGACGAGCTGGCTCCACTGCATAGATTAGGCTCTGACCAGTGGGAAAAAGCGCGCAAAAAAGCCGCCGAGAAAATTCGCGACACCGCCGCGGAATTGCTCGATATCTATGCCCGTCGCGAAGCCCAAGAGGGCGTAGTCTACGAAGCGCCAAGCGATGAATACGCGCGATTCGCAGGGAGCTTTCCATTTGAAGAAACCCCCGATCAGCAAGCCGCTATTGAGGCTGTGATTAGCGACATGACCTCGCCACAACCCATGGACCGCGTTGTCTGTGGCGACGTGGGTTTCGGCAAGACCGAAGTCGCCATGCGCGCCGCCTTCCTGGCCGTGCAGTCGGGCCGGCAGGTCGTCGTGCTCGTACCCACCACCCTGCTGGCCCGCCAGCACTTCGAGAACTTCCGTGACCGCTTTGCCGACACTGCGGTCAATATCGGCCTTATCTCGCGCTTTACGCATGGCAAAGAGATGAGCAAAACGCTGGAAAGCATCAAAAACGGCCAAACCGACATCGTCATTGGCACGCATAAGCTGCTCGCCAACAGCGTTGAACTACCTAAAATGGGTTTATTGATTATCGATGAGGAACACCGCTTTGGTGTTTCTCAGAAAGAGAAACTCAAAACCTTACGCGCTGAAGTCGACATCCTTACGCTGACGGCCACACCGATCCCGCGGACCCTTAACATGGCGATGAGCGGCATCCGTGATCTATCGATCATCGCCACGCCACCGGCGCGACGCCTCTCAGTCAAAACCTTTGTCCAGCAGCACCAGGACGGCGTTATTAAAGAAGCTCTGTTGCGCGAGATTTTACGCGGCGGCCAAGTTTATTTTCTACATAACGAAGTCAAGACCATCGAGAATGCCGCCGAGCGCATTCGCTCCTTGGTTCCGGAAGCACGCGTGGCGGTCGCCCACGGCCAGCTACCCGAGCGCAGTCTAGAGCGCGTAATGTCCGACTTTTACCATCGCCGCTTTAACGTCCTGGTCTGCTCAACCATTATTGAGACGGGCATCGATGTGCCCAGCGCCAATACGATTATCATCGAGCGGGCCGATAAGTTTGGCTTGGCCCAGCTGCACCAGCTTCGTGGGCGCGTAGGCCGCAGCCACCACCAAGCCTATGCCTATTTGCTGACTCCTACTCCCAAGGCCATGACCCGGGATGCCGTGAAACGTCTGGAAGCGATCAGCGCCTCGGATGATTTGGGTGCGGGCTTTACGCTGGCGAGTCACGATATGGAAATTCGTGGTGCGGGCGAGCTGCTGGGTGACGAGCAAAGCGGTCAAATGGAAACCATCGGCTATACCCTTTATATGGAAATGCTCGACCGCGCAGTGAAAGCCATACGCGCGGGCAAAACCCCGAATATCGACGCGCCCTTTGATAGCGGCGTTGAAATCAGCCTTAATCTGCCTGCGTTAATTCCCGATGACTACATCCATGATGTACAACAGCGGCTGGTCATGTACAAGCGGATCGCCAATACGCAAAGCGACGCCGAACTTAAAGAACTACAGGTTGAACTGATTGATCGCTTTGGGCTTCTACCTGAACCGCTAAAGCACTTGATACGCCAAACGCGGCTTCGCCATCGCGCCGAGCAGCTTGGCATTAAACGACTGGAAGCGGGTGAGCAGCGCGGACGCATTATCTTTGATGCCCACACTCAGGTAGACCCCTATACGTTAGTGACGCTCATTCAAACGTCACCCCAGCACTACCGTTTGGACGGCTCCGATACATTACGCTTTGAATTTCCCATGGAAAAAATCGATCAGCGATTTGAATGTATTGAGTCACTGTTAACCACGCTCAACCAAAAAGTGGCGGCAGCGTAACGGTTGCGGCAAACTGCACCTGTTGCCATCGCCTGCGTTAGCGATGTATTCACTGATTAGGAAGACCCATGAACATTCGTCATACCTTTTTGCGCTGGGGACCGACCAGCTTAGCGGTTCTGCTCGCGGCAAGTTTATCTATTCCTGTCATGGCTCAATCTGCAGACGAGCAGGAGCAGGAGCAGGAGCAGGAGCAGGAGCAGGAGCAGGAGCAGGAGCAGGAGCAGTCTAATCAAGATACGCCTGAACTGAGCGACATCGCCATTCAAGCCGCTGAACAAATCGCACTGAAATCGCCGAATGACCTTCCCCGCGGGCATTTTTATCTCCCCGAGGAAGGTGATGTGATCGGCGAGCGTTATACCGTCACTATCGAAGACCAGGAAGACACCCTGGTTGATGTCGCACGACGCCATAATATCGGCTTTGAAGAAATCCGCATGGCGAACCCTGACGTGAGCCTATGGGTGCCCGGCGAAGGCACCGAGGTGGTGATTCCAGCGCAGTACATTCTGCCACCGGGCGAGCGTGAAGGTATTGTGGTTAACCTTTCAGAGCTCAGGCTTTACTACTATCCCGCCGATAAGCCCGGCATTGTTGAAACATACCCGGTGAGCGTAGGTCGCGAGGAATTTGCGACTCCAGTAGGAGAAACCAAGACCACCGTTAAGGTGAAAGATCCCGCCTGGTCACCGCCCGAGTCTATGCGCCGGGAAGCAGCCGAACGTGGTGATCCAGCACCCTCGGTAGTGCCCCCTGGTCCGGATAACCCGCTGGGCGAACATGCGATTCTGCTGGGTCTTCCTAGCTACTTGATCCACGGTACTAATCGGCCGGACGGCGTTGGAATGCGGGTCAGCCGTGGCTGCATTCGCATGTACCCAGAAGATATCAAGTCTCTTTATGAGCGCGTCCCCAGCGGCACGAAGGTTAATTTGATTGACGCGCCGTTTAAAGCTGGCTGGGCCTCGGATGGCACTCTCTTTGTCCAGTCGTATCCGCAGCTTGAAGAGAACCTTGAGAATTTTGAACCGCTGTTGGAAGCCATCAAACGCGTTTCCGAGCTTACCGAAGATGACAACATCCCAGTTGACTACGCCCAGGTACGGCGCGCCGTAGAATCGCCCAACGGCCGCTTTGTGGCTCTGTATGGCCCCCAAGCACCCGTCGAACCAGAAGAGCCTGCCGCTGAGGACGAAGAAACCGATCTTCTAGAGCAGGGTATTTTTGAACGAATTGAACTAACTGACCGACGCGACGAGGATGATGATGCGTAAGCCTCTGTTTATCTTCATCCACAACCACTAAATACAAAAAACCCCGCCGAGGCGGGGTTTTTTGCATGCCTAGTGATTGCAAAGAGCCAAGCTCCCACAACCGCTAAATCATATTATTTCTGCATAGAACGCTCGAACATGCGCTCCATTTCTTCACGGTTCTGCTCAGACATCTGCAGGGCAGCTTGCGCGTCGCGCTGAGCTTGGTTTGCAGTGTTCAGAGCTTGTGAAGAATTGCTACGTGCTTCAGAGGCGTCAGCTTGTGCTGATTCAGCTGTCATGCGGACTTCTTCCAGTGCACCAGTAGATGCACAACCAGCCAGAATGGCCAGTGAAGCGGCGGCAGCAGACATCTTCAGAGTTGTCTTAAAAGTCATAATGTTCTCCTTGAATCTTCCTTGGGTACAACGTTAGGGGTATGACAAACGTAAGCCTACGAGGTGAGCCTAGATTTGTCTACCTGCGGTGCAGGTTCTTAACAGTGACTTGTGCCGCGAAGCACGTAAGTCAAACACTGTTTTATTATAGTCCACAGTGGTTGTCTATAGCCACGAGTTTAAAACCTCGAACTTCCTTCAACAACACCAGCTTAGCGGATCACTACGCGAGTGCCAACCTCGACTAACTCAGTCAGGCGCTCAATTTGCGAATTGCTTACCGCTACGCAGCCTTGTGTCCAATGATAACGGCCATGAATATCTGGATCCGCTTCGCCAAGCCCATGAATACCAATGGCACCGCCCAGTACTGTATCCTGCGGCGGCTCACGGTGGCGACGATAATAATCGAAATAGGCATCATAATCTGCCTGAGAATAAATGCCATTTTGCAGCGCCATACGCGCATGGGTAGGCGTCGGATAATTGACCCCCATAAAAATATGCCATTTGCTATCGTGGTTGAAGCGATTGATGCGAAATTCGCCTAGTGGCGTAGCTTTATCTCCGCGCACCCGCTGGGTACTCGCGCCCCCGCGTCCTAATGATATAGGCCTGAACTCCTCGACCACTTGGTGGCCACGGTAAATTGATAGCGTTACTGCCTTATCATCGACCAGCACCCATAGCTCACCAGGCTCGCGGGGCACAGCGGCGTTTTCAAGCTCCGCGGCAACCAGATCGGGATAGACTTCGGATGCCAAAGTAACGCTGGCAGCCGCACTTGCGGCAACAGGCCAGCTTACGGCTAATGCTAGGAAACGGCGGCGGGTGACCGGCTTCATTCAATACTCTCACACAGGACGTGGATAATGACGAGATGCCACTTTCAGCAGCTTTATACCTTACCTAGAGGTTATTACCAATAGGCTAGGCGCTAGACACCTTGCAGCTCTTCAATGCTTGCCACAATGCGCCTTAGCTCAGCATTGTGCCCTTCCGCCAAGGCGTTAAAAAATTCGGCTTCTGGTTCAATTACCGCCCGATTGGCACGATGACGATAAAGCGCTTCCAGGCTACGATTCGCTTCGATGGCCGTTTTCATCACGGCGTCGATTGAGTTACCCAGAGGCTTATCGGCTAAATGTTCCAATTGTGGTGGTTGAGGAAAATCGCTGGGGTCGTCAAACCACGTCTCAAGCACATCGCGTTTTTCATGTTCTTCATCGAAAACAGCGCGCAAGCCTGCCTGCATACGCGTTTCATGATCTGCTAGGTAGGTGAGCACCATCTGCAGTCGTTCGCTTTCAGCAGCGGCTGCCTTGGCACGGTACTGATCAGCTAACTGCCCATGGTAACCCTCTACCCAGGCGATTAGATCTTTCACTTGGTTGTAGCGCATTAAATCTCCCATTTTCCATCGCATCGTTCACCCATGCGACCCACTGAGCCGCCCTCTACCACTCCTGGCTGGTTTCACGAAGGGCGGCGACTTCACGCTTAGCCGCATTGAGATGGGTTATAAGCTGCTCACGAAAGCTGGCCTGATCACCTACCGCAATCATCCCCGGATGGGGAGCACGACGCTTGGCTGCCCCGTCGCTGCTATGCAATTTGTCGAGCTGCATCACCAGCCAACACAGCCAGCTATCTTGATCGTGAGCAAGATCACGCAGTCGCTGGAGCTCCGCCATCGCCGGCCCCTCGTCGGACAACAGATAACGCCATTCGTGCTGTGTTAAACGGGCATGCTCCGTGACTTCACGCAGCAACGATGTAAGCGCCAACTCAAACAGGGCAAGCGCACCTTCTTCCTGCGCCATGCCCCGCGCGATGGCATGCTCGTCTTCTTCGCTCGAAGACAACGCCAAAAGCTCAGCTTGATAGAGCAGTTGATTGGTGCGCGAACGATCACTCATTTTTTGCGCTTATCCTCGACGTGCCATTTACCACCTTCAAAGGTCGCTTTCCAGCCCGTGGCCTTACCGTCCTCATCGGTCATCACATACTGCTCTTTAAACTTACGCGAGTAACGAATCTGCGTGGGGCGACCGTCTGGATCTTCGCTGGGTGCGTTGAGAATAAAGTGATATTTTTCGGGCAGCTCGTCGGCATGAGCTTTGAGCTCTTTGACCAGTGGCGGACGCGTTTCGCGATTTTTAGGAAACTTGCTGGCGGCCAAAAACAGCCCACTTGCGCCGTCACGAAGCACATAATGGTCGTCGACTTTTTGACAGGCAAGTTCAGGCATCGGAATAGGATCCATCTTAGGCGGTGCCACTTCGCCACTTCTCAACAGCTTCCGGGTGTTTTTACATTCGCTGTTAGTACACCCGAAATATTTACCAAAGCGGCCCGATTTCAACTGCATATCCGCGCCACACTTATCGCATTCAATAAGCGGACCATCGTAGCCCTTGATCTTAAATTTGCCGGTTTCGACCTCGTACCCTTCGCAATCCGGGCTATTACCACAGATATGCAGTTTGCGGGTTTCATCGATCAAATAATTATCCATCGCCGTGCTGCAAATCGGGCAACGACGCTTGGCACGCAGAGCGTTAGTTTCCGCCTCTTCATCAGCATCGGCGGCTACGGCTTCTTCGCCAGGAATTAGATCAATGGTGGTTTTGCAGCGTTCCTTGGGCGGCAGATTATATCCGCTGCAACCGAGGAAAACGCCCGTCGAAGCCGTTCGTATCTGCATTTTTCGACCGCAACTCGGGCAGTCAATATCGGTGGGTACTGGCTGATTGGGGCGCATGCCGTCTTCGCTTTCGGCCTGGGCCAGTTCCTCACGAAACTCTTCATAAAAGGCATCCAGCAACGCCTGCCAGTTACGCTCCCCTTCGGCTACTTCGTCAAGACTGTCTTCCATACGGGCGGTAAACGAGAAATCCATCAAATCAGGGAAGGATTCCTTCAGGCGCTCTGTCACAATATCGCCAAGCTTTTCGGCGTAAAAGCGACGATTTTGGAGCTGAACATAGCCGCGATCTTGAATCGTCGAAATAATCGAAGCGTAAGTCGATGGACGCCCAATGCCCTGCTTTTCAAGCTCTTTAACCAAGCTCGCCTCAGTGTAGCGAGCCGGCGGCTTGGTGAAATGCTGCTGAGGATCAAGCGCATCAAGTGCCATTGGTGTACCGGTCGGCAGGTCAGGCAGACGCTGGTCTTCGTTTTTACCACTGGGTTTCATTACCCGCGTATAACCGTCGAACTTCAGCACACGACCTTTAGCGCGTAGCTCGTAGCCGTCTACCTCAACGCTCAGCGTACTGGATAGGTATTCCGCAGGCGTCATCTGGCACGCCACAAACTGCCGCCAAATAAGCTCGTACAGCCGCTCGGCGTCGCGCTCCATACCCGCCAAGTCGGTCGCCAGGCGATCAACGCTGGAAGGACGAATCGCTTCGTGCGCCTCCTGGGCGCTTTCTTTGCTGCTGTAGCGATTGGCGTCCTCGGGCAAATAACGTGGCCCATATTCTTCACCGATAAAGGTACGCACGCTTTCCACCGCATCTTTGGAAAGATTGGTGGAATCAGTACGCATATAGGTGATGTAGCCCGCCTCATAGAGCCGCTGGGCCATTGTCATGGTCTTTTTAACTGAGAAACCTAACCGCCCGCTCGCCGCTTGCTGAAGCGTAGAAGTGATAAAAGGCGCCGTGGGCTTGGAGCTGGTGGGCTTATCTTCCCGCGAGGTGATCGACAGCTTGGCTTTTTTGAGCTGTTCAATGCGCGCCAGGGTGTCTTTTTCAGACGTTGGGCGAAAGGCCTTGCCGTCCTGGCGTACCAGCGCAAAGCGTACCTGCTCGCCTTCCGGCGAGGCGAGGTCCGCATGAACATCCCAAAACTCTTCGGGGATAAAGGCGCGTATTTCGCGCTCGCGCTCGACGATCAAGCGAACAGCAACGGACTGCACACGGCCTGCCGAAAGCCCACGGGCGATTTTAGCCCACAGCAGCGGCGATAGCATAAAACCCACCACACGGTCGAGAAACCGTCTGGCCTGCTGGGCTTCAACGCGCGGAATATTTAGCGCGCCCGGGGCTTTGAAAGCATCCTGGATGGCGTTTTTGGTAATCTCGTTGAACACCACCCGCTTGTAGCGACTATCATCACCGCCAATCGTTTCGCGCAAGTGCCAGGCAATCGCCTCACCCTCGCGGTCCAAATCCGTCGCCAGATAAACGGCGTCGGCCTTTTCGGCTAGTTTCTTGAGTTCAGCAACGACTTTTTCCTTACCTGGCAACACTTCATAGTGCGCTTCCCAGCCGTTATTCGGGTCGATACCCATACGCCGTATCAGCTGATCCTGGGCCTTGCGCTTTTTGTATTCGGCCTTATCTTCCGCCGACATTTTGCGAGTTGCCGCGGCTTGGCGCGCGCGCTCTTTAGGGTCAGAGGCCGCCTTGCCCGAGCCGCTGGTCGGCAGGTCACGGATATGACCCACGCTCGACTTTACGATGAAATCGTTGCCGAGGTATTTATTGATCGTCTTCGCTTTAGCTGGCGACTCGACGATGACCAGTGACTTGCCCATAGTGCTCCACTTTCTTAGTGCACACGCAGACGGTGCGATGAAAACGTTGCCGCCACAGCCCTCAGAGGCCGCGCGGTCGGAAAAATGCGCCTACCCTACCCCAGCCCATTGCGAAGCGCCAGTGGTGAGCACGAGGATACAGTCGTGTTGATGGTGACGAGCATCGCCCTTTTCAATCAAAGCGTAGCTAGACACTAGACTGCCGTTAGCGCAACGGCAACCCAAAAATCCTGAGCTTTAAACGCAAACGCCCCTGCCAATGGGCAGGGGCGCAGCGCGCATTCAACGTCATTACTCGTCTTTAGGCGGGGTCTTGCGTTTCGTTGGCGTGGCTTTTTTGGCACTCGCCGTCGCCGGCTTGGCCGCAGGCGTCTTAGCCACTTCCTTGGCAGCCTGCTGCGGGGCTTGCGGAGTTGACGCCACCTGCTTCTGGACAGGCGGGCGGGCCTGGTCGAACAGCTCGCTGACCTGGGACAGGCGTGATGCGACATGCTCAGACAGCTCACCGCTCGCCGACAGCACATCTTCCAGATGCGACATATGCGCGTCGATCTCGTCGTTGCTTTGCCCCTTCAACAGGGCCGGCAAGGCATTGAGCGCCTGCTCGCGGTCCAGCTTCAGGATAAAGAACTGTTCACGCACCAACTGCTTGAAGTCGCACAGCTTGGCGTTGGGCTCAAGAGCCGCCCGTGATGCGCGTAGCCGCTTGAAATTGCGCTCGTCGGTGGCCGGCGCCCCACCCAGAATATAGATCAGGGCGCGCATGACGGCTTCGTGAGAGCCACCCTTGGCAATCTTGGCGCGCAGTTCGTCCTGGCGCTGCTCTATAAAGCGACGGTGCTCGGGCTCGGCGCCGGGACGGCGGCGGTGCACATGCGCGTCGCCGTAGAGACCGACAGCCGCTTGCAGGAGGGGTTGGCCGTAGATATCCATGAACAACCGTTCGGTGGCGCTATCCCGCGCATCGCGAAAAGCGTTGAGCCCGGTGACGATCTGATCCGACGCCATGGTTTCCACCGCCTTGAACAGGTTGTCTTCACCCACCGGGTGACGCGACTGACGCACCTGTTCGGCCATTACCGGCAACGGCACGGTCAGGGGGTTACGATCCGAAAGCAGCTTGTAGCCCAGCCGAATGGGATGCATGCGACGAATCCAGCGGGCGGCTTCCGGCGTCATGACCGCCTGCAACCAGGGCTGCATGTACAAACGGTAAAGGCCAAGATTGATTTCAGAAATCCGCGCCACCGTGGCAAACCGGCGGTCGTCCTCCGGCTTGTGCATGACCTCGCGGTCCAGCTCGTCGAAATCGCGCGGGGCAAACTCGAGCAGGTAGTCGCGCTCGATCAGCTCGCCTTCGTCGTGATCATCAGCATGGGTGATCGTGGTTTCGTAGAGCCCCGGCGGCATCACATCGATATAATCCATGTTAGCCGTGAACTCGGTATGTTCCTTGCGCGACACGCTGCTCGACACGAAGATACCCAGGTGACCGGTGGTATCATGCTGACAGTAAACGATGGTCTGCTCGTTGGCGATGATATCGCTTTCGTCTTCGTAGAGATCACGAATCCAGCCCAGCGCCTGGGGCGGCGGAGTAATATCGTCGCCGCGCGAACAGAACACCACGACCGGCGAGCGCACGTTGCGTAGATCGATCCGGCGACCGTCGCGGGTTACCAGTTGCGCAGTCGACAAGCGATTGCCGACAAACAGGTTATCGACGATGTACTGGATCTCTTCGCCACCCAGCACCACATGGCCGCCCCACCAGCGCTCGAACTCGAGATAGCGGTTTGACTCGGTATCCACGTTGGCAAACAGATGGTACTGCTTTTTCCAGTAGGTATTCGCCGGATTGAGACGTTCAAAATTCTGCACCAGCCAGGCACCATCGAACAGGCCATTCCCCAGATCGCTGGTCATTGCGGTTATCCAGCTGCCGCCAGTCATTCCGCCGGTATAGCGCATCGGCGCCTTGCCATGCTCGCCTGCCCAATACGAGAGCGGCGCGCCGGCGATCAGAATCGGGCCGAAAACGTCAGGCTCGAGGGCAGCGGCCATCATGATCTGCCAGCCAGCCTGGCAATTGCCAACCACCATGGGCTTTTCAGTGGTTTCAGGGTGACGCTCAATCACGTGACGGAGAAACGCTACCTCAGACTCGACCACGTCCTCTACCGTCTGGCCAGGCTCGGGAAACGGCAAGAAGCCGATAAAATAGCAGGGGTGCCCTGCTTTTAATGCCACGCCGAGCTCGCTGTCGGGCTTAAAGCCGCCGATACCTGGCCCATGCCCAGCACGCGGATCAACCACCACAAAGGGGCGTTTCAGAGGGTCAATCTCGATACCCTTGGGTGGCAGCACACGTAATAACTCGTAATTGGTGGGCTGCGGCAAGGTGCGCCCATCCACCAATACTTCGGTGTCAAAGCCCAGCACGTTGGGCTTGGTTTGCTCCATGTGCTCCAGGTATTGATTGCCACGCTCGCGCATCACATCAATGTAAAGCACGCTACGTTCAACGCTGTCTCGCCAGTAGTCAAAGGCGGCACGCCCAAACCCGAAAGGGTCAAACAGCGACGCCATCGCATCAGTAACAGATGCCGTCGCATCAGTAACAGATGCCGTCGCTTTCTCTTGGCTGGCTGATGGGCGAGCTTGAGTTGGCATTAGAGGGTTAGCGAAGAAGTTCATAGAGTCTCCCATTGGGTTAATGCGGAAGCATCGAACCCGAAAGCAATGATGCTGCAATGCAATATAGTTTAGGACAATCACCGCGAAAGGTCGATGCCTACCGACGACTCATTGGTATAACCTATTACCCAGGGTTTGAAAGCCAGTGCATTATCGGCCACTACACTGCCACGACGTAGCCTGCATACCCATAGCAACGTCTAGCCAGCGGTGTCGTGCAAAAGGCAAGGTATGTTACATTATGCCCTACTACCTACGTATCAATCGGCACGCAGTCGAACATGGCTTACCTCGCCGCATGACATTGCTTGCCGCCCAGTAGAGAGGCTCTCTCGCTATGAGCAATAACACCTCGCCACGTGTCCCCAGCGGTGAAAAATTCCGCAATGAACACGGTATGACGGTGATTAAAGATGGCATGAAGCAGCGTAAAGTTGAGATTGATGCCCCTTCTTTAGATCGTAAGCCCAAGTGGCTGCGCGCTCAGATCCCGGGCGGCGAGCGCTTTGAGGCAGTGAAAAAGAACGTCGCCACCCATCGGCTAAGTACCGTATGCGCTGAATCCCATTGCCCTAACATGGGCGAGTGTTGGAGCAACGGCACTGCAACGATCATGCTAATGGGGTCGGTGTGCACACGCGCCTGCCGGTTTTGTGCCGTTGATACAGGCAACCCGCAAGGCTGGCTCGACGCTGAAGAGCCTGACAACACGGCAAAATCTGTCGAGTTGATGGGTTTGCGCTACATCGTACTCACCTCGGTTGACCGCGATGACTTGGACGACGGTGGTGCCAGCCACTACGCCAACTGTATCCGCGCCATTAAAGCGCGCACCCCAGAAGTAGTTGTTGAAGCTTTAACGCCGGATTTCGACGGGGTTCCTGCGGCCATTGAACAAGTCGCCGACTCGGGGCTAGAAGTTTTTGCGCAAAACGTTGAAACAGTTGAACGCCTGACCAGTCGCGTGCGTGATCCGCGGGCTGGTTACCGTAAGACGCTGGATGTCCTGGCTCACGCAAAACGGTATCGTCCCGACGTGATTACCAAAACCAGCCTAATGCTTGGCCTGGGCGAAACCGACGAAGAGATACTTCAGACGTTCGATGATCTTCGCGAGATAGGCGTCGATATCGTCACGTTGGGGCAATATCTACGCCCAACCAAAAACCACCTGCCGGTGGAGCGCTGGGTCACCCCCGAAGAATTTGATCGTTATCGCGAAATCGGACTTGAGAAAGGCTTTATGGAAGTGCCGTCGGGACCGCTTGTTCGCTCAAGCTACCGTGCCGACCGCGTGTTTGAAAAGAACAACCTTGGGTTGGCCTCACCAGCAAAGGTACCCGGACAAGAAGCGCCAGACCCCAACCTAATTCCGGCACTTAACGTCGGTTAAGCAATCCGCTTGCCGCCACCGCTACTCGGTTAGTGTTGGCGGCTCAGCGCCCGCCACCAGAGAACGATCTAGCTGCTTCGCCAGTGCCTTGGCCAATTGCTCGCCTACCCGATGATCGCTGGGTAACGTCACCCAATCGGCTAAGCGGGTCATCGGCATACCCGCATAGCCGCAGGGGTTAATGTACGAGAAAGGCGTCAGATCACCGTCCACGTTTAGTGCAACACCGTGAAAGCTTGCCCCGCGACGAATACGCAGCCCTAGAGAAGCAATCTTGGCCTCCCCCGCATCGCCCGCCACATACACGCCTGGCGCATCGGGCCGCGCCCTCGCCGGCACGCCATAAGCGGCCAGCACGCTAATCACGGCATTTTCCAATGCGGTCACCAGCGTGCGTACACCTAATTGGCCACGGCGCACATCAAGCAGCGGATACAGCACCACCTGCCCTGGGCCATGGTAGGTCACCTGCCCGCCTCGGTCGGTTTGCACAACAGGAATGTCGCCCGGCATTAATACATGCTCAGGCTTACCGGCCTGACCTTGGGTGAAAACCGGGTCGTGCTCTACCAGCCAAAACTGGTCAGCCGTTTGTGCGTCTCGGTTATCGGTCAACGAGCGCATGGCTTGCCAAACTGGCAGATAAGGCTTGCGCCCAAGCACATGTAGCTCGATGGGCGGCATGGCCATTACACCACCATATGCACAAGGCCAGTGGCTTTAAGCTCGTCGAATAATTGGCTCAACTGCTGCTCACCGGTTGCCGTGATGGTGACCCGCACCGACTGAAAACGACCGTTGCGGCTATCGACGACGTGCATGGTCGTTTCATCAAAGTCCGGCGCATGGCGGACAATCACCTGACAAACCCGCGCCGGAAAATCTTCTGTCGCATCGCCCACCACTTTTAGCGGATATTGGCACGGAAAGCTGATTGTCGGCGATGCTTGAGGCGCTGGCTGGCGCATATCACGGAAGCTTTTTTGTCCACCTTTTGACATAACAAACCCAATGATTTAGCAAATAATGTCCCGCCCACGCATACGGGGCGGCTCGCTACTAGTCAGTAAAATTGCTGATTAGGTTGGAGAAAAAGCGACGTACCTGATCAAGCAATTGCTTGAAAAAGCCGCCTTCCTCAACGTCTTCCAGCGCCACTAGCTGCCTTTCACCGACAACGTCGTCGCCCATATGAATCTCTAGCGTTCCCACTTCATCACCTACGGCGAGCGGTGCCTGGAGTTCAGAGTTGAGATTTAGGCGCGCGCGCAGTTCGTCGTTACGGTTACGGGGCAACGTCATGGTCACGTCCTCATCAACCCCTACGCGAACTTCGTTTATATCACCGCCCCATATACGTGGTTTAGCCAGCACAGCTCCACGCTCATAGAGGTTCATGGTTTCAAAAAAACGGAAACCGTAGCTAAGCAGTTTTTGGGTTTCCTGAGCACGGGCCTCTTCAGACTCCGTTCCCATGACCACAGAAATCAGACGCATATCGTCACGTTTGGCGGATGAAACCAACCCATACCCCGCCTCGGAGGTCCAGCCGGTTTTTAAACCGTCAACGGAAGGGTCACGCCATAGCAGACGGTTACGGTTAGGTTGCTCAATACCGCCATAAGTAAAGTTGCGCTGTGAATAAATTGCGTAATGCTCTGGGTAATCGTTGACGATATGCTGGGTCAGCAACGCCATATCATGGGCGGATGAATAGTGGTTTTCCCCCGGCAGTCCGGTAGGGTTTTCAAAGTTAGAGTTCTTCATGCCCAACCGCGAAGCATGCTGATTCATCAAATCAGCAAACGGGGCTTCGCCGCCGGCCAGATGCTCGGCCATGGCGACGCTGGCGTCGTTACCGGAAACAATCACAATGCCATGCAACAGATCTTCAACGGCGACTTGTTCGCCGACTTCAACAAACATCTTGGAACCGCCAGTGCGCCACGCATTTTCACTGATGCTCACTTGGTCCTCAAGGTTAATGCTGCCCCGATCTAGCTCACGCTCAACCAGGTAGGCGGTCATTAATTTGGTCAAACTAGCGGGCGGCAGACGCTCATCAGAATTCTTCTCCGCCAGGATTTCGCCACTATCCGCATCCATCAGTATCCACGAACTGGCAGCCAGTTGCGGCGGTGCTGGAATAATCGTTTGAGGCTCTGGCACATCTTGAGCGCTGACAGACGGGGTAACCACAATCGCGGCGGCTAATACACATAGCCGCGCGGAAGAAAACAAAGCGTGAAACACATTCATGATGACATTCTCATTGACTTGAAAAAACGCGGCCAACGGCACGCGCCTGGATAATAATGGTGCGCAATTATCGCACGATAAATACGTCGGTAAAGCCCGCATCTTGTAACGCTTTGCGAGCGTCACTTTCTTGGTCAGCAGCAACCGGACCTACCTGCACCCGGAAAACGTCATCGTCTTCTTTTACACGCACATCGTGGGGTAACCTATCGCTCAGTTGCGCCTGCATTTGCTGAGCTGTCTGAGGATTGCCTAACGCGGCTATCTGCAGGTAAAGCGCATCGTCACTGGGCGTTTTCTCTTCAGCCGGTTCACTCGATGGCGGAGCCGGCGGTTCTTCGGAAACATCGCTTGAAGCAGTTGCTTGCGTTGATGAGTTACCTGAGCGCTCCGCCTGCCATTGCTCTGGGTCAATCGCCTCGACCTTCACCGCGCCAGTACCTTCGTCCAAGATATCCAGCTTGGACGCCGCCGCGTAAGAAAGGTCAATTTCACGATCACTATGGAAAGGGCCACGGTCATTCACCCGCACGATCACCGACTCTCCGGTTTCTTCGCTGGTAACTCGAACAAAAGACGGCAGCGGTAATGATCGGTGTGCCGCCGACATTTTATACATGTCGTAAATTTCGCCATTTGAGGTGGCGTAGCCATGGAATTTTTCGCCGTACCAGGAAGCGCGACCACGCTTGCTGTATCCCTTGGCATCAGACAAAACCTGATAGGTCTTGCCCCACACTTCGTAGGTTGAACGGTTACCCGCTGTTGAACGCGGTTCATTGCGGGGCTCGGCATCGGGCACTTCGGAGACATCCGGTGGTTCAAGCGGATAGGCATCACCACTCATAGCATATCGGCCACCTGAGGTCTCACGGTCGGCAGGTGGCTCGGAAGTGGTGCTCGAGCGTTTTTCCGACGCAGGGCCTGACGTGCTTGGCTCATGGCTGGCACAGCCACTTAACAATGCCAGCACGACAGCCGTGCCTGCTAACCGCTGATAGCCCTTAACTTGATCCATTATGTATCACCCTCGCCCTGACTCCCCGTCGTTTGCGAACCTGTCATTTCAGCTTCAATGGCCTCGGCCAGCTCAGTCACGGCCATGGCATATAAATGGCTATGATTGTAGCGGGTAATCACGTAAAAATTGTGATCGCCAAGTCGATACGTCAATTGACCATCACTACGGGTCAGCACTAGCGGTGATACTGCAGCACTATCATCTAGCGCTATGCTGGTTGTTATACCCGCCGCTTCCAGCGTACCCAACGACGTATCGGGTGGTGTTGTTTGATTCACGGAAAGATCAGCAGGCGCTTTATCAGGCCCTTCAGCGGGATAATAGACATCACCGCCTGCCTGCCAGCCGTGTTCCGCAAAATAGTTGGCAACGCTACCAATTGCGTCCACCGGGTTGTTCCACAAATCTCGCTGACCGTCATCGTCGAAGTCAACGGCGTAGGCCTGATAGCTTGTCGGAATAAACTGTGGGTAACCCATTGCCCCGGCGTAGGAACCCATCAGCGTTGTAGGGTCAACCTGCTGCTCGTAGGCAATCTGCAAAAAAGCCGCCAGCTCACGGTAGAAAAAATCGCCCCGCGAAGGGTGTTCAAACGCCAGTGTTGCCAATGAATCCAGCACCGGATGTTGGCCACGATGTCGTCCATAATAGGTTTCGACACCAATAATCGCAGTAATAATGTTGCGGGGAACGCCGTAAACGTCTTCCGCTTTAGCTAGCGCATCACCATGAGTTTGCTGGAACGCAACGCCTTCTTCAATACGCCGTTGGGTAATAAAAATATCTCGATACTCATGCCATTCCAGGTTACGTTCAGCCGCTCCCTCCATGGCATCTAACACCGACTGGCGCAGCTTGGCATGGCGCAGTTGGCGGGTTAACCAGTCACCTGGCAACCCGTCTTCCTCAAGGCTTTCCACAAGCGAGCGTGCGCCTTCATGGTGCTGCGGGTCAAAATCTGTCGCGTCCTCCGCCAAGAGGGGCAGCGCTATGCTGCCGAGCGCGAAGCTCACAATGCCGACACTTGCCATCCTTCTGGCTTTACTCATTCACTCACTGCTCCTGTGGAATGCATTCTGCTTTGCCTCTCGCCCTGCTAGCGTGGAAGAAGCCGACGATGCGCGTGGATCGACATGAGAATACCGAAGCCTACCAGCAAGGTCACGCTTGAGGTGCCGCCATAACTGACTAATGGCAAAGGAACCCCAACCACCGGCAAAATACCGCTCACCATGCCGACATTGACAAACACATAGATAAAAAACGTCAGGATAATACTGCCCGCGATTAAACGGCCAAAGGTATTTTGAGATTCGCTGGCCAACCAGAGACCTCGCCCGACAATCAGTAGATACAGAAAGATAAATACCACCAAGCCGATAAGGCCTAATTCCTCGCCCAGCACGGCCACAATAAAGTCAGTGTGGGGCTCGGGTAAAAATTCGAGCTGTGACTGGGTCCCCTGCAGCCAGCCCTTGCCGAACACCCCGCCGCTACCAATCGCGGTGGTCGACTGGATAATATTCCAGCCTGACCCTAGCGGGTCGGTATCAGGGTTAAGGAAGGTCAACACACGCTGACGCTGATAGTTGTGCAGGTTCATCCACAACAAGGGGAAACCTGCCGCCAGTAACGCACAGACCAAGCCGATCAACCACCACGACAAGCCGGCTAACAGAACGACAATGATCGCGGCACTGGCCACCAGTAACGAGGTGCCCAAATCTGGCTGGGCGGCAATCAACGCCACTGGTAGACCAATAATCAGCGCGCAGACCGCAATGTCTCTCAATCTGGGGGGCAGTTCACACCGATAAAGATACGCTGCGACCATCATTGGCACGGCAAGCTTCATCATTTCCGAGGGTTGAAAACGTATGACGCCGGGGATCACCAGCCAGCGCTGTGCGCCCATGCCAATATCGCCAACAATTTCTACCGCGAACAGCATTAGCACGCCGACCCCATAAGCCACCGGCGCCCAGCGCAAGAAGAAAATCGGCGAAAACTGGGCTACCACCAACATCGCCATCAAGGCGACGCCAAAGCGGATGGCTTGGGCAATAACCACATTCATGTTCTGGCCTGAGGCGCTATAGATTACCAACAGACCACTGCCCATCAGGATCAGCAATAAACCCAACAGCCAAGGGTCTAGGTGAATACGCTCCCATATACTTTGGCGCTTGGGGATCCCACCGCTAGGGCGCACCGGGCGGCCGCGCATTGAACGACTTATTGCCTGCCATGGCATGATTAGTTCCCCTCCACGTTACTGGTATCGGTTTCCAGAGTCTCGCGCACTTGATCGACTTCAGGGGCGTCGTCATCCAACAACCATTCATCGGTCATTGCCCGAGCCAAGTGCGCCGCATGGGTACTACCACCACCGGCGTTTTCGACGATCACCGCCACCGCAATTTCAGGGTCTTCAACGGGGGCAAACGCCATGAACAGCGCATGGTCACGCAGGCGCTCTTCCAACTCATCGGCCTCATAACGCTGGTCTTGGCCAAGCGAGAAGACCTGAGCAGTCCCCGACTTACCGCCCATACGATACTCCAGGCCTTCGCCGGTACGGCGGGCGGTCCCTTCTGTACCGCTAACCACCTTTTCCATACCGCTGAATACGCTATCCCACCAATCGTCTTGCGCCAGATTGATATTGTCCGGCGTATCGGGAAGGTCGCGTTCCAGCGGCGTATCGCCAATTTTGCGGGCCATGCGCGGCTTAACCCATTGCCCTCGATTAGCCAGCGTCGCCGTGGCGCTAGCTAACTGCAGCGGGGTGATTTGCCAGTAGCCTTGACCAATCCCCGCGGAAAGGGTCTCGCCTGGGTACCAAGACTGGTCAAAGCGTTCGCGTTTCCACTCCCTCGAGGGCATCAAACCTGGACTTTCGCTTTGCACATCGTGCGCTACACGTCGGCCAAAACCAAAGTTGCTCATTTGTTCATGAAGTTTATCGATGCCTAGCTCATGGGCCAATGAGTAATAAAAGGTGTTATTGGATACTGCCAACGAACGTTCCAAATCCACCCGTCCGTGCCCCCAGCGCAGCCAATTACGGTAACGACGTGAATCATTGGGCAATTGGTAATAGCCAGGATCGTTGATGGTGGTATCCGGTGTGATAGCGCCTTCAACAAGCCCGCCAAGCGCCAAAAAGGGTTTGATGGTGGAGCCCGGAGGGTAATGGCCGCGAATCGCCCGGTTGTAAAGCGGCAAATCGAGGTTTTCCTGAAGCGCTTGGTAAGAGCCTCTATCGATGCCGGTAACAAACCGATTACTGTCGAAGCCAGGCGTCGACACCATAGCAAGTATTTCGCCACTGCCGGGTTCAATCGCGACAATGGACCCCCTGCGACCATCCATTAGCTCGTAGGCCAGCATCTGGAGGGATTTATCCAGCGTCAGCGTCAAATCCTTGCCGGGTACCGGATCGGTACGACCAAGCTCGCGTAGCACGCGGCCTCGCGCATTGGTTTCGACCTTGCGCAGCCCCGCTTGCCCATGCAATTCATCTTCGTAAAAACGCTCAACGCCCGTTTTACCAATAAAGTGGGTGCCCGCATAACGGCTAGCGTCGAGGTTTTCTACCTCTTCGGCATTAATGCGTCCCACAAAGCCCAGGGCATGGGCCATGACTTCTGCATCGGGGTAATAACGCAGCAGTTGCGCTTCCACTTCAACCCCAGGAAGCTGATGGCGGTTAATCGCCAAACGGGCAATTTGCTCTTCGCTGAGGTCGCTGGCCAGCAAGACCGGCTGGAAAGGCCGCTGCCATTGCTGCGAGCGCTCAAAAAACGTGTCGGTTTCTTCGTCGTTGAGCGCTAATATCTCAACCAGCAAGTCCAATGTTTCATCGACATCCTTCGCGCGCTCGCGCACCAGTGTCAGGTTGTAGGTGGGTCGATTTTCCGCCAGCAACACACCGTTGCGGTCATATATCAAGCCACGATTGGGCGGCAAGGGTTCAACGCGGACACGGTTTTTCTCAGAGCGCGTGCTGTAGACGTCGTGCTGCACTACCTGCAAATAGGCCAACCGACCAACCAAAAGGCTCGTCAAGGCCACCACGACCACCATGGCCAGTAGCGCTCTTGAACGGAAAATCCGCAGTTCTTGCTCGGTGTTTTTAAGCTTGTCGGAGCGCTGTGGCATAGCGATGACTAACTCTCATTCGATCGATGACGGGCATCCCGTAGCATCCGGCGGCTTGAAGTATTATCGGTGGTAGGGATGTCCCACCAGCAGCGTCCAGGCACGATAAAGCTGCTCGGCGAGCATAATACGCACCAGCGGGTGGGGTAAGGTAAGCGGTGATAACGACCATTGCTGGTGAGCCATCGCAGACACGTGCGGATCAAGCCCGTCGGGGCCACCCACAAGCAGCACCACATCCTGGCCTTGCAGCCGCCAGTGGTCGGCTTGCTCTGCAAGCTGCTCGGTCGTCCAGGCCTTGCCGCTAACCTCCAGTGCAACCAGATGTTCGTTGCCCCGTAGCTTGCTGCGAATACGCTCCGCCTCTTGCTCACGCGCCCGTGCGATGTCCGCATTCTTACCACGCTGCCCCAAGGCTATCTCTTCGATATCCAGGCTAAACTCTTTAGGCATGCGCTTTCGGTAAGTTTCAACACCCTCTTCCACCCAGGCGGGCATTTTGCTGCCCACCGCCAACAGGCGGATCTTCATGACATGCTGGCCTGCTCTTCCCCGACTGGAAGCTCTCGCCGCGAGATGTCACTGGGCAAGTCCGCCCATAAGCGCTCCAGGTCATACAGCGCACGCGCTTCAGGTAGCATGATGTGAACAATGACGTCGCTTAGGTCGACAAGCACCCAATCAGCGTTGTCGCCACCCTCGACACCGCGCGGTGCCAAGCCTGCCGCTTTGGCTTTTTCCACCACGTTTTGAGCCAGTGCCGCGACATGACGAGTGGACGTCCCGCTGGCGATTAACATGATGTCGGCCACGTCGGTCAGTTCAGCGACGTCTAACTGAGCGATATCGCGAGCCTTCAATTCTTCAAGCGCATCAAGCGCTAAGCTCTTTAATGTGTCGATGTGCATATCTCCTAACGATAACCCCGTGTAATGCGCCTTTTAAAGCGGGCCATTGTAACGGCTAATGAGCGTACTACCAGCGTTGATACAGCCCTTCGTTTAAAATGGTGCTTTCCACCGCTTCTGGCACTAAATAGCGAACGCTTTTACCTTCGCTCAGCCACTGGCGGATTTGAGTCGCCGAAATGGCCATGGAGGTGGGTAGCGTCACGCGTAACATGCGCCCGTGAGGTGCAGCCATTAACCGGGACACGCTATCGACTTCACGCTCGCCCAGCAGTTCCAAAAGCGATGCCGATGGTTCTTCAGTATGGCCCGGGCGTGCGATGACCACCAGATGGGCAAACGCAAACAGCTGCTCAGGCTTGTGCCATTGCGCAAGGCGCAAAAACGCGTCCCAGCCAATTGCCATGACCAGACGTGCCTGGTCGCCGTATTCCTGGCGCAGCGAGCGCAGCGTGTCCACGCTAAACGAAGGCCCCTCTCGCTCAAGCTCACGAGCGTCAGCTTTGAGGCCTGGCGTGTCGCCAATAGCCGCCTCCAAAAGCGCCAGACGCTGGTGCGGCGATACCTGTGGCGCGCCGCGCAGCGGTGGCTGCGGTGCTGGTATCATATGCACCGTGTCCAAGCCTAGGCTATCGCGGAGTTCTACTGCGCTACGCAGATGACCAATATGCACCGGGTCAAAAGTGCCACCGAGCATAGCGATCCGTGCAGGCTGGGTCATTCACGCACCTGACCGTTGCCCATGACCACGTACTTCTGGGTAGTAAGACCTTCCAGCCCCACCGGGCCGCGGGCATGCAACTTATCCGTCGAAATACCAATTTCCGCCCCTAAGCCGTATTCAAACCCATCGGCAAAACGGGTCGAGGCGTTCACGACCACCGAGCTTGAATCCACCTCGGCCATAAATCGGCGCGCCAGTGAATAGTCTTCGGTCACAATCGCGTCAGTATGATGCGATCCGTAGCGCTCAATGTGGGCCATCGCTTCATCAATGTCGTTAACGACTTTGATAGCAAGGATGGGGGCTAGATACTCGGCACTCCAGTCATCTTCGCTGGCGGGCAGTGCTTGGGGCAACAGCGCTAGGGTTTGCTCACAGCCGCGCAGTTCAACGTCGTGCTGGGCATAGCTGCGGGCTAACTCAGGCAACAGCAGGTCAGCAATCGCTGCATCCACCAGCAAGGTTTCCATCGTATTACAGGTGCCATAGCGATGGGTTTTAGCATTAACCGCAATGGCTAATGCTTTGGCAGGGTCCGCCAGGGTATGGATATAAACATGGCAAACACCGTCCAAGTGTTTGATAACCGGCACCTTCGCCTCACGGGAAATACGCTCAATAAGCGACTTGCCGCCACGTGGAATAATCACATCGATGTAATCGGGCATGGTGATCATCGCCCCAACCGCTGCGCGGTCGCTCGTCGCCACTACCTGGACACTCCCCAAGGGTAGCCCCACGTCACTAAGGCCTGCCTGTATACAAGCACTGATGGCCGCGTTGGACTCACGGGCCTCAGAGCCGCCCCGCAGCACGCAGGCATTGCCGGCTTTAAGGCATAGGCTGGCGGCTTCCATGGTGACGTTAGGACGCGACTCGTAAATAATGCCGATAACGCCCAGAGGAACGCGCATTTTGCCCACTTGAATACCGCTGGGGCGATAGCGCATATCATTAATCTCACCCACTGGGTCGGGCAAAGCGGCTACTTGATTCAGGCCTTCGATCATAGCGTCAATGCGTGCATCGGTTAATGCTAGACGGTCTAATAACGCCGCGTCTAACCCGTTTTCTTGACCTCTGGCCAAGTCACGGGCATTAGCCGCCAGCACATCTGCCCGGGCGCTATCCAAGCGACCCGCCATGGCCGCCAGGGCACGATTCTTTTGGCCTGAGTCAGCACGCCGCAATTCGCTCGCCGCCTGACGAGCGGCTTTGCCTAGCGCCTGCATGTAGGCCGTGACATCACCGGCCTCTAGGGATAGCTTTGCATCGTTTTCGAACGATGTTGAAACGCTCATGCGATCTCCATGGATTCCTCAGTGGACGTAAACCACTTGGTGGTATTTGGCTTGCGAACAAGGCAGTATACTAAGCTATTTTAGGGCTATACTAAGGGCTTATTTAGCACTTTTCGCCACGTTAATGATGACGAGTTTACGCATATCGCGCTCACCATCACGCGCCTCTATCAAGGTTGATAGTAAGCCACCATGCAAAATAAATACAAAATACGTCTCTTAAGGGCCAACTTACTGGCGGCTGCCGTGGCGCTTGCCTTATGGACACCTGCTGCGCCGCCTTCTGCGGCGCTTGTATTATGGCTATCGGTGGGCTGGTTATTTATCACCGCGCTGCTGCTTGATTTCAGCCATCGCTATTCGCGTGGGCGGCCGTGGCAGTTGTTGCCCGGCGCGCTTCTTCTGGGGCTGATTGCGGTCGCGCCTGAACGCCATGGGTTGTTAATTTGGGCTTGGGCAGCGCTGTTTATGTTGCCTCAAATGAGCTGGGTGGCTGCGTTTAACATCAGCGCTGGTCTGCTAAGCGCGGTGTTGATCGCCCCACAGCTCTCGTCACCCGCATGGCTCTTGATGGTCGTTTCATTGACGATTTTGTGCTTGCTAGCGCTCGCACGCGCCCAACAACTTATTGATATGAATGGGGCTATTCGCCAACGGCTGCGACTGATTCCTGGCTTAAACCTATGGGCCGGCGAACAGTTGATACGCGACATTCACCGCGAGCAGACCCGCTGTGCCCGTGAAGGTATTTATGGAGAGCTGCTGGTGGTACATGTAAAACGCCATCAACTATGGCCAACGGCCAAGAAACTCTGCGAACTTACCCATGACTTCGAGAATGTCTACCGTCTCAACGGCACTACACTGGCAACATTAATGCTGTCGCGCTCCGCCCTTGAAGCACAAGACCGCTCTCAGACGATCAGCACCGCCTTACCCGACAACACTGCCATCGACCCCATCGAGTTGATGGATGTAGCACCAAACGCGTCGACATTAACCACTCTCACCCGACAACCGGCTGGCGCACTTCGGGGCCAGCTATGACACAACATCAATTCCCTAGGCAATTAATGACGCTGGCCTATATGGCCAGCGCCGTCTTAATGATCAGCTATGCCGTTTGGCTATATGCCATGGGTGAATATCGCGATCTGGTCGTGCCCAGTTTTATGGTACTGCTTTTGCTGGCCGCCTTTTTGCTTCACTTAGGCCAGGATATACGCGCCCATTTGCCTAGGCTTGTGCTACTGGTTTGCACTTACGCAAGCGTCATCGCCGCGCTTTACTATCAGCCCAATACGCCGCTGATCTGGTTCGGCTTACCGATGACCGCCGCCTTTTTGCTGCTTCCGCTGGCCGGTGCAGTGGTGTTGCACATGACCCTACTCCCGCTCTGGTGGTTTATGCCTGCACTAAGCCAAGCATCGCCAACGTTGATGATGGGCTACGTGGCGCTAGGGCTTTTACTGGCGTTGCCGCGCTGGGAGCATGCACGGCGCCGAGCGCTACTAAGGGCCACCGACCCCAATGACAGCGAGTGCGACGCTTACCACATCGACACCTTAAAAGAGCGCCTGCACAGTGAATACCAGCGTTCCGATATGCTCAATCAGCGATTGGCCGTGCTGGTTATTCACTTACCCCAGCGAGACATGGCAGAGGAACAGTTCGGCCCGCGTGCCGCCGAAGCCCTACTCAGCGCCTTATGTACTGAGGTTTACAGCTGCTGCCGAGATCATGACCTATTGGGGCGCGCTGACAGTGCGACCTTTTGGCTGGTACTGCCCGACACCAGCGAAAGCGGAGCGCTGCTGGTTCGAGATCGCCTTCAGCGCGCTCTGTCTCGACGCGTGCTGGTTGAAACCGGGCAGGTTGAAGTTCGCATCGCCGCTTGCCTGCCTTGCCCTAAAGAGGACTTTGAGCACTATCTTCAGCGACTCGAAGGTCGCGGTAGCGCATTAGCCAAGCGCTAGCCAAGCGCCAACGCCAATCATCAGCGTCCCCGCGATACGATTAAGTAAACGGACATTGTCGCTTCTACCCAGCACACGGCGCAGTGTTTTACCGCCGGTGGCATAGACCAGCATACTGGCAAACTCGATGATCAATATCACCGCAATCAGCATGGCCAGTTGATAGCTCAGTGGGCGGCTACTATCCAAAAAAGGCGGCAACAGTACCATAAAAAACGCCCACCCTTTGGGGTTGGCTACCGCCGTTAAAAATCCTTGGAGAGCCAACTGCCAGTGCCCTGCAGGTGGCCCTGCTTCAAGCTCGTTGGGAATGGCCATGCGCCCACGAGAGCGCCACATCATAATCCCGATGTAGGCCAAGTACGCACCGCCCACCCATTTGAACGCCATGAATAGCGCTGGCTGGCGAAGCATGAGCGCAGCCACCCCGACGCCCGCCGCGGCAGCCACTAACCCTACCCCCAGTAGCTCGCCAATCATCATCCACAGGGTTCGCTTAACGCCTTGGGTCATACCTAAGACCATTGCCAGCGTCATACACATTCCCGGCGTTAAAGAGACAAACAAAAAGGTGGGGACAAACACCGAAAGCGTGGCCCATGACATCATGCGTTATTCATCCTTGAAACTTGAAGTAGGCGATGGGTCTTCTCCCCAACGGGGCATCAACTGATGCGTAATACCCAACTGATTGAGAATGCGCGCCACGATAAAGTCGATTAAGTCATCGATAGACTGGGGGCGATGATAAAAACCCGGTGCGGCTGGCAGGATGACGACTCCAAGCCGACTCAGCGTTAGCATATGCTCCAGGTGGATGGGTGAAAACGGGCTTTCCCTAGGCACTATCACCAGCGTGCGCCGCTCCTTCACCGCTACGTCAGCCGCCCGTTCAATCAGGTTGTTACTCGCGCCAGTCGCTACGGCCGACAGCGTGCCCGTTGAACACGGGCAAATCACCATGGCAGAGGCAGCCCCCGACCCCGACGCGACAGGCGCCATCCAGTCCTCACGGCCAAAACAACGTATTTGACCTGCCGCCGCCCCGCTCCGCTCACTTAGCGCCTGCGCCAACCGTTCGGGCTGAGCCGGTAAGGTAATCTCGGTTTCGGTAGCAATGACCATATGGGCCGCTTTGGAGATCATTACCCAGACTTCATGCTCGGCCGCCACCAGCACATCAATTAAGCGAAGCCCATACTGCGCGCCGGAGGCACCGGTAAGCGCGACGGTTACCGGGGGTTTAAACGGCGATGTAGGCGCGTTTGTCATTACGCCCCCTCCTTGGCCATTAGTGCAGTCAATAAACGCTCGTGAACGCCTTCAAAGCTGCCGTTGGACATCACCACAATACGATCTTGAGGTGACGCTTGAGTGACGACGGCATTCACCAAGGCATCGATGTCATCGTAAAGTGTCGAGTGCGCCAGGTTATCCACTAGCGTCTCCATCGACCATGCCACCGTCGGCGGTTGAAACCAGAAGACTGCGTCGGCCTCGGCCACGCTTTCACTCAACCGATCACGCAGCGCCCCTAACCGCATGGTGTTGGAGCGGGGCTCTATCACCGCCAGCAGGCGCCCTTTGGGCGTGGCTGCCCTTAGGCCCTGAAGCGTTGCCGCAATAGCGGTTGGATGGTGGGCAAAGTCATCAATGACCTGAATACCGCTGACCTCACCGCGTACTTCTTGGCGGCGGCGTGGCGTCTCAAATCGCGCCAGCGCCGCACAGCCACGCGCCAGGTCCACGCCACACAGTCTGGCTGCAGCCAAAGCGGCTAACGCATTGCGAGCGTTATATTCGCCGGTTAGCACCCATTCCACGACACCATCTTCTTCACGTGCCGTTGCAGAATCGCGATAAATCACCTGAAATCGGCTGGCATCCGGGCGCTCCAGTCGCAGTTGCCAAGCGCTATCCGGGTGGTCACCCAGATAATCCACCGGAGTCCACACTCCCTGAGACAGTACTCGCTCAAGCGCGGGCTGCCGATCAGCCACCAGCAAGCGGCCATGGCTGGGCACGGTACGTACCAAATGATGGAACTGGCGCTCAATAGCGGCGAGATCGGGAAAAATATCCGCGTGGTCAAACTCCAAATTATTGAGCACGGCGATATGCGGGCGATAGTGAACGAATTTAGAGCGCTTATCGAAAAACGCCGTATCGTACTCATCGGCTTCAACCACAAAAGGCGCATCGGGCGCGCCCAGCCGAGCCGATACGTTAAAATTACGCGGCACGCCGCCGATTAAGAACCCCGGCGACAACCCAGCACTTTCTAAAAGCCAGGCTAATAAACTCGCCGTAGTCGTTTTGCCATGCGTGCCTGCCACCGCAATCACGCGCCGACCGGGCAACACATGTTCTGCCAGCCACTGGGCTCCCGAGGTATAGGGCACGCCGCTGTTCAGCAACGCCTCCACTTCATCATTGCCCCGGGAAAGCGCGTTACCCACCACCACCAGGTCGGGGGCAGGCTGTAAATTCGCCGCCTGGTAGCCCTCCATCAGGCTGATACCCGCTTCCTCAAGCTGGGTACTCATCGGCGGATAGACATTGCCGTCAGAACCGCTCACTTGGTGGCCAAGTTCTCGGGCCAGCAGTGCCAAACTGCCCATAAAGGTGCCGCAAATTCCGATAATATGCAGATGCATCGCTACGCCTCTCAACAACCCCCAAACAGCTCGCAAGCCTAGCACGCCAAGCCTTATGGCTCACCTGTCTTAATGACTGGGGTACTTACACTAATGTATACCCGACACAAAACACTCAAACCTCGCACAAGTGTTTAAAGCGACAAAACACTGACGCAACATTGCAAGTTTGTTAGCCTCCAATATAAACACTATTAACATTTTTTCGAAAAATAGTTTGGGGAGCATCGAATGGAAGTGATCATTGTTTTAGGGATACTGGTTTTCACCGGGATGCTTCTATCAGCTTTTCGAAAGCGACGAACATCGAAACAGCCTTCTGCTAGCCCCCACACGCCTCCTAAAGCCTCGTATGATACTAAACAGCACCGGAGAACAGGCTCCCACCCACATAATCGTGACGTTCGGGGCCCATCACATTTTGACGATGACGACGGGCTAGCAACCTTCACTATCTCGATCGGACAACCAGAAGAGAAGAGCCGAAATAAAAATCCTGGCAGATGGGTTGCGCCTGGAGAATCGATAAAAATTGATGACTATTCAATCAACGGAGGCAATTTCTATTTTGGTGGTAGGTTAAGTTCAACGAACCAGTTCGGTTCGGAAGCATCTCTGATAGATGAGACATTAAAAGTTGAAAACGTAAGTTATCGAGAGCTGGATTCCTCGCTCGGATATTGGCCTAAATACAGTGTTTTGTCTCCGAAATGTCGAGGAGCATACCTACACTGGCTATCATCACAACGCGCGGATCCTGATACTCCAGTTGGTTATGTATTCCTCTACTTCTACGGCCTTGAGCGCCGGATTACAGTGGATTCAGTTGAGTGTGGTGAAGTTAGCGATGAAGTATTTACTAATATAGCTACAGAAATACGTCGCTTGCTGACCGTTTATGGGAAAAACCCTGCTTTCAACAGCTACGCATTTCGTCTTCTTGAATGGATGCAGTTGTTACGTCCGAAGCTCATCTCAATTTCAAATGATGAGATAGCGCAGCATAACCTACGGGTTCTATTCTCGATAAATGCCGGCAAGCTAGTCGAGACTGGCCAACCAATACCTGCAGAAATGGCTTACGTTTGGTTAAAGTTTACAGATTTCGTGCCGAGAACGCCTGCCCGACGTTGCCCTGAAGAGTTCAAAAATCTTTTCTGTAAACTATATACTACCCAGCATGCCAACGGCCTGAAGATCAAACCCAACAAAACTTTTGTAAAGCCTGCATATCACCCAGCGAGTGGATCATTGTCTCCTGTCACAATCGACGGGGGTGGCGTGCCCGACCCTACCGTCCTCAAATCCGTAGCAAATAAAATCATCGAATTAGCTGATCAAGCATCCGAGATGCTTAATTCTTATAGTCGCTATTTAGGTAAGGAGGGGAATTCCCGAGATGATATTGAAGCTGTACTCCTGTTACCTGAGGAGATCGCAGATTCTTCAGGTTCCCCCCTAATGTCAACTTTTTCAGATTGGGCTGAGAAGATCATAGAAGATACAAAGGGTTTGGTATCTTTCCAGGACTTCTGGTCACAGCTATCGGACACACAGGTAGAAAAAGTTAACAAAAAAGAAGTTGAGGTACTCCAAGGGATTCTCGATAGAACCGGCTTTGGGATGGCTCCAGATCCACGGTTTCATCATGCTAAACCCTCACCTACCGGTAACGTGGTGTTGTTCCCTGGTGGTCACAAAGACCTTAATGAGCCATCTCATACCTTCAATGAAGTAGGTATGGCTCTGCGACTTGGTGCGATGGTGGCAAAGATTGACGATCATGTGCATGAGGCTGAGGTTAATGTTCTAGAGAACCTGATTAACGACAACCAGGATTTAACAGAGCCAGCCAAGGCGAGTCTGAGAGCGTATCTTACATGGCGTTTAAATTCACCGCAAAATAGCGCAAGCCTCAAAAAGCAGATTGAAAATCTTAGTGCTGACGGAAAGCACGGCATCAGCAAAATTCTGGTCAGTGTAGCTTTGGCGGATGGCAAAATCAGTCCGGATGAGATTAAACAAATGGAGAAGCTTTACACCAATCTTGGGCTGGATAAGTCATTGGTATCTAGTGATATTCATGGCTTAACAACATCCAAAGCTTCAGAGAACCCACAAGATGCTGGTTCTTCCAAATCTGTCGGCACTGCGGGCTTCCAGCTAGATGAGAGTGTTCTGGCACTGCATGAATCAGAAACCAAGCATGTACAGACCATTCTGAGCTCCATCTTCGCAGAGTCTGACGAAGAGGAATCACTGATAGATGAATCAATGCCAAATGATGAAGGACTGTTGGATGAAGAAGAGGATGATGGCCTCGACCCCGAGCATCGAAAGCTCCTTGAGAGGCTGATTACTCGGGAGAAATGGAGTCGCACTGATGTTGAGTCCATGTGTAACGGGCTGGGGTTGATGGTAGACGGGGCCGTTGAGACGATTAACAACTGGTCGTTTGAGCTATTAGATGAGGCCGTTCTGGAAGACGATGGCGACATTTATGTGATGCTTGATGTAGCCGAAAACATTGCACAAACCGCTAAGGAATAATAACTCATGAGTGAGAAGCGCATCAGACCCAAGGAGCGAGATTCGATCATCCAGTCTCTCAAATCCGGTGTCACGCCTAAGGTTGGAATTCAGCATATTCAGGTGGGACGAGTTAACGAGATAAAGGCACTTTACCGCGATATTGAGCGGGTTGCTGATGGAGGATCTGCTTTCCGGTTAATCATTGGAGAGTACGGCTCAGGCAAAACGTTCTTTCTAAGCGTTGTGCGGAGCATAGCGTTAGAGCGAAAAATGGTTACTGTGCATGCGGATCTGGCTCCTGAGCGTAGAATCCAGGCATCTTCTGGCCAGGCCCGTAATCTTTACTCAGAACTCATGCGGAACATGTCGACCCGTAATAAGCCAGACGGAAACGCACTGACAAGTGTCGTTGAGCGCTTCGTCACTCAAGCTCGCAAAGAAGCTAACAACGCGAATGAATCGGTGAATGCCGTAATCCATGAAAAGCTCGCTAAACTATCTGAGATGGTGGGTGGCTATGACTTTGCCTCTGTCATCGAAGCGTATTGGAATGGTCATGAACAAGGTAACGACAACCTCAAAGCTAATGCCATTCGGTGGCTACGCGCTGAATACTCCACCAAAACAGATGCCCGCCGCGATCTCGGCGTCCGCACAATAATTGATGACTCTGGTTTCTATGACTCACTGAAATTAATGAGCCTATTTGTACAACAGGCGGGATATAGCGGTCTCTTGGTAAATCTTGATGAAATGATCAATCTCTACAAACTGAATTCGACGCAAGCTCGAACTTCAAATTACGAGCAGATTCTCAGGATACTAAATGATTGTTTGCAAGGTTCTGTTGAAGGCCTTGGCTTTCTACTCGGGGGGACGCCAGAATTCCTTCTGGATCCACGAAAAGGTCTCTACAGTTACGAGGCTCTTCAATCGAGGTTGGCTGAAAACAGCTTCGCTCAGCGCGCAGGCGTGACCGATTATTCATCCCCTGCCCTGCACCTCGCAAACCTTACACCGGAGGAGCTATACATCCTTCTCCGAAATCTAAGGCATGTATTCGCCAGTGGTGACCAAGAGCATTATCTCGTTCCGGACGACTCTCTGAAATCGTTTCTTAATCACTGTTATCAAAACATAGGTGAGTCATATTTCAGGACACCACGAAGCATCATAAAAGCGTTCCTGGACATGCTATCAATCGTGGATCAGAACCCGAAGATTCAGTGGTCTGATTTGGTTGCAAATGTAGAGCTTGAGCCTGACCGCCCAAGTGAGGTGAATACTGAGATCGATGTCAACGAGGGTACGCAGCCGCCGGAAGGCCGTAAATCAGATGATGATTGGCTAGCTGAAGTCAAAATTTGATGAGTGAATATCAGAAACTTGACAGACGAATCCAGAAATGGATTTTCAAGCAAGGCTGGCCGGATCTAAGAGAGATCCAAAAAAAAGCCATAGATCCGATTCTGGCAGGAAAAACTGACGTTTTAATCAGCGCTTCAACAGCCGCTGGTAAGACAGAAGCCTTCTTCCTCCCCGCGATGACAGCTATTGCTGATCAGGAAGACGGCTTTGGCATTCTATATTTAAGCCCCCTCAAAGCGCTGATCAACGACCAGTACCGTCGACTGGACAATCTTTGTGAAATGATGGGGATGCAAGTAACACCATGGCATGGAGACGCTCCCCAGAGTTTGAAGAATCGAGCCAGGACGGCTCCATCTGGGATCCTGTTGATCACGCCTGAATCCTTAGAAGCGATGCTGATTAAAAATGCTGGATGGGTTCGCCAAGCGTTTGCTCACACTCAATATATTGTGATTGATGAATTTCACGCTTTCATTGGTTCCGAACGAGGCCAGCAGTTGTTGTCCGTACTCAACCGTCTAGATCACATGATTGGGTGTATGGAACGCCCGATCCCCCGGATTGCCCTCAGTGCGACCCTTGGAAACCTAGAATCAGTGCCGTCTTCATTGCGCCCGAATGGCACCATGCCTTGTACCACAATCACAAACTCACAAGGCCAGGCGACACTCAAAATACAGGTTAAGGGATATCGTGACCCAATAGATCTCAAGCCAAATGACCCTAGGGTGCCTGCCGAATACCGAATCTGCGAGGAGCTTTACACTCTTTGTCGGGGTGGTTCTCATCTGGTCTTTGCAAATAGTCGCAAACGAACAGAGGCCATTGCGGCACAATTGAGCGACTTCTGCGAAAGCGCGGTGGTACCCAATGAGTTCTTTCCGCATCATGGCTCGTTGTCTAAAGGGCTTCGAGAAGGGCTTGAGTCACGGCTTCAGAAAGACACCTTGCCGACCACAGCGATTTGCACGATGACCCTAGAATTGGGGATCGACATTGGAAAGGTCAACTCAGTCATTCAAGTCACTGCCCCACACTCTGTATCAAGTTTGCGCCAACGCATGGGACGCTCGGGAAGAAGAGGCGGTCCGGCAATTTTACGTATGCTCATTTCTGAAAACGACATTAACTCGAAATCAAATCCTAACGATAAATTGCGTACGGAGCTAGTTCAGTCTCTAGCGATGATTCGATTATTGATCGCAGACAAATGGTTTGAACCAGCGGACACCACTCAATTCCATTTTTCGACCCTCGTGCATCAAATCCTTGCGACAATCGCTCAGTGGGGTGGCATTCGCGCCGATCAACTGTATGCCCTGCTCTGCCGCCAAGGGCCGTTTCAGCAAGTTACTACTGCACAATTCGTAACACTATTGCGCCATCTTGGATCGGAGGAAAGTATCACTCAGCTAGGCAGTGGCGAGCTGGTGCTAGGTATAGAGGGTGAGCGGCTGGTCAATCAATACACGTTCTACGCTGTATTCAAGACGCCGGAGGAGTTCCGAGTGGTCAATGGTGCAAAGACCCTTGGACAACTTCCGGTTGATGCCATGATTATCCCCGATCAACACATTATATTCGCTGGCAGACGCTGGAAAGTCATCGACGTGGATACCGATAGCAAGGTCATTTATGTCGAGAAAACAACAGGTGGTAAGCCGCCTAAATTTGGCGGTGAAGGCCTCCTCATCCACGACCTTGTTAGAAAAGAAATGCTCTCTATTTACAAATCCGGTGACTATCGGATCACCACTTCAAACGGAAAGGTAGACTTTGCTGATAGTGAGGCACGGGACTTGTTTCGGGAAGGCATCGAATTTTTTGAACACGCAAACCTGCAAAACAGATCGGTGATTGAACAAGACGAACATGTTTATGTCTTTCCTTGGCGGGGAGACAAGGCTGTTAATACCCTGACTGCTGTTCTGTTAATGAAGGGTTTTCGCGCAAGCCACTATGCGGGGGTAATCGAGGTACAAAAGGCCTCTTCCAAAGAAGTTGCGACTTGCTTTAATAAAGCGCTTCAGGACGGCTTACCTTCACAATACGAACTTGCAGAAATGGTTCCAGAAAAACATCTAGAGAAATTTGATGAATTTTTACCCGAGGAATTACTTACCGAGGGTTTTGGTCGCCGCATGTTTGACGTTCCTGGCGCGGAAGCATGGCTTCACAATGAATTTCTATAATATGCACGCACTCATATTTTCCTAGGAACAAGAGCTTGTGGAACCATCGTTCAGTGACAACGTCGTTTAGATATTGCACGATGCCCGCTCAGCCAACACGCTTACGCATTGCATTGCTCTACCCAGACGGTAAGCATTGAGACGACGAGGGTTACTTTATGCGCACATTGGTACGCTACTTTTTCCGCGGCCTCCGCGTGGTGCTCGCGCCCATCATGCTGGTGTCCGAGAAACTCTCAACGCCACAATCGGTAACGCGCACGCCTGAGGAACAGGCCCAGGTCGACGCTGAGTGTCAAAAGCTTGCGCTTTATCAATTCCGCAGTTGCCCGTTTTGTATCAAAGTACGCAAGGAAATGGCCCGCCTCGGCCTGTCTATCGAAAAACGCGATGCTCAGCTTGATCCTGACTATCGCAAGGAACTGCAAGAAGGCGGTGGCAAAGTCAAAGTCCCCTGCCTAAAGATTACCCACGACGACGGTCACGACGAATGGCTGTATGAATCCGACGCCATTAACGCTTGGCTACACAAGCAATTTGGTTAAACCTACAGTCCCTTCTTTCGTCGCATTCCCGCCTTTAAATCCCTGAACACGGCCCACCTCATTCAGTAGATGAATGAGGTCAGTCATTATTTCGATTGTAGGATGCAACCACTACTCTCTATGTTAATGGCATGGCTTTCGAGCTGACCGTGTCTGTTTTGCTGCTTTAATAGTCTTTCCTTAGGGTCACAAGCCCCGGAGAAAAAGCAGCAAAGCGAACAATAAATATTCCTTTCAGGGAACGACTATGACGTTTAAAAAAACGCTATTGGCTTCTGTTATTGGTGCAACGCTAACCGGCACCGCACTACTACCTACGATCGCAAGTGCAGAAACCCTGCGCATTGGCTACTCGGCCGACTTCGAGACGCTGGATATTCACGAACAGCTTTCAGGCGGCGTACTGCGCTTCTCGCACATGGCCTTTGACCCGCTGGTGCGCTGGACCAAGGATTTTGAGTTCGAGCCACGCCTGGCCACCGAATGGGAACAGGTTGACGACACCACCATGCGCCTCACGCTGCGCGAAGGCGTGAAGTTTCACTCCGGCAATGCGTTCACCGCCGACGATGTGGTGTGGACCGTGGAGCGTTTGAAAGAAAGCCCCGACTACCGCGGTATTTTCGAACCGGTAGAAAGCGCTGAAGCGGTAGACGACTATACCGTCGAAATTAAAACCAGCGAGCCCTACCCGCTGCTGATCAACATCGCCACCTATATCTTCCCGATGGACCGCGAGTACTACAGCGGCGAAACCGATGACGGCAAAGATAAAGGTGAAATCGAAAAATCCGGCAACTCATACGCCTCGCGCAACGTCTCGGGTACCGGGCCGTTCCAGGTAACTGACCGCCGCCAGGGCGTTCGCGTTGAGTTTGAGCGTTTCGACGACTATTGGGATACCGAAACCGAAGGTAACGTATCGCGCATTGAACTGACCCCGATTTCTGAAAATGCCTCGCGGGTTGCCGCCCTACTGTCCGACGACGTGGATTTCATTGATGCGGTACCACCCAACGATTTAGACCGTGTTCGTGATGCAGATGACGTCAACCTGATCGAAATCGATGGCACACGCATTATCGGTTTCCAAATGAACGAAGAGCGCGTTGAGGCTTTCCAGGACCCACGCGTGCGCCAGGCCGTGGATCTGGCGATTAACCAGGAAGGCATCGCCGACCGTTTAATGCGTGGCTTCGCCAACCCAGCTGGCCAGCTCTCGCCAGAAGGGTATTCAGGCTACAATCCAGACCTTACTCCGCGTTATGACCTGGAACGTGCCCAGGAGCTTATGGCCGAAGCAGGCTATGAGGACGGCTTTGAAATCGAAATGATCGCGCCGAACAACCGCTATGTGAATGATGCGCAAATTGCCCAAGCGGTTTCCAACATGCTGGCACGCATTAATATCGATGTGGACCTGCGCACCATGCCGCTTGCCCAGTACTGGCCGGAATACGACGACCGTGAGTCAGACATGGCAATGATTGGCTGGCACGCCGATACCGAAGACACCGCCAACTTTTTCCAGTACCTGACATTCTGCCGTGATGAAGAGTCCGGCGCTGGCCAGTACAACTATGGCGGTTACTGCAACGAAGAGATTGACAAGCTGGTGACCGACGCCGACAGCGAAAACGACCTGGAAAAGCGTGACGAGATGCTCCAGGAAGCCGAAGCAATGCTTTACGAAGACGTTGGCTTCATTACGCTACATTGGCAAAACCTTGCCTATGCCGCCGCTGAAGGGGTCAATGTTGAGCCGGTGGTCAACGCCATCGACTTCCCCTACCTTGGTGACCTCGTCATTGACCGTGAAGATGACGAATAAACCGCATATATAAGGTACTGAGTAAGCGTTTAATATAAACGTCTTTACCTTATTGCAAGGACGCTTCGCTCCCTAGGCTTGCCCCAGGGGGCGAAGCCTTTTATTAGGCGATTCGCGATAACCTCCTTGCCGATTCCCACGTTGAACCCTTTCACATAGGTGGCGTACGCCATGATTGCCTTTTTAATCAAACGGCTAATGCACGCGATATTGGTGATGTTTGTCATCAGCTTGCTAGCCTTCGCCATCCAGGACAACCTGGGTGACCCCATCCAACAGATGGTGGGGCAGTCAGTGCCCGAAAGCGAGCGCGAAGAACTTCGCGAGCGCTTCGGCCTTAACGATCCGTTCTTGGTCCAGTACGCACGCTTTGCTAAAAATGCCGTACAAGGTGATTTCGGCTACTCCTATTTCTACCGTGAGCCCGCACTGGAGGTTATTGCCCGCCATTTGCCTGCCACACTGGAGCTGGTGTTTGCCTCTACGCTTATCATTGTGCTGCTTTCAGTCCCCATTGGGGTATACAGCGCGATTAAACCTCGCTCGCCTATTTCGAAATTTTTCATGGGCGTGTCGATTGTTGGCATCTCGATACCGGTATTTTTAACCGCTATTGTCCTTATTCAAATTTTCGCCATTGGCGTGACCGTCACGCTTTTCCCTGAAGGCACGGCATGGGGCAGTTGGTTAAACAATTTTTTCTCTACCCAGGGCAATATGCCTTCATTTGGGCGTGGCGACGGCATCGTGCAGGTGTTTGGTCACTGGGAAACCAACTTTGCCTCGTGGGATGGGCTTCGCAATATCGTATTACCGGCGGTTTCCCTCGCTTCTATTATGCTGCCGCTGTTTATCCGCTTAATCCGCGCGGAAATGTTGGAAGTGCTGCAGTCGGACTACGTAAAATATGCCCGCGCCAAAGGCATTTCCATGCGCCGTGTGTATTTTGTTCACGCGCTTAAAAACACCATGCTACCGGTCATTACCGTGGGGGGCGTACAAATTGGCACGATGGTGGCTTACACCATTTTGACTGAAACAGTCTTCCAATGGCCGGGCATGGGCCTGATGTTCCTCGATGCGATTAACCGCGCCGATATTCCGCTGATCATCTCTTACTTAATGATTGTCGGGATCATTTTCGTGGTCACCAACACCCTCGTCGATTTGATCTATGGCTTGGTGAATCCCACTGTCAAACTAACCGGGAAGCCCGCATGACAACGACAACACACTCTGTTCCTAGCCGCTGGCAGCGCTTCCGTGACTCTTATCTGTGGTACAGCTTCAAGCGCGATTACACCGCGCAGCTATGTTTGGCGATATTTGTCTGCTTGGTATTTGCCGCCTTTTCAGCACCGCTACTTGCCCCCACTGACCCTTACGATTTGGGCCAGATTGATATTCTCGCCTCCGAGCTACCCCCCTTTTGGGTTGACGGAGCTGACGAACGCTACAGTTTGGGTACCGACGCTCAGGGCCGTGATCTATTATCGGTGATTCTTTACGGTACACGGGTATCCCTGCTTATCGGTTTTGGTGCCGTTGCCCTGCAAGCACTCCTGGGGGTCACCTTTGGCCTGATGGCGGGTTACCTGGGCGGCCGTGTGGATGCCTTCCTGATGCGTTTGGCCGACATCCAACTGTCGTTCTCAACGCTGATGGTCGCCATCGTGGTCGGGGCCGTGGTCAAGGCCTCTTTTGGCAGCTCGTTTTACAGCAGCTACGCCGTGCTGATGCTGATTTTGATTATTGGCCTCGCGGAATGGCCACAGTACGCGCGCACCGTGCGAGCGTCTGTGCTCGCCGAAAAAAACAAAGAATACGTCGATGCGGCCCGTGTAATGGGTCTACGTAGCAAGCGCATCATGTTCCGTCACGTGCTACCCAATACGCTTTCACCGATCTTCGTTATTTCGACGGTACAAATTGCCAACGCGATTATTTCAGAAGCCGCGCTGTCATTTCTTGGCCTAGGGATGCCCGAAACCCACCCCTCGCTGGGCTCGCTGATTAAGTCTGGGTTTGACTACATCCAATCCGGGTCCTGGTGGATCACGATGATCCCCGGTGCAGTGCTGGTGGTGCTCGTACTGTCCATCAACCTGCTCGGCGATTGGCTACGTGACGTTATGAATCCGCGACTCTACAAAGGCTGAGGACAACATGGCACTACTAGAAGTAACAAATTTAGACGTGCGCTTCGGCCTGCGCCAAGGCGAGGTACGCGCGCTGCGCGACGTCAATTTTACGCTAGAGCGTGGTGAGCGGTTAGGTATTGTCGGTGAGTCCGGGGCAGGTAAATCCGTCGCCGCTTTTTCGCTGCTTAACTTGATTGCCAAACCCGGTTTTATTGCTGGCGGCAGTATTACCTTTGAAGGTAAAACGCTCAACACGATGTCCGAGCGCGGCTTGCGTAAAGTGCGCGGCAACCGTATCTCGATGATTTTCCAAGACCCGATGATGACGCTGAACCCTGTGCTCTCTATCGGCGAGCAAATGGTCGAATGTCTCAAAGCCCACCGCCGCATTTCCAGCAAAGAGTCACGCGCCATCGCGCTGGACAAATTGCGTCAGGTACAGATTCCTTCACCCGAAACGCGTCTGGATCAGTACCCCCACGAGCTTTCCGGCGGCATGCGCCAGCGGGTCATCATCGCCATCGCGCTGCTGCTGGACCCGGATATCATCATTGCCGACGAACCGACCACGGCACTGGACGTCACCATTCAGGCAGAAATCATGGCGTTGCTGCTGGAGCTCTGCGAGCAGCACAACGTCGGCTTGATTTTGATTACCCACGACCTTGGCGTGGTCAGCCAAGTGACCCAACGCATGCTGGTCATGTACGCCGGCCGCGTGATTGAACAAGGCCCTACGAGGGAAATTATCAACGATCCGCAGCATCCTTACACCCAGGGGCTGATCAACGCACTGCCGCAAATGGCCACCCCTGGCGAAAAGCTCAATCAGATTCGCGGCACCATGCCGTCGCTGTCGAATCTGCCTAGCGGCTGTGCGTTTCACCCTCGCTGTGACTTTATCAATCGCGCTGATGGTCATCCTCGCCCTGCCTGCACCCAACAAGTTCCTGGCTTTGTTGAGTCCGGCAACTGCCGCGTGGCGTGCCATATGGTGGCCGAAATGCTTGAAGACCGCCGCCAAAAGGAGGAAACCTCATGACCGCGTCTACTGAGGCCTTAGCGACCGACCGCCCCCCCGTTGATCCGCCCAGTCAAAACGAAAAAAGTGCCGATTCACTGCTGCAAGTTCGCGGCTTAAAGAAGCGCTTTTCGCTGTCAGGAGACTTCCTTGAGCAACTACGCTTCAAGGGTGGTAAGCTGATCCGCCATCAAGAATACGTACATGCTATCAACGGCGTTGACCTCGATATAAAGCGCGGCGAAGCACTATGCGTGGTGGGCGAGTCCGGCTGCGGCAAGTCCACCGTTGCGCGCACGGTAATGGGTTTGCTTTCACCTTCCGAAGGCGAGATCCGCTACGACGGCGAACGGATCGACAATCTGAGTTCGCGTCAGCTACTGCCCTATCGCAAGCGCATGCAGATGATTTTTCAAAACCCCTATGCATCGCTGAACCCGCGCATGACCATTCAGCAGACGCTGGAAGAACCGATTCGCCTACACCATCCAGACTGGAATCGCCCCCAAATCGAAACAAAAGTCGAAGAGGTAATGCAGTCGGTGGGCATTGACCCAGACTGGGGCAAACGCTTCGGCCACGAATTTTCCGGCGGCCAGCGTCAGCGTATCGCCATTGCCCGAGCGCTAGCGGTCGACCCAGAATTCATTGTCGCCGACGAACCCATCTCCGCGCTGGACGTATCGATTCAGGCGCAGGTCCTTAACCTGCTGATGGAGGCCCAGCACGAGCGCAATCTCACCTATCTGTTTATCACCCATGACTTGGCCGTGGTGGAGCATTTTGGCACGCGCGTCGCAGTGATGTACCTGGGTACTGTGTGTGAAATCGCCTCCACCAGGACGCTATTTGCCAAGCCTCGCCATCCCTACACCCAGGCGCTGCTGTCGGCGATTCCTCGTTTGGAGGATGATCGCCCGCAGCATATCCGGCTTTCCGGCGAAGTGCCCACGCCGGTGAATCTGCCGAGTGGCTGCGTGTTCCATGGTCGCTGCCCTTATGCCAATGCACGTTGCCGCGAGGAAATTCCGCTGCTGCAAACCCAGGGTGACGGTACGCGTGTGGCGTGCCACGCTGTTGAAGAAGGCCGCCTATGAGGCGGTCGCTCGTTCCTGTATGGAGAGCTAAGGCATGGAAATTCGCTGGCTAGAAGACTTTATCGCCCTGGCCAGAACACGACACTTCTCCCGCGCCGCTGACGAGCAGCACGTCACTCAGCCGACGTTTTCCCGTCGTATTAAGCTGCTTGAGGAAGAAATGGGCGTGACGCTGATCAACCGGCAAACGCTGCCTTTGTCGCTCACCCCAGCGGGAGAAGAGTTTTTGACGCTTTGCGAACAGGTCACCGACCGCGTTCGCTTAACCCGAGACCGTGTTCGCGAGATTAGCGCCGGGCAAAAAAGGCGCATCATGGTGGCCGCACCGCAAAGCTTACTTGGCCAGTTTCTGCCCGAATGGTTGGCTTCTACCGGCTGGCAGGAACGCGTGCAACCCTACCTGCGCGCGACCGGCTGGGTGGCCAGCGATTACTTTCAGGCACTCCAGCGCGGCGAATGCGACCTAGCGATTTGCTATTGGCCCATTGGACGCTGTGATTTGGATATCGACACCAGCGCCTGTACCTACCGTGTCATCGGCCATGAACGGTTAATCCCGGTCACCGGTATTGATGAGCACTCGGCGCCCAGAGCCCTACTGCCGGGCAGCCGGCAGCAGCCGATCCCGTGGCTGGCCTATCCAAAACGCGGGCTTTTGGGATCAGCGGTTAAAGCCCATCTGGGGCGTTTGCCGCAAAGCAGCTACCTCACGGCACAAAGTGAAAACCTGTATGCAGCGGGTATCAAAGAACTGGTACTGCTAGGCTACGGAATGAGCTGGTTGCCCGAACGCAACGTCGCAGCAGAGCTTCGCCAGGGCAGTCTGGTCCGCGCGGGCGATAGCCGTTGGGATGTGCCAATGGAGCTTCGCCTGTATCGCCACCAAGGTCAGCACCATGGAGAGCTTGATGCCTTTTGGAGCGAGCTCCCCCTCCTTCGTACTTATTAGAGACCCTGCATGTCAACGCAACTTTATCGGTTACAGCAAGAGCATCTGATACACCTGCAGCGCGACTATGCGGCCTTGCTCGAAGAACACCATCTCGACAGCTTGGCCATTTATAGCGGGCACGCCAATGCTTACTTTGCCGATGATCAGGCCCCCGCCTTTCAGACCTACGGCCACTTTATGCATTGGGTGCCGCTGGCCGACGTACAGCACAGCTGGCTGGTGATACGCCCTCACCAACGGCCGCAACTTTATCTCTATGCGCCGGCTGATTTTTGGCACCTGCCGACCCGCTTACCCGAAGAACCCTGGGTGGACGAGTTTGATATCCGTCTCTGCAGCGACAAGGTTACCCCCGCTCTGGAGGGCAACGCCGCGATTATCGGTGATGTGGCACAGTTGCCCACGTCCAGTTTGAATGCACAACTCAATCCCACCGCGCTGATTAATCGCCTGGACGAACGTCGCATCATCAAGTCTGCCTACGAGATCGCCTGCCTGCGGGAAGCTAACCGGATCGCCGTTGCCGGGCACGAAGCCGCGCAAGCTGCTTTTCTTGGTGCTTCCGGCGAGTTGGATATCCAACTCGCCTACTTAGCCGGTAGCCGACAGCGCGAGTCAGCGGTTCCCTACCAAAATATTATGGGCCTAAACGACCACGCGGGCGTGCTTCACTACCAGCACTACGACACAACTCCACCCAAGCAGCGCTTCAGCCTACTGGTGGATGCAGGGAGACGCTTCCGCGGCTACTGCGCGGATATTACCCGCACCTACGCTGGCCCAGACGCACCGGCGCTTTTCGGTGAACTGGTGGGCGCCTTAAACGACCTAAAAGACGAGCTGGTCAAAGAGGTTACGACGGGTACAGATTTCATTGCGCTGCACGAGCAAATGCACCAGCGTTTAGGCAATATATTAGTCGCTCATGATTTATTCCGGGGCAGCAGTGAGCAGGCCGTAGCCGAGGGCGTCACGCGCGCCTTTTGCCCCCATGGACTCGGCCACTCGCTCGGCTTACAGGTACATGACGTAGCCGGTTTGCGCCACCCAGACGGCACCCCTGCCCCAGCCCCCAGCAAGCATCCGGCATTGCGGCTCACCCGCAGGCTTGAGCAGGGCATGGTCGTGACCATCGAGCCTGGGCTATATTTTATTCCTATGCTGTTGGCACCGCTTCGCCAACACTCGCTACCCATCAACTGGACGTTGGTGGACCACTGCCTGCCCTGCGGCGGCATCCGTATTGAAGACAATATTGCCGTGAACGACCAGGGGCCCGATAACTTAACGCCTTTAACGATATTCAAATAGCACCCACAAAAACGCCCAGCTAGGCTGGGCGTTTGTTCAAGCTTGGCTCACGCCACGGTGTGCGTTCAATAGTGCTGATTAGAAGCGGTACGTAACACCACCACCAACGGTCACCGGATCAATATCCACCGCACCAACGTTAGCGCCACCGGATTCGATATCGGCGTCTACATCGGCATAGCTGACGTAGCCGTTAAGCAGGATGTTATCAGTCACCGCTAGGTCGAGACCTGCTTGGCCAATAGCACCATAGCTGTCATCGACGCTAATGTCAGCGGCTGTGTCTTCACTATAGAAATTGGTGTAGTTAAGGCCCACGCCAACATATGGCTGAATACGCGAGTCGACCCCGCCCATCGGGTAGTAGTTGAAAAGCGCATTAACCGGCAAACGTTCTACGCTACCTGCATCACCAGCGTCAGTCGTGAGGTCATGCTCAAAACCTTCGCTGCTGTTTAGCTCAACGCCGAATTTGTCATGGAACAGATAACCAACGCCATAAGTCAAACCGTTTTCGCTTTCAACGTCTACGTCCGCTCCCGCCACGTTGCTGTCGTCGGAAGCAATGTCTGTTTTAGCGACCCCACCGCGAACAAAGACATCGCCCGCGGTGTATGCCAATGCAGCTTGGCTTGCCAATGCAAAGCCAGCGGTAATCACAGCGGCAGATAAAATTTTAAATTGGTTCATCTGGGTCATCCTCTTGCCTTTCGCTTGGGATCCGTTATCAAGCGTCACGTATTACTCTGCATCTGTCACGGCAGCGACGCTCAATAACTTGTACAGTAATGAGTATACGAACACTGTTTCCAAACGTCACGTAAAATTTTGTTATAGAATTAAGCACAAAATATGCAGTGATTCACCAAATGCCACGCATAAAAAAAGTCCCCCGAAGGGGACCCAGGTGGAGCACGCCAGCTCACTCTGTGTATCGCTAACCAAGCGGTCGCGATGTAGGTGAAGAAGGGAGAGAAGCAACTTATTTAAGCCGTTGTATCTCTATTCACTCACCCTTTGCCATACTATGTAGCGAACTGTGTGCCACTTTTTTAAAAACATATACAAAACAATTATTTATAAAACAACTGCTTGATCTGTCGTCATTTCTCTCGCATTGCAGCAAGTAAGCTGCACCAGCACTGCGCAATTTTCAGCTCTCGTGCATCACAAAGTATCATGTAAGTTCGTTTGCGCTTAAAAATCCTCACATTAGTGATTAGGTGTCACGATGATTTTCACCTGGGCTTTGTCGCTTAGCAACGCTTCAAAGCCCTCTTCCACGATATCTGCCAGGGGAATGCGCTGGGTGACCATATCTTCTGCGCGAAAGTAGCCCCGCTGCATCAGCGCCATCACCGCTGGGTACACATGGCGATAGGCGATAATGCCCTTCATGGTGCGCTCTTTGATGACGAGGTCGTTAGGCTGAAAGCTGGCCTCTCCTTCCCAGATACTGACCACTACCACCTCCCCGCCTTCGTGGGTGCTATGCAGCGCCTGATTCAGTACGGCAGGAATGCCAGTTACCTCAAACACCACGTCCACGCCGCCATCGCTCAGCGATTGAATTTTTGCCACCGCATCCTCCTGCTGCGGATCAACTGCAATGGCCCCCAATGCTTCGGCCTTGGCTTTGCGAGAAGGCGCCACCTCAACGGCGTAAATTTTAGCAGCACCGGCGGCTTTAAGTGCTTCGATGGTCATCAGACCAATCGGTCCCGCGCCGAATACAGCTGCGCTATCACCAGCTTTCAGGCAGCTTTGACGCACCGCATGCAGTGCGACCGCCGCGGGCTCTACCAGAGCGCCTTGTTCGTAGCTCAGCTCATCCGGCAGCTTATGCACCATATGCTCACCCATCACGGTGAACTCGGAAAAGCCACCACCACCGCCCGAGAGGCCATGAAAGCCCAGTAAAGGCGTGAGGTTATAGCGCTCCATCTGATAAGCGCCATCCTTGTTGGGGGAAAGGATCGGCTCAATCGCCACGCGGTCGCCTACCTTCACCCGCGTGACTTTCTCGCCGACCTCTACCACTTCTCCAGCGAACTCATGGCCCATAATGATCGGCGCCTGCTCGCCACTGATCGGGTGCGGCTTACCTACCGGAATAAAAATAGGCCCGGCGGCATACTCGTGCAGATCACTGCCGCAAATGCCACATGCAGCTACTTTCACCTTCACTTCATGGGGGCCGCTGATAGTGGGAACCGGCACCTGCTCGACGCGAATATCTCTTGCCGCGTACCAAACCGCTGCCTGCATGCTTGACTGATTCATGGGTTGCCCTTCCTTGTTAAGACGTATGGTGAACCGGCTGCAGACCGTAGACAGGCGTTTCCAGCCCCTCCATGCGTGCTTTCAACTGCAGCGCCAAATAGTGCGAGTAGTGCCGCGACTGGTGCAGGTTGCCGCCGTGGAACCACAGCGCCTCTTGCTGGGTGGGTTTCCACATATTGCGCAGCTCGCCCTCCCAAGGGCCGGGGTCTTTGGTAGTGTCAGAACCCAAGCCCCAACATTTACCCACTTTATCCGCCACCTCCTGGGAGATAAGCCTGGCCGCCCAGCCGTTCATGGAACCATAGCCAGTGGCATAAACGATCAAGTCTGCTTCTAGCTCGCTGCCATCGGTCAGCGTGATGGAGTGCGGGTTAATACGCTCAATGCCTACGCCGCTGCGTAGCTTGATATCGCCACTGGCGACCAGATCGCAGGCGCCCACATCGATGTAGTAACCCGAGCCCCGGCGTAGATACTTCAAGAACAGCCCAGAGTCGTCGTCACCGAAGTCGAGCAGAAAGCCTGCATCTTCGAGCTTCTGATAGAACGCGGCGTCGCGCTGTTTGATCGCCTCAAACGCCGGGCGTTGGAAGTCTGGCAGCACCTTGTAGGGGATCGATGCAAAAATCAGATCAGCCTTGTCATGGGTTAAGCCACTGGCCACCGCCTCTTCGGAGTAGAGTGGCCCCAACACCTCTTCCATCAACGAATCCGACTTCACAATATGCGTCGACGAGCGCTGCAGCATGGTCACATCGGCATCGTGTTCCCATAGTGCCGCGGCAATATCGTGAGCAGAGTTATTCGAGCCTACAATCACACACTTCTTGCCAGCATAAGCATCCGGCCCAGGGTGCTGGCTGGAGTGCTGCTGCTCGCCTGCAAAGCTTTCCGCCCCTGGAAATTGCGGCATATTGGGCATTCCCGACATCCCAGTGGCCATCACCAGTTGCTTGGGCCGTAAAGTGATCGCTTCGCCGTTACGCTTGACGTTTACCACCCACTCACCTGCGGCTTCGTCGAAATGTGCATTTTGACACTCGGTGGAGCTCCAGTAATTGAGCTCCATCACCTTTGTGTACATCTCCAGCCAATCGCCCACCTTGTCTTTGGGGGCAAACACCGGCCAGTTTTCAGGGAAAGGAATATAGGGAAGGTGGTCGTACCAGACCGGATCGTGGAGGCAGAGCGACTTATAGCGATTTCGCCAGGAGTCCCCTGCACGCTCGTTGCGCTCGATAATAATGGTCGGCACGCCCATCTGCTTTAGTCGTGCCCCAAGACCAATCCCACCTTGGCCTCCGCCGATGACCACGCAGTAAGGCTGCTGCGTGTAACCAAGTTCCGCTTCTTCGCGCTGTCGTGCTTCCAGCCAGGTTTCGCGCTGCTTATTGGCGCCGTGCTCAGCACCTTTAGGACGGTGGTGATTACGCGGCTCTGGGAAGTCATGCAGTGACTGCATCGTGGTGAGCAGCGTCCAGCATTTGCCGTCTTTAAGTCGCAAATAGCCTTTGCCGCTGGCGACCGAGGTCTCAAAGGTGAACCACGCCTCAGCAACATCGCCATTTTGGGTTGCTTCGCCCTCTAGTTGCCAGTTCGAAGGCCGCACGTTCTCCAAAGTGGCATTGAGCATGGCTTGAATCGCGTCTTTACCTTCACAGGTTTTTAAATTCCAGGTGAAAGTAAGGAAATCGCGCCAGTAGCACTCGTCATTAAACAGTGCGAGCACACCTTGGATATCCTGGGCCTGTAGCGCCTGATCAAAATCACTCAGCCAGCCTTGAACAGTAGCTGTGGCGGTTTGTTGGGCTTGTGTCTCTGACATAGCGGGTACTCCATGCAGGTTTGTTATTGTTGACTGTCTTGTGACACACAACCCTAAGCACCCGCTATGCCAATCACTTAAAATTAAACTCAATATATTGAAAAATATAAATAAAAAATAAAAAACCTGTTAGCAATTGGGCGTCATGTAGAGCGTATACCTGTCACACCGTTTACACTCTGGCGTTACAGGTGTAACACACGACTAACGGCGTAATGGCACGTCGTTGACACCCACGCCAGAGCGCATAGGCTGGAAGGACAATAACAAGCCCCAGGGTGAATCACGCCATGCCCACTCAATCGCCCCTGCCTGCACGGCTGCAATCCGTTCAGCGCCAGCATATCGAGCATGTTTTCCAGCTCGGCGAAGGCTTGGACGTTCCGCAACTACCGGCGCAAGCGACCATTCGGCGCTCCTGGCTGCGCTGCCTAAACGAGTACCAGCTCGACCCCACCCGGCCTCGCCCTGCCCGCGTCGTACCCCAGCAGACCCTGATTGAGCACCGGGAATCTGTCGATGAGCTTTTGCATGTAGCACGCGCAGGGGTTGACCAGCTCTATCAGCAAATCGCCCAGCTAGGCTATGTGCTGCTGCTCACCGACCACCGCGGCATTACCGTCGAGTTTCGCGGCGACCCTAACCAAGACCAGCAGCTGCGCAGAGCGGGCCTTTACCTGGGAGCCGATTGGGACGAACGCTTTGCGGGTACCTGTGCCGTAGGCACCTGCCTGCACGATCGCCAAGCGATTATCTGTCACCGCCAGGAGCACTTCGACGCCTCGCATATTTCGCTCACCTGCACCGCCGCACCTATCGCTGACCCTCAGGGCAATGTCATAGCGGTGCTGGATATCTCCGCGCTGCAATCGCCTACTCAGCATGAGAGCCAAAATTTCAGCCTCTCGCTGGTAACGCTTTACGCACGCATGATTGAGGATGCTTATTTCCTGCAGCGCTATCGCGACTGCCTGATGGTGCGCCTGGATACCTCGCGGGAGTTTGTACACGTTAACGGACGGGGGCTCATCGCCATTGAAGAGAACGGGCAAGTAATTGCTGCCAATGCCGTAGGGCGTGAATTGATCGCCGAGCACCAGCGCCGCTGGCCACCCTGGTCGCTAGACCCAACGCCCATGCTAGGAGAATTATTCGAGTGCGATATCGCCGATGTGCTTAGCATCAATAGCGCCACCGACGATCAACTGCGCGCTTTTCGTGCCAGAGTCGACAACACCATTTACTTTATTAGCCTGCTGGAACCGCGCCGCCCACGCCCGGCTCAAGCGCATCCGGCTCCCTCCGGCCTTCCGGAGCCACTGGTTCGGCTGGGCGCTGACGACCCTGCTATGCGCAAGGTGCAGAAGCTAGCGGAGAGGCTGTGCAACGAAGCCAGCGTTAATGTGCTGATTAGTGGTGAAACCGGCACGGGGAAAGAGGTGGTTGCCCGAGCACTACATGACAGCGGTCAACGCGCCAAAGGGCCCTTTATCGCAGTGAACTGCGCTGCTATCCCCGAAGCGCTGATCGAAAGCGAGCTGTTTGGTTACGAGCCAGGCGCCTTTACCGGTGGCCGTTCCAAAGGCATGCGCGGGCTAATTCCCCAGGCCCATGGCGGCACGCTGTTTCTCGATGAAATCGGCGATATGCCGTTGTCACTGCAAACCCGCCTGCTACGCGTACTGGCGGAACGGGAGGTCATGCCGCTGGGTGCCAATACGCCCGTGAAGGTCGATATTCGGGTCATTACCGCCACCCACCGCAATATCGATGCAATGATCGAGCAGGGCGAGTTCCGCGAAGACCTCTACTATCGCCTTAATGGGGCTCAACTGCGCCTGCCCGCGCTGCGTGAACGGGCCGATAAGCTCTACGTGATTCGTCAGGTGTTTAACGATGTGGTCAACGAACGCGGCGGTCACCTTTCGCCCCGCCTGCGCGCCGATGCCATTAGCGCCCTGCTCGCCTACGCCTGGCCCGGCAATATCCGCCAGCTAAAAAATGCGCTGGCATTTGCCATGGCCACCTCGGAAAGCGACGAAATTACCGTTCACGATCTGCCCGAGCAATGCCTGAGCCAACGCATTACCCAGCAGAGCCCCCTCAACCCTGCAGACGCCCATGGCGACACCGATCACACATTGCTGGAAATGCTCAAGGCACAGCACTGGAATATAAGCGCCGTGGCTCGCACGCTAGGGGTTTCGCGGCCTACCGTATACCGGCAAATGCAGCGCCAAGGCATCGTGCCCCCGAATTGGCAGGGGTGACCGATAGAGTTAGATGAGAGTTAAGCCATTTAAGCTGGACGAAAGATGTCTAACGCCAAACCATCGATATGGCGGTAATGGCGATCATTAGCGGTTAGTAAGGGCACGCCCAGTTCCATAGCCGTCGCGGCGATGAGCGCATCCGCCATTTGCATGTTATGGCTAAGCGCATAACTTTCGACCAGGAAGGTGGCACGCGACGAGGTACCTTCGTCCAAATGGACTATTTTTGCCTGCCAATAATGCAGCGCTTGACGCAGTTGATTGAGTTCCTGCTTGTTGCGCATGCCCTGCACCAACTCCATATAACTCACTGCGGACAGCGAAAAGCCCGGTAGATCATCCAGGCGCTCCGCCGCCGCAGTATTACCGCGCAAATTCCAGATCAGTACGTCGGTGTCTGCCAGCATTATTCACCCACCTCGAACGTACGCGGCGCTCGTAGTCGCCGAACCTGTGACTCAACATCGTTGCCGTTCGAGGAGTCCTGATCAGCCCATAACCCGAAGGCAGGGTTACGGGCTGGACGCGTTTCCAGACCACTCTCATCGAGACCCACCAGCCGTGCACAAGGCTTGCCGCGATAAGTGATATCGACGGTTTCTCCACGCTGTGTCGCCGCTAAGAGCGCCTTGGTTTGTAAACGCAGTTGCTTTACGTTGGCATGCATGGCGTAACCTCTCGTTATACGCTGTCATTGTCCCTATTATGGCAACTATGACAGTTGCCGACCAACTAAGTTACTCAAGCAAGTGTAACTTTACCAATAACGCTAGACCACCTGTTGGCCTCGAAGGCGACCCTCACGTACACTTGTTTGAATCCGTTTACCCTTTTATAACCCCGCTTTCGACAAGCCGAGGCTCTCCCATGGCGTTTGACTCTACCTCTTCCTATATTGCCACTGATGCTCTAAAGCAGGCGGTCAATGCTGCCGTGGTGCTAGAGCGGCCGCTGTTGATCAAGGGCGAACCGGGCACCGGCAAAACCCTGCTGGCCGAAGAACTCGCCGAGTCACTGGGCACCCAACTGATCACTTGGCATATCAAATCCAGCACCAAGGCGGCCCAGGGTTTATACGAGTACGATGCTGTCAGCCGTCTGCGTGACTCTCAGCTTGGCGTTGAAGGCGTGGAAAACGTCGCCAACTACATCAAGCCCGGCAAACTGTGGGAAGCGTTTACCGCCAATCAGCGCGTGGTGCTGCTGATCGACGAGATCGACAAGGCCGATATCGAATTTCCCAACGACCTGCTACAAGAGCTGGATCGTATGGAGTTTCACGTTTACGAAACCGGCGAAACCATCCGCGCCGAGCAGCGTCCGATCATCGTTATCACCTCAAACAACGAAAAAGAGCTGCCGGATGCGTTCCTGCGCCGCTGCTTTTTCCACTATATCGAGTTCCCTGATCGCGAGACCATGCAGGCGATTGTCGATGTGCACTTCCCGGATATCGCCCCCCGGCTGGTCAGCGAGGCCTTAGAGGTATTTTTCGATTTACGCCAAGCCCCCGGCCTGAAGAAGAAACCCTCCACCTCGGAACTGGTGGATTGGCTCAAACTGCTGATGGCTGACAATATTGCCCAGGAAGCGCTTTACAACCGTGACCCAGTCAAAGCCTTGCCGCCGATGGCCGGTGCCCTGGTCAAAAATGAACAGGACACCCAGTTGCTTGAGCGCCTGGCGTTTATGATGCGCCGCCAAAAAGGCACAGGCCGCTAAGCCATGTTTATTGGCCTGTTTGAAACCCTCAAGCGCGCAGGGGTACCCGTTTCACTGCGTGAGTTGCTCGACCTTCACGCGGTGGTGGAACGCGGCGTGGTGTTTGCCGACATGGAAGCCTTCTATCAGGTGGCGCGCACGGTCATGGTCAAGGATGAACGCCACTTCGACCGCTTTGATCGCGCCTTCGCCGCCTGGTTTAAAGGCCTCGAGGATATGGACGCTGCCATTGAAGCGCTAATCCCTGACGACTGGCTACGCCGTGAGTTTGAGAAGCAGCTTACCGACGAAGAGAAAGCCAAGATCGAATCCCTGGGCGGCCTCGAAGAGCTCATTGAGACGTTTAAAAAACGCCTGGAGGAGCAGAAAGAGCGCCACGCCGGCGGCAACAAATGGATTGGTACCGGCGGCACCAGCCCGTTTGGCGCCTACGGCTACAACCCGGAAGGTATTCGTATCGGCCAGGATGGCTCGCGCCACCGTCGCGCCACCAAAGTGTGGGACGAGCGGCGCTTTCGCGATTACGATGATTCGCTGGAACTTGGTACGCGCAACATTAAGATGGCGCTGCGCCGTCTGCGCAAGTTTGCCCGCCAAGGGGCGCTTGAAGAATTCGACGTGGATAGCACCATCCGCGAAACCGCCAAGGACGCCGGGCTACTCAACGTGCAGATGCGCCCGGAGCGCCATAACGCAGTTAAAGTGCTGCTGTTTTTGGATGTAGGTGGCTCGATGGACGACCACATTCGCGTTTGCGAGGAGCTGTTTTCTGCCGCCCGCTCTGAGTTCAAGCATCTGGAGCACTACTACTTCCATAACTGCCTGTATGAAGGCGTATGGCGCAATAACATGCGCCGGGGTAACGAGCGTATCTCGACCATGGACGTCCTGCATACCTACGGCGCGGATTATCAGGTGGTGATCGTCGGCGACGCGGCTATGTCGCCTTATGAGGTGACCCATCCGGGCGGTAGCGTTGAGCACTTCAACGACGAAGCGGGTGGTTTATGGCTCAAGCGTCTGTGTGACACCTTCCCGCGCTTGGCGTGGCTCAACCCAATGCCTCCCCGAGCCTGGGAATACACCTACTCGACACAGTTGATCCGCGAGATCATTGAGGACCGCATGTACCCCATGACCATGGAAGGCCTGGAAACCGCTATGCGCGAGCTAGCAAAAAAGTAGCCGCGTGGTAGCTGTGTAGTTAGCCTTTAAAAAGCCTTAGGGAAATGCGCCAAGCCATCAATAAATAACTGTTTAGCTTGCTCAAACGCCGCCGGGTCATGCTTGAAGCGACGCAAAATCAGCGCCTCGTCGATGGTGACCGTCTCTGCCAGCTCATCAACCGTTTGCGCGGGGTGGCGTGTGCTTAATCCAATACGCTGCCCCTCTGCGCCGTCTAGCCAACGCTTCATGCCACACTGCTGATAAAACGCTTCTTGTTTAGCATCGCAAGCATCAACGCGAAGCGGCGCCTTAAGCGCCAGCTCGCCTACCAGCCACGCCTTGGCTTCCAGATCATCCAGATCGCAGGCGTGGGTGAGCGACATCCCCTCGCCTTGCTCATCCAACACTAGCAATGCCAGCGCCTGGGGCGCGCCTTCACCATCAACGGCTGCGAGCAATCGCGCCGCTTCTTCGGCTAAAAGCACATTGCGCGTACCGGTAAATACCACGAGCGGCGTCAGCCCGGCGGTTTGGCCATAGACCTCCGCACACAGCCGTGCCAAACAAGCATCTTGCTGTGCTGTCTGGTTTATTTGCATGATTTTCATGGGATCCCCCGCTCACCAAAAGCGGCAAGCCTAGTGTAATCGCGATTATTTTAACAGTGATAAACAACATGAACCTAGCGAGCGACAACATGTCGAAGCGTGTACGTAAAGCCATACAAGGATGACTATGACGACGTTTACTAACGACCCCACCATGCCCACCCCGAGTTTCCCCGGCAGCCATATGGTGATCGATGATCGCTATGTGTTTATTTCCGGACTCACCGTCTCTGATCTATCTAACGGCCATGCTGCACAAGGCGACATCAAGGAAGAAACGCGCTTGGTCATGCGTGCAATTTCGCGGATGCTAGAGATGGAAGGCGGCAGCCTTGTTGATGTGTTGCGTGTTGATGTTCACCTCACCGACCTGCATACCATTAACGATATGGACAGTGTCTATGCCGAGTTTTTTGAACCTGGTCGCTATCCTGCCCGCACCTGCACCGAATCGCCCAACCTCTGCGGTGGCAGTAACGTCGAGATTACCGTGATGGCGACACGGCAACTCCCAGAAGATTCATAAGGGCATCGATATCTAAATGTGCCTCGAACGTATCCGCCAAGCGGTCTAACTCGCGCTCGCGATGAGCGCGATAGTCGACCGGCTGGGCCGACTCCAACCCCAAACGGGTTAGCAGCGTTTGGCACGCCTCGGGGTGATCAAACAAACCGTGCAGGTAAGTACCCATCACCTGCCCATCGTCACTAATGGCGCCATCACGGTGCGTGCTTAGGTCAAACAGCGGCCGTTCAAGCGCTCTGCCCACGCTGACGCCGTTGTGAATTTCGTACCCGGTTACCGCCGCGCCATCGCCGAACAGCGCACCGCTGACGTTGCGTAGCTGTTTACCCGCCACCATGCGCGTGGTCAGTGGCAATAGCCCCAACCCTTCGACGCGTTCAGGCTTACCCTCCAGACCATCTGGATCCTCCACCCACTCGCCTAGCATTTGAAAACCACCGCAAATGCCCAGCAGCTTGCCGCCATAGCGAAGGTGGCGCTGAATAGCATCAACCCATCCCTGGCGCTTTAGCCAAGCCAAATCGCTCGCGGTGCTTTTACTGCCCGGCAGGATAATCACATCGGCGGCCGGGATCGGCTGGTCCGCGCCCACAAAGGTCAGCTTTACCTGGGGGTGCAAACGTAATGGATCAAAATCTGTGTGGTTACTGATGCGCGGCAGCGCCGGAACGACGACATTGAGAGTGCCCCCTTGCGTTGGGGCGTGGGTCAGGCCAATGCTGTCTTCGGCATCCAGCAATAACCCTTGAAGGTACGGCAGCGTGCCGAATACCGGCTTGCTGGTGCGCGCCGTTAGCCACTCAATGCCTGGGTTTAGCAGGCTGATATCGCCACGAAAGCGGTTGATCACAAACCCTTTCATACGTGCCTGCTCGCTTTCGCTTAGCAGTGAAAGCGTCCCCACCAACTGAGCAAACACCCCGCCTCGGTCAATATCGCCCACCAATATCACCGGGCAGTCGGCGGCTTCAGCAAAGCCCATATTGGCAATATCGCCTTGGCGCAGGTTGATCTCGGCAGGGCTGCCCGCGCCTTCGGCAATAATCACGTCAAAGCGGCTTTCCAGGGCCTGCCACGCGGCCATCACACTCTCTTTGGCCGTACGTTTAAAAGCGTGGTAATCCATGGCATCCATATGGCCGTGGACCCTGCCGCGCAAAATGACCTGCGAACCGCGGTCGGTTTCCGGTTTGAGCAGCACCGGGTTCATATCGCTATGCGGCTCAACGCCCGCAGCCTGAGCCTGTAGTGCCGTTGAACGGCCAATTTCACCGCCATCCACCGTGACCGCACTGTTAAGCGCCATGTTCTGAGGCTTGAACGGGGCCACCGAGACACCACGGCGCTGCAACACACGGCACAACCCCGCCACAACGGTGCTTTTCCCCGCATCCGAGGTGGTGCCCTGAATCATCAAAGTGGCCATAGTGACTTCTCGCCCAGGTGGATAAGAGCGCGACTGTAGCGAGCCCCAGGAAGCAGCGCAATGTGCGACAGCGAAACGAGCTTACTTTTAATAACAGCTGATCCTGAGTTAGCTGTTAATCGCGCTGTCATCATAATCACTTTAAAAATACTTTTAACCGCCATTAATTCGTCACGCCCTCATCCTAGGCTGATACCCCATAAATGAGATCGATCTCATTTTGTCGATAACAGGGTATTCGCATGGCAGATTTACTCAGCGTGGCCAAATTCGCCGGCGTCTCTCGGGCAACTGCAGCACGGGCTTTTTCAAGCCCCGATCTGGTACGCCCAGCGACCCGGGAACGCGTTTTAAACGCGGCACAGCAACTGGCGTTCAGACCCAATAAAGTTGCCCAACAGCTACGCTCGCAGGCCACGCAGATGATTGGCGTGATGGTACCCAGTCTCGATAATCCGGTGTTTGCCGAGCAGCTTCAAGCCATGGAAGTGGCTGCCCGTGCGTCGGGTTACTCACTGATCGTTACCACCAGCGAATACTCGCCCAGCCGCGAGGGTGACATTGTCGAGGAGATGCTGCGCCAGCGCGTCGACGGCCTGGTGCTTACCGTGGCGGAAGCAGATAACAGCGCCGTGCTGGACAAGCTGCGCTTGGAAACCACCCCCTGCTTGCTGGTCTACAACCCGCCGGGCAACAGCGATTTCCCCTCGGTAGGCGTCGACAACCGTGCCGCCAGCGCCGACGCCACTCGCCACTTGATCGCCCTGGGCCATAAGCGAATTGGCATGGTCGCTGGCCCGCTACTGCAGTCAGACCGCGCCCAACAACGCTTTGAAGGTTACTGCCACGCGATGGACGAAGCGGGGCTGATGCCTCGCCCACTAGTAGAGATGACCCGCCATACCCAAGCAGACCTGGTCAGCCTCACGCCAGCGCTGAAAGGGGCTAACGCTCTTACGGGAGTCATCTGCACCAACGACCTGCTCGCCATCAGCCTGATGGGCGAACTTCAGCGCGCCGGATTTAGGGTGCCTGATGACCTTTCCGTCATGGGCTTCGATGGGATCGCCCTGGGCAAGCACCTCTACCCGTCGCTATGCACCATTGAGCAGCCTCGCGCCGAGATCGGGCGCAGTGCCGTCCACACTCTGTTAGCCATGATTCGGGGGGAGCGCTGCACGCCCGCCCCACTGCCCCACGCAATGCGTAAGGGCGAAAGTGCCGGAACCCCGGCATCCCGTTAGTCCACGTTCGGTACGTTAGAGAGGAACTTGGTATGAGTCTTAAACGCATGAACCTTAAGCGTCTTTATCAAGCGGTATTGGCCACGGCGATCATCAGTACGTCGGGGAGCGTGTTGGCGCAATCAGATAACAACGCGATCTGTTACAACTGCCCGCCCGAATGGGCGGACTGGGGTACTCAGCTGCGTTTGATTGAGCAGGAGACCGGCATCCGCGTGCCCCAAGACAACAAAAACTCCGGCCAGTCATTAGCCCAACTGGTCGCCGAAGCGGATAGCCCAGTGGCGGATGTCGTCTACTACGGGGTGACCTTCGGCATTCAGGCCATGGAAGAGGACGTGGTAACGCCTTACCAGCCTGAAAACTGGGACGAGATCCCCGACAGCCTGAAAGACCCCGAAGGCAACTGGTTTGCCATTCACTCCGGCAGCCTCGGTTTTATGGTCAACGTGGATGCCCTGGATGGCGCCCCGGTGCCCACCTCCTGGGAAGACCTGCTCAAGCCCGAGTATCGCGGCATGGTGGGCTACCTTGACCCGGCTAGCGCCTTTGTCGGCTACGTCGGTGCCGTGGCGGTCAACCAAGCCATGGGCGGCGATCTTAATGACTTCACCCCGGCCATCGACTACTTCAATGAGCTCGCCGCCAACGACCCGATCGTGCCCAAGCAGACCAGCTACGCACGGGTGCTTTCTGGCGAGATCCCGATCCTGCTTGATTACGACTTCAATGCTTACCGCGCACGCCACAGCGACGGCGCCAACGTGGAGTTCGTGATTCCCGAGGAAGGCAGCGTGGTGGTGCCTTACGTCATGAGTCTGGTGAAAGATGGCCCCAACGCCGAGAACGGCCAGCAGGTACTCGATTTTGTGCTCTCTGACCAAGGCCAGGCGGTATGGGCAGACGCCTACCTGCGCCCGGTGCGCGACAGCGCCATCTCCGAAGAGGCAAGCGAAGTCTTCCTCCCCGACAGCGACTACGCCCGCGCCGAAGCCGTCGACTATAACGCCATGGCGTCTGCTCAGCGGCGCTTTTCTGAGCGGTATCTCTCGGAGGTGCGTTAATCATGACAGCGGCAGCCAAGCAGCCCTCCGGGGCTGCTTCTTATCTCAGCCGACCGCCTGCGATGGCAGGGCCAGCCCGGCGTAAACGCCTGATTGCGCTGTGCGCGCTGCTGCCTGCACTGGTGGTTTTCTGCGCCTTTTGGCTACTGCCTTTTTCACGACTGATCATAATGGGCACCGAGGCAGACCCGGGTAGTGGCATCAGTGCTTATCTGACTATTCTCACCCATCGGCAGTACTTGATCAGTCTGGCGACCACCGTTGGTCTCTCGCTGGTAGTGTCACTGGTAGCGGTGGCCATTGCCGGGGTTGCCGGTTTTTTCCTCGCCCGTCAGCGTTTTTTTGGCAAGTCCGTACTGGTCGCCATCCTCACCTTTCCGCTGGCCTTTCCTGGCGTCGTGGTGGGCTTTCTGGTCATTATGCTGGGCGGCCGCCAGGGGGCCCTGGCGCAAACCAGCCTTTGGCTGTTTGGCGAACGCTGGATGTTCGCCTACTCACTGGCAGGACTTTTTATTGGCTATCTCTATTTCTCCATCCCTCGTGTGATCACCACAGTAATGGCGGCTTGCGACAACCTGGATCAAAGCCTTGAAGAGGCAGCCCGCTCGTTAGGGGCTAACACCTGGCAGGTCACCAAAGACGTGATTATTCCAGGCATTGCGCCCGCACTGCTCTCAACCGGGGCTATCTGCTTTGCTACCAGCATGGGCGCCTTTGGCACGGCGTTTACTTTGGGCACGCGGCTAAGCATCCTGCCACTCAATATCTACGGCGAATTCACCAACTACGCCAACTTTGCCATGGCGGCTGCGCTTTCGGTGGTACTGGGCGTGATAACCTGGACGGCATTAAGCCTCGCCCGTAGGTTGGCAGGCGGCAATCTGGGAGCTTCGGTATGAAATCGCGCCTACGCTTCACGCTGCAACTCAGTTTCACCCTGCTGGTGTGCTTATTTATGATCGTGCCCGTCGCCATGTCGGTGATGGCGGGACTGACCGAGAACTACTTTATTGGCATTGAAAGCGGGCTGACCCTGCGCTGGGTCAATGAGGTGTGGCACCTCTACGCTGATACCATCTGGCTCTCCATTAAACTAGCGCTCGCCTGCTTACTGATCACTATTCTGATCGGCGTCCCCGCCGCTTATGGTTTGCTGCGCAGCCGCCGCCGGTGGGCCAACGCCATTGAAGAACTGCTGCTGTTACCGGTTGCTGTGCCTGGACTGGCCACCGCACTTGCCCTGCTGCTCGCCTATGGCAGCTACCGTGAATTTCGCGGCAGTTGGCTGTTTATTCTTGTCGGACACGTGCTGTTTACGCTGCCCTTTATGGTGCGAGCGGTGCTCTCCGTGATGCAGACCGCCAAGCTTCCCCAGCTTGAAGAAGCCGCCGCCAGCCTGGGCGCCAGCTTCCGGCAACGCTTTTTCGGCGTAGTCGTTCCCAACTGCATGAGTGGCATTCTGGCGGGCGCACTGATGGTAGTCACTCTCTCTATTGGGGAGTTCAACATCACCTGGATGCTGCATACCCCATCGACCAAAACGCTCCCGGTCGGCTTGGCGGACAGCTACGCCTCCATGCGCCTTGAAGTGGGCTCAGCCTACACGCTGATATTTCTGGTGATGGTGGTGCCCTTACTGGTGGCGATTCAGTGGGCAGGCCACCTCACCGGGCAGCGTCGCTAAGTTTTATTATTTGAGAATCCGCTATGAGTTCATCTGTCAGCATTACCCTACACCAGTGCAGCCGCACCTTCGCCGGTGGCACTACCGCGCTACAGCCGCTTGATTTGCACGTTAACGCGGGCGAAACCCTGGTACTGCTGGGCCCTTCCGGCTGCGGCAAAACCACCACTTTGCGTATTATCAGCGGCCTGGAAAGCCCCGACAAAGGCGGGCAAGTACTGTTTGGCGAGCGCGATGTCACTGCCCTGCCGATCGAGAAGCGTGACGTGGGGATGGTGTTTCAAAACTATGCGCTGTTTCCCAACATGAACGTTGCCGACAACATTGCCTACGGGCTAAAAATACAGCGCTTGCCGCAGGCAGAAATTGCCCAACGGCTTGACGAAGTCATGACCATGGTCGACTTACAGGGCTTTGGTGAGCGGAGAATCGAAGCACTCTCCGGTGGCCAAAAACAGCGCGTGGCGCTTGCCCGGGCGATTGCCGTGCGCCCCAAGGTACTGCTGTTTGATGAGCCGTTGGCGGCTCTTGATGCCAAGCTGCGCGACCGCTTACGTATCGAGATCGGCCTGCTACTGCGCGAGCTGGGCACCACGGCCGTCTACGTCACCCACGACCAGGACGAGGCGATGGCCTTGGGTGACCGCATCGCGGTGATGCAAGCTGGGCGCATTGCCCAATTAGGCACACCTCAAGAGATTTACCATCAGCCAGCCAATGCGTTTGTCGCAGACTTTATTGGTGCGGTTAACTGCCTGGACGTCATCAGCACCCGCGCCGATGGTGGTTTGGTGGTACATGGCGGTGAGCTCCGAGGTTCACATTTGCAGGGCGTACCCACGGTCTACTGCCGGCCAGAGGATATTCAGGTAGTGCCCCTTGACCAAGCCGATGTAACGGGAGAAGTGGTGCAGAGTATTTTCCTGGGCCAAAGCCAACGTCTAATGGTCGATACCGGTGGCGCTATACCGCTGCAGATTGAGGCACCCTCCCGCCAGCGCTGGCCCAACGGCAGCGCGATTGGCCTTGCACTCCCCTCCCACGTGCTTTTTCACCCGGATAAGCCCACTGCCCCAGTTGATGCCAAGGAGATGGCCAATGGCTGATCAAAGTTTAAACATTCAGAAAGATCCTCATGCCCAGCAATGCCTTATCGCCCAGATTAGCGATCCGCATATCAAGGCGGGCGGTAAACGCTCTTACCGCCAGGTGGATACCGCCAATGCGCTGCATCAAGCGTTCAGCACGCTCAATCAGCTAGCCCCACGGCCCGACCTGGTGCTGATTAGCGGCGACCTGGTTGATTTTGGCCACCCCGACGAGTACGCCACCTTTAAGCACATCCTGGCCGACCTGACGCTTCCGGTGTACTTGATCCCTGGCAATCACGACGACCGCCACCATCTGCGTAATGCATTTCCGGAGCATCGCTACCTGTTTCAGCACCGCGACTACCTGCAGTGGGTCGTGGATGACTACCCAGTGCGCTTAGTGGGGCTCGACTCATCGGTGCCGGGCAAACCCCACGGTGAATTAAGCGATGAAAGCCTGCAGTGGCTGGATACAACGCTTTCAGAGCAGCCCGATAAACCGACGCTGGTCATGGTGCATCACCACCCGTTTATGAGTGGCATCGACCATATGGATCGCCAGCCGCTTAAGCGACCCGACGCGCTAGCTGACGTCATTGGCCAGCACCCCCAGGTCGAGCGCATGCTCTGCGGGCATCTGCACCGCTCGATTCAGGCCCGCTTTGCTAACACCCTGGCGATCAGCTGCCCTGGAGTTTCCCACCAGGTGAGTTTGGATCTCACCCCAGACGGCCCCGCCCACTTTCAGCTTGAGCCCCCCGGTTACCTGCTACACCACTGGTCGGCGACTAGCGGCATGGTGACTCACCAAGGCTTTATCGAGCACTACCCCGGCCCTTTTCCGTTTTATGATGCCAGTGGGTTAATTGATTAAGATGTGGCCATGGGAGAAAGCGACTCGTTGTTGACCTTTGCCAACTCCCAGGCCTGCACCATCTGCTTTTTCTCTAAACCCCAGCGGTAGCCCCCAAGCGCACCGCTTTGCTGAATCACCCGATGACAGGGAATCCACAGTGCAATGGGGTTGGCACCCACCGCATTTCCCACCGCGCGGGAAGATTTTGGCGTGCCCAGCGCCTGGGCAATATGCGAGTAGCTGGCCAACTGGCCTTCCGGAATGGTCAGCAGCGCTCGCCAAACCGCTATTTGGAAGTTAGTCCCCGTCACGTGCAGCGACAAAGAAGCTGAGTCATCGCCTGGCTTGTCGAAAAGCGCCTCCACCGCATAGCGCGTAGCATCAGGATGGTGGTGAATCGTGCTAAGCGGCCATTCCTTGGCAAGTTGTGCCAGCAGCGATTCAGCGCTGGTGGTATCCACAAACCCCATGCGGCAAATCCCGCGGGGCGTGACCGCCACGAACACACTGCCCAGGGGCGTGGCATGAACGCCGTAAGCAATCTCGACACCCTGCCCCTGACTCTTGTGCTCCCCCGGCGTGACGGCGTCTAGCTGCACAAAATGATCGTAAAGCCGCGAGCCACCGCTAAGCCCCAGGCTATGCGCTATATCCAGCAGCGAGGCGGAGGATTGCATCAGTTGCTTGCCGCGCTCTAATGTCAGCGCCTGCAAAAAGCGTTTGGGGCTGATCCCCACATAGCGGCAGAACAAGCGCTGGAAGTGAAAGGCGCTTAAATGAACGTGCGCGGCCACCGCTTCCAACTTAGGCTGTGCTGCGGCTTGGGCCACCATATAAGCCATGGCTTTCTCGATTCGTTCATAGTCGTTCATTGTCGTCTCTCACATCGTCACATTATTGACTGCCAAGCGTTACCTTCACAGCCTAAGTGCTCACGGGCTCCTTGCCGACCCGAATCTTGCTGACTGCTATAGCAGACAGCACAAATATTTTCGGCTAGGGTGTGGCTCCGCCTCAACTGACGGTAACGATCCCCCCATGCAAGCCTTAATCGACGACATTGCAGCCACCATGGCGAAAGCAGAGGAGCGTGGCACAGTAGCCGACTATATCCCCGAACTGGGTCACGTTGACCCGCAGCAGTTTGCCATTTCGCTCGCCACCGTGGATGGCAAGGTGTATTCGGCGGGCTGTGCCACCACGCCCTTCTCCATCCAGAGCATTTCCAAGGTATTTACGTTAACCATTGCGCTGGGGCAAGCGGGTGACTCACTGTGGTCAAAAGTGGGTCGCGAGCCCTCGGGTGACCCTTTCAACTCGATCGTTCAGCTAGAGCATGAAAGCGGCAAACCGCGAAATCCGTTTATCAATGCCGGGGCCATTGCGGTGGTCGATGCGATCATGATGGGGCATGAGCCCAAAGAAACACTGGCTGAGATCCTTAACTTTGTACGCTATATCGCCGACGATGAAAGCATCTACTTTGACCACGCCGTCGCGGCGTCGGAAATGGCACACCGCGACCGAAACGCCTCGTTAGCGCATTTCATGAAAGCCTTTGGGCATTTACGTCATGATGTCGATAAGGTGCTGGGCACCTACTTTCACCAGTGCGCCATCGCCATGAGTTGTGAGCAGCTCGCCCATGCGGGATTATTTTTGGCTTCGGATGGCATCAACAAGCCCAGCGGTATCCGAGTGGTCGCGCCTCAGCGCGCTCGCCGGATCAACTCGCTGATGATGATGTGTGGCCACTACGACGCCTCTGGTGAATTCGCCTTTCGCGTAGGCTTGCCCGGTAAAAGCGGTGTGGGCGGCGGCATACTGGCCATCGCGCCAGGCCAGGGCTCTATTGCCGTATGGTCACCGGGGCTGGATGCCTACGGCAACAGTTTGCTAGGCACCCAAGCGCTCGAAATGTTTGTGCAGCGAACCGGCTGGTCGGTGTTTGGCCACTAAACTAACAGCGAGGCTTAAGACGCCACCTCATCAGCCAGCGCCCAGGCCACCGCACGCTGGGCGTGGATCTCGGTGGTGTCAAAAAGCGCGACCGGCGTATCGCTCTGGTTAATCAACAAGCCAATCTCGGTGCAGCCTAAAATCACGCCTTGCGCGCCACGCGCTGCAAGCGTCGCCACTACGTCCAGATAAGCTGCTTTCGAGGTGGGGTTGATCGTTCCCCGGCAGAGCTCCTGATAAATCACGCGATGAATCGCCTCACGCTGTTCGGTCTCAGGCACGATAACCTCTATCCCCCGCGCTTCCAGTCGCTGCCGGTAGAAGGGCTGCTCCATGGTGAACTGGGTGCCTAACAGGCCAACGCGGTCCAATCCCTGCTGGGCCAGAATATCGGCGGTTGCCTCGGCAATATGCAAAAGCGGCAAACCTGACGCTGCCTCCACCTCAGCGGCCACCTTATGCATGGTATTCGTGCCGATCACCAGAAAATCAGCGCCCGCTGCCGCCAGCGAGCAGGCGGCATTGGCCAGAATGCTCGCCATGGCCTCCCAGTCGCCTTCGCGTTGAAGCGTTTCTATCTCGGCAAAATCCACGCTATAGAGCACTAGCTTCGCCGAGTGAAAGCCCCCCAGTTTCTCCGCAACCCCTTGATTGAGCAAACGATAATAGGTCTGCGTGGACTCCCAGCTCATCCCTCCGAGCAAGCCGATAGTTTTCATAACCCTTTGCCTCCTTGCGATAAATTCAAAGCGCCATTGCCAGCATTAAAGATACTTAACATTAGCTAAAAATCTATTCGCAGATCAATTTTGTTCAATCTACTAGCCACATACCACTGCAAACTTCTTGCACTACCAAGGAGGACCACAATGAACGCTTTACAACTGCCCTTGCTTTTACCCATGTCCGCATTTGCCCTTGCTGCGTCGATTTCGCCTGGGCCGGTCAACATCGTTTGCTTGAGTAGCGGCACGAACCACCCCATTAGTCAGGGCCTTATATTTGTAACCGGTGCCACGCTGGGGTTTGTTGCGCTTTTTTTAGGCATTGGCGCAGGGCTTTACTCGCTGCTGGATATGGTACCCATGCTGGATGAGACCTTACGCTTGGCGGGCGTCCTGTTTTTGCTTTACCTCAGCTATCAACTTTTGCAGCACGATGGGCGCTTGCATGAGCAAGGCACCGATAAAGCACCCGGGTTTATGGCAGGCGCCATGATGCAGTGGCTTAATCCCAAAGCATGGCTGGCGTCTGCCGCTGGCATTGGTGCTTATACCAGCGGCAACGAACCCTACCAGCTTTGGCTATTCGCTGGCCTTTACCTGCCTATTTGTTGGCTATCGCTTGCCAGTTGGGTATACGCAGGCGCCTTTCTCAAACGCTATATTCACCGCCCGTTCATCCTGCTAACGATTAACCGCACGCTGGCTCTTTGCCTGGCCGCCAGCGCAATATTTCTATTATTTTGAGTTACTTATATTATTCGAGCAGCGGAAAGCGATACTGATTTGGCGTGGCCGCCACTAGTTTCTTGAACGTTCGTTGAAAGTGGGGTTGATCATTAAAGCCCGCATTAAGGGCTACCTCAACGATAGGTTGACCGTGCTTGAGGGCTTGTTGCCCTAACTGGATGCGTTGATTGATCAAATAGGCACGGGGCGTTAGCCCGTATTGATGTTTAAATGCGCGAATCAGGTAGCCTGCACTATAACCAGACTGCTGACATAAACTTTCAAGCGAAATGTCTGCGGTACAATTATTACGTAAATAGACGGCAACCTGCTCTAGCGTGTCGGAAGATGTTGGCCATGCCGCGGGAGATTCTTGGGCAAGGATCTGCATAATTCTAGACAGGTACCCGGTTAGTACCACTTGCTTATCCTCAATAGCACGACGCTCGTCCAGCAGACATGACGCCATATCGCAATATTGTGCAAAAAGCTCGGGCTGAGTAATCACAGCGGTGGCAATATCCTGCCAGCAAGGTGCTTCAAGCAAACCCATCTGATATCGCAGCTCACTCAACCATGCGGTATCAACGTAGAGCATCAGGTATGCCCACGGCTGATTCTCAATGGGGTTACAGGCATGTACCCAATGGGGATTCATCATCACCAAGTCACCTGCGCTAATCTGATACGTCGTACCTTGGTAGCTAAAGGTGCTTCTGCCAGTGGTAACGGCGCCAAGCGACCAATGCACATGGCTGTGAGGCGCATAGCAGACTTGCCGTGCGTCGCAAATTTTACGCAGTTCCACATGGGGCATGCGCTTATCGCGCCAGAAAAGAGGAGAAGACGGTGGATTCATGCACTACTCAAACAGTGATAAAAGAAAATACAGAGGCTTAACCCGTTTAATTAGTCAGCATGTCGTGCTTAATCTACGCTAGACAATAGCACGACGCAGACTCAGTATAGTCGCCGCTCGTTTAAGTTGCTTATGGATGATTGGCAACCGCCTTATTTGTCAGGAGGACACCATGGCAAGCAGCTCGCCCGACCACCACGACGCTATTAGCGCCTTTGCCCGCATGGGCTACGCTTCCCGCGGGTTAGTTTACGTTCTTGTTGGCGGCCTAGCGGCGCTCGCCGCTTTTGGTCAGGGTGGCCAGGCGGAAGGTAGCCGCGGCGCACTGGAAACGGTGCTGAGCGCCCCGTTCGGCAAGGTGATGTTGGGCATTATCGCCGTCGGCCTGCTCGGGTACGCCATGTGGCGCTGCATACAAGCCTTCAAAGACCCTGACCAGCACGGCACCAGCGTCAAAGGCGTGGTGATTCGCTCAGGCTTATTGGTCAGTGCCGTGACCCATATATTATTGGCATTTTTTGCCGCCAGCCTCATCTTCCGCTTTCTATCCTCGGGTTCTTCAGGAGGCTCCAACGGTGGGTCGGAAGGCGTTGCCAGTTGGCTTATGCAACAACCCTTTGGCCGCTGGTTGGTGGCTGCCGTAGGCATCGCCATCATCGGCGCGGGCATCGCCCACGCGTTTAAAGGCTACAAAGCCAAGTTTGACAAGCACTTCGCCATGCCCTCGCGAACCCAAAAATGGGCCTATCCGATATGTCGTTTCGGCCTGGTGGTCCGTGGGCTCGTATTTGTGATCGTGGGTAGCTTCTTTATCATCGCCGCCTATCGATTTGACCCCAACGAAGCAGGCGGAACGGCAGAGGCGTTAGGCACATTACGGGACCAAGCCTACGGGCAATGGCTGTTTGGGTTTGTTGCGATTGGCCTACTGGCGTTTGGTTGCTATAGCTTACTGGCGGCTATTTATCGCCGCGTCGACCCTTCCTAATAGAGCGTCCAGTATGGCTTTTGCATCAACACGCGTTAAGCAATGGGTGGTTCGCTTAAACCATTCCCGGCATATGCTCTGGCTGCTGGGAATACTTTCCTTTCTGGAAACCATCATTCTGCCCATCCCCATTGAGCTGGTATTAATCCCGCTGATGGCAATCAATAAATCACGCCTTTGGGCAATCGCTACGGCGGCCACCGTCGGGTGCCTTACGGCATCGCTGATTGGCTATGGCGTTGGCATGGTGCTGTTTCAATCGATAGGTAGCTGGTTTATCGAGACCATGGGCATGCAGAACACTTACGCCTCGTTCCAAGACTTTTTTGACCAATATGGGTTTGTGGCTATTCTCACCCTGGGGATTTTGCCTATTCCCTTTCAGGTTGCGATGATTACCGCAGGGCTATCCGGCTACCCTATTCTTCTGTTTGCCCTCGCGGCCCTGATCGCGCGCGGCATTCGCTACTTCGGGCTGGCTTGGCTGGTCTACCGCTTTGGTAGCCGCGTCATCCACCTATGGAAGCGCCATGCCTTTATCACCAGCTTAGTGGCCGGTTTGGCAGTGCTTGCGGTGGCATTAGGCATGCAAGCACTGGCGGGCTTGGTGATGTCATAATCCCCTACTCCACCCGCAAAGAGCCTTTACGCGTCGTCTTGTTTTGTGCCCGATGTGGGCGGCATGTGCTTAGCCTTCATATCCTTGAAGGCCTCCATGATGTCCATGGGCAGCGGGAAGAAGATCGTCGAGGCGTTCTTGTTGCTCATATCGCTCATGGTTTGCAGGTAGCGTAGCTGCAACGCGGCGGAGTTTTCTTGCATCACGTTGGCTGCCTCAACCAGCTTCTTGGAAGCCTGTAGTTCGCCTTCGGCGTGAATCACCTTGGCACGCCGCTCGCGCTCTGCCTCGGCCTGGCGGGCAATCGCCCGAATCATGCTCTCATCCAGATCCACGTGTTTGATCTCGACATTCGCCACCTTGATGCCCCAGGCATCGGTTTGGGTATCGATAATTTCCTGGATATCGTCGTTGAGCTTATCGCGCTCGGAGAGCATTTCATCCAGGTCGTGCTTGCCTAGCACCGAACGCAGCGTGGTCTGCGCCAGTTGGCTGGTCGCCTGGGTGTAATTCTCGACCTGAATAATTGCTTTTTCCGGGTCAATCACGCGGAAGTAAAGCACGGCGTTGACCTTCACCGTGACGTTATCCTGAGAGATCACATCCTGCTCGGGCACATCCATGGTGATCACCCGCAGATCGACCACCTGCATCTTTTGAATGGCGGGGATCACGATGACCAGACCAGGCCCCTTCACCGTCTGGAAACGGCCCAGGAAGAACACCACGCCGCGTTTGTATTCCGGCAAAATGCGAATGGAGGCAGCGACCAGCAACACCACCAGCACGACAGGGACTAAATATGAAAGCAACATAGAGCACCTCATCTAGCAATTGGTCTGTGATATACAACCCGCGGCAGGCAGGCGCTACGGGGGCGACACGAAGACCGTCAAGCCCTTAAGGCGCTCCACTTTCACCTCATCGCCTTGCTTGATCGGTACATTACTCACCGCATTCCAGCGCTCACCGTGCAGGCGCACATGGCCGTGAGTCTCAAAGTCTTCCAAGGCAATGGCACTTGCGCCAATCAACTGCTCCATCCCTGTGTGTGCGGGACGTTTGCGCAGCGTTGCAAAGCGCGTCAGCGTCCACAACATCAACCCGCCGGACACCAGCGCCACGCCACCGATTAACGTTAGCGAAATGGGGAGATATTCGGCATCCATCAGCATGATCGAGCCCAGTACAAAGGCGGCAATACCGCCCGCTCCCAGCACACCAAAGCTGGGCATTAGCGCCTCGCCCACCATTAATGCCAAGCCCACCAGGACGAGAGCCAGGCCGGCATAATTGATCGGTAGCATCTGAAAGGCAAACAACGCCAGTAGCAACGAAATAACACCGATAGTGCCCGGGAATAGGCTTCCAGGACTTGAAAGCTCGAAGATCAGCCCGTAAAAGCCAATGATCAACAAGAAGTAAGCGATGGTGGGATTGGTAATCAGCGAGAGCATTTGGGTGCGCCAATCCGGGTCAAAGCGCTCAATGGCGAGGTCAGCCGTTTCAAGCGTATGGTCGCCGCGCTCCATGACCACGCTCATACCGTCAATTTGCCTCAGCAGGTCATCGATATCGCTTGCCACCACGTCGATAACGTTTTGCTCCAGCGCTTCACTGGCGGTGAGGTTTACCGCCTCGCGCACCGCCGCTTCGGCCCAATCGGCGTTGCGGTCGTGGCGCTCGGCCAGGCTGCGGATAAAGCTCACCGCATCTTCCATAACCTTGCGTTCCATGGCGCTGCCTGCGCTGCCACTCTCGCCTTCACGCTGGCCATCGGCATCTTCGTTTTCTTCATCAGCGCTGCCTGGAAAGCCAGAGCCACCCATCTGCACCGGCGTGGCAGAGCCTAAATGCGTAGAAGGCGACATCGCCGCCACGTGGCTACCGTACATCAGGTAAGTGCCCGCGCTTGCCGCCCGCGCACCGTTAGGGGAGACATACATTACCACCGGGATATCGGCATTGAGCATTTCACGGATCATATCGCGGGTCGTATCAACCAAGCCGCCAGGCGTATCTAATTCAACCACGACCACTTCGCTGCCCTGCTCGCGGGCCTGGCGCAAGCCGCGCTCAAGATAATCTTTCGTGGTGGGGCCAATGGCACCTTCAACCTTCATAACCAAGGCGTTACGCGATGACGTTTGTGCCATGGCCTGCCAGGTGAACGACAGTGCCAGCATCAGCACGCCTGCCAGCAATAGCCACAGCCAAGGGGATTTGTATGAAAGGCTTCGCATATCAGCACCCCGCGCTAGCACCTTGAAACCCTTATCGAGCCGCTTTTTCAAGCAACCATTGCGCCATCATTTCTGTTTACAAAAATGACCCTTTGTATATTTTTTGAACAACCGATATCGCCATTAGGTTCCACTTTCAACGTAGCATTTGTAGTGGGTTTCGTAATGATTAGGGCGAAGAAAGACGCGCCGGGCAGTAACCTTGATGCACGAATGAAGTTCATACCACTAGTTGCCATACCATTATTTTCCTTATAGGGAAAATAATCTCAATTGGTCGACAACTTGGCATTTTTATCCCTATCGGGAAATAAACCTTGCTCAACAGCTTTTGCCGCGCGACGGGCAAGCCATGGCGGCCATGGGCAAACTCAGCTACCCGTTTATAAAACGAGAAATTACGCGACTGTGCGACGCCATCAGCGAACTTGCTGAAAGCGTCGACCTTCAACTTGCACTTGAGCGCGCGGGTTTACCTGCCAATCGCTGGGCAAGCCTTCAGCAACAGCGGCAGCATATCGTCAGGCAGTGCAAAAAAGCACAGCGCTGGTAGCTGGCAGATTAAGACTACTCCACGTAATAGCCGCTCACCCGCCAGGTACCGTCTTCAAGATGAGGGGTAACGGTCTCAACCCGACGCTCGTTATTCTCGAAGCCGGTTTGAAAGGTAAACACGATATAGTCGCCACTCGGCGCGCCGGGCATAGACGTTTCGCGGCTGGCACGCATCCTCTGGCGAGACGACACCTTGCCAAAATCCCGGCGTACAAGCTCAATGGTGCGGGCCAGCATACCTTGAGACAGCGGCGCTTTTAATATCGGCGACGCCGCTTCCCAGGCTTGTTCGAAATTACCGTTATCGATCGCTTCTAACCAGGCAAGCGCTGCAGCTTCCGCCGCGTCGGTATTGGCTAAGGCATGCGAGCTGAGAGACAGCAGCGCCGCCGAAATGATAAAGCGCAAGATGTTGGGCATGGCAGGCTCTCATGACGTTGGGTAACGATCGTGTAAATTCGTCCTATAGAGAGTTATCGGAAATGGGCGGGGTTTCTTTAGGGAATTTGTAAGATCTGCCAATATCAGTTCGGTCTATTTACTCATGCGAACGTAGCTGCACTTCCCCAGCTTATGGCTTTAAGGTTTAATAAGGGCTATGCGATGAAGCTTTTTTCATCAACGATAGCGTGTTGAAGCCATGGCTTTATTTATCCTGCCCAGCAACGCCGCCTGTTTGAATTTGCAGCAGCGCTTACCCGACGAACGCCTTCGCCCTTGGGTGCAATGCCTTTGGTCTATGGCCGGGCAAGGCAGCGTTGTTCCACTCCAAACAGGAAAGCTCTATCCCGACGCCGGCTCCAGCCTTACAATCAAACTTGCCAGCACCCAGCCAATTATTACGTTTTGCTTTAATAAAAGCACCCTGGTTGAGACGTTTAACCCAGCGGAAACCTGTTTAAGCATTCGATTCAAAGCGGCAGGTGCCTTTGCTCTGCTGGGCTTGGAGCCACAACAGTTTTCAGATACCCATCACTCATTGGGCATTGATGATAAACCGCCCTGGTTGGATAGCCTGATGCCGCTGGTCGAGCGTCTTTACCAGGTTAATGCAGCCAAGGGCCTTGCCTTACTAGAGGCTTGGCTGCTTAGCCAGTTGGAATGCCAATCACCCAGCACTAGCCGTACTCAAAACCTGGTTGAAGAAATTGGCAGGCTACAACTGCCCCCGAAGCAGCTAATGGCCAACCTGGGATTTACTCGGCGCACGCTGGAACGCAAATTAAAGAAAGAAGTAGGCGTTTCACCCGGCCATTTAGTGGGTTATGCCCGAATGTATAATGCCCGCCAGCTGTTAGTTAACAATCCCCACCTTCCCCTCGCGGAAATAGGCCTACAGTGCGGCTACTTCGACCAAGCGCATTTTTCTCACGCCTTTCATAAATTCACCTATGAAACCCCAGCAGCTTATCGAAAGCGCAAATTGTCGCAAATTTACAAGGCGTGAAGGTTTTCCGGTTTTAAGCTGGCTTCTCAACTTATTAACCGGAGCATTCTCATGCTGCAACGCCTATCCCCTGAATCCGTTTACCGTCTGTGCCCTCGCCTACCTAAGCATCTTCATGCCTTAGGCAAAGTCGCGTCAGATTCAGCCGTTCATAAAACGATAATTCACCTGGTTAACTTACGCGTTTCACAAATCAATCACTGTTGTTACTGCCAGCATATGCACAGCCAAGAGGCCCGAGACGATGGCGAACGCCAGGCGCGCCTGGACGTATTACCCGCCTGGCGAGAAGCACCTTGCTTTAATGAAGAAGAGCGTGCCGCGCTTGCCTGGGCAGAAGCCCTCACACTCATCAGCCAGGAAATGGTCAGCGATGACGACTATCAAAACGCAATAACCGCATTTGGCGAGCAAGGTATGATGGAACTCACCAGCGTCATACTGGAAATGAACAGCTGGAACCGGATATCGGTAAGTTTTCAGTTCACGCCGGAGATAAATTGATGGTAATGACGCTGCGCCAACAGCTCCCTAACCTGCTAGGCATCTTGTCCAGCTTGTGCTTTTTCTTCGGTAGTTTCCTGTTCCTGCCAATGTTTGCGGTCTACGCAACACTCGGCGTCTGGTGCTTTATAGCGGGGTCGTTGATCATGTTTATTATTTATCTAATAAATATAAAAAACAGACAATAACTTCGCACACACAGGGTGCGGCATCCCAAGGTAGGGCGCAATACTGAAAAAACGCATAACGTCGATTCGCTATGCGTTTTTTCTAAACATGACGCACCAGCCAATAGAGCGGGTTACTTCTCAAACCCACCCCGCTCGTTTACTATGCGCCACCCAAGTTCCCCACCGTTCAGGCGACCATGTCCGTCAATGCACTCTATACCGACCTTTCCGGCTACTACGATTTGATGTGCGCTGACATCGACTATCACGCCCAAAGCAACGCCATCCGGCGGCTGCACCAGCTTTTCGGTAATGAAGGCTCACGCCACCTTGACCTCGCCTGTGGCACTGGCCCCCACGTGCGCCATTTCATGGATTTTGGCTACGCCAGCCGCGGACTGGATATCAATCAACCAATGCTGGACATGGCTGCCAGCCGATGCCCGGAAGCTCAGTTCACCCTGCAAGACATGAGCGCATTCGAGGTTAGCGAACCGCTCGATTTAATCACCTGTTTTTTATACTCGATCCACTACAACGACGGTATTGAAAAGCTTAAAGCGTGCATTGCCAGCGCCCACCGCGCCTTAACAACGGGCGGCGTTTTCTACTTTAACGGGGTAGATAAGCAGCAGATCGATAACGACCTGTTTGTTAAGCACACCGCCAAGCGGGCAGACGATACGTTTACCTTCCGCTCCGGCTGGCACTACAGCGGCCAGGGTGAAAAACAGTCATTGAGATTGAGCATTGAAAAAACCAACGCCGCCGCCACGCAGGTTTGGAACGATGAACACACCATGGTGGCAGTGAGCTTTGCGCAGTTAGTTACGCTTTTAGAACCCTACTTCGAGGTTCATATATTCGAACACAATTACGACAAAATCATTCCCTGGGACACTACCTCCGGAAACGCTATTTTTGTCTGTGTGAAGAAATAGACCTCACTTGGTCCTGAGAATCACCCCTTTATCGTGCTATTAGTAGAAGACATTGTCTGCATATGGCCGAAATTGTCCCCTTTGTGACCGAGCAACGCATCGTTAGCAAAATATATAAACGCTAATCTATAGCCTCACGTCAACACGATGAGATTAGCCATGACCCAGCCTAAAACCGCCTTGTTATTAATTGATGTCCAAGCCTCCTTCCCCGCCCGCGATTACTGGGTAGAATCGCTGGCTCAGGCATGGCGTCCCAAGCAGCGTGCAGTGCTGAACGCCGCACAGGCAAACAAAATTCCCGTTGTCCGTATTCTGCATGAAGAGCCTGGCAGCCAAGGAACTTTTGACCCTGAGAATGGCCTGATTCGTCCGCTCGACGATTTTGATGATGAAGCGGCGGTGAGCTTTCATAAGCGGGTTCATAACGCCTTCACCGACACCTCGCTTGAAGGCTGGTTACGGCAGCGCGGCATTGAACGGCTGGCCATTAGCGGTATTCGTACCGAGCAGTGCTGTGAAACCACCGCCCGAGTGGCGTCGGATTTAGGGTTTAGCGTCGACTTTATCAGCGATGCTACCCTAGCCTTTCCCATGACGCGCCACGGTATCACCTGGTCAGCCGATGATATTAAGGCGCGCACCGAACTGGTACTGGAAGACCGCTTTGCGCGTATTATCAATACACAAGACATGATCAACGAATGGCAAAATACGTGTGAGTGAAGAGCAACGACATAGCCAGCTGCAATCGGAAAGAGTCACAACCTTGCGGATTGCAGTACTGATGATGCCCGGCCAGGTGCCGCTTGATCTGATTGGCCCGCTTCAGGTTTTGCAGTGTGCAGACCGGCTCTCGATAGACGTTCAGGTGCGCTATATCGGCCCCAAAGCAGCCATGCAGTGGTTAGGGCCACTAACCCTTAGCGGCATTGACCCGTTACCGGAGCAGCTACCGCCTCAACATCTACTGCTGATTCCAGGGCAGTATCGCAATAGCCTTGAGCCATTGGCGCAGCAAGAGTGCGTCGCTTGGCTCAAGATGAATGCCTGCTATGCGGGTACGCTGATGACCGTTTGCTCGGGTACATTATTGCTGGCAGACGCGGGCCTATTAGAAGGACGACGCTGTACCACCCACCACGCGCTAATCGAACAGTTACAGACCAAAGCTCCAAAGGCCAAGGTGCAAAGCGATTGTATTTTTATCGAAGATGGCCGCTATTTAACCAGCGCTGGGATCTCAACCGGGATCGATACCATGCTGTACTGGCTTACCCGGACTTGTGGTCACTCGCTGGCTCTGGCAATAGCACGGGAAATGGTGCTGTATCTTCGCCGTAGTGGTCAGGAGCCTCAGTTGGGGGCCTGGCTTGAGGGTCGTAATCATGTAGATGAACGGCTGCATCGCGTTCAAGATGCCATCTGCGCCGCGCCCTCTCAAAGGTGGCCTATCGAAACGCTGGCGGCTCAGGCCGCCATGAGCGAGCGTCATTTCCGGCGCCAATTCAAACGTCTTACCGGCATGCTGGTAGGCGACTACATCATGGGATTGCGCCTCCAGCGAGCCAAAGCGTTAATGACCGAAACGACCTGGACGCTAGCACGTATAGCCGAAGCCTCCGGATTCGGTGATGAGCGTCAGCTAAGGCGCAGTTGGGTTCGCCAGGAAAAAGCACCGCCTAGCGTGTGGCGGCGCTCCCAGCTACTTTGAGAAATGGTTTATCCAGCGTTACTCCAGAATCTCTTTATGCCGTTTAACATTAGTTGAAAATGTACCCCAGACGGCTGATTTCACTGTAGCTTGATGGCCTTGTCATCAGATGTAATTTACTGCATGATTTTGATATTGCCGTTTCACAAGGCTTGGTACATAAATGAATACAGCGCAACTTGAGACTATCACGAGTGAAGCAATGACCCTATCGGAGAGGGAACGGGCCAAACTCGCTCATGATTTGGTCGCAAGCTTGGACGGCATAGCTGAAATCAGTGTATCGGAAGCCTGGGACGAGGAAATATGTCGCAGAGTCAATAATCTTGAATCTGGCAAAACCAAGTCGTTAGAAGTAAGCGAAGCTCTTGAACGTGCCCGAGCTCGGATAAGGAACTAATTTTGAGGGTGAAGGTTAGCCCAGAGGCTGCTGAAGAACTGATGGAAGCCACAGCTTGGTATGAACTTGAATCGCCTGGGCTTGGTGAACAACTTATTGATACCTTTGAACAAGCGACCAAAAAGCTAAGCGCACCCAACCCACCAATAGTTCCTGTTTTAGGTCAAGCAAGCAAACTTGGCGCAAAGCGTTTGATCCTTCAACAATTTCCTTTTTCCCTTGTGACTGTTGTTAATAACCAAGCAATTACTATTGTTGCCTTCGCCCATCATTCGAGAAAGCCGGGTTACTGGCATAATCGGGTCAGCCCTTAATGCTACTCATCGCGCAATTGTTGCTTTCATCTCATGAGTATCAAGTGCACTCCACTGCTTTGACGTTAACCGGTACAGCCTCACTAGGCGACCATGAAATTCCATAGTGTCGAAAGTAGAAAACCCTGCTTTCTCTGCCACTTTTAGTGACCCAATATTCTCAGGCTCAATAATAACAACCACCGACGATAGCTGCTTTTGATTAAATGCCACATGGAGTACCGCTTGCACTGCTTCCGACGCTAGGCCTTTGCTCCAGTACTGTTTGGCTAGCCGATACCCTAGCCCGCTTTCCTCAACATCATTTACCTTTTCGGGGCTGACACCGCAAAAGCCGACAAGCTTACCGGAAACCTTCTCTACTAAGGCCCACGGCCCGATACTGTGAGCTGCATAGATTTCCAAGCACCATTCAATAAACCGTCGCGTCGCCGCTTCATCGCAAACGCCTCGGATCGAGTATTTCATCACCTCAGGATCGCTGAGGATAGCGGTCAACTCAGGAACATCATCTAGGGATAATGTCCGTATAAATAGTCTTTCCGTTTCGCACATCTGCACCATTTCCTCCTTGTTGATGATGCTTCGGTACGTGCTAGCTCCGAACACAATTGATTGTCGTGAGGAGTGTGCCTTTACTGCGCCTAAGCCCTCGACGTTTGGTTAAGCAGTTACCAGACGTGGGTGCATTTCAATGAAGAGGTTAAGCATGGCGATCGTGTGGCGAAGAAAACTCAATGATGGCTTCAATCTCCACAGCAAACCCCTTCGGCAGTGATCCAACACCAATGGCAGAGCGTGCATGCTCACCGCGCTCACCAAGCACAGTAACAAACAGGTCGGAACAACCGTTGATGACTTCAGTGTGAGAAGTAAAGTTGGGATCAGCGTTAACCAGGCGGATGCAGGCTCTGAGTGCAACACCGTCAATGTGTCGATGACGGAACCTCATGGTACTTCGCCAGCTCCTCGCTCATCACCTCAATAGGGCACTTGAAGTCGAAGCGCTTTCGCGGGCGCATGTTCAGCTCAAGCGCGATCTCATCCAGTTCTTGCTGGCTATAGATCGATAGATCCGTTCCCTTGGGCAAGTACTGTCGTATGAGCCCATTGATATTTTCGTTGGCGCCCCTCTGCCATGGGCTGTGTGGGTCACAGAAGTAGATAGCGACACCAGTATTCTGGGTGACCTTGGCGTGCTGCGTCATCTCACGTCCTTGGTCATACGTCATGCTCTTCCGTGCGGCCAACGGCATGCGATTCAGCGCTGCGCTGAAGCCTTCTACAGCAGAGGTAGCAGTCGCATCGTTCATCTTCGCTAGGATCAGGTAACCGCTTTTGAGTTCGACAAGGGTGCCGACAGCCGATGCATTGTTCTTGCCCTTGATCAGGTCGCCTTCCCAGTGGCCAGGAAATTCACGTTTTTCCACCTCTGGAGGGCGGAGATGGATGCTGACCATGTCCGGGATCTGGTTGCGCCGGTCGACCTGGCCACGGCGCGGCTTACGGGTTGGCTTGCCTTGCCGCAAACAATGGATCAGCTCCTTTCTCAGTTCACCGACGGGCAACGCGTAGATGGCACTGTAGATCGTTTCTCGGCAGACGTAGGCGTCTCGAAGGTCAGGGATATTCATATGCTTGAGCTTGCCGCTGATCTGTTCGGGAGACAAGCGCCGACGCAGCATGTGCTGAATCAGGGCGAACCGAGGGCTGCCAGGAAGCAGTTTGCGCCTTGGTCGACAACCGTCTCGACGGTGATCACGGCATTGTTGCGCATGTGGCGCACGATAGCTGCCATCGGACGATCTATTGCGCCGTATTTCTCGGCTAATCGTTGCCGGGGAGCGCTCGAGCAGGGCCGCTACCTTCCTGATGCTCAAGCCTTGCGCGAAGCTGACATGGATCGTGGCACGTTCTTCAGTGCAGAGTTCAGAATATGACATGGATACAACACCCTACCGGTTTGGTCAGGTGTTGCACTCAGAATTTGCGGCCAAGCCATACCAAACATCTTCACAACACGTTGAACCCGATCAAAGTCTCCTAGAGCTTCTTTGATGAGTGCGAGGAGATACAGGCCAACCTCTTGAGCGTAGGCTCGGGCCTGCTCAATAGTCACTTCCTGCCCCACTTTTGGGACAGCCACTCCCTCTTCTCGCAACGGAGCGCCCTTACCTGACAGATAGAGCATATTGTTCGAAATTATATAGGAACGAAAGTTGCCCCTTGGCGTGGTAACGACGGGTAGTTCCAAGCCCAATGAGCGGATACACTCTTCTACGGTTGATTTCATTACAGACTCCACATCTATGCTATTGAGGGTTAAAGATCTAGACGATAGACATCCCATTTTGTAATCTCACTGAAGCCAACGCTTTTTATAAGACCATATCCAGGATTAAACGCTTTAAGAACGCGCATCTCGACTCTACAGCACTTTTCAGATTGTGATCTTCTCACCGCATGTTGCAGAAGCAACTTTTTATTTTCATCAGTATCAAATCCATCGACTAAGTACATATCTTCAACATAAAGAACACGTGAAGCGATGTAACTGGCAAACTTAAAATTATATATATAGAAACCAACGGGCTGTTCGTCTTGATAAGCTAAAGACCCAAAACAAGCAGGCGTAGTAGCTAAAAAAGCGTCGGCATAGCTTTCTCTATCAGCAGTAAAAAGATGCCTCTGCTTTTCAGATTCGGCAAGCTTGGCATTTAAGTCATAAAGATCATCGATATTTCCTTTATTTACGTTAGCAAGTTCCATAGATTTATTTCCTATCAATTTTAAAAATTGAAGTGTGTAACGCCCGCTGGATCGACGAATTAAGAATGAAAGTCAAAAGGAGAAATAGCCGTACCCTGGTTGTAAACCATTTTCCACTCGTTTCCCTCTTTCCTCCATATTGACGTTCGCCGAGAATAGCTTGTCATTAAGCCGTTTTGACGACTGATCGCAACCCGGTAAAAGAGCTGAATGAGATCAGAGCTCAATCTCCTGTGTTCAAAGTCCTGAGATACAGCCGACCACGCGGACTCGTGCGGCAAACTATCAAGAACACTGTTTAACCCGAAAAAATCGCCTGATGCTCCGATCTCCAAAAAATCTGGGGACAACAAAGAACGCAGTTTCGCCGGTGAACTGCGCACCTCAAAGCTGAGCAAGGCTCTTTCTTTTTCTATCAGATCCGCTTCGATCTCCATAGCCAATTACCTTAACGTCTGAACTCACCGACCTGCGCGGCTCCTTGTTTAGAGCCTTAGACTGAATACTTAGCTCCCCTTTTCCTCGAGCAAATCGACATAAGCGGCTTCGATGAGCTGGGATGACTCGATACCGAGCTGGTTCAATAGGCGGTGTGCGATCTCAACACCGACCTGTGATGACTCACTGGAGGCAAGTACCACTTCAAGTTCAAGAAAGTGCCCAAGGGCCTCCACCCTATCGAGATGTATACGTGTCCTGTCAACAAGATACAGCGTGCGATGTTTCCGAACACGACCAGCTACACCATAGGCCAGCGAAAGCGTCTCTCTCAATGTTTCAGGTTCATCAGTTGGCGAGCGAACATAAAACGATTCTTTCGGCCCAGCCTGATTCTCGCGCCGGTAAAAAATCAGTTCTCCGTGCTTTTCTGAAAACACCCGAAGCTTCAGTCGCCCGGCCTCACATTGGAAGAACATATCGTCTTGCAATATCTCGGTTGGCCCATTATCAGCGATCTTAGCCACCTTAGATTCGAGCACTTCGATATTGCCGATACGAGCTTTGATCTCAATATTTCTGGCCATATGGTGAACCTTTTAACCCTAAAGCACGCTGGCGACTTTGACGTAGCGAAAGTCAGACATCTGAGTCTGAACCGTTAGGGTTTGGCCGCAACTGGCGCTGAATGCCAAGCAAGAAATTGCGCAGCATCTGGTCTTTGCACTCACGGTAATTCTTGTGGCTTGGCTTACGGAAAAAGGCGCTGAGTTCATGGTTGCTCAATGGCAGCCCGACCCGCTCAAAAACCGCTAACACATCCTCGGCCTTCATGTTCAGCGCAATGCGCAGCTTCTGGAACACCATATTGTTGTTCAACTGGGCTTCCGGCGCGGGCGGCGGGCCTTCACGCTTGCCACGCTTAAAGCTGATAAACCCATTCAAAAACGCCGCCAACTCTTTGTTCTTCATAGCAACAAAGGCATCATCGTCATCCTTTTTCAGCCAGACGGTTACCTGTGGCTGGCTCACGCTGACCTCTGCCAAGGCGAAGATATCCACGATGGTGTTATCTTTTAAATCAAAGGTATAACGGATGCGGCGAAAAATATCGTTATTGGTCAAAATGGGGTTCCTGGCCGGTAGTTAGTGTTTCAAGAAACTCGTCGATTTCTGCTTTCATCTCGTCATCTTCAATGCCCTGGGCACTGGTTTGGGCACGCTGCAAATTGGCGATAGCCGCGTCCGTTCGGCCCGCTTCAACTTGCAACGTCGCCATGGAAAAGCCGATTGATGCTATATGGTCATTCGATGGCTTGGCAATGGCCTTATCGAGCGCCTTTTGGTAAATCGGCAGCGCGTCTTCCAGCTCTTCGGTAAAATCAGCCAGCGTCTCCCATTGTTCCGGGTGGTCTTTATCAGTGTTTTCGTTCTCAGTGCAAATCGCCCGCAGCTCGGCATACAGCGCCTCAAATGTTTCTCTATCGTCCTTAGCGGCGGCCTTCATCAGCTTTTCCGCCAGTTCATAGACGGCCTTGTATATTTTGGTGTTAATCATGAGTGGCTACCTTTTATCTATTTAATAATAGTGACAAGTAAACAAACCTACTGAAAATCCATATTTGTAAAGCAGCCACCCCACCGTAACAGATGACATTGTACCCTCTTGGGAAAGGCTCGACGGGTGCTCATTTCACGGTTTGTGTGAGGAGGTGTTGGTATGTTTTTCTTGAGTGGTAGTCTTTAGCCGTCTCCGCAGCGACATTCACTTTTCACCAAGCGCTCCATGGGTACACAGTGCAAATCTGCTCACAATCAACCGCTTGTTCTCTATGCGTTGTTAGCAGTAATGCTCCATGATGAACTCAGGGTGGCCAGTTTGTTCATCAATCTGCTCACCCAGTGAAATAAAGCCATGCTGCTTATAAAAATTGATACCGGGAGCGTTCTGGCTGTAGACACTGAGCTGCAAACACTCCCGTCTGCTCTTGGCATCATCCATCAACTCAGAGCCTATCCCCGTCCCCTGTAAACTTGGAGACACAAAAATCGCAGCTAACGTATTTCCATAGAGGCTATAAAATCCAGCGACTTGCCCGTCAGATTCATATACATAAGTCTCCGACGCAGGAATGTAGACATCACGCATTTCGCTAACTTTTGACTTCCAATACGCTGGTCCAACAAAGGCGTGAGCTTTAATCGATGCTGAAAGCCAGATATCCAACACTTGATCAATATCGGCCTCCCGGTATTTGCGAATCATCTAGATGTACCTACTGATGGTCAACTGCGCCAAAGACGTTACTGAAAAGCTGGCGAACCCTGGGATAGGTTGGTACCCCCAAGGCTGTTAGCTGCATAAAAATAAGGCTGGAATGTCTTGCCCTCGTCAGGGTAGATCTGACCCTTCCCCAGGATTAAGGCCTCCCGTCACTTACTCATAGCCTTTTTTGCTTCCACCACACCGGAAGCTCAAGAATTTTAGCAGATTATTCAGAGGGTATTGTATGGCGCTTAAGATCTAAACCTATCCTGGGCCAGCACCTGCGGAGGTGCTGGCCTGCTTATTACTGGGCATCTTGGTTTAAATTTCGTTCAGCTGGTATATCGCTCAGATACTCGACGAATTCCACTTCAAACCCAGCCGGATCGACAAAATAGACATTTTTACGAAACGGCTCTGGGGCGCCGGGTTTGGCAACGGCATAACCCGCTTCATTTAATCGAGTGACAACGGCATCGAGGTTATCGGTCACATAAGCAAAGTGGGCCAACCCAACGCTGTGGCCTTTCAGATCACGGTTCTCCCCTTCCCCATGATCGCTTAGCGCCAGGTAGTGATCATCGTCTCCAAAGTGGATCCATTTGCGTGGCTTGCCATACCACTCGCCATGACCCTCATCGCGTATCCGCCAGTGCGGGAAGACGGCGCGGTAAAATTTCAGCATGGCATCCATATCAGCCACCACCAAATTAACGTGTTCCAAGTACATAAGCGTCTCCTTTCGTTAAGTGAAATGAAAGGATAGAACCTCAACTTAACTTGAGGTAAAGCGATTTTTGCTGAAAAATAGTAAAAAATATTCAGGGGTGAGTGATGGCAGAAACTGTCTGGAGTGTCGGCAAGGTCGCCAAGCGTTGCGGGATTAACGTCAGTACCCTGCACTTTTACGAGCAGCAGGGGCTCATTCATAGCTGGCGCAATGCGGGCAATCAGCGCCGCTATGAACCAGAAGTGCTGAGGCGGATTTCGGTGATCAAAGCCGCGCAGAAAGTCGGCGTAAGCCTGGAAGAGATTAAGCAAGCCTTTGAATCACTGCCCAACAACCGCACACCGACGGTTGAGGACTGGCAGCAGCTCTCAAAAAACTGGCAGCAGATGCTTGATGGCCGGATTGCTTATCTGCAGAAGCTGCGCGATAACCTGGCGGGCTGCATCGGCTGTGGCTGCCTGAGCATGACCCGTTGCCCGCTCTATAACCCAGACGACATACTGGCCGAATCGGGTAGCGGTGCGGTGCTTCTGGATCAGGCTGAGCAAAAAGCGAGAGCCGAACAGCAACCTAACGCTAGCTCGTAACCATTAATAGCAACCGTGAATAATCACCATCAAGCCTCAATCTATACGGATGAACCACTTGGGTTTGATGCGCCCAAAATCGCGGCGGGTGTTTGTTTTCAAGGCTCTTTTGGAATCCAGCACCACTGCATCCCGCTCATTTCTGACAAACACCACCCAATGCCAGAAAGGCTTGCCCTGTTCCATGCGCCATTTAATGGCCAACAGCGCCTTGTCCGGCAGGCTCTCCCAGGTATCGAATGGCGTCTCCGTGGGTGCAGCCTTTATATCGAACGCACGTAAGAGTTTACGGACATACTCGGTGTCTGACCAAAGCGCTGTGTCTTCGGCATAGATACCCAAGGCGTTTGCTGTTTCTTTCGCCTGAGCATAGGTAATACCCGCTAGCACCGCGCATGATGCGATGCCACAGCCGGATATCTCATCTTGAATGACGGGTTCATAATGTGCCATGGCTTTTGCAAGCTCTCCAGCGGGTTTGGCAACGCTGTCCAAGTAAAAATCGACAGATAAGGCAACAACAGCTGTTTACGTTTTATTCGTAGTGGCTCCAGAGCCTGAGCACTTTCACCAATCGCTCATCCTCAAGCACTTGGTAGACCAGACGATGTTGTATATTGATGCGGCGTGAATAGGCACCGGCAAGATCACCAATGAGCTTCTCAAACGGAGGCGGCTTACGGTAGGGATCCTCTGCAATCAGTGCCAGTAATTCCTGGGCTTTTGGCTTGAGGCCGCTGGAGGCCAGTTTCTTTGCATCTTTCTGGGCTTGTTTGGTGTAAACCAGCTTCCATGTCACCAGTCCAGTTCCTCATCGCATTCGTCCACGGGGGTATTCATCCCCTCGCGAATAGACTCCCGCATACCGGGTACTGAGAGCAGATAAAGTGTTTCCTGAATGGCTGACCAATCTTCTTCGGATACCAGGACGGCTTTGTTCCGCTTACCCATGATGACGATTGGCTGGTGAGATTCGGCCGTTTCATCAATCAGCCGGTATAGGTTGCTGCGCGCCTCAGTGGCTGTGATTCCGGTCATGACGCACCTCTTGAGTGTCTAACTTTCGATTGAAGTGTACGCCTTTAGGTACGTACGTCAAGACGGACGTTAAAAGACCCGCGGCATTATTCGAGGAAGCGTTAGCTAAAGCGTTTTTAAGCCAAGTGCTTCACACTCGCACGTTCGCTAGCGGTGTCTAGCACAACCAATCTTTCTGACTCGACATCCATCTGGGCCTATAGCCGAAGCCTCGAACGATGAAATTGTTCGCCGTGCGACCAAGGTCAAAAAAGGAAAGGCCAAGCTGCTTAGCCGCGAAGAATTTCGAACCAAGATGCGAGCGAGGTTAGGCCAATGCGGCCCAGTCCTTCTGGATCAGGCAGAGCAGCGGGCTCGGATGGATCGATAGACCGGTTAATGCGCATAAGTCGGCCTTGTACTGCTTCATGTTAGAAGTGTGAAGCCAAAGATGGGCCTCTAACGCCGCAATCAGGGGGTGAGGTCGCAACACTACGGCGCTGATTGGATAATTCCAGAAACGAACGGCGGCTCTCGCGCTATACTGCACCACTTTTTATTTTCGACACCCCTCACGACTGTCTGTCAGAGCGCCTTATGCCATTTGCAAAACTAGGATTATCCAGTCCTCTTGTTCAAGCGATTACCGAGCTCGGTTACAAAACGCCAACGCCCATCCAGGAACAAGCGATTCCTGCCATTCTTTCAGGTAACGACTTGATCGCCACCGCACAAACCGGCACAGGCAAAACCGCTGCCTTTGTGCTGCCGCTTCTGGAACGCTTCAGTAACGCGGAAACCTTGCGGGGCAAACGCATTCGTGCGCTGATCCTGGTACCAACCCGCGAACTAGCGGTTCAAGTCGAAGCCAGTGTGGCTCAATACGCTAAGCACACGCCCTTAACCTCGATGGCAGCTTATGGCGGCGTGGATACCGCGCCGCAAAAAGAGCGCTTAATCGAAGGCGTGGATATTCTGGTCGCGACACCGGGGAGACTGCTCGATTTGGCGCATCAGCGAGCGCTGCACTTTGATGAGCTGCAAGTGATGGTGTTGGACGAAGCGGACAGAATGGTCGACATGGGTTTTGTCGATGATATCCACAAAATCATCGTTCGCCTGCCTGAAAACCGTCAAAACCTGTTGTTCACGGCCACCATGACCAATGACGTTCGCGCCATCGCCCACGCTTTTTCAGACAGCAAGATGACCGACCTGGCGGCTGACATCGCCATTACGCCCAACGTCCGCGCCGCCGCCACGATCAAACAGTGGCTGATCACGGTAGACAAAGACACCAAGTCCGCGTTATTGAGCCATTTGATCAACGAGCAAGCGTGGGATCAGGCGCTTATTTTTGTCGAGAAAAAACACAGTGCGGCCAAGCTGGTTGCCCAACTGGAAAAACGCGGTATTACAGCGGATTCCATTCATGGCGGCAGAAGCCAGGCCATGCGCGAACAGGTGTTAACTCAGTTCAAAACGGGCGAGCTCAAGTACCTAGTCGCCACGGGGGTGGCCGCACGGGGTTTGGATATTGGAGAGCTGAGCCGTGTGGTGAATTACGATTTACCTTTCCAGCCCGAAGAGTACATCCACCGCATTGGCCGAACCGGCCGTGCGGGTGCCTCAGGTGAAGCCATCTCGCTTGTAGACATCAGTGACTTTAAAAACCTTTGTGCTATTGAAAGGCGATTGAAAAACACGATTGAGCGCAAAGAAATTGCAGGCTTTCCGGTTAAAAAAACAGTACCCGCGTCACACTTGAACTATAGCAAACAACGTAACCGTTAATACTTACCAAACAAGCCCACCTTTTTAAGAGGTGGGCTTGTTGATTATAGACATGTCACGAGGCGGGTAAAAACGCATCCAATAGCTCGGCATTAGTGGGATACTTCTCTAATAACCCAAGTAACTTCTGCGCGCCTTCTACTGGCTTAAGGGTTGTCAACGCTCTACGCAATGTCCTTACCTTTTCAATATCTCCTTCATCAATCAAAAGCTCTTCTCGACGTGTGCTGCTTTTGGCAATATCTATTGCAGGGAAGATCCGTTGATTGGCCACGTCGCGGGATAACACCAGCTCCATATTGCCCGTGCCCTTGAACTCCTCGAAGATCACCTGATCCATACGGCTTCCCGTATCCACCAGCACGGTGGCCAGAATGGTCAGCGATCCACCGTTTTCGATCTTTCTCGCGGCGCCAAACAGTTTTCGTGGTATTTCCATCGCGCGGGAATCCAGCCCACCTGACATGGTGCGACCGTTGCCCCGCTGCTCGGCATTATGAACGCGCGAGAGCCTGGTAAGCGAATCGATCACGATCATCACATCATGCCCCTCGCCTGCTTGCTTACGCGCCGTCTCAAGCAGCTTATCGGCCATACGCACATGGTGTGTGTAGGTTTCGTCTGACGACGAGGCATGTACCTCTGCCGACACACTGCGCTTAAAATCGGTTACTTCTTCAGGACGCTCATCAATCAGCAAGGCATACAGCTTTATGTCAGGATGAGCCTCGGCCACGGCCTGACAGATATGTTTTAACATCGTCGTTTTGCCAGAGCCTGGCGGCGCCACAATCAACCCACGTTGCCCCATCCCTATGGGCGTAATCAAATCCATCGCTCGCACCGTACGCTGTTGAGAGCCAGGCGCTAAAACAATACGTGGGGAAGGATGAATAGCGACGCCATTTAAAAAACGTTTTTCGGGATCATTAGGGAATTGATCTTCAGCTTCGTCGGCGGGCTTGGCGTCTGCCTGTCTTTTCACCTTCAAACCTAGTGTTTTTCTCATCATAATATCGATAGCGCCTTGAAAACTTGAATTAAAAGAATAATTGAATCATAGCCAGCCGACTGGGAACATCATTGCGGCACTTGGCGCGGAAAACGGATAAGTCTAACTTGTGCTCAAACGCACCGGGTTGGAACTGATCTTAGTAGTTGATCACCACCGTGGCAGCCTGATCTTGGTTATAGGGCTTGAAGTGCTACATGCTGGCCGCTCCTTATCTGTTTTTCCAACCCTACCAAAACCCAGCCACCAAAGGGATCCTTCTACAACCTCAATGCCTTGCTCACTGGGAAATTAGGAGCCCAGCGAGCAATTTGTCAATGTGCAGCAACTTGTTATACAACAGATGGACATTCACCCACTAATAAAGTCCAAAACCATGCTCTTCATCTCGCTTCGATTCTTCACTTATCTGCCGCTCTATATAATTGATATGGTCTTTAACCCAGAGTCTTACATTAGCATTTTCATGGTTTATCAGGGGGCTTAGTGCCAATTTGTCTGACTCTAGGTAAGGCACAAGAGACCCAGACCACCCGCGGGTTCCCATATTAGCGCTCAGTTCATTGGCTACCCGTGGATCATCTCCAAAGTTCTCAAGCAAGGCGATAAACAATACCGAAGGTTGTTGCTGCTCATCAACTGTTTCAAACACGTTCAAGCAACGAGCAACAAAAACAGGCCCAAGGTCTGGCAGCTCAGAACACCATTTAATGACGCTCTCAACTGGAACAACTGAAAACACGCTTGGCATATTAACTGATAAACTTTTCTCGCGGTCTAAAAGTTGTTGCAACCAATAACGTTCAATTCCTTCTGCTTGAACAATAGCGTTACCAAATATTGGCCATAGCGTTTCACCGTAATTATTCATTAGATCTAGCATTAAAGGTTTAATATGAGACCAGATATCTCCATGGTTGAAGCCGTACTTGCAGGCGGCAATTAACTGTTTGGTTAGTGCAGCCGCAAAGTCTTTATCTGGCACTTTTAATAGCTTTTCAGCCATATCATGCCAATGGTGTACATCTATAAAAGTATCCTGCTGGTCTTTATTTAGAGGAACGGCAATCACTAGCAGCTTAAGTTGATCTTGTAGTATTTCGATACTGCCTTTATTACCAAAGCAATACATATATATCACATTGAGTGCTGACCAACTTGCTTGGGCACCCAACTCGGCCAGATGAAGGCAAAACTCGGCTATCACGTCAGGCTCAATCTCAGCGGTAACACTGCCATAGCTCAGCGAATTTGCGCTGTTTGGCGACAACTCACCACGCTGAATGAGTTCCAGAAGTTTATCTAAATGCTTCTTTTGAATATTTCCAGTACGTATAAACTCAGGATAAAGACGAACAAGTTTTTCATCAGAAAGCAATAGATCTATTTTATTTTGCCAAAGTTCGGGGAACTTCTCGAACAGGCCACGATATAAACCAAGAATTAGTCGGTAATCAGGGTGTTCTATATCTTTCAAACAATCTAAAGATGTTTCAATTAATGTATGAATTTCAGAAGTTTCTCTAGACAACTGGTAACCAAAGACATAAGACTGCTTTTGATCTCCCTGCAATAAAGATCCGAGATGTGGAATTAGATCACCAACATTACGGGATAGTTCTGTGGCCAGTGCTTTTGCATTTTCAGCTGCCACATCGATATAATGTCCATTTTCATCTTTATGATGTTCCCAAGGGGGATTAGTTATGAGTATTTTCAGCTTTTCGGGCAATTCAGCATGGTCAGGACTTAAGATATCTAACCAACTATGCAGCGCATCAAATTTTTCTTGACTCATTCCTTTGGAATCATACTCCAATGCGTCTTTGATGCTGCTTAAAGCCGCCGGCCAAAAGCGACCATTGGTGGACACAACTTTCTTAATCGCCGCGTCTAACATATTTATTCGGCTATAAGCTACAAAACCTCTAATGGAATAACCTATATCCGAAAGAACCTTTTCTTTTTGAGCATCACCCCGCTCTAGTAGGACTAGCATCAGATCGATAGCCTGTTGCCAGAATTCGAAAACCTCATGCCACTGTTCCGGCCGCCATTCCTCTAGAGGAGCTTTAGTCCCCTGATACTCAGCACCAACAGTTCGTGCACCACCATAAGTATTAATTGCTTGATTTAGAGCTTCAATTACAATCATGTCAATATTGAGCTGATTGACATCAATGGCGCGCTTTAACAAATCGAAGCGAATTTTTGGTTTCGTTTGTGTTCCCGAAAGATTTACTCTAAACAGTTGAGCAAACATACCTGTTGCATTATTGCTCCAGCTTTCGTTTTCAGCTGACGCAAGTAACAACATGCACCAAGCCGACTTATCAAACACATCAGCATGAAAGCACAGTTTCTCTAACCCCCAAACTAAGTTTCTTCGAGTGTCTCCATCTATAGCATTAAGCTCCCCGTGACTGCATGTAGATAAAATATGGTAAAGGGCATTGCTAGTCGACTCAGGGTTCACTTCAACAAATGCGCGGAAGAGTTTCGAACCCTTCTCTGTAAGTAACGCTTCCGCTTGGACAAAAGGGCCAGCTCCTCCAAATAATCGGTCTGAAAATCGTTGAACGCTTGGTTGGCTATCAAGGTATGACGCCTGAGTGCAAAAGCTCTGCATAAGAGAATCAGGCATGCTATCAATTATTTGCTGTTGGCGATCATAGGATGCCTCCTCCCACCACTCAGAAGCTAACGTCAAAGCAAGTGGTTTAGGAACCAGCCTAGCGTATCTCCCCGCACGATTTATGATCTGACGGCCGGTAAATATTCTAAGCACGCGATCAAAGACCTTTAGATCAGCCCCTGCAACGTTTTCTGCGATAAACTTGGCCTCTTCACCGGCTGCCCCCTCAGCAGTGCCGAAGACATCAAATAATGAGCAAGCAGATAGTACTTCTTTTTCGTCAGCCTTAATACCACCGTCACCATCAATCAACTTCCTTACAACGGAGCTACTTTCAATCGAACCAAGCAACCGCCCCTCTTTTTGGTATTGCTCCGCGATAAGAGTTGCCATTAGAGGGTAACCCTGAGCAAATCGAGCTACACGCTCAACATCACTAGAATCCATACCAATCAAAATAGGTGACAAAAGTTGCTTTATCGCCTCATCTGACAAAGGAGAGAGCTTAATATGAATAGACTCATCCACTTGCTCGTCTGAGTAACCAATAGTAACCACTTTAAGGTTGCACTCAGTTTTATTGACTTCCTTAGCCAAGTGATTGTGTAAGCTAATATTGCAACTCTCTATTACTACCAAACCATGAATACAATCTTCAACCATTGCTCTAACACTGTCTTTGATGACTGTATCGTATCCTGGCGCATCAAAGACAAGCACATGTTGTTCATCAATAAAAGGCGATGCATCAATAGCCTTTAATAATAAGCGTGTTTTACCTAATCCAGATGCTCCTGTCAGTCTTACTACAGCCCGCTCTAACTCCAATGCAGAAACTAGCGCTTCCAGATCACTTGTCCGCTTTTCATCGCTTGCATAGTGGTAACTATGGTTTCTCTCTACACTCTTCCAATCCTCAAGATCACGAGAAGCGGAATTTTTGTATCTAGCAACTTTTCTTTTTTCTAAGATGAAACGTTTGAATACAATATATGAGGAAGACTCTATGCTCTCAGGCTTTACAATTGTTCGATGATTAACGTCATTAATTGTTTCTATCGCATGCTCTCGAAAAATACTTTTAGAGCTGGAAGAGGAAACAATATCATCATTTGCCGAAATGATGCTCAATATTTCTAGTTTTCTATTTAGCTCACTGTTCACCCATTGATCATTTAAATCATCTAACTCACTCGAGTCTCGTGTTAAACTCTTCAAATGGCGATTTCTAAAAGCTAAATACTTCCCTGCATTTGCGTAACCGGAACCATCATGCGGAACATCAAAAAAACAAACTTTTACGATCTTGTGGTCGATATTTTTATTTTCCAGCAGGAGTAGAACTTTCTTTAAAACAACGCCTCCCAAGCTGTGACCGGCCAATATAATGTCGTCATTTGCTATATCGCAGCGTGCTTTGATATCTGTAAGTACTCCATTTGCGATATTTAAAACACTTGGAGCTCGTCTCCATATTTTCCATAGGCCAGGCGATTCATATCCGCAAGAAATAACATCATATCCAAGATCTTTGTCTTGGCTTAAAAAATCAGGAAATTGTCCCCAAGTGTTATTCGCAGTTCCACCCAACCCATGAATTAGTATGATTTTTTTGGCCATTTTAAATTTCAATCCTAAAAATCGCTAGAGTAAGTAAGGACTCTAATCTTTTGCCCTGTAGGAAAGAAGCCCAACATGCTGTCAATGAGGCTAAGATTATATAACAACGATCATATAGTCTGATACATAACACTGATAAACGTGCCTGCGCGTTTATTGATATTATCTCGACAATTTATTTGCCATAACCCACTGATTTATATGCTAGCAGCCTGACTGTCTGGCAGTATGCCCAAAATTCGAGGGCACGCTCGTTATGCTCAGATCATTCATACTCTATTCATAATTTTGGCTTAGGTCACGCTTCGGGAAGGTAAAGTTTTGGCGGGACTATGTTGATAGGGTGCAATTTGGAAGAAGGAAAATTTTTACAAGCAACTGTTTTCGTTGGCTTATTTAATGATGATCGCCCAATGAATTGGGCTCCTACAACCCCTCAACGCAGGCACTGATGACGTGATGATTTCTAGAATGGCAATGGATGGCCCGTTGCAACCCCATTGCAATGGGCTTCTGTAAGAGCCCGACTTCGTCGGGCGATCATTTTTGGTGGCTGATTACACGCTGATCGCCCAATGAATTGGGCTCCTACAGACCCCGTATTGCGGGTTTGGTGGCACGATGGCCCTTACAGTGCACCGTCCCTTCGCTGGGTGGGCGTATTAGGCTTTTAGGACGTAGCTGAGGGTTTCAACCACTTGTTCGGTGGTGGTGCACCAGGCTTGGGCACCTGCGTCGACTTCTTTTAGCGGGTGGACGATGTCTTGGCTGTGCAGGGTGATGTAGGGCTTGGCGAGGGCGGCGCAGTAGCCTGCGTCGAAGGCGGCGTTCCACTGTTTGTATTTGTCGCCGAAGCGTACGACGACCAGGTCGGCCTGTTCGATCATGGTGCGGGTGCGGATGGCGTTGACCTTGGAGGACTGGTGGTCGCGCCAGAAGCCATTTTCGGGTTTGCCTAGGTGGTCACCGGCGGCGTCCGAGGCGTCGTGGTCGGTTACCGGGGCGGTGAAGACGATATCCAGGCCTGCCGCGTCGGCGCCGCGTTGGATTTCGTCGCGCCAGTCGGTGTGGATCTCGCCTGATAGATATACGTAAAAGCTCATGGTCACTCCTGATAACGCAGTCATTTAGTCGATACAGCTATTTTATGGAAAAACATTCCATATTGATACGGCGTCATATCAGCGACTGCTTGGCCAGTAGATAGATATCCATAATCCAGCCGTGCTGTTCTCGCAGGCTGGCGCGGCGTTGGATGATGTCGTCGCTGACCTCGCTCAGCCAGCCTTTGATCAGGCATTGTTTTTCCATGCCAAGGTAGGCGCCCCACCAGATGTAGGTATCGTCGGCGGGCAACGCGGTAAAGGCCCCGCCGCTGTCGAGCATGACGGCGACGGTGGCGGCGTCGCTGGGCCAGCCGCGTTCGCGCAGGCGGCGGCCGGTGGTGATCTGGATGGGCTCGGCGAGCGCATTCAGCGGTATGCGGTGTTCGGCGGTGAGCACCTGTAGGCTGGTGATGCCCGGCACCACCTCGACGTCGACCTGTCCCCCGGCGGCGTCCAGGCGTTTGGCGATGCGCAGGCTGCTGTCGTATAGCGAGGGATCGCCCCAGATGAGCATGCCGACCCGCCCGCCTTCGGGCAGGTGGTGTGCCATCAATGATGCCCACACCTCAGCGATGGCGTGGTGCCATTCATCGACGGCGCCCAGGTAATCGCCCCGCTCGCCTCGCTTGGGCAGGTCGAACTCGACGATTTGGGCCTGTTCGGGCTCGCGCAGCAGGGTTTGGCAGAGCAGGCGGCGCAGGTCGACCAGGTCGCTTTTGGCTTCGCCTTTGCGCGGCAGCAGGATCAGGTCGGCGTCATTGAGGGCGCGCACGGCGGCGAGCGTGACGTGGTCAGGGTTGCCCGTGCCGATGCCGATCAGCGAAAGCGTCGTCATCCGTCGCGGCCCTCCTCGTCTGGCAGGTTGGCAAACGGCGAGTCCGCGGACTGTGGCCGAAAACGGCGGTCGTAGCCCACGGCGTACAGCGCGCTTTCCTGGAAGTCCTGGCTCTCGAGCACCGGCCCGACCAGAATCAACGCCGTGCGCTGCAGCGTGTTGGCGGCCAACGCCTCAATGGTAGATAGGTGCCCTCTGATGATTTTTTCATCGGGCCAGCTGGCACGCCACACAATGGCCACGGGGCAGTCACTGCCGTAATAAGGAACCAGCGACGCCACCACACTTGCGAGGTTATGAACTGACAGGTGAATCGCCAGCGTCGCACCGGTTTGGGCAAAGTTGGCCAGGGTTTCGTTGTCCGGCATGGCGCTCGCGCGCCCGGGAGTTCGCGTCAGCACTACCGATTGCGCCACGCCCGGCAGGGTCAGCTCCTGGCCCAAACTGGCCGCAGCGGCGGCAAAGGCGGGTACGCCGGGGGTAATGGTATAGGGAATCTCCAGCGCGCGCAGGCGGCGGGTCTGCTCGCCCACCGCCGACCATACCGAAAGATCCCCCGAGTGCAGCCGCACGACATCCTGATCAGCCGCGTGGGCGGCCTGGATTTCCTCAATGATCTCGTCCAGTGAGAGCGGCGCGGTGTTGACGATACGCGCCCCTGGCGGGCAGTGCTCTAGCAGTTCTTGCGGCACCAGCGAGCCTGCGTAGAGGCACACCGGGCTCGCGGCAATCAGGTCGCGGCCGCGCAGCGTGATCAGGTCCGGGGCGCCCGGCCCGGCGCCGATGAAATGAACGGTCATAATGATCTTCCTATGGCGATGGCCGCCGTTGCCTGCCGGTCAGCGGAAATATGCCGTGGGCCGAGCAGCTGCGCACCAGGCCCGGCGGCCAATAACGCCACCGCTTCGGCCACGCTGCCCGTGCCCCGCGCCTGCAGGCTTTGCGCGGATTGCGTGAGAGTAGTGACGCTTGGAAGGAGCGCATCGGCGACCAGGATGACATTCAGGCAGCGCGCCTGACCGAGGCTTTGCACCAGCGGGTACATTGACAGCGTGACCGCCAGGGCGTCGATGGCCCCAAAGCGCTGGGTCAGCGTATCGAGCAACCCCGCCAGCGAGGCAAGCGACGCACCGCGACGAAAACCAAAGCCCACGACTTTTAGCGCCTGCCCGTTCATCGAACGCCCCGCCACTGCACAATGGGGTAGCTGGCTTTCCAGCCGCGGCGGGTGCCCAAGGGCGCGGCGCTGGCAAGCTCCAGGCGCAGCAGTTCTCCGCCTGCCTGCTGGTGCCAGTGGGCCAGCAGCGCCTCGGACTCCAGCGTCACCGCATTGGCGACGATACGCACGCCGCTCGGCAGAATTTGCCATAACGATTCCAACAGCGCCTGGGATAGCCCACCGCCGATAAACACCGCGTCAGGCGGCGGTGCTTCGTTTAAGCGCTCAATCGCGCTGCCCTCTTTTACCTCAAGCCAGTCGACGCCCAACTGCCGGGCGTTATGGGCGGCGCGAGCGGCGCGGCTGGCGTTCTGCTCAAAGCCTACTGCCTGATTGTCGGGGTGGGCCAGCAGCCACTCGATGGCAATGGAGCCCGAGCCGGTGCCGATATCCCACAGCCGTTCGCCGGGCTTGGGGCCCAGCGCGGCCAGGGTCATGGCGCGAATGGATTGTTTGGTGATCTGGCCATCGTGCTCAAAAAAGTCATCGGCAAGCCCGGGCGTCAGCGGCAATGCGGGCCCCTCGCCTGCGACCTCAAGCGCTACCGCCACCGGATGCGCGATGTCATCGGGAAGCGTCGCCGATGTCGGAAAGGCACGCACCCGTTCGTGCTCGCCACCCAGGGCTTCCAGCACCGTTAGTATTGAATCCGCAAAGCCGAATTGGCAGACCCACCGGGCAAGCTCCGCTACCGCGTCGCCGTCGCGCACCAGCACCAGCACGCGCCTGCCGGGATGCAGATAGGGCCGTACGCGGGTTAACGGCTTGGCGTGCAGGCCCAGGCAGGTGCAATCCTGAATCGGCCAGCCCAGGCGGGAAGCCGCCAGGCTGAACGTGGAGGGCGACGGCAGCGCCTGCCATTCCTGCGGCTCAAGGTGGCCGACGAGGGAGGTGCCCGCGCCAAACCAGAAGGGATCGCCGGAGGCCAGCATCACCACGCGGCGGCCGCGCTCGGCGAGCAGTTGGGGGATGCCGTCGGCAAACGGCACCAGCCATTCACGAAATTCAGTTGTCGGATCAGCACTCAGGGGTTCGAGCAGGCGCAGGTGTCGGCGCGCGCCAAACACCACCTCGGCACGCGCAAGCGCCTCCCGGCTTGCCGCCGTGAGACCCTGTGTGCCACTCTCCCCCCAGCCTATTATCGTCAGCCAGGGAACCTCGTTACCGTTAACCACTATGAACATCCTGATTCTTGGCGGAACCTCAGAGGCCAGCGCCCTGGCCAGCCTGCTGGCCGAGCGTTCGATCCCGGCCATCTATAGTTATGCGGGGCGTGTTAGCACCCCCAAGCCGCAACCCTTGCCGACGCGTATTGGCGGTTTTGGCGGCGTGGCTGGCCTAGTCGCGTACCTTCAGCAAGCGGGCATTACCCACCTGATTGACGCGACCCACCCCTTCGCCGAGCAGATGAGCCGCCACGCGCTGGCCGCAGCCGAACAGTGTAACGTCCCGCTGATGGCGTTCACCCGCCCGGCCTGGCAACCCCAACCCGGCGATCACTGGACGAGTGCTACCAGCATCGACGAGGCAGTGAACCAGTTGGACGGCCCGCCCCAGCGCATCATGCTGGCCATCGGGCGTCAGCACCTGGAGGCCTTTGCCGCCATGCCGCAGCATCACTATGTATTGCGGCTGGTCGATCACCCCGAGCAGCCGATACCGCTGCCCCACCAGACGATCACCGTCGCACGCGGCCCGTTTACCACGGCGGGCGATCTGGCCTTGCTCAAAGACCACGCCGTTGAGCGCCTGGTGTGCAAAAACGCCGGCGGCGACGGCGCGGTGTCCAAACTCACCGCCGCCCGCACGCTCGGCCTGCCGGTGGTGATGATCGAGCGGCCCACGCTTCCCTCACGCCGGGAGTGTCACGCCTTGGATGACGTGCTGGCCTGGCTGATTGCGCCCACCGAACGGGGGGTATAAACCCACGGTTCGCTCTGTTCAGGGCCGCTTCTTTCAATGAGCCGCGTCTGGCTGGAACCCACGATGACCAGGGTGCGCATATCCGCCATCTCCGGCGTCGCCTCACCCAGGGTGGTCACGCGAATCGACTCATCCGGAGTCGAGACGGCCCGCGCGAAAATGATCAGCCGGTCCGGAACGCAGACTTCACGCAAAACATCCAAGGTACGCGCAAAGCCTTCCGGCCGCGCCCTGGAGCGCGGGTTGTAGAACGCCATGGCGAAGTCGGCCTCGGCGGCCAGGCGCAGGCGCTTTTCGATCAGCGCCCAGGGCTTGAGGTTGTCGGATAGATTAATGCAGCAGAAGTCGTGCCCTAGCGGCGCGCCGACGCTGGCACTAGCGGCCAGCATGGCGGAAATCCCCGGCAGCACCTGAACGTCCAGCGAGCGCCAATGGGCATCGCCTGCTTCCAAGGCTTCAAACACCGCCGAGGCCATAGCAAACACGCCCGGGTCGCCGGAGGATACCACCGCCACGCGGCAGCCGTCGGCGGCCATCGTCAGCGCCTGCTCGGCCCGCTGGATTTCTTCCCGGTTGTCCGAGCCGTGGCGAATAAGCCCGGCTCTGGGCGCGACCCGTTCCACGTAGGGCACGTAGCCCACCACATCGGTGGCCTCGGCGAGCACCGCCGAGGCCTCGGGGGTCATCAGCTGCTCGCTGCCCGGCCCCAAGCCAACGATTTTCAGCCAGCCGTTCATGGGCGTCTCCCGTGGCCGTGAATCAGCACAATAGAAAAGTAGGGCACGCTCTCGCCCACGTCATTGAAGGGCTGGACCCGTTCCTGGCGCATGGCGGCGTATTCGATCAGCCAGGCGTCGTCCTCACGCCCGGCGTGGGCCAGCGCCCGGCGCAGTTTGTCCAGGTTGCGGCCGATTTTCATCACCACCAGGGCATCGGTCTCGGCGATGCGCGCCGCAAGCGTTGCCTCCGGCAGCGTCGCCATCACCACCGTGAGGATATCGTCGCCCCAGGTGATCGGCTGGCCGGTGGCGGTCCAGGCCGCCGACATCCCGGTGATCCCCGGCACCACGGAGACCGGCACGCGGTCCAGCAGCCGGGTATAAAGATGCATGAAGGAACCGTAGAAGAACGGGTCGCCTTCACAGAGCACCACCACATCGCGCCCCGCCTCGGCCAGTTCGATCAACAGCGCCACGCTGCGCTCATAAAAGTTGGCCAGCAATTCGTTGTATCTTGGGTCATCGAAGGGGATTTCCGTGGTCACCGGGTATTCCATGGCAAGCTCGGTGACCTCGGGTGCCAGCATGCCCTCGACGATGCCGCGCGCGTGCCCGGTACGCCCCTTCTTGCGAAAGTAGGCGACATGCGAAGCACCGCGGATCAGCCGATCGGCGCGCACGCTCATCAAGTCCTGGCTTCCCGGGCCAAGGCCGACCCCGTAGATGGTTCCCTGGGTCATTCTGTGCGGTCCGCGATGGCATTGAGGGCGGCGACGGTCACGGCGCTGCCGCCCAGGCGCCCCTGCACCGTGCAGCAGGGGCTGACCTGGCTTTCCAAAAGCGCCTGCTTGGACTCCGCCGCACCGACAAAGCCCACCGGGCAGCCGATAATCGCCGCGGGCCGGGGGCAGTCGGGGTCTTCGAGCATATTGAGCAGATGAAACAGCGCCGTGGGCGCGTTGCCAATCGCCACCACCGCGCCTTCCAGGTGCGGCCGCCAGAGCTCCAGCGCCGCCGCCGAGCGGGTGTTGGCCATCTCTTTGGCCAGTGCGGGCGTGCGCTCGTCATTCAGCGTGCAGATGACTTGGTTATCCGCAGGCAGCCGCTTACGGGTAATGCCTTCGGAGACCATCCGTGCATCGCAAAGAATCGGGGCACCCTGCTCCAGTGCGGCGCGGGCTTTATTGACCACATCGTTTTGAAAGTGAATATACGCAGCCAACTCCACCAGACCGGCGGCATGAATCATGCGTACCGCAACCGCTTCTTCCTCGGCTGAAAAGCGGGCAAGCTCAGCCTCGCTGCGGATAATGGCAAATGACTCGCGGTAAATCGCCGGGCCGCTTGTTTCGTACTTATGAGGCACCCAAATTCTCCAAATTAACTAATTCGCAGTTGGTCGTCTGCCAGGCAACCGTGCCAGTGCAGGTTTCCGCGAGGGCGCTGTGAACCCATCCTTGGGCGCTACTTTTTCCATCTGACCGCCATGGATGGCGGAAATGCCGGAAATGTCTGGAACATTTTCCAGCCATGGAAAAAGACCCTCGCTACAACCTGCCCTGTCACTCAGCTACCGAGTATGTAAGCCAAAATTTTAACTTCGATAAACCTAACTGCTTACTCTGAGCTTTCTTACTAAATCCAACGCCTCACTCTCGGTGAGGCCTGTTTTAAACGGCGTTCTATCGGCACCACCATTAACAATCAGATTAAACCGGCCAGCCTCGCCGACCAGGCAAACGTCAGCCGATGCGCGGCGCGCACAGCCCTTAGCGCAGCCGGATACATGCACTGCACCCTGGGCAACCCCACGCAGGCGCTCGGCAAGCGGCTGGGTGGCGACGCTTGCCTGCTCGCAATAGGGCGCGCCGGGGCAGGCATCAATGCGCAGGCGGGCGTCCTGTTCGTCACTGATCAACCCGTCGATGGCCTCGGCGCTGGCGCCTGCGACCAAGATGCGCCGCCAGGGCGTCACCTGCAGGGCGGTGACGTCAGCAGGTGTCACCGCAGCGCATAGCACCCTAGCGGGCACCCGCCCAAACGGCAGGCCATACACCGCGCCGTGGGCGTGCTTGCCAAGGGGCAACTGGCTGCCCGTTTCCGCGGGCCGTGCGTTGGACGGGGCCCAGTCAGGCAGCGGCACATGATGGCGCCGCATGCGCTTGCTGTCCCACCCGCCACTTTCGACAAACCACGCCAGCAGGCGGATAAGCTGCGCCACGGCGGCGTCAATCGAGTGAACAGCGGTGCCTGACGAATAACCGTCGGCGCGCACCAGCAGGCCGCCCGACTCGGCGCGCTCGACACGAAAGTCCGCCGAGGCATCGCCCAGTACAGGCGCCTTGCCTGCATCAATGGCGATCCCGACCTTGGCGGGCACCACCGGCAATTCGTGCCAGAGGTCGTTAAGCGCGCTGGCGATTTTATGGGTATCGTCTCCCGCTTGCCAGCCGGGAGCCAATAGAATTTGCGGGCGACGCTCCGCTTCCGGGTCGGCATCGATCAAGTCGCGGGCGACCAGAGTCTCCATCAGCGCAGGCCAACTCGCCTCGGTGACGCCGCGCAACTGCAGATTGGCGCGGCTGGTCAGTTCGATCAAGCCGCTGCCGTAGGCCTCCGCCGCATCGCACAGCGTAAGCACCTGGCCACGTTCGAGCTGGCCCAGCCGTGGGCGCACGCGCACCAGTAAGCCATCGCCGGTTGCCATCGGTTGCCAGGCACCGGGGCACCAGCCTTTGATGCGAGGCTCAGCCGACATCCGCCGCGACCTCCTTGGCCTCGTCCATTTCCAGCAGCAGGTCTTTCAGCGCCTCGCCCTGCTCACCGGGCGACTGCCACATGCCGCGCTGGGCGGCTTCGAGCAGGCGTTCGGCCATTTCTTCCAGCGCCGAGGGGTTATGCTCGCGCAGGAACTGTTGGTTAGCGTCGTCCAGCACCAGGGCGTCGGTGACCTGGGCGTACTGGTAGTCGGCGACCAGGTCGGTGGTGGCATCGTAGGCGAATAGATAGTCGACCGTGGCAGCCATCTCGAAGCCGCCTTTATAGCCGTGCTCGCGCATGGCGTTGATCCACTTGGGGTTGAGCACCCGCGAGCGAATCACCTTGGCAAGCTCCTCTTTCAGCGTGCGAATCTTGGGCTGGGCCGGGTTGGCGTGGTCGGCGTGGTAGATCGCCGGGGTTTGCCCGCTCAGCGACCGGCTAGCATTGGCCATGCCGCCCTGGAAGGCGTAGTAGCTGTTGGAGTCGAGGATATCGTGCTCACGGTTATCCTGATTCTGCATCACCGCTTCCAGGCCTTTCAGCTGCTGCTCGAAGGCATCCGGGGCGGCGGTGCCGGACTCGGCAGACTGCCCGTAGGCGTAGGCGCCGTTGTCCAGGTAGGCCTGTGCCAGGTCATCGGCATTTTCCCAGGCGCCGTTGTCGATCAGCCGGTTCAGGCCGGTACCGTACTCCCCCGGCTTGCTGCCAAAGATCCGATAGCCCGCCTGCTGGGCGGCCATCTCGGGGCTCAGCCCCTGGCTTTCCAGCACCTGCTGGCGGGCCATTACCGCATCGCGGATGGTATTGCTGTTGCCCGGTTCGGCGTAGCTCGCCACCGCCTGTACCGCCGCATCGAACAGCCGGATCACGTTGGGAAACGCATCGCGGAAGAAGCCGGAGACCCGCAGCGTGACATCCACCCGCGGGCGATTGAGCAGCATCGAGGGAATCACCTCGATATCGATCACCCGCTGGGAGCCCAGCGACCAGATGGGGCGCACGCCCATCAGCGCAAAGGCCTGGGCAATGTCATCGCCGCCGGTGCGCATGGTGGCGGTGCCCCAGATGGAAAGCCCCAGGCGGCGGGGGTAGTCGCCGTTGTCCTGCAGGTAGCGCTCGACGAACGCCTGGGCGGATTTTTCGCCCAGCGTCCAGGCAGCGGGCGATGGAATCGAGCGGTTGTCCACGCTGAAGAAGTTGCGCCCGGTGGGCAGCGTATCCAGCCGCCCACGGCTGGGCGCGCCGCTGGGCCCCGGCGGCACAAACAGGCCGCTAAGCCCGTCAAGCAGCGAGCTGATTTCAAGCTTAGCGCTCTGCTGAAGCGCCACCCACAGCTGATCCCGGGCGTAGCGCAGCTGCTCGGCGGTGGCGGGATAATTGGCGGCCAACGTCTCCAGGCTGCCCGGCGCGATCACGTAATCCTCGACCAGTTGGTGGGCCAGCGCTTCCAGCCGCTCGCGGGTGTCGTTGCCGCTGCGCCAGGCGGCACTATCCAGCTCGCGCAGCACGCTCGGCCGAGGCCCCATCCAGGGCTCGGCGTCGGCCTTCAGCGGGTCAAAGGGCGTCTGGCTTTCGCCCTGCAGGGCCAGGTCATCGGCCAGGTTATGCAGCAGGCCGCGCTGGGCAATGCTTTCCCCCCTGGGCAAGCGCAGCAGGGCGACCAAAGTACCGACCACTTTATCCTGGGGCGGCAGCGTGCCGAGAATGTGCAAACCGTGACGAATCTGCGATTCCTTGATGTCGCATAAGAAGGTATCCAGCTCGTTCAGGATCAGCGCTTCATCCTGGCTGTCGACCGCTTTGGTCAGTTCCTGGTCGATGCCGGTCTCGCGCAGGTGCGCCAAAATCTGCTCGCGGATTAACGCCTCGCGCCGGGGATCCATATCCAGCGCCTGGTAATATTCGTCGGTAAGCGCTTCCAGCCGGGCCATATCGCCATACAGCTCAGCGCGGGCCAGCGGCGGCATCAGGTGGTCGATAATCACCGCCTGGCTGCGCCGCTTGGCCTGAGCGCCCTCGCCCGGGTCGTTGACGATAAACGGGTAGAAATGCGGCACCGGGCCCAGCGCGATATCCGGCCAGCAGTCGGCGCTCAAGGCGCTGCTTTTGCCCGGCAGCCACTCAAGGTTGCCGTGCTTGCCCACGTGAATCACCGCTTCCACCTGGTAGTGCTCGCGCAGCCAAAAGTAGAACGCCAGGTAGCTGTGCGGCGGTGCCAGCTGCATATCGTGGTAGGACTGGGTCAGGTCCTCGATGAAGTCGCGCTCGGGCTGGATACCCACGAAGGTCTCCCCCAGCCGGATCCCCGAGATCATCAGACGCCCCTGGCGGCATTTGGGGTCATCAGCGGGCGCGCCCCAGCGCGTCCATACCGTTTCCTGGAGTTCGGCGGGCAGAGTTTGGAACCAGGCCAGGTAGTCGTCAACGCTAATGCTTTGCCAGCACATGCGCTGGTCGATGACGTTGCGGTCGTTGGTCACCGCCCCCTGCAGCAGGCGAATCAGGTCATCGCCACTGTCGGGCAGATCGCTGACCGGGTAACCCGCGGTTTGCAGCGCAGTTAATATCTGCAGCGTCGAGGCGGGCGTATCCAGCCCCACGCCGTTGCCAATCCGGCCATCGCGGTTGGGGTAATTCGCCAGCACCAGCGCCAGCCGTTTGGCGTGATTGGGGATGGTGCGCAGGTGGCAGAACCGGCGCGCCAGCTTGGCGACAAACTCAGCACGCTCCGGGTGCAGGGCATGGTGGGTTACCGATAGCTGGCTGCGCTCGTTATAAAGCGCTTCCGCCTTGAAGCCCACCGCCCGGGTGATCACCCGGCCATCCATTTCGGGCAGTACAATCTGCATCGCCACATCCCGGCTTCTCAGCCCGGCGGCTGAGGCCTGCCAGTCCTCAACGGTGCTGCTGGAAAGGATCGCCTGCAGGATCACCGGCTGGCCGACGAAGACGCTCTCGGGAATCGCGCCGCCCAGCGGGTAGGTGTCATCGGAATTGCGGTTGATCGAGAAGCTGGTGGTATTGACCACCAGCATGGCGCCGGTCTGCTCGATGAGGTGGTTGATAAACGCGATGCAGTCGGCCTCTTTCAAGGAGGCAACGGCGATGGCGAGTGGCTCGAGCCCCTGCCCTTTAAGCGCCTCGATCATGCCGTCGACGACCAGGGTATTGGCTCCCTGCAAATGGCTGCGGTAGAACAGCAGCAAACACACTGGCCGCTCCGGCCGCTGGTTGGCCCGCCATTCGCTCAGACTCATCACTTGGCGCCCCGTCTGGCTTGCGGCATCGCTTGGCGCATAGATCACCGCCGCGGGCACCACCTTGGGTTCCTTCCAGATGGTAGGCATTTCAAGACATTCGCTGCCCAGGTAGCGCAGCAGCTGTTCGGCGTTATCCACGCCGCCTTCGCGCAGGTAGCGCCACACCCGGTAGGCGCTGTCATAGTCGACGCTCGAGGCTTCCAGCAGCGCATCGTCCGGGGCGTCGCAGCCCGGCACCAGAATCAGTTGGCGGCCGGGCTTGGCATTCCGCCAGGCCAACAGGCGTTCGTAGCCGTATTGCCAGTAGGCCTGGCCGCCCAGCATCGACACGACCACCAACTGCGCCTTTTCCAGCACCCGATCCTCATAGAGGTCGTAGGCGGCGGGCTTGACCAGGTTCATCCAGTTGGCCAGACGCACCGACGGATAGCGCTCGCCCAGGCGATCGATCGCCTGGGCCAGGGCCGAGAGGTTGCTGTCGGCGGCCGAGAGAATCACGACATCCGCGGGGCTTTGTTGAAGATCGACAATGCCTTCATCATCAACAAAGCCGCCGGGTTTGGCGGCAAAAAGGTGCATTAGGCGGCGGTTTTGACCTCTGCTTCGGCAAGCGCGTCGCGCAGCGCGTCGCTGTCCAGCGCTTTGCCAATGATGACGAGTTGGGTTTGACGCGTTTCACCTTCCGCCCAGAGGCGGTCGAAGTAGCCATCCAGGCGTTCACCCACGGCTTGAATGACCCGCCGCATCGGCTTGCCGGGAATCGCCGCGAAGCCTTTGGCGCGGTAGATTTCCTGGGTTTTGACAATGTGCTGCAGCTTGGACGCCAGCAGATCGCCGTCGACTTCGCCCAGGCGGATCACGCAGGAATCAAAGTTGTCGTGGGCGTGGTCGTGATGCGCGCCCTCGGCGTGGTGCTTGTCGTGGTGATTGGTGATCGAGTCGATGTTCTCTTCGCTGGCCGCGCCAATACCCATCAAGGCTTCGAGCTGCACGGTATTGGTGGCCAGGGTTTGATCGATAAACAGGCACTTCACCGATTCCGGCACACGCGCCTGGATCAGCGCCTCGACCCGCGCCTTCTCGTCCGGGCTTAACAGGTCGGTCTTGCTGACCAGCACCAGATCGGCCGCGCTGAGCTGGTCGTCAAGCAGCTCCTGCAGGCTGGGGTCGTGATCCAGGCTTTCATCGGCCTGACGCTGGGCCTCTACCTTGGCAACATCGCTGGCATAGCGACCGGCCGCCACCGCGGGGCCATCGATCACGGTAATGATGGCATCAACGGTGCAGTGCTGGCGCACCTCCGGCCAGTTGAAGGCCTGCACCAGCGGCTTAGGCAGCGCCAGGCCGCTGGTTTCGATCAGAATGTGGTCGATATCGTCGCGGCGGGCGACCAGCTTTTTCATCACCGGTAGAAACTCTTCCTCTACGGTGCAGCAGATACAGCCGTTGGCCAGTTCGAAAATGCCGCTGTCGTCGCCTTCCACCGCCTGGCCATCTTCGCAGTCGAGGGCACAGCCGCGCAGCAGGCTTGAGTCGATGTCCTGCTCGCCAAATTCATTGACGATCACGGCAATTCGCTTGCCGGTCACCTGGCGCAGAATGCTTGCCAGCAGGGTGGTTTTACCGCTGCCCAAAAAGCCGGTGACCACGGTGGCGGGTATCTTATTTAACTGCATGGGTCTCGTCCTCAGATTCGATAGGCTGACGCGCTGGCGACGCTTTGCCGCTAAACAGCAGCGCGATCGCGGCAGGGTTGTTGGCAAAAAACAGGTGCAAGTAGGTGGCCGTCAATCCACGCTCACGAAAAATGGCTTCCCCCGGCGCAGGGTGGCGCTGGCGTTCGCAATGGGCAATGGGCTCAGGCGTTCCCTCGGCCATCGAACGGTGGTGGGCATGGCCGCGCACCGGGCCTTCGGGCAACGCGGCGGTTTGCATCCCCTGGCAGCCCCGTCGCCCGCGCATGGCACCGTGACCCGGCAGCAGGCCGAGCATGCTGTGGGTGGTGTCGTCGTAGTCGGTCAGGCTTTCCAGGCAGTAAAGCAGCCCGCCGCACTCGGCAAGAATCGGCTTGTCGTCGGCAAAAAACTGCCTGATCGCCGCGTGCATGGCCGCATTGGCCGCCAGGGTCGCGGCATGAATTTCCGGGTAGCCCCCGGGGAGCCACAGCGCATCGCAGCTGGGCAAGGCGCTGTCGGTGAGCGGCGAGAAAAAGCGCAGCTGCGCGCCCATCTGCTCGAGCAGGTCCAGATTGGCCTGGTAAATGAAACTGAACGCGGCGTCTTTGGCCACGCCGATGGCGCACCCGGCAAGCGAAGGCAAGTCGGCGGTCACGACGTCTGCCGGGGCAGTAAAGGTCACCGGCGGCAGCGCAAGCAGCGTTTGAGGCAGGTTTTCCGCCTCGATAACACTTGCGCCCTTCTCAAAGCGCACTTCCAGGTCGTCACGAATCTCGTCGGCCTGCACCAGGCCTAAATGGCGCTCGGGCAGCGACAGCTCAGGATTGCGCGCGATGGCAGCGAGTAACGGAATACCCTGCGGCAGGGTGGTCTCGATCAGTTCGCGGTGGCGCTCGGAGCCACAGCTGTTGGCAATAAGCCCGACAATGCGGATATCGTCACGAAAGCCCGCCAGCCCCGCCAGCAGCGCGCCCGCGGTTTGCGCCATGCCCTTGACGTCCATCACTACCACCATGGGCAAGCCAAACCGCGCGGCCAGGTCGGCACTGGAAGGCTCGCCGTCAAACAGCCCCATGGCGCCTTCGACCAAGATCATGTCCGCCGTCTGGGCGGCTTCGTAAAAGCGCTGGCGGCAGTAGGCGTCGCCCGCCATCCAGAGGTCAAGCTGATCCACCGGCTGGCCGGCGGCTTGCGCCAGCACCTGGGGGTCCAGGTAGTCGGGGCCGGTTTTAAACACGCGCACCACCTTGCCCTGGTTGCGAAGCGCCCGGGCCAGCGCGGCGGTAAAGGTGGTCTTGCCCTGCCCTGAAGAAGGCGCGGTAATAAATAGCGCCGGGCAGCTTGCAGTGGGTGTGCTCATCAGTATTCGATCCCCGCCTGGGCTTTAACACCGCCACGAAAGGCGTGACGCTCGTCCTGCACCGTGCTGATGGTGTCGGCGATTTCCTGAAGCGGCGTCGCCATGGTGCGCCCGGTAATGATCACGTTTTGATGCGCGGGGCGTTGGTTAAGCGCTTCGACCACCGGCAGCGGGTCGAGGTAGCCGTACTTAAACATGTAGCTCATTTCATCGAGGACGATCAGGTGGTAATCAGGGTTCTCGAGCAGCCCCTTGGCCACCGCCCATGCCGACTGAGCGGCTTCAATATCGCGCTCGCGGTCCTGGGTTTCCCAGGTAAACCCCTGGCCCATGATGTGCCAGTCAAGGTTGGGCTGATCGCGGAAAAACAAATACTCGCCGGTTTCACGGCGCCCCTTGATAAATTGGATCACCGCGCAGCGCTGCCCGTGGCCCAGCGCCCGCGCCATGGTACCAAGCGCCGAGCTGCTTTTGCCCTTGCCGTTGCCTTTCAGCAGGATCAACACCCCGCGCTCTTCCGTGGCGCGGCTGATGCGCTCGTCGACCACGTCCTTTTTACGCTGCATGCGGTGGGTATGGCGATCGTCAGTCATGGCGTTTCCTGTCCAGAAAAAGGTGTCGCGTAGCGCGCCCCAAGTTGCTGGGCGATGCGAGCGCCCTGGCCGCGCTTGATTTTCGATGACTCGGTATCCAGCAGGACACAGTCGCCCAGCGGGCCAAGGTCGGCGACGGATTCGCGGGTACGGCCGTCGGTAATCAGATAGGTACGAATATGCAGCCCGGGCTCGCGTCGCTGCCACTGATGGATCAGGCGTTTGGCCTCGATCACCGCCTCGCGCAGCGGTGTGCCGCCACCACCGGTGGCGGCCTCCAGGGCCGCCTGTACGCGCTTGGGCGCACGTTGCCGGGAGAGCAGCGGCACCACGCCGCCGTTGCCGAACCCGACGACGGCGACCTGTTCGCGTGCCGCGTAGGCCTGGCGCACCAGCGATTCTACTAGCCCCTTAGCCTGGCCCAGCAGGCGCTGCCCCAGGGTAGAGCCGGAGGTATCCAGCAACACCAGATGCGCCCTTGGCTGCCCGGCCTGTGTCTTGCGCATTTTAAGCGTTCGCCAGGGCCACTGGCCGCGGTTGGCGATCAGGGTGGCAAAGCCGTCCAGGCGAGACGTTTCAGTCCGCGAGCGCCCCTTGCCTGATACCTGCCCTTTTTCACCGGACGCCGAAGTCATCGCCGTTTTCGCCTGACCAAAACCGTTTGGCGTATTCGCCAGTTCAGGCGCCGCCTGCTGGATGGTTGACTGAGCCTGGGGCGGCATCGCGCCCCACTGCCCCTGTTCGCTGCGCTGCTCGGATGATCCGCCGGTCGACGCAGTAGTCGTTGATGACGAACCACCCTCGCCTCTCGAAGGCGGTGCCTTCGGCGGCGGCGAAGACGGCGGGGTTTGCTCGGGCGGTTGGGTACGCCGATGGTCCAGCACCCAGGGTTCAACGGTATCGATATCCTGTTGCGTCACCTCGCCAGCGCCGCGCCAGGCGGCGTGGGCACGAGCGGCGCGGTGCCAGGTGACATCCGCGCGCAGCCCTTCCACCCCGGCCGCTTCGCAGCGTGAGGCGATGGTCTGGTACACCCAAGACGGGGTTGTGACCTCGGCGAGCTGACGCTGCGCCTGATGAATCTGCTCGGTCAGTGCAGCCTGGGCCTCCTCAAAGCCACGGGCCGCCCCAGCAGGGTCGCTGTCAAAGGCTTCGCGCTGCTGGACGATGGCGATACGTTCCTCAACGCTGATGGTCGCGGCCTGCTCGATGCACAGCCCAAAGCGGTCGAGCAGCTGAGGGCGAAGCTCGCCTTCGTCCGGGTTCATGGTGCCGATCAGGCTAAAGCGCGCCGGATGGGCATGGCTGATGCCGTCGCGCTCGACGATGTTCGTTCCGCTGGCGGCCACATCCAGCAGCAAATCAACCAGGGTGTCCGGCAGTAGATTGACCTCGTCCACGTAAAGCACCCCACCGTCAGCTTTAGCGAGCAGCCCGGCATGAAAGGTGGCTTCGCCATTTGCCAGCACCTTCTGTAGATCCAGACTGCCGACCAGCCTGTCTTCGCTGGCCCCCAGCGGCAGAGTCACAAAAGGAGCACGCTGCCCGTCGCTATCGCCAGGTAAAATAGCGGCCAGAGCCCGCGCCAAGGTCGACTTGGCGCTGCCTCTTGGCCCACTAACCAGCACCCCGCCGATACGCGGATTAATGGCATTAAGAATCAGCGCAGTTTTCAGCGCTTCCTGGCCAACCACCGCCGCAAAGGGAAACTCACTCACCGGCACCTCCCGTGCTGGCCAAGCCCACTAACCGGTCACCATGAGCCAACTGACCACTATTAGCCAACTGATCAGGGGAGCTTGGGACTTGAATATGATTCATGGTAGCTAGCTGAGTGATAATAAAACCATTCATAAAGAAGTGGGACTATAAAAGGGGTTCAGTATAGAGGAAGGCAGGGCGGCGAGGCCAATTTGTTACAAGCTATTAACTTAGCGAAGGCGTATATCAGCTGACGCTAAGAATGCCCCTGGATTTTTTACACGCTCTCGAAGTATTATGTTATAACATTGCTTTTATGACGGAGTTTCATAAGATCCTTAGGCTTTGTGTTGTTCGCTATCCCCCTGCCATCTAGAATGGCCAGTGCCGGTGTTCCCTACGGAACTTAATAGAGAATCCGCCGCGGCTTGCCGCGAAACGGAACTGCCCCCGCAACTGTAGGCGGCGAGCGATGCTCTTTGATGCCACTGGACATAGCGTCTGGGAAGGCGAGCTAGCCAAGACCCGTCAGTCAGGAGAACTGCCGACATAACTTACATTGAGCGAAGTGGCTCGGTCAGTGTTGTCTGTCCGGATGCGGAGCTCATCATGCACGGGAGTGTACATGATGTTGAGATTGACCACGGCCATCGCCGCGAGCGCTGTTGGCTTTGCACAGGCGTCTTACGCCTCCACCGACTACCCCCTTACGCTAACCAACTGCGGCGTAGAGATCAGCGTGGCCTCGCCCCCGGAGCGGACCATCACCGTCGGGCAATCGGCCACCGAAATTCTCTACTCGCTTGGGCTGGCCGACAAGGTCAACGGCACCTCGGTCTGGTTCAATCCCGTATTGCCTGAGTTTGAGGACGCCAACGCGAAAATCGAGCGGCTTGCCGATGATGATCCGAGTTTTGAATCGGTGGTGAATAAACGCCCGGACCTGGTGGCCATTCAGTACGAGTGGCATATCGGCCCCAGCGGCAGCGTGGCCACCCGCGATCAGTTTCATGAGCTGGGCATCGACACCTACGTGATGCCCGCCGACTGCGACACCAAAGATAACTCCACCGGCGGCGACGGCACGCGAACAGCGGCCTTTTCGTCCGACTCCATCTATAAAGGAGTGACCGAACTGGCCGTGATCTATGACGTTCAGGACGCTGGCGACACCCTGGTAGACGACCTCAAGACCCGTGAAGCAGAGGCTATCGAACTTGCCGGTAGCCTGGATCTTCCGGACGATCTCTCCGCCGCCTTCTGGTTCTCCTCCACCGAGCTCGAAGCCGACCCGTTCATCGCAGGCCGATTGGGTGCACCGGGCTATATGATGGATAAACTGGGCATTCGTAACGTGGTTGACTCCGATGAAGAATGGCCCACCATTGGCTGGGAAACGGTCGCCCAGGCGGACCCCGATGTACTGGTTATCGCCACCATGGATCGCCGCCGGTTTCCTGCCGACGATGTCGAGACCAAGCGCGAGTTTCTACAAAACGACCCGGTGACCCGGGAAATGTCGGCGGTCAAAAACGACCGCATCGTGGAAATGGATGCCCATGCCATGAGCGCCACCATGCGGACCCTGTACGGCCTTGAAACCCTGGCCGAGGCACTATCAGAGATGACCTTTGACTAATGGCTCTTTTGGCTAACATGTTCATGTGCCTTCGCTGATGAGCATCGCGCTTATACGGTCACTCCCGACGGGCGATTGGTTACGCTGGCTTTGGATAACGCCGGTGGTGCTGGTAGCGGCGCTGATTGCGGGCACCGCCATCGGTGAAACCTCGATTCCGGTTGAGACGATCCTCAAGGTACTCGCCAACCAGCTGTTTGGCGCGGACTACGCCGTCGACCGCATCGACGCAGGGATTATCTGGAATTACCGCTTCAGCCGCGCCATTGTCGCCGCCTGCTGCGGCACCGGGCTGGCGCTGGCCGGTGTGGTCCTGCAGGCACTGCTGCGCAACCCGCTGGCCGACCCTTACCTGATGGGGATTTCGGCCGGGGCGTCGACGGGCGCCGTGTCGGTGTCCGTGGCTGGGCTTGGCGCGGGCGCCCTTTCGCTCTCGGCCGGGGCTTTTGCTGGGGCAGTCTTGGCGTTTGGTCTGGTGATTCTGCTCGCTCATGCCGCCAGCAGCGGCACCGGTGGCGAGCGCGGCGTACAGGCCGCAGGCTCGATCATCCTGGCGGGGATTGCCGGGTCGCAGCTGTTCAACGCGCTCACTGCCTTTATTATCGCCAAATCGGCCAGCGCCGAGCAGGCGCGAGGCATTATGTTTTGGCTAATGGGCAATCTATCCGGCGTGCGCTGGGACGATGTGGTGTTGGCCATCCCCGCTGCGCTGATGGGGTTGACCATCTGCTTTTGGCACCGGCGGGCGCTGGACGCTTTTACCTTTGGTGCCGACAGCGCCGCCTCCATGGGTATTTCGGTGCGCCCGGTGCGCGGTATCTTGATCACCGCCATGGCGCTGGTCACCGCGGTCATGGTCTCGATGGTCGGGGCGATCGGCTTTGTCGGCCTGGTGATCCCGCACGCCATGCGCTTTATTGTCGGCAGTCGTCACACACGACTGGTGCCCGCCACGGCGCTGGCCGGTGCGGTATTTCTGATTTTCTCCGATATTCTCTCGCGCATTCTGGTCGCCGGGCAGGTGCTGCCCATCGGCGTGATTACCTCGCTGATCGGCGCGCCCGCCTTTGCCCTTATCCTGATCCGCGGTACGAGGGCACGATGAAACTGACCGCCGAACACCTCAACTGGGCCGTGCACGGCACGCAACTGCTGACGGACGTGTCGCTGTCGATCCCACCCCGCCAGACCTTTGGCCTGATTGGCCCCAACGGCTCGGGCAAAACCACCCTGCTCAGGCTGCTTGCCGGGCTGCGTAAGCCGAAACAGGGCCGTGTGCTGATGGATGACAGCCCGATGGAGCGCATGCGTCAGCGCGATATCGCCCGCTCGGTGACGCTGGTGGAGCAGCAGGCGGAAACCACCGACCGCATCACGGTGCATGACGTCGTGGCCCTGGGCCGGACGCCCTTTCTTTCAGCGCTACGCCCCTGGTCCGAGCAGGACGAAGCGATCGTCACCCGGGCACTGCATGATGTGGACATGCACCATATGGCCGATAGGCTATGGCACACGCTGTCCGGCGGTGAACGTCAGCGTGTGCACATCGGCCGCGCACTGGCGCAGCAGCCCAAAATCTTGCTGCTCGACGAGCCGACCAACCATCTGGATATACGCCACCAGCTGTCGATCCTTGAGCTGGTCAGGCAGCTTCCCGTTACGGTGATTATCTCTTTGCACGATCTGAACCACGCCATGGAGTGCGACCGCATCGGCGTGATGGACGGCGGCCGCCTGGTCGATTGCGGCCCGCCTAAAGAGGTGCTGACGGCATTCCGGCTACGCCAGACCTTTGGTGTCTACGCCGACATCTTCGCCGACCCCATCGACGGCAGCCAGGTGATGCGTTTCCGCAACGCAATTTAAGCATTGAGGGGCATCGCCCAATGGCAATCAGCGGGCTAAGGCATTGTTTGCTATGGTGACATGATACGTTGAATGTCATTAACCGTTACCTTGCACTCATTAAGGATTGCCTATGCGCCTTTTATTCACCGGAGGCAGCGGAAAAGCTGGCCGCCATGCGACTGCCTATCTGCGCGACCAGGGCCACCGCGTTACCAACCTGGACTGGGTAGCGTCCGACGTGCCCGGCATTACCACACTGAAGACAGACCTCACCGATGCAGGCCAGGTGTTCAACGCCTGCCATGCCTACGCCGGGATAGACGAGCTGGAACCGGGCACCGGGGTGCCACGCTACGATGCGATTGTTCACTTCGCGGCGATACCTGCCATCCTGCACCGGCCGGATAACGAGACCTACCGCATCAATACACTGAGCACATACAACGTGCTGGATGCCGCCACCAAGCTGGGCATTCCCAAGGTGATTTTTGCCTCCAGCGAGACCACCTATGGCGTCTGTTTTGCCGACGGTGAGGTGCAGCCCGAGTATCTGCCGGTCGACGAAGAACATCCCACCGTGCCCCAGGACAGCTATGCGATGAGCAAGGTGGTCAACGAAGTCACCGCCCGCTCCTTCCAAGCACGTTCAGGCATCGACATCTACGGCCTGCGTATCAACAACGTCATCGAGCCCCACGAGTATCGCGAGAACTTCCCGGCTTATATGGATGACCCGGCCCTGCGTCGTCGCAATATTTTCGCCTACATCGACGCCCGCGACCTGGGCCAAATGGTGGATTGCTGTCTTAAAACCGATGGCCTGGGCTACCAGGTGTTCAACGTCGCCAATGACGACCTATCGGTGGGCTTGACCAATCCCCAGGTCATCGAACGTTTCTACCCAGAGGTGCCAATCAAACGCGAAATGGGCGAGTTCGAGACCTTCTATAGCATCGAGAAAGCGCGCCGTCTGGTCGGTTTCGCACCGCGCCATTCCTGGCGGGATGAGCTGAAGAAGTAAGGAGTGCTAGAGTAAAAACACCGCACCGATAAGGAGACGACCATGGCCGATTCCCCGGTAGGCGGTGTGCCGCGTTGGCTTAAGCTGGCGTTTACACTGTGGATTCTGATCTGGGCACCGAGCTATGTAGTGCTGTTGGGCGCCCAGAACTTCTTCTGGCTGTGCAACGTGGCAAGCTTCCTGCTGCTGGTGGCGTTGTGGACGGAACACCGCACCCTGATGTCGATGCAATGGCTGGCGGTGGCGCTGGTGGGCAGCACATGGAGCCTGGATGTGGCGACGGCAGCGCTCACTGGCGTGCACCCCATCGGCGGCACTGAGTATATGTTCGACCCCGAGCATCCGCCCCTGGCGCGGGCCATGTCGCTCTACCACGTGGTATTGCCGCTGGTGGCGGGCATCGGTGTGGCGAAACTGGGCTACTCGCGTCGCGCCCTTCTATGGCAGACCCTGCTGACCTGGATCGTGGTGCCATTGAGCTATCTGCTCACCGAAGCCGAGCGCAATATCAACTGGGTACACGGCCCCTTCGGCCAATCCCAGGATAGCCTGGACCCGTTGCTGTATCTGTTCCTGCTGACGCTGCTGTGGCCGGTAGTGGTCTACCTGCCTGTGCATCTGCTGATGATTGGCTGGCAGCGTTGGCGGCGTCGCTACTGATGAGATACATCAACTATAGCCTTGCAACCGCCTGTCCCTCACGGCCTTTTAATGAATAGGTAGATAACGGCTAGCCCAGTGCCGTTAATGATTGTCGGGATTGTTCTGCGGGGATGCGTCTTTTGCTTCACCGCGCTCGACGAAGCGGTCCGACTTGTTGGGGAAGCGGCCGTAGGCGTTGACGTCTTCGGGTTCTGCGGTATAGCTGTCGCCATAGCCGGGCACTGATTGGGCCATTAGGTCCGGGCGGCTGCCCCAAGGGGCGGCGTCGACCACTTGGCGGTGCTCTTCGCGGAGTTGTTTCAGTTCTTTTTCGCTGGCCTTGGCATAGAGATCACGCCAGTAGGTGGCCGGACGACCACGTTTACCCGCCTCATCGAAGGCCTTGGTGGTGGGGTCGAGATGACGGAACGGCTCCAGGCGGGGAATGTCCGGCAATGGCTGGCTGACGTCCATATAGCGGCCCAGCATGTCCCACATGGCATATAACTGGGCAATACTTCCGTCGGCCGGAAAATCGAAATCAAGCGGTAGACCGTTGCGCTCGTCTTTACTGTGCTGCGGATAGCGATGACGTACCTTGAGGCTATGGAACTGGTTGCCTTTCATATCAGCGCGCATTTCGATAAAAGCATCGAACTCATAAAAAGGGAACTCACCACGGAAGGACTTCACCATACCCGTGCACCGACAAAAAGCGATATCATCTGACCAGTTTTTATTGCTTTTGTAAAAGCGGATGCTGTATTTCTCGTAAAGTCTTCGAAGTATGGTAGCTGCTCCGCAGAATGCAGCCACTCCAAGCGGAAATGTCAAAATAAGCGGTGGATATTCTGGTGTGGCAGAAAAGAATTGAGCGATCACTCCAACGACCGAGGTTATAACGGCTAGAGCGAAAACAAAGTACCCACCCCCACCTATAAAACTAAACCCGTGAGAAATGACCACAAACCAAAAGCGCAAAAAACGGTAAAGAAGGCTAATATCTTCATCAACGAACTTTGACCAGCGCGCTTCATTAATCATGGCGTAGTCATAATAGTCGTCTTTCATGTACTGGTAATCCTCAAACCACTCATTGTCATACTCATAGAGGGTAGGATTGATCCCGATATAATTTCCCCAAGGTAGCCGGGCCACGTCCAAATTACTGCCTAGTTTTTCCCATGTACTTTTGACTGGCGGCGTTGCTTGGCGCGGAATGTCATCGGCTCGAAAGGCGGTCTCGGCATAGTGGTCTTGCGGTTCCATCGGGCTCATCTCTCACTCATTGCTTGTTCCACAGCCGCTTAGCCACGCTACCGCCAAGGCAAGCGCTTAGTAGCGGCTGCCTTGAGAATGTTGTTTAATTCAATGACTGGCTACTGCTTCCGAGGGCCTTAACGTAGGCGAATATTTTTGCGGTACTTCTCTTCCTGGATTTTCTCTACGTCTTCCTCGCTCATGTCCCGCCAGTAGCGTGGGTTACGGCCTTTGCGCTGATCAGCGGCTGCCGTGGCAGGGTCTTTGTAGCGGTGTATTTCCAGAGCGGGAACGTCCGGTAGCGGCTGGGAAACATCCATATAGCGCTGGATAAACTGCCACGCAGCCACAAGTTCGCCAGGCATATTGGTAGGCGGGAACTGAGCATCTAGCTTCTGCCGAAGCCCCGTTTCGGGGTGGTAAAGCATCAGCGAATAAGTAGGACTACCCTGAGTATCCGGCGAGCTTTCAAGGTAGGCATCGAATTCATAGAAGGGAGCCGAAAGACGTTCTTCCCAGGCTTTTTTGGGGTTATAAATCGTGAAAAAACCATTCTGCCTATTGAGTTGCCATAGGGGAGCTTTTCGCATTCCATAAAAAAAACGAGGAAATTTTTTTTCTAAAAAACGTCCTGCCTTCCAAAAAAAAAGTGAAATTAAAGCAACAGGAAAACAGAGGCTAGCAGCTATCGACAAAGACGACTTGAAGTCACCATAACTTTCACCACCTACAACCCAATGTCCTAAGGCGACAATAGAAAGAAAGAAAAAACCACAAAAAAACAAAAAGAAAAAGAACATACCAAATGCCATTAAAATATACATGCACTTTGATAAAAAACTATAATGCGGGGGCATGATAGATTGATGGTCATATTTAACCTTAATAACACTAAAAATATTTTCTTCTGGTCCTAGCTTATTTTTATCAGATTCCCAGTTTGCAGATATAGCCAAATTATCGTATCCATATTCATCCTTCGAGCCATTATCCTGAGTGCGACGATACCACGTTAAACGCGAGCCGCTGGTGCACTGACGATCTGGGTTAGCCTCCTCCCATGCTACCCGTTTAGCCGGTTTGTAAGCCGTGTCAGCATAATAGTAGCTGGGGTTAGGTTGGTCAGACATTCAATGTTTCCTTTACCCAGTAATCATTATCAGACGATGTGCTATCAAAGACATCTGCTATATCGCTGGGCGTTGCGTTTAGCGGTTCCGGTGCAGGATAGAAACGATTAGTGGGCAAAAGAGGCACTTGTGTTGCCTCCCGAAACTGTATTCGCGCTTCCCAGCGGTAGTCAATGCCCGTTTGATGTCCCAACGCAGGTTCACCATCCGGCGTATAAACATAGTAACGAATGGAGTGCGCAGAAAGCTGAGTCAACAGTGGCGTAATCTGCGTTTCAGATTCTTTAATCCAACCGCTAAATGCCGGCGTATTGTAGGTTTTTCCTTCTAGGCGCCTAATGATCGCTACATCCTGTAATTCAACCCCCATGCCGGGTAGACCGCTTTTTACTTCAATTGCCGTATTGATAGGTGTCCGCTGAAGATGCTCTTGCCACATTTTCCCGGTTAAAAATGATGCAGGCGTGGGGCGATTATGGGTATTGCCCAGTTGGGCCATTAATGCATCACTCTCATGTGGAGGCACTCTGCGGGCGGTAATAGTAATGTTAGCCAACAGGCTTTGCAGGCGGTAGTAGGCCTCATCTGGCTCTTCCAACCATGGGGCTACACCACGCTGATCGCCGAAGGGGCCATGCTTAATCCACTGTTCCAGCGGGCCATCGGTTAGCAGAATGCCAGTAACCGCACCGCCCACCAATAGTGCCAGCCCTATCCAACCGACGGGCCCACTAAACACCATTAGCATCGTAGCGCCTACCGCAGCCATGCCATATGCTACCGCAGCATCCATATCACCTTCTTTAAATCGTTCCATTGCCTCCCAGGTCATTGTAACTGCTGCTAAAAGCCCTGCCGCTTTTGAAAACATCCAATTAACACGGATTAAGCTAGGAAAAAGGCGGCTGACAACGTTAGTTTGACCATTCCGGATGAGTATTTTCTGACTAATATTACTTGTTTTAACAATGGACTGCGGAGCATTATTACGGCGTGATATGTAGTCGCTTAAATTTAATATAGATAGAGCCATATCGACGCCAGCAGAAATTGTGGCAAATGCTGCTTTCTTGGAGTTAGAAATTGTAGCGAGACTCTGTCCCAAGTTCATCCCCTGAATGACAACCATTATATAAGGCAGCCGGGTGGCACTAATCGCTCGCTCAGTGAAGCCAATTCGTTCGCCCCCACGCCTAACTAACTGCGCTGCTTCAGAATCAATAGGGGCAAAAATAAAGCGCACCGCACGGGCTTCGCCGATATCGCTCATCGAGCGTAAACGGCTTTGGTTAGTGCCTCCTAGCAATTCACCATTGGATGTGCGATAGATCTCCCCATAAAATTGGCGATGGTTATTGCGCGCAATGTAGTTGCGATCAGCACTGTCTAGCCCAAATGTCATACCTGATTGGATATCTTCCACACCTAGCAATGCGACACGGCTCATATCGACATTGCCCAACGGCTGGAAAGTTAAGTCGCCCAGTAGAGTATGCAACGCACCACGTGATGCGTTAAAGGCAGGCATATAGATTCTTGCAGCCATCGCTACTCTTTCACTAGGTTCCGCTACTTGGCTTAGTAAGCTTTTACCGCTTTCCGCTATGCGGCCGAAGACATTATCCATTGCCCCTGACCAGCGGTTGAGCTCGCCAATTGTATTTAGGCGGGCGGCGGCGGCAAGCAGTGAGACTTCTACGGTTTGCAGGTTTTCTTTATCTGGCGGATCCCCTCGCTTACTTTCGTCTGTCAAGGCTTTAGCACGAAAGCGGCCTGTACCATCATTGCTTTCCTCTTCCGGGAGCACAAAAGGCTGGTCAACTGGGTGGGTTTCGCTGTCGGGGAAGCACATGGCATGCAGCGGTGCAGTGCTACCTTCTTCAAATAGACTAAGCAAAGTGCGCTGGGCGGCTCGATTGTTAGCGGTATGGAGCTGGGTTGGAGTATCTTCATTCACTAAAATGTCGGCGCGCTTTGGATCGAGACTTAGGGCGGTGAAGCACTGCTCTACCAGGCAGAAGCCACTTAAATAATCGCTTTCCTCCAGGCTAAAGTAATCTATCAACGCTCGCTGATAGCTTGAAGTTCCTATTAGCTCGGCTAGGCGTGTCTGGTGAAATTCCCAAAGCCGATGAGCAATATCCCGGGCCAGCGTGGCCACACTGGTGTGAAACTCTCCGCCAAGGTAGTCAAGCGCTGGCTCCGATGCTAAGCGTCGTAAAGGGTTGCTCTGACCACCAATGTGTTCGGGCATGATGCGCTTTTGTACCATAATGGCACTTCGGTAGTGGGGCTGAGCCGCGCAGCGCTCAAGCAGTATCGATAAGTAGTTTTGGGATAATTGCATCTGGCTCAGCGCGTGGCGAAGCTCGAACAGTGGGTCGTTGATAATTAGCCCGGGGATATGACGTTGGCGCGCATCTTCTAAAACATCACCGCCATCAGGCAATTCCTCCCAATTGGGTGGCTCGTTTTCTTCTTCTTTTTGAGTCGATGTAGAACTGCGGCGGTATGAATGGCACACCACATCTGCAGCGGCAGCCCGCAGGCCCACTTCATGCTTTAAAGGTGAGGTGTCTCGATTGGCTTCGTTCCAAGCCCCATTAACCGCTTCTGAGCCTCCTCTGTCGAAGCTTTGCTGTTCGCTTAAAGCTTGCTGATAGAGTGAAGAAACAGCGTTGCCTGAAAGATCCTCTACCCAAAGTGGCGGGTGAGCAATTTGCAACTCTAGGCAGGGAGTACGTTGGCGCTGGGGCACCAATTGCTCAGCATCAAGTAGCTGACCGCTCACAATGCGATCAGATGGGTTTTGCAGGGAGACTGGTTGGAAACGCTGGTTAACCTCCGCCGTGTCTGTTTCTAGGCAGTTTAGCCGGGCAGCTGACCATTGAACATCTGAAAATGCTACCTTGAGCTCGCCGCTTAGCCATTTTGAGGCACGACGGGCAGGCAACCATATTTCTGTAAGGGATTGGCCAGTTGCTGAACGTCGGTCATCAACAAAGCCATCGCTTTCATCGCGGTGCTTTGCCAGGTCTACATCCTTGAATTGCCATTCATCTGCTTCAGAAACTGACACTTCAATTTCACGCCATAGTGCACCACGATAGCAAATATATAAGTAGCCATTACGGCTCGGCAGGGCATGGGAGGTGTCCTCCACCAGGGATTGCCAAAAGGCGAGCGGCACAATGGGCTGAACAACATACTGCTGGTAAATCGTATCGCGTTCATGCTCTTGCCAGGGGGTTTTACCCACACCAGCAAACAGCGGTACACGTATCGGGGCCCCTTCATCGCTGGCAATCTCTAACCAGACATTGCGGTTTGGTTCTGCCTCCCACTCCCAACTATGGATACGGCTTATCGGTTCCGGCAGGTCTTCTTCTTCAACAGCATCTGTTAACGCAGGCTGCTCTTGCTCGTCATGTTCATCATAAAATAAGAACCGATGACCTTCAGGGTGGTCTTTACCAAGTACCTGGATAAACAGTTTGGGCTCTTCACATGCCTTATGTTGGCTCAGTTCCTGGCTCATACGCTGCTCTCTGCCGTGGCGCTAACCGGGTTATGATTTTCAGTTGGGAATAACGCTTGCCGTGCTATATCGGTGCCCAAGAAATGTCGTCGTATTTCCATATCGTCCAACGACTCTCCAGGGTTTCTATTCTGTTTAAATGCCCTTGTTAATCGAATATAACGTTCAAGCGCATGCTCCTGGTGCCTAGTCAGCCGTAGCACCTGGCGGGCAGCAGACACGCTTTCATCCTTTTGACCACCTGCTTCCAGTGCTTGCCACAGAGGGGATGCCGTGGGTTTAACGCCCATCTCGTGACCTTGCCATATCCACTGGTCTATTGGCCCAAACCACTGTCCACTAACCCCTTCAGGCTGACTAAAAAGCGCAGCAGCAATATCTGGGTGATAGAAGCGCAACATCCCTTTTCGGTTGCCGTAAAATGCTACTTCCAGACAGCTTCGCAAGTGCGCTAACACTTCGTTTCTCGGCGCGCGACTTGCTATAACGATACCAGGTGCAATGCCCCTTCTGGGATCTGCAGAAAACATTTCTAGAATGCCTCCAGTAGCTTGGTTCAAAGGCATCACAATAGGGCTTCGCTTCAAAAAATCTTTATAGCGAGTCTGGAGAAACAACCAATCAAAATCGACACTTTGCAGTTGCCGATAAAGAGACGATAACGTTTTTCCGTTTTCTTCCAGCACAAGCCAATGCTGCAGTCCGTTATTCTGATTTAGCAGTTGCGATAACGTGCTTGCTTGAATGACTCTCATCACGTCACCTTATTTCTACAAGGACAGTCAGCTAGCGGGCAGCTTCCATCACGCTGTAACTGGCAAAGCTCAACCAAAGGAATATCATCAACCATGGCTTGTTCAAGTCGCTTACCGAAAACTGGCCCCATGGTGACATCTTCATGCATCTCCGCCATCGCATGCCCTGGCAGCAGTGGGCCTTCCACTGCCTGACCACTGCCATTGCCGGGGCTGCCGCCTGCGTTTACTTTGACGTTGGGGCCCACCATGGTGACGCCGCTGCCGTCCACCTTGAGGAAACTTCCCCCGGCGTTGAGGGTTAATTCGCTATCCGCTTCCAGCACCACCTTGTGGCCCGCTTTGATGTGCAGCTCGCGGCCGCTTTCGCTGAGCCAGGCCTGGCCTGTGTTGATGTGCAGGGTACCGTCAATGCTGAGGTGCTGCTGGCCTTCGGTGTGCTCGAAGCGATTGCCGTGCACCGTGTGGTGATCGTCGTTGTCGATTTCACTGATGCGGTCGTTATTGACCTTCAAGAAGCTGTCGTTGCGGATATCTTCAACACGGTCGTTGAGCGTCAGTAGCTCAAGGTCTTTCTGGGCGTGGAGCCAGATCTGTTCTTCGCCCGCTTCGTCTTCAAAGCGCAGTTCGTTGAAGCCTTCGGCCTTGTGGCTCTGGGTGCGCAGCACCGTGCGGGTTTTGTGCTCGGGCAGCGGGTAAGGCGCGGTGTTGACGGCGTGATAGGTACGCCCGGTAACCAGCGGCTGATCTGGGTCACCCTCCAGAAACGAGACAATCACTTCGTGGCCAATGCGCGGAATGGCGATGCTGCCATAGCCGCCGCCCGCCCAGCCCTGGGCGACGCGTACCCAGCAGCTAGCCGTGTCATTTGGCTCTGCGTAGCGATCCCAGGGGAACTGGACCTTGACCCGGCCGTGCTCGTCGCAGTGAATCTCTTCGCCTTCCGGGCCAACCACAAAGGCAACCTGGGGGCCATCGACGCGGGGTTTGGGATTAGGCGTTGCTCGCCAGGGGGCATCACCGGGGATCAGCGTGACCTGATTGTGGTAGCGGGTCATCCCGGCAGAATCACTTTGAGTGATGCCGTCTTCTTCCAGCGCCTGGGGCTGCTCGCCGACATGACGTACTTCGATGGCCTGCCAATCGCGGTTGAGGCTGTCGGTGTCGTGGTCGGTCAGGCTAAAGCGCAGGCCGGGGGCCAGTTCTGGCAGGTCGCTTTCCGCGCTGGCAGTAATCGCCTCGCGGCGCAGTTGTTCCAGGCGGATGCGGGTAAAGGGCTCGCCGGAGGCGTCCTGCTTGTAGCGGCCGGGGTAGTCGTAGTGTTCGTAGTCCACTTGCTGGCCGTGCTGCTCAACGTCGCGGCCCAGGTGGTCGTGGAGTTGCGCATAGGCGGGATTTTTAAAGCTGTAGTCTTTCAGCGTGGCGGATGAACTCGCCACTCGGGCGGTATGGCTGAGCTTGCGCACATGGCGCATGGGAGCGGTACCACCCGCGCGACTATGGTAGCTGCGCTCGCCTAGGCTAGTGAGTAGCTGTGGGTCGTCGGCGAAGATCAGCCGATGGGCGCCGTTGTCACTATCCTCGAACTCATGGAAATAGAACAGCCCCTCTTCGGCGGCTAGGCGTTCGATAAAGGCAAGGTCGGTCTCGCGGTACTGCACGCAGTATTCGCGCTCGGGGAGCTCACGTGTGACCGCAAAGGCCACGTCGCGAATGCCGCGCTCATCGCACAGGGTATTGATGATGGTGAGCGGGTCGGTCTTCTGGAAGATCCGCGAGTTGTGGCGCAGGGAAAGCCGCCACAAAGCGGGACGTAACACCAGCGAGTAGAAGGTGCGGCGGTGGCCGCGGTCGCCCCGGCCAAATTCGCTGACAATGCCGTGCACCCGGCGCAGCGGTTCGCCGTCCTGCCAGATGGTCAATGACGCTTCACGATCCAGCAGTTCGGCGGCGTCCAGGCTGCCGTCGCGGCTGGCAATGTTCAGCGCCAGCTCGAAGGGTTGGGAGAGCGCTTCGCGGTGGGTGAAGTCGATCACCGCGATATCGTCAACGCCAGGTAGTGTTAGTGTGAATTGCAGGCCTGTCTTATGCGCCCCCATCCTGTCAGACATAATCCCGCTCCCTGGATCGTCAACTGCTAATAAAAACGATCAGAATAGCGAGCTAGAAGCGAAGCACAACCCATTTAGGACAAGTCACAGCGATCTCTTACACGGCGTAAGAAATCGCTTACAAAACAGGCAAAAATTCGCCCGCGCTATCGTGATAAAAAGCCGGGCAAACTACTTAATCAACTGCACCAACCCATGCCGCACATACCAAACCTGGTCGGCTTGACGGGTAGCGTCTTGTACGAACCAGCCATTGAGATCGCGCAGGCGGCGTTGTTCGGGCTGCATGGGCACGATGCCACAGCCGACTTCGTGGGCGATGATAATCAACGGTGCGTTTATCTGGCTGGCGCGCTGGTAGAGGCAGGTCATATCCCTCTGCCATTGCTCACGGAACGCATCGTTTTGCATACTTCCTGATGCGGCTTCGAGCCACTCCAACACGCCAGTGATCACCAACGGCGTATCGGCAAGCAGCGTTTGTTGACACGCATCCAGCCGCTGCTCCGGCGCAAGCCGATACCATACGGCATCGGGAAAGCGAGCCGTTACGACGTCGCGTTTACCTGCGCAGGCACCGCCGATGAAGAGCTGCATTGCCAATCTCCTTTGCCATTCGCATCGGTGTGATAAGTAAGTGTCCAGCGCCTGCCCTGGGCCTGACTCACCGAACCATCCCAGAAATGAAGGGTTTCAAAACGACGGCGCAGTTCACGGATCACGCCGCCGTGGGTGACGGCCAGAATTTTGCGGTGCTCGCTTTGCTGGGCATTCGCGGCCACAGCATGCAGCCAGGCCTCCAGACGTGCGCGCAATTGGGCGGCGGATTCACCGCCGGGAATCTGCCGCTCGCCGACACTGTCAATCCAGGCGCGATAGTGCGGCAGGTCTTTGAGTTCGTCATACACCTTGCCTTCGTACTCGCCAAAGTCGAGTTCGCGCAGACGCGGCTCCAGCGCAACGTGCACACCCTCTTTCGCGGCCTGAATCCACTCAAGCGTCTGCTGGCAGCGGTTCAAGTCGCTTGAATAAATGGCATCGAAACGCTCGTCCGCCAGCGCTTCGCGCAGCGCCAGCAGGCCCGCCTCGGCATCGGGAAACAGCAGCGGGATATCGCGCTGGCCCTGGTAGCGGCGAGCTAGATTCCAGGCGGTGATACCGTGGCGAACTGCCACCAGCTCCACAGTAAGATCAGTAGCCAAAGCTCTCCTCCTTCAATGGTGGCACCGACCATATCGCCGTTGATGCCGTTAAACAGTCGCAACATAAACACGCGTGAAAGCGCCACAAAGACCGCCGTCGCGAGCCCAATCAGCACAAGCGAGGGTGCCAGCAACGCCATCAACGCGAGCGGCACCAGCGCCAGGGCCACATCCGGGCCGCTAAGCGACTGCTGCCAACTCCACGCCAAACCCTTTTGCTGGGAGCAGGGCGTCAGGACAAGCAAGGCAACGCCCGTCCAGCGCCCGAGTGCGGGCACCACCAGCAGCCACCAGAGCGGCGCCTGGTAGGCAAGCAGTGCCCAAACCAATACGCCCTTCCAGGCAAGCAGAAACACCAGCGCCAGCATGCCGAAACTGCCGATCTGCGGGTCTTTGATGATTTCCCAACGGCGCGTCAGCAGCTGATTGCTGCCCAGCGCATCGGCGATATCCATGACGCCATCCAGGTGCAGCCCACCGGAAAGCGCGACCCAAAGGCTAAGCAGCGCCAGCGCGGTGATCGGCGTGGGGACGTTGTGCATGGCAAATGCCACCAGCACCAAGATGCTGCCGATCAGCAGACCGACAAGCGGGTAGGCACGCACCGCCCAGCGCCGGGTTACAGGCGTCCAGGGGCTGGCGATGGGAATGGGGATTCGGGTCAGAAATTGCAGCGCCAGCACGAGCCCAAACAGAGCGTTTTTCACAGCAACCGCTCCTTTTGGGGTTTCCCCTGCTCATGCTTCCACTGCTCAGGTTTCCAGTTCAGGGCGCAGCCCGCGATTACCTCAACAACGGCGTCGGCCTCGGTGGCCAGCCAGCGGTGGGCGCGCTGGAGAAAGGCGAGATAACGCCAGGTCTCAGCATCGGTGGGCGGCAGCGATTCGTTGATATCGTTTGACACAATTACTAGGTGCACGTTACGCGCTCGGGCATCCTTTATGGTGTCGGCCAGCAGCGCCAGGCCCTGATCTTCGCTAAGCTCGCTGGCGTACAGCACCTGGCTGGCCCAGAGCGTCAGGCAGTCCAGTAGCACGGCGCAGCCATCGGGCACGTCAGAGAGCGCCTGATCAATCGCCAGCGGCGCTTCGATAGTCTTCCACTGAGCGGTTTGCCTCTGCTCGTCTCTGGACTGGCGATGGCGGGCCACTCGCTCGGCCATTTCGTCATCCGTGACCTTGGCAGTGGCCAGGTAGTAGCAAGCTGCGCTGCCCGCGGCATCCACCACCTGCTGCTCGGCTACATCACTTTTGCCGGAGCGTGCCCCGCCGCTTATAAAGACAATCATGCAGCACCTGTTTTGGCAGTTACTGTTTTAAGCACGCTCACTAGCCGATGATTAGCAGGTGCATCGCGCAGGGCTACACGCAGCCAGTCGCCATCGAGTCCGGTAAAGTTATGCGTATGGCGCACCAATACACCCTGGCGCAGCAGCCGCTCAAATAGCACGTCGCTGGAGATACCTGCGGCGCGTAGCTCGACGCCAGGGCGGAGAAGAAAGAAGCACGCCTGGCTTGGCACCACCTCCAGCCCCAATTGGGCAAGCACTTGCTCCATAGGGCGCCGCTCGCTGGCTAACCAGCGCTGGGTGCGGCGGGTAAAGGCACCGTCCGCCAGCAGCGGCGCTACCAACTCCGCCGCCAGGTGATTCACGCTCCAGGGCGGCTGGTGGGCCTGTGCCGCCTGAATAGTGGCTTCATCCGCCAGCATATAGCCTAACCGTAGCCCCGGCAGCGTATAAAACTTGGTCATCGAGCGCAGCAGAATTAGATGCGGATAGCGATCCAGCAGCGGTACCAGCGACACCGCATCATGCGTATCGCCGACCATGTCCACAAAAGCCTCATCCACCACCACCCGGCAGCCCGCCCAAGCCGTGTAATCCAGCAGTATCTCCATGGTCGAGGTATCGATAAGTGTCGCTGTGGGATTATTGGGCCGACACAGAAACAGCACATCGATATCATTAAGCCTTGCCAACAGCGTATCAACATCCAGGTCAAAGTCCGGCACGGGCAGCGCGATCTCAACGATTGAGAGCCGGTGGGCGCAGCAAGCACGGGCATATTCACCAAAGCTTGGTGTTATAATTGCCGCGCGCTGCCAGGCATGTAGCGCAGCGGCAAGAAAAATCGCCTCGGCGCCGCCGTTTGTCAGCAGCACCTGCTCGGGGCGCAGTTGGTGATAGCTTGCGATGGCGTGGCGGGCTGCGGAATAATCCGGCGCCGGATAGCGCTCAAGGCCTGCCAACTGTTGGGTTAACCAGTCGCGCACCCAGGCGGGTGGCCCCAAGGGATTAAGGTTGGCGCTAAAATCGTCCAGCCGATGAGTGGCGGGCAAGCCAAAGTGGGCCAATAGCGCTTCGGCTTGGCCGCCGTGGCTGGGCCATGTAAATGTGCTCATAAAAACCTCGGGGGAAACAGGCTCAGCGCAACCATCAAGACAGCGGACAGCAGCATAAATAGCACCCAGGCACCGTGCATTAAACGAATCGTTGCGTCGATATGGGCAACTCTGAGCGGCTCCAGCGGCTTGCCTAGCGTCGCACGACAGGAAGCCACCCCCTCATAGTAGTTGGTGCCGCCCAGTTGCACGCCGAGCAACCTCGCCACCATGGCTTCCGGCCAGCCAGCGTTGGGGCTTGGGTGACGCGGTGCATCGCGCCAGGTGCCCCGCAAGGCGCCCTTCCAATGCAAGGCATACGCCCTTGGAACGCTCATTATCAGGCCCGCCAACCATAGACATAGCGCAGTTAAACGAGCAGGTATCCAGTTGGCTATATCATCCAGCTTGGCGGAAGCGTATCCGAAATCGGCATAGCGCTGGTTGCGATACCCCACCATGGAATCCAAGGTATTGACTGCCTTGTAGGCCAGCGCCAGCGGTGCGCCCCCTATCAACGCAAAAAATAGCGGCGCGGTAATGCCATCCACGGTATTTTCCGCCACGGTTTCAACTGCCCCTCGGGTGATGCCGGCTTCGTCAAGGCCTTGCGTGTCGCGCCCGACAATCATGGACAGCGCTTGCCGTGCGGCGGGCAAGTCACCCTTTGCAAGCGGCACCGCAATGGCGCGCCCTGCATCAGCCAAGCCTTTGATAGCAAGCGTGGTGGCAAGTAACCATACCTCAGCAACAATTCCCAGCCAGGGATGCAAAGCGCTAAGCAGCCTGAGTACCAACCAAGCGCTCGCGAACGTCGCCAGCACTATCGTGGCGGTAAGCATAACGCCCGACCGCCGGCGCTGCTTGTCGCTGCCCTGATTCCAGCGTGTTTCCAGCACGCTGATCGCACGCCCAATCACCACCACCGGGTGCGGCAGCGAGCGCGGATCGCCGATGACCAGATCCACCATAATAGCCACGATGACCAATACCAGCGTCGCGGGTAGATAATCGCTGAATACTGTCATTGGCCGGTGTTGCCGCTAACGCCCGCATCGGCAAAGGTCGCCATTTCATTTAGCATGGCGACTGCCGCTTGCAGGAGTGGAAATGCCAGCGCCGCCCCGCTGCCCTCGCCCAGGCGCATGCCCAGATTAAGCAGGGGCTTGGCCTTAAGGGCTTCCAATGCGGTTGAGTGGCCAGGTTCTTCTGACTGATGGCCAAATACCAGGTAACCGCGTACGTCTGGGCATAACCGGCAGGCGGTAAGCGCGGCCACGGTGGCAATAAAACCATCGACGACAACGGGCAAGCGATACGCGGCCGCAGCCAGATAAGCGCCTGTCATCGCAGCGATTTCCAGCCCGCCCAGCTTGGCGAGCACCGCTAGCGGGTCCTCCGGGTCCGCCCGACGCGCGTCAATCGCCTGTTCGATCACCGCCACCTTATGGGCTTGCCGGGCGCTATCGATACCGGTCCCGGCGCCAACCACCTGAGCCACTGGGGTAGCGGTCAACACCGCCAGCATAGCGCTGCTGGCGGTGGTATTGGCGATCCCCATTTCGCCGACGATGATGCACCTGGCCCCGGCGTGGCTGGCACGTTCCACGGCGGCCACGCCTACGTTAATCGCTGCCTGGGCTTCATCGGATTGCATGGCGTCTTCAACCACCATATTGGCTGTGCCTGGGCGTACCTTGGCATGCGTCACGCCCGCCACGGCCAAGGGTGTTGCCACCCCCACATCGATGACGTCGATATTCGCGCCAATCTGCCGGGCAAAGACATTGATGGCCGCACCGCCGCTGGCGAAATTGGCGACCATTTGCGCCGTTACGGCCTGGGGAAACGCGGACACGCCCTCTTCGGCTACACCGTGATCCGCGGCGAATACCAGCACGCTGGCTGGCGTCACATTGGGCGTTTGCCCTCCGGTGATGGCGCTCAGCTGTATGGCCAGCGCTTCCAGCTCACCCAGGCTGCCCGGCGGTTTGGTCAACGTATCGAGATAGGCGCGGGTGCGTTCGCCTGCGTCTGCGTCTACCGGCGCGATACGCTCGATAATAGACGGGGCAACATCGGTGGGCATGGTGGCTCCAAAGCGTTCAGCATCACGAGAGAGGGGATGGTAGCAAAAGCAGGCCTGCTATACTTGCGATTTACGCTTATCAAGCGGGCAATTACCGCTATCGCAATCCGTCGTTAGCCCTGAATACCTAGGGCGATAGTTGTCATCAATTAGGGTAATAAAACTACAATTAGCGCTTTTATTGCCGTAAGGTCTCTCCTATCGCCCCCAAAAAATGTAAAATAACTACAGGTTTGACTCACCGTCTCTACCACGCAGAGGTCCCTATGCCGAGCTCAATACACGCCACTTTAAATTCCACCGTTGCCGAGGTTACCCAACGCATACGTGAGCGGTCTGCCGAGCGGCGCGCGCTTTACGAGCGTCGCATGGCCGACCAACATAAACGCGGCGTGCATCGCGGCGAGCTCTCATGCGGTAACCTCGCCCATGGGTTTGCGGCCTGCAGCCCGCAGGAAAAAGATTCCCTCAAGCTGATGAACAGCGCCAACCTGGGGATCATTTCGGCCTACAACGACATGCTCTCGGCTCACCAGCCGTTTGAAACCTTCCCGGCCACTATTAAAGCCGCTGCCAACGCGATGGGCTCAACGGCCCAGTTTGCCGGTGGCGTACCGGCGATGTGCGATGGTGTGACCCAGGGCCAGCCTGGCATGGAGCTGTCGCTGTTCTCTCGGGATGTAATAGCCATGGCCACCGCCGTGGGCCTTTCCCACAACATGTTCGACGCAGCCTTGTATCTCGGCGTGTGCGACAAGATCGTGCCGGGGCTATTCATTGCCGCGGCACGCTTTGGCCACCTGCCCGCGATGTTCGTGCCGGCCGGCCCGATGCCCAGCGGCCTGCCCAACAAGGAAAAGGCCCGCATCCGCCAGCTGTACGCCGAAGGCAAGGTCGGCCGCGATGCCCTGCTGGAGGCCGAATCCGAGTCGTACCACAGCCCCGGCACCTGCACCTTCTACGGCACTGCCAACTCCAACCAGTTGATGATGGAAGTGATGGGCCTGCACCTGCCGGGCACCTCGTTCGTCAACCCCGGCACAGAGATGCGCGAGGCCCTGACCCGCTACGCCACCGAACAGGCCATTCGCAATACCGAACCCGGTGGCGAGTACCGTCCGTTCTACAAGCAGATTGACGAGCGCGCGATCGTCAATGCGGTGGTTGGGCTGCTGGCATCCGGTGGCTCGACCAACCACACGCTCCACCTGATTGCCATGGCGGCAGCGGCGGGCATCACCCTCAACTGGGATGACTTCACTGACCTCTCCGCGGTCACCCCAAGCCTAATGCGGGTCTACCCCAACGGCCAGGCGGATATCAACCACTTCCAGGCGGCGGGCGGCATGAGCTTCCTGTTCCGCGAGCTGCTGGGCGCAGGCCTGCTCCACGGCGATATTCCCACCGTGTTCGGTACCGACCTGACCGCCTATACCCAGGAGCCTTTCCTGGAAGACGGCAAGGTGGTCTGGCACGAAGGTCCTGAGAAAAGCCTCGACGAAGCCGTGCTAAGCACCGTTGCCAACCCGTTCGCGCCCACCGGCGGCCTGACGGTGATGAAAGGCAACCTGGGCCGCGGGGTCATCAAGGTATCGGCGGTCACCGAAGAGCACCGCATCGTCGAAGCGCCGGTGAAGATTTTTGAAGATCAGAACGAGATGAAGGCCGCCTTCGAGTCCGGTGATTTGGATCGCGACGTGATCGTGGTGGTTCGCTTCCAGGGGCCCAAGGCCAACGGCATGCCGGAGCTGCACAAGCTGACGCCCTTCCTGGGTGTGCTGCAAGACCGTGGCTATAAAGTGGCGCTGGTCACCGACGGCCGCATGTCGGGCGCCTCAGGCAAGGTGCCGGCTTCTATCCATATGAGTCCGGAAGCCCTGGACGGCGGCCCACTGGCGAAACTGCGCGATGGCGATATCGTACGCCTGGACGCCAACGCCGGGACCCTCAACGCCAAGGTAGACCCCGCCAACTGGGCCGAGCGCGAACTGACCATCGGCAACCTGGATCACTACCACGTTGGTCTTGGCCGTGAGCTATTCTCTGGCTTCCGCCACCTGGCCATGCGCGGCGAGGAAGGCGCCGGGGTGTTCGGCGGCTTTGAGGCCGACGACCTGGCCCGCCAGGAAGGACAGATTCTCCAAGAGGATGCCTGATGCGACCGGCCTTGATCGGCGATATCGGCGGGACCAATGCACGCCTGGCGCTGGTGACACCAGGCGACATTACCCCGCACGATATTATCAATCTCCCCTGCGCGGACTACCCAGGCGTTATTGAGGCGATTCAGGACTACCTGAGCCGGGTAGGCGCAACGGGTGAAAATGCCCCGCGCGAGGCTTGTCTGGCGTTTGCCTGCCCGGTTCATGCCGAGCGGGTCAAGATGACCAACAACCACTGGGACTTCATGAAAAGCGAGGTTCGCGAAACGCTGAACCTATCGCTGTTCAAGATCATCAACGACTTCACCGCCCAGGCACTGGGCGTGCCCCACGTTGGCGCAGACAACCTGGTGGAAGTACAGCCCGGCAGCGTTCAGTCTCATTCTACGCGGCTGGTCATTGGCCCCGGCACGGGGCTCGGCGTGGCCGGTGTTTTCCCCGGCCAGCACGCCTGGATACCACTGCCCACCGAGGGCGGACACATTACCTTCGCGCCCACCGATGACACCGAGCGCGCGTTGCTTGACGTGTTTCTACAGCGCCACAAGCGGGTGAGCGTGGAGCGCATTCTGTGCGGCCAAGGGTTACTCGAGCTTTATCAGGCCCACTGCGCGCTTGACGATCAGGCGCCGCGCTGCACTACCCCGGCAGAGGTGACCCAAGCCGCCAACACAGGCGACCCCACCGCCACCACCAGCCTGCTGCGGTTCCTGAAAATCCTTGGCGACGTGTGCGGCGACGCCACGCTGACCATGGGCGCCCGTGGCGGGGTTTATCTGTGCGGCGGTATCCTGCCGCGCCTGCTTGACTGGCTGCCGAAAAGCCAACTGCGCGACAGCTTCGTCAACAAAGGCCGCATGGGCGCGTACAACGCCGACATTCCCATTTGGGTGGTCACCCATCCATGGACGGGGCTGCTGGGCGCCGCCGAGGCACTGCATAACGAAGAAGTGTTTTAAGCCAACCAACAGGAAGCTCCTTATGCCCGCGCCAACCTTCGACGTGCCGTTCGTACTCGGCATGATGCGTCTTCACGAGGCCACCGATATGCACCAGGCAAATCACCTGGCTGACTGGATCGAGGCGCGACTCGAGCAGGGCCTGCACTGGTTTGACCACGCCGACATCTACGGCAACGGTGCCGGTGAGACGCTATTTGGCCAGGCGCTGCGCGCCCGCCCGGCGCTTGCCAAGCGGCTCAAGGTGGTGACGAAAGCCAGCATTGCCAACGACAACCCCGCCCCTGGCTCGGGCAAGGTCAAGCACTACAACGCAAGCCCGGCGTACCTGAACCGAGCGATTGATGATTCACTTAACCGCTTGAGCGTCGAGCGAATCGACCACTTTCTGATTCACCGCCCCGACCTGTTAATGGACGCCGAGGCCACCGGTCGCGCGCTGGATGACGCCATTAACGCGGGAAAAATTGGCGCCGCAGGCGTTTCCAACCACCTGCCCAGCCAGTGGCGCCGCCTGCAAAACGCCATGCACCATGCGTTGCGCGCCAATCAGATCGAGCTTTCCATCGCCCATAGCACACCGCTGTTTGACGGCAGCTTCGACGACCTGTGCGCCGACGGCCACGCGCCGATGGCCTGGTCACCGTTGGCGGGCGGCGCACTGATGGAAGGCGAAGTGAGCCACGTGCTGCTCCGTCTGGCGAGCGAACACAACAGCACGCCCGGAGCAATTGCCCTGGCATGGCTACGCACGCTACCCAATCGCCCTGCGCCCGTGGTGGGCAGCGTGAAACCCGAGCGCATTGCCGCTATGCTCGAAGGCCCCGATACGCTTCCCAGAGAAGCCTGGTACGAATTACTGGAAGCCGCACGCGGCCACTGTGTCGCGTAGGTTATGTCTCTCCATCAGACCAATAATCACAAGGACCCATGATGACGCCGATCATTGCCTTTGGCGAAGCCCTCGTCGACATGCTCTCAAGCCGTCTGGGTAACGACGATACAGGACCCGAGACCTTTACCCCCTACGCCGGCGGCGCGCCCGCCAATGTGGCGGTTGCCTGCGCACGGCTCGGCGTGCCCAGCCAGTTTTTAGGCATGGTGGGTGACGATACCTTCGGGCATTTTTTAATCCGTGAACTACAACACCACGGCGTGGATACCCAGGGCGTGGTGCTTACCAAAGAAGCGCGCACGGCGCTGGCGTTTGTTTCCCGGGATAGCCAGGGCGAGCGCACCTTCGACTTTTACCGCCCACCGGCCGCTGATCTGCTTTACCGCCTGGATGATCTGCCCCAGGGGGTATTTGAACAGCCCGCGATCCTGCACTTGTGCAGCAATAGCCTGACCGACCCCGAGATCGCCGACACCACCTTGGCGATTGCCACCATGGCCAAACGCGCAGGCTGCCTGGTCAGCGTGGATGCCAATCTGCGGCATAATCTATGGATCGATGGAGCGGCGGATATTGGCCTGGTGACGCAGCTACTGGATAGTGCGGAGCTTGTGAAGGTATCGCTCGACGAGCTTGATTACCTGCGCGGCGACCATCCGCAAGAGGCGTGGGTGGCGGAACGCCTTGCCGCGGGCGTGAAAGTCATGCTGATTACCGACGGCCCCAATAGCGTGGCGATCAAGGGCGTGGGTATCGATCAAACCATCGCGCCGCCCAAGGTTGACGCTGTGGACACCACCGCAGGCGGCGACGCGTTTATCGGCGGGCTGCTGGCCGAGCTTTCGCGTCACGGCATCGAGGAAGCCTGGCACCAGGACGCTGACTTTCTCACCCGTGCGGTGAATACCGCCTGCCGCTGCGGCGCGCACGCAGTGACGCGCCCAGGCGCTTACGCAGCGCTGCCTACCCATGCCGATATTGACGCATTGCGCAGCGCCACCTAGTCGTTTCTCGTCAGGGCGCGCTATCAAGCGCCCTACATTGCAGACGATGGTCGAATAGCGCTGAGCTTGTCTAAATGTCTGACATTTACTACCATGGCGTCACTACTATTTAACACGTGACCGCTATGACGCTGGAAACGCTCCCCCACCACCAAGGCGATGCCGCTGGATTAGCTCGCTTGCTAGCCAGGGCATTATTGGCAGGCCACTGGCAACCCGGTGATGCCTTTCCCAAGGAACTGGACATCGGCACGCATTTTGATGTGAGCCGTAACCAGGTGCGCAATGCGCTGACCCGCTTAACCTCTGCCGGGCTTCTTACCCGCACCGCCGGGCGGGGCACGCAGGTGCGTGAAATGAGCGATTGGCATCTGCTCGACCCGCTGATGAGCGAATGGATGACCGGGCTTATCAACCTCGACCCGCAGCTGATTCGTGCCATCTATGCGTTTCGCTTTTCGGCCGAGCCTGTCGTGGCGGGCCTGGCGGCTGAGGCCGCCGACGCGGACGATATCGCACGGCTTGAAGCGGCCTTTGAAGGCATGCAGAAAACGGCTCGGTCCCCCAATGCTCGCGCCCAACACGCCGAGTACGACGTGATGTTTCACGACGCCACCTACCAAGCCAGCCATAACCTGGTGTGGCGGCAAATGGGCCATCTGCTACGTCCTTCGATCATGGCCCTGGTTCACAGCTCCCAGCACCGCACCGACACCTTTGACGATAGCCTGACCCGCCACCGCCACGTCCTTGAAGCCATTGTGTGTGGGGATGTCGACGCGGCATCGTTCGCCGCGCGGGAAGTGCTACGCCGCACGGCCATCGACCTGGGCATTGTCAATTAACAAGGATCTGACCTGATGAAAATTACCCGACTAAAAACCTGGCAAGTACCCCCTCGCTGGCTGTTTCTTAAAATTGAAACGGACGAGGGCTGCTACGGCTGGGGTGAGCCGGTCATCGAAGGCCGCGCGGCGACCGTCGAGGCCGCTGTTCATGAGCTTTCCGACTACCTGGTAGGCCAGGATCCGCACCGTATCGAGCATTTGTGGAACACCATGTATCGCGCTGGGTTCTATCGCGGCGGGCCGATTTTGATGAGCGCCATTGCCGGTATCGACCAGGCGCTATGGGATTTAAAGGGCCGCGATCTGGGGGTGCCCGTCCACCAGCTATTGGGCGGCGCGGTGCGCGACAAAATGCGCATGTACGCCTGGACCGGCGGCGACCGGCCGAGCGACGTGGGCGCAGGCGCCAAGGCGCTGGTCGACAAGGGCTTCACCGCCTTCAAGATGAACGGCACGCCCGAACTGCAAATCGTCGACTCACACCGCAAAGTGGATGAAGCGGTCGCCCGGGTGGCCGAAGCACGCATTGCGGTCGGCCCGGACGTGGGCATCGGCATCGATTTTCATGGCCGCGTTCACCGCCCCATGGCCAAAGCGCTGCTGCGCGAGCTGGAACCCTTCCATCCGATGTTCGTGGAAGAGCCCGTCGCCCCGGAACACCTGCCTTGCCTGCGCGATATTGCCAGCGGGCTTGGCTACCCGCTGGCCACCGGCGAGCGTTTGCATACCCGCTTTGAGTTCCGCGACCTGTTGAAAGACGGCATGATCGATATCGTCCAGCCCGATCTTTCCCACTGCGGCGGCATCAGCGAGGGGCTAAAAATCGCCGCGCTGGCATCTGCCTATGACGTGGCCCTTGCGCCCCACTGCCCGCTTGGCCCGCTCACCCTGGCCACTTCGCTTCAGTTGGATGCCGTTAGCCATAACGCCTTTATTCAAGAGCAGAGCATGGGCATCCACTACAATCAGGGCAACGACGTGCTGGATTACCTGGTCGATAAAACAGCGCTCAGCATTGAAGACGGCTTCTGCGCGATTCCCCAAGGGCCAGGGCTTGGCGTCGAGATTGACGAAGCCTTCGTTGAAGAACGCGCCAAGGTCGGCCACCGCTGGCGCAACCCGGTATGGACCCACGAAGACGGCTCGATTGCCGAGTGGTAAACCAGGCAATGAACCGGGAGACAGCTCTATGAGTGCCAATATGAGTGAATTGACACATGCTCTAGCTTGGATTGCGGTAGATTGGGGCTCCAGCAACCTCCGGGCCTGGGCAATGGACGCTCAAGGTAATGTGTTGGACAGCGCCTCCCGCGAGCGCGGCATGCTGTCGCTAACCCCTGCTGACTACGAAACGACCCTGCTTGAGGTAGTCGACGACTGGCTGCCCTCGAGTGGCGTAACGCCGGTGATGGTGTGCGGCATGGCCGGGGCGCGCCAGGGCTGGCAGGAAGCCGCCTACCTGGCAACCCCCACGCGCCTTGATCAACTCTCCCGCGGCGCGGTGATGCCGCCCCTCGCCGACACGCGCCTTCGGGTACATTTGCTGCCCGGGCTAAGCCAGACCGGCAGCCAAAGCCACGCCTTTGATGTCATGCGCGGTGAAGAAACCCAGTTAGCGGGTTTGGTGGCCAAGTCACCGCACTTTAGCGGCCATGTTTGCCTGCCCGGCACCCACGCCAAATGGGCGCGCTTAACCGATGGTGCCGTGTCCGAGTTTGCGACCTACTTAACCGGCGAGCTGTATCAACTGCTCGCTCAGCAATCCGTTTTGAAGCACTCCGTAGGGCAGGATGACCTGCATCACGACGGCTGTCGCCAAGCATTTACCCAAGCGGTCAACGCCACCTATCAGGCACCCGAGCACTTCAGCCAGCGGCTGTTCGGCGTGCGCGCCAAGGACCTGCTGGATAACTCCTTGCCCAGCGGCGATGCCCGAGGTGCCGTGTTGGCTGCGCATCTCTCGGGTTTGGCGATCGGCATGGAGCTGGCAGGTGCCTGCCGCGAGCTATCGCCGGGTGAAAGCGTGACGCTAATTGGCAACGAAGCACTCAGCCGCCGCTATGCACTCGCCCTGCATGCCCTCGGCATCGAAACCCAGCGCGTTGACGGCGATAACGCGGTATTGGCGGGGCTAACGCTCGCTTATCAAAGCACACGGTAATAAGCACCAGCTAACCAAGGAGAGCGCTATGACACTGCCTTTAATTGGCATTTTACGTGGGGTGACGCCCGATGACGCGGTGGCTGTGGCTAAAGCCCTGCTTGACGCAGGCATCACGCAAATCGAGGTGCCGCTTAACTCCCCCGACCCGCTGACCAGTATCCAACGCTTGGCCGACGCCTTTGGTGAGCAAGCGCTGATCGGTGCGGGAACGGTGTTAAGCGCCGCGCAGGTACGCGACGTCTATGCCGCAGGTGGCCGATTGATCGTTTCGCCCAACTGCCGCCCTGCCGTTATCGAAGAATCCCATCGCTTGGCCATGTATAGCTGGCCGGGTATTGTCACTCCCTCCGAAGCGTTTGATGCGTTGGACGCAGGGGCGACCGGGCTAAAGCTCTTCCCTGCGGTGCAGGTCGGTTTAGACGGCATGAAAGCCGTTAGAGCCGTACTGCCCGAGAGCACGCTGCTTTACGCCGTGGGCGGTATTGGCGTCGATAACTTCGCCGCCTGGCGGGCCGCTGGCGTCGATGGCGCGGGGCTGGGTAGCGCGCTTTATAAGCCGGGGCAAACGCCCCAGCAGGTTAGCGCGCAAGCCACTATATTGGTTGATGCTTGGCAAAAAGCCGGAGGCTAATAATGACTGTTGCGACACTGGCGGTTGACTGCCGCTGCGAGCTTGGCGAAGGCCCGCAGTGGCACGCCGCAAACCAGCGACTCTATTGGTGCGATATTCTAAATAAACGCCTGCACTGGCTGTCAACGGAGAGCGGGGAGCATGGCGATTATCCGCTTGAGCACATGGTCTCGCTGGCCACCCCACTGGACGACGGCCGCCTGATGCTTGTAGGTGAGCACAGCATGAGCCTGTTTCATCCGACCACGCAGCACCTTGCGCATTTTGCGGATTTTGAGGCCGATAACCCCATTACGCGCAGCAACGATGCCCGCGTGGACCGCCACGGCAGCTTATGGCTTTCCACCATGGGCAAAACCGCCGAACCTGGTGCGGGCAGCCTTTACCGCTTACATCGCGGAGAACTTATCCAGATGCGCAGCGGGCTGAGCATTCCCAACGCGATTTGCTTTTCGCCTCAAGGCGATGCGGCGTATTTTACCGACACGCCGACCGGGATCGTGATGCGCTGGGCGTTGGATAGCCAAGGTTGGCCTGTAGGCGAACCGCTTGCCTGGGCAGATTTCACGGCGGTTGAAGGCAACCCGGACGGTGCGGTGGTCGACAGCGAAGGCTGCCTGTGGCTTGCCCTATGGGGGGCGGGTAAAGTGGTGCGGCTGAACCACGACGGCCAGGTCATCGGCGACGTAGAGCTACCGGTTAGCCAGCCCTCCTGCCCGGCATTTGCGGGCGAGAATCTGGATCGGCTTTACATCACTACCGCCCAGGAAGGGTTTACTGCCGACCAGCGCCGCGAGCAGCCGCAAGCGGGGGGGCTGTTCGTCGCCAACGTTGGCGTGCGCGGGCTTGCTGACCCGCTGTTGCGTCTGGCTTAGCCACAGCAAAAAAACCCCGGACCATGTCCGGGGCAATCCACTTGCTCAAACGAACCTGTTTTCGTGAGGCAAGTGGCGTGAGTGCTCGTTATCGCTTAGCTTCCGCTCAGTGATGGAAGCGCTCGGCGGCCTGGCGGGCCAGCTCGCGAATACCATCCCAGTCTTCCGCCTCGACCATTGTCTTCGGCGTCAGCCACGAACCGCCCACGCACATTACGTTGGGCAGCGACAGGTAGGATTCGGCGTTATCAACGGTAATCCCGCCTGTGGGGCAGAAACGCGCTTCCGGAATTGGTGCGCCAAACGCCTTGATCGCCTTGGCACCGCCGCTGGATTCCGCCGGGAAGAACTTGAACCGACGATAGCCGTACTGCCAGCCGGTCATCAGTTCCGAGATAGTCGACACGCCGGGCAACATCGGTACCGGGCTTTCAACACCATAGCGGTACAGAGCGTCGGTCGCCCCTGGGGTGACCACAAAATCAGCACCAACCTGCTCGGCCTGGCGATACTGGGCAGGCGTTAGTACCGTGCCCACGCCGATACTCGCCCCCGGTAGCGCTTCTTTCATGCGCTTGATGGCTTCCAGCGCGCACTCGGTACGCAGGGTAATTTCCAGCACGGTCAAGCCGCCTTCCACCAGCGCGCGGCCCATCGGCACGGCGTCTTCCAGGCGATCAATGGTAATCACCGGAATCACTTCGGCCTTCAGACAAATGCTGTCTAGCTCCGCGGTGCGCGTCGACGGTAGCTGTTTATCAATGGTCATGTGTGAGTCTCCAAGCAAATTATTGTTGGCGAAAGCGGCGTTAAGGCGCCCAATAAATCGCCAAGGGGCAGGATAAGAAGGCGCGGATGGGCAGTTGACGCACGTCGTCCCCACTCAGCGCCTTGGCCAACACCGCTCGCTTATCGTCGCCGGTAATATGTAATATGTGGCGGCGCGCCTGATGCAGACGGTCCGCCGAAAACGTAATGCGTGGCTGCGGCTGGCTGGGCGTTCGCACAGCCACCAGCGGCTCCTCAGTGGAGAGCGCCAGGCCCAGCTCCATGCTGTCAGGAAATAGCGAGGCGGTGTGGCCATCGCCACCCATGCCCAAAATCACCACGCTCGCTGGCCAGCTAAGCGCAAGCATTCGCTCACTGACCTCGGCCACGCCTTCCTCAGGCGTGCCCGCTGAAGAGGTCAAGGGTACAAAGTTAGCCGCCGCTGCCGCGCCCTGGAGCAAGTGCTCGCGCACCAGTTTGGCGTTGCTGTCCTGGCTGTGTTCCTCGACCCAGCGTTCGTCCGCCAGCGTGATGTCCACCCGCTCCCAAGCCAGCGGCTTGGCCGCTAGCGCCTTAAAAAACGGTACCGGCGTTGAGCCACCAGAGACCACCAGCAACACGCGCTCCTGGTGCTCCAGGTCGTCGTTTAGCGCCTGAAAGATGGCTTCAGCCAGTTGTTCGGCCAATTGAATGCGTGCGTCGCTCATCTTAATAATCCTCGTACCAGCTACGACCATCCTGGGTAATCATGGCAATAGAGGCCACCGGCCCCCAGGACCCCGCCGGATAACGGCGCGGCGGGGTTTCCCGCGTTTTCCAACCGTCGATCAACTGATCGCACCAGCGCCAGGCGTGCTCGACTTCATCACGACGCACGAACAGGTACTGCTGACCTTTCATGACTTCCAGCAGCAAACGCTCATAGGCATCGGGGATGCGCGATTTGGGAAAGGCGTTGTTGAAATCCAGGTGCAGCGGGCCGGGGCGCAGGCGCATGCCTTTGTCCAGGCCACTATCTTTGGTGAGCACCTGGAGCGCGATGCCCTCTTCCGGCTGCAGGCGAATAATCAGCTTGTTGGCCGCAATGTTTCGCTGGTCTGGGTCAAAGATATAGTGGGGCTGCTGGCGGAAGTGAATCACGATCTGTGACAGTTTCTCCGGCATCCGCTTGCCGGTACGTAAGTAGAACGGCACCCCCGCCCAGCGCCAGTTGGCCACCTCGGTTTTCATGGCCACAAAGGTTTCCGTCTGGCTTTCGGTGTTGGCGCCCTCTTCTTCCAGGTAGCCCGGCACTTGCTGGCCGTCGCTGGTGCCCGCCGTGTACTGGCCGCGCACCACGTCTCTGCCCAACGCCTCACCGGTAAACGGCTTGAGTGCTTTGAGCACCTTGACCTTTTCGTCGCGAATGGCGTCGGCGTCAAGGTTGGACGGCGGGTCCATGGCAATCAGGCAAAGCAGTTGCAGCAGATGGTTTTGCACCATATCGCGTAGCTGGCCCGCTTCATCAAAATAGCCCCAGCGGCCCTCGATGCCGACTTTTTCGGCGACGGTGATTTCCACGTGCGAAATATGGTTTTGATTCCACTGGGTACCGAACAGCGGGTTGGCAAAGCGCAGCGCGATCAGGTTCTGAACGGTTTCCTTGCCCAGATAGTGATCGATGCGGTAAACCCGCGACTCGGGGAAGACCTCGCCAATCGCGTCATTGATTTCTTCAGAAGACGCCAGGTCAAACCCGATCGGCTTTTCGACCACCACCCGGGTCTCGTCATCCAGGCTGTCGCTGGCCTGCAGGTTGCGACAGATATCGCCGTAGATTTTCGCCCCGACCGATAAATAGACCACCATGGGACGCGGTGAACCCTCGCGCCACTGGCGAACGGCGGAAAAACCGTCGACGCTGGTAAAGTTCAGCTGCAGGTAATCCAGGCGATCGAGAAAGCGCGTGAGGCTTTCCTTGTCTTGCTCGTCCTTCTTGAGGCGCTTCTGCAAAGCACCGCTGACCAGCTGACGAAACGCGGCGGTATCGTGCTCCTGGCGCGCCAACCCCAGAATGCGCGTGCTCTCGGGCATCAGGCCTTCGCGGTCAAGGTGGTAAAGCGCAGGGAACAGCTTGCGCAGTGCCAAGTCGCCCAGCGCGCCAAACAGCGCTAAATCGATGGCGTGATTCGGATCGCCCAGCGGGGCACCCTGGGAAGCAGGTGACGGGCTCATCTCAGCTCCTGTGGATCATTAGATGATCTAATGTTGTTAGATTACCTAAAATCTATCTGAAAAAAGGCATTATACGCAATATTGCGTGTAATTTTACTACAAAAATTCTTCGAGCGTTACCTTAACTCTATTATGGTTCTGCACGGTTGCATAACGACTAGCCGCGGCTGCGCTTTGTATGCGCGAGGCGATTTAGCTCCTCGAAACATGCCAAGCAACACGCCTGAAGATGCCAGATCGCACCGACCTACGTATCCCGGGTCTGCAATTCGCCTCCATGATCCACCGCGATGAAACTCGCGACGCAGGCAGCCTTTACATCATCCAAAAGTGACAGTTAAAGCTGGCTCGTGTCACGACGAAACAATAGAAATACATGACGTTTTTTTACGGACTTTTTATACGCGTTCGTGATGTGATGAGCCATGCTAAAAACGATTAACTAGCGAGCTAAGCAATGCATTACCTAACGCCATGGGTTTACCGCAGCCGATACGCCTACCGTCAGTGGGCGCCCGTAGTCAAAGTGCTATCGGTGCTTTGGCTTATCCTTGCGTTATTCATGATGGTACCGCTAACGGTGCTGTTGGCCGAACGCGACCCTGATGCATTGGCCTTTGGGGTGTCGGTACTGCTGGTGCTTGCCGCTGTGGCAACCGCCTGGCTGCTTACCTATCGCGCCACCCTCGAACTGAAACCCTGGCAAATGTTTATCCTCACGGCTGCGAGCTGGGTCAGCATCAGTGGCTTTGCCAGCCTTCCGCTGGTGCTTGGCGCCCCACAACTCACCTTTACCAACGCCGTCTTTGAGTCAGTGTCTGCCATCACCACGACCGGCTCGACGATACTGGTGGGCATTGAGGATCTTTCCGACGGGCTCAAGCTCTGGCGGGGGATCATGCAATGGATGGGGGGTATCGGCATTATCGTCATGGGGATCGCCATCCTGCCGTTTCTGAAAGTCGGCGGGATGCGGCTTTTCCATACGGAATCGTCCGACTGGTCGGACAAGGTCATGCCGCGTACCGGGGGGATCGCCAAGGCAACGCTGAGTATCTATGTGGTGATGACGCTAATTGCCATGCTGAGCTATTGGCTAGGCGGCATGGATCCATTAGATGCCATCGTTCACGGCATGACGTCGCTTTCAACCGGCGGTTTCGCGAATTCAGACGCTTCGTTTGGTGCCTATGCCGATCAGCCGTGGATACTCTGGATGGCCAGTCTGTTTATGCTCAGCGGGGCGTTGCCGTTCGTGCTTTATATCCGCTTTCTGCGCGGTTCTCGCAGCAGCCTATGGAAAGATCAGCAGGTTCGTGGGCTATTGGGCGTGCTATGCATAGCGATTGGTCTGCTCACCCTTTGGCGGATCATGAATGGCGCCGCGGGGTTCGAATCGCTTACCCACGTCACGTTCAACGTCGTATCCATTGTCACGACCACCGGTTATGCCTCGGATGATTACACGCAATGGGGCGCACTGGCCATTGTCGCGTTTTTCTACCTGACCTTTGTGGGCGGATGCAGCGGCTCCACCAGCGGCGGCATGAAAATTTTTCGTTTCCAGATTGCCATGCTGATGCTGCGTGACCAGCTCCGCTACCTGATTCATGCCAACGGGGTCTTCACTACTCGCTATAACGAACAGATAGTGACCAGCGACATATCCCGCAGCGTGGTTGCCTTTTCATTCTTCTTTTTTATCACCATCGCAGCATTGGCACTGGGCTTATCAGCCCTGGGCCTTGATCTTGTGACGTCCCTATCCGGTGCCGCTACGGCGGTGACCAATGTGGGGCCCGGTCTTGGCGACATTATCGGCCCCGCCGGTAATTTTGCTTCCCTGCCCGACGCTGCCAAATGGCTACTGTGTATCGGCATGTTAATGGGTCGGTTAGAAATTCTTACCGTCATTGTGCTGCTGACGCCGATGTTCTGGCGACGCTAGCGTAAGCCAACGATAGGTCACCCATGTCATTGATGACTCTCCTGCTTTATCGCCTCCCACGGTTTGCGCAACGCTTGCGTTGGCCAACTCTGCGCGAGGTAGCCACAGCACTGATCACAACCCTTGTCGCGCTGCTTGTCGCCTGGGGTCTATACGCCTGGATGGCGCTGGCCAATCTTTCACTGATTTTTTTGACGGCGGTGCTGGCAAGCGCCGTCATGGCGGGCAGTTCGGCAGCGCTGATCAGCGCCGTGCTGGGCTTTCTGACCTTTAACTTCTGCTTCACGGTGCCGCACTTTTCCCTGGCCGTCGAAGAAAGGGAACAGCTCGTCACGCTATTGTTTTTTCTCCTGGTCGCGTTGGTGGTCGGTAAGCTTGCAGGGGACAGTCGCCAGCGGTTGCTGGACCTGAATGCAGCGCGCCTGGCCGAAGACCGCGAGCGTTTACGTTCGGCGCTGCTGTCATCGGTCTCCCATGATTTTCGTACGCCGCTGGCGTCTATTATTGGCGCCACCAGCTCCTTACGCACGCTGGACGCTCAACTTAGCCAGGAAGATCGTTTCGCGCTGCTGGACAGTGTATTGAGCGAAAGCGAGCGGCTAAACCGCTATATCCAGAACCTGCTGGACATGACCCGCCTGGGCCACGGCGATTTAAAAATCGAGCGTGACTGGATCGCCTTCGACGACCTGGTGGTGTCGGCCCGCAAACGTCTCGGCAGTGCCCTCGCGCATTGCCATATCGTTCAGCAATGGCCTGGCGACTTACCGCTGCTCTACGTCCATCCGGCACTCATCGAGCAGGCGCTGGTCAACGTCCTCGACAACGCGGCGCGATTCTCCCCGCCTGGCGGGCAGATCGCCATACGTGCCGAGGTGCCGCCCGATTCGTCACAGCTGATATTTTCCATCACCGACCAGGGACCAGGCATTGCCGCTGACCTGCGCGAGCGTGTCTTTGATATGTTCGTGACCGGCAGCGACGGTGATCGTGGCCCCCATGGCAGCGGACTGGGCCTGGCCATTTGCCAGGCAATGCTAGGCGCCCACGGCGGACGCATTAGTGCCTGCGACGGCCCCGATGGCCAGGGCACCTGCATGAAGATATCGCTTCCGCTGCCGCCGCCCCATCAGGAGCCACCCCATGACGACTGACCATCACCGGATACTGGTGATCGATGATGAACCCCAGATCCGTCATTTTTTACGCATCAGCCTGACATCGCAGAATTTTGCGGTGACCGAAGCGGCAACCGGTCATGAAGGGCTGGCACGACTTGGCGCCGGCCCCACGCGCTATGACCTTGTCCTGCTCGACCTTGGCTTACCGGACATGGACGGTCAGCAGGTACTCAATGCCATACGTAAACATCACCAGGTGCCCATCATTGTCGTATCGGTTCGCGGGCATGAGGCTGAAAAAGTACGCGCCCTCGACAGCGGCGCCAATGACTATGTCACCAAGCCGTTTGGCATTCAGGAACTGCTGGCACGTATTCGCGCGCTGTTGCGCCGCCAGACACAGGGCAGTCGCGAAGGGCGTTACCAACACGGCGGCCTGAGGATTGATTTGACGACCTATCAGGTCAGCGTCAATGGAACGTCCGTACACCTCACACCGAAGGAATTTGCGGTGCTCGCACCACTCGTCTCCCAGGCCGGCCGCGTGATTACGCAAACCCAGCTGCTGCGTGATATTTGGGGGCCCAGCCACCAGGACGATACCCACTACCTGCGCATTATCATCAGCAAACTACGTCAAAAATTAGGCGACGACCCCCAGTCCCCCAGCATTTTGCAGACCGAACCGGGGATTGGCTACCGCTTGGCCTTTGAGCCAGACCGAGAGGAATACACCACATGAAAATCATCATTCTCGGCGCCGGCCAGGTCGGCGGCACCCTTGCGGAATATCTCGCCCGTGAGGAAAACGACATCACCGTCGTCGATACCGATGCCAAGAAACTGCGCGAGCTGCACACCAAGCTCGACATCCGCACGGTCACCGGCGCGGGCTCTTACCCCATCGTGCTGCGCCAGGCGGGCGGGGAAGACGCCGACATGCTGATTGCCGTGACCAGCAGCGATGAAATCAACATGATCGCCTGCCAGGTCGCGCACACCCTGTTTCGCACCCCGACCAAGATCGCCCGGGTGCGCTCCTCGGCATACCTGACCCGCAAGGGGCTGTTCGCCCACGAGGCGATTCCCATCGACGTGCTGATCAGCCCCGAGCAGGTGGTCACCGACCACGTGCGCCGGCTGATCGAACACCCCGGCGCGCTGCAGGTGCTGGAGTTTGCCGGTGGGCTCGTCCAATTGGTGGCGGTGAAAGCGTTTTACGGCGGCCCGCTGGTCGGCCAGGACCTGGCCTTTCTACGCCGCCACATGCCCAACGTGGACACCCGAGTGGCGGCGATCTACCGCCGCAACCGGCCGATCATTCCGCGCGGCGATACCGTCATCGAAGCCGACGACGAGGTATTTTTCCTCGCCGCCCGGCGCGATATCCGCGCGGTGATGAGCGAACTGCGCCGGGTCGAGCGGGACTTCCGCCGGGTAGTGATCGCCGGGGGCGGCAATATCGGCGAGCGGCTGGCCGAGCACCTAGAGCACAGCCACCAGGTCAAGATCATCGAGCACAGCCTGGAGCGCTGCACCACGCTGTCCGAGCGGCTCGATCGCACCGTGGTGCTCCACGGCAGCGCCACCAGCAAGCGGCTGCTGGAAGAAGAGAACATCGAAGACTGCGATATTTTCTGCGCGCTGACCAACGACGACGAGGTCAACATCATGTCGTCGCTGCTGGCCAAGCGCCTGGGCGCCAAAAAGGTACTGACGCTGATCAACAACGCCGCCTACGTGGACCTGGTCCAGGGCGGCGAGATCGACATCGCCATTTCGCCCCAGCAGGCGACCATCGGCAGCCTGCTGACCCACGTGCGGCGTGGCGATATCGTCAACGTCCACTCGCTGCGCCGGGGCGCGGCGGAGGCCATTGAAGCCATCGCCCACGGCGACAAGCAGTCGTCCAAGGTGGTCGGCCGCCCCATTCGCGAGATCGACCTGCCCGACGGCACCACCATCGGGGCGATCGTGCGCGGCAAGGAGGTCATGATCGCCCACGACCACATCGTCATCGAAAGCGGCGACCACGTGATTCTGTTCGTCATCGACAAGCGGCGCATCCGCGATGTGGAGCGCCTCTTCCAGGTGGGGCTGACGTTCTTCTAGGTTTCCGCGACAACTTGATTCGGCGCGTAACGCTAGATTTCTACCGCACGGCCAATGAACTGAATGGGGCCCGTCGGCAATCCTGTGGGCGAGCCACTCTCGTCTTCCAGAGTGAGCTCGAAGAGTTGGTTATCCTCAAGCGGCGGCAGCTCATCCAGGCGCACACGGATCGGCTCCCCGGGCTCCACCAGTCCAAGCGACACCGGCGCCTGCCACTCATCGGCTTTGGTCCAGAACTCCAGCGCTTTGCCCTCCGGCACTTCAAAGGTGCCCAGCGGAATCAGCTCAATTTCCTGGCGGGTTGAGGCCTGGACCACCCACCCGGCGGACTGGCTTTGGGGCGCCAGCAACACCACCATGTACTCGGGCGTCGTCGATGTAGTCTGTTCATTTGCCAGCATCACACCCATCACCAACGCCGCCGCTAAGCCAAACCCGGCAGCGCCGCGCCAAAGCGTTAAGCTATGCAGCATGCGGCGGGGTTTTGGCGGTACGACAGGATGGGTACGCTTAGCAAACGCTTCACGTGACGCAATGCTGCGTTCAATACGTGGCCATAAATAATCGGAAGGCGTTACCGGGTCGGTGATAGCGGTATAGGGAAAGAAACGCTCTTCCCAAGCCATCACGGCTTTTTGCAATGCCGGGTCGTTGGGTAACCGCGCTTCTAAGGCTTTGCGCTGCTCTGACGACAGCGTGCCCAGTACGTATTCACCCGCCAAGGCATGGTCGTCTTCGTGTGCGTGCTGACTGGGGCGGGTCATGCCATGCACTCCCGTAGGCGCAGCAGACTGCGTTTAATCCAGGCTTTGACGGTGCCCAGCGGCGTGCCGGTATGCGCGGCAATTTCAGCGTGGCTCAAGCCATCAACATAGGCATGCAGCACGCAATTGCGGCGCTCGGTTTCTAACTGCCGAAGGCATTCATCGATACGCTGGCCGGTTTGCCAATCAAAGGCGTCTTCAGCCACTGATGCATGCTGGAAGCGCTCGTCTTGGTCGTCGTCTTCCGGGTCGTGACTATCAAAGGTGACTTCACGATTACGGTAACGAATAGCGTTTAACGCTAGGTGGCGCGCCACGCTAAATATCCATGTTCGTGCGGATCCTTTATCAGGGTCGAAACTACTGGCGCGTTGCCAAATATTGAGACAGGCATCGTGAACGATATCCTCAGCCATGCCCCGGTCCTTGACGATTCTTAACACCACACCAAGAAGCCTGGCCCCTTCGTACACGTAGAGCTGGTGCAAGGCGTCATGCTCGCCACGGGCGCATCTCAACAATGCATCCGCATGATCAAATTCTGAAGACACGTCAGTCAAACCCTGGCTCCCAGGTGACGGCACCGACGCCGGTCGTCGTTTCCACAGACAGCATAGCCGCAAGGGACCCGACAAACGAGCCCCCTGCGGCATAAGCGCTCTCGTTGACTTACTCAGCCGTCCAGAAGATGTAGTCCGCCTGATAGGTGACCACGGCGGTCGCGCCTTCATGATCCATATCGCAGGCCACATCCGGCGCAACACCGCCCTGGGTGTTCAGGCGCTGAATGTAGCTGACGCCGGTCATGGCGCCTTCGCCCTCAGCGGGGTTGGCTGCCACAAGCTGCAGCGGAATGTTGCCATCACCGTTGGCGGCGGTTGCCAACTGGGTACCGGTGACTTTAGAACCATCCAATGCTTCCCAGGTTGCAGGCGGGCCGTAGTAGCTGCCGACCTGGCTGCCTTCACCGTCGTTAAGGGCGGCGTGCGGGCCCTTGAAAACCCAACCCATGTCGCCGTCATCATTGGCTTCACACATGTAGGTAATCGCGCCGACACCGACGGTCTCGAGCACAATGTTGTTACCGTCCGGTACCTGGACGTCCGCCGGCGTTTCGGCCAGGGCGGCGTGACTGAAAGAGGTGATCAGAGCAGCGGCCAAAGCAGCGCGCGTTAGGTGATGAGTGGTCATGTTCAGTCTCCTTGAGTGAGATAACCAGCCGCTGCAAAAAGACGGCTGTATAGGGAATACCCGCGAGGAGACCGATTGGATGCAGCCAGTGACAAATATTTTTAGATAACGTAAAAAAGCCCGCGAGGCATCGCGGGCAAGCAGAAACGGAGAAACAATGAGCGGCCCGGTCTTATGCAGGGCCTGACTTGCTTAGAACCATACTTCGCTTTGGATGCCAAAGGTCCACTGACTGCCGGTAAATTCGTCAGTCCCAAAGGAATCTTCCGTTGAGTAATTATTCAATTCATCATCCCAATCGCTCCAGGTGGCGAACAAGCGAATTTCTGGCCGCTTCCAGAAGCCACCGACGTCCGGCTTGAAGGTTGGCGCGACGGTGAACTTGGTGTAATCCCCGTCAACCTCGTTGCGATCCGAATAGCCCTGAGGATCGATATCGATCATCTGGTAACTGGCTTCATACTGCATTTCAAAATTTTCGGTCAGCTCATTGGCCAAGCGCACGTTAAGCGTGGCCCAGTCGTATGAATCACCTTCCGCAAAACGATCTTCGCTGGTTTCGGCCAACACAGAGGGCGCTATACGCCATTTGGGGGCAAGATAGGTGGTGCCATAAAGCGCTAGACGCGTTGAGGTCGCATCATCGGTCAGATCACCGTTCGCGCCAATATTCTTGGTTTCAGCGCCCAGGCCCTGACCATGCAACACGGCGGCTTTATAGCTGCCCTCGCCCAACCCGAAGAAACTGTCGCCGTGGTAGGCCACCATGGTATGGAAGCCATTTTCTGCTGCTTCCTGGTCTGCTCCAATATCGCGTGTATCGTTATCGGCAGCCGACATGCCGTTAACCATCCACTGCCAGTTACCAAAGTAGTTGTTGGAGGTCAGGATCAGATTATCGGTATCGTCTTCGAGGCCGGGATCTTCGCTGCTGACCACGTCAAAGTCGGCGAAGCTGCGGCCGTAGATCGACAAGTTCGATTTCCAATTATCGGCCAACTGCATGTCGTAGATACCGCCGCCGGTACCGGCGAGGAACACCACATCGCTATCCAGCCAGTGGATATCAAAGTTATCACGGTCGAAGCGCTTACCGGCCCAGATGGAGGCGTCTTCAAATGCACCGGTGAAGCTCGGCAAATCGCTAAATTCGGCAAATACCTGACGAACGTTGATATCCGAATCACCGCCGGTCCAGTCATTGCTGGAGGTAGTGCCATCGGCAATCATGGTGCGATACAGCGCCTTGGCGCCGTTATCAAAGCGCATCCGATAATTAAGAATCGCTTCGGCGTAGGTGTCCGGCTCGTTACCCAAACGACCTACGGCACCGCCTTCCGGCCCGGCGGGTGTCACGTAGGGGCCGCCTTCGGCGCTTTTGCCATCTTCACCAATCAACAGGCCTGACCGCGCATAGGCGTTGAAAGAGAAACCTTCTTCGCCGTCGGCATAACGCTCGACACGGGCCAGACGTTCTTCGATCTCGGCATCGCTTTCAACCTCGCTGCTTCCCCCTCGCTGCTGTTCAGCTTGGTCGGCGCGTTGCTCAGCGGCATCGGCTCGCTGTTCAGCAGCAGCAATCCGCGCCTCCAACTCAGCAAGCCGTTCTTCCATGGTCGTATCGGCCATAGATACACCGCTGACGCCCAAGCTGGCGGCGGCAATGGCAATCGCCAACGGTGTTTTGAAAGTCATTTTATCCATTGTTTTAAACCCTGTTGTTGTTCGACGCCCCGCTGTCATTGCTTGTTGAGCCGATGCGTATGAAAAACGGGATCGCTTGAATCGATTATTGTTAAACCTACCCACCTCAACTATTGGTAAAGCAACCAACGTTGGTTACCAATTTGCTGAGACACGCAGAACTTAATCGATTAAGCCTACGTAAACCAACAAGCAATCACTAATTATCGACCAATGTCTAAATGTCAGCCGCCGTGTTAGCAAAAGCTGAATGAATAATTAGACAAAAGTCTCTATTGAACTTATTTGCGTAAAGCGGCTAACTGGGCGCATTAACTTAATCGATTAAGTTAACAAGAATTGCTATTCAACAACTCACCATCGACAACAACAAACACCGAGGAATCACCATGAAAAAGACACTGCTGACAACGGCCATCGCGCTCGCCAGCGCTGCTGGGGGCATTAGCCAAGCCCAAGCGGCTGAACTGACCATTTCATGCGGAGCCGTAGGTGCCGAACTTGAGCTTTGCGAGCAAGGCGTTGAAGCCTGGGAAGAGAAAACCGGCCATGAGGTCGACGTGGTATCGACGCCCAACTCGTCTACCGAACGACTCTCGCTTTATCAGCAGATACTGTCCGCTAACTCTAGCGACATCGACGTTATGCAAATTGACGTTGTCTGGCCGGGACTGCTTGCCAACCACCTGCTCGATTTGAGTGAGGTGCTTGGCGATGACGCGGCCGATGGCCATTTCGACACCATCGTGACCAACAACACCATCGATGATCGGCTGGTCGCGATGCCGTGGTTTACCGACGCGGGCGTGCTCTACTATCGCGAAGATCTGCTTGAAAAACATGGCTTTGACGTGCCCACCACCTGGCAGGAGTTGACCGAGACTGCCCGTGAGATCAAACAGGCCGAGCGCGATGACGGCAACGACCGCATGCAGGGCTATGTATTCCAAGGCCGTGCCTACGAAGGGTTGACGGTGAATGCCCTTGAGTGGGTTGCCAGCCACGGTGGCGGCAACATTGTTGAGGAAGACGGTGAGGTGAGCATCAATAACGAACAAGCCGCGCAAGCGCTTGATCTGGCCGCTTCATGGATCGGCGATATTTCACCCGACGGCGTCTTGAACTACACCGAAGAAGAAGCCCGTGGGGTGTTCCAGGGAGGCAATGCGGTGTTCATGCGTAACTGGCCCTATGCCTGGGCGCTGGCGCAGAGTGATGATAGCGACGTCCGCGATAAGGTCGGTGTCACCCAATTACCGGCGGGCGGCGAAGACGGCGAAAGTGCTGCAGGGCTTGGCGGCTGGAACCTCGCGGTATCCCGCTACACCGAAAACCCCGAGCTTGCCGCTGACCTGGTGGCCTTCCTGACCGGAGAAGAAGAGCAGAAACGCCGTGCCATCGAAGCCTCTTACAACCCGACCATTGACGCGCTCTATCAGGATGACGAGGTTCTCGAAGCCGTGCCCTTCTTCGGCACCCTTTACGACACTTTCACCAACGCAGTAGCACGCCCCTCAGCGCCAACTGGCGACGCCTACGGCCGGGTCAGCAACGCGTTCTTCAGTGCTTCCCACGATGTGCTGTCGGGCACCAAGGACGGCGCACAGGCCGTTGAAGACCTGGAAAACGAACTCGTGCGTTTGAAGCGTCGTAACTGGTAACGCTGGAGAGCTTCATGACGACTTCTTCCCACCAAAGCGCGCCCGAAGGGGCGCGTTCGGTCACGTTAACGGCGCGGCGCCCACGCGGTACCAAGGTGCGCCGCCAGCGTGTTAAAGCGGCTTGGCTGTTTTTAACCCCCATGTTGGTCGCACTGACGTTAGTGGCTGGCTGGCCGTTATTTCGTACCTTCTTTCTAAGTTTTACCGATGCATCGCTCACTAATCTTAGTGCAGCCAACCTGATCGGCATCGAGAACTATTTGGTCTATGAAGATGGCCGTTGGTTTGGCGTGCTTGCCGACCCCGTATGGTGGCGCTCTGTCTGGAACACGGTCTACTTCTCGGTGGTATCGGTATCGCTTGAAGTGATTTTCGGCGTTATCGTCGCGCTGATTCTCAACGCCGAGTTTAAAGGCCGCACCATCGTGCGCGCCGCGGTGCTGATTCCATGGGCCATTCCGACCATTGTCTCGGCGCAAATGTGGGCATGGATGCTCAACGACCAGTTCGGCATCATCAACCACATGCTGATGGGCATTGGCGTGATCGACGACCCCATCGCCTGGACCGCCAGCGCCACCTACTCCATGTGGGCGGTGATCATGGTCGACGTCTGGAAAACCATTCCCTTCGTCGCCCTGCTGGTGCTCGCCGCTCTACAGATGCTGCCCAAGGATTGCTATGAGGCCGCCGAGGTGGACGGCATTCATCCGGTGCGGGTGTTTTTCAAGGTGACGCTCCCGCTAATCACACCCGCGCTGATGGTAGCGGTGATTTTCCGCCTACTCGATGCCCTGCGGGTGTTCGATGTCATCTACGTGCTGACCTCCAACTCCACCAGCACCATGTCCATGTCGGTATATGCACGCCAGCAACTGGTGGAATTCCAGGACGTTGGCTATGGCAGTGCAGCGTCTACCCTGCTGTTCCTGATTATCGCCCTGGCGACCGTTGCCTACCTGTATGTCGGCCGCAAGCAACTGCAACTGGGAGGTGATTCATGACCACACGTCAGCTGGGCAAAATTGCCAAGCGGGTTGGTTTTTGGGCGCTAGTCGCGCTGATCATGGTCTACGCCGTCTTTCCGTTTTATTACGCGGTGATCACCTCGTTCAAGCCGTCAAGCGACCTGTTCCGTATTGAGCTTTGGCCCTCTACCTGGGACGTAAGCAATTACGTGCAAATACTGACCGAGGCCAGCTTTTTACGCGCCATCCTTAACTCGATTGTCGTGTCGATCAGCGTGGTATTTATCGCTCTGCTGCTGGGCATTACGGCCTCTTACGCGCTGGGGCGGGTGCGCTTTCGCGGTCGCTCAACGGTGCTGCTGATCATTCTTGGCGTGTCGATGTTTCCCCAGGTAGCAGTGCTCTCGGGGCTGTTTGAGGTAATCCGCACGCTGAATTTATACAACAACCCCGCCGCGTTGATCCTGAGCTACACCATCTTCACGCTGCCCTTCACGGTATGGGTGCTCACTACCTTTATGAAGCAGTTGCCGATGGAGCTTGAGGAAGCCGCGATCATGGACGGCGCAACGCCGTGGATCACCATTACCAAGGTGTTTCTACCACTGATGTGGCCTGCCATGGCAACCACCGGGCTGCTGGCGTTTATTGCCGCCTGGAACGAGTTTTTGTTCGCGCTCACCTTCACCCTCAGCGACACCCAGCGCACGGTGCCGGTGGCGATTGCGCTGCTGTCCGGCGGCAGCGCCCACGAGTTGCCCTGGGGGCCCATCATGGCGGCCTCTGTGGTGGTCACCGTGCCCCTAGTGGTGCTGGTGATTATCTTCCAGCGGCGCATCGTTTCGGGGCTTACCGCCGGCGCAGTCAAAGGCTAAGGACTTTTCATGTTATCTACGGACTCACTCATGCAAGACACGCAAGACACAAACGCCTGGTGGCGCGGCGGCGTTATCTATCAGATTTACCCGCGTAGCTTTATGGATAGCCGCGGCGACGGCATTGGCGATTTGCGTGGCATCACCGAAAAGCTCGACTATGTCGCCTCATTGGGCGTCGACGGTATCTGGCTGTCGCCGTTTTTCACCTCGCCCATGCTCGATTTTGGGTACGACATCAGCAACTACTGCGATGTTGATCCGATGTTCGGCACCCTGGACGACTTCAAGACGCTGCTCGCCCGCGCCCACCAGCTGGGTCTGAAGGTGATGATCGACCAGGTCATCAGCCATACCTCGGACCAGCACCCCTGGTTTCAGGAAAGTCGCCAGGATCGCACCAACCCGAAAGCCGACTGGTTCGTCTGGGCCGACCCCAAGCCCGACGGCACGCCGCCCAACAACTGGCTGTCGATCTTTGGCGGCCCGGCGTGGACCTTTGATTCTCGCCGTCAGCAGTACTACATGCACAACTTTCTGACCAGCCAGCCGGATATCAACTTTCATCACCCGGACGCCCGCCAGGCGCAGCTCGACAATATGCGCTTCTGGCTCGACCTGGGCGTCGACGGCTTCCGTCTGGATACCGTCAACTTCTACTTTCACGACGCTAAGCTGCGCGATAATCCGCCGGTGCCCAAAGGGGAAGCCAAGACCTTGGGCGCGCCTGACAGCAATCCCTATACCTGGCAGCGCCACGTCTACGACCTCAGCCGTCCGGAAAATCTCGACTTTCTCAAAGACCTGCGCGCGCTGATGGACGAATACCCCGGCACCACCACAGTGGGCGAAATCGGCGATGACAACCCGCTGGAACGCATGGCCGAGTACACCGCCGGGGGCGACAAGCTGCATATGGCCTACACCTTTGACCTGCTCAACAAGCCGCATTCCGCCCAGTATCTGCGCGAAGTGATCGAGCGCTTCCAGCGGCTGGCCGGCGATGCCTGGCCGTGCTGGGCCACGTCGAATCACGATGTGGTGCGCAGCGCCACGCGCTGGGGTGCTGATGAGGACCCGGAGGCCTACCCGAAAGTCGCCCTGGCGATGCTCTTTTCACTGCGCGGCAGCGTCTGCCTGTACCAGGGGGAAGAGCTAGGACTGCCCGAGGCCGAGGTGCCTTTTGAGCGCATTCAGGACCCCTACGGCAAAGTACTATGGCCCGAGTTCAAGGGACGCGACGGCTGCCGCACGCCGATGCCCTGGGATGACTCGGCCCAGGCGGGCTTCTCAAGCATTGAGCCCTGGCTGCCGGTTGCTCCGCGCCACCGCGAGCTTGCCGTCAGCCAGCAACAGGACGATCCCATGTCAACGCTCAATGCCACACGTCGGCTATTGGCGTTTCGACGCGATCACGCCGCGCTGCTTGATGGTGATTTGACATTGGTTAACGTGGGCGACGACCTACTGGGCTTCACCCGCCAACGTGGCGACGACACCCTGCTGTGTGTCTTTAACCTGACCGACCAAGCGCACCATATCGCGCTACCTGTGCCGGTAACGGCCGACCTTGATGGTCACGGTTTTAACTATCAGCGTGACGGCGACCAGCTGACGCTACCCGCGTACCAGGCGGCCTTTATGCGCATCGCCCAGACAACACCGCTTTAACACAACAACAGGCCAACCCACGGCAATAGGGCCTTGAGGTTGGCAAGGAGTCATCCATGGCAAGTGTTACACTTGAAAAAATCAACAAAGTGTTTGGCCGCGACCACATTATCGTCGATGTTGACTTAGAGGTGGGCGATGGAGAGTTCGTCGTTTTCGTCGGTCCGTCGGGCTGCGGTAAATCCACCCTGCTTCGCCTGATTGCGGGTCTTGAGTCGATCACCGATGGCGATTTGCGCATCGGCGACACCGTGGTCAACGACTTACCGCCACGTGAACGCGGTGTGGGGATGGTATTCCAGTCCTACGCGCTCTACCCGCATATGACCGTGTACGACAATATGGCATTTGGTTTGAAGCTTGCCAAAGAGACGGATGAAACGGTTAACGAGCGTGTGATGAGCACCGCCAAAATTCTTCAGTTGGAAGAGCTGCTACATCGCAAGCCCAAGGCGCTTTCCGGTGGCCAGCGCCAGCGGGTGGCCATGGGGCGCGCCATGGCACGTGAGCCGCGCATACTGCTGTTTGATGAGCCGCTTTCCAACCTGGACGCCTCGCTACGCGTGCAAATGCGCAACGAAATCGCCCGCCTGCATAATCGCTTGGGCTCCACCATGATCTACGTGACCCACGATCAGGTGGAAGCCATGACGCTCGCGGACAAGATCGTGGTGCTCAACGGTGGCCGCGTCGAGCAGGTCGGCAGCCCCCACCAGCTTTACCAGCGCCCTGCCACCAAGTTTGTCGCTGGCTTTATGGGCTCGCCGACGATGAACTTTATGCCCGCTCAACTGCAGGGCAGCGATGCCCAGGGTTGCCGGGTAAACGCAGCAGGCATAGGAGAGCTTGCTTTGCCACAGGAAGCCCAAGGACTACCGTCAAGTGCCGCATTAACGCTTGGCGTACGTCCGGAACATCTTCGTCTGGCAGAGCCGTCTGGCGACAACCGCTTCGAGATCGTCAATGTGGAATATTTGGGCAACGAGGTATATGTTTACCTCGACCCCAAAGAGGGCGATACGCTACTAATTCATCGCAGCGAAGCCCCGAGCCAATGGGTGGAAGGCCAGCACGTGGCACTCGTGCCCGACACCCATCACGTACACTTGTTCGACGAAAGCGGGGCAGCGCTGAACTTGCCTGACCACAGGAATGCAGCTTAAGCGACGAGCCTTAACCATCGGCCACTTACTGGCACTCGTGGGCCGCGACTTGCGCTTTAAGGACTTGTCGGGGTCCCGCGAGGGTCGGTATTCTTGCGAGAGAGCCAAATAATTAGCCTGCATAGGAATCACCGTGACATTATCACGCCGAATGACGCTCAAGGACCTTGCCCGTGAACTCGGCGTCTCGACTGCCACCATTTCCAACGCCTTCAACCGGCCAGATCAACTGTCGCCTACGCTTCGCGAGCGCATCTTAAGCGAAGCCTCACGCTTGGGCTACAGCGGCCCGGATGCCAAAGCGCGCAGCCTGCGCACCGGGCGCTCACGGATTGTCGCCGTGGTGTTGGCGGAAAGCCTCACCTACAGTCTGAATGATGCAGTGGCCAGCGAATTTCTGTCCGGCGTCGCCGAAGTACTCGACGCTCATGGTCATACATTGTTGCTGCTGCCAGGACGCGGGCATGATTCTCAACCGGCGGGCTCGGCCAACATCGCCGACGGCTTTATCGTCTATGGCTTGATGCCCAACAATCAGCTATTGCAGCGGCTGCCTGCCCAGCGCCCGCTCGTCTCGGTGGATTTTGACATTGAGGGCTGCCCCACCGTCCATATCGACGATACCGAGGCCAGCTATCACATCGCCTGCCATGCCCTGAAGCAGCTGCCAAAGCGCCCAGCGATTATTAACCTGCGCTTGACCAAAGAACCCTGCAACGGGCGCGTTACGCCCGAGCACACCCTACTGCCCAATACCAGCACGATCAGCCGCGCCCGTCTGGAAGGTTTCCATGCCGCACTCAGCGAGCACGGCGTCGACACACAGCAGGTGCCGCTATGGAACATTGAGGAGAATACGTTCGACGTGTGTCGCCCGGTATTGGTAGAACTATTCGACCAACCCGAACACCTGCGACCAGACTTGCTGCTTTGCATGTCGGACCGTATAGCCCTGACCGCCGTGACACTTGCTGAACAGCGCGGCATACGCGTGCCTGAGGATTTGCGAATTACCGGCTTTGACGGCATTGCAGAGGGCCAATACCGTGCCCCTCGATTAACCACTGTTCGCCAGGATAGCGTGGGCAAAGGCCGGGTAGCCGCGCAGATGATTCTTGGCCTGCTGCCCGCCGAGCAGCAGCTGCTGAAAACAGAGCTGCTGCTCGGCGATACCTGCCCTTGAGGGAGGGTATTACTTGGCGGACGCTGCCTGCATCGCCTCGGCAGTATCCAGCATACGGTTGGAGAAACCCCACTCGTTGTCATACCAGGCCATAACTTTCACCAGGCGGCCATTAACACGGGTGTGATTGGCATCGAAGGTGGACGAGTGAGCATCGTGGTTAAAATCGATGGACACCAAGGGCTGGGCATTAACTGCCAATATCGGTGAGTTGGCAGCGGCTTTCTCGACGATCTCGTTGATCTCTTCCTTGGTGGTATCGCGCCCAGCGTTAAACGTTAGATCCACCAGCGAGACGTTGATGACCGGGACCCGCACCGCCAGCCCGTCAAACTTACCGGCCAACTCGGGGAGCACCAGCCCAACCGCAGCCGCCGCACCGGTTTTGGTTGGAATCATCGAGTGCGTTGCACTGCGCGCCCGGTAGGGGTCGGAGTGGTAAACATCCGACAAATTCTGGTCGTTGGTGTAAGCATGCACAGTGGTCATCAGACCGTTTTCAATACCCACTGCATCGTTCAATGCTTTTGCCACCGGCGCCAGGCAGTTGGTGGTGCAGGAGGCATTGGACACCACGGTATGTTCAGCGGTCAGCACATCGTCGTTAACACCATACACAATCGTCGCATCGGCATCCGGGCTAGGCGCTGAAATCAGCACCCGCTTTGCGCCCGCCGCAATATGCTGGGCTGCCGCTTCGCGCTTAGTGAACAGGCCGGTGCACTCCATCACAATGTCGATGTTCATCGACGCCCAGGGCAGCCGGGAAGGATCGCGCTCCGAAGAGATGGCAATGCGGTCACCGTCGACTTTAATACTCTCGGCATCATGCTCTACCGCAAACGGAAAGTGGCCGTGAACGGTGTCATGGCGAAGCAGATGGGAGTTCAGCGATGGGTCGCCAAGGTCGTTAATCGCCACTACCTGCAGGCGATCGCGGTAACCGTTTTCGTACAGGGCGCGAAGTACGTTGCGGCCAATGCGACCAAAGCCGTTAATAGCTACTCTTATTGTCATGGAAGCACCTCACCTTTGCAGAGAACTGTTGGTAGCGAACGTTTGCAAAACATCTACGCCCGCATCAATAAAATTACTAAAAATACGTACTTAAGCGTCTTATTGGGACTAATGGCGTGTTTTAAGTCTTCAAAAAGGCTGTCAATCAAGCAATATGTAGTAAAATTACTATATAAACGCTATCGTAGTCCACAACTTAATTGCCCGCAATTTCAACGCCCAACGAGGCGCTAACAATAACCATGGCCGACCCAGGAGAATGTGCAATGACGAGCCAGACCCTCTCGCTCCCTTTACGCCGCACTAAGATTGTGGCCACGTTAGGCCCCGCCAGCGACCGCCCCGGCGTGCTGGAGGCAATGCTTAAAGCGGGCGTCGACGTCGTTCGGCTGAATTTTTCCCATGGCGCTGCCGATGACCATCGACGCCGCCTACAAGACGTACGCGAGATCGCTCAGCGACTGGGCCGCAGCGTCGCGGCATTGGGTGACCTCCAGGGACCCAAGATTCGCATTTCGCGCTTCCAGGATGGGGCTATCCATCTCACTCAAGGCCAGCCGTTTATCCTCGACATGGCGATGGATGCCAACCAAGGCAACCAGGAACGGGTCGGCTGTGACTATAAATCGTTGATTGACGACGTCACCGTCGACGACCGCTTACTGCTCGACGATGGCCGCGTGGTGCTGGATGTCACCCAAGTGGTAGACCAGGAGGTACATACCCGGGTTCACGTGGGTGGCAAGCTGTCCAACAACAAAGGCATCAACAAGCAAGGCGGCGGCCTATCAGCCCCAGCGCTGACCGAAAAGGACAAGGCCGACCTGATCACCGCCGTGGACATCGGCGTGGACTACCTGGCGGTTTCCTTCCCGCGTAGCGCTGCCGACATGCAAGAGGCACGTACACTGCTGGGCGATGCTGGCAAAGAGATCGGCCTGGTCGCCAAACTCGAGCGCGCGGAAGCCGTGGCCGACGACGCGACCCTGGATGGCATCATCCAGGCCTCGGAAGCAGTCATGGTAGCCCGCGGCGACCTGGGCGTTGAGATTGGCGACGAAGCGCTGATTGGCACCCAAAAACGTATCATCAAGCACGCCCGCACGCTGAATCGCGCGGTGATTACCGCCACCCAGATGATGGAATCGATGATCGAGTCGCCGCTACCCACCCGCGCCGAGGTATTTGATGTAGCCAATGCGGTGCTGGATGCTACCGATGCGGTGATGCTCTCAGCCGAAACCGCCGCGGGGGATTATCCGGTCGAAACCATTGAAGCCATGAATCGCGTGTGCCTGGGTGCTGAGCGGGAACGCATTGCACAGGAATCGGGACATCGCATCCACGAAGGCTTTGAGCGCGTTGATGAAACCATCGCGCTATCTGCGATGTACGCGGCCAACCATCTTGAGGGTGTAAGCGTGATTGCCTGCATGACCGCTACGGGCTACACCCCGCTGATTGCTTCGCGGATTCGCTCCAAACTACCCATTGTCGGCCTAGCCCATAGCCCTATCGCGCAACGCCGTATGGCACTGTATCGGGGCGTAGTGTCAATTCCATTTGATACCACCCATATGCAGGCAGAAGAGGTCAACGGCGAGGCGCTGAAGCTGCTAAAGGCCCACGGCTTGGCGGAGCCCGGCGAGCATGTCATTCTCACCCGGGGCGACCACATGAACGCCCATGGCGGTACCAATACCATGAAGGTGTTAGCCGTTGCGGCCGAGTAAACACCCTCATGCCGTGATAATGACCATGCCTTGGAGAGCCATGCCATGAATGATGCGCGACCACCTCGTCAGGCACTTCGTACGCTTCAGGCCCGCAAGCGAATTGCGTTAATCGCCCACGATGGCAAGAAAACCGAAATGCTCGAGTGGGCGACGCGCTGGAAGGACACGTTGAGCCAGCACGAACTGCTTGGCACCGGCACCACAGCGAATCGCTTGCGCAGCGAGCTGGGGCTGCCGGTGGAAGGCTTGATGAGCGGCCCGCTTGGCGGCGACCAGCAAATTGGCGCGCGTATCGCCGAGCAGGCACTCGACGTGTTGATTTTTTTCTGGGACCCGTTTGCCCCCCAGCCCCACGACCCAGATGTCAAAGCGCTACTGCGCCTCGCCGCACTATGGAACGTACCGGTAGCGTGCAATGCAGCCAGCGCCGACTTTGTGCTTTCCTCGCCCTACCTTGGCGAACGCTACGAGATGTCGATTCCCGACGCCAACGCCTGGGCCGAAGCACGCACCGTTTAATTTGCCTGGCTCGAACGTGGCGTTAAACAATCATTTGCGCACCGGCATGGCGGGTGCGCAAATGCCGTGCGACTTCCTGTTGACCACATACGTACTCACCCTCCGTGGCAGCCAAGGCACAGCGCAAGGTTAATTCGGCGATGCGGTCATAATCCTGCAGAGCCGAATTGATCGGCTGAGGTAAAAAGTCCAGCAGACGGTGGTCGCCGAACGTTGCCAGCCTCAAGCCATCGGGTAGGCCTCCACGCTCCAGAAACACGTCAAACACGCCTTCCAACAGCGTATAGGACGCCGTTACCATCGCATCCGCCCCACCTTCTTCATCCAGCAACTTGACTGCCAACCGCGCGCCTTCGCTGCGTTCGTAATGCGTACCACTCAAATACAGCGGCGTGATCGACGTGCCCGCAAGCGCTTGCTGAAACCCGGCCCGACGCTCACGGCTGATAGACAAATCGGGCATCGCCTCGAGCCAAGCCACCCGCTGAGTAGCGGGATGAATCACCGACTGGGTCAACGTTAACGCCGCTTGTCGATCGTTGCTGACCACGCTGGCGAAGAGCGCAGGGTCCAGCCCCCGGTCCATCCCCACCACACGCCAGCCTTCTTTTACCAAATCCGCGTAAAAAGGGTCGTCGCTTGCTAAGCAACTCGCCGTGATAAGCACTTCACAGCGCTGGGCGCGCAGCGCCAGCGCCAAGCCCCGCTCGCTCTCCGGGCAATCGTCGGAACTCACGATGAGCAGCTGATAGCCGCGCTCACGAGCGCCCCGCTCTATGCGTTTGGCGAGCCGGGCGTAGCTGATGTTTTCCAGGTCAGGGACGATCAGCCCAAGCAACCGGCTCGCACCCCGGCGCAGCGCGGCAGCCTGGGGGTCGATGTGATAACGGTGCTGGCGAACTACCGCCATGACTTTTTCAATGGTTGCTTCGCTTATGCGGCGTTTTTCAGCCTGGCCATTAATCACATAGCTGGCGGTGGTGCGTGATACTCCGGCAAGCCGGGCAATATCGGCAAGTGTCATGCAATTCCCCCTCTGATTAACGCCAGTTTAACAGCCAGCAGACACCTATCAGACCAAAGTCTAGGCGCAGAGCCCTTGTGTCCTAAAGTGAATCGATTCAGCATAGCAACTATACAGAGATGACACGATTCATCCAGCTCACTTCGGTGCGCTACGACCATCGTTCTACAGGAGACACCTATGCTGACGCTTGGCTCTGATGACATCTTGCTCGACTGCCACGCAGACGACTGGCAAGCGGCACTGGACGGCGCTGCCGACGCGCTGGTGAAGGCAGGCTTCGTCGAGCCCGGCTACCGCGACGGCCTCCACGCCCGGGAAGCGCAATCATCGACGTTTTTGGGCAATGCTATTGCTATTCCCCACGGCACGCCGGAAAGCCGCCAGCACGTCAAGCAAACCGGGGTTCGTGTTTTACAGTTTCCTGACGGTGTGAAATGGCACGATGGCCAGCAGGTGCATGTGCTGGTCACCATTGCCGCGCAAAACGACGAACACCTCGACATTTTACGCCAACTGACCCATGTGCTCGACCGCGAAGGCGTTGCTGAACAGTTGGCAACGGCGGCATCCGCCGCCGACGTTGCCCGCTTGCTCTCTAAGCCGGCCGTGATGCCTCGCCTGGATAACGACACGCTGTGCGTTAGCTTCCCCGCCAAAGACCTCCAGGAATTAACCCTGGCCGCCGCCGCGCGACTGCGCCAAAGCGGCTGCGTGGATAATGCCTTCATAACCGCTATTGCGTCTGCTGAACCCACCTGGCTGGGTAACGGCCTGTGGCTGGCAAGTCACCCTCACGGTGTCGTCCAGCCCGCTCTTGGCGTCGCCACACCGTCTGATGCATCGCTCAAACATCGCGACCACCCCGTTCACGCCTTGTTCTGCCTGGCGGCCAGCGGCGAGAACCACCTCCCGCTGCTTGAACAATTGCTGCCGCTGCTGGCACGAAACGAAAGCGAGAGCCTGGTGAACAACACCAGCGCGCAGTGGCTGGCCACCTTGGCGGGTGAAACCGCCAGCACGCAAACCCAACGCGCTCGGGTATTGAACCCTCACGGCCTGCACGCCCGCCCGGTCAAGCAGCTGGTACAAATCGCCCGTGCTCAGGGTATTCCGATCAACGTCCGCCTTGAGGAAGGCAGCGCCACGCCGGTTTCTGCCGCCAGCCTGACCAAGGTGATTGGTTTGGGCGCACGGCGCGGCCAATGGCTGATATTTTCCGCCGAGGGCGAGCAGGCAAGCCAGGCACTCGCCGCCGTCAGCGAGGCCGTTGAGTCTGGCCTGGGCGAAAAGGTTGCCCCGTTTGACGGCGGGCGTGAGAGCATCTCAGCGGCCAACAGCACTGCCAAAGCAACCGTTGAGCCATTGGCCAATGATACGCCGCATACCGGCGTGGCCGCCTCTCCAGGGCTAGCCATTGCCCCGGTATTTGTCATTCGCCCGCCGATCTTTAAGTACCCGCAGCACGCCGATGACCCTGAACGAGAAGTTGCTCGCTTGCGCGAGGCGCTGAAAGAAGGCGCCGCCCAGTTGGAAGCGCTGGTACATAATGCACCGGGCGGTGAAGTCGCCGATATTCTTTCCATGCACGAAGAAATGCTCGACGACCCGGAGCTACTCCAGGCTGCCATCGACGCCATCCGCGACGGGGCGTCTGCGGAAGCCGGCTGGTGGGAAGCTATCGACACGGCCGCCCACGCCCAGGAAATGCTCGCCGACCGGCTACTGGCCGAACGCGCCGCCGACTTGCGCGACGTTGGTCGCCGGGTGCTGGGCGTGCTTTGCGATGTCAAACTGCCGACGCCTCCCGACCATCCGTATATTTTGGTGATGGACGATATCGGCCCATCCGACGTCGCGCGGCTGGACACTACTCGGGTACACGGCCTGCTTACCGTTCGTGGCGGCGCCACCGCACATAGCGCAATTTTGGCCCGTGCGCTGGGCATCCCGGCGGTGGTGGGTGCCGGTGAAGCGGTCATGGCCCTACCTGACGGCGGCATGCTGATTCTTGACGGCGAACGCGGCCGGGTCACCTACCAACCTTCGGAAGACCGCCTGCAACGCGCCGAGCAGCAGTTGCTTGACCAGCAGCAACGTGAGGCCGACGCCTGGGAAAGCCGCTTTGCAACCGCCCAGACCCGCGATGGTCATCGGGTTGAAGTGGCGGCCAACCTGGGCAACACCGCCCACGCCGAAGATGCCGTTGAGCGCGGCGCCGAGGGCGTTGGCCTGCTGCGCACCGAGTTTCTGTTTATGGCGCACGCCAGCGCGCCGGATCTGGCGACCCAAATTGCCGAGTACCGCCAAGCAGTGGATGCGCTGGATGGCCGCCCGCTGGTGGCGCGCACGCTGGATGTCGGTGGCGACAAACCGTTGCCCTACTGGCCGGTGCCTCAGGAAGACAACCCCTTCCTCGGCCTGCGCGGCATCCGCCTGGCGCTGACCCAGCCACAAGTGCTGGAAACGCAGCTACGCGCCTTGCTGATGGCCAGTGCCCATCAGCCACTGCGTATCATGCTACCGATGGTCAAAGACATCGCCGAATTCCGCGCCGCCAAGGCGATTTATGACCGGCTACTGAGTGAAATTTCGCCGTCTCAGCGCGCCACCGACGTGCAGCTCGGCGTGATGATCGAAGTGCCTTCCAGTGCCCTGCTGGCTCCGTCGCTTGCCGCCGAAGTGGACTTTTTCTCGGTGGGCACCAACGATTTAACCCAGTACACCCTGGCCATCGACCGCGGCCACCCGGAGCTATCCGCCCAGGCTGACGGCCTACATCCCGCAGTGCTGCGCTTGATTCAGATGACCGTCGATGCGGCCCACGCCCAGGGAAAATGGGTGGGCGTATGTGGCGAGCTGGCCTCCGACGCCATGGCAGTACCGGTGCTGGTCGGCCTGGGCGTAGACGAGCTTTCCGTCAGCGCCCGGCAGATCCCGCTGGTCAAGGCGCGACTGCGCGAGTTTGACCTGGCGGATGCCCAAGCCCGCGCTCAGTTGGCCCTGGCTCAAGCCACCAGCGATGACGTGCGCGACGCGCTGGAGGCTTACTGATGGCCCGCGTGCTATGTATTACCCTCAATCCGGCGCTGGACCTGGCATTCAGCCTTGACCAGCTCACTTTAGGCGCGGTAAACCGCCCCCATCACGCACAGCTTGAAGCCGCGGGTAAAGGCGTCAACGTCGCACGGGTACTGGCGAGGTTAGGCCACGAGGTCACCGTCAGCGGCTTTCTCGGCGCCGATAATGACGCACCTTTCGCGCTGGCCTTTCAGCATTCCGCGCTGCGTGACGATTTTGTGCGCGTAGCGGGTGAAACGCGCATCAATGCCAAGCTGGCCGAACACAGCGGCCGCGTCACTGACATCAACGGCCCGGGCATGCCGGTCACTCAAGACGATCTAGAGCGCTTAACGGTGCGGCTGGATACGCAACTACACAGCACCACGCCGCCACACGCGGTTGTGGTGGCCGGCAGCTTACCGCCGGGGCTCAATCTGGATGACTTTCGCACCCTCCTCCAACACCTGAAGGCCAGCGGCGTGCCGCTGTGGGTGGATACCAGCGGCGAGGCGCTTAACGCCGCTATTGAGGCAAAGCCCACTGCCGTCAAACCCAATGAGCTTGAACTTGCCGAGTGGGCAGGCGCAGCGCTTGACACAAGTCCCGCGCTCACCCAGGCGGCGCGCCGCCTACATCAAAGCGGCGTGGAACACGCGCTGGTCTCTGCAGGTGTCGATGGCGTGCTGTGGGTTAACGCCCAGGGCAGTTGGCATTCAACCCCGCCGACCGTCACTGCTGTCAACACCGTGTGCGCCGGTGACACCTTCGTCGCGGCCATGCTCCACGGCCTGCTTAGCGGCCACGACCCCGAGCACACCCTTCGTTTCGCCACGGCGTTGTCAGCCGAGGCCGTTCGCCATGTGGGCGTGGGCAATCCCCAAGCCCCAGACTTCGATTCACTCCAACAACAGACCCGGGTACGGCGTCTTGACGACACCATCACCGAGGGAGCTACGCTATGAACCTGATCCTGATTACCGCCTGCCCCAGCGGCATGGCGACCACCTTCCTCGCGGCCAAGCGGCTGGAACAGGCAGCCGAGCGAATGGGCTGGCATGTTCACGTGGAAATGCACGGCGAACTCGCGCCGCTAGAAGCCGCCACCGCCGAGCAGATTGCCAACGCCGACTTGATTGTCGTCGCAGCCGAGCATGTTCCCGCGCCCGAGCGTTTTGAAGGTAAGCGCCTGTATCGAGCGCCGATTGCCGAGGCGCTCGCCGATCCCAGCACCTTCTTGACCACGGCAAAACGTGATGCGCCGCTTTATCAGACGCCCGCTAGTGGGCCCACTGCCAGCACCGCTGTGCCAGCGGCCACTGGAGGCCAAAAGATTGTTGCCGTGACGGCCTGCCCGACGGGCGTTGCGCATACTTTTATGGCTGCCGAAGCGCTGGCCGAAGCGGGCAAGGCCATGGGCCACGCCATTCGCGTGGAAACCCAGGGCTCCGTCGGCGCGCAGGACCAACTGACCGAACAGGAAATTGCCGACGCCGATGTGGTGGTACTCGCCTGCGATATCGACGTTGATCCCAGCCGCTTTGCGGGCAAACGCATTTATCGCACGTCTACCGGTAATGCACTGAAAAAACCGCGTCCGACCCTGGAAGCCGCCCTTACCTACGCAAGCGTTGAAGACAGCAACCAGCCCAGCACTGGCGGTGAAGGCAAAAGTGCCAAGGAAAAAGGCGTTTACAAGCACCTACTAACCGGCGTCTCGTTTATGCTACCGATGGTCGTGGCTGGTGGCTTATTGATCGCGCTATCGTTTGTATTTGGCATTAACGCCGCCGAGGAGGAAGGCTCGCTGCCTGCTGCGCTAATGGAAATTGGTGGTGGCACCGCCTTCGCGTTGATGATTCCTGTGCTCGCAGGTTATATCGCTTACTCGATTGCCGACCGCCCCGGTATCGCGCCGGGGATGATTGGCGGCATGTTGGCCTCTAGCATTGGTTCCGGCTTTATCGGCGGCATTCTGGCGGGCTTTTTAGCAGGTTACGTAGCCTTGGCCGTTATTCGCTACGTCAAGCTACCTTCGAGTATCGAATCGCTTAAGCCGATTCTGATTATTCCGCTAATCGCCAGCTTGGTCACCGGCCTGGTGATGATCTATATCGTCGGCGAACCTGTTGCAGGCATCCTCAACGCGCTGACCAGCTTTCTCGAGACCATGGGTTCCACCAACGCCGTGCTGCTGGGCGTTCTGCTAGGCGCGATGATGTGTTTCGACCTGGGTGGCCCGGTCAATAAAGCCGCCTATACCTTTGGCGTAGGCCTGCTGGCATCCGAGACTTACGGCCCTATGGCCGCGATTATGGCCGCGGGCATGGTGCCTGCTATCGGCATGGGGATTGCCAGCTTCGTGGCACGCCACAAGTTCTCGGCGCCCGAGCGAGAAGCGGGCAAGGCGTCATTTGTGCTGGGCATGTGCTTTATCAGCGAGGGGGCAATTCCGTTTGCAGCCAAAGACCCACTACGCGTGATTCCCGCCTGTATTCTGGGCGGTGCGGTTACCGGTGCGCTTTCCATGCTGGTAGGCGCTAAACTGATGGCACCGCATGGCGGCATTTTTGTCCTGCTGATTCCCAACGCCATCACGCCGGTTATTCTCTACCTGGGTGCCATTGTGATCGGCTCGCTGATTACCGGACTGGGCTACGCCATGATAAAACGCGGCGCCGCACAGGTGGCGGTTGCCAGCTAAGCGGATGTCAGGCGGGCCATTGCCCGCCTTTTCATTGGCGTATTATTGGTTTTATTACCTTGTGCCATGCTTTTATCCGCGTAAGGTTGCCACAGCGTGGGTTTTATGTAGTATTTTTACATACATAACCTCAAGGCAACTCGCCGACCTACAACAACGGACCTCTCTATGTTCCAGCTAACCCGCAGTGTGACGTGGCAGGCACTTGAACGCCTGCGCGACAAAACCGCTAACGACCGCATTCGTGACTATTTCACCAATGACCCGCAGCGCTTTGACAAAATGAGCCTGCGGGTGGGCGGTCTTTTCCTCGACTACTCCAAGCATCATGTCTCCGATGAAGTGCTGGCCAAGCTGATTGAGTTAGCCGACCACTCCGCGCTTGTACAGCGGCGCGCGCAGATGTTCTCCGGCGATATCATCAACGTCACCGAAGACCGTCCGGTCTTGCACACCGCACTGCGCCACCTGGGCGACGAACCGGTGTTTGTCGACGGCAAGGACGTCATGCCGGAAATCACCCGCACCCGCGAGCAGATCAAGCTGTTTTCCGAGGCGGTGCGCAGCGGCGAGTGGAAAGGCTACAGCGGCAAACGCATCAAAGACGTGGTCAACATCGGCATTGGCGGCTCCGATCTTGGCCCCAATATGGCGGTTCGCGCGCTGCTCAAATACCGCCACCCGGAGTTGCACTTCCACTTTGTTTCCAACGTGGATGGCACCCATATCCAAAAGGTGCTATCCCGGCTCGACCCGGCCACCACGCTGTTTATCGTCTCAACCAAAACCTTCTCTACTCAGGAAACGCTGCTCAACGCCAAAACGGCGCGGCGCTGGTTCCTGGAAAACGCCGGTGACGATGCCGACGTAGGCGCGCACTTTATCGCCGCCTCTACCAACCGCAAGGCGGCGATGGAGTTCGGCATCCGCGAAGAGAACGTATTCGAATTCTGGGCCTGGGTCGGCGGGCGCTACTCCATGTGGTCGTCGATCGGCCTGCCCATCGCCCTTTCCATCGGCTTTGAAGGGTTTATCGAGCTGCTGGAAGGCGCGCATGAGATGGACAATCACTTCATTGAAGCGCCCTTCTCAGAGAACATGCCGGTGCTGATGGCGCTGATCGGCATCTGGTACATCAATTTCATCGGCGCTGAAACCCAGGCGGTGGTGCCTTACGACCAGGCCCTGCACCAGTTACCCTCATTCCTGCAGCAGTTGGATATGGAATCCAACGGCAAGTCGGTGGATATCTTCGGCCACCCGGTGAACTACAAAACCGGCCCGATTGTGTGGGGCCAAACCGGCTCCAACGGTCAGCACGCCTTCTTCCAGCTACTGCACCAGGGCACCCGCTATGTGCCCATCGACTTTATCGCCTCGCTCAAGCCCGAGCCGGGCGTGGAAGACCATCATTTCGCTCTGCTGACCAACATGCTCGCCCAGGCCAACGCCTTTATGGAAGGTAGTCAGGGCGATAGTAAAGAACTCAGCCAGCACGACCCCTACAGTTGCCCCGGCAATCGCCCTTCCAGCACCCTACTGCTGGATGAGCTAACGCCGAAAAACCTGGGAGCGTTGATCGCGCTATACGAGCACAAAGTGTTCGTGCAAGGGGTGATCTGGAACATCAACTCCTTCGATCAATGGGGCGTGCAGCTTGGCAAGCGTATCGCCGGCGAAATCAGCGAGCGCATTGACACCAACGCCGCCGATTTCGACGCCTCCACCCAGGGCCTGCTGGAACTGGTACGTGCCCACTTCCCCGATGGCGGCAGCGACGAGAAGGAGAGCGTCCAAGCCGCTGCCGATAAGAAACCTGCCAAGAAGAAGCGCTAGGCTAGTCTGGTAAACGGGAGAAAAACGAACGCCTTGGCTTGAGAAAACCAAGGCGTTTATTCCTGCCCCTAGCCCCTATATACGGTCAGCTACATAACATCAACGAACTAGAAAGTTAAAAAGGTGGTTAAGCATCATATTTCCACCTCCTCCGGAATCAACGCCAGCAGATCGGTGACGCCAACATCCACACCGGCTTGGGAGAGCAGCGTTGTTGTCTGCCCGCGGTGATGGGTTTGGTGATTGAAGAAGTGAACGACCAGGCTTGAGTAGCGCCGTTTTGATGCCACTCCTTTTGTGTTGTGATAACTCAGCGTGGTACTCAACTCGTCGTCTGTCAGCGCCGCTACCCAGTTAATAATCACGGTATCGAGCCATTGGCGATGCGCTTTCAACCCCTCCAAGCCATCAAAGAGAGTCTGATCAAGACGAGCTGGCGTAGGTAGTGCCCCCATTACCTCAAGCGTTCTTTCGGAAGAGGAGGCGTGTGTTGCAAACCGCTTGAGCCAAATCGTGTCGGCTACCGCGATGTGGTTTAGTGTGCCAAAAATCGAGCCGAAGAACGCGCCACGCTCTTCCGTCAGTTCAGAGTCGCTCAGCGTACCGGCGGCATCATAGAGTTTAGCGTTCATCCACTGGTTATAAGTGGCTAACTGCTCGAAGTGTTGTTGAAGTGTCATGAGTTAAGACCTTTCCTTATCAAAAGCAGCATCCATTTAGAACGTTTGAATATGGGCGAAGAACAGCATTACCGCCCGCCTGCCACATCAATAAATGATCCCGTGACATAAGAGGCTTCGTCCGAGAGCAACCAAGCGATGGTATTAGCCACTTCTTCGGCGCTACCGCCACGCTGCATAGGAATCTGGGGAGCTAAACGGTCAACCCGCCCTGGTTCTCCACCATCGGCATGCATATCAGTGTAGATAAAACCGGGACGAACGGCGTTAACCCGAATCCCAGAGCCAGCAACTTCGCGAGACAACCCCTTTGTTAGGGTGTCCATGGCACCTTTCGATGCAGCGTAGTCAACATATTCAAAGGGCGAGCCTGTTTGCGAGGCAAGCGACGAGACATTGACGATTGCACTACCCTGTTGAAAACGTCTCACGGCTTCTCTCGAACACAGAAAACAGCTGACCACGTTGCTATTCAGCACTTGGTTAAAGCGCGCAAGGTCGATATCCGCCAGCTTGGATTGAGTAAACAGTATGCCTGCATTGTTGACCAAGTGAGTGACACTGCCAAAGCGCTCTTCTGCTGCATCAAACAGACGGATGACGTCAGCCTCTTTGCTGACATCCGCTTGACAGGCAAAGGCTTGGCCACCATCACGGACAACAGAATCCACCACGCTATCCGCTCGTTCTCTGTTAGCAAGATAGTTAACACACACCGCATAGCCTTGGGCACCAAGCAACATTGACGTTGCGGCCCCAATACCCCGGCTTCCTCCTGTCACAATGACTACTTTTGACATAGCGCCTCCTCGCTGACTCTTTGGTCACAAACCCACCTAGCACATTAAACCCACCATAGTTCTTTGGGTAGCGTCCTTTTAGCCTGCTACCAGATTACGTAATTTACTTACTATTGATTTCTGTTTATTTCACCACTACTGTATATAAAACCATATTAAAGAGGTGAACCCATGGCATCTCTTGGCCACCCTTCCCAGCTATCTCCCTATAAAGGGCGCGGGGCGACGTATGACCCGCATAACCGTTTTGCGCCCACCCACAGCGTTGTGGAAGACGACGGCTGGTGGCGGGAGGAATCATCGACGACTATCGCCACCGAAGTGCGCGAGGAAGTGAGCAAAAGCGCGCTGTCCTGGAATAACTCACCGGATTTACCGTTTGACCGCTCGCTGAATCCGTATCGCGGCTGTGAACATGGCTGTGTTTATTGCTACGCGCGCCCTTCTCATGCCTATTGGGATTTATCACCAGGGCTGGATTTTGAAACCAAACTGATTGCCCGCAGCGGCTTGGTGGAGCGATTATCCGAAGAACTGTGCCATCCGAACTATGTCTGTCGGCCGATTAATCTCTCGGGCAATACCGATTGCTATCAGCCGTTAGAGGCTAAACACCAAACCACCCGCCGCTTGCTTGAGCTGTTACTAGAATGCCGACACCCGGTCACCATTGTGACCAAGAGCAGCTTGATACTGCGTGACTTAGAGCTTCTATCAGAAATGGCTGAGCATCGGTTGGTGCGGGTGTTTGTCAGCCTTACCAGCCTGGATGCCAATCTAAAACGCACGCTGGAGCCGCGTACGGCGTCGCCCCAGGCGCGCTTAAAGGTGATCCGCGAGCTAAATACCGCGGGTGTTCCCGTGGGCACGCTGGTCTCGCCGATTATTCCAGGGCTCACCGACCATGAAATCGAGCGTATTTTGGAAGCCGCAAGCCGAGCGGGAGCTCGCACCGCCTCCTGGATGCTGTTGCGCCTGCCCCATGAAGTCGCCCCGTTGTTCGAAGCGTGGCTGGAAGCCCACTACCCCGAGCGGGCGGCAAAGGTCATGAGCTTGATTCGTCAGTGCCGGGGTGGGAAAGATTACGACGCGCGCTTTGGTAAGCGCTTTCGCGGAGAAGGAGTGTTTGCCGAGATGATTGGCCAGCGGTTTAATCGCGCCAGCCGCCAGTGGAACATGCAGTCACGCACCGAGCAGGGCTTGAACACCCGCGACTTTCGCCCACCGCGCGCGCAGGGGGATTTATTCATTTAGACTGGCGGGCAATATTTTCACTGTGTAGAAGGATGCAAAATGTCCGCGCCGCTGAGCAAAACAAAATCGAGTTTTTACCGCCGTCTTTACGTGGCATATTTGATTGACCAGGGGGTTGCCAGCGTGCCGGCCCTGATAGAGGCCACCGGCATGCCTCGTCGCACCGCGCAAGACACCATCACCTCGCTTGCCGAGCTCGACATAGAGTGCGTTTTCGAGAAAGACAAAGGCGAGCGACACAACATTGGCCGCTATCGCATTCAAAACTGGGGCGCGATTGACCCTCAATGGGTGGCTAGCCACGCCGAACGGCTTAAGCAATTACTCGGCTATTTATAAATCAGCTATCCGCAATAAGGTCGATTTAAAAAGCCGTTTAAATCTATTGTGTAGCCCTACCTTACTTATGACCAATTCGCTCGCCCCAAGTGCGTGGCAATAGCCCGGATCAGGTGGCTGGTTCGCATCATCATCGTGGCGGCTCGGTCTTCAGCAGTGAAGCGGCGGTAGCAATGTGGCAAGGAACACGATACCTGATGGGTCAGGTGTTACACTTTGTCATTGAGACCGTCCTTTTTCTCATGATGCTACAAGTACTCGTCAATTTCTCAGCCTAACCCGAACAGAAATGGCGACAGCAAAAATGGAACTAACATGGAGACAAGAATACCTCTAAGAAAAATCATGCCTTCCGAATGCTTTTTTTCAAAAGTGGCAGCCGTCCAGATAATGTTGATCACCAACGTTGGCATCAGTCCAATAAGTATAAAGGGGAAAATCAACATTCCCGCCCAGGATCCTGAACGAGAAGAATCGTTATAAAGCCATAAAATGATAAGCAGATGCGGCAATACCGGTAGAATGATACCAAGAAAGCAATTCCATATTACTCCCGATTTCCTTTCGACCGAATAATTTAGGTCGCTTTCTTTCTGACTATGGTTATCGTCGCTCATGCGCTACTCTTTCACTTTTTAAGTAGTTTTAGTTAGCAATCGCTTGCAATATTAGATCATGCAATATAAGAAAGTCAAAATACACACAGTTATTTAAAATAATTTTTAAGCATTAAAAAAACAATAAATATCAATGGTCTATTCAAAAACGACAACTAAAGTAAGCACTTGATTATTTCGTTTAGCTAATTTCCTCCGGCTCGGCCCATGCCAGCCGCGCGGCATTGAGCGTAACGCTTAGCGAACTTGCCGCCATGGCGAGTACCGCCACCAACGGTGGTATGGCCATAATCAACACTAGACCCAGCGCCAGCGTATTATAGAACGCTGAAAAGAACAGATTCTGAACCATGATCCGCCGCGTGCGTTTGGCAATACTTAGCAGCTTCGCTACGCCACCAATACCTGTGGTCATTAGCTGAGCAGAAGCTCCCTCTCGGGCTGCCTCGCTGGCGCTGAGTGGTGCAATACCGACATCTGCCGCGGCCAAGCTCAAGGTATCGTTTAAGCCGTCACCCACATACAGCGTTGGTGATGGCAACCCCTGCAATAATCGCGCTTTGGCTTCAGGCGAGCACTGCGCGTAGCAAGTTTCACGCGTAAGCCCTACCTGTTGACCTAGCCAACTAACCGCGCCCTGCCGATCGCCGCTGATCATGGCCACCACATAGCCTGACGCTAGCAGGCGTTTCACGCTAGGTTCAGCATCTTGCACAGGTTGGTCGGTTAAATAAAACGTCGCTAACCAGCCCGCCTCATCGGCTATCATCACTTGGGAAGCAAAAGCCATAGTGGCGGTTTCTGCTTGGGCAGGAAGCTTTATGTGTTGGCTGGCAAACCACCGAGCACTGCCTACCGTTAACCACTTACCGCTACTGAGTTGCACATGCCGCCCTTCACCAGGTGACTCTTTTACTTCAATAGTCTGTTGATCGTACTGTCCACGTTGGCTGTCTGACCAGCGCGCTAACGCCTGTGCCAATGGGTGTTCGCTTCCACTCACCGCGGCGCTAAGCTTCTTCTTCAAGGTAAGCTCATCAACGTCATCTCGTGCCTGCCAGTGCAGCACCGCATGGCTGCCGGTCGTCAATGTACCGGTTTTATCCAATGCTACCGAGCGAATCCGCGCCAAGGTTTCAAGCGCCACGGGGTCACGCAGCGCGATGCCTTGCTGCATGGCTTGGCCACTACCCGCAAGGCTTGCTAGCGGCACCGCAAGACCGACCGCGCAGGGGCATGCCACGACCAACACCGAAAGTGCCCGCGCGAACGCCTCTTCCCAGCCCAACCCCAGTAAAAGCGCTCCAGGCAGCGTAAGCATTGCGAGCAACAGCGCTAGCGGGCTTAGCCAGGCAGCAAAGCGGTCGGCGAGCTTCTGTAGTTCGCCTTTTCTCGCTTGATAGCGCCGCATCTCGTCACCCAGTCGATCCAATCGGCGCTTGCCCACTCGAGCACTTACCCGCATCACAATAGGGGTTGTGCCAAGGTAGCGGCAGCCAGCGTATACCGTTTGCCCTGCACTGAAGTGGCGCGGCAAACTTTCACCGGTGAGCGAAGCCGTATCTATCCAACCTGATGTTTCAAGGGTGCCATCCAGTGCTACTAGCTCGCCCGGCGATAGTTCAATACGCATTTCCGTGGACACGTCACCAACGGGTAGCGATTTCCAGGTTTCATCTTGCCAAACCCTTATGTTCACGTCGGGCAGTGCCAGCGCATCCAACGCTTTTAGTCCCCGGTGCCGACAAAGGGTTTCCACCAGCCGCCCGGTTAATAGAAGCACGACCAGCATCACCGCCGTATCGAAATACACCTCAACAGAGCCGCGCCATAAAAGCCATATCGAGACGATCACTGCGCTAAACACGCCAAGGCTGACGAGCACATCCATGCCGGGACGTTTGGCGAGCACCGTACGCCACCCCGCGCGATAAAAAGGCACGCCGGCAAACAACACAACGGGCAGTGAAAAGGCCCCCGCTATCCATGCCACCACCACTTCAACTCGCTCACTAGGCAAGGCACCGGCATAAATCAACACTGAGGCGAGCATGGTCCACATGCCAAACAGCGAGCCGACCATGAGCCTGAGGGTAAGATGGCGGCTCTCCTGTTCCAATCGCACGTGCGCATCCACCACCGGCTCCAGAGATTTGAGGCGGTAGCCTAAGCGTTTTACTTGTGGGGCGAGTGCTGAAAGCTGGGTCGCGGCAGGCGTGCCGATAATGCAAAGCGTGGCGCTTGGGTAATGCACGCTAACGTCGTGTACACCGTCAAGCTGTTTGAGGAAGCCTTCTACCGCCTGAGCACAACTGGTGCACCACATACCTTGAAGGGTATAGAGATGTTCGTCCTCTTGAGCCGCACCACTCACAAGCATGGCGGTATACCTACAATCGGCATCGCCGTAAAAACAACGCCCAAGGCAGAGAAAAGATAGAGCCCGGCGGAAACCACAGCATTAAAGCGCAAGCGCCCCTGATGGTGCTGGGCGATGCGGCAGCACCCCAAGGCGAGTACCGCCAAGAAACCAACTGCCATCAAACTAACGACCAGCAGCATAGCGTTAACTAACGTAAAAACGCCCTGCTCTGGGTCAGGAGGCATGGCAGCGCAGGCCACCGCATGCCCCCCGTAAACAGTCACAAACCAAGCGCTCCATAGCGTTAAGCCGATAATGAAATGTATCGGATGGGTTAAATGCAGACGCTTCATCGTGGTTGTCATCGGGCTTAGCCCCCTATCACACGTGGCAACACGGCAAGCGCGCCCACGATGACCCAGAAGGTCACCACGTTATAACGCCACCACTGCGCGACCACCATAGGCTCGAAAGGAACATGAGCCCCTACATAACCATACCCCACACGTAACCCCTGAAGCAGCGTAAGAACGGCACCCAAGCCACCGTGCAGCAACACATAAACCAGCCCCACCATTACCACCGCATCGTGGGTGGTCTCAGTAACCGCGAGATCTGCCGCTAGCAGTACCCATAGCGTGAGCGTTACCTGCAAAGCTCCCAGGGCGCTAATGCAATACATACCGACTGCCAGCCCTACATCGCGCTGCTGACGTAAACCACGTACATGCTTTTCCAGTAACCCAGCACCAACAGTCAGCGCCAATCCGGCAACGATTAACCACACCAATGAGAGCGGCGATGACTCAGGCATTCGCCATTCAGGTGATACCGTCCACAGGTAAAACCAGCCAAATAGATAGGCAAGGAAGAACGAGCCATTAGCGAGCAACGTCACCGACATGGCCCACAGCCCTGGGCCGTCCATGGTGCGCGAATGTAGCGGTGGGTCACCACGGTTAACCTTCGCATCTGGCGCCGCTTTAGGGTGCGCCCCGTTCTCCCACGACCAACGCAGCAGAAATACCCCGGCCACCACCACCGCGAAACCCGCCAATGGATAGAACTTTGTCAGCAAGCTTAAACACACCACGGCCAGCGCCATCGCAGCGAATAAGGGCCACCAAGAATTACCTGGCAGGTGGACGGTTTCTCGCACCTTACCCGTCAGAGGGTCGCTACCCCACATTTCGCGCCGGCCATGGCTAGCCACTGCCAACCCATGCTTACCCTCCATCATAGTGCGTGGCAAATCAGGATCATCCCATAGCGGATGGCGCGTATCGACGTTGGGCAGGCTGACAAAGTTATAGGCGCTCGGCGGCATAGTATTGGCCCACTCCAAGGTATCGGCATTCCATGGGTTATGTTTTGCAGGTTTGCCAAAACGGAAGTGCAGCGCAATATCCAACAGCACCATGGCAATACCGACAGACAAAATGAAGCCACCCACTGACGATATAAGATTGAAAACATCCCAACCCATACCCGTATCATAAGCATAAACCCGGCGCGGCATGCCCTTTAGGCCGGTCCAGTGCATAATCAAAAAGGTGGTATTAAAACCGATAAAAGTGAGCCAAAACCCCCATTTGCCGAGTGCTTCAGACGGCATGCGACCAGAAAACAGGGGTAGCCAGTAGTACAGGCCAGCAATCAGCGGAAAGAACATCCCCCCGACCAAAACGTAGTGCATGTGCGCCACCACAAAGTGGGTATCGTGTACCTGCCAGTTAAACGGTACTAGCGCCAGCATCACGCCGGTTAAACCACCGCAAACAAAAATCACCAGGAACCCTACAATCCAAAGCATCGGCAGCTTCATTTTGGGCTTACCCAGCCACAGCGTAGCCAACCACACAAACACCTGAATCGCTGTGGGTACTGCGACCAACATACTGGCTGCAGAAAAGAACGCTTGAGCCAACTGAGGGATGCCTACCGTGAACATGTGGTGAACCCACAGCCCAAAACTAATAAAGCCGGTGACGAGAATGGCAAAGACCACCCAGCCGTAGCCGACAATAGGACGACCGGCAAAGACCGGAATTAGCGTGGAGACAATACCCGCCGCAGGTAGGAAAATAATGTAAACCTCAGGGTGACCAAATAGCCAAAAAAGGTGCTGCCAAAGAATCGGGTCACCCCCCCCGGCGACATCGAAAAACGGCATTCCTACTGCACGCTCAAGCTCTAAAAGAATACTGCCAAGGATCAAGGGTGGAAAACCGACGACAATCATCAGCGCCATGGCGAGGATGTACCACGCAAATAGCGGCATTTTATGCAACGCCATTCCTTGGGTCCGCGTGCGTAGAATCGAAACCACAAGCTCGACCCCCGCAGAAAGCGCCGAGATTTCTACAAAGGTGATGCCTAATAGCCAGAAATCTGAGCCCAAACCAGGTGAATACTCACTGCTACTCAGTGGCGTATACATAAACCAGCCGCTATCAGGCGCCATTTCCAGCACCAAACTAAACGTTACAATGATGCCGCCAAACAAATAGCACCAGTAGCCGAGTGAGGTTAGCCGTGGACAAACCAGGTCACGTGCACCGATCATCTTAGGGATCATATAAATCGCTAACCCTTCAAGTACCGGGATAGCAAACAGGAACATCATCACCGTGCCATGCATGGTGGTAACTTGGTTATAAATATCCGGCGTCATGAAACCCTGGCCAGGTAGCGACAACTGAGCGCGCACTAGCATGGCCAACATGCCACCGAACAAAAAGAACACCATTCCGGTAACCATAAACCGCAGGCCGAGGGTGGTGTGGTTGACGATAGTCAGCGCTTTCAAACCACGCGGATTGCCCCATATTTCATGCAAATCATTGTGCAAGCCCTGCGGGTCTTCAGGTACATCCCCTGGCGGAGTAACGTCTCGGTTGATAGGCGTCATGGGGTTAGCGTCTCCAGCCAATCACCCAGGTTTTCCAAGGTGTCCGTTTCAATATCATCCTGAGGTGGCATTTTATTTCCCGGCTTTAGGCGTTGATGATGCTGTAGCCAGTGGGCCACCGCGCCTTCTTCCATGGGCATAACGCCAGCCCCCAAGTTAGTTCGACTGCCCAGGTCAGAAAGATCAGGCCCTTCTCCAGCGTTTGAGAGCCCCGCCACCCGGTGGCAGCTGGCGCAATGGGTCGTAAAAGCCTCCCTGGCAGATTCATGCGATTGGCCATTTGCCGCTAACGATGTCAATTCATCCGTTTGACGAGCCGCCAACCACGCTTCGTATTCTTCGCGTTCAACGGCTTCTACATGAAGATGCATGTGAGCGTGGCCTACGCCACAAAGCTCGGCGCACTGAGCACCAAATACCGCTGGTTCATCTGCTTGCAAGCGGATTTTATTAACGCGCCCAGGGATCATATCGATTTTGCCGCCCAGCCGTGGAACCCAGAAGGCGTGTATCACATCGGCACCGGTGACGTGAAAATCAACTGGCTCACCCGCTGGCATGATCAGTTGGTTAGAGGTCACCACCTCGCCTCCTTCCGCCCCGGGATAGCGCACCTCCCACCACCATTGATGACCCATCACCTCAATCACTTCCGGTGGATCGCTCAATGGCTGCGTTAACATTCGCTGCCCAGTTGGGACCCCAAAGGTTAACAGCGCGGTAATACTGGCTACCGGCAGTATAATCCCGCCGCCAATGATCCAGCATCGCGCTATACGGCGCTCCTGAGCAGGCGTGCGTATTGTCTCTTTGCGTTTGAAAGCATAAAGCCAAAAGCTGGTGACCGTGATCAATACAGCGGTGCCAAAACCCAGCATCACCCACCAGACCAGCGCCACATCTCGCGCTGCCTGGCCTGCAGGGTCTAGAATAGAGTTATCGCCAGCGCAACCGACCAACAGCATCCCCATCAATGCTGCTAACGGTGTGGTAAGCCGGTTGACCCGCTGCGGGATTAAGCGTTGGATACTTAGCGTTACCCCTTGAATTGCTTTTCGTGCACAAAGGAAGTGACTATGGCAAAAACTCGCCAACGCTCGATCACTAGCCGCGCGGCTATCGCCGGGCACCCACTGCATCCCGTGATGATTCATTTTCCCGTTGCAGCATTGTTGGGTCTGGTCGCCAGCGACATTGGCTTTTTGCTGAGCGGCGATCCCTTTTGGTTGCGCGCCAGTTTGTGGCTGGCGGGCGTGGGCGCTTTTGGTGGCTGGATAGCCAGTACGGCAGGTATTATTGACTTGGTCACCGTGCCGCGTATTCGCCGCCTGATTACCGGCTGGAGCCATGCCATTGTAGCGGTAGTAATGCTTTCGCTGGCGTCGCTGAACTGGCTGTTGCGCTTTAACGACCTCAACGCGGTTTGGCCGTGGGGGCTGGCCATATCGCTGATCACCGCTGGTTTGATCGCCGTGGCGGGTCTTCTGGGTGGGCAACTGGTGTATGAACACGCGGTGGGGGTCGACGTTGAGGATTAGCGCCATGGTGTTAGCTCCAATCCATCGGTTTGGCTAACACAAATGCTAGCACGCTTAGAATACCCGCCAATGCCACGCACAGCGCGGACCAGTTGGCGGGCTTTACCCAGCGATAATGCCCCCTTTCAAGACGCAGTATTAACCAGCCAAAACAGCCGTGGGCGGCGACCATGGCCACCACCGAGCCCAGTTTTAAGACTAACCATCCCCCCAGTAAACCGTTAACCAGAAATAATAGCGTTCCAGAGGCGATAGCCACTAGCGCGGCCGGGGTCGCAATCGAGTTATAAAAGAATCGGGGCATAGGCGGCGTGCCCTTAGCAAACCCCGAGCCCTTGGGTAGCTGCAGGGCTTGACTAAGCAAGGCAGGTAGATAAAGCAGCGAGCCGCACCAAATCACTAGCGCGGCAATATGAAGCAGTTTAAGCCAGGGCATCAAAGCTTCCTTGCATTACTTAAGTCAGGAGCAATAGTTTCCTAAACTTAGTCAAGCAAACGTACCTTGGCTAACCATTTTAAATTACTTGTACTTCATACCCCGTAAATTTACGCAGATTAATCACCCCTGTATCCAACATTAAATACTGGCCTTTGATGCCCTGTAGTATGCCGCTTACCTCGGGCTGCTTATCAAAATTGTGTGAGACGATTTTGCTGGGAAAGGTCGCGACCGGATATTGGAATGCATAATGCTGCGCGTCCAACTCGCGAATGGCATCGGCTCCGTGCTCGCTTTTCAGTTGCCCAAGGCCACTGGCCGTTGCGGCCATGAGACGATCACGTTCGGCTTTTAGATCAAGTTCCACCACGTCGCCTTTGAGCATGGCCCGCCAGTTGGTCCGGTCGCCTACGTGGTCCTTGAAAAGCATCTCGACAAAGCCTGCCTGCTGGCGAGTATCGACTTCCAGAATTGGCAATGCCTGTATAGCGCCCTGGTCCAGCCATCGCGTTGGCATCTGTGTTTTACGCGTAATGCCCACTTTCAAACCCGACGAGTTAGCCAAGTAAACGATATGCGGTTGAAAGCAATGCTGCTGGGCCCACTCGGGTTCACGGCAGGTGCCCTGAAAGTAATGGCAAGTCTCAGGTTTGACGATGCAGGTATCACACTGGGCCAGTCGCTTAAAACAGGGGTAACAATAACCTTGGGCAAAGCTCTTTTTGGTCGCCCGACCGCAATGGGTGCAGGCAATAGCGCCACTCCAGCGCAGCACTAGCGGTGACCCAATCCGCTCATTCAGATCAATGTGATATTCGCCCGCACGCAGCTGGTAGCTGACAGGCCGAGCCTGTGATGAGCCAGGTGCTACCGCCATTTTGCGTAGGCAACCCTGTGCTAGCGCATCAGTCACGCGAAGCATCCTTGGCAAGGCCTGCCATCTCTGGCGAGACACCCTGCCCCGTGGCGCCTGCGCCGCAGGTGCGCTGTTCCAGGTAACCGACACGGTTGGCTTCGGGCACGTTGTTCTCCACCTCAAAGCGCATCACGGCTTCCAAACACAGCTCGGTTTGCTCGGCAGTGAGGTAGCGGCCATCTGGCCACTTGCGCAACTCCACCGCTTGTTTAAGGCTCTGGTAAATGGCCGGGGTCATCTGGTTGATCATTTTGTCGAAGGTCATATCACTCATGCCAAACTCCTCAGTTAAGACCGTAAACGCCGCGCGCTATAATACCAGCCCGTTAGCAGACCGACGATCAATCCGCCAAGATGTGCCTCGTTGGCAACGTTGCCAAAGCCTACCAAACCAGCCATATCGGTCATGGTAAACACCATCCAGCCCAGCATGAACACAACCAGCATTTGCGGGACAAAAAAACCGCTTCGCGGCACCCGGCGCGACATTAGCCAAACGTGCCCCAGCAAGGCATAAACCACCCCCGACATACCGCCAAACAGTACCGTGCCTGTAGCGTACTGGGCCAGGTTCGCCAACACGCCCGCCACTACCAACAGCAAGAGCAGCGTACGTCCACCTTGCAAGGCTTCGACCTGACGGCCGAAATACCATACCCACATCAGGTTGAAGATCAGATGCATCCAGCCAAAATGCAGAAATGCTGGCGAAAGCAGGCGCCATATCTGGAAGCTAGAGAGTGTATCCGAGAGCGAACCGTAAGCTAGCTCACCGTTGGCAATACCAATCGGCACGATGGTAAGGGCCACGATAAACAGGTCACCAAAAACCCCTATCAGCGCAAAGACGACCAAACTCACCGCCACCATGGCCACGGTGACCGGTAGACGCTTGAGGATTGATAGCAGCGCGGGGGAACGTTCCGTTGAAGCCTGCTCAGCTAACTCAAGAGGTTCGCCCTGCTGCCAACGGGCAACCAGCGCAAGCAGCGCTTCACGTTGACCTGGATCGGCGACCCAAAGCACCTGGGCATTGTCTTCAGCGGTTATGCGGTGCCCAATGCGATAACGCCAAAGCGCTTTGCGTAATGCCTGAGTATCCGCGTTGGGGGGTAAACGCATCACTGGGTGCATAGGCTTCCTTCGTAATAATAGCGTAGGCCTCGCGGCCAACTTGATAGAGCACGTCTTAGCATGCCTACGCGGTGGCTATCATTTCCACCAAAAAAAACCGGCGGAGGGGGCCGCCGGGTAAATAGCAAGGGATCATTCAAGGGAACACCTATTCAGACGGGCGGCGATAGGGTTAGTTCATATGTTTTGCAAAAATTATGTAACGTAATGTATCTAATAATAATTCAAGTTAATCATCGTCATCCACTACCGTATTTAAAACGCTCTGCTCTTCTCTATCTACTTGAATCCAAGCGAAATGATCGGCATTTAACTTTTCTTCGCCTTGCCAACGATAGGCAACCAATCGGCCATACTTCACGGCGCTGTAATCTAAACAGGCAATATTCGCAGTAGGAAGCGCGGGGATGCCCTCACACCAATAGTGTCCAATGAATAACGGCGGCTCGTCTGGGCCGTAATAACTCAGCGTGCTGCGCTCTTCTTGAGTCAGCGGTCGCTGCTCTAAATCACCGGGTAAGTTATCGGGCTGGAAAGCGACATCCCCCCAGCATTGTGGCGACGCCGCCCAAAAATGCGTGCGGAAGCTACGCCGCGTAAATCCGTCTCCCGAGTGAATCGCGATGTTGTCTGGCAGCGGGAGATGGCTGCCCCGCGTCAAGCGATCCAAAATGCGAAACGCCTGGGTCGAAGGATCGGTAGATGCCACAAGAAAGGCATCATCCAGGCAGCCGTCCGGGTGATCCCGTTTAAAGTTGGCGATCAATTGGTTGTCCCAGCAGGCGTGCACCACCCGCATGCCATCCTGCTCAATGAACAGCGGGATCGTTTTGAACCACGCAAGCGTATCTTCCCATTCGTTGGTGTGGTCGCGGTACTGCGCCAGCGTGTCTTGAATAATGCGGTTGTGGCGCGGCGTATGCTCGCGTAGCCAGCGTTTATGGCTACCTGGAGGCGCGGGGTGGGTATACGCCAGCGCATTGTATTCATGATTGCCCATGACGATCTGGGCTTCGCCCGCCTCGACCATACGTCGAGCGATAGTCACGGCCAACCGGATGCGCGGTCCACGATCAATGAGGTCCCCTAAGAAGATAACCCGCCGACGCGGGTGGCGATATACTCCGCTGCGTTGGCGATAACCAAGCTTTTCGAGCAGCGCCGCAAGCGTTGCCCCGCAGCCATGCACATCCCCAATCAGGTCGTAGCCTTCAAACCCCGGCTTGGCGGCGATTTGGTTGACCATACTCAGTCTCCCAACCGATTGCTCCAGCCAAGCTTACTGCGCAGCACCTCATAAAAATTGTGCCCAATGGGATGCACCAACTGAACTCGTTCTGGCTTCCGGGTAATCACCACTACGTCATCTGGCTTGGCGACCGACCGCGTTTGCCCATCGCAGCTTACATGGGGATAAGATTGATTGGTCTCGCCGATGTGCAGGCGAATTTCGCTAGCCGCATCAATCACGATGGGCCGGCTTGAGAGGGTGTGGGGAAACATCGGCACCAAGGTAACCACATCCAGCTTGGGATGCATGATTGGCCCGCCGCCGGATAACGCGTAGGCCGTCGAGCCCGTGGGGGTAGCAATAATCAAACCATCACTACGCTGGCTGTAGACGAACTGTCCGTCGATGAACAGCTCAAATTCAATCATACGCACCGCTTTGCCAGGGTGAACAACAACTTCATTGAGCGCCTCGCCAGAGCCCACCATCACGCCATTGCGGTAAAGCGCCATGTCTAGCAGGAACCGCTCTTCCAACTCGAACTCACCGGCCAGCACTTCACCAACGCGGGTTTCCAGTTCGGCCGGTGAGATGTCGGTCAAAAAGCCCAACCGCCCTCGATTGACGCCTAAAATCAGCGTACCGCTATGGCAAAGCGTTCGGGCCGCGCCCAGCAGACTGCCATCGCCGCCGACCACAATCACCAGGTCACACATCTCACCCAGAGCACGGCGACTGGCCTCGGGCTGACCATGGTGCGGGATCACCGTTGCTGTACGATCCTCGACCAGTACGCGGTAGCGATGCTCAACCAGGTAATTGACTAAGCGCTGCAGCGAGTCGATGACTTTATCGCTGCCCAGTCGGCCAATTAACCCGATGGTGTTAAATGGCCGACCCGACTCCTTTGGTATATTCGATGGCACAGCAGCTTCCTGAACATGATGGGTCATGGGCCGACTCGGATAAGATCAGCCCCCATTATGGCGAGGGGAAGCAGCGCGGGCAAATGGCCTTAGGCAGGGTGCACCCGCTGGCGTTGCCGCCACCAGTGATTCAGCCATAAAGAAGCGGCCAAAATACCCGCCCCGAGTAGTAACCGAGACATGTCAGCCTCGCGGTTCCAGATCAATAGATTGACGGCTAGCCCTGCGGGAATCAACGCGTTATTCATAACCGCCAAGCTACCCGCGTCTACCCGGGTGGCCCCTTGATTCCAGGCAAAGTAACCCACGCCTGACGCCACTAGGCCTAGCCAGGCCAATACGCTCCACTGCACGCCCGTGGTGGGTAAAGCAGCGCCATTGCCAAACAGCAAGAAGGCCGGTAGCGCAATCACCATGGCACCGATAAAAAACCAGCCAAACACATTATGCCAGGGTAAATCGGCGGGCAACTCAGCGGCCAGGCGCCGGTAACCAACCTGGCCAATGGCAAAGCACAGATTAGCTCCTTGAACGACCAAAAAACCCATCCAAAAACCACCATCAACCCCGTCGTAGCGAATAACCGCCGCGCCAATCACCGCCAGGACAGCGCTTAACAGATAGATCGGTGTGAAACGACCAAACATCAGGTCGTCAAGCAGTGCGATATAGATAGGCGTAAAAATGGTAAACAGCAGAACTTCAGGCACCGACAACAATAGGAACGACTGATAAAAGAACGTGTACATAATGCCCAGCTGAATGGCGCCCAACGCCATAAGCGCCAAACGTTGCTTACCCTTCAAAAGACGCGGCCGTAAGAACGGTAAAAAAACCAAGGCGGCAAGCCCTACCCGGAGTAGTACTGCAAAATAGCTGTCGACCTGACCCGCCAAGTAAACGCCTATCAGTGAAAAAGAAAACGCCCACAGTACGGTGACACCGACGAGATACGCCATGGTAAACCCCAGCTTTTATAAAAGTTGACGCGAATTATACGTACCGTATCGCCGTTGCCAATGACCTTTAAGCAAAAAACTGTGGGATCGCCAGAGGGGCAACGTTTAAAAGCTGGTCTTAAATCTCTCGACGCAACCAGGCCAGCGCGTACACAACCCCCGGCACCCATACACACAGTGTCAGTAACGTTGCGATGGACACGCGCCGCCCTCCCCCTTCCGTCAAGGCCACTGCTAACGGTGGTAATAGCACGGCCAGCGCAAAATAAGCGGCTTTAACCGATCCAGGCAGCGCCTTGGCCGGGGGAGGCTGAATGCTGGGTTCGTTGCCACCGGTGTTTTCAGGGGTAAAAAATTCAACGCTGTTATCGCCAGACGGCACTGTTTCTGCTTTGACCTGATCGTTCGCTGTCGCTTTGCGATGGGCGTCCTTGTCGATTTTTTGCGCCAAGGTATCAGCATCGTGTGCCAAATCATCGTGATAGCGCTCCCATTCTTCCCAGTCATGGGGCGTACCCGACTTAGGCCGTTTTTGCCCAGCCCCGCGCGCGCGCTCCCAGGCTTTTTCTTCCAGCGTGTTGGGACGGTCGGCATCTCGATCTAACGGTACGCCTTTGCGGTTCAAATATTCACGTGCGTCCATATTCTCTCCTCCTTACGCTACGCCACTCGGCCATTCGTCCTATTCAATATGACAATTGCGGCGTCCGCTGTTCTTTAACAAGCGCTTTTATAGCGTTGAATTATACAGTTGGATGATCATCGCATCTGCACGTGAATCACCTAGAGTAAATAGTGCGACGGCTAGTTAAACAATCGTCACGCTCACGCTTAAGGAGAGTCACTATGCCAAAACCTACGCCTCACACCGTGCGCGATATCATGTCCCGCGATTGCTACCGTGTCTCACCCGAGATGTCGATTACCACGTTGGCCCAGGGGCTTGCGTTGCACCGTTTGCCGGGTGCGCCAGTAGTCGATCGTCACGACAATTTAATCGGATTTATCTCAGAGCAGGATGTATTGGGCCGGGTTCTCGACAGCATTTATCATGACGATGAGGCGCCCTTGGTCAGAGAGATGATGCGCAATGAAGTGCTCAGCGTTACCCCGGCAAAAAGTATTACCGATTTAGCCCAAGAGATGCTTGGGGCGAAACCCAAAATCTACCCAGTGGTCGAACAACGACGCCTAGTGGGAATTGTCACACGACGAGATATCCTTGTCGCGCTACTGACCATTCGCCGCCACTAAACCAACTATCGTGGCGATGTGCTAGGCGGTTCAACGTCGTCACGTCATAAAATCGAGGCAAAAAAAACCGCTACTCATGGAGCAGCGGAAGCAAGGGATCAAAACAATAAGCTAAGCAACACCATTAACGACTGCTATCGCTGCATTGCTTGTACACTCTATGACACGCTGTGCTGGAAAAGTTCGAAAATAAGTAAAATTTTCGTTTAGAAAGGTCTGAACGGTATACTTAACGCCCGGTGATTTGTCGCTCAACCCCAAGGGAGCTCTGCATGGCACTTTATCTTTTGGTCTTTGGGGTGTGTTTCGTGGTGATTGGCAGTGTCGTCGCTGTATTGATGACCTCGCGCACGCCCAGATACCGCACTGAACCGAAAGATCTGCTAGCGCTGTTTGACAAAGCGCTGGCCAGCCAGGTTAGCGAAACGGAATGGAACGCACTAATCGGTTACCCAATCCGACATAGCGACTATTTAGAAGGGGTGCGGCGACGGGCATCCCATTTAATGGAAGAACATGGCAGACGTTGGCAGCTGGCTCAAGGCAAACCCTTGCTCAACGACGAGGGGCAAGCAGAGCTACAAGCCTTACGCGATCACTTAGCCGCCCATACCGCACTCCATGCACATTAACGCAGGTGGCGACGGAGGTTCCTATGCCCAGTACAATTCGTCGAATTCCTTTGGAAAGCGCTACGCGCCACCATTCCCATGATTTTCATCAGATCGTTATTACCCTGTGTGGTGCCTCGGAGTTTGAGATCGAGGGATTAGGCGGCCGGGTCAACGCATTTTCGGGCTGTATTGTGCCCGCCAATCATGAGCACTACTATTCAGGCAGCGGCTATAACCGACAGCTGATTTTGGATTTACCCGAAGATGCCCCCGCGCTAACCGGTGAGCAGCGCGAGCTGGTGGCACTGTTCGATGCACCTCGCTTTTTTGCCCTGGATGACTCGCTACGCCATTACCTTGCGTTCATGGAAAGTGAACTGGGCCAAACCGCCTCTCCCACTATTACACCTTTCCAACACGACCGTCTGGCGGCCACGTTTTTAGGCGCGCTTAAGGCGCGTTTAGGTAATGATCCCAGCCCCCCCTCGCGCCGCCTTAACATGCGACACCTTGACCGCTTCATTCAGCAACATATGGCCGATGACCTGCGCGTCGCCGATCTTGCCAAACTGGTGTGCTTAAGCGAAGCGCATTTTTCGGAACGGTTTCGTCAACAGACAGGCCTCTCGCCCTGGCAATACGTCAAGCGCCAACGGTTGCATGCTGCCCACCAGCTTGTGGTGCAAAGCCATTTATCGCTGACCGACATAGCGCTGCAAACCGGCTTTGCCAACCAAAGTGCGTTGTCACATGCGTTTCGCCGTGGCTATGGTCTCTCTCCCCGCCAGCTTCGCCAAACCCATTCGTCCTTCGGCTCGTTAAAAGGACGCGCCTCTGGGACGCTGGCAGAGCCTGCCAAACTCAACTAAAGTCGTAAAAACAGTGAACTTGCCACGAATTTGACACGTTTTCCCGCGAAAACGGCATACACCGACGGCTAGTGCGCTCTACATTCGAGCGTTATCTCAGGCTTTACGTCCTGTTACCCATCTGTTCCGACTTTGGGGGCTTCGATGCTCAACGCCAAGACACTGCGTGACCCGGCCATCTGGCAAACCGACCTCGCTACCTTAATGGATCGTATCAGCGACCATTACGTGGTGGATGAAGAAAGCTTTGTTGGCGAATTGATGACTCTGCTCGACGTTGACCGCGACGACTTTACCCGAATCGAAGCCAACACTGCTGCGCTCGTCCGCGACGTACGTAAAATGGATACGGCGGTTGATACGATTGATGAGTTACTGCAGCAATACAGTTTGGATACCCATGAAGGCCTGATGCTCATGTGCCTGGCGGAAGCCATGCTGCGTATTCCCGATAAAGCCACCGCTGATGCGCTGATTGAGGACAAGCTTGGCCCTGCCGACTGGCAGTCGCATATTGGTAAAAGCGAATCCTGGATGGTCAATGCCTCCACCTGGGGCTTATTAATGACCGGCCGTGTCCTCAATATGGATCATCCTCGGGAAGGACAGCCAGCCAACTTCATCAACCGCATGGTTAATCGTATGGGCGAACCCGTTATTCGCCGTGCGATGTACGAAGCCATGAAGATCATGGGCAAGCAGTTTGTCCTGGGGCGCGACATTGACGAAGCCCTAAAACGTTCGAAACCATTGTTTAATAAAGGCTATACGTATTCCTACGATATGCTGGGCGAAGCTGCCCGCACACGGGATGATGCCCAGCGCTACTTTGACGATTACGCCCGCGCGATTGCGCAAGTGGGCAAAACATGTAAAAGCCTAGGCGACAAAACCCCGGCCCCATCGGTCTCGATTAAGCTTTCAGCGCTTCACCCTCGCTATGAATTCGGCCGCCGTGAGCAGATTTTAGTCGAGCTTGTCGATAGCGTAATAAAGCTGGTCTCTAAAGCTCGCGAGCTAAACGTGGCTGTTACCATCGACGCCGAAGAGATCGACCGTCTAGAACTGTCACTTGAAGTATTTCGCGCGGTATATGAAAGCGACGCCGTCAAAGGCTGGGGCCACTTTGGTCTAGTGGTTCAGGCATACTCCAAGCGCGCGCTACCGGTGCTGCATTACATTAACCGACTTGCTGAGCAGCAAGGGGACGAAATTCCGTTGCGTTTGGTGAAAGGCGCCTACTGGGATACAGAAATCAAAGAATCCCAGCAGTTGGGTGTGGAAGGCTACCCGGTTTTTACCCGCAAGGCGGCCACCGATGTGGCTTACCTGGCCTGCGCCCAGTTCTTGCTATCCAATGACACCGCAGGGCGTATTTTCCCACAGTTTGCCACTCACAATGCGCATACCATCACCACCATCTTGGAGTTGGCGCATCGCACCAGTCGCCCATTTGAATTCCAGCGCCTACATGGCATGGGTGAAGCGCTTTACGAGGCTGCTCTTGAGCGCGCTCCCAAAGGGACCTACTGCCGCATTTATGCACCGGTGGGGGCCCATAAAGACTTGTTACCTTATCTAGTACGTCGCTTGCTTGAGAATGGCGCTAACTCCTCGTTCGTACACCAACTGGTCGACCCCGACGTGCCGGTTGAATCCCTCTGCCAACATCCGGTAGATACGCTTCGCCAGCAACCGTCGTTAGTCAACCCGCTTATCCCCCTGCCTAAAGATATCTACGGCCCAAAACGGCTTAACTCTCGTGGCGTTAATTTGAATATTCGCAGTCACTATTATCCGCTCATGGAGGAAATGGCTACCTTCATGGACAAACAGTACCCGACCAAACCGCTGCTGGCGTTTGACGTCGGCGATGACGCCGCCAACACGCATAAGGTCACATCGCCCTATGATCGCCGCCAAACCGTAGGCAGCGTGCAATGGACCAGTAAAGAGCAAGCCGCCAAGGCAGTGGACGCCGCCTGGAATGCCTTTCCCCGTTGGGACGCCACACCGGTTGTCGAACGCGCCGCCATTATCCGGCGGCTGGGCGACTTGATGGAAGAACACATGCCGGAACTTATGACGCTGTGTTCCCGGGAAGGCGGCAAACTGCTGACCGACGGTGTTGATGAAATCAAGGAAGCCGTGGACTTTTGCCGCTACTACGCCATGCGTGCAGAAGAATCGTTTGGCGAGCCAATCGAATTACCCGGCCCGACGGGAGAATCTAATCAGTTATTGATGGGGGGCAAGGGTGTGTTTGCGGCGATTAGCCCCTGGAACTTCCCGGTGGCTATTTTCTGCGGTCAGGTTGTGGCCGCCGCGGTAGCGGGCAACACCGTACTGGCCAAGCCCGCCGAACAAACCTCCATTGTGGCCCACCGTGTCATCGAGTTACTGCATGAAGCCGGCATGCCCCGCGACGTGGTGCAGCTACTACCAGGTGATGGCCCAACAGTAGGCAGCGTGCTGACGTCTGACCCACGGATTACCGGCGTGGTATTCACCGGCGGGACGGATACTGCACAGATCATCAACCGTGCCCTGGCAGCGCGGGAGAACGCACCACTGCCGACCTTGATCGCTGAAACCGGCGGAATGAATGCCATGATCGTCGACTCGACCGCCCTGCCCGAGCAAGTCGTGGTAGACGTGATTCAGTCGGCATTCCAGAGTGCGGGGCAGCGTTGCTCGGCGCTACGCGTTTTATATTTGCAGGACGATGTGGCCGATCGAGTTATCGAGATTCTTAAAGGGGCAATGAGCGAACTGCATATTGGCGACCCTCGAGACCTTGGTACCGATGTCGGGCCGGTCATCGACGAAGACGCCCGCAAAGGTTTGCTTGAGCACATCGAAAAACTCAAGGCTGAGAACCGCCTTGTGGCGGAAACGCCGATGGCGTCTGAGCATACCCGCAATGGCACCTTTGTGGCCCCCGCTGCCTTCGTCATCGACAGCATCGACTCACTCACCCGCGAACAGTTTGGCCCAATCCTACACATCGTGCGTTACAAGGCCAGTGAACTCGACCAAGTCATTAACCACATCAACGGACGGGGATATGGCCTGACGTTTGGGGTACATAGCCGCAATGAATCCTTTGCCGCTGAAATAGCTCAGAAAATGCGAGTCGGCAACGTTTACATCAACCGCAATATCATCGGTGCTGTGGTGGGTGTACAACCCTTTGGTGGCCAAGGGCTGTCAGGCACGGGCCCGAAAGCCGGTGGGCCGAATTACCTACAGCGTTTTGTTACCGAAAAAACCATTACCAATAACACCGCTGCCCTAGGGGGCAATGCGTCGCTATTGGCACTGGGCGATGAGTAAGCCGCTCGTCACACTAATAAACTGAACGTCTTAAAAGGAAGCGTCTCATGGGGAAAAATAACAAAGGGATCGCCGGTTATGTTCTCGATATAGAGAAGCTACGTACAACCGTTCCAACAACCTCACTGAGGACATCGCGGCCAGACGACCTAGGGGCCCCTCACGTGAATACGAATGGGGTTTAAAAAAACAAAACTGCACCGCTGCCAACGCCTTGTTGGCAAGCGCACCAACCTGTCGGCACTACGCCCGACTTAATAACTAAGAAACAGGAGACGTTTTTATGGCCATCGGTGTTTGGATAAGTCTCATTGCGTACTTTGCGCTAATGATCGCCATCGGTATTTACGCGATGCGCAAAGCCACTTCTTCATCTGAAGATTATATGCTCGGGGGCCGAACCCTCAGCCCAAAAGTGGCGGCTCTATCGGCCGGCGCATCGGACATGAGTGGCTGGTTGCTGCTGGGTTTGCCTGGGGCGTTGTTCGCTTCAGGTTTGGGCTCGGCCTGGATCGGGATTGGTTTGCTTGTGGGGGCGTTATTCAACTGGATTCTGGTCGCTCCGCGCCTACGTGAACAAACCGTTCACTATGGCAACGCGATTACCATTCCGGCGTTCCTGGCAAACCGGTTCCCGACACGGGCGCTTTCCCTGCGCACAGTGTCTGCCATCGTGATCGTCGTCTTCTTTGCGGTCTATACCGCATCGGGACTGGTGGCTGGCGGCAAGCTGTTTGAAAGCGCGTTCTCTGGCGTTTTCAACGTCGGTGATATGAGCAACTATGCCATGGGGGTCATTATTACACTGGGCGTGGTGCTTATTTATACCGTGGTTGGCGGCTTCCTTGCGGTGAGCATGACCGACTTCGTGCAAGGCTGCATCATGATGCTGGCGCTGATCATCATGCCTGCGGTGGTGCTATTCGGCGAAGGTGGGGGCGGTTTCGGCCAGGCAACACAAACCTTAAATGAAGCCGACCCCACGCTACTGTCCTGGACGTCCGGATTGACCTTTATCGGGTGGCTGTCGGCGGTGACCTGGGGGCTTGGCTATTTCGGCCAGCCGCACATCATTGTGCGCTTCATGGCCATCCGGACACTCAAGGATGTACCGATTGCCCGTAACATTGGCATGGGCTGGATGCTTATCTCGCTGATTGGCGCTGTTTCTTTGGGCATTTTCGGTCGGGCCTATGCGCTCCGTAACGGCATGGATGTCGAGGATCCGGAAACCATCTTTATTGTCCTGGCAGATCTACTGTTCCATCCGCTGATCACCGGTTTCCTCTATGCAGCGCTGCTTGCTGCGATCATGAGCACCGTTTCCAGCCAGCTTCTAGTGGCATCTTCATCGTTGACTGAAGACTTCTATCGTCTGTTCCTGAATAAGAAGGCATCTGAGCAACAAAGTGTCGCCGTAGGCCGTGTCTGCGTGGTACTAGTCGGCATTGTTGCCGCTTTCATTGCATCTGATGAAGACTCTCAGGTTCTGGGTCTAGTTAGCAACGCCTGGGCAGGCTTCGGTGCAGCATTCGGGCCGCTGATTATCCTGTCGCTGATGTGGTCGCGCACGAACGGCGCCGGTGCCATCGCAGGCATGGTGGTGGGTGCCGCCACCGTTATGATCTGGATTGCATTGGGCTGGAACGCTGAATTCATGGGTGGCCCTGGCGTGTACGAGATCATTCCTGGCTTCATCGCTTCGTTTATCGCCATTTTGGCAGTAAGCAGCGCTACTGCCGATGCCGGTGAATATCAGCATATCGATCGCTAGACGAGTGCGAACCGCGCACTCAACCTAGCCAATAGGTTGATCATGAGGCCTTCCCGTGTCAGGTACACCGTCACGGGAAGGCCTCATTCACTTCAGTGACGCCATTAGCTTACATCACACGGTAAAACTCTTGGTGATATCTAAAGCCCTTCAGCGCGACTCTGGTCTGCCTCAATAACTGCTTAAAAGTCTACCCATGAGCGATACCGAATCACTCTAAGCACAGTTGTCTAATAACTCTTGCCATAGATCAATAATCCACTCGCAGCGTCTCGATAAACTGTTTGCACCGTTAAGCAGCCAATGAATGGCCGCCCGCCTTGCAATCAGGAGTGACTCCATGCGCAACATCAAACCTCGTCACATTGTCGCAATCAGCCTATCGACCGCCACACTTACCTTCAGCGGCGCCAGCTTTGCTTATGGGGAAGGCGATTTTTTCACCCGCCTTGGCATCGCCAAGGTTGCCCCCACCAGCGATAATGGCGAGCTGCTAGGCGGCGCTGATGTACACGTAGACTCGGAAAGCGGGCCCGCCTTTACGCTGGGCTACCGCTTTCACGACACCTTAGGTGTCGAGCTGCTAGCTGCCCTGCCCTTTAAGCACGACTTACAGGTCGATGGCGTTACAGACGGGTCGACCAAGCACCTTCCGCCTACGCTGACCTTCCAATATTACCCATTAGGCGGCAGCAATGCCCGCGTTCAGCCCTACCTGGGAGTTGGCGTCAATTACACACATTTCTCTGACGAAAAGACCGATATCGGAGCTTCGCTGTCCTTGGAGGATTCATGGGGAGTTGCAGGCCAAGTGGGCGTTGACTTGCTGATTGATGATCACTGGGCGTTGAACGCAGCCGCCTGGTACATCGATATCGACAGCGATGCCACCATCAACGGAGAGTCAGCCGGTAGCGTAGACATTGATCCCGTGGTGGTAATGGGAGGCATCAGCTATCGTTTTTAAATAGGCAGACAGACAGTACATCTAACGGCCATCGCCCTCTGATAAGTGGTCAGGGGCGATTTCATTAGTTATCGGTAACCAGCTGATCAATGCGCTCAACGGCCCTAACCACCAACAAATAATCGCTGGCTCGTACGTTCTCCTGCTTAAGATGCGCCGCTATAGCCGGCGCCACATCACATTTGGCCGGCATTGGCCCACCTGCTTCAGCTAACGTGTTTAACCGAGCAATAAACACAAAACGCAGCCATTGGAGCAGCGACATCGTATCGATACAGAACGGCTGCTGGCTGGAAAAGGCCGCAGCCTCTGGTGCCGGCATGCGCCATAGATTGGCGGCTTTTAAGGTAGCTTCAAGCTCAAGAAGCGCAGTGTGAAGCTGTTGATGGACGCTCATAAACCACCTAAGTTAAATCTGTCGTATGGGTTAAATATATTATCCCAACTCTGTCCCCGAGTTGCCACTCACCCACCGACGGCCCCCGTTATTCACAGACTCACAGAAAACTTGCAAGAGACTGTGGATAAGCTATGGAAATGTGTCGCATCCGCGGTTCTCATGCGGGTTACGGGTGACTGTCTAATTTTTAACCAGATAGTAAAAAAGGCGTGATATTATCAATGCCTACGGCTGACAGGCTGCTATCCGCAAGGTAGAGTGCAGGCTTGCAACAGGAAAGGACGTTATGCAACCAATTCGCACCCTAGACGAGTTCTTTCAGCGCAGCGGGGCCAGCGTGTCGTTTTATCATATGGGTCGCCGTGTAACGGCGTGCTCAGATAACGCGCTGCGCCAGTTAGAAAACGCGCAGAGCCCTTGGCCCGCCCCTTGGCAAAGCCAAGCGCGCGTGGCCATTGTGTTTCGGCTTGGGGATATGCCGGAGCCGGCGATCTGGTTCCTGGCCCTGCCGCTGGACGAGGAAGGCCATCTGGTGCCCGCCCAGCGCGATGCGTTTTTAAACCGGTTGATCGAAACCCTTGGCCGCAATGTCTCGCAGCTAGGCCAAGAACGAGCCCCTGAGGTTGATAACCTGATGAAGGACAACCCGCTCGCTTTTACGCCGAGCGCTCATTTTCAGGCGATGCTCAATGCCCGTGCAACCTATGACCTTAAGCTGCCTGCGAGCCAACATTTTGAACCCGTCGTCGCCTACCTACGCGACCCAGAGACGCTAGACTGGCAGCAGTTGGGGTTACAGGGCATCGCCGACGTGGTTATCCGTATGGATAACGACATTGCTGAACGGCTGGCCACCCAATTGGCTTATTTACCCACAGAGGTTGCTCAGGCATTTTGTCTCTGTCTGGAGCATCAGGCACTCACCAGCGGTTTGGTCGCCGCATTGCGTCGAAGGGGCGAACAGGCCATCATCGCAGGTGACCTTGAAATGCTATGCGCCTGCGTGCGCGCAGTAGGTGCTACCGTCACTCACGAGGCAGGTAATTGGTATACCCAGTTACTTCGCGATGAGACGACCAGTGGTCCCGACGTGCTGGCCGCGATGGCAGGGCGAGGCTGGCCACATCTGGAAGACGGCGAACGGTTGCCGCTTTTTCTGTCGCGTCTGGCGGATGACGAGCGTACCGATTTTATTGCCGTGGTGAGAGACTTGGCGCTAATTCCCCGGCTACGCTTACCAATACTGATGGCCCTGCGTGACGCGCCCGACGGCTCAACGATCCACGCCCGCGTGGCCGACCTTTCGGCTCGAAGCGGCCAACCCTTGGGTTGATTATTGATGATGCAATGGAACGTCCGATTAACGTGAAGGGCACGATCGTTAATTATCGGCTTCCTAAGGAGTGGTTTTGAAAGAACTCCCATACCTGGCCAAAGCGGTAATTGGCCGCCGTGAAATGGTTTATTTGCCTGACTTGGCGCTTCATCTATGCTGCAAAGCAGACACCGGTGCGCGTACCTCAGCACTTCATGCTGAGGAGATTGAGGCGCATGAAGATGAGCATGGGCAGCTATGGGTCAGTTTTACCACCCATAGTGGCGGGCCTGACACCCCCGCTCACCGATTGAAGGTGCATTTACATGATCGTCGCCGGGTGACCAGCTCGAACGGGCACGCTGAGTGGCGTTATATTATCCGTACCCCCATGCGCATGGGCGAGCTTAATTTTCCGGTTGAGTTAAGCCTGACCGACCGCAGTAATATGCGCCACCCCATGCTGCTAGGACGCCGCGCGATGCGGCGTTTACTGGTGGCGCCGGGCGCTGCGTTTTTACACGGCGAACCCTAAGGTACCACGCTGTTTTTTCACCAATGTTTCCACTAACCCCTTCGACTAGGCCTGGAGTTTCGCATGCACATCGCTTTGCTTTCTCGTAATCGCAATCTCTACTCTACTCGCCGCCTAGTGGAAGCGGCTGAAGGTCGTGGACACACCGCGCGGGTAGTCGACACGCTGCGCTGCTATATGAGCATTGCCTCCCACCACCCGTCGATTCACTATAAGGGCGAAGAGATCGAGCCTTTCGACGCGGTTATTCCGCGTATTGGCTCATCCGTCACCTTTTATGGCTGTGCGGTACTTCGCCAATTTGAAATGATGGGCACCTACGTTATTAATGATAACGTCTCGATTACGCGTTCGCGGGATAAACTGCGCTCCCTGCAACTGCTGTCGCGTAAAGGGCTGGGCCTACCGATTACCGGCTTTGCTCACTCCCCCGACGATATTCCCGATCTCATCACCATGGTGAAAGGTGCACCGCTGGTTATCAAGCTGCTGGAAGGCACCCAAGGGATTGGCGTGGTATTAGCCGAAACCAACCAAGCGGCTGAATCGGTCATTCAGGCTTTTATGGGCATGAAGGCCAACATCATGGTTCAGGAATACATTAAAGAAGCACGCGGCGCCGATATTCGTTGTTTCGTGATCGGCGATAAAGTGGTCGCCTCCATGAAGCGTCAGGCGGCCGATGGCGAGTTTCGCTCGAACCTACATCGCGGGGGAACGGCCAGCTTGATTCGGATCACACCGGAAGAACGCTCGACGGCCATCCGTGCGGCTAAGGCCATGGGGTTGCGGGTTGCCGGTGTTGATTTGCTGCGCTCTAACCATGGCCCAGTGATCATGGAGGTTAATTCCTCACCCGGCTTGCAGGGCATAGAGCGCGCTACAGGCAAAGACATTGCCAGCATGATTATTGAGCATATTGAAAAAAATGCCATGCCGGCGCGCAAGGCACCGCCTAAGCCTAAAGGTTAATCGGTCATCGTAAAAATAATTCGCCAGGGGGGTGGCAAATCCAACGCGCCCCCGCCACAATCTGCGTCACCGAAGGAGGTAGACGCTCATGTTTCTCGACAATCGCCAAGTGGCGATGGACAGCGCACTGGAAGCGCTCGCCGACAGTATTGATTATTTTCAGGACAATATCGAACGCCTGCGCCCTTCCCTGCGCGAGGCATTGAAGCCGCATTACACCGCACGCTTGGAAACCATGCATCAGCTACAAGAGCTGGCACGGACACATCTAAAGATGCTGCCCCGCGACGCCGACGTCGAGCGGGATGATTTTTTATGGCTGTGGAGTCGCTTAAAAAGCTTTGTCGGTAACGACAGCCAGGTGCTGATCAATGAGTTATTAGAGCAGGAACGTGTCTTAATGCAGGCTCTATCAACGCTCTTTACCCATCCATTACCGGCCCCCATTGAACCAGTTGTAGAAGAGTGCATGAAAGGCTGTCGTAAGCTTATCCGCGAGCTATACGAGCTACAAAAGCGCAAGACTCGCAGCTAATCAGTGCGGGCGGGCAAGCTTTGAATAGGTTCAGGTGGGCCTAAAAAGTAAGGCTCACGATCCCAGATATATAAATCACCGAGCGTTGCCACCCTAGCTGCCCACTCACGCATTAGCACGTGCCAGCCACCCGCTCCGTCGTGCTCTGCCGCGACGCAGCCAGTGACTTGCATGCCCAAAGCCTGGGCGATATATATCGCTCTGGGCAAATGCCAGTCCTGCGTAATCAATACCGCTTTGTCTAACTGAAAAACATCGCGCGCTCTCGACAGGGTGTCGTAGGTGCTGAAACCCGCAAAATCCATGGTCAACTGCTCGGGGGCAACGCCGCGGCGGGATAAGTCACGCCACATGGCGCGCGGTTCATTGTAGGCCTGAGTGCGGTTGTCGCCAGAAAGCAGCAGGTGTTGTACTTTTTGCTGGTCAACCAAGCGAGCGGCGGTGCGCATTCTTGCATGGAAGTGAGGATTTCGCATGCCGCTGCGCGTCCAGTGCGATGTACCAAACACCACCCCCACCTCGGCGGGTACACACTGGGAAAGCTGCTCATGGATGTAAGGGGCCGTTCGTCCCAACACCCACAGATTGCCACCCACAAATAGCAAAGTCGCCAGCAGCAGTAACGCTCCTAGCGACATTAACATGCGCGACACCCATTTGATCAGCGGTGTACGCATCTAGCGTACCGTCCCGCGGTTAAAACATACCCAGCTCAAGCTTCGCCTCTTCGCTCATCATGTCACGGCTCCAGGGCGGGCTGAAGACAATCTCGGTATGCACCTTGCTGATTTGCGGCGCGCCTAGAATCTTATTACGCGCATCGGCGGCGATAACATCGCCCATGCCGCAGCCGGGGGCGGTGAGCGTCATGCGAATGGTCACCATACGCTCTCCGCTGATCAGCCGCTCAATTCGGCAGCCGTAAACCAGCCCCAGATCGACAATATTGACCGGTATTTCCGGGTCGAAGCACGTCCGCAGCTGATCCCAGACGAACTGTTCGATTTCGTCTTCCGTAGCGTTCTCGTGCAGCGTCGGCCGAGGCAGCGGCGGGAGCCCTAACGCATCAAGGTTACTGCCCTCAATTAAAAACAACCGCCCTTCAAAGCCAACACTGACCGTACTGCCCTTCGCTTGCATGACGCTGACAACGCTGTCTTCCGCAAGCTGTTCAGTGCTGCCAAACGGAATTGCGATCGCCTCCACATCGCGTTGAAGCGGTAAGCTTTGCCCACGCTGCAGACTGGCTACTTGCTCGATATCCATAAGCTCCCTTAGCGCACCATACCGATGACGCGATTTAGCGCCGCCACAAACGTATCTACCTCTTCCAGAGTATTATACGCGGCAAACGACGCCCGGCACGTTGCCTCTACCCCAAAATGATGCAGGAGCGGCTGAGCACAGTGATGCCCCGTACGGATCGCCACGCCCAACTGGTCGATCAACAGTCCAATATCCTGAGCATGGACCCCGTCTACCACGAAAGACAGCACTCCCGCTTTGTTTGGCGCAGTGCCCAGGATACGCAGCCCTTCGACTTGGCTGACTGCCTGGGTGGCGTGATTAAGCAATACGCTTTCCCAGGCACTTATGGCCTCAACACCGACTCTTTCCATCCACTCAAGGGCGCGGCCTAAAGCGATCACTTCGGCAATCGCTGGTGTACCTGCCTCGAATTTGTGTGGAATAGCAGCAAAGGTAGTGCCAACGTCAAAGGAGACGGTATCGATCATCTCACCGCCGCCTTGCCAAGGTGGCATCGCCTCCAGCAGGGCTTTTTTTCCATACAGAACACCAACGCCGGTAGGCCCGTAGACCTTATGCCCCGAGAAGGCATAGAAATCAGCATCGATGTCCTGTACATCCACTGGTTGATGCGGCGCGGCCTGAGCACCATCGATGAGGATCAATGCGCCAGCCTGATGGGCCAGCGATGCCATCTCTTTAACGGGATTGATCGTGCCCAAAGCATTGGACACGTGGTTGACGGCAACCAGCTTGGTGCGCTCACTTAATAGCTCTTGGTAGGCGCCCATGTCCAGCGCACCGCGCTCGTCCACAGGGATAACCTTGATGGTAAATCCACGCTCGGCCGCCAACAGTTGCCAGGGGACGATGTTGGAGTGATGCTCTAACATCGAAATCAACACCTCATCCCCTGGATGCAACTGGGTACGCCCCCAGCTTTGCGCTACCAGATTAATCGCTTCGGTAGTCCCGCGCGTAAAGATAATCTGGCGTGCGTCTTCCGCGTTGAGAAACCCTTTAACTCGCTGACGCGTCCCCTCAAACGCAGCGGTGGCTTCATCTGCCAGGGTGTGCAAGCCACGGTGAATATTGGCGTTGTAGCGCGAATAATAATCGCTGAACACCTCAATTACGGACTGTGGCGTCTGGCTGGTCGCCGCGTTATCCAGGTAGATCAGCGGCTTGCCGTTAACTTCCCGGCCAAGCACCGGGAATTCCCGGCGCAGGGCGGCCACGTCATAGCGTGCGCTAACCTGCTCCAAGGGCGTCTCAATCACGGTATGGGGCATCGATAGCTCCTTGATTAGTCGTTGAGCGCAACCGCTGCTTCTACCAACCCGGCAAGGTTAAAGCGCTCTGGCAATTTACCGGCGACGGCAAGCTCTACGCGCTCGGCCACGGCATCCAGCGCTACCTGATCCAGCACTTCACCGGCAAACGCCAGCGTCAACAAACCGCGGGCCGTGGCCTCGTCGATGCCACGGGTACGTAGCGCATAAATCGCTTCTTCATCGAGCTGGCCGGTGGTCGTGCCATGCGAACATTTGACGTCGTCTGCATAGATCTCAAGCTCGGGCTTGGCATCGATGTGAGCGCGGTCGGAAAGCAGCAGGTTTTGGTTGCTTTGGAAGCCTTCTATCTTCTGGCTGTCGCGCTTCACATACACCTTGCCGTTAAACACGCCATGGGCACGGTCATCCAGAATGCCCTTGTAGTTCTCGTTGGAGAACGTCAGCGGCGCATTATGGTTAACCTTGGTGTGGTTATCCACGTGCTGACGGCCCTGACCAAAGAAAAGACCCAGGAAGTTGGTTTCTGCACCCTGGCCATTTAAATCACTGATCAGGTCGTTGCGCACCAGCGCCCCACCCAGGTTCAGGTTGTAGGAGCTATAACGAGTGTCGCGGTTTTGCTCCACGTGAATGCTGGCCACGTGCATATCGCCCAGCGGCGCTTCCTGAAGCTTGTAGTGGTTTAAAATAGCCCCACGATCCAGCATCAATTCAGCCACCACATTGGTGAAATTAGCCGCATCGGCTTCACCCGCGTAATGCTCAATCAGCGTTGCTTCGCTGCGACCGCCCGCTTCCACCAGGATGCGTGGGTGGCTCATGACCGGCGAACCCGCACGGGAAAGAAACTGCAGCAAGATGGGCTTTTCAACCACCGTGCCCGGTGCAATACGCACCACGGCACCTTCTTCCATAAACGCCGTATTGAGCGCCGCGAAGGCGGAAAAATCAACGCTGGTTAGGCGGCCAAGCGGACCACCAACAGCTTCATGGTTGTCATTAAGCGCTTTAGAGAGCGGCACAACCTGCACGCTATCGGGCAGGGCTTCCAGATCGGAAAGCGCGGCAGAAAACACGCCGTCGACAAAGGTTAGGCGATAGGCATCCAGGGGCAGCGTCAGCGCGGCTGCCTGGGCCTGGGAAAACTCAGCGCTTTCCGCCAAAGCAAAGTTACCCTGAGCAATGGCGCGCACATCGGTATATTTCCACTCTTCATCGCGGCGCGTAGGAAAGCCAATGGCCTCGAAGCGAGCCGCGCCTGCTTGACGGCGGGCGGCAATCCAGGTTGGCTCTGCTTCGCGCTGTTGGCTACGCGCTTTTAGCGTGTCCAAGAACGTTTGCGTATCGCTCATGCCGCAGACTCCTCAATGCCTTCGTAGCCATTGGCTTCCAGTTCTTTGGCAAGTTCCGCATCACCGGATTTAACAATGCGGCCATCGACCAGTACATGCACTTTATCCGGTACGATGTAATCCAGCAGGCGCTGATAGTGGGTAACTAGCAGAATCGCGCGATCTTGGGCGCGCAGGCTGTTGACCCCGTCGGCAACAACTTTCATGGCGTCGATATCGAGACCTGAGTCAATTTCATCGAGCATGGCGAGCTTGGGTTGAAGCACCAGCATTTGCAGAATTTCATTACGCTTTTTCTCACCGCCAGAAAAGCCTTCGTTAACTGCACGCTGAAGAAAGCTGGCGTCCATCTTCATCAAGCCAAGCTTCTCTTTTACCAGCTTCATGAACTCAGGCGCCGGCAGCTCCTCTTCACCCCGCGCAGCGCGCTGCGCGTTGAGCGCTGCTTTAAGTAGATAGATATTTTTCACCCCCGGGATTTCAACCGGGTACTGGAAACCCAGCAGCAGGCCTGCCTGGGCGCGCTCTTCAATTTCCATTTCCAGCACGTCCTGGCCTTTGAAGGTAATGCTGCCCTGAGTGACTTCGTAGCCATCTTTTCCGGCAATCACTGCTGACAACGTGGATTTACCCGCGCCGTTAGGACCCATCAGGGCATGCACTTCACCCTCGTTGATCGTCAGAGAAAGGCCTTTAAGAATTTCGTTGCCTTCGACGGTGACGTGTAAATCGTTGACTTCCAACATAGTAAAACCCTTCAAATGCTTGCGAGCCGCTTGCGCGACACTCATAAAAGTTATCTGGTGTTGTGCGGGAGCAATTAGCCCACCGCGCCTTCCAAGGTTACGTTCAGGAGCGCTTCAGCCTCGACCGCGAACTCCATTGGCAACTCCTGGAATACATCCTTACAGAAGCCATTGACGATCATGCTGACCGCGTCTTCCTCGGTGATACCCCGGCTCTGGCAGTAGAACAGTTGATCTTCACCAATTTTGGACGTGGTCGCCTCGTGCTCGATTTTGGCCGTGCTATTACCTATCTCCTGATACGGGAAGGTATGCGCGCCGCACTTGTCACCGATCAGCAGCGAGTCGCACTGGGTGAAATTGCGGGCACCCTTGGCGCGGGGGCCGATCTTCACCAAGCCGCGGTAAGACTGGTCGCTCCTGCCAGCGGAGATGCCTTTGGCCACGATATACGAGCGCGTGCCCTCACCGACGTGGATCATCTTGGTGCCGGTGTCGGCCTGCTGGCGACCGTTGGTAACGGCGACCGAGTAGAACTCGCCGATACTATCCTTGCCGCGCAGGATGCAGGACGGGTATTTCCAGGTAATCGCCGAGCCGGTTTCAACCTGGGTCCAACTGATCCGCGAACGCGCACCGCGGCACTCGCCACGCTTGGTCACGAAGTTGTAGATACCGCCCTTGCCGTCTTCATCGCCTGGGTACCAGTTCTGCACCGTGGAATACTTGATATAGGCATCATCAAGCGCCACAAGCTCAACCACCGCCGCGTGCAGTTGGTTCTCATCACGCATGGGCGCGGTGCAGCCTTCCAGGTAGGACACCTGGGCACGGCTCTCACAGATGATCAAGGTGCGCTCGAACTGACCGGTATTGGCGGCGTTGATCCGGAAGTAGGTCGAAAGCTCCATCGGGCAGGTCACGCCTTCCGGAACGAAGACAAACGACCCATCGGTAAACACCGCAGAGTTCAACGCCGCAAAATAGTTATCGTTCTGTGGCACCACGGTACCCAGGTACTGTTTGACCAGTTCCGGGTAGTCACGGATCGCTTCGGAGATCGAACAGAAAATAACGCCAGCCTCGCCGAGCTGCTTCTTGAAGGTGGTGGCCACCGACACCGAGTCGAAGACCGCGTCCACCGCAACCCCTGCCAGGGCGGCGCGCTCATGCAAGGGAATACCCAACTTTTCGTAGGTTTCAAGCAGCTTGGGGTCGACCTCATCAAGGCTCTGAGGACGGTCCTCAGGACGCTTGGGCGCACTGAAGTAGGAGATCGACTGGTAATCGATCGGCGGATAATCGAGATGCGCCCAGGACGGCTCTTTCATTTCCTGCCACTTGTGGAACGCCTCCAAACGCCACTCCAGCATCCACTCCGGCTCGCCTTTCTTTTTGGAAATAAAGGCAATGGTGTTTTCATCCAGGCCAGGTGGCAGGGTGTCGCTTTCAATATCTGTTACAAAGCCTTCTTTGTAATCGCGACGAACCAACTGTTCCATTTCTTCGCTTGCCATGGTCATTACCCTCCGGGCAGTTGGGTGGCGAGGTTAGCTCGCCGTCAATAAGAGATAAGTGCCTGTATCGGTCATGCTGGTTATGCAGTCACTGCCGATAGACTTATACTTTGAATAGGTAGCTGTACGGGTAGCTTGATCGGTGTGGTGTCGGCCAAATGTGCAAGCGTCACACTTTCAAGCAGCGTACGAATCGCGAGAGACACTCGCTGCCAGTTATCCGCCACGCCACAGGTAGCAACAAGCTCGCAGTCACCTTCCGCCTGGCTGCATTCGGTCATTGCCACAGGCCCTTCAATCGCTGAAATAATATCGGCCGCCGTGATGTGGGAGGCAGGCCGAGCAAGCCGGTAGCCTCCCTGGGCGCCACGTTGTGACTCAAGAAGTCCTGCTTTAACGAGCATTTTGAGCGTTTTGCTCACCGTGGGGTGAGGCAACTGAACCGCTTCGGCCAGATCAGCCGCCGCATGCGATGCTTGTGGCTGACGGGCAATTTGCGCCATCACCACAGCGGCGTAGTCTGTCAGCCGAGAAAGCTTAAGCATGTCGACTCCCATTAGCCGTTGCATTTGGCCTATCCGTTTAATTGGGGACCATTTTAGTCCTGTATAAAATTGATGTGAAGCCCTTAAGCAAAATCCTTATCAAATTGCGTTATTTCGTGGCACGTTCGCGGCCGATGACATCAAAAAAGCCAATCATTATCATTTGAGAAAACTATCAAGTTGCTGAGCACAAAAAACCCGCGAGAGGGTTCGCGGGTTTAAACAAGACAGCAATGGAGCCTACACGGACTGAATGAAATGCTCCAGTCGTGCGGGGGTATTAGTTGCGTTGGTAGGTGCCAACCAGGCGATTCATGCCTAGCAGGTGCGGCTCAACTTCGCGTAGCAGCTCTGCCAGCGTCAGCCCTTCGGGTAGGGCCGTTTGATGATCAAGCGCTAGCACCCAAAAATAGTAGTAATGATTGCCGTGGCCTTCCGGAGGCATGGGGCCACCATAACCTCGCTTACCGAAATCATTGGCGCCCGCAGTGCCTAGCGCGGTATTTTCGCTTAGCTCGTTGAGATCACCCGGCAGATTGTAAAGTACCCAGTGAACAAACCCGTAGGTGCCTTCTTTGACCAGCGGTGCATCAGGGTCGTGGCAAACAACGGCAAAGCCTTTGGTGCCTTCTGGAGCACCCTGCCATGCAAGCGCCGGCGATACGTCTTCATGCTCGGCAGCATGCCTATCGGGGATCGCCTGATGGTTGGCAAAGGCGCTACTGGTGACGAGCATTGAGGATAGGGCAAACGCCATATTTTTCTCCTTAATCATCTAGTGAAGAGGTGTCAAAAGACTTGTAGAAAAGTGCCGCGCTGTCAATGTGGCCTGACAGTCAGGCGAGCGACGCGGTGAACTGAGTTATTGAGGAGGCCAGCGTCCTTCACGCTTCAAACGCTGCTTCACCCAGTGGTCGTAATAACGACGTAGTGCGTGCTTAACTCCCGGCAATCCGATTAGCCACGCGGCGGGGTACAATAACGGTATACGCTGCATGAGTAATCGATAGGCATCAATACCTTCAATAATACGACCATTGGCATGCTCGATATGTAATGAGCGTAAAGCGGCTTCGGGGGATATCCCCTTTTCCCGCAGTTGCGCTTGGTGCTCGGTCACATCACACCAAGCAATATCGTTTGCACGCTTGCCCGCCCAGCGCTCAAAACGCCGTCGATCTTTGCGACAGCCTGGGCAAATCGCATCGTAATACACGTTGATCATGGCGTTTGTCGGCATATAGGCTCTCTTGGCTAAGCTATTAGCTAGTGTGGCACGTCACTTATACGACGCAAACCTCAACCCCGCAGGCTATCTCTCATGAAACAGCTGCTCATCGTTGCTCATACGCCTTCGCCCAACACACAGACGCTTTGCGACGCGGCTTACCGTGGCGCGATGCATGTCGACCTTGAAAACGTGCGCTGCGTGGTCAAGACACCTTTTGAGGCCGGGCCAGACGATGTAATGGCCTGTGATGGCATTTTACTAGGCACCACAGAAAACCTGGGGTACATGAGCGGTGCACTCAAAGACTTTTTCGACCGCAGCTACTACGGCGTATTGGAGGAAAAACAGGGCCTGCCTTGCGCGCTTTATATTCGTGCCGGGCTCGACGGTACCGGCACGCGGCGAGCGGTTGAAAGCATTGTAACCGGGCTGCGCTGGCGGTGGGCCCAGGAGCCGCTTATTCTACAAGGAGATTGGCAGGATGATTTTGTAACGCAGGTGGAAGAGTTGAGCCTGTATTTAGCGCTTAGCCTGGAAAATGGCATTGTATAACGCCGCTAAGCCTGCCTTACTGTAAAAAAGCATGCGCCTGTCGTGTGAGGTAACACCTCATACCACTCGTGCACTTGCTATCAGCCAACGTATGTATTTCAGGTAGCTATTATGCACAACGTCATCGCATTTTATGATGATCGCGTTCTTGCCCACGAACCTAACATCGACGCCGATTTTTTACCTGATCGGATCGATAAGCGGATACGCCACCTACTCGACGGACTGCCCGTTCCGTGGAAATACCCGGAACATCCAGGGCGGCTAGGCGCTATTCAACAGCTGCTTCAAAAATCACCCATTGAAGGACTCATCATCGAGGGCGGAAAAGCCGCCACTCATGAACAGTTAGCCCGGGTACACACGACCTCCTATCTGAGCGACATTTTTAGCTTAAGGGGTAAAAATGCCTGGCTGGATGTGGATACCACAGCGGTCTCACCCGGCAGCGTCGATGCAGCGGAAGTCGCCGCCGGAACGGCGATTGCCGCCGTCGAAGCCGTCATGGAAAAACGCACCAAGAGCGCATTTGCCCTCATAAGGCCGCCTGGCCATCATGCTGAACCGGTTCGTGCACGAGGCTTCTGTTTATTTAACAATGTCGCCGTCGCAGCAGCCCATGCGCGCAGCGCATTAGGCTGCGAGAAAGTGTTGATCGTTGATTGGGATGCTCACCACGGCAACGGCACCCAGGATATTTTTTGGGCCGAACCCAATGTGATGTTTTTCGATATACACCGCGCCGCACCTTTTTATCCAGGCTCGGGACATCTGGAAGAAGTCGGTGCTGGGCTGGGTGAAGGCACCACCATCAATGTCCCGCTGCCCGCGGGTGCAGGCGACGAGGCATTCCTCAAGGCATTTCGCGACATCCTGGCACCGGCGGCCGAGTGGTTTCAGCCGGACATTATTCTCGTCTCCGCCGGATTTGACCCGCACTGGCACGATTTAGCGCTGAATGTTTCCTATGAAGGCTTTGGCGCGTTAACCGGCTTTTTACAACAACTTGCGGAACAGCACTGCGATGGCCGCTTGGTCTTCGTGCTAGAAGGCGGCTATAATCTGGAATCGCTGGCCAACGGCACGCGAGCTGTCCTTGCGGTATTGGCGGGCAACACGGTGCCGGTGCCCGATACCTGCGGTATTGCCGAAGTCCAAGCGGCGGCGGACTTCCACCGCACGGCTTTTCAAACAGAGTAAGGCCACGTCTCAAATAACGCTGCGGACATGAAAACGGCACCCCGAGAGGTGCCGTTTTTACTTTCTTACTTAAGCGATGCTTACTTCAAACGCTCAAACACCGTCGCAACCCCCTGCCCCATACCAATACACATGGTGGCAAGCCCCAGCGTGGTGTCGCGCTGCTGCATGACGTTAAGCAGCGTGGTACAGATACGCGACCCCGAGCAACCCAGCGGGTGGCCTAGCGCAATGGCGCCGCCGTGTAGGTTGACCTTCTCGTCCATGGCGTCCAGGAATCCGAGGTCTTTCAGCACGGGAATGCCCTGCGCAGCAAACGCCTCATTCAGTTCCACTGTCTGAATATCGGTCGCGGATAGACCAGCGGCTTTTAGGGCTTTTTTGGAAGCAGGCACCGGGCCATACCCCATAATCGACGCATCGCACCCGGCAACGCCGGTAGACAGCACTTTGGCGATGGGTTCAAGCCCTAATGCCTGGGCACGCTCATAGCTCATCACCGCCATCGCCGAGGCGCCTACCGACAGCGCAGAAGACGTGCCTGCAGTCACGGTACCGTTGCGCGGGTCAAACACCGGCTTAAGGTTAGCCATTGACTCCAAGCTGGCATCCGGACGAATCACTTCGTCGTTTTTAACCATGACTTTAAAGCCTTGCTGGTCGTGACCTTCAACGCCGATGATCTCGTTGTCAAAATAGCCTTTTTCCATCGCCGCCTGGGCACGCTGGTGCGAGCGCACGCCGAACTTGTCCTGATCCTCGCGGGAGACACCATGCATCTTGCCCAGCAGCTCTGCGGTCAAGCCCATCATCATGGCAGCTTTCGCGGCGTGCTTGCTGGCCGCGGGGTTAACATCAACACCGTGGGTCATCGGCACGTGTTCCATATGCTCGACGCCGCCGATGATGTAGAAATCACCCATACCGGCTTTGATATTGGCCGCTGCGATGTGCAGCGCGCTCATTGAAGAGCCGCACAAACGGTTAACGGTCTGTGCCGGTACCGAGCGAGGAATGCCGGTCATGATGGCGGCGTTGCGCGCAATGTTCATCGACTGCTCAAGCGTCTGGTTCACACAGCCCCAGATCACATCGTCGACTTCTGAGGCATCCAGGTTGGCATTGCGCTGAAACAATGCCTGCATGGCGGCCGCTGATAGATTTTCTGCCCGCACGTGACGAAACGCGCCGTTCTTGGCTTTTGCCATGGCGGTGCGTACGGCGTCGACCACCACGATATCTCTCGGATTAAAACTCATCATATTTCTCCTGTACGTGGTGACTTAGGCCTGGGCGCCAGCGGCATAGAAAGATTCATTGTTTTCAGCCATTTGACGCAGCTTGTCGGTAGGCGCGTACAGCGGCCCCAGCTCCTCGGCCAAGCCTTCGGCCAGCTTGACGAATTCGGCCACGCCCATGGCGTCGATGTAGCGCAGTGCGCCACCGCGGAACGGCGGGAACCCGATACCGTAAATCAGCGCCATGTCGGCTTCAGCGGGCGTCTCGACAATCCCGTCTTCCAGGCAGCGAACGGTCTCCAGGCACAACGGCACCATCATGCGGGCAATGATGTCCTCGTCGGAAAACTCCTTCTGCTCTTTGACGACGTCTTTGATCAATGCGTAAGCCTGATCGTCGCTGACTTTCTTGGGCTTACCCTTTTTATCTTCTTCGTAGGCGTAAAAGCCCTTGTCATTCTTCTGGCCGAGTCGCTCGTTGTCGTACATGACCTGGATGGCGGTCTTGCCATCCCGGGCCATACGATCAGGGAAGCCTTCGGCCATGACCTCATTGGCGTGAACCGCCGTATCCATGCCGACCACATCCAGCAGGTACGCAGGGCCCATCGGCCAGCCAAACTTCTCCATCACCTTGTCGACGTGCTGGAAGTCGGCGCCCTGCTCGACCAGGAAGCTAAAGCCACCGAAGTACGGGAACAGCACTCGGTTGACCAGGAACCCAGGGCAGTCGTTGACCACGATCGGCGTTTTGCCCATGGCCCGCGCGTAGGCGACCGTGGCAGCCACCGCGGCATCCGAGGTTTTCTCACCGCGGATCACTTCCACCAGCGGCATGCGGTGCACGGGGTTGAAGAAGTGCATACCGCAGAAGTTTTCCGGACGCTTGAGGTTCTGCGCCAGACGATTGATCGAAATCGTCGAGGTGTTGGATGTCAGAATGGTGTCTTCACTCACCAAACCTTCAACTTCGGTGAGTACGGCATCTTTGACCTTGGGATTTTCGACCACGGCCTCGACCACCAGGTCGACGTTGCCGAAGTCACCGTAAGACAGTGTAGGGCGGATATTGGTGAGCTTCTCAGCCATCTGTTCGGTGGTCAGCTTGTTACGCTCTACCTGCTTGGCAAATAGCTTACGCGCCTCCTTGAGCCCCAGCTCAATGGCATCGTCTTTGATATCTTTCATCAGGATGGGCGTGCCTTTGGAAGCACTCTGATAGGCGATACCGCCGCCCATAATGCCCGCACCCAGCACCGCGGTCTGGTTGACCGGCTGCGCCTGCTTTTCGTACTTGCTGCCTTTTTTCTTGACCACTTGGTCATTCAAGAAAAGACCGACAAGATTAAACGCTACGCTGCTGAGTGCCAGCTTGGCAAAGGCCTTCGCTTCGATTGCTTGAGCCCGGCTACGGGTCTCGCCCGCGCCCTTCTGAATCACTTTGATGGCTTCAACAGGCGCGGGGTAATGCGGCCCTGCCTTTCCCGCCACATAGCCCTTGGCGGTTTCAAACGCCATCATCTGCTCAATGGCGTTGAGCTTTAGCGGGCTTGTCTTTTCCTCACGCCGCGTTTGATAGTCAAGTTCACCGCTGTTGGCGCGATCAAGTATATCCAGAGCAGCGCTTTCAAGCAGTTCATGGGCGACGACGGCATCGACCGCCCCCATTTTGAGCGCAGCGTCGGCTCGGTTTTCCGTACCGCCGGCGATCCATTCGATCGCGTTGTCGGCGCCGATCAGCCGCGGCAGGCGCACGCAGCCGCCCCAGCCCGGCAGAATGCCCAGCTTGGTTTCCGGCAGGCCAATCTTGGCCTTTTCGCTCATCACGCGGAAATCGGTGGTCAGCAGCACTTCACAGCCGCCGCCCAGCGCCAAGCCGTTAATCGCCGCTACGGTGGGGAAAGGCAGGTCTTCGATGGCATTAAAAATATCGTGTACCTTGAGGTTCATTTCCACTAGGTACTCTTCACCTTTATCAAACAGGCTGTGAAATTCGGTAATGTCGGCACCGACGATAAAGGCCTCTTTGGCACTGCCAATCACTAACCCTTGCAAACCGCTTTCGGCTTGAAGTGCTTTTACCGCGTCTGCCAGCTCTGTTATTACGGCGCTGGACAGTTTATTGACGGACTCATCTTTCAAATCGAAAGTGAGCATTGCGATGTCATTGCCACCTTGGGTGTCACGACGCTCCACCGTGATGGCGTTGCCTTGATAGATCATCCGCGCTCTCTCCACAAGTTCGGGCTGGCCCATGACTGGGACACGCCACGCATTTCATACGGTCGTTTGATTGCGTAAGCTTGGTTGAGTTACCCAAGAACGTCAAGCCCTGACTTTCGGCTAATTATGTAAACTTCTTCGACCAGTGCTCCCCGCTATGCGTTCAGACTGTTAGGATCATGGCTCCTTGATCACCTGGGTTATTTTGTTATGGGCACGCTGCTCACACAGGCGCGCATCGCCAAGCTGCAATCGTTCGTTGAACGACTCGTCATTCGTTTAAAACCTTGGACTTGGCTATGGCCTCCCCTGGCGTTTTCGGCAGGCTTAGGTAGCTTCTTTCTCGTGGATCGGCAGCAATGGTTAGGCGCAGCGCTAGCGCTGGGACTGGTGTTTGCTTGGCTATTGCTACTCTCAGAAAGTTTAGTGGGCCGCTGGCTCGCTAACCGCGGATATCCAACGCTCCCCAAAGGGGTCGCCGCGTTTATTGCCCAAATGATCCACCAGGAAACGTTGTTTTTTACACTGCCATTTATTTTAATCACCACCGTTTGGAACAGTGGACAAAGCCTATTTGCCCTATTAGTGGTGGCGATGGCGGTGCTATCGATTATCGACCCCATCTACTTCAAGATTGCCGATCGCTGGCGCAGCCTCTACTTTCTGTTCCATGCGCTGTGCGTATTTTTGGTGGTGCTTGTCACGCTGCCTATCATGCTGCATCTAACCACTGGACAGAGCTTATTGTTGGCCATTGCGACGACAGTGGTCGTAGCATTACCAAGCTTTTGGCACTTGCTAAAGCAACATTCGTTTAGTGGCTGGTTCTCGTTACTAGCGATGATGTTGTTATTGGCGGGTTTGGCTTGGTTTGGTCGCGTTTGGGTGCCACCGGCCAGCTTGTGGATGACCGGTAGTGCGCTTTCACCCGCATTGAATATTCAACAGCGAGCGCCCAGCGGATCAAGCGCCTTAACCCCTCAGGCAATCAAAGAGGATGGCCTATATGCCTACACGGCCATTCGCGCGCCACGGGGCCTGAGTGAAACGATTTCTCATGTTTGGCATCACAATGGCGAGCCTTTGGACGTCGTCGACCTGGATATTAACGGAGGCCGGGAAGAGGGCTACCGCGCATGGAGTCACAAGCTGAACTTTCCCGACGATCCAAGCGGTCAATGGCGCGTGGATATTATGACGGATAGTGGCCAGCGGTTAGGCCTGATTCGCTTTACCGTTAGCGAAGACGCCGAGAAGGCAACAATAGCCGACAGTCAAATTCGCCCAGCAGGCTTAAGTCGGCTGAATCTTCAACGTTTTATTGCCGGTCGTGATCGCGACGCTGACCAAAACGACGAGGAATGATCATCGTGTCTTGCATTCAGCGCTCGAGATTATGACAATCCATCTATTCATTTTGACTGGTAACTAGCTGATCATGGCATCATCAATTGGTTTTCGCATTGCTCGCCTGCCTCATCTGTGGCGTTCGATATTGGACCGACGTTTAGCCCCCCTGGGGCTCACGCAAACGCGTTGGGTGACGCTTTATCATCTCTGGCGTCTGGGCGACGGCCAACCTCAGTGCGATCTAGCCCGTGCAATAGGCGTCGAAGCCCCTTCGCTGGTACGCACCCTTAGCCAACTGGAAGAACAAGGGCTGGTGGAGCGTCGCGCTTGTGATAGCGACCGCCGCAGTAAACGTATCTACCTGACGGCAGCCGCTATGCCATTGCTTGAGCAAATCGACAGTGTGGCCAAGGAAGCCCGAAAAGAAATGTTTGAGGGCCTTTCAGAGGCGGATTTAGACCAACTAGGCGAATGGCTAGAACGCATTGAAAAAAATGGCCTCGCCATTCAAGCACGGGATTTACAGGAGGCGGTTTCCTGACATGGGGTCATGAGGAAGTCGATCCGCCTGCCCTGACAGTTGATCGCGCAATTGATTAAAATCATTCAGATAGGTATCAAAGCGCGTCGCATTCTGCGATTCCCACCACCAAAGAGTCAGTGAATTAGGCGTCGACTCAAGCACCAACGCATCCAGCGGCAAACGTTCTAACAGCGCCTTAAGTGGCGCTTCAGCGTTGGTCGGAATAGGCCTTAGCGGCGCGATGCGCCAACGCCAGCCAGCATAATAGGGTTCGAGTTCCTGGCTGGCATGCTGGTCGCGGACAAGCACAAAATCAGGCCCAGGCTGCTGCTGGGGATAGAGCCAACGATAAGCGGGCATGGTGCCTCTAAACGCATGAAGCGGCGGTTTTTCCTCTTTTATCGTTACCCCTTTACGACTGGCATGCAGGCGCATTGCCATGGTTCTTTTTTGCCGTGAGCTTGGCTTAAGCCACATAACCGGCGCCAACACAAACAGCATAATAAAGACAATAATTAACCATTCCATTTCTACATTTCCTTCAAACTAAGCCACACTTGAATCCAGAGCGCATAAAAACCATGACCTAGGTCGTTGTTAAGATAAGGCACGCCACTTAAAGTAGAGGGCATTAGACAGAGAATACTGCTTGTTACTCACTGAGGAGATACGCCATGAGCTATCACCATATTTTGGTTGCCGTCGACTTGACCAAGGATTCTCATAAAATTTTGGAGCGCGCCGTTGCAATTGCTGAACGCAATGACCGTGCCAAAATTTCCATTATGCATACGCTTGAACCGCTCGGTTTCGCCTACGGCGGCGATATACCGATGGATTTGACCAGCATTCAGGACCAGCTGGATGATCACGCCAAGAAACGTCTAGCCGACATCGCGGCTCCCCACGTTGCTGAGGCAGATCAACACGTGGTGGTGGGCATGCCGGATACAGAAATCCACCGCTTTGCCGAGGAGCATGGAGTCGACTTGATTGTCGTAGGCTCTCACGGGCGTCATGGGTTTGCCTTGCTGTTAGGCTCTACCTCGACCGGTGTACTGCACGGCGCGCAGTGCGACGTGCTGGCGGTTCGCGTAGGCAAGAAAGGCGAAAAAAGCGACGAATAATTCCCGATGACATTGAAGGTGCCAGTAACGCCGGCACCTTCAATATGACGCTTACTCACCGCTGGCCATGGCTTCAAGCGCCATCCAACGCTCCATGGCCACTTCCAAAGCCTCCTGTGCCTGCTCTAACGCTTGCAGCTTGGCCGTCACAGCACTGGCTTCCTGCTGATAGAACGCCGGATCGGCAGCTTCCTGCTCCAGTGCCTCGACGTCGCTTTCCAGTTGCTCTATCTCAGCGGGTAGCGCATCCAGCTCACGCTGCAGCTTATAGGATAATTTTACCGGCTTATTTGCCGAGGCCACCGAGGTGGAGCTTTGCTTTTCTTTAGGTGCATCTGAAGTTGGCTCAGTATTTTGCCTAGCAGCTCCTTCCCAGGGCGCTGGTGGCAGCTTTCCTCCCTGACGAATCCAGTCGGTATAGCCGCCCACGTATTCGCGCACCACGCCCTCACCTTCAAACGCCAGCATACTGGTGACCACGTTATCCATGAACGTCCGGTCGTGAGATACCAGCAGCAGCGTGCCCTCAAAGTTGAGCAGTAGCTCTTCAAGCAGCTCCAGAGTTTCCATGTCCAAATCATTGGTTGGCTCGTCAAGCACCAGCACATTGGCCGGCTGGGTAAAGAGTTTAGCCAACAACAGTCGATTGGACTCCCCGCCCGAAAGCGCTTTCACGGGCTGGCGTACGCGGTCAGGTGTAAACAGAAAATCTTGTAGATAACTCATCACGTGACGATCTTTGCCGCCCACGCTGACGCGGTCACTCCCCTGCGCCACGTTATCGTATACGGTTTTTTCTAACTCAAGCCCCGCGCGTAGCTGGTCAAAGTAAGCCACCTTCAAGTTGGTGCCCAGTTGGACAGTGCCTTCCGTGGGCTCAATCTCACCAAGCAATATCTTGAGTAGCGTTGTTTTGCCTGCGCCGTTACGCCCCAGGAAGCCGATCCGGTCGCCACGCATCACCTCAAGGTTCAAGTCACGGATAATGGTGTCATTGCCGAATCGCTGGGTCACACCTTTAAGCTTGACGACGCGCTTGCCAGTACGTTCGCCGCTGTCCACCGCCAGATTAGCGGTGCCCTGACGTTCGCGGCGCTGACTGCGCTCATTACGCATGGCCTCAAGCGCCCTGACCCGGCCTTCGTTACGCGTCCGGCGCGCTTTGATGCCCTGCCGAATCCAGACTTCTTCCTGCGCCAGCTTTTTATCGAACTCGGCGTTTTCCCGGGCTTCCACCTCCAGCTCATGTTGTTTACGCGCCTGGTAGTCAATGTAATTGCCGGGATAGCGACCCAGCTTGCCCCGGTCCAATTCCAAGATATTAGTGGCCAGCTTAGAGAGGAATGCCCGGTCGTGGGTAATCAATAACACCGCACCGTTAAACGCCAGCAGCTGTTCCTCAAGCCAGGCGATCGTATCCAGGTCCAGGTGGTTGGTCGGCTCATCAAGAAGCAACAGGTCGGGCTCAGCGACCAGCGCACGGGCCAACGCCACGCGACGGCGCCAACCACCGGAGAGCGCGCTCATTTCGGCTTCAGGAGGCAGCCCTAGCCGGGTAAGTACAACGTCGATCCGATGATGGAATGACCAGCCATCAATCGCTTCCAGGCGAGTTTGTAAGGTCGCCATGCGGTTCATGTTCGGATCGGGATCGTTAATCAAATGATGATATTCGGAAAGTAGCTCCCCGGCCTCGGGCAACCCTTGCGCTACCATGTCAAAAATTGTCATCCCTGAGGAGTCGGGTAGCTCCTGGGCTAACACGCCAATCTTTAAACCCGGCGCGCGCCAGATTGAACCGTCGTCTGCCTGGATTTCACCGGCGACCAATTTCAGCAAAGTGGACTTACCGGTGCCATTGCGCCCGACTAACGCCAGCCGCTCGCCTCTCTCAACCGTGAGGTCGGCGCGGTCGAGCAATACCTGGGTGCCGTAGGCAAGTTGCAGCTGTTCGAGTCGTAACAGGGCCACGCAGTGTCCTCCTTCTTGATGAGGCGCACAGTGTAACGCATGCGCGTACTCGGCGGGCAACGTTCATTATTCACTCTTGAAAGGAGTCGCCAATGATGGCCCGCACCGTCTTGCTGCATGAGTGCCAGGGACAGATTGACTTTGAGCATGATTTATTGAAATCAAACTGACTAGCAGCGCTCGATAAGCAGGGCGATTCCCTGCCCACCACCGATGCACAGCGTGATCAATCCATAGCCACCGTTGACGCGTTCTAATTCATGTAGCGCTTTAAGAATTAGTATCGCCCCGGTGGCCCCAACTGGATGCCCCAAGGCCACCGCACCGCCGTTAGGATTGAGTTTTTCTAGCGGAAAGCCAAGAGAAGCCGCGACAACCATGGCTTGGGCCGCAAAGGCTTCATTTGATTCAATCACATCGATGTCGTTGATGCTAAGCCCCGCCTGTTGCAAACAGCGTTTAACGGCAGGAATAGGCCCCAATCCCATCAGCGACGGTTCAACCCCTGCCGTGGTGGCGACGCGAAGCCGCGCCCGGGGAGATAAACCACGCTGCTTGGCCTCATCAGCATGCGCCAGCACTAACGTCGCCGCCCCGTCGTTAATGCCCGACGCATTACCTGCCGTCACTACACCGTCTTTTTGAAACGCGGGCTTAAGCCGAGTCAAGTCGCTAAGCTGGACGCCATCGCGTACGTGTTCATCCCGCGAGACGATATTGGTTTGCTTACCCTGACGGACCTCGACAGGCACAATCTGTGCCTCAAAACGCCCCTCGGCAATTGCCCGGGCCGCCTTTTGGTGGCTTCCCAAGGCGAATTGATCGAGCTGCTCACGGGTTAAGCCATACTGCTTTGCGATGTTCTCCGCGGTGCAGCCCATATGGCCGCTGCCAAACGGATCGCTGAGGATCCCCAGCGTAAGGTCATCAACGCTCATGTCGCCCATGCGCATGCCATTACGCGCTTGAGGCGGCAGCAGGTAAGCTCCCCGGGACATGGATTCCGCCCCACCCGCTAAGGCTAAGCGGCTATCACCCAACACGATCTGTTGGGCCGCCGACAGCACGGCCTGCACGCCTGAACCACACAACCGATTGACGTTAAACGCCCCTGCTTCGTTAGGAACACCGGATTCCAGGGCGATGTGCCGCGCCAAATACGCATCCTGCGGGCCCGTCGTAATAATGTGGCCATAGACCGAGTGATCAATATTCCCCCCGTTAACACCCGCGCGCCGCAAGGCTTCTCTAGCGGTAATCGCACCTAGCTCAAACGGTGCCAGTGTGGAGAGCGACCCACCAAAACCACCGATTGGGGTACGCGCCCCACCTACAATCACCACGTTATCCAATCGCATGCTTATCTCCTGTTGTCGATCACCATTTCTCATCCCACACAATTAGTCGATATCTACGCAGACCGTTACAATACCGCTTTACGATTTTGGAAGGGAGTGACCTTTGGCTAGCGCTTACGTGGACGAGTTTTTACCCGAGGCCTTACAGTTTCGCCCAAACGTGCCGTTGGTCGACATCGGCGCGAACTTGACGCACGACAGCTTTGGCCGCGACCTTGAAGCGGTTATTCAGCGGGCTCAGGCAGCGCAGGTGTCAACGATGATCGTCACCGGCACCGACATTGCGCACGCTGAGCAAGCAATTTTGCTCGCACAGCGCTACCCAGGCCTCTACGCCACCGCCGGGATACACCCTCATGATGCGCGTCAGTGGAACGACAATGTGGCAGGCAAGCTGGCCACGCTGCATGCAAGGCCAGAGGTCGTCGCCGTAGGCGAGTGTGGTTTGGATTTTAATCGTAACTTCTCGACACCCCAGGAACAGGAAAAGGCCTTTGAAGCCCAGCTCCTCCTGGCGTCGGAAAGCGGTTTACCACTATTTATTCATGAGCGCGACGCCGGGCAACGAATGCGCGAAATACTGAATGCATGGCGGGACGATATCAGCCAGGCGGTCGTGCATTGTTTTACCGCTGATCGGGATACGCTATTTGGTTATCTCGATCTAGACTTGCATATAGGCTTGACGGGTTGGATCTGTGACGAACGGCGTGGGCATCATTTACGCCCGCTGGTCAGTGAAATTCCGCTTGACCGCCTGTTGGTAGAAACCGACTGCCCTTATCTGCTACCGCGTAACCTACCGGCAAAGTTAAAAGGACGGCGCCACGAACCCGCCCTGCTACCTTGGATAGTGAGAGAGATTGCCGAGTGCCGTGGCATCAGCGAAGCTGATATGGGGGCTGCAACCACACAGACCGCCCAACGATTTTTCCGTCTTCCCACGGAAACTGTAAAGGAGTAGTAGCGTGGCCGATTATCCAGGGTTTATTGCCATTGAGACAGGCGAAGATGATGGCCTACCCCTAGCCATTGCCTGGTCGCTAACCGATGGGCGTGTTAAACAAACATTGATTCAGCCCGACGATAGCTGGATCAAAGAAGATACCAATGCGATGGGTGCCTACAGTATCGAAGAACTGGAGAGCTTGGGGGTTAGCCCGCTCGAGGTGATCCGAGAGCTTGAGAACGACCACTTCTCCGCTACGCTGTATACCAGTGATAACGGCGATGATGAAGCGGCATTGGCGCGCCTCTTTGACACCTATGGGCTGGACCCTTTTGTCGAGCTAGCCCCGGCATCGGTTCTCTATCCCTCTATCACGCCTAGTGAATGGCATCGCCAACGTCGAGAAACGTTTGGTGAATTAGGGTTAGAGCCAATGCGCCCCGAGCATGAATTGGAAGTCATGCTGTCTTTGCATCAACGTCTGTCAGAAGACGCGTAGGTTTTATCATTGGTCAGCTTTAGCAACAAATCGTCTACATTTGCTTATCAAAAAAAACCTCTGCTAATTAACAAGGTAGCTTGTGTTTGAGCACAGTTTTGAGGGCACGGTTTTAACGACATAGCCATGCTGACACAGGAGGTGACAAATGACGGATTATGTTGAGAAAGGCGATATCTATTTCTTTTATCGGCCCAAGGTAAATACGCAAAGGATCCAGAACCTTGATGATGTTCAGCGCCTTCACGTTGTGCTGGCGCCGGACGACAAAGCTACCGCTCGCCTGTTTCTGGTAGGTAAAAAGCGCATGCCCGAGATCATTAAGGGCAAGCCCAAATCCACCTCACGCGAGTGGATAATGAACGATATGACGGGTAAGCCGAAAGAGATCGGCGAGGCACTCGCTCCCCTCGAGTACGAAACCAAGACTGAAGGCGAACAGGAGCAGGGCGAAGCTATTCCCGCCGGAGAGGGTCGCTATGCACTCTTCATGCGGGACAGCAACTCTCGCCTAGCGTATCGGCTTTCTAATCCGAAAAGCCCAGGAAAAGCACAGTCAACGCTAGGGATTCTTGCCGAGGCAAGCTATATCATATCGGTACGCAACCCCTCCCTTGATGTACCCGGTTTTCCCGATGCCAAGCCGGATTACCCTAAGCGACTGGAGGAGAAGTTTGCCGACAAACGCTGGATAGAGATCGATGATAGCAAGCTGCTCGACTACGAGAACGCCCAGCTTCTACTTATCGGTGCGCATGACGACCTAAGCGAAGAGCAATGCTCCATTTCTGGCAAGCCGGCCCTATTTAAAACGCTAGGCTTGAAAGAACGCGAGTGGCCTACCGAAGCCTTAAAGGATGGAAAGCTCACAGAGCCTGAGATGCAGCCAGAGGCCAAGGAGCCGGCAAGCGATCGCAGCAAGGGCGGTGTGCGCGGCGGTAAGGCGGCCTCGGGCACAGCATCAGCGGCTGGCATCGCCAAGGCACTCAAGGGGGTCGATTTTCCCTGCCGCAAAGCCGACTTGATAAAGCAAACCAAGGCCAACCATGCAGCGGATGAAATTATCGACGTAGTAAACGACTTACCCAGCCGAAAGTACGAGACGATGGCGGATATTCAAAAAGCGCTCGGGGAGATACGCTGATGACACAGTTCAATTTGCGATATATGCGGGTGCTGAGTTCGAAGCGCTAGTCCCGGCCATGCAGTCTAAAGACAGCATGTCGCTCGCTTTTCAGGTCTTACTATAAACACAACCTCTCAACATAGTTGTTTGCGTTTCAACTTTTCAAGCCCTTGAGCGAGTGCAACCTCACGCGCTAGCCCCTGTTGATAGTACGCGCGTAAGACATGACGAAAGGCGTTGGCCCGCAGAGGCAAGCCTTCACGTTCGTAGCGTTTTGCCCGGGCCATCACTCGCTTTTGAAAGGCATCACGATCAACTGCCGCATCGCCGCCGAGGTTATCAACGCTGACATGAAATTCACGCCCACACGCCTCAGCAAACAGTGACTCTAATGCTTGCGGGGCTATCTCTGACTGTTCAAACGCTCGCTGCTGTTCGGCATTCCGACCATCAGGCAAGTACCAGTAACCATAGTCTTCTTGTCGCCGCCGTTCCGCGCCTGCGATACACCAATGGCTAATTTCGTGTAAAGCACTGGCGAAAAAGCCATGAGCAAAAATAATTTGATGATAAGGCGTTTGATCATCGGCAGGGCGATACAACGGCTCATCACCACCTCTCACTAAGCGGGTTTGATAACGTTCGAAAAAAACGCCGTCGAATAATGCCGTCACCTCTTCGAGCGTCCATTGCGGTTGCCTGTTACTCACATTAGCCTCATCAACATCATAATTTGGTTCAGTATACCTGCTAATCTAGTGTGCTTTGAGGGCCGCATTGCTCAGGAGTTACTGCGTGGGTCGTGTGTTTGATAAATTCAATTCTATTTACTGGTTAGAAACGCGCCAACTTGTCCGTCTCGCCCTGCCTATCTGTGGTGCACAGCTCGCCCAGGCGGGCATGAGCGTGGTGGATGTGATGATGACAGGTCGCCACAACGCCACCTCGTTGGCGGCTGTATCGGTCGGCTCTAGCCTGTGGATGCCGTTAATGCTGTTTATGACCGGCACGCTGATGGGGCTAACCCCAATCGTTGCGCACCTGCTGGGTGGGCAACGCCACAACGCTATTCGCCCGGCCGTGCATCAGGCGCTTTGGGTGGCAATCGCACTGGGTCTGATGGCAGCACTGCTGCTTTGGGTAACGGTACTGCCTATTTTTGACTTAATGGAGGTGCCCCGTCAGGTAGCCAACTCGTCCGCTGCCTACCTTTCAGCAGTGGCGTTTGGCATGCCTGGCATTGCACTTTTTCAGGCGCTTAGGGCTTTTTCGGATGGCATGAACCATACACGACCTGCCCTATGGATCAGTCTAATCGGCTTAACAGTCAACATACCTGCCAACTATCTGCTGATTTACGGCGGCGACGGTTTGGTCAGTCTACTGGGACCCTGGCTACCTAGTGCAGTGCAACAGCTGCCTGCTTGGGGCGCGCTGGGGTGTGGCATCGCCACCGCGCTTTCCATGTGGGTCATGGCGATCGCGATGGCTTTTTACACACACCGTACCCACCAATATCAAGGCATTGCGTTATGGCAACGTTTGACGCTCCCCAAGTGGCATGGCATACAGGAGCTACTGATTGTTGGTGTACCCATCGGCGTGGCAATTTTCGTTGAAGTCACTTTATTCACACTTATCGCGTTATTTATCGCCAGCTTTGGCGAAGTCACCGTCGGCGCGCACCAAGTGGCGCTTAGTTATACCTCCATCCTGTTTATGCTGCCCATGTCACTTAGCATGGCGCTTACTGTGCGTGTAGGTAATACGCTCGGGCAACAACGCATGAGCCAGGCCCGCTGCGTAGCCTGGAACGGTATTGTGATTAGTGTCGTTGTCGCCGCATTTAATAGCCTACTCCTTTGGACAACAGCAGCCCCAGTCATCACGCTCTACACATCTAATCAAGCCATACAAACCCTAGCACTCTCGATTGTGGCGCTAGCGGCGATTTTTCAACTTTCCGATTCGCTTCAAGTGAATTTGGCGGGCGCTCTTAGAGGCTATAAAGATACCCGTGTCGTAATGGTGATTACAGTACTCTCTTATTGGCTGGTGGGCCTTGGAGGAGGCCACTGGCTAGGTTCACGAGGCGCTGGAAGTGCCTTCGGCCCACTAGGCGTTCATGGTTATTGGATTGGCTTAATTGCCGGTTTAAGCACCGCCGCTTTACTACTGGCTTGGCGCCTGCACGCTATCAGTCGACGGTACATCAGTACTCAGGATGTAAGATGAAGCGATATTTTCGGGTATTGGCTCAGTGGCTATTGCCATTAACACTGCTGGGCTGCGGTGATAAGCACCAAGCAGAAGAGCCTTGGTCGGCTTACTACCAACAATTGGAAAACGCGTTAGACGATGGAAGTATTGAGAGACAATCACCGCCTAACATTGGCGAATTCCCTGCTCGCAAAGCACGCTTGTTCGATATCGACGAAACACGAGACTCGCTACTAAACATCTACGCATTGCGAGAATGTGATATCACATCCTTGGTGGCTGCTCGCAATAATCAACTAGGCAAAGTGGCCCCGCCCAGTCAGCAATGGCTATATGAAAGGACACTTTGGCAGCGCTTGACGCTCTGCTGGACAAGCAATGTTCCCAAGGAATTAAGTGAAGAAAGCCGCGAACGACTGCGACGCTTAACGGGTACTAAAACGTCTCAACTGCCCTATGTCAGTTGGAATGCACTATTTGACTCAGATGAATGGATCGCCAGTTTTGCTCGGGCCAGCCACCCTTTGAAGATCGGTGCTATGCCGGATATTGAGTCTCAGCTAGACGCAGTGCATTACTTACAGCAAATGGTTGAGCATCAATTCAGCCTTGCGTGGCACCAAGATTCATCGAGGCTGGAGCAACACCTAAACACGCTTCGGGCACGCCCTTTAACCGCCGAAATACTGCGCACGCTTATGCTAGCGACTCAGCGGCTTAACGACGCTAGCGAATATCTAAATCAATACGCCGCGCCGAACGAGACGTGCTTACCGATGTGGGATCAGCAACGCTTAACCACGTTTTCTCACTCCGCCAAACGCTGGTTAACCGCCGTTAATAACTTAATCAATCGCCACCCCATCGTTGCGCCAGAGGCTCTGCAAGCGTATCAGTCAACGTGGCTATCATTGGCGGCGCGCAATTCACCCTGGCAGCAGTTTCAAGCGGCGATAGATACCCACGACCGTGCCAGATCCCGGTTTGCCCATTGCGCGACTGATTAAAACGCTAATTTTCCCTTAACCTTCAGGCCAACCTGTGCTATTGGTGAGATATGCGGCAAACAGAAACTCACTGATTTGCCAATGTCGTGGCCACGCAGCATGAAGGAGGGACACTATGGGCGCACCCCTGTCACCCCGCTCTGCCCAGGTCATCGACCTGGATTCTGTACGTCAGCGTCATCAGGCGCGTAAAACGCTTGTGCGTTTAGCGCCAGAGCTGGATGGATTGGAAATGGTATATCAGTTGGCGTCGGATCCGGACAGCTACTACGGGATGCCCCTGCTTGCATGGGGACTTAGAGAAGACGGCCACGTCGTTGGGTTAGTGCCCTGGATGGAACAGCTAACCGATTGTCACGAGCTTCACCGCTATGAAGACGGTCGATTTATTGGCTATAGAGATCCTGAAACGGAAGAAATTTTCGACGTCCCACCCGACCATAAAGCCGATGAGCTTGCCTCCGCCGCTGAATATTTTGAATACGAATCCTCTGGTGGCATCACACTTATCCAGCAATTACCCGATACGTTAGGCACTCATGCGTTATGCATGAACCGGCCCGATAGCCCATGGCAGATGAAGCCTGTTTACGGCTGGCGGTTGTATAGCGATGGCAGCATTGATGCCCTGCTTGCTGATGAAGATAAAGCCAAAATGACACCTATCTTGTTGGGAGATGACTGCCTGTACAGCGCAAAGTCGATACATCAAAGCGTCTACTTTTTTCAGCGCCATATTGCCAATCGCATTTTAGAGGAAGACCCAGCCACTCTTGACGCACTAGCCATTGTAGTTTTGCCGCAGGAATAAGGAATCGCACGGGTTATCAAGGTAACCCGTGTTGACTTAACAACATCTATGCCAAACGTATAAAATACCAATACTGGTCAGACTCTGAATATTGCTGCAGCAATTCATGGCCTAGAAACTGGCAAAATTTAGGCACATCGCGAGTAGTAGCAGGGTCTGTAGCAATGACCTTTAGTACATCGCCAGAAGCCATATCACGGACTTTATTATGCATCAGCATAATCGGTTCAGGACAATAAAGGCCACTGGTATCCAGTAGCACATCATAGTGTGGCGCATCCTTTATAATGTCAGACATCGATACCCTCAGAGCTGAGACTTAATCTATGATCAAAATCATCATTGAACGGCGTATTATGCCCGGTCTTGAAGAAGAATATGAACAAGCCGCTCGTGAAGCCATGCGTGTTTCATTAGGCGCTCGCGGCTTTGTCGGCGGCGAGAGCCTTGTTGAACTTGGCCACACTGACCGTCGTTTAATGATTACCAAATGGCGCAACCTACGCGCTTGGAATGAATGGCATCATAGCGAAGCGCGGGCCAACGCAATGCAGCAAATTCTACCGCTTTTAACAGAAGAAGAAACAATCCGAATTTATGAAGCCAGCTATTAAGCTTAGTGCTTCAATCTTACATGTACGGTCACCTCTTCACGATCATGATAAAGATGACGACACGCAATGTCTGCAGACACGTTTGCTTCGGATAACGAACTCTCTAACATTGCCAAACAACGTGATACCTCTTCCCAGCGTTTTTTCATGGGTAACTTAAGGTTAAAAATAGCTTCTCTGCACCACTTTCGAATCAACCATCGCTCAACCATGGCTAGCACACGCACGGGTTTATCAACAATGTCGCAGACCAGCCAATCCAAACGCTGCGGCGGCTCCCAAGTGAAGCCATCTGCTTTTAGATGATCAATTTGCCCCGTTCGCATCAGCTGTGAATCCATGGGACCATTGTCGATCGCATATACATACATCCCTCGCTGGACTAACTGCCATGTCCAGCCTCCGGGTGCCGCCCCCAAGTCAGCCGCCTGCATGTTGTCCGCTAGGCGTTTGTCCCATTCTTCTCGCGGTATAAACTCATGCCACGCCTCTTCTAACTTAAGCGTTGAACGGCTGGGAGCTCGTGATGGGGAACGAAGACGTCGAATGCCATTAATTAGATCGCTACGATTGCCTGGGAAGCTCATCGCCAGCTGAACTTTATCACCGTCAGTCCAGAAAATATGTAAGCGTCGTGCGCCCGCGCTACGCCTTAAAGCCCCACGCTTTTTCAGCATACTTTCCAACGGTTTTGTAAGCGCTTTGATCAGCCCGACCAGCGCTTTACCGTCATTGGTATCCGGCGTTTCGTGCCAAATCTGTTCGAAATTCCAGCGGCTGGCTTTAACCTGCTCCAATATAGCGGTAAGGCGATCATCACGTGACAGAGTGAGGGCAGGTAAAGCAGCCAGGCTTTGACGTGCGAAAATTAGTTTCTTAAACGCTGCGTGGCGGTGCAAATCATTCACCGGCTCGCCATCGACTCGCGTTAAGCTTACCCAACCCTCGCCGTAAGACGGCTCACAGATCACGTCATGTAGTGCTGCGTGATACTGCATTTCTGCCAGGGCATCGCTTTCGAACCCTGGACGGCAGTAAACTAGCCACGACGTGGGTACTATTTCACTCACCACTTCACCTCGATTATGTCCATCACCAACGGTGATAGCCGCCTAATTAATTGGCCCGCATGATATCACTTATGCTGCGTTATTTATTTTCTTCCGCGCAACAAAAAGCCCCGAACACACTGTGCTCGGGGCTTTTCTAAATAAGTACCTGACGGTTACCCGGTCGGCGCTCCGATACTCTTCATGGGGAGACCCCTAAACACAAAGCCCCGACCAAACGGCCGGGGCTTCGCTAAATAAGTGCCTGACGATGACCTACTCTCGCATGGGGAGACCCCACACTACCATCGGCGCGAAGCGGTTTCACTGCTGAGTTCGGCATGGGATCAGGTGGTTCACGCTTGCTATGGTCGTCAGGCGTAACTTTAAATGTCTATCATGCTGTACGGTGTTTTGTGGCGTCTCTCTTACCAAGCCCTGTGTCGTCAACAGTCGGCTCAGTGCGCGTATCCGGTTCTCTCGTTATCATCACGACCAGACCCCTTGGGTGTTATAGGGTCAAGCCTCACGGGCCATTAGTACACGTTAGCTCAACACCTTGCAGCGCTTCCACACCGTGCCTATCAACCAGCTGGTCTCGCTGGGCCCTTCAGGAGGCTCGTGGCCTCAGGGATGTCTCATCTTGAAGGGGGCTTCCCGCTTAGATGCTTTCAGCGGTTATCCCGTCCGCACATAGCTACCCGGCAATGCCACTGGCGTGACAACCGGAACACCAGAGGTGCGTCCACTCCGGTCCTCTCGTACTAGGAGCAGCCCTTCTCAAACATCCAACGCCCACGGCAGATAGGGACCGAACTGTCTCACGACGTTCTAAACCCAGCTCGCGTACCACTTTAAATGGCGAACAGCCATACCCTTGGGACCGACTTCAGCCCCAGGATGTGATGAGCCGACATCGAGGTGCCAAACACCGCCGTCGATGTGAACTCTTGGGCGGTATCAGCCTGTTATCCCCGGAGTACCTTTTATCCGTTGAGCGATGGCCCTTCCATACAGAACCACCGGATCACTAGAACCTGCTTTCGCACCTGCTCGACGTGTCTGTCTCGCAGTCAAGCACCCTTATGCTCTTGCACTCATTGCACGATGTCCGACCGTGCTGAGGGTACCTTCGTGCTCCTCCGTTACGCTTTGGGAGGAGACCGCCCCAGTCAAACTACCCACCACACACTGTCCTCGATCCGGATAACGGACCTGAGTGAGAACGCCAATGATGCCAGGCTGGTATTTCAAGGTTGGCTCCCTTCGAACTGGCGTCCAAAGTTCAAAGCCTCCCAGCTATCCTACACAGGCAACATCAGCGTCCAGTGTGAAGCTATAGTAAAGGTTCACGGGGTCTTTCCGTCTAGCCGCGGGTACACCGCATCTTCACGGCGATTTCAATTTCACTGAGTCTCGGGTGGAGACAGCGTGGCCATCATTACGCCATTCGTGCAGGTCGGAACTTACCCGACAAGGAATTTCGCTACCTTAGGACCGTTATAGTTACGGCCGCCGTTTACCGGGGCTTCAATCAAGAGCTTCGGACGAATCCTAACACCATCATTTAACCTTCCGGCACCGGGCAGGCGTCACACCCTATACGTCCGCTTGCGCGTTAGCAGAGTGCTGTGTTTTTAATAAACAGTTGCAGCCACCTGGTATCTTCGACCGGTTCTCGCTTAAGCCGCGAGGGCTCTCACAATACGCCGGCGTGCCTTCTCCCGAAGTTACGGCACCATTTTGCCTAGTTCCTTCACCCGAGTTCTCTCAAGCGCCTTGGGATTCTCACCCTGACCACCTGTGTCGGTTTGGGGTACGGTCGCACATGATCTGAAGCTTAGAGGCTTTTCCTGGAAGCGTGGCATCGATGACTTCAACACCTTAGTGTCTTCGTCTCGTCTCTCGGCCTTAAGGGTCCGGATTTACCTAAACCCTCAGCCTACGGACTTTCACCAGGACTACCAACGCCTGGCTCATCTAGCCTTCTTCGTCCCCCCATCGCAACCATGTCCGGTACGGGAATATTGACCCGTTTCCCATCGACTACGCCTTTCGGCCTCGCCTTAGGGGCCGACTCACTCTGCTCCGATTAGCGTCGAACAGAAACCCTTGGTCTTCCGGCGAGGGAGTTTTTCACTCCCTTTATCGTTACTCATGTCAGCATTCGCACTCGTGATACCTCCAGCAGACTTCTCAATCCACCTTCATCGGCGTACACGACGCTCCTCTACCGCGCATTCCTAAGAACGCACCCGTAGCTTCGGTACCTGGTTTAGCCCCGTTACATCTTCCGCGCAGGCCGACTCGACTAGTGAGCTATTACGCTTTCTTTAAAGGATGGCTGCTTCTAAGCCAACCTCCTAGCTGTCTGAGCCTTCCCACATCGTTTCCCACTTAACCAGGATTTCGGGACCTTAGCTGACGGTCTGGGTTGTTTCCCTTTTCACAACGGACGTTAGCACCCGCTGTGTGTCTCCCACGCTCGCACTCACCGGTATTCGGAGTTTGCCTCGGGTTGGTAAGTCGGGATGACCCCCTAGCCGAAACAGTGCTCTACCCCCGGCGGTGATACGTGAGGCGCTACCTAAATAGCTTTCGAGGAGAACCAGCTATCTCCGAGCTTGATTAGCCTTTCACTCCGATCCACAAGTCATCCAAATCTTTTTCAACAGATCCTGGTTCGGGCCTCCAATTGATGTTACTCAATCTTCACCCTGCTCATGGATAGATCGCTCGGTTTCGGGTCTATATCCAGCGACTGTGTCGCCCAGTTAAGACTCGGTTTCCCTACGGCTCCCCTATACGGTTAACCTCGCCACTGAATATAAGTCGCTGACCCATTATACAAAAGGTACGCAGTCACCCAACAAGTGGGCTCCTACTGCTTGTACGCACACGGTTTCAGGATCTATTTCACTCCCCTCTCCGGGGTTCTTTTCGCCTTTCCCTCACGGTACTGGTTCACTATCGGTCAGCCAGGAGTATTTAGCCTTGGAGGATGGTCCCCCCGTCTTCAGTCAAGGTTTCTCGTGCCCCGACCTACTCGATTTCACATGATCAGATTTTCGACTACGGGGCTATCACCCGCTACGGCCGCGCTTCCCAACGCATTCGCCTAATCAGTCACATGCTTAAGGGCTGGTCCCCGTTCGCTCGCCGCTACTGGGGGAATCTCGGTTGATTTCTTTTCCTCAGGGTACTTAGATGTTTCAGTTCCCCTGGTTCGCCTCCTGGCCCTATAGATTCAGGACAGGATACCGATCTTGTGATCGGTGGGTTTCCCCATTCAGAAATGCCCGGGTCACAGGTTGTTTGCCACCTCGCCGAGCCTTATCGCAGGCTTCCACGTCTTTCATCGCCTCTGGCTGCCTAGGCATCCACCGTGTGCGCTTCATTGCTTGACCCTATAACCCGAAGGAGTCTGGTATCTCGCAATGATAACGATTGCCGGATACGCTTGAGACGTATCACAAAACAATTACGTAGGAACGTGTTCAAAACACGTTCCTGTCAGCATGATATACATTGTTAAAGAGCGACTGCTATGCGCAGTGATAAGCGGATGCTTTTTTCACTTTAAAAGAAAAAGAAAGGTCTTTAAAAAAAGGTCTTTTTTCTTTTTTCAATGTGAAGACAACGCTTATCACTGCGTATCGGCAGTTTCTTGATCAGGTAATTCATTGTGAGCGCTTACCGCGAGGATAATGCATCGTTTAAGGAGGTGATCCAGCCGCAGGTTCCCCTACGGCTACCTTGTTACGACTTCACCCCAGTCATGAACCACACCGTGGTGATCGCCCTCCAAAGTTAGGCTAACCACTTCTGGTGCAGTCCACTCCCATGGTGTGACGGGCGGTGTGTACAAGGCCCGGGAACGTATTCACCGTGACATTCTGATTCACGATTACTAGCGATTCCGACTTCACGGAGTCGAGTTGCAGACTCCGATCCGGACTGAGACCGGCTTTAAGGGATTCGCTGACTCTCGCGAGCTCGCAGCCCTCTGTACCGGCCATTGTAGCACGTGTGTAGCCCTACCCGTAAGGGCCATGATGACTTGACGTCGTCCCCACCTTCCTCCGGTTTGTCACCGGCAGTCTCCTTAGAGTTCCCGGCATTACCCGCTGGCAAATAAGGACAAGGGTTGCGCTCGTTACGGGACTTAACCCAACATTTCACAACACGAGCTGACGACAGCCATGCAGCACCTGTCTTACAGTTCCCGAAGGCACACCAAGATCTCTCTCGGCTTCTGTAGATGTCAAGGGTAGGTAAGGTTCTTCGCGTTGCATCGAATTAAACCACATGCTCCACCGCTTGTGCGGGCCCCCGTCAATTCATTTGAGTTTTAACCTTGCGGCCGTACTCCCCAGGCGGTCGACTTATCGCGTTAACTTCGCCACAAAGTGCGCTAGGCACCCAACGGCTGGTCGACATCGTTTACGGCGTGGACTACCAGGGTATCTAATCCTGTTTGCTACCCACGCTTTCGCACCTCAGTGTCAGTGTCAGTCCAGAAGGCCGCCTTCGCCACTGGTATTCCTCCCGATCTCTACGCATTTCACCGCTACACCGGGAATTCTACCTTCCTCTCCTGCACTCTAGCCTGATAGTTCCGGATGCCGTTCCCAGGTTGAGCCCGGGGCTTTCACAACCGGCTTATCAAGCCACCTACGCGCGCTTTACGCCCAGTAATTCCGATTAACGCTTGCACCCTCCGTATTACCGCGGCTGCTGGCACGGAGTTAGCCGGTGCTTCTTCTGCGAGTGATGTCTTTCCTGGCGGGTATTAACCACCAGGCGTTCTTCCTCGCTGAAAGTGCTTTACAACCCGAGGGCCTTCTTCACACACGCGGCATGGCTGGATCAGGGTTGCCCCCATTGTCCAATATTCCCCACTGCTGCCTCCCGTAGGAGTTCGGGCCGTGTCTCAGTCCCGATGTGGCTGATCATCCTCTCAGACCAGCTACGGATCGTCGCCTTGGTGAGCCGTTACCTCACCAACCAGCTAATCCGGCATAGGCTCATCCGATAGCGGGAGCCAAAGCCCCCTTTCTCCCGTAGGACGTATGCGGTATTAGCCTGGGTTTCCCCAGGTTATCCCCCACTACCGGGTAGATTCCTATGCATTACTCACCCGTCCGCCGCTCGTCAGCATCTAGCAAGCTAGATCTGTTACCGCTCGACTTGCATGTGTTAGGCCTGCCGCCAGCGTTCAATCTGAGCCATGATCAAACTCTTCAGTTTAAGATCGTTGCGGTTCTTACCTGCCACCCAAAAGCGACAGAAGCGAACCAAACTTGGCTCAAGGGTCAAACGAATTCATTCAGTATCGGCTTCGAAAAGCCGTAGTGCTTGAGTCGCTTGCCTTGATAATAGGTGATTTATCACCCTCATCGGCAAGCGCCCACATGAATTACCTGATCAAATTATTAAAGAGCGTTTCGCTTTACAAAACCGGCCAACCGGTGAACGGCTTGGCCTCAGCGAGGAAGGCGTATTCTACGCACTTCCGGGTGGTTGTCAATGACTAATTGGCGCGAGGTGATGCAAACCCACTGTCACCATCAGCAACCTAACTCACTGACAAACCGAGGATTTTTAACCCCTCCCACCGCCAGCAACGCTTGGCGTCCCCGGCAGCGGATGCGTACTTTACGGCTTCACCGCCGGGCTGGCAAGAGGATGCTAAAAATAAAAAAGCGGCAGGTCTGGTTCAAAGAACCAAGCCTGCCGCAAACCACCGACCAGAACACCTGATCAGAGAGTGCCCACTCGCGGCCTGTGGCCGCGTCAACCGTTAATCAAATTTCAAACCCTAGGCCAAAGTCTTCACTGGAGATCGCCATCAGACTACCCGCACCCGATTGGATCATCTGCGCATGCGCTTTGGTGCGCGGCAATAACCGCTGGTAATAGAAACGTGCCGTATTCAACTTGGCAGCATAGAAGGCCTTTTCATCGCCCGTCAGAGAGAGGGAGGCTTGTTTGGCGGCGCGAGCAAACAGGTAAGCCAACGTGACGTAGCCGGAGTACATAAGGTAATCAACGCTCGCTGCACCGACTTCTTCACGGTCCTGCATAGCTTTCATGCCCACGCCCATGGTCAGCTCACCCCACTCAGCGTTCAGCTTGGCCAGCGGCTCAACAAACTCTTTAAGGTCAGGGTTATCGGCTTCTGCCTTGCAGAACTTGTGAATCTCTTTGGTGAACACTTTTAGCGATTCACCCTGACTCATGAGCACCTTACGGCCCAGCAGATCCAGCGCCTGAATACCGGTCGTGCCTTCATAAAGGCGGGTGATACGCGCATCACGTACCAACTGCTCCATGCCCCACTCTTTGATAAACCCATGGCCTCCGTAGATCTGTACGCCCTCGTTGGTACTTTCAAAACCAACTTCGGTCAGGAAAGCCTTAACGATAGGCGTTAGCAAACCAAGCAGGGTTTCAGCGTGATCTCGCTCTTCACCGGCCTGCCCATGCTCGACCACGTCTAGCATTTGCGCGGTATACAGCACCAACATGCGCCCGCCTTCAGCAAAGGCTTTCTGCGTTAGCAGCATGCGGCGCACATCGGGATGAACGATGATCGGATCTGCCGGCTTTTCAGGGGCCTGCTTACCTGACAGACCGCGCATCTGCAGCCGGTCGCGGGCGTAGCTGAGTGAGTTCTGGAAGCTGGCCTCGATCAACCCCAGCCCCTGAATACCGACGCCGAGACGTGCGGCATTCATCATGGTGAACATACACGCCAGCCCTTTGTTGGGCGGCCCCACCAAGTAGCCGGTCGCATCGTCAAAATTCATGACACAGGTGGCATTACCATGAATACCCATCTTGTGCTCTAAAGAGCCACAGGCCACGCCATTGCGTTCGCCAGGATTGCCTTCAGCATTCGGCAGGAATTTGGGGACGACAAATAGTGAAATACCCTTGGAGCCTTCAGGCGCATCGGGGAGCTTTGCCAGCACCAAGTGCACGATGTTCTCGGCAAGGTTGTGCTCACCCGCCGAGATAAAAATCTTGGTACCGGTAATTGCATACGCATCGCCCTCAACGGGCACCGCGCGGGTTTTGATGAGCCCGAGGTCGGTTCCGCAGTGCGGCTCGGTGAGACACATGGTCCCCGTCCAGACGCCTTCAACCAGCTTGGTAAGATAGGCCGCCTTTTGCTCTTCAGTACCATGATGCTTCAGCGCATCGGCTGCGCCATGGGAAAGCCCCGGATACATCCCCCATGCCAAGTTAGTTGCGCAGATCATTTCGGAGAGCATCATCGCCAACGAAGGCGGCAAGCCCTGACCACCTTGCTCAAGGTCCGCGGCCAGACTCGGCCAGCCCCCTTCCACGTACTGCTGGTAGGCCTCTTTAAAGCCTTTAGGCGCTTTAACCTCTCCTCCTTCTAACAGGCACCCCTCTTCATCGCCGCTTTGATTGATAGGCAGCAACACCTCGCGAGCAAAGCGGGCACCTTCCTCCAAAATGGCACTAACCACATCTGGAGAAGCCTCATCACCGTTGGGTAGCGATGCGTAATGACTGGGGTAGTCAAACATTTCGTCCATAACGAAACGCATGTCACGTAAGGGGGCCTGGTAGCTGGGCATGGCACTTCTCCTAAAACAGGGGGCTGAAAGCAACAAACGCTTATAGGGAACGGCTTTCAAACACATGTTTGAAATTAACGTGCAGCCAACAGCGAGTCAAGCGCTCGTTTGAATTAATCGACTCAACTTGCCACTACTTTGGTAGAAGTAATAATAAACAGCTGACTAAAAAGAAAAAACCTGCCAACAATAGCGCTGGCAGGTCTTGTTTTTAAGCAATCAATACGCTGTATTGCTTAATCACTGCATTCGAATCCCTCCGTCCAACCGGATCACCTCACCGTTCAGCATGGGGTTAGCGATAATCTGCTCGGCTAGCTGGGCAAATTCTTCAGGCTTGCCCAGCCGTTTGGGGAAAGGCACCGCGGCAGCCAACGCCTGGGCTGCATCGTCAGGTATCTCGCTCATCATGGGCGTTTCAAATACGCCAGGGGCAATGGCCATCACCCGGATAGCATGACGCGATAGTTCGCGCGCGGCGGGAAGACTCATACTAATAACGCCAGCTTTAGATGCACTGTAGGCGCACTGACCTACTTGGCCATCGAACGCAGCGATAGATGCAGTATTGATAATGATACCGCGCTCGCCGCTTTCATCAGGAGCATTTTTAGCCATCGCCGCAGCGGCCAAGCGCATTACATTGAAAGTGCCCACCAGGTTGATATTGATCGTCTTCGCATAGCTGTCCAGATCAGCCGGCGTGCCTTCACGGTCGACCAGTTTGGCTACGCTCACCACGCCTGCACAGTGTATAACCCCAGATAGCCCAAGCTCGCCTCCTAACGCAACCGCCTTATCAACCGCTTGCTGCATTTGCTCTGCAGAGGTGATATCGGCCAGGCATGCTTGAGCACCCTCCCCCAGCGTCTGGGCATGGGCGTTTACGCTTTCGTTTAAGTCGCAGAGCATCACGCGGGCCCCTCCGGCGACCAGGCGCTCGGCGGTGGCGGCCCCCAACCCGGAAGCGGCTCCGGTGATTAAAAACGTATGATCCTTCACTTGCATGATGATGTTTCCCTGTTATTAAAGCGTTACTGACTCAGGTTGGCGTCTTCAGCCGCCTGGGCACGCAATTTGAAGCGCTGGATCTTGCCACTGGGCGTTTTGGGCAGCTCGTCGACAAACTCGATGACACGAGGAAATGCGTGGGTCGATAATCGCTCGCGCACTTGCTGGCGAATTTCCTCCGCAAGCGCCTCACTAGGCTCATAGCCATCACGCAACACAATATACGACTTGATCACCTCGCCACGGATTTCATCAGGCTGGCCGACCGCCGCCGATTCCGCCACCGCGGGGTGCGCCATGACGCTGTTTTCGACATCGGTCGGGCCAACCCGATAGCCAGAGGTGGTAATGATGTCATCATCGCGACCGGCGAACTGAAACGAGCCATCCTCGTTACGAATCACCACGTCACCAGTCAGGTAATAACCCTTCACAAAAGGGTCTTTCTCTTGCCAGGTATAGCCCTGAAAAAAGTGCGCCGGGGATTGCTCAATATCCACGGCCAAAACGCCCGGCTCGCCAGGCGGCAACTCATTATACTCAGCGTCCAGAATCGCCAAGCGGTACCCTGGCATGGGCACACCCATGGCACCGACATGTTTGGGATGATCAAGGGCATGATGGTTGTTACACGTCATCCCGGTTTCGGTTTGACCGTAGTGATCCATGACAGAGCATCCCAGCGACTTTTCTACCCAGGTAACGACCTCGGTGTTAAGGGGCTCGCCGGCAGAGCTCGCGGCGCGAAGCTCCAAGGTCTGATGAGCATCATCAAATAGACCGGACGCTTTCATCAATCGATAGGCCGTTGGCGCTGCGGCAAAGTTGGTAATTCGGTGGCGCTTCATAAACTCAAGCGCACCGTCAGCAGTAAATCCGGCTTCGCAAAAGTGAGTCGTTACCCCTAGTAGCAGCGGGCCGGCGATCGCATAGTAAAGGCCATAAGCCCAGCCCGGATCCGCCATATTCCAGAAACGATCATCTTCCCGAAGGTCAACCGCAAGCTCCATATAGAGGGCAAACGCCGTCATACCGGAAAGCGGTACGGCAACGCCTTTAGGCTTACCGACCGTTCCAGAGGTAAACATCTGCAAAAAGGGCTTTTCAGGTGCCAAGCGCGGCGGCTCACCCTCCATTGACGCATGCGTCAACGCTGCGTGCCAATCGTGGTCGTCTGGATGCTCGCTTGTTGAACCACCCACCGCCAATACGGGCGGGCACTGGCTTAAGCCATCAAACTTGTAACGATTCACATGGTCCGTGATCACTAGCTTGGTATCAGCCCGTCCAAGGCGATAATCCACCGCATCAGGGCCAAAGGCGGTAAACAACGGTTGGTAAACCGCGCCAATACGCCAAGCCGCCAGTACCGCCACCAGCAACGGTAGCGAGCGGGGGAGCATACACGCGATGCGGTCCCCCTCGCCCAACCCTTGACCTTGAAACCAACCCGCCAGTTTAGCGCTTTGTTGATCAAGCTCTGCGTAGCTCAACGTGTGCGTCGCCCCGTCTACATCTTCTTGCACCAGAGCCAACACATGGCCCCGACCTGCACGAACATGGCGCCCACAACATGCTTCGAAAGCGTTTAATTGGCCGTCCTGATGGTCATCAAGCTTGGCAATCACCTCTCCGATGGAAAACGTATCAAGGTAATCCGAATAATTGGGTTGTGATGTCGCTGTCATGATAGCTCTCTTAAATATTGTTGGTAGTGAGCATCGGGCTACGCAGTCGCGAGCGTTGTAATTATCAGTTTACGTTAACGGAACCCTTTGAATAAAACCCAAGCTAAAAGCAAACGCGGTGAAGCGCAAGCGAGTAGCCGCGTTTGATGGTTATACGTTAGTCGAGAGAGGCCAATGACTGACGTATGCTTAGCGGGCCATAATCATCGCAACCAGTTCATCGGCTAAATCATCTGGTGTCCTAGGCCCGTCGGGATCATACCAACGTACCGTCCAGTTTAACGCGCCCAAGATAAAGCGGGAGACCAAAAAACGGTCCCCATGAATCAGCCCAGCGGCCAACGCATCATCGATTACGGCGACCCATTGCGCCTCATAAGCATCGCGTAGATGACTGAGGTGAGCACTGGCAGCCGGGGTTAAACGTCGCCATTCAAACAGCGCTACCACGTGGGCATTGCGGTCGGTAAATAGTGTTTCCAGATGAGCTCGCGCCATCGCACGGAGGCGTGCTTCGGGGGTTTCTCCACAGCTTTCGAGAGCCCGGCGTGCGATAAAAAGGGCATTGTGAGTTCCTTCTTCGATTACCGCCGCCAGGATTTCTTGCTTATCTTTGAAATGATGAAACAAGCTACCGGACTTAATGCCCATTTCCTGCGCCAGCATACGGACCGTGGTGCGGTCGAAACCTTCTTGGACAAAAAGCTGAGCCGCAAGGCGTGTTAATTCCTTGCGACGTGGAGAGGCATTCATTACATTCATGTTGTTCACACTAGCGCTTGCTTGGTTACCCAGGAGAAGACCACAGCACCGGCAACGGGTCAACGCATAGCGCGCCACTCAGCGAGATAATCACAATAACCTTTAAGGAGTACACCATGAGTAACGCCACAGACATTGTATTTCTGTCGGCTGCGCGCACCCCCATGGGCGGCATGATGGGCAGCCTGTCAAGCCTGAGTGCACCTGAGCTGGGCGCGACGGCCATCCGCGCTGCGATTGAGCGTGCAGGCATCGACCCTGCAACGGTCGAAGAAGGCATTATGGGCTGTGTATTACCTGCTGGCGTCAAGCAAGGGCCGGCCCGGCAAGCTATGCGTCAGGCGGGCATCCCCGATGCCAACGGCGCCACCACTATTAACAAGCTGTGCGGCTCGGGAATGAAAGCCACTATGCTGGCTCACGATCTGATCAAAGCAGGCAGTGGCGATATAATCCTTGCAGGCGGTATGGAATCCATGTCCAATGCCCCGCACGTGCTCACCAAGGCACGCAGCGGTTATCGGCTAGGCCATGGTGAGCTGAAAGATCACATGTTCCTGGATGGCCTGGAAGATGCTGAAACAGGTAAGTTGATGGGCGTCTTCGCCCAGGATGTCGCGTCTCAACGTGGCTACACCCGCGAGCGGCTGGACGATTTTGCCATTGCCTCGCTCGAGCGAGCCATGGCGGCTACCAATGCAGGCCACTTAGCAGCTGAGATGGCACCTGTAACCGTCACCTCTCGCCAGGGCGACTCCTTGGTTGAACATGACGAGCAGCCGTTCCAGGCCAAGCTGGATAAAATTCGCCAGCTGCGCCCTGCCTTTGCCAAAGAGGGCACGATAACCGCCGCCAACTCAAGCTCAATTTCGGACGGCGCTTCGGCACTTCTTTTAGCGAGTCAGGCAGCGGCAGATCAACACGGCATTAAACCACTAGCACGCATGTTGGGGCACACGACCCACTCACGCCACCCGAGTGAATTCACGATCGCCCCTGTGGGCGCGATTGAAAAGCTGATGAAAAAGCTAAGCTGGGGCGTCAATGACGTTGATCTATTTGAAATCAACGAAGCCTTTGCCGTGGTGACACTGATGGCAATGGATGATTTGGGGCTGCCCCACGACAAGGTCAACGTTTTTGGCGGTGCCTGCGCCCAAGGCCACCCGATTGGCTCTACCGGCTCACGCATTATCGCGACCTTGATCCATGCATTGCGTACTAAAGGTGGCAAACGTGGCATTGCTAGCTTATGCATTGGCGGTGGCGAAGCAACGGCCATCGCCGTAGAGCTAATCGATTAACCAGCAATTTCAAGGCTAAATCACACCGATTAGCACCCTGGCAGAATGTCAGCCAGGGCGCTTTTGACAACCAGTGATTTGGCACTACGAGGCGGCAAGCAAACGGGCTTTATGGTCATCCTGTTGGCGGCTTGCTATAGCTGATTCATCCTGGCTAAGCTGCTCCCATCCGGGATATTCAGCGTCCTCCCCATTGGCATGATTTCGGCCTGCATCAGTTACTTCCTCGACAACACTGAATTGGCCGGCATATTCACGCATCTGCAAGGCTTCCTGGGACAACACCTCTGCGCTCTGGGCCGCCTGATTGACTAAGCGCATGGTGTCTTGGGTCGTGGTATCGATTTGGGTAACCGCTTGATTGACCTCTTCAATGCCACGCCGCTGCTCCTCAGAAGCATGAGTAATTTGCGTCATCTGCGTGTTCACATTACTCGCTGCCTGCATAATCGCCCGCGTATGTTCACCGGCCTGCTGGGACAGAACGCTACCCTCCTGGACACTCGCACTCGATGCTTCAATGCGAGTTCGAATCTCGCTTGCGGCATTAGCACTGCGCGTTGCCAGTGCACGTACTTCACTGGCAACCACCGCGAACCCACGCCCGTGCTCACCGGCACGCGCCGCTTCAACCGATGCATTGAGTGCTAAAATATTGGTTTGGAAAGCAATACTCTCAATCATGCGAATAATGCTTTGAATCTCTTCGGAGTGACTATTTATCGCCTCCATAGTGGCGATAAACTGGCTAATCACCTCATCACCCTGCTGCGCTTTATGGGACACATCCGCCGTTGACTGACTAACATGCGCCGCGCTTTCAGCATTTTGATTCACCGTGGCGGTCAGTTGCTCCAAGCTCGCGGCCATTTGCTGCAAGGCCGAGACTTGAGTGTCGGTTTGGCTCGCCAACAGCTGGTTCTGTTCGGTCATCTCCTGACTATTGCTATATACCTGCTGGCTGCTCGCATTAAGCCGATTAACCGTGGCCGTCAGCGAGTGCTGCATCTTATCCAGCTCACTAAACAGCTGACCAATTTCGTTATTTGAGTGCGCTTTTACCGGCGCCGACAGGTCACCATTAGCAATGCGCTGGAAGTGCCCAGTGATTTTCTTCAACGGGCGAAGCACGTTTTTACGCACGCCCCATACCACTACCGCCACTACCAGCAACGCAGTACCTAGCGCCGCAATCACGCCCCAAAAAAGCAGCGACGAAACCTGCTCAAAGCGCGCGAACAGCACGTTACCACGCTGGGTTGAGGCTTCAAAAAATGCTTCGGTACTCTCCACAAACTGTTGACTACTATCATCCACCCGCGACTCGCCTGAGAAGAAACCGGAGATATCGCGCTCTTCCAGCATCATCATCTGAAGATTGAGATTATTGTTAACGAATGACTGAAAGTTCGATGCTAATTGATCCACCAACGCCTGCTGATTGGGCTCAAAATCACTCGCTGTAAATTGAGAGAAATTCTCAGAGGCCGAGTCCAGCAACCGCTGGGCTTCTTCTATCAAGGGGTCAGGCCGATCAAATGAAGGACTACGGATTAACTCCGCCGCACGGTTCATCTGAATACGCGAACGCAATAGCTGGGAGTAGGCGCTATCGAGGTTGCTAATTTGCGCCATGTCCCCTTCATGCAGCGACGTGAATGCCTCACGACCAAAATGGTTGGCGAACAGCCCCAGCGTGCCAATGACGAGAACTAAACCACTGAACGCAACCAGCACAAACGTCCAGCTTGCTTTGACGCTTAAGTTATTAATCCATTTCATCTCTACCCGCACCTTTTAGCTAAGTTTAATTATACTTATGGAGGGGTAGCCAAAGCTGAAGGCGCCGGCGAATCTCTAATAACGCCTGCTCATAAGCATCTGCCTTGCCAATCAGGCGAGGATCTCGAATATCCCAGAACAGCACATCGCCCGCCTTTCCTTGCCAATCGCGGCAGGCTTGCTGGGCCTTATCACACAGCACAATGACAAAGTCGAAGGTCTCGCTTTCAAATACATCCAACGGCTTACTGCGTAAGCCTTCGGTAGGAAGCCCATGCTTGTGTAACGCCTCAAGTGTCAACGCATGGGGCTCATCGGGTTCAGAACCGGCACTAAAGGCTTCAAAACGATCATCTGCCAAATGGCGAAGCAGCGCCTCCCCCATCAGAGACCGTGCAGAGTTAGCATTGCAAAGGAACAACACGCGGCGCTTCGCCATAAATAAACAGCCTCTTATGTAGTTAGTGGCTGTTACTCTACGCCGGGTTCATGACGGCAATATTTCATGCATGGCGCGGCACTAGAAATATACGGAAAACCATATATTATGGAAAACAATGCGCGTTGCAGCAGCACGCTCCCAACGGATGCATTCACGCGCCCTTCGATCAAGGAGTTCTATATGTCATCGCTGCAGGATAAAGCGTCGCCCTCCACCGCCGACGGCATGGGCCTTTTCGAGCGCTATCTCTCGCTGTGGGTCGCCTTTGCCATTGTCGCGGGTATCTTGCTCGGGCAACTCGCCCCGGCAGTACCGCAGGCCCTGTCACGCTTTGAGGTGGCCCAGGTCTCTATCCCTATCGCGGTACTCATCTGGGCCATGATTTTCCCCATGATGGCGCAAATTGACTTCACCGCCATTGCGGGAGTCCGCCGCCAGCCCAAAGGGCTGACCATCACCACGGCCGTCAATTGGCTGATCAAGCCCTTCTCCATGTTTGCCATTGCCTGGCTGTTTTTTATGGTGATTTTTCGCCCCTTTATTCCTCACGAACTAGCCAGCGAATATCTAGCGGGCGCGATCCTGCTAGGCGCCGCCCCCTGCACCGCCATGGTATTTGTATGGAGCTACCTGACACGTGGTGACGCGGCTTATACGCTGGTACAAGTCGCTCTCAATGATCTGATCATGCTGTTCGCCTTCGCTCCTATCGTGGTCTTTCTTCTGGGCATCTCCAACATTCAGGTGCCCTGGGACACCGTCGCGCTATCGGTCTTGCTGTATATCGTGATTCCCCTGGCGGCAGGCTACGTCACGCGGCAAAGCTTGATCAAAAAACACGGCGCCGAGTGGTACGACAATGTCTTTATGAAGCGCGTCGGCCCGATCACCCCGATCGGCCTGATCATTACCCTGGTGCTGCTGTTTGCCTTCCAGGGCGAGGTGATTCTGAACAACCCGCTGCATATTGTCTTGATCGCGATACCGCTGATTATTCAGACCTTCTTTATCTTCTTCATCGCTTACGGCTGGGCGAAAGCCTGGCGAGTCCCTCATAACATCGCCGCACCCGGGGCGATGATTGGCGCGAGCAACTTTTTTGAACTCGCGGTCGCGGCCGCCATTGCGCTATTCGGCATGCAGTCTGGCGCGGCACTGGCCACGGTGGTGGGTGTATTGGTCGAAGTACCGCTTATGCTTGCGCTGGTGAGAATTGCCAATAACACGCGAAATCAGTTCCATGTAGGATGAGTTTCATGGACGTGCTAGATAGCTGCCTAGTGGCAGTGCCAACGCCATCAATGCACTGGAAGCCACCAAGGCCGCCGATACCCAAAGGCAAGCACTTAGCCCGTATGCCATATACAGCCAGCCTGACAGCAGCGTGCCAATTAAACGCCCCATGGCATTGGCCATATAGTAAAAGCCGACGTCCATGGAAACGCCATCGGCGCGGGCATAATGCACAATCAGGTAGCTGTGCCAGCTGGAATTGATCGCGAACAGGACACCAAAGGCGAGCAGGCCGACGACCAGCCATTCAACCTCTGCCAGGGGTAGCAACGCCAGCAGGATCGCGAGCCCCGCCAGCGTCGCTGCCCAGCCTGCGGTAAGCGAGCGCGCATCGCCTTTGATCAGCCGGGTTAGCTTGGGCGCCTGGGTTTGCACTCCGCCGTAGCCTATGATCCATACCGCCAGCAAGCCGCCCACCGTCCAGTGTGACCAGCCATGTTGATCGTATAAAAACACCGGCAGCGCCACGACGAACCACACGTCGCGGGAGGCAAACAGGCAAAATCGTGCCGCGGACAGCACGTTGATGGCGCGCGATTTGGAGAAAATCTCGGAAAACTTAGGTTTTACCTTTTGGCGCCCCAGGTCCGCCTTCAGTCGCCATAGCGAAAGCGCCAGCACACCCCCCAGCATGACCGCCATCACCAATACCGCCGCCTGAAAACCAATCAAGGTCAACAGCAGACCACCGACAAAGAAGCCCAGCCCTTTCAGGGCGTTCTTGGAACCGGTTAGCATCGCCACCCATCGGTAAAGCGCGCTATTGGCGTTGGCGCTATCGCTGGGCACGAGCACCTTGACGGCACTCTTGGCGCTCATCTTGTTGAGATCTTTGGCGATGCCCGATAACGCCTGGGCGGCCATCACCCAGGCAACGGTCAGTAGGCTCGCAGGTACCATCAGCATGGCAAGGGCAATGATCTGCAGCCCCAGGCCCACATTCATCGTGCGGTTGAGTCCCAGCCGAGCACCCAGCCAGCCGCCTACCAGGTTGGTCACCACGCCAAAGGCTTCGTAAAACAAAAACAGCATGGCTATTTCAAACGGCGAATAGCCCAGCTGATGAAAGTGCATCACCACCAGCATGCGCAAAGCGCCGTCAGTAATCGTGAACGCCCAGTAGTTGCCGGTGATCAGCATGTACTGGCGCACCTCGAAAGGGAGCGCCTTTACGCGCGCAAGCAGTGAATCAGCCACGCTCCACCTGCTCGCCACCTACCTTCAGGGCCAGCTCGGCCGTGCGGTTGGCGTAGCCCCACTCGTTGTCGTACCAAGCGTAGAGTTTGAGCTGTGTACCGTTGATCACCATGGTGGAAAGCGCATCGATAATCGAGCTGCGCGGGTCGGTACGGTAATCGATCGACACCAGCGGGCGTTCCTCATAGCCCAGAATGCCCGCAAGAGCACCATCGGCGGCATGCTTCAATGCCTGATTGACTTCCTCGACGGTGACCTCGCGCTCAAGCTCGAAGACCATATCGGTGAGCGAGGCGTTGGCCAGCGGCACGCGAATCGCGTGGCCGTTCAGCTTGCCTTCCAGCTCGGGAAATATCGCGGTGATGGCTTTTGCCGAACCGGTGGTGGTGGGAATCAGGCTCATGCCGCAGGCGCGCGCCCGGCGCAGGTCCTTGTGTGGCGCGTCCAGAATGGTTTGCGTGTTGGTGATATCGTGCACCGTGGTCATGGAACCATGCCGGATACCGAAGGTTTCCTGAATGACTTTAACCACCGGCGCCAGACAGTTGGTCGTACAGCTGGCGGCGGTTACGATTTTGTGCAGCTCAGGATCATACAGATGATCGTTCACGCCGACGACCACGTTTAGCACCCCCTCTTCTTTCACCGGAGCACTAACCACTACGCGCTGAACACCTTGGTCAAAATACGCCTGAAGTTTAGCGCTGGTTTTCATTTTGCCCGAACACTCAATAACCACGTCACAACCCGACCAATCGCTATCCATAATCTCCTTGTTGGCACTAAACGCGATGGCATCGCCGTCGATCAACACGGCATCTTGACTCGCAGAAATCCCTCCACCCGGTGACCAATGCCCATGAACGGAATCAAACTCGAGCAAGTGTGCGAAGGTCGCGGCGTCACCGCCTGGATCATTAATGCGCGCCACCTCAGCCTCACCTGCTTCTACCTGCGCCCATAAACTCCGCACTGCCAATCGACCAATGCGACCGAAACCGTTTATACCAATACGCAGTGTCATGGGGGTCTCCTAAGTAATCTGGTGCATGAAAACAAAATAATCATATGCGTTAAAACATATATGAATAGCCAAAAAAACACTGCCTACTACTACCGTCCAGGCCCACCACCGCGATGGTGAGCCTGGTTGGCTAGCAGTATTTAGCCGTACCGGCCTGAGATATAGTCTTCGGTTTTCTTTTTTGCCGGGGTTGAGAACATCACTTTCGTATCGTTATACTCAATGATTTCCCCCAGGTGGAAAAACGCCGTGTAATCAGCCACGCGGGCCGCCTGCTGCATATTGTGCGTTACCGTGACGATGGTAAATTTCTCTTTCAAGCGATCCATTAAGTCTTCAATGGTTGCCGTAGAAATCGGATCAAGTGCCGATGTGGGCTCATCCATTAGGATCACATCAGGCTGCACGGCAATCGCCCGAGCAATACACAAACGCTGTTGCTGACCACCGGATAGTGACGTGCCCGGCTCTTGCAGCTTATCTTTTACTTCGTTCCAAAGGCCCGCGTCGCGCAACGCCTGCTCTACCAGTTCATCCTGGTCGGCCTTACGACTCACCATATCGTGCATACGGGGCGCGTAAGCAACGTTTTCAAAAATCGATTTGGGAAACGGATTGGGTTTCTGGAAGACCATCCCTACGCGACGACGCAGCGCTACTTCGTCCATCTTTGCAGTATTTACGTCATGGCCGTCCATCTCTACCAGTCCTTCTGTACGAACGCCAGGAATCAGGTCGTTCATACGATTTAAACAGCGTAGAAATGTCGACTTGCCGCAGCCGGAAGGCCCGATTAGGGCCGTCACGTTTTTCTGAAACAGGTCGATATTCAAACCGTTCAATGCTTGGTTTTTACCGTACCAGAGGTTTAAGTCGCGCACCCGAATGCTCAGATCGTGACAGGCTTTTTCATTGCGCGTGTACGGCTGGCCTACATTCGGGATGTTTTGTTCAGTCGCTACAGGTGCTTGGCTATTCATAACGGTATCCTATATGACGCGCTGGCTTACCAGCGACGTTCAAATTTCTTTCGCAGTAACACGGCAAAGGCGTTTAACGAGATCAACACGGCAAGGAGGACTAAAATGCCGCCCGCCGTTTTTTCGACAAACGCATGTTCTGGCTCGCCGGACCAAGTGAATATTTGCGCAGGCATGACCGTTGCCGCCTCGGTAAACGATGCTCCAACATCGGGAATAAAGGCAACCATGCCGACAATGATCAGCGGGGCCGTTTCGCCCATCGCCTGAGCAAGACCAATGATCGAACCCGTCATGATGCCCGGCATAGCCAACGGCAGTACGTGGTCACGCACTACCTGCCACCGCGAGCAGCCGACACCGAAAGCAGCGTGACGTATCGAGTCCGGCACGCTCCGCAGTGCTGCGCGGGTCGAGATAATAATCACCGGCAATGTCATCAACGCCAGGGTCATACCACCGGCAAGTGGCGATGAACGGGGTACGCCAAAGAAATTAATAAAAATCGCCAGGCCCAACAAACCAAACAAAATCGATGGGATGGCGGCGAGATTATTAATGTTGATTTCAATCGCCTGGGTCAAACGGTTATCCGGGGCAAACTCTTCCAGGTAAATCGCCGTCATCACACCAATCGGGAATGAGATCGCAAGGGTCACGATCATCGTCATGACAGTGCCCACTACAGCAGCCAAGATGCCCGAACGTTCGGAGGTTTTGGAATCGCCCTGGCTGAAGAAGGTGCGGTTGAACGCAAGCTCCACCTGGCCGGACTCTACCCGTTCGTCAATCGCCTCACGCTCCTCTTCGGTAAGCTTGTTGCGATTGCCTTTCAGGTATTGATCGACCTCACCATTGACCAACAACCACTTCTGTTCGGAGGTGCCAATCAAGTCTTCGTCGTTGCGGATTTCCTTGGGTATTTCACGAATTTCAGTACGGCTGACGATAGGCACTAAATCTTCCGCAATGGCCTGACGGGCGTCGGTGGCAGCCTCCTCGGTGTAAGTCACTTCGGTGTTGATATACGCCTGCTGAAACGCGGGCAACCCCTTGTTCAGCATGTCGGCAAAGAACAGTACTAGAAATAGCCCAGCAAGGCCTAGCGCGCCCATGGAAATCCACTTTAAGCGTGCGGACTTGCGGTGACGCCGCCTGAGCTGCTGGCTGATGTCATCAAAAGAGTGGCTCATCGAATCAGTTCCTCGGCGTTACAGATTGTTCACGCGGTATTTTTCACGGAATCGGCGGATCATCAGCACCGAGACCAGATTAAGCGTCAGCGTTACCGCAAACAGCACCAAGCCAAGCGCGAAAGCCGACAACGTTTCGGCACTTTCAAACTCTTGGTCACCGGTAAGCGCCGCGACAATGCGCACTGTCACGGTCGTCATGTCCTCTAACGGATTAGCGGTAAGATTGGGGCGCATACCGGCGGCCATGACCACAATCATGGTTTCTCCCAGCGCCCGAGACATCCCTAATAGCGCGGCTGAGATGATGCCCGGTAGCGCAGCGGGAATCACTACGTCGCGAATGGTTTCGCCTTTGGTCATGCCAAGCGCCAGCGACCCTTGGCGCATGGTATCGGGTACTGAATTGATCACATCGTCGGAAAGCGAGGAAATAAACGGAATGATCATGATACCCATCACAACACCCGGGGCTACCGCATTGTTGTAGGACGCTTCAAGACCGAAAAAACCGGCAACATTAACGATGATAGGCGCCACGGTAATCGCCGCGAAAAAGCCGTACACCACGGTGGGAATACCGGCGAGAATCTCGAGTATCGGTTTCGCTACAGTGCGTACTTTCTGTGGTGCATACTCGGACATATAAATTGCCGACAGCAGCCCGACAGGCACCGCAACAAACAGCGCAATCGCGGTGATCATAAAGGTGCCGGCAAATAGCGGTACCGAGCCAAATTGCGCACCTTCCCCATCGCCGCGACCAGCAGAGGCCAAGAAACTGTCCCCGGGGCTCCAGGTGGTACCGGTGATAAACTCCCAGAAGCTGTGCATCTGGAAAAAACTCACCGCCTCGGAAATGATCGAAAATAAAATGCCGAAAGTGGTAAAGATCGAAATCAACGCTGCCGAGGCCAGCGCCATTCGAATCACCCGCTCAATCGCCTGACGGGCATGGAAGTTAGGCCGCACCTGCGCCAAGCCAACCACAAGCCCTGCTGCGGCCACCACCAGGCTCGCGGCCAAGAGGTAAAAAGTGGGGATATCCGCCCCTAACAGCAGCATCACGAAAGCACCTACTGCACCCACCAATATTGCCGGACCTGCCGTAGAAAGCACGGCAAACCAAGCATACTGATCGGGCTGGGCAAACATGCTGCCACCAGCGCTGCGCACGCGTGCAGCTTTGGCGCGGCCCACATAAAAGGCCAACAGCCCAAGCAGCAATAACGCACTGCAGAAAATCAAAACAAGCTGGTTGGTCTGCATTTGATCTCTCTCGCATTACCTAATGAAATCGGGTTTGGAAGTACTTTGCATCAGAAACATTACAGCTATGTGACAAGCACCAAATCAAAAAGCCGGTGTGGCAACGACAATCACAAAGCAAAAGGCCGACAGCTTACGCTGTCGGCCATCATCTAAATATCAACCAGTATCTCTGTTATTCCAGATCAGAGAGTTCCAACTGTGTGCGGTCAGCCATCTTCTGGCGCCACTCTTCACGCTCTTCTTCCGGCAGCACGATCAGGCCGATATCCTTCAGGTAGCCATCTTCGCCAATCATCTGCTCTTCCATGAACATTTCGGTGTAATCGTACATAGGCGGCACTTCGTCAGCGTGCTGGTTCTTCACATAGAACCACAGTGAACGTGCAACCGGGTAGTCGCCAGCGCTGATGGCTTCTGGCTCAGGCTCGACGCCCTCAATGCTCGCTGCGTTCAAGGTGTCAGTATTTTCCGCCAGGAAGGAATAGCCGAAGATACCGAAAGCACCGGTGTCTTCCTGCAGGCGCTGAACAATCAGGTTGTCGTTTTCACCGGCATCGATGTAAGCGCCGTCGTCACGAATATCGGAGTAAGCTTCTTCGTATTCGTCCATCTCGCTTGAAGCAGCTTCCATGACCAGCTCTTCAAAGGCATCGCGGGTACCCGAAGTAGTGGGCGGTCCGTAGATGGAGATTTCACGATCCGGTAAATCGGAATCGATGTCGCTCCAGTTTTCGTAGGGGTTATCGACCAGTTCGCCGTCTTCAGGCACCTGGGCGGCTACCGCCAGGAAGATCTGTTCGAGGGTCAGATCAAGCTCGTCATTTTCGTTAGACTGACCCATTACGATACCGTCAGAGCCGATCTTGGCTTCAGTGATATCGTTAACGCCGTTTTCTTCACAACGCTCGAACTCAGAGGGCTTCATACGACGCGATGCGTTGGTAATGTCTGGGGTGCCGTCGCCAATGCCGTTACAGAACAGACGCAAACCGCCGCCTGACCCCGTAGACTCAATTACCGGCGTTGGATAATCGCTTACCGCACCGAATTCTTCGGTTACGTAGCTGGCAAACGGATAAACCGTGCTGGAACCGACAATGCGGATTTGGTCACGCGCTTGTGCAACACCAGCAACGCTCATTACTGCAGCTGCGATGACGGTGGTTTTAAGAATACGGTTCATGCGAATTACTCCTGTTGGTATAAGGTATCTGGCCTTCGCAGGAGTTACTTTGCATCGCTTCAATGACAACTTCATGACAAGCAAAGTCATGCAATAATTTTTTTGGTTTTTTTAGCACGTCTCGCATAAAGCTAAAGGCATTACAGCAATAGCCCTACCGCTGCCAAGGTACACAGGGACAGCGACGCCGCCTGCAACCATTGCCTGTCGATACGGTGCGCGACGACATCCGCCAGTGCATTCCCCAGCAGCACGGCAGGCAAAAGGGTCGCCGCCACACCCAGTTGCCATAGCCCCACCCGCCCGGCCAACGCCAGCGTGACAAGCGTCAACAATGACGTGATAATAAAGAAAGCGGCTAAATTACCCCGCAGACGATCAGGTGCAAAGCCGTGCATCAGTAATACCATCGGCGGCCCGCCAATGGCGGCAACAGTACCGAAAATACCCGATAGCACCCCAGCGCCAAATAGCGACACGCGATTTACCGGCAACCGTACGCGGCATAGCGTGACGAGCACTGCAAACAGCACAATCGCGGCAATTAACTTTTCCAACACCGCCATGGGGGCCGCTACCAACAGCCACAGCCCCAGCGCATTGCCGGGCAAACGCCCCACCAACGCCATGCCCATTGCCCCCAAGCGGACCTCGTGCCAATAGGCACGCACCATCATCAGTGAAACGGTGAGCCCAAACAGCACCAACACCACAGGCACCAGACGCGGCTCTATCATCAGCAATAGTGGCGCACCGATAACCGCCAAGCCAAAACCGGTGGCACGCTGCACAAAGGCGCCCAGCGCTAAGATCAGTGCACACCCCGTCCAAGTGGTAAGCGGCATGTCCAACCATGTGAAGGCGGCATCTATCATGCGGTAGGCGCGTCCTTCGCTGCGGGCGTTAATAAGCGCACCCCGACATTACCCAATAGGGCTACCGCTAACATGGTCAGCACCATCGGCCAAAGGTGTTCGACTTCAAAAAAGCCCACTATGGCACCCGCCAGCGCGCCACAGCTAAATTGAATCCCGCCTAACAGGGCGGTTGCCGTCGCACTGATATGACCAAAATGATCAAGCAGAGAAGAAATGGCGTTAGGCGTAATCAAACCGATCATGCCGGTAAATAGCATAATCAGCGGCACGACCACTGCTAGAGAGGCGATATTGAGCGCCGTAGCAGCGACTAAACCCAGAGCGGCTACTAGCTGCACGGCCAGGCCAAAGCGTAAATTCTGCTGGGGAGTGCGTTTACGCAATAAATAAATATTCACCCGGTTTGAAAAAGCGATCATCACCACGTTGACGCCGAAGACAAAGGGATATACCCCTGGGCTTAGCGAAAAGTAATCGAGGTAGAGGAAAGGCGAGGCCGTCACAAACGCAAACAGGCCAGCGAATGAAGCGGCCACTGCGCAGATATACCCCATCCCCTCGCGGTGTCGCAACACACTGGCATAGTTGCGAATCACCTGACGTGGCGACGCGGCTGGCAACGACATGTCGCGGGTTTCGGGCAAACGTGAGCCCAACAACCAGAGGAGAAATCCGGCATAAACGGCGAGAAACACAAAAATTAACCACCAGTCAGCCAAATGCAACAGCAGGCTCCCCACTGCCGGTGCAACCAAAGGCGCAAGCATCATAATCATAGCCATGGTCGACATGACTTTCGCTGCTTCTCGACCACTGAAACAATCACGCACTATGGCAGCCGAATTGACCACGCACGCGCCTCCTCCCAAGGCTTGAACAAATCGCCAAATAAGCAGCGAAGGAAGGCTATCAGCCGTCGTGATCATCAAGCTGGCGCATAAGAACACCACCAGACCACTCATCAGCACCGGTTTGCGTCCTAGTCGGTCGGACAAAGGCCCAAAACACAGCTGTCCCAATGCAAAACCGAACAAGAAGATACTAATTGATAGCTCAGTGCGGTGGATACTGGCATTAACCGTTTCGGCAATGGCGCCCATTGCGGGCAAATAGGCATCAATCGCAAAAGGGGCCAAAGCGGTATTAGCAGCCACCAGAATGGCGACGCGACGGGGATTCAGTTCCATGTCTCTCCTTAAGGTGGCCACAGTTACACCAGCAGCATAAAAGGTAGGCGGCTAATTATATGCCTTTTACGCTGAGTTGTCGGCCATGGCGACTTGCAAACCGTCAAAGAGCTAATAAAACTCTGACAATAGGAGAGATAAATAGCGACTAAAACAAACGCGGGGAGCCGTTAATGATGGGCCGCCTCTTGCGATTCAAGCATGTCCACCAGCGGCTGAAACTGCTCGCGGTTATGCTCGTTCATATGCATTAAAATGCGGTGGGCTTCTAAAATCCGCTCGCGCAGGCCTTGCTCATCTGCCGGCACTTCGGGCAGTTCTTTCAAGGCACGATTCAGTCCTGCCGTCGGCTGGAGTGGCGCCTCCATGAGGGTAAAAAAACGTGCAAACCCCATGACGTCAAGCATTTGGCGTACATCTTGGTTATCCACGATTATCGTAGGCGGTTGTTCCAAACGCCCTTTAACCGCCATGGCCACTTTGGCGAGAAAACCGAGCGCCGTTGAGTCGACATTCGTCGCCTCACGCAGGTCGATCATCACCGCCCGCAAGCCCGGCGTTTCGGCCAAGCGCTGGGCCTGGGTATCCAAGGTGGCGCAAAGTGTTAAGCGTACGTCGCCACACAATTTTAAAACAAAAACACCAGAGTCGAACGCCGCTTTTAAGCGGCCTTCTTCAATCAGCATGACCAAATCCGCTCACCATCATGATTGTCAGGTCGTCGGGCAAAGCATCGCGATCGGAGCTGGCCTCATCCTCAGCGCGCTGTTTACTTAACAGTGCGTTGTTGTTGGTCAACCGATCACAAAGCTGTTCAAGCGTGACACTCACGCTTATAAGTTGCTCAAGTTCCCTGAGCCGCGTGTCGAGCGAATCACCCGGCAAGCACTCCAATACGCCGTCTGAGCACAGCCACAGCCGAAATTCAGTGGGTAATTCACAACTGAGTACGGGGTACTCTACATCGGGAAATAACCCCACCGGCATGCCCTCGCCTGGCAACCTTGTCAGTTGGTCACCCGAGACTAATAGCGGCATCGGCAGCTGTGCTCCGAGCGAATAGTGCAGAGTATGCGCTTCATGGTCAATAACGCCAACAAATAACGTGGCGTGTTTGCCTATATCGGTTCCCTGTAACTCACGGTTCATTGCAGCTAACCATTGCTGGGGAAGCTGATCGGGCGAAGTACCGTCCCATTCTCCAAGCCAGCGGTTACAAAGATATTTTAACAAAACAGTAACGAAGGCCGAGGAGGCACCGTGGCCTGAGACATCAGCAAAATAGAAGGCGCTGTAACGCGCATTGTAGCGTTGATAATCGAGAAAATCCCCCGACAAGTAAAGCGAAGGCGCAAACCAGTAATCATAGTAAACCCCATTGATGACTTTGGGGTGCGCCGGTAACAATCTCCGCTGGATATGCCCCCCGCTTTGTTGGTCCATGCGCAGCAATGCAAGATGAGTCTCTAAACTCTCGTTGAGCTCGGCTAAGCGCTCATGGTCGCGGGCACGGGCTTTTTCAAGCGCATCCAGTTCGATCGCCTTGCGAATCATACGCCTCAGTAATTCAGCATGACGCAAGGGATGAACAATGTAATCGACCAGCCCTACGTCCACGGCTTTGATCAAATCGGCATCCTGGCGCGAGTCACTCACTACCACCGTGGGTAGCCGATGAGTTAGTTGCGACCACTGCTGGCGGGGAACCGACCTGGCGTGAGCCACGATCAATGCCGTGTCCGCCGGCAAATGCTCGATATTGTCCGCTGCATATACCCACATACCATCGCAGGTAATCGCCTCGGCCAGAGCATCACGCTCTTGCCCAGGCTCATCGATCACCGCAATCAGCTGCTTATGCGCCATGGCAAGCCTCAGTCGGCGAAGTCGGCATCATCGTATTCAAAATCGTCTGTTGCAAAGGGATCATCGCCTAGCTCACCGTCACTAATTTCAAACTGACGACTCTGAAGATAGGCATCACGGATAAACCGATAGCGGTCCCCCTGGATCATATCTTCCTGATCCAACAGGCCTGCACGAGTATCGACGATATTAAGCGCCGTCAGACCCGCCCGCACCGCATCGTCTTCTACGTACGTCACTGGATAAGCCGCCATATCGGCGGGCATTCCCGACGTATCACGCAGCGTACTCGGCCCCAATAGCGGTAACATTAGATAGCGAGAGTCTTCCCATCCCCAAATCGCCAACGTTTGGCCAAAGTCTTCTTGATCGGCGTCAACGTTCATATGCGAGGCCATATCAAATAGCCCCCCCAGCCCCATGGTTGTATTGACTAAAAACCGCGAGGTTGAACGTCCGGCATTGGCTGGCTTGCCCTGGAGCAAGCTGTTTACCGTAGTGCGAAGCTCACCCAAATTGCTGAAGAAATTGCCCACACCCAGCTGTAGTGGCTCAGGCGTAATGGTGCGGTATCCCGTCGCTACTGGCTTCAGTGCATAACGATCGAGCACATCGTTAAACACGAACACCTTACGGTTGAAGCCTTCCCAAGGATCGTCCGGATGTGGCTCCTGTGATGTTTGCGAACCAGTGCTTGCACAGCCGCTAAGCGCTAACGCCACCACAAAAGCGAGCCCCCCAGCAGTGCAATTCTTAAAGAGGCATGTCCCTATACTAGGCATACTGCATTCCTCGTTTATGCATTTTGATTTTTTGCAGGCGGTTATTGACGCCTGACGATCACACTGCCTGCGCTGTAGCCTGCACCGAATGAGCAAATAACGCCAATGTCTCCTGACGCCAGCGACTCACGGTGCAAATGAAACGCAATAATAGACCCCGCCGAACTCGTATTCGCATAGCGGTCAAGAATAATCGGAGCCTGCGCTTCGCTAGGGTCATACCCCAACACTTTACGGGCAATCAGATCATTCATATGACGGTTTGCCTGATGCAGCCACAAGCGCTTCACATCGCTCCCCTGTAATTCTAACGATGCCAAATGCTGGGTAATCAGGGAGGCCACCATAGGGCACACCTCGCGGAAAACACGACGACCTTCCTGTACAAACAATTTATCCACCGCCAGCGGATCGCTATCGGTCACACGGTTCAAAAATCCTGCGTTGTTTCGAATCGCGTTGGAAAAAGTGGTTGCTAATCGGGTACCCAGTATCTCGTAGGCCTCGTCAGCGGTCGCACAGGCTGCACTTTCCAGCACCACTGCAGTACATGCATCGCCAAAAATAAAGTGGCTGTCGCGGTCGGTAAAGTTAAGGTGTGCCGAGCATATCTCAGGATTAACCACTAGCGCACGTTTAACGCTACCCGAGGCGATGGCGTTGGCGGCGGTTTCGATCGCAAATGTGGCCGAACTACAGGCCACATTCATATCAAAACCATAGCCCCCTGCGCCTAGCGCGTGCTGAAGTTCAACCGCAACGGCTGGATAAGCTCGTTCTAAATTAGAGCAAGCGACGATTACCAGTTCAATATCGCGAGCGTCCACTTGGGCGCGCTCCAATGCATCACGCGCAGCACTTAATGCCATACTGCACTGGATCGACGGCTCATCATTTTCGCGTTGGGGCAATTTGGGCCGCATGCGCGTCGGATCAAGAATTCCGTCAGCGTTTAACACATAGCGACTTTTGATACCTGACGCTTTTTCAATAAACTCACTGCTTGAGTGAGCAAGCGGTTCACGCTGGCCCTGCTCAATCGCATCGGCATGACGGGCGTTCTCTTGGTCCACCCAGGCGTTGAATGCGGCAACTAACGACGCATTATCAATGGCGTGTTCCGGTGTATAGAGTCCCGTGCCGGTAATCACCACATGTGTCATGCAAATCTCCTTGTTCGGCTGCTTGCGCCAGAAAGCTAATAAAGCCCGCCGATACCATTACTGTGTGCGTTTAAAGCGCTTTTTTCCAGCCTGCGTCTAAACGTTAATTATCTCTTGCCAGCGTTTTTCCAACCGTTTTACCGAAACAGGCATCCGCGTGCCAAGTTGCTGGGCAAATAACGACACGCGCAGCTCCTGCAGCCACCAGCCAAATTCGACCAGCGATGGGTCCTCAACGCGTCCGCGACGTTCGTTGTCGCGACGGGTATCGAATTTTTCCTCCATCGCCTGGACGTCTTGCATGAGCATTTGATCGCGGCCCCGCTCTCGAGCCGCTTTTTCCAACCGAATCAACGCCGCCTCGGTATAACGCGGGTATTCAGTTAGCCACTCTCCTGCCTGGGTGATAAATCCTGGATATACAAGGCGCTGCATTTGCGCTTTCACATCGCTATACACCAGCGCCAACGCGAAATTGAGCTTGCCTTTTAATACCTTGCTGACCGCCAAGTGGCCTTTCAGGGCAGTTGCTACCTGATCCAGCAACTGCTCGGCATGGGGTACAAGATCGCCTTTAACCGCTGTCAGTCGGTCGTTCAGTGCGGCTGCCGAGCGCGGCAAAGGCGCTTGTGCCGCCGTTTGGGTAAACACTGCCACTAACACATCATCAATTAACGCCTGCTTACTACCCACGTTGGCAAACAGCAACGCGCATTTCTCCAACGCGGGCAGTGCCTTGATTGTTTTGACCTGGGCGGGGCATTGCTGCATCGCTAAACGCGCCACACCCATTTGATGAGCCGCCTGGGCTTTTGCTGCATGATCAAACAGCATCACCTTGAAGGCATTACCCTCGTTGATTAGCGCTGGATAAGCCTCTACCCGTATGCCTGCCTGTGTAGTCACGCGGGAATCCGGCAAAGGCTCATCGGGTAGGCCCGATAAGTCAGGTGCTTCGCTTACCTGAGCGGCAAGCGCTTGAGCCCCCGCTTTGGCCGCCGCTTCAAACTGCGCCTCCAGAGCACGCAGCGAGCGGCCCTGCCCCAACGTCTTACCGGCATGATCGACAACCCGGATGTTCATCACCAAATGATCAGGCAGCGTATCGAGGCGCCAATCATCGGGGTGCACACGCGTTCCCGTGCGCTGACGAATAAATTCGCCCAATGCCTCGGTCAACGGCCGCTGGTCAGGCACCAGCGTTTCCAACGCCGCGTCGACCCAGTCGGGAATCGGTACTACCTGGCGGCGTATGCTCTTGGGCAAGGCTTTCATCAAGGCAATACATTTTTCCCGCAGCAAACCCGGTACCAACCATTCCAGGGCGTATTCAGGCAATTGCGGCAGCATCGCCGCGGGGACGGTCAGCGTCACGCCGTCGTCCTCTGCCTCGGGGTCAAAATGATAGCTCAACGGGTAGGCAACCCCTGCCAGGGTCAGGTGATCCGGGTACTGCGCCTGGGTAACGTCTTCGGCGTCGCGGGCCTTGAGCGCCTCGATATCAAACTTGAGTAGCGCCGGGTCTTGCTGCTCGGCCTGCTTGCGCCAGTGCTCAAACCCTTTGCCGTTGACAATGTCGCTGGGAAGCCGTTCGTCGTAAAACGCAAATAAACTGTCTTCGTCGACCAGGATATCGCGCCGACGGGCACGATCTTCTAGTGATTCGACCTCTTCAATCAGCGCCCGATTGTGGGCAAAAAATTCCCCTTTGGTGTGAAACTCACCTTCTACCAGGCCACGACGAATAAACAGCTCACGCGACTCGACAGGGGCAATCGGGCCGTAATGTACGCGTCGCCGGGTGACGATAGGCAAACCAAACAGCGTCACCTGCTCAAACGCCACCACCTGGGCACGTTTCATCTCCCAATGGGGCTCGCTGTAACTGCGCTTGACGAGATGTGACGCCAGCGGCTCAATCCACTGCGGGTCAATCTTCGCTACGGTGCGGGCAAACAGCTTGGAGGTTTCCACCATTTCAAACGCCATCAACCATTTAGGCGTCTTTTTCGCCAGCCCCGAACCGGGGTGAATCATAAATTTACGATTACGCGCGCCCAAATACTCGCGATTCTCGAGCAGCGTGCCCAGGTTGGACAGCAACCCAGTCAGCAGGGCTTTGTGCAGAGCGCCGGAGGTTTTGCGCCGCGTCTGGCGAGCCTGTTCTTCACTTTCATCCTCAGTGGCGGGCTTGGGCGCCGGCACTTCGATGTCCATGTCGCGCAGCAGTTGACGTAGCTGACGAAACGTATCGTGCCACTCACGCACCCGTAGGTAATTGATGTAGCGGTCGCGACACCAGCGGCGCAGATGATTGCCCGACATCGCCTCACGGGCGTTATCGATACCGTGCCAAAGGTTTAAAAGGGCCACGAAATCGGAATCGGGATCGTGCCAGCGCTGATGGGCCTGATCGGCGGCTTGGCGTTTGTCCGCCGGGCGGTCACGGGGGTCTTGAATCGCCAGCGCGGAGACCACGACCAATACATCGCGCAAGCTGCCCTGTTCGTTACCCGCCAGCACCATACGCGCCAGCCGGGGGTCAATCGGCAACCGCGCGAGTTTGCGGCCAAGCGGTGTTAATCGCTGGCCTTCGTCGACAGCCCCAAGCTCAAAGAGAAGCCGGAAGCCGTCTTTGACAAAGCGGCTGTCGGGTGGGTCGACAAATGGAAAATCTTCAATATTACCCAGCTTAAGCGCCAGCATGGATAAAATGACTGAGGCAAGGTTGGTGCGCTGGATCTCGGGGTCGGTAAACGCCGGGCGCGCCAGGAAATCGTCCTCGTCGTATAAACGAATACATACGCCTTCAGCAATACGCCCGCAGCGTCCCTTACGCTGATTGGCGCTTGCCTGGCTCACCGGCTCCACCGGCAAGCGTTGGATTTTTGAGCGGTAGCTGTAACGGCTGATGCGTACCAGTCCCGGGTCGATCACATAGCGGATACCGGGGACGGTCAGCGACGTTTCGGCGACGTTGGTTGCCAGCACGATACGCCGCCCACGGTGCGGCGCGAACACCCTGTTTTGTTCGGCATTGGAAAGCCGCGCGTACAGCGGCAGTACTTCGCAGTCGCGCAAATCAGCACGGCGCAGCGTGTCCGCCGTTTCGCGGATTTCCCGCTCGCCGGGTAGGAATACCAGCACATCACGGGGGCCATGCTGCCAGCCTTTTTCACGCTCAAGCCCCTCAATCTCCTCCACGGCGTGGAGAATGCCCTCTTGCAGCGTACGATCCTCTTCGTCCTCGCCGTCGCGCACTAGCGGCCGATAATGCACCTCAACGGGATAGGCACGACCGGAGACTTCGACCGTCGGCGCAGGCCGCTGGGCACTGCCAAAGTGGGCGGCAAATCGCGCCACATCGATGGTTGCGGAGGTGATGATAATCGACAGATCCGGCCGCTTGGGCAACAGACGTTTCAGATAGCCCAGCAGGAAATCGATATTTAGGCTGCGCTCGTGGGCCTCGTCAATAATCAACGTGTCGTAGCGCAGCAGCAGCGGATCATGCTGGGTTTCGGCCAGCAAGATCCCATCGGTCATTAGCTTGACCAGGGTGTTCTCGTTGCTTTGGTCGGCAAAACGAACCTGATAGCCCACCTGCTCGCCCAGCGGCACCGTAAGTTCTTCGGCAAGCCGGCTAGCGACACTGCGCGCGGCAAGCCGTCGCGGCTGGGTGTGGCCAATCAGGCCACGCCGCCCACGACCTAGTTCCAAACACATTTTGGGTAATTGTGTGGTTTTCCCCGAGCCGGTTTCCCCCGCGACCACCACTACCTGATGATCGCGCAGCGCTGTAAGGATATCCTCGCGGCGCTCGACAACGGGTAATTCGGACGGATAATTCCAGTCAAACGACTGGTTCTGGCGCTTGAGAAGTAGCTGCTGGGCACGGACCATCTCGGGTTCCAGCTCGTTCAGACCACGACCAATCGGCTTGCCCTCATGCAGGCGACGCGACAGGCCTGATAAACGCCGTTCGAAACGCTGAGCATCCCGCCGCATCATGTTACCTGCGGCGGACGTTAGCGTCTTGAGGCGTTGTGCATCAGCGGCCGGTGCGAGTGGCGTGTCGTTGGTCACGATATGATCCAAATCCTATTGGTCCCTACAGGGTGGCACGTATAAAAAAATCTGCCCGCTCATCAGAACGGGCAGACCATTGTAACGCGTTCACTTATCACGCGCATAAATCACGCCACCTCTTATGAAGCAGCGTTACCGCTATCTTCGTCGCGCAGCTGACGGCGCAGTACTTTACCTACGTTGGTTTTGGGTAGCTCATCGCGAAACTCAATGTACTTGGGCACTTTATAGCCCGTCAGCTCACTTTTACACCAGTGACGTAATGTTTCGGCATCCAGCTCGGGGTTTTTACTGACCACAAACAGCTTGATCGCCTCCCCCGCCGCTTCATCGGCAACGCCCACCGCGGCCGATTCCAGCACGTCGGGGTGACCAGCGACCACGTCTTCCACTTCATTTGGGTAAACGTTAAACCCAGACACCAAAATCATATCTTTCTTACGGTCCACAATGCGGATATAGCAATCGTCCTGCAGCACGGCTATATCCCCCGTATAGAACCAACCATCATCATCAATGGAGTTGCGCGTTTCCTCTTCGCGCTGCCAATAGCCCTTCATCACCTGGGGCCCCTGTACACAAAGTTCGCCGGGTTCACCTAGCGGTAGATCCTGGCCGTCGGCATTGACCACTTTGACCGCCGTGCCCGCGACGGGTTTGCCAATAGTACCCAGCTGAATGGCATCCGTTGGATTAAAGCTGACAATCGGTGATGTTTCCGTCAGCCCGTAGCCCTCCGAAATGGGGCAACCTGTGACCTCTTGCCAACGCTTGGCAGAGGTTTTGGTCAGCGCCATACCACCGGAAATGGTCAAGTGCAGCTTTGAGAAATCCAGCTGTTTGAAGTCATCACGGTTGCACAAGGCATTAAACAGCGTATTGAGGCCAATGAAGGCAGTAAACGGCATGCCCTTCAATGTCTTGATAAAGCCATCCAGATCACGCGGATTGGTAATCAATACTGAGTGGTTGCCGGTTTCCATCAAAAACAGACAGTTAACGGTAAAAGTGTAGATGTGATAGACGGGCAACGGCGCAATCACCAGCTCGTTTCCATCGGTTAAGTTACCGCCGATGGCCTGTCTTGCCTGCAGCATATTGGCGACAAGATTGCGGTGGGTCAGCATCGCCCCTTTGGGCATGCCAGTGGTCCCCCCGGTATATTGAAGCGCGGCTAAATCTTCCTGCTGGCGAGTGACCTCACGGTGACTCAATGCCTGCCCTTTATGTAAAGCATCGCGCAAACTCACCGCCTGGGGCAGCGAATAGCGGGGCACCATTTTCTTGATGTACTTGACAACGCTATTGATTAACAATCGCTTGGGGAAGTCGTGCAGGTCGGCAAGCTCGGTGACCACGACATGCTTGATCTCGGTTTTATCAAGCACCCGTTCAAGCTTGTCCGCCATGTTGGCTAAAATCAAAATCGCCTTGGCATTGGCATCTTTGAATTGATGCGCCATTTCGCGTTCGGTATATAGCGGATTGGTATTAACCACAACTAATCCAGCGCGCAACGCGCCAAACACGGCAACGGGGAACTGCAGTACATTAGGTAGTTGAATGGCGATACGATCACCGGGCTCCAGGTCGGTTTCATGCTGTAACCAGGCCGCGAAATTAGCCGATAACCGGTCCAGGTCAGCGAAACTGAGCGTTTTACCCATGCAGCTAAACGCCGGTTTGTCTTTAAAACGCGCCACCGCCGCGTGAAACACGTCGGTAACGGCAGCGTACTGGTCTAACCCTTCAAGCGCAGGACCACGCAAAATGGGGGCATCAACTTGTTCGCTCATGGGCAATCTCCAGTTTCCATGTCGATGTCGTCACCGACCTTGTTGTTGTCGTGTCACGAAAACGCAACGATATACGACTGGTTTACCGCTGTAAAACGATCGATTGAAACTTTCGTTTCAACTTTAGATCTAGCATTGTATTAAGCATGGCTTAAATAACGTGCTTGAATACACCCATCCCGCCATACCACTAGCTCGCCCGGCTGCATCCGCTGCCATTTTTCGTTGTGAGTTAACGGTTCGGTGGCAATCACCGACACTACATCATTGGGCGTAGTGTGTTCGGCAAAATTGACGGTAAGTTCGGCGTCGGACAGCTCCGCCTCACCAAAAGGCGCGGCACGGGTAATATGAGCAAGCTTAGTTGAACAATACGTATAGAGATATGTACCGTCAGAAAGCAACAAATTAAATACACCCAGCGCTCGTAACTGTTCGCATAACCCGTGTAGGGTTTGCCATAAGGGCGCTTGCGCCTCTGGTGGCGTTGGAAACGCACGCCTCAGTTCGCTCATCAACCAGCAAAAGGCGTGCTCACTGTCGGTACTACCCACTGGGGTATAAAAGCCAAGCGATAGCGTTTGCCAGCCGCTAAGCTGGCCATTATGGGCATAGCACCATGGACGCCCCCACATTTCACGTGTGAACGGGTGAGTATTGGCTAATCCAATGCCACCCACATTGGCCTGACGAATATGGCTAATCACCACGGTGGACTTGATGGGATAATCACAAATTAGCCGTGCGATGGGTGAGTCAACCGAGGGGTGAGGGTCGCGGAACTCCCGATAACCACCTTCCTCATAGAAGGCGATGCCCCAACCATCGCGGTGAGGCCCCGTTCCACCCCCGCGGTGTAAAAAACCTGCGAAGCTGAAACAGATATCGGTGGGCACATTAGCGCTCATCCCCAACAGCTCACACATCGCGGCCCTCCTGTTGGGATTAGCCGATCACCGGTTCACGGCGGCGCGTTTCATCGGGGTCGTTGGCTGGGCGCTCATCCACCTCAGGCGCGTCGTCGGCTTTGGTACGACCCCGCCACCACAGCGCAACCCCTACAACACCCCCAATGGCCACGCCAAGCAGCACACACAGCAGGCCGTTACGCAGTGCACCGCCATTGCTTTCTAAAAACCCTACGGCAGCGACCATGGCAGAAGGAGCCCAACCTGCGTAAAACTCGCCTTCCTCTATCAGCGGCAAGCGAAACGGCGCGGGCGCCCACATCGCCCCGCCAACGCACCATGTCAGCAGCAGGCGCGGTAACCTGGGTAAAAAGGCAAACGCAAAATAAACTGCCACAAACACCACTAGCGACAGCCCGTAATAACTCAACCACAACAGTGACATTGAATCTGCAAACAGCATAATACTCCTTATGAGGGTGAACCCACCCAGTCTAGATTTCCCATTATGGTACCTATCAATTTATGAAAGCACAGCCAGCCCTACACGATGGCCACCCTGTTACCACCTATTATCGCCCAGATGATCCCCAATGGCACTGGTTAGAGCAGCGCAACGATAAGGATGTCAGCACATTTTTAGCCGCTGCCAATCAGCAGCACGACGCTTGGTTCAAACCATTGGCTCCGCTTGCCGATGCCCTTTATGAAAGTCATCTTAGTCGCCGCGAACTGTCGGTCACTAGCCTTGCGACAACGCTAGACCACTTTACGTTCTGGAGCGAAACCGCCGCCGACGAGGAATACCCACGCTGGTGGCGACACCCTAACGGGCAGAGCGAAGCCACTGAATGCATACTAGCGGTGCCTGACCTCGCCGCAGGACAGGCATTTTACGACATGGGCGATATGGCCCTGTCGCCTGATGAATCATGGCTCGCCTGGACCGACGACACCCAGGGTGACGAGCGTTTTAACCTGTGGCTGAAACGCCTACCCGACGGCCAGCCAATACACCTGCTGAGCGATATTGGCCCCAGTCTCTGCTGGGCGGAAGACCAAACGCATGATAGTGGATCGCTATTGTTCACACGCTTTGACGACACTCAACGCCCTGACAGCATTTGGTGCCTGCCCATTGCCTTTAGCCAGACACCGCAACCCCAACCCGCAACATTATTGCTGCGTGAGAACGATCCGGAATTTTGGCTGGGCATGGGCAAAACCCGCTCCCGGGAATGGCTGATACTTGAAAGCGCTTCAAAAGATACCAGCGAAGTCCATGTGGTGCCTGCCCGAACACCAACACAGACACCCCGCTGCCTTCAACCCCGCCAACCGGGCGTGGAGTATACGATAGACCACCGACCAGGCGTGTTTTATCGTTTGCACAACCAAACCAGCACTCACTTCCAGTTGGATGTTATCCCCCTTGAGGCCCTAGATAATGATTCGCCCGCTTGGCAGCCATTGGTCGCGGCACGGGAAGACGCCACCCTGGAGGGTGTAGACGCCTTCTCATGGGGCCTAATGCTGGCTGAACGCGATCATGATCAAGCGCAAGTAAGGCTACGCCGCCTCGAAATTGATGCCTGCCAACAAATCACCCAGGACGACTACCTCGCCCAGCCCGAGGCACTTTGCTCGCAACTGCTTGAAGACGCACCTCATTTTGATACGCAAGTGCTGCGCCTAAGGGAAGAATCATTCACCCGCCCGCCCAGTTGGTATGCCCTGGATTTAACGACTGGGGAGCGTACGTTGCTAAAACGCGTACCGGTGTATGGCAGCCTGCCCCCAGAGCAATTAGTCAGCCAACGGATTTGGGCTGCCAGCGCCGATGGTGAACGCGTTCCGGTATCGGTGGTCACGCGTAGCGACTTAGCGGGTCAACCGCTACCCACCCTACTGTATGGCTACGGCGCTTACGGTGAACCCCTTGACCCATGGTTTTCCATTGCTCGTTTGGAATTGCTTGAGCGGGGTGTCGCCTTTGCCGTCGCGCACGTGCGAGGAGGCGGCGAACGCGGCGAACCTTGGTATTTAAACGGCAAAATGGCCTATAAAGAGCACAGCTTTGACGACTTTCTAGCCGCCCGCGACGCCCTCGTGGAGCAAGGACTGAGCGACTCACAACGCATTGTCGCCTGCGGTGCCAGCGCCGGAGGGCTCTTGGTCGGTACCTGCGTTAACCGCGCGCCTCAGTCCTTTTGCGCCGCTGTTTTGGAGGTGCCGTTCCTTGACGTGCTGCGCACCATGCAAAACCCGTCCTTGCCGCTGACGACGGCCGAATACAGTGAATGGGGCAACCCAGCCGACCCAGAAGTAGCCAAGCGAATTGGCCACTACTCGCCCATCGATAATGTGACCGCCCAACACTATCCCGCCCTATGGCTAGAAGGCAGTTGGTTTGACACCCGAGTGAACTATTGGGAGCCAGCGAAATTCTATGCTCGCGTTTGCCAACATCAGCAAGGTACCGCCCCGGTATTGCTGCACACCGATATGAGCAGCGGCCACGGAGGCGCATCCGGGCGTTTTAAAGCCTGGCGTGACGCCGCCCGCCAAGATGCCTTTATTCTTTGGGCGCTTGGGTTAACGGCTTAACTAAAACCGCCCTTGCTGATTAAAGCATTGGCATAGTCACGGCAAGTGCGAGGCGCGGCTGATTTGGGCCAAGAGTGGATGTGTTGAAAATACCCGAGCTGCAAAAGCAGCAAATTATTTTATGGAAAATATTTCCATAAAATAAAATTGTATGGCATGTTATCCCTTAGTCGTACAGACAAGCTCTACACACCATCAAGGAGATACCATGTCATACCGTGATCAATTCCCCACTATTTGGGACACCCCACGTCAGCCACGCGAGCGCAAAGCGTCGCCTGCGCACGCTGTGACGCAAGTAGCAAAACCGGTCAAAGAAGCGTTTTTATCGATTTGGGACAAGCCAACGGGTAAAGCGGCTTAACTGAATCATGCGATTGCTGACTCATCACGTGGCCAAGGAAGGCACACTACATAGGCAAAACCGCAATGATGTGGGATTCCAGTTGATGTTCAGGCACATCGTCTTGAGAGATTGCATAGCCACGCACGCTGACCCCTTTCCGATGGACACGCTCAGCGTCGTTGCTCAGTAAAGGGTGCCAACCGGCAAGCTTGCGTCCTTCTGCCACTCGCCTGTAGCCACAGGTAGGCGGTAACCAAGTGAATTCCTTGACCAGCGCTGGCGTCAGTTGGGTACAGTCAGGGACAAAATCAAACCGATTCACATAATCGCTACATTGACAACTGTGCGTATCCAAAAGACGACACGCTACATTGAGAATAGCAAGCTCTTGGCTATCCTCATCGTGAAGCTTTAGCAGGCAGCACTGCCCGCAACCATCGCAAAGCGCTTCCCACTCGCCGGGTGTTAACTCTTCCAGCGTATAACGCTCCCAAAAGCGCTCACGTAATGCGCTTGTCATCAAATCACCTTCACTTGCTACTTGTGTGCGTTGGGAAACGGCGCTCGCTACCTAGCGCATCGTAAAGCGCTGGCCATAGCTCCGCAAAATCGTCCTTCAAATGAGCGTAATCATCATGTAGCCATGGAACAAGCTCCGCCAACCGATTGGGGCCTGAAAGCCGCCTGCCCACACCGGCAATCGCTTGGCAGGTAAAGTCAAAATCAGCATAGCGGCGCAGCCAATCATGAGTAACTAACGGCTCTACTATGGCCGCCAGGCGGTTAGGCGCTGAGCGTTCACTCAACAGTCGATAACAGCGCTCAATCAATACTTGCTGCGAGTGATCAGCATGGTGCTCAAGGGCAAGAAAATGATCCCAGACAATGTCCAGCGCAATGCCAACAAAACGTCGCTGCGCAGGAGGAGACCGGCGTAACACTGATTTGACAAGCGGATGACTGTCCACCCAGGCATCCACCTGGCGATGATGACGAATACCCAGCGCGGTTGCATCAGGCCAAGCTGAGAGATCTTTCCCCTTAACGCCGTCGGCAATCAGATTGCCATAAAGAAAATCATCGCTGCCGTCGCGGGCAAGCCAAGCGTGGGCAAGAAAGTTCATTCGCCTGGCGAGTTGTTGCGCGAACGCTGTTGGGCGAGATGTTCGGTCAACAGGTCAGCTTCATTACCAGGCGGCATCTGAAAATAAAATCCTTGCGTTTCAATTGCTTCCATCACCTCAGCAGTATTAGCACGCGCCAGCTTTTTATCAGCGGTCAATATCATGGTTAGCAATGGCTGGGGTTTACCAAACGACCCCAATAGCGCCTCGGGGACATGCTCCAACCCTTGACGCTTATTAACATAAAGGTACATTTCTTCTTTACGCGGGCTTTTATAAATTTCACACAGCAGTTTATCGCTCACTCTGCCTGCTCCTCCAACGCCTTGGTTAGATCAACATTAAGCCGTTCGCCTCGCCAGCCTAGAGGCAAGGTCAAGGGCGACCCCGCCAGAGATTGCATGACCAGCGCTTCCACGTCACGGCGGCGCATTAGAACCTCAGGTGCAACCCCCAACTCGGTAGCGTGGCTGTTGATGACCTTCTTTAACGCCTTGAAACGACGCTTGAAGGCTGGCTGCATCGGGTCAGGCCAGGGCGTAGGCAGCGCTTCGACTGGCAGATGCGTCGCCTGCTTGACGAACCCAAGCAACGCATCACCCTCTTTTTTGACCAACGGTGGAGTCATACCTTCAACGCGGGCAAGTTCATAGCGGTTAGTCGGCATCGCTTCGGCAATTGCCATCAAGCGTTTATCGCTGATTAGCCAGTTACGCGGCAAATCGCGACGGCGCGTCTCCCCTTCCCGCCAAGTGGTCATTAGTTGATACGCTGCTAACTGAGGCGCTGTGAGGCGCCATAGCTGGCGCTGGCGGGTGTACCACTGCGTGTCGTTGTCATCGCTACGCCCTGCCTGAGCGATGAGTTGGCGACAGTCGCTCTCCAGCCAATCCAAACGATCAAGCCTCTGGAGCTCTTCGCGCTGTTTAGCCCACACCTCTAACAGGTAAATAACGTCTAGCGCAGCATACTCACACTGAGCGGCTGTCAACGGGCGCTCCAGCCAATTGGAGCGCGTTTCTTCCTTGGGCAGCGATGTCCCTACCCACGCCTCGACAAGTTTCTGATACCCCATGCCAGGGTTGTCACCGAGAAATCCTTGCGCCAACTGGGTATCGATCAAGGGGCTTGGCAGCACGCCTGCCCAAAGCTGGAAAACCTCCAGATCTTCACTGCAGGCATGCAGCAATTTTATCGCCTGATTTTGCAGCAGATCACGAAAAGCATCGGTGCAAGGCGTTGCCAACGGGTCTACCAGGAACGCCTGTGTACCGGCACTAAACTGAATCAGTGCCGGTACAGGGAAAAAGGTATTTTCGCGGAAAAACTCGGTGTCCAGCGCAATGACAGACGCATCAGCCACCTGCGCACAGGCTTGATCAAGCGCTTGAGGCGAAGCAATCCAACTGATATCAGCGGGTTGAAATGAGGACAAAAGACAAATTCCCTGTTATGACAACCGCCTGAGCGCTTGCTTAAAATAAGTTATTCGCTACTAAACGGTTGGCGGCCGTTGAATGCGCGGCTTAGCGTACCACCGTCTACGTATTCCAGTTCGCCGCCCATCGGAACGCCGTAAGCAAGCCGCGAAAGCGTCACCCCGTGGTCAGCCAGCAACGCTGCGATATAATGTGCAGTGGCCTCGCCTTCAACCGTTGGGTTGGTAGCAAGCACTACTTCTGTTATTAGCCCTTCCGCAACGCGAGCCTCGAGCAAATCAAGGCCGATGGCATCAGGCCCGATGCCATCCAAAGGCGACAGGTGGCCATGCAGCACGAAATAGCGCCCCTGAAAGCCACCGGCCTCTTCAATCGCCAGTTGATCCGCAGGCGATTCCACCACACAGAGCAAATGATCATGACGACGGGGGCTTTCACATAACGCGCAAACATCGGCTTCGGTAAGGGTTCGACAACGACGGCAATAACCAACTTCTTCTATTGCCTGCTGGATGACGGAGGCCAGCCGTTTACCGCCAGGCCGCTCCCGCTCCAGCAAGTGCATAGCCATACGCTGTGCGGTTTTCGGCCCTACCCCTGGTAAGACGCGAAAGGCTTCCATTAACTGCTCGACAAGCGGAGAAAACCGCATCATTTAAAATGGCATTTTGAAGCCAGGGGGCAGGTTCAGCCCGGCAGTAGCTTCTTCCATTTTAGCTTTCGAATTGATCTCGACTTTGCGAACCGCGTCATTTACTGCGGCGGCCAGCAGATCTTCCAGCAACTCTTTGTCTTCTTGCATGACGCTTGAATCGATATCGACTGAAATCACGTCATGGCGGCCATTCATGGTCACTTTCACCATGCCAGCCCCCGCCTCACCCAGCACTTCGGCTTCGGCGACTTCTTCTTGGGCCTGCTGCATTTTTTCCTGCATTTCTTGGGCTTGTTTCATCAAGTTACCCATGCCGCCTTTCATCATGGTAGAACTCTCCATTCATTAGTTGATCGCACAGCGTTAGCGCGACTCATCAACGGGTTTGACACTGGTTTCGACAAGCTGTGCGCCGAAGGCCTGCTTTAACTCTACTACATGGGGGTCGCGCTGCAAGACATCAACCGCCTGGGCATGACGCTCCGCCTGGCAACGCACTTCACGCTGACGTGGCGTTTCCACCGCGTCGGATAGATCGTCTACAAAAAACACAATACGTCGGGATACCCCGAGTTCAGCCAATGCATCTTGAATACGCGTTTGGTGAATGTCAGCCTGCATTGCCGCCTGGCTAGGCGCCAATCGCAGCGTTAGCGTATGCCCATCATCGCTCTCTAGCTGGCAGTTGGCCGCTAGGCTGCGCGTTAGCCCCCCAAGACCCAGGGCATCGAACTGCGCAAGCCATTGACCATGATCCCAACGCTCAACCAGCGACACTGAGGCGCTGGCTTGCGCAACTGGCTCTGGCTCTGGCTCTGGCTCTGGCTCTGGCTCTGGCTCTGGCTCTGGCTCTGGCTCTGGCTCTGGCTCTGGCTCTGGCTCTGGCTCTGAGCTCAGTGTTGGCGGTTCTTGCGGCTCGTCAAGCGCCCAAGGCGGGGCGACTGTTGCCTCTTCGTTAGCAGAGGGCTCCTCACTAACGGAAGCTTCCTCGCTATCAGGTATTTCTACGCTATTCGCTTCTTCGTCTTGGCTCACCGACGCCTGGGGTGGCGAGGCTGAGTTAGCTACCTCTACCTCGGGCTGCCCGCTTTCCTCAGCGGTTGGCGTGGCCTCAGGCTGAAGCGGTAGCTTGGTCGTGGGTGGTTTAGGCACGCCTTGCGGGCGAAACGCCAGCATCCTGAGCAGCGTCATTTCAAGCGCACTGCGTAAATCGGGGGCGTGCTGCATATCACCACGGCCCTGAATACCGATTTGGTAGTACAGCTGGATATCCTCGGCGCTGAAGCGCGAAGCCAGCTGAAGGATGACGTCACGATCACCGTGGCTGTTGTCCACCGCATCGGGGACCATCTGCGCCACCGCCAGGCGGTGTAGCATTCCGGTGACATCGTCCAGCACAGCGGCAAAATCAGGGCTTTGCTCGGCCAACTGGCCAATTTCTGAAAGCAAGCGCGGCACATTGACCTCGGCCAGCGCTTCGATAAGAGCAATCACGTGACGGTGATCCAGCGTCCCCAGCATCGCTGCCACATCAGCATGCCTTACGGCTCCCTGGCCAAAAGCAATGGCCTGATCGGTCAGGCTCATGGCATCGCGCATCGAGCCTTCAGCTGCCTTACCCAACAGCCAAAGCGCGCTTTCGTCAAACGCGACACCTTCACTCGTTAAGATATGCGTCAGGTGGGTCACCACCCGCTCTGGCGGCATATGCTTTAGCGTGAATTGCAGACAGCGCGAGAGCACTGTGGCGGGTAGCTTTTGTGGGTCGGTGGTAGCCAGCAGAAACTTGACGTGGGGAGGTGGCTCTTCAAGGGTTTTCAGCAGCGCGTTAAAGCTGCTCGTCGAGAGCATATGCACCTCATCAATGAGGTACACCTTGTAGCGCCCCTGAGTAGGAGCATATTGCACGTTATCGAGCAGTTCGCGGGTGTCTTCAACCTTGGTCCGCGAGGCAGCGTCCACTTCAATTAGATCGACAAAACGCCCTTCGTCAATGGCTTGGCAACTATCACACTGACCACAGGGCGTTGAGGTGACACCCTCATCGCCGCGCCCATTGGACGTACAGTTAAGGCACTTGGCCAATATGCGCGCAAGCGTGGTCTTGCCCACGCCCCGCGTGCCGGTAAACAGGTACGCATGATGCAAGCGCCCCTGGTCAAGCGCATTGACCAGGGCGCGCTGAACATGGGCCTGGCCCACAAGTTCGTGGAATGTACGCGGCCGCCATTTACGGGCCAGAACCTGATAGCTCATTGAGCATAACATCCTTAGGCGGAGTGGTTTGTCTATCCAACGTGCTTAACAAGCTGATTAGGCATTATCACCGCTTTCATTGGCGGCGGCGCGTTGCCCCGCCTCTTTTACCAGCGTTTCCAGCTCGCCGTTCTGATGCATCTCGATAACGATATCGCAGCCACCCACTAGCTCGCCTTCAACCCACAGCTGCGGGAAGGTAGGCCAGTTGGCAATTTTCGGCAGTTCGGCACGAATATCCGGGTTATCCAGCACATTGACGAACGCAAACCGCTCGCCGCAGCTCATCAGTGCCTGAACGGTCTGGGCCGAGAAGCCGCACTGCGGCAGTTGAGGCGTGCCTTTCATATAAATCAGGATGGGATTTTCACTGATTTGACGCTGGATGTTTTCGGCTGTTGTGCTCATACAGTCTCCTAGTCTTGATCAAGGCGATTAATTCGTCGTGCAGCATGCATTCGGCGACATAATGAAATACCCGAGCGTACTGCTCAACCTTATTCGGTGTTTGTCATTCTACGCGTGCCAACCACGTTGCGCATCCCCCAGGGCATCGCTAGGATAGGGTTTTTGCGCGGAGACTACCTTCATGGCGACACGCCATTTCCTGACGTTACTTGACTTAACGCCCGACGAGTTACACTACTTAATCCAGCGTGCCATCACCATTAAGAGCAACCTAAAGGCGCAAGGGCCGCGCTACACGCCGTTGCCTAACCGCACACTGGCGATGATTTTCGAAAAATCGTCCACGCGTACGCGCGTGTCGTTCGAGACTGCCATGGCACAATTTGGTGGCCATGCGCTGTTTCTATCTCCCCGTGATACGCAGTTGGGCCGCGGCGAGCCCATCGAAGACACCGCCCGTGTGCTGGCCGAGATGGTCGATGCGGTAATGATCCGCACCTTCTCCCACGCCGGGCTGGAAACCTTCGCCAAGGCCAGCGACGTTCCCGTGATCAATGCGCTGAGCGACGACTACCATCCCTGCCAGTTGCTCGCCGACGTCATGACCTGGACCGAGCTGCGCGGCAGCGTAAAAGGCCGCACTGCGGTATGGATTGGCGATGGCAACAACATGTGCCACTCCTGGATCAATGCCGCGCGTCAATTCGGTTTTCATCTAAGAGTTTGCTGCCCCAAGGGCTATGAGCCTCGTGCTGACATCATGGCAGCGGCTGGCGACCACGTAACGTTACTCCACGACCCGCAAGCGGCTGCCGACGGTGCCGATCTAATCACCACCGATGTTTGGGCGTCCATGGGGCAAGAGGAAGAACAGGCCATACGTGCAGCTGACTTTGCCAGCTTTCAGGTCACCGAAGCTTTACTTGATAGCGCCAAGCCAGATGCACTGTTTCTGCACTGTCTGCCCGCCCATCGCGGTGAAGAGATTAGCCACACCCTTTTAGACGACCCACGTGCCGTCGTATGGCAAGAAGCCGGCAATCGCCTTCATGCTCAAAAAGCGCTTATCGAATTCCTGCTGCTGGGCAAAGTAAGTGATTAACAACAGACGCATTGTTTGTTCATAACACCTTGACAAACCGCCATAAAAAAACGCCTGGCCGATAAATCGGTCAGGCGTTTTTTATAATATGCTTGGTGGAGCCTAGCGGGATCGAACCGCTGACCTCAACACTGCCAGTGTTGCGCTCTCCCAGCTGAGCTAAGGCCCCACATGCTGTCGTTGCAACAGCGAGGCGCATACTACGATGCCATATGCTACGGGTCAAGGTTTTACGTATTTCACAGGTTACTAATTCTCCTTTGGCGATAGCTGTGGCACTCTATAGGACTAACAGGGTCATATAGTCACATTTAGCCTGCTTGTTTGGCGGACGATGGGGTGTACGCGACACCGACCCGGCTTCTGAACCCACCGCTTACGTATTGTGACGTTTCAATGCAGGAGCTAGTCCCTTGATCAACGTTTTAATTGCCGATGACCACCACCTGGTGAGAACAAGTATTGCCCACCTACTGAATGATGAGTGTGATATTCATATTGTAGGTGAGGTGGACGACGGTGAAGGTGCCGTATCCAAGTGTCGCCAATTGAGACCCGATATAGTATTGATGGATATCCGCATGCCGGGGATTGGCGGCCTGGAAGCCACCCGCCGCATTCATCGCGGTATGGAAGATATCAAAGTGTTGATCCTAACCGGCCATCTAGAAGATAACGTTGCCAGACGCATGTTGGAAGCGGGCGCTTCCGGGTTCTTGAGCAAAGGCACCGACGCCACTGAAATGGTCAACGCTATTCGCGAGGTGTTTCATGGCCGACGCTACATCAGCCAAGAGATTGCCCAGCGTCTTGCCATGCTACACTTTCACACCGAAGACAGCCCTTTCACCCAACTGTCGCACCGCGAGCTGCAAATAGCGCTAATGATTGTTAACTGCCAGCGGGTTCAGGATATTTCCGACCGATTGCATCTAAGCCCTAAAACAGTCAATACCTATCGTTACCGCCTGTTTGAAAAGCTCCAAGTAGCCACCGACGTGGAGCTAACGCACCTTGCATTACGCCATGGCTTGGTAGAAGGGTTTGATCGAGCGGAAGGTTAATTTCCCGTTAGCCATTGAGCCGCAATAAAGGCAGTAACGCTTGACTATGACCTTTGATGCCAAAAAGTTTTTAAGCACGGTTAGTACATCTCCTGGCGTCTATCGCATGCTAGACAGCTCAGGAAACACCCTCTATGTCGGCAAGGCGAAGCGTTTAAAAGCTCGCTTAGCCAGTTACTTCCGTGGCCAACTCAACACCAAAACCCAGGCCATGGTCGGGCGCATCGCGGACGTTCAAGTTACTGTCACGCGCAGTGAAACGGAAGCACTGCTGCTCGAACAGACCCTGATCAAGGAACTGCGCCCGCCTTACAACATATTGTTGCGCGACGACAAATCATACCCTTTCGTGTTTGTCAGCGACCGACACCCCTACCCCGCTCTCGAATACAAACGCGCCCGTCAACGACGTGGCGATGGACGTTACCTCGGCCCCTACCCCAGCAGCGGCGCGGTACGCGAAAGCCTTGCCCTGATGCAAAAGATCTTTCGCATCCGTAACTGCGAAGACAGCGTTTTCGCTCACCGCTCGCGCCCCTGCCTGCAGTATCAGATTCAGCGTTGTAGCGCCCCCTGCGTCGATTACATCTCCGCTGAAGATTACCGTCGCGACGTTGAGCATGCCGTGATGTGTCTGGAAGGCAAAAGCGAGCACGTCACTCAGGAGCTGACCGCATCGATGGAGGCGGCAAGCCAAGCGTTGGATTTTGAAGAAGCCGGACGCTTTCGCGACCAGATACAGCAGCTTCGCCAGCTCCAGCAGCGCCAGTTTGTCGACACCGAAAGCGGTGATGCGGACATCTTCGCACTGGCCCAGCGCCCAGGTGCACTGGGCATTTCGGTGCTAAGCGTGCGCGACGGGCGGTTACTCGGCGCGCGCCACCACATGCCCAAGAACGACCTCGACCTGACGCCGGAGCTGCTACTCACCGAGGTGGTCAGCCAGTACTATCTCGGCCAGCCGCACAACATTCCAAACGAAGTGATCACCAGCCACCCGCTCGAAGATACTGCCCTGCTGGCGGATGCCCTCTCGCATCACGCCGGCAAACGCATCCGGGTCACCAGTCAGGTTCGCGGCCACCGCGCCCAATGGCAGCACTTGGCCATGACCAATGCAGAACAACAGCTAGCCTCGCAGCTTGCTAATCAAAGCCAACTGAGCGAGCGCTTCAGCGCCTTGCAACAGGCACTGGGGCTAGAGAAAACTCCCCAGCGGCTGGAGTGCTTTGATATCAGCCACAGTCACGGCGAGGCAACGGTTGCCTCGTGCGTTGTGTTCGATCAGCAGGGTCCTCGCAAAAGCGATTACCGCCACTTCCGTATAGAAGGGGTCGCAGCAGGTGACGACTACGCCGCCATGCAACAAGCGCTAACGCGCCGCCTCAAGCGGATTAAAAATGGCGAAGCCATAGCGCCGGATATTTTGATTGTCGACGGTGGTAAAGGACAATTAAATATGGCCCGTGAGGTATTGAGCACGCTGGCTATCGACACAATCACGCTGCTCGGTGTGGCTAAAGGCACCACCCGTAAAGCCGGCCTGGAAAGCGTTTTTATCGATACGCCAGATCATCCATTGCCGCTCGACCCAGCCTCACCAGCGCTGCATCTTATTCAGCATATTCGCGACGAGTCCCACCGTTTTGCCATCGCTGGCCACCGTGCCCAGCGTGATAAGGCACGACGTACGTCGACGCTGCAGGATATCCCCAATGTCGGTCCCAAGCGGCGGCGTGAACTACTGCGCTTTTTTGGTGGCTTACAAGGCGTACAAAAAGCCAGCCGCGCCGAGCTAGCCCGCGTTCCAGGCATAAGCGAAGCACTGGCCGAGAATATTTATAGCGCTCTTCACCGATAAAACGCATCGTTAACATAGATGCCATCGGCCAAGGCAGATAGAATGACACCTACCATTTTGTTTCCATGACCCCACGGCAAGGATCGCAGTTCGCGATGAATATACCCAACCTCTTAACGCTCGCTAGAATCGCGTTTATTCCACTGCTGGTGGTGCTATTTTATTTGCCCTTCAGTTGGAGCATGCCCATCGCCGCTGGCTTGTTTGGCCTTGCGTCAGTGACAGACTGGCTCGATGGCTATTTGGCACGCCGCTGGAATCAATCCACGCCGTTCGGGGCCTTCCTAGACCCGGTCGCCGACAAACTGATGGTGGTCGTCGCGCTAGCGCTGCTAATAGAGCGCTTTGATACGCTACTATTAACGCTTCCCGCGTTGGTTATTATCGGACGCGAAATCGTCATTTCAGCGCTACGCGAATGGATGGCGGAAATGGGCAAGCGAGGTATGGTGGCGGTATCCTGGATAGGTAAGCTAAAAACGACCCTACAAATGGTCGCCTTGTTGGTTCTGCTCGCCTTCCCCCCCGACAACCCCCTAGCACACCTAGGTGTGGTGATACTTTATGCAGCGGCTATCTTAACGCTCTGGTCGATGATTCAATACCTCAAATCCGCTTGGCCGCATTTAAGTCGCTCCATGTAAGTCGCTGATTCTTAAACGCGCCTCAGTGCCGGAAATGTTTGATTGACAAGCGAAATGCGTTGCGTATAATTCGCCCTCGAGTCGAGCGGGAATAGCTCAGTGGTAGAGCATCGCCTTGCCAAGGCGAGGGTCGGGAGTTCGAATCTCCTTTCCCGCTCCATTTTGGATTGTGTGGAAAATCAGGTGAGGGTCGGGAGCTGGAACGCCAGCCCGGTCGAATCTACTTCCCCGCTCCAACGACTCAATGAGGCTGGATGGCAGAGTGGTTATGCAGCGGACTGCAACTCCGTGTACGCCGGTTCGATTCCGACTCCAGCCTCCATTTTTAAGTGCACCGATTCCCATCGCTGCGCTGCCCGGATGGCGAAATAGGTAGACGCAAGAGACTTAAAATCTCTCGGGGGCAACCCCGTGCCGGTTCAAGTCCGGCTCCGGGCACCATCCCAGCAAACCATATCTACCCAAATCCATCATAAGCGACTGAAAGCGCTATTATTTCCCTTCTGCTTCTCCCCATATCTAACCAAATACACCCAGATAAATAGCTTGTATTGTGTATCCTCGGTTGTATCCTGCAGAATATTGGATACACGGAGACAATAATGAAGCGCACCCAGATAAAGCGCCGCCCGCTTGCGGACACCGTTCTTGCATCGCTTGAACCGGAAGATAAAGATTATCAGGAGAAGGACAGCAAGGGGCTCTACTTTCGCGTGCGCGCCAATGGCTCAAAATCGTGGAACCTTCGCTACAAGCGCCCTGATGGCAAGTGGGCTTGGCACGGCATCGGGGCCTTTCCTGACGTTTCAGGAAAGCTGGCACGCAAGAAAGCGCAGGAATTGCTCGAGCTGTTTGCCGATGGTCACGACATCAAGGGATACACGGACCGGATACAAGAAAAGCCGCTTTTTTCTGAAGCGGCCGAAAACTGGTATCAGCGTAAGCTAGATGCTGGTCGTGCCCATGGCACCACGCGACAAATGCGCCTCTACCTCGACAAGGATATTCTGCCAGCCCTTGGCGGCAAGGCGTTGGATGAGATCACGCGGCGCGACTGCGCCGCGGTTCAGGCCTCTTTTGAGAACCGCGGCGCTCACATTATCGCCGGCAAAGTGCGCTCCTGGTTGAGTCAGATATTTTCACTCGCTGTTGCGCAAGGGAAATGCGAGCTCAACCCAGCCAGTGAGCTTCGCCACATTGCCGCCGAGCCGCCCAAGGCCAAGCACTACCCCCACCTTCTTGAACCGGAGCTGCCCGACTTCCTGCGCGCACTCAGGCAATCAAAAAGCCGTGGCATTGTGGTGAAGGCGGTTTGGATCATCCTTTATACGGCTTCACGCCCTGGTATGGTTCGGCACATGGAATGGTCGGAAGTTGATATTGATAACGGCGTATGGACGATCGAGGCCGAGAAAATGAAGGCCAGGCGCGATCACCTGGTGCCGCTTCCGCGCCAGGTCATCCAGCTTTTAAACGAAGTGCATGAAGTCACAGGCCGGCAGCGCTGGGTGTTTCCCGGGCAGGGCGCCGTCAATACCATCATGAGCGACGCCACCTTTAACAAGGTGATCAAGCTGGTGGGATACAAGGATAGGATGGTTGGCCACGGATCACGTCACACAGCATCCACGCTGCTGCGCGAGCACGGCTGGAATCGCGATTATGTCGAGGCGCAGCTCGCCCACAAGGAAGCGGGGCTTGCTGGCGTCTACAACCAAGCGGCCTACTTTGCGCAGCGCCAAGTGATGATGCAGTGGTACTGCGACTACTTGGATGCGCTGGCGGACGGCATGGACGAAGAAGCTAGGCAAGCTTTCCGCGATCAGGTCATGCCTTAGCGGCCAGCCCTCCCAGACCCTCGCACACCCGTCCTCATTCGGCTATCGTGGAGAAAACACGAATAGCGAGGGAATGATGCGCAAGGCCTTAGTGATAGCTTCAGCGGTTTTATTGGCAGGGTGTGCCGGAGCGCAATTCAGAGACAGCATGGAGGCCTCTAAAAAAAGGCTTGATGAGTTGAGCCAATACCAGCTTAACAGCGTATCTATCTCGCCATCTGAGCACCCTGGGGCCGATGACGCCATGAGCTATTGCGGAGGTGGGTTCATAAGGATTCGCGCCAACGTACTTGAAGAAATGGATGGAAGACTATCAGAGGGCGGCACTAGCACCGCGCCCATCTTGACCGCTAAGCGCAAGATGGAGGATGCCGAGGCTTGGCTGGCGAACTGCGCGAAGCGTTACGGTGCGCGCATGTGGGCTATGATGGAAAGCTCTGGAGCCGCACAGCCGATGAAGACGTCGGAGTGGCTTCGCCAGAATCGACTAGAGCTTATGGATTACCATGTGGCGGCCCAAGGGTTTAGCAACCACCAGGAAAGGATGCGCGGCCTACAGGCCGCTATAGGAATGGGGCTTGCTTCCGGTAGCCTCAATTATGGGCAGCCGCCTCGCCATCAGTATATCAAGCCCTACTTAAGGGAAGACGGCACGATAGTGGAAGGCCATCTGCGCACCGCGCCGAACGATAGCTGCTTCGATAATCTTTCCGGGTGCTAGAACGGTTTAAATATCAAAAGGTTGCTATTAGGCCCTCGCTGTTCTCTGCGTTTCAGCTAGCATGAAGAGAATTATTCAAATTCACGCCGCTCGCCGAGGATGGTATGTATCAAAACCCGTGCACGCTCTTCTTGTTCAATGAGCATGAAAAAAGAAAAATCCTTTTCAGCCGATCACTCATTGAATATCGAACTGGCCTGGGCGTGCTCGTTGGACTTATGACTACGATAGCCGTGTTCTTTATCCAGTACCCATGGAGCGGGCAGCAGTCTTGGATGCATAGCTATGCGGCATACGGCGCCTTTCCAGCAGGTATAGCCGCAGGGCTTTACGCTTGGCACGCGGTCGAGTGGCGAGATTTCCGGCAGTGGGAAGAAAAGTGGCTGCCCACGGCAATCGCTCGATCTGGCGGTGGCCACTTTGATATAAACCCGCTGGTTGAGCCTATGCGCTTTTCAGATAGAGTTGATAAACACATAGCCCACCTCAATGCGACGACATGCAGCTTGATATTCATGCTTGCAGGCTATGTCGCTATATTTTCGCTTTCGCCTTTGTTGTTGCAGTACGCCATCACCAGATGGGTATTTGTTTTCCTGATGCTTTCCTGGTGGTTAATAGCAGCCTTCCTTGGCCACGAATATGCAAGCAAGCGTCAATCAGAAAGATCGTTATAGCGCCGATTGAACTCATCAACACGTCGCTTCATCTGCCTTTCTATCAGCTCTATACGGTTTTTCTTAGCCTCTTCGCTGAGCGTTTCGGTTTCCTGGACGCGGTCTCTCCGCTTGCGATCCTCCTGCAGCTGCTTTTCGATATTCTTGGCTCGGTTGAATAACCGTATCTTTTCGATATTGTCGCGCCGGAAGTCTATTCGTTCTCGCCCTTTTAGCGCATCCGCTTCATTGGCGATTTGCCCTAGCTCATCACGGCGATCATAAAACAACCCTTGATCGCGGTAAGGCGAAGTGCTGCTGGCAAATCGGCCGGCAAACGGTATCCGGTACCGCTCCACTTCTTCTCCTGAGAAAGTGCGTGCCGCAAAGCTTGATGTCTTCTCCACAAAGCCCCAGGCGCCACCCCCGTAATAATTAACCAAGTGCTGCATGACATCGGGGTTTATATCTACACTACCGGTTCGGTATTCGCTGCCTCCGCTCACTTCATTAAGGAAGCCAGCGATCGCTTTGTAAGGCTCTGGCGTACTCGGCATGGCGCGAGAGCTGTCTGGCGTTGGCGTACCAAACGGCAAGTCATCTTTGTAGATCAACCTGCCTGCGAAATCTTCATTAAAGCCTACTTGGGCGAATGACCGAACAAGCGTTGGCGTAATGTTCTTCATGAGCAGCCCGGTGGCGCTATCTGAGTCTTCCCATCCGATAGGTGAAAAGCTACCCATAATAGCTAGGCCTAAATTTTTGGCCGCCTCGGTCGCGTCCGTCGTGCCCGCAACAACTGATTCCGCCTGCGTGCCGATGGCCGAGAAGAAATTATACCCGTAGGGCAGTGGTATCGAGACGTAGTCGTCAGGCTCCCCGCCCCATAGGCTGCTCATAATGACAATATTGCGCTCCTTGACGTAATCAGGGACTTTGTCATAGAACAGCACGCCATCTTCGTCTTCTTCTGACGCCCAGCGATTGAGCAAGCCTAAAGCAAAAGCGCCTGACGCCATGCCAAAAGCGATTTTTTGAGCCATGTTAGCGCGTGCCCATACGTTCATCGGGCTTTTGCCTTCAGGCGTGTTTTTGGTTGTCACCATGGTGCGGGCGAAATTCATGGTGCCTTGTATGGAGGCGTTGGCAAACATGTAGGCGGCGTTCAGGGCGGTACCGGCCTCGCCGCGGCGATTGAAGTTGACCGTCATGTTCTTGGCCAGACTGGCCGCCTGCTTGCGAGATATGCCAGCGCGGCGCGCGTTAGCATAGGCAGAAAGACGCACCGCGTTTTCAACCGCGCCGTTCATGTTCTCAACAAAGTCGGCGGTTTTCTTTCGCGCCTTCAGCATGTGGGACAATGTGGTGCCGTCAGCGCGACGCACCATGGACTGGATCTCTTTGGCCTGAGAGCTAATATCCTTCATGTCGAAGTAGCCCGTTTTGGCGCCGTCTTCCTGGAATTCCTTAAACCAGGTGTCCCATTCTCGCCCGGTATCGTTTTTGCTCGATTTATTCTGCAGGCCCCTCCATGCCGCTTTCATCGCAGGCCCAATGTCGCGTGCGGTCTGGCGAACAATGGCTTCACCCTTGATCTTGCCGTCGTCGCGCGTCTGTTCGGCGGTCAGGTTCAGTAGTGCTGTTTGAACATCGCGGGTGAAGTTGCTCAGCATGAACTCAGGGTTATAGCTGGTCATCATGGCTGACAATGCGCGAGTAGCCGCACTAGCCGAGCGAATCAGTAGGCCGTTGCTTTCGGGCCCCACGTTACGCATAGCATTCATCAATCGTTCGTCATGAATCTTGAGGTAGTAGGCGCGCCCTGCCCGCTTCACTTTGAAGTACTTATCGTTGCCCTGCATATTGACGGGACGCTCTTGCACCTCAATACGGTTTTTGCCTGTATCGGGGTCAGTAATGGTTACCGGCGTGCGCTGCGTGTCTGGGTTGCTGTCAGTAAAGATTTCCCAGAGCAAGGGATTTGGGTGATCAGTCACCAGCGAAAGCAACGACTGCGCGACTTCGTTTTTGCGCCGGCGAATAAGCGACTCGTTTACGTCAACAATTACCTGAGAGGAGGGTGAGTCAGCAATGCTTTTGCGACCTGCCGCAGTGCGCGATTCGCGACCACTAACCTCAAAGCCGCGTCCCGTCCTTGGCCGGCCTGGCTCGTCAGCCGCATTTCCCTTGAGCGGAACGTAATACTGCCAGCTGGACTCCCACGCGTTCACGACTGAGTCGTCTTCTAGGCCGCCGTCCCGTATTGCGTCGCGACGCAACCGCGTCATGTCGTAAACGATTTTGGCCAAGCGGTCGTAATCCGCCTGCTTGCCGGAATTAGCCACCTTATCGATAATTTCAGCCGCTTGGGCATTGGTCATACCTGATCCGCCATCCTGCATGTCGGGCTTATCAGGGTTCCGCTCTGCGATGGTTGCGTTACGCTCCGGGGCGTGGCGCGCATAAAGGTAATTATCCAGCTCGGACTGACTTATTTTAGAGCTGGCGAGACCACGAGCAAGCGGCTCAACATAGTTTTCGCGAAGCTGTCGAAGGTCGTATTCAGCCTTGCCGTGGAACAATTCTTCAGCTAAATAGGCGTCTGCCTCTTCTTCAATTTCACGACCACTTCGGCGCATTGCGTCTTCAAGAATTTTGAGCGGACGCATTTTGTCGGCCATCTTTCTGAGAGCAGTATCTGCCAAAGACTCATCAGGCATCCCGAAGTTAGTGCTATCGGTCGAGGAAAACTTGCCGCCAGGCGTGCCTTTTGATGACTTGATGCTAAAACGCATCTCGCCGGCGCCCGGGTCTGGCTCGCGATACATGGTCTCGCTGATCTCGTAGTCTTTGTTTTTACCCTTATTCTCAACAAAGCCAAAGCGCTTATAAAAATCACTTAACCGTTTTTCGCTACCGCCAAAGTCTCTGGATGGCGTAAGCGCTAACGTCTTGCCGGAGGCATCTGCCCAGTCAGTAATTTTGCGCATAACAGCTGAGCCGGTGCCTTCGCTTTGCGTAGGAGCGACGATGCGTGAAATCGTGGCTCGATCTTTCCGCCCCGCCATATCCAGCTTTAGTCCAGGAAACTCGTCGCGCAACTGTTTGGCAATATCGCGCGCACTGAGTGAGGACTGCCGCTCCATTAGGCTGTATAGCGCGCCATCCTGCTCCCCTATATCTTGCTTCGCCTGCTGGCGACGCAGCCAGCGACGGGACTGCTCGCCTAATGCCAGGATGTCACTTGTACGCCATTCAATGTTGGGGAAAAACTTCCTAAGCAGGCGGCGAATAGTGGACTTGATGCGCTGGCTTAGCGCTGGGCTGCCATTGCTGTCTTCGATATAGTGAGCCACGAGCTCTTCGGCAAGCGTCACTTTCCCTTTTTGGTTCGTTACATCGATAAACGGATACGCTTCCTGGATAGCGGCGATATTTTCTCGCCCTGCCTGTGATCGAGTGTGGCTTTTGTATACCTCAAGCATCAGAGGTTCCAGCTCACTACCCAGCGCGCCACGCATGCCTTTGTGTCCGACTGCTTCATGAACGGCCGTGCGCACAGCTTCGTCAACGCTAGCCATGTTATCGGCAACAACGTACAGCTCGCCGCCAACAAATATGCCGCGAACATCGCCCAGGCCAATGCCGCGCAGCATCATACCCATGAGTGCGTTTTGCGGAAGCTCAGAGGCAGATTGCACCACCTGAGTATCTGCAAGCTCAGGCTTTCCTTTTAGCGCTGCTGTTATGTCAGCCGCGCGGGGCGCTTGTGGCACAGCGGCGCCCTCACCGGCCATTGAATAGCGGGTATCGTCTGAGGCGGCTTTGCTAACCACCTCTGCTACAGGGGCTTTGGTGCGCCGAGTTGCCGACGTCCATTCCCCTTGGCTGATCAATACCGAGCTGCCGCGCTCAACATTAGTGGCCTGAAGCGTGCCATCTTTGTTGATCGAATCAATGGTGTAAGTGTTCCCGGGCTTAGAATAACCAACGTCGGTCAAAAGGCTGATCGTGTCACCGGTGGCCGCGCCTCCAAACGCGTCACTTACCCGCTGCTGACGAGGCGTTAACGCTTCAGGCTTGCGTGGCTTACGTGCCCGTGATGGAGTCGGCGTAGGCTCTGTCTGGGCGCTTTCTGCTGGCTGCGCGCCCAAAATATCCGTCTGCCCGCGTGCCTCGGCGATATCATTAGGCCGGCTGCTACCGCTGAGCACAAAGTCATCGGCATCACGGTCGGCTTGGGCGCGCTGCTCTTCTTGGCGGCGCTGCTCGGCTTCGAATTGCTCGGCCTGCTGCGTTTGCTGCTCGCGCTGCGCCAGGCTCTCTTCAGTTTGGGCTTCCATGTCAAGAGTGCTGTCGTCCACGCTGACGGATTCCGCCTCTCCCTGAGAGCCCGGCTCGGGCGACTGCTGCGCCGCAAAGCCCCACCCGCCATCCACTTCAACGGGCTGTGCGTTGGGCGTGTTGCGGAAACGCTGCGATAGCTCGACGGCGCGGCGGGTCTGAAAGGGCGTGCCGTCAGTTTTTAGCATTGGCTCTGGCGTCTTCGCGGCAACGGCCTCGCCTTCCTGCCGGCCTTCCACTGATGAGATATTGGGCCGGACCTGGATATCTCCGTAGGGCTTATCTGTCGCGCCTTCCCGCGTCCATACTTTGAGTTCGTCCACGGGCATTTCATTGATGCTACCCAGTCCGCTCCAGCCTTCATCATAGTTGGCGAGATAGCCTTGACGAGCCTGCTCAAGCGAGTCAAAGCCCAGCATGATTTTGGCTTCGTCGTAGTTTCCGTCGGCATCGACCTGATCAATGATGTATGCGCGCTGAGATTCGGGATTGTCGCCCACAAACACATCGAGGTTATCGCCATCTGCCGCCTTGGTGCCTTTGATGTCGCCGTAGTGGTGAGCCATGCTGCTCTCCCATGGCCGCCCTTCAGGATCTGTGCCGCGGCGCGTAGATCCTTTGGGGTTCTCAATGGCAATATCAAAGCCGTTAAGCTGAACCTTACCTTTTCGGTAGTTGCCTGCTTCCGCCTGTGCTGGAGTGGGATCGGGGTTGGTCTCCATGGCAGCACGATCAATATCGGCGGACGCACCAACGCCATCGTCGTTATTGGCGGGGGCCTCACTGAGGCTGCCTTCCATTACGCCAGCTTCAACCGCTTCTGAGCCTTGCGCCAGTTCGGCCGTTTGCTGCTCGCCATCAATATCAATCTCAGTATCAGGAAGGTCGACGCTGGGATCGTAATCTGCAATGCCGTCTTCTGCCGCCTGGTCGCGCCACGCCTCTTCCCACTGGGAGTTGCCATCTTCGTTAGCATTTGACGCGGTGGCTTCGCTTTCAGTCTCGGGGGCATTAAGGCGATCCATTACGCGCGTGAAGCGCTCGGATGCGCTTTGTAACTGCTCACGGATAGGCGCAAAAGCTTCGCTATCGTTGCGCGCACGCGCCATGGTTTCTGCTTCTAGTGCGGATGATACTTCGCCACTAACTGCGTCAAGCTCAGCCACAGCGTCATTATCGCCTCGCCCTTCGGCTTCAGCTCGCAGGGCTTTGAAGGCATCACCATAACTGATGGAGTCGCGCACTTCTCTTTCGGCTGATGACAGCTCAAACCTGGGTTTGGCAATAAGCTCAGCCGCCGCGCCCACTGCTTCGTAATTAGCTGCTTCAGCCTCCGGTGAGGCTGCCTCGTCTTGGGCTGTTGGCTGAGACTCGCTTTCTGTGTCGCCTGCCTCCTCTTGGCCGGTTGCTCGCTGTCCATCACCACCTGCCTCGACGGCGGCAGTTCCCGCGCGAACGGCGGCGCCTGTCGGACCGCCCACAATAGCGCCCCCGGCAGAGCGTCGCCCGGCCTCGGAGGCGTTCCATCCTAGCTCGGTACCGACTGATTCGCCCGCGTATTCAATGCCGCCTTCCTGAATAGCCTCTGTAGTGGCCTCGGTAACCCCGGCGCGACCAACGGCGCCAGGAATTTCCCGCGCGCGGCTAACTGCATTTTCCCCGCCTGGCAGCAAACGCCCGAGCGCAAAACGATCCAGTAAGACCGACGCCGCCGCCGTTGGCCCAGAAACGGCGTAATCCCGACCTTCGGGCATGCCTTCACGGTTATCGCTTTCGACCCGGCCTTCGCCAATCTCCTGGGTGCGGGCGGCCAGATAAGCGGGCAGGTTAATTGCAAGGCCCGCCATGTCCGCAAGCGCCGCCGGACCCTGCTCCGCCGCCGCGCCTGCTAGGTTTTTAATACTGGGGCTATCTAGCGCGCGGTCAATCGTAAAGTTGGGCCGATACCCAAGCTCGACGTCCTCGACGGCCTGACCTGCCTCGACCATGCCGGTATTGGTGTCTTGTGGGTTTGCTCGGGTAGTGAAATCAAGACCATACCCTGCCACTTCAACGTCTGGCTCATAACCGCGATCACGCATGGCCTCGGACTGCCCGCCGATAACGCCTGGATTAATGCCGCCCAGGTGCTCAGTGAGCATTTCCTCGCCCATCTCGGCCATGTTGCCGATGAACTGGAGAGCATTGCCTGCAAGATCAAATCCGCGCTCGCCGGCATTGCGCATGGCGTTGCCCGCCAATCCTGGCGAATCATCCTCCCCCATCATTTCATCCGGGATCGACAAGCCGGCATCACTAGGCTTTATGCCGCGGCCTTTTCGCTTTTCTTCAAGTGCGCGCTGGTCAGTCAGCCCGCCGCCATAGCCCGCGTTAAGGCTTTCGCTATCTTTCAGGTTTTCGCGCTCGTTACTTTCTTGCTCCCCAAAAACATCCCGCGCGGTGCGGTTGAAAAACTCGCTCTGCACCTTGCTGCGCATTTCTTTTGGCGTATTGGGCTCAATGGCTCGGCGGTAAAATTCGCCGCGAACGCGCTGCTTGGTTTGCCAATCAGATGCCTGGAAATCAGGATCGCGGGCGACGTCAGTCCATTTGGGCGTTTTGCTTTCTTGGTCGGCGGCGTTCACACGCGGCTCCTTTGTGCTTAGAAGTACTTATTCAGGATGGCGTCAGCATCGGTGTTGATGTCTCTGTCTTCTTCAGGCTTCGGTCCGGGCCTCAGCCCTCTTTCGCCATTCCTCTTGCTTTCTGCCTCTCGATTACCTTCACTACTATTTCCGCCGTTGCCTCTTCCCTCTGTCCCAGAGCGTCGCTGCGAAGTAGAGCCTTGCTGGTCAGAACCGTTCGACATGTCGATTCCGTACGTTCTGTTTTCAGTATCCCTTATCATGCTTTGTACCGAGCGAAGCTCTTCTTGTGCCTGCTCCAGCTCTTCTTCGCTTGGGATGGTCGCGCCCTCGCCGTTAATCGTAGCGGTTAAGTCTTCGGCGCGGTTCCTTAGTGCGTCGATGCGATCTTCTGAGCGCGAATAGCTGTTGTCGCCGCTGCCCTGACGCAGCATTTCCCAGGCAGCTTCACGATCAGGCGCCAGTCCGTTCGTTACCATGTATTCAATGTCTTTTTGTGTCGCGGTCGGCCGGTTCCAATAATTTTCACTACCACCACTCTTGTCATGCGGGCTACCCGCCCCCGGGCGAATAGGTTTGATCTCGCCGGTCTTGGTATTGCGCTGAATGGCGCCAAGGCGGGGGTGTTCTTCAAGCTCCCACGACTCATTGCTGTCGCCGCGTAAAATTCCGAGCACGCTGGCGGCCTGGCGCTGTGCTTCGGGCCCCTGCATGGTATTGCGCAACATGCGCATGCCTTGGGTTTGCTCCACCATGCGCTCAACAGGAATCTGCATCACCGTATCGTCGTCTTCGGTATTGCTGCGGCCTCTGGTCATCGGCGCGTTGTAACGACTGCCGTCTTCGCCGAGCACTTCCAGCTCCAGCATCACGCTCTCGCCATCGGTGCCCGGGTACATGCCGACCACTCGCTTTTGCCCGCCGTCGCCTTTGTTGATCTCGGCGCCGAACATCTGGTTGAGCGCTGCCAGGCTTTTCGGGTCGTTGGCATCAACCTCCGTATTGGGGTCGATGACCTGCTGTGCTTGCTCAATCGAGGCGTCGGTATCGGGGTCCAGGGCGGGCCAATACTTGGGGTTTTTGCGCAGCAACTCGATCTCGCTTTCGTCAACGTCCATGCCGCTGCTTATCTTGCCGAGCGTGAACTGCAAGGCTTCCATTTCCTGGGCGCGCGCCGCCTCTTGTTTCTGCCCTTCGTATTGTTCTTTTTGCATATCGAAGCGCTCAGCCTGCATTTCCATTTGCTGGTCAGCACGTTCGTTCTGTTTTTGCTGCTGCTGGTGTTGGCTCATCAAGCCAAAGCCTTGTGCAAAGCCGCTCGCCAGTCCGCGCGTATCAAGTCCTGCCATGATGATCTCCTAGAATACCGACGTGGCCAGCAAGCCGATGCCTGCACCGATAGCGGCGCCCATGGGCCCGCCTACGCTACCGGCTTGCGCGCCGGCGGCCATGCCAACGGCTGCGCCCGTGCCGACGGCGCTCATTTGCTGCTGCTTTTCAGCCTGCTCCATTCGATCTTCGTGGCGCTCGGCTTCGCGTTGCTGACCAGCTAAGTCCGAAAGGCCCTGCATGGCCTCGCCTTCCATTTCTTGACGAAGCCCCATTAGTCCGTAGCTCATTGGTTCATTACCTGGTCAGGGATATTGGAAAGGCCCATGCCGCCGGCAAGAATCGCGCCTTGTCGATCTTGTGCGGATATGCGGGCCTGGTTACCGGCGCTCACCATCGATGCGCTGCGCTGAACATTGTTCCGGCGAGATTGCGCGGCTTCCTGTTGTGGCGACAGGTTAACGCCAAAGCTCTGGCGGTCTTGGTCCTGTGCTTGTTGGTTGGCATCAAAAGAAAGGCCCATCGCGCTGCTGGCGTTGGCGGCCGCTTTCTGTGAGGCGTCGCCGTCTTGAGCAACGGCGGCCAGCCGGTCAACATAAGGCGAAAACCGGCTTTTCCAGTCATTCCATTGGGCGCGGTTGAGATCACCCAACAGCTTGGACGCGCCCTGGTCGCCTTCGAACGCCTGCCCTGGATTTACCCGCTGCTGAGCCACTTGTGACGGCGCGTAATTCACCTGGCCGAGGGTGGGTTGATATTGCATGACGCCTCCTTAGATGCCGCTGCCATATAGGTCCAGGCCTTGGCCTTGCTGGTAACCCGGCGTAGCCGCCCCGCCCGTCGCGGGAGCTGACGATCCGTTCATGCCGTACGAGGCGCCTGCACCAGCCACTTGGCCAAGCAACTGAAGATTGGAGCTGCGCCGGTTGAATTGCTTTGTGGCCGACTGGCGGGCGTCTGCCGCTGACTGGCCGGCGATGCCTGCCAGCCCTTGCTGTGCCTGGCCAGACTCGCCTTGGCCAATAGAGACAATGTTTTGCAGGCCCTGAATCTGCTGGTTCTCCTGCTCGAACTGGGCGCGTCCCAGCGTCTCGCCGCCTGCCTGGGCGACATCCATGCTGAGGCCTTCCATTTCGCCCTGGTAACGCCCGCTATTAGGGTTGATGCCGCCTTGTTGAAGCTGCTGGCCTGCCTGTTGACTTACCTCGCTGCCCGCCTGCTGCTGGCTTTGCATCGTACGGCCGGCGATGTAGCGCATGTTGCCTTCGCCGGTCATGTCACCGACCTGCTTCATGTACGCATCTTCGAGCGGCGCCAAGTTTTCTTGGGCGTAATTCCACTTGTCCGCCGCTACGGCCGCCAGCTCGCGCTGTTCGGGCGTGTCTTTGATATCACTGCTGCCGCCACCGCCGCCGCTCATTGGCTCACCTCCTGGCTATCATTTTCGGGTGGAGTGTTGAGCGATGCCATGTAGTCGCCGAGCGTGTCTTCGTGGATATGCTGACGCACGGGCACGCTGACCTCGCTCATCCACTGGTAACCGCCCACCAGATAGGCGCACTGAATGAGCAGCGTGGCGAGCTGGTCGCGCAACACAAAGGCGACGGAGCGAAGGTGATGGCTGTCGGTGCGCTCGAAGCAAACGCTATCGCGCCAGTCTTGAAGCGCCGAGGCCATCAGGGGGCGTAAATAAGGCTCGTGCTGGCGATAGAACGGGTTGGCGGGGAGTTCGATCAACGCTTCCCAGAACGCCTGAATCACGGCCGTGTCGGTTACGGCGTGGTCTTTGTCGATCAGGTCGTCCAGGGTTTGCGATATACGAAACAGTGCCTCACAGTATTGCGCGGCGGCTTCGTTGTTCTGCAGTACGCTGCGCAGGAACGCAGCTTCATTTGGGCGTGGCATGGGCACCTCACGGTGGGCCAATTTAGGCATTAGTGTAGCAGGGTTAAGCGCTGAGTTCTTCGCTAAACGCTTTCACGATGCGGTGCATGTCGGCGGCCGTAGACGCGCGGCGTACCCGCTGTTTGGCGCCGGCGCGCGCCTTTTCGATGACCACTTCTTTACCGCGGCACTTTTCACGCGCGGCAATGACGGAGGCGGCGACCGTCTCGACGCTAACGCCCAGCGCTTCCGCCTCAGCCTCAAGGAAAGGTCCACCGCCTGAAAGCGCCTCTTGATACTTGGCTTCATAGGTGGCGGCCTGGCCTGATCCGGGGGTTAAGAACTGGCTGCGCGCCTTTTCTGCCAGCGAGTCAGCTTGCGCCAAATAATAACGCTCAGCGTCGTCGCGGCCTGAAAACTGGGTAACGCTTAATTTAGTCAATGTACACCTCGATCGTCTCATCAAGGTGTTTAATTGAACCGCTCAACTCAATCGAGTGTGTGCCGGGCACTTCAAACTCGACGGCATCATCAACGCCGTCTGCCGTCACCTCCGACTCCCCCACTTTAATGATCGTGCTCTTGGGTAGGGCCGGGAACAGCACCGTCATGCCTGACAGCGAAAACGCGGTGTTGCGCGGCATCTTTGGCACGACATGAGGTGCGCCACTACTGACATCCACAAAGAATGTGCGGTCACAGACGGCTTCCGATGCCTCTAAAAACGACTCGCCGGCTTCGCACTGGATGTCCGCCGTCCCTTCCGGTCCGTGATAGACCGACGTTATTTCGCCGGTATCCGTCTTGTAAATCACATATGTCGCTGTCATCGTCTGAGCTCCACGATGCCGATAAACCTGTTTGAGACGTAGAGAGTGCCGCCGCTACCGGTTCTTCTAACTTGCAGACTAAAGGTGCGGGTACCTCTTGCTGGTTTTGTGATGGCCACCGGGGTTGCCGAACCCACCGGGCTGAAGGTGTAGACGTAGAAGTTAAACCCGTCGCGATCAAAGGTGACGAACGTATTGCCGATCAGGCCTTCCCACAGCACGCTACCGCCTTCCACCAGCCTCGCGTAGGCAGCGATGTAGTGATCAGACTCGCTAATCGCGGTACGGAAAGAGAACCCGCCTGTCACTTGCACCGACTCGCCGGTAACAAACGCGCTGACCTGCCGGATGGTTGTCCAGCTTGAACCTATTGACCGTTGGGCAGCGACATAAGAGCTCGCCGGAAAGGTGACGGCCTGCCCCTTTATCTGCAGCGTGTCTACATACGCATCGCCGGTAAATATCTTGTTGCCGTCTATCAGGGTGGAGCCAGGGCGACGCCAGCTATCAACACTGCTTACCACGTTACCCATCGTGCTGTTGCCGACCTGAACGGATGACCTGATACGGCCCTGGTTCAGCTCAAAGTCACCACTTTGATAAATGGCCCAGCCAGACTGTCCGGCCCTGAAGTTGTTTGAGAACACGTTGCCGTAAAACTTGGCGGCTTCGGCGACGCGCAGGTTTTCCGCATCGATCAGTTCGCCTTTTAGCTTGCCTGCCACGGTCGTGACCGGCGAGCCGTCCCCGTCCGTAATCTTGCCGATTGAGATGGGACCTAGCTGGCCTTGCTGTATTGAGGCGTCGCGAATAAGCGCGGTGTCGATATAAACCTTGTCGTTTTGAACAATGAACGGCTTGCGCTTGTCTTGGCTGCCGGGCCTGGCTATCCAGAACCTGTCGGCAATCACGGCAAAGTCACTGGTCTTGCCATCGTTATAGGCGCCAATGCCTGAAATGTAGCCTTCCTGGTTGAGGGTTAAGCTATAGATATCGCCGTCGTCCGAGACAGTTTCCTGATAGCCGGGCATGCGCTCGAGTAAAGACTTCGCCAGCTTGCTGTCATCAATATCACTCGAAAGGCGATCCAGCAGGAAGCCAATATCAGGGATAACCTCGGCATAGGTGCCGTCGGTGCTGTTGGGCGGGCCTTCTGCGCCCTCTGTGCTAGTGAACGTTATCCAGTAGTAAAACCCAACATCCTCTTCATCGACCTCTCGCACATGGTCGGTGTACATCATGCCCGCGTCGCGGCCTATCATCTCGGCATTGGCGAAGTTGTCGGCCTCGCTGCGGTAGATATTGGTGAACGCGTGATTCAAATACAGTTCGCGGGGAATGTTCCAGGACAGCACGATGTAGCCAAAGCTGCCGGCGGCATTAAAGCCAGTCGGTCTGGGCGGTATGCGTACTGGTTCCGGCGGCTCGTTATCAATAGGCTGGTCGTTGGGGCCGATTTCACTCTGACTTCCGTTGCGCAACCTGGCAATGCCGGCATCAATCAGGTCGCGTTGCGTCAGCTTTCTATCCAGTGGGTCGCCGCGAACGCCGTCACCGGTTTCCGTAATTTCTTTCAGGGCTTCCAGGAAGGGTCGAAGCTTGGGGTCTGTCTTGGGGTCAATCGGCGGTAGTGACTTGCGTCGATTCGTCATGCGAGCCTCACGGCTAGGCGTTGTTAAATAAGCTCAGTCGGCGAGGTGGCGACTTGCACGGACTGAATATCGTGGCTGCCGGATAGCTCGATCTCCCAGTCTCGCGACAGCGTGAAGCCAGGCGGCAGCCGGAACATTTGCGCGTCGTCCACGTCGGTATCAACCATAGTCTCGCCGTCGGCGATAATGCGCAGCGTCACCGGATAGCGCGTGGCGATCACCTTGGCGCAGCTAAAGCCCGCCGAGCCGGGCGGGACTTCGTGGCGCCGGGAGCGCCAGGTAAAGGTAAGCGCCTCGCCCTTCCCCCAGGCGGCAACATCGCCACCCTGGATCAAGTAAAGCGTGTCGCGCGTCACGTCGTAATAGCCGCCGCTTGCATCGAGGTCGTAAAACTCGACGCCTTCGCCCGGCGTCAGCGCGAAGCATCCGCCGCCGTAAAACGCAAGATAGCGGCCATCGTATCGGTACGCATGGATGGTCTCAGGCTTGAGGGCCTGCCATTGTTCGCGGGTAAATATCTCACGGCTTATCACCCGCGCGCCGTCGCCGCCTGCCGCCACCAGCCCATCAGGTGAGGCATAGACGGCAAAGCCGCCCATATCGACCACTGAGCGCTTGGCGACGCAGGGCTGGTTGACGTCGAGGCGCATCTGCGACATGGCGGCCGGGGACGAACCTGTCACTAGCCAGGGCTGGCCCGACGTTACCACCACCAGACCGCTGCTTATCGCCGCAATGCCTACGACGGGGTCGTCGAAGGCAAGCTGGTAACCCACTGGCCACGCGTGCGGGCGATAGGCCTCGCAGAATGCCAGCGTGCTATCAAAGAAGCCGGCCAGCACGCCATTCGGCATTTGCGTCAGTCCGGAAAGCTTGGCGGACGGCATATCCCATTCAAGGCTTGGCAGCACGCGCCCGAGCGCTGCCGAATTAACGCTGTCGGTGTAGTCGGAGGCTGAGGCGTCGACTTCAGCCACCAGTTGGTATTGGCCGCCGCTTTCGGCGCGGTAGATGCGCTTGGCAATCAGATCCGTGTTGCCGCTCGGGATGCTGGGTAGCGCGATCTCAACGGACCCGCCATCGGGAATATCATCGCCACTGTCCCAGCGCGTGATGAAGCCGGAAGGGTTGCTTGGCGGCCCTTCTTCGCCAAAGCGCGTCACGCAGGTGACGACATACACGGTTTCAAGTGCCGTACGGGGCGGGAACACCACTTCCTCAACCACATCGCCCTGCGCGTTGGTGACGGGCTCGGGCGGCACGCGGTCGTCAGGAGTGCTGACGCTTGGCGCTTCGCTGGGCGCAGGTACGCCCAGTTGATACCAGTTTGAGGGGTATGGCCCGCTGCCGCTCGTCGCCATGTCGAGGGACGACATCTTTGGCGCTCCCTGTCCTGTCCAGTAAACCCGCGCATAGTCATCGCTGGCGATGGGTGAGCGCACGACATCAATGTCGTCTTCATCGCCCCACGAAAACCAGAATCCGGCGCCATCACCTCCTGCGTCATAGTGATAGAGGTTGCCGGGATTGGTCACGCCCGGAAGCGCTGCCACGGGAAGCGGTGCCTTTTCCGATCTCAGCGTGCCGCGCTTAAGATTAAGATTGCGCGCACGCTGGGCATTGTTCTCTGGCAGCAACCGCGGGTCGACAATCGGTAGCTCACCACGAAAGGCGCTGTGTTGGATTTTCATCGCTGACTCGCATTCCTAAAAAGCTCATCTATCTGCTCGTCACTTAGCCCCAGGTCTGCGCCGAGCTGATTCAGCTCAGGGCTTTTGCGCTCAAACTCGGTAGCATCATCCCAAAAGATTTGCACCATGCCGCGCTGCGTTTCGTCGCTGATAGCGTCGATAGTCGGCTGGACATTGACTAGTAGACCATCAGCTAACAGTTGCTGCTTACCCTGTCGGCGCGTGACCACCGCGCTCTCACGCCACTCCTGCAGCTGTTCCTCGCTCATCGGGATTTCGGGGTAGCCGTCGAACTCGGCCAGTTCATTGCCCTCGGCCAGCCAGTCTTCAACATCGGCGTATAGCTCGTTCGAAGCAGGCACGATCGCGCCTTTCTTTACGCGTCCGTAATCCTCTAAACAGACGACGCGGCCTGCGGTTTTGTCTTTGCTGAACATGGTGCCTCCTGGGTTATACGTAGTCATGGTGATATACTTGTAATCTCATACACCAAAAAGGCCTATGAGCTATGATAATTCAGGTTAATGGTGCTGATGTGGAAGTGATGACCCACCCCGAATTCAGCTTTTACGCTACTTCGAGAAATGGAAATGTGTTTACACGCCCTGCTATTCGCCCTCCTGGTTATCCTAGGTCCGGCCCTAAGCCACGAGCCGATTTCTGGGAAGAAGTATCCCAGCTCACCGTTCAGCCAAAACACACCCCGCCTTACCGGAAGTGCCGAATCACCCAAGACGGAAAAACCAAGCTGGTGTCAGTTCATCGCTTCATGCTTGAGTGCTGGGTAGGCGTTCGCCCGCGCTCCCAAGTAGCCAGGCACCTTGATGGCAACTCTCTTCACAACGAACTTAGCAATCTTAAATACGGCACGGTGAAAGAGAATGTTGAAGATGCATTTATGCATACTGGCAACTATGCGGAAGGCGCTAAAAACGGTCGCGCAGCCCTTACTGATGACGATGTTCGCGATATACGGAAACGCTACGCTGCTGGCGAAGCGCTGAGATTTATTGCCCGTGACTACCCCGTCGTTCATAAAGGCACTGTTTCTAGTATTGCTCGCGGCATTACTTGGAAACACGTTTCGTAGGCGTTGCGTAGATTTTCCGGGTCTGCAATCTTTTCGATTAAATTGCGATACCGCTTTGCCGCCAATTTAGTCCCTTAATCGGCGTCCTGCCGATGATTGAATAATGCCGCGCGCAGGTCTCGATGTTTCACTACGCCCTGTTTCGCGGACCTTGAAATGTATTCCCCGAAGGAGGTCGGTGCACGGCTGACCACAAGGGCCGCCCTGGGTAGCGGTTGCTGTCCCAGCGGTGGGTAAAATTATCGTCACAGACGCCGCGGGCGCTGAAGCTGCTGCGGGAGAGGTCCGGCTGATTGTTCCAGGTCGAGGCCCGAGAGCCCGAGTTAGAGCCGTTGTTCCAGTTCGCGCCGAATAGCGGGGAGTATCCGTGCACCACCCTGCTCAGCGCTTGGCGTTAATCCAAGCGCCGACCATTTTGCCGACCTCAGCGAGATGAATTGAGGCCGTTTCATGTTGATGTGTGGTAATCAGTTTTTGCGCGGGTGCGGCGGCAAAGCGCAGCAGCCAGCGCAACTCGGCAAGCGCGGCATCGGCGTGATAGATGCGACTCACCTGGTTGGATTTCGCAGCGGTGTAGATCAGGCCCGGCACCGCAAACAGCGCATCCAGCAGCTTGTCGCGGTACCGGCCATGCCGCCGGGGTATGTTTTGGATAATCGGGTACAAATACGCCACGGCCTGGTCGTAGCGCTCAACGATGGCCAGTGGCTGCACCCGCTTGGGAGCCTCTTTCATAACGCTACGCTATCGCTCCGCTTGCAGGTTCACGTGGTCACAGACGCCGCGGGCGCCGAAGCTGCTGCGGGAGAGGTCCGGCTGATAGGCCCAGGTCGAGACCCGAGAGCCCGAGTCAGAGCCGTCGTTCCAGTTCGCGCCGAATAGCGGGGAGCGGATGCTGTGCGTGTAGACGTCACCGCGACCTTCGGCCCAGTCCTCCCATCCGGCGCTGCCCGTTGCTGATGTGCCGTTGATGTCGGCACCCCACTGGTACATCACGCCAGTGATCTGCTCGCATCCGATGTCGCTGCGGTGGCCGGCTTGATGCTGTGTAGTGACTGGGTCAGTGCCCACTGCCTGGCGCTCGACGACGCCGTAGGCAATGGAGGTAAACTCTATGTAAAACGGTGGGCGCATACCTGCGCTGCTCAGCACGTCAACTGCTACCCACCAGGACATGGAGTCATATGTATCGCTGCCATTACCGCCATAAACGGCCGGGATAATGGGTCGGTCGTTATCGTCGGCAATTGTGGCATTGCAGCGCGAGTAGCCTTTGATGCCGTATTCCGTGTCCATCATATACATGTCAGCCCAGCGCCCGCACTTAGGGTCGTAAGCGCGGGCGCGAGGACTGGGCGCTGACGGCTTCCAGTTGAGATCCCAAAGCGAGCGCTCGGCGATCCCATCGCCACCATCGAAAACGTGAAAACCGCCGACTTTGCGGGAATCCGCCGGGGCAGCGTCATCTGCATCGACGGCTTCGAGCGTGCCGTCCGCTTTTGCGTAGATCGTGTAGTCAGTGCCGTTGCTGAGCGTTGGCAGCGTGACCGATGTGCCGGCGGCGATAGTGACGATGGTTGAGCCGACGACTAGTGATATGTCAGAGGCGACTTCTAGCGTGGTGCTGGTGGGGGCTGTCCAGGCGGGTTGACTCCCGTCTGATTTTTGGAAGGCGGTGGGCATTACCGCTACGGCCGTGCCTGCTGGGTCGAATGCCTCGACGTCCTGGGCGGCGGCGGTGCCCGCATCGCTGATTGTAGATAGGGGTTGTGTGCCGGTGTGGTTTTCGCGTTTAAGGGCTGATTTGGCGCTTCCAGCCGTCATGCGAAGCTCGATATGCGTATCCGGGTCATACGAAAGCGCTGTGCCTTCCAGTGCGCGCTCGACGGTCAGCACATCTCCACTTAGCGCCGTTACCTTCACGACCTCGTGATCGAACTCGCTGACGCCCTTGTCGGTAAACTCCCAGCGATAAAGCGTGGCTCGGTACCAGTTGCTGCCAGGATCAGGGAAGTTGTGGCCAGAGTGCAGCGGCAGACTTGTATCAGACGCGGTAACCGGTTCGGCAAGCTTTCCGCTCACGTTGTTGGCGTAAATCTCAGCCATTAGAAGTCTCTCACGATTATGTAAAATTCATCTTGGCGGACACGCCCTTCGCGGCTTCGCGTCGTCACCTCGACCTTATAGCGCTGCCCATCCTCGCCGCCGAGTAGCCAAATCTTGACCCGCTTATTGTCGTAATCACGGGTGATGGACTCGGCGGTTAGGCCTTCCGGCGAAATGACTACTTCGGGCGGCGTGCTTTCTGATAGCCCGTCCGACTCAGGAAGCCAGTCGCTGTAGTCAATGTCGTAGTCCCACTCGTCGGCGGGCTGCATTGTGAACGTGCCTAAAATAGCCATTAGAAGACCACCATTATTCGGTTTTCGGCTGGCGCCATCATGGCGCGCGCCTCGCGAGGCACGGCCATTTGGCGATCAAGAGGCGCCGGGTTCGTCAGGTTGATGCTGTGGCGGACATTCATTGCGGAGCCCAGTGCAGTCAAATCGACGGACAGCAAATAAATGCGGTAAGGCTTGGCGCGCGCCGTGCTATTCACATCGGCGTAGGCGGATGCGTGACGAATGCGCCACGGTGTGGCACTCAGCGTGGCATCACTCATCACCACGCTTTTTCTCGGTTCGACGATCAGTGACCAAATGGCTTGACCAGTTGTCTCAGCATCCAGCTGAGATGCGGCGGCAGCCGTTTTTGTTGGGTTCGCTTCTATCGCCGCGCTTACCGTCAGCGTTGACGATTCATAGTTAAACGCCCACCAAACTGCCGTTAGCTCAGCCGTTACCAGCGCTTCGTCAACAAGCGCGCCCCGCCCTGGGAGTGCTGACGCTTCAAAGGTTGCGCCTATCTGGCCGTCAGCCACGCTGCCAGCCAGCCGGTCGCCGTTGATCGTCAGGCTCGCGCCTGTCTCAAGGGCTGACCAGCCAGGCTGTTCGCCGTTTATGTGAGGCTCGGCAAACAGGCTGATAGTGACGTCGAGTGCAGCAACGCCACCTGCCAAAGTTTGGCCATCAACAGTCGCAAGCACCGTTGCTTGTAGCGCACTTTCGCCCGGCTGCGCACGGGTTGCATTCGCTGCTACATTTGTCTCGCCGTCTATCTGGGAAACGCCTGGGCGCATAGCGGTCGGCGCGACAGCGTCAAATTCCGCCGTGGCCAAAAGGCTGGAAAAGAATGCGTAGCGGATCGACGCCACGCTGAGCGACGCATCGCCGTCTAGCGACGCCAGCCCGGCGCGAATAACCAGGTGCTCTGGCTCAAGGCATGTCGCGGCCAGCATGCCGGCAGTCGCCAGGTCCCAAGGCCTAGATACATCAAAAATAGCCTCGGGATATACCCGCGACTCGCCAGCGCGCTCGGCTACCGCGCGCGGCTCTGAGATAACCGACGCGACGGGCGCGTCAGCGTTGCCATACTGCGTGCGTAACGGCTCCGCGCTTCCGGCCGACGACACCGCCAGCACGGCGGACGCCAGCAGTACGCGCACGCCACCGCCGCCAGCGTTGTACGCCGACCCATTAAACCGGGAGCCGTTAAACATGGCTTAGCCCCTTTAGTCGAGACGCAGAATAAGCGCGCCGGCGGCAAATGAGATAACGTCACCGACTTCAAGCGTCTTCGGGGTGGTCAGCGCTTCGTGGTAGAGCAGGTTGCCCGCGCTGTCGGAATCGTAGATGCCGATATGGGTGATCGTGATGGTGTGGGCAGAATCATCATCCTGTACCGCATCAAAGGTAATGCTGGATGAGTTATCAGTGCGCGTCCGTCCTTCGCCGTCAACGCTCGGGCTCGACCAGTTGCCGGTTTGCTTCCGGCTGTACCACGTTTCACCAACTTCGTTGGCCGTGGTGTTTTCGTCCGTCGGGTCTGAGGTGAAAAGGGCAAGATACAGATCCGCCACCGCCGGGGCGGTGAAGTTGTCACCCCGTAGCGTGGCATTGATCATGCGCTGTTCCAGATAGTTCGACATTGCTCCCATGGGAGTTACCTCTCGGCAAGTGGGGAGTGGGTTTAGATAAAGCGCCGCATGTTGACGCGCGCGCCACCTCGGGCGTAGCCGAGTCGGGATTGCTGCTTGGCGTCGGTAATGCCCGCCAAGAAGCGTCGTTCGTAGTAGGTGGCCAGTTCAGGGTCTCGCCACACTTGGGGCATAAGCAGCAGCCGCCAGCGAGCGCCATCGCCGATGGGCTCTCCCCAGCGTGACAACACCTCGTTGGGCGGCATGTCGCCACGCTTTGGCCGGCAGGCGAGCCTACCGCTGATCACGTTTTCACTAGGGGTTCGATGAAACACGATCTCGGTCGGTGACACCTGCTCAAATCGCTCGCCCTGGGTGACGGTCTGCCCATCCATGGTGAGCGACACAATGCGTAATGCCTCACCGGCAGGCGCTACCATCAGCGGGTAATCCGTAGCGGCTCCGTAAATAACGGGGCCTTCTTCGGTTACCCAGGCATCGGCTTCGGTGCAAAACTCTCTTGATGCCCTCGCCAGTGCCGACCGGATCGTTGCCCGCGGCGCGTCCGGCACGTCCAGTGCCACGTTGTCGATGAGATCATCCAGCATCTTGACCGCCTCCGTTTGGCGACATCGCGGTATCGCTCTGCGTCTTTATGCCAACACCTTCCATGGCGGACTTGTAGTGCATTTGCGCCCGGCCAAGGTTGGCTTGGGATTCGGCATCCTTGGAAAAGGCGCGATACAGCACCAGGTCAAGCAACGCCGGTGCGTATCGATCGCTGACGCTCAGCGGGCTTGCCATGTCGCCCACCGCATGCGGCGATGGCTGCTCTACGTAGACGGCCGATACCTGGGCGCCCTCTGGTGCCGGCGGATATACCCAGAAGTCGCGAGGGGTGCGCTCATCGAAAACAAAAAACTCGGTATCAAGGCTTGCTTTCTCCCCCGCCCAGTTTGGCAGCGTGGTGTCCAGCATGCGCCGGTCCGTGGCGCGAATAGCCCGGCCTTTCTCGTTAGCCAAAATGTCCATTAGGCGCAGCCCGTCGTCGGGTATTTGTTGTCGCGCGCCTGCCTGGAGGCTAATGTCGGCTGTTATGCTGTGGGCGTCAGGGCGCTGGGTGGCGACGATGATGTACGCCTCGTTCAGCCATCCCACCAACTCTTCCACCGTCCAGCGTATGCCGTCACCGCGCTCCTGCAGGATTCGCTTTGCGCGATCAATTACCGCGCCGACCGTCTGCGCCATGGCTTACACCTCTTTCATGTAGCGGCTTTTGGCCAGCGCCGCCGTCCATGGGAATTTGCGCCCGTTTTTGGTGTGCTGAAGCATTCGGCCTTTGTACGCCGCTTTCTTGGGCGCAGGTTCGTCGTCAGGCGCTGAGCTGCCGCCACCATCTCCACCCTGGCCACCTTCGCCTTCAGGATGGGTGACGCCCTGCTCGGCCAATTTCTCGGCGGTCTCAAGCATCTCGGCGCGGATGGTTTCAACGCCTTGGCGCTTGTTGATCTCAACGTTCAGCTGAGCCGCCAGCAGCTCCAGGTCATCCTTGGTCACCGCCTCTTCAATCTGCTCAATCAGTGATTTCGTCATTGCGTGTTACCTCACGGTAAGTGAAACGCCACCCTGCGGGGTGGCGGTATTGGGCGCTTAGGCTTCGCGCTCTGCGTACAGGTGGCCCATGGCGTTGGGGTCGATGACCTCATAGCCAAAGACGTTGAGGCCGCGCACCAGCTGACCGAAGTCCTGCGGGTTGGGCAGGTTCTCCATCTTGGTCATTTGGCTGGCGAAGGTCAGCGCCTTCTTGTGGCCAAAGATCACGTTGGTCGCTTGCCGCGTAGTGGTGTCGTCGGTGACCTTCGACATGTTGTTGCTGATGTACACGTCGAAACGGTCGAGCATGCCGACCTTGCCGTTCCGGAACACAGAGGTGTTATCACCCATCGCGCTCGCGTCACGCAGGTCAGACTTCTTGAGCATGCCGTTCATCCACGCGGGCAGCACGATCCAGCGCGCGTCGTCGGGCACGTTCTGCTCGTCAAGCACCGAGCCGCAATCCACGACCACATCGAGGATGTTGGTCTTGGAAATGGCCACCGGGTCACCGGCCTCGCCCATGTTGTAGCTGCCGGACTCACGGCCCGCTTCGGTGCCTGCGTTTTCGGCCGCCGCATCGGAGAACACGTCGCCAAGAATCACCTTGTCGATCTCGATCTTCATTTGCTGACCGGCGTCATCCGACCAGTTGTCCATCAACTTGATGTCCGCCTGGTACTCGTCGACGTCGTTCACTTCAAAGGCAAAGTATTTCGCCTTGTCGATCTGGAGCTCGACTTTGTCGCTGGTCGGCTTCTCGTAGTTGAGACCGCTGCCTAGCTCGTAGTCGCGGATGGTGATGGACGGCGTGGTGCGGATCATCACCGTGTCGCCCTGGCTTTTGATTTCCCCTTCATAATCCGTGTTGGAAATTTCAGCGAAACAGGTTCGCTGGTAGAGTTTTTCGACCATCTTTCCCGACCAGACCTGCGGGATAAACCCGGGGCTGGACGTGCTGGAGTAGTCGGGGTGACCGGAGTCACGAGTTGGACCTGCCATTGGAATACCCTCTTATCGCCTCACGGCGAGGAATCGGAACCGCCGGCCGGGTTAACGAACCCGGCCTTCACGTTGGGCGGCAAAAATGTCGGCTTCCAGGCGCTGCGCCTCATCCGCCGCATAGCGACCAGCGGTCTTGTCGCGGTAGAACTGTGAAATCTCGGCACCGGTCCACAACTTTCCGCCTTGAGACTGCGGCGTTTGCGTTGCTTTCGTGGTGCGAGGCTCCACCTGCTCATCGGGGACCTCTCGCTTTTGCGGTTTTGGCGCTGCCTGATTCAGATAGAGATTGAAAACGTCAGCCACCCCTTTGGCGTCCAGGGACTGCTGCGCGTCACTCAGCATTTGCTGGTACTGCTTGCCCGACTGAGGGTCGAACTGGCTAAGGAATTGCAGGAACGCGGCTTCGCTGTTGACCTGCCGGAACGTGGGCACCGCTTTTTCCAGGTTTGTCCAAAAGCGTGCTTCTGCGTCTTCGCGCTTTTCCGCTTCGAGACGGTCCAGCCGCTCTTGCAGCTCTTTGGTGTTGCCTGTTTCCGGTGCCGCCGTTTTCTGCTGGGTCATGCGCTCAATGAACGTCACCAGGTCTTCGCCGTACTCTTTCTTGAAGTGGGCGAGCTGCTCATCAGTAATGCCGCTGGCATCAGCGGTAGGCGCTTGTTGCTCAAGCTCCTTGATGCGACGTTCTTTTTCCTCGACCTGCTGCTTTAGCTGTTCGCTCTCTTGGCGCAGCGCTGGAACTTCCCGGTTGTACTTGCCCTGCAATACCTGAAAGCGGTGCTGCCAATAGAGCACGTCCTGGCCTTCGGTCTTGGGCTCGTCCTTTGGTGGCTCAGCGGGTTGCGTCGTGTCGGGTTTGGCCGCATCAGCCTGCGTTGTGTCGTCTTGCGGGTTTTGTTCGCCGCCAGGAGCCGGGGTTGGATCTGCTTCAACCTCGGGGTTCTCTGGCGTGCGATCAAAGTGCTTGGCGGCAGCGTCAGCTTGTGCCTGAACGGACTGGGGTAATGACATTTCAACTCCTATGACGCCTCACGGCGTTTCTGTGAGCCGGCAGATGCCGGGGTTCACGATCCGGGTAACGGGTTCGACCTGCAGTGCCGAGCGTTGCCCACAAAAAAACCGCCTCACAGGAAGCGGCTTGTTTGTGAGGCCGGGCACTGCCCGGCTATTTGAAGCGCGTATCAACGACCTCGCGCGCGGTTTCAAGCTTTTCAATGAGGTCTGCCAGTCTTGCTGCATCGCCCTGGGTGCGCGCGATCTCGTCAGAATCGCGGCATTGCTCCAGCTTGTTGCGACAGTCCTCGCGCTGGGACTTGAGCATTGCCAGCAGGCATTGGCCGTCCTGACTGTTGTGGATTCGCGACAGGGCTTTCCATTGTTGCTCGTTCATTCTGCTTTCCCTGGGTTTCGGCAATCAGTTTGGCGATCTCGGCAAGAAGGTGCTGCGCATCGAGCGGTGCTTTCTGCTGGGCGATTTGGGTTTCGGCCTGGGTTTCAGACGCATCGGCGCCGTACTTCTGCGCTTGGGCGTTCTTGACCGCGACCTCTGCCTGCGCCTTGGCCTGCTCGCGCTCCTGCTCGGCGGCCTGCTGCTGCTGTTCCGCCTGCTGCCGCTGCGCCAGGTTCTGTTCCATTTGCTCTTGCGTGGGGATCAGGCCCGGCATATCCAGCTTCTCGGCCACGCTATCCAGCAGCTTGCGGCGGCCTTCCATGCCCAAGATGCCCATGTCCGTCTCGTTCTGCGTCATCTGCAGGAACTGCTGGCGTAGCATGCTGGTCTGCTCGCGCATCAGCATCGCCGAGCTGCCGCGCGCCACGACGTTGACGTCACCCTTGATGCTGGGGTCGTCGCTGTACTGCATGTTGTAGAGCCATAGGGCCTCAATGACGCGACGCATCACACCGCGGTCAATGTGGCGAATGGCGTCTTTAATGCCCTTGTTAGCTGACTCCATGAGCATCGACAGCCCGCTAGCTGTGTCGCCCGCACCGCCCACGCGCTCATTGCCATAGGTGTAGCGGGGGATATTCGTTGCATCGTCGGCGCGCTTTTCAAACTGATCGTAAACACTCAGCAGCTCGGCGGCATTACTGCTTGGCTGGAAAAAGCGAACCGCCGCATTGTTGCCGGTAACGTTGCCGTCTTTGGTGCGCCAGATTTTCCAGGGGTAGATGTTGGTCGGGTCCTCGTTGGGCTGAAGTCGCTCTTCGTAGACCTCGACTTGCGGGCCTGACGAAATAGCGAGATTGTTCACCAGGCTGCGTGCCGTGGCGTTACACACGTCCTGAATGTCGGCCATCAGCTCCGGGATGGCTTGGCCCCAGAAACTACCCGGCACCGGTTGATAGCTCGCCTTGTGATACGGCCGACGCTCCAGCGGATCGCGGTTAATCCGCACTCGGATAACGTGCTGGCCAATCAGAATGGCTTCAATCTCGTATTCAGCTAGCGGGTCTTCAATATCGTCAGGGCTCACACCCCATTGCAGCAGCGTGACGCCTTGGGCGCCGCCGGAGTAGATCAGTCCATCAATGGTTTCACCGTGGGTAAGCCATTCATGGCCGCGCCCTTCTAGCTCGGCACGCTCTCCATCTGTCCATAGCCAATCGCGCAAGCCGCCTTGCCCATACTGCTCAAGCACCCGACGAATAGATTCTTCGTTGAACGATGGCACGCCAATCAGCTGGTTAAGCTGCATACGGGTAAAGCGCGCCCGCTCAATGATAAAAGCGCCGTCATCAATGTTGGTGGCGTCTGGACTGGGGTACATATCAAACGGCGATACGCGCTCAAACTCAGGGCGTACCGTAGTAGTCTTGACCGGCTGCCATCCTTCTAGCCACTCCAGCGTGGGCACACGACGAAGAATAGGGGCGCGAACGAAGGACGTCGGGTAGGTAACGAAATCATCAACAAACTGCTCGAACGCATCGTTCCAGCCGCCTTCCGACAGCTGATCGGCTATCACCACTTCATGACGCTCAGCGGCTTCTTCGGCCTTCTCTTGCGCCAATTGCCGCACTTGCTCGCGGGCTTGCTCTACCAAGGCAGCCATATCAACCGGCTGGCCTTGCTGTCGTGCCTGCATCGCCTGCTGCTGGAGTTGTTGAAGCACTGGCATGATGTATTCATCGGGCACGTCGGCAACAGGTGTAGGACGCAGGCCCCAAGGGCGCTCATTGGCGGGCATCATGATGTCGCGGATCCATGAGCCCGCGGCGCGGCACTTGGTGGCCGTCAGCATCATGTAAATCTCGGCACCGCCTTCCTTGCGAATCGCCGATAGCTTGTCGGGGGAATACTCGCCCTTACGGCGACGTAGGCAATCAAGCAGCCGGTATTCGACCTCCTGCTTGGCGGTTTTGGCAGACTCCCATGAACGGCGAATATGCGCGCCCAGCGACGACTCTACCAACTGGCGACGACGCTCTTCCTCTGCCGCCATTTGCTGGGCTTCCGCTGCCTGCTCAACGTGCATTTCTGAGGCGGACTTGTATTGCAGCAGTCCCAAATTAGCCATTAGCGGCACCTTGCGTCAGTGCGCGATAGATGGCGGCGTCAGCAGCACGCTTGTGGGTGCGCATCCGCTGAATGTTGCGGCGCATCGGGCCAAGCTGGGTAAACAGATCAGTAACGTAACCCTTAGGATCCTGTAAGAACTCCAGCAGCTTAATGGTGAAGGTCACGCCCATGCCGCCTTCCACATCAAACTGCAGTCGCATGCCTGGCTCGGGCGTCGATACCTTCTCCTCGATGATGATCATGTCGATCTGAACGTTGCCAACATCAGGGCGAATCTTTTTAGACGGAATGGGGATCTGGTGTTTCATCAGCTCTTGCGCAATACCCATCGCCGAATCGCGGGCGAGCTTTTCAATATCGCGGCTCTGCAAGCCAGCCAGGCGTAGCACTGCCGTGTTTGCCCTCTGCTGTTGCGCGCTATCCGGTGCGGAATGAATCATGACCGTCTGCCTCCCGGCGATGGTTAAGTGTGAGCTGCCCAGCTACCGCGCTTGCCAGTGGATGGCGTGCCGGGTAGCTGAGCCCTAGCAAATAGTGATGAGCGAGCGAGGGTTTCCAGCGCCTTGGCACCGTGTGATGCCCAATCGTGTCGAGGCGTCGGCTTGTAAACGCCGCGCTTGTCGTCCCATTCCTTCCGGTAGTTGTCGAGGCAAAGCACGCCCTGGTGGCAATCCTCTTCATTGATCCAGCACATCGGCAGGAACTGGCGCGTGGCCTGAACGCCTTCGGCGTGGTTACTAATGCGCGGCACCGTTTCAAAGTTGATACCAAAGCCCTTAGCGACGTCTGAACGGCTCTTACCGGTACCCAGCTCACGAACGGCAAGATCGTGCGGGCCAAAGTGGCCGCCGTAGCGGTATCCCTTCTTATTGAGCAGGTCGGCGTAGTACTCGATGCCTTCGCCCTCGCCTTCCAGATAGTCCACCAGATGCACTTCACGCCCAACGACCTGAGCAAACCAAATCGCCATGGTGTCGTTCATGCCCAAATCCCAGCCGGTATAGACCGGCAGACTAGGATTGACCTGCACCTGGCTGGTAAGCCGCTTGTGCTTACGCAGGAACTGCATCTGAGTAGCGAAGTATGCACCCTCGACCGACTGACTGAACGCCTCTTCCGGTGTGCTGGGGTACTCGCGTTGCATGTCATCCTGCAGCCTCTCGGCTTTCTTGGCGTACCACGCCTGCTGACCCGCCGTGGTTTTGATGCTGTGCTTGTGCTCAAGCTGCTCGAAATACTCACGTAGCCGTTGCGGCACCACCACGCCCTTGGGTGACATGGTGTAGGTCGGCTCTTGCCACCAGGGGAAGAAGTGAAACTGAAAATCCATCTCCGTCAGCGTGCGGCCCATCTCTTTAAGCTGCTGCGCTGTCTGCGAATAGTCAAAGAAGTAGCCTTCACGCCCTTCGGCGGTACTTTCAAGCGTTATCTGATTGCCGATACCCACCGCTTCAAAGGCGCCGGTAACGATCTCTTTGGCCTTGTGCGGGAACTGGCGGCATATCTTGCCGAACTCAGACACATGCAAGCGTTGCAGCGTACCGCCACGGTAAGAGGTGGAGACCTTGATCGAACTGCCGTTGTCAAAAACGTAAGCACCAGAGCCTGATTTATCACTGACAGGCCGGGGGATCTTGGTGCCCATCATCTTCAGCAGTTCGTGCCAGGCGTCGTCGATGTTCTCGTAGGCGAAGGTGATCTTGTTTCTGAATATGTCCTGCGCGTCTTCCAGCTTGTGACAGATGCAGCCCGCGGCAAAGTTGTCCTTGAACAGACAATCGTCCAGGGCGTCGACCATCTCAAACGTGGTGAAGCCCAGCTGTCGGGCTTTCAGAATCAAATCCAGGCAGTGGCCGTTCAGGTAGCGCTCACGCTGTGCGTCGTTAGGCGTAAACCGGACTTTCTTTCCAGACTTATCCTTGATCTTGTACAGCGAATTAAGGCGAAACCACTTGAGGCTGAGCGCTGCCTTTAGGTCGGCTTTGTCGGTCAGCCTGCCCTTGGCATGCGCGCGCAAATAGGCCTCGGCGCGCTTGACCTGGCGCGCCCGATCACTCGGCCCCAATATCATCGGGCGCGACCTCTGCCATCAGCTCTTCAAATGTCTTGATGCCGTCGTCTTTGTCATTGGCATCCAGTCCGTAGTTCTGGCGCTCAAGCTTGATCATGCGGTCCAGCGCCTGCGTGCCATGACCCATGCACTTGCCGACGTATTCCAGCGGGATGTCGATCTCAGCCACAGTGCCGTTGGCCATCTCGACATTGATCTTGCCTTCCGCCAGCTGGCTCTCCAGACGCTCGGCAAATTGCTCGGCAATGTTCCGCCACCGCTCCAGCGACTTGCGGTGCCCCTTGACAACGGCAGCATTCTCATTCGCCGCGTACTCAACAATCTGGTCATCGTCATTATCAAACGCGGCCTGGGCTTCCGGGGACAGCGATGCCTTGGTGATCTTCTGCTGCGTGCGCTCACGCACGCGGTCGGTTAGATCCTGTTCCCAGTTATGCTTTTTGGCTCGGCGCGAAATGTTGGAGCGGTGAACGCCGTGGCGCTTCTCAAGCTGAGTGAGCGAGAAACGACCGGTGCGATATTCCCGCTCGATCAGCTCCCAGTCGTTTCGTTTAGCCATATAAAAAACGCCGCCATCGCTGGCAGCGCCTCCATGAATAAGGGCCGGGCGTCTCACGACGTGCCGGCGGTTGGTGGCAGTGCCTCACGGCATGGCCAAAGGCGACGCTTCACAGCGTGGCCGCATCGCTTCACAGCGAGAATTAGCCCCAGTCTTGGGACATAAGCGCGTCGTACGCCTCTTTAGTCATCGTGACAGAAGCGGTTTCGTCTTTACCGATGGCAACATCAAACGCCACGTGCTCGCCTGATCGTTGAGTCTTCCAGGGCGCGGGCGCTGGTGTTAGCTGCTGCACAGTCTCTTTCAGTTTTTGGGTAGTGCTCATATCAGCCTCCTGTCCAATGCCGCCTATTCTTCATCCTGAACGCGTTGGTGCATCCAGTAAGCTGACTGGTGCAATGTGGCGATGATCATTCCCCAGCAAAGCCCGACATCCTCAGCTGCTTCGATAGCAGCTAGAACGTCGCGCTCGAACTGGTGTGCTGCTTCCTCGCTTGCTGGCGTGAGGCTTCTTGCGCCGCGAAACTTGGTAACCGAGCCCATTATCGCCTCCAGTGCCAATATCCAGATAAGAGAGTCACTGCGATTATCCAGCGCAGCCTAAGCCACGCTTCAAGTCGTCTACTCACATAACGAATCAAGCATCGCGCCTTGCTCATCGGAAAACGCCCATACGCCATTGATGTAACGCTCCAGTTGGCGGTAACGCTCATCGCCTAACGCATCCCATAGCTCACCCTGGTCGATCTCGGGCGGTACCGGTTGAGGTGGTGGCGTGCATTCTGGTGTGACGTTGATGTATTCGGTAGTCTCACAACCGCTAACGGCGAAGATTGCCGCTAGGACGCTGCCCTTTAGGACGCTGATCGGCTTCACGCTGCACCTCACTGGACTGTTCGCGGGATTGAGCGCGGGCTTTATCGATGCTGCGCTCAGCTTCGAGTACCGCATTCTTGCTCTTGGCTTCTGCCTTGGCACGGCCTGCGGCCTCTTTTGCTCGGTCACGCTGGCCGCCAACGAACAGCAGGGCAGCGCCGAGCAGGCCGATGACCATGACCAACGCGCCTGTGAACTTCGCCCATAGACTACTCATCGATATTCGCCTGTTTGATGACGCGAGCCACGGCTGCCGCGACAGCGATACCCGATGACAATGCGGCAAACGCACCATCGGGGATGATGTCTGACCAGAGGGGCAACGTGGTTTCGGCAGCGGCCAGTGCAGCAGCAAGCGCTGCTAGCCGAATGCTCCACATTTTTGACGCTTGGCGAGAGTTCGGTATCAGCTTCATTTCTTCGCACCCCGCACGCGGTCAGCGGCTGCCATCAATATAATGTCGATGCTGCGTGGGCCTACCCAACCGCATATCACCGCGACACCCGTTGACGGCCAGCCATCCAGTTCCAACCAGACATTCAGACCAGCAGCAATCACGCACATGACGACCAGCGCGGGTACGTCAAGCAGCAGCCGCTTGGTTAAAAACTTATCGCGTTCGCCGGTTTTGATCTCTGATGCGACTTTAGCAATGAAGCCCATTAGTACTGCTCCCGCTAGCGTAGCCGCCAGCAGCGCTTCTTGAATCCAGCTTGAATTTCGCCATGGCATTACGCGCCCCCTGTCTTAATCTCGTTGTAGAGCGTCACCGCCTTTCGCTCGCCGTCGTCGCTCTCGACCTCTTGGCGCAGATGCACGACGCGTTTAAACCAGCCGTAAGCAAAATCCTCTTGGCGCTCGTCTCGCTCAGCGAGTCCCCGGCAGAACGCGATGCGCATGCCATTGATCGACTCGGCCAACACATGCACGCCAGCGCCGCCGCGATGCTTTCGGTAGGCGTCGAGTGCGTTGAGTGTGGATGGGCCGACGGCACCGTCTTCTTTGATGTCAGCAAACAGCTTGCCGCGATTGTTCAGCACGTTGAGCGCGCGCTGTAATTCCTTTGCGGCGCGTCCTGGTCCAGAGTGAACGCCAAAATCAAACAGGTATTCCGCCATGGCTTCGCTGATCGGCGCGATGCGGTCGAGCCGAATGCTGGTCCAGTAGCGGGCCTCGTAGATGCGGACGGCCAACGACTTGGGCAGTTCACGCATATCGCCGTTGTAGCCATTCTCACGGGCGACAGCGCGGGTAATGCCGTAATTGGTGGGGCCGCCACGGTCTGAGGGGTGCGAAATGTAACCACCTTCCCTGTCAATTACCGCGCTCACCAAGCGTTGTTTAAGTGAAGGCTTCATGTATAATCACTCCAAACACCCCAAACACACAAATGAGGCGCTTGTGAGCGAAGAAATCTGGAAATCAATTGAGGGCTACGAGGGCCGCTACGAAGTCTCAAGCCTTGGCAGAGCCAGAAGCTTAGACAGGGAGACCTTTTACAAAGACGGACGGAAAGGCCGAGTAAAAGGCAGGATACTTAAAGGGGCGTACAGCAAAGCCCATGGGTATGTTGTTATTGGTCTCGACAGCAAAGACAAGCGCGTTCTTCACAGGATAATTGCAGAAGCCTTCTTACCTCCCACTGAATACAAAGAGACCGTTAACCACATAAATGGCGACAAGCTTGATAACAGGGCCTCTAATCTGGAGTGGGCAAGTTATAAGCGAAATAATGACCATGCCCGCGACACCTCGCTAAATTCCCAGCATGGAATTAATTGCAATCTAAGTAAGTTCAGTGAGCACACCATTAAAGCTGTTAAAAACGTGGCTGCCCGCTTTGGACTAAACAGCACAGAAATAGCAGAGCTGTTTGATATGTCAGAAACTCACGCAAGGTTCATTTTGCAAGGTAAGACCCGCAAGAGAGGTTAGGCTCCGGCGCCTCACGGCGGGGGAAATTGGTAGCGGGCAGTGGAGTCGAACCACTTACCTCCGGGTTATGAGCCCGGCGACTTGCCGTCTGTCTCGCCCGCTATAGACACGAAAGCCCCGCCAGATACTGGCAGGGCCTCAAATGAAAACGCCCCGGCTCAAAGCCAGGGCGCAAAATGGGATAGTGGGGATATTATGGCTCAGCGGTGCCCACTGTGCAAGTTATGGGCTCTTTATGATCTGTTCTAACGCTACCTGCATCGTGTACGACATATCGCGCTCAATGCGAACCAGCTGACGAAGCGTGCGAGGTGTCACGCCAAGCCGTTCGGCAAGCTCTTTTTGTGAGCCTGCCACGGCAATGGCTTGTTCGATAAGATCCGGCGCGCTGGCCGGGTCGTGGTGGGTGAGGGCGTCGATCATTTAGATAATCTCGAATTCAGCTTCAGCGATGTATTTTTCCCAATCAATTTCTCCTAGGTCTTCCACATCGGATTCTTCGTCGGGAACCATAACCAGCATTTCGAGTTTCGCCTCAATTCCATCACTATCAAAATATACGGATGCTGAAAACTCTGTATGTCCGTTACCTGTAACACGATTTGTAAAATCAAGCTCAGCTGCTTCTACTTGAGAGACTAACTCAGCGCTTGTTTCTTTGATTGCCTGTTCGCGTGAAATTTTCATGGTATTTACTCCGTTGCGTTTGGTGTTTGTTTCTTCGATCACCAAACTTTAGGGGAAATTATTTCCCCTTGCAAGGATTATTTTTATTATCCATTTGTCTAAGCCGCTTTAGTTATCAACGCCGCCACCGGTGCCAGCGCTTCGCACTCCCATCTATCCAGCACATCGAGTAGTCGTTCCCACACGCCGCCCCAACATGCACGCCCGCTGCGTGTCCAGCGACCAACGTCCACCTCTTCCCCATGCTCCTGCTCAATCCATGCCGCAATCCTGCGCGGATTATGCAGCCCTGGCCGATTGTACGGGTACGTGGTCTCAGCGTGGTGGTAGATAGCCGCCGACACGATCCATTGCAGCTGCCGCGCTGCCTCAGCTGGCGGGTAGTCGCTCTGCCCCTGCCCTGGTAATCGCATCTGCATGCCGACGTGCATCAACGCGGTGTGGATCCATTCGCGGTCATTTGCTAGTTCATCTCGCGTAAATGGGCCAAAGCAGTAACGGGCCAGCGCTGCTAGGTGTTGCGGCTGACGCTCAACGGCGCTGATGACCTGCCCTGCTTCCAGCCCGTTGCATATCCGCCAGTCGTTGTTGTTGCGTTGCGTGGTCTGCACCTGAGCGCCCATGCGGGCTATCTCCTGGGCATACGCCATGACGCTGCCGCGCTGTTCGTGATACGCCTGAAAAATCATGCTGCGTGCTGAGTCATATCGCATCACTATCCCCTACTGTTGCGCTACTGTTGCGTTTTCGTTGCGTTATGCCGCTTCTGTTGCGTTTTGTTGCGCTGCCGCGTTGCGCGTTCTTCTTCAACCACTTCATTCCAAACGCTTTTTACCCGCTCCGGTGTTGCGTGCGGAAACCGCTTTACCCACTGAGCGTGCACGGCTCTACGCTGAGCTTGTGGTACCTTGAGCATTTGCCGAGCGACGTACTTGATTTCGCACTCCCGCGCCCATTCGTGCCACTCTGGCGGGTAGCCGTTCTCGCCGCCCATTGGGCTTCCGTCTGGCCATGCGGTGGGGCGCTCGATCATCGCCACACCATGCGTACGCAATACAGACCGCTGTGGCCAGCTTCGCGGCATTCAGTCCATATTGAGACGCTAATAACCGCGATAAGCGCGAAGATGCTAGCCATCAGGGCTAAAGCCATTACTTTTTTTAGCGTTGCCTTCACGCGCTATCACCTCCCACGCCTTTTTGCTCCCACTCGACAATCTGGAATTGGTCGATGGTGTATTGGCCGCACCCTGGGCACGGAAATGAATAACGGGCGCGCTCTATCTGTATCTGATCCATTAGGCACCCACAGCCTGGGCAGCACCGCCGCTTTACGCGGGTATTCAGTACTCGCTCTTTTTCGCTCACGCTGCCACCTCGCTAACCGGAATGATCTCTACCCAAACGCCGGTATGCGCCTTGCGATCAATCAGGGCGGGCGTATTGGTCACGTTGCGCACGTACTCATCGGTGTCGTCATGCAGAAAACCTGCTTTCACCAAGGCGTCCTCGATCAGCTTTGCCGTCATGCTGTTATTGCTGGTGTCGCGTTTGCGAGCGCCTTTGCCGAGTTGCGGGGTAAATACCAGATCAACGCGGCCCGTTATCGGCGTGGGGATATCGACTTGCTGGATAGCAGCCTTAACCGCGATCACTGCATCGTCTTTAGCCTTTTTGCGCTTTGCCCAATGCAGCCCGGCATAGATCGCATTGGTGGATGGCCCCAGGTATGGCACGAATAAGAACATCAGTGGCTCCAATTGCGCTTGATATGCTTAATTAACGGCCAGACAGCGACCAGCGGCCACGCGACGGCGATAAAAAACCAGTCACGAAAAAGCCAGCGAAACGGCTTGCGGATGTATATACCCAGGCATGGCCGGTACATATCGTGACCATCGTCGTGATAGAAATAGAGCACCGTTAGTGCGCCAAAAATCCAAACTGCGATTGCTGGGCCCATGGTCAATCGCCCTCCGCTTCGTGGTGACGGCCTGCGATCAGCTCATCAGCCACTACCCCAGTAGCGGCATCCCATTCATCTAGGATCATTTGCATGTACACCTCGCCCGGCTTTTCGCCCGGCTTTTCGCCCGCCTTTATTTCCCCGCCCATGCGCTCCATGCGGCTAGCGGCGCGTGCCATGCGCTGGCCGGCCTTGCTGCTAATCGTGATCACAGTGATACCTCGATGCCGTATTGTTTGTTGACTCGGGCTATCTCGCGGTCTAGTGCAAGAGCCGCCCTGCCAATCAAATGCCCTTGCTCCTCTGGCGATAGATGCGTCTGCTCATTGGCTACATGCACGCGCTCAATCGCCACTCGTATCGGGTCGTTATCAGGCACGCCAGCACGGAATAACTGAACTGAGAGGTTCATGCGGCCTCCTTGCTTTCAATAAACGCCAGTGCTTTGCGTAACTGATCGGCGGTGTCGCCGGTGAATTGCTTCAGGCCTGCATGCAGCGTGCGCCTCAGCCATATCGGCTGGTATCCATGGGTATCTGGCTTTTGGTGCATCCATGCGTGATGCTCGCGGCACAACGGCATAGCGAATGAGTCGGGCGCGGTTAACCCCATCCCTGATAGTCCCCAACCGAGGCCGATGACGTGATGCGCATCGCATGGCTTCTCCATACACATGCAGCACGGCAGCGAGCGCACGAACGCCAGGTATTGCTCGCTACGCCAGCGCTTGTCGGTGCTCTGCTTGCGCGTGGCTTTTCGCTTTATAGGCTTGCGGGCCATGGGCGTCTTCGTCTTGAGCGGCGACTTTCGCGCCAGTGGGGTGCGCTTCATGCTGCCGCCTCCTTGTAACTCTCGTAGACTGCGAGCGCGGGCTCACTCCAGTTGACGCCCAGCTCGACGCCAGTGGCGTACAGGAACTCGATGAACGCCGCTGCCTCAGCCTTGCGGAACTTAGTCGTGCTGGGGCGGACGTATACCGCTTGCTTGCTTTTCCAGTCCCAGACTTTCTCGCCTGGCTTTGCCAATGGCTCGCCCTGCTCTTCCATTTCAAGCGCGAACTGATTGACTAGGACGGCTTTAACACCATCCGCCGAATAGCCCCTGAAGCACTGGTAGTGAATGTCGGCGATCATGGCGTGGAACTTGGCGTTTTGACTCAACTCCCGGGCGGCATAGCGAACTTCTATTTCTACCGCTCCCTGCTGCACGCCTTTCGCCACCGCTGCATTGGCTCGAGCCATGGCGTATTCTCGCTGCTGCTCACTCGCAATCGGGATAACTAGGCCTTTACCCATGCTGACCTCCCGCGTCTTTCAGCACGCGCTGCACGCCGCCCTTACTGCATCCCATCACCGCAGCAACGGCCTCGAGTGATAGCCCTTCGCCGCGCAGCTCGACAATGCGGCCGGCATCCAGCTTGGTGTGCTCACGTTTCACGCCCAGGCGGTGCGCCATGCTGTAGATATGGCGATGGTCGCGCTCGAGCTTTTCGGCGATCTGGTGGATATCCCATTCAGGATCTGGGTACGTCTCGGCGACGAACTGCATTTCCCAGGGCTCCCAAGGGGTGTGTGATGGATTCATCGCCCGCTATCCCCCTTGCTCGCCCAATAGAACAGCACCGCTTGCGCAACGAGCGTAACGACGATGCCGATACCGATGCCTGCGAAAAGCTGCCACGTCATGCCGCACCTCGCTTGCGGTCTTCCGCCTGCTTGATAAGCTCCTGGCGCCGCGCATCCTCTTTGCGGCGGCGCTCTGCCTCGGCTTCTGCTTTCGCGTCGGTGTCGTCGTCCAGTAGCGAACGGAGGTGCTGGATATTCGCCTGGACGCGGGCCTTTTCCTCCGGTGGGGTTTCTGCATCAGGCTCTTTGAAGCCATGCGGCGACGGCAGCAAATGCTCTACCTGGGGGGCTTCCATTCGGCCTTTCTTGATGGCTTCGCTGATGGCATCCTGGCGACGCTCAGGGCTGTAGCCGAGTGATACCTGCCACTTGGGCGTGCGGCCTTCCGCTTTTGCCTTGGAAACCTCGCGCTCATAGGCGCCTATAAACGCCATCCTGGCGCCTACCTTGTCGCCAATATCCAGCACCGGTCGGGCAGCTCCCATGGCGGTTGCCACTTCCTCTGTCCAGACGATGGTATCCATGTCGTCTTCGCCACTAAGCGCAAGCGCCCATGCTTCGTTTGGCGACAGGAAAGCATCAGCGCTTGGAATGCGCTCAAGAATCGCCGCCAGGGTGAGGCGACCGGATATCTCCGAACGGCAGCGCGCCAAGGCCTGCTCGACTTCCCCACGCTCGTACTGGCGTAGATCACGGATCATCAACGAGGCGGCGGCTGGCTTGATCTCGCTGCCCAGCACTTCGGCGGTGGCGTAAAGCTGTTCGAGTAGTTCTTCAGCATCGATCTTGGTCAACATCAGTCGTCTCCCCAGCCGGAGGCCAGCAGGCGCTTGGCTTCGTCAACGTTGCTCAGGTTGGATTGCGTCGAATCCATCTGGCGGGCGCGGGTTTGGGTCATCTGGCTGCCGGTCTGCATCTGCGTGGCAATGGTTTCGCAGTCCTGAAGCATCAGGCCAACCGGGTGCCCCTTGGTGACGTAATACTGGTTATTCATGCGCAGGTAGTACGCCGCTACAGCGGGAGCAAGCTCCTTGCCAACCCGGTCAACAAGCTGCGATAGCTGCGCTGCGATGCGGGCGTTCCAGACAGGCCACACGCTGTAGCGCTGGCGGTAAGTCACTGCATAGTTGGCCCAGGGTTTGAACGTGCGGGCCTTTTGGTTTTTCGGCCCAGGCATGTCGGCAGGAATGGCAACGCGAGGTTGATCGTCATCGCTATCGTCAAGCTCCCCGCTGATCGGCTGCGCAGCGGGCGAAGCCCCTGCCGCAACCTGATTACTGGTTTCCTGACTGGTACCCTGATTACTGGTACCCTGATTTGTCGGAGAATTTTCCGACCCTGGCTCGGATATTTTTCCGACCCTGCTCGGATATTTTTCCGACCCTGCTCGGATTTGATTCCGACCCTCTTCGGGCTTGCTCGGATATTTTTCCGACCCATCTACTTTCTTGTTCCACGACTTGCCTTTGTCGGTCAGCCTGACCAGCGTGATTGCCGTCGTGCTGGATAACTCGATGACGCCCTTGTCAGCCAGCATCTTTAGCTGCCGATAGGCGGTATCCGGCTTGTCGGTCAGAATGGGCAGTTCGTCTACAATCTTCTGCTTCGAAAGGGCGTAGAAAACACCCTTGTCAGTGGTCAAAGGCTTGGCCCAGGACGGCACTTCATAGACGAAAGCAAACAGCATGGAAAGGGCGGCATTGAGCCCCCATTCGTGCGCTTTAGCTTGATTGACAGTGACGGTAAATTGCATGGCTAACCCTCCAACGTCGAGGCGATCATGCCGATGCTTTTCATCAGCTCGATGTTGTCCTGGACGCGCTTTTGAAGCGCCTCGCTACCGCCGTCATGCTCCTCAAAAAACTGCCGCTCGAAGTCGGCCATATCCATGTCACGGCTATCGAGGTGGCGCTGGATGATTTCCAGCTTCTCAAGGATCATGTCGGCAAAGGCGGTGCTGGTTTTCTTGGCGGGTTTGGGCTTGCGGGCGGATACCTGCTCGCCTGACTTGGCGCGCTCGATCAGCGGGGCACGCTCCTCTTTTGGCATGGACTTGAGGGCATCCAGCTCCACGCCTTTATCGAGCGAGGTGCCGGTAATGGCGTCGAGGTCATCGCCCAGGGCATCGGCGCGGGAAACGTGGCGGTTGATGTCTTGCTTGCTCTGGCCGGTGCGCTCGGCAGTGTCGGCAGCAAATTGCTTACTTTGGGGGGGCGGTTTTTTATAGCCAGTTTCAGGTGGAACAAGTTGTTCCACCTGATTTTCGACCTGTTCTGCCCTGTTACCAGGATGCCGCTGCTCCCATAGCGCCTTCCTACGCTTGATGGCGGCGGCACGCTGTGAGGCGGTCAGCTCGGCACGAATCAGGTTCTCGTCGATCTCGCGCATCTCTTCGTCCCAGCGGTCCTCACCTGGCAAGACGAATGCTTCGATTTCTTCCCAGCCCAGGGCGCGGGCGGCGGCAACGCGGTGATTGCCAGCCACGACCATATACCCATCGACGTAGATGCCCCCGTCATAGACGGGAGCCTTGCGAACGGTGATAGGCTGGATCAGCCCCAGCTCCTCAAGGGAGCGGGACAAAGCGTTGACCGTATCGGGGATGGTGGGGCGGCTCTCGGAGAGGTTGACTCTCCGTAGCGGCACGGATGCAACTTCTCTCACTTGGCACCTCCTTTGCGCATCGGGGTGCCCTGGATGACAATGTCGCTCCCCTCGATGCACTTGATGATCTTTAGGTCGCGCCCTTCAAAAAACGCATTCCAAGCAACCGCTGGTTGCTGCACTGATTGACGTGTAGAGCCATGTGCGATGCTACGGGTAAGCAAGTCGGTCAAAAGGCGAGAGCGCGGGTCGTGCTTGCGAAGGCCATCGTTTTCGGCCATGCCTTTCCAGAAGCGCAGCGCCTTTTCACGGGAGTGCTTGAGCGTGTAAAGGGCGACGGCCATCGTTCCCGCTCGGCGCAGTTTTGCGCGCAGGGGGGCGTCAGCAATCGCCAATACTTCATCGAACTCACGAGCCTCGCGCTCCCAATAAGCGGCCTTTTCGCTTCGAAAATCGAACTGGCGTAATGGCTCCTTTCCGCTACCGCGCAGCTCTGGTTCCATGCGGTTTTCAATAATGGCGACCGCTTTAAGCAGCACCTCAGCCGTCTTAAACTTGATCCCGATGATTTCGGCCAGGCCGGATGCCGATAGCAATTCTGACTCTGTACGGCTTGAGTCCTTCATGTCACAAAGGGCGTACAGACGCTTGAGGTGTTCGTCATCGCGCGCATTTACCAGCTTGATACCGGTTGGCACGGGCGCGTCATGGGTGTAAATCGCATACAAGCGATGCTGCCCGTCAATCAGCACCATGGCGCCATTAGGCAGAACGGCGATAAGGATGGTGGACATTTGCGCGTCCCACGTGCCGGACCGAATGGCGTTGAGCCTTGCTTCAAAGCGCGCCTTCTTGACCTTCCGCTGACCTTCAAAATTAAGCTCGTCAAGGATGCGCCAGGCGATACCCGGCGCTAATGTCACAATCCCGTTATCTGAGCGAGCAATCATTGAGTAAACGATCTTCGTGAGATCGCTTTCGCCGCTTTGCTTGTCGAAAAGGTCTTTGCTGTTTACAATGGTCATTAGGTTTTCCTTGTTGCAGTGATGTTTAAAGCCCGGTTCTCGCTCCCCAGCGCGCCGGGCTTTTTCGTTACTTGACTGCCTTCAAGGCAGCCCCCGTTTTGTGCATCGCCTCGATGCGGCTCATTACCGTGTTGCCAAATACGGCCAGCTCATGCCGCTGTCGCTTGATCTCCTCCATTTCGCTTGCGTCAATCTCGCCATCGCGCTGCGCTTCTCGCACCACGGCCATGAATCGGGCGGCTTGCTCTTGCTGATCGAGCAGCAATTCTCGAATCTCGCCCTGGAACTCGCTGGCACCAGACGGCAGCGGGGTGGCCACCATGTCCAGGTCTTCCATTGCGCGATCAATGCAGCGTGTATCTTTCAGCGTGCGGTTGATGCGGAAGAAGTCGGCCAGGGTCAGGCTGACGCCACTGTCGGGGTCGAGCTTCTTGTAAAGCCGCGACTCGGACATATCGAGCTGGTACGCCAGCTTCTTGATGCCGTACTCGAATGCCGCTTCTCTCAAACCTGCTGTGTATGCATCCATGGGTTAAACTCGCTTAATCGGTGGCCTCTATATCAGGGAGATAGGGCGCTAAACTGATGGTGTGGTTAGGCGGCAACAGCGCCGAAAACGTCAGGCCGTAGCTGGTCGGCCTTGATTTTCCCCTTGGTGGCTTTCACGACAGCCATAACGCGGGCCGCAGGAACAACCTTCCACTGAGAGATAGCTTGGGAGCTGATCCCACCGATGGAGCGGGAAAGAGCAACCGGGCCGCCAGCGAGGCGAAGCGCCTCTTGCATTGCTTGTTCCGGGGTCATAAGGAAATCCATGCTTAACGTAATTCATCAGAGTGTAAGCCATACTTACCCTATTGGGCAAGCCATTCTTCCGTTGCCTGATGTAAGCAGCCCTTTCAAACTAAGAGGCGACTATCTGCCTATTGGTGAAGGGATGAACGAAGACGAGAGAGTCGGTCAACGGATCGTGCGTGCCAGAAAAGAGGCGGGGCTTACCCAGCAGGAGTTAGCCACGAAGCTCGGCTTATCCAGGCCCGCCGTTGCGCAGTGGGAGAAGGGGCGCACCAGCCCGTCAGCCGAGAATTTGCGCAACGTCGCCACTGCCACAGGCAAGCAGCTCATTTATTTTTTTACGGGCGCTGGCGTCAATACCGATGAGTTTGAAGAGGCGCCCAAGATGCGCGGCCAGGTTCCCGTTATTAGCTGGGTTCGGGCTGGGGCGTGGACTGAGCCTTTCTGCGCAGTAGAGGAAGACGACCTTGAATACTACCCGGCGCCGCCTACGTGCGGGCCGCGCGCTTTCGGCCTGCGGGTGCGAGGCGAATCCATGATAGAGGTATACCCGCCAGGCGCATTGATCTTTGTTGACCCTGATGTCGAGCCCATATCCGGTGATGACGTTGTTGTTCAGTGCGAACGGCATGGGGGAGCTGAGGCCACTTTCAAGCGCTACATTGTCGAGCCAGGCGTAGGGCCAATGCTCAAGGTTTTAAACAAGGACTGGCGCGAGCAATACATGGACTTCTCGGAAGATTGCCGGATTGTTGGCGTCGTCATGGCCCAGATGACGCTCCGAAAGTAATAACCCCTCCGAAAATAAGCAGCACTAACACAGCCCGCCATTGAGCGGGCTTTTTTGTGCCCTGAGAAACAATGGCTTACTTAATTTATGAAAGTTTCTCTTACTTTTTTGTTGACGATGAAGGTAAGTATGGCTTACATTAAATCCATAGCAACGCAGCAAGACCCGCACCACCGGGCAACGTGGAGTTCTTTAACAACATGCCAACCCATCCCGACGTAGGGGATTGCATCTCACGAGATCGCGATGGGAGTACGCCCAACCGAGGCTGTCGAAATATCGGTGTTTGCCCATTGGCGACAGTGGGCATTCGGAAGGGAGCGGAGTGCCTAGCATCTCCGGCGTTCACCGGATAGCGGCGAATAAGGTAGGCCAGAGGCCGAGAATAACCGCCCGCTTCCTTCACGAATCACACAGGAGAGCGTTATGAGCGAACGACAGCAATTGCAGATAGCGATGGGCGCTTTATCGCCACCGCTGAAAGAGCAGATCGAACAGCAAGGCGGCGTTATTAACGAGAAGGAATTGGAGCGCTTGCAGCGCCATTGTGACGCGGTAACCGGCCTTTACATCGCCAGCTACATACCCGCAGGCGTGGCCGAGAAAGCACGCCAAAAGATCATGAAGGATATCGCCAAGGCGGTTTCGTAGCGCACGACAACAGGAGGTGGGTATGGATAAGCAAGAGTGGATTGATAAAGCGATGAATCGGCTAATAGAGCGCGGTTTTGAAGATGACCCAAATACAATGGGATACGCAGAGTCTTTGTATGACTCCACTGCTGTCGAGTACGGCGACGACCCGGTTGATGTTGTTGATCAAGAGCTGACGTATTACTGAGCACCACCCGTTCCGCTGGGTAAACGCGGCCCAATGCCCCGGCAGAGGCTGAGAATATCTGTCCACCGGGGAGCGCCTTGGTTCAGTGCCTGCATTCAACCAACTGCGGACATCGACATCTTCACAGGGCGCTCCACCGATGCTTGCCATGGCATCGACTCCTTGCATACGGATATGCCTTTGCCCGCACACGCGGGCTTTTTATTGGCATGGCCTCTTACCGAGTCGCCATGCCCGCGCCGCTTCATCCCGCTAACTCAAGCCGTTGGCACTGCGAGAGTTGCCGAGGCGGCGCGCCTAACACCAGGAGGCTTTATGCAATCACTACCTACCCGAGGATTGAGCAAGCAAGAGCTGAATACCCGCAACGACAAGCGCGCCGCATCGCTCTACTGTCGGCGCCGAGAGATTGAGCGGCGTAACGAGCAGAAGGCGCTGGAGCGGCAGACCAGGGAGTTTTGGGAATGATGCACCGCTACCTACTCCGTGAATACCACGAAGGCCGCATCGTTCCACGCAATGATCGCGGCCTTTTTCATGGCCTGCGTTTGGCAAAGCAGGAAGCCAAGCGGCTGGGCTACCCACCCCAGTTAATCAAGAAGGTAACGCGACATGAACAGGAAAACGCTTAGCGCCCTGGCCATTGCGGTGCTGTTTGCCGCGTTCGCCATGGCCAGTAGCGACGACTACGCCGAGGAAGAACGGAAACTGATGCGCTACTGCGAGCGAGTCGTCGACTACCACGCAGACAAGGCCATGGGCGTGCCCATCGAGCAGCGCCGTGGCAACAAAGATCACCGAGGTATTGCCGCCGAGCAGTGCCCTGGAATGAAGCCAGCGAGGTAATTATGGAAATCATTGCACAGATACACGGCCTGGCCGACGCCATCCAGCGCGATGCCGACCGGCTTATCAGCGTCAACGTCAATCACGTGCCCGCCACCCCGTTTTACGAATCAACCATCAAGGTCATGGTGCTGATCAGTGACTACGCGCACAGCGAGCCGACCTATCACGAAATCTTTGAAGGCGACTCAAGTGGCAAGCACGAAAAAACACTCGAAGCGCTGCGCGATGACCTAGCCACCTGGCTATGCGAGCGCCGCAAACAGTTACGGGAGGCAGCATGAACCGCGAACGCAAAATACAGCAGCGCGCTGACGCCATTGTCGAGGCGGTGCGCGACGGGCAGTCCATGGAAGTCGCTTTATTTGCCGACTATCTGGATAAAGTCGGCGACCTCACCAGCGAGATAGAAGCGCTGACGCCGACGACCACCGTGGCCGATATGGTCGAGGCCTACATCAAGCCGGTCACCGGCCAGCGCGTTTTATCGGAATGGGCGCGCGACGTGGCCGAGAATGACCAGGCGGAAATCGAGGAAGATGAAGCCGAAAGGAGAGCCGCATGAATAATCGCGACGAACAATTAAAGCGGCTGGCCAACGTCAATGAATTCATAACCATCATTGCGAGCATGGGGCGTCGGTTTTTCAACTACACACCCGACGAAGGGCTTGAGCGCTGCGCATGGATGTATCTAGACAAGCATGGACACGTCTACTTCGTAGACGCCTACAGCAAAAAGCGCATCTACACGCACTACTCAGGGCGCTGGAAAAGATTCACTAACGGCGGAACGCTAAAGAGTCTGGTTGAGCTTTTCCGCGACCACATTAAGCGCGACGACAAGATGAACCATCGTTACTTCGAGCCCCGTTGCCCTTGGGGATACCCAGAAGAGTGTTATCCCAAGCTGCGAAGCGCAGCTGTCCGGCTGGGAATTATGGCACCACCTACCAACTAAAAGCCCCTTTCGTGCAGCAACACGTCAGGGGCCAGATTCACAACGACTACGAAGCAAATCACAGGAAGCATACACCATGAGCGAAGAAAACCACCACCTGTCGCTATGGCAACAGGTCGACAAGACGCCGACGACCGCGATCAAGCCCGCAAAAGTCGATGGCCAGCAAATCACCAGCCTCGACGCGATGCACGTCATTGAGACCGCGACCAAGGTGTTTGGTCCTATGGGCATCGGCTGGGGGTATCGCATTGAAGACGAGCGCTACGACCAGGGCGCGCCCATTCACGACGCCAAAAGCGGCAGCCTGCTAGGCCATGAGACGACGCACACCGTCCGCTTGGTGCTTTGGTACAAGTGGCAAGACCAGACAGGCGAGGTCACGCAGTTTGGCCACACTCGTGCCGTATATCGCACCAATCAAGGCTACTGGAAGACCGACGGCGAAGCGCCGAAGAAGTCGGTCACCGACGCGGTCAAGAAGTGCCTTTCCCTTCTCGGCTTCTCGGCAGACGTCTACTACGGCAAGTTCGACAACCAAGACTACACCGAGGCGCAGAACGCAGCGACCCGAATCGCCGTGGCAGAGGATCAAGACGCCGAGATTGAGAAGTGCCGCCAAGAGTATGCCGACTGGCTCAAGCGCGAGTGCGACACCATTCGCGACAAAATCGACCACCCGAAAAGCATCAAGATGGCCGCTGACAGCGTGCTTAACCGCGTGGCTGACAAAGCCAGCATGGCCCGAGTCGAACCAGCCGAGGGTCGCGAAATGATCAGCAAGGCGTGCGAAGAAGGCATCGCCCGCGTCTACGCCGAGAAACAAGCCAAGCAGCCGAAAGAGGAACCCGCCCATGACTAACGAAGCCCTCAAAACCGCCTATAAAGGCGAACTGGTAAAGCTCAACGCCGTAGAGCAAGGCATTGCAGACTTGCGAGAGAAGTACGGCACTGTGCCTGACGTAACCAATAAAGAAGGTTACACGCTGTGCAAGAAAGGGATTCAGGAGCTGACCAGCACCCGAACCAAAGCCGACAAGCTCCGCCTGGAAATCACCGAGCCACACCGCGACTTCATCAAGCAGGTCAATGACTACGGAAAAGAGATTATCGAGCGTATCGAAGCTATTGAGCAGCCGCTGAAAGAAGCCAAGAAAACCGAAGACGAACGCGCTGAGCGCGAAAAGGAAGCGCGCATCGCCAAGCTGCGTGAGCGCATCCAGTCCGAAATCCTGAGCTTTATGGACACAGCTCAAGGGCTGGATTCCACCAGCCTCGCCGAGCTTCACGACGCCGCCACGCAGATTGATACCGACGGGTTCTTTGACGTCACGGCAGAAGCCGAAGACGCCAAGGCCAGCGTGCTCAAACACATCAGCGAACAACACGGCCAAGCGCTGGAACGCGAACGCCTCGCTGCCGAGCAAGCCGAGGTTGAAGCCGAGCGCCGCCGGTTGCGCGAAGAAAGCGAGAAGCGAGAAGCCGAGCAGAAAGAACTGGAAGAGCTGCGCCGGTTTAAAGCTGAGCAGGAAGTCGAAAAGCAAAAGCGCGAGGCTTGTGAAGGCGAGGCCAAACGCCAAGCCGAGGAAGCCGAGAAGCGCAAACCGGAACCGAAGCCAGAGCCCGAACCGCTACCCGCAGCCGCCGAGCACAAGCCGCTGGACACCAGCCGCCTAAGCACCGCTGCCGACAACTTCCAGCGCGGCAGCCAAGTGAAGACGCCGGAAGAAGTCACGATCAGCCGCAAAGAGTACGACCGCTTGCTCGAAGCTAAGGCCAAGCTGATCGCCCTCGAAGCCGCGGGCGTCGATAACTGGTCAGGTTATGACGACGCGATGCAGCAGCTAGCCGCTTAAACCCACCCAACACCCTGGGGCCGAAAGGCCCCTTTTCTTTGGAGCATCATATGACCCCCGTTCTTTTTTTTGATACCGAAACCACCGGCCTGCCCGACTGGAAATCCCCGAGCGACAGCGAACACCAGCCACACTTGGTGCAGATCGCCGCCATTCTGGCCGATGCCAATACCCGTCAAGAAATCGCCACGATGGACCTAATCATCAAGCCTGACGGCTGGGCGATTCCCGACGAAGTGGCCGAGATTCACGGTATCACCACCGAAAAAGCGCTGGCGGTAGGCGTTCCCGAACAACAAGCGCTTTCCACTTTCCTGGCGCTGCATGATCGGTGCACGCTTCGCGTCGCACACAACACCACGTTCGACAATCGCATCATCCGTATTGCGATGAAGCGCTTCGCGCCTGACGCCATCCCCGAAGAAGAATGGAAAGACCGCGAGCGTTATTACTGCACGCTCATAAACGCCCGCAAGCAATTTGGCGGCAAGGACGGCCACGCCCTGGGCGAACTCTATGAACGCCTGACGGGCAAGACGCTGGAAGACGCGCATAGCGCCATGGCCGACGCCCGCGCCTGCATGGAGGTGTACTGGCACTTACTCGACCACGAGGCGAAAGCCGCTTAACCCTCACTCACAGCGAGGCCCTAAGGGGCCTTTTATTTTGGAGGCCCCATGGCCAGCAACCGCGAATGGACAACGATAGAAGTCGCCACGCTGCGCCATGGCTATGAGCGCGGCCTGTCCGCCCAGTGCATCGGCGACATGCTGGGGCGCACCAAGGGCAGCGTCCACAGGATGGCCAGCAAGCTGGGCATTCGCAGCGCGCGCAGTGACCCCAGGGTGGCCGTTGAAGCGTTCCTAAAGCAGCAAGGAAAGCCGCTGAGCGAGGTCATCGACTGGTATCAGTCGAGGGCCCTGGCCCGCTGCGACTTGGCGGCCGACATCGGCATAGACGGCGCCACGCTCAAGCGGTTTATCCCGCCTGACGTGTGGCAATCGTGGCCGCATTACACAATCGGACGGCAGTTGGCCGCCGAGCAACGTAGAGCCTAACGCCCCGCATGGGGCTTTTTACTGTATGGGAGGTGGTGATGAATTGCGAATATGTGCAGCAGCACTATGGCGTGCCAGCAGAGGTCGGCCGTCGGGTTGTTATTAACGGCAAGGCCGGAGTGATTGCCGAGGATCGCGGGCACTACATCGGCGTGCTATTCGACGCCGACAAGCCTGGAAGCGTCTTGCCCTGTCATCCGACGTGGCGAGTTGATTACCAGGGTATGGGAAGCGTTCGGAAGATGACCCGCAGCCAGAAGCGTTATCGGCGCTACCTCGACATAGGTGATTGCTTCGATAGCTTTCTGGACTTTTGTCGCTATGACGACGAGCAGCACCTCAAGCATGACTAACCACCCCGCCACTGTGCGGGGTTCTTTTTGGAGGGAAGCGTGGCCGCTTACTACAACGAAATTGACCCCCAGGCCGCACAGTGGCTACGCATCCTGATTGCCGCTGGCCACATCGCGCCTGGCGACGTAGACGAACGCTCAATAGAGGATGTTACCCCCGATGACCTCGCTCACTACACGCAATGCCATTTCTTCGCCGGTGTCGGCGTCTGGTCCTACGCCCTACGTCGAGCAGGATGGCCAGATGACCTTCCTATATGGACCGGCAGTTGCCCCTGCCAGCCTTTCAGCGCGGCAGGCAAAAGCGGAGGGTTTGCTGACGAACGACATCTCTGGCCCGCGTTCTATTGGCTCATCAAGCAGTGCCGCCCTGCAAGCATCCTTGGAGAGCAAGTTGCAAGCAAGGCTACAGAACCGTGGTTCGACCTTGCACAAGCTGACCTGGAAGCCCTGGGTTACGCCTTCGGGTGTGTCCCGTTTCCGTCTGCGAGCGTCGGTGCGCCGATGCTCCGTGATCGAGCGTTCTGGGTGGCCGACGACAGCAGCACGGGACTATCGGAGCGAGTCAGCGACACCGGAATTCAACGCCAAGCGGGACGCGCACAGTCGGGGCAAGCCCCTGACCTACATAGCGACGTTCGCGGGATGGCCGACTCCGACGGTAGGCAACAGTCAGGGATCTCAGTCGTTCGAGGGGCTGAGCGCGACAGGGAAAACCCCGGACGGCAGAAAAGTCTCGGTCAGTCTGAACCACCTAGCGACGTTCGCTGGGTTGCCGACGCCCCTGACGTCGGATGCGATCAAGGGTGGTCTAGTATCGCCACGGAAGAACGGGATGGCGCTTCCGGAGACAACACCCCTAGCGGGCTGGCCAACGGCCAGGTCGGCCGACGGGGAGAAAAATGTACGGACGCTAGCCGGAAGCCTGTCGGAGATGGCTCGCAAAGGCAGCCCGAAAGACTTGGCACAAGCAGCGGCAATAGCGGGGCCGGCCCGACTAACGGCTACTGGCGAGATGTTGACTGGCTGTTCTGCCGAGATGGAAAGTGGCGGCCAGTTGAACCCGGCACATTCCCGTTGGCTAATGTCGCTGCCGAGCGAGTGGGACGAATGCAGCCCCGGCTATCAGGCCTGGGTTTCAGTGAATCAGATATTAAACGAATCCTTGGACGACGAAACACTACGCTCGCGGATGCAAGCCGCAATCGCGTTACGCGACTCAAAGGATACGGCAACGCCATCAACGCAGAAGCCGCGCAAGCCTTTATCGAAAGCTGGTTAGAGATATGAACCCCAACATCCCCAACGCCTTATGGGCCAAGCACGGCTACACCATAGAGCGACAACAACGCCGCACAGGCGGGCCGAAGGTACGCACCATCCGAAATCCAGCAGGCAAGCCGGTGCTCCACGATGCCAGTTACGACGCCGAGATGGCGTGGATTAAACGGCATCTTGAGCCTGATTTGCCCATCGTCGGCCCCGACCCCAAGCGCTACATCATTACCGGAGACACACCATGCTGATACCCGTACACCACGGCACGCCAGGCAGTGCCGAAGCCGCGGCGGATGAACTGCTCGACCCGCTCATTTGCCGCAATGACGACCTTGAATCTGAAAAGCGCGCCGTGCTGGCAGAAAACGACGCGCTCACGGCTGAAAACACCGACCTGCGCAAAGAGCTGGCCGAGCAGGCCCGGCAGTTGGCAACCATGAGGGCGGCGTGATGGACATCAACGATATTAAGCATCTGGCGACTGAGCGCATCTACCTGATACCCGATAGCAGCGAAGGCCAGCTTGGCTATGTCTGGTGCGACGATCCCGCACCAGGCTTTGATATGGACCCCAGCGAGGCCGTGGAGTACGTGCGCAAGGATGTTCACGACGACATCATTAAGCGGCAAGCGAGTTCCGCCAAAATTGGCATGAACGCGGCAAAAGCAGTTGCAGGTTCCTATTTGGAACAAGCCAAACGCATGTATGCCGAGTGCAGCCCCGAAGCCCTGGAAAGCGAGCGTGAAGCCAATGCGCAGCTAACGGAGCGCATCGCCCAGCTTGAGCAAGAGCGCGACACATTAGCTTATAGAAACACCGGGCTGATTCAGCAGTGCCGAGCAGCGGAAAGGCAGCGTGATGAACAGCTATCCAAGCTACGCGCTCTAAACCATGGCAGCACATCGGAAGCATGGCACTGGATGGGTAATGGAGAGGATCATCTTGAAAGCCTGGTTTGCCCTATCCTGATTTCAGCAGAAAATCTAAAAGCCATATTTAGCGACCGCGACGACTACCGCGCAGCCGAAGAGCTGCAGATCAATCTGCGAGAGAAGATGCAGGACGAGCGGGATGCGCTGGCGGCGCATGTGGAGCGGCTGCGAGCTGCTTTAAATTACTGCAGCGAATACCTGTACGGCAGCCATCTCAACACTATTGGCCATGGCTCAAAAGCTCATATGGAAATGGTGAGCGCTCTTGAGGAAACGCCTGCCACTAGTCTGGCCCTTTTGAATCAAGAGCCCGAAGCATGGATGTATCAGCACGAAGAAACTGGTCGCATAGGCTTTATCGAACAAGATGAGGTGGATCGTGGATTTGAGCGGAATAATCCACGGCTACAGCTGATTTGCCCGCTGTATCGCCGAAAAGCCGAACGGGGTGCGTGATATGCAGCTAACCGACCTACCCAACGCCAAGCGCATCGCCGCCCTGGTAAGGCGCAAGCCGCCACCTGATACGCCTCGCTGGCGATTATCGACACGACTGTTTAAAGACTATGGCCGCGATTAGCGGTTTTTTTATGCGAGGTATGTATGAAGCGAAAGCCAAGCGGTTTTGTAGCTAAGTGTCAATGCGGTCAATTCACTGGAGCTTTGAGCCTAGCGGGAATGGAAAACAAGGACGCAGGCAAGCTGCTAGGCAAGTGGCTTTACGACGGATGTACGGTTGAGCCGCGATTTGGTGGCACTTGGTCAGAGTCAATAAAGCCATGCTTATGCGAAAAAGCGGAGGTGAATCATGACTAGCACAGCATTGAGGTTTACCCGGACGACGCCAATATCGTTAACGTCAGCAACATGCGGCATCTTTGGGTATTGCCCGAGCAGCCAGCCTTTATGTGGAGAAAGCCATGAGCCAGCGAGAACGGTTTGAGGCGTGGGCAAAAGACGAAGGATACGTGCTGACAAAGCATAGCAGCCATGGCGGGTACTATTTCAGCGAAACCGCTAACGCGTGGCGCGGCTGGCAAGCCGCATGCCCTGAGGGCTGGCAAGCGGTGCCTAAGCTGGCAACTCAAGAAATAGAAAATTCAATAGCAAAGGCACGCAACCTTAAAGCCTGCGAAGCCTGGGAGGATGCGTTAGCCGCAGCACCTAAGCCGGAGGATGTATGAAGCGCTACAAGCATGCATCAGGGCTAGCGGTATCTATCGTCCTATTTTGGGCCATAGCATATCTATTTTTCGCCTACACATTCGCCGAACCAAACCCGATTCAGTGGCATGGCTTCTGGCGGTTTATGTTCGCCAGCGTGATTTCTATAATCCCTTTCGCAATTATTTTTAGGATTCTGAAATGAGCCCACGTAGCGCCTACCAAATAATGCGCCGCGCCTGGCCACCAGGTGCGCGCCGAATACTTGAGCGCGAATACACGCGATAACCGCCGCCACCAGGGCGGCTTTTTTGTGCCTGGAGGATTTATGTATTTATCAGCTGATGATCGTATGCGGTTTTTAAACCGCATCGAGGTTGACCAAGCTACTGGCTGTTGGGAATGGCAGGCAGGAAGAAACAAAGACGGCTATGGAAGGATGAAGGTGGGCAGCCGTGACGAGCTCGCTCACCGCGTTTCATACACGATCTATAAAGGCCCAATACCTCACGGCAAGATCGCTTGCCATTCATGCGACAACACGGGATGCGTGAATCCAGAACACTTATGGCTTGGGAGCAATGAAGATAACACGCAAGACATGATGAAAAAGGGACGTCATCGAAGTGCTGGCTCTCTGGGTTCTCGAAATCCAAGGTCTGTGCTTTCTGAAGCGGATGCCATAGAAGTTCTTGAGCTGATCGACCAAGGCCTGACCAATAAAGCGATTGCTGCCAAGTTCAGTGTTACTCACTCCACCATAAGCTGCATACGCCGCGGCAAAAGCTGGAAACACTTGCCCCGCAAAGCGGCTGCCTGATCAAGGAGAAAGCAATGCAAGCCGAAAAGACACACACCGTTCCTGAAAGCTGGGTTGATCCCCGCTTTGTTCAAATCACCCGCAAAGAGGCAGCGCGCATCCTCGGGCGAAGCCCTACCGAGTTCGACCGCATGCGTAAGTCTGACCCTGAATGCCCGCAGGGTTTCAAGACTGGCGCTGATCGCTCTTGCAGTGTACTGTTTCGCCTGTCAGACGTTTACGATTACAGCGCCATCCTGATGGATCGCTACTCAGGCAAAAACGCTTAATAGGCAGCGCCGTGTATCCTGACATGTATCCAGCAGTGGAATTGATGGGGCAAGCCACTGTTTTGCTTTAAAAGTTGGGTGCTGGCTCCGGGCACCACTTCCTGCAGTACCCCTCCAATATTGATTATATCCTAGCCATTATTAGCATCCTTGGATAATTCAGCCTCTGTTCATCGCCATCTGCCCGACACCGCGCTATCATGCCTGCCGTTACCCAATTAGTGATCAGCCACCGCTCATCACGTTGATTAGATGTTTAGGTTACGCCTGCTAAGGAGCACCCCATGACAACGCCCACCTCGGATATTTTGATCATCGGTGGCGGCGTTGCCGGTTTAACTCTTGCTTTAACGGTCGCCGACACGCACAGCGTGGCACTGATTCGTCCGGCTCAGGACGACAAAGGCGCTAGCCGCTGGGCACAAGGTGGGATTGCCGCCGTTCTTTCGCCCGACGATCATGTGGATGACCACGTCAACGACACCCTAATTGCCGGTGACGGCTTATGCGATGAGCAAGCAGTCCGCTTTACCGTCGAACACGGCCCTGAGGCTATTGCCTGGCTGATTGGTAGCGGCGTGCCCTTCACCCCCGACCATACGGCGAATGCACGTTACCCTTTCCATCTAACACGCGAAGGCGGTCACAACGCACGGCGTATCATTCACGCCGACGACGCTACCGGGCGCGCCGTGGTTGATACGCTGTTACAGCGTGTTTTGGCACACCCTAATATCAGCCAGTACCACCACCTTAGCGTGGTAGGCTTAATGCAAGATGAGCAAGGGGCATGTATAGGCGCTTATGCGCTTGACGAGCAACAGCAGTGGCATGCCCTAACTGCCCATCACACGGTGCTCGCAACAGGGGGCGCTAGCGGCCTCTACCAGCACACCACCACGCCCGCCCCCAGCAGTGGCGAAGGTATGATCATGGCGGCGGAATTGGGTGCCACCTTGATGAATCTAGAGTTTCAGCAGTTTCATCCCACCTGTCTTTACGACCCCGATGGCCCGGCGTTCCTGATTAGTGAAGCCGTGCGCGGCGAAGGCGGTTACTTGCTCAACGCGGTCGGCGAGCGCTTTATGCCAGCGCTGGACGCAAGAGCGGAGCTCGCTCCGCGCGATGTGGTAGCGCGCGCCATTGATGCCGAAATACAAGCGCAGACGCTGCCGCATGTATGGCTTGACGTCCGCCATTTAGGTGACGAGGCCATTCACCACCATTTCCCGACCATTCAGGCACACTGCGCATCGCGCGGTATCGATATTACCCAGCAACCCATTCCAGTTGTGCCCGCCGCCCACTATAGCTGTGGCGGCGTCGCGACGGATCTCACGGGAGCAACGGGGGTGCCCAGGCTATTCGCGATTGGCGAAACGGCCTGCACAGGGCTACACGGTGCCAACCGCATGGCCAGCAACTCGCTTCTGGAGTGCCTGGTATTTGCGCGTAGCTGCGCACAGGCGATTCAACGTGCCGCGCCCGGCACCGCGCAATACGACATCAAGTTACCCGCATTACCCGCCGCACATGGCATCATCGACACGCAGGTCGGTGCGCTGCGCCAGCAGACACGCGCCATTATGAGCCAGCATGTGGCCATTGTGAGAAGTACCGCGGGGCTCGCTACTGCCAGTGACCTACTCACTCAGATAGCTGGCACGCTTGCTGAACTGAGCGAACAGCAGATGACCGCCGAGGCTCAGCGTTTACAGCAGCTAATTAATCTCGCTCGATTAACGGTACTGGCGGCCCAGCAACGCCATGAGTCAAGGGGATTACACTACACAACGGACTGGCCTGGTCACGCTGAAAACAGCCAGCCTTCACGGCTAACACTCAATGATCTGAGCAAGCGCTAGCGTTAATAGAGGTGAGAATAAACGTTAACGGCCTGGCGAATGAAACAACCGACGTACCGCACGGTGCTCCTCAGGAGGCACGCTATCTGGCCAAAGCCACACGCGCTGCTGACCTACTTGCAGGCCTATCAGCCACGGCATTAGATAATCACAGTGCACTACCAATGCGTCATCGAGATCACCTTGCGGTAACAACCATCGACCCAGCGGCCCCTCAGCCTGGGGTAATAGATAAAGCATGCCGCTAGGAAGCTGCTTAAAACTACGCCACAAATATATCCCCCCGACTAAGACCACTAGCGCACCCGCCAGCCACCCCATGACGATCAAGCAAATCAAAGCAAGTCCAAGCAGTAGACCGCTTTGCAACGCCCACCAAAGCTTAGAGCGTACGATAGGCAGAATTATCGGTGTTTTCGGCATGTTCAACGATCATCTTAACGACGCGATGTAACGCTGGGTCTTCCGGCCATTCACGACGCATCAGCCAAACAAATAAATCCTGATCTTCTTCATCAATTAACTGATGAAACGCACGTTGATCATTTTCATCCAAATGGTCGTAGCGCTGTTCTAAAAAGGGGATCAACAGTAAATCCAGCTCCCACATACCTCGACGTGAGTGCCAATAAAGCCGCTTGCGGGTAATAGCGGCTGGGGATGTGTCATCGCTCAACGTTGGCCTCTCTTAGGTGAATAAATGGAATGAGAGGCCAGTATACCTAAGCCACAGGGTCGCGCCAGCGCCTAGCTTGTCCTATGCTATTACCGATTGTAGTACCTTGTTTTAGCTAAATTGTTTTATCCCCTATTGCGCAGTATGCTGAGACAGGTGGCAGATAGGTCGTATTGATCGGCCTTTAACGTCCGCAGGGAGCTAACCGATGACAAAATCTGAATTAATCGAACAAATTGCCATGCACCAACCCGAACTTTCGGCAAAAGAAGTTGAGACAGCGGTTCGCATCATTCTCGACGATATGACCGACGCACTGGCCAGTGGAGGGCGAGTCGAAATTCGTGGTTTTGGAAGTTTTTCGCTTCATTACCGTGAGCCACGTACCGGGCGCAATCCGAAAACCGGCGAACCCGTCGAGCTTGAAGGCAAATACGTCCCTCATTTCAAACCGGGTAAAGAATTACGCGAGCAGGTCGATGCCAGCCGCGCATTAGGGTATTAACACTCAAAAAGGCGTTAATACCGTATGCGAATCTTTAACCGGTTTTCATGCCTTCTTTGGATGACGCCGGGCAACGACTCGTACACAATGGTACTACCGTGAAAGCTACTGACTAGGAACCTCTCATGCGTTGGATTAAAGGGCTGATTCTGGCCATTATTTTGCTGGTGGTACTGCTTGTGGGCATTTTGTTTGCGGTCAACAACCAGCAAACCATTGCGCTCAATCTAATTTGGCTAGAACTACCTGCCATTTCGCTATCCGTCTGGCTGCTGGCGACATTAACCTTGGGTGTGTTGGTCGGCATGCTCGCCATGATGGGGGTGTATATTCGCCTCAAAGCCAAGTTGGCGCGCAGCGAACGTCACAGCAAACAACAACGCAAGGAACTTGACCAGCTGCGCACGCAGGAGTTTAAGGAACTGGCTTAAATGCTGGATATCGCGCTGCTGGGCGTTTTATTTGTCGCCATTGCGATAGGCTACGGGCTTGGCTTTCGTCAAGCGTCTCGGCGCTCACCCGAAACGACGCCTACCAATAGCGGCCTCTCCCGAGACTACTTCGTCGGGCTGAACTATCTGCTCAACGAGCAACCCGACGAAGCCATCAATACGTTTATCAATGCGCTGGACGTCAATAGCGATACCGTCGAGACCCACATCACCCTGGGTAGGCTATTTCGTTCGCGGGGTGAAGCCGACAAAGCCGTCAGCATTCATCAGAATCTGCTGGCACGCCCGGCGCTCTCCGATGCTACCAACGCGAAGGTACAACTGGAGCTTGCGCGCGATTTTGTGGCGCTGGGGGTTCATGACCGTGCTCAGCGACTGCTAAGAACGCTGCTCGACCAGGACCACGATAGCGAACTGCGCTACCCCGCTAAACGACTGCTGATCGATTTATTAGAGCGCGAAAAGGACTGGCAAAGCGCCTTTGACACCGCCGCTCCGCTATTTAAACAGTACCCCAACATACGCCGGGCGGCGGCCCATTGGCAGTGTGAGCTGGCTGAGATTGAGACCGCCAATGCCAGCCGGGCGTTGGCCAAACGCCATTTGAAAAAAGCCTTACAGCTCGACCCACAGTGCGTGCGCGCCAACTTAATACTCGCCGATCTCGATATGGATAACGGCAGTTATCCCCAGGCAATCAGTCGCTTAACGCGTATTCTGGACCAAGATATCGCTCATCTACCGACCATGCTGCCAGCGTTAAAGCGCGCCTATCAGCGCAACGACGATGTCGTCGGGCTTGAAACACATCTAAATCAACTGATTGAGGTCGCTCCCTACACCAGCTTAATCATCGAGCTAGGTGAGCTGGTTCATCATCGGGATGGAGTCGACCCTGCCATTAGCGTCACTGGCGAACTACTTAGCCGCGCCCCCAGTTTACGAGGGCTCAACTATCTGGTTGATCTGTATATTGAAAGCCAGCGCCTGCAGGGCAGGGACTCGCCGGATACGCGCCTGGTGCTGCTCAAATACCACACCGAAGCATTATTGAAGGACCGTCCTCGACATCGCTGCCTACGCTGCGGCTTTACCAGCGACGCCCTGCAATGGCAGTGCCCTACCTGTCGCTATTGGGGCACCATCAAACCGATTATCGGCGTAGAAGGCGAGTAGTGATCGCAGCACCGAATGGGTAACTTATAGCCGTACCCCCAGTTCTTTCTCGATAGCCATCAACGCGTCCATCGGGCTTTCTGCCTGGGTGACTGGGCGTCCCACCACTAAGTGCGTACTGCCTGCCTGTATCGCCTCACTGGGGCTCATAATGCGCTGCTGATCATTAGCGGCGGCGAACGCAGGCCGGATGCCTGGGGTCACTTTCAAGAACGCGTCGCCACACAGTGACGCAAGCTGAGCCGATTCCTGGGCGGAACACACCACGCCATGCAAACCACTTTGCTGGGCTAATTGAGCCAGCCGCGTTACATGTTCGCCAAGCGTTGAAGATACCCCGATCTCCGTCAGATCGTCGGCCTGCATGCTGGTTAGCACCGTGACGGCTATCAAGCGAGTCTCAAGGCGCTGCTGCTCTAACCGTTTAGCCGCCGCCTCCATCATCGCCCGGCCACCGCTGGCATGCACGTTGACCATCCACACCCCCTGCTCCGCCGCCGCTTCGACCGCGCTGGCCACGGTATTGGGGATATCATGGAATTTAAGGTCCAGAAATACCTCAAAGCCCCTCCCGTGCAATGCTTCCAGCACGGCCGGCCCGCTGCGGGTGAATAACTCTTTGCCAACTTTAAGCCGGCAGCGAGACGGATCCAACTGATCGGCCATACACAGCGCCGCATCCAGCGAAGGGTAATCAAGTGCGATAATCAGCGGTGATTCAGTAACAGCCATGCCAAGCTCCCCAAGTGTTTCGGCGCATTATATCAGTCACCCCGGCTCGCTATGTAAGCCTTTTGCCATACACACATGGCAAAAGGCTTACATGATGAATCGCTAATCTCCGACAGCATCGCTCAGAAATCCAGTTAAGGTGAAAGAGCGGGGGATTTCCCGTTAACCACAGGACGGATAACCAACATAAGGGGCTTGGAATGAAGCTATCACTGAAAGGATTATTTGCCGCATTACTCTTGAGCATCGGCATTGGGGTTGCCAGCAACGGCCTGGCCCAAGACATTGCCCCGATTAATATCAATAGCGCCGATACCGAACTGCTTGATGAGCTGCCGGGCATCGGCCCAAGCCGCGCTGAGGCAATTATTGAGGATCGCGAAGCGAACGGCGACTTCGAAAACGCCGAAGACCTGACCCGCGTCAGTGGCATTGGGCCAGCCACCGTTGACCGTATGCGCGACCAAATTACTGTTGAGGACTAAGCGCACGAGTGCAAACACCGCCTGATCGCGCTAGCGTATCGGGCGGTTCGCTATTTAAGGGGTCATTTCCCATAGCGCCATAAAATTATCGACCGGCATTGATGAAAGTGCAGCATGGTCATTGCACGCGAGCCTAATCGCCTCACAGCGGCGCGCGGGAAAACGGGTGGCAAGATGGCGCTGAAATTTCTCCATTAGCAGGTGCATGCCTTCGTCGCGGCGGCGGCGATGGCCCAGCGGATACTCCACTACTCTCTTCTCGGTGGCCGTACCATCATCAAAAAACACCTGCACAGCATTGGCAATCGAACGTTTATCAGGATCATGATAAGCGCTTGAATAATCAGAATCTTCTTCCACAACCATTTTTGCGCGAAGCTGATCAATCAGCGGGTGTCGCGCGTGAAAGTCATCTTCGTAGTGGTCAGCGGTTAATTCTCCCTGCATCAAGGGCACCGCCACCATGTACTGCAGGCAGTGATCACGGTCAGCAGGGTTAGCAAGCTGCCCGGTCTTGGAAATGATGCGAATAGCCGCTTCATGGGTGGTGATCACAATACGCTCGATAGATGCTAGGCGATCTTTAACCAGAGGGTGCAACGCCACCGCCGCTTCACAGGCGGTCTGGGCGTGAAATTCAGCGGGGAAAGCCACTTTGAATAAAATATTTTCCATCACGTAGCAGCCCAGCTCACGCTGGAAGTGGAGCTTACGCTCGCCCTCGGGCTTGAGACTGAGGTCTTTATTGCTATGGCTAAAGGAGACGTCGTAAAACCCCCATTGAGGCGCTGTCAAAGCACTGGGAATGCCCATTTCGCCGCGCATGGCGATGTCCGCCAGACGCACAGCGCGGGAGGTGGCATCCCCCGCTGCCCAGCTCTTCCGGGAGCCTGCATTGGGCGCATGACGATAGGTGCGCAGGCTTTGGCCATCTACCCAGGCGTGTGAGAGTGCCGAGAGCAACTGCTCACGGTCAGCGCCCATCAGCTTGGCGACAACGGCGGTGGAGGCCACTTTCACCAGCACCACGTGGTCAAGGCCCACGCGGTTGAAACTGTTATCCAGCGCTAAAACGCCCTGAATCTCATGGGCCATGATCATGGCATGCAGAACGTCGCCCATCACCAGAGGCGCAGCACCTTTGGCCACTCGCTTTTGGGAGAGATGGTCCGCAACGGCAAGAATCGCGCCCAGATTGTCAGAGGGGTGCCCCCACTCCGCAGCAAGCCAGGTATCGTTGTAATCAAGCCAGCGCACGATGGTACCGATATCCCAGGCTGCTTTTACCGGATCTAGCCGCAGCGAGGTACCCGGTACGCGGGCGCCATGCGGTACCACCGTGCCCTCAACTAGCGGGCCAAGGTGCTTGGTACATTCCGGGAAACGCAGTGCCAGCAACCCACAGCCCAGCGTATCCATCAAACAGTAGCGCGCCGTTGCCAGTGCTTCCTCTGAAGGCGCGCCAAAGTTGAGAACGTAATCCGCCAGAGTCTGAAGCTCTGCATCGTAGTCAGGACGCTCGTTGACGTCGGCGGTCTGCATGGCATTGCCCCCTAATGGTTTAGCGTATCGCCCGGGACGCGCACGGCTCCTTCCATCAACACCCGCGCACTGCGGCTCATTACGGCTTTATCAATTTGCCAGCGCCCTTCAATCAAGCTTGCCTGCGCGCCCACACGCAAACTGCCTGAAGGATGACCAAACGTTACCGCGTCGCGCTCCCCGCCACCCGCTGCCTCATTGACCAACGTACCGTTAATTGACGCTGCCGCGGCAATCGCCACGGCCGCTGTTCCCATCATCGCGTGGTGTAGCTTGCCCATTGAAAGCGCCCTTACTACCAGATCGATAGCTTTGCTGCTTACTGCTTTTCCACTAGAAGCAGTATAGCTGGCCGACGGTGCGACAAACGCTACTTTCGGCGTATGCTGGCGACTGGCCGCCTCATCTACGTGCTTAATCAGCCCCATGCGCACGGCGCCATGGGCACGGATAGTTTCAAACATGGCAAGCGCCTTGCTGTCGCCATTGATAGCATCCTGAAGCTCGGTACCGGTATAACCAATGTCGGCAGCGTTGATAAACACCGTAGGAATACCCGCGTTGATCAGCGTGGCTTTCAAAACGCCCACGCCCGGGACATCCAGGTCATCCACCAGGTTGCCGGTGGGGAAGATGGCCCCTTCGCCATCGGCCGGGTCCATAAAGGCCACCGGGATTTCTGCAGCGGGGAACGTCACGCCGTCGAGCTCAAAGTCACCGGTCTCCTGCACCTCCCCGTTGCTAATTGGCACCCGTGACACAATGGTTTTCTGGATATTGACCTGCCAGATGCGCACCTCGACCACACCGTTTTCCGGGATGCGCCCAGGATCAACGAGGCCGTTGGTAATCGCAAAGGGACCCACCGCCGCGGAAAGATTGCCGCAGTTGCCGCTCCAATCCACAAAGGGCTTATCGATGGAGACCTGGCCAAATAAATAATCAACGTCGTGTTCCGACGATTCACTTTTCGACAGAATCACCGTTTTACTGGTGCTGGACGTTGCCGCGCCCATGCCGTCGATTTGCTTTTCGTAAGGGTCGGGGCTGCCAATCACCCGCAGCAGCAGCTGATCTCGCGCTTTGCCGGGCCGCTGGGCGGCATCGGGCAAATCACTGAGTTTAAAAAACACACCCTTACTGGTGCCGCCACGCATATAGGTGGCGGGGATTTTGAGTTGGGGGCCATAAGGCATTTGATGTTATCTCCAGCTAGGCAGCGGTGGATTCAAGAAAGTCCTGGGCGAACCGCTGCAACACACCGCCGGCGGTGTAAATCGACACCTCCTCGGCGGTATCCAGACGACAAATCACCGGCACACGCTCGGCACTACCACTTTGGCGATGGATTACCAGCGTGAGCTTGGCCCCCGGCTGCGGCGCCCCCTCTACATCGTAAATTTCGGTGCCGTCCAACGCCAATGTGTGCCGCGTTGTACCCTCTTCGAACTGCAGCGGCATCACGCCCATGCCGATCAAATTGGTGCGGTGAATACGCTCGAAGCCTTCGGCCACAATGGTTTCGACCCCGGCCAGCGCAACGCCTTTGGCCGCCCAGTCACGAGAGGACCCTTGACCGTAGTCGGCACCGGCGATAATGATCAACGGCTGCTTGCGGGCCATGTAGGTTTCGATTGCCTCCCACATCCGCGTGACCTTACCCTCGGGCTCAACGCGGGCCAGCGACCCTTGCACCACCTTGCCCTGCTCGTCGTGGACCATTTCGTTAAACAACTTAGGATTGGCCAACGTAGCGCGCTGGGCGGTTAAATGGTCGCCCCGGTGGGTGGCGTAGGAGTTAAAGTCCTCCTCGGGCAGGCCCATCTTGTCCAGATATTCTCCCGCCGCGCTATTCAACTGAATCGCGTTAGAAGGCGAAAGGTGATCAGTGGTGATGTTGTCCGGCAGAATCGCCAGCGGGCGCATACCCTTCAAACCGCGCTCTTTAGCCATATTGCCTTCCCAGTAGGGCGGGCGACGAATATAGGTGCTCTGGGGGCGCCACTCATACAGTGGGCTAACCAGGGTTCGCGCCGCCTTCTGCAGGTCGAACATCGGGATATAGGTATCGCGAAACTGCTCGGGTTTTACCGACGATTTCACAATCGCGTCGATCTCGCTGTCGTCAGGCCATATATCTTTCAAAGTGACCGGGTTGCCCTGGGCATCGTGCCCTAAAATATCCTTTTCGATATCAAAGCGGATCGTACCGGCAATGGCGTAAGCCACCACCAGCGGTGGCGAGGCCAGAAACGCCTGCTTGGCGTGGGGGTGAATACGCCCGTCGAAGTTGCGGTTACCCGACAACACCGCCGTAGCGTATAAATCGCGCTCGATTATCTCTTCCTGAATCTTCGGCTCCAGCGCACCGGACATGCCATTGCAGGTGGTGCACGCGTAGGCCACCACGCCAAAGCCCAGGTCTTCCAGCTCGCCCATCAAGCCAGCTTCTTCCAGATACATCTTGACGGTTTTTGAGCCAGGCGCCAGCGAGGACTTGACCCAAGGTTTGCGGGTTAAACCCAGCCTGTTGGCGTTACGGGCAATCAACCCCGCCGCCACCATATTGCGCGGGTTGGAGGTATTGGTGCAGCTGGTGATGGCGGCGATAATCACCGCGCCGTCGGGCATCCGGCCAGCTTTCTCTTCTGCTCGGGCTTTATCCATATCCCCCGCGATACCGTTTTTGGCAAGCTCTGAAGTGGGTAAGTGGGCGTGGGGGTTGGATGGCCCGGCCAGGGTGCGCGTTACGCTTGACAGATCAAACGTCAGCACCCGCTCGTACTCGGCCGTGGTCAGGCTATCGGCCCACAAGCCAGTATGCTTGGCATAGGCTTCAACCAACGCCACCTGCTCGTCTTCGCGACCGGTGAGCTTGAGATAGTCGATGGTTTGGCTATCGATATAAAACATCGCTGCCGTGGCGCCGTACTCTGGCGTCATGTTGGAGATCGTTGCGCGGTCGCCCACGGTTAGCGCATCGGCACCTTCACCGTAAAACTCCAGGTAGGCGCCGACCACACGCTCCTTGCGTAAAAACTCGGTAATCGCCAGCACCATATCGGTACCGGTAATGCCCGGCTGTAGTTTGCCGGTAAGTTCCACGCCGACGATATCCGG